>NZ_JQNL01000001.1:0-2560000 GCF_000745235.1 Luteibacter mycovicinus
ATTTTTCCCGAATCTTTCGGTGTTGAAGAATTTACACTTTCTTTTCGCGATCGCGGCCGGGTGGAACGTTTAGCCATGCAGACCAGCAACGATTCAAGAATCGCGAGGGAACGGCAGGGAATTCATGCGGCCTTCGGGTCGAGCCACGGATAGTCAGCTTCCGCCCATCGGGATGCGCGTCAGTCCACCGCCGCGCGGCGATGGCACTTTCATCCGTCGAGGAACTCCAGATGCCATTGGTCGACACCGCAAAGCTTCGTATTCACTATGCCGAGGGTGGACCTCGGGACGGCCAAACCGTGCTGCTTCTTCACGGCTGCCGGACGATGCCAGCGCGTGGAGCGGGGTCGTCCCGAATCTGGAAGCGGCAGGTTTGAGGTGGATTGCCCGGACCTGCGGGGGTTTGGCAAAACGCAGTTTCGCGACGGCGCAACCATTCGCGATGGCTCGGGGTCGCCATTGCTCAGGACGCGTTCGATCTCATGGACGCCCTGGGTATCGGCGCCTTCCATATTGTCGGCCACGATTGGGGCGGCCGCGCCACCTACCATATGGCGGCGATGGCGCCTGCGCGCCTCTTATCCGCCACCGTCATTGCCATCGGCTATTCACCTCGCGGGCGGTTCACCGTTCCGGCTTACCCACAATGTGCTCGCTGGTGGTATCAGTGGTTCATGACGGCGGAAGCGGGCGCGCAAGCGGTGCGCAACGATCCCATCGGCTTTGCCCGACGGCAATGGGACACGTGGGGGCCGACGGCGTGGATCACCGAAGACGCCTTCGCGGTGGCGGCACAAGCCTTTTCAAATCGGACTGGGTCGCGATTACTCTTCACGGCTACCAGTCGCGCTGGGAAACTCCGTCCAATGGACCCCGACTACGACGCGGCGCGCGCCATGGTCGATGCGACCGAAACGCTCGAGGTGCCGATGCTGTTCTTGCAGGGCGGCGCCGATGAATGCGACCCGCCCGAAGAGTCCGAAGGGCTCGAATCCTACTTCAGTGGCGGCTATCGACGTCAGGTGCTTTCTGGGGTGGTCATTTCCCTGCGCGTGAAGCCCCCATGGAAGTGGCGCATCTCGTCTGTCAGCACATCCGCGGTCACGCGCACGGTTGATGACTGAGGAATGGAGAGGGGTGGTCGCTTACGCGATTCACCCGGGCGCGGAGGACATGGCTGGGAGCCGTTGTGCTGAGTGGTTAATCATCAGCGCGTGAGTTCCCAGCGTAGCGCTGTAATGGTTATCACAACTTCGCATAATGTATATAGGCCAACGTTCTGTAAAACAGGTGTTTCACCGCTAAATGCAGACGCTTTAGGCGTATAGACGGCTAAACCGAATACTAGGAGGATGGCCGCTGCCGATTTCCCGATCTCGTCAGCCCATCGAAGCCACACCTTTGAGTTCGTGGGGTCTACCTTGGCGTCTCGTTCTGCTTGGATGCGCAGTGCCCATACGATTGCCCTTTCGCCGAGAGCGTTAGACATCTTTTCGATGTAGTGCGGCTGGGGATGCCGCGTTCCCTGACGCCAGTTGCTCACCGTCGCTTGTGTTGCACCGAGCAAGCGTGCTAGCGCCGAGTCAGACGTAAGGCCCCGGCGCTCCTTAACCCTGTCCATGAGATCGTGCGTGGCGGACATAAAACACCCTGTGTTGACGTAGGTAACACGGGCAGTGTAACGTGCCGACCCATAACGGGACGTGTTACCCGTTCAGGGGCCAGCCATGATCGACAACTTCGCCCGCGAGTGCATCGTTTCGCTCGCCGAGGACTGTGAAACCGCCCTCCGCATGGAGCTGGTTTCGCTGGACGCGCAGGACTTCGAGTGCGCCTCCATCCATGCCGAAGCCGCCGAGCGCACTGCGCTGGCCGCGTTCCGCATCGCCAAGTCGTGAGGGGAGGGCCCGTCATGCTTGCCTTCGTCCTTTCGGCCGGGATTTTCCTGTTCACCGTCTCATGTGCCCGGGCGTTCGTCGCGTGGCGCGCATACGCCGATCACCGCGCTCAGCTGGTCGCCGAGGGCTGGCTGTGATCGTCGATGGGGACGCATTGCAGGCTCTTTCGACCACTGGCGTCAGGCTGATCGCCGCCGCGGCTGTCACCGCCGTCGTCGTTTCGGTTGCGTGGACGTCGGGCCTCATCTCGATCATCTCTTCGAAGGTCCCGCGCCACGGCTCAGGCGTTGGCACCTATGCGGACTATCTCGATTCGAAGGGTATGGCGGCGTACTGCCAGAAGTGCGGCGCCCAGGTCGAGCCGGACGAGCCGTTTGGCGAAGTCGAGTGCGACGAATGCGGCTACGTCGGCGCTGCCGGTGAGACCGATGACGTCGAGCCTAACGAACCGTGGGACGAGAACGCCAGCGTGAGTGGGACACTGAAAACTTCTTCGACAAGCTGGAGAAGAAGCACCGTCATATCGAATGCACGGACTGCGGCGCGGATATCGAGCGCGAGCAGTTTGAGTGGAGTGACACGGAGTGCCCCGCTTGCGGGCATCGCGGCATGCCGTACGAAACCGGCGACGAGGCCTGATATGCGCTTACGCGGACTTCCAGAGGCTTTCGAGCCTAACCGGCACCACTACTACACGTCTCGACCGGTCGTTATTCCCGGGCCGGTCGAGTCCATCACGAAGCATGGTTTGCTACCGGGTGGCATGTCATCCGTGCCTGTCGATCCTCACTCGACGTACCCCGGCCTCTCGTCGTACGACCGTCGCCGTGTTCGTGAGGCGCGTATAGCGCTGTGGGGCAGGGGGCCCTACGCCCACCTCGTCCCTCGCGAGCGTGAGTTGCTGGAGGCTGGCCTGTGAACGCTCGCGGTGTGGTCAAGGTCTGCGTGTTTTTCACGTACGTCGTCGGTGGCGTGCTGCTCGTGCTTTTCGGGGACCACCTGTGATCCGGCGCGAAGCGCCGGTGATCCCGTCGGCTAACAGGGGATCAAAGTACCTGAACGCGAAGAAGGCGCTCCCTACGAAGCGTTCGCAGGTAGCTGCCAATATCGACTTCCTTCGTTTCAGCGCAGGCGCCGGTTACGTCTTCGGGTCAGAGACCGAAGGCGATGCGATGATCTGGTCCGCCGAGCGGTTCGTTCGTACCTTGGCACCGAAGTCCGGTATCCACGTTGAGCCCGCCATGAAGGGCGGCCGTCGCGGCTACGCGCATCACGTGGTTCTTCTCACGCCTGACGGCAGTGCTTGCGGCGACGTCTGTTGGGGTGGCGAAAATCAGCGCGGAACGGTGTCCGTGGAGATGACGGGCGCAGCATGCGCCCTCGTTGAAGCGGGCTTTGACCACGACGTGGCGTGGTCACAAGTCCGTGAAATGCTCGACACCATCGCCGCCAAGATCACGCGGGTCGATGTCGCTCACGATGATTACAAGGGTGAGCGTGGTCTCGAGCTTGCCAAGGAGTTGTACGACCTGGGCGAATTCGTGACGGGCGGTCGCCCTCCTGCGTCCAATGTACAGGGCTGGAACGACGGTAGTGGCATGACGATGTACATCGGCAAGCCCACCGGTCGCAGCCAATTGGTGGTGTACGAGAAGGGTAGGGAGCAGGGCTACCGCGACGGTGAGGAATACGCTGAGTGGGTCCGCTGGGAAGGTCGTTTCTATCACCGCAAGGGCTATGAAATTCCGCTCGACGTGTTGGTCGAACCCGCTCTGTTTCTGGTCGGCCGCTACCCGGCGCTCTCGTGGGTCAGCGCTGTGATGTGCCGCATCAAGTCCAGCGTTGTCCGCGCCAAGGCGAACCTTCAAAACGCGATGCGGCATTGCAAGCGCCAGTACGGCGGCTTGCTGAACTACCTCGCCTGCATCGCGGACGACACCACGGATCTCGGCGACCTCGTTTCCTCGTTCCTCACCCGCGACGCCACTCCCAAGTGGGTCGGCGAAAACCCATTCGGTCGAGCCGTCGCGCTCGACGCGCATCCGTTCGCAGCACCGTTTTAGCCCGGTCTCGGACCGGAAAACCGGCCACTTCCGGCCAAGTCAAGTAGACGTCCAAACGTCGTAGGAGAGTCAGTTATGTCCAAGCGTATCGTTCGTTTCACCGCCGAGATCAAGCTCGTCCCGAATAAGAAACAGCAGGGCAAAAATCACGGTTTCCAGAGCGCCCGGCTCGTTGACGCCGACGGCGGTTACGAGAAGTTTGAGGTGTATTTCGACCCGTCGAAGGCCTCGTTCGCTCGCGAGCCGGGTGACTACACCATCGAGGCGAGCGAGCCGAAGATCGTCGATGGTCGCCTCGTGATCTTTCCCGATTTCGTCCCGGCTAAGCCGGTTGCACGTTCGCAGGCTGCGTGATGGACGTGGGCGCAGGGATGTACCTGACCTGCGTCCAGTTCGACGCAGCGACCTCCACATGCACGCAGACCGCGTGGATGCCTCCGCCGACGTTAATCCCGCCGATGTCGTCGGAAGCGGGACAGACCCTTGGTATCGCGATCTTTTCAGGTCTCGTTGCCATCGCTGTCTCTAAGTTGCCCAGGCGCGGAATGTGATCGATCAGGGGACGCCATTCCGGCGCCCATTTCAGGAGAAAACCATGCTCAAGCTCGTCAAGACCACGAAGAATCGTCTCGCCAAGAACCCCCGCGTTCGCATGCTCGCTGCCACCGCGTTCCTGATGGTCGCATCGGTGGGTAGCGCGTATGCCGCCGACGGCGACGCGTACGATCCCACCGCCGATGTCGCCAAGATCGCTGCTGCGGTTGTGGTCGCGGTCACCATCTCGGTCGCGTTCACGTCCGGCTACATCGGCATCAAGTCGTCGAAGCTGCCGCGCCGGGGCGCGTGATCCATGCGGGCCATTCTTGCCTTCCTGCGCGCGGTGGCCCGCCTTTCAGTCAGGAGGGGCGGCGTCGGCACGCGGGTGTCCAGCTTGCTGGACCCCGTCGCCGCCGCCCCTTCCTCCCTCTCAAACGAGGTGCTCCCGTATGACGGGATACATTATTTTGGCCGCGTGGATTATGTTCGGCGCAGCGGTTACGCGCTGACGATTGCGGGGTGTTTGTTAGCGCTGTTCTCTGCGTCTGTATCCGCAGACGATTGGTCGCCGACGTGTCCTAGTTTGCAGAGTTACCAGTCGGCGTGCGCGTCTAACGCAGCGGAAATGAACGGTAACAGTGCCTACCGTAACGTGCAGTGCGTCACGAGGCGGATTAACTCGACGTCCGTCGAAGTGGATCTTAAGTATCAGCAGAAAGACAACAACGATGCTTGGGTCGACGCGTCGTATGTGGTAGGTCGCGTTAGTTGCCCAGTGGTTCCGCCCGCCAATCAGTGCGCGTCGCACGCGTCGCCTAGCGGTAGCGTCTGGGATTCCGGCTATTCGCAGGGTTCGACGGTATGCGCCGACTCTTGCGAGTTCGTTTTCACCCAGCAGCCCGGCACTATTACGGTCAGTGTTCCCGGAAGCGGCATCGGTCGCTCGCTCGGCACGTTTTCGCCTACCGGAAATAGCTGTTCTAGCGACAGTACGCCCCCGCCTCCGGCGTCTTCTCCGCCTCAGGTGTGCAGCGGCGGTTCCTGTTACGACCCCAATTCGAATCAGTTCTGCTCGGTCAGCAGTTCGGGCGCGCAAACGTGCGTGAGCGGCCCGACCGATCCGGGTGGTGGTGCACCCCCTCAGCAGCCGTCCGGCTGCGCTGTCAACGGTTCTGCGGCTTCCTGCGCAGGCGACGCCGGCCAGCCGCCGCCTACGCCGCCTAACCCTCCTGTGTCCGACCCTCAGCAGCAGCAGACGGGTAGCGGCTCCTTTTCCGGCTCCGGTGTTGGCGGTGGCATCACGATCACGACCGGGACGTATCAGGGAACCACGACGGGGACAGGCGGCAACGGCGGTTCAACCACGCCCGGTGGTGGAACGACTACGCCGGGTAACGGGACCGGTGGCGGTGACGGCGACGGTGACGGTGATGGTGATTGCACGGCGGGCAAGCTGTGCGACGACGCATATACGGAAGCTGCGTGCGGCGCGAGTCCTGCTACCGCTGGCGACCCGTTGCTTGCCACGATGGCGGTAGAGGCTCAGCGTCAGCGGTGCCAGTCGCTTGGAATTCAGGCAGAGATCCAAGGGGGCAATAAGGACAGCGGGAAGGAGGGCGGCGACCCGGATGTGTCGAGTTTGATCGACAACGGCGACGATGATGCTCCCGTGCAGCTTAACGATGCGGGCTGGCTGGGTGGGCGCGGTTCGTGCCCTGTAAAGCCCGTCATGTTTCTCGATCACGATCTTATGGGTGGCCCGGGCATTTGCGACACGGCAGCATTGCTGGCCGCGTGGGCATTGGTCGCGGCATACATCGTTGCCGCTGTGATCATCGGCAAATCGGTTAAGGGGAGCTGACGGTGCCTGCGTTTCTTATCCCGTTGATTGAAGTGTGCGGCGCAGCGTTGTCGCGACTTTTCTTCACGAGGGCAGGGCAGTGGTTGCTCACTGCGTTGCTGTTCCTCGGCATCCAGTTCGGGTCGCAGAAATTTATCGTAGAGCCCGCGTTGTCGGCGATTCAGTCGGCTTTCGGCGGGTTGTCGGCGGACACCGTTGCGTGGATGGCATACCTCAACGTTGATCGGTCAATCACGATTATTTTGTCGGCGTTCGCCTCGGCGGCGGGTAGTCGAATGATTCTCAAGCGGATAGGACCCAAGTCATGATTTACCTGTTAACGGGCACACCCGGTTCCGGCAAGACCCTCGCCGCGATGGAGTTGATCGAGCAGTGGGGCAAGGAGAAGGCAGGGCGTCTGATCTACTCGGCGAACATCGACGGGCAGTGCTATCCGGGCGTGCTTCCTCTCGACGACGCTGGCGTCCTTGAGTGGCACAAGCACTGCGAGAAGGATTCGCTTGTCGTGGTGGACGAGGCGCAGCGCTATTGGCGCGCGTCTCGTGGTGGCGATCCGTCGCAGGCGATCATCGAGATGGAGACGCATCGTCACGATGGCATCGATATCGTGTTGATGACGCAGCACCCAACGTTTCTACACGCGAACATCCGAAAGCTGGTGAACGTCCATATCCATCTTGTCGCGCACACGAAAGCGAGCGCGTTGAGGTACGAATGGCGTGAGGCTCACGACGACGTGCAGGACAGCGCCTTGCGCATGTTGGGTGAGTTCAAGGAATGGAAGTACCCGGCTCACCTTTACCCGTTCTACAAGTCGGCCACGATGCACACGAAACGGGCCAAGCGCCCGTGGGCGCAGGTGAAGGGTCGCATCGCCGCTGTCGTGTCGATCGCCATGTTCGTTCTGGTCGTTGGGGTTGGCATCTACGTGTTTCGCCACGGCGAAGTGCTCGCGGGCACGGGGACGAAGAAGGAGGATGTCAAGCCCGTGCCTGCAGTCTCCCCGTCCAAGCCGTCTGCGCAGGTTTCAAAGGCCCCGAAGACAGCTGGTGAGTACGTCGAGCAGCAGATGCCGCGTATCCCTAGCCAGCCTTGGAGCGCGCCGCTGTACGACGGCCAGCAGGTCACCACGCATCCCCAGGTCTATTGCGTGGCGAAAGGCGACGATTCGGATTGCCACTGCATCACGGAGCAGGGCACGCGTTACACGCTGGCCCTCGATATCTGTCTGAACGTAGCGAAGAACGGCCCGGCTTATGACCCGTTTAAGCCAGAGCGGCGTAAGGACGACACGCCATCGCGCGATGGCGTCAAGCCCTCCACGCCAGAGGCGTCTCCGGCGCTCGCTACGGCGGTCGCTGGGGTCGTTCCGGACGGTATCCCGGCGCCGCTTCCGCTGCGCGCTGGTGCGTCCAAGTGAATTGGAGTCACGTGGGTTATCGGGTGATTTGTACTGTCGCTTGCGTCGTCGCGGGGGTACTCGTCAAGCGGTGGCTGTATCGTCGTCGGTGACTGAGCGTCCTTCGGTCGCCCGGGCGAGACTGCAAATCGATTTGTCGCTTCGCCCGGGCAACCGAAGGTCTGGGGTGCAGGGGTTTCCCCTGCGGATACGCTCTCGACCATTCAACGAAGAAGACCCGGCCATCGCTGGCCGGGTCTTTCTTCATGCCTCATCCAATGCCCGCAAAACCTGCTCTTGGTCGTCGTGGAACAATAGCGACTTTATCGCGTTGATGTGGATTCCG
This sequence comes from Luteibacter mycovicinus, assembly GCF_000745235.1. Taxonomy (NCBI): domain Bacteria; kingdom Pseudomonadati; phylum Pseudomonadota; class Gammaproteobacteria; order Lysobacterales; family Rhodanobacteraceae; genus Luteibacter; species Luteibacter mycovicinus. Next base: position 8,105 of record NZ_JQNL01000001.1, read on the forward strand.
CCGTCCGCCATCGTGCGTCCCGGTGGAACGAGGTACTGCTGTACGATCCGCCATCCTCTCCATTTGTCGGTTTGGATGTCCTGTCGGCCATCGTGTCGCGCCATGGCCCAGTTCAGGATCTCGCGCAGTGGTATGTGTCGACCCTGAGGGGTGATCAGTTCTCCGGGTTCAAGTTGCCATGTAGCCGAGGGCATCAGGTCTTCCTTTCTGTCGGCGGTACAGCATGCGCGTGGGGCGTGTCAATTGCCTGCGAAGCTTTTTCAGGTATTCGCATAATGTATATTATGTCAAATTGCGAATTCATTCTCGCGGTGTCTTCATGGCTCCGTTGTCGTCACCTGTCCTTGGTGGCCGCTGGCCTCAAGGCTAAGCTGGGCCCTTGGGTACTTGCCACCGTCGGTCATCGGGTGGCGCTGCTGTCGACGGCGCACCGGCTCAAGCAGCTAATCAACCCGTGCGAGCAGTCGGCCATTCGCATGGTACTGAGCCGGGCCGCTCGGGCGGAAGTCAAGCGCGGCGAGCGACCGCGCAAGAAGACGGCGATCACTTTGGCTGAGTTGGAGTCGATGCTGGCGACTTGCGACGACAGCCTGGAATGCTTGTGCGACTGCGCCGTACTCTGCTTCGCCTTGTCCAGTGGCGGCCGGCGACGCAGCGAGGTAGCGGCGGCCGACCTGCGCGACCTACGCCGCATCGGCCCACAGGGATTCATCTACCGGCTAGAACACAGCACGACGCAACAAGCCGCATAACCGCGACGTCGCCCCCGGACAAGCCCGTCTTGGATCGCGCCGCCCAGGCCTGGAGGTTTGGTTGGTCACCGCCGGCATCACCGAGGGAGCGATTTTTCGGCGATTGTGGAAGCAGCCCGTCGGCCCCGCCCTCTCACCGGCCGCGGTGGGCGAGATCGTGCAGCGGCGCGCCAAGCTGGCGGGACTGGAAGGCAACTTTGGCGGCATAGTCTGCGCTCGGGGTTCGCGATCAAGGCGAGCCGCCAAGGGGTGCCATTGCAGGCAATCATGGCGATGACCGAGCACCGTGCGGTGTCTAGCGTGATGGGGTACTACCAGACTCGAGGTGTCGCAGATAATCCCGCCGTGTACTTGCTTGATTCTGCAAACAACGGATAACGGGTCGTTGGCCGAGCGAGCGCTGACGTTTATTCTGTGGTCTCAGGCATTGCGACGCCAATTGGGCATAGTTCTCGAGGAGGGACACTTTTTGTGGCCACGACGTCAAAGATCGAATGGACCGAGCAGACGTGGAATCCGATTACGGGTTGCACCAAGTTATCGGCTGGCTGCAAGCATTGTTATGCGGAGACGCTCGCCCGCCGTCTGGAGGCCATGGGCACACCGGGCTACGAGAACGGTTTCGCGTTGACCTTGATGCCTCAACGCCTTGAGGAGCCACTGCGCCGCAAGAAGCCCACGATTTACTTTGTCAATTCCATGTCCGACCTATTCCATGAAAAGGTCCCAGATGACTATATCGAGCGCATCGTGGATGTCATGGCACGGACACCACATCACTCTTTTCAAGTGCTGACCAAGCGCGCTGCTCGAATGGCGCGCTTCTTCAAAGCACGCGCTGTGCCTGACAACGTTTGGCTAGGAGTATCGGTTGAAAATAGAAAGCATGGACTGCCTCGAATCGATCACTTACGCAGCATCAATGCGCGCATTCGGTTTTTGTCCATCGAGCCTCTGTTAGAGGATTTAGGTGCACTCAATCTCTCGGACATTCATTGGGTCATCGTCGGCGGCGAGTCAGGGCCTAAGGCACGTCCCATGGCTCCTGAGTGGGCCGAATCCGTGCGCGTCCAGTGCAAGAAGCAGAAAGTTGCCTTCTTCTTCAAGCAATGGGGTGGCTGGGGGGCGGACGGAATGCGGCGTGCAAAGTCCAAGAATGGCCGTCTTCTGAACGGTCGCACATGGGATGAAATGCCTGCTACGCTGCATTCTTGGGGATAATCAGGAGGATGACCTGTCATGGCAAAAGGGGGCTACGAGTGGTCGCTCGATGGAGCGTTGCCCGTTATAGAGGACCATAGTCGCGCCAAGCACGACGTGCTGCGAGCGTATTTGATCAACTACCTGCGAATTCTTGCGCAGCACCCGCGCAGTGAGGGGATTCGCGTCACTCTTGTTGACGGCTTTGCTGGCGGCGGCCGGTATCGCACGGAATCGGGCGAACAAGTGAGTGGCTCTCCGATAGTGCTGCTGGAGGCACTTCAAGAGGCGCGCGCACTAGTTGCTATGGACCGGAAGCAGCGCGGTATCCGTACGCCCTACGTCATTGACGCTCATGTCCATTTGGTCGAACAAAATCGATCGACATGTGCGTTTCTCCGGAAGCTGATAGCGGACAGCTCACTGACGAACTCATTAGATACGCGAGTCACGATTCATGGAAACGATTTTCATCGAGCGCTTCCAGGCATTCTGAAGGACATCCAGGATCGGCAGCGGCGCAACGGCCGGAGCGTTTTCATCCTCGACCAATACGGCTGGAGCCAAGTCAATCTCGACGCCGTCAAGCAAATTTTCACGGAACTTCCGTATGCAGAGGTGTTCCTCACCTGGATGATCGATAATCTGATCAATTTCCTGTCCGAGCAGATGATCGACAAACTCAATCCCGCGTTGCAACGCACAGGCCTGGGGAAAGCAATTACGGCGGAACAGCTGCTGGCGATCAAGCAGACAGGTGCCGGACATGACGGTGACCTCGCCTGGCGGCGTGCCATCCAGACGCTGATGACCGGTCAAATTCGTGCAAGTTCCGGTGCAGCGTTTAGCACGCCTTTCTACATCGTTCCTCGCAATAGCCGTCGTGGTTACTGGCTCCTGCATTTGGCTCGTCATTGGCGGGCTAACGAAGAAATGAAGCGCATCCACTGGGGAAGCAATAATCTCCACCACCCAGGCGGAGCTGGCTTCAATATGCTCGGGTACTTGGGAAACCACGGCCAGCTCGCTTTTGATAATCGATTCGACGAGCATGCCCATCAGGCCACGCGAGACGCTTTGCGCAGCGACATCCCCCAGCGGATGAGTCAGCTACATAGCCCAGTACGCTTTGGTGACTTGGTTCAAATGACCGCAAACGAGACTCCTGCGCGACTCGATCAACTCCAGGAGGCGGTGTTTGCTCTTTCGCGCGAGCGTCAGTTGATTGTCACCACACAGTCTGGCGCCACGCGTCGTGGCGCCCATAGCATTGCGAGTGAAGACCTCATTGAGCTTCCAACCCAGCTATGGCTTTTGCCGAACTAGAGGAGGTAAGCATGTTTTTCGCATTGACGAGCCGGGAAACACTGGTGTTGGGCTGCGCTAAATTATCGCCAGCTGACGGACGCAATCGACCACCGGGCGTACGCTCGTCGTTCCTAGCCTGCGTTGTGAAAGCTTGCCACTCACCTGCGTAGCCACGATCGTCCCAAGGCAATCTGCGCGCTTGTGGCCGCCGAAAAAAGTCCATCGGCACTTGGCTGGTGGAGCCTTGGGGTCAGCTCCGGCCCAAGCAGTAAGACTACACAATGATCGTCGCTAGATCGGCCGCCGCGCCCCATAGCTCGTTCAACGCACTGGATTTGTTTAACGAGCTGCCGCTTTGTGCCATAAATTTCGAGCATTTGCATGCGGTCCCCGAGGCCATAGACCTCAGGCAGCCCATCGGTGGCTAGTAGCTCACATGCTTTGCCTAGCAAGTCGATGCCATCGTACTTGTTGGCGACTACCGTCAGATCCTTCCATGCCAACGCTATGAGCCTCAGGACGTTCAAGGACGGGCCGTGCCACCTCCTGTCGAGTAAATTAAGCACCCCTCGAGTGCGTTGTGCTTGAGATGGATCTGCGAAGAGGTAGCCCAGATAACACGAGCTAACCGCCCTCCCCTGCGTCAGCGTTCGGCCAAAAGCAGCCGTTCGTTAAACTCACTGAGACCGGTCGTTTGATCACCGAAACGAGGCGGTTTAATCGTAAGCCAACAAACCTCTCAACCACGCGCCCGTTTCAGAGTTCGGGAAGTCTAGTGCGAGCGCAGATAGCTACGCTGCAATCGCCCGGTCTTGTTTCCAGTCTCTAACCGAAGTGTTCGCTACCGAGTCTCCATTGGCCGTACGCCCTAGCTCTACAGTGATCAATCGGTCCCCTTCGAACGCTGGGCTGAGCTCAAGGCAGAGGTAGTCAAATAGGGGTTTTTCGTGCACAGCAATGATCACCTGGCGTCCATGCTGCTTGGACAGTGTCCGCAACAGCGCAGCGAACTGCGAGATGTGAACCTCGTCCATGCTTTGCACCGGGTCGTCGATGATTAACCACGGCAGCTGCGGCTTCACAGACAGGTGTAGCGCAAGGAACAGCGTTAGTGCGGCCGTGTTGAGATTCCCGGCGCTGAGCATGGCCCTTGGATTCCCGCCCCTACTACCGTCTCGGTAGTGGGTTTCCAGCTTCGCTTCGACGTCGCCCTTCGTCGCCTTGGGCAAAGCGAAGGCGGGGATGAAAGGCTCGTCCGGTGCCAGGCGAACGAAGAGGTCTCGCCATGCCGCATTCAAGGAATCGTTGAACACTTGTCCAACAACACGGGAACGCTCGACCTGAGCGAGCTTGAGAAGCTCGCGGGCTTGTTCCATCGCGCGCTCCCCCGCTTCCTTCGCCGCATTCAGGCCTCGATGAGCAGTTCTGCGCTTCTGCTGCTGTAGCTTGATGGCTTCAATATTTTTCTGCTTCAAAAGCAGTTCCCTCAGCGCCGCCTCGCCATCGCGGCGAGCCGACTCTTTTGCCGTCAACCGCGCCAGCCGAGCAGTGACTTCAGCCAAGAACCGCTGCAGCGCCGCTTGCAGAGACTCGCTGGCCCCAATGGAATCCATGCAGAGCACAGTGGCAAACCGGCCAGCAGAGTCACGAATTGCTGCCGATTGCTGATCGCCGGCGCGAGCCGATACCAGGGCTTGCGCGGCGTTGGCAGCTTGCCCAAACAGGGTTTCGCCAGCCTTGGCTTCCACTTCCAGGGCAGACAAAGCCTGCAAGGCCTGCTTAAGGGTTGCAAGCCTTTGGCCGTATTCCGCTCTCGCTTCGGCTGTGAGTACTTGTGCTTGAGCGCTACCGATATCTCTATCTCTGTCCGCGACGGCGTTCACCGTGTTCGCGCGGTCCTGCGACAACGCCGAGAGAAGGCCCGCCGACTGGGTCAGGGACGCAATCCGTGCGGTGAGATGACCCAGCAACGGCGACGATGAAACCTCACCGAAGTCCCGACTACAGACAGGGCATTCTTCCGTGTGCACATGGGGAACCAAGGCAGACAGCGCCTGCGCAAGCTGGCCTGCCTCGCGCGAATGCTGCACGATCTGCTTGTCGATCTCTTCCAGCCGCCTAGTGAGGCCTTGCCGGTCCGTCCGAAGGGTTGAAACCTGCTTTTGTGCAGCTTGATCCGTGTCCTGAACCTGCTGGCATCTCGTCACCTCAGCGGCAATGGCTCGATGGGCATAGGCGAGGGCGTATTCGGGGCGATTTTGAATGGGCGATGGCAGATCAGAGAAGTAGCCACCGAGCCTATCGAACAGCTCCGTCATGCGCTTGCCACTGGTGTCCATCCAGCCACGCAGTGCCGCGTCGGCGGCACTGGCGGCCGTTTCGACGGCCTCGCGCTTGTCGGCAGAAATGACGGATACCACCCTCTGGCTCTGCGAGATCGTGTCATTGAGCTCCCGCCTGAGCTGCGTCAGGCGTTGTAGCTCAGGTTCCTGCGACTGGTCCTTCAACAGGTCAAGTATCGCCTGTGCCGAGAGGCCGGCAACTTCTGGCCAGTGTGGTGCAAGTCGTTGACCCGCCGTCTGCGTGAGCTGCGCCGCCTGGCCCTCGGCGGCAGTGAGTTCTTCAGCCAGGCGGCTCAATTCGTCATCCAAACTCGGGAGCTGCTCGCGCATGTCCCAGAAACTTACGGCATGGCCGCGGAGCCGGCGAACGTCACCGGCATTGTGCAGGCCGTCAATGAGCGCTTCTAGCGCATCCAGCCCCAGCAACTCCTTGACGAATCGCGTCAGCGCCGAACCATTTACCGCCTTGTCCTCGTAGAACTCCAGTAGTCTCGTCAGCGTAGATTGCGCCAGGTAGCAGCGCTCCGAGAAGTGCTTGGTCAGCAGGGGACCCAGCGCCGGCTTGCCACCGAGCTCGTGGCCATGGATGTCGAAATGACCTGCCGGAAAGTCGACACCAAGCCCGTGGACGCCGATCGACACCGATGCCTTCATGGACGCCGCCTCCTTGTGGACCAGATGCTCACGAAGCCGCGGATCCAGCCGAGATAGCGACGCCAGATTGCCAGTCAGGCCAAGTTCCATTGCCGTCAATAAGCTGGTCTTACCAGCGCCATTACGGCCATGGATCAGCACAACAGGGCTATCCATCGGGATCGTGACGCTCCCACGAATACTGCGGAAGTCGGTAGCCGTGATTGACGTGATGCGCGGCGTCATATTGTCTTCTCTTTGGCTTGGACGGCAGCGGCGTCGATGATCGAGTACAGCTCCTTACTGACGGCGCCCTCCCCCAGCGATGCAATATCGATCAATTTCCTGGTGGTTTCGTCCAGGTTTTGCGCGGCGGCGTGGATGCGGGCTAGGGAGTTGCCCACCGCGGACTCAGGCTGTGGCAACGACAGAGGCAGCAGCACAGCCAGCCAGTTCTTGAGGAGTTCGTCGCCGTCGTCACCGCTGATGTTGCCGGTGGGAAGGACCCGGCAGACCCGTCCTAGAGATTCTAGCGCAGCACCACTGGGGCGTGGGCCTGTCACCACCAAGGTGAGCGACCGTGTGGAGGACGCGATGTCCAGCGCGCGCGCCACGCCGTCGACCTTGCGGATCAGCTGCGTCTCGCTCTCGCTGGCGATGTCGGCGACGAGGATGAGTTCGGCTGAGTTCTTCGCTTTCACGAACGCGGCCGGAAACTGAAACTTCAGCTCGCCAACCTGGAGTCCGTTGGCGATCCGCTGGTACCCAGCATTCTCAAGCGCCACCGTGACCCGGCCAATAGGGGTTGAATCAGTCATAGCGCGAGCTCCTGTCGGAATGCTTCATAGAGCTCGTCAGCGGTGGCGTAGGTTTGCAGCAAGGCAGATATGCTGACTTCGCGCGCTTTCGGCAGCCCAGTTCGCCCCGATGCTCCCCTCGGGGATCGTGTCATTGGTATTACCAGCTTCTGAGACTGGATCAACAGGGGGCTATCTGCCTCGATCAGGTGGCCCTCGCTCCGGAGCAGCGCGGCGCCTGCCGCGCTGGCCGTAAGGTACACCTTGGTGCGAGCCGTCGCTACACCTTTTCCGGTGACTGCCAGCACACCAGATTCCCTGTCCAGAGTCTCCGGTTCCACTGTCCAGTCATAGCGGTTCAAGCCCATCCCCACCAGGCCAAGCGCAACGGCTGCCTCGCGCAACCCGAGGGCCCCCAGGGCGGGATTGCCTGAGAGGGCCGCCACAACGTCATTCGTGATCGGCTCAAACCTGACATTGGGGCGTTCGATTTGGCCGTCGCGCAGCAACTTGCAGGCACGGCCGAACCGGTCAAGGAGAGCATCGATGAAATCGAGGTCCGGCAACGCTGCATCTGCCAGGTGGTTGCGAAGCACCGCAATGCCGTCGCAAAGGTGTTGACGTTCTGCCGGCGGAAGCAGGCCGGGCGCGAGAAGGGCCAACGCCTGCAGCTTTCTAGACCACACATCCAGCAGCAGCGCGACAAGTAACCGCTTTGCGTACGCTTGGATGCGCGCCGCCTCAAAGACCGCCTTCAGGTTTGCTGGGGTGATTTGTTCGCGGTAGACGTTCTTCAGGAGCGATCGCTGGTCCATGCCCAGCTCTTGCTCCGAGAACACGTAGCTCGGAGGAGGTTCACCAAGCTGCCACGTCAACTCGTTGGCCGCCTTATTAAAGATCCCTTGAATATTGGCGTCCTGGGCCGAGAGGCCCAGCATCAGTGTGCGCTTGCTGCCGACGATATGCGTCAATGCTGTCACGAGCCCCTGGTTGTCCGCCTGGGTGCAAAACGCGGCGACCTGATCGTGTGACGCCACCAACCATTGGCGGTACTGGCCCGGGTCACCTTGAGCTTTGACAGCACAGCCATGGAACTTGATCAGGCGGGTCTTATTGCGGGGCAGTTGAAGGTCGGCGGGACGTGCGACAACCGTCGGACTCAGCGCTACATTGCCGTCTGTCAGGGTAGACACGGCTCTCTCGATCAGCGGGTCCCAGTTGGCTGAAAGCATCTCAGGCGCTGCGCCCTCCAAACTTAAGGCCGCGAGGCAGAGATGCTCCACGTCAGGGATCATCGCAGGGTCTGCGAATGTGGCGCCGACGTCTATGACGTTCCACAAGAGATAGTCCATGTCCTCACCATCGACGGTGAGCCCGAGCAGCTTGGAATAGTTATTGACCAGGCGCTTAGCGATGGCGTCCCGATCCGGCCAAGCGGCAAAGGGCTCATCGAACTTTGAGCGCGTCAGCTCGTCCGCTGAGGCGCTGGCAAGGGTGAGAATCTCTCGCAACGTAATGGTGAACTTGCAGTTGGGATCTGCATGATCAATACGCGAGCGTACGAACTCGACGACTTTGCCGACGAGGACGAGCAGACTGGGCGCGCGTCCGAATGATATGCCGGAACCCAACCAGAATGCGTAAAGCCCGTTTGACACGCCGGCAGCGAAGGGCTCGAACGAGCCATCAAGCAGCTTGAGCGTGTCCCGCACACTGATGTCAAATGCGGCCATGAGAGACCTCCCCTATCCCTGTTTTAATCTCGTTGTAGAGCGCTTGAATGGTACTAAACGCGCGTTTAACGCGGTAGAGGTCGTTTACTAACCATGCCGCAGAAGCGCACGCGGCGGGTTACTTGGTCGATCGCATTTGCGTGTTGCTTGGCCCGAAACTTGGTCAGAGTGCACTTTTTAATGACGGCTTTGGGTTGGAAGCGGACCTCACTCAGAAGCTCTTCAGCTAACCATCGAAATACTCACGCTGCGCTGCAACGGTTGTCGGCTGAACGTTGGGCCCTGTATCAAAGATACGCACTAGGTCCTGCATTCTGCCTCGCTGGCCGAGGGTGAGCTTATGAGCCTCCGCCCCACCTCCCATATCCCTGGCCATGCCTGATGGGAACACATTGAGGCCCGCCCCATAGCAGTTGGCAGTATCCTCTCTTCCGCTAAGGTCTGACGGACTGCACGGTCGATCCCCAATCAGGCATACACCCTCGTAGTCGAGCTGCACGAGGCAAATATCATCGTCCGAGTCTTATCGAGGATAGCCTTGCCGCCTCGAGCGCCATCTTGGATCCCGAGTTTAATCCGTTCCATCTCCTCCCCTTTTTGGTCCGCTAAGGGTCGAAGACGGACCTATCCTGACTTTGGCAGGTGATCTGTTCATACCCCCCGATAACCAGCCCTAATCGAACTGCAGCAATCAGTATTTAGTGACGCGAGTTTGGTGCTGGCCTAAGGGTTCCATCGCTCAGGATTCAATTGTCCCAAGTTTTTACAGGTTACCCGCGTCACTTAAGCCACGCCATGCCGTCGCGTTCGAGCTCTTTGCGCAGGCGTCCAAGCCGATGGACGGCGACCAAGTGACACCTCGCTGCAGCGTCCCGGGATCAGTCTCCTGCATCACCCACGAAATGCCGCTCGGGGCCAGTTACTCCGGAAAATCAGGCAAGGTCAGAGGGGCAGTGATCCACACCGCTCCCTGACGCCACGATGGAGTACCGTCTTGGCGCGCCGCTTCCCATGGGCTGTCTCGCCACGGCGGAGTGTCTTCGCGGCGTACCCGATACAGCGACACAGTCCCCGGACCTTGCCGGAGAAATTGACCGACTACCATACTCATTCCGCTCTCCAGGTGGCTCGAGCAGTGCAAATCAACGCGTGCGCTTCGTAGTCACCGCGCCGTCACCGGTACGGCCACGGTAGGCATCCGAATAGATGCCATTCCATGGTTACGGAGGGCTCATGCTGCCTCCATCAGGGCAATGCTCGCATCGCCAAGGGATCGGATCGCCCCGGCCTGCTCAGTTAAAAGTGCCCCGGAACTCGTCGGCGGCATCCGAGCGGGTGTTGAATTTGACCATCACCCCGCCCGGCGCGCGCAGGAAGAAGCGCGATCCGCGATCATTGTTGAAGATCTCGGTTTCGGCATCGAAACCATTAGCGGCCAGCTGGTCGCGTATCGTCGATGCCGCGGGCGAACGCGGCGAAACCGACGAAGTGCGTCTGCGCGTTGCGCGCGCTGTCTACGGCTATCTGGGGTTGACGCAGGCGAGGTAGCGCGGCCAGGCAATGGATGACGTGTCCCTCATCAGTGCGGTCAAAAACGAAGTCGCTCATCTTCAGCAACGCTCGACCCTACTCCACGTTGTCACCGGCACACGCCGCACTTAATCTCCCGCCACGACCCCAACATCACGTGTGGAAAGCGATGAATCGTGGCTCCAGGATATCCCTTGCTCTCTGCATCGCGCTCACCAGCGCCGCTCACGCCCAGTCGCTTCCGCCGGATCCCCAGATTGTCAGGACATTGCGTCACAACGACGAGCTGCTTCTCGAAGCTATCCACCGTGGCGATCGGGAGACATGGCGCCGGTTGACGACGTCCGACTTCATGTACGTCGAAGAGGGTCACGTCTTGCGTCGCGCCGAGTTCCTGAGTGAGCTCGCCGAAGATGGCTACAAGGCGCTGATCATCGTGGATTACGAAGCCCAGCAGATCGGCGATACGGTGCAGGTCTTCCATCGCGACGATGTTCCACAGAGGGCGGGCAAGCAGTCGACGAAGGACTCGCATCTGTTGATGACCGAGACCTGGCAACGCGTCGACGGAGAATGGCGGCTGCGCCTCGTGCATACCGATCGGATACGCCGGAATCCTCCGGCAATCGCGCTTAACCCGCAGGATATCGATCCATGGGTCGGGACGTATCGGAACGGCGACGCGACATACCGGATTGAACGGCATGGCCTGAAAATCTCAGGGCAACGCTCCGGCAAGCAACCCGAGATCCTCGAGGCCGAAGCCCGCGACGTGCTGTTCCAGCCAGACAACCTCTACGTCCGAAAGGTCGTGCAACGTGATGCAGGAGGTAAGGTCACCGGCTTCGTGGACCGTGACGAGAATTCCGATCGGCTCTGGACGCGCGTCGACCGGTAATCTTCGTGAGGCCTCCGGCGCGCTAGACACCTTCGGACAGCATCCCGCGCAGTTCGGCCCGTCGCCGCTCCAGTTCTGCGATCTGGCGCTCGATGGAAGCGAGCCGCCGGCGTTGCACGTCACTGGTTTCCGGACAGGCCGCGGCACCTTCGATCATGCGCATGCAGTCCGGAAATCCGCGAATCTCGGCCAGACTGAATCCCGCGGCGATCAGGCGCTGGATCTGCCGGACCTGGGTCACGGCAGCCCGGGAAAACAGGCGGTAGCCATTCAGCGCACGAGCGGAGGTCAGGAGCCCGTTGTCATCGTAATGTCGGATCGAACGCAAGCTTGCGCCGCTTTCCTTCGCGAGCGCGCCGATGGTCATTTCTGCCGGTGGCTTAGACATGGAAGGCGACACCGTTTTTCGCTTGACAGTCACATCAGTGTGAGGGTTCAGACTGAGCTTGTCCAACCGACCCAGGAGTCATCATTTATGTGTCTGTCGAGGTTCTATCGCGCGTTCGGTGCGCTGCTGATCGTCTTTGCGATGCTGGCGGGGTCGCCGGCGGCGCATGCGGAAAACAAGGCGTACACCGTCGCCGCCTCCGATGGCGTCGTGCTCGCCGTGCAGGAAACCGGCGATCCTGCCGGTCCTCCGGTCGTCCTGATCCATGGCCTGCTCGGAAGCCGGCTCAACTGGGAAAAGCAGTTGCAGGATCCTCGCATGCGCCATTACCGGCTGATCACGTATGACCTGCGTGGGCATGGCCTGTCCGGCAAGCCCACGGATCCCGACGCCTACCGCGATGGACGGCGCTGGGCCGATGATCTGGCTGCGGTCATCGAAACGACAGGAGCACATAAGCCCGTGCTCGTAGGATGGTCGTTAGGCGGTGCGGTCATCTCGAATTATCTGGCGACCCATGGCGACGGCGACGTCGCCGGCGCGGTCTATGTCGACGGCGTGATCGAGTTGAAGCCCGACCAGATCACGGCCCACCCGGAGGTTTATCGCGACATGACCTCCACCGACCTGAAGACCCGCCTGGACGGGGAACGCGCATTCCTCAGGTTGTGCTTCCACGAAGAACCGGACGCGACCACGTTCTCGCGCCTGTTGGCGAATGCGGCGCTCGCTTCCTGGGAGATGCAGCGGGCCGTGCCATCGATGACGGTCGATGCGGCCGAAGGACTGAGGAAGGCAAAGATCCCGCTGCTGCTCATCTATGGCGAACACGATGCCCTGGTCATGCCGGGGCCGAGCATCGCGAGGGCGAAAGCCATCAACCCGCGGATTCAGAGCAAGCTCTACGCCGCATCCGGCCACGCACCGTTCCTTGAGGAGCCCGAGCGCTTCAATCGCGATCTGTCGGCCTTTGTTCGCGCGGTCACACTGCCTCGCGCGCAGACCCAGGGGCACAACTGATGCCGGACCGCGGCTCCGGCATCACCAGCCCGGCAGATCAGAAGGACGAGCGCCGTCACAACGACCACCCTGCCCGGTAATCCCGCCGCAGGAACTGATTCGCGTCCGCTATATTGGCGACCCGCATATTCTGCGCATCGTATTCGATGCGCCCACCCGCTCGCAGCGACACGACGCCCAGCAACATCACTTCCGTCAGCCGCGCGGCGTATTCGAAAGGCGACGTCGTCTCCCCCTTGCCCTTGCAGGCGTCCACCCAGTTCATTTCGTGCGAGGTTTCGATGCGGGCGAATTTCCGCGGCGGGGTACCCACCGACTCCTGCAGCGAGTGCGGTAGCAGGCGCGGATTGTCGCCGTAGGTTTCGTGCACCAGCTTGCCCTTGTCACCCACGTACAGCACGCCACCATCGTGCATCTGCCCTGCCCCCAGCGCCTCCAGTCCCGGCGGCAGGAGCGCACCGTCGTACCACGTGAGCCGGACGGGCGGCTTGTCGCCGCGAGCCGGGAAGTCGTAGTACGTCATCGTCGCGGTGGGGTACGACTCGTGGTTGAAAGGAGTCGAGACCGTTTCCACCGAGGTCGGGAAGCCGAGGTCGAGCGACCAGAACGGCGAATCGATCAGGTGCGCGCCCATGTCGCCGATCGCACCCACGCCCCAGTCCGTCCAGCCGCGCCAGTTGAATGGGTGATAGAGCGGGTGGTACTCGATGACAGGGCCCGGGCCCAGAAACAGGTCCCACTCCAGACCTTTCGGCATGGGATAGTTGCCGGCCATGGCATTGGCAAGGCGGCTGTTCACCGCATCCATGTCCCAGCTTGCGTCGTCGGGCTTCGGTACGGCGCGCGGACGTGGCACGCCCTGAGGCCAGTAGCCGAGCGGCCGGTTCGTCCATGCGTGCACCTCGCGCACCTCGCCGATCGCGCCGGCGTCGATGTATTCGTGGATCAGGCGGGTGTCGTCGGTGGAATGGCCCTGGTTGCCCATCTGCGTGACGATCTTCGGGTTTTCCCGTGCTTTGCGCGCCATTTCGCGGGCTTCGAAGATGGACCAGGTGAGCGGCTTCTGTACGTAGACGTGTTTGCCCAGGCTCATGGCCGCGCTGGCGATCACCGCGTGCAGGTGATCGGGTGTGGCGATGACCACCGCATCGATATCCTTCTGCTGCTCGAGCATCTTGCGGTAATCGGTGTAGCGCTTGATGGAATCGAACTTGCCGGACAGCAGCTTCGTCTGCGCGATCCGGTCCTCCAGTTCCTTGCGCTTGGCAGCGGTCGGCGCCCTGGCAAGCCGGGCCTGGAGTTCGCCCACCCCGGCGAACATCTTGCGGAAGGATGTATCCGTATAGCCCCAGTCGACGTCGCACAGGGCGACGATGTTTTCGCCGGCCAGGGCGCGCATGTTGGCGGCGCCCATCCCACCGACGCCGATGCCAGCGATATTCAGCCGGTCGCTGGGTGCGGTATGGCGAGGACCGCCGAGGACATGGCGGGGCAGGATCAGCAGCCCGGTCGCCGCCATGGCCGTGCCGGCGATGAAGCTGCGGCGCGACGTGTTGACGTTGCCCGCATGGCCCGCGCTCGTCTCGGAGGTGCGGGTGGGCTGCGCTTTCTCGATCTTTGGTTCGTCAGTCATGGAGAATGATCGCCTCTTGCAGTGCAACGATTACCGGTCCCGACGAGGACCCGTGGAGCCACGGACAACCAGATCGGCTGACAGCACGCGCTTGCGCGGAGGCACCTGGGGATCGTTGAGGATTTCGATGAGCATGGTCATGGCTTCGCGGCCCAGCGCGTTCTTCGGCTGGGACACGGTGGTCAGCGGAGGTGACGTGTAGCGGGAGAAACGTATGTCGTCGAAACCGACGACCGAGACGTCTTCCGGAATGCGCAGGCCCGCGGCGGTCAGGGCGCGCATCGCGCCGATGGCCATTTCGTCATTCGAGCAGAACACGGCGCTGAAGGACCGGCCCTGCGACAGGAACATCTCGACGGCGCGCTCCCCCGCTTCGATGGAGAAGTCGCCGACGGCCGTCAGCGCCGGATCCGCAACGATCTTCGCCCGCTTAAGGGCGAGATGGTAGCCCTCTTCGCGGTCGACGCAGATGGGGCTGGAGCCGGGGCCGGCGATGAACGCGATATCGCGATGGCCCAGTGTCACGAGGTACTCGACGGCCGCGGCGGCCGCGCCGGCGTTGTCCACATAGACGCTCGAAATAGCGCTGTCCTTGACGTACTCGCAAGCATTGACGAGCGGCAGGCGGCCGTCCATCGGAATGGCCGGCACGCGATGGAACATGGTGATGATGCCGTCCGCCTGGCGCGCCGCGACCATGTCGGCATACGCCTGTTCCCGCACCAGGCTGCTCTGCGTCTCGCCCAGGAGGACGGAGTAACCCTTTTCGTACGCCACCTGCTCGATGCCTCGGATCACTTCCGAGAAGAACGGGTTGGCGATGTCCGGGAGCAACGCGATGATCAGGCGTGTCCGGGCCGTGCGCAGATTGCGCGCAAGAGCGTTCGGTGTATAGCCGAGCCGCCTGACCACCTCGTGGATGCGCAGCCTCGTCTCTTCGCTGACCAACTCGGGACGCTGTAGCGCGCGAGAGACAGTTGCAACGGAAACTTCCGCAATGGCCGCGATCTCCTTCACCGTACGCACGCGTGCAGGACGCGGCGCAACATCGGCGAGCGCCTCCTTGGCCGGAGCGGCCCGTTTCCCTTTCCGCTTTGTTTCGTCGGCACTCACGCGCTGATCATCCTTCTGCACAGCCTTTTCGAACTGGCCAGCAAGCGCTGACCGCACTGCAAATATGCTGCGCCGCAATGTAATGGATTACATAAAATCGTTGCAGGTCGCTTCGTACGTCTGATACATATCTTGGCATGTTCAGGGCGCGGTGCCACCACCCGACGCGGTGAATATGGGAAATCCATGCAGGTCGCACTCATTTCGTACCGCATGGCATCGAATGTAATCGAATACATTTCGGCGGCATAAGACCGTCGGGGGGAAACATGGCAAGCCAGTCGCTATCGACAAGCGCCAGGACGACCGATCGATGAGTCTCGGCATGGGGCTCGTCGGCCCAGGCTTCATCGCAGCCCATCACCTGGACGCCGTGCGTCGGCTGGGGGATGTCGACATCGTCGGCATTGCCGGCTCCCGTCTCGAATCCACGACGAAACGGGCACGTGAGTTGAATGCCGGCAAGGCGTACGCGGATTATCGCGAATTGCTTGCCGACCCTGCCGTTCAGGTCGTGCACAACACGACGCCGAACCACCTGCACCGCGAGGTTTCTCTGGCGGCCTTGCGCGCTGGCAAGCACGTCATTTCCGACAAGCCGCTGGCCGCGACGATGCAGGAGGCACGGGAGCTTTACGAAGCCGCGCGCGAGGCGAACCTCGCCCACGTCGTCACCTTCAACTATCGCGGCTATCCCCTCGTGCAGCAGGCGCGTGCCATGGTCGCCGATAAGGCGATCGGCAAGCCTGTCTTCGTGCATGGGTGCTACCTGCAGGACTGGCTCACCGACGAACGTGCGTATAGCTGGCGGCTGGACCCCAGGCTCGGCGGGGCCAGCTCCGCTCTGGGCGATATCGGGTCGCACTGGTGCGACCTGGCCGAACATGTGACCGGCGCGCGGATCACCGCCGTGCTGGCCGACCTGCACACGGTCGTGCCGGTACGTGAGGCGCCGGATGCTTCGGCAAAAGCCTTTTCCGGATCGGCGACGCGCTCCGGCAAGCGACGCAAGATCACCAGCGAAGACCTCGCCAGTGTGCTGCTGCGCTTCGATAACGGCGCACGCGGCTGCGTCACCGTGGGCCAGGTGCTGCCGGGTCACAAGAACGATCTGCGTCTCGAGGTGAACGGGCGCGAAGGCTCGCTGGCGTGGCGGCAGGAACAGCCCAACGAACTGTGGCTGGGTCATCACGACAAGGCCAACCAGGTGCTCACGCGCGATCCCGCCTTGATGGAGCCCGGCGCGCGTGCGTACGCCCACTTGCCGGCGGGCCATCCCGAAGCCTGGGCGGATGCGTTCCGCAATGTGATCGCGGATGCCTACGCATGGATCCGCGCCGGCGCCACGGCCAAGGCGAAACCCCTTGCGCTGCCGACGTTCGCCGACGGCTACCGAAACAGCCTCATCGTGGACGCCATGCTCAGAAGCCATGCCGCCGGCGGCGCGTGGCAGCCCGTTGAAGATCCACTCGCCCCCACACGACCCACGAGGAAACGCGGATGAAATGGCGCCTTAGAGTGATGATGCTTTTCGAGTTCGGAATCTGGGGTGCGTGGTACGTCACCGTCGGCACCTGGCTCGGTAAGACGTTGCATTTCACCGGCACGGAAATCGGTGCTGTCGCCGGGACCACCGCCGTCGGCGCGATCATTTC
The DNA here is from genome assembly GCF_000745235.1 of Luteibacter mycovicinus. Classification (NCBI taxonomy): domain Bacteria; kingdom Pseudomonadati; phylum Pseudomonadota; class Gammaproteobacteria; order Lysobacterales; family Rhodanobacteraceae; genus Luteibacter; species Luteibacter mycovicinus. Next base: position 25,107 of record NZ_JQNL01000001.1, read on the forward strand.
ACCGCTGTTCGTCGGTCTGCTCGCCGATCGCCTGTTCGATACGCGGCGGGTGCTGACACTGCTGCATCTGCTCGGTGCCGTCCTGTTGGTGGTTGCCGCGCAGCAGACGACGTTCGCGATGGTCTACGCGCCGCTGCTTGCCTACAGCCTGTGCTACATGCCGACGCTGGCCCTCACGGCGTCGCTGGCCATGCGCCACATCGCGAGTCCGCAGGAGGAATTCGGCGCCATTCGCGTGTTCGGCAGTATCGGCTGGATCGTGGTCGGCCTGGTGGTCGGCGCATGGGGCGTGGAAGCCACGGCATCTCCCCTGCTCCTGGCTGCCGGCCTCTCGGTAGTGATGGCAGGTTACTGCTTCACCCTCCCGCCGACACCGCCGCTGGCTCGCCATACCCGTTTCGAACTGCGCCATGCCCTGCCGCTGGAATCGCTGCACCTGCTGCGCGAGCGTTCCATGTTCGTGTTCGCCCTCGCCTCGTTCCTGATCTGTATCCCCCTGCAGTTCTACTACGCCTTCACCAATCTGTTCCTCAACGAGGTCGGTGTGGTGAACGCCGCCGGCAAGATGACCGGCGGGCAGATGTCCGAGCTGTTCTTCATGCTGCTCATCCCCTGGTTCTTCCGCCGCCTCGGAGTGAAGTGGATGCTCGCGGTCGGCATGCTCGCCTGGGTGGTGCGCTACGGCATGTTCGCCTTCGGCGGCAGCGGCGAGCTGATGTGGATGCTCTGGCTGGGCATCGTACTGCACGGCGTCTGCTTCGATTTCTTCTTCGTCGTCGGCCAGATCTACATTGACCGCGAAGCACCGCCAGCGCTGCGCGCGGCCACGCAGGGCCTGATCACCTTCCTCACGTACGGCCTGGGCATGTTCGTGGGCTCGTGGCTGTCGGGCATCGTGGTCGAGACCTATACCCGCGCCGATGGCAGCCATGACTGGCATGGCATCTGGATCATCGCCGGCGCCTTCGCCGCCGCCGTCTTCGCCCTGTTCGTCCTGCTGTTCAAGGATCGCAAGGCGGCCATCGCCAGTGGCGTCGTCGGCGCCCACTCACCCGGAACTCGTACGACATGATGAATCGCAGGCAATTCCTCGCGCGCTCCGCGGTGTTCGGCACCGCGCTGGGCCTCGGCCTCGCTGCGCCAGGCAAACTCCTTGCCGCCGCATCGACGGGCAAGGGCCTCGGCATCCAGCTGTACATGGTGCTCGACGCCTATCAGGCCGATCCCGCCGGCACGCTGAGGACGCTCAAGGCGATCGGGTATACGGAGATCGAAGCCATCGTGACCAGCACGGCCGAGACGCTTCGCGACCAGTTGAAGCTCGCCGGTCTGGGCTGCCCGAGCCTGCACTTCGACAGCCTCGGCTTCGAGCCGGGCATAAAGGCCGCGCATACGCTCGGCGCGCAGTACATCGTCAGCAGCTCGCTGCCATCGATCCTGGAAAAAGAAAGCGGGAAGCCGGGCGAGCCGGCCTACACCCTGGATGACGCAAGGCGCATCGCCGCACGTGCGAATACGCTGGGCAAGAGAGCCCACGAAGCCGGCCTGCGCTACGCGTACCACAACCACCACGCGGAGTTCACCGACGTGGGCGACGGGAAGACGTTTTACGACATCCTGCTCGCGGAGACCGACCCCACGTTCGTGCACTTCGAGCTGGACTGCGGCTGGGCGCATGCGGGTGGCAAGGATCCGGCCGCGTATTTCAGGGCCAACCCAGGCCGCATCGCACTGATGCACGCCAAGGATTTCCTCCCCGGCCATGCAGGTGACTACCCGGGCGCCGAGCTTGGACGCGGCACGCTGGATTACAAACCCATCATGGCGGCGGCCGATGCCAACGGACTGAAGCACTGCTTCGTCGAGCAGGAAGGCCCATACACCCGCATGAGCTCGCTTGACGCCGCACGCGTCGATTTCAACTACCTGCATCCGCTGCGCTGAAGGCTTGAGCATGGAAAAGAACACATACGACGCGATCGTTGTCGGCACCGGTGTCAGCGGTGGCTGGGCGGCGAAGGAACTCACCGAGAAAGGGCTGAAGACGCTCGTGCTCGACCGCGGCCCGATGGTGAAGCACCTGGATTACCCCACCGCCATGAAGGCGCCGTGGGAATTGCCATACGGTGACGAGCCGACGCAGGAGGACCTCGCCCGCTGGCCCAAGCACACGCGACCGTCGTTTTACGGCATCACACAGTCGACCAAGCACTGGTTTGCCGACGACATCGACAACCCGTACGAAGAAACCAAGCCGTTCGACTGGTTCCGCGGCTACCACGTCGGCGGACGCTCGCTGATGTGGGGCCGGCAGAGCTACCGCCTCAGCCCGATGGACTTCGAGGCCAACGGCAAGGAAGGCGTGGGCGTGGACTGGCCCATCCGATACGACGATATCGCCCCGTGGTACGACCACGTCGAGCATTTCATCGGCGTCAGTGGCAACAACGATCATCTGGCGCAGTTGCCGGACGGCAATTACCTGCCGCCCATGGACCTCAACTGCGTCGAGAAGGATTTTCAGGCCAAGCTGGACAGCAAGTTCAGGCGCAAGCTGATCATCGGCCGTACGGCGAACCTCTCCGCCCCGCTCAAGCATGACCAGAGCCCGCAGCGTGGCACCTGCCAGTACCGCAACATGTGCATGCGCGGTTGTCCCTTCGGCGGTTACTTCAGCAGCAACTCGTCCACCCTGCCCTCCGCCGAGCGCACGGGCAACATGACGATGGTGACCGACGCCATCGTGTACGAGCTGATCTACGACAACGACAAGGGCAAGGCCACCGGCGTGCGCGTGCTCGATGCCAACACCGGGCACCAGACCGAATACTTCGCCAAAGTGATCTTCATGTGCGCCTCCACGTTCGGCACCGCACACATCCTGATGAACTCCACCTCCACCCGCTTCCCGAACGGCTTCGGCAACGACAGCGGCGAGCTCGGCCACAACATCATGGATCACCTTTTCGGGACCGGTGCGCGCGCCATGGTGGAGGGTCATGAAGACCGCTACTACGCCGGCCGCCGGCCCACGGGCTTCTACATCCCGCGCTATCGCAACATCGGCAGCGACCGGCAGAAGTACCTGCGCGGGTTCGGCTTCCAGGGAGGCGCGGGCCGCCAGGACTGGACCCGCCTTGTCGACCAGGCTGCGCTGGGTGAAGACCTGAAGCGCGCCGCCCAGGAGCCCGGCCCGTGGTACGTCTCGATGATGGGCTTCGGCGAGATGCTGCCCTCGCACAAGAACTTCGTGACGCTGGATCGCAGCCACAAGGACAAGTACGGCATGCCGGTCCTCAACTTCGACGCGGCCCACCAGGAAAACGAGATCGCGATGGGCAAGGCGATCATCGACGACGCGGTGGAGATGCTCACCGGTGCGGGTTACCGCGACGTGAGCCACTTCACGATGAAGGCGAACGTCGGCGCCGGCATCCATGAAATGGGTACCGCACGCATGGGCCGCGATCCGAAGACCTCGGTGCTCAACGGATGGAACCAGATGCACGCCTGCAAGAACGTCTACGTGACCGATGGCTCGGCCATGACCTCATCCGGCTGCCAGAACCCGTCCCTCACTTACATGGCGCTGACCGCACGCGCGGCCAACCACGCCGTGGAAGAACTCAAGCGCGGCAATCTCTGAGGACCGCCCATGAATCGTCGCGAATGGTTGAAAAGCATGTCCGCGCTGGCCATCGGCGCCATCGCGGGACCGTCCCTCCTGGCGGTGTTCGACGCGCACGCCGCGTCGCAAGCGCCGGCCGCCAGGCCCGAATTCTTCGACCCGGCGCAGTACAGCCTCGTTGGCGCCGTGTCGGACATCATCATCCCGCGCACCGATACGCCGGGCGCGGTCGACGCGGGCGTTCCTTTGTTCATGGACCAGCTGTTCAAGGCGGTCTATGCAAGGGACGAGCAGGTGCGCTACCTCGACGCCGCGGCCGCTTTCGACAACGCCGGTGGCAAGCCCTTTCTCCAGCTGAGCGACGCGCAGCGCAAAGCGCTGGTAAACAAGCTTCACGCCGAGGCGCTCGCCACCCCGAAGGGTGGCAAGCTGACCCCAGCCAGCGACTTCGTGCTCATGACCAAGAAGCTCACGATGCTGGGCTTCTTTCTTTCCCAGCCCGGTTGCACGCAAGTGCTTCAGTACGACCCGGTACCCGCCCGCTGGCAGCCCGATATCCCGCTATCGCAGGCCGGCAACGGACATGCCTGGGCGGTCGAAGCCTCACTGAAGATCTGATATGAAGACACTCAAGGGTCCCGGCATCTTCCTCGCCCAGTTCGCATCGGACGAGGCGCCCTTCAACTCGCTGCCCGAGATCGCGCGCTGGGCCTCGTCGCTTGGCTTTCTCGGCGTGCAGATCCCTTCCAACGATCGACGCCTGTTCGATCTCCAGCAGGCCGCCGCTAGCACGGCTTACTGCGACGACATCATCGGTATGCTGGCCGGGCACGGCCTTCAGGTCACGGAACTTTCCACTCACCTGCAAGGGCAGCTGGTGGCGTCGCACCCTGCCTACGATCGCCTGTTCGACGGCTTCGCTCCCGCGGAGCTGCGTGGCAAGCCGCAGGAACGCCAGGCATGGGCCGTGCAGCAACTCAAGCTCGCGGCAACCGCCAGCAAGAACCTCGGCCTCAAGGCGCACGCGACGTTCTCCGGTGCCCTGGCCTGGCAGCTGTTCTATCCGTGGCCCCAGCGCCCTGCCGGACTTGTCGACGAAGCCTTTGCGGAGCTGGCCCGGCGCTGGAAGCCGATCCTAGATGCCTTCGACGAGGCGGGCGTCGATGTCTGTTACGAACTGCACCCGGGTGAAGACCTGCACGACGGCGCCACCTTCGAGCGCTTTCTCGACGCCGTGGACCACCATCCGCGGGCGAACATCCTGTTCGACCCGAGCCACATGGTGTTGCAGCAGATGGACTACCTGCGGTTCATCGACCACTACCACGAGCGTATCCGCGCGTTTCACGTGAAGGACGCCGAGTTCCGGCCTGACGGACGCTCAGGCGTCTACGGTGGCTACCAGAACTGGATCGACCGGCCGGGACGTTTCCGTTCCCTGGGCGATGGCCAGATCGATTTCGGTGCGATCTTCAGCAAGCTCGCGCAATACGACTACCCCGGCTGGGCGGTGCTCGAATGGGAATGCTGCATCAAGGACGCGCAGCAGGGCGCGCAGGAAGGTGCTCCCTTCATCCGCGACCACATCATCAAGGTCACCGAACGCGCCTTCGACGATTTCGCTTCGTCGGGTAGCGAGCGTACGTTCAATCGCCAGATACTGGGGCTCGAATGAGCATGCGTGACGACACCACCGATATCGGGCGCCGTAACGCGCTGGGCCGTATCGCCACGGCCGCGGCGATGGCGGGCGCAGCGCCCCTGCTCGCCTCCGCCGCGACAACCGGCCCCAGGGTGGGAGCCCCGGCTATCGGCGGTGGCCGGCTCAGGCAATCGCTGAGCCGCTGGACCTCCAGGGCCCCGCTTCCCGAGCTGTGCACGCGGCTGAAGGCCCTCGGCTTCGCAGGCGTCGATCTGCTCTACGCCGATGAGTGGTCGGTGGTGACGGATCACGGCCTGGCCGTATCGATGGGCTACCCCGCCAGGCGGGACAACTTCATCGAGATGGGCTTCAACGATCCGGCGAACCATGCCGTTCTGATCCGGGAGATCGAGACCACGATCCCGCTTGCCAAACGCGCCGGCGTCACCAACATCATCACCATGTTCGGCAACCGCAAGGACGGTATCGACGACCAGCGGGCCATCGACAACTGCATCGACGGACTGGGAAAGATCGCGCCGTACGCCGCGGAAAACGGCATCACGTTGTGCCTCGAGCTGCTGAACAGCAAGGTGGACCATCACGGGTACCAGGGCGACCGCACCGCGTTCGGCGTGGCCGTGACCAAAGGCCTCGGTTCGCCCAACGTGAAGCTGCTTTACGACATCTACCACATGCAGATCATGGAGGGTGACGTGATTCGCACCATCCGCGACAACATCCAGTGGATCGGTCACTTCCATACGGGCGGCGTACCTGGCCGCCACGATATCGACGGCACGCAGGAGCTTAACTATCGCGCCGTCGCCAGGGCCATCGCCGATCTGAACTACCAGGGCTTCATCGCTCACGAATTTTCGCCATCGCGCCCGAATCCCTTCGATTCGTTCGCCGAGGCTTACAGGATCTGCACCGTATGACATCTTCCCGAGGAACGCCCATGAAGCGCATCGGCGCCGCCACGTTCACCCTCTTTACCGTCGCGAGCCTGGGCTCGTCCTGCGCCCTCGCACAAGACGATCCGAAGGCCACGGAACGATGGGAGCCGGTACCGAAGGTGGTGACTCCAGGTGCAAAGGAGAACGCGCCGCCGTCCGATGCGGTCGTGCTGTTCGACGGCCATGACCTCAGTGGCTGGGAGGCATCGAAAGACCGGTCGCCGGCGGCCTGGAAGGTGCACGACGGCATCGTCACCGTCGACAAGACCACGGGCAATATCCAGACCCGGCAGCGCTTCCACAGCTATCAGCTGCACCTGGAATGGCAGATTCCCAGGGACATCACCGGCGAGGGCCAGGGCCGCGGCAACAGCGGCGTGTTCCTTGCCTCCACCGGCCCCGGCGACGAGGGTTACGAAGTCCAGATCATGGATTCGTTCGAAAACGCGACCTACGTCAACGGGCAGGCCGCGAGCATCTACAAGCAGGCGGCCCCGTTGGTCAACGCAGCGCGCCATCCTGGCGACTGGCAGACCTACGACATCGTGTGGACCGCGCCGGTGTTCGCCGCGGACGGCTCGGTGAAGTCACCGGCCTACCTCACGCTGTTCCACAACGGCGTGCTGGTGCAAAACCACACCGAACTGACTGGCGAGACCTTCTACATCGGCAAGCCGAAATACAAGCCGTACACGACGGCGGCGATCAAGCTGCAGGCCCATGGCGACCATTCACAGCCGATCAGCTTCCGCAATATCTGGGTACGTCCGCTGGACTGACGACGCCCCCGCTCCGGACGTCACATCCCTGTAGCCGGTGAGCCACCGGGCAACGGTAAGGTCGAATCAGTCGGAATAGTTGACGACACGCCCCGCGCACGCTTCGATCACGTCGCACCAGACACTGTCCGCGCTTCTTCATCGGTATGCGCGAGCGTACCGGTTTCATCGGGCGTTTCTTGCCGGTCAGCGGCTACAGGGTTTTTCTATGAACACCATTCACACCGAATCGGGTTACTCCTCACCAGGCAGCGATGCCTATGCTCCATTGCTCCGGCGCATTTCCTGGGGATCCATCTTCGCCGGCGTCATCATCGCTGTCGTCATCCAGCTCGTGCTGAGCCTCATCGGTGCTGGCGTTGGCCTTAGTGTTGCCGATCCGGTGCATCACGATTCGCCGGATGCGTCCGCCTATGGCTTTGGCGCGGCAGCATGGTGGGGCATCAGCAGCGTGCTTGCTCTCATGGCCGGCGGCTGGGTGGCAGGGCATCTTGCGGCCGCGCCTGGCCGGACGGATGCGATGCTGCACGGGCTGGTGACCTGGGGGCTGGCCAGCCTGATCGGCGCTTACCTGGTGGCCTCGACGTTCGCATCCGTCGTAAAGGGCGGCGCCACGGCGGTCGGTGCGACCGCGGCGGCAGCGGGAAGCGGCCTCGCGGCAGCGGCGGGTCCGGCGGCGGACGAAGCGAAGAAACAGCTGGCGGCCAACGGCATCACCATGGATTCGCTGAAGGCTCAGGCTCAGGAGCTGATGGCCCAGACCGGCAAGCCGGCGTTGCAGCCGGAGGCCGTCAAACAGCAGACCGAGGGTGCGGTCAATCAGCTGAATAACGCAAGCCAGAATGGCACGGGGGAAGATGTGCAGGCGGTAGCGCAGCGCATCATTACGTCGGGAAGCGACACGGTTCAGCAGGCAGACCGCCAGGCCCTGGTGAATGTGGTCATGGCACGCACCGGTGCCAGCCAGCAGGACGCCGAGCAGCGAGTCGACGCGTGGGTTACGCAGTATCAGCAGACCAGGGCCAAGATCGCGCAGGCGACCGCTGAAGCCGAAGCGAAAGCCCGCGAAGCTGCGGATGCCGCCGCGAAGGCCGCAGCCAAAGCCGCTCTGGGTAGCGCCGTCGCCCTGATCCTGGGTGCCATGGCTGCGGCGCTCGGTGGCGCCCTCGCCGGCCGACGCTATGTGGTCGTTCACAACGCGGCTGGGACGACTGGCGTTTACGGCCGCTAAAGCTACCGTTGCCTGAGTGACGTTTGCGATCGGAATCCTCCCTGGCTTCGTCCCGGGAGGATTCTCGGCATCGATGCGGTGAGGTCCTCGCGCCCCGCGAAAGCCTGTGACTAAGTACCTAAATAGCGATCCAACGCATCGTCCAGGCTTGGCATCGAAAATCCGCGTTGACTGCCCAGGGCGCTGTATCGCGGCAGGACGGCGGCGAAGCCGCTCCGCCGGGCAGCGCGGTCATGCAGTCTCTTGCTGTCGACGCCCGCCCGCGCAGCCGCACGTACGGCGAGTTGCGACCACGTGACGGCGTCTCCGTTGGTGATGTGCCAGATGCCCGCTTCCCGGTCGATCAACAGATCCAGACACGTGTCGACCAGGTCCGGAACGTAGGTGGGCGAGATCGTGACGTCGTGGGCCGCCTGAAAGGATTGGCCTGCCCGCAAAGCGCGAAGTGCGGATGCGACGAAGCTGTTCTCGTGGGACGGGCCGAACAGTGCGCTGGTTCGTACCACGAGCGCACCGGGATATCGGTCGAGCACGAGAGTCTCTGAGCGCGCTTTGCTTAACCCGTAGACATTCAACGGCGATACCGCGTCGCTTTCCAGATAGGGAGAACGGCGCTCTCCGTCGAAGACGAGGTGGCTCGAGAACGTCAGCAGTTCGATGCCCTCTCTTGCACAGGCGCGCGCCAGGATCTCCGGCCCTAACGCGTTTTCCCGGAAGCATCGCGTCGGATCGCGCTCGGCCTCGTCGACACGCGCATACCCAGCCGCGTTTATGACGGCCCATGGGCGGAAACGGACCAGAGCAGCGCGTACGGAATCCGCATCCGCGATGTCGAGCTCGCTCCGGTTCAACAGGCGATGGTGAAGGTCTCGTTCGGCACAGGCGCGTGCAAACGTCCGGCCTAACATGCCGTTGGCACCGATGATCACGATCGATGGGCGTTCGTTGTCGGCGCGTAAGCGCGGCAAAGGGCTCACACGCAGGGGCGGCAGCCCGATAGCGGGTGACGCCGCTGCTTCGCCGCCGAATCGTTGCGGCCTTTGCCACCAGCCAGTGCCGGAAAGTGCGGGATGCGTCGCCGTCTCGCGAGAGGCCAGAGCGCGCATCAGGCCGGTGAGCGCTGTCCCTCGTGGCTGCCCGCTGCGTACATCGAAAGCCCCTGTTTCGTAATACCCCTGGCGCTCGGTAAGCAGACAGTTCCAGTCGTATGAACCCAGCAGACTCCACGCGGTAACCGCCTGTATATCGGCGCCCGCGCGCCTGGCTTCGTCCGCTCCGGTCCATAGCCCCGCGAGCCAGCGCATCTGACCTTCCCGCCGGGCGTCGATATGCGCTTCCGTCACTGCGACAGGTAAGCCATAGCGCCGCCACGCCTCCATCAGAAGCGGTGCGATGTCACCCACCGGCCCGGCGACCGCCCGCGCGGCCTCGACATCCGCGTAGCGTTCACGACCGTTGCCACCGTGGCAGGAGGCGGGATATTTCTCCAGATTTCCATCCAGAAAGCGATCGCTCGTGACGTAGTGGTTGACGCCGATGACGTCCGGCGGACGCGGATGCTCAGCGAACCAGGCGATGTCCGCCTCACTCGCTTGGCAGGCGTTCCGCAACCACGGCCACAGCGGGTGATCCTGCCCCACCCTTCCGCAAACCAGGTCCCAGCCCAGCCAGCGGAGCCGATTGTTGAAGTCCGCCTGATACTGCAGCGCAGGCGTGGCATACGTCGTCCCTAAGTCATCGGTTTGTATGAGGCGCGCGGCAGGGTTGACGCGCTCGATCGCACGCATGGCGAGCACGATGCCGCGACACTGATTGAACAAGGCCTTCCGGAACGTCACCACGTCGCGCCCGTGCGGATACCAGAGCCCGTAAAGTCCGCTGAAGCGGGCCGTGGTCAACGGCTCGTTGACCGGCGTGTAGTCTTCGATCCAGGGATAGCGCCGTGCGACCATGCTTGCGTAGCGCGCAAGCTTCTCCGGAAACTGCGGATCGACGAGGCTGGTGTCGCGAGGGCCGCTGCCGTGATGCACCAGCCCGACGATCGGCCGCATCGGCAACTGGCGAAGTGCTGCGAGATGCGCGTCGGACCACGCCCAGTCCGCCCCGCTCCCGCCGTCAGTCATCACACGCTCCCAAAGGACGGGATAACGCAGCGCACGAATACCCAACTCGGCAAAGCGATGCAGATCCCCTTCTCCACCGACATAGGGGCGCTGGTCTAGCTGACTGAAATAACGGTCACCGACACGGTTGACGGTACACTCGATGCCGCCCCACAGTTCTAGCCCACCGACCTCTGCCCGTGCGTCCATAGCGCCCCCACTCAGGGCCTCAGGATCACGGGAGCGTCAGCTCCCGGGACCGGCTGCGCGCCCGGTGAGTCCGGAGCCACCCGTCGCCCCAGCTTCTGCAGCACGTATTCCGCTGCCTTCAGCGCGGCACCCACGCACTGATCCATGTTGTAGTAGCGGTATTGGGCCAGACGCCCCACGAAAGTCACGTCGCGTTCTTTCAGGGCCAGGGCTTCGTAGCGCTTGAACAGCGCCTCGTTCTCGGGGCGCGGTACGGGATAGTAAGGCTCCCCCTCCGCCTGCGGAAACTCCCGGACGATCGACGTCCCGGAGTGGACCTGCCCGGTGACATGCTTGAATTCGGTGATCCGGGTGTAGTCGAAATCGGTCGGATAGTTGATCGTGCCCACGCTCTGGTACTGCGCGGTATCATGCAGGTGCTCGTGTTCGAAGCGGATCGATCGATAGGGCAAGGCGCCATAGCATTGCGCGTAATACGCGTCGACGGGGCCGGTAAAAACGATGTGCGATGCCTTTATGCGTTGGCGCATCCTGAAAAAATCCACACCCAGCTCAAGACGGATGCCTGGTTGATCCAGAAGCCTGGAAAAGAGCGCCGTGTATCCCTCGAGGGGCATGGCCTGGAAGGTGTCCGTGAAGTATCGATCGTCTCGATTGACACGGGTGGGCACGCGCGCGGCGACCGAGGCGGCTAGCTCGGACGGATCCAGGCCCCATTGCTTGCGCGTGTAACCGCGAAAGAATCGCTCGTAGAGGTCGCGACCCACCGCGTTGAGCACCACGTCTTCGCTGGTACGAATCGGATGGCGAGGTTCGCGTACCCCGTCAAAAAACGCCTGAATCGTCCGCTCGTCCAGATCGAGACCGTAGAGGCGATTGACGGTATCGATGTTGATCGGTATTGGCAGCAGCAACTCCCCCGCCCTGGCCAGCACGCGGTGTTCGTAGGGACGCCATGAGGTGAACTGAGACAGGTAATCGAAGATTCGCTGGCTGTTGGTGTGAAAGATGTGCGGCCCATAAGGATGTATCAGCACGCCATGAGCATCGTGCCGGTCATGTGCATTGCCGCCGATGTGGTCGCGCCGGTCGACCACAAGCACGTTCAGACCCCGACCGGCGAGTTGCTCGGCCACTACCGCGCCGGAAAAGCCCGCACCCACCACGAGCACATCGGTCTTCATGGTGCGTCGGTCACCTCGATCGCGAGGCGCCCCGTCGCGTACGCCGGAACTTGCAACGCCGATTGAACATCGGCGCGCATCGCCGCGACCGTCGCGGACCATGACGCCTTACCTGCACGGTTCCAGCCCTCGTCCAGCAAGGCGCTGTCCGGAGTCTCCCACGCGCGATGGACGGCTGCCAGGAAGTGCTCGTGCGACCGGGCCACGTCCACCACCGGCGTAAAGTTGCGCACCACATCTGCCACCGCGGTCGACACGATCGGCTTGCCCGCCGCCATATACTCCAGCGTCTTGGTCGGATTGATGTAGCGCGTCGCATCGTTCAGGGCGAACGGCATGAGGCAGACGTCGAAACCCTTTACCAGGTTCGGCAGTACGTCGTACGACTGCTGGCCCAGCCAGTGGATGTTGGGCAGATCGGGCAGCTGCTCGGGGTCGACCTTGACCACGGGGCCCGCCATGACGATCGACGCTTCCGGGTACGCCTTAGCAAGGCGTTCGATCAGTGGATAATCGAGCCGTTCATCGATCACGCCGAAGTAGCCGAGTACCGGATGCGGCAGCGCCGCCACGGAGGACGGTACCGTCGTGTGATCGAGCCGGGCGCGTCCGAAATGCGCCACATCGACGCCGCAGCCGTAGAAATGCACGTTGTCATGGTGACGACTTTTGGACTCGAACAGTTGATGCCCACCGGTGAAGACCACATCCGCACGCGATAACAGAAAACGTTCGCGCTCGACGATATCGCGTGGCGCGAAACGAAAGTTAGCCAGTTCGTCCATACAATCGTAAACGGCGCCCCGTGCGCCGAACTGCCCGAGCAGGCTGGGCGCGGTCATGGGCGAATAGAACCATTGCACGGGATCCTGAAACTGGTTCCGCAACAATGGATGAGTCCGAAGGGCGGCTTGCATCAAAACCAGCACGGCCGCGCACTGATCGTCGACGCTGACCATGGTGGGAGGGAGCACGGGTACGATCCTCACGATATTTCGCTGCGGTTCGGTAATTTGCAGACGCGGGCCCGCGCTGTCGCCGACGAGTACCACCACAGGCTCTTCGATGTATGCGATCCGATGATGGTCGGCCAGCCGGGAGAAAATCTGCTGCGGTCGCTGCCAGACGAAATCCCAGCGCAGGTGACAATGGACGATGATGGGGAAATGCTCTTCCCAGGCCGACTCGTCTTGCGCCTCCGGGCCTGCGGAGTAAACGTCCTCAAGGGACTCGGCGAGAAAGGCGTTCTTATCCATGTCAGTGATTCCTCTTCGGGTCACTACTATGGCCGTGCTGCCGGGGACGGTGGCGTGAGGGGTTGATCGAAACTATTTAACTTCACACGGTTTCCTTCGTGCCGGGGCCTGCGCACCGTTCGCGTCGCCGCCTTCGTGAGCCGCCCGTCACTTCCACGCCTCACGACATGCACGACGTATGGGCGACAACGAAATCCGATCCACGTCGAGGGAAATACGCTGCGTTATCTCAGCGCGCACTTTGCAAGCCACCAGTCCGCGATGGCTTGGCTGCCATGCAAATGTTCATGGGTCGAGGATCTTCGGATCACGATTTAGCCCGGGACGGAGCGTCATGACGACGTCACTCGGGCCCGCTCTCGCAGGACGCACCAGAGCCCACTAAGCCGGTGGCACGCGGCGAACTGCCGCGTGCGTGCCGCAATGGGCCAACCGACGAAACCGCGTTCGCTATCAGCGAACGCCTTCATCGCGCTTGGAAGCATCGTCCATTTTTTCCTCGCCTTCCTTGATCTTCTTATCGCGCTTGTCTTGCTCAGGTTTGTCCTGATTGGCTACGTAATTAAGATTGCGATCGCCGGACTGCGGTTTGTGGTTCTGATCGGCCATGGGTCTCTCCCGTTTCAGCCGTGGGTTTCGTCGTCGTGCGTCTGCTGCGGAGATTCTTTGTCTTTCGGCTTCTTCTCGACACGCTCCGCCGCTGATTCATCGAACTCTCTCGGCGTGGGTGACTTACTGCTTTTGTCACTTTCTGACATGACTAATTCTCCGGGTGATGAGGCACCACAGTGCTCTCAATGCCGTCATGCTCGCAGTAAGGTGGCGTGAAGGGAGCTCAGGAACTATGGTCGCTATTGATCAGCCAGAGACCGTCCACCTTGTGCATCAGCAGCGTCGAAAGCCCTGACGCCTCGGCGCCCGTGTCGGGTTTGAGATGGTAGCGGACGACCGCAAAGGCATACTGGGACCCGAGTTCCTTGACGTCGATCACGTCCAGCTTCAGCTTGCCCAGACCGGCGCCAGGCTTCTTATAGGTCGATGCGTACATGGCCTCGATCGCGTCGTAACCGACGACAGTGCCACTCGCGCTGACGAAGCGGGTGCCCGGTGAGCGCTCGTAGCACCCCATAAAGGTCTTCAGATCGCCCGCCGACCAGGCGGCTGCGCTGGTGTCGAGCGTCTGCTCGATGGCTTTGGCGGTCGGAACCGCCGGTGTCTCGGCCGATACGCCGGCGACCATCGCCACGGCGCTCGCGGCGCAGAAAAGAACGGACATGGTTTTCATGGCACCCCCCTTTTGATTCCGCATGATAGGCATGCTGAGACAATTTGTCCCGAATGTATGGAGCTTGTTCGTAGGTAGCATGCGCTGGAGGACGGCATCATCGGCGTTTTGAGGGCGATTTCCTCATGACAGACAGTGGCAAGTCACAGCTCGGAACGAAGAAAGCATGGATTGGGTCCCTATCGCCTTTATCATCTTCAAGGTCGTCGTTTTCGGCACAGGCATGTTCCTGGCCATCAAGTGGCATTACGAGCAAGGGAAAAAGGACCGCCCGATCGAGCGGCGTGCGGTACTACGCGTGGCCGGCAAAGTGGGGTTAGCCGTCGGGGTCTTCGTGATATTGCTCGTGGGACTGCTCTACGCCACCTTCGCCGTGAGCCGCAGACTCGGTCTGGCGATGTGAGCCAGTACCGGGCAGCTAATGACCGCAGCGACATTTTGACCAATACCGCCGTCGCGAAACAGGCATACGCTTACCCTATCTTTCGCTGGAGCTTGACGCGTGTCGATACCTACCGACCAGGCACTCCTTCTCGCGCGATGGCAATTCGCCTTCACCGTCTCTTTCCACATCATCTTCCCCGCCATCAGCATCGGCCTCGCCAGCTACCTGGCGGTGCTCGAAGGTCTGTGGTTGAGGACGAAGAATACGGTCTACCGTGACCTGTTCTTTTTCTGGTCGAAAGTATTCGCCGTCGGCTTTGCGATGGGTGTCGTCTCAGGCGTGGTGATGAGTTACGAATTCGGTACGAACTGGTCCGGGTTCTCCTCCATTGCCGGCTCGGTGACGGGCCCCCTGCTGACCTACGAGGTGCTCACCGCGTTCTTCCTCGAGGCGGGGTTCCTGGGGATCATGCTGTTCGGCTGGCATAAGGTAGGGCCACGAGCTCACTTCTTCGCCACGCTGATGGTGGCCACAGGCACGTTGATCTCGACGTTCTGGATCCTCGCCTCCAACAGCTGGATGCACACCCCACAGGGATACGCCTGGCAGGACGGCCGCATCGTTCCGGTCGACTGGCTCAGGATCGTTTTCAATCCGTCGTTCCCTTACCGCCTGATGCACATGGCGCTCGCGGCATTCATCGTGGCCGCGACGCTGGTCGCCGCCTGCTCGGCCTGGCACCTGCTCCGTGGGCGGAAGGATGCCGCCATCCGCAAGGCCTTCTCCATGGCGTTGTGGCTCCTGCTGGTCGTGGTTCCCATCCAGATCGTCGTCGGCGATGCGCACGGCATCAACACGCGCGAGTATCAGCCCGCCAAAATCGCCGCGATCGAGGGTCTCTGGGAGACGGAGACGGGCGGCACGTCGTTGAATCTTGTCGGCTGGCCGGACATGGACAAGGAAGAGACGCGCTTCGCGGTGAAAGTCCCGCACCTGGGCAGTGTGATCCTGACTCATTCGTGGGACGGTGAGATTCGGGGGCTGAAGAGCTTCCCCAAAGAGGACCGGCCCAACTCCACCATCGTGTTCTGGTCCTTCCGGGTGATGGTCGGCATGGGGATGCTTCTCCTGCTCATGGCGCTCGCAGGCCTCGTGCTACGCCGCGGTGGACGGCTTTACGAGCAGCGGGCTTTTCAGCGCTTCGTCCTGCTCATGGCGCCGTCCGGGCTGATCGCCTTGCTGGCCGGGTGGATCACTACCGAATCCGGACGGCAGCCCTGGGTCGTCTACGGCGTATTGCGCACCCGCGACGCGGTTTCGGCGATCTCCGCTCAGCAGGTCGGCACCTCACTGATGATCCTGGTCCTGGTGTACTTCGCGGTGTTCGGCACGGGTATCTATTACATGCTGAAGCTCATGCGCAATGGTCCGGACCTGCCACGTGACGCCGCGGAAGAAGATGCTTCCGACACCGGCAAGGGGCAGCCGCGTTTCGACCACCGGCCGCTTTCGCGACCGACCGACCCGATCGACGAGTGAGGTTGCCATGTCCTTCGATCTACCGATGGTCTGGGCGGCCATTATCGCCTTCGGTGTTTTCCTGTACGTGCTGCTCGATGGCTTCGACCTCGGCATCGGGCTGCTGTTTCCCTTCTTCGATCGCGAGCACGACCGCCAGGTGATGTTGAACACCGTCGCCCCGGTATGGGACGGCAACGAAACCTGGATGGTCCTTGGCGGTGCCAGCCTGTATGCGGCCTTCCCTGTCGCCTATTCCGTCCTGCTACCGGCGACCTACCTGCCGATCATCGGCATGGTCTGCGGGCTGATTTTTCGTGGCGTCGCCTTCGAGATCCGCGCCAAAGCGAGACGTTCGCAGCGCCTCTGGGATCTCGCCTTCATGCTCGGCTCGGCCACGGCGATCTTCTGTCAGGGCCTCGTTCTCGGGACGCTGCTTCAGGGCATCCCCGTCGTGAACCGACAGTTCGCCGGCGGTCCGTTCGACTGGCTCTCACCGTTCGGACTTCTCGCCGGGCTGGGTCTGCTCGTCACCTACGCGACTCTCGCATGCGGCTGGCTGATCATGAAGACCGACGGCGACCTCCAGCGGCGCATCTACGTCGCGATGAAGCCCCTGGTATGGGCCCTGCTCGCGATCATCGCCGTGGTCAGCGCATGGACCGTCCTCGGTCAGGATGCCGTGGCCCGGCGCTGGTTCGCAATGCCCGACCTGTTCTTCTTCCTGCCTGTTCCGGTTCTGGTACTGGCTTGCGTCTTTGGTATCCAGCGCGCCATCCGGCAGAAGCGTGATCGACAACCGTTCGTGCTCACGGCGGCGATTCTCTTCCTCGGCTACACCGGGCTGATCATCAGCATCTTCCCGAACATCATCCCGCCTTCGCTGGACATCTGGGCCGCGTCGTCTCCGCCGTCGAGCCAGAAATTCACGCTGGTCGGCGCGGCCATCATCGTGCCGATCATCATCGTCTACTCGGCCATGTCGTACTGGGTTTTCCGCGGCAAGGTGCGCCACGACGACCCCGGATATCACTGATGGACGCGCGCAGGCAAGGGTGGCTGGGACGTGCGGGCTGGTTCGTCGCGCTTTACGTCGCAGGTGTCCTGGCGGTGGCCCTGATCGCCCTGGCGTTCCGGCTGCTGGTACCGCATTGACGCCGAGCCGCTGGCTTGAGATCGGTCGCTCTACTTATCCCTGACCTCGTCATACACGGCTACGCTCCGCGATGCGGTCACGGTGACCGGCATGTGGGGCCGGGCTGGGTGGTCGATGCTCAGCGCAAAGCTGCTCGACCAGTGCGCGATGATCCGGCAAGTCATCCAGCGCCCTCACCGCCGCCTGCTGAATCATCCCGAATTCCCGCCGCGCCGCCTCCACATCCGGATAGGCGCTTCGCATCGGCTCCAGATCGGTTCTGAACTCCATCCCGTACAAGATGTACTGCCAGCTGGAGGTCATGAACATCTCCAGGTCGCTGACGAAATCCAGCCGATGCGGCGGCCTCGTCTTCCACTTCTCCAGCTTCTCCCGCAGCGTCTGCGGGATGCTCGAAGGGTCGGCATTCTCAAGCCAGAAGGCCGAGTCGCGCCTCTGGCTCAGGCAGTAATGCATCTTGATGAAGTCGATGATCCGGTCATATCGCGCCACCATCATCTCGTTGTAGTGCCGTGCCGCGCTCTCCATGTCGTCGGTGTCGCCGGGCAACAAATGCGTGAGCAAATACGTCGCCAGCTCGATCAGGGCAATGCCGGTCGACTCCAGCGGCTCAACGAAGCCCCCGGCCAGGCCCACCGCGACGCAGTTCTTCCGCCAGTGCTCAGGCCGATACCCCGTCTCGAACTTGAGCTGCATGGCCCTTCCGCCCTTCCCTGCTTCACCCAGGTACTTCCGGAAGACCGCTTCGGCTCGCTCGTCATCGGTATGCCGCGACGAATACACATACCCTACGCCACGCCGCTTCTGTAACCCGATATCCCAGATCCACCCCGCTTCCTGGGCGGTCGAGATGGTGTAAGAAGGAATCGGCGTATCGGGCGCGTCGTAAGGCACCTGCATCGCCACCGCACGGTCGGCGAACAACACATCCGCCCGACTACGGAACGGCGACTGCATCGCCCCGCCAATCAGCATCCCACGCAACCCGGTGCAGTCCACATACAGGTCCGCGGTGAGCTCGCCTTCTTCCTTCGTCACCACGCGCGCGATGGCACCGTGCTCGTCGAGCTCCGTACGCTCCACCGTCGCCGTATGCCGAACCACACCAAGCGTCTCCTGACCGTGCTCGGCCAGCACGCGTGCAAAGCACGCCGCATCGAAGTGGAAGGCGTGGTTCATCGGTCCTTGATAGTCCGCATCCTTAACGCGCTTGGGGGCACGCGAGTGATCGACCAGCGCGGTTTGCATCGACACCGCATCGGCGAACGGCATCCCCGCCGGCGCGGCGCCGAGCAGCCAGTACGGCAACAACTCGGGACCGCCCGGCCGCTGACTGGGCGCATTGAACGGATGAAAGAAATGATCCGCACCCGGCGCACCCGGCGGCCGTACCCAGTGCCGGTAGTGGATGCCTTGCTTGTACGTCGCGGTGGCGCCGACCAGAAAACGTCGCTCGTCGAGGCCGATGGCGGCCAGCGTTCCGCGTATGGACGGGAACGTGGCCTCCCCTACCCCAAGCAGGCCAATGTCCGGCGATTCCACGAGGTGCACCTGCACACTTCGCGGATCGACCGCGTTGACCGCCCTGGCCAGGTAGCACGCGGTCAGCCAACCCGCGGTGCCACCCCCGACGACCAGCACCTTCTTCAGACGCGCCATGCTGTCTCCCTGCCTTTCAGCCCGTCAGAGCCAGACGCCAAGCTGCAGGCCGTACGTGCGCGGCGCGAGGTACTGCGACACGTACTGCAACGAACCGTCGGCCATGGTGAAGCGGCCTGCGCTGGTCCGGATACGCCCATCGGACACGTTCTGCACGTATGCGTTGACCCACCATTTGTCACCCGGCTCGCTGTAACGCAGGGACACGTCGCCGCGCGTATACGCCTTTTGCTTGTCGCCCGCGCCCAGGTTGAAGTAGCTCAACCACTGTGCGCTCTGGTACTGCGCGCTCAGGCGTGGCGTGAGGCGCCCGCCATTGCCGAGCTGAAAGTCGTGCTCGTAGATGGCGGTGAGCGACACCTTCGGCGCGTGAGGCAGATCGTTACCGGTGACGTCCGCGCAGTTCGCGAGGTTCGACTCGGGCGGGCACGCCGGCAGACCCTGATAGTCGTTGGAACCGGCGTAGATCAGCTTGCCGAGCTCTTTCTTGGTAATGGACGAGAAGATCAGATTGAAGCGATCGCCCTTCTGCTGGTACGCCAGCTCCGACTCGAAGCCGATGACCTTGGTGCTGCCGCCCACGTTTGAGAAGCCCAGGCCGTGGTTGCCGTCCGGATAGACGATGGGCGCGGACAGCTGGAAGTTCTTGAAGTCTTCGTAATAGACCGCCGAATTCCAGGTCATGTGGCCGTCGAGGAAGACGAACTTGGCACCGACTTCGTAGTTGGTCAGCGTCTCGGGTTTGTACAGCGTGCCCGCGTCCTGCGTGCCGCCGGATTTATAGCCGGTGGACACGCTGGCGTAAGCCAGGCCGTTCTCGCTCACGTCGGTATCCAGGCGAACCAGCCACGTCGGCTTGCCCTTGCTGTACTTGGCCGTGTTCCGCTGCGAGACGCTGAAACCGTTCGACGGATCCGGATACACGTCCGGCGAGATCGGCACCTGCGGCACGGTCGGATCGTATGCCCAGCCCCAGTTGACGCCGCCCTTGTTCTCCTTGTCGTCATGCGACCAGCGCGCGCCGCCGGTGAGGCGCCAGTGGTCGCTGAGATGCCAGGTAGCCTGACCGAACAGCGCATACGACTCCACGGTTTCCTTCGGCTGGATGAAGGACCCCTGCCAGCTCACCGTGCCGTAGCGCGTGCCATTCATGATGGGGATGTCGAAGCGGATGTCGTTGTCTTCGTAGCCGTAGTACGCACCGAGAATCCAGTCCACGGTCTGTGGACCGGTGGACTTCAGGTTGATTTCCTGACTCCAGTTCTTGTAGCCCGAGCTGTTGGTGCGGTCGTCCTGGTAGACGCCGTTGGTGGTGAAGCTGGTGGGCACGCTGACACCGACGTCCTGATCGAAGTCGCTCTTGCCGGAGTAATGGTTGTAGCCGGCGATGTAGCTGAGCTGCATGCCGTCGCTGATGTTCCAGTCCATGCGGCTGCGCACGGTGTTGGACGTGCGATGCAGATACGGTGCGGTATCGATCAGCGCCGACCAGAAGTCCTGACCCTGACGTGGTGTCTGCATCAGGCTCATGCTGGGCGTGCCGCGGTCGACGAAGTACTCGTACGACAGGTTCCACTTGAACGCCTCGCTGGGTTGCCACAGCGCGCTGACGCGTGCCGCGGACTGATCCTGTGCGTTGTACTTGTCGCCACCCTGGACATACTGGCCCGGATCGATCGGCTTGAACCCGGCCAGCGTGCCGCCCGAGGCGGACGAAGCCAGATACGCCTGTTGCTGGTCCGCGACGCTGGGCAGCTGACCTGACGGCTTCTGGTAATCGACGTAGCCGTCGTGCTGCTCGTGCACCACGGCGACACGCATCGCGAAGGTGTCGCTGATCGGCAGATTGAAGGCGGCACGCGAGCCGAACTGGTGGAAGTTGCCCCCGCCCACCTGGGCATTGCCATAGAAGCCCGCACCGATCTCCGGTTTGGCCGTCTGGAAGCTGATGGCACCGGCGGTGGAATTGCGACCCCACAGGGTGCCCTGGGGACCGCGCAGCACTTCCACGCCATCCATATCCAGCAGCAGGCCCGAGGCGGCTTCGGCACGCGGCGCGTATACGCCGTCGACGAAGGTGGCGACTTCGGGGTCGGCATACTCGGTCTTGGCGCTGTCGTTGCCGATGCCGCGCAAGGTGAGTGTCACGACACCATGGTCACCCTGCGAGGTGCCTTGCAGGCCGGGCACGAGCTTGGTCAGGTCCTGGACCGTCATGACCCGCTCGCGATCGAGTGTGTCGACGGCGATCGCGGTCACGGCCACCGGCGTTTTCTGCAACGGCGTATCGCGCTTGGTTGCGGATACCGAGACGGCATCCAGGTTCTGGATCTTCTTGTCCGCGGCCTCGGGATTTCTGGGCGGTGGGTTCTGTGCCGTGGCGTCCTGATCCGCCGCTAGCAGCGTACCCGGCGCGAACGCGAGTGACATGGCGACATACATCAACTTGTGACGCAGGTTCATCTGACTCTCCCTCGATGATTCGGATCTGTGTGGTCCGTCTCGGACGACGGCCATGACACGATTTCCCCACTCCCCTTGCGCGCCGTCATTTAAGATGACAGCGCTGTCATTGCTGGATAGTAGAACTCTCTCGCAATGAATGCTTGCTGCGTGGCAGCAAGCCGACAAGGCACTTAAGAACGTCTTGCAGGGTCACGGCGCGGCGCCATGACCCGGACACGTCAACGTACGGTCCGCTACCGTGCCCAGCGACACCTCGGCGATAGCGATCCGCCCCGCGCTGTGGCTGGACCATTCAAAGGGACGGTCCACCTTGCTCATGTTCGCGCCGGCATCGCGGAAGCATTTCAACGGAATGCCGACGCGAAGCCACTCCCCCTTGGGCAGCGCGGCCAGCTGGCTCCCGACGGGCACCGAGCCGACGCATCCGGTTCCGCAGCCGATGGCGACGCTCGACGTATCATCCGCTGAGACGGCATCGATCTTGAGCATCGTCACCAGCAGCACGTCGCCATTGGTTTCACGATCCACATCGAGTGGCGTCGGCGCCACCAAAGCGACGCTCGCGTCACGTGAACCCTTACCGGACCAGCTGAAGCTTCGCGCATCTTCCTGTGCCTTGAAGTCGAGCGCAGCGACATGCAGGCTGTCGTCCGCCGTGGCGGCGGGTGTGGCTTTGACATCGGAGGTCGCTCCATCCGCGCCGGTCAGACGCACCACGAAATCCTGGGCCGGCTTTCCTCGAGTGAAGTAGACGCCGGCTTGGGCCGAGCTGAGGGCCAGCCCCGGGTTCTCGGGCAGCTTGCCGGTCGTGCCACCAGCGGCATACGTCAGCCCGAAGCCGTAAGGGAACTGCGGACGGTCACCCTTTGCGATCGCGCCGGGAATCTGCAGCGCATTACGCGGCCAGGCATAGGCAAGCTTGCCGTGAAAGTCATGGGCGACAGATCCTTCGCGGGTACGCAGCAGCACATCGGCGATACCCTCGCCTTCGCTGCCCGGTAGCCACGCGACCACGAACGCGTCGGCGGCATTGATTTCGCGGTTCATCCAGAGCGGGCGGCCGGTGAGGAACACGGCAACCACGGGCACGCCTTGTCCGCGCAGTTTGCGAAGCAGATCCAGGTCGCGATCGTTGCCGGGACGGTACGCGAGGTTCGGCAGGTCGCCCTGGAACTCGGCATAAGGATCCTCGCCGAATACCACGATGGCGACGTCCGGCTTCTGCGCGTAGTTACCGTCGACGGACAGTTCGGCGCTACCGCCGGCCGCTTCCACCTGTGCGCGAAGGCCGGCCCATACGGATGTGGCGCCCGGGAAATTGGCATTCGTCAGACCCGTTCCCTGCCAGGTGAGTGTCCAGCCACCGTTTTGCCGGGAGATGTCGTCGGCGCCTTCGCCAGCGACCAGGACCCGCTTGCGCGGGTCGATGGGCAGCACGCCATCGTTCTTCAGCAACACCAGCGCCTCGCGCACGGCACGGCGTGCCACGGCGCGGTGCGCCGGGCTTCCAACCACCTCGGCCGACTTTGCCGCCAAGGCGTTGGTGGACGGCAGTCCAGCCTCGAACATGCCGAGGCGCATCTTCACCCGCAGGATGCGAGTCACCGCGTCGTCGATGCGGCTCATCGGAATCACGCCCGCCCTGGCCTCAGCCAGCGTGTTTTTATAGATACCTTTCCACGAGTCAGGCGCCTCGAGCATATCCAGCCCGGCGTTATACGCGGCGGCGCAATCCTCGTTGGTGCAGCCGGGTACCTGGCCGTGCGCGTTCCAGTCGCCGAGAACGATCCCATCGAAGCCCATGCGCTCCTTCAGCACGCCGGTGATCAGTGCCTTGTTGCCGGCCATCTTGACGCCGTTCCAGCTCGAGAACGAAACCATCACCACCTGAACGCCCGCCTTGATCGCAGGCGGATAGCCGGCACCGTGGATGTCACGCAGCGTCGCCTCGCTGATCCGTGCGTCGCCCTGATCTCTGCCATCGTGCGTACCGCCGTCACCGAGGAAGTGCTTGGCGGTGGCGATGACATGCCCGGCATCCAGGAATGACGGCGTACCTGGCTTGCCTTCCAGCCCTTCAACGACCGCCGCGGCGTATGCCGCGACTATCTCGGGGTTCTGCGAATAGCCTTCGTACGAGCGCCCCCAGCGCACATCCTGCGGCACGGTGAGTGTGGGCGCGAACGTCCAGCCGATGCCGCTGGCACGCAGCTCCTGCGCCGTGACCTCACCGATGTCGTGAATCAGTTGCGGATCGCGGGTGGCGCCGAGCCCGGAATTCTGCGGAAACAGCGTGCTGCCGACGAGATTGTTGTGCCCGTGCACGGCGTCGATGCCGAACAGCACCGGGATGGCCTTGCCTCCCCGCGACGTGTCCATCGACGCACGGTAGAACGCATCGGCCAGCGCCTGCCATTGCGTGGCCACGGGAAACGGCTGCCCCGGTGGCTTGGAATTACCGCCTGCCAGGACCGAGCCCAGTCGATACTCGCGTACATCGTCCGGCGTGACGTACTTGATGTCGGCCTGGATCATCTGGCCGACCTTTTCTTCCACCGTCATTGTCCGCAGCAGCGCATGGATACGGGCTTCGAGCGCGGGATCGGGCGGGAGCGGCGAAGCACCCTTCGGCCACTGTTCGGGATGGACGGCGGCGGCGTCGCCCGCCATGGCGGGAATGGCAGACAACAAGGCCCCGGCAAGGGAAAGCGCTACGGGCAAGCGTCGCGATAACAGACCCAACGACTGCAGCAATGGCACGAGAAGGCTCCATCCACGCGCACCGGCGGTACGCTTCCGAGGCGCATCGTGGCAGGAATGACAGCGCTGTCAATTTGCGATGCAGCATGGCACCGGCGCCGACCGGCGCCACGGGTCCACTCAGGGAGCGAGGGCGGTGGAGCCTCGGATCTGCAGGGAAAACGGCATCTGGACCAGCTTACCCGTGCCTCGGCCGCGCAACTCGGCCAGCAACTGCTCGGCCGCGATCCTGCCCATCTCGCGGCTCGGTTGCAGCACGGTGGTAAGGGCCGGCCACAGCTGACGCGACAGCGGCGTATCGTCGAAGCCGCAGACCGAGACGTCGTCAGGCACCTTGAGGCCGAACTCGCCCGCCGCCCACATCACACCGGTCGCCATATCGTCGTTGGCCGCGAACACCGCGGTCGGTCGGTCGGCGAGCGAGAACAGGTGGCGCGCCGCCTCCACGCCCGAGGCGAAGGTAAAGGCACCCTGCACCACCAGCGCCGGATCTTCGGGTAATCCGGCCGCCGCCATGGCATCACGGTAGCCTGCCAGGCGCCATCGACTGGCGCCATGATTCGCGATGCCGATCACATGGGCGATCCGCGTGTGCCCGAGTTCAAGCAGATGGCCGACCATCGCACGCGCGGCGCTCTGCTCGTCCATCATCACGCCGAGGGTCTTGCTTCGCTTCACCGGCGACACCGCGGAAAAAGGAACGTCCGCCTCGCGCAGGCGTTTCAACAGCGGCGCGTATTCGGTAATGGGCGGCGTCAGCACCACCCCATCGGGGTGATGGTCGGAGATGAGTGTATCGAGGCGGCGGATGAAGTCGCTGTCGCGCATGCGCAGCGGTCGCACCATCATGCTGTAGCGATGCGCATCGCAGGCCTCGAGCACGCCGTCCTGGATCTCGGCCAGATACGTCGATGCCGGATTGTCGTTGTTGTCGTACAGCATCGCGACCAGGAACGAGCGGTTACCTGCCAGACTGCGCGCCGACGGATGGGGGCGATAATCCATTTCCTCCATGGCGGCACGCACGCGCTCACGCGTGGCGTCAGTCACGTTGGCCTCGTCGTTGAGCACACGCGACACCGTCTTGGGCGATACGCCGGCTTTGCGCGCCACATCTTCGAGGCGTACCCGCATGGATTCTCCGCTGTCGTCACACTGTCCAACGACTATGCCGTCAGATCCCTCCTGTTTACAAGCGCAACATCCCGTGGCGATGCTGCGCCCGCAACATGCGGCCTGGCCCGGTCCATGACATAACGGTGACTGGAGAGAGAGACCCATGACCCGGAACGACCATGCAGACCCGCTACGTGCGCGCTGAGCATATCCCTGACGGATGTGCCGGCTACGTACGGATGACGAAACGCTCCGCGCTTTCGTTCTGGCAGATCTGGAACATGTGCTTCGGCTTCCTCGGTCTCCAGTTCGGCCTCGCATTGCAGAACGCGAATGTCAGCCGGATATTCCAGACGCTGGGCGCGGACGTCAACGACATCCCCGCGCTATGGATCGCCGCGCCGCTGACGGGTCTGATCGTCCAACCCATCGTAGGTCACTACTCCGATCGCACCTGGAACCGGCTGGGCCGGCGTCGGCCATACTTCCTGGCGGGCGCGGTATTCGCTTCGCTGGGCCTGCTCTGGATGCCTAACGCCCCGGCCTTGTGGATAGCCGCCGGGCTGCTATGGATTCTGGATGCGTCGATCAACGTCTCGATGGAGCCGTTCCGTGCCCTGGTTGGGGACCAGCTGCCGACGAGGCAGGGTCCCGCGGGCTTCGCCATGCAGAGCTTCTTCATCGGTGCGGGGGCGGTGGTCGCTTCGCTGTTGCCCTGGGTACTCGCGCGCTTCGGCGTCGCCAATGTGGCGCCGCAGGGAGGCATTCCCGACACGGTGAAGTACGCCTTTTACGTCGGCGGCGCCGTGCTGCTCGGCGCCGTGCTCTGGACGATGCTGACCACTCGCGAGTACTCACCCGCGCAGCTGCGCTCGTTCGCCGATGCCGTGCCTGAGCGGCCGCCGGTCGACGTGTCGGGCGCCGGCAGACCCGGTGCGCTCTTGCTGCTGGCAGGTGGCGTTGTCCTGGTTGCGATCAGGCACTTCTCGCTGGAGAAGGAGGTCTACCTCCTTGCGGGCGGACTGATCGTCTTCGGACTTCTGCTCAGCTGGCTCAGCCGGACGGGTAGCCGGGGCATGCTGCGCGAAATCACCGGCGATCTCTACGGCATGCCGGAGTCCATGCGGCGACTGGCGGGTGTGCAGTTGTTTTCGTGGTTCGCGCTGTTCGCGATGTGGATCTACGCCACGGCGGGCGTGACGCAGACGATGTACGGCACGGGCGACACCAGCTCGGCCGCGTACAACGAAGGCGCGAACTGGGTGGGTGTGCTGTTCGCCGCGTATAACGGTTTCGGCGCCCTTGCGGCGGTCATCATCCCGCTGATGGTGCGCCGGTGGGGACTACGCATGAGTCACGTGGTGAACCTGTGCCTTGGCGGTGCGGGACTGCTGTCATTCCTCTATATCCGCGATCCCCGCTGGCTGCTCGCGTCGATGGTCGGTGTCGGCTTCGCATGGGCATCGATTCTGTCGCTGCCTTATGCGCTGCTGTCCGACCATTTGCCGACCGCGAAGATGGGCGTGTACATGGGCATCTTCAATTTCTTTATCGTGATCCCGCAGGTGCTGGCGGCAAGCATCCTGGGGATGTTGCTGCGGCTGTGCTTTCACAACCAGCCGATCTGGGCACTGGGCATCGGCGGGATCAGTCTGGTGATGGCGGCGTTGTGCACGCTCCATGTTCCGGAGCCGGAAGGGCGGGTTCAGTGAAGAGCCGCCTGTAGGAACGATCCCGCCTTCCAGTCCGTATGCTTCGCAACGCGTGGCGGTCAGAACGCCTTGATCAATCGCGCCGACACCATCTGCGCCTGATCTCGCTGCCCTCGCTGATAATCATAGCCAAAGTCCAGCGACGTAAGCTCCGACAACGCCGCCTTCAAGCCGACATTGAACAAGCCGCTGTAGCGCGACAGGCCGATGCCCACCAAAGGCTGATATTGCTGAAGGCCGACGAAGGCTGCCTCGAACACGTCCCCTCGCGAGGCGACGGTTCGCTGAAACTGCGCACTCATCCGGAAATCCAGTGAGCGTCCACCGCCAAAATCCCAGCGTCGACTGGCGCGCAAGCCGACACCGGCCTGCCACCGGTCCACCGTCTGTGCATTCGCCTGCAGACCGAATCCACCGGCACCCTGCTCCGCGAACCCGTCGCGTCGGATGTTCGCGTACTCGACATTGACGAACGGCAAGACCCGCGTGCCCGCCCAGTCCAGGTTCAGACCGCTTTCGCCGTAGGCGACGTTGTAATCGCCGCCGTACCGTGTCCCGACGCCCTGGGCGCTCGTCCCAAGCAGGAGCTGACGATTCACGTCCTGCTGGAAGTGGCCAAACCCGATACGCCCCTGCGTGTACCAGTTGCCGTTTAACGCTCCTGCGTAGAACATGCCTTCGGTGTTCCGGCTGCGATTGCGGTCGGAACTCCGGTCGAGCTGTTGACGCGCCTGGCTCTGCCCGAACGCGAAGCCCGCGACCCCCGAGCTTCCGATCTGCTGATCGCTACCGACCATCCAGCCATTCAACTGGTACCCAACGCCGTCGAAGCCGGACCGCCCCATGTCGCCGCTGGTGCTGAGGTTGTGCGTCCACATCCCATAACCTGCCTTCTTGTCGAGCAGGTCGTCGAAGTGATCGGACATGGCACGGCCCGACGCATCGATCGCCTCGAACGTCATGGCGGCGCTGGCCGCATGCAGCTCGCCTGACAGACTTTCCAGCGAGAACTGTGCCGCCTGCACCGTGGGCGCTTGCTGGAACTGCCCTGCCGCCTCGACGAAGTTCGAGGGAACCGCCGAGACGGTCCCACTGGCGATGCGCGTGTCCAGCTGCGTAAATGCGCTCTGCACGCGCTGGGCGCTGGCCAGCGAGGCGCGGGTCAGCACCGCTCCCCTGCTCTGCATGGCGGCCGTGATGTTGAGGCCCGTCGTGTCGAGCCACACGCTGTTCGGGCCGTAGTTGATCGTGCTGGAGGTGAAGACGACACCGGAATCCTTGACCAGCGCACCGAACGTCCCGGTGACACCGCCCGTTGCGGTAAGCACATCCGTGTGCGTATTGCTGACATACCCGTTGTCGGCACCGGTGACCTCGAGCGTACCGTCGAGCGCGGCCGAACCGGTAACGGCGAGTTTGCTGCCGAGACTCACGGCAAGCCTGCCGCCGGACGCCTGGCTGAAATTGCCGCCGACCGACGTATCGCCGCCATGCAAGGCGACCTTGCCCGCGTTGATGAGGTTGCCATTGACCCCGGGAACGCCGTCGATCATGCCTCCTGCATTGACGGTCACATTACCCGCGAGCGACTGCGACGCACGCAGCGAGCCCGCGTTGATCGATGTGTTCGTCACGCCTTGCAGCTCATTGTTATCGAGCGTCCAGATACCGGCGCCGTTCTTGATCAGGCTTCCGCCAAATGTCGTACCGCCAGTCACCGCTGTCGAATACAGCTGGCTGCTGCCGGCACCACCATCGAGGGTCAGGTTGGATGCCGTATTGCTGCCGATCTTCAGTGCGCCGTGAATGTAGCCGCCGGCGATCAGCGTGATGTCGTTGACCCGACCCGGGTCCATCTGCACGTCGCCCAGGATGAAACCCGCGTTGGACAGGGTCAGTGTGCCCACGGAACCGTAGTTGCCGAC
Source organism: Luteibacter mycovicinus (assembly GCF_000745235.1). Taxonomy (NCBI): domain Bacteria; kingdom Pseudomonadati; phylum Pseudomonadota; class Gammaproteobacteria; order Lysobacterales; family Rhodanobacteraceae; genus Luteibacter; species Luteibacter mycovicinus. Next base: position 54,080 of record NZ_JQNL01000001.1, read on the forward strand.
GCCACCGTAGACCGGCACGTAGATGGCACAGGCCGGCGTCCCCGAGCAATCGCCCGATGCCGGTGCGGTCGTCTCGATCGTCGAGCCCGCACCATTGTTCACGACACCGCCGAACTCGAGCCTGATGCCCGTCTGCGTACCGGTGATCCGGGCGCCGTTCGTATTGTTGACGGTGGCGATCGTCAGGTCCTGGTTGTAGGTGGATACACCGGTACTGCCCGAGATGAGGCTGCCACCGTCATTGAATACCGTGCCGCCATCGTTCAGGGCGACGCCAACGCGCTTGCCAACGATCGAACTGGCGCTCAGGTTGCTGATCGTTGCGTCGTGGCCGTACGAGAATATGCCGGCGCTGATGGGAGCGGTTGGCATCCGCGAGTCGCTCCCCGAGGTGATCTGACCGCCATTCGTATTCGTGACCGCGGTCATATGGCCATTGATGCCGTCATCGGTCATACCGGTGATGGTCCCGCCGTCGTTGGTGACCACGCCCGACGATTCCACACCGATGGCTCCGCGAATGATGGCGCCCGAGGCATTGATCAACGTGCTGTTCGCGCCGAGATTGACGGCGCCACCGACGTAACCCACCTGGGGTACCGTCTCGATCACGCCACCGTCGTGGTTGAGCACGGAGGCGGCACGGGTACCACCCACCGCCGTGAACGCATCGTTCGTATGCACGAGGCCGGCGTTGTCCAACGTGGCGCCGTCGGCAAGCGTCGTGTACGCGATGGTCGCGCCGTGGTCCACTTGCAGGACCGCATGGGCGAGGTTGCCGCCCACGGTGGTCGAGTACTTCAGCGCCGCTCCGCTCGCGATCCTGAGGGTGCCATCGACCACATCGGTGCCGAACCATGGACCGCCACCACCGCTGGACGCGTTGCCGCGGGTGAGCGTGAGCGTGTTACCGCCGAGCTTCACTACCTGGCCATCCCCGCTGATGTTCCCGCTGAAGGTCTGGTCGTCACTGCGGTTGAACGCCAGCGTGCCGCTGACAAAGACATCGCCCGCCAGCGTGCCCGACGTTCCACCATTGCCGATCTGGAGCGTGCCGAGCGCGACGTTCGTTCCGCCCGTGCTTGCCACATCGCCGGTCAGGGTGAGCGTGTTGAAGCCGTCCTTCCGCAGCGCGCCGGTACCCGTGACCCGATTGGCAAAGGTCACATTGTCCGACCGGTCGAACCCCAGGACGCCATTATTGGTAATGGCGCCGGTCACCGACCCGGTGGTGCCGCCCGAACCAAGTCGCAGCGTACCGCCGCTGATCAGCGTGCCGCCGGTGTAGGTGTTGTCGTTGCTGAAGACGAACAGGTCGGATCCCTGCTTGATCAGGTTCCCGCTGCCACTTATCACCGCATCGGTGCCGCCACCGACGCCACTCGGATAACCGAAGTTGAAGATCAGGGTGCCGTTGTTCGCGATGCTTCCGGTGCGCCACGAATTGCCGCCGCCGTTACCGATCTGCAGGGTACCTCTGCTGATGGTGATATCGCTGAAGATGGCGGTGTTGGCCAGGATCAACGTGCCCGTGCCCGCCTGGGTCAGTGAGCCCGTGCCGCTGACGATGCCGCCAACGGTCACCGTGTCGCTCCGGTCGAAGACCAGCGCGCTGTTGTTCGTGATGTCACCGGCGATCGAGCCGGTGGTTCCGCCGTTGCCAATTTGCAGCGTGCCGGCGGTGATCACGGTCGGGCGTGTCGAGGTGGTGGCGCTGTCCTCGGTGATGGAACCCGTGACGATCAACTTGCCGGCACCATCCTTCAACAGCGAACCGGTACCGCTTATGTTTCCGCCGAAGACGACATCGTCGCTTCGGTTGAACCTGACGTACTTGTTATTGACGATGTCACCGACCAGCCAGCCGGTGGCACCCCCGTTGCCGATCTGCAGGATGCCATTGTCGACCGTGGTGCCGCCGGCATAGGTGTTGTTGCCAGTGAGCACGAGCGTGCCGCTGCCGATCTGCCGCAGGGAGCCGGCGCCGCTGACGATGCCGTTGAAGCTGCTGGTGTCGCTACGGTTGAAGGCGAGCACGGCGTTGTCGGTCACGTCGCCCGCAAGGCTGCCGGTGGTGCCACCGTTGCCCAGCTGAAGCACGCCGCCACTGATCGTCGTACCGCCTGTGTAGGTATTGCTGCCGCTGAGCACCAGGGTGCCCGCATCCGTCTTGACCAGGCCCGACGCTCCGGTCAGGACGCTGTCGATCGTTGCCATATAGCCCGATCCAGCTGTGCTGCCGTCGCCCACGCGGATGATCGACTGCCCCGGATCGGTCGCGCTACCGGTCAGATGAATCGCATCACCCCTAACGATATAGCCGTTGCTCGCAAACTGCATACCGGCAACGCTGACGTCGCCCTGGCTGGCGTCGACAGTGACCGTGCCGGGTGTGCTCTGGAACACGGCGAACGATCCATCGGCGAACCCGGTGTTGGTCACGCCGTTGGCGTCCGTCCAGTTCGCTCTGGACGCGGCGTTGCCGGTTTGCCACGTGCCATTGCCGCCATTGACCACGTTGTCACTCGCCGGGCCGGCATCGCCATCCCAGAAGCTGAGACGCGTAGCCTGGGCATTCACCAGATTCACCTGGTGCGCCACGCCGGTCTGCACGAGCCAGCCGGCCGGTGCGTCCAGCCCGTTGTTCACCAGGCTGCCGCCGTAACTCATGAGCCGGTAGACGCCGGGCCCCGTCGCGGAACCGGACGCCGGGCTTCCACCGAGCGTGCCATCCAGCGTCAGGTTGCCTTTGACGTCGACAAAATCGCCCAGACCGTAGTCCAGCCGGGAACCCGACGACAGACTGAGGTTGCCGTTGACGGTGAGCGTACCGATCGCGCCGCTGCTGCCCGGCGCCAGGGTGGCGCCATCGGATACCGTGACACTTCCGCCGATGATGCCCTTGCCACCGAGCGTCGCGCCGCTGGCCACGGTCGCTGCGCCTGTGGCGGCCGACTGATCGCCATCGACATAGAGACTGCCCGCCTGCACGAGCGTCGTCCCGGTGTAGCTATTGGTGCCGGTGAGCGTGAGCGTGCCCGCGCCGCCTTTTACCAGATCGGTCGACCCGGTCAGGTTGTCAGCTCGCACGACGACGTCGTTCGCAGCGACGTCGATTTCGCCCGAGGGCGTCGTGCCGCTTCCGCTCGAGGGCGGCGACGTGGGCTGGACCGGCTGCGTGGGCTGTGTGGGCTGTGTGGGCTGTGTGGGTCGGACGTTGCCGCCGCCCCCACCGCCGCCGCCGCCGCCGCACGCTGAAAGCCCCAGTGCCAATGCCACAGCCAGCGCCATGGCGCCCAGCTTCATCCCCACGCCGGACGGCAGGTTGCCGTGGGCGCTCACCCCTTGCGATGCTTCCATGTATCCCCCTTGTTGCGCAATATCTTGCAACAAGAATCGACGGGGCGCCATGTGCGCTGCGGCATAGGATCGCCGGCCCATCCGGCTCGCCGCGCACGGTCAGAATAAACCGACGGGCTGGATATCGTACGCATTCTGCGCTTCGCGAGAGCGCTTCGCGAGCGCGGCGGCGGGGCTAGCCCAAAAGGCCACTCCTGAGCATGCTCCTGGCAGCATCCACGATAGCCACGCGTGGCGCCTTCGGATTCCATCCAAGCATCCGCCGCGCCTTTTCGTTACTGGTCTGTTTCGCGTAGCCGAGATCGCGCACGAAGGGGCGCAGCTCCTTCCGGAAGCGTGCCACGACGCGTACCACCACGCTTGGCATGGAACGAGTCGGCACACGACGGGCGGCCTCACCCAGTTCCGCCTTGATGATGGCCCCGATGTCCTTCATCGCGACGGCCGGACCGTTCGACAACAGAAAGCGCTCGCCTGCGGCTTCAGGATGCGTCATCGCGAGGATGTGCGCCGCCGCCACGTCGCGCACATCGACGATCGGAATGTACAGGTCCGGGAAGGCGCGCAGCGTCCCCGTCAGCAGTCGTTGCACCACGTGGTTGGCACCGGTGACTTCTCGCCCCATCACAGGCCCCATGACGGCGACCGGCAGCATGGTCGTCAGCTCCGGCGCACCGCCGTGAGAGGACACGAAGTCCCAGGCGGCTCGCTCCGCCAGCGTTTTGCTCTTTCCGTAGGCATCGACGCCCGGTCCGTCTGGCACCGTCCAGTCTTTTTCGGTGAACACGTGGTCCTCATGAGGATGGCCCCAGCTCACAGCATGAAAAGCCGACGTAAGCACGACGCGACGAATACCCGCATCGCGTGCCGCACGCAGCACCCGCAAGGTCCCCTCACGCGCTGGCACGATCACGTCGTTCTCGTTGTCGACGTGTCCCGGCATCACGGGTGAGGCCACATGCAGGATGAAATCCATCCCGGCGACGGCGTCCGCCCAGCCGGTATCTTCGAGCAGGTCGGCAGCGGCGAAACTCAGATGCTCGCCGTGGATCATTCCCGCATCTTCGAGAGTCTTGCGCGCTGACGCTTCCTTCGCGAGGGAACGCACGGTCGTTCGCACGGCGTAGCCCTGGGCGAGGAGCTGGAGTATGCAGTGCCCGGCAATGAAACCGGATCCACCGGTGACGAGCACACGTTTACCGGTCATGAAGAAACCGCTGCGTCGATCATGGATTGATCCTTGAGGTAGCGCTCGCGCCAGTGGGCGGGCGTGGTTTTTTCCCACGCATGAAATGCGCGGGAAAACGAATTGGGTTCGGCGAAGCCGATCAGCATGGAGATCGCCACCGCATCGAGGTCGGTGTTGGCCAGAAGCCGCGATGCGGTCGTTCGTCTCACCGCGGAAAGCTCGTACTGGAAACGGGTGGCTTGCTCAGCCAGTCGACGCTGCAGCGTACGGCTGGTAAGGCCGAGCCGGCGCGATATCTCGGCGACGCTCACGCGACGGCCCTCACTGAGCTGGCGAGCGATCGCAATGCGCAGCTCTCCGACGAGAGCCGGGGCGTCATCACTCTGGGCCATCTGCTTTTCGAGTCCATCCACAAGACGAGAAAAGGCTTCGCCATTGGCTGTGGTGAGCGGCACATCCAGCGCGGATCGCCGGAACACCATCGCGTCGCACGGCGCACCGAAGCGGACGTCGCATCCAAAGTGCGCGCGGAGGAGCTCGCGGTCCGCGGGACGTCGCGTCAGCTCGAGTCGGATGGGCGCTACCTGCCCCGCCGTTCCGCGTCGGGCCAGCTCGCGCAGCGATGCCATGGTCATGTCGACCAGCAACCGCGGCACCTCGCCCGTCGCCTGAAGCCACCGGTAGCACACGGCGACCTCGTCGGACCGCACGTCGATCTCCACGAGTTCGGGGCACGTCAGGCGTTTGTACCGCGCGATCGCAGAAAGCGCATGGCGAAAGTCGGGCGCATGAAGTCCCACGACGGCGGCCACGCTGTACCCCCTGGTGACGCCGTCGACGCCGAAGCGCAGCCCGGCGGCGCGATCGTCGATGTCGCGATCCGCCGCCGCCCAGAGTTTGAAGAAGTCAGCCGTGACCCAGTGCGTCGCGGGCGCGACACCTGCGCGCTCGCATAGTCGATCGAGCGAAATGCCAGCGGCCGCAAGTGCACGCGGCGAGACAGGGAATGTGTCGGGAGGAGCCATGGACCGAGCTTAGGCAGGCCAACGGGCACTGACAAATCCGATCGCGCCACGCGGCCGACCGTTATGTACCGTAGGTAGCGGCTCCCGGACCCGCCCCGCTATGGAAACCGGCAGCGCTCGCGCGCATCGTTCCAGCCAGAGGAACGAGGCGAGCGCGGACGTTGCCGGGTGAGACAGCGTCGCAGCGACATGCCGGACCAGGCGCGCGACAGCGTCCCGGTCGACCAGCCCGAGGTCCGCCAGTGCGCACTCCCGCAGCTGCGCAAGAAGGCGGTCGGCATGCCGCGCGACGAGGGCCGGCAACACATGGGCGAAGGTTTCCTTGAGATAACCCTTCGGAAAGACATCGCCCCCCAGCCGGCTCTCGAGGTAGCGCCGCATGACTTCCCTCCCCTCGCGGCTGCTCCGTGGCAGCCGGTGACACAGATAGGCAAGCTGAGGATCGCTCAGCGGATGAACCGGCCACTGCCCGTGCTTCAACAGATCCGGAGAGCGGCACGCATTGGCCAGCAGCGATGTCACGGGTACCGGACTGGCGGGCGCGTCGAAGAGCGGCCGGCTACGTGCGACCGCCTGCGCACGCGTCGTCAGCAGTCCTTCCGCATAGCTGCGGGCGTCGCGCCCCCAGAGGGGGCCCTTCGCCGCTTCGGCGGAGATCTCGTCGAGGTAGGCGGGAAACAGCTCGTCGCCGCCGACACCGGTAAACAGGGTGTGGCGTCCTTTGTCGCGGGCCGAGGACCAGAGCGCCGAACACGCTTCCAGATAGAACTCACGGCAGAAGCCGTAAGTCTCCCGCGGCGTGTCCAGATCGAGACTGGGCGGATAAGCGCTGATGTCGACGGTGTGATCGGCCAGACCGAGGCGATCCGCGATCTGCCGGCGTCGCCTTACCTGCGGAGCACGTACCTCGCCGTCGAGCAGGATGCCCTTGCTGTCGATGTTCCGGTGCAGGCTCGCGAGTGCTGCCGCGACCGTCGCCGAGTCCATTCCGCCACTGAGCTCGAGGGACACGCTCCCTTCGAGCCACGGACGCAGTGAGACGGCTCGCTCCAGGGCGGCGGCGAATGTCGGCAGCGTGTCCTTCCCGTCGTCATCGACGGGCACCGTATCCTCTACAGCCTCCGGATAGCGATACCGCGCGCCGCCCGGCTCGACAAACAGCGACGCGCGCTCGGTCAGCAGAACCACGCCCGTGTACAGCTGCCGTGCCGCATAGGTCGTACGAAGGACCAGCTGATGAACCGCCACCTCCGTATCGATCACCGCGGGCCCGCGGGCGAAATCCGCCGAGTCCCACGAGACGCTGACACGGTCGTCGGTCACCCTGCAATACACGGGGGCCGTGCCGAGCACGCCCGCACGAATACGCAGACGGTGTCCCGCCTGTGCCGCCTCGATCAGCACGTAGTCGAGCGGCCAGAGCAGACAGTCCCGATGCAGGGCGTCATACGTCGCGTCATCCTTTGCGTCGACGACGGTAGCGCGGGCGTCCGAGTCGCCGCTGGATATGGCCATGCGCTCTCTGACAACCAGAAACCATCGACCCGGCATCCGCACCAGGCGTGTCTCCAGCATGGGATGGCTATGAGGAACGAGGTAGCTCGAGCCCAGAGTAAGGCGTGCCTCATGCATGACAGGGGCGAACGACAGGTCGGCCAGCGCCATCTCAGCCTTGATCACTGGCAAGCTCCTTCACGAAAAAAGCCGCCTCGGTGACGAGACGGCTTCGGTTATATACGGCGGATCGAAATAACGCCCGGACACTCAGCCCCAATCGCCACCGCTGTGCGTGGAGCCGATCCGGCCGATATCGCCGACATCGTCGATCTTCGGTGCCCACTTCTTAGACGTGATGCCGGCAGGCATTGGGGCATCCATCTGGACACCGAAGGGATTGACGTTTTGCGTCGGCTGGTCGCGCTTATCCATGATAACGCTCCGAAGTTGAGGGGCCGCCTGATGCGGCCCGAACGAAGCTAGCACAGCCATTCGTAGTCGCCACCGGTCACGACTACGCGGTATCGGCAGGAATCGCGCCTTGATTGATGCAACGCAACATGGCAAGGTTGCGGGTTGAGCCGTCTTTTCGAGTCCGCCAGCCGTGTATTCCCTCGTGTCGCTTACGCCACCCTGACCTGACGCCCACGCTTCAGCGATGTGCCGTGCCGCAGGCATGGCCGGGATGATTCGCGCCGCCTCAGGCGTGTGCCACACAGGAAAACCGCATGACCCGCTCTTTGCCTTCCGTCCGCCAGAACGTTCTGGCCGGACTCACCACCGCGTTCGCGCTCGTGCCCGAAGCCATGGCGTTCGCGCTGGTGGCACACCTCAATCCCCTCATGGGTCTGTACGGCGCGGCGATCATCGCGGCGCTGACGGCGGCCTTCGGTGGCCGTCCCGGCATGATCTCCGGCGCGGCCGGCTCGATGGCGGTCGTGATCATCGCCCTCGTCGTTCAGCACGGCAGTGAGTACTTCCTGCTCACGGTGCTTCTCGGTGGCCTGATCCAGCTTCTGTTCGGCCTGCTCCGCCTGGGCAAGCTGGTACGCATGATCCCGCATCCGGTCATGCTGGGCTTCGTTAACGGACTGGCCATCGTGATCGCCAGCTCGCAGCTGGAGCACCTGCATGCGCCCGGCGGCGGCTGGCTCAGCGGCAGCGCGCTCTATCTGATGCTGGGACTGGCGGTGGTCGCCATGCTTGTCGTTTATGTCCTGCCGAAGCTCACGCGGGTCCTGCCCTCGGCGCTGGCATCGATCGTGATCGTCAGCCTGCTCGTGCAGGTGTTCGGTCTGCACACGCGCGACGTGGGCGACATCGCCTCCATCAAGGGTGGGCTGCCTGTCCTTCACTGGCCGCAGGTACCGCTGACGCTGGACACCCTCAGAATCGTCTTTCCCTATGCGCTCGTGATGGCCATGGTCGGCCTGCTCGAAACGCTGCTGACGCTGAATCTGGTCGATGAGATCACGGCGACCGAAGGCCAGCCCAATCGCGAATGCATCGCGCTCGGCGCCGCAAACGTCGTCTCCGGCCTGTTCGGTGGCATGGGCGGCTGCGCCATGATCGGCCAGACCATGATCAACCTGACCTCGGGCGGGCGCACCCGCTTGTCCGGCATCACCGCGGGCGTGCTGGTGATGTGCTTCGTCCTGTTTCTGTCGCCGCTGATCGAGCGCATTCCGCTGGCCGCTCTGCTGGGTGTCATGCTGGTGGTGGCGCAGAAGACCTTCGCCTGGGGCAGCCTGCCCCTGCTGCGCCGGCTGCCGGTGGCCGATGCGCTGACGATCGTCGCGGTGACCGTCATCACGGTGCTGGCAAACCTCGCCACGGCCGTTCTCTGCGGCGTGCTGATCGCCGCGATCGCCTTCGCTTGGAAACACGCGGACCATCTCAGCGTGACGCGCGAGGCCTTGCCCCATGGAGGTCGTCGTTACCGGCTTCATGGCACGTTGTATTTTGCGGCCACGGCACGACTGCAGACCATGTTCGACGTGGAAAACGATCCGGCATATGTCGAGCTGGATTGCTCCGGGGCGCATCTGGACGATCACTCGGCCGTCGAGGCCATCGAAGCGCTACGGCGCCGGTATGCGCAGCAGGGCAAGCAACTGCGGGTCACGCGGATGAATGACGCGTGCGAGGCCCTGCTGACGCGTGTGGGCGGTGCCGAGGCGCACGGAACCCCGGATGACGCCCGTTAGAGCAGGGCTCGCGCCATGGACAGGCGCGCTTCCCACGATCCGGTCAGAAGCCGGTAAGCCATGTTACGAGCCTCGAGTTCGCGCACGTACCACTCGTGCTGCCATTGTCGGAAAGCTTCATCCCGCCGCGTGCCGTCCTGTACGAACGGCACATCCGGCGAGCAAAGGAAGACGAGGTCATACGCGCGTCGCGACAACGCGTCGAGTTCGTCAGCTACCGCGTCGAACATGACCTCCGCGTATAGCGCCGTCGTCAGCGGCGTCGTATCGCAGATCAGATAGCGGTTTGCCTGGGCCACCAGCGTTTCCTCACGGGCGATCTGGGTGCGCGCGATGTGCAGCATGTCGTCGTGCACCAGCGCACCCTGCTTCGCTTCCCATAACTCTCGCCCGTATTCCGCGGCGTGGACGGTGCCCATGGCTGCCGCCAGCTGTGCCGCGAGCGTCGACTTTCCGGTGGACTCGCCGCCGATGATCGCCACGCGACGCACGAAGTCCCTGTAGACCACGGGGGACAGATAGTGGCGTGCCGCATGCACATCGTCACGGATCATCGTACCGGACACGGGCACAGCCACGCGCTGCGGGTCGACCATGACATGAGCGACGGCAGGTCCGCCGTGCGTACGCTGCTCCGCCGAAAGCGCCGAGGCGAACCCATCGCCATAGTCCTCGCTGGTGAAAACGGCATCGACCACCGTGTCCATCAGGTGCCGCAGGACCCAGGCAACGAACCGGCGCTGCACGGCATCCGCCGCATCGTTGTCGGGAAGCGAGACCGCAGGTAGCCCGCGCTGGCGGCACGCTACCGCAAGCCGGACGTCGTCCAGCACACAGCGGATCGCATCCGGGTACAGGTCGGCCAGCCAGCGCTCACGCCGGGCGGGCTCGCAGCCTGGAAATTCGGGCCGGGTGTAGCTCAGAATCACCAGCTGCTCGCACAGGGAGCGCGCCCGCTCGATCAGATATTGATGGCCGCGATGCAGTGGGCAGAACTTGCCCACGATCAGTCCCCGCGCATACCGGGTCACGCGGGCGAGGCCTCCGTCCGGGAAAGGCGCACCCAGTGTCGCCACGCGACCAGGGCATTGACCCAGTACGCGGCGTAAAGCACCGCGGTGACGGTCAGACCACGCGAGGCGTAAAGCGGCACCGCGACGGTGTTCACCAGTAGCCAGACCGGCCAGGTCTCGATACGCCGGCGCATGAGCAGCAGCTGGGCGAGCACCGACGCAGCCAGCACGAAGGAGTCGGCAAACGGCGCGTATGCGTCGGTGAACCGATGCAGCAACGTGCCGTAACCCACCGTAGCGATCGCCGCCGCAAGCGTCATCCACGCCAGAGCGATCGCTCCGGTCCGATGCACGTTACCGTCACCCTCGGCACCCCGCCGGCTCCAGTGCCACCACCCCACGATGCTGGCGACGACGAAAAACACCTGCAGCAGGACGTCGGCGTAAAGCCTCGTCTGCCAGAACAACACGGCGAACAACGAACAGCCCGCCATGCCGGTCCACCACGTATGTACGCTGTTCCTGCCGGCAAGAAGAATCGACAAGGTAGCCAGTGTGTTGGCCGCCCCTTCCAGTAACGTCATCGCGTCAGTCCTTCCGGCACATCGGTGGTGTATTGCAGCACTTTGTCGTCGCCGGCGAGCGGGACGACCGTCACCTCGGCACCGTGCAATGCGCTGGCGAGGCTCGCGGAAGCTTCATCTGCATGCACGACGTCACCGGGTGCCAGTCGCAGCAGAACGCGTCGATCGGCGTACTGATGCACCGTATAACGCGACAGCGGATACGCCAGCAGCGCATGGGTCAGGTCGATGTTGTTCACCCATGACCCGCTGGCGGTCTGGTAACGCACGGGCTGACGTCCGTGCAGCCGGGCGATCACCGGACCCTCGTCGCTCGCCACGAGTGCGCCGTGATCGCCGGTGCGGTAACGCAGGAGCGGGAGGCAGAAATTGAAGCCGCCGGTAAGCGTGATTTCACCGGTCTCACCGGGCGCCACAGGTCGACCGGACGCGTCGACGACCTCGACGAACATCCCGGGCTGCAGAAGAAGATGCCCGCCAAGCGCCTCGTCGTAGACCGCGAGTGGCCCGGCCTCGTTCATCGAGTAGATATCCAGCACGGGGCACGCAAAACGCTCCTGAAGTGCGGCAGCCAGCGACGGCGACAAGGCCATCGAGACCGACAGCAACGCTGTCGGCCGGTGCCGCACAGGCAGTCGAAGCAGCTCGGCGAAAGAAATGGGATCGCCGGCGATGACTTCGGGCCGCATGGCGTCGATGTACCGCGCACGATCGCCCGCGTCACGCCAGTCATCCGGGTGAAGATTGATCTTGGCCAGCCCGGACTCGTCCATCGACGGTGTGACGGACACATAGGTGAAGCACGTGCGTTGCATGCCGAGCAGCATCACCCCGACGTCGCCGCGACCTTGCCGCAGGGTGATTCCGGCCCGTCGCAGCGCTCGCTTGTGATAGGCCAGGTAGCGCCCGGCCACCACCGGATGCGATGGCAGGACCAGGGGGTGTCCCGTCGTCCCCGTCGTTCGAAAGTTGATGAGTCGGTCCAGCGAAACGGAATCGGGCACGAAACGGGCGACGTCGGCAGCGAGATCGCCGCGGTCCACGGTGGCGATGCGGTCGAACGAAGGCGGCAGGCCCCGGCTGCGGTAATACGGTACCTCGGCGTGGACATGGGCGACGAAAGCGCCCAGCCAGGGTGGCGTCACACCCGGCGACCACGCGAACGGCGCCTGACCTTCATTGCGCTCATAGTCGCGCAGCCCCTCGACTTCTTCGTGCAAGAGGCGATTGCCACTCCGGTTGCGGAACACCGGTGCATGCGGATGCTCGGTCATATACATCAGCACGGCGCGCCCCGCGTCGGACAATGTCGGATACCGGTCCGCATCGGTGGGCTCACGACTCACTCGCGTGTCCACTTGTCCGCGGATTCGGCGGCCGCTTTCGCGGCCAGTGCCTCACGGATGGCTCGTGCCCGCTCTTCGGCGGCACGGCTTGCCTCCAGCAGGCGGCGGCGTTCGACGCCACTGACGCTGGCGAGCCGGTCCGCCGCCTGATGGGCCGTCTCGCCCTCGGGCAGCAATGCCAGCCGTGCCAATACGGTGCGCACAAGCTCTTCGCGACGGTCGGCCTCGAAGACGTAGCGCGCCGCGTCCGCCTCGGCCGCCAACGCGGGAATGGCGTCGGTGAACAGGGCCGGCATGGCAGAAGGCACGGCGCCGGCCGCCAGCCAGCGCTCGTCGGCCAGAAGCCAGGCCAGTACCGCGGAAAGCGTGAGCTGCGCCGCACTCACCCCCACCAGATCCCCCGAGAGGGTCGCAAGCAAGGCGGGTGGCGTCGTCTCACCGTGGCGCGTCAGCATGTCATTGACGACGGCAGCCACATGCACGCGCCCTTCCCTGCCTCGCCGCGGCGGATCGAGAAAGTCAGACGGCACGTCGATCAGGCGCCGCAGAAGCCATTCGAGGGGGAGACCGTTGCTCATACTCATGTACCGAACTTGGCGAACACCTGGGTGGACGGACAATCCGCGCAGACCGAGGCGGCGCGAGCCCGCCGTCCCGCGGCGAGGCGCTCGCGGAGGTGGCTCACGTCGTCCACGGTGAGCACATCGCGTGTGGGAATACCGTACGTGTCGAGCGTGAAACTGCAGGGAGCGATGCGGCCGTGCTCGTCGATGAACAACGTGGGGCGAAGTGACTCGCAATCCGTCACCGGCACCGCGCGCCCCGACGCCGTCGCCGCGAAGCGATCGAGGTAAGCGTCGCTCGCGCACAGCCGCACACCACGCTCGCTCATGCGCTGAACCAGCTCCGGCAGCCGATGCCGCAGGGTCGTGACATCGTCGACGCCGAGCGAATGCTGAGGAAAGAAGTCCGGCCGGTCGCGTCCGCCAAGCTGATTGAAGGTGATTTCATCGATACCCCAGTCCGCCAGTCGCTCACAGAGCGTCGGGAACGAAGCCAGGTTGTCACGCATCAACACGACGTTCGCGCGGAGCCGCGGTGAGCCGTTCGCGTCCCGCAAGCGGCGAATACCGTCCGCCAGCTTCAGCCAGCCGCCGGGCCATCCACGTAAGCGTTCGTGATCACCCTCGAGGGCGTCCACGCTGACCGTGATTTCGTCGAATGCCGCCGCCAGCGCCCGCGCAGCGTCCTCGCGCCCCAGTGTCGTACCGTTGGTGGTGACGCTCACACGAATGCCGTGTGCTTCGCGCAGGCGTCGCGATAGATCCAGGACACCCGGCCAGAGTAAGGGCTCACCGCCGAGCCAGCTCAGCAAGACATCCTCCCCGCTGATCGCTCCCCACTGGCCAAGAAGCGAAGCCAGACGTTCCACCTCGGCGGCATCGACGTGGATCCGGGGGACGGAAACGCGCCTGTCGTAGGCGCAGAAGCCGCAGGCAAGGTTGCAAAGGGTGGTCACCCGCCAGAGCACGATCATGCGCCCATCCGTCCGTAGTGGCGCTGGCTGAAGTCGCGCGCGAAGGTCAGCAACTGCGCCATGTCGCGTACCACGTGAATCCTCCAGCCTTCCGATCGCGCCCGCAGCAGGTCGGCCGTCCAGCCCGTGGCGGCCTTGTCGGCGACATGGTCGGGTAGCGGACTGTAGAGATTCAGTGCCATGGTTCCCCCAGCGCGGGCTGCGCTGAGCGCGTGGGCCGCGATGTGCCAACCGCTGTTGCCCCGCTCGTCGTTGGCGAACATCGTGGTGATGCCATCGTCGGACAAATGAAGTATGTGCACGGCGCGATCGCGTGGGGTACGCGTTTCGTAGGTGCCACGAAGCCGGTGGATCGGAAAGGCGGTGGCGCCGCCGAAAAAACCGGTGAGCACGCGAAGGATCGCGTCCTCCGAGCGGACGAATCCCTCGGTATGCATCTCCTGTTGCGTGCCGCTCCACAGGGTAACCTGCACGCGCGACCCCGCTCGCAGCGCGGATAGCGCGATGACGGCACCGGCGAGCGCAAGGTATGAGGTATGCGTCTGAGGATTGGGCATGGAACCGGAACTGTCGACGTACAGGTCCAGGTCGACAGGCTCACTGCCCTGTTCGCGTCCTGGTGCGAGTCCGTAGGTCCGCTGTACCGTGGTGAGTCCCGGAATGACCCGGGGCGATTGCATCACGGTCTGCATCCAGTCGATCGTGTCGAACGGATCGCCGAGATCCCAGGGCTCGAGACCCTCGGGCTGCGGCTCCATCGACTCGGGCTGTGGCCGCACCGGGAAGCAGATCAGGTGAGGCAACGCACGTTCCCGGTAATATCGCACCGCGATGTCGTGGTCGGTGAGCTGGAGGCCCGCCGCACGCAATATCTCACCATACTCGAACGGCTCGCGTGCTTGCGCACCGTCACCGGCATGTTCGGCCGCGGTCGACACCGTAGCGGCCTGGCCTTCGTGCGGAGGCCCCAGTGCCGGAGGCGCGTCTCCCGTCACGCGCGGATCCAGTGCCGGATGCATGACGGGCGCGAGTTCGTCGCTGTCCAGGCGATCCAGGCCGGACGGGTGGCTGCCGAGGCCGGCATGCCGTGTGTCCATCAGTGCTTCGATCCGTGTATCGCTCGTGGATTCGACGAGGTACGGCAGCAGCAGGGCGGCGAATCGCGTGGACCCGTCGAGCCAGTCACCGGCGTAGTTACGTACCACGCGCGCGCCGAGCCACGCGTCGCCTTTCATGGCATCGTCGTCGACCCGACCGCCGAGCGAGCCCGCGCTCAGCTGCCAGAGCTGTTCATAGATGCCCATGTACAGCATCCATACGGACGACCGCCCTCCTCCCGTGTCGCTCGCCGCGAGGCGTCGGTAGATATCCGCCATGCGCAGCCCTTCCTGCCGCTGCAAGCGGTCGTTGATGAGCAGGTCGGCATAGAGATTGGCCACCATCGGCGCCTGCGCTTCGAGCGTCGGCAGTGCGCGCCGGATGCGGGCCAGGAGGCGCGCGTGGTCGGTCGCCGTGGCCGGAGACAACACATGGTGCCCAATTTCATGGGCGAGAATTTCGAGAGCGTAGTCGTGAAGGCTCAGCCGGGAGACTTCTTCCAGATCGATCACCACGCGCTGATCGACCAGCCGGATCATGGCGAAGCTGCCTTGCAGGCCTTCCTTCGACGCCTCGGCACGCGTGCCACAGAGACGTGGGTCCTGCAGCCGGGTGAAGCGACTCCAGACAGCCAGCGCCCGGGGCCACGCCGCTCGCCAGACGGCCAGCGGATCGTCGGCCGGCAAGGGGGCGCTCACGCGGACACCGGCAGCACGTGGAGATAATGCGTCAACGGCGAGAACAAGGCGGCGCTGTGCCGGCCCAGCGCCGCCGAGGCGCTGTCGCCAGGTATCCGCACCGCTACGTCGCGCCCCGTGACGTTGACCCCGCGTGGCGTGATCGGAAGCGTTTTCACGGACCCAACGTCCGCCTGTGTGAATTCCGCCGCGGTCGCCGGAAGGACCACAGCACCGAAGGCGTCGCATACCACGAGAAACCAGCGCTCATCACTTTGCACGACGAAGCCGTCAGCGGTGGCGCGTGCGACCGGCGGCTCGGCGAACGGTCCGCCAAAACCCGTAAACCCGCCCACCGTTCGTCCCTGAGAGGCCACGCCGTGTTCCGGGTGCCACCATCGATCGGCGCGCAAACGCGGTTCGAGGTCGGTCCAGGCCTGATCGGGCGCGCCCACGGCTGCCGCCGCGAGCGACGGATCGATGCGGCCGGCCTGATCCAGCGCCGCAACCCGCAGGTGTGCCATGCCGGCTCGCCAGGCGCAAAGGGCACCGACCGTGCGCAGTGCCTCCAGCGTCGCGCAGCGCGGCGCGAGCGTGGCCAGGTCCGAAATCCATCGGCCGACGTCGATACCCGGCACGCCGCCGAGTCGCACCACCGCATTGCTCACCGTACCGAGTGTGTCCGCCGGTGCCGTCGTCAGCAGGTGTCGCATCGGCAAGGCGAGCTCCCGCCAGGCGCGGTCGATCCACGGCTGCCTTGCGCCGGGTCCGGCCAGACCCTGTGCCACCAGATCCAGGCCGATGCCGAAGGCAGCCTCGATGATCGCTACCGTCGCCTGCTCATCGACGCTGCCCAGGTCGACGCACATGGGATCGAGCGTGTCCGAAACGAACGCGCGGAAGGCCGGAAGGTCCATCCCCGGCGTCCGGTGCCGGGCCTCGGCGACCCGTTGATTGAGCAACGGGCGGCGCGCGGCCAGCACGTTGGCCAGAAGAGCCGAGACCACCTTAGCGCGCCTGCTGCCAGTGCAGGTAATTGGTGTATCGCTGATGCAGGTACTTCAGCTTCAACAAGTCGTCATAGAGGTGGCCGTAGAGTTTGCGCCCCTTGACGCGCTCTTCCACGAGCCGTTCGATACGCACGATGCGTGAGCGCGTATCGCGCTCGCTCAGGCCGTCGAGTCCCCTGGCAAACTCCGCGGACAGATCCCCCACCGGATCGTTGCGATCGAGATCGAGGCGATCGTACTCGGCGTTGGAGGCGTCCAGCAGCCAGCGCAGCCAGCTCACACGGTCGGTCCGGTAGGCCGCGTTCTCGGGCAGCGCGAAGAATGGCGCATCCGGATCGGGCTGCAGTTTGTCGTTGAGCACGAACGGCAGCACCTGTCGCACGTCGTCCAGGGCCACAACCGTCTGCCCCCTGAAATAGGCCAGTGCCTTGGCGAACACCAGGATCGTCATGAGGTTCCGCACGGACAGACCGTTGAGCGTCTGGCAGCCGAGATCCTTCAGCCGGTCGCGTCCACTGTCCGCGGCCACCACCTGGGCCCAGTCGATGCCGGCCAGGCGAACCGTGTCCTTGGTCAGGTACTCGAACTGCGCGCCCGCGCCTTCCATCAGCTCGAACTGGCTGCAGAAGAATTCGATGCGCCGACGCACGTCGTGCGGAACGTCGATCCCGCGAATCTCTTCCACCATGCGGTCCGCTTCCGCCTCGGTGAAGATGATGTCGCGCGGCATCACTTCCTCGGGGTGGATGTTCTCCTCGATGCGCAAGAGCATCTCGTCGAGAAAGCGCGGATTGAACGCCAGTGCCTGGACGACCACGTCGATACGATCGCGCAGCGCCTCGATGACCTGGTACGTACCGCCGCCGCGATCGTCATTGGCCGTGAGGTACCAGGCCGAGTCCGGGCACTCGTAGACGTGGTTGAGCACCTCCGCGTAGTTGTCCCCCATGACCGTGAGCAGGGCACTCTGGGTGCGGGTGGGAATGCGGTTGTACTCATCGATGATCTTCACGCGCATCGAGAGCCACTTTCGCCATGCGATGCGGATGTCGCCCATGTCCTGCGCGGCAACCAGGTCGGCCGGCAGCGGATTGCCCAGCAGGTCGGCGATGGTCATCTGCGGATGCCCGTGCTGCATGGCCCGGCGGACCTCGCGCACCGGGTAGCCCGCCAGAACGCCCATGAGGATGGCGCTGGCGGTCTTTCCGCGTCCCGGCCCTCCGATGAAGAGGCATTTTCGCCGGGTGGCGAACGTCAGCAGCGGCAGCAGTACATAGCTCGAATAGCTCTGAGCCGATGGAAGGACCAAGGGGCGCCGGGTGTCGCCCACCGGAAACGATGCCGAGGGGCCGTCGTGGTATTCGATATCGTAGTGCGGGCTGATGATCGCGTTGTTGACGATCCAGAAATATGCCTGGCGCAGCTTTTCATCGAGGCGGACCGCCGACTCCGCAGTATCCGTCGTGAGTTGCACCGGTCCCTCGTACAACTCGGCCACGTCGAACGCCCGTGGCGCCTGCTCCGCGCGGGGGTTGGTCGGTGCCCGCGAAACCCTTTGGAATAAGTTGAACGGCGACACGCGATCCTCCGGTCGTCAAGGTCGCGATCATAACCCATTGTCTGCGACGGCCGCATCGCCGGTGCGCGGAAGCGGCTATTTCCAGCGATGCCAATCACGGGCACGATGAACGCATGAAGACCATCGCCCCGCTCAACCAGCAAGGCCCCGTGGAACAGCTACGCGCCGGGAAACTCGTTCGACGCCTCGTGCAGCTGATGGTCGGGCTGTCGCTGTACGGCCTGTCGACGGCCATGATGATTCGCGGCAACCTCGGCCAGGCCCCGTGGGATGCACTCCACATCGGCATTATCCAGCATCTTCCGGTGAGCTTCGGCTGGGTCGTCGTGGGTGTGTCATTCGTCGTGTTGCTGTTCTGGATCCCGCTACGCGAAATACCTGGCCTGGGCACGCTCGCCAATTCGGTGACGATTGGAACGGTGGCGGGCATCGCGCTGGATCTGCTCAGGTCGCCAGACGCATTGTGGGCGCGCTTCGCCCTCACGGTCGGCGGAATTTTCCTGTGCGGGCTGGGTTCCGCGTTGTACATCGGCGCCCAGCTGGGGCGTGGCCCGCGCGATGGCCTGATGACGGGTCTGCATCGTGTGACCGGGCTGTCGCTTCGACTGGTCCGTACCGGACTCGAGGTCACCGTACTGTTCGCCGGCCTGCTGCTGGGCGGCGTCGGCCTGTTCGGAATCGGGACCGTGCTGTTCGCGCTGTGCATCGGTCCGCTGACGCAGGCAATGTTGCCGTGGGCACTGGTGCCCTTGCCGGTTAAGGGCACCGTGGAGACGCCGTCGTTAGACGACGCGATCTGATTCGCCGAGTCAGTGGTCGCCGTAATGGAACTTACAGCTGACGACATCGATGCAAAGGTCGTCGAAGGCGTATACGAGACGATCCTTCTTGTTGATTGACCTGGACCAGAAGCCTGCAAGGTCGCCGCTCAACTCATGTGGGTTACCCAGTCCTTCATTGGGCGTTCTCTGCGCATCCTTGATAAGCGAATTAATCTTTTTCAGAGTCTTCTTGTCTTCAGCCCAGTCCTGGTAATCCTTCCAGGCTTCATCCGTGAACTTGACACTTCGCGCCATCAGGCGGTCTCCTGGTGATCCTCTTCAATCAGCTCTCGTTTTTTCGACCTGCCCGCCTTGAACTGGGCGATTGATTTGGCAAGGTGATCGCGGTTTGCTTTGTTACTAAGCAAGTGAATGGTGTCTGCCATCGAGTTGTAGTCAGCGAGAGACATGACTACGGCGTCCTCATGGTCACGACGATGAATGACCGTAATAGAGCAGTCGCTTGCTACGGTGTCCAATACGTCCTTGAGGTTGTTACGGGCATCCGAAAAACTGACCACGCGCATTGGGTTCTCCTGTCCTTCTAAACCTTTCTATGTGTCCTCGGCCCCAACAAAGACTTGTACAGGACCTTGCACATGTTAAGTCTAGACGATAACCCCAGACGTAGCAAGCTTCTGGAGTCTGAATCGCAGGGTTGAATCGTGCTTATTATCAATGAATTACGATTCGTTTTTGAGCTGAATTGAACCCGGCTGGCCGCAGGTCACCAGTCGGTCGGGCGGTAGTCCTTCAGGAACTGCCCCCACACATGCTCGCCCGTGTTGATCCCGCTGATGATCGGATCGACGATCCGCGCGGCACCATCGACGATATCCAGCGGCGGATGGAACCGCTCTTCCAGTACCTTCTTCGCCGCGAGACCCGCCGGATCCTCATCCGTCACCCAGCCGGTATCCACGCTATTCATGTGAATACCGTCGTTGTGGTAATCGGTCGCCGAGGTGCGCGTCATCATGTTGAGCGCGGCCTTCGCCATATTCGTATGCGGATGGCGGGTGGTCTTGAAGTTCCGGTAGAACTGCCCCTCCATCGCCGACACGTTGACGATGTGCTTATCGCGTTCCGGCGTGCGCATCATCAGCGGCTTGAGGCGAGCGTTGATGATGAAGGGCGCGATGGCGTTGACCAGCTGCACCTCCAGCAACTCCACCGACGACACTTCCGCCATCAGCAACCGCCACGAATTGCGCTCACGCAGATCGATCTGCTGGAGGTCCTGGTCGAGTCTGCCTTCCGGGAACAGATGGCTCTGGGCCAGCAGCTCTTCGGGCAGCAGCGGAAGCTGGGATAGCTCGGCGGCGCGGGTCAGCCCGGAGAGGCCGCCGTTCCGATCCGCCAGCGCATTCGCCGCCACACCGGCCTCAGGCAGGATGTGGGTGCCGCGCAGGCCTTCGTAATGACCGACCAGCTTGCGTACGTGCTCGGGCGTGTCGTGCAGGGCGGCGCGCTCGCCGTCCATCATGTGCGCATAGAAGTCCGGCGGGCGACGCACGGTCTGGCACGCGTTATTGATGATGAAGTCGAGCCGTGGGCGCGTCGCGACGAGTTCCTGGCAGAAAGCTTCCACGCTGGGCGTGTGGCGCAGGTCGAGGCCATATACCTGCAGGCGATGACCCCACTCGGCAAAGTCCGGCTCTTCGGCATAGCGAGCCGCCGAATCGCGTGGGAAACGCGTAGTCACGATCAGCTCCGCACCGGCGCGCAGCAGCTTGAGGCCCGCCTGATAGCCGATTTTCACACGGCCACCGGTCAGCAACGCGACGCGACCGCGCAGGTCGACCAGCTCGGTGCGCTTGGTGTAATTGAAGGCGGCGCAATCCGGGCAAAGCTGATCGTAGAAGAAATGGATCGACGAGTACTTCTTCTTGCAGACGTAGCAATGTTTCGGCTCGATCGACTCGCGCGGCTGCGCGGCATCGACATCGGGTGGGATGTCATTGGCCTCGAAGCCCTCGGGCGCGAAGACGTTCGGCGTCGTGAACACCGGCTTCCGGCGCAGCGCGCGGATGCCCGTATTGTTGAGCACCGCATCCTCGGCCTGGATCTTCGACGCGTGCCGGGCTTTCTGGGCCGCCTTCAGCCGGACCCGGCGCTCGGCGGGGTCGGGATGATAGACCTGCGCCACAGCCTGCAACAGGCGCTGACGATCGTCGGCGGGGAGTCCTTCCAGCAGCAGACGGTCGGCGGCAATCGACTCAAGCAGTTGCGCGGCGGCGCGCAAACGCTCCAGCAGCGCGCTGTCGGCCTCACCGGCCGGGGGTGTCATAGTGGTCAAGATCTTGTTCCGTAACGAATAAATCCGCGCAGAGGGGCGTGCCGGAAGATGGCATCGCAGGCGACGGGCCGCCTATTTTGACGGTTTCCAGGCCGGATGTGGGATTTCTGCCGTGAAGAACCCCTGCTCCGCCCTGCGCGTCATGCCGACTCGCGGTAGCGCGCGTAGCTCCTTTCCAGCTTGCCCTCGAACGCGACCTCTCCCTCATCGACTAGACCGATACGTTGGGCGACCTTGATGGAAGAGACGTTGGACGGCGAAATAATGGCGTGTACTTTGGGCTCACGACGAACGTCGAACGCATAAGCCAGTGCACACGCGGCGGCTTCGCTAGCGAAGCCCTTGCCCCATGCCTCACGGTACGTGTTCCAACCAACCTCCATGACCTTCGATCCGTCGCGGAAGAAGGCGCCGACGTTTCCGACCAGTTCGCCGGTCTCTCGTGACTCGATAGCCCACCAGCCGGCTCCTGCCAGCAGCCACAGGCCTGCATGCGAGCCGAATATCCGCCACGACGACGCACGGTCCCGCACGGTCAGGTGGCTCATGCTTTCGGGGTCGGCAAGGTGGGCCGCGAACGCGTCGAAATCACCGGGGCGATATTCCCGGAGCATCAGGCGGTCGGTTTGCAGGCGCGGAACGGAGACGGTGAATGCGGGCGGCATGTACAGGCTTCCTTTGGACGTGGACGCACGACACTAGCGGCGTTCCAAAGACCATGCAGTGTAGAGCCTATGGATGGCAGCACTCGACGAGGCGAAGACACATGGGAGCATCAGTCTCTCAACAAGAGCGGCATAGTTTCTCCGCTTTCCGGAACTCGAAAACGCGATATACCGAATCATCTCCCAGGTGACCCGTTCGCCCGCATTCTCCAGGCCACCGATACGACCCCGTTCGAACCACGTACGACGGAGGTAACGCCCGAGACTCCTGACCGTCGACACATCGAGAAGAATCACCCCGGAGGCACGGGCAAAGCGCGACGGCATGCACGAGGAGTAGTTACCCTCGATCACCCAGTGATCCTGCATGATTGCCCCGTCATGCAGCGCATGAAACTCCTCTGTCGGCCTTGGCATCCAGTGTGTGCCCGGCATGTGGTGAAGCTGATCGAGATGCACCACCTGCAGGCCGGCCTTACGCCCGATCGCGTCAGCCAGCGTCGACTTACCGCTGTTCGACGGGCCGAGGATGCAGATGCGCGGGCCGAGAGCAGAGAGGCTCAAGAGTGTGTCTGTCACGAGTTTCGCTCCCGGGTTTCCGCGAGGCATAATCGCCCCACGGCACAGGGGCCGATGACGTGACTCGGGGGAGCACACCTCATGGACGACGGAAAGGCATATCTCGGGGCCCGGGAGCGGCTGTCCCGACTGGACACAGCGGAACTCGCGCGCGCATGGGTCCGCGACCAGCGCGTCGACTGGGCTGAGCGTGCCCTGTATGACGAACTGGTCGAGCGCGGGGTCGACCCAGCTTCACTCACTAAGGGAGGCGCACACGCGACGCCGGTGTATTCGCCACCCGCATGGGTACAGACGCCGAAGCCCGCGAGCGAGTCGCCGTCCCGCCCGCGTCGCGAGATGCCGCTTGCCTGGTTCATTGGCGTCTTCGTCGTCATGCTCTGCTGGTCCACTGCGATCACCTGGTTCGCGCTCCTGAGCCATGATACCGGCGCGGCGACTCGCAGGATCATGCTGACCGTGCTCAGCGTCGTCATCGGTGGCGGGCTGGTCCAGCGCGTGACATCCGTCGGCTTTCGATACGTGCTCTGTTCGACGTGGGCGGCGGGACTTGATCAGCCAATGGATGGCCGAAGTCGAACAAACCCGAAGCTCGTCCGACCCCGTGCGCGACAAGCCGTCAGGTTGAGGACACGGTGGCAGCGTTGAAGGCGTCCAGCGAGCCGCCGCGCCACTGACGCGTAGCGATGACTGGCGGTGCGTGCCGGACATGGATTCGCGGGCCTGCTTTCACGACTGGCGGATCAGTCGCTTTCGGACGTTTCGTCGCTTCGTGGCGGCGCATAATGCGGCCACGAATCTCTGCGGGAACATCGGATGTCTCAGGAACTTACTTACGAAGGTGTCGGGCGTCGGCAACGTCTCACTCTGACGATGCGTGCTTTGCTTGCTGTGCTGACCCTGATCGTGACTTCGACAATGGCGGCGACACCTGTGATCGATGGCGCTATCCGCGAAGCTCACGATGCCCCCGGCCGCCCGGTTCCAGGGACGGTCTATAAGCTCGTGTTCGACATGAATACGCCGCAAGACGCGACGCTCGGTCTGAACCCCGGCCTGCGTGGTCTCAGCGATCTGATCGCGGAATACACCGCATATGGCACTGACGCGACACATCGGTCGATCGTCGTGGTGCTGCACGGTGCTTACACCGAACTAGCCCTGACGAACGATGCTTGACGTAGACCGAATGTTCCGTTGCGAAAATGCCGTCCGCCCAGACCAGCCTCGGGTCCCGGCCAACGGTATCGAAATGGCCATCGGGCCAGCGACGCAGCACGGCGTCGTGCTCGCTGTCCGTAGACAACGCGGTCGCTGTCGACACGCAACCGGGCATCGCAGCCAAAATTGACCCAGGTCAGGATCGATCGGCAATTGCCGCCCTATCGTTCCGCCATGACCCCGAGAACCCCCTTAGCCCACTGGGCCCGTAGTGCACTAGTCGCGGTGCCGCTCATCCTTCTGAGCGGCTGCAAAATGGTGGTGATGGATCCCACCGGCGACATAGCCATACAGGAACGCAACCTCATCCTTGTCGCCACGGGCATGATGCTTCTGGTGATCCTGCCGGTCATGGCACTCACGGTCATCTTCGCGCTGCGCTACCGCAAAGGTCGCAATCCCAAGGCATACGACCCCCATTTCACGCACTCCACCCGGATCGAACTGGTCGTCTGGACCATCCCTCTCCTCATCATCGCCTGCCTTGGCGTCATCACCTGGACGAGCACGCACCTGCTCGATCCCTTCCGTCCGCTGGACCGGATCTCGGCGACCAAGCCGCTTCCCAAAGACATGAAGCCGCTGGATATCCAGGTCGTGGCCATGGACTGGAAGTGGCTGTTCATCTACCCCGAGCAGGGCATCGCCACGGTGAACGAACTCGAGCTGCCCGTGGATGTGCCGGTGCGCTTCTCGATCACCGCGACCAGCCAGATGAACACGTTCTACGCGCCCACGATGGCCGGCATGATCTACGCCATGCCGGGCATGAAGTCGATGCTGCACGCGGTGCTCAATGAACCGGGCGACACCTGGGGCTACTCCGGCAATTACACCGGCGCAGGCTACTCGGACATGCGTTTCATGCTGCACGGGGTGGATCAGGCGGGCTTCGACGCCTGGGTGAGCAAGGTCAGGTCCTCCGGCGAGTCTCTGTCGACCGAACGTTACCTAACGCTCGACGAGCCCAGCGAAAAGGTGCCGGTGATGCACTTCGCCGCCGTCGAGGCCGACATCTTCAACCGGGCGGTCAACCGCTGCGTCAAGCCGGGCACGCCCTGCATCGCCGATGTCATGGCGCTGGACCGCGCCGCCGATCAGGGTCGCTACCAGGCACCCAGGGCCGCCGCCAGCGATGCGTCGATGCATGACGACATGTCCCACGACGCCATGCCACACGGCAGCCCCTGAGCGAACCCTCGCGCCGACACCCTCTTCTTCCTCTCCGCCCCGGCCGCCTCGTGTGGGCCGCGGGCCTGAACCCCGGGCCGACCATGCTAGACCAAGGCTTTCTCAAGGCACCACTCGGGCGGTTATCGCTCGATTCCCTTCCACTCCACGAGCCCATCCTGATCGGTACCTTCATCGGCGTCGCGGTGCTGGGCCTCGTCGTCGTCGCCGCGCTCACCTGGCTCGGCCGATGGGGCTGGCTCTGGCGTGAGTGGCTCACCAGCGTCGATCACAAGAAGATCGGCATCATGTACGTCATCCTCGGCATCATCATGCTGTTGCGCGGGTTTTCCGACGCGCTGATGATGCGCGCCCAGCAGGCGGTCGCCTTTGGCGCCAACCAGGGCTACCTGCCCGCCAGTCACTACGACCAGATCTTCACCGCGCACGGCACGATCATGATCTTCTTCGTGGCGATCCCGCTGGTGGTAGGCATCATCAACTTCGTGATGCCTCTGCAGATCGGCGCGCGCGATGTGGCTTTTCCGTATCTCAACAACCTCAGCTTCTGGCTGACTGCTTCCGGAGCGGTGCTGACGATGATCTCGCTCTTCGTGGGCGAGTTCGCGCGCACCGGCTGGTTGTCGTATGCCCCGCTGGCCGAGCTGCAGTACAGCCCCGACTCCGGTGTCGACTACTACCTGTGGTCACTGGAGATAGCGGGTGTCGGTACGACGCTGTCCGCGATCAACATGGTGGCGACCATCATCAAGATGCGTGCCCCCGGCATGACCCTGATGAAGATGCCGGTGTTCACCTGGACCGCGCTGTGCAGCAACATCCTGGCGATCGCGATCTTCCCGGCACTCACCGCGGCGTTCTTCCTGCTGATCCTGGATCGCTATGCCGGCACGCAGTTCTTCACGAACGAGCTGGGCGGCAGCCCGATGATGTACTGGAACATGGTCTGGATCTGGGGTCACCCGGAGGTGTACGTCCTGATCCTGCCCGCTTTCGGCATCTACTCCGAGATCACCTCCACGTTCACCGGCAAGCGGCTGTTCGGCTACTCCTCGATGGTCTACGCCACCGTGGTCATCACGCTGCTTTCGTACCTTGTCTGGCTGCATCACTTCTTCACCATGGGCTCCGGCGCGTCGGTGAACTCGTTCTTCGGTATCGCGACGATGATCATCGCCATCCCGACCGGCGCCAAGGTATTCAACTGGCTGTTCACCATGTATCGCGGCGAGATCCGCTTCGAGCTGCCGATGATGTGGGTGGTCGCGTTCATGCTGACCTTCGTGGTCGGTGGCATGACCGGCGTGCTGCTGGCGGTGCCGCCGGCGGACTTCGTGCTGCACAACTCGCTGTTCCTCGTCGCCCACTTCCACAACACGATCATCGGCGGTGTGGTGTTCGGCCTCTTCGCTGGCATGACCTACTGGTTCCCCAAGGCCTTCGGTTTCCGGATGGACGAGTTCTGGGGCAAGGTCGCCTTCTGGGGCTGGGTGGTCGGTTACTGGGTGGCCTGGACGCCGATCTACATCGTCGGCCTGATGGGTGTGCCGCGTCGCGTGCACCACCTGGACGATGCCTCGCTGCGCCCCTACTTCGTCGTCGCGGCCATCGGTGCGGTCATCATCCTGATCGGCATCCTCGGCTTCGTCATGAGCATCGTCATGGGTATCGTGAAGCGCAAGGCACTGGCCGACGTTACCGGCGATCCATGGAACGCCCGCACGCTCGAGTGGTCGACCTCGTCGCCGCCGCCGGCCTATAACTTCGCCTTCCAGCCGGTCGTGCACGACCTCGACGCCTGGCACGACATGAAGGAAAACGGTTATGTCCGCCCGACCACAGGCTTCAATCCGGTGCATATGCCGCGCAACACGGGTGTCGGCATCTATGTGGCCGCATTGAGCCTGACCCTCGGCTTCGGCATGGTCTGGTACATCTGGTGGCTTGCCGCGATCAGCTTCGTCGGCATCGCGCTGGTCTCGATCCTGCACACTTTCAACTATCGCCGCGACTACTTCATTCCCGGGCACGAGATCGCCGTGACGGAAGACGCGCGCACGCGTTCACTGGCCACGGGAGCCTGATATGAGCAGCAACGTAGCCATGCCGAGCCGCCACGACGGTTCCGTAGCCACCCGCACCTGGTTCGTCGCCACGGAAGATCACGCACACGGTGGCGGAGCCACCCTGATCGGGTTCTGGATCTATCTGATGAGCGATGCGCTCATCTTCGCCTCGCTGTTCGCGGTGTTCGGCGTGCTCGGCCGCAACTATGCCGGCGGCCCCGGCCCGAAGCAGCTGTTCGACCTGTCGCTGGTCGCCCTCAATACCGGCTTGCTGCTGGCGTCGTCCATCACCTTCGGCATCGCGATGATGGCGATGGAGTCGGATCGCGTGAAGCGGACGATGTTCTGGCTCGTCATCACCGGCTTGCTGGGCCTCGGCTTCCTGTGCGTCGAGATGCACGAGTTCGCCGAACTCGTCGCCCAGGGCGCCACACCCCAGCGCAGTGCCTTCCTCTCGATTTTCTTCACGCTGGTCGGGACCCACGGCGCCCATGTCGCATTCGGTCTGATCTGGCTGGTGACCATGCTGATCCAGATCGGTCAGCGAGGCCTCCACGTCGAGAACCGCCGCCGCATCGTCTGCCTTTCGATGTTCTGGCACTTCCTCGACATCGTCTGGATCGGCGTCTTCACCTTCGTCTATCTGTATGGAGTCATCCGGTGACCACTTCCGCCGCCTCCCATCCCGCCGACCACGGCCACAGCCACGGCAACAAGCAACGTTTCATCACCGGCTCCGCCCTTGCCGTTCTGCTCACCGCGATTCCTTTCTGGCTGGTGATGAGCGGCGGACTGCACAGCGGCAGCGCCACGGCCCTGACGATCTTCGCCTTCGCCATGGTCCAGATCGTCGTCCATGTCGTTTACTTCCTGCATGTGGACACGAAGAGCGAGGGCGGATGGACGCTGATGGCGACCCTCTTCACGGCCATCATCGTCGTTCTGACGATCGTCGGTTCGATCTGGGTGATGTATCACCTGGACGTCAACATGATGCCGATGCCCACAGCGCCGGGCGGCATGGGCGCGATGCACTGAGTGTCCGTCGGGCCGGGGCGGACCGGGAGCGATCGTCGACATGAACGGAGGGATGTCGTTCGCAAGAAGTTGCTTCGGGGCGTGGCTACACTTCGCCGCACGTCGCCGCGATTGATCTTCAGGCGTGGCGTCCGCACATCCGGAACAGGACGCCTCGCACGAACTTTCCGTCGTGCGGCGACTCAAACCGCCATCCCGCGCTTCGGACACACACATGAAAAAGACGTTGCTTGCCCTTAGCCTGATGTTTGTCGCCGCGGCCGCCAGCGCAGGCGATTCGCCGAAGGACGTCCAGGCGATGATCGGCCGTGGCGACTTCCCCGCCGCCGAGACGGCGTTGCGTGAGGCCGTTTCGGAACACCCGCAGAGCGCCAAGGCGCACTACGTGCTGGCGGAAGTCCTGGCGCACGAAGGCAACATCGGTGAGGCCCGGGCGGAAGCCAACAAGGCCGCCACGCTGGATCCGGCGACCCGTTTCACCGATCCCGCCCGGTTCCAGCAGTTCCAGAGCAAACTCAACCAGGCCATGGCGCCGCCGTCGGCCAGTCGCCCGGCTGCCCGCCAGGCGGCTTACGGCGGTGCCCCGGCGGTGGCACCTCCGAAGGAGGCGTCCTTTCCATGGTCTGGACTTCTGATCGGCGCAGGAGTTATCGCGCTCATCGCCTTCCTGTGGTCTCGCCGCCGCCGTGATGTTGCGCCGCCTTTCGCCGGCGCGCCTTATGGTTCGCCCATGAACGGTGGCCCGGGCCCGGGTTATGGGCCGAACTACGGTTACCCGCCGCAGGCTCCCTCGTCGGGCGCCGGTGCCGCGGTGGCCGCGGGTCTGGGTGGTCTGGCCGCGGGCGCCCTGCTCCACGAGGCGTTTCGTAGCCACGGCTCGGGTGAGACCTCGCGCGAGGCGGGCTTCGCCAATCCACCGCCGCAGCAGGACGCCTCTCCGTCCGGTCAGGCGTATGACGACCTGCGCGACGATCCGATCGACATGGGCAACAACGACAGCTCGTGGGATCAGGGCGATTCGGGCGACAGCGGGAGCTTCGACGATAACCAGTGGTAAAACCTATGCTACGTTTCCCGCGCAGGGGGCAGTTTGTCGCGGGAGAACGGGCGCATGGCTGTCATCGTCGGGGCGGGCCGCAAAGGCCTGTGGGTGGGGTTGTTCGGTTGCATGATGGTAAACACGGCGCCCGCTGCATTCGCAGCGGCGGCGCCGGGTTTCAATGTCGGTTCCGCTAACGTCGCGGTAGCCGACCCAGCGGTACCGAGGCCGCCGGGCAAGGCGTGCACGGTCGAGCTGTTCGAGGGTTTCAGCTTTACCGACTTCTCCAACCACCCATATACGTATGCGCCACCGGTGGGCTGCGGCAAGTCGTGGTCGAAGGTCGTGCTGGAAGCGGATTTCTCCGTCACCGCCGGAAGGCAGTTCGACCGCACCGCGTCCTTGTGGCTCGGCGGTGCGAACATCTATTTCGGTACCACGCAGGAACCTTCAGCCGCCGTCTCGCCGAGCTGGCACATCGAACGCGATGTCAGCGACTTCGCGAGTCTGCTCGGCAATGCGCAGACGGGTCAGGCCATCCTGGGCAACGTCGTCGACGGAACCTATACCGGTGTGATCAGTGGCTCGGCTCGGCTGGTCTTCTATCCCGCGAACGTACTGGCACCGAAGGTCGATGCCCCGGATGCGGTATTCCCGCTATCGGACGGCACGGCGGGCGGTCCGGTCACCCTGAACACCGGCGCGGACGTCCTCTCACGCACGCTGACCTTGCCGACGAACGTCGAGCGCGCCTACCTGGATGTCTTCGCCCAGGGCCAGGGTGGTGACGAGTTCTGGTACTCCTGTGTGCCCGATGCGCTGGCTGAGGAGGCTCAGAGCTGCGGCGGCGGTTCGTACCGCGAGGTGCAGGTATCGATCGACGGAACCGCGGCAGGCGTCGCGCCGGTGTATCCGTGGATCTTCACCGGTGGCATCGATCCGTACATGTGGCGGCCCACGCCGGGCGTGCAGACGCTGAATTTCCTGCCCTATCGCGTGGACCTCACGCCGTTCGCCGCGTTGCTCAATGACGGCAAGGCGCATGCGGTGGCGATCGGCGTTACGGGAGCCAATGGCTATTTCGCGGTCACCGGCAACCTCTTCGTCTATCTCGATCGCGGCCGCAAGGTTCTCACGGGCAGCGTCACGGCCAATACGTTGCAGGGTCAGGCAGCCGTCGCCGCGGTCGACAACCGGCTGACCGACAACGCCGGAGTCGTCGGGGGCTCGGTGGCCACCCAGGCGTCGCGTCGCTTCCGCACCGCGGGCTATGTCGATACGTCTCACGGCAGGGTCACCACCGACGTGACGCAGACGGTGGCCTTCCGCAACACCCAGACCTTCGCCATCGACCCATCGCGGTATGACCAGCGCATCGATCAGCTGTCCACGGTCGACAGCACGACGAAGACACGGCAGGGTCCGTTCGGCGTTACCGTCACCAGCGAGGCGCATTTCGATTATCCACTGGTCGCCAGTTTCCGTTACACGTTCGACGCGGCCGGCAACGTCGCGACGGCGCCGAGCGCTGTCACGCAGGGCTATTCGAGGCAGTTCACGAAGAAGCTGGGCAGCCTCGTTCTCTATCGCAGCGACGTGGACAACAGCATCGATACCGCGGACACGCTGGTCTTCACGGACGGTGCGGTGACCAGCCACACCGGCCAGCGCAGCACGCAGGTGTTCCGCTTCAAGGACAACCTTGGCAGTTGCTACGGAAGGGATATCGCGACCGCGACAGGCGTACTGACCGCGGCGACGGATGGCGGCGATTGCGCGAAGGGGCGTAACCAGGTGCTGTGGTTCACACACCCGGATGGATCGCCGGATACGTCACGGACGGAAGACCCGGGTCTCTTCTGAACCAGGCTGTGGTGGGAGCCCGCCGTCATTGCGGCTCCCTATCACAGGGATGTGTCGATACGGGTGGCGTCTTCGGATCTATAATGGGGAATTCATCTGTATCGGTACCCGTCCGGGCATGGCTATCCTGAAAACGAATCAAGTCCTCGTCACCGTCGGCACGGCCTGCACCTTGTCGGCCGTCGGTTCGACGGAAACCTATCAGGCCCTCGTCGCCCGGTCGGAAGAATTCCTTCCGCTGGCCGCGTTCGACGCGGGTCTGGTGGAGATCGATCCGGAATCCGCCAGCGCAGCGGACGGCATGCGCTGGGCCGGGGGCGAACACGCAGGTGAGCCTGTCACGCTGGACGAACTGAAGCGCCTGCACGGCGACAGTCTCCGCGCCAACAGCGGCATACGCCATGTGCCCAACGTGCGCGAACTGGCGCCGCGCGTGGTAACCGACATCGCCGCACCGTTGCCGCACGACCTGGAGACCGTCGGACTGCGTCGCCTCGCCGGTCTGCGATATGAGGATATCCGCGCGTCGAAGCTCAAGGACATGCACGGTCTTTTCCAGGATGATCCGTTGCTCAGCCCGTCGTTGCAGGCCCAGCTGTTCGCCTATGGCGCGCTCGGCGCGCTGGCCGGGCTGCCGCGCCCGCTGTCCGAACTGGTCCCCAACCCGTTCGGCTTCCGTGTGGCGTCAGCGACGGCATTCGGCGGTAACGAAGCGCTGGGCCAATGGCTGCGGCCGGATGCGCCGCTGCCCGAAGGCGGCTTTCCGAAGGACACCTTCGCGGTCCGGCTGGCGCACTCGCTGGGTTCGCACGGCCCTGCCCTCGTCTCGACCATGCTGTCGCCGTCGTACAGCATCAGCCGCGTTCTGAAGAACCCGGAACTGCGCGAGTCGCTGCGCTCCGACGATGTCGGCTTCATGCGCGTCCCGCAGGCGCCGATGACCGCCGTGGGCGCCTGCGCGTCGAGTCTGGTCGCGCTGGCGGACATCGCGCCGCAGCTGCTGTTCGACTACCCCGGTTTTCAGAAGCCGCAGATGGTGCTCCTTACCGCGGCCGACGCCGCGCTGCAGCCACGCTTCGGCATCCTCGAAGCGTTCGGTGGCGGTGCGCTGATGACCGGCGACAAGCTGGCCGCCAAGAACGCCGCGCACGACGACGGCAATGTACGCAGCGTGCACGATTCGCTCGCGCCTTTCGACATCGATGCCGACGGCACCGTGGTCGGCCACGGGGGCTCGGGCCTGCTGGTGACGACCCTGGAGTTCGCCCTCACCAACCAGCTGGATATTACGTCCATCATCGTCGGCTGGGGCCAGAGTGCGGAAGCCGGTGGCAAGGCGCATTTCGCCGGTGTCGGCTTCGGCGGTGAGAACGCGCTGGTACAGGCGCTCGACATGGCCCATGCCGGCCATGGTTACGGCGTGCACGACTTCCAGTACCTCGCGGCGCACGCGACGGGCACGCGTACCAACTCCAAGACCGACCTCGGCACCGCACTGGCTGGCTTACGCGGCGCGGCGCAGCGGCAGGGTGTCGAGGGTGATCTGCCCAAGCTCTTCGTGGGCACGCCGAAGGCCGTCGGCGACGGTCACACGATGGGCGAGACCGGCCTGAAGGCGCTGTCTCAGGCATTGCAGTTCGTACTCGGCCGCAAGGCGCCCGGCGTCCCGACACTGCGCCGGCTGGACCCCGACCTGGCCGATGTCGCGGCGCACTTCCATCTGCAGGCCGACCCGTCCGACGGCAACGCGGACGGTGGCGCCATCTGCGCCACGCAGGGTTTCGGCGGCTACAACGGCGCGGTGGCCCTGCGCTCCGCGACACCGGCGACGATCGCGAAATACGAAGGCGATCCGGCGGTACTCGAAGCGTATCTCGCCGCGTGGCCGACGGTCCGCGCCGACCGCGAGAAGCGTGAGCGCGTCGCCCGCCGTAGCCCCAGGCTCGCCCTCAACATGGCCGAGACGCACCGCTGGATCGGCCTGGACTGATCACTGGGCGGATGCGACGAGGGGCAGTTCGATCAGCGCGAGCAGCCCCCCTTCCACGCGATTCGACAGCGTCAGGCGGCCGCCGTGCTCCTGCACGATGTCGCTGACGATCGACAGGCCAAGGCCCAGACTGCCCGGTCGCGCGTTACGGGACGGGTCCAGCCGGACGAAGGGCTCGATCGCTTCGGCCAGCTGATGAGCCGGGATGCCGGGGCCGTCGTCCCCAATCGTCACCGCCACCCGGTCGCCGGCGGATGTGGCGATCACATCGATGCGCGAGCCGAACGCGATCGCGTTCTCGAGCAGGTTGCCGACCGCCCGCTGGATCGCATTCGGTTTGCACACGACCGTCAGGGCATCCGGCCCGGTGTAGTGGATCTCGACACCGGCATCCGCGTACTCGTCGCAAATCGTCTGCAACAGTGCCGCAAGATCGAGCGGCTCGAAGGCTTCCGACGAACTCCGGTTGCCTAGATAGCCGAGTGCGGAGGTCACCATGTCCTGCATCAGGATGGTCTCGCGCGACAGCTTCTGCACCATCTGTGTCGGTTCCGCCGTGTCCAGCTGGAGACGCATGCGGGTCAACGGCGATCGCATGTCGTGACTTATCGCGGCCAACATGCGGGTGCGGTCCTGGATCGAGCGCGTTACGCGCTCCTGCATCAGGTTGAACGCGTGCGCGGCACGCCGGATCTCGAGCGGACCTTCTTCCGCCAGTGGCACGAACGACATCTGTTCACCGAACGTCGTGACCTGGTCGGACAGCCGCCGCAGCGGACGTATGACCAGCCATACCGCCCATGCGGACATGAGAACGACCGCGACACCCAGAAAGACAAGTGCCCCGACCAACGGGAAGGTCAGCCGTCGACGGGTGCCGTTGACGGCATGCGTACGCACCGCAAGCGTCTGCTCGCCCAGGCCGACAAGGATCTGCACACGGGTCTCGAGCGGCGCATCGCTGCATTCGCGCACGGTGACCTTGCCGCTCGTCGTGGCAAGGTCGTCCTGGAGCACCGCTTCGAGCTCACGCGTGTCTTTGGATAGCACGTCGCACACCGATGCCGCCGTCGCCAGTCTGGCCTCGGTAAGCGGCCAGCGCACGCCGGCCAGCAACGCGGCGCGATCGCGCTCCGGGACGCCACGCAAACCGTCCACCAGACTTTCGATACGAAAGGCGACCGACCACGGCCACGGTGGACGCGGTGGCGCGTTGGGGTAAAGCCACGAAAACAGCGCGAGGGAAAACAGGAAGGTGACCGTCGACGAACTGGCCGTGATCATCAGAATCTGGCCGACGGTACTGCGGAAGAAGCGGCCGATCATCCGGCGGTCACATCGCGCTGAAATGCATAACCATCCGACCGCATGGTGCGAATGGGATCGTCGAGCGGATCGGTTCCGGCCAGCTTGCGACGCAGCCGACTGATGAGCAGATCCACCGAGCGCGCGGAGATCGGAAAGCCCTGGCCACGGGTCAGGCCGATGAGCTCGTCACGCGAGAGCACCTCGCGCGGATGCTGACACAGCGCGAGCAACAGATCCGTCTCCGTACCTGTCAAGGGAATGCGCACGCCCGCGTCACTGCGCAGAAAGCGTTTTGCCGGAAAAAAGGTAAAGCCCTGGAAGCGCAGCACCAGGCCATCCGCGCCGCTTGCGGCGACCGTGGGAGCATCGGCCGTCATGGGTCGACGCAGCACGGCACGGATTCGCGCCACCAGTTCACGCAGATCCACCGGCTTGGTCATGTAATCGTCCGCGCCCAGCTCGAGCCCGACCACTTTGTCGGTGGACTCACCCAGCGCGGTAAGCATGATGATCCGCGGCGAACCCCTGGCCTGCATGCGGCGGCAGAACGACAGCCCGTCCTCCCCGGGCAGCATCACGTCGAGCAGCATCACCTCGACATCGCCGCGTGCCAGCAGGGGCTCCGCCGCTTCCGCGCTGTCGGCTTCGGAGACGACGAACCCCTTCCCTCGCAGGAAGTCCGCCAGCGGCTGGCGAATACCGGGGTCGTCCTCGACCAGGAGAATGTGCGGAGTGGCCAACGCGCCCTGCCTTTTTGCGGTTCGTCGATATTCTGCGGCATCACCGAGGCGGATAACCAGCGAATGCGGTGTTTGTTTAAATACTGACACACTGTGTAAATGTGTTTTGATATCAACAAGATGCATTGTCTCGACAAGGGTCCGGTGTCACCGTGTCGACCATCCGAATCTCCCTGATGGCCCGCCATGCACCCGCGCACCGAACCGCAATCGTCCTCCACCCCGTCACGCCGTCGCGTCGGCCTTTGGGTATCCGTCGTCGCGGTCGTACTCCTGATCGCCGCGTTCATCGCGTGGCGGGTGGTGTCGGGTACGGGCGGTAGCGGCCATCAGGGAGGTCCGGGTGCACAGCAGACGGCGACCTCGGTCGGCGTGGCGACGGCCACCAGGGCCGACGTCCCGGTCACGCTGGAATCGATCGCCACGGTCACATCGCTGGCTACCGCCACCGTGAAGGCGCAGATCAGCGGCTACCTCACCTCCATCGCCTTTCGCGAAGGCCAGACGGTGAAGGCGGGCGACGTACTCGCGCAGGTGGACCCGCGTCCTTACCAGATCGCCCTGGCGCAGTATCAGGGCCAGCTGCAGAAGGATCAGGCCACGCTGGAAAACGCGCGCCTCGATCTGCGGCGCTACCAGCAGCTGATGAAACAGGACTCGACATCGAAGCAGACGGTGGACACGGCCATCGCTTCGGTGCACGAGTACGAAGGCACGGTGCGGACGGATCAGGCCCAGGTCGACACGCAGAAGCTCAACCTGACCTATGCGCGCATCACCTCGCCGATCGACGGCAGGACCGGCTTTCGCCAGGTGGACGTCGGCAACTACGTGACCTCGTCGGACACCGATGGCGTCGTGGTGGTGACCCAGATGGATCCGATCTCGGTCGTGTTCACGCTGCCGGAAGATTCGCTGGCCGCGGTGCTGAAGCCGGCGGCCGACGGTAAGCCGCGGCCGGTATCGGTCTGGGACCGTACGTTCAGCACGAAGCTGGCCGATGGCACCCTGGATACGATCGACAACGCGGTCGATACGAGCACCGGCACGGTCAAGCTGCGCGCCTTGTTCGCCAATCCCGACGGGCGTCTGTTCCCCAACGAATTCGTCAACGCGTCGCTGCTGGTCGACACTCTGCGCGATGCCGTGACGGTGCCGACGACGGCCGTGCAGACCGGTACACCGGGCACCTATGTCTACGTGCTCAAGAGCGACCGCACGGTATCGCTGCGCAAGATCACGACCGGTCCTTCCGCCGACGGCAACGTCGCCGTGACCTCCGGACTGAACGTGGGCGACGTCGTGGTCGTGGACGGTGCGGATCACCTCAGTGACGGTGCTAGGGTCGTCGTGCCGGACGAGAAGAAGGCGTCGGTCTCCGGTAAGGCAGCCGCCACGGCCGCCCCATGAATCCGTCGCGCATCTTCATCCTGCGGCCGGTGGCGACCACGCTGCTGATGGCCGCCCTGCTCATCGTCGGCCTCGTCGCATGGCGCTCGTTGCCGCTCTCGGCCCTGCCGGCCGTCGAATACGCGACGATCCAGGTACAGACGTTCTATCCCGGTGCCAGTCCAGACGTCATGACCTCGGCGGTCACCGCGCCGCTCGAGCAGCAACTGGGCACGATGTCGGGCCTGAAGCAGATGTCGTCGCGCTCGTCGGCGGGTGCGTCGGTGATCACGCTGCAGTTCGACATGGCCGTGACCCTGGACGTCGCCGAGCAGGAAGTGCAGGCGTCGATCAACGCGGCCAACAGTCTGCTGCCCAGCGACCTGCCCGCACCGCCGGTGTATGCGAAGGTGAATCCCGCCGACGCGCCGATCATGACGCTGGCGATCACCTCACCCACCCTGCCCCTGACCCAGGTGCAGACGCTGGCGGATACGCGTATCGCCCAGAAAATCTCCCAGCTTCCCGGCGTGGGCCTGGTAACGCTGAGTGGCGGCAACAAGCCGGCGATCCGCGTGCAGGCGAACATCCGCGCCATGTCCGCTTACGGTCTCAATATCGACGATCTGCGCACCACGCTGGACAACATCAATGTCAACACGCCCAAAGGCAGCATCGACGGCCCCAGACGCGCGTACACGATCGATGCCAACGACCAGATCCAGGATCCGGCTGACTACCTCGAGACGATCATCGCGTACAAGAACGGCCGCCCGGTCAAGCTGAAGGACGTCGCCACGGTCGTGGCCGGCTCGGAAAATGCGGAACTCGGGGCGTGGATGAATACGACGCCCGCCATCATCCTCAACGTGCAGCGTCAGTCCGGCGCGAACGTGATCCAGGTGGTCGACAACATCAAGTCGTCGCTGACCCGGTGGACCGCCGGACTGCCCTCGTCCGTCCATGTGGCCGTCCTGACGGACCGCACGACCACCATTCGCGCGTCGGTCCAGGACGTGGAGTTCGAGCTGGTGCTGGCGGTGGCGCTCGTCGTCATGGTCATCTTCCTGTTCCTGCGCAATGTCCGCGCCACCATCATCCCGAGCCTGTCCGTGCCGCTGTCGCTGGTCGGCACGTTCGGTGCCATGTACCTGTGGGGCTTCAGCCTCGATAACCTTTCGCTGATGGCGCTGACCATCGCCACCGGATTCGTCGTGGATGACGCGATCGTGGTGATCGAGAACATCAGCCGCTATATCGAACAAGGCATGCGTCCGCTGGATGCCGCGCTGAAGGGTTCGGAAGAG
The DNA here is from genome assembly GCF_000745235.1 of Luteibacter mycovicinus. NCBI lineage: Bacteria > Pseudomonadati > Pseudomonadota > Gammaproteobacteria > Lysobacterales > Rhodanobacteraceae > Luteibacter > Luteibacter mycovicinus. The sequence goes on from NZ_JQNL01000001.1 coordinate 91,718, forward strand.
ATCGGCTTCACGATCATCTCGCTGACCGTGTCGCTGCTGGCGGTGCTGATTCCGCTGTTCTTCATGAGCGATGTCATCGGCCGACTGTTCTATGAGTTCGCCGTGACCCTGGCGGTGACGATCGTCCTGTCCGCCGTGGTGTCGCTGACGCTCGTGCCCATGATGTGCGCACGACTGCTTCGTCAGCATCCGGCGGAGCCGAAACAGCCCGACGCCGGAAAGCGGCCGGGATGGTTCGATCGCGTGATCGGCGGCTACGACCGCATTCTCACCGTGGCGCTCGACCACAAGTGGATCACGCTCGGCGTCGCCGCAGGCTCGATCGTGCTGACGGTCCTGCTCTACATCGTGGTCCCCAAGGGCTTCTTCCCGAGCCAGGACACCTCGGTGATCCAGGGCATTACGCAGGCATCCCAGTCGATCTCCTATGACGACATGCGCAAGCGTCAGCTGGCGCTGGCCGAGGTGCTGCTGAAGGATCGCGACGTCGTCAGCCTGTCCTCGTTCATCGGCGTGGACGGTACCAACACGACACTGAGTTCGGGCCGTTTCCAGATCAACGTCCTGCCCAAGGATCAGCGCGACGATTCCATCGACGAAATCATCCGCCGCATCCAGAAGGACGCCGCAAAAATCGCCGGCATCACGCTCTACATGCAGCCGGTACAGGATCTGACCGTCGATACCGAGGTCAGCGCCACCCAGTACCAGTTCATCCTGGACAACCCGTCGCTGGATGAACTGTCCACCTGGACGCCGAAGCTGCTCGCCGAGCTGCGCAAGTCCTCCGAACTGGCGGACGTGACGAGCGACTTGCAGGACAACGCCCTCGCGGCCACGGTCGTGGTCGACCGCGCCACCGCCGCGCGTTTCGGCATCACGCTGGCGACCATCGACAACGCCCTCTACGACAACTTCGGCCAGCGCATCGTCAGCACCGTGTTCACCCAGTCGAGTCAGATGCGGGTGATCCTCGAAATGGATCCGACGCTCGGGCGCGGCCTGAAGACGCTCGATTCCATCTATCTGCCTTCGGCCACCGCCACGACGGGCCAGGTCCCGCTGAGCTCGATCGCAAAAGTCGTGGTGACACATAAGCCGAACCAGATCGGCCACCTCGCACAGTTCCCTGCCACCACCGTATCGTTCAACCTGGCGCCCGGCGCGTCGCTGGGCGCGGCGGTCGACGCCGTGAATCAGGCGCGTAAGACCGTCGGCCTGCCCGAAAGCTTCGGTGTGAACTTCCAGGGCGCGACCGATGCGTTTCAGTCGTCGCTGTCCAACGAACTGTATCTGGTGCTGGCCGCGGTCCTGGTCATGTACGTGGTGCTGGGCGTGTTGTACGAGAGCTTCATCCATCCGCTCACCATTCTGTCGACGCTGCCGTCGGCGGGTATCGGAGCGCTGCTAGCCATGGAGATCAGTGGGTCCGGGCTCGATATCATCGGCATCATCGGTATCGTCCTGCTGATCGGTATCGTGAAGAAGAACGCGATCATGATGATCGACTTCGCGCTGGCCGCCGAACGCGAGGAAGGCCTCAGCCCTCGCGAGGCCATCCACAAAGCCTGCCTGCTGCGCCTGCGCCCGATCCTGATGACGACGATGGCCGCGCTCATCTCGGCCGTGCCGCTCGCTCTGGGCCATGGCAGCGGTTCCGAGCTGCGCCATCCGCTCGGCGTGGCGATGATCGGGGGCCTGCTGGTCAGCCAGCTGCTGACGCTGTTCACCACACCGGCGGTGTATCTGGTGCTGGACCTTGCCGCGCAGCGGTTCCGTCACCATCGCGCCGGCCTGCCCGGTCACGAGGCAAGCCAATCGTGAACCTCAGCGCGATCTTCATCCGGCGCCCGGTCGCGACCATCCTGCTGACCGCGGCCATCGCCGTGGCCGGTGTCCTGGCTTTCCGTCTGCTGCCGGTGGCACCGCTGCCCAACGTCGACTTCCCGACCATCCGCGTGCAGGCGCAGATGGCCGGAGCCAGTTCGGACACCATGGCGTCGACGGTGGCGGCACCGTTGGAGCGCCGGCTGGGCCAGATCGCGGACGTGACGGAGATGACGTCGCAGAGCAGCCTGGGCTCGTCGAACATCACGCTGCAGTTCGGTCTGGACCGCGATATCGAAGGCGCGGCACGCGACGTGGAGGCGGCGATCAACGGGGCCCGCGCGGATCTGCCCGCCAGTCTCAAGGCCAACCCGACCTACCGGAAGTTCAATCCGGCGGATGCGCCGATCATGATTCTGTCGATGACCTCGGACAAGCTGACCACCGGCCAGCTCTACGATCAGGCGTCGAACATTCTCGAGCAGCGTCTGCTTCAGGTGCAGGGCGTCGGCAATGTCGACCTCAACGGCGGTTCGTTGCCCGCCGTACGCGTCGAGATCAATCCCGGCAAGGTGTTCAAGTACGGCATCGGTCTGGAAGACGTGCGTGCCGCGTTGTCCGCCGCCAATGCCGACAGCGCCAAGGGCGTGGTCAACGAGGGCAACCTTCGTTACCAGCTCTACGCCAACGACCAGGTCTCCGAGGCCAGCGACTATCGCGATCTGATCGTCGCCTGGCGCAACCAGCGACCTGTCTACCTCAAGGACATCGCCGAGATCGACGATTCGGTGGAAAGCCTGCGCAACGTCGGCATGGTCAATGGCAAGCAGGGCATCATGCTGTTTATCTTCAAGCAGCCCGGCGGCAATATCGTCAACACGGTGGACGGCATCCGCAAGGTGCTGCCGCAGCTGGAGGCCGCCCTCCCCGCCGGCACGCATATGACGATCGCCGCGGATCGCAGCAGCACCATCCGCGCCTCGCTGTCGCATACCGAAGAAACGCTTATCGTCGCCGTGGTCCTGGTGGTCCTGGTCGTGCTGGTCTTCCTGCGCGAGTGGCGAGCCACGTTGATTCCCGCCGTGGCCGTGCCCGTGTCGATCCTCGGTACGTTCGCGATCATGCGTCTCTGCGGATTCACGCTGGACAATCTGTCGCTGATGGCCCTGACGATCGCCACGGGTTTCGTGGTCGACGATGCCATCGTCGTCCTGGAAAACATCACGCGTCACCGCGAGGCGGGTATGCCTCGCGTCGAGGCGGCCCTGACCGGTGCCAGAGAGGTCGGCTTTACCGTGCTGTCGATGAGCGTATCGCTGATCGCGGTATTCCTGCCTATCGTGCTGCTGGGCGATATCGTGGGACGTCTGTTCCGTGAGTTCGCGCTGGTGCTGTCCGTCGCCATCGGTATATCGCTCGTGCTGGCCTTGTCGACCACTCCCATGATGTGCGCGCTGTTGCTGAAGGACGAAGCAAAGCCGAAGCGGCCAGGCCGCGTCAGTCGCTTCATCGAACGACGCATTCAGGCGGTTCACGACCTGTATGCGCGAACGCTCGGCATTGCGCTGAGGCACCCGCTGGCGGTGATACTTACCTTCTTTCTGACCATCGGCGTCACCGTCGTGCTTTTCACGATCATTCCGAAAACCCTGTTCCCTCAGCAGGACACCGGACTGATGATGGGCGGCATCAACGCCGACGAAAGTACGTCGTTCCAGTCGATGCGCACCAAGCTCACCGAAGCGCAGGCCATCGTGCAGGCGGATCCGGCCGTGCAGACGGTGGTCGGGTTCACCGGCGGCCGCGGTACCAGCACGGCCAACGTCATTGTCGCGCTGAAGCCGCTCGAGGAGCGGACGGCATCGGCGGCACAGGTCATCGCCCGGCTGCGCCCGAAGCTGGCGAACATTCCCGGTGCCCGGCTGATGATGTTCCCGATGCAGGACCTGTCCGCCGGTGGCCGACAGAGCTTCGCGCAGTTCCAGTACACGCTGCAGTCCGATGACAGTGCGCTGCTGAGTGTCTGGTCGAACAAGCTGCTCGACGCACTGAAGTCCAACAAGATGCTCGCCGATGTGAACTCCGACCAGCAGACCGGCGGCCTCGAGACCCGGGTCGTGCTGGACCGCCCGACCATCGCGCGGCTCGGCCTGACACCCGACATCATCGACGCGACGCTTTACGACGCTTACGGCGAGCGTACGGTGTCGACGATCTACAAGGCTCAGAACCAGTACCACGTCGTCATGGAACTCGCGCCGCGGTACCTGCAGGATCCCGAGACGATCAAGGGCATCTACGTCGGCACGTCGGGCGAAGCCGCCACCGGCACGTCGTCGACCAATGCCACGTCGAACACCACCAGTGCGGCGAGTACATCCGCAACGTCCACGTCCTCCGCAGCGACGAACGCCGCGACCAACTCGATCGCGACCAGCGGCGGACGCGCCTCCAGCGGCTCCGCGGTCAGCACGACGGCCGGCACCATGATTCCGCTCTCCTCGTTCGCCACGCTGGCCACCGGCAATACGCCCGTGCAGGTGAGCCACCAGGGCCAGGCCGTCGCGACCACGCTGTCGTTCAACCTGGCGCCGGGTTATGGACTGGCGGATGCGACCAGGGCCATCGAGCAAGCCACGCAGGCCATTCGCATGCCGGTGTCCGTGCGTGGGTCGTTCGGCGGCACGGCAGGCAAGTCGCAGTCGATCATCGCCACGATGCCGCTGCTGATCGGTGCCGCGCTGCTTGCCGTCTATGCGGTTCTGGGCATCCTCTACGAGAGCTACGTCCATCCGCTGACGATCCTGTCGACGTTGCCGTCCGCCGGTGCCGGTGCCGTACTGGCCCTCTTGCTGACCGGTACCGAATTCAGTGTCATCGCGCTGATCGGTGTGTTCCTGCTCATCGGCATCGTCAAGAAGAACGCGATCATGATGGTCGACTTCGCGCTTGAAGCCGAACGCAACGAAGGGCTCGAACCGCTCCAGGCGATCGAGCGTGCCTGTCTGCTGCGCTTCCGCCCCATCCTGATGACGACCTGCGCCGCCCTGCTCGGTGCCTTACCTCTGGTGCTCGATCACGGTATGGGCGCGGAGCTGCGCCGTCCGCTCGGCATCTCCATCATCGGCGGTCTCGTCGTCAGCCAGCTGCTCACGCTGTATACGACGCCCGTCGTCTACCTCTACCTCGACCGCTTCCGCCATCGCTCGCTGGGCTTCTGGCACCGGGCGTTCCCCGGCGCGGCCCTGCCGGATACCCGTCCATGAACCGACTGACCCCCATCTTCCTCGTTGCAGCGATCAGCACCGCCCTCGGTGCCTGCGCCGTCGGGCCGAATTACGAACGCCCGTCGGCACCGGCCCCGGCCGCGTTCAGGGAGGCGCCGGCCGGATGGCAGGCGGCGCAACCGAAGGACGCGGCGCAGCGCGGTCCCTGGTGGAGCGTCTATGGCGATCCCTTGCTCGATCGGCTCGTGTCCCGTGTCGCCATCGACAATCAGAACCTGAAAGCCTACGAAGCCGCGTATCGCGAGGCCGTAGCCGTCGTGGGCGAAGCGCGCGCCGGACTGTCGCCCACGGTGGACCTAGCGCCGACCGCCAGCCGCCAGCACAGTGCGCGCAGCAACAGCACCAGCCGCGCGGCGACCGCGTCGGGCACGTGGGAGCCCGATCTGTGGGGCAAGGCCCGTCGGCAGATCGAGAGCGACACGGCCTCCGCGCAGGCAAGCGCGGCTGAACTGGCCGACCTCACCCTCTCCGCGCAGGCGGAGCTGGTCACCGATTATTTCGAACTGCGCTATCAGGACTCGCTCATCGTGCTCTACCAGCGCACGGTGAATGCCTATGAGCGCAGCCAGCGCATCGCGCGGAACCAGTACGACGCGGGCACCGTGGCACGTTCGGATGTGATCACCGCACAGACCACTCTCGCCACGGCCCGCGCGTCCCTCGTCGGCGCGGAGCGCCTGCGTGACCAGTACGAACATGCGATCGCGCTGCTGGTCAGCAAAGCGCCGGCCGAGCTGACCATTCCGGCGGCCGCGCTGGACACGCCGTTGCCGGAGGTGGCCGGTGTGCTGCCTTCCGCACTGCTCGAGCGCCGGCCGGATATCGCGGAAGCGGAGCGCAGGATGCAGCAGCAGAGCGCCCAGATCGGTGTGGCGCAGGCGGCGTATTACCCGACCATCGACCTGTCGGCGGAAGCCGGATACTCGGGTCTGGGCAAGCTCCTGTCCGCCCCGAATGAGCTCTGGTCGCTGGCGGGAACGGCGACGGAGACCCTCTTCGACGGTGGCCAGCGCAGATCCACGGTCGAAGCCGCGCGCGCGGCCTACGACCAGAGTGTCGCCAGTTACCGGCAGACCGTGCTCGCCGCCTTTCAGGACGTCGAGGACGAGTTGTCCAACCTGCGCGTGCTCGCGCAGCAGTCGGTCGCGCAGGATGAGGCACTGCGCCTCGCACGGCAGGCCGAAACGATCGCGACAAACGAATACCAGGCGGGCACCGTCGACTACACCACGGTCGTGACGGCCCAGGCCACCGCGCTCTCAGCCGAACAGAGCAGCCTTCAGATCACCGAGCAGCGCCTTGTGGCGACGGCGAGCCTGATCCGCGCCCTCGGTGGTGGCTGGTCGACGGCGGACATGGCCAGGGCGCCCTGAGGTCGCTGAATGTCCCGCGGGTCAGAGCCACACCGATACGTTCGAGGTATTGCCCGCACGAATATCGTATGAGCAGCGGAACGTAAACTTACGCGTGCCGCCCGATCCGTCGCGAAGATGCCCTCCGCCTGCGATGTCGGTCCTGCTTTCCGTAGCGGGCGATGCGTGCGCCTCGTCGACCTCGACCTGACTGGCCATGGCGTTGCGCGACCGCACCTCGCGATTCACGGCATCCCCGCAGGCGCTGATGGCGACATCGTCCGTCGCGCGGTGCTCGCGGGCCTCGGTGAATGACGACTGTGCCCAGCCGACGGCTGGCACGGCCGCAGCGATGCCCATCCACAGGAATATACGCACGAGCCCCTCCTTCGGCTCCGTGGCCGAGGTGTTGTCCGGGCTCGATCTTTTGCCCGCACCGGTGCAGCCGCGGTGAAATCCAGGTCGTTGCCGCAGGAAGCCGCCCTTCCGGCAGGAAATCGCAACCTGTCGTGGCATTTCACGATTCTGATGAGATTTTTCGTGAGAGCGCGACGGATTTCAGACGTGACGACCGAAACCTAGCGAATATCGAATCATCTCGCGGACGAAAAAAAAAAGCGCTATAGCATTTGCATATTCGCACCGTGTTTTTAGCTGTCTCATGCATGGCCTCATTCACTAGATTGCGCGCATCGCACCATCACGGAATGCGGACTACGCATATGTACTGGCGGCAAAAGGTCACACCTCGTTGCCACTCCATCATTGCGAAGCTAGCATTTCCCCGATTTATTTCGATTTAAATGCAAGGGGAAGTATGGCTTCGCCAGGACATGTCAGGGGCGTGTCTTTGATCGAGGTGCTGATGGCGGTGCTGGTTTTCAGTGTCGGACTCATCGGACTATCGAGCCTTCTGATCACATCGTTCCGGTCTAATCAGGTCGGTTACCAGCGCACTCAGGCCGAATTTCTAGCGATGAGCATGGCCGATCGCATGCGTGCGAATCCGCTTGGCGTCTGGTCCGGCAGCTACAACTCCGCGTCCTATCCCCTCTCGATCACACAGACATGCAATAAGGCCAGCGCATGTCCGCCGGCTAAAATCGCGCTGCGCGACCAGTCGATGTGGAGCACGCAGCTCACTACTTTCCTTCCCAACGCCACGGCATCCATCGGGTGTACGAACGGCGCGACGGCGAATGCCACGCAGCTGCTGGTCCGCCCACCCTATGCGGGCAACTGTGTGATGCGTATCAACTGGACTGAGCGCGCGGCCGGCGACAGCTCCCATCAGGACGCCGGTACACGGACTTACGTGTGGAATTTTCAGCCATGACCGGGATCTCGCCCCTGCGCGCACGCACGTCGCGAGGACTCTCCCTTATCGAACTGATGGTCGCGCTCGCGCTCGGGCTGCTGGTCGCGGTCGGTATCGTCAATGTCTTCCTCGTTACGTCGCAGAGCAGCCTGGTCCAGACCCAGCTCGCGAAACTGCAGGAAGAAGGTCGTTTCGCGATGACCGCCCTGACGACGGACCTGCGCATGACCAACGCCCAGTACTGCAACAACATGGGCGGGCAGTCATCCACCCTGTCGAACGGCGTGATGTCCCTCGACCGCTACCTCAGGGCACCTCAGGTGCTGGTGTCCGGCGCCACCCTGCAATCCGCGCTGCATGACGACACGACCACCTGGGCGTCGACCAGCGGCAGCAACACCTACCCCGCCTCGCCGACCGCCGCCTTCGCGATGCCTCCGTTCCTTTCCCTGCGCGGCTACGACTGCACGGTGAGCACATGTACGCCGGGAGACCCGTCGACCTCGGGCGACACCTCGCCTCTCCCCGCTCAGGGCACGGAGGTGGGCAAGCGGGTGCTGGGAAGCAGCGTGATTACGCTGCGCTACCTCGATGGCTCACGCGGGTGGGCGCTCGACGGCAACCACAGCACGATGAACCTCAGCGGCAGGACCGTCACGAGTTTCACCATCGCGCCGCAGACCGGCGAGCCACCGCTGACCGATTACACGGCGGGCGATCTGGCGATGCTGTCCGATTGCAACGCGTCGCAGATCTTCGCGGTAACGTCCTCCGGCGCGACTTTCACACCAGCTGCCAGTAACTACGCATCCGTGACACAACCCTCGGGCGTGATGCCCAGGCTCTTCGATTTCAACCGTGACTTCGTCACGGTCACCTACTACCTGCAGGTTGTCGACGACAACAACGGGCATACGACGGGCGCGCTGATGAAGCGGGTGAACGGTGTCAGCGCAGAGGTCGTGCGGGGCGTCGAACGTCTCGATTTCCTGTATGGCGTCATGGACGCCTCGGGAAACACCAGCTATCAGACGGCCGCCCAGATCGACAGCGCCACGTCGTGCGCGTCGTCGACGGTCACGGTCACCGGCACGGATCCCGGCTGCCTGTGGCGTTCCGTCCAGGACATCGAGGTGCACATACTGATGGACGGCCAGGTCGCCCAGTACGGGCTGGCCTCCACCGACCTCCAGTACCAGTACTACGGCGACAGTGCGGTCACCGGACTCGCGGCGCCGGACAACAGCGCCCGCGCCGTGATGCCCAGCCAGCAGGGTTTCGACAATCACATGCTTCGACGCGAGTTCTCGGCGCTCGTCGCGGTCAGGAACTACAACCCATGAAGCGGCAACGCGGTGCGGTACTGGTCCTGGCCATGATCTTCCTCCTGCTGCTGACGATCGTCGCCATCAGCACGTCCGGACGCTCGCTCCTGCAGGAGCGCATGGCGGGCGCGCTGCGCAACGCGCAACAGGCCGAATGGTCCGCGGAGAACGCTCTGCGCGGTGTCGAATGGAATCTGTTCAGTGGCGCAGGCGGGATCGCCTGCTACAACTCCAGCAACCCCGCGACGATCAGTCCGAAGGTCTCGGACTTCCGCCAGTCCTCGATCTGGCTTACCGACGGCGCGACCGAATACAAGGGAGCGGGCGTCAGCATCGATTACACGACCGCGTCCTCCGACGCGGCGTTGTCGACGGCCGTCATGGCCCGCAATCCCTGGTACATCGTCGAATACCTCGGTCAAGATCTCTCGCCCAACAACGCCACCAGTGCGGCGAAGGAAGCGGGCTCCAGCGGAACCGCGACCGCCAGGTTTTACCTGTACCGGATCACGGCGCGTGCCACCGGCGGCAGCCCGAACACGATCCGTGTCGTCGAAAGTATTTTCGTCACACCCAACCTCGTCGCCTGCACGCTGAGCTGAAGGATTCGATCATGTCCCTGCCCTCCTTCATCCGGCGCATGGCTCTCAGCGCGCTTGCATGCCTTCTCGTCGCCATGCCGGCCGCGGCCACGACGGTGACACTGAGCACGACGCCTCCCGGCGTCACCTCGAAGGTGGCGCCCAATATCGTCGTGACCTTCGACGACTCGGGCTCAATGAATTCCACCGCCATCCCCGACGCGATGGACGCGAGTTACGCCACGAAGGTGTACTACTCGGCAAAGGGCAACCCGATCTATTTCGATCCCACGGTGACCTACGTCGTACCGCCGGACGCGACGGGTGCCCCGCTGGGAACGCCCGCGTTCACGGCGGCGTGGCGTGACGGCTACTGCGCCAACACACTGACGAAGAAGTGCTGGGCTCCCTCGAGTGGCAAATATATCGCGCCGAACGTCGTCGATCTGAGCACGGCCTTCTACGCCGGCTTCCTGGCCAATACGCTGGCGGGCAACTCGCCCTGCGCCAGGGACGCCAACGAACTGACCACCTGGTACGACAATGGCTCGTGCAGCCAGATGGATATCCCGACGTCCGTACGTGGCGCGACCACGACGACGACGACGTCGACCGCCAATTCGACCTGCACGAACACCGGTTGCGGCAGCGCCAACGGAACCACCGGCACCCACACATACACGGGCAGCGACGGCAGCAGCTCAACCTATACGTGCACGGCAACAACCTCGGGAAGAGGCAACAACAAGACGACGACGACCAGTTGCAACGTCGCCACCACGACGACGAAGACGTCCACCACGTACGACCAGGGTGGTTTCTATTACGTCTGCACCTCGGCGACCAGCGACAGCACCTGTACGTACCATCTGGTCGCCAACGAATCGGCTGCGACCCAGCAGAACTTCGCCAACTGGTACAGCTTCTATCGCACGCGCAATCTCAACGCGCGTGCCGCCGTGGGCCGCGTCTTCGGCAGCATCGGCGACGGCGCGGTGCGCGTCGCCTGGCAGACGCTGCAAAGCCAGTCGGCCAGCGGCAGCTACAACACCACGGGTTCCTATAGCGGCCCCTCGTACGGCCCACTGGCGTCCACGAGCAAGATTCTCGAACTGGCGAATGCCACCACGGGATGTACGGCGACCAGCACGAGCGACAGCTGCTGGCGAAGCCAGTTCATGAACTGGCTGTACGGCGCTCCCGCCAGCGGCGGCACGCCGACGCGCGTCGCGACGGTGGCCGCCGGCGAGTTCTTCAAACGTACACTGAAGACCTCGCCGACGTCGCAGGACCCTTACTGGAACGGCAGCACCAGCACGCCCGGCGAGCTGTCCTGCCGCAAGAACTTCAACATGCTGGTCACCGACGGTTACTGGAACGGCGACAACCCGTCGACGGTCAGCCCGAACGACAACAAGGCGGTGACACTTCCCGACGGCACGTCCTATTCGATCAGCGACGGTACGTCGAGAATCTTCTGGAATCAGACCGGCACGACCAATCCCTCGCTCGCGGACATCGCGTTTGCCTATTGGGCCAATGACCTGCGCAGCGACCTCAAGGACAACGTTCCGGCTTACTACCCCGACCTGACGACAGGCATCACCGGCAGCGCCGCCACGGTGAATACCGCGTCCCCGGGCGCCACCCCGGAGGTGTATTTCAACCCGTCGAACGATCCCGCCACGTGGCAGCACATGTCGCAGTACATGGTGACGATGGGTATCTCGGGCAGCCTCACCTATCCGGATGACTACGCGGCGCTGCGCACGGGGAGCAACGGCAAGAAATGGCCGACACCCAATACGTCGGGTGGCGCGACCAACATCGACGATACCTGGCATGCGGCGCTCAACAGCCGGGGTGGCTACTTCAGCGCGGCGGATCCCACGTCGCTGGTGAACAGTCTCAGCACGATCCTGTCCTCCGTCATCGCGAGCAGTTCCACCGCACTGACGCTGAGCCTCAGCACCAATGTACTGACGACCAATGCCGTCGCCTACTACGCGGGTTACGACACCACGGACTGGAGCGGATCGCTGCTGGCCAAGGCCGTGGGCACCGATGGTTCCATCGGCACCACGCTCTGGTCGGCCGGCACCTTGCTGACCGAGCGCGCCGCCAGCGATCCCCGCATCCTCACGACGGGTACCGGACCGGGCACAGGGACCGGCGTCGCCTTTGCTTACGCCAACCTCAGCGCGACCGAGCAAGCCGCCATCAACTCGTCCGATGGCAGCGGCTCCACCGCGACCACCGATGGCCTGGGCGCATCGCGCGTCGACTGGCTCAGTGGCGTGCGCACGCTGGAAGGCACCTCCCTGCGCACCCGTACGTCGCTGCTCGGTGCGGTGTTCGGTTCGCAGCCGGCCTTCGTCGGCGCGCCCACGGGTGGCTACAGCGATACGTTCCCCAGCGGTTCGCCCGAGGCGGTGGCGCTGAAGAACAGTTCCGCCAACAGCTACTCCCGTTTTCTGGCGACCTGGGCGAACCGGCCGTCCACCGTTTACGTGGGCGCCAACGACGGCATGCTGCACGCCTTCGACGCCCGCCTCGCGTCGGTGAGCGGTGCATCGCCCGGACGGGAAATCTGGGGATACGTACCGGCCAGCGTCTACGCCAACCTGCCGGCGCAGTCACGACTGAATAAATTCGCCTTCACGCCGACGGTCGATGGAAGCCCGGTCACCGGTGACGTTTTCTTCAACGGCGATAACGCGCAGAACAACTCGTCCGCCGGATGGCATACGTTGCTGGTCGGCTCGCTGCGCATGGGTGGACGCGGCGTGTTCGGTATCGACATCACCGATCCGTCGGCGGCGACGCTGAGTTCCAGCGCCGCGGTCGCGAAAAAGGTGCTCTGGGAATTCAACAGCGGCAGCGTCTCCACAGCGGGCACGCCGGCCAATCTCGGTTACACCTTCGGCACGCCGGTCATCGCCCGCGTGGCATACACCAACACCGACAATTCGGTCGGGCGCTGGGTGGTGCTCGTCCCCGGCGGTTACTTCCCCGATGGCAGCACGATCAGCGCCGCATCCAATACCTACAGTTCGCTCTTCGTGCTCGATGCGCAGACCGGAACCCTGCTCAAGGAAATTCGTACGCCGACCGGCACCGGCGCGGTCGCCAGTCACGGCCTCACCACGCCGGCCGTCGGTGACTACGACGGCGATCAGGTGGCCGACGTGGCTTTCGCCGGCGATCTGGATGGCAACGTGTGGCGGATCGACCTGTCCGCCGCCTCGCTGGCCTCGACCACCCAGTCGCAAGGTGTGAGCCTCCTGTTCCAGCCGGACACCGCCAATGCGCAATCGATCACGACCCCCCCGCGACTCCTCGCCGATCCCACCTCCGCGTATTTCATGGTGATCTTCGGGACCGGTCGTTTCCTCAGCACGGCGGATACCTCCGACACCACCACGCAGGCCTTCTACGGAATCCGCGATCCGGGCAAGGCGGTGACCACGCCGACCACGGTCGCCGGGGGCACGCTGATCCAGCAGACCATGACCGTGGACAGCGCGACCGGGGCGATAGGTGTCACCAGCAAAGCCGTCGCGTCCACCAGTGCGGGCTGGTACCTGCCGCTGAACAACCCGTCGGGTGAACGCGTGGTCGTGACGCCCGCGCTCGACTCGTCGAACAACACCGTGACGTTCAGCACGTTGATCCCGACCGCCAACGACCCCTGCACGACCTCAAGCTCCGGCTCGGTCATCGCCCTTGACGGGACGACCGGCGCCGCCGCCATCGGTGTCTCGATCGGCAGCGCGGTGTCGTTCGGGACCGGCTACTCCCTCGCCGGCGCGCACGTCACGGGTGCGGCCAGTTCGGGCTCGCTCTATACGGCGGCCAGCCTTTCCGGCGGCACCGCCTACGCGGCCGGCCAGCTGACCTCGGCGGGCAGCACCTTCGGTACCAGCATCCCCACGGCCCGCCGACGTGCCTGGCGCGTCCTGAACAGCGAGAACTGATATGAAGACGCCACGCCGCGCGGCCGGCTTCACCCTGCTCGAACTCATGGTCGTCCTCGTCGTGATGGCGATCCTTGCAGCCCTCGCGTTCACTTCGTACGCGCGTTACGGCTTCCGTGCCCGGCGCCCCGACGGACAGAAGCTCCTGATGGCGATCGGCAATGCCGAAGAGCGCTACTACGCCCTGCACAACATCTACGCGGACCTTGCGACCATCGGTTACGCATCCACGACAACCGCCACCTCGGACAGCGGTTTCTACACGGCGTCCGTCACCGTCGGTACCGTCAACGCGCTTGCCGGCCAGGGCTATACGGCGACAGCCGTGCCCGTCGGCAACCAGGCCAGAGATGTCTGCGGATCGCTGACGCTGACCGATACCGGCGTCAGGAGCCAGACCGGCACCACCGGCAACGGCAATTGCTGGTGATGTCCATGCCGTCGCGACCGCGTTCCATGAGTGGCTTCAGCCTGCTCGAACTGATGGTGGCGATCGTCGTCGCCGCCATCCTCGCGGCGATCGCCGTGCCGTCGTTCCGGGCGAGCATCCAGCGCCACCGGTTGCTCGCCGCGGCCGACGAGCTGCAGGCTGCCGTGCAATACGCCCGCACGGAAGCGGTGCTGCGCGCCACCTATGTTTCGCTGTGTCCGAGCACGGATGGCACCAGCTGCGCATCGTCGACCACCTGGGACACGGGCTGGCTCGTCTACAGCCACCCGGTGGCGACAAGCAAAGCATCAGATGCCTACTCGGCCACTCCTGCCAGCGGTATGCAGGTCCTCCGTGCGGCGGCAGCCCTGGCCCTCGTGTCAGCACGCGGCGTCGATACCGGCGTCGTAACCTTCGGCCAGCAGGGCCAGCTCGAAGCGGTCGCGTCGCGCACCAACGCCGGCCAACCCGTGGCCTTCGTCCTCTGCGCGATGCCCTCCGGTCAGCCGGGCAGCGGCCTGGGGCAAAATACGACCCGCCTGCCGGGCACGCGCATCGGCGTCAGTCCTTACGGCGGCATCGCCTCCACGAAGCTTGCGAGCACCGACAGTTGTCTGCCCTGAGGTTGAAACGGAGCGTTCGCACGCTGTCCACATTCGTGAACGTGACAGCAAAAGCGCATGGCCACCACTCGAGGTGAAGCGATGCCGTGGGATGTTTTGCCGTAAAGGCCTAGCTTCTACCGAATAGACGTAAAGCGACGCGCGTGCACAGCCTATACCTGAATCGCACTTCCGCTTTTCAAGGTTTCATATGGCTTCGGCAAGACATGTCAGAGGTGTGTCTCTGATTGAGGTCTTGATGGCGGTCCTGGTTTTCACGGTCGGCCTTCTCGGACTTTCCAGTCTCCTCATCGCCTCGTTTCGCTCGAATCAGGTCGGGTACCAGCGCACTCAGGCTGAATTCATCGCGATGAGCATGGCCGACCGCATGCGCGCCAATCCGCTCGGGGTCTGGGCCGGCGGTTACAACTCCGCGGTATATCCGCTGAGCGGATCGCAGGCATGCACGGCCGACCTTGCCTGCACGCCGGCCAAACTCGCGCTGCGCGACCAGTACATCTGGAGTTCGCAGCTCCGGACGTTCCTGCCCAACGCCAGTGCATCGATCGCCTGCAGCAATGGCACCACGGCGAATGCGACGCAGCTCCAGGTACGCCCGCCGTACGCCGGTAACTGCGTCATGCGGATCAGCTGGACGGAGCGCGGTGCCGGTGACAGTAAGCATCAGGATGCCGCTCCGAGGGTCTATGTCTGGAATTTCCAGCCATGAACCGCCCCTACGGTTTCTCCCTCGTCGAACTCATGGTCGCCATGGTGCTCGGCCTCGTCGTGGCGGGCGGCATCGTCAGCGTCGTTCTCACTACCACCGGCAGCACGGTCACGCAGACCCAGCTGGCAAAACTGCAGGAGGAAGGACGCTTCGCGATGACCGCGCTGACGACCGACCTGCGCATGACGAACGCGCAGTACTGCTCGAACGTCGGCGGTCAGTCCGCTCCCTTGTCGAACGGAGTCGTGTCACTGGACCGTTACCTGCGAGCGCCTCAGGTACTCGTGTCCGGCGCCGTCTTCCAGGCCGCCATCAGCGACAACACGACGACGTGGGGCTCGACGAGCGGGACCAACACGTATCCCGTCGCGCCTGTCGCGTCATTCGCGATGCCATCCTTCCTCGCCTTGCGAGGGTACGACTGCACCGTCTCCGCGTGTACGCCACAAGATCCGGCAGACCCGGCAGGCAAAGGTATTCCTCAGCAGGGCACGACCGTCGGTAATCGCGTGCCTGGCACCGGCGTCATCACCTTGCGTTACCTGGACGGCGCACGAGGCTGGGCGCTCGATGGCACCACGAGCAAGCTGACGCTGAGCGGAAGCTCGGTCGCCGGTATCACCGTCGTCCCGCAGACAGGCGAGCCGCCGCTATCGGCCTATGCCACCGGCGACCTGCTCATGCTCGCCGACTGCAATTCGGCCCAGGTTTTCGCCGCCACCCTTTCGTCCGCGACGTTTACGCCATCGACCAACTACAGCGCTCCGGCCCGGCCGTCCGGCGTCACACCGAGGCTGTTCGATTTCAACCGGGACTTCCAGACCGTTTCGTACTTTCTACAGGTCGTCGACGACAACAACGGGCACAAGACCGGTGCGCTGATGAAGCGGGTCAATGGCGTGAGCGCTGAAGTGGTACGCGGCGTGGAACGGCTCGATTTCCTCTACGGCGTGATGGACGGCTCAGGCAACACCAGCTATCGCACCGCGGCGGAGATCGACAGCTCGACGGCGTGCGCGTCATCGACGGTGACCGTTTCCGGGACCGATCCCGGCTGCATGTGGCGGTCCGTACAGAGTATCGAGGTTCACATTCTGATGGACGGACAGCTCCCGCTGTATACGCTGACCCCGACCGACCTCCAGTACCAGTACTACGGAGACAGCGCGGTTACCGGACTCTCGTCGCCCGACGATACGAAGCGAGCGGTGATGCCCAGCCAGCAGGGTTTCGACAATCACATGCTGCGGCGGGAGTTCACCGCCGTGGTGTCGATCCGGAACTACAACCCATGAACCGGCAGCGCGGTGCCGTGCTCGTCCTGGCGATGATCTTTCTGCTCATCCTGACCATCGTGGCGATCAGCACATCCAGTCGCTCATTGCTGCAGGAGCGCATGGCCGGAGCGATGCGCAACGCGCAACAGGCGGAGTGGTCCGCCGAGAACGCCTTGCGCGGCGTCGAATGGAACCTCTTCAGCGGTAACGCCGCCGTCGCCTGCTACAACTCCAGCAACCCTTCCACGATCAGCGCGAAGGTCACGGCATTCCGGCAGTCATCGGTCTGGATGGTCGACGGCGCCACCGAATACAATGGCGCCGGCGTGACCATCGATTACACGAAGAAGAGCAGTGACGCCGCGCTGTCGACCGCCGTCATGGCGCGCAACCCCTGGTATGTCGTCGAATTCCTCGGTCAGGACCTCGCCCCGGGTAACGGAACCAGCGCCGCTAAAGAGGCCGGATCGAGCGGATCGGCGACGGCGAAGTTCTATCTGTACCGGATTACCGCACGCGCCACCGGGAGCAGTCCCAATACGATCCGCGTCGTCGAGACCACCTTTGTCACGCCGAACCTCGTCACATGCACCCTGACGTGAGGCCCCAGCCGATGATGAAAGAGAAGCCATCCACCGCATGGGCCGCTCTCCTGCTGGTCGCGCTGGTGTGGGTGGCGTGGATGCCGAGCGTGATCGCGGGTACGGTGACGGTGAGCAAGACGCCGCCCAGCGTCACCTCGAGGGTCGCACCCAACATCGTCGTGACCTTCGACGATTCCGGCTCGATGAACGCCACGTCGATCCCCGATGCGATGGACGGTTACTACGACAAGAAGTACTACTACTCGGCCAAGGGCAATCCGATTTACTTCGATCCGACGGTGACCTATGTGGTACCGCCCGATGCCAATGGTGTTCCTCTGGGCACGCCGACGTACAAGGCGGCCTGGCGCGACGGCTATTGCGCGAACACGTTGACGAAAAAGTGCTGGTCGCCCAACAACAGCGGTTACCTCGACCCGATCGTGGTCGACCTTTCGAAGAATTTCTATGCCGGGTTTCTCTCGAATACCCTGGCCGGCAACGCCCCCTGCGCGCGCAACGCCAATGAGCTGACGACGTGGTTCTACACCACCACCAACCCGCGCGGAAATCCCGTCAACGCCTGCCAGCAGATGGATATTCCGGAGGTTGTGCGTGGGAAGACGACGACCAGCACGACGACGAGCGATACCTCGACCAGCGTCACGACGACGACCTGCACCACCTTGATCCTCGGAAACTGCGGCACGTTCAGCGGTTTCACCGGCGTCAAAACGGTGGTGAACAGCCCCACGAGCGTCAGCGTGTGGACCTGCAACACCGTGATCAGCATCGGCGTGGGCGGGATCCGGCTCAGTATCACTACCTGCACCATCGTCACGACGGTAACCACCACCACAACGACCACGACGACGACCACGACGACCGATACGGGCGGTTTCTACTACGTCTGCACATCGCCCACGGATGAAAGCACCTGCGTCTACCACCTGGTGGCGAACGAGTCGGCGACCATCCAGCAGAATTTCGCCATCTGGTACAGCTACTACCGGTCGCGCAACCTCAACGCCCGTGCGGCGATCGGACGCGTGTTCGGCAGCATGGCCGATGGTTCGGTGCGCGTCGCATGGCAGACACTGCAGAGTCAGTCGGGTTCGAGCACCTATAACGCGTCCGGCTCGTACAGCGGTCAGTCTTACGGGCCGCTGATGTCGACCAGCAAGATTCTCGAACTGGCCAACTCGACCGGTTCGAGCTGCCTGACGTCCAGTACCAGCGACCCGTGCTGGCGCAGCCAGTTCATGAACTGGATCTACGGCGTGCCGGCCAGCGGCGGAACCCCGACCCGCGTCGCGACGCAGGTCGCCGGCGACTTCTACAAGCGCAGCCTCGCCACATCGGCCGGAGCGCTGGACCCGTACTGGAACGGCAGCACGAGCAATCCCGGCGAGCTTGCCTGCCGGAAGAACTTCAACATGCTGGTCACCGACGGCTACTGGAACGGCGACAGCCCGGCGGCGGCCGGGTCCGACGCCGTCTCGACCACGCTGCCTGACAAAGTCGCTTATTCGACATCGGACAAGACGTCCAGGATCTTCTGGAACGAGGCGGGGACGACCAGTCCATCCCTCGCGGATATCGCCTTTTATTACTGGGCGACGGATCTGCGAACCGACCTCAGGAACATCGTGCCGCCCTATTACTCGGACCTGACGACCGGCGTCACCGGCGCCACGTCGACCGTCAGCTCCACCAACCCCGGCAGCAACAGCGAGGTGTACTTCAATCCGTCCAACGACCCGGCAAGCTGGCAGCACATGTCGCAATACATGGTCACCATGGGCATCTCCGGCACGCTGGCCTATCCGGGCGACTACGCGGCGTTGCGCGCGGGCGGCAAACAGTGGCCGACACCAACGACGGGCGGCGGAGCGAGCAATATCGACGACACCTGGCATGCCGCGGTGAACAGTCGCGGCGGCTATTTCAGCGCCGCGGATCCCACGTCGCTCGTCAGCAGCCTGACCACCATCCTGTCCTCGGTGATCGCCAGCAGCTCCAGCTCACTCACGCTCAGCCTCAGCAGCAACGTGCTGACCACGGGCGCGGTCGCCTACGCCGCCGGCTACAACACGACCGACTGGAGCGGATCGCTCACCGCGAGTCTGCTGAACGCCAACGGCAGTGTCGGCGACGCGCTCTGGTCGGCGGGCGACATTCTCAACGCCCGCGATCTCAGCAAGGACCCGCGCTTCATCGCTACCGCGACCGGGCCTGGCACGGGCACCGGCATCACCTTCGCCTACACGACGTTGAGTGCCGCTCAAAAGGCGATCCTCGACTCCTCCGACGGGACGGGGTCCGCGGCCACGACCGATGGGCTGGGCGCCAAACGTGTCGACTGGCTGTCCGGTGTCCGGACGCTCCAGGGCACCACCTTCCGTTCGCGCACCTCCCTGCTCGGGGCGGTGTTCGGTTCCCAGCCGACGTATGTCGGCGCACCCAACGGCGCGTACGGCGATGCGTTCCCCGCCAATTCGCCGGAGGCGCTGGCGCTCAAGACGGACCAGACCACCAGTTATTCCGCCTTCCTGGCGAAGTGGGCGGCGCGCCCGGCAACCGTGTATGTCGGTGCCAATGACGGCATGCTGCATGCCTTCGATGCCCGGCTCAGCACCGATGCGAACGCCATTCCGGGTCGCGAGATCTGGGGGTACATCCCGGCCAGCGTCTATGCCAACCTCCCCGCCCAGACGCGTCTGACCAACTTCAGCTTCACTCCCACCGTCGACGGAAGCCTCGTGACGGGCGACGTCTTCTTCAACGCCGCCAACGCCGCGAACAAGACCACCGCGGGATGGCACACGCTGCTGGTCGGCGCGCTGAGACTGGGTGGACGTGGCGTCTATGGCATCGACGTGACCGATCCGTCGGCGGCCACGCTCAACACGAGTACCGCCGTAGCGTCGAAGATCCTCTGGGAATTCAACAGCGACAGCGTATCGACGGTCGGAACCCCTGCGAACCTCGGCTATACCTTCGGCACGCCGGTCATCACACGCGTCGCTTTCAACAACGGCGACAGCAACAGCACCGTCGGGCGCTGGGTCGTGCTGGTACCCGGCGGCTACTTCCCGGACGGCAGCACCGCCGCGGCCGCAAGCAACACCTACAGTTCGCTGTTCGTTCTCGACGCCCAGACCGGCACGCTGCTCAAGGAGATCCGTACCCCTTCCGGTACCGGGGCCACGTCGAGTCACGGCCTCAGCACACCCGCGGTGGGTGACTACGACGGCGACCAGGTTGCCGATGTCGCGTTCGCCGGCGACCTCGACGGAAACGTCTGGCGCATCGACCTGTCAGCGACCACCCTGTCGGCAACGGCCCCCTCACAGGGCGTGAGCCTGCTGTTCAAGCCCGCGACCGCCAACGCCCAGTCGATCACGACATCGCCGCGCCTCCTGGCCGATCCGACGTCCGCCGCCTTTCTGGTGATATTCGGTACCGGGCGCTACCTGAGCACGGCGGATACCGCGGACACCACCACGCAGGCGCTCTACGGCATACGCGATCCGGGCACCGCCGTGACGTCGCCGGTCACGGTCGCTGGCGGCAACCTCGTCAGGCAATCCATGACGGTCAATTCGGCCAATGCGATCGGCGTCACGAACAACGCCGTGGCGGCGACCCGGTCCGGCTGGTATCTGCCGCTGGATGCGACCGCCGGGGAGCGCGTGGTGGTCACGCCGGCCCTCGATTCCAGCAATAACACGGTGTCCTTCAGCACGCTCATTCCGGCAGCGAGCGACCCATGCACGACCTCCGGCTCCGGCTCGGTCATCGCGCTCGACGGCACGACCGGCGGCGCCGCCTTCGGCGTTTCCATCGGCGCCGCGACGACCTTCAGTGCGGGCTACTCACTGGCCGGTGCACGTGTCAGCGGCGCCGCCAGCTCGGGCGCGCTTTACTCCGCGGCCAGCCTGAGCGGCGGCATGTCCTACCTGCCTGGCCAGGTCCTCGCCTCGGGCGCGACGGCCGCCAACAGCATTCCGACCGCGCGGCGTCGCTCGTGGCGCGTCCTGAACAGTGAGAACTGATATGCACGCACCCGACCGACGCCGCGGCTTCACCCTTGTCGAACTGATGATCGTGCTGGTCGTGATGGCGATACTGGCCGCCATCGCTTTTCCGGCGTACACCAAGTACGGCTTCCGGGCGCGTCGCGCCGACGGGCAGAAGTTACTCATGGCCATCGCCAATGCCGAGGAACGGTATTACGCCCTGCACAACGTCTATGCCGACCTCGCCACCATCGGCTACGCGGCCACGACGACGGCGACGTCGGAGAGCGGGTACTACACGGCGGTCGTCACCGTAAGCGCGGTGAACTCGCTCGATGCGCAAGCGTATAACGCGACCGCGACGCCGGTACCCGGTGCGGCTCAGGCGCGCGACGTCTGCACGACGCTGTCCGTGACCGACACGGGCGTGAAGTCCCCGACCGGCCCGACCAGCAACGGAACCTGCTGGTAATGCGTGCGCGTCCGTCCGCGGGCGGCGCTCGTGGGTTCAGCCTGCTGGAGCTGATGATCGCCATCATCGTGGCCGGCATCCTCGCGGCCGTCGCCGTGCCGTCATTCCGCACGACCTTGCAGCGCCACCGGCTCCGGACCTCGGTCGACAACCTGCAGGCGGCGGTCCAATACGCGCGGACGGAAGCCGTGCTGCGCGCGACCTATGTGTCGATATGCGCGAGTACCGACGGCGCGACCTGCTCCGGCGCGAGCACCTATGAAACGGGATGGCTCGTGTACGTGCATCCCGTGGCGACGACGAAGGCGAGCGATGTCTACTCGGCAAGTGTATCGGCGGGGATGCAGATCCTTCGCGTCGGTGGCGCCTTGAATGACGTCTCGGCACGCGCCGTGGACGGATCGGTCGTGACCTTCGGACAGCAGGGTCAGCTCGCGCCCGTGTCGACGCGCACCAGTCCAAGCCAGCCGATGGCCTTCGTTCTGTGTGCCGGTGTCGCCACGACGACGGGGCTTGGCGTGAACACCACACGCCTGCCCGGATCGCGTATCGGCATCAGCCCGTTTGGCGGCATCGCATCGACCAAGCTGAATAGCACGGACAAGTGCGTGCCCTGATCTCGCGCGGAGGCTCAGGCCAGCGTCGTCAGCTCGACCGGCACGACCGACTCGCCGCTGATCACCTGGGCCTGACCGTCCTGCACCATGAACTGGATCTGCATCGTGCGCTGGGTCAGCGCGGCGAGCGCCTCCACCGTGGCGGGGGCCACGTCGATGACGGAAACGTTCCGGGTGCGCGCCACGGCGGCGGCGGTCTTCTTCCACCACACTTCGGCGCTGCGTCCGCTGTAGCTATAGATGACGACGCGATTGGCCCGGCCGGCGGCACGGCGGATGCGCTGCTCGTCCGGCTGGCCGATCTCGATCCACAGATCGACCTCGCCGGTCAGCTCCTTGCGCCAGAGATCCGGCTCGTCTTCCGAGCTGATGCCCTTCCCGAAAACGAGAGCATCGTCCGCATTGAGCGCGAAGGCCAGGACGCGGACCATCATGCGCTCGTCGGTTTCCGACGGATGCTGGGCGATGGTCAGGGCATGGCCCTGGTAATAATGCCGGTCCATGTCGCTGACCTGCAGGTCAGCCTTGAAGACCGTGGATTTGAGAGCCATGAGATAGCTTCGCGGGCAAAGTAGCCGACAAGCCTACACGCATTTTTGTAACCGGACGTATGGTGAGACTATGCCTGCATTCGCCCACCATCGAATCCACGAGGAGCGCTGCGTGAAGAAGCTGATCAATGATCCGTTGAAGGTCGTCGACGAGATGATCGAAGGACTCGTCCTCGGCGACGAGCGACTGGCCCGCATCGAGGGCGAGAATGTGGTCCTGCGCGCCGACCACGCCGCGCACGCCGCTGCCGGAAAGGTCGCGCTCATCTCCGGCGGTGGTGCGGGTCACGAGCCCGCGCATGCCGGTTACGTCGGCGCCGGCATGCTCACCGCCGCAGTGGTCGGCGAGGTGTTCACCTCGCCCAGCGTGGATGCCGTCCTTGCGGCGATTCACGCCGTAGCCGGTCCCGCCGGCGTCCTGCTCATCGTCAAGAATTACACCGGCGACCGGCTCAACTTCGGCCTCGCCGCGGAGCTCGCACGCGCGGCGGGCATCGCGGTGGAGGTGGTGGTCGTCGCTGACGACGTCGCTCTCGATGACGGCCATGCCGTCGGTCGCCGGGGTATCGCCGGCACCGTCCTCGTGCACAAGGTGGCCGGCGCCGCCGCCGAGGCCGGGCTGAGCCTCGCCGGGGTCAGGGACGAGGCACAGGCCGCCATCGACGCGGTCGTCAGCATGGGACTGGGTCTGGAGTCGTGTACGGTACCGGCCGCCGGTAAGCCAGGGTTCGAACTGGGCGAGACCGAAGTGGAATACGGCTTAGGTATCCACGGCGAACGCGGCGCACAGCGCGGCCCCATCGCGCGCGCCGACGAGATGCTGGATCGGCTCATCGAGCGCCTGCTGTCGCGCGGCGCCATCGGTGGCGGGGACCGTGTGGCGCTGCTGGTCAACAACCTGGGCGGCACCGCCGTGCAGGAGCTCGACATCGTTGCGCGCCACGCACTGACGCGGCTCGCCGACCTCGGCGTCGAAGTACCCGCGGCGCTGGTCGGTACCTATCTCACCGCACTGGAAATGCCCGGCTGCTCGCTGAGCCTGCTCAAGCTCGACGAACACCGCCTCGGGCGCTTGCTGGCACCTACCGCCGCCGCGGCCTGGCATGCGCCCCTGCGGCCGACGACGCGTCCGTCGATCGTTACGGTCGCCCCCACGGAGAAGGCGGCGGACGCCGCAGGACCGGCGTGGGCCGACGCAAGCCAGGCGGATCGCTTCACCGCCAGCCTGCGCGCCGTGGCAGCGGCTCTCGAAACCGCCGAGCCCGAGCTCACCGCACTGGACTCCGTCGTGGGTGACGGTGACATTGGCCTCAGCCTCGCGCGCGGTGCCCGTGCGATCGACGATGCGTTGCCCACGCTCGACGTCGCCCATCCCGCCGGTGCCCTGCTCGCCCTTGCCGGGACCTTGCGGCGCGTGCTCGGCGGCACGTCCGGACCGCTCTATGCCGTGTTCATCGTGCGTGCCGCAACGACCCTCGCCGAGGCGGGCAAGGTCGACACGCCCCTGGCGTGGGCTGCGGCTTTCCGTGCCGGCTGCGAAGCCGTGCAGGCGCTGGGCGGTGGCAAAGCCGGCGACCGCACCATGCTCGACGCCCTGCTCCCCGCCGCCGATGCGATCGACGCCGCCGTGGCGAGGGGCGATGAGACCAGGGCCGTCGTCCACGCCGCCATCGCCGCCGCCGAGCAAGGCGTGGAGGCGACCAGGACGATGCGGCCACGCCTGGGCCGGTCCGCCTATCTCGGCGATCGGACGCAGGGGCACGCCGATCCGGGTGCGCACGCGGTCGCCGTGTGGCTGAAAGCCGTCGGATCGGCGTTCTGACAGGTAAAATCGCCGATTGCCCGTTGCTGGAGTTCGCCTGTGTCCCACTATTCCGGTCCGCTGCTCACGCGTCCCATCGTCGAGGCGTGGGCCGCGGCGCGACAGGACGGCACGGGCACGTGGCGTGGTTCGCTGGATCTGGGGCGTACCGATGACGATGTATCGCTTGCCGCGGACACGTGGACCTGGCGCGAACGGGTCTACCCGTGGCCTGGCAAGCTCAAGGACCGGACCCTTTACTGGTGGGATGGGGAAAGCTTCGAACCGGTGTCGAGGTTTTCGGGCTCGCTGATCAAACTGGTTCCCACCGAATGGGGCGCGCCGACCTTCGAAATCGATGGCATCAAGATGCTGCCGACGTCTAAAGAGTCGCCGGTCGACGATGCGCGGCGGAAGGTGGCGCTGGTCGAACCCCGAGGAAAGGTCGTGCTGGATACCTGCGGCGGACTCGGCTATTTCGCCGCCTGCTGTCTGGATTCCGGCGTCGCGCGCATCGACTCGTTCGAAAAGAACGCGGATGTGCTCTGGTTGCGCAATATCAACCCGTGGTCGCCCGACCCGGAAGCGCCCGAAACCGGAGGACGGCTGACTCTTACGCACGCGGACATCTCGCACGCCATCGCGCATATCGCGGACGCGTCCGTCGATGCCCTGCTGCACGATCCGCCGCGCTTCGGCATCGCGGGCGAGCTTTACTCGCAGGCCTTCTACGGCCAGCTAGCCCGCGTGCTCCGTCGTGGCGGGCGTCTCTTCCATTACACCGGCAGCCCCAACAAGCTGACCAGCGGACGTGACGTGCCACGCGAAGTCGCTACACGGCTGACCAAAGCCGGCTTCACGGCGGAGCTGGCACTGGACGGCGTGTTCGCCACACGCCGGTAAGGGCAAGTAGCAGGCGAATAGGAACACACAAGGCATGCGAACGAGGTAGACCGGGAAAGGGATCGCGTCACGATGCCTGCACGGCACCAACGCGCATCCTGACGACGAGGCTGCACGTATGAACTCCATGACGCCCCTTCGCCACGAGGTCCCATGCGCCATCCAGCCGCTCTCTCACTCATCGCCTTTTCGGCGTACGCCGCCGCTTCGCCCTCTTTCGCGATGGCGCAGTACACGGGCGAGGCCTTCGCCCGTGGCAGCGACACGCTTATCTATCGGGAAGTCCACATCGAAGATGCGTCACGGCACGCCATCGTCTTTCAGTGTCCGGATGGCAGGGCCTTCGCCCGCAAGCGGCTAAGCACGGCTGGTGCGCCGACACAGCCGGACTTCGACTTCAAAGATGCGCGCAACGGATACGAGGAGGGCGTCCGTGGCGAAGGCGGCCAGCGTGTCGCCTATGTACGCAAAGTCGATGGCCAGCGCAGTGAGCATCCATTGAGCATCGATGCCGGCGCGGTCATCGATGCCGGGTTCGATGCTTACGTACGGGCCAACTGGGATCGCGTCATTCAAGGCGGAGCGTCCGTCCCGTTCCTGATGACGGGACGCGGTAAGTTTTTTCCCGTGAAGATCACCGCCGCCCCTGCGCAGGGGCCGGACCGCAGGATCGATCTCAGGCTGGATGCCTGGTACGGCTTTGCCGCACCGACCATCAGCGTGACCTATACCGAGGCGACACGATTGCTGCGGCGGTACGAAGGGCCCGGCGCGATACGCGACGAGCATGGAAAGCCCCTCGACGTACGCATCGAGTTCAGCCCGTCCGAGCGCAAGAGTGACGTCCCGTCCCACGCGTGGGACGACGCCCTCGCATTACCGCTTGACGGTCGCTGCCCGGCCTGACGTCAGGTGTGCGAGCGCGACGGCAAGCACCGCCATCGCGACAGCCCAGGAAACCGCCAGCCACGCGTATCCTTGCCAGACAGGTGCCGGAAACGTCACCGCGCTCCAACCCCTTTGCGCTCCCGCGTACGACAACGGCCCGCCGATGGCTCCCAGCAACGCCGCCGCCACCGGACGGCCGGACAGCCAGCGCATCGGTCCCGGCAGCGTTACGGCGAACGACGCCCAGAGCCCGAGGATCCAGCACGGGGGCCCACCGGGAAAGGGCATCGGATCTTTCGCCGCGTAGCGCACGACACCCGCCACCGTCGCACCTCCGTCCACGAGCATGCCCAGCAACACCGCGAGAAAGGCAAGCCGCCAGACGACGGCGCGCTCGGCTGACGCGATCGATTGCCAGAGAACGAACGCGAGACATGCTGCGCAGGCAAGCCAGCCGCGGTCGTGTCCTGCGGCGACGACCACGGCGAACCACAGCGCCTGGTAAGCGATAAACGTGAGGACACGCGTGTTCATGCGGATTTCTTAAGTAATCATGCGTTACCCATCATTACGGCATGGAAACGTCGGCGGATGCATCGCATCAACACCCAAAAATTGGCAAATGCACACTTCGCCGCATCTGTGAAGATGATTGCGGGCGATCCGAGAGACTGTTAGCGTCCTCATTTCCAGGGGGGATAGGCGTTCCATCGCCGTGATCAACGAGTTCAGGAAAACTTCTTCGCTGGTCCGGTCCATCGGCTTCGCGGTAGGCATGATCATCGGCATCGGTCTGGCGGCCGTCCTGTTTCAGGATTATCGTCACCGCGTGCAGGCGGCGCATGCTCAGGCGCAGGCTCTCGCGGACGGTGCACAGCGTCTGCTCAGTGCGCGCCTGCATACCATCGAGCGCGCGATGCAGGCCGTCGCGGCCAATGCCCGCGATCTCGCCAGCACCGTTCCTGCGCAGGCGCAGGCACTGGTCGCCGATAACCTTAAGGGCGTCATGGCACGCCATGAGCAGGTCGAAAGCATCGTCCTGGTCGACGCGCAGGGCCAGCCGATCAGCGCCGGCGATCCGGAACCCTCTATCCGCCAGTGGAGTGGCGACGTCACGCGCGGTGCGGACCTGCGTACGGGTCCGCTCGCACGACACAACGACGGTTGGGTCATGCCGCTGGCTGTGCCTCTGTCCGATGGGGGCTGGGTACTCGTCCGCCTCAGGCAGGCCGAATTCCAGGACGTCGTGGACAACCTCCACGCCGGCCCGCAGGACGTGGCCGCCATCACCGATCGCTTCGGCATGATCGTCGCCCGGACGGGTGCGAATGCCGAACTGACCGGCAAGCCGGTCGACATGCTGTTCGCACCGGACGACATCCGTCTGGGCCGCCGCGTCAGTCGCATCGACGGCGTGGAGCGTCTCATTTCCGCCGCGGCGCCGGGACGATATCCGCTGTGGGTGGGATTCGGCACGGCAAGCGCCGCCGTCGTCGAAAGCTGGTACCCCGTGGTTGCGCTCACCGGCGCGCTCTACCTGCTCTACTGGATCGTCCTGCTGTACATCCTGCGCCGCATCGGTCACGCCGAACGCGACCACCTGCGCTATGTCGAACAGATCGAAACGGCCGAGCGCCGGTTCCGCATCATCTTCGACAAGAATCCGATGCCCTGCTGGGTCTACGACGTCGACACACTGCGCTTTCTGGTCGTGAACCAGGCGGCCATCGACGCGTACGGTTACACGCGGACGCAATTCCTTGCCATGACCTTGCTGGACATCCGGCCCGCCGCCGACGAGGGTGCCCTGAAGGCCGCCGTTACGAACCGCGACGTTCGCGCCGCCGAAAAACATCCCTGGACACACCGTCGCGCGGACGGAAGCCTGCTCCAGGTGCGGGTCCACGCCTCCGACATCGACTTCCCCGGGCACGCCGCGCGTCTGGTGGTGGCCGAAGATGTCACCGAAAGGTTGCGTAACGAGCGTGTTCTGCGTCACAGGGCCACACATGACGCCACCACGGGTCTGCACAACACGGATGCCCTGCTCGAATTCCTCGACGACGACCGTCGCCGCTCGGTCGGTTACGAACTGGCCTTCGTTCAACTGCGCGGCCTCGAGCTGATCAGCGATACGTTCGGGCAGGCCGTCGGTCAGGACGTGCTCCGCGTGATGGCGGACCGCTTCGCGGCCCTCAGGGGCCCCGACAGCGCCGTGGCCCATCGTCCCGCGGAAACCTTCGTCCTCGCCATTTTGAACAATGAGCGCCGTGGCGAGATGCTGGCGGCGCTGATGCGCGCGGTGACCTCGCCCGTCAGCGTCCATGGCATGTTGCACGTCCTCGAACCGCGGGTTGGCCTTGCCGTGCACCCGCGTGACGGCGAGCGGGCCGAGAAGGTCCTGGGCGCGGCCGCCCTCGCGGCGCAGATGGGTAACGGCGCGCCGGGCACCTGGCACGTGTTCGAAGCGGCCATGGCGGCGGCATCGATCAACCGTCTGAAGATGGCGGCGCAGATCCGTAACGCCCTGGATCAGGACACCTTCATCGTCCACTTCCAGCCGATCATCCGCAGCCGCGACGGCCTGATCGTCAGCCTCGAAGCGCTGATCCGCTGGCCACTGCCCGACGGCGACTTCGTTGCACCGGATGTCTTCATTCCGCTGTGCGAAGAAACCGGCCTGATCGTTCCGCTCGGCCACCGTGTGCTGCGTGAGGTCGGGCGAGCGTACGTGACCATGGCGCAGGCGGGCTTCGCGGACATCGCCCTCGCGGTGAACGTCTCGGCCGTGCAGCTGCAGCGCGACGACATCGTCGATGCGATCCGCCAGACCATCGCCGATTACCACCTGCCGACGGGAGCGATCCAGGTCGAACTCACCGAGAGCGCCGTGATCGGCGATCAGGCCCTTCGCGCGATGGATGCCCTGAAGGCACTGGGCGTACCGGTGCACCTCGATGATTTCGGTACGGGGTTCTCCAGCCTCGCCTATCTGCGCGATCTGCCTATCGATGCGCTGAAAATCGATCGCGCGTTTGTCGCCGAAATCGACTCCGAAGTCCGCTCGGCATCCGTCTGCGAAGCCATCCTGACGCTCGGCCATACCCTGGGCCTGCACGTGATCGCCGAAGGCGTGGAGCGCGAATCGCAGGCGGAATGGTTGATCGCGCATGGCTGCGACTACCTGCAAGGCTTCCATGCCGCCATGCCCATGTCCGTCGACGATGTGATCGTCTTCATGCAGGAGCGGCGGGCGGCAAGGGCGTAGAATGGCGGTCTTTGCGCCCGGAGCCCGAGCCTGTGACCTTTCCCTTTTCGCTGGTCATCTTCGATCTGGACGGCACGCTGGTCGACAGCGCCGCCGACATCGCCGAGTCGGTCAACCGCACGCTGACCGACTGGAAACTGCCCACCGTCGACACCGCGCGCATCACCGAGTGGATCGGTGAGGGCTCGCGCAAGCTGATCACCTACGCGTTCCGCGATGCCGGGAGCGACGCCGATATCGACGCGGTGATGCCCGGTTTTCTCGAGCACTATGCCGAGACCGCGCTCGATGCCGTCGCCTATGACGGCGTCGTCGAAACACTGGCGGCGCTGCACGCGCAGGGCGTGAAGATCGCGGTCTGCACCAACAAGAACGAAGAGTTCGTCCGTCCGCTGCTCGAGGTTCGCGGCATGCTGCCGTACGTGGATACCATCGTCGGCGGTAACACGCTTCCCGAGCGCAAGCCCAGCGGCGTGCCCTTGCTGCATATCGCCAGAGCGGCGGAAGTCGCCGTGTCGGACGTGCTCATGGTCGGCGATTCGGAGAGCGACATGCTGGCGGCGCATGACGCGGGTGTGGCGCTGGTCATGGTCAGCTACGGCTACCGCAAGTCGCTGGATCTGCGGAAAGCCGGTGCACTGGCCGTGATCGATCGCATGCCCGACCTGCTTTCCATCCGCCCGCGCTGATCGCCGCCCGCCCCGCCCGCGTGCCAGGCCCGGCGGCGCCGGGCCTGGATCAGGTCACATCAGGCCGCGCGTCGGGGCAGTACCCAGTCCGGACGGATGAAATGACAGGTGTAACCGCTGGGGTACTTTTCCAGATAGTCCTGGTGCTCCGGCTCGGCTTCCCAGAAATCGCCCGCCGGGGCGAGTTCGGTCACGACCTTGCCCGGCCATAGCCCCGATGCATTGACGTCCGCGATCGTGTCCTCGGCGACGGCTTTCTGCTCGTCGTCCAGGTAGAAGATGGCCGACCGGTAGCTCAGCCCGCGGTCGTTACCCTGGCGGTTCAGCGTCGTCGGATCGTGGATCTGGAAGAAGAACTCCAGGATCTTTCGATAGTCGATCTTCGCCGGGTCGAACTCGATTTCGATGGCTTCGGCATGGGTGCCGTGGTTGCGGTACGTCGCGTTGGGCACGTCGCCACCGGAGTAGCCGACACGCGTGGCGATCACGCCGGGCTGCTTGCGGATCAGGTCCTGCATACCCCAGAAGCAGCCGCCGGCCAGAATGGCGCGTGACGTCATACGACACCTCCTTTTTCGTTGGCGAACAGGGCCACGTAATCCGGATAGCCTTCTTTCTCGAGATCGGCCACGGGGATGAAGCGCAGCGAGGCGGAATTGATGCAGTAACGGAGCCCGCCACGGTCGCGCGGGCCATCGGGGAACACGTGACCCAGATGACTGTCGGCATGCGTCGAACGCACTTCCGTGCGGATCATGCCGTGGCTGATGTCGCGGTTTTCGACGACATGCTCGTCCTCGAGCGGACGCGTGAAGCTCGGCCAGCCGCAGCCGCTGTCGAATTTGTCCAGCGACGAGAACAGCGGCTCGCCCGATACGATATCGACGTAGATACCGGGCTCATGGCTGTCGTGAAAGGCGTTCTGGAACGGCCTTTCGGTGCCACTCTGCTGGGTCACGCGAAACTGTTCGGGGGTGAGCCGGGAAAGGGCTTCGGGAGTCTTGCGATAGTCGGACATGGGGACCTCCTCGAGGGTTCGTCACATAATGCGGGCGGACCGCGTGGATGCAATGGCAACGTCGTCGCACCACCGGAGAGACCCGGCTCTGGCGTCTCCGGCCTGACGGAGGTCAGGCCGAAGGCAGCCGTATCCGGAAACGCGCGCCGCCACCGGGCGCGTCCGTCACGCCGATGTCGCCGCCGTGTCGTGCCACGATTTCCTGCACGAGATGCAAGCCCAGGCCGGTACCGACGCTGCTCGGCTGAAGGCGATAAAACGGAGTGAACACGCGCGCGCGCTCTTCCCTGGGAATACCCGGTCCCTGATCGCTCACCTGGAGCACACCGTCGTCGTGGACCTCGACATGAATGAGTCCCCTGCCCCCTGCGTGCACGATCGCGTTCTGGATCAGATTGGTCAGCGCGCGCGACAGCGAAAGGCGATCACCGACGATCTTCACGGGGTGATCCGGTGCGTCCATGGCCAGTTCGTATCCCGCGTCGAGCACCAGCGGCGCGACATCCGAGCTGACCTCACGCGCCAGGGCGACGAGATCCAGAACACCGAGGGTGTCGGGCTGACGGCCAAGGCGCTGCAGATCCAGTAGCTGCTCGGCGATGTTCGCCAGACGCGCAAGGTCGGTCAGCAGCCTCGTCCTCGAATCGCCGGGCGGAAGAGCCGCCAGACGGGCTTCGAGGATGGCGATAGGCGCGCGCAGTTCGTGGGCGGCATCCGTCAGGAAGCGGTCGCGCGCGTCGTAACCTTCGGCCAGCCGGGCCAGCGCGGTATTGAAGGCACGCACCAGAGGCTGCAGTTCGCGAGGTACCGCACCGTCCTCGAGGCGCGCTCCGCGATCGGCGATATCGATGTCCTCGGCCTGCCGGGCGACCCGACCGACGCCTGCCATCGCACGATGGATGATCCAGGGCACGGCGATGAGGGTCAGCAAGACCAGTGGCAGGCCGATACGCCATCCGAGGTAAAACGCGATCCTCGCGACGAGCACCGCGGGCCCGGAAATAGGCACACCGCCCACCATCACGTGTATACGGTCCCCGTCCCGCTCATCGACCGCCAGACGCATCGTCATCACGTAAGGTGGTTCGCCGCTGTGGATTTCCGAGGCTTCCAGTGAAGGCAGCGCGGCGACGAATGACGCGTACGCCGCCGGGACATGCCCATATTCCAGATGGCGCCCCTGTTCGTCCGCGGCGGCGAACCAGAGACCGGGCGACTTCGTGAGCAGCATCGCCATGTCGCGATCGTCGTCCAGACGCAGCGTCCCGCCTTCGACGACCAGCGAGCGCAGGATGGTCTTCGACACCGCATCGTCGATGTACGATGCCCGCGCATTGATCAGACTCCACGTCAACGCCGCGATCGTCGCCACCAGCGTCAGCGTCTGCAGAACACTGAGGCGCCAGGCCAGCCGTTTCGTCAGTGACTTACCGGGGTGATGCATTCGCCACCTCTCGCAACAGGTAGCCCACACCGCGAATCACGTGAATTTCCACGTGGGCGCCCCCTTCGGCGAGCACGCGGCGAAGCTTGGATACGTGCGCGTCCAGCGCATTGGACTGAATCGCATCGTCGAAGCCGTAAACGGCTTCCTGCAGCACCTCGCGTTGCACCGTGCGTCCGTGCCGGTAGGCCAGTGCCTCGAGCAGCAGGAGCTGCCTGCGCTGCAGCCGCAGACGCTCGCCATCGACGAAGACTTCCCGCGCACCGAAGTCGTAACGCAGGTTGCCGATGGAAGCGACCGGCAATGCGATCTGCGCCGGCCGGCGCGAGATGGCGCGTATGCGTGCGAGCAGTTCTTCGATAGCGAACGGTTTGACCAGGTAATCGTCGGCGCCCAGATCCAGCCCCTGAATGCGATCGGTCAACGTACCGCGCGCCGTCAGCATGATCACGGGCAGGTCGACGTGTACGGCACGTGCCTTCGCCACGAGCGTGGCTCCATCGCCGTCGGGGAGCTGACGGTCAAGCAGCAGCAGGTCATGCACCCTGCTCTGCAAGGCCTCCGTCGCATGCGCGATGTCACCCGCCAGATCCACCAGCATGCCGTGCCGATGCAGGGCTCCCTGAAGGGCCTCGGCCATCTCCGGCTCGTCTTCCACCAGCAATATGCGCATGCGCGACCCCGCCCGGCCCGCACCGCGGGCATGAAGGGGGGCGATGCTAACACGCGCTAAAGGCCTGACCGGACGCGCAATGTTGAGGCAATGTCGGCTCGCCACCATGCCCGACATCGTCCCCACGGTTACCTTGCATGTCGCTGCCCCGCTTCCGCTCCCTGCCCCTCGTCGCTGTCCTCGCCGGCGTCGCCGTCCCCGCGGCCCACGCGCAATCCTCCACCGATGGCCAGGCGCACTGGACGCTCGGCATCGGCGCGACCTGGAGCCCGAGCCCGTATCGCAGCTACGACAACAAGGCCTGGCCACTGCCGCTGGTCAACTACGAAGGCAAGTCGTTCTACTTCCGCGGCGCCTCGTTCGGCTATCGCTTGTATAAGACACCGAACGATGAGATCTCGGTCCTGGTGTCGCCGCTGGTCAACCGCTTCCGTCACGACGACAGCAACGATGCGCGGCTGCGCCGCCTGTCCGATCGCGATATCTCCGGCATGGGTGGCATCGCCTGGAAGCACACGGCCGACTGGGGTGTCCTGCAGGCCTCGGCGCAGAAGGAATTCACCGGGCATGGTGGCGGCACGTCGCTCGATGCGAACTACGCGTATCCCATCCGCAAGGGCGCGCTTACCCTCACCCCGACTCTCGGCGTGACCCGCGCCAATGGGGCGCTCAACGACTACTACTACGGCGTGAGCGGACGCGAGGCGGCACGTAGCGGCCTGGCGTCGTACCGCGCCGGCAGCGGCACGGCGCCCTGGCTGGGTCTGGCGGCCATGTACCGCCTGTCGCCGTCGTGGATTACCGCCGCCGGCATGCGCTACACCGTGCTGCCCGACGCCGTGAAAGATAGTCCGATGGTCGGCGACGACCACACCCAGAGCTTCTTCCTCTCACTCAGCCACGTCTTCTGAGCCATGCGTAACGGCATCATTCATCGCATCGCCGACATCGCAAGGCTCATCGAGCCCGACCGCCGCGCCGTCTGGGAGTGGTTGCTGCGCACGCCTATCGGCGAGTTCGACGGCCGCACGGCCATCGAACTCGCGCACGTGGGCGAGGGACAGCGGGTCGTCGATCTTCTAGAGGCGGTTCTCTCGGGCGCACGCAGCGCCTGAGCCGTGCGCGTTGGCGATGTATGACCCAGCGCGCCGATGAGGCGCATACTACCTGGCCATTCCCTCCCTACATGGTTGGCAAGGTGACACGGACAACCTACCTGCAGGGTATCGACTGGGCGGGCGTGCTGGACGAAAAGGGACCGCGCTACCTGCAGGTCGTCCGCTTCATGGAACGCGCGGTCGCCGACGGAAGGCTTCGTCCCGGCGATCGACTACCGCCACAACGCCTGCTCGCCCGTGCGCTCGGCATCGACCTCACCACCGTTACCCGCGCCTATGCCGAAGCCCGTGAGCGCCATCTGCTCCACGCGCGCGGCGCGCTGGGGACATTCGTCGCGGCGCCTCGGTTCGACACGACACAGGTCGTGGACCTGGGCATGAATCTGCCGCCCCCGCCAGACGGAATCGATCTGGCGGACCTGCTGAAACGCGGTATCGATCAGGTTCTGACGCATGCGGACGCGCACCTGCTGATGAGCTACCACGCCGGTGGTGGCAGCGCCGCGGACCGCGCGGCCGGCGCGCTCTGGCTGAAGCCCATGCTCGGGAAGCTGGATGAAGGACGTATCGTCACCTGCCCCGGCGCGCAGACGGCGCTGGCCGGTCTGATCCTCGCTCTGACCGTTCCGGACGAGGCGATTCTGACCGACGCGCTGCTCTATCCCGGCATGATCACGGCGGCGGCAAAACTGGGGCGCCGCCTGATCGCCGTCGCCGGCGATGCGGACGGGATGCTTCCGGACGAGCTGGCAAACGCCGCGGCGCGCGAGAACGCGCGGGTGCTCTACCTGAATCCGACGCTATGCAATCCAACGGCCCGGACGGTGCCGGCGACGCGGCGGTTGCATCTGGCCGACGTGGCCCGATTGCACGGCCTGCAGGTGATCGAGGACGACCCGTACTGGGCGCTCGCGGACGACCCTCCGCTGCCCCTCGCCCGACACATCCCGGAGCGCACTTACTACGTAGCGACCTTATCCAAGGCGCTGACACCGGGGCTGCGTACGGCTTACGTGGTGTCGCCCGACGCGGCGGCGCGTGGCGCGTTCCTGACCAGTCTGCGCGCCGTGAGCCTGATGCCTGCTCCGATGACGAGCGCCCTGACCACGCAGTGGATTCACGACGGCACCGCGGCCGCCGTGCTGGAAGGCGTGCGGCGCGAGGCGCGTGAAAGGCAGCGCATGGCGGCCTTCGCGCTGAGCCGTGTCGACGTCGCCACTCAGGGTATTCACCTCTGGCTTCCCCTGCCCGCCCGCTGGACGGCCCGCTCGCTGACGACCGCGGCGCGGCTGGACGGCCTCGCCGTGACACCGGCCGAGGCGTTTTCCCTGGGCGCGCCGCCGGCCGAGGCGATTCGTGTGTCGCTGGGAGGAGTGAAGGAGCGCGTGCGACTGAAGCAAGGGCTCGATCGCCTCGCCACGCTGCTGGAGCGTGGCGAGACGGGTGAAGCCTCATTGGTCGTGTAAGCGCTCAACCTGGCGGGAACCGGCCTGCTGGCGACGACTCAGGCCGCGATATCTTCTACCCAGACATGCCCCGCCTGACGCAGCAGCGCCCGGGCCGAATCCGGTCCCCAGGTGCCCGCTTCGTAGGCATCCGGTCCCGTCTGGTCGTCATGCCAGGCTTCGAGAATGGGCGTCACCCACTGCCATGCGGCCTCGGTTTCGTCCTTACGCACGAACAAGGCCGGACTGCCCTTCACCGCATCCAGCATCAGCCCTTCATACGAATCGCGATAGACGATGCGCGAGGGCTCGTTCAACTTCGAGAACGCATCCACCTCGTCCAGCGCAAACCGGTTACCCGGCTGCTTCACGAACAGCGGCAAGGTCACGCTCTCGTTCGGCTGCACACGAATCACCAGACGGCTGCCCGGACGTGCCTCACCGAACAGGCCCGGCTCCGCCGCGCGGAACTGGATCACCACCTCGGTCAGCTTCTCCGGCATGCGCTTGCCCGATCGCAGGTAAAACGGCACGCCATGCCAGCGCGGCGTATCGATCTCCGCCTTGAGCGCGACGAAGGTTTCGGTATTGCTGGGCGTTTCGCCGGGCAATTCCTCGCGATAGGCCGGCACCGGCTTGCCCGCGTTGGTGCCCTGCACGTACTGGCCGCGCGCCACATGGGCGCTGAGATTGTTCCGGTCCAGCGGTTTGAGGGATTTCAGGACGCGCACTTTCTCGTCGCGCAGCGCGTCGGCATCCAGCGATGACGGACGCTCCATCGCGACGACCGTCAATACCTGCAGGAGATGGTTCTGGATCATGTCGCGCAGCGCGCCGGAGCCGTCGTAGTAACCACCCCGGCCTTCCAGACCCACCGTCTCGGCCGCCGTGATCTGCACGTACTCGATCGACTCGTGGTCCCACATGCGCTCGAGCATGGGATTGGCGAAGCGCAGCGCGATGATGTTCTGCACCGCTTCCTTACCGAGGTAGTGATCGATGCGGAAGATGCTGTTTTCGGGGAAGTGGCGACCCACGCCCTCGTTGACCTTGCGCGCGGTATCCAGGTCGGTACCGATCGGCTTCTCGAGCACGATGCGCGACGTTTCGGTGCGCAGACCTTTTTCGTCGACGTTCTTCGCGATATCGCCATACAGGTCGGGCGAGGTGGCGAGATAGAAGACGCGGATGCGGTCATTCGTCGCGCCGTCGTCCAGCAGCGACTTGAGGCCGTCCCAGTTACCGCCGGACTCGGCGCCATTGAGGCTCACATAGTGAACCAGCCCGAGGAACCGGTTCACCGTGTCGTCCGAGTATTCCTCGGCGCGGATGAATTCCTTCAGGGCTTTCTGCGCCCGTTCGCGGTACGACGTGTCGTCGAGCGGCGAGCGCGCGGTACCGACGATGCGTGAGTCCGACGGCACCTGGCCTTCAGCGAAGCGGCGATACAGCGCGGGCAACAGCTTGCGCATGGTCAGGTCGCCGGTGGCGCCGAAGATGACGTAGTCGAACGAGTCGACGGGTTCGAGTGCGGTCGAAGTGCTCATGGCTCGGGAGTTCCAGAAGGGTATGCCGTTCATCAATGCGGCATTGCATCATGGATTCAACCCCGGCGCACCTAAACAATCTTGCGTACGCCGCATAAGTGTTATGACGCGGCACCTATGACACCCCTGCCCTGGCGACCCCATGGATAGCTCTTCGACGGCCAGATCGGCGGTCATTCAAGGAACCACTCCCATGAGCAAGCTGAAAGACAAAGTCGCGCTGGTCACCGGCGCATCCAAGGGTATCGGCGCCGCCATCGCCAGGTCGCTGGCCGCCGAAGGCGCGTCGGTCGTCGTCAACTACGCTTCGAGCAAGGCGGGCGCGGACGCGGTCGTGGCAGCCATCGAGGCGGCCGGTGGCAAGGCTGTCGCGGTAGGCGGTGACGTCTCGAAGCAGGCCGACGCGGAAGGGCTCGTTGCCGCCGCCATCGAGCACTTCGGCCGTCTGGACATCGTCGTCAACAACTCCGGTGTCTACGAGTTCGCATCGATCGAGGCCACCACCGAAGAACTGTATCGCCGCATCTTCGATATCAACGTACTGGGCACCATTCTGGTGACGCAGGCCGCGTCGAAGCACCTGGGCCAGGGCGCGAGCGTGATCAACATCGGATCCGCGGTCACGCGTATCACACCGGTCGACAGCAGCGTCTACACGGGCACCAAGGGCGCCGTCGACGCGATTACCGGCGTGCTCTCGCGCGAGCTCGGCCCGCGCGGCATCCGCGTCAACTCGGTCAACCCGGGCATGGTCATCACCGAAGGCACGCACACGGCGGGCATCGCCGGCGGCGACTTCGAAACCTGGGCTGCCAGCCAGACCCCGCTCGGCCGCGTCGGAAAGCCGGAAGACATCGCGCCGATCGTGACCTTCCTCGCCTCGGACGACGCACGCTGGGTGACCGGCGAACTGATCCTCGGCTCGGGTGGCATGCGCTAAGCGTCTTCCGCCGCGACCAGCCCGTAGAGTTCCGGATGCAGGAACGGCGCCATCGCCAGCATGATGGTCTGCGTGTACGCGCTCTCGCGCGTCACGTGACCATTCGTGACCAGGCCGATGGCGCCACCCTGCTGCTTGATGTTGACGGTGCCGAACAGGCGATCCATGACGGGACCGAGCTCCTCGCCATCGACCAGCGCCTCGTAAACGGCCGGCGGCAGGGGCAGCCACGCGCTGCAGCCGACCGATACGTCATCGCCCCCGGCGATCGCGACATAGCCCATGGTGCCCGGACCATCCGCGGTGACGTCCACGCCGCCCTCCAGCGCCACGTAAAAGTCCGCCTCGGCGCCGTGTGCGCGGCAGTATTCCATCCGGTTGATCGCGCCTTCGCGAGTCTCGGCGGCGGTCATCGGTTGTTCCGGCACGCCCGACGGTGCGTGCATGCCTTCGCATTCGATCAGCCGTCCCGGAAAAAGCGGTGCGATAGCGTTGCGTACCGCGCCGATCTTGACGGGATTGAGGGAGCCGACGACGACCTTGAGCGTGCTTTGGGGTGACGACATGACGGGACCATAGGGGCGATGAAAGTCCCCCATGGTACCAAGCGCCCCTTATCTCAGAGCCTGAACCCGCCGACCACCGCTTCGAGCGTACGCGTCTGGTCTTCCATCGCCTTGGCCGCGGCAGCCGCTTCCTCGACCAGCGCCGCGTTCTGCTGGGTCATGTCGTCCAGCTGGGTGACCACACCGCTGACCTGGTCGATGCCCTGGCTCTGCTCGGTGCTGGCCGCCATGATCTCCTCCATGAAAGTAGCGACGTGAGCAACGCTGCCGGTGAGTTCACCGATGCGCTGGCCGGCGACGCGGACCAGCTGCGAACCGCGCTCGACGTCGTCGACCGACTCGGCGATCAGCGCCTTGATGTCCTTCGCCGCCTTGGCGGAACTCTGCGCGAGACTGCGGACTTCGCTTGCCACAACCGCGAACCCGCGACCCTGCTCGCCCGCCCGGGCCGCTTCCACCGCCGCGTTGAGCGCCAGCAGGTTGGTCTGGAAGGCGATACCGTCGATCACACCCACGATGTCGGCGATGCGTGCGGACGACTGGCTGATCGCGTCCATCGTCACGACCACTTCGTTCACCGTGCCGCCGCCATCGCGCGCCGCGTTGGCTGCCTCACGCGCCAGCGTATTGGCCTGACGGGCGTTATCGGCGTTCTGGCGCACGGTCGCCGTCAGTTCTTCCATGGACGCAGCCGTCTCTTCCAGCGAGCTGGCCTGCTCCTCGGTACGCTGCGAGAGATCCATGTTGCCGCTCGCGATCTGCGTGGCCGCCGACGAGATGGCCGACGAACTGTCGCGCACCTGACGCATCATTCCCTGCAGACGGGCGATGAAGCCGTTGAAGCTCTCGACCACGCCGTTGTATTCGCTGCCGCTGCCGTTCGCCAGGCGACGGGTCAGATCGGCGTCGCCGGAGTTGAGGTCGTCGATGTTGGCCTTGAGGGTCGCGAGCTGCTTCATCAGCGCACGGATGCCCAGCACCAGCGCCACGATGAGCAGAAGTGCCAGAGGCACCTGCACCGCGGCGAGCTTGGTCAGGATGCGCGTGCTGTTCTCGGTAAGCAGCCGGGTCGGGAGACTCGTGGCCAGCACCCACGGAGTGCCGGCGATCGGCTTCAGGAACAGCGTGTGCGACTCGCCATCCGCGTCGTAATCGAGCTCGACCTGACCGCCCTTGGCCACCTTCGGCAGGGCGTCCTTCACCTGCGCGATCATCGCCGAGCCAGCGGCCAGATCGGGGATCTTCTTCAGGACGATATCGTCCTTGATGTAGGTGCTGTTGCTGACCACCGTGCCGTTCGGCTCGACGATCAGGATCTGACCATGGACCTTCTTCTCCATGTCGGCGACCAGGCGGTTGAAGAAGCCCAGCGTGACGTCGATGGTGGAGACGCCGAACACGTCATCGCCCTTGTAGATCGCCATGGCGCAATTGGTGCGCGGCTGTGCGCTGGCATCGTCCTTATAGGCATCGGCCCAGAGACAATGACCACGCGGAGCGCTGAGGCCATTCTTGTACCAGCTCTGCTCCCAGTACTTGAGCGCGTCAGGCTGATTCCAGTGCGTGTTGACCACGAGCTTGTTGCTGGCATCCCGGGCGAAGAAGGTACTGTCGCGCTCCTTGCTCGCCTCGCGCTTGAACGGCAGCGGCCAGATGCCACCACCGAACACGTCGGGATCGCCGTACTGGTCGACCAGACCCGGCTGGAGACGGTCGATGGACGCGCTGTCCATGAGCGCCACCGTCTGCGTGATGCTGCGCTGCTGCGCTTCGACCTGCTTGAGCTTGTTGGTGATGACGGTGCCGATCTCGTCGACATTGCGGCCGACGAGTTGCGCCTCGGTCGCGCGCAGGTCGGGGCTGACGAACAGCCGGACGACGACCAGGGTGAGGACGACCAGTACGATAAAAGAGCCCAGCACGGCTACGGTATAGCGGGCCTGGGTCGACTTGAGAAAATTCACGCGAGTGCCGTTAGTAAGGGGACCCTTACCTATCGGCTTGACGAGGGCTTAACTTTAGCCCTCGTCAACACCTTAGTTTCAGCTGAGAGCCTTGTCTACCATGGCCTGCGCCTCAGCCAGCACCTGCTGGAGGTGATCGTTGCCGCGAAAACTTTCGCCGTAGACCTTATAGATGTCCTCGGTGCCCGACGGACGGGCCGCGAACCATGCCTCCGCGGAAATCACCTTGATCCCGCCAATCGGCTGGCCGCCCGCCTGATTGACCACCTCGACGATCGGATCGCCGGCGAGCGTCCTGGATTCGACCTGGTCCGGAGCGAGCTTCGACAGCTTCGCCTTCTGCGCGTGGGAGGCCGGCGCGTCGATGCGCGAATTGGCCGGATCACCCAGTTCGCCGGTGATACCCCGGTAGATCTCACCGGGATCCTTGCCCAGCCGCGCGGTCATCTCGCCGGCAAGCAACGCGGCGACGATGCCGTCCTTATCGGTCGACCAGGCCCCGCCGTCCTTCGACAGGAACGACGCGCCAGCGCTTTCCTCGCAGCCGAAGCCGAGACTGCCGTCGTAGAGTCCTGACACGAAGTACTTGAAGCCGACCGGCACTTCGCGCAGCGGGCGGCCCAGATGCGCGGCGATGCGGTCGAGCAGACCCGTGCTCACCGCTGTCTTGCCGACGGCCGCGTCCGCGCGCCAGCCCGGACGGTTCTGGAACAGATACCAGGCGGCGGCCGCCAGGTAGTGATTGGCCGGCAGCAGCCCCGTGCTGGGCGCGACCACGCCGTGGCGATCGTGGTCCGTGTCGCAGGCGAAGGCCACGTCGAACTTATCCTTCAGGCCGATCAGCCGCTGCATCGCATAGGCGGACGATGGATCCATGCGGACACGGCCATCCCAGTCGAGCGACATGAAGGAGAAGGTCTTGTCGACGGTCTCACTGA
Organism: Luteibacter mycovicinus; assembly: GCF_000745235.1. Taxonomy (NCBI): domain Bacteria; kingdom Pseudomonadati; phylum Pseudomonadota; class Gammaproteobacteria; order Lysobacterales; family Rhodanobacteraceae; genus Luteibacter; species Luteibacter mycovicinus. Next base: position 133,872 of record NZ_JQNL01000001.1, read on the forward strand.
CCACGGTCAGGTCGAGCTTGTAACGCTCACCGATGGCGCGCCAGTAGTGGACGCCGGCGCCACCCAGAGGGTCCACGCCCATCCGGACGCCCTTGTTCCGGATGATGTCCAGATCGAGCGCATTGCCCAGATCGGCCACGTAGCGTTCCAGGAAGTCGTATTCCTGCGTCGTCGACGCCTTCAGCGCCTGTGCGTACGGCTGCCGCTTCACTTCACGCAGGCCGCCCTCGATCAGCGCGTTGGCGCGGGCCGCGATCCAGGATGTCGCATCGGTATCGGCGGGCCCACCGTGCGGCGGGTTGTACTTGATGCCGCCGCTCTCGGGCGGGTTGTGCGACGGCGTGATGACGATGCCGTCGGCATGTCCGCTGTCGCGCCCATGGTTGAACACCAGGATAGCGTGCGAGACCGCGGGTGTCGGGGTGTATTCCCCACCGGCCGAGATGTAAGTCGGCACGCCGTTCGCGGCGAGCACTTCGAGCGTGCTCTCGAACGCCGGGGCGGACAGCGCGTGTGTATCGATGCCTACGAACACAGGCCCGTCCACGCCTTCCTTACGGCGATACTCACAGATCGCCTGGACCACGGCCTGCACATGCCATGCGTTGAACGAACGATCGAACGAGGAGCCGCGGTGGCCGGACGTACCGAAGACGACGCGCTGCTCGGGTACCGACGGATCGGGTCGCAGGTCGTGATACGCGGCAAGCAGGGCGGCGACGTCGACCGGAGTGGTTTCCGTAGCGGGCTTTCCCGCCAGCGGGCTGATCTTGGCACTCACCGATAGCTCTCCTTGGGCGGTGCCGTCAGGGCACCGGACCGGGGCATTGTAGGCATGCCGCCTGAATGGCGTTGTCAAACCGGTGTGCACTTTTGAGATTTTTTCTATGTCCGGCGCGGTCGCCTGCGACTATCTTGTTTGCCATCGCTCTCATCGGCCGGCGGTAACCGCAGCCGGTCGATGTATTCGAAGATCTCAGCATCCGTGTCCAGCCGCAGCTTGCGCATGGCATTCGTCTTCTGCTGGCTCACGGTCGAAAGACCACGGCCCGTGGCGCGGGCGATGTCGGTCACGCTGTTACCCGCGGCGAACAACCGCAGGATCTCCAGCTCCCTCGGCGACAGGTCCGCCAGGGTGCCCTTGCCCACCGGCTCGCCCTGCGGCGTAACGATCATCTCGCGAACGGAGGCACCCAGGTACACATGGTTGGACACGATCTGCGCCAATGCCTCGGGAATTTCCCGGGTGTCGCCCGACTTCCCGATCAGTCCGCGGACGCCCGTACCGAGAATCTCGCGATACAGCGCGGGATTGGCCAGCGTGGTGATCACCATGATCGGCAATGGCGGATAGAGCTTCCGCACTTCCGTAAGCAGCGCGAGCCCGTCCCGTCCGGGCTCCGGCATGCTGAAATCGGTAATCAGCGCATCGCAAGGCTGCGCGGCGAGCGCAGCCAGCAGTTCATCGGGCGATTGCGCCTCGCCGACCACGTCGGCAAGGCCGTCCTTGGTCAGGGCCAGGCTGATGCCCTTGAGAACGACGGGATGATCATCCGCAAGAATGACGCGGTGAACCATGAGTAATCCTTTCTCCGTAGCCAGTCCGTGCGGCGGGGCGCAGAGTTGAGCACATCGCCGCCGGCATCGCCACTACGAATGCGCCTGCGCGCGCGAGTTCACGCATGGCGCGAACGCATCGCCCGGGCCTGCGTCCGCATGGGTGCGAGCGCTGACCTGCCCGACCTGCTGACGCGCGTAAGCCACTACTACACGGGCCTCGCCCGGCAGCGCGGCGGCACGCTTCAGCTCGAGCTGGACGCCGCCCTGGCGCCCGATCTCGTGGGTCCTTACGCAGCGCTCGGTGACGTCCTCTGCCTGCTGCTCGACCGCGCCTTCGCCGTCACCGTCCATGCACATGTCGCGCTGCAGGTCGATGTCGTCGGCGATGTGCCGGACGGCCAGCTGGTCCACATCACGGTGGCCGATCCCGGCGAGACGCTCGACGACTGTCCAGGCCTGGACACTGCCGCCCGGCTGATCGCCTCGCTCGATGGCGTCCTGCACAGGGAGTGCGCGCCGGATCGGGGTACACGGGTCATCATCGAGGTCACGCTGACCTTGCCACGCCATCCTCCGCGCATCGACATCGAGACCCTGCGGACCACGCTCGGAGGCACCCATGCGCTGCGCGAAGTGATCTCGGCACTGGATCGCTCACTCAGCCGCGATCTTTCCGAACTCGACGTCCTGCTCGCCCAGCCCGGCATCGCCGATCTGCAGGCCTGGCTGCACCGGGTCTCCGGTGCGCTTGGTATGGCCGAGGCCACCGACCTCGCGCGCCTGGGACTCACGCTGGAGCGCCGCCTGGCGGAAGAACGGGATGCCAGCGTCGACGCGGCGATCCGGCGCTTCGGGGAAGACGCCGCGCATGCGCTTCAGGTGCTGCGCAAACACAGCTGAGCGATCGGCTATAGTGCCCGGCACTGTGAGTACCCTGCACACCTTCATCGACACCCATCCGCGCCTCTTCGTGCTGACTGGCGCAGGCATCAGTACCGATTCCGGTATTCCCGACTACCGCGATGGTCAGGGCGCGTGGAAACGCAGCCCGCCGATGACCCTGCAGATGTTCATGAGCGGTCCGCCGGCCCGGGCACGCTACTGGGCGCGTGGCATGATCGGCTGGCGCCATTTCTCATCGGTGAGCCCCAACCTCGCGCATCGGGCACTGGCACGGATGGAGCACGAGGGGCGCATCGAACTCCTGCTGACCCAGAACGTCGACGGGCTGCACGAAGCGGCCGGCAGCATCAATGTGGTCGACCTCCACGGACGCCTCGACCGCGTGCGCTGCATGCAATGCGGCGATATCACGACGCGTGCCACCATGCAGGCCAGACTCGAGGAAGCGAACCCCGCGTGGCTCGCGCTGCAGGCCACGGTGGCGCCCGATGGCGACGCGGACCTCGACGAGGTGGACTTCAGCGCATTCGTCATCCCGACCTGCACGGTCTGCGGCGGGATCCTGAAACCCGATGTCGTCTTCTTCGGTGAAAATGTCCCCCGCGCCCGTGTCGACACGGCCTGGGCACATCTGGCCCGGGCCGACGCCATGCTGGTGGTCGGCTCGTCGCTGATGGTCTACTCCGGCTACCGCTTCGTTCTCGAAGCCTCGCGCAAAGGTCTGCCGATCGCCTCGGTCAACCTCGGCGTCACCCGCGCGGACGCACTGATCGACGTGAAAATCGAGCAGTCGGTCACGGACGCGCTCGCGCCCTACGCCTGACCTTCAACCCGTGGCGCCTGGCGCCTCGCGCGGAAGAACTCGCGCAGCATCGTGCTCGCCACGTCAGCCCCGAGGCCGCCCTCGACCCTCACCCGGTGGTTGTGCAACGGCGAAACCAGCGTGTCGAACACGCTCCCGGCCGCGCCGGTCTTGGGATCGGTCGCGCCGAAGACCACGCGTCCGACCCGGGCGTGGATCATGGCCATCGCGCACATGGTGCAAGGCTCGAGCGTTACATACAGCGTGGAGCCTGGAAACCGGTAGTTGGCGACAGCCTGGCCTCCGGCCCGCAGCGCCTGGATTTCCGCATGCGCGGTGGGGTCGTTGAGGGTGATGTTGCGATTCCAGCCTTCGCCGATCGCGACGCCACCCTGCACGAGCACGGCACCGACGGGCACCTCGCCCTCCGCATCGCGCGCGTGTTCCGCCAGCTGAAGCGCACGGGCCATCCACGCGCGATCGGCGTCGGTAAAGCGGTCGTCGCTGGAAACCGGAGGTGCGGACAAGAGCGGTCTTCCGTCAGGCAGGCCGGGGATTCTACGTCGTTTCGTCAGCGACGGAAGCAGCCGAGGGCGTGGTCGTCGACGATACCCACGGCCTGCATCCAGGCATAGGTGATGGTCGGACCGACGAACTTGAAGCCGCGCTTCCTGAGGTCTTTCGAGATGGTGACCGACAAAGGCGTCTGCGTAGGCGCCGTACGGCCGTCGCCACGAATCACCTTGCCGTCGGTGAACGACCAGCAGTAGCTGTCGAAGTCTTCGCCGCGGGCGTGCATGTCTTCATAAATGCGCGCCCCGTTGATGGTCGCCTCGATCTTGGCGCGCGAGCGGATGATGCCGGCATCGTCCAGCAGGCGCACGATGTCCTTCTCACCGAAGCGGGCAACCTTGACCGGATCGAACCCCTTGAACGCTTTGCGGAAGTTTTCGCGTTTGCGCAGGATGGTGATCCACGAGAGCCCAGCCTGAAAACCTTCCAGCATCAGCTGCTCCCAGAGCATTCGCGAATCGTGCAGAGGCTCGCCCCACTCCGTGTCGTGGTACTCGGTGTAGAGCGGGTCGGATCCGGCCCAGGCACAGCGTGTGGGTTCTATGGTGGGCATGAGAGGCGATCCGTCGGTGCCGGAGATCAGGACGTAGGGGCGGCAACAGTTCGTACATCTTAGCGCCCGGCACTTGTCCGACAAGCCATCCGGGCCGCGACACGTCTGAAAATGCCGGGCTGACCCAGCGACCGCGACAGAACGATCGCCCCCTGAATGCCAGCGACCGCATCTTCCGCCATCTCGCGCGCCATGACCCGGGGCTGTCCCAGCCGACCAAGGCATTCGCTCAGAGCATCGATCCAACAGACAAAATAGTTCTTCACCGCCATCGCGAAGCGGTCGCGTGTCTCATCCAGGGCGAATGCCCCGACCAGACACACGCGTCGTCCTGAATCGAAATAGGTATCCACGGCTTTCCACATCCCTTCGATCGCCACATCAGGCTCGGCGTCACGCAACGGCTTGAAGATGTGTTCATTGAACCAGGCATCGATATCCGCAAGAACGGCCGCCGCCATCTCTTCCTTCCCACCGGGAAAAAAGTGATAGAGGCTTCCTTTGCCCAGCCCGGTACGCTCGGTGATACGGCTCATCGTCGCCCCGTCGTAGCCGAGTTCCCGAAACGCCTCGGCCAGCAGCGGGATGATCTCCGCACGCTCGTAGACCTCGCGAGCCATCGCGCTCAAAGTCCCAGATCGGAGAGTCCCGGATGATCGTCCGGACGACGCCCCTGCGGCCAGTGGAACTTGCGATCGGACTCGGCGACAGGCAGATCGTTGATGCAGGCGTAACGGCGCTCCATCTCGCCCTCCGCGCTGAATTCCCAGTTCTCGTTGCCGTATGAGCGGTACCACTGACCGCTGTCGTCGTGCCATTCATAGGCGAAACGGACGGCGATACGGTTGCCGTCGAAGGCCCAGAGCTCCTTGATCAGACGGTAGTCGTGCTCCTTCTCCCATTTGCGGGTGAGGAAGGCGACGATCGCCTCGCGGCCATGGACGAACTCGGCGCGGTTACGCCACTGGCTGTCGCGGGTGTATGCCAGCGCGACCTTCGCCGGGTCGCGGCTGTTCCAGCCGTCTTCGGCCATGCGGACCTTCTGAACGGCGGTAGCGTGCGTGAAGGGAGGGAACGGAGCGGCCACGATCGGATTCCTGTGTCGATGGAGGTCGCAGTGTACCGATTGGTACAGAGATTCGCCTGAACGAAAATGCCGCAGGGGTCGACCCTGCGGCACGTCGGACCGGCGCTGCTTGCCAGCGATAACTCAGCGGTAAGCGCCACCCTCATCCCGCCGCCACGCGGCCTGCGGTTCGACCAGCCCTTCGACGTCGAAGAGGTGGCGATGCCGCGACGGCTGCGAACGCAGGTACTGCTTGGGCGGATGGACCGTGCCGCCCAGTTCGGCGGCGGCATGCCAGGGCCAGCGCGGGTCGTAGAGAATCGTTCGCGCCAGGGCGATCAGGTCGGCCTCGCCCGTGGCCACGATGGCTTCCGCCTGCTCGGGGCTGGTGATCAGACCGACAGCCACGACCGGCATGTCGACCGCTTCCTTCACACCGCGCGCGAACGGCACCTGATAGCTCGGTCCGACCGGGATCTTCTGGTGTTCGTCGAGGCCGCCGGTGGAAACGTGGATGGCATCGCAGCCACGCGCCTCCAGCGCCTTGGCGAAGGCGATGGTCTGCTCGAGGTCCCAACCGCCGTCCACCCAGTCGGTCGCGGAAACACGCATGGTCACGGGGCGATCGACGGGGAACGCGGCGCGCACGGCGTCGAAGACTTCCAGCGGGAAACGCATGCGGTTCTCAAGCGAACCGCCGTATTCGTCACTGCGCTGGTTCGACAGCGGCGAGAGGAACTGGTGCAACAGGTAGCCATGGGCCCCGTGCAGCTGCACGAACGCCAGGCCCAGGCGCGCCGCACGCACGGCGGCCGCGGCGAACGCGCCGCGCACCCTCGCGAGGCCGGCCTTGTCGAGCTCGGTCGGAGCTACATCGCCCGCGTGGAAGGGAATCGGCGAAGCACCTACCGTCTGCCATCCGTGTACGTCATCCGGCGCCAGCTGATGACCACCGGCCCAGGGTGTCTCGGTGGACGCCTTACGTCCGGCGTGGCCGAGCTGGATACCGATCGGCATATCGGACCAGTGGCGCACACTCTCCAGCACCTTGCCCATGGCCGCCTCGGTGGCGTCGTCGTACAGGCCGACGTCGCCCCACGTGATGCGACCTTCCGGCTCGACGGCCGTCGCCTCGATGGTCAGCAAACCCGCACCGGACAAGGCCAGCTGCCCCAGGTGAATCTGGTGCCAGTCGGTCATGCGGCCATCGTTGTCGGCCGAGTACTGGCACATGGGAGCGATCACGATCCGGTTAGCCAGTTCGAGGTTACGTACGCGGAAGGGTTTGAAAAGCGCGGGCTGCGCCATGAGTGGCTCCGGAAAAAGGGTCGGGATGGCTCCCGACATGGTGATCAGCAGGGGAATCGGCAAGCACGCGAGCGAATGAGAGTCATGCGGCACATTCAGTCGCTCAGTTCATCAATATAGTTCGATCGGCAGGCCACATGGCTTGGATGATCGTGAGCTGCCGTGGTCAGGACGTAATATGAAAGCTGGTTGCCCGGGCCACAAGGCGTCCTGCGGACCGACACCCGTTCCTTGAATTCACGAATAGAGGTTTCTTCATGGATAACCGCGCCGGTGAAATGGAAGCGTTCATGCGCGTCGTGCAGGCCGGCAGTTTCGCCGGCGCCGCCCGCGCCGCAGGCCTCTCACCGTCGGCGATCAGCAAGCTGGTCGCACGTCTCGAGGCGCGTCTGGGCACCCGCCTGATCGTACGCACCACCCGCACGCTGCAGCTCACGCCTGAAGGCGAGGTCTATCACGCGCGCGCCTTGCGCGTGCTGGCCGATATCGATGAAGCGGAGCGCCTGGTCGCCCATGGCGCCCGGTCGACGCCCTCCGGGCGGCTCAGAGTCAGTGCCTCGGTGTCGTTCGGCGTGCGCAAGGTGGTGCCACTGGTGCCCGACTTTCTCGCCCTGTACCCGCGCGTCGAACTGGACCTGTCGCTGAGCGACAGCATCGTGGACCTGGTGGACGATCGTGCCGACGTCGCCATCCGCGTCGGCACCCTGCCCGACTCCGGCCTCAAGGCCCGCAAGATCGGCGAGGCCGGGTTCGTCGTCTTCGCTTCCCCGGCCTATCTGAAAAGCCATGGCGTACCCACCACGCCGGACGACCTGGCCTCACATAACTGCCTGGCCTTCAACCTCGGTCCGGCGTTTACCTCGTGGCCCTTCCTGGACCCCGCTACGGGACAGGTACGTCAGGTGCCCATCGGCGGCAATTTTCGCGCGAACAACGGGGAGACGATGCGGCGCATGGCGATGGAAGGCGTGGGCATCGCCCGCCTGTCGAGTTACCACGTCGAGCGCGACATCGCCGAAGGGCGGCTGATATCGATCCTCGACGCGTTCGCTACGGGCGAACGCCAGGCCACGCACGCCGTATTCGTGGGACATCCGCACCTGGCATCGCGCATCCGGGCCTTCGTGGATTTCCTGGTCGAGCGGGTTCCGATGGGCGAACAGGCCGCCTGAGCGATCGAAGCGGATACGTCACGGGCATCGCCTATCGCACCGACGCGCTTCTACGCGTCTCTGAATTGCGTCGGCGGCATGCCCACATGACGCGCGAAGGCGACGCTGAACGCGCTCGCCGAGCTATAGCCGACACGCCCGGCGACGGTAGCCACGCCCATGTCTTTCCCACGCAGCAGCCGCCTGGCCAGAGCCATACGCCACGACAGCAGGTATTCCATGGGAGCCACACCCACGGCGCGGCTGAAGCGCTCGAAAAACACCGAGCGAGACAGCGCCGCGATCTTCGCAAGTTCCACGACGGTCCAGGGCTTCTCCGGACTTGCGTGCATCTGCCGGAGCGCGAGGGCCAGGCGTGCATCGGTCAGTCCCCGTACCAACCCGGGCGACGCCGCCGTACCGGTCGATCGCAATGCCTCGATGAAAAGCAGTTCCAGCAAATGAGCGAGTACGACATCACGCGCCGGCCGTTGCGCGCGCGATTCATCGCGCAGGAGTTCGACCAGCGTAGCGAGGCGACGCTCGCCACGCACCAGCACGATCCGGGGAAGCAGCGAGACGAGCAGATCGGCGTCCGGCGAGCCGAACGCACAGTGACCGATCAGGTATTCCACATCCGCCGGCGCGTCGATGGTTCCGAGACGGAACCGGCCATCGGGCATGGCCGCGGGCAAGCTATCCGGCGCGTCGTCCGGCACTTCCACCAGGCCCGACATGGTGAAGTCGAGGGCTTCGGGAATCAGGATGAAGTCGCCTGCCTCGAGCGTGATCGGCGCCTCTCCGTTCGTCTGCATCCGGCTGGACCCATCGAGGATGACGCAATAAAACGGCTGCCCCGCTTCTTTCCGGCGAACGCGCCAGGGCCCCGCCGCGCTGACTGCCTTCGAAAACGTCGGCTTCGGCTGTAGCAAGGTGACGACATCGGCGAGCGGATCGACCACGACCGGACTCCTACGAACGATAATGGGACGAATGATTGTAGCAAGTCCGGATGCCGGGCCGTATCGTGACTCTCCTGCACACCCACCCAGGAGATCCCATGAAAACCGTCCTGATCACCGGCTGCTCGTCCGGCTTCGGCCTCGAGATCGCCCGCTACTTCCTCGACCGCGACTGGCATGTCGTCGCCACCATGCGCACGCCACGCGAAGACGTCCTGCCCCGCTCCGACCGCCTGCGAGTAATCGCACTCGACGTCACCGATCCGGCCAGCATCCGCCGGGCCCTGGCGGGCGCCGGCCCGATCGACGTTCTGGTCAACAATGCGGGGATCGGCATGCTGAACGCGCTGGAGGGCACGCCAATGGACGTCGCCCGCGACGTCTTCGAGACCAATACGCTCGGCACCATCGCCGTGACGCAGGCTTTCGTTCCGCAGATGCGCGAGCGCAAGGACGGCGTGATCGTCAATGTGACCTCGACCGTGACGCTCCGCCCCCTGCATCTGCTGTCCGTCTATACGGCGAGCAAGGCCGCGGTGAATGCCTTCTCCGATTCGCTGGCGCTCGAACTGGAGCAGTTCAACGTACGTGTTCGTGTCGTGCTGCCGGGCCGCGCGCCTGACACGCGGTTCGGCGAGAACGCCCAGCCACGCATGGCGGCGGGTTTTCCCGAGCCGTACGCGGAACTGGCGAAGAACGTATTCGCCAGCTGGCAAGGCAATCATCCCATCACGCGGTCGGTGCAGGTCGCCGAGGCGGTATGGCTTGCGGCGAACGATGCGGGAAGTCCGTCACATATTCCTGCTGGCGATGATGCGGTGGCGCTGGCTGCAACTGACTGATCCGAGGTTCGCGACCACAGTTATCTGATATACGAATATTCGCCATTTATTTGAATTAAAGATAAATTGTATTTATTCGGATATCAGGCCAGTCGCGCGTGTCCCATCTGGAACAGCACGCCGACCAACTCAGCGTGGCTCAGCTGCTGGCATGTTCCACCGCGTCTCCCGCCGGGAATGCGCCTGCGGTGATCTGACCGAAGGTGAAGCATCACGCCTGCAGCTCAGGTGTCGCAAGCGCCGCCCGGCTTGGATCATTCTTCGGGATCGGCTAGTCGAGCGAAGCGTCGATGCGCAGGATCAGTCCCCGGGCGTCGACCGAAATCTCCAACAGGCCGGTCTCGCGACCAAAATCCCCGGTGAAATCGACCCGCACGCGCGCCCGGTTGTCGTCGAGGAACTTGATCGACACGAACTTTGTCACCGTGTGATAGCCGATGAAATACTCTTCGATATAGCGCCGGATGCCAGCGTGGCCGTCGAAGCGATGGCCGGTGGACGGGTCGTCGATCACCGCATCCGCTGTGAACAAGGCCAATGTCTTTTTCACGTCGAAGGCGTTGGTCGCAGCGATGAGGGCATTCGCGATCCTTCGTAGGTTTGCGGTCTGCTGAGTCATCCCATCAGGCCCCGTGTTGCCAGCTCTTGTAGACAAACTCCAGGCTGTAGCCATCCAGGTCCCTGACCTGCGCAGCGTAGTAGCGGGGATCGTAGTGAAGCTGCGGCCCGGGCGCATGGATCTCGGTCGCACCGGCGGCCAGGGCCTTCGCGAAGGCGGCATTCACCACGTCTTCGGAATCCGCAATGAAGCCAATGTGCACGGCACCGGGCGCCGCAACGCCTTGCCGTAGCCAAAACGACATGCGGCCTTTTGCGCCGAAACCCTTCAGGTCGGGATGGCCCACCGGGCCGTCCTTCCCGTCATAGTCGAGCCGGCTGGTGATTCCGAGGATGGGAAGCACTGTCTCGTAGAAGGCAACCGAGCGATCGGTGTCCCCCACGGTAAGAAAGATGTGATCGATCATGGGATGGCCCTCAGACGACGTAGCCGCCGGCGACTTCGATGTTCTGGGCGTTGACCCAGCCACCGTCCACGGTCAGCAGCGACGCGATCGCACGAGCCACTTCTTCTGGCTCGCCCACGCGCCCGAGGGCGGTTTGAGAGGCAAGCAGCGCCTCGAACTCAGTGTTCAGTCCCCCGCCGAGTTCGGTGCGGATGGGTCCCGGCGATACCGAGTTGGCCCGGATGCGGCGTTCGCCGAATTCCTTGGCCATGTAGCGCGTCAGTACCTCCAGGCCCCCCTTGAATGCGGCATAGGGCGCAACGCCCGCAGTGGCCACCCGCGTGGTCGCACTCGTCAGGTTGACGATGCTGGCGCCTTCGCTCAGCAACGGCAGCAACGCCTGAGTGAGGAAGAACGGGCCTTTCAGATGCACGTTCATCAAGCCGTCGAACTGGTCTTCGGTGACGGTTTCGATGGGATTGAACAGACCGTAGCCCGCATTGTTGACCAGGCCGGCCAACTGGCTCACTCCCCATGTGGATACCAGCGCCTGTTCCACTGAGCTTCGAAAGCCTGTAAAGGTGCGGACATCGGCGACATTCAGCGGCAACGCAACCGCCTTGCCTCCCACGACCGCAATGCTGCGAACCACGTCTTCAGCAGCGCCTGAATTCTGGTTGTAGGTGAGGATGACGCCTAATCCGCGCCGCGCGCATTCGACTGCGGTGCTCGCGCCAATGCCCCGGCTGCCGCCGGTGATGACGATGACTCCCATGAATGGCTCCTTGAAATTCGGTACCGATACGATAGGTGCGCGTGGCGTCGCTGGCTCACCCGATCGTGCCTCATTCCTGCCTATTTCTGCTCGATCGCTTGCCGTCAGCCGAAAGTCGAAGTCCAATGGGTGTCATGGAGAACCCATTGACCGAACTGCGGAGCCTTGCCGCTCACGCGCAAAATCGTCGAACCGAGACTGGCATCCCGCGCGTGGCGATGGTTCAGGGAGCCGTTCCGGAACACGAGCTTGCCGCCGTCTACGAGCCCATGGTCAACGTGATCCTGCAGGGTAGTAAGTCCATGACCGTGGGCGGACAGACCCTGCACTATGATCCTGCCACCTATTTCGTCATGTCCGTCGACCTGCCTGCAGCCGGCATCGTGCGCAGCAGCGATTCGGGCGCGCCCTATCTTGCGGTAAGCCTGACGCTCGACCCGTCGCTGCTGGCGGAATTGCTGTCCGATTTGCCCAATGCTGCCGCGGCAAGACGCCGCGAAACGGGCTTCTCGGTCGCTGCCATGACCGTCGAATTGCTGGATGCCTGGGTTCGCATGCTGCGCCTGATGAACCATCCGATGGATATTGCGGCCCTTGCACCCGCGTATGAACGCGAGATCCTTTACCGCGTACTGCAAGGTCCAATGGGCTGGATGCTGCATGACATCGCGACGCCGGACACCGCCCTGGCGCGCATGAACCGGGTCATTCAACGTATCCGCCAGGACTATGCGCGCCCGCTGCGGATGGAAGAACTGGCCGAGGAGGTTGCGATGAGCGTATCGGCCTTCCACCGTCACTTCAAAGCCGTGACAGCGCTAAGTCCGCTGCAGTACCAAAAACAGATTCGCCTGCTGCAGGCGCGCAAGTGGCTGGTTACTGCGGGCTACAGCGTCACCACGGCGGCGCATGAAGTGGGCTACGAGAGTCCGACCCAGTTCAGCCGCGAGTACGCTCGTGAATTTGGATTGCCGCCAGCGAAGGACGTACTGCGTATTCACAACGCAATGCGTAACAAGGACGGCGCCACCAACATCAGGCCTTTGCAGAATGCGGATGCGACCTGACGGTTCGCGGATGGGCGATCTATCTGCAGCCCTCCTGAATGCTCGTGGCCTACGCCTTCCAAGATGGCGACGGTAACGAGAAAGAAGCTGAAGCATTCGCCTCAGCGGCCGAAGATAGTTCTCGACTGGGCAGCAGATTGCGCGCCAGGATCACGCGCTGCGCGGCCTCTGGCAGTCGCTGCATGATCCCGATGTCGAAGCGCCGTGCTAGCCACTCAGCGCCAACATGAAGCGCTGATGGTCCCCTTCCACTCGATCAGTCCGACGGGCCAGCTCACTCCCACTCAATCGTAGCCGGCGGCTTCCCCGAAATATCATAAACGACGCGAGAAATACCACGCAACTCATTGATAATTCTCGTCGAGCACTTGTCAAGGAAGTCGTACGGCAGGTGCGCCCAGTGCGCCGTCATGAAGTCGATCGTCTCCACGGCACGCAGCGCGATCACCCACTCGTAAGCCCGGCCGTCACCGACCACGCCCACCGAGCGCACGGGCAGAAACACTGCAAACGCCTGGCTCACCCGGTCATACAGACCATGGCTGCGCAGCTCCTCGATGAAGATCGCATCGGCCCGCTGCAGCAGGTCGACGTATTCCGCCTTTACCTCGCCCAGCACGCGCACGCCCAGACCCGGACCCGGGAAGGGATGGCGATAGACCATCTCGCGCGGCAGGCCGAGCTCGACGCCGATGCGGCGGACTTCGTCCTTGAACAGCTCGCGCAACGGCTCGACCAGCTTGAGCTTCATGTGTTCCGGCAGGCCGCCGACGTTGTGATGGCTCTTGATGACGTGGGCCTTGCCCGTCTTGCTGCCGGCGGATTCGATGACGTCGGGATAGATCGTGCCCTGGGCCAGCCACTTCACGCCTTCAAGCTTGGCCGACTCTTCGTCGAAGATCTCGATGAACAGGCGGCCGATGACCTTGCGCTTGGCTTCCGGGTCTTCCACGCCAGCCAGCGCGTCGAAATAACGCTGCTTCGCATCCACGCGGATGACATGCACGCCCATGTGCTCGGCCATGGTGGTCATGACCTGGTCGCCTTCCTGGAAACGCAGCAGACCCGTATCGACGAAGACGCACGTCAGCTGGTTGCCGATGGCCTTCTCGAGCAGCGCGGCCACGACGGACGAATCCACACCGCCGCTGAGACCCAGGAGCACGCGATCGCTGCCGACCTGCTCGCGCACGCGGGCGACGGCGTCTTCGATGATGTGTGCGGCGTCCCACAGCGTGGCCGAGCCACAGAGGTCGACGACGAAGCGGCGGAGAAGCTCCATGCCGCGCTTGGTGTGGGTCACTTCCGGGTGGAACTGGACGCCGTAGAAGCGGCGCGCGTCGTCGGCCATGGCGGCCAGCGGCAGGCTGGACGTCGACGCGGTGACCCTGAAACCTTCCGGGATCGCGGTGACGCGGTCGCCGTGCGACATCCATACACCCAGCGCCTCACCGTCCTCGACCACCGTGTCGAACAGCGCGCAGCTGCCGAAGGTGATGGTGGCCGGACCGAACTCGCGATCGTGGCCGGCCTCGACCTTGCCGCCGAGCTGTTCGGCCATGGTCTGCATGCCGTAGCAGATGCCCAGCACCGGCACGCCGAGGTCGAAGACCTGCTGGGGCGCGCGCGGCGAGTTGTCCTCGGTCACCGATTCCGGGCCGCCCGAAAGGATGACGCCCTTCGGGTTGAAGCCGGCGATCTCGTCCGGTGCGTGATCCCAGCCCCACACCTCGCAATAGACGCCGATCTCGCGGATGCGGCGGGCGATCAGCTGCGTGTACTGCGAACCGAAGTCGAGGATGAGGATCTTGTCGCTGTGGATATCGGTCATCGTGGCGGCCTGGCAGTATGAAATTTCTGGCGGCCCCGCGCGCTGCGCGTTGGCCTGAAAAAGCAGAACGCCCACTTGCGGCGGGCGTCCTGGGTCACCGGGTCGAGCGCGTGAGCGCATCAGTCCCGGCGGTAGTTCGGCGCTTCTTTCGTGATCTGGATGTCGTGCGGATGCGCTTCGAGCACACCGGCGCCGGTCACCTTCACGAACTGGGCCTTCTCGTGGATCTCTTCGATCGAGGCCGCGCCCATGTAACCCATGGAGGCACGCAGCCCGCCCATCATCTGGTGAATGATGTTGCGCAGGGGACCGCGATACGGCACGCGACCTTCGATGCCTTCCGGCACGAGCTTGTCGGCATCGGCTTCGTCCTGGAAGTAACGGTCCTTGGAGCCCAGCTGCATGGCGCCGATGGAGCCCATGCCGCGGTAGCTCTTGTAGGAGCGACCCTGGAACAGCTCGACCTCACCCGGGGCTTCTTCGGTGCCGGCGAACATCGAGCCGAGCATGACCGAGGACGCGCCGGCGGCCAGTGCCTTGGGGATGTCGCCCGAGTAACGGATGCCGCCGTCGGCGATGAGCGGAATCTCGCCCTTCAGCGCGGTGGCGACCATGTCGATCGAGGTGATCTGCGGCACGCCGATACCGGTGACGATACGGGTGGTGCAGATGGAACCGGGACCCACGCCGACCTTGACCGCGTCGACACCGGCGTCGAGCAGCGCACGCGCCGCCTCACCGGTGACTATGTTGCCGGCGATGACCTGGACCTGCGGGTAATGCTTCTTGACCCAGCCCGCGCGGTCGATGACCGCCTGCGAGTGACCATGCGCCGTGTCGACCACGACCACGTCCACGCCGGCGTCGACCAGGAGCTCGATGCGACGCTCGGTATCGCCACCCACACCCACGGCGGCGCCCACGACCAGGCGCTCATGCGAGTCCTTGGCGGCGTTGGGATTGTCGCGGGCTTTCTGGATGTCCTTGACCGTGATCAGACCGCGCAGCTGGAAGCTGTCGTTGACGACCAGGACCTTTTCGATGCGGTTGCGGTGCAGCAGTTCGAGGACTTCGTCGTGCGAGGCGCCTTCCTTCACCGTGACCAGGCGATCTTCGCGGGTCATGATGTTGCGCACCGGGTCGTCGTGCTTGCGCTCGAAACGCAGGTCGCGGCTGGTGACGATGCCGACCAGCTTCTCGCCGTCGACCACCGGCACGCCGGAGATGTTGTGCGCGCGGGTCAGGGCCATGACGTCGCCGATCGAGGTGTCCGGGCGGACGGTGATCGGGCTGCGGATGACGCCGGCTTCGAACTTCTTGACCAGGCGTACTTCAGCGGCCTGGAGCTCGGCGGTCATGTTCTTGTGGATGATGCCGATGCCGCCGTTCTGGGCCATCGTGATGGCGAGGCGGGCTTCGGTCACGGTGTCCATGGCGGCGGACACGATGGGTATATTCAGGCGCAGGCCGCGCGTGAACCGCGTTGAGGTATCCACATCACGGGGCATAACCGTGGAGTGGCCGGGAACCAGGAACACGTCATCGTAAGTGAGTGCCTCGGCAAGGATGCGCATAGCATTAGTCCCGCGAGTAAATCGCGGCATTATAGCGTGCGTTGCAGCAAAACGACAGCGCGACGAGTGCCCTCCAGCAGGAACGGGCCATGCCGGCGACCCCCTGCCCCTCAACCGTCGAGAGCCTCCGCCGCCTCCAGCGTGTTCTCCATCAACGTCGCCACCGTCATCGGTCCCACCCCACCCGGCACCGGCGTGATCCATGACGCACGCTCGGCCGCGGGGGCGAATTCCACGTCGCCCACCAGACGCCCGTCCTCCAGGCGATTGATACCTACATCGATGACCACGGCGCCCGGCTTGATCCATTCGCCCCTGACCAGCCCCGGCTTACCCGCGGCCACGACGAGGATGTCCGCCTGCGCCACGAAGCCTTCGAGATTCTGGGTGAACTTGTGGCAGCAAGTGACTGTACTTCCTGCAATAAGAAGCTCCAGCGCAAGCGGCCGACCGACGTGATTTGAGACGCCGACGATGACCGCGTGCTCGCCGCGCACCGGGCGATCGGTATGACCCAGCAGCGTCATCACACCCTTGGGCGTGCACGGACGCAGACCGAAACGGCGCAGCGCAAGGCGGCCGACATTGACCGCCTGGAAGCCATCGACATCCTTCATCGGATCGATCCGGTCGACCAGCGCTTCTTCATCGATATGCGCCGGCAGCGGCGACTGCACGAGGATGCCGTGCACCGCCGGATCCGCGTTGAGCTTGTCGATCAGCGCAAAGAGTTCTTCCTGCGACGTTTCGGCCGGAAGGTCGTAGCCGAACGACTTGAAGCCCACCTGCTGACAGGCTTTGCGCTTGTTCCTGACGTAGACCGCAGAGGCCGGGTCTTCGCCGACCAGAACCACCGCGAGTCCAGGTGCGCGATGCCCCTCGGTAACGCGTTTGGCGACACGACGCCCGATGTGCTCGAGCAGTTCCTGGGCGATGCGCTTGCCGTCGAGAATACGTGCGGTCATGGGATATCGCCCTGTGGAAACCGGACATTATCCCCTGAGCTTACGACGCTTGCATACTCTCCGGCATGGCCATCGAAACCCTTCCCTACCCAAACGCCCTGACCGATGGGCAGGTCACGCTTCGCCCGCACCGTACCGGCGACATGGAGGCCCTCGCCGAAGCCGTACGCGAGTCCGTCGCGACCGTCGGCCGCTGGCAGGACTGGTGCCATGTGGGATACACGCCCATGGACGCGGCGGCATGGATCGCAACCTGCCAGAAGGCCTGGCTGATGGGCGAAGGCCATGAGTTCCTCGTGTTCGATGCAGCGACGGACGCACTGCTCGGCGGCATGGGCGTGAACCACCTCAATCGCGAGCACCGTTTTGCCAACCTCGGTTACTGGGTGCGTGAGTCGGCGCAGGGCCGGGGCGTCGCGGCACGGGCGGGCAAGCTCGCGGTCCAGTTCGCGTTCGAGGCCGTGCGGGTCTCGCGGCTGGAAATCGTCGCGGCGCACGACAACGTGCCGAGCCGGAAGACAGCTGAACGCATTGGAGGCATATTCGAAGGAATACTTCGTAACCGATTGGTTTTACGAAATAAACCTTTCGACGCTGCGATGTATTCCGTCGTGTCCGGGGATCGATTGTGAGCGAGTCTTCCGGCTTTCCGTAAGGATGAAGCCCGCAGCCGACCCGCAACGCCTCAGCCGGCGATCCCGCACATCCGCTCGAGGTCCACATAGCCGTCGAAGGACGCCCCGTCTCCGCAACCCGGGCACTGCGGATCGCGCTTCAGCTTCAGCTCGCGGAAACGCATGCCGAGGGCGTCGTAAGTCAGCAATCGTCCGACGAGCGTTTCGCCGACGCCAAGGATCAGCTTCATCGCTTCGGTGGCCTGCACCATGCCCACCAGTCCGGGGAGCACCCCCAGCACACCGGCCTCGCTGCAGTTGGGCGCATCGGCGGCCGCCGGCGGCTCGGGGAACAGGCAGCGGTAGCAGGGAGAATCCGCGCGTCGCGGATCGAACACACTCGCCTGACCGGTGAAGCGCTCGATCGCGGCATAAACCATGGGCAGCCCCAGGCGCCGCGTTGCCGCGGCCAGCAGGTAGCGCGTGGCGAAATTGTCCGCGCCATCGATCACCACATCGTGGCCGCCGATCATCGCTTCGACGTTGTCCGCACGGAGGCGCTCGACCACGACACGGACATGAATGCGCGGGTTGAGCGCAAGCAGCGTCATCCGGGCCGACTCCGCCTTGCTCATGCCCACGCGCGCGTCCGCATGGACGACCTGGCGATGCAGATTGGATCGCTCGACGCGATCGTCGTCGATCAGGGTTAGATGCCCGACGCCGGCCGCGGCGAGGTAAAGCAACGCCGGAGACCCCAGGCCGCCCGCCCCGATCACGGCCACGCGAGCGGCGGCAAGCCTGGACTGCCCAGCCTCACCGACCTGCGGTAGCAACACCTGTCGGGCGTAACGCTCAGCGGCGTCGCTATCGAGCGCACCCGCAAGCACCGGTAAGCCCGCGACCTTCCACGCCGCCATGCCGCCCGCGACCGAGGACACCCGTGCATAGCCCATGCGCTGCAAGGCCTCGGCGGCGAGCAACGAGCGCTGGCCGCTGCCACAGAGCACGAGGATCTCGCGCTGCCGGTCCGGCTCGATCTGCTCGATGCGCAGTTCAAGAAATCCACGTGAGAGCCCGCTCGCACCGGCCGGCGAGCCCTCGCTGCGCTCGTTGTCCTCACGGACATCGATCAGCAATGCCCCGTCCAGCTGGCGGGACAAGGCATCGGTCGCGGCGATCTCGGGCACCCGCTGGCGCAACTCGGCCAGCCAGCGATCCCTACCCAGGTCTTCGGTCATGCGAGGCACCTCTGCGAGGGCGACGCTTACTTCTCGCGTCGCTTCGCGTTGCGGATCATTTCCCGGCGGCGGCGCTGCTGGCCTTCCGTCAGGACGTTCTTCTTGCCGGCGAACGGGTTCTCACCATCGCGGAAATCGATACGGATGGGCGTGCCTTCCAGCTTGTAACGCTTGCGGAAGAACCCTTCCAGGTAACGGCGGTAAGCCGGCGCAATGTGCTTGGTCCGGCTGCCGTGGATCACGATCGTCGGCGGATTGAATCCGCCCGGATGGGCGTAACGCAGCTTGGGCGCATGCCCGCGCACCAACGGCGGCTGATAGGCCTCGTAAGCCTGCTCGAGCGTCCGGGTCAGTTCGCTGGACGTCAGCACCTTCGTCGCTGCCCCGTGAGCGCGAATGACCGCCTTCATGAGTTCGCGCAGGCCGGAGCCGTGCAGCGCGGAAATGAAGACCGTCTTCGCCCACTCGGCGAACTGCAGGCGGCGCTCGAGCGCTTTCTGCGTCTGCTCGCGGGCATAAGAGTCCATGCCGTCCCACTTGTTCACCGCGATGACCAGCGCCCGGCCTTCTTCGATGGCGTGCCCGATGAGGGTCAGGTCCTGGTCGGCGAGGTTTTCCCGGGCATCGATCAGAACGACCGTCACCTGCGACGCAGCAATAGACTGCAACGTCTTGATGACGCTGAATTTCTCTACCGCTTCTTCGACGCGTGCACGACGGCGGACGCCGGCGGTATCGATCAGCGTGTAGCGCTTGCCGTCACGCTCCAGCGATACCCGGATCGGATCGCGCGTGGTGCCGGCGAGGTCCGAAACGATGAGACGATCCTCGCCCAGCAGACGATTGATCAATGTGGACTTGCCGGCATTGGGACGGCCGACGATCGCCACGCGGATGCCCTGATCTTCGAGCGCGGGGTCGTTATCCCTGTCGTCCGGCAGGTAACCGATGGCTTTGGCCACCAGCACGTCGACGCCGCGGTTGTGCGCGGCGGACATGGGCAGCGTTTCGGCGATGCCGAACGAAGCGAATTCGCCCAGCGCCACGATTTCATCGACGCCGTCGGTCTTGTTGACGACGACGATGACCGGCTTGCCGCTGCGGCGGAGCTCGGTGAGGATGCCGGCATCCAGCGGGAGGACGCCATCGCGGGCATCCACCACGAAGACGAGCAGGTTGGCCTCGCTGATCGCGAGACGAACCTGCTGCGCGGTGAGGCCTTCAATGCCTTCATCACTACCGGACAAGCCGCCGGTATCCACGACAACGAACGGTCGGGGACCGAGACGACAGACACCGTAGTGTCTGTCACGAGTGACGCCGGGCATATCGGCGACAAGAGCGTCCCTGCTACGCGTCAGCGCATTGAAGAGGGTCGACTTACCGACATTGGGACGGCCGACCAAAGCGACGACGGGCAACATGGGAGTTACATCTATCCTGTGGATCAGTTCGTCGCGATGCGGTAGGCGCCGATGTGGCCCTCGACATCTTCAACGAACACGGTGTCACCCACCACGAGGGGCTGGGCACGAATGGCTTTCTTGGACAGGCGCTCACGTGCGGCGATCTTGCCGTCGCCGACCGCCAGCCAGTGGATGTGACCGTCGAGGTCGCCGACCACGGCATAGTTGCCCTGGATCGCCGGCCCGGTCAGCCAGCGGTACTTGAGACCCGCCTGCTTCCAGATGTTCGCGCCGCTGCTCTTGTCGAAGGCGAAAACCTGCGACTGGTCGTCGACGCCGTAGACGGCGTTGTCTTTCACGTCCAGCGAGGTGAACGTCGAGAAGCCGTGATTCCACAGCGGACGCCCGCTCGGGCCGTCGATCGCGGTGAGGTTGCCATGGTACGCGGCGCCGTAAAGCGTGGTGCCATCGAGGACCAGCGAGCCATCGGCGTCGTTCAGGCGATCGATCTCGGTACGGCCTTCACCACTGGCGAGCGTCTGCTCCCAGAGCTTCTCACCGTTGTCCAGGCGAATGGCGATCAGCTTGCCGGCATCGCTGCCGACGAACACCACGCCGTTGGCGATCAGCAGGCGACCGTTGCCACGCAGGCTGAGGAGCGGCACCTGGGCCTGGTCGAACACCCAGCGGCGCTCGCCATTACTGGCGTCGATGCCGTAGATGCGACCGTCGTTGCAGCGAACGACGACCAGACCGTTGACGATGACGGGTGCCGTGATGACTTCCGACGACAGCTCGGACGACCAGCGACGCTCGCCGTCCTTCGCGTTGATACCGTACAGATGTCCATCCAGCGTGCCGATGGCGACGAGGTCGCCGGCGGCGCCGGGGCCACCGGAGAAGCGCGCGTCTTCGCGCTTGGCGTCGCCCCAGCCGAACCAGCCGTGCTGGCGGGTGCTCTTGGACCACAGCTTCTTGCCGGTCGAAGCCTCGAAGGCGGCGATCTTGCCGTCGGTGCTGGCGGCGTAAAGCACGTTGTCGACGACGGTCGGACGCATACGCACACCGGACTCGGCGGCGCCGTCACCGATGCTGGACTTCCAGAGACGCTCGACCTTGAGGGTCGGCTCGAACTTCTTGTCGAGCGGGGTCGGCGGTTCGACGTTTTCCTTCTTGAACGAATGGCAGCCGGCCAGAACGACCAGCGACGAAGTCAACGCGATTGCCCAAAAACGTTTCATGCACCCTGCTTCCCGGCCACTGCCAGATCATCGAGCTTTGTTTGAACCACACCGCGTTGCGGTGCGCTGTCGCCCATCGCGGCGATCGCCGCCTGATAGGCCTTGCGTGCGTCGTCGTGGCGTCCAAGCTTGACCAGCGCATCGCCGCGGAGTTCCTGCGCGATGGCCACAAACGACTTGCCCGGCATCGCGTCCAGCGCGGTGAGGGCGTCCTGTGGCTTGTTCTGGGCAAACTTGAGTTGTGCGACACGAAGCTGCACGAGTGTCTTGAGCGCGTCGTCCTTGGCATGGGCCACGGCCCAGTCCAGGTCGCCCGAAGCCTTGTCGAGCTGACCGGCCATGACGTTGCGCTGCGCCCGCTCGCCCGCTGCGAAGACGGACCAGGCGGTGTCCGCATAATCCTTCAGCAGCGTTTCGGTGTGGACGTCGATCGCATTGGCGTTGTTCTGCGCCACGGCCGCCTGAAGCGCCGAATATTCCCCGGCCGCCGCCTGCTCGTGACCGGCGCGGTGCGACTTCCACTGCTGCCAGCCAAAGATCAGCACGAGGCCCAGCGCGATGCCGACGGCGATCGAAACGCCGTTCTTGCGCAGCCATTGCTGGACGCGTTCGCCTTGTTCGTAGTCGTCGTATACGTCGAAAGACATGCAATCACCCACTGCGCTCCGCGCAGCACATCCTGAAGGGAACAAGCCCGCACCTGCCATCTGACGATGACGGGGCGGATCAATAGGCAAGGATAACCGAAAAGCGCGGGCCGGCGGCGCCGCGCTGAGACGGAACCACGCTCGCGGCGATCAGTTGGAGACCGGCGTCGCCTTGCCGTCGCGGATATCCACACGGAAACGGGCGACGTTGGCGCGGCGGAACGCGTCGATCTGCACGGCCTGCCCGTCCACCGAGGCCTGGGCACCCGTGGCATTGCCGATGCGGACATCCAGAGGGCTGTCGCTGCGGTAGGACTTCTGCGTTCCGGCAGGCAGGATGCCGTACTCCAGACGCGAGCCATCGGCGGCCGTCACTTCGACCCAGCTCGCGGACGGCAACGACAGGGAAAGGCTGTGCGCGCCCTGCCCCTGAGCCTTCGCCGCGTCATCGACGACAGGCGCGGCGGCGGCGGTAGCCAGCGGCGCCCTGGCGGCGCCCCGGTCCAGCGGCGGGAACATGGCCATCGACGCCAGCAGCGGTTGCTGGTCCTCGGCGCGGGGCTCCGACACGGCCGCCGGCCTGGCGGGGGCGGCATCGCTCGCGAGCGCGGTGGACGAGGCGCCGGCCGGGGCGTCCTGCTGAGCGACGGGAGCGGCATCCAGCGGAGCCAGGCGCGGCATATCGCGATCGAGCGTGCCGCGTACGCCGAGCCACACCATGGGCACGACGATCACCGCGGTCAGCACGACGTACGTGGCGGCGGTCACATAGCGCTCGAGCAGATAGCGCGAATGGGACACCCCACCGGTGACGACGAGCTCCGGCTGGCGCGGGGTCAGGCGCGCGAGCTCGGCCTGAATGGCTTCCGGGTCGACGCCGAGATGGTTGCCGTATTTACTGAGATAGCCGGCCAGATAAACCTGGTAGTCGATGCCACCGTACTCGCCCGCTTCCAGCTGGCGCAGCAGGCGCGACGGCAGACGCAACGCCTGGCCGCAGGCCTCGACGGTGTAGCCACGCGCCTCCCGGGCGGCACGCAGACGGGCTCCGAAGCCCGTGGTGCCAGCGCCGAGGTCGATGAGGACGCGACCGCCCTCGTCAGCGTTCACATCGAGCTGGGGATCCATGGCTTGCTCCGTGTGTGCGTTCGGCGCGAGCCCGGCGAACAGATCCTGTTCGCGATCGTCCCGACCGGAAGAATTCGAAGGTACGGATGTCATTGACGTGCGCTGGCTTCGAGTGAGCGCGCTTGTTCCGAATCCGGGAACTGTGAGCGCAACCGTTTGGCATAGTCCTGGGCAACCTCCCCGTTGCCCAGACGGAGCTCGATATCGCGACCGAGCTTCAACGAATCCGGAGTGGGCCTGGCCAGCGCTTCGTAGCGCTGCATGAAGGCCCGTGCCCGGAACGCATCGTTCTTAAGGTACAACAGGTAAGCCATCTGATACAGGGCATCGGCGTTGTTGCCATTACGCTCGAGCGCTTTACGGAAGTAACCTTCCGCGGCCTCATAATCGTGAGCCTGGATCTGACAGGTGCCCGCGTTGGTCATGGCCAGGTCGGGCGTCTCGTAAAACGGATCCGCAAGGGCGCGATCGAAGAACGGTTTGGCCTCGCCGGCACGCCCCTGCTTGCACAGGAACACGGCGAGATTGTTGTTCAGCGACCCCTTTTTCGGATCGAACTCTATGGCCTTACGGTAGTGCAGCTCCGCATTGACCGGATCGTTGATCCGCTCGTAAAGCACCGCGATCACCGTGTGGGCGGGCACATATCTGGGATCGAAGCTCAGCGCTTTCTGCAGTTTTTCCATCGCGCCCTGCAGGTTGCCGCTCTCCATGTAGCGCTGACCGAGTTCGGTGTGCACCTGAGCTCCCTTGGCGCGCTCATCCGCCGCCGTGGCGGGCTTCAGGACCGAGCCGTCACCCACGCAGCCGGTGCACGCCCACACGAGCGCCACCAGCATCCCCCACCGCTCAAGCCGCATTCACCACTCCCTCTTCCAGCTTCTTGCGGAATTCCGCCTGACGGCGCGTGCGATCGACCACCTGCCCCTTGAGCTGGCCGCAAGCGGCGTCGATGTCGTCACCACGGGTGCGGCGAAGCATCGTAAGTACACCGGCGTTGAGCAGCTGGGTCTGGAAGTTGCGGATGTCTTCCTGATTGGAGCGCTCGAAGCGAGTTCCCGGGAACGGATTGAACGGAATGAGGTTGACCTTGTTCGCGCCCGGCAGGCGGCGCATGAACTTGATCAGCTGCCTGGCATGTTCGGGGCGATCGTTGATGCCCTTCATCAGCGTGTATTCGAACGTGATCGAGGTGCGCGGCGCGCGATTGATGTAGCGCTCGCAGGCCGCCATGAGCTCCGCCAGCGGGT
The DNA here is from genome assembly GCF_000745235.1 of Luteibacter mycovicinus. NCBI lineage: Bacteria > Pseudomonadati > Pseudomonadota > Gammaproteobacteria > Lysobacterales > Rhodanobacteraceae > Luteibacter > Luteibacter mycovicinus. Next base: position 158,335 of record NZ_JQNL01000001.1, read on the forward strand.
AGCGCTTGTTCAGCGGGACCAGCTCGGTGCGCAGCTCGTCGTTGGCCGCATGAAGCGAGACGGCCAGCGAGACGTCGCTTTCCGTCGAAAGCTTGTCGATCATCGGAACGAGGCCTGCCGTGGAGAGCGTGACGCGCTTGCTGGCCAGGCCGAAGCCCAGGTCGTCGCGCATCAGACTCATGGCCTTCACCACGTTGTCGAAATTGAGCAGCGGCTCACCCATGCCCATCATCACCACGTTGGTGATGCGGCGTTGCTGGTGAGGCACGTTGCCCAGATGTTTGGCCGCGACCCAGACCTGACCGATGATCTCGGCCGTCGACAGGTTGCGGGAGAAACCCTGCGTTGCCGTGGAGCAGAACTGGCAGTTCAGGGCGCAGCCGACCTGCGACGACACGCAAAGCGTGCCGCGGGTCGGCTCCGGGATGTACACGGTCTCGATGGCGTTGCCGCCATCCATACCGAGCAGCCACTTCTGGGTGCCGTCGACCGCGGTCTTTTCGAACGCGGTCTTGGGCGGGCCCACATAGCAGCTGGCGCTGAGCTTTTCACGCAACGCCTTGCCGACATCGGTCATATTCTCGAAATCGCTTTCGAGACGGTGGTAGATCCACTTCATGACCTGTTCGGCGCGATAGGGCTTCTCGCCGAGCTGGGCGAAGAAATCGCGCAGCCCCTGGCGATCGAAATCGAGCAGGTTGACCTTGTCAGCAGGCGTATTCACGGCGTGTCTCAGTGCGAAACGACTTCCGAGTCGTTGAAGAAGTACTTGATCTCGTTCGCGGCGTTCTCGAGCGAGTCCGAACCATGGACCGCGTTGGCGTCGATGGACTCGGCGAAGTCGGCGCGGATCGTGCCCGCGGCGGCTTCTTTCGGATTGGTGGCGCCCATCAGGTCACGGTTCTTGAGGACCGCGCCTTCGCCTTCCAGGGCCTGGATCATGACCGGGCCGGAGATCATGAAGTCGACCAGGGCGCCGAAGAACGGACGCTCCTTGTGGACGGCGTAGAAGCCTTCGGCCTCTTCGCGGGTCAGCTGCTTCAGCTTCGCGGCAACGATCTTAAGACCGGCCTTCTCGAAGCGGGTCAGGATTTCACCGATGACGTTCTTCTTGACGGCGTCGGGCTTGATGATCGAAAGGGTGCGCTCCAGCGCCATACGTTTGCTCCGGGGAATGGGAAAAGGGTGAACGAGTCTGCCAGCGTCCGCGGGGACGCCCGGTGAAAGTTTGGGGCCAAAGCCGTCAGGAATGACTGACTTAGCTCACGAAATCTTGACAGATTCTAGCTCAATCGCAAGCCGTTTGCAGGCCTCCGGCGTCATGTGCGTTCGCACATTGACCCTTTTGCGGACCCGGGCGTATTCTCAAACGATCGTTTGATTCAAACCTGCCGCTTCGGAGTCCGCCGACATGACCAGCGCACCCTACGCGTCCCGCGAGCGGACCACCAAGGAACGCATCCTGGGTGCCGCCGAGGCCCTGTTCGCCACGCATGGCTTCGCCGGGGCGTCGCTGCGCCAGGTGACGGCTGCCGCCCGGGTCAATCTGGCCGCGGTCAACTACCACTTCGGTTCGAAGGACAAGCTGATCGAGGAAGTGTTCCGCCGCCGGCTGGACGAGCTGAACAGCCGGCGCCTGGCGGCACTGGCCAGGGTGGCTGGCAAGGCCGGGACGTCCCTGGAGGACATCCTCGACGCCTACATCAGGCCGGCTCTGGACCTGTCCCGGAACGACGGGGGCGGCGCCGCCTTCGTCCGCGTACTGGCCCGGGCCTATGCCGAGCACAACGAGACGCTGCGCCGGTTCCTTTCCGAGAACTACGGCCACGTGCTGCGGCAGTTCGCCGCCGAGTTCGGCCGCCTGCTCCCTGGTCTCGCCAAGGAGGAGATTTACTGGCGCCTCGACATCGTCACCGGCGCGCTGACCTATGCGATGGCCGATTTCGGAATCATCCAGCGCAAGAACGACGTGGACGAACGCGACCACCGGGAGAGCGCCGCCGAGCACCTCATCCGCTTCGCCGCCGCCGGCCTGCGAAGCCCCACCGTTTCGAACTCCACGGCCACGCGCTGACCGTGGACGAATCCCAAGTACCACCGGAGATCATCATGACCGCAACACCGTTACGCATTCGCAAGGCCGCGGTACTCGGCGCCGGCGTCATGGGCGCGCAGATTGCCGCTCACCTGACGAACGCCAACGTTGAAACCGTGCTGTTCGACCTGCCCGCGAAGGAAGGTCCGAAGAGCGGCGTCGCCCTCAAGGCGATCGCCAACCTGGCCAAGCTGTCGCCCGCCCCGCTGGCGGAGAAAACGCTTGGCGCCGCGATCATCCCGGCGAACTACGAGGACGATCTGGCCCAGCTGGCCGACGTGGACCTGGTGATCGAAGCGATCGCCGAGCGCATGGACTGGAAGCTCGACCTGTATCAGAAGATCGCCCCGCACGTGTCGAAGACCGCCGTGCTGGCGTCCAACACGTCGGGCCTGTCGATCAACGGGCTGGCCGAGGCGCTGCCCGAAGAGATGCGCCACCGCTTCACGGGTGTGCATTTCTTCAACCCGCCGCGTTACATGCATCTGGTCGAGCTGATCCCGACCAGACTGACCGACAAGGGCGTACTGGAAGGCCTCGAAGCCTTTCTGACCACGACGCTGGGCAAGGGCGTCGTCTACGCCAAGGACACCCCGAACTTCATCGGCAACCGCATCGGCGTGTTCTCGATGCTGTCGACCATGCACCACACCGAACAGTTCGGCCTGGGATTCGACACCGTCGACGCGCTGACCGGCCCGGCCATCGGCCGCCCGAAGAGCGCCACCTTCCGCACCGCGGACGTCGTCGGCCTCGACACACTGGCGCACGTGGTCAAGACCATGGGCGACACGCTCCCGGACGATCCGTGGCACTCGTATTTCCAGCCGCCGGTCTGGCTCAAAGGTCTGATCGACAAGGGCGCGCTCGGCCAGAAGACCGGCGCGGGTTTCTACCGCAAGGCCGGTAAGGACATCGTGGTGCTCGACCTGCAGAAGCAGGACTATCGCCCGTCCGAGCAGAAGGCCTCCGACGAGGTCTCGGCCATTCTGGCAATCAAGGATCCCGCCGAGAAGTTCGCCCGGTTGCGCGCGTCGCAGGATCCGCAGGCCCAGTTCCTCTGGGCGGTGTTCCGCGATCTCTTCCATTACACCGCCTTCCACCTGGCCGATATCGCCGAGACGGCGCGTGACGTCGATTTCGCCATCCGCTGGGGTTACGGCTGGAAGCTCGGTCCCTTCGAGCTCTGGCAGGCCGCCGGCTGGCAGCAGATCGCCGGCTGGATCGCTGAAGACATCGCCGCCGGCAAGACCATGAGCAGCGCACCCCTGCCCGCCTGGGTCACCGACGGTCGGGCCGGCGTGCACGGCAAGGCCGGCTCGTACTCGGCCAGTGCCAACGCGGAGAAGCCGCGTTCCTCGCACCCGGTCTACGCGCGCCAGGCCTTCCCGGATCCGATCCTGGGCGAGAAATTCGACCAGGGCACCACGGTCTGGGAAAACGACGGCGTGCGCCTGTGGCACTCGGGCGACGACATCGGCGTGATCTCGTTCAAGACCAAGATGCATACGGTCAACGATCACGTGCTCGACGGCATCCAGCATGCGATCGGCCTGGCGGAGCAGCAGTTTCGCGGCGTCGTGCTGTGGCAGCCGTCCGAGCCGTTCTCGGCCGGTGCGGACCTCAAGGGCGCGCTGGGCCTCTTGGAAGCCGGCAAGCTGGCTCAGTTCGAAGCCATGGTGGCGAACTTCCAGGCCACCAGCATGCGCATCAAGTATTCGCTGGTGCCGGTGATCGCGGCCGTTCGCGGCCTGGCCCTCGGTGGAGGCTGCGAGTTCCAGATGCATTCGGCGCGTACGGTCGCGGCGCTGGAAAGCTATATCGGTCTGGTCGAAGCCGGCGTGGGCCTGCTGCCCGCTGGCGGTGGCCTGAAGGAGTTCGCCGTGCGCGCCGCGCAGGCCAACCCGGAAGACCCGTTCGAGTTCCTGAAGAAGATTTTCGAGACCGTGGCGATGGCCAAGGTCTCGACCAGCGCACTCGAAGCCAAATCCATGGGTCTCCTGCGCCAGGACGACATCGTGGTCTTCAATTCGTACGAGGTGCTGCACGTGGCCAAGGCCCAGGCGGTCGCCCTGGCCGAGTCCGGCTATCGCCCGCCCATGCCCGGCCGCGCCATCCCGGTCGGCGGCGACGTCGCCACGGCCACGTTCAAAGCCTCGCTCGCGAATCTCGCCGAAGGCTATTTCGCCTCGCCGCATGACATCGACATCGCCAGCCGCATCGCCGACACCCTGGCGGGCGGCAAGATCGAGCGTGGCTCGCTGGTCGATGAGACGTGGCTGCTCGCGCTCGAGCGTCGCCACTTCGTCGAACTGGCACAGACCGAAAAGACCCAGGCCCGCATCGCGCACACGATGACGACGGGGAAGCCGCTGCGTAACTGACGCGCTTCGCGCTCTTACGCATCCGACTTCACCACTTAAAGGAACCAATCATGAGCAAGCAAGTGCAAGACGCGTACATCGTCGCCGCCACCCGCACCCCGGTGGGCAAGGCGCCGCGCGGCGTGTTCCGCAATACCCGCCCCGACGACCTGCTCGCGCATGTCATCCGCGCCGTCATCGAGCAGGCCCCGGGCATCGACCCCGCCCTGATCGCCGACGCCGTCATCGGCAACGCGATGCCGGAAGCCGAGCAAGGCATGAACGTCGCACGCATCGGCGTGCTGCTGGCGGGCCTGCCGGAGCAGGTCCCGGGCGTCACCATCAACCGCTTCTGCTCGTCCGGCGTGCAGGCCATCGCGATGGCGGCCGACCGCATCCGCCTGGGCGAGGCCGACCTGATGCTCGCCGGCGGTACCGAGTCGATGAGCATGGTGCCGATGATGGGCAACAAGATCGCCATGAATCCGGCGATCTTCGACAACGACGAAAACCGCGCCATCGCGTTCGGCATGGGTATCACGGCCGAGAAGGTCGCCGAGCGCTGGAAGGTCAGCCGCGAGGATCAGGACCGCTTCGCCCTGCAGTCGCACGAGCGTGCCTTCGCGGCGATCGCCGCCGGTGAGTTCAGGGACGAGATCACCCCGTTCCAGCTCGACGACCGCTACCCCTACCTGAAGAACCACAGCGTTCGCGAAGACCGTCGCGTCATCGACACCGACGAAGGTCCGCGCAAGGACACGACGCTGGAGGTCCTCGGCAAGCTGCGTCCGGTGTTCCGCAACGGCCAGTTCGGCGGCTCGGTCACCGCGGGCAACTCCTCGCAGATGTCCGACGGTGCCGGCGCCCTGCTGATCGCCAGCGAGAAGGCGATCAAGGACCACGGTCTGACCCCGCTTGCGCGCTTCGTCGGTTTCTCCGTCGCCGGTGTGGCGCCCGAAGTCATGGGCATCGGCCCGAAGGAAGCGATTCCCAAGGCACTCAAGCAGACCGGCATCACCCAGGATCAGCTCGACTGGATCGAACTGAACGAGGCCTTCGCGGCGCAGGCGCTCGCGGTCATCCGCGATCTCGGCCTCGATCCGTCGAAGGTCAATCCGCTGGGCGGCGCCATCGCGCTGGGCCACCCGCTGGGCGCTACCGGCGCCATCCGCGCCGCCACGCTGATCCACGGCCTCCGCCGCCGGAAACAGAAATACGGCATGGTGACGATGTGCATCGGCACGGGCATGGGTGCCGCCGGCATCTTCGAATCGCTGTGAGGTGAGGCGGTGTCCGGCGGGGATCAGGCCAGCCTGGCCCCGTTCGGCACCGCCCGCTCCGTCGTCGTGATCACCACGCCCTCATCGGTATGAAATCCGGTCAACAGGAACTGCGACCGGAACGGCCCGATCTGCTTCTCGGGGAAATTGATCACCCCGACGATCTGCTTGCCCACCAGCTCCTCGGCCGCATAGATCGCGGCGACCTGCGCACTGGTCTTTCGTTCGCCGTGCGGACCGAAGTCCGCCCAGATCTTGTAGGCCGGGCGCCGTGCCTCGGGAAAGGCCTCCGCGCGCACGATGGTGCCTGCGACGAGCATGACCTTCTCGAAGTCGGCCCAGCTGATTTCCTCGCTCATGTCATCCTTCCAGTCGCGACTTGAACCAGTCGCGGAATTCATGATTCCAGTACGTCCCCTGAGCCGCAAGATAACCGAACGGGCGATGCACGGGATCCAGACCGAAGTCCGCGTAGGCCGCGAGGGACGTGTCTCCGCCGGCGATCGCATCGGCCAGCGCTTCGCCCGCCGCGCAGGTTGGTGCCAGCCCATGGCCTCCGAAGGCCTGTGCGTACCATAGTCCGTTGCCGTGAGTGCCGACCTGGGGCATCTCATGGCGTGCATAGCTCATCAGGCCCGACCAGGCTTTCTCGATCCGTGCATCCTTCAGGGACGGGAAGACGCGTGCCAGATCGCGCCTGAGCAATCGCTGCACGGCGCGCGGCGACCGGTCGCGCACCGAGATGCGACCGCCCCAGAGCAGCCGCGTGTCCGTCAGGGGACGGTAATAATCGAAGGCGAAGCGTGTGTCGTAGATCGCCGCGCGCGTCCGCAGGCACGCACCCAGGCTTTCGCCCAGCGGCTCCGTCACCATCACATACGTCGCAATGGGAAGCACGGCGCGGTCTATGTCGCGATCCAGCCCGGCCAGATAGCCGCCGCAGGCCAGGACGACGTTCGGCGTTTCGATTTCCGCATCGCCCACGCGCAGCGTCCAGCGTGGTCCGCGACGCTCAAGCATGCGCACCCGCGATCCCTCGTGGAGGGTGACTCCTGCGCTCTCGGCGGCACGCGCCAGCCCGCGCGCATAAGCCAGCGGGTCGATGTGCAGGGCGTTCCGCTCGTACAGACCATCGTGATAGCGAGCACTGTGAACGAACTCATGCATGGCGTTCGCGGGTATCCACTGCCAGTCGGCCCCGTACTCCCGCGCGAGCAGTTCCTGGCGCGCACGCAGCAGGCCGGCATCGCGGAACCAGTTCGCCCAGACCACCCCGGCGTCGACCATGTCGCAGTCGATGGTCAGCGTGGAGATGCGCTCGCGAATGAGGTTCACGGCATCCACCGTGCGGCCGTAGAGCTGTCTTGCACGGCCGGGGCCGGCACGTTCCAGCAGCGCGCGCTCACCCAGTGAGTAACCGGCGAAGACGAAGCCACCGTTGCGGCCGGACGCGCCGAAACCGATGGTCTCCGCGTCGAGCAACACGATGTCGCGCACGCCCCGCGCGGCGAGACCGAGGACGGTATTCAGCCCGGCAAAGCCGCCGCCAACGACCACGACGGCCGCCTCGCGCCTGCCCTGCGGCGGCGGCCGGCGTTCGGGTGCGGGGACCCGGTCGTGGTACCACGACGGCATGGGCGGCGATCCAGTGACGAAAGAGCGCAGTTGTACGACAGTGCGGGCCACGACGGGAAGTACCCGAAGACACCGGAGTATGATTCAGTGACTTCTCATACGACGCCCGGCCATGAGTCTGCCCCCCCCGATCGACCTTCAGCGATGGATCGACGACAACCGCGCGCTGCTCAAGCCGCCAGTCGGCAACAAATGCATCGTCGATGGCGATTTCATCATCATGATCGTCGGTGGCCCGAACGCGCGCACCGATTACCACTACGACGAGGGCCCGGAGTTCTTCTATCAGCTCGAAGGCGAGATGGTCCTGAAGGTGCAGGACGAAGGTCGGGCACGCGACATACCGATCCGTGCCGGCGAAGTCTTCTACCTGCCCGCGAGAGTCCCGCATTCACCGCAACGCATGCCCGATTCGGTAGGCCTCGTCGTCGAGCGGCGGCGGCTGGCGGGTGAACGGGACGGATTGATGTGGTTCTGCGAAAACTGCAACCACAAGCTGTTCGAGACCTATTTCCCTTTGGACAGCATCGAGAACGACTTCCCGCCCGTCTTCGAGCGCTTCTACCGGTCGGTCGAGGCGCGCACATGCACCGAGTGCGGCACTCTGCATCCGGCACCGGCGAAATATAAGGACTGAGGCCCCGCGCTACGACAGCAGCGTATCGCGCATGACGAGCCACTTGGCCGCCATGCGTCGCAAGGACACATCCGCTTCCGGATCCGCCGCGATATCGGCGACCGGACGCCACGCCAGCGCGAGTGCTTCCTCGTTGACGACGAACGTCTCGTCGCCGCGCGCGACCACCACGTAACGCACGTCATGGTGCCAGTGCTCCGGCTCGTGCCCCCGTGCGGGGATGCGATGGGTATCGACGTCGAAGATGACGGGATGAACCTCGAGATCCCGCAGTCCGGTCTCTTCCCGCGCTTCGCGAAGGGCGACCTCGGCCAGGTCGGGGTCGCCATCGGCATGACCGCCCGGCTGAAGCCAGCGGCCGAGCTTGCGATGCAGCATGAGCAGAACGCGCTCGCCGTCGCCGCTGACCAGCCATGCGGAGCCGGTGAAGTGCCCGGCCAACGTCTCGCGATGGAATGGCTGCTCGCTATCGCGTAACCAGGCGACACATCGCTCCACATCCGGTTCGGCTGGCCATCGCTCGCCATAGTGACGAAAAGCATCGAGCAAGGCGTGGCGTTCGGCGTGCATGCGGACCCTTCGGTGGCGGTCGAGCTGAGCATTCTCGCACGACATTTTAGGACTAATCCGATGTTTTTCAGGGGACATGGCCGCCTAGGATGGGTCCATGCGCACGACGCGCATGGCAGTTCAGCCCAGCAAGGAATCGCAGCATGCGCTACATCCCCAACGTCACCGCCCTCTTACTCGCCCTGACGATACCGCCAGCCTTCGCCGCACAGGCGTCGCCGGAGCAGGAATCGCCCCGCTTTACCGGCCCGCTCGTGACGCCCGCCGTCAACACGATGCCGATGGGGATGCTCAACATCGAGCCTTACCTCATCCATACGAATACGCGAGGCAGCTACGACAACACCGGTCACCGCCGCGAGCAGCATCCGATGTACCGTCAATGGCAGGTCGCCGTTCCCATGACGTACGCCCTGACCGACAGCAGTGCGGTTCAGCTCACGCTGAACGCCTCGCGCACGTCCGGCGGCGGACGGCACACCGACGGTCTTCGCATGGGCGACTCCGTACTGCGCGTGCAACAGCGCCTGATCGCCCCCGCGGCTGACGGCACCGGCCTGGTGCTCGCCCTGGCGGTGGCGCAGCGCTTCGTCACCGGCAAATACCAGCGACTGGACACCAATCCGCTGAATGCGACGGGCAATGGCGCCGCGCGAACCACGCTGAGCCTCGGCGCGCAGCAGCTGCACTGGCTGCCGAACCACCACGCCTTGCGCTGGCGCGGGCAACTCGCCTGGAGCCCGTCGCCGGGGCACGTCAAGGTTCACGACAGCAGCGTTTATGGCACCGCCGAAGGATTTCGCGGCCGGGCACGCGTCGGACAGGCCTGGAACGCGACCCTTGCCGCCGAATATGTCCTCGACACGCGCTGGGGCCTGGTCGGCGAAGCGATCTGGAATCGCGCGAGTGCGGTGTCCGTCAGCGGTCGGTCGCGCCACGGGCAGACGACCCGCCATCGTGTCCCCGCATCCCATGACATCAGCCTCGCCCCGGCGGTGGAGTACCACTTCAGCCCCACGGTGGGGCTCATCGCAGGCGTCCAGTTCACCGTCGCGGGCCGCAACGCCGGCGACTACGTGGCACCGCAGGCCGCGCTGAACATGGTTTTCTGAGAAAGCAGCACCGCGCCATGCACAACCGCCGTAAGTCATGCTCGACATCCGCACCCTGTCCGTGCAGGGCCTTGGCACGCCCCGCATCGCAGCTTGTACGGCCAATGCCCGCTGGGCTATGGTGCCGTGCCAGCGCTTTAAGACAGCGGCGTGTCCACCGTGAGTCACGCGGCGGTCCCAATAATAAAAGGCTACATTCCGGTAGTAGGGGAGACACATGTTGAAACACCTGTTCGCGACGCATCCGATCGAGGCCGCGCCGCACGTAGACGCCGGTGAGCACATCAGCACCAGCGTCCACGGAAATAACGAGCTGAAGCGCGTACTCACCGCGAAGCACCTCATCCTTCTCGGTGTCGGCGCCGTCATCGGTGCAGGTATCTTCGTCATCACCGGCCAGGCCGCCGCGCTTCACGCGGGTCCCGCACTGGTCATCAGCTTCCTTATCGCCGGTTTCGCCTGCGCCCTTGCAGGCCTCTGCTACGCCGAATTCGCGGCCATGCTCCCGGTCTCGGGCAGCGCCTACTCCTATTCCTACGCCACGCTCGGCGAGTACGTCGCCTGGTTCGTCGGCTGGAATCTCGTCCTCGAATACCTGTTCGCCGCCGCGACGGTCGCCGCGGGCTGGTCAGGCTATTTCAACGAACTGCTCGGCATGGTCGGCCAGTTCACCGGCAGCAATCTCGCCCTGCCCGCCGCGCTCGCGTCGGCGCCGTACCAGTTCGTCGAGGGGCATATCCAGGCGACCGGCACCCTGATCAACCTCCCCGCGGTCTGCATCATCGCGGCGCTGTCGGGCCTGTGCTACGTCGGTATCACTCAGTCGGCCTTCGTCAACTCGATCATCGTGGCGATCAAGGTCACCGTGATCCTGCTGTTCCTCGCTTTCGCCATCCAGGTGATCAACCCGTCCAACTGGCATCCGTTCATCCCGGAAGCGGAAGGCCCGGGTACCTACGGCTGGGGCGGCATCTTCCGCGCCGCGACCATCGTGTTCTTCTCCTATGTCGGCTTCGATGCGGTCTCCACCGCCGCCGGCGAAGCGAAGAACCCGCAGCGCGACATGCCGATCGGCATTCTCGGCTCGCTCGCCATCTGCACGGTGCTGTACATCGCCGTCGCGCTGGTCCTGACCGGTATCGCCCCGTTCCGCATGCTCAACACGCCGGAGCCGGTCGCCACCGCGCTTGGTCTGTATCCGCATCTGTCCTGGCTGAAAGCGCTGGTCATCCTCGGTGCGATCACCGGCCTGTCCTCGGTCATCCTCGTGATGCTCATGGGCCTGCCGCGCATCTTCTTCTCGATGGCGAAGGACGGCCTGCTTCCGCAGACCATGGCCAAGGTGCACCCGAAGTTCCGCACGCCGTACATCGGTACGATCATCGTGGGCGTCGCCGCGGCCGCCATGGCCGGCCTGTTCCCCGTCAGCGTGCTCGGTGAGCTCGTCTCCATGGGTACCCTGCTCGCCTTCGCCACCGTCTGCATCGGCGTGCTGATCCTGCGTTACACCCGTCCGGAGCTGAAGCGCAGCTTCCGCGTTCCGTTCGTCTGGCCGATCTGCATCATCGGCGCCCTGGCCTGCGTCTACCTGTTCTGGCAGGCATTTGAAGAACACTGGCGGCTGATGTGCGGCTGGATCGTCATCGGCCAGCTGATCTACTTCGGCTACGGTTACGCACACAGCAAGTTGCGCAAGTCGCTCTCCTGATCGACACGCTCACGTGACAAGGCCGGCGGGCTCCCGCCGGCCTTTCCGTTTGCGGCTATTCTCTCAACGTCTTTTCTTTCCGGGCCGCCCATGCTCAAGCAGTTACTCGCCAAGAAAGCCCCTCAGGCTGAACCCGACGACGCGCACGGCCCCGCCCTGCGGCGCACCCTTGGCCCCTGGGGTTTGACCGCGCTGGGCATCGGCGCGGTCATCGGCGGCGGCATCTTCGTCATCACCGGCGTCGCCGCGGCGGAGCACGCCGGCCCGGCGATCATCATCTCCTTCATCCTCGCGGCCATCTGCAGCACGTTCACCGCGCTGTGCTATGCCGAGTTCGCCTCGATGATTCCCGTTTCCGGTAGTGCGTACTCCTACGCGTACGCCACCCTCGGCGAAGGTGCCGCCTGGTTCATCGGCTGGAACCTCGTCCTCGAATATGGCGTCTCGGCGTCCGCCGTCGCAGTCAGCTGGACGGGCTATTTCGTCAGCTTGCTCGACCACGTCGGCATTCATATCCCGACCGTCCTGACCAACGCGCCGCTCGATTACGTCGATGGCCACCTGGTCACCACCGGCGCCCTGTTCAATCTTCCGGCCGTAGGTATCGTGCTGGCGCTGACCTGGCTCTGCTACGTCGGCATCCGCGAGTCCGCCGGCATCAACATGGCGATGGTGCTGCTGAAGACCGCCCTGATCATCACCGTGATCGTGGTCGGCGCACAGCACATCGATACCGCCAACTGGCACCCGTTCATCCCTGAGAACCAGGGAGAGAACAAGTACGGCTGGTCCGGTATCCTGCGCGGCGCCTCCATGGTGTTCTTCGCCTACATCGGCTTCGAGGCGACCTCGACGGCGGCGCAGGAATCCAAGAACCCGCAGCGCGACATGCCTATCAGCACCCTCGCCTCGCTCGGCATCTGCACGGTGCTGTACATCGCCATGGCCGCCGTGCTGACCGGCCTCGTCCCGTTCACCGAGCTCGGAACGTCCGAACCGGTCGTCACCGCCATCCGCAACCATCCGGAACTCGGCTGGTTGCGCGGCGTGGTCGAAGTGGGCGCCCTCATCGGCTTGTCCTCGGTGGTGCTGGTCATGGTCATCGCCCAGCCACGCATCTTCATGATCATGGGTCGCGACGGGCTGCTGCCGAAGGTGTTCACCACCGTGCACCCGAAGTACCGCACGCCGCACCTCAACACGGTGATCACGGGCGCCGGTATCGCGTTGCTCGCCGCCGTCTTCCCGTTGAACGTTCTCGGCGACCTGACCTCGATGGGCACGCTCATCGCCTTCTGTGCCGTGTGTGGCGGTGTCCTGATCCTGCGCTTCACCGCGCCGGACCTCCCGCGCACCTTCCGTGTGCCCTGGGTCTGGTTCACCTGCCTCGCCGGCATCGCCAGCTGTATCGCCCTGCTGTTCTACATGAGCTGGTACAACTGGGCGCTGATGGGCGCGTGGACCCTGATCGGCATGGCCATCTATGGCGCGTACGGGTATCGCCACAGCCGGCTGAAGCACGGCTCCTCACGCGTGTAAGCCGCTAACAAAAATCTTACAGAAAGTATTAGGTTTTCGTTATAAGGTCTTGTTTTGCGACGAGATAGGCAGAAATTCGCCTGTCATTTAACTGCCATTGGCAGCCTGCGGCGGGAGGGGAGTATGATCCTCAGTCCGCGGGTAAATCACTTGGCAGTGGGCCCCGGATTGCCGCCCAGCGCGTCAGGCGGGTCAGCTCCTCGGCCTGACGCGCTTGGGCTGCATTTTGCGATTCCCATGATTTCATGGGCTGGAAAGGCCGGCTGTGGAGCTGGCCTTTTTCTTTGGTCGGGCTCGGGAAAGCGGTCCGTCCGGCCCACCACAAAAAAAGCGCCCGAAGGCGCTTTTTCCTTATCCACCGTCAGGCCGGCATCACATCATCGCGGCGTGCGAAACGCACCAGCCCTTGGCGGCCACGGCCTTGCCGGGGAACAGCTGGCATGGGCCCCATGCGGCGCCGGCCTTTCCGCTGTAGAAGTTACAGTTCATGCAGGCGTCCTTCGGATCCTTCTTGCCAGCGGCCTTGCTGCCGTCCTCGACGTATTTCAGCGCCGAAGCCGTCGGGTCGCTCGTGGCGAGGTGCGGCAGGTCCTGCGCGTTCGCGAAACGCGGCACCGTCCCGAGGACCGCCGCAGCGGCCACGCCGCCAGCGGCGGCCTTGAGGAAGCGGCGGCGCCCCTCCATATTCTTATCGTCTTGCGACATTGGTTAACCTCCGTCGATAAAGCAACCTGCGGGCCAGATGGCTCGCACCCAGTTGAAGCGTACGCGATTTGCCAAAATAGCAGTGGTTCGCATTCCGCTCCGCGACGTCTGGTCGCAGCAGACCGGAAAAAAAGTCCGCCTTGGCGTGCGTGATACACTTCATACCCGTTTGGACGTCCAAATCTCCATGTCGAAGACCCTGTCCCACCTCGATCCCGCCCTGCTCGCCGAGCGCGCCGACGCCATCGCCGATGCGGCACGCGAGCTTGCGGCCTTCGGCTGGACTCCGGCGACCAGCAGCAACTTCTCGATGCGGATCGACGACGAGCTCGCCGCCATAACGATTTCCGGCCGCGACAAGGGTCGGCTGGGACGCGACGACATCATGGTCGTCGACATGGATGGCAAGGCCGTCGGCTCGGACAACCGCCCTTCCGCCGAGACCGGACTCCATACCCAGGTGTATCGCCGTTTTCCCGAAGCCAACGTCGTGCTGCACACGCATTCGCGAACGCAGAGCGTCTGCTCGCGCCTGTTTGCAGATGAGGGCCGGGTGCGCCTCGAAGGCTGGGAGCTGCAGAAGGCCATCACGGGCTACACCACGCATGAAAGCGTGCTCGACATCCCCGTTTTCCCCAATACCCAGCACATGCCGGAGCTCGAAGCCCGTGTGGACGCCTGGATCGACTCCGGCAAGCCGCTACATGCCTACCTGATCAACGGGCACGGCATCTACACGTGGGGTCGGGACATGGCCGAGACGCGCCGTCACCTTGAGGCACTCGAATTTCTGCTGGGCTGCGAACTCGACCTGAGGAGGCTGACCCCATGAGCCGTCTGCGCATCTACGAAGACAACAAGCACGAAGCGCCGGTCGCGGTGCTCGAGAATCATGCCGACATCGCAGCGGCGCTCCATGCGGTCGGCGTGCGCTTCGAGCAGTGGGAAGCCGGCCAGCCAATCACCCCGGGTGCGACGCAGGACGAAGTCATCGCCGCCTACCGCGCCGACATCGATCGGCTGATGGCGGAGAACGGCTATCGGTCGGTCGATGTCATCAGCCTCAAACCCGATCACCCCGATCGTGCCGCGTTCCGCCAGAAGTTCCTCAACGAGCACACGCACAGCGAAGACGAAGTACGCTTCTTCGTCGCGGGTGCCGGTCAGTTCACCCTGCATCTCGACGGCAAGGTGTACGAGGTGCTTTGCGAAAAGGGCGACCTGATCGGCGTACCGGATGGCACGCCTCACTGGTTCGACATGAGCGAGTCGCCCTACTTCGTGGCTATTCGCCTGTTCACCAACACCGAGGGCTGGGTGGCGAACTTCACCGGAACGGATATCGCGGAGCGCTTCCCGCGCATGAACCCGCACGCGTCCGCCGGGCAGACCAGCGAAGCCTGAGTCCTGCCCGCGCCGGGCTTCGGCCGGCGCGCACGACGGCTCTCACCACCTCGCGGATGACCTCCGCGAGGTGGTGGCTGGGGTCGGATACCCCCCTTAGCGAGCGAGCCTGTTCACGTTCCGCGACCTCCCGTGACGCCCGGCCATTCCGCCGGCCCTGGTCGTCGTTTATCCTGCATGGTCTCCCCGCCCCGCAGGCTTCCATCGCATGTCCGATATCCGCGCCGTCCTCACCGACATCGAAGGCACCACCAGCTCGATCGACTTCGTCAAGGACGTGCTGTTTCCGTATGCCCGTCAGCACCTGCCGGCCTACGTGGAAACACATACGGACGAACCCGAGGTACAGCACTGGCTGCACGAAGCCGCCAAAGAGGCTGGCATCGTCGAGGCGACACGGGGTGAGATCATCGACCTGCTGATTCGCTGGATCGACGAAGACCGCAAGTCCACGGCCCTGAAGGCGCTGCAGGGCATGATCTGGCGTGAAGGTTACGAGTCGGGCGTTTACACCTCCCACATGTATCCCGAAGTAGCGGCACGCCTGCGGGCCTGGCATCAGCAGGGGCTCTCGCTCTACGTGTATTCGTCGGGTTCGGTGCCCGCGCAGAAGCTGCTGTTCGGCTTCACGGAAAACGGCGATCTCACTCCTTTGTTCTCCGGTTACTTCGATACGCAGACGGGTCACAAGCGCGAAACGGACTCGTACCGGAAGATCGCCGAAGCGATCGGTCTCGAACCCGCGCAGGTTCTGTTCCTTTCCGACATCCGCGAAGAGCTCGACGCCGCCCGCGATGCCGGCATGCTCACCACCCACCTCATCCGTCCGCCGCTTCCGCTGGTGGACGCCGGCCACCCCGCCGTAACGGATTTCGATGCCATCATTCCTTGATCCACGCCGACGCACGGCGATCTACGTGCTGGCCGCGTTTGCGGTCGGCGTGCTGGGAACCGTCGGCGTCCTTCGTTTCGGGCCTGCTCCCGTGACGATGCGCCCCGTCGCCGCCGTCTCCGCGCCCCGGGTCGCGCCGGCGGCCGGTGCGACGACAGCCGGGCCAGCCCGGCCGGCAAGCACGTCCGCTCCTGCGACAGCGAACGACGACGCCGACAACGATCAGCCCGTCGAGCTCGACGCGAGCGCGTGGCCGGACGATGCTCCCACGCCAGAGCAGGTTTTCTCCGCACAGCCTGATCAGGTCAGAGCATCGCTGGCCAGGCTGGCGAAGCGCCGACCGGGAAAGACCAACGTCTACGCCATCGCTTTCGCGGGCGACGGCTCCGAGGACGTGTTCCGCAACGAGGCCGAGTACCTGAATCGCCTGATGACGACGCGGTTCGGCAGCCCGGGGCATACGCTGGTGCTGGAGAACAATCCGGCAACGCTGTCGACCCATCCCCTCGCCAGCTGGACCAATCTCGAGGCCGCCCTGACCGGACTGTCGAAGGTGATGGACCCGAAGGAAGACGTGTTGCTGCTCTATGTCGCGACCCACGGCGGCAGCGACCACTCCCTGCTCGTGGATATGGACCCGATTCCGCTGGATCAGCTCGACGTCGACGGCCTTGCCGATATCTTCGCCAAGCACCCGTTCCGCTGGAAGGTCGTGGTGGTCAACGCGTGCTACTCCGGCGGCTTCGTCCCGAAGCTGCGCGGCGAAGGCACCCTGGTCATGACCTCGGCGCGCACCGACCGCACCTCGTTCGGCTGCGGCGCCGACTCGGACATCACGTACTTCGGCCGTGCCTGGCTCACCGACGGACTGAATGCCACCAGCGATTTCGTGGAAGCCTTCGGTAAGGCGAAGACGGAAATCGCGGCGTGGGAGAAGACGGATTCGCTCGAGGCGTCGGAGCCGCAGATCGACGTCGGTGAGGGCATCGAAGACAAGCTGGCAGCGTGGCGGAAGGGCCTCAAGGCTGGGCCGGTAGTTCCGTTCAGCGCAAGGTAGGGCGCGCCCCGCGCGCGGTAGGAGCGCGCCCCGCGCGCGAAAAGCCAACGAAGCGCCGACGCCGGACCCCAACGCGCAAGGCGCGCTCCCACATCCGGTCAGACCGACACGTCCAGAGAGAACCGATCCGCATCCATCCAGGCAGGAAACCGCTCGCGGTGCGCCTGCAACGGCTTCGGATCGAGCACGAGGGTGACCACCTGCTCCTGCGGCCCAAGTTCGACCAATGGCTCGCCCACCGGATCGATGACCGCGCTGTCGCCCGCGTACGGATGGTCGTTACCGTCCACCCCGACGCGATTCACGCCGATCACGTAGGCCAGGTTCTCGATCGCCCGCGCACGCAGCAAGGTGCGCCACGGCTGACGACGCGGCGCCGGCCAGTTGGCGACGAACAGCGCGAGGTCGTAATCCATGCCACCCGCGGCTTCCTCACGACGGCCGTTGCGCAGCCACACCGGGAAGCGCAGGTCGTAGCAGACCTGCGGAAGAATACGCCACCCCTTGAGCTCCACGATCAGGCGCTCGTTACCGCCACCGTAGCGGGTGTGCTCGCCCGCCATGCGGAACAGGTGTCGCTTATCGTAGTAAGCCAGCGAGCCGTCGGGAGACGCCCAGATCAGCCGGTTGAAGACCGTCTCGCCTTCGCGGATCACCAGACTGCCGGTGACCGTGGCATTCACCTCGCCGGCCAGCGCGCGCATCCACGCCACGCTCGCGCCGTCCATGGTCTCCGCATTGCCGAGCGTATCGTTGGTGAAGCCCGACAGGAAGGTTTCCGGCAGGACGAAGAGGTCGCTCCGCGCGGCGCCGCGCACCAGCGCGCCGTAATACTCGCGGTTAGCCGCCGCGTCGTGCCAGCGGGTCGCGCCCTGGACAAGCGTGACGGTCAGAGTTTGCACAGCAGCTCCACGGCGGCTTCCATGGTGGCGTCGTTCTTCGCGAAGCACAGCCGGACCAGCCGCGTGTCCGGGGCGCTTTCGTAGAACGGGCTCAGCGGAATGGCGGCGACACCGCCCTCGCGCACGAGCCATTCACTGAAATTGATGTCGTCGAGATCGCGGATCGCGCTGTAATCGACCAGCTGGAAGTATCCGCCCGGCACGTCCAGCAGCTTCAGTCGCGACGGTGCGAGCAACTCGCGAAAACGATCGCGCTTGGCCTGATAGAAGGCCGGAAGCTCGAGGTAATGCTCAGGCGTGGACTCGAGGAACTCGGCGAACGCCTGCTGCGCCGGGTTGAAGGTGCAGAAGGTCAGGTACTGATGCACCTTGCGGAACTCGGCGGTCAGCGCCTTCGGCGCGATGGCATAGCCGACCTTCCAGCCCGTGCAGTGATACGTCTTGCCGAACGACGACACGACGATGCTCCGCGTGGCGAGTTCCGCATGGCGCAGCACGCTCTGATGCTCGGCGCCATCGAACACGATGTGCTCGTAGACCTCATCGGACAGCACCACGATGCCGGAATCGCGCACGATGGACGCGAGCTCGTCGAGATCGGCGCGCGAGAGGACCGCACCCGACGGGTTATGCGGCGAATTGATCAGGATCATGCGCGTCTTCGGCGTGATCGCGTCGCGAACCCTCTGCCAGTCGATGCCAAAGGAGGGCAAGGTCAGCGGAATATGCACGGCGGCCGCGCCCTGCAGTTCGATGGCCGGCTCGTAGCTGTCGTAGCACGGATCGAAGACGATGACCTCGTCACCGGCGCGCACGACGGCGGCGATGGCCGAGAACAGCGCTTCTGTGGCGCCCGAGGTGACCGTTACTTCCGTATCGGGACTGACCCGATGGCCGTAGAGCCGCTCGGTCTTGAGGGCGATCTGCTCGCGCAGCTTCGGGATGCCGACGCCCGGCGCATACTGATTTTTGCCCTCGGCCATGGCGCGCGTGACCGCGTCGCGCAGTGCCTCCGGCGGCTCGAAATCGGGAAAACCCTGCCCCAGATTCACCGCCTTGTGTTCCAGCGCGAGCTGGCTCATGACACTGAAAATCGTCGTGCCGACCTTGGGAAGCTTGGTTTCGAGCTGCATTGAACGCCCTTATTCGTTTGGACGGCCAAACGCCGCCGAATGATCCGATCCTAACATGCGCGCCATCTGCAGCGCCCCTGCCTGGGCGGGATCGCCCGCCACCGTCTCGCAGTCCTTATGGAAGTCCGACCGCGCCTTGGGCAGCCGTTCGGCGAGGAAGTCGACGAAGCTGCGGATCGCCGGCAGCAGGCCACGCCGGCTCGGGTAGACGAAGTGCAACGTACCCTGGGCGGTGGTGTAATCCGGAAGCACCCATTCCAGCTGACCGTTGGCGATCAGCGGACCGCAATACTCCTCGGGAAGCAAGGCCACACCGCAACATTGGACGGCGGCGGCGATCAGCACCGAAAAATCGCCGCTGACCAGACGCGGCTTCACTTCGACAGCGGCCTTCTTGCCGCTGGCGTCGACCATCTCCCATACCTGCGCACCCTCGTGCTCGAACATCGACAGCGCCGGCACCTGGGCCAGATCGTCCAGCGTCTTCGGCCGGCCGTAGCTGTCGAGAAACTTCGGACTCGCCACGAGCAGGCTGCGCGCGTAGCCGATGCTGCGAAGGACCAGCGTGGCGTCGCTGTCCAGCTTTTCGCGCACGCGGATCGCCACGTCGAAGCCCTCACCGATCAGGTCGACCCGGCGATTGGTCGCGGTAACGCGGACCTGAACCTTGGGGTGCTCGAGCAGAAAAGCCGGCAGCATCGGGCCCAGTACGTTCTGGGCAAGGGAGATCGGGCAGCTGACTCGGACCACGCCACGGGGTTCCGTGCGCAGTTCGTCCACCGCATCCTGTGCGGCGCGGGCCTCTTCGAGGACGGCGCGGCAGTGCTGGTAGAAGCGTTCGCCGATCTCGGTAACGACGAAGCGGCGCGTCGTGCGCTGCAACAGCCGGACTCCCAGACGGTCTTCGAGCTGGGCGATCCGCTTGCTGAGGCGCGATTTGGGGATACCCAGGGCCCGCCCCGCCGCCGAAAAACCCCCATGTTCCACCACCGAGGCGAAGAAATAGAGGTCGTTGAGGTCCTGCAGCGCGCCTTCCATCGGGGAGTCCGTCGTTTCTCGTTTAGAACAATCAGTCTACCTCACGCCGACTAATCAAGGCATTGTGTGCGGGGTACCTTGTCGGCATACCGCCACGGCGGCCCTTGTCGAGGAATCTGTCCATGAAACTCCTGCATATCGATGCCAGCGCGCTGGGCGCCCACTCGGTCTCCCGCGGTCTGACTTCGGCCATCGTCGCCGAATTCGTCGCCAACCATCCCGATGTCGAAGTCACCTATCGCGACGTCCACGCCGAGCCGTTGCCGCACTGGGCATTGCCGGCCGGCGAAGACGATCCGCAGGCCGCCGAAGGCGCCAGGGTGATGGAGGAGTTCCTTGCCGCCGACGTCGTGGTCATCGGTGCGCCGATGTACAACTTTTCCATCAGCAGCTCGCTCAAGGCCTGGATCGATCGCATCACGGTCGCCGGAAAGACCTTCCGCTACACCGCGACGGGGCCCGAAGGCCTGGCCGGCGGCAAGCGTGTCATCATGGCGTCGTCGCGAGGCGGCATCTACAGCGCCGGCAGCCCGGCGGCGGCAATGGATTTTCAGGAGCCCTATCTGAAGGCACTGTTCGGCTTCCTGGGCGTGACCGACCTCGAATTCGTCCGCGCGGAAGGTGTCGCCATGGGCGACGACCACAAGGCCCAGGCGATCGGCGGCGCGGTGGCCGGCATCGGCGGCCTGCTGCGCAAGGCCGCCTGATCGTCAGCGGCGCCGGGCTTCGTGCTTGAAGAAAGGCCGCGCATCGCAGGATGCGCGGCCTTTTTACTAGGAGCCCTGCTTACCGGGCTTGTCGTTGGGCATGTTCTGGGATTCTTTCGGATGCCCCTCGCCCGGAACCTTCGGCGTGCCGTGCGACGGCTTGGGGTTGTCCTCGCGGTAGCCAGGTGTCGGCTGTTTAGTGTCGTTGCTCATTGTCGGTACCTCCGGATCGGTGGCGCTGCTGACACGCGGCGTGCCCACATTCGCAGCCGGCGCCTCCCATTTGGCTCTCAGACGCCATGCGGCAGCTCTCGCTGCAGAAGTCCCTGGACACCGGCACCTGGCAGTTACAACCGGCGTGATCGCAGGGTTTCGTGGCTTCGTTCATGACGCGAACTCCTCACCGCATGGTTTGATCCTCGTCGAGCGTGCGCGGCCCGGCGTCTATTTTTTGTAATCGGCCAGCGAAGCCGCCAGGGCGTCCTTCGCCGCCCAGCCATGCGCCTCGATCAGGAGGCCGCTGAGGCTGCGCACGTCCTGCAGGTTATGGTCTGCGACGCGGATCAGGTCCGTCGATGCGCCGCCGCGCAGGTAGGAGAGCCACGCACGTGGCGCTTCAGACCCCGGCAAGTCGTCTTCGCGGACGATACGCAACAGCCGACGTTCGGCCGTCTGCATCTTGCAGTTCTCCCAGTCCTGCCTGTAGCGCCGCCGCATCGGGTGCAGCAGGTCGACGTGCGTCAGGCCGGATAACGGATTCGTAAGCCGGGCCAGCCGGTAACGCGTGGCGAGCAATGGCGCGTCGTACGACTTGCCGTTGTAGCTGACGAGCACCGTGTGCGGATCGATCCATTCGGAGAACGCCTTCAGCATCGCCGTCTCGGCGGCCATGGTCGTGATGTAGAGCTGACGCACGCGGAGCGCGCCGTCGTGCCAGTCGGCGGCGCCGATCATGAAAGCGCGTGTACCCGTCCCGCCGGCCAGGCCCGTGGTTTCCGTGTCGAAGTGCAGCAGGTGCTCGCGCCGCGCCGTGGCGAGACGCGCGAAGGTCAGGTCGAACTCGGCGGGCGGTTCGGACGAGGCGAAACGCTTCTCGAGAAGACGCAGGCCGGGGGAAAGCTCATCGCCGGGAACGTCACGGGTGTACGAGCGCAAAGGAGCGCGGGGCTGACTGACGCGTTCGCGTACGCCAGCCATGCGGCGCAGCGCGGCCAGATCGATACCGGGACGAGGCTCTTTCGCCGACAGGGTTGGCTCCCGCCGGGCCGTCTGGCCCGGTGACTCGGACGAAGCATCCCCGGTGGATCGTCCCCTGGCGGGAGCCGAGCCTGTCGGCGCTGGCCCGGACTCGCGAATGCCCGCCTGCTTCCTGAGCGCCCGCAGCCGCGCGGCCAGATCACTCATGCATCGCCACCGATCCGCGCATCGGCACCCAGCAACCTCAGCACGCGAGCCGTCAGCGCACGCGGCGTGTTCTCCCCGCGCGCTTCATCAGCCGCCAGCACCGGTCCGACACAGGCCGGACAGCCCGCCTTGCACTCGCAGCCTTCGACGGTCGCCAGCGCATGCCGAAGCAGCTCCGACGAGCGGTGAAACAACGGCTCGCTGAGGCCGACGCCGCCGGGAAAGTTGTCGTACAGATAGACGGTGGGCAGGAACCGCTCGAGCGCGTCCGGCAGCGCGATGCCTCCATCAGGCGCATGGATCTGCCCGCGACCGGAGGAGTCCACCTGCGCTGACCATCCCCCGTCACCCGAACCGACCGCTTTCTGCAGGTCGCGCGCCTCGGCCATGACCGCGACGATGGCCGAGGTGTGCAACGCATACGCCGCACCCAGAAACCCGTCCAGGGCGTGCTGACGCGAACGGAACGCTTCGTCCAGTACCGTCTGCGGCAGCTGCCACCACACCGCGGTGGAATGCAGTTCCTGATCGGGCAGGTTCACCGGCCCGTAGCCGATGTTCTCGTGCGTGTAGTAACGAATCTTCTTGTAACCCGATACCCGACGCACGACGTGCACCTCACCGTGGCGCGAGCTGCCCTGCCCTGCCTTGCTGCCGTCGAAACACTCCAGCTCCTTGAGCTTGGTGTAGTCGATGGCGTCGGTGTAGTAGTCGACACGCGTTCGCGTGCAATACGCCTTGCGGCCTTCCCAGTCGAGCCTCTCGACCTGGTAGGGCACCGACTGGATCATGTGGATCGCACCCTCGTAGAGCGTCAGAGCGGCGGCGGAATAGTCGACCTCGGCGATGATCGTCTGGCGCCCCTCCGTCCGGTCGACGACGACGAAATTGCCGTCCGCGACCGAACGCAGGCTCACCGCGTTCGCCGGGTAGGAGTCGGCGATCCATTCCCAGCGGTCACCCTCGCGATGCAGCACCTCCGACTCGGCGAGCACCGTGAGATAGGGTTCCGCGTCATCGGGACCGAAGGTATCCCCGGCGAGAAAAGGCAGCTCGAACGCGGCGCAACGGATGTGGTCGAGCAGGATGAGCGGCTGGTCCGGCTGGATGCGTGCGTGCTCGGGCGTCGCTTCGGTCAGGAAGGCCGGGTGTCGCATGAGGTACTGGTCCAGCGGAGCACTGGTCGCGACGAGCACGCCCAGAGACGGCTGCTGGCGGCGCCCGGCACGACCGAAGCGCTGCCATGTCGCCGCGATGGAACCCGGATACCCGTTGAGGACGACGGCGTCGAGGCTGCCGATGTCGACACCCAGTTCGAGCGCGGACGTCGACACGATCCCGTCCACGTCGCCGGCTCGCATCGCACGCTCGACTTCACGCCGCTCCGTCGGCAGATAGCCGCCCCGGTAGGCGCGAATGCGTGCGGGCTTGCGGGTGTCGTGATCGAAGACGTCCTTCAGGTACTTGGTCAGCACTTCGACCATCAGCCGTGACTGGGCGAACACCAGGGTTTTCATCTTCGCCTTGATGGCGACGCGGGCGATCAGGTTGGTCTGCGAGCGCGCCGACGCCCGCAGGCCCAGATCCGGATTGATCACCGGCGGATTCCAGAGCAGCACGTGCTTGTCACCGCTGGGCGCACCGCTGGACGAGATGGTGACCACCTCGTCCTCGATCAGCGCCTGCGCATGCTCGGTGGCATTGCCGATGGTGGCCGAGCAGAGCACGAACTGCGGCGTGACACCGTAGAAGGCGCAGATCCGCTTGAGCCGGCGCAGCACGTTGGCCAGATGGGAACCAAAGACGCCCCGGTACGTGTGGATCTCATCGATTACCACATAACGCAGGTTTTCGAAGAACTGTGCCCACTTGGTGTGATGCGGAAGAATCGCCTGGTGCAGCATGTCCGGATTGCTGACCACCACGTCGCCGTGCAGGCGGATGGCCTGCCTTGCGTCGCCCGGCGTGTCGCCATCGAAGGTGAAGGCCTTGACGCCCAGGTCGCCCGCCCGGTTGATATCCAGCAGCTCGGCGACCTGGTCCTGCGCGAGCGCCTTGGTCGGAAAGAGGTACAGCGCCTTGCCGCCGGTTTCCAGAACCGAGGAAATCACCGGCAAGGTGTAGCAAAGCGTCTTGCCGGAGGCGGTCGGCGTGGCCACGAGGACGTTACGCCCCGCACGCGCGGCATCCCAGGCCTCCTGCTGGTGGCTGTAGAGGCGTTCGATGCCTCGGGCGGTAAGCGCCCGCGAGAGTCCTTCGGGCAGGTCCGCAGGCAACGGGACGAAACTGCCCTCCCGTCCGAATACGGTGAACGCCGTGGCGACCCGGTCGCCGTATTTATCGGTCAAACGACTGGCGAGCGTACGCCCGTCATGGCTCGTGGCCAGAACCGAGTCGGCCTCGTCGGTACGTCGGGCTTGAAGATAGGCGGCCATGAAGGGCATCCGGACAGGAAGATGCCCCTTATCCCCCAGCCCGATCTCATATCCTGCGACAGAGCGACCAGGTGCCGTCAGACAGGGCCAGCGGCTTCCATGTCGGCGGCCTGCCAGCGCCCTGATTCATCCTCGATCTTGATGTCCACCTGCTGGCCCGACTGGGCACGCAGCGCCGCCGTCAGGCTCATCGCGTGCCGTAACGCGTCTTCGCGGGTCGGGTACTGGCCGACCAGCTCGGCGTTTCGACGCAGGATCCAGGGACCGCGCGTCGAGGCGTTGAAAGGGACGTAGAGGGTCGTGTGCTGCAAGGTCGGCTCCGCCTGAAGGGGCCGGAGGCCCATGGGGGCGAAGCTAGGCGGACGGTCGTCGCGGCCGCGTTATGGCGGAGTCGCCGGATCAGTCACGTCAACGCGTCAATGCGCCGCGTGACGCGACGAGCCAGTCGGCGTGCCTGACGCCTCGCTCCATCGCCGCATCGACGGCGACGCGCTCGTCCTCGAACTCATCGAGCAGAGTGATCATCACGAAATCGCGGGGGCCGGCGCTCATGGCCGGCTCAACGATATAGGCGGCTTTCCAGAAGCCGGCGACGGTTCGCAGCGTGCGGACCTCCACGGAGTACTGACCCACGGTACGTCGATGCACGGAACCCCCTTGCCGGTGTCGCGGCGACAGCTCGATTCTTGCGCCTCCGCGACGCCGATGGCAAGTCTTACGCCCTGGGCGGCGCCTGCGTGCCTAGCCCCTGACCACTGGCCGGGATGGAGAAGTTCTTCGTTTCGCCCTGCCCCACGCTGGCGTCGACGTCGACGCGATCGGCCGAGCACGACCCGTGCGGAAGAAGGCTCAGCTTCCGCGTACCGGAGGGCACGCGCAGCACCAGCTGTTCGCCGATCTCCATGTCCGCCACGGCCTTGTCGTCGAGATAGATGGCGCTCGAGCATCCGGCGCCCCACAAGCCCTGGTCGCGCACGATGTTCAAGGTGGCATCCCCGTCCGTCGGGGACTGGTTGGCGAAGACGGTGCTGGACGGAACGTCGTGGATGCCGACGTGACGTTCGTTCTGGGTCGCGCACCCGGCGAGGAGAGCCACGCCGGCGAGCCCGGCAAGACGGAGATGGCGCATGGGAAAACCTCGTTGATGAATGTGAAGAGCATTGGTTTCGCAACGTCGACGCTCGGTGAACGGGTGCCCCCGTCCCTGACGGATCGTGCACATCCGACGCCGAACAATCGCGCGCCCCTACCGATTACTATCATCGTCCTGGAGAAATACCTCAATGGCCAGCCGCGACTGGATCGACATCGACTCGTTTGAGGCCGTGGACGATACCGAGCAATTCGACCGCCCCGACATCCCGCGCGTGGAAGCCATACTCTCCGGCGCTCCCGAGCGGGAGTGGCAGCAGTTCTTCCTCGTGCGCGCCCGCGAACTGGAGCAGACCCATCCCGGGTTGCGCATGGAGATCCTGGCCGATCGCCTGGGCTTCCACACGCGGGCCGCGTCCGCGGAGGAGACCTGCCGGCTGGTCCATGCCACCGTCCAGGGCACGAACCACGATTTCGCGGCGCAGAAGGCGGCAGAGGAGAAGCGGATCGCCGACCGCAACGACGAGGTCCGCGACCTGATCGCACGGATGAAGGCGATCAATGCCAGCTGGCCGCCCGAATCTTCGCAAAGCTGAACCACCCGTGCGGGGCGCGCCCGGGATAGAATCGCGCCATGAATGACTTCGCCAGCCAGCCAGCTCTCGTCTTCGACCGTGCCGCCATGGTCGCCGAGACCGTGGCCATGGTACTCAGCGATGCGGGCTACGACGCACGCGGCGTGGTCACGTACCGGGCGGCGAAGCAGGCCTTCAATGAAATGGACGACCTCGCGCTGCTGGTCATCCATGCCGATACGCCCGGAGAAAGGCGCGGCAGTGTCCTGCTGCAGGCGACGCTGCGCGAACGCCCTTCCACGGCCATCGTCGTCATCTCCAGCCGGCTTCCGCAAGACCTCGCGCCGTTTCCGCGCACTGCGGTCTTCCTGGAAAAACCGTTCGACCGCGCCCAGTTGCTCGACGCCGTGGATCGCGCGCGCAGCGCCCGTCCGGTCGCCTGAGCCTCACTCCTCCATCCCGATGAGCTTCTCGATGTCGTCGATGGCGAACTGACGTGCGGCGCGTTGCCGCTCACGGCGGCCCATGGCCTGGCAGGCGGCGCCCAGTGGCCGCGCCCGGCGAAGCCGTCCATCGCGACTGATCCGGTAACCTTCGGTGTCGTACTCCACGAGGTAAGTGGCCTGCTGGCCCAGCGTGCGCCGATAACGGACAGATTCCATGTTTCCTCCGAGCGATGATCGTCACCCCCGGTCGTCGATCGGAGCAGCATAAACATCAAGATCACGCGAAATCGCTACGCTCGAATCATGTGCGGACGCTATGCCACCTTCGGCCCTGCCAGCCTGTCACGACAGGGTCGCGACGTACTCGAGCGGCTCGAGCTCGATCTGACCAGCGAAATCAACCAGCGCGACGACCGGTTCAATATCGCTCCCACCCAGCGAGCACTGATCGTCACCGTCGGCGATCGCCGCGCCGACATCGGACTCGCTCGCTGGGGGCTCATACCTTCCTGGGCCAGGGACGCCTCCATCGGTGCGAAGACGATCAACGCCAGGCGTGAAGGTCTTGCCGAAAAACCTGCGTTCCGTGCGGCGGTCAGACGGCGTCGCTGCCTCGTACCCGCGTCCGGTTACTACGAATGGACCGGCGAAAAAGGCAGCAAGCAGCCGTATTTCATCCAGGCCGCTGACGGAGGCTTGCTTCTGTTCGCGGGGCTATGGGAAGTCTGGCGAGGACCGGATGACGAGCCGGTACGCAGCTTCACCATCGTGACCGGCGAGCCTGGCAAGGTCACAGGCGACGTGCACGATCGTCAGCCCGTCATGCTGGCGCCGGAGGCGTGGGAGGACTGGCTCTTCGCGCCCGTCGAACCGGCACTTGAAGCCCTTGCCTCGGCGGCCGGGCCGGACCTCGTCTTTCATCCGGTCGGCAAGCGCGTCGGCTCACCTAAAAACGATGGGCCCGAACTGGTCGAGCCCATCGTCATCTAGTACCGGGCACCGCGCTTAGAGGCAGGAAATGGCCTCTTCGCGATAGCGGCCGTCATACTCGCCGCCCTTCACCTTCTGAATTTCGTACATCACCACCTGGGCACCCGCGCCGCTGGCGGTCACGTCGAGGCGCTCATGCTTGCCGTTGTCGTTCGCGGTGACGCGGCCTTCGTCGTCCTTGGCGTTGCCCTTCGCGTCCTTGGTGAGTGCCTGCCACTTCGGTTCGACGCACTGCACATAGGCCGTGACATTCTTGCCCGTCTTGCTGCTGAGCTTGGGCAGGGTATCGGTCATGCCGCTGGTGGCGCAGCCGGCCAGGACAACACAGGCAGCGATCGCAAGAACGTGTTTCATGCTCGATTCCACGGTTAGGGTCCGGGAATTCTAGCGCGACCAGGGAGGGAGGATCAGATCCCGGCGCGCGCGACGGTGTTGGCTTCCACTTTGGCAAGCTGACCGTTGCTGCACTTCAGGTAGTGGGAAGAGGCCAGCCAGCGTTGGTCGGGGTAGTACGAAAAGACCATCTGGCCACCCTTCAGCGCGTCGATCAGCTTGTGTGCGATGGCCGTGCGAACGGCGGGACAACCCCAGCTGCGACCGATACGACCGGCGACTTTCGCCATCGCCTCATTCACATAGGCGGCGCCATGAATGACGATGGCCCGCGCGAGTGCCTGGTCGTTGACGCCGGGCTCCAGGCCCGACATGCGCAGGGAGTACCCGTTCTTCCCCATGTATGTATCCGACGTACGGAAGAGGCCGATGCTGGATGCGAGGCTCTCGGGCGCGTTGGAGAATCTGGTGGCGTTGGCGTCGCCGCTGTTCTTGCCGTGCGCGACCAGTTCCTGAAACAGCAGCTTCCGATTCACCGTGTCGAACACCCAGAGGCGTGGCTGCGACGACGGCTTCGAGTAGTCGATCACCGCCAGGCGGTCCGACGGCGCCCCGCCCTGTGTCTGCGCACACTCGGCTGCCTTCACCGCGAGATCGATCACCTTCGGATCGGCGGAGGGAGCGAGATGAGCCAGAGCTTCGCCGAGGGAGTCGGCGGCGTGGGCCTGCGCGGGGAGGAAGAACAGTGCGCCAACGAGTGGCGCCGACGCCAGGAGCGTCCGAAACGATCGAATCATGCGACCAGCCGGGTGAAGTGCGACAGGCCATCCTAACGCGCTGATCATTTATTGACCACAAAGCCGTCACATCTCTGCCATTCATATATGTGAAATGCTTAAGTAAAGCCCGCCGTTCCACCGGAAGCGATAGATAATGACTATGGAAGCCAGATTTCGCAGCGCCGCGCTCATCGCGTGGTCCATCTTTCCGCTCGTCGCCGCAGCGGGCCCGCAGGTGCATCCGACGACAGCGGCATCGGCCGCGTCACCGCCTCCCATCGTCGCGCCCGACCCCGCGACGGCGGCGTCCACCCCTGCCCCGCCAGCCATCGACGATCCCGTCGCCCAGGCCCTTTACGCGCGCATCCAGCAGATGGCGCCGATCCAGGGCAGCCCGATTTCACGGCAGGACGCCGCGCTTGGTAAGGCGCTCGCCGACTTCTACATGCAGCGCCACTACACCGCGGCATGGACGGACGACAGCAATGTCCAGCAACTGCTCGGGGGCCTCGCCTCGGTCGACGCCGACGGGCTTCTTCCCGAGGATTACCACCTCAGCGAGCTGAAGGCGCTTGCCGAATCCCCCGACCGCGCCAGCGCCACGCCCGAACAGAAGGCCGATTTCGACATGGCCGCGAGCAGCGCTTACATCACGGCACTCGTGCAGCTGGCCCGCGGCAAGGTCGACCCCGTCCGGCTCGATCCGACCTGGAACTTCGATGCCGCCGCCATCGATCCCCAACAGGGTATGTCCATGCTGCAGACATCGGTCGATGAGCGCAGCGTCGACCAGGCGTTCGCCATGGCGAGGCCGCAAAACCCGCTCTACGCCAAATTACGCGATGCACTGGCGCAGCTGCGAACCACCGCCGCGCAGGGAGGATGGCCCAGCGTCCCCGAAGGCCCCACGCTCAAGCCCGGCATGAAGGACGCCCGCGTCGAAGCCTTGCGCGCTCGCATGGTGGCTGGTGGCTACCTCGACCCGACGCTCGCTCACGGACACCACTTCGACAACGCGTTGGCGGACGCGGTCAAACGCTTTCAGGCCGACCAGTATCTCGACGCCGATGGCAGCGTGGGCGCCGGCACGCTGGCCTCACTCAACATCCCCGTCCAGGAACGTATCGGCCAGGTCCGCGCCAATCTCGAGCGCGCACGCTGGCTGCTGCATTCGCTGCAGGGTACGTTTGTCGTCGTCGATGTGGCCGGCTACAAGATCAGCTTCTACCGTGACGGAAATCCCGTATGGAAGTCGCGTGTGCAGGTCGGCAAGCCCTATCGAAGCACGCCGATCTTCCGGTCGCAGATCACCTACGTCACGTTCAACCCGACGTGGACCGTGCCGCCGACGATCCTGAAGAACGACGTGCTTCCCAAGATCCGCAGCAATCCGTCGTACCTCGCCAACAACCGCATCCGGGTACTCGACAGCGGCGGCAATGTGGTGGCGGCATCCAGCGTCAACTGGGCCAATCCGCGCGGGATCACACTGCGGCAGGACGCGGGCCCGGGCAACTCGCTGGGACAGGTGGTGATCCGGTTCCCGAACTCCTTCGCGGTGTACCTGCACGACACGCCGCACCAGGAGCTGTTCTCCAAGGCCAAGCGCGACACGAGTTCCGGCTGCATCCGCGTCGAGCATCCTCTCGACCTGGTCGAGCTGCTGTTCAACGATCCGGACAAGTTCAGCCGTCAGGCGATCGATGAGCGCATCGCGACGAAGAAGACACAGAACGTCACCTTGCCCACCGCGGTGCCCGTGCTGCTCGCCTATTGGACGGTGGACATCGCCGACGACGGTAAGCTCAGCTACAAGCCCGACATCTACGATCGCGACGGGCCGCTGGTCGCCGCACTGGACAAGCCGCAACCGCTACGTGCGCCCTGAGCCGGGAGTGCATCCGCATCGTGTCGGACCGGAACGCGCCTGACAGATATCGGTAAGGCATCCGGGGCCGTTTGCCGCACGGCGCAAGCAAGGGTCCCGGTCGTATACTGTGTGGATGAACCCCTCTCCCACCGCGACCGAGACGACCTTACACGACCAGGTTCGGGATGACGGCTTCGCCTTCGTCCAGGGAGACGACATGCGGGAGCTGGTGTCGAATATCGCACCGCTCGCGGACTGGGACACCTTTCGTGCCAGCTGGAACGCCCTGGAGCCCGACACCTATCTGGCAGCGACAGGACGGTTTCGCCGTCGTCGCCACGCCGTCTATGCCGCCTCTCGCTTCGGTCATGTCGAGCAGCGCCCGCATCAGGCGCATTTCCAGACGCTGGCTTACAACACGTTGCAGGGCGACATCGCCCGCTGGTTCGAGCCGGTGCTTCCTGAGATCGCCGGGGGAGCGACGCTGCGTGCGATCCTCGAATTCTGCCGCGACTTCTTCGGTGGATTGTCGCCGGAGATCGAGCAGTGGCACGTCGAAGTCCATCAGTTTCGCATCGAAGCCACGGCCGGCGCCGCCGGTGAACCGACTCCCGAAGGCAGCCATCGCGATGGCGTCGACTATGTCCTGGTTCTGCTGGTCGACCGCGAAAACATCGCCCGCGGCACGACGACCATCCACGCACCCGACGGCACGTCGCTGGGCGAGTTCACTCTCGCCCGCCCGCTGGATGCCGCGTTGATCCACGACCCCAGAGTGTTTCACGGCGTGACGCCGGTAACGCCGCTGGATCCGGGTCAGGCATCGCATCGCGATGTGCTGGTCGTGACATTTCGCGCCGCCTGATTCATCCACCGTTAGCCTGAGCGAAACTCCCGTCGCGCGGATTGCACCGCCGGTTCACGGCGTCTGCCGCGTACTGCGCCCTCCCCCGCGACGGAGTTGACGCCGTGACCTTTCGTATCGCCCCGCTTCTCGCCTTCGCCGCCCTGATCAGCGCACCCGCGTTCGCCCAGGACACCTCGAAGGTCGACAACACGCAGATCAATCAGCGCGACCGCCATACCGAGCATGCGACCCCGTTCGATCAGTCGAACGACCCTGCCGACATCAAGCTGGCGGCCAGCGTGCGCGCCGCCATTGTCGCCGATGACGGTCTTTCCAGCGCCGCCCACAACCTCAAGCTGATAGCCGCCAAGGGCGTGGTCACCCTTCGCGGCCCCGTCAAGGACGCCGCCGAGAAAGCGCGGGTCGAAAGCATCGTGCATTCCGTGGCCGGCGTGAGCCAGGTCGAAAACCAGCTCGATATCAAGCACTGAAAGCGAGGACCGTCATGAAAGCATCTGTCTACTGCACCACCCGTACCGTCGAGCAGGCCGAGCACATCGTGCTGGAACTGAAGCAGGCGGGCTTCACGAGCGACGACATTTCGGCGCTCCTGCCCGACCGCCGTGGCACCCGTGACTTCGCACACGAGCACCACACCAAGGCGCCCGAAGGCGCCACGACGGGTGGCGTCCTCGGCCTGGGTCTGGGCGCAGGCATGGGCTGGCTTGCCGGCGTTGGCGCGCTCGCCATCCCCGGCGTGGGCCCGTTCATCGCGGCCGGACCGATCATGGCCGCCCTGGGCGGCGCCGCTGTGGGCACGGCCACCGGCGGCATCCTGGGTGCGCTGGTGGGCATGGGCATCCCGGAATTCGAGGCCAAACGCTACGACGCGAAAGTTCGCGAAGGCAGCATTCTCATTTCGGTGCACACCGAAAGCGGTCGCCAGCGCGACGTGGCCAAGGATGTCTTCAAGCGAAACAACGCGGACGACATTTCCACCGGCTCGGAAGCCACCGCGCCGACGTGATGCAATGGACGGCACCGGCAAACGGTGCCGTCCGCCCCTACCGATATGGGGGCTCAAGACGACGCCCCTGATCGAAGTATTGCCCGATCCGGGGCAATCCGTCTCAGGCCGGAATGGGATCGTCGTGGCACAATGGGCCGACCCACGATCGAAGCATGACCATGAACTCGTCCGGCAAATATGACTTCAAGCAGTTCCAGGACGAACTGGCCGCCCTCGACCGATTATCCGGCAATGCGACGACGAAGCCGGTCGTCGCGCCGGAGCCGGTAGTGCCTGAGCCGGTGGCGCCAAAGCGCCGCGGCCGGCCCCCCAAGGTCGATCCCCTCGCGCCCGCCAGGGCGGAATTCGAGGCGCTGCGGCTTCGTTACCAGCTCAGTGTGGCTGACGTGGTGGCATGGTTTCCGCCTGAGGAGGGCATCGCGTACCTCCAGGGCCTGATCGCCAGCGCGGAACCGAAGCCGCGCAAGCCGCGCTCCAAGAAACCGTCCGTCGACGAATGACCCGCACCCGCACGCCCAGCCTGCGCTCGCTGCTTTTCTCCCTGAGTGGCGTGCACGGGTCGATCGTGCCCATGATCTGGCGTCGCGTCCTCTACACCGTGCTTCTGTCGCTGATCGTGGTCCTGCTGGACCATCGCCTCTTCGCGCTCAAGGCCGGTCTCAACGCGGCACCGCTGACCCTCATGGGTCTCACGCTCGCCATCTTTCTCGGCTTCCGCAACACGGTGGCCTATCAGCGATGGTGGGAGGCCCGCACGCTCTGGGGCGAAATGATCATCGCCATGCGTAACCTGGCCCGCCAGCGTGTGGCATTTCTGCCGGGCATCGAAGCAGCGGACTCGCGCCGGCTTACGTATCACCTGATTGCCTATGCGCATACGCTGCGTCATCACCTGCGCGGCAGCGACCCCGCCACCGAGCTCGGGCGCTGGCTCGACCCGGCATCCTGCGAGGCCGTCCTCGCCATGCCCAATCGCCCGTCCGCCTTGTTGGCGCGCACCGGGGCCGCCTACGCGGAGATCGCCCGGGCGCTTCGCGTCGAACCCATCCTGCTGGCCGCGATCGACGCCGAACTCGGCAAGCTGTCGCATGTACTGGGCGGCTGCGAACGCATACAGGGCACACCCATCCCGTTCGCGTACATCCTGCTGCTGCATCGGACGGTACACATCTACTGCTTCCTGCTGCCGTTCTGTCTGGTCGGCCTGATGGGCTGGTTCACGCCTCTGGTCGTGGGTGTGCTGGCGTATACCTTCTTTGGCCTGGATGCGCTCGGCGACCAGATTGAAGATCCTTTCGGCACGCTGCCGAACGATCTGCCACTGGAGGCTTACAGCACCACGATCGAAAACGATCTGCTCGCCTTGCAGGCCTCTCCCGCCTAGAAGACGTGACGCAAAAGCCAGAACAATCCCGCGGCCAGGGCGATGGATACCGGCAAGGTCAGCACCCACGCCATCAGCATGCTGCGCACCGTGCTCCACTGCAGACCCGAGCCGTTCGCGACCATCGAGCCGGCCACGCCCGAGGAGAGCACATGGGTCGTGCTCACCGGCAATCCGAAGCGATCGGCGGCACCGATCGTGAGCATGGCGACCACCTCCGCGGACGCGCCCTGCGCATAGGTCAGGTGCTGCTTGCCGATGCGCTCACCCACGGTGCGCACGATGCGCCGCCAGCCGACCATCGTGCCAAGGCCCAGCGCGATGGCGACGGCGACCTTGACCCAGGGCGGAATGAACTTGGTCGATTTGTCCAGTAAGCCGTGGTAGTTGCCGAGGATGGCGCTGTCCTCCGCACGGAACGCGGGTTTCTTGTCCTTTTCCATCAGGCGCAGCGCTTCCGAACTCAGGTACATGTTGTTGCGAACGTTGTTGACTTCATGTTCCGGCACGTCGGCCAGCGTGGGCCGGTTGGCGACCTGCGCGCCGATGCTGTCCGTGAGCTGAACCAGGGCGGCCATCGTCGTCGGCGTCGCCTCGCGCGACTGGATGTAGTGCTCGATCTCGCTGCGTGCCGATGTTACCGGCGCCGCACCCTGCGCGTACTTCTGCAGTGTCTCACTCGCATGGTGGGCGACCGAGACGAAGCTCTGCGTCTCATCCTGTGTCACCGCCCGGTTCAGTGCATATGCGCTCGGCACGGTACCGATGAGGATCAGCATGATGAGGCCCATGCCCTTCTGGCCGTCATTGGAGCCATGCGCGAATGACACGCCGGTACACGTCAGAATCAGCAGACTGCGTACCCAGAACGGCGGCGGTTTGTCGCCATGCGGTTCGGCGTACAACTCGGGTGCCTTGACGAACTTCTTCAGCAGCATCAGCAGGGCGAAAGCGAGACCGAAGCCGATCAGCGGCGAGAACAACAAGGCCTTGCCGACGCTCAGTGCCTGACTCCAGTCGACGGCGGCATTCGCATTACCGGGATTCATCATCTGGTTCATCAGGCCCACGCCGATGATCGAGCCGATCAGCGTGTGCGAACTCGACGATGGCAGCCCGAGATACCACGTGCCCAGATTCCAGACGATCGATGCGAGCAGCAAGGCGAACACCATCGCGAAACCGGTCCCGCTGCCTACGTTGAGCACGAGTCCGATCGGTAGCAACTGCAACACGGCATAGGCCACCGCACCACTCGAGATCAGGACGCCCACGAAGTTCCAGCCACCGGACCAGACCACGGCGAAGGTAGCCGGCAACGACCGCGTGTAGATAACCGTCGCCACCGCATTGGCGGTGTCATGAAACCCGTTGACGAATTCGAAGCCCAGCGCGATCAACAGCGCGATGCCGAGCAGGACGTATTCGAATACCGGGCTGGTAGGCGCGACATGAAGGTCGTGGCCGAGCTGCATCGCAACGTAAACGGTTGCAACGAGCAATACCAGCGTAAAGATTCCCAGGCTGAGCAAGCGGGTTCGTGGCGACCCCGCGGCCTGTTCGGTCAGGACGGTACTGTTCATGGCTCGCCTCCGGTCTTGGTCGCCCAGAGGTAGCAAGCGCGTATGACACATAGGTGTCAGTCGCACCGGCGCGGTGTGAAGATGGTTTAAGCATGGTACTAATGCGTCATGCCGACCGCCCCGAAACTCGCCACGGCTCTCGCCACGTTCGCCGCCAGCGAATGTCGTCGAGCCATTCGGTCGCTGGGCGACAGCAAGCAGCCACACAAGGGCATCCACGAAGCCCGCAAGGCCCTGCGGCGCCTGAAGAGCCTTTTGAGACTCGGGGCGACCGTGTTCGACCACGCCCTGCCACCACTCGAAATCGCCATCGATCGCCTCGCCGTAAGCCTCTCTTCCGTGCGAGACGCGCACGTCGCCGTTCTCACCGCCCGCTTGCTTGCCGGCGCCGACCCGTCCGATGGATGGAAGCACGCCATCGACGCGCTGGAACTACGCAGCGAGGGCCGGCTTACCGCGGCGCTGATCAAGGATCCCCGGTTTCTTGAGCGCCGCAAACGGATTCGCGAACTCGCCCACGCCATCGCCGCGCTTCCGTGGCGGAAACTGTCACGGCATGCCGTCGAACACGCGCTCGCGAACTCGGAAAAGCGCGTCGCCAAAGCACGCAAGCGCATGCGCAAGTCGGCGACGACGGCCAACCTGCACCGTTGGCGCAGGCGGGCCCGACGGTTGCGCATGCAACTGGAGTTGATCCGTAAGGCACGCAAGGCGGCCGGCATGCCCGCCTCGCACCATGCGGAACGCGACAAGGCACTCGCCAGGACGATGTCCGCCCTGTCCGACACGATAGGCAGCAAGCAGGATCTGCGCGCGCTGCGCAAGACCCTTCGCACCATCGTCGATCCCGACACCATGCCGGCGCTGATCGTCGCGATAACGCACGAGCTGAAGAAGCACCGCACGCCCACGATCGAATCGCTGCCTCAGCATCAGGGCGAATAGACCGGAATACCCTTTCTCCGTCCCAGCCCGACCGACGATCCCGCCTTCCGCCACCGTGCTCTTTGCCTGACCGCCTATGCGCTTCCGGCAAGTCGGCTCGCGACCGCGACGCCGTCACGCCGATCGATTGACCCACGTTGTCATGCGGGACATTTGAGCCACTGCGGCGGACGCAAAGTGGCTTGCGCAGTGCATCACGACCGGGACATCGCGTATACAGGATCGAGGAAGGAAATACCCTGCGATGCCGCAAAACGGGCGCTGCGGCTTTCATGGCGCCCGTCACATTTCGTCACATTTCAAATAGACAACGTTGTCATTCGGGACTAAACCGTAAGCGCTCAATCGTGGTTGGTCGTATCGCGCAAGGACGCGGTCAGGGGACGTGGACGCCGGCAATCCGCCGTGGTCGCGCGCGCCCCTTCCCTTTCAAGCACCACTCGATCCGGAGGCGCTCCATGTTCCCGAAAGCATCAGCTATGCGGTCTCGTGCGGTACTGGGCGGATGTACAGGCAGTCTCGCCCTCGCCATCGCGCTCGCTCTTTCCTCGGTCGTCCCTGTGAATGCCGCGCACGCGGCCACCGCATGCGCCGCCGCCTGGCAGGCGGGCACGGTTTATACCGGCGGCAATGTGGCCAGCAAGAACGGCACCAACTACGTCGCCAACTGGTGGACCCAGGGCAACGATCCCGCCACGAACAGCGGCGGTGCCGGTTCCGGTCAGCCGTGGACCTCGCAGGGCGCCTGCGACGGCGGCACCACCACGCCGCCCACCGACCCGGGCAATCCGGGCGGCGATCCGCCGACCAACCCGCCGCCCGCGGCGGGCGACCTGCTGTTCAGTCCTTACAAGGACATCACGATCAACCTCGACTGGAACACCAACATCATGTCGACGCTGGTCACCGGAACGCGGATTCCGGTCGTCGGCAGCGGCAGCCTGGTTTCGACGCAGGTACCGAACATCGGTGCGATCACCCTCGCCTTCGCGACCGGCGAATGCGGCAGCGAGAACTGGGGCGGCGTTCCCGCCGCGGCATTTGCCAGCGCGAACATCGCGCGGCTCAACAGTGCAGGCGTGAATTACGTCGTCTCCACCGGCGGTCAGGCGGGAACGTTTACCTGCGGCAGCACCGCGGGCATGGCCAAGTTCATCCAGACGTACAACTCATCGCACCTCGTCGGCATCGACTTCGACATCGAGGCCGGCCAGACGCCCGCGCAGCTCAACGCGCTGATCGCCAATGCCAAGTATGCCGCGGGCCTGTATCCGAACCTGCGCTTCTCGTTCACGCTGGCCACCCTGGCCGCTTCGGACGGCAGCTACGGCGGCCTGAACAGCACCGGTGACACGGTGGTCCGTGCCGTGCTCGCATCCGGCCTGCAGAACTACACCATCAACCTCATGACGATGGATTACGGTGCGGCCGGTGCCGGTATCTGCGTGGTCAGCGGCGGTAGCTGCGACATGGGTCAGTCGGCCATCCAGGCGGCGAAGAACCTGCAGCACACCTACGGCATTCCGCTGACGAAGATCGAGCTCACGCCGATGATCGGTGTCAACGACGTGTCGAGCGAGACCTTCACCCTTCAGGACATCGACGAGGTGACGGCGTACGCCGCGACCAACAAGCTGGCCGGCGTGCACTTCTGGTCGCTCGACCGCGACACGCCATGCACCAACGGCAACAACGGCGGCTTTGCCTCGCCGACGTGCAACTCGGTGTCGGGCACCAGTGCCTTGCAGTACACCAGGCGGTTCCTGAGCGACCTCGGTCGCTGACGCGATACGCCGCCCCCGGCCGTGTCCGGGGGCGGCTTTACGATACGTGTGCCGGGCGCTGGCGGCCGGGGACGGACAGCAACGCCTCGACCACGTCGGCGCGCCTGAAAGGCTTGGTGCAGATCGTGCAGCTGCTGTAGGCCGGCTTGATGCTGTCGCGCGCATAGCCGGTCATGAACACGACGTGCGCTCCACGAGCCAGGAGGGCATCGACGGCGGGATAGGAATACTCGCCGTGCAGGTTTACATCGACCAGCGCCGCGTCGATGTAGGCGTCCGATGCGGCATGCCGGATCGCTTCATCGAGCCATCCGAACGGTCCGATGGCGTTGGCACCTGCCGATCGAAGGAGAACGACGAGCGACTGCGCGATGACGTAGTCGTCCTCGATCACCATGACCGCCTTGCCGGTCAGTTCCATACCCATGGTCTTCGCCCCCCCTCGCGGATCAGTAATGGACGCCGCGATTGTTCATCGGCATGTCGAGAACGTAGCGGACACCGTCTTCCTCCAGTTGCCAGGAGGGCCTGGCACGTAACGAGAACGCGAGCGCCTGCTCGATCAGTTCCCGTCCGAAACCCTTTCCGACCTCGCGGTTCGCGATCGCCACGCCACTTTCCTTCCACGTCAACGACAGCGTTTCCTCGCTCTCGCCGATGAGGCGCCAGGTCACGGCGAGGGTGCCACCACCGTCGTTCCGCAATGCACCGTACTTCACCGCGTTCGTTGTCAGCTCGTGCAGCGCCATGCACAGTGTCTGCGCCACGTCATAGCTGAGCGGCACGGCGGGACCCTCGATGGAGACCTTGCCGGCGGGCACCGGGTGAGCCTCCAGTTCCAGCCGAAGCATATCGCTCAGGTCGATCGACTCACCGGACTGGCTTCCCACCAGACCCTGCACACGGCTGAGCGCACCGAGACGGACGCTGAGTTCGTCGAGGCCCTGCGAACCTTTGACGGTGCGTCGGACGATGCTCTCCACGATGGTCAGCAGATTGCGCGTCCGATGCTGCAACTCGGCGATGAGCATCCTCTGTCGCGCTTCCGAGCGGGTCAGGCTCGTGATGTCCAGAAACGTCACCACGACGCCGTCCACCTGCGCATCGGAAGCCTGATAAGGGGCGACGCGAAGGAGGTAGTGCCGCCGCCCGTCCTCGCTGGTGGTGCGCCGCTCGATCGGCGCGTGATACCGGAAGACCTTGTCGATGTCCTCCGGCAGGGTGGGAATCAGCAGCTGCGTGGACAGATCCGTGATAGGCCTGCCGCGGTCGCTGCCCCGGATATTGAAGACCGTTGCGACAGCCGGTGTGTAGGAGCGTATGACGAGACCGCGATCCAGGAACACCGTCGCCACGTTCGTGCTGTCGAAGAGGTTGATCAGGTCGCTGTTGGCCCGGTCGAGCGCGTCGATCTTGCCGTGAAGCTCGCCATTGACGGTGTGCAGTTCCTCGTTGACGGACTGCAGTTCCTCCTTGGATGCTTCGAGCTCCTCGTTGGTGGACTGGAGTTCTTCGTTGACCGAGACGAGTTCTTCGTTGGACGCCTTGAGTTCCTCAAGCGAGGTCTCGTACTCCTCTACCATCGACTGCAGGCGATCGCGCGTCTCGCGCAGTTCGTGTTCCACCTGCGAACCGTCGGCGCTGCCACGACCGAGGTGATCGATCGCATCGCCGCGACTCTGGACCACTCCCTGATCGACAAACAGGACGATGTACAGCGAATCGGCGGCGTCTCCGCCCTGAAGGGCCTCGACGTGCAGCGTGAGGACCTGGATGCGCCCGTCTTCGAGTTCCACCATGACGCCTTCGCGGCTGCTGGCACGGCCGCTCTCGACGCAGGCACGGAAGCAGGTTCGCAGATCGAGCCGGATATCCTTCCGCGCCATGGTCATAAGGTGACGGGTCGGCGCGCCTGCGGGCGGCTCGAGATACTTGCCCGTACGCGAGGAGTAATAGACAACGTCGCCATCGCGGTTGGCGACGACGTGCGCAGGCGCGAAGCGATCCAGCACCTGCTGATCCACCAGCTGGCGAAGACCGGTTCCCGGCACGTCGGTACGGCGTGGGGACATCACGGCGGCGTACCCGCCGGTACCCCGCGCGGGACCCACCGGAAGGCGCAGATTGCGAGTGCTGTCGGAACGGCGACGGAAGATACGATGGCGCTTCTCCAGGGATTCGAACAGATCGTCAAACAGACTGACATTTTCAGCGGAGCCCAGAAACAGGAAACCGCCCGGACGAAGGGCGTAATGAAAGATCGGAATCACCTGGCTCTGCACATCCGCGCCGAAATAGATCAGCAGATTGCGGCAGGAAACGAGGTCGATGCGGGAAAACGGCGGGTCGCGGATCAGGCTGTGCGGGGAGAAGATGCACAGGTCGCGCACTTCCCTGGCCACCACGTATGCGTCCCCGTCGGCGGTGAAGAATCGCTCGCGGCGCTCAGCGGACACGGATGTCATCAGTGCTTCCGGATAGCGAGCCGCGCGGGCCACGGAAAGCGCGCTGTCATCGATGTCGGTGGCGAACAACTGGACTTTCGGCGGCGCGCTCAACGCATCCATGTATTCGCGTACCACGATGGCGATGGAGTAAACCTCTTCACCCGTGGCACAGCCGGGCACCCAGAGGCGTACGACATCGTCGGCTCCCTTGTGCTCGAAGAGCCGGGGTATCACGCTGGCCGCCAGCGCTTCGAAAGCGGCGGCGTCCCGGAAGAAGCTGGTCACGCTGATCAGCAGGTCGCGGAACAACGCGTGCACCTCCTGCGCGTCCGTGCGAAGCAGCGCCAGATACTCATCCATCGAGCGCATGTCGTGTACCTGCATGCGTCGCTCCACGCGCCTGACGAAGGTTTTCGTCTTGTATCCGCTGAAGTCGTGTCCAAGCTGGCCACGCAGCAACTTGTAGATGTGGCCCAGCAGGTCGGCGCGGGACTGCTCCGCCTCCCTGGATGCGATGCCGGTCCGCTCGAGGGCATCCGCCGCGTGCATCATGTCGAGCAGGCGCGCCCCCATACGCTCGGCGGGCAAGGCGAAGTCGATGAAACCCGTGGAGATCGCCGTGTCCGGCATGCTGGGATGGCGCGGGCCGAAGCCATCGGGCGCCTGGGCCATGGTGATACCGCCGTGCTCCTTGATCGCCTTGACCCCCAGCGTCCCGTCTCCATCGCCTCCGGAAAGAACCACGCCGACGGACCGCTCGGCGAAGTCCGTGGCCAGCGACGCCAGGAGCAGATCGACAGGCTTGACCTCGCCGCGACCCACGGTCGCAGTGAGCACGAGGCGCCCCTGGGCGGTGGTCAGGGTGGCTCCTTCGGGCAGTACGTAGACATGCCCCGATTCCACAGGCGAATCATGGACAGCGACCGAGACGGGCCGGGAGGTGAAGCGCGCCAGTACCTCGTGCAGCAGGCTCTCGCGTTCGGGGTTCAGGTGGGTCGCGACGACGAAGGCGGCGTCCAGTTCATCCGGTACGCCCTGGAAAAAACCTTGCAGGGCTTCGATGCCACCGGCGGAAGCGCCGATACCCACGACGAGAAAGGTGTCTTCAAGGCTCATGGCGTCCCTCATCCTGGCGCCCGGCATCAAGAAGGCATGCCCATGCTCATGCGCACCGCCCCGGAAGTCAAATGGCCGCCGCGTCCCGCCACTGGCGGCGGATTCACGGATCGATCATAATAAGATCGATTCGCATTTCCATTCGCTTCTAGTCGGGCGACTTTCGCCCTCGGGACCACCATGCTTGCCACCTCCTTCCAGGCGCGTCGCCGCCTCGCCGTGTCCATCCGCGCCTCTCTGATCGGTGCGCTTCTCGTCACCGGTGCCGCACACGCGGCCGATGCATCCGCCCCGGACGATCAGAACAAGCACACGGACAACGTCACCACCCTGTCCGGCATGCAGGTAGCGGCGAATGTCGTCGCGCCTACGGCGGCCTACGCGGGTGGGCAGGTTGCCCAGGGCGGCCGCTTCGGCGTGCTGGGTAACCAGGACATGATGAACGTGCCTTTCAGCATGACCAGCTATACGGACACGCTGATCCGCAATCAGCAGGCCCGCTCGCTGGGTGACGTGGTCTCGAACGACCCGTCGGTCCGGACCGGTTTCGGCTACGGCAATTTCTCGCAGACCTTCGTGATCCGCGGTTTTCAGGTCGCCAGCGACGACATCGGCTTCGACGGTCTCTACGGTCTCCTGCCACGCCAGCTCCTGGCGCCGGAGCTGGTCAACCGCGTCGAGGTGTTCAAGGGTGCCAGCGCCTTTCTCAACGGCATCAGCCCGGGCGGCACGGCCGTCGGCGGCAATATCAACATCGCGCCCAAGCGCGCCGAGGCCGAGCCCATCACACGCATCGGCATGGACTGGGGCAGCGACAGCCAGATCGGCGAGAGCGTCGATATCGGCCGTCGGTTCGGCGCCGGCAAGGAATTCGGTATCCGCGTGAACGCCGTCCACCGCGAGGGTGGCGACGCCATCGATGGCGAAAAGCGTCGCGTTACCGCGCTCGGCGTCGCGTTCGACTTCCAGGGTGAGAACCTGCGCATCACGACCGATCTCGGTTATCAGAAGCAGGACATTACGGGTGGCCGTGCGGTCGTCTACAACGGCGGCCTGACCTATGTGCCGCGCGCGCCTTCGGCGAAGACCAATTATGCCCAGCCGTGGTCCAACTCGTCGCTGGAAGATACCTTCGGCGTGGTTCGTGCCGAATATGACTTCACCGACTGGCTGACCGGTTACGTGGCCGCCGGTGTCCATCACGGTAACGAGTATGGCGACTACGTGAGCCCGACGCTGCTCAACGGCAGCGGCAGCGCCACCGAGACGCGCTTCACCGTGCCCTATATCGCGGACACCGCGACCGGCGAAGCGGGTCTGAACGCCAAATTCGACGGCGACGTGAGCCAGCGCGTCAACGTGAGTTTCTCGGCACTCAATTTCCGCAAGAAGGCGGCGTACGCCGGCTCGCTGACGCCCATCCAGACTAACATCTACTCGCCGACCTACGTGCCGGTTCCGGCGTTCGACTACGACATCGGTCCTATTGCCGATCCGGGCATCACGGGGCGTACGATCCTTCGCAGCGTGGCGGTGTCCGACACCCTCGGCTTCATGGACGACCGCCTGCAGGTGACCCTCGGCGCCCGACGCCAGAAGCTCGAAGTACTCGGCTACGACTATGGCACCGAGGTGAAGAACTCGGAGTACAGCCAGTTCGCCAACAGCCCGATTGTCGGCGTCAATTTCCGTCTCGCCGACCAGTGGTCGATCTACGCCAACCA
Organism: Luteibacter mycovicinus; assembly: GCF_000745235.1. Classification (NCBI taxonomy): domain Bacteria; kingdom Pseudomonadati; phylum Pseudomonadota; class Gammaproteobacteria; order Lysobacterales; family Rhodanobacteraceae; genus Luteibacter; species Luteibacter mycovicinus. The sequence goes on from NZ_JQNL01000001.1 coordinate 201,896, forward strand.
CATCGAAGCGCTGACCCAGGGTGGCCAGGCGCCGGATACGTACGGTAGCCTGCCGGTGACGAATGCCGGCCAGGTGTTCGCACCGTACAAGTCGAAGCAGAACGAGGTCGGCGTGAAGTGGGACGCCGGTGAATTCGGCAGCACGCTGTCGCTGTTCCAGATCAAGCAGCCCAACGCGTATGTCGATCCCTCGACCGTCACCTATGTGGTCAACGGCGAACAGCGCAACCGCGGCGTCGAGTGGAGCTTCTTCGGTGAACCCGTCAAGGGCCTGCGCCTGCTGGGCGGCGCCAACTATATCCAGCCTGAGCAGACCGACACGCAGGACGGGGTCAACGAAGGCAAGGACTCCATCGGCACGCCGCGCTTCCAGGCGAACCTGGGTGCCGAGTGGGACATTCCGAACACCCCGGACATTTCGCTGAGCGCGCGCGCCGTCCGTACGGGCAAGCAGTATCTGGATGCCGCCAACTCGCTCAGGCTCCCGGCATGGACGACGTATGACGTGGGTGCACGCACGACGGCTCACCTCGAGGGCGTACCCGTCACGTTCCGCCTGACGGTGCGCAACGTCGCCAACAAGGGGTACTGGGCCAGTGCCAACGGCGGTTACCTGAGCCAGGGAACGCCGCGTACGTTCATGGTGTCGGCTTCGTTCGACCTGTAAAGAGCATCGCCAGCGGGGCTGGCTCCTACAGAAGCCGGCCCTGCGCCGTAACACCGCTGCCACAAACGCCTCCTAGGCTCGTCACACGAACCGGGAGCGACCTTGAGCCACGAGACGCCGTCGAGTTGGGCGCGCTTGTTGGTCGACAAGGGTCCCACCCTCGCCAATTACTTCCTCCGCCGCGTCTCCCATCGCTGGGATGCGCAAGACCTCGTGCAGGAGGTCTACCTGCGCCTGCTGCGCAATGGTCAGGGCGATGCTTCGGACGTTCGCAACCCCGAAGCCTATCTGTTCACCGTCGCCGCCAACCTGGTCAAGGAACACGCGCAGATGAAACAGCGCGCGCCGATCAGCAGTGAAGGGCTCGAAGATGTTATCGAACGCCTCGCCACGCCATGCGACGCGGGCGCCGACGTCGATCGCGCGTTGCGCCGTGAACGACTGGCGACACTGATCGGACGGCTTTCGCCGAAATGTCGCGCCGTCCTGGTCATGCATTACCGCGATGACCTGTCCTACCGCGAGATCGCGGAGCAGTTGTCGATCTCCACCAACATGGTCAAGAAATACATCGTCAAGGGACTGGCTACGTGCCGGCAAGGGATGCTGCGCTATGAATGAAGCACGGACGACGCGCGTATCGCGACGCACGACCGAAGAAGCCGCGGCCTGGCACCTCGACATGCGTGAGGAGGTCGACGCGGGCACCCGCCAGCGCTTTCTCGACTGGCTGCGCCGGTCCCCCCAGCATGTGGCCGAATACCTCGCCATCGCTCAGTTGCACGGTGAAATGCGCGCAGCGACGCTGGCCGAGATCGCTACGCTCGACGAACTGCGCGCACTGGCCGACAGCGAACCGTCGGTGCTGCCGTTCGTTCGTGGCGGCCAGGCGTCCAGGGTCGCGGCACCGCAGGATGGGCAGAGACCATCCGCCGCAGCCGAACCCGCAACAGCCCACCGCCATGAGCGTCAGCGGGCCCGCACCGTCCGACGCCTCGCGATAGCCGCAAGCGTCGCGATGGCCGTGTCCATCGGACTCATCGGCGCATGGCCGGCCCGGGAAACCCCGGCAGTGCGCTATGCGGCGGACGCTGCCGCCGTCCGCAGCGTTGCACTCGATGACGGCACATGGCTCCAGCTTGCACCGGGCGCCGTGGTGGACGTTGCCTTCGATCTTCATGCACGCCGCATCACGCTGATCGCCGGCCACGCCAGTTTCGACATAGGCAAGGATCCCGCGCGCCCACTGTCCGTGATGGCGGGTGGCCAGCGGATCGACGACATCGGCACGGTCTTCAACGTCGGTCTTCGCGACGGCGAGACCGACGTCAGCGTGGTCAGCGGACGCGTGACCGTATCGCAGCGCCCCGTGGCATGGCTGGATCGCGCGAGCCAGCGCGTCACCGGCTCCGCATGGTCGACCGATCTTATCGTCGCGCTCGGCGCGGGCGAAGACGCACGCGTCGCCATGGACGGGCGTCTGCTGGGTCACGCCAATCACGCCACTGCCACGGTCGCCCCCTGGCTGCCGGCGGAGATCGCCTTCCACGGTAGCAGCGTGGCCGACGTGGCCCGGCGCTTCAACGCGTATACGCAGGCACCGCTGACCATCGACGACCCCGACCTCGCGGACAAACGTATCAGCGGCGTCTTCCACGCGAGCGACGTCGAGGCCTTTGTCAGCTACCTCGGCAGCCTGCCGAACGTCCGCGTGATCCGCGAACCAGGACGCATCCGGTTCGTTTCGGCGAAGCGCTAAACGACGCTGTAAGAAAAAATTCATCGAATCGGCGGTACCCGATGGCCCGCGAACGGACTCTTTGATGGGGTCGGCACCACACGTTGCCATGCTTCTACCCCTCAAAGGAAAGCGTTCCCATGCGTCATTCGCTCGCGCTCTGTATCGCCCTCGCCCTCGCGGCCACCGCCTCGCCCACGCTCCGCGCCGCGACGGTGAGCACGACACCGATCGCCGCCATGCCGCTGTCGCAGGCACTGGATCGCTTTGCGCAGGATTCGGGCTGGCAGGTGGTCTATGACACCAGCGTGCCGGACGACGCGCGCAGCACCGCCGCTCCGGGCGGCGTTACCGCCGAAAAGCAGCTGGCCACCCTGCTCCGCGGTACGCACCTGACCTACCGCTTCGTTACCCCGACGACGGTGAAGATCGTGCCGGGAAACGTCGGGGCCGGCCCGGCGCCGGCGAGGGAACTGCCCGCCATCGACACCCATGACGACGCGAAGAACCTCGCGCCGGTCAGCGTCTCAGCCAACGCGGTGGACACGCTGGCACCCAGCGCCGCGCCGCTCGACGCCACCCAGCCGACCTCGGTGATCGACGAGCGTTTCATCCGCGACGGCCTGCGCTTCAATGCCAACTTCGACGACATCATCAAGTACGCACCCAGCATCACCGTGACCTCACCCGAGGGTCCGGGCCTGGGCAAGAACGAAGGCATCAGCCTGCGTGGATTCCAGGATGGCCAGTTCAACATCACCTTCGACGGCATTCCCTTCGGCGACGCCAGCGACCTGCACCACACGACCTCGGCTTACTTCAACAATCATGTGCTCGGCCAGGCGGAGATCGACCGTGGCCCGGGTGGCGGCAGCACCATCGGTAACGCCACCTTCGGCGGCACCATCGCACTGCGCTCGCGCGATCCGTCCGACGAGCCGGGCATCACGCCCTACCTCACGCTGGGCAGCTGGGACACGCGGGCCGGCGGCGTCACCGCCGACGAAACCCTCGGCAACACGCGCGTGTTCGCCGACATCTCCAAGGAATCCAGCGATACCTACCTCAAAGGTACGGACGATCGCCGTGAGCACATCTTCCTGAAGACGATCACGCAGCTCGGTACCACCACCGAACTCACGTTCGTCACCAGTTACAACCGCGAACACCAGAACACCGTGCAGGGCGCGACCAAGGATGAAATCGACCGCTACGGCTGGCGTTTCGGGCTCGGCAACGATCCGACCTTGCAGAACTTCGCCGGTGCGAACAACGCCGCCTACTACTCCAGCTTCACTTATCTGGGTCTCACCAGCCAGGTCGGTGACTGGACCGTCGACGACAAGCTCTACTACAACAGCTTCGACCACTGGGCGCGCAAGGCCAGCGATGCGTCGGACATCGACCCTGCCGACAATGGCGTGACGTTTTACAATGCGGCCGGCAAGAAGGTGCGCACCGTGGCGGGCGACGTGCCGGGCAAGTTGTCCGACTCCGGCTTTCATGCGTTCGGTAACGTGCTTCGCCTTGGCCGCGACCTCGGTCCCGGCACGCTGCAGACGGGTGTCTGGCTCGAACGAAACCTCGATGCGCGGTACCAGTATCCGCTCGACCTGACCACCGGCGAGAAGACCGGCACGAAGTACGGCCCCGTCCAGAACTACGAGCTGAGCGACCGCACCGACACGCTGCAGCCTTATCTCCAGTACGACTGGAAGGCCACGGACAGCATCACCGTGAGTCCGGGCGTGCGCTACTCGGAAGTCACCCGCAGCATCGACGCACCGCTGAATAAGGTATCCCCGCCGGTGCCGCTCGATGCGGAAGCGACCTATCACGCTACCCTGCCCTCGATCAGCGTGCACGACCGCCTGAGCGATGAGTGGAGCGCGTATCTGCAGGCCGCCAGGGGCTTCCTCGCACCGCCCATCGACGTCATCCAGGTCAACGGCTCACACGGCCTCAGCCCGGAAACCACGAAGAACTACCAGCTGGGCACGGCCTTCGCGTCACGCCAGCTGACCTTCGGTGCCGATGTCTACTACATCGACTTTTCCAGCTACATCACCGAGACTCAGGTCGCCACCGACAACGGCAACGAGAGCACGTACGTCAACGGTGGCGGCGCCATCTACAAGGGTGCGGAAGTCGAAGGGACCTGGGCGCTGACGCGCACGCTGAGCCTCTACGGCAATGCCAGCTACAACAAGGCCACGTACAAGAACAGCAGCGTGCAGGTCGCCGGCACACCGAAGGTCACGGCCGCGCTGGGTTTGCTCTACAGCGGAAGCAACGGGTACTTCGGTTCGCTGATGGGCAAGTTCCTCGGCCACCAGTACGGTCTGGACAATACGGCCGGCGACGATGGCAACCTGGCGTTCCATAACGATCAGCGCATCGCCGGCTACATGAGCGTCGACGCCGCCGCCGGCTACCGCACGGACAAAGGCCCCGCCGGAACCAAGGGCTTTTCCGTGAGTATCGACGTCAACAACCTGTTCAACGTGCACAAGTACACCGGCTATGCCGGCACGCAGTCGGTCAGTGGCGATCCGCTCTACTTCGGGCTGCCCGGTCGCGGTATCTTTCTCGACCTGTCGGTGAAGCTGTGAGGGCCGCGCTCGCCCTGCTCCTCGCTGCGGCGGTGCTTGCGGCGCCCATGGCGCATGCGAAAGATCACGTGCAGGTCGAGATCGTGCTACTGCGCCACGGCATCCGCTCGCCGACCAAACCCAACGCCAACTACGTCGATTATGCGAACGCCAGCTGGCCCGACTGGCCCGTGGCACCGGGCATGCTCACGGCGCACGGTCATGAGGGCATGCGGGCCATCGGCTCGCGCCTTCGCCAGGAACTGGTCGCCGACGGTGCCATGTCGAAGTCATGCCCCACGGGATCCTCGCTGGTCCTCATCGGCGACAGCACGCCACGCAATCGCGAGAGCAGCGTGGCCCTGCGTGAAGGGCTGACGCCGGGCTGCGGCACGACGTACCTTGCCATGGACGGCGCGACCAACAACCCGCTGTTCCACTACCGCAAGGACGATGACGACGACGCGGCACCGGCAACCCTCGGTTCAACGCCCCCTGCACTGGATGAACTGCAGTCCGTGCTGCTGGGCTGCGAAAGCGCTACGTGTGCCGACATCGCCCGACGCGACGGAAAGAAGCTCCTCTTGTCCACACCGGATGCGCTGCCGAAGGCCATGAAACTCGCTGGCACACTCAGCGAGAACCTGATGCTCGCCTATGTCGAAGGCATGCCGCTGGATACGGTCGCTTTCGGCCGCGGCGACGTCACGCGGCTTGGCCGGATCATAACGCTGCATAACGACCAGTTCGCCGTAACGAAGAAGGCCATGCCCGCCGCGTCGCTTGCGGCCTCCAACCTGGTTGCGCACATCGTTGCCACGCTGGATGCGGCCAATGGCGTCACGACGGACGTCGCATCCCTGACCCCGTCGCACCAGGGCGTCGTGGTGCTCGTCGGACACGACACCAATCTTGCGAACGTGGCGGGGCTCCTGGGCCTGGACTGGCACGATACATCGCGTCCGGACGATTATCCCCCGGGCGGTGCGCTGCTCATGGCGCTGGTCGAGCGCGATGGCAAACGCCTGATCCGCATCGACACCCTGATGCCGTCCATGGAACAGCTACGCGAGGGGCGCTTCGATGCCATGCGTCGCAGGCCGGTTCACGTGGCCGGGTGCAGCCATCCGGGCGAATGCACGGTGGACGAGTTCGCCGCGATCGCGAAGCGCGGCATCGACCGGAGCCGGGTCGAAGGCGCCCTCCCCGCCATGCATGCCCAGTAGGCGCTCCGCACGCATTCAGAGCCCCGGTCTACGTCGGTCTGCCACCCGGACGGTTTCGGCAGAAACCGATGCACCTTCAGCCTTCTGATCGTACGATGCGAACATCGTCACAGATCGGCCATGCGCCGCACTCGTGCGGGAGGGCGTCGACACCGTCGCCACGTCAGCGGAGCTATGCTCTGGGCCGACCATCGGGGAGAAAAGGAAGATGCAGCAAAATCAGGAAGCCGACACGTTCACGATGGGCGAGATCATCTTCGACGCCGTGGAGATGAACGAGGCCGCCGTATCCGGCAATCTCGACGTGAGCCGTTTTCGTGCACGTCGCATCGCCTCGCTCGCGGCGCCCGAAGGACTCGACGGCATCGCCGAAGCCGCGCACGCCCTCACCCGCCTGCTCGGGCCGCCCGGTTCCGAGCCGCTCCCAGGCTACGGCGCCGCCATGGTGAACGTATCCACCGAGATCGACCGGGCCTTCGGCGAGGGCTGAGATCGGCCAGGGCGCCCGTCAGGGCAAGGCCAGCTTCGCCAGCTCCGCTTCCGACCACTCACCTCGTGCCTCCTTGGCCGCGACACGATCCTCGCAGCCGGGTGTCGCAAGGTCGAGGACGAACGGGTCGACCCGGCGTCCTTCCACGATGGAATAGAACACCCGGACCACCGGCTGGGTGAGCGAGTCGCGCGAGCCGTCGAGCACCACGGCCAGCCTGCCCGACTCGAGGCGGACAAGGGCACCGGTGGGGTAGACGCCGACCGTGCGGACGAAGGCGCGGAACAGGCGGGGGTCGAAGTGGCCGCGCCAGCTCGCCATGCGCTGAACCGCATGCGCCGGGTCCCAGCCTTTCTTGTACGGGCGATCCGAAGTGATCGCGTCGTACACGTCGCAGATGGCGGTCATGCGCGCCAGCCGTGTGATCTGTTCACCGACCAGCCCGTGCGGGTAGCCGGTGCCGTCGAATTTCTCATGGTGGTGCAGGCATGCATCCACCGCCTCGTTATCGACACCGCCCCGGCTGACCAGCAGGCGGTGGCCCATCTGCGGATGCTTGCGGACCTGATTCGTCTCGGTGACGCTGAGTTCCATCGGCTTATTCAGCACCTCGAGGGGTACCTGCGACTTGCCGACGTCATGCAGCATCCCCGCCATGCCAGCCGCGCGCACGCGCAGGGCATCCAGACCCAGGTGCCGGGCGAAGCTCAGCATGAGCGCAGCCACGGCGACGGAGTGCATATAGGTGTAATCGTCCGCGGTCTTGAGGCGGACGAGGCTCAGCAAAGCCGAGGGGTGCGCCTCGATCGAACGCGACATGTCGTCGACCAGCTCGCGCGCAGCCACGGCATCGATGCCTCGTCCCAGCCGCGCGTCCTGAAACATACGCACGACCACACCGCGCGCACGTTCGCACAGGGCGGCTGCGGTGGCCACGGGGTCCGGAGCGGAAACGGCCGCGGGTGACGCGACGGGGTGTTCGCCCGGCGTGACATCGTTCTCCGCCTCGCCGCCGGACCCGCCCGCCGCTACCGGAACGTCTGCCGGCGGAACGTCCAGTCCGCGGTCGGTATCGATCCAGATGGTCGGCACGTCGAGCGCGCGGAGCGTCGCCAGATCGTCCGGTGCTTCAAGAAGGAACTTCGTCCGCCAGAAGGGATGCGACACCCATGACACCCCGACCTTGTGGACGAACATGCCCAGCCTCAGGTCTCCCATCGGGATTTCCTTGAGCGGTGAACCACGCTCCACGATCGTCATCCCGCCCCTTCTGTGACCCCCGTCACATTTGCAAAGCTATCGGCGCGGCGCGAAATCGTCTGAATAGGCCAAAAGTCATGGGTCCGGCCAAAGTCACCCAAACGTCACCGGAGAAGCTTAGTATCGGCTTAGCTTTCTATTTCCTTTCGCAGGACCGCGATGTCACAGCTGCTGTTTCTTGGATCGGCCGGACTGATCGGCATCGTCCTCACCATGGTCGTCGCGGCGGCACCTGCTTCCTCACGGGCCGCGAACGCACTGACCGCCGTGCTGGTACCAGGCCTGGCCTATGTCGCCTGGCGGCTCGGCGAATGCATTGCCCCGCTGGCCGCCACCATCGACCCACGCGACCCGGTGGAAGCCTTCGATCTGTGGCTGGTCGGAGCGACATCCCTGCTGACGCTGGCGGCGCTCAGCTGCGTCGTTCGTCTGCTCATCCTGGCGCTCCGGCGCGAGCCGGCAGCGCAAAGCGCCCGCCTCGCGCGCTGACCCCGAGCAGGCAGCAACGCCGCGCCGCACCACGCACCCCGCCCCGACTCAGAACTCCTGCCAGACCGCTTCCTCGACACGCACCGGTGCGGAGCGCGGCTGGGTGGGCAGGCGCGCCGGCATCGGCTCCGTCACGGGAGCGGCTTGCAGGCGGCTCACCGCCGCAGCGACAGGTGCCACTCCGGCCCGTTCATCGCCCAGCCTGAAGAACGCCACATCGCGCATCAGCGCCTCGGCCAGTTCCAGCGTGGCCCGGCTGGCGGCGCTGGCTTCTTCGACCAGCGCCGCGTTCTGCTGGGTGACCTCGTCCAGCGCGGAGACCGCCTGATTGACCTGGTCCACACCGGCCGACTGCTCCACCGAAGCGGCGGCTATCTCGCCAACGAGCCCCGATACGGCGCCCACGTCACTGACCATGCCCGCCAACGAGCGTCCGGTCGACTCCACCAGTTCCTTACCCTGCCCGACTTCGTCACGCGTGCTCGCGATCAGGCGACGGATATCCTTCGCCGCCGCCGCACTGCGCTGCGCCAGCGCACGAACTTCGGCCGCCACGACAGTGAAGCCCCGACCCTGTTCACCCGCACGCGCCGCTTCCACCGCGGCATTGAGCGCGAGCAGGTTCGTCTGAAAAGCGATCTCGTCGATCAGCACGGCCATTTCGCCGATATCGGTGCTCGCCTGCGAAATGCGCCCCATCGCCTCGACCGCCGTGCTCGCGATCGTGTGGCTGGCCTGCGCATCGTTGCGTAGCTTGTCGGCCAGACGCTGGGTATGGCCCGCCGCGTCCGCGTTCTGCTTCACCGTCGCCGCCATCTCCTCCATGGACGCCGCGGTTTCCTCGAGCGACGACGCCTGCTCCTGCGTCCGGTTGGAAAGATCGTCGTTACCGGCGGACATGTCACGCGCGGCGGCATTCACCTGCACGGCGTTTTCCCGTACGCGACGCACGATCAGCGTCAGCTGCTCGTCCATCGCGGCAAGCGCGCGCAAGGTGTCGCTCAGCTCATCGTTCCCGCTCACCGTCAGCTGGTTGCCGAGCTGGCCATCGCGTATCTGCGAAGCCAGTGCCCGGGCCTCGAGCAACGGTCGCATCACCGCGCGGCGGAGGAAGAAGCCGATGACGGCAATCGCCACGGCGCCGACGACGAGCGCGATCAGCGCCTCGACCGCCGAGCGCTCTCCGTCGGCAACCATGCCGTCGTAGGTCGCCTTGGCCTGCTCACGGTTGATCGTAACCAGCTGCGCGATGAGATCCGTCTCCTTCTGCAAGGACGGGCCCACCACGGTGAGCATGTTGTGCGTCGCCGCGGCATGGTCGCGTTTGAGCAATTCCAGCTGAGCGTCGACCAGCGGCCGCACGGCACTCCGCGCGGCGATGAAGGCGTCCGCGGCGGCGCGCTCGCGGTCGGTATCCACATGGTCCGGGTAATAACGCTTCCACATTTCATCGCCCTCGGCACGCAGGACCTGAATCCGGGCATGAGCCACATTCGAGGCATCCGGCGCATCCGTGAGCAGCGACCGGTTCAGCGCCGTTCGCTGCTGGTCGATGTGATGGCGAACGTCCGTCACCTCGGCGATCGGCACCAGCGCCTCGCCGTAAATCCGATGGGCGCCCTGGTCCGCCGCACGAATGCCGCGCAACCCCACGAAGCCAACGACGACGGCGATGCCCACCGACGCGGCGACCGTACCCAGGATCCTGATTCCGATCTTCATGCCTCACCCCCGTTGTGACGTACGTCACACTTTGCAGGAGTATCGGCCGCTGCCGAATTTACTTAATGCATCGAGCCAGGCGCATGTCCCAGGAGCCCCTCAAGGCGAGATCCCGTGTTTCTCCCCCTCGAGGAAATGCCCGAAGGCCGCGAGCGGCCGGATCCGGTCGCAGACGATCTTGGTGATCGCCAGCATCGGTACGGCGAGAATCGCGCCGGGCACGCCCCACATCCAGTCCCAGAACAACAGGGAGATGATCACCAGCACCGGATTGAGGGTGAACCGGCGGGCCAGTAGCATGGGCGTGATGGTCTCGCCCTCGATCACATGGATCGCCCCGTAGAGAATCATCGGCATGAAGGCCTTCCACAACGGATCGAGGCTGAGCATGCCCACCCCCAGAAAGGTCACCACGCCGACCAGCGGGCCCAGGATCGGTACGTAGTTGAGCAGGAAGGCCACCGCACCCCACAGCGCCGCATCGGGCAAGCCGAGTGCCCACATGGCCAGGCCGGTGGCAACGCCGACCGCCGCGTTCATCACCGTGATGGTCACCAGATACGACGACACGTCCGATTCGACCTGCTGGGATATATCGATGACCTGACGCTTGTCCTTGAAGCGGGGCATCACCTCGACCAGCCTGCGCAGGAAGGTGTCGCCGGAATTGAGGAGGAAGAACAGGACCAGAAAGGTGGTCAGGAATTCCGAGGTAAAGGTCTGTACGCCGGACAGGATGGCCGACTGGATGTCGGCCGTTCCGGCGGACGCCGGCTGCGCTGGCTGCGCCGGATGACCCTCGTCGCCGGCGCCGACCATGCCCCTGGCATGCGCGAGCATGCCCTTCAGGCTGTCGAGCGGACCACTGATCACCTTGACCCGTTCCTGCAGGCGGGGCAGGCCTTCCGGCAGTCGCTTCGCCCAGTTCGCGGCGGGACCGCTCAGGGCACTGCCCAGCCCGGCGATGATGCCGAACAGCGCAAGGATCATCAGCAACGAGGCGAGCACGCGCGGCACGCGCAGTCGGGCCAGCAGACGCATGACGGGCTGAAGGAGCAGTTTAAGGATGAAAGCGAGGACGACCGGAAGGATCACCTCGCGTGCCACGAAGGACGCCGCCAGCACGGCGAGCAGGAAGAGGCCGCCGAGAAAGACCGTCTTCGGGTCACTCGGCAGCGGCATCTCCGCGTCTTCGGCGGCGCTGTCCAGCGCTTTGGAAACCTCGGGTTCGACGGTCGGTTTCGTCTCGGGCACGCTGCTGTTCATGGGTTCCCCTGGGGCATCGGTCGTTTTCGACGCGGAGTGGAGCACGCACGATGAGCGCCCCGCGTGAAAACGCACTCAGGGTGCGGCGGTGGCGTAACGCCTGCAGTGCTCCAGATAACCGCCTTCGTGCGCCTGGACCAGTTCCACGACACTGCGCCAGAGCCACGAGGGAGCATCGATGTTGGCCGGGCGGTTACGCGCGAGCTCGCCCAGCCAAGCCTTGCGGCGTTCGCGGGTGAGCTGGCGGGCGTGCGCACGGCCGACGACGTTGCCGAGGTAACGCGCGACGTCCATTGCCTCGCCCTCCTCCATCCGCTCGATGTCGACCTTGAGATCCTGCGGTCTGAGCTCACGCACGAAGACCGAGCGTCCCTGCACCTTGCCACCGAGCATCCGCTGGCCGAGGTTGGGTGCGAGATGCAGGGCACCCTCACGCACCCGCGTCGCGTTATCGCGCGGCATGATCGCTTCCGCGCTGCGCGGCGCGGCGGCGCGCAGCGCTTCCTTGACGTCGACCAGGCAGAGTTCGCCCTTGCCTTCGCCGACGCGCACCAGCAACGCGTAACGCAAGCGTCCGAGCGAGCTGCATCCCTTGACCCAGTACTTCGCATCGACCAGTTCGATCGCCGCGTCATCGGCGCGATGCACGATCTGCGTAACCAGCGAACGCATGCCTTCCGTGTGCACGAGCGCGCGCAGTTCTTCCAGTTCCTCCTCCGTCACCGGCCAGAAACGACGTCCTTCGGGGATGCGAGGATGCGCCCCGTCGATGCGCTCGCGCGCAAGATCTTTCCACCGCCGCCTGAGCGCCGTCTTCATCACCAGCTTGATCGACGGCGGCCGGTCGACGAGACGGTACTCCTTGCGGCCGCTGCCCATCGCCCGCTCGTAGCCATCGATCAGCTGTTCCACCATGCGCGCCGTCACCACGCCTGGCAGATCCGAGCCGCGCGCCGCGGTGGCTAGCGATACCGCGAGCCGCACGATGTCGTGGGCGGGGTTGCCGATGACCGACTGGTCGAGATCGCGGATCTGGATATCGATGCCGCCTTGCATATCGGCCACCGGTCCGATGTTGCTGACATGGCAGTCGCCGCAGATCCACAGGTCGGGGCCGCTGGGCAATGTACGTCCGGCTCTCTCCAGCCACTCATAGAACTGCACGGTGTTACCGCGCACGAAGGCGTGCGCCGAGCGCGCCATCTTCAGATTGCGCAGTGATGCGAGACGGGGAGCGCGCTCCTCCGGTGTCTTTGGAACGATCTTCGCCATGCTCGCCTCGTAAGTTCTTGCGCATCGTTTCGATGCGCAACCAACCACGAAGCTTGAACAGCGTCCGGTGAAAACGCCGTTGCAGAAGCGCGCACGTGCGCAAGCTCTTGGAGCGACCGCGCCCTAGTGAAGACCGGGCGCGGCGCTCGCACCCGAAGGCAACGCAGCGACCGCGGGCAAGCGCATCGAAATCGTCGCCGCCGCCACGAGCAACACGACCGCGGATGCCACGAAGACGCCGGTCGCACCCGACGCATCGAAAATCACGCCACCTACCGCGGCACCCAGTGTGATCGCGAGCTGCACGGCAGCGACGATCAGGCCACCGCCGCTCTCGGCCTCATCGGGCACGGTCCGCGTGATCCACGTCGTCCAGGCGACCGGCACGCAGCCGAACGCCATGCCCCACAGCGAGACGAGCACGGCATCGGCGACGGGCGCACGACCGAGCGTGACCAGCACCAGCGCCATCGCACCCATCGCGAGCGGCATCAACAGGAGCATGAGCCGCAGATTGCGCTCCAGAAGGAAGCCGGCCAGCGAGGTGCCGACGAAATTGGCGATACCGAAACCCAGCAACATCGCGGACAGACCGTTGACGCCCACGCCGGTGACCGTTTCGAGGAACGGGCGCAGATAGGTGAAGAACGCGAAGTGCCCGGTGAAGACCAGAATCACCGCGACCATGCCCGTGCGCATCGCGGGACGTTTCATCACCTTGAGCAGCGTACCCATGCGTGCGGCGCCGTTCGACGGCATGCGCGGCAGCGTGAACCACTGCCACACCAGGGCGAACACGCCGATCGCGGTGGCGATCAGAAACACGTTGCGCCAGCCGATCAGATGGCCGAAGTAGCTCCCGAGTGGCGCCGCGGCCACGGTGGCCACGGATACGCCGCTAAAGATGATCGACAACGCACGCGGCACCATCGCTTCGGGCACGAGCCGCATGGCGGTCGCCGCCGACATCGTCCAGAAACCGCCGATGGCGACACCCAGCAGGACGCGACCGAGCAGCATCACGGTCAGGTTGGGCGCATAGGCGACCAGCAGGTTGGAGCCGATCAGCAGGACCGAGAAGGCGAGCAGGACGTGCCGGCGATCGGTGTTGCGGGTAACCACAGAAATCACCAGGCTGGTGAACAGCGCCACCACGGCGGTCGCCGTGACCGTCTGCCCGGCCATGCCTTCGGTCACGCCGAGCGTGAGCGCCATGGGGGTGAGCAGGCTGGCCGGGAGGAACTCGGCGGTGATCAGTCCGAAGACGCCAAGCGTCATGGCGAAGACCGCGCCCCAGGCGGGAGCCGTCGTTTCCGTCACCGCGTCGGCGGTGTCTGCGCAGGTATCCATGTGGTCGGTATCTTGGTCGGAGAAAACATGAGGTTACCCGGCCAGGTCCGGACGGTATATGATGCATCATCCTCAAAATTTGATCTTTCGTCCGGATCATGACCGCTACGCTCTCTATCCACGACACCGATGCCGCCAGTGAACTCCTGCTGGGCATGCGTCTGGTCGGCGTCAGATACCGTCGGATCGAAGTGGCCCGGCCGTTCGGCATCGCCGTGGACGCCGCACCCGGCAAGGCGCAGTTCTACTTCATCGGCCGTGGCCCCGTGTTGCTGCGCACCGAGGACGGCACGATCTATCCGCTGAAGACGGGCGATGCGCTGCTCATGTCGCAGGGGCGTGCTCATGCGTTGCTCTCGTCCGAAGAGGCGACCACCCGGCATATCGCCACCTTCGACGAAACACCCCTCTGCGACACGGTGAAGGACATCCATCCTGACTGCGTGTTCGCGACACGGGCGGACGGCGCGCTGATCTTCAGCGGCTGCATGGACTTCGAGCTCGGCGGGATGCAACCCATGGTGCACGCCATGCCCGAAGTGATGCAGGTCGGCACCCTGCTCGACCGGTATCCGGAATTGCCGCCGATCCTCGCCGCGATGGAACGCGAGTCCGCCGCGAAGCGGAGCGGCTTCGCCGGCATTCTCGCGCGCCTTGCCGATGTCGTCGCGGCGATCATCGTGCGCGGCTGGGTCGAATGCGGCTGCGGCGATGCGGCGGGCTGGCTGCAGGCGCTGCGCGATCCCCGCCTGGGCAAGGCCATCGTCGCCCTGCACCGCGATCCAGGGCGCGCATGGACCGTCGCCGATCTCGCGGCGGAAATGGGAAGTTCGCGCTCGGTGTTCGCGGAGCGTTTCCTCGCGGTGACCGGCATGACCCCGGTTCATTACCTCACCGAGCTGCGGATGCGTCTGGCCGCGCAGTGGATCTCCCATGATCGTCAGCCGATCGAATCCGTGGCCTTCCGTCTAGGTTATGGATCGCTGGCCGCGTTCAGCCGGGCGTTCAAACGCGTGGTCGGTTCCGCGCCCGGGGCACTGCGCGCGGGTCGTGCCTGATCCTTCGCGGCCGTTTCATGGCCTGACCGCGATGCTGGGCCATGGGATACCTCGGCTGGATCATTTTCTTTGGCGTGCTACTGGTCGCCACCTCGGCGAGTGCCGGCTTCATAAGACGCAGCCCGATCACCGCGTTCGCCCTCTATCTCGTGGCTGGGGCGGTAGTCGGCCCCGCTTTGCTGGGACTGGCGGCCGTCGCGTTCGATGGGGACAGCACGGCGTGGCTGCGACCCGCCACCGAGATGGGCATGATCGTCTCGCTGTTCATCACCGGTCTGAAGCTGCGTCTGCCGTTCAACGATCCCGGCTGGCGCATGGCGATACGCCTCGCCCTGCCCGGCATGGCGCTGACCGTCGGTGGGCTTTGCCTCGTTGGTCATTTCGCCTTCGGGTGGCCGTGGCCGCTCGCGCTGGCACTCGCGGCCATTCTGTCGCCGACCGACCCGGTGTTGGCCAGTCTGGTCTCCGTCGACGACGCACGTGACGACGATGCGCTGCGTGTCGGGCTCTCCGGCGAAGCCGGCCTCAACGACGGTACCGCGCTACCCTTCCTCGTCCTCGCACTCGCATGGATGACCGGCGAAATGTCCGGCGATGCCGGCTTCTGGCCGCACTGGTTCAGCGTCGAGCTTGGCTGGGACTGCGTGGGAGGCATCGGCATCGGTTTTCTCATCGGCTGGGGTCTCGGCCACATCGGCACGCGTCTCCGGCACTTCGCACCGGGCGTGGCACCGAGCGATTTTCTCGCGCTCGGCATCATGGCGCTGGCGTATGCGGGTGCCGAAGCACTGCATAGTTCGGGCTTTCTCGCGGCGTTCGCGGCGGGCGTCGGGCTACGCCGGGTAGAGATGGGCGTCACCCACGGCCATCCACCGGTCGGCAAGGAAGACGATGCGGACGAAGCACGGCACGAACACAGCCGCGCGCGGGCGCCCGCCGAGTTGCTCGTCAATCCCAATGAGCGGGCCACGTCCGAAGCGAACCATCCCGCGCAAACCGTCGGCTGGGTCGTGTCCGATGCGCTATCGTTCGGAGAAACCATGGAACGCCTGATCGGTGCCGCCATGGTGTTCCTGGTCGGCGTGGCGGTGCTACCCCGCTTTACCGTCGATGGCGTGTTGCTTGCCGTCGCGCTGTTCTTCGTCGTCCGCCCCGCCGCGGTGTGGCTGGTGACGATACGCTCCGGCGCACCCTGGCAGCGCCGCCTGCTGTTCGGCTGGTTCGGGATTCGCGGCCTGGGCAGCCTCAACTATCTGGCTTACGCGCTCGTGCATGGCCTCGGGGGTGCGCAGGCGCAGACCGCCGCCGCCGCGGTGCTCACGGTGGTGGCGCTCAGCATCGTCGCGCACGGCGCCAGCACCACGCCGTTGATGAACTGGCGCGGGCGCGCGCTCGCGGCACAGGAAGCTGCGGGTCCGGACGTCAAAGACTGACCTTGCCGCCGTAACCGACGAGTTCGAGATAACCACGTCCCCCTTCGGTGCGCACGGCGCCTTCCCAGTACACCGGGCCTCCCGTGCGACGGGTATCGAGTTCCTGATCGTCGAACAGCGGTCGCAGGGTGAAACGACGTTTGCCGGTCGGGGTGGTGACGATGACATCGGTTTCCACCGGATAATCCGCACCGGTGCGCGGCGAGTGCCAGCGGCGTCGCGGTTCGAAGGCGACATCGACCGCGCCGAGTACCGTAAGCGTTCCATCCGCGCCGCGCACGCTGCCGCCCGCCCAGACGGCATGGCCCGCTTCATCGCGCACGCGGAAGACGGTGACCGCGCTGCCGTCATCCATGTTGAGACCGGCCCAGTCCCAGCCGACCGAACGTGGATCGAGCAGGCTCGACGACCATTCGCGATCGAGCCAGGCCTCACCCTGCACGGCTTCGTTCTTCGTTCCCCGCGACAAGCGTCCGCCGACCTTGAGATGCGGGAGACTGAAGTACGCGCTCGCTTCGCCTGTGCCAGGGCCTTTGCGGCTGTAGCCACGGTCGCCCTGCAGCAAAGCGGGCTGGCCTGGCGTCAGTGTCAGGTCGAGCGTGAAATCCTCGCCGCTCACCTTCGTCGCGAAGCTGCCGCCCGGGTCGCGACGCAGCCGCCAGTCACCGAGCGTCACGTCGGTATCCGCGGTCGACGCTTCGGCGAGACCGAAGCCTTCACGTGCGAGACGCTGCGACTCGACGATGTGTCCCGTCGCGGGATCGGACAGCGCTACGTGTCCGACGATCGCCTGACGCGGCGCGAAGCGACTGGGATTCGCGTCGTCGAACGGAAGCCGCGAGCGAAAGAAGGTGATCTGAAAGCCGACGGGACCGTCCTTCGTTCGCAGCCAGCCGGTGACGTACCACCATTCCGTCCTGAAACCCGGGTGGGCGCCGTGGTCCCGCGGGAGCGCCACCGGCGCGTCCGGCGACACGGGCGTATACGTGACCCGATCGCTCGCCGCGACGTCGACCGCGCCGGTGAGGGTCGTGAGCAACATGGCTGCCAGTCCGAGTACGCGCGCGCGCATCACCAGTCCTCCCGCACGGCACGCACCGCGTCCGTCGAAAGCACGCCCCGCCCCACGACAACCGCCGTACCGGCCGTCGCGACCGCAAGACTTCCGATCACACCGATGAGCAAAGGCCAGGGCAGCAAGGTGTCCATCGTCCAGTGGAACGACTGCGGATTAACCACATGAATGAGCACCTGGCTCATGGCCAGACCCAGCGCTACGCCCGCCACGCCGCCCACCAACCCCAGGAGCGTCCCCTCGATCATCAGCATGCGGGCCAGATCGCCGCGCAGCGCTCCGACATGTCGAAGCATGCCGAACTCTCGGATGCGCGACAGTACCTGCGCGCCGATGGTCGCGGCAACGCCGGCCAGGCCGACGCACACGGCGATGCCTTCGAGCAGATACGTGATGAGGAAGCTGCGGTCGAACGCTTGCAGGGCCTTCGCGCGTATGTCGCGCGGGCTGCTGATCGTGGCCGTGCCGCCGCTCGCGCGGACCACGGCGCGCAAGCCCGTCGCCACCTCGTCGACGCTCGTGCCCGGGGACACCATGACGGACACGCCGCTGCGTGTACGGTCGCCTGTCAGTCGCGTGTATGCCGCCTCGTCGATCACGATCGCGCCCTGCTGCCGTGCATAGTCGCGCCAGATGCCGACAACCGTCGCGCGGGGCGATCCCGGCAGGGGCAAGGTGATCGTGTCACCCGGCTGCCAGCGATAAATGCGCGATGCCGGCTCGGAGATCCACACCGGTAACGCTTTCGGGCCCGCCGCGACCTGCGGACCGATGAGGGACAGTCGCCCACCGGGGCCATTCAGCGTCCTGGCCACCAGCGTGACGGCGGGACGCCGCTCGTCGAACTGCAACGGGGTTTCCTTCAGCGTGCCGAGCCAGGCGACGCCGGGTACCGCGCGCAAGCGCGCCTGCATCGTGGCATCGAAGCCGCCGCCGGCGCCACCGTCCGCCAGCAGATACACATCGGCCTGCAGGACGTCGCCCAGCCAGTGTTCGACCGATCCGCGGAAACTGGTGACCATCACCGCCATCGCCACGGTCAAGGCCGTGGAGGCGAGAACACCGGCCAGCGCGACGGACGCCTGCGAGGGAGCGCCCCAGAGCCTGGCGGTGGCGAGACGGAACGCCACCGACCGCGAGGGAACACGGCGCAATGGCGAGACCAGCGCACGGGCCAGCCACGGCATCAGCATGACGCCACCCGCCAGAAGCAACGCCATCGCTACATATCCGAACAGCGCGATGCCGCCCACGGCGGGAAGAAGTGACGCCACCAGCGCGCCGGCCAGCAACACGATGGCGGGCAGTACCCGTGCGCGCACGCGGGGATCCACCGCGTCACCCGCGTTCTTGATCGCGATACCCGGCGAAATGCGCGAGGCGGCGAGCGCCGGCACCATGCTGCCGAGCACCGCCGCGGCGATGCCGAGCAAACCGAAAACGAGCGCGGGCCAGGGCGCGAACACCAGCTGCGGGGCCTGGCCATGGAAGTAGCCGCCGCCCAGATCGCCACCGAGCACCCTGAGCGCGAGCTGGGCCAGACCGAGGCCCAGACCGATGCCCGATGCGGCACCGATGACACCCAGCGCGAGCGCTTCCGCCAGGACCTGCCCGAGTAACGTCTTCCGCGCCATCCCCAGGACGCGCAGTAAGGCGAGCTGCGGGCGGCGGCGGGCGACCGACAAGGACTGCGCCGAGTAGACGAGAAAGCCACCCGTGAGCAACGCGATCAGCGCCAGCATGTCGAGATTCACGCGATATGCGGCGGAGAGACCATCGTTGCGGACGACGTCGCTCGCCGCGTCGGCGAGGATGGCGTCCGCAGGCAGGACCGCGCGTACCGCCTGCTTCGCCTTCGTCACATCGGCACCGGCGGCGAGATGGACGTCCAGACGCTGGAGGCGCCCCAGCGTGCCGAATCGCCACTGCGCCGCGCCGATATCCATGACCGCATGTGCGCCGTCGTTTGCACCGCCGGGAAGACTCCCCGCGATCCGCACCGATACCGTGTGACCGTTGGCGACGAGTGTCACCGTGTCGCCCACCTTGTATCCGGCGGACACCATCGCGTCCGATGAGAGGTAGATCGACTCACCGGTCAGCAGCCGGCCGAAGCCACCCGAGTCGACCGCACCGGCCGACTGGCCGGGCGGCGCGGGTCGCAGAAGGTCGATGCCTTCGAGGGTGACAGGGGTCTTTCCGCCGACGATCCCGGGCAACGACACGACCGGCGACACCGACACGTGCGACAGCTTCGCGACACGCGGATAGAGCATCTCGTCGAAACCGAACGGGCTGGACGAGCGCACGCTGAAGTCGGCCGCGCCACTCACCGCGTGCACGGCCTTGTCGAACTCGCCGAGCGCCGAGGCGTTGATGAGATGCACCGCGAAACCCAGCGCGACACCGAGCGCGATGGCAAGGACGGCGGAGAACGCGCGCCCGGGGTAAGCGCGCCATTCGCTGCTCAGCAGCCAGCGCCCGACCACCGGCAGGAGCATGCGCTCAGCCATACGCGATGAGCCCGCGCTGCGACAGCACCAGCGTGCGATCCGCGGCCGCGGCCGCCACGGCCGAATGCGTCACCAGCAGTACGGCGGTGCCGGCGTCGCGCACGCGATCGACAAACAAGGTCAGCGTGCGTGCCGCGGTTTCCGGATCGAGATTCCCCGTGGGCTCGTCCGCAAGGATCAGCCCCGGCCGGTGGACGAGCGCCCGCGCCACCGCGACACGCTGCAGTTCGCCGCCCGAGAGTTCGCGGGGATACGCGCTCCCTCGCCCGCCCAGGCCAACGGCTTCGAGCATAGCGTCCGCGGCGGTCAGCGACTCACGCGCCTCGCGCCCCTGGAGTGCCAGCGGCAGGGCCACGTTATGAGCGAGATCCAGATGCGGCAACACGTGAAACGCCTGGAAGACGAAACCCACCCGATCGCGACGCAAGGCGGTGCGCCCGTCGTCGTCGAGGCTGGCGATATCCACGCCACCGATCATCACTTTCCCGGCATCCGGCGTATCCAGCCCGGCGATCAGATTGAGCAGCGTCGACTTGCCCGCACCCGACTCGCCGGTTACCGCGACAAACTCCCCGGGGGCAAGCGACAGATCCAGCCCGCCGAACAAGCTACGCCCACCCGGCACCGTCTTGACCAGCCCATCGACCTTCAGCATCCGTGAAACACCCGGGAAAACCCCAGTCTAGCGCGGCCGGGGGTCAACTCAGGGAATGACCCCTCGTTCGCGGAAGTCCGCGAACAGCCGGAACATCATCGCGGCGGTCTCTTCATACACGCCGAACCCCGCACGCCTCGCTTTGGAGGTGTCGCCGAACATGTCCCAGGTCCAGGAGAACACGAAGTCGGCAAAAGGCCACGCGCTCACCTTCGCGAACGCCAGTGGGTGAAGCTGGTGACGCTGGCGCATGGCGTCCCAGACGTGCTCCTTGTCGCCCATGACGTCCACCAGCGGCACCCTCATCGGTGGCGCGTGATCCATGTCGAACCAGGCGGCGATCCGCGGCCACAGATCGCACCAGCGCACGAGGTCGCCGTTGCCGATGTTCCATGCCTGACCACCCGGCGCCTGCGTCGCCGCCCATTCGGCCGCCTTCGCCAGCAAACCCGCATCCGTGAATTCGATGAGCCGGCCATACGCCTCCGGACTTCCCGGAAAACGCAGGGGCAACCCGAGTTCCTTCGACAGCGACGCATACACCGCGATCGCCATGGCCAGGTTCAGGGGGTTGCCGATGGCTGCGCCACCCACGACCGCGGGACGCAACGCGGACCATGTCCACGGCGCGCCCAGGCTCCGCTGCTCGAGCAGGCGCTGTTGCGAGGTCATGAACTCGGGCGGCATGACCGGCGGATCATCTTCGCGTGCCGGCGTCCGGAACGGCCCGAGATGCGCGCCATACACCTTGTACCCCTGCATGATGGACACGTGGCGCAGATCGTGCGCGACCGGCAGCAAACCATCTAGCAAATGAGCCAGCATCGACACGTTGGGGCCGACCAGCCCCGACCAGCTGTCGCTGTCCTGATAGGCCGCATAGAACACATGGGTGACCTGATCAGCCGTCACGAGCGCCTTGCGACTGGCCCCCGCGTCGAGAAGATCGACCGCGATCGCCTTAACGTCGCCATCGCCACGTGCGTGCCGCGAAACGACCATCACGCGCCAGTCGTCGCGGGTGGCCAGATATCGCGTGAGCTCCGTTCCGATGACACCGGTGGCTCCGACGATCAGGGCAGTTTTTTGTGGCATGAGACGTCTCCGCAGGGCGTGAAACGTCATGGTATTGATCACTCCACCGTCTTATTAGCCCATCGATTTCGCTTAGACTTATAAGAACTAGCAATGGACCTCTCATGGATCGCCTTGCCGCCCTACAGGTGTTCGTGCGCGTCGCCGAACTGGGAAGTTTCTCCGCCGCCGCCAGGGCCATGGGCGCCAGCCAGCCTTCCGTCAGCCAGAGCGTGGCTGCGCTCGAGGCCACCCTCGGCGTCCGTCTGATTCAACGGACGACCCGCAGGTTGTCGTTGACCGACGCGGGCATGCGCTACTACGAAAATGCGCTGGACGTACTCAAGGCGCTGGCGCGCACCGAAGCCGCCGTCACGGATGACGGGAAGCGGCTGACCGGCCGGGTTCGCATCCAGGCGCCAAACGGCATAGGGCAGCGATTCATCGTCCCCGCGTTGATGGCGTTTCAGGCCGAACATCCCGACGTCCGCCTGGATCTCGCCCTGGACGACCGCGTCGCCGATATCGTCGCGGAGGGCGTGGACGTCGCCGTTCGCCTCGGGTCGCTCGCTCCGGACGGGCTGGTCGCACGACGCGTCGGCGCACTCGAACGTGCGCTCGTTGCCTCTCCGGAGTATCTCGCCGCCAACGGCGCACCGCTTACACCCTCCGACCTGACACGACATCGCTACGTGTGTTTCAGCGGGAGCGCGGATCACGACCTCGCGCTCGTTGGCACAGGCGGAACGATAGCCGTTCCTCTATCGCCGACGTTCGTCGCGAACAACAGCTTCGTGCTGATCGCAGCGTTGCTCGCGGGACGCGGCATCGGCGGCGTGCAGACGGCGCTCGTGCGCAACGAGCTGGAGAGCGGCGCGCTCGTCCGTGTGCTCGACGAGTTCGGCTACCCTCCCCTCGACGTCCACGTCGTCGTGCCGACCCGCCGGTACGTCACGCGAACGGTAAAGGCTTTGATCACGTGCGTGGAGACGGCAATGGCCGGTCATGCCTCGCTGCGAGCGTCCCTCCGACGGTAGCAAGATCGCGCTGAAGCAGGACGCCCGGGCTCCCAGATCAATTCATAGCATGCTAAGCTTTTCGGATGGGACCTCCCGCCAGACTGCAAATGCAATTCACCACGCTGCTGCCCTCGACCAGCCGGCGCTGGCTGCGGCTGCTTTTTGCGCGGATTCCCGATTTCGACATTACCCCGGCAGGTGTCGTCCCGCTGATCCTGGTCGGACGCGCCGGCGGTGGCATCGCCCAGATCGCGCTGGCCGAACAGCTCGGCGTCGTCGAGCCCTCGCTCGTTCGCACCCTGGCGCGGCTGGATGAACAAGGCCTGCTGAGGCGCGAGCCTGACCCGAACGACCGCCGTGTACGGACCCTCTGGCTGACCGACGCCGGTCAGGCCATGGTGGAGGGACTGGAAAAAAGGCTCGTCGAGATCCGCGCCGAACTCTTCGAGGGCATCTCGACCGACGACCTCAAGGCAGCGCTGCGCGTGCACGAAGCCCTGGTCGACCGCCTCGCCCTGCTCGCGCCCATCCGCCCGGGCAGCTGAGGACCGAAACCCATGGCTGCGCCCACGCGCTTCGAGTGGCTCTACTCGGGCAAAGCGTTCTTCGCCGGCATGCTGGCCTTCTATCTGGCGCTGTTCCTGCAGCTGCCGAATCCCTACTGGTCGTTCGCGACGGTCTATATCGTGTCGCATCCGCTCTCGGGCGCGACGCGCTCGAAGGGCGTGTACCGCGCGATCGGAACGGCGATCGGCGCCGCCGTCGCGCTGCTCCTCGTGTCCGCGCTCGCCGAGTCACCCATGCTGCTGGTGTTCGCACTCGGCACGTGGATGGGCGTGTCCCTTTACCTCTCGCTGGGTAACAACACGCCCAGTGCCTACGCCTTCCTGCTCGCCTCGTACACCGCACCGCTGATCGCGATACCCGCCATTCTCGCCCCCGGTTCGATCTTCGATATCGCCGTCGCACGCACGGAGGAGATCCTGCTCGGTATCGTCTGTGCCAGCGTGGTCAGTACGGTGCTCTTTCCCAGCCGGGTATCGCCGCTGTTTCATGCACGCGTCGCTTCGCTGCTGAAGGACGCGGGGGACTGGACCGGGCAACGCCTGCGGCACCTGGACCGGTCGGCACCGCCTCCGCTGCGTCTCCGCCTGCTCAACGACGTGCTCGCTCTCGACGCGCTGATTACGCATCTGTCCTATGACAGCACGCGCGACGGCCAGGCCGAGGAGGCACGCCAGATCCGCATGCGCATGACACTGCTGCTGCCGCAGGTGGCGTCTCTGAGCGACGCGCTCGTCGCGCTCGACGGACGCGCCGACACGCGCGATGGTGGCCTGCAGGACGTGCTGGACGCGACCATCGCCTGGATGCACGAGGGGACGACCGCGTCGATAACGACCGGCGACGTCCTGCGCACACGATGCGGCGCATTGCGACTGACGACGGCTATGACGACGCCCGGCGCGCACGCGCTGCATCGTCACGCGACCGAACGCCTCACGGACGTCATCGACCTCTGGCGGGACGTCCTACTGCTGCATACCGCGTTCACCGAGCATCGCCCACAGCCCACGCCGCTCATCTATCGCGCGCACACGCTGGACCACCGCGCTCGTCATGACGACCTCCGTGCCCGCCTGCTTGCCGCCGCATCGCCGGCGATGGCGGTGATCGCCACCGGATGGCTGTGGCTGCTCACGGACTGGCCGGGCGGCGCCGGCGGGGTCGTGCTCGTGGCCATCGCCACCGCCTTCTTCGCCGCGTCGGACGATCCGGCGCCGCAGGTGCGCCGCTTCCTGGTCTGGCAGGCGATCAGCGTCGTCACGGCCGGCACGTATCTCTTTCTCGTGCTGCCGCGGATCACCACCTTCATGGGCGTGGTCGCGGCCATGGCACCCTTCTTCCTCGTGCTTGGGGCGTTCACCGGTCGTCCGTCCATGACCACGGGTATCGTGCTGGTCACGTCGCAGACCGTCAGCGCCATCGCCCTGCAGAACAATGCGGCGGTCGGCTTCGAGGATTTCGCCAATTCCGCGACAGGGATGATGCTGGGACTGGGCTTCGCGCTGGCCTGGACCCTGGTCACGCGACCGCTCGGCGGCGACAGCGCGGCGCACCGCCTCGGTCTGGCCAATGCGCGCGACCTTGCCCTGCTCGCCCAGCCAGCGTCCGCCCCGAAGCAGGTCGCGCGAGCCACTCGTGTCCTCGATCGCACGATGCAATGGCTGCCGCGCATCGCGCTGGCGACGGGTGAATCGCTGGTCCGGATGGATGCGGTGCGCGATATGCGCCTCTGCCTGGCGCTACTGGATCTGCAACGCATCGCACGCGGCGCCGCGACCGACATCGACGACGTACTCGCGCGCAGCAGGGCCTGGCTGCTCGACTGCGTCGCGCGGCGTACGCGCATCGACCCTCCCGATGCACTGCTCACGCTTATCGACGCCGCCGCCATGCATCGCGGCGATGGAGACGGCCAGCTCGCCACGCTGCTGATCGCCTACCGCCTCGCGCTCTCCGAACCTGTCTCTCCCTTACGCATCTCACCGGCACTTCCGTGAACACCAGCCTCTCCGGCGATCTCAATCTCTACGGGGTCTTCGTCCCCACGTTCCTCGTCCTCATGACTGCGGCATACCTCCTCAAGGGCGCGATCCGCGGCGTTCTTGCGCGCTCGGGATTCTACGCGCGCATCTGGCATCCAGGACTCTTCAACGTCGCCCTTTACATCGTCGTCCTCGGCTCGATGCTCGCGCTGATGCCCGGGGCGGCGTCATGAGCGGCCGCCTCGCGCATGCCCGCTCGATCTGGCCCACGCTGGCCATGGCGGCGCTGGCGGCCGTGGTCGGCTGGCACGTCTACACCTCGTACCGCAGCGCGTCGTGGACCCGCGACGCGCACATCCGTGCGGACACGCTGCCTGTCTCGCCGGACGTTTCAGGACTCGTCGAAAAGGTCTATGCCTCCGACAACCAGTTCGTAAAAAGGGGCGATCCTCTCTTCCTCGTCGACCGCGCACGCTTCGAACTGGCCTTTCGCCGGGCCGCCGCGGCCGTGGAAGAAGACCGGGCGGCGCTGGCGCAACTCCATCGCGATGCCAGTCGAAACGATGCGCTGAAGGATCTCGTCGCCGCCGAGAGCGTCGAACAGGTTCACGCGAAGGTCGCCGAAGCGGAGGCGCATCTGCACGCCGCGGAGGTCGCCGCCGATACGGCGCGTCTCGATCTGGACCGTACCGTCGTCCGCGCACCCGCGGACGGTTATCTCAATGACCGCGTCGTCCGCGCCGGTGATTACGTCACGGCCGGTCATGCACCGTTCTCCATGGTCGATGCCGCGTCGTTCCACGTCGACGGCTACTTCGAGGAAACACGACTGCGTGGCGTGGAGCCCGGTCAAGCGGTCAGTATCGAGGTCATGGGCGAGCCTCGCGTACTGCACGGCCGCGTCGTCAGCCTGGCGGCCGGCATCGCCGACCGCGAGCGAAGCGCCGACGGCACGATGCTTCCGAACATCAATCCCACCTTCAACTGGGTCCGTCTCGCGCAACGTATCCCCGTCCGCATATCGATCGATGGGCGACCGGACGATCTGCGGCTGATCGCCGGCCGCACGGTCACGGTGACCGTCGACACGCGACACACGCCCCCGGCGACGGCGGCACATTCGTGATGCGCCGGCACGCGGCACTCGTAACGATCGGCCTGCTGCTTTCGGGCTGCGCGGCGGTAGGCCCCGATTACCGCTTGCCGGACCGCGCGGTGGTGAAGCGTCCCGAGGCTCAGGCCGCCTTCGTGGACGTGGACACCGCAACCGTGGACACGTCGCATGCCGCCGCCGACGCGTGGTGGAAGCTCTACGACGACCCGACGCTGGATGCGCTGGAAACGCAGGCCTTCAAGGCGAACGCGGCGCTTCGCGAAGCCGAGGCACACCTCCGTCAGGCGTACGCCATGCTGGATGCGGCGCGTGCGGAGGGCGGCCTGACCGGCGGCGCATCCGCCTCGGCGTCGCGGAACCAGCTGTCCGCCGAGTCATACCTGCAATCGGACAAGCTGCCCGTTTTCACGCTGTCGTCGGTGGCGGCATCCGCCTCGTACGAGTTCGATCTCTTCGGCAAGCTCAGGCGGGCCACGGAGGCGTCGGCCGCCGATGCCGAAGCCACGCGCGCAGCACGGGATCTCGTGCGCACGACGGTCGCCGCCGAGGTGGCGCGCAGCTATCTCGGGCAGTGCGAAGCGACTCACGATCTGTCGGTCGCGCAGGAGACGCTGCGCATCCAGGAGCAGGTCCTGTCGACTACCACGCGCATGATGGCGGCAGGCAGGGGCACGCGCATCGACGTGACGCGTGCCACGACACAACGTGACCTCGCACGCGCCGAGCTCCCGCCGATCGAGAAACGGCGCGACGCTTCGCGCTACGCGCTCGCCGCCCTGACAGGTGAAACCCCCGGACGTCTGCCCTCCACCGTCGAGGCATGTGACGAGGCACCGCACCTGTCGACGCCGATACCGGTCGGCGACGGCGCGACGTTGCTCCGTCGCCGACCGGATGTCCGACAGGCCGAACGTCATCTGGCCGCGGCGACGGCACGTATCGGCGTCGCGACCGCCGAGCTTTATCCGGACATCACGCTGGGCGCCGGCCTCGGCAGCAACGGCACGCTGGCGGATGTCGGTCAGGCACCCGCACGCTACTGGTCGCTGGGACCGCTGATTTCCTGGACGGTACCGACCAGATCGTCTCACGCGCGCGTTCGCGCCAGCGAGGCAGGTGGGGATGCCGAGCTTGCCGCCTTCGATCAGACGGTACTCACGGCCCTCAAGGAAGCGCAGACCGCGCTGAGCGACTATGCGCGGGCGCTGGATCGACAGGCGCTGCTCAAGCAGGCGCTGAACGATGCCACGCAGGCCTCCTCCGATGCGCAGACCCTGTTCCGTGCGGGACGCTCGCCCTATCTGAGCAGCCTCGACGCGGAACGCACCCGGGTCTCCACCGAACACGCGCTGGCCGAAGCGGACCGTGAGGTCACCGAGGCTCAGGTGAACCTGTTCTTCGCCCTCGGCGGCGGCTGGCAAACGCAGGGCCCTTGAGACCGGCACCGCACCGCACCGCCGGTTCACACCGCGCCGTGCATGCTCCCGGTGTCGAGCCAGCGCTGGTGCCATGACAACGCCTCGGGCAACAGATGCGGCGTGTGCTTGCCGTAGCTGTCACGGGAGGCGCGGTCGAAGTAATCCTCGAGCTGCGCACGATAGTCCGGATGCACGCAACGATCGATCAGCTGTCGCGCGCGGTGCCGGGGAGGAAGTCCGCGCAGATCGGCCAGACCGTGCTCGGTCACGATGATCGAAACGTCGTGCTCGGTGTGATCGACGTGGCTGACCATCGGCACGATCGACGAAATACTTCCGTTCTTCGCCGTGCTCGGACTGAGGAAGATCGACAGGAAACCGTTGCGGGCGAAGTCGCCCGATCCGCCGATGCCGTTCATGATGCGGCTGCCCATGACGTGCGTGGAGTTGACGTTGCCGTAGAGGTCGGCTTCGATCATCCCGTTCATGCCGATGCAGCCGAGTCGGCGCACCAGCTCGGGATGATTGGAGATCTCCTGCGTGCGCATGATGATGCGCTCGCGGTAGAAATCGATGTTGCGCTTGAACTCTTCGTTGGCCTGAGGACTCAGCGCGAAACCGGTGCACGACGCCACCTTGAGCACGCCGCTGCGCAGCAGGTCGAGCATGCCATCCTGGATCACTTCGGTGAAGGCGGTGAGGTCGCGGAATCCGCTGCTGGCGAGCCCGGCCAGTACCGCATTCGGGATATTGCCCACACCCGACTGCAGCGGCAGCAGGTTGGCGGGAAGCCTGCCCTTCGCCACTTCGTGCTGGAGAAATTCGATGAGATGCCCGGCGATCCGCTGGCTGCACTCGTCGGCAGCGGCAAACGGACTGTTCCGGTCGGGGCCGTTGGTCCGCACGATGGCGACGATCTTGTCGGGGTCGCAGTGCAGCGACGGCACACCGATGCGATCGTCGGCGTGCACCAGCGGAATCGGCTTGCGGTTGGGCGGCAAGGCCGTGCCGTAATAGACATCGTGCATACCGTCGATGCCTTCCGGTTGCCACTCGTTGACCTCGATGATCACCTTGCGGGCGAGGTCGAGCCAGGTCTTGTTATTGCCGACCGATGTCGAGGGGATCAGGCTGCCGTCCTCACGAATGCCGGCCACCTCCACCACAGCGGTATCGATCTCGCCGTAGAAGCCGAACCATACGTGCTGGGCCACGTGACTGAGATGGATGTCGATGTAATCGAGCGTGCCCGCGTTGATTCGCTGACGGGCGTCGGGATCGGTCTGGAAAGGCATGCGCAGCGCGATGCCGTCCGCCTTGGCCAACGCGCCGTCGAGCTCCGGCGCCGTGGATGCACCCGTCATCAGCTTGATGCGGAACGATTCGCCCCGGCCATGTGCCGCGTCGATCCGCTTCGCCAGCTCCATCGGCACCGACTTCGGGTATCCCGAGCCGGTGAAACCACTCATCGCTACCGTTTCGCCCGGCTGGATCAGCGCGGCCGCGGCTTCGGCGGAAACGACACGATCGCGCAGAAGAGGATGACGAATTCGCTCGGCGGACATGAGGGCGGCTTGGTTGTGGGGACCGCCCATTATACGTGCCGCGCAACGCGCAACGAGCAGCTCTGGCGCCTCGCGCGTTACGGCTGCGACGTCAGCAGCACACCCTCATCCGTCAGCGACCGGACCAGCTGGATCGACGCACTGCACACCGACGCCGTTCCGCACGAAGCGTTCGACACCAGGGCGATCTCGAGTGCCTCGGCATGCATGGTGACGCCAGGCATACCGCTCAGGCGGCCGGCACGCTGCAGGCGGTGAGCACGGAAGGCGGCTTCGAGCGTGTCGTCACGGTGCATGGCCGCGAACAAGGCGGAAGCCTCGGCGCCGGCGTCATGGTTACCCCACCAGGAGGCTTCGGTAATCCAGGGTGCCGAACGGCTCGCCAGCGACGCGCCACCCGGCAGAGCGAAGACTTCACCCAGACGACGATTCAGCGTTACGCGCCAGACCAGACGTTCCGCAAGCTCACGCAGCACCACCATGTCCCACTCCCGATTCAGACGCCGGCAAGAGGGCCGGTACCGTGAAGAAGCAAGAGCCGTGCCGGTATTGCACGACCGTAAAATCAAGGAGTTGAATGTGAAGACGCGGCAGGCTTGGTCAACAAATAGCCAAGTTCGTCACATTTTAACCAGCAGGGGTATGCGCCCGTCGGCCGCGACCCGCAAGCACCCGGCCGGGCGGATCGGCGAGAGTCAGACTGAGACGGTGTTCGCCGCTTCCGGCGCCATGAGCGCGCGATTGCGCCCGGACTGTTTCGCGCGATACAGGGCGTGGTCGGCCTGCCGCATGAGCGCAATGACGTCCGTTGCGTGGTCCGGATAAAGCGCGGCACCGACGCTGAACGTCACGTCCAGTGGCTCGCCGTGCCAGCTGAAGCGTCCCTGCGCGGCGGCGACGATCTTCTCCGCCAGGTTCATCGCCCCCTCGCCGTCACTGACCTCAGGCATGAGCACGACAAACTCGTCGCCGCCGATCCGGCATACGGTATCGGTAAGGCGCACGGTACTTTCCAGGCATGCAGCCACCTGCCGGAGGAGTTCGTCCCCCGCGCCGTGACCATGCGTGTCATTGACCTGCTTGAAGCCGTCCAGGTCGATATACAGCAAGCCGACACGCGCACGATGACGAATGGCCGCATGCAGGGCCTGGCGGGCCCGGTCCTCGAACAGCAGCCGGTTGGGAAGATCCGTCAGAACGTCGTATTCCGCGAGGTGACGCATGCGTTCGGCGATAGCCTGCGCGATGCTCACATCGCGCAAGACGA
Organism: Luteibacter mycovicinus; assembly: GCF_000745235.1. NCBI lineage: Bacteria > Pseudomonadati > Pseudomonadota > Gammaproteobacteria > Lysobacterales > Rhodanobacteraceae > Luteibacter > Luteibacter mycovicinus. Next base: position 232,707 of record NZ_JQNL01000001.1, read on the forward strand.
GAACGCCGCCGATGACCGTGCCCTGACGATTGCGGATGGGCGCGGCGACGTCTTCGATATCGAGTCGCGTGCCATCCGACAGGACGAGGCGCCTCGGCTTGATCACATCGATCGTACGGTTTTCCGCGATCGCCCGGAGCAGCGACGTCGGACTGGCCTCGCCATCCTCGTCGACCAGCTGCAGCAGTTCATCCACTGGCATGCCGACGCCGAGTTGCGCTTCGGTTTCGAGCAAGACGGCGGCGCGCGGATTCAGAAAGGTGATCACGCCTTCCGCATCGGTCGCGATCACCGCGTCGCCGATCGATTCGAGAGTGACCTGGGCGGCCTCCTTGGCGGCAAAAAGATTTTCTTCCAGCGCCTTGCGCTCCGACAGGTCACGGCAGACACCGACAAAACCCGTGGTACGGTTTTCGACAAGCACCGGCGCCAGATGCGATTCGACCCAGACCGGCGAGCCATCCTTACGGACCAGCCGGAACATCTCCTCGAGACTTTCGTTGGTGCGTAGCAGCCGGTGCCATGCACTGCTCAGGGCATCACTATCTTCGGGATGCACACTGGCCAGCCAGTCCGCCACGCTGCCACCCTCGGTCACCAGTTCACCCATCCGGATGGCTTCGGCGTTGAAGTACGTCGGCAAGCCTTTCTCGTCGAGGTGAAACAGGCCCAGTGGCGACGCATCGATGAACGCCTCCAGTTCGGCCTTGCTCAATGCCGTGTCGCGATAGGCCGCGGAGAGTTCGCCGATCAGGTCGTGCGCGGCCCGACGCAACCTGGCAAGGATCGCCACCGCCCAGAAAACCAGACCACCCAGAGTGATACCGAGCACGAGGAGGATGCCGCTCTGACGCGATCGCCGTTCCGCCAGCAACAGCTCTTCAGCCCGTTCCATCCGGTCGATCGAATCCATGAGGCGGGCATTGACGACCTGATAAGCCGGCTCCGTCATCGCCCGGGCGCGACTTTCGATCGCCGCGGAAAAGTCGGCCGTCGACATCAGCCTGGTCGAGCTGCGCACACGCTCTTCAAAGGCACCGGCAAGCTGATCGAGCAGCGGCTTCTGCGCCTGGTTCGAACCCACGAGGGCGCGCAGGGACGCCAGTCGCGCACGGGCGGAGCGGATGGAGGCGGCGACATCGTCACGCGACGCGCGATCGCCGCGGACGATAAAAATGCCCACCCGGAGCCGCAGCGCCTGCACGTCTTCGCGCACCAGCGAGGTTTCATGCAGCACGTCGTAACTGTGAGCCACTCTGCCCTGCGCGATCAGCAAGGCGCCTGTCGTCGCCACCCCGCAGACGATGAGCAGTCCGATCAGCGCGGCGCCCATCCGAAGCGCACGGTCGACAAGACGGCTCAGGCGCTGCGGGCGCGGTTCGGGTATCGCTGGACGGGGATGCGTTGGGGCCATGCCAGCGTGAAGCAAATTCGGTGCCACGCCCGGCGGCGATAAATTGGCGGTCAGGCGCACGACCGCAGGGGCTCACGCCAGGAATGGATATCCGCTGCGCTTGCCGACGATAACGGTCATCGCGGCTGAAGCGCCGTCCGCGTCCAGCGGTCGACGTCCTCCGGGACGGGCGTCGCGTTCGCGAAGACGATACGAAACATCACCGGGGCGATGACCCCGTCGATGATGTCGATAGTGGGGACGGGATGTTCGCCACGATCGAGCGCTCGCTCGCGGATCACGTCGATCTGCTGCGTGCAGAAGGTCAGGCACTTCCCTGCCATCGCGTGATCCTGTGTACCGAGCAGGTCGCGGAGCATCGCTCGTCCCGGCACCGACGTCATCTCGTCGACGTACTGCTCCAGCCACGCACGAAGGTCCGCCTCGAACGATCCCTCGTCGGCCGGCGGTGTTTCGGGCCACAGCTGTTCGACCGCCACGTCGGCAAGAAGCCGTCCGAGGTCGCCCCAGCGGCGGTAGATCGTCGACGCGGTCACCCCGGCGCGCGATGCGATCGCGGGAACCGTGAGACCTTCGCGGCCCGCATCGTCCTGCAGCTCGCGCACCGCCGCATGGACGGCGGCCTGGATGCGCGCGCTGCGGCCGCCCGGACGAGGACCAGGGCGGGACGCAGGGTCGGGCATGTCTGAAACGTCGGTCATAGGTCTTACAAGCTGTCAGTACTAACGCAATTTATTTGCTTTAGTGAGAAAGGAGGGGTAGCTTACTAATGCATATTCTTAGCTTTAGTGGAAAGTATCGCATGTCCTCGCCCCGTACGACACCCAGCACGACCGGTGCGCTGCTGACCCATGGCCTGACGCTGCTCGTGTTTTTCGCGGCGTCCTCGGCGCCCACGCCGCTGTATCGCGTCTACCAGCAGACCTGGCACTTCTCCGCGACCTGGCTCACCGCCGTGTTCGCCATGTACGCGATCGCCTTGCTGGCGGCGCTGTTGACCGGGGCCCGGCTGTCCGATCATCTGGGGCGGCGCCCGGTCATTGGCATGGCGATCGCACTGGAATTGCTATCCATGCTGCTCTTCATCATCGCCGGTTCGGCGCCCGCCCTGCTGCTCGCGCGGGCGGTCCAGGGCGCGGCGACCGGCCTCGCCGCCAGCACGCTCGGCGCGGCCCTGATGGACACGGATCCCAGACGCGGCCCGGATCTCAACAGCATCGCTCCCCTGGTCGGCCTCGCCGCGGGCGCGCTGGGCAGCACCGCCCTCGCCCAGCTGGCCCCCGCGCCCCTGTCGTTGGTCTATGCCGTGATGGGTTTGCTCCTGATCCTCTGCGCGGTACTCACGTGGCGCACCCCCGAAACGGTCGTGCGGCGGCCAGGCGTTCTTGCCAGCCTGCGCCCCAGAGTCAGCGTGCCGCCCAGCGCACGGGCGGCCCTGCTGGCGGTATCGCCCCTGAACATCGCGCTGTGGATGCTTGGCGCGTTCTACCTCTCACTCATGCCAACGCTGATCGCGCAGGCATCGCATTCTTCCTCGCTGTGGCTCGGCGGCGCGAGCGTGGCCTTGCTGACGCTGACCGGTGCGGCCGCCGTATGGCTGGCGATGAAGCGGCACGCACTGCATGCCCTGCTTGCCGGTGCCACGTTGCTTGCCGCCGGCACGGCGTGCATCCGCTGGGCGGCGGTACACGGAAGCACGACCGGTCTGCTCACGGGCTCGGTGCTGGCGGGCGCGGGATTCGGCAGCGCCTTCCTGGGCTCGTTGCGCACCGTACTCCCCCTCGCCGCGCCGCATGAGCGCAGCCATCTCATGGGCGTGTTCTATATCGAGAGCTACCTGTCATTCAGCGCACCCGCCATCGCTCTGGGTTTCGTCGTGCAGCACGAAGGACTGATTGCCGCGGTCAACCTGTACAGCGCGACCATCCTCGTACTCACGACCGCCGCCATCGGCTGGATCGTGCTGCAACGCCGCCACGTTCGCGCACCCAGCCCCGGCTGAAGCTCCGACGTTTGCGGCTAGTTGACATTCGAAACGCACTGCACCAGCATGGGTTCACCATTCGGACTTCTAAACGCCCAGACTTCTGGACGTCCTTCGAGGTAAACCCATCTTGATCATGCCGCAGTCAACCCACACGCCTCACCCGATCGCCATGTCGATCGGTGCGTGTTGCTGTTGTCGCCTCGCCTGATCCTGTAGCGCCCCTGCGCGCTTCCGCCTGACCGGCGGACCCACCCCCTCCGATCGCCCCCACTGTGCCACGCGCGGCCTGCCGCCGCGTTGACGTGTCGCCGTCCGTAAAATCCAGGAATTCATTCATGAGGCATGCCCTGCCCGCGCGCTTGTCGCTGTCCGTCGTCATCGCAGCCAGTCTTTACGTTCCCGTTTCCGAAGCGCAGGAAGACGCCGCCAGGCTGCAGACCGTGGTCGTGACCGGTACCCGCTCGGTCAACCGGAGCCAGAGCAGTTCGCTCTCGCCGATCGACGTGGTGTCGGCGCAGGACTTGCAATCCTTCGGCGATACGCAGCTCGGCGCGGTGCTGTCGCGCCTCGCTCCGTCATTCAACTTCCCGCGTGCGCCGGGCAACGACGGCTCCGGCATCGTGCGCCCCGCGGCGCTGCGCGGTCTCTCACCCGACGAGACCCTGGTGCTCGTCAACGGCAAGCGCTGGCACACGAGCGCATTGCTCAATCTGCAGGGTGCGCTCGGTCGTGGCTCGGCACCGGCCGACCTCAACTCGATACCGATCTCGGCGATCGATCACATCGAAGTACTGCGTGACGGTGCGTCCGCTCAGTACGGATCGGACGCCATCGCTGGCGTCATCAACATCGTGCTGAAGGGCGCCGCGGGCGACGGCACCAACGAAGCGAGCATCACCGCGGGACGATCGAGCGCCGGCGACGGCAGACAGTGGCAAGGTGAGGCAAGCCTTGGCGTGCCGCTGGGCGGTGACAAAGGCTTCGCTCGCCTGAGCGTCGTGCAGGGGCACGCGGACGCCACGAATCGTGGCGGCCGCGACTATCGCGATCCTTCTTCGCCTGTTTACGGCCATCAGACGCAGCGCATCGGCGAGCCGGACATCAGCACCCATCAGGCGCTGCTCAACGTGCAGTACGCGCTGGCGTCGGACATCGACTTCTATGCTTTCGCCAGTACCAGCAGCCGCGAAGGTACCTCGCCTGCCCTGTTCCGCACCTACGACAGCGCACGCAACGTACGCTCCATCTACCCCAACGGCTACCTCCCGCTCAACGATGTCCGCTCGATCGACAGCGCCGTCGTCGCCGGCGTGCGCGGCACCACCGCGAGTGGATGGCGCTGGGATATCAGCGGCAACTACGGACGCGACCGCGTCAGTATCGACCCGATCCACACGCTCAACGTCGACCTCGGTGCCGCGAGCCCCACCCGCTTCAACGCAGGTCGCCTGATTGCCACTCAGAAAGCCTTCGACGTCGACATCGCCCGCGACCTCGACGTGAGCTGGCTCAATAATCCCGTGACACTCGCCTTCGGGCTCGAGTACCTGCACCAGCAATATGAGATCGAGGCTGGCGACCCGGCGTCGTACTTTGGCACGGGCTCGCAAGGCTTCCCCGGCTTCCAGCCCGCCGATGCGGGACAGCACAGCCGCCACGACGTGGCCGAATACGTCAGCCTGGAGAATCAGATTACCGACAAGCTGAGCGGTTCGCTGGCGATCCGGCACGAGGATTACAGCGACTTCGGCAATACCACATCGGGAACGCTGTCCGCGCGATACGACTTCACGGACAGCTTCGCGCTGCGCGGCACGGCGGCGACCGGCTTCCGCGCGCCATCGCTTCCTCAGCAGTACTACACCACCACGTCGACCAATGTGATCGGCGGTGTGCCGACGCAGATCCGAAACTTCGCGGTGAGCGACCCGGTGGCGCGCGCGCTGGGCGCCGAGCCACTGAAGCCGGAGAAGTCGCATAACTACACGCTGGGTGCCGTGTATGCGCCGGGGACCTGGACGCTGTCACTCGACCTGTACCAGATCACCATCGGTAACCGTATCGTGCCGTCGGAGAACCTCGTCGGCGACCCGGTGCAGGCATACCTGGAGGGACAAGGTTTCGCCAACATCCAGGGCGGGAGCTACTTCACCAATGCCCTGAAGACGCGCACCCGGGGCATCGACCTGAGCAGCGGCTATCGCATCGACTTCGGCAACGCGGGCAAGCTGCAGCTCACGGCGGCTTACAACCGCAACCACACTTCGATCCTGTCCGTGGCGCCGAATCCCGCGTCGCTGGCCGAGAGCGGGCTGGAACTGGTGCGCGTCGGGCACATCGCGCAGGGCTACATCACCAACGGCGCGCCACGCGACAAGATCGCCCTTGGCGCCGACTACGCGCTGGGTAAATGGAGCGTCCACAGCGCGCTCACCCGCTACGGCCAGTTCGCCGTCAACCAGGATCCGGTGAGCAACCCCGGATTCGACCAGGTATTTCCGGCGCGCTGGCTGCTCGATCTCTCCACGAGCTACGCGACGCATGGATGGACCTTCACCGCAGGCGTCGACAACCTTACCAACGTCTACCCGCGGAAATACAAGAGCGGCAGCGATGGTGCCGTGGGAGGCACCTGGCCTTATCCCGATTACTCGCCGTTCGGCTACAGCGGACGGTATCTGTACACGCGTGTCGCCTATCGCTGGTGACCGTTTTCCGGGGCTACAGAGGCTTTCAGACCACTCAGGGGATGCTAGAACGTGCAATCCAGAATCATGATGCGCCGGCACTTGCTGGCGGCGGCCCTGATCGCGGCGATCGGTAACCATGGGGCATGGGCGCAGTCAACCACCGGTGCCATTTCAGGCCAGGTGAACGACGCGCAAGGTGCGACGGTCGTCGTACAGGGCGGCAATGGATTGACCCGCGAAGTCGGTGTCGACGCGAAGGGACGGTACAGCGCGAGCCAGCTGCCGCTGGGCACTTACTCGGTGACACTGCGGCGCAACGGCGCCGATGTGGAAACGCGCAAGGACATCGGCCTTCGCGTGGGCGCGTCGACGGATGTCTCGTTCGGTGCGGCGACCTCCGACCTCGAAGGCGTCAAGGTCGACGCCTCGCGGCTTCCGGACATCGACGTGACCGCCGTGGATTCGCGCACGGTGATCAACGCCGATCAGCTCTCGAAGCTTCCGCTGGCTCGCAACGCCGACGAAATCGCCCGGCTCGCTCCCGGCGTGATCTCCAATGCCGGCGGTTATACCGGGCCGACGGGCGCGTCGTTGAACAGCTTCGGTGGCTCCGCCGCCAGCGAGAACGCGTACTACATCAACGGCTATAACGTGACCGATCCACAGCGCGGACTCGGTGGTATCTCCCTGCCCTACGGAGCGATCGATCAGCAGGAAGTCTACACGGGCGGTTACAGCGCCCAGTACGGACGTTCCGACGGCGGTGTCATCAACCAGGTGGGAAAGCGCGGTACCAACGAGTGGCATTTCGGCGGACAGGTGCTCTGGGAACCGGCGTTTGCGCGTTCGGAAACGGCGAACACCTATTACACCAACGGCCTGCCTTCCTCGCCCGTCGCCGGCAGCCTTTACCAGCCCGGACGGCAGGACCGCGACTGGATCACCACGGTCAGCAGCTACGTCGGCGGCCCGCTGATCAAGGACAAGCTGTTCTTCTTCCTCGCAGGTGAGTTCACGCGCGAGCAAGGCTCGACACATAACGCCGTGGATAGCACGAAACCCGATGTACAGTACCGCTACGGCTCGCCAAGCTGGTACGGCAAGATCGACTGGAACATCACGGACAATCACATCCTCGAGTTCACCAGTGCCTCCAGCAAGCGGGAGACGCAGGGCACCATCTACGATTACGACTACTCAGCACTGAGCCGTGGTCAGCGCATTGGCGCCGACGACAACATCAAGACCGGTGGTGACGTGTGGTCCGGCAAATACACCGGTTACATCACCGACAACCTGACCGTCTCCGCGCTCTACGGCAAGATGAAGCTCAACCAGTACGACCAGCCGGGCTCATACGACGAAAGCCTGACCTACGCGAGCGGACTGATCAACCAGAACCCGGCGCTCAACGGCGGCTCGCCGATCGGCAACAACCAGACGCTCGCGACGCTCACGAACCCGGGCCGAGGTACACGCAGCACCAACACACGGTTCGACATCACGTATGTGCTGGGGGATCACACCCTGAGCGCCGGTATCGACAACCAGGTAACGAAAGCTCTCGATCAGGGGTCCGAGGCCTCGGGCCCTGGCTATTACTGGACTTACGGCCAGGCCGATCCCGATACGCCGATCTCCACCGGTCTCGGTGTGCCGGCCACGGGCGGCGTCGTCAACGGCCAGGGCGGCTACTACGTCGTACGCCACGTCGTGAGTTCGCTCGCGAGCGTGCGCGCCGACCAGAGGGCCCAGTACGTCGAGGACAAGTGGCAGGTGAACGATCGGTGGTTGCTGTCGCTGGGCCTGCGTAACGACCAGTTCGAGAACTACAACCGCGACGGCGATGCCTATGTCACGCAGCATCGTCCTCAGTGGGCACCGCGTCTGGGCTTCAGCTGGGACGTGAACGGCGATTCCAGTTTCAAGGTGTACGGCAACGCGGGGCGCTACTACCTCGGCCTGCCGCTGAACCCCGGCCTCAACGCCGCTGGCGCATCGCTCAGTACCTCGCAGTACTTTACCTATGGCGGTATCGATGCGCAGGGCCTGCCGACCGGGCTGACCTCGTTCTCGCAGCCGGTATCGTCGAACAACTACTACGGCGTGCTGCCCGATCCACGCACCGTGACCGCCAGCAACCTCAAGTCCGAGTATCAGGACGAGTTCATTCTCGGCTTTACCAGGACGCTGGGGCACGACTGGGTCTACGGGGCGAAGCTTACGCAGCGGATTCTGCGCAGCGCCATCGACGATTACTGCGATACCGATCGCATCGTCGCCAAGGCGGCGGAACTGGGTTACGACGTGACCACCACGAACAGCTGCTACCTGTTCAATCCGGGCCGGGCCAATACGTTCAATGTGAGCGACGCCTCCGGCCGGCTCGTCAGCGTACCGCTGAGCAACAACGAGCTGGGCTTTCAGGGACTGAAGCGTCGCTACTACTCGCTCGAAGGCTTCCTCGAGCATCCGTTCGACGGTCGCTGGTACGGCAAGGTCGACTACGTGTTCTCGCGCAGCTACGGCAACACCGAGGGGCAGCTCCGTTCCGATCTCCAGCAGACGGCGGCGTCCACCAGCGAGGACTGGGACAACAGCTACATCATGGAAAACACCAACGGCCCGACGAACAACGACCACACGCATCAGCTGAAATGGTATGGCTATTACCAGCTGACCCCCGAATGGCTCGTATCGGCCAACCTGAGCCTCACCTCAGGATCGCCGAAAATCTGCCTGGGCTATTACGGCCCCGACGATACGGATCCGGGCAAGTACGGCGGGTCATACCACTACTGCGCCGGCGTCGCGTCACCGCCCGGCAAGCAGGGTCGCTTGCCGTGGGTCCGCCAGCTCGATCTGGGAACGACCTACAAGCCGGCGTTCGGCGAAGGCAAGCTTGCCTTTACCGCCAGCGTGTTCAACGCTTTCAACGAGCAGCGGCCGCTGAACAGGTATCCGTACTCGCAGACGGACCCTGGCGTGGCCGATCCACAGTACGGTCAGGCGGTCGTCAGGCAGGTGCCGCGTTATGTGCGCCTCAGCGTGAGCTACGACTACTAGCAGCAAAGGGCGCCATGCAGGATCGCGCCTGCTCGCGAAACCCGGTCCACACGGTTTCGCGCGCAGGCACGGTCCTACACCACGACGTTCCGGGCCGGGTCGGTCACCAGCGCGAGTGCATCCCGCAAATCGACGGCGCCGACCGGCTTGACGAGGTGATGGTTGAAGCCGGCTTCGGCGGTAGCCGCCTTATCGTTGGCCTGACCCCAGCCCGTCTGGGCAATGATCGGAAGGTGCTTCAGCAAGGCATCCTGACGGAATGCGCGGCAGACGTCGTAGCCGCTCATCGTCGGCATGCCGACGTCCAGCAGGACCACGTCGGGCTGAAACGCGTGCGCCGCGTCGAGGGCCAGCCGTGCATCCAGCACCACATGGTGTTCGTGGCCCATCTCCTGAAGCAACCAGCCGATCGTCTCGGCGACATCCACGTTGTCGTCGATGACGAGGACCTTGAGGCGCTCGTCGTTCGCGCCCCGGTCGTCCGACGACAAGACGCGGTCAGCCGGCTGCTCGAGCGGCAGAAGCGGCAGGCGAACGGTGAAGCGACTGCCCTGGTTCTCGCCTTCGCTACTGACCGAGATCGATCCCTCGTGCATGCCGACCAGCTGCTTCACCAGCGCAAGGCCGATACCGAGCCCGCCCTGTGAACGGGTCAGGTGCTCACCGACCTGTGTGAAGAGCTCGAAGATATTCGCCTGCATGGCCGGAGGGATGCCCATGCCGTTGTCGGACACCACGATCACCGCCTCGTCACCCTCACGGGTGGCATCCACGGCGAGCGAGCCGCCGGTCGGCGTGTACTTGGCCGCATTGTTCAGCAGGTTGCCGACGATCTGGGTCAGTCGCGTCTTGTCGCCGTCGATCCACATGGGGGTATCGGCGACGTCGACCCGCAGGGCGTGCTTGCCCCCATCCACGAAGGGCTGACTTGCCTCGAGCGCGGCCTCGACAATGTCGGCGATCCGCACTTTCGTCCGCTGCAGCGCGATCTTCCCCTGGCTCACGCGGGATACGTCGAGCAGGTCGTCGACCAGCCGTACGAGATGCACCAGCTGCCGATCCATCACGCCGTGAATCTGTTCGGTGCGCTCCCGCGCGGGATGCCCACGAAGCACGTCGAGTCCCATGCGCAAGGGGGTCAGCGGATTGCGCAGCTCGTGCGCCAGGATCGCCAGGAACTGATCCTTGTAGCGGTCCGAACGCGTCAGGGTCTCGGCATAGGCTTCGAGCCGGTCGCGCTGGTCGGCGATCTGCTGCTTCTGACGGTAGAGGTCGAAGAACACGTTGGCCTTGCTGCGCAGGATGTCCCACTCGATCGGCTTCTGGATGAAATCGACCGCACCGGCCTCGTATCCACGAAACTTTCTCTGGTTGTCCGCCGTGCTCGCCGTCAGGAAGATGATCGGCACATGCCGAGTGCGATCGTTGCCGCGCATCAGCTCGGCAAGCTCGAAACCATCCATGCCGGGCATCTGCACGTCGAGCAGGCCCAGCGCCACGTCGTGAACCAGCAAAAGCTCGAGCGCCTCCTCGCCGGAGCGCGCCTTCAGCAGGACGAGGTTTTCGCGCCGGAGCAGCGCTTCCAGCGAGAGGAGATTGTCCTCGAGGTCGTCGACGAGCAGGAAATAAACCGGGCTCATAGCGGTACTTGTGTCTTTAAGCATCGTCGGAAGTCTTCTGGTAAATCCTCTCGCCCTGCACGAAATCCTGGAACGCGGCGGCCTGACTGGAGAAGCGGATGCTCTCCTTGGACCCGAGCCCCAGGAATCCCCTGCGAATGAGGGAGTCGTTGAATAACTTCAGCGTACGATCCTGAAGCGTGTTGTCGAAATAGATGAGCACGTTGCGGCACGAGATGAGGTGCATCTCCCCGAAGACCGCATCGGTGACCAGACTGTGGTCCGAGAACACCACGCGTTCGCGCAGGCTGCGATCAAACGTCGCCTTGCCGTATCCGGTCGTGTAGTAGTCGGAGAGCGAGGACCGGCCGCCCGATTGCTGGTGGTTCTCGGTAAACCCGCGAATCCGGTCCAGGTTGTAGACGCCGGCCGACGCGGCCTCCAGGGCACCCGGATTGATATCGGTCGCATAGAACATCGTGCGCTGCTCGAGCCCTTCTTCCCGGAACAGGATGGCCAGCGAGTAGAGTTCTTCACCGCTGCTGCAGCCGGCGACCCAGACTTTCAGCGAGGGATAGGTACGCAGGTGCGGCACGACATGCTCCCGCAGCGCGCGGAAGTACGACGGATCGCGGAACATCTCGCTGACCTGGACGGTGAGGTAGCTGATCACCTGCGGCACGACCGAGGGGTCGTGAAGCAGGCCTTCCAGCATCGCGGAATAAGTGCGATAGCCCAGCCTTTCGCGCAGCTGCTTCAGGCGCCGCTTGACCGACGCCTTGGAGTAACCGCGAAAATCGTAGTGAAAGCGCTGGTACAGCGCCTCCAGCAGAAGGTCGATCTCGATCGCCTCGACGCGATCGGTCATTTCCACGGGCGAAATCATCGCGCCAGCCACACGCGGACCAGAGACAGCAGCTTGTCGACGTCGAGCGGTTTGGCCATGTAGTCGCTGGCCCCCGCCGCCAGGCAGGTTTCCTGATCGTCCGGCATCGCCTTGGCGGTCAGGGTGATGATCGGCAGCTTCTTCCAGCGGAAGTCGCTACGGATATGACGCGTCGCGGTCAGGCCATCCATGACCGGCATCATCACGTCCATCAGCACGAGGTCCATCGGCTGTCCGTCGACATCCGCCGCCTTGTTCAGCGCCTCGATCGCCTCCTTGCCGTTGCGTGCGACCGTGAGGACGCATCCGCGCGGCTCGAGGATATTGATCAGCGCGTAGACGTTACGCACGTCGTCCTCGACGACCAGAATGCGGCGGCCTTCCAGCACGGCGTCGCGGTGCTGGGCTTCCTGGATCATGCGCTGGTGCTCGGCCGGCAGATCGGTCACGACCTGGTGCAGGAACAGCGACACCTCGTCGAGCAGACGCTCGGGCGATTTGGCGCCCTTGATGATGATCGAGCGGGAATAGACGCGCAGGCGCGACTCTTCTTCCGCCGTGAGGTCGCGCCCGGTATAGACGATGACCGGCGGGAAGGCGTAGATGCCTTCGGCGCTGAGCGTTTCCAGCAAGGCCAGACCCGACGCGTCCGGCAGGGAGAGGTCGAGCACCATGCAGTCGAAGGTCTGGCTCTTGAGCAGCTCCAGGCATTCGGCCGCCGTGCCCGCGTCCACGGTTTCGACGTCCGCCGTCGAAAGCAGACTGCGGATGGCGTCGCGCTGCACGTCGTCGTCCTCGACCACGAGGACACGTCGCACGTCGCGAGACAGACGGGCGTCCAGCTTGTCCAGGACTTCGACCAGCTGGGGGCGGCGCACCGGCTTGATCAGGTAGCCGATGGCGCCCATCGACAACGCCGCGTGCGAATGGTCCTCCGCGGACACGACATGGATCGGAATATGGCGCGTGCGCACGTCGCGCTTGAGGATATCGAGCACGGAGAGGCCCGACTGATCCGGCAGGCCGACGTCCAGCACGATGGCATGCGGCAGGAACTTCCTCGCCAGCGCCAGCGCTTCCTGCGCGCTGGTAGCCACCAGGCCGCGGAAGTTCATCTCGCGAACCAGATCCAGCACGATCCTCGCGAAGGCCTCGTCGTCTTCGATGACCAGGATGACGCGGCGGTTATCGGCCTCGTCTTCGCGATCGTCGGGGATGCGCGGAACGATGGCCGGCGCGGGAGCGGGGGTTTCGACACGAGGCGGCGGCGCATGACCCTGGCCCGACGCGGCGATGCGAGGACGCGCCGGTGACGCGCTGCTGGCGGCGGCGTCGACACCGGCATCGGCGATGCTGAGTGGCAGGGTCAGGATGAATGTGCTGCCCTGCCCGACTTCGCTCTCCACGGTGATGCCGCCGCCCAGAAGCCGCGAAAGCTCGACCGAGATCGACAGGCCGAGGCCCGTGCCGCCGTATTTGCGGCTGATGGTGCCATCGGCCTGCTGGAACGCATCGAAGATACGCCGCTGCTGCTCGATGGGGATGCCGATACCGGTGTCGCTGACCGTGAAGACGACATCCCCCTGCGTACCTGCCGATACGTCGACGCGTACGCCGCCCTCTTCCGTGAACTTGAACGCATTGGACAACAGGTTGCGCAGGATCTGCTCCAGGCGCTGACGATCCGTATCCAGCACAGCCGGACAACCCGGCGACATCGTCACTTCGAAGGACAACCCCTTCTGTTCGGCGATCGGCTGGAAACCCGGAATGAGGCCATTGACCATCCGGTCGACCGCGAACGGCTCCGGCTGGATGGCGATATGGCCCGCCTCGATCTTCGACAGGTCGAGGATGTCGTTGATCAGCGTGAGCAGGTCGTTGCCCGAGGAGTGGATGGTACGGGCGAACTTCACCTGCTCCTCGGTCAGATTGCCGCGCGGATTGTCCGCGAGCAGCTTGGACAGGATGAGGGCGGAGTTCAGCGGCGTCCGCAATTCGTGCGACATGTTGGCCAGGAAGTCCGACTTGTAGCGGCTGGCACGCTGGACTTCCTCCGCCTTGGCTTCGATCTGTTCGTTGGCGCGGTAGAGGTCGTCGCGCTGCACTTCGAGCTGGCTGGCTTGTTCTTCGAGGTGGGCGTTGGTCTGTTCGAGTTCCGCCTGCTGCTGTTCGAGCTCGTGCTGGGACTGCTTGAGGGCACGGCTCTGCTCTTCCAGCTCTTCGTTGGACGCGCGCAGCTCTTCGCTCTGGTGCTGCAGCGAATCCGACTGCCGCCGCGTTTCTTCGAGCAGGCGGCTCAACTCGGCACGGTAGGTCGCCGACCGCAGCGCAACGCCGATGTCCGAGGCCACCTCGTCGAGCAGCGTCAGCGCGTCATCGTCGATCGGACGGAAGAACCCGAGTTCCAGCACGCCGTTGACCTCACCGTCCACCAGGACGGGCAGCATCACGAGCTGGCGGGGCTTTTCCTTGCCCAGTGCCGAGCCGACGGAGAGATAACCGTCCGGCACGTCATTGACCACCAGCATGCGCTGTTCCGCCGCCGCCTGGCCGAGCAAGCCCTCGGTGGGCAGGAAACGCTCGACCGTGTCATGCCCTGGCGCAAGCCCGTACACACCGATCCGCTCGAAGAACGTCGCGGCATTGACGAACAATGCGCCGGCTTGCGCATTGAGGAAGCGGGCCAGGAAGGCGAGAACGTTCGCACCCAGTTCGTCGGTGCCCTGGTCACCGCGCATCACGCTGGCGAGTTCCAGCTGGCCGGCCTGCAGCCACTCACTGCGCTGACGCGCCCGCGAGGCATTACGGATCAGCACGCCCACGACCACCGTCAGCGCGACGCCGAGCAGCGCGCTGAGGATACCGCTGGTGAGCGCACTGCTGTACGCGGAGGTCATTTCTGCGACACGCTTGTCGCGCAGTGCCAGCTCTTCCGTCTGCATGGTGCCCAGCTGCGACCGGATGGCATCCATCGCGGCCTTGCCCCGGTCGCTGTTGACCACCGCCACGGCCGCATCGAAGCCCTGCGTCTGACGCAGCTCGATCGTGGTTTTCAGTTCCGCGAACTTGTCGCCCAGGCGGGCGCCGACTTCCTTCAGCCGCGCAAGCTGCGCCGGATTGTCCCTGAGGGCATCGCGCACGGTGTCGAGTCGGGCCGGTACGCCCGCGACAGCCGCGCGATAGGGCTCGAGGTAGCGATCGTTGCCGGTGAGCAGGAACCCACGCTGTCCGGTCTCCGCATCCTGCGCGCTGGAAAGGATCTCACTCAGCGCCGTGACGGTCTGCTGGGAGTGAATGACTTTCTCGTTGTTGTCGCGGATGCTCCGGATATTCTGCCAGGCAAGCAGACCCGTCACGAGGAAAAATACGATGACGACGATAAGTGCCAGCGATGTGCGCTGGTCCACCGCGCGTGAGCGCGATGCGCCGGAAACCTGAGAAGTCATACCGCCTGTCCAAAGCCGCCCTGTTAGCTGCCTAAGATATCATGACGGTCCCGACAGTCTCGCCCACCATGTGTTGCCAAAGCGCCGGTGTGCAAGCGATTCGAGAGGTCATTTTTCACACCCTCTTCACGACGATCCATCCGGAAGTCGTCATGGCCTTGGCATGTTACCCCGTCGAATCGCGGGCACCCGATCACCTGGCAGCGCTGTGCACTTCCGCGACGTAGCCGCCAGGGAACTGCAGCATCGCGGCGCGGCGATCCCTTTCCGCATGGATGTCGACCAGGACCTTTACGCCATTGTCGCGCGCACGTGCCAGCGTCGCGTCCAGATCGCCGACCTCGTAGCCCGTGGTTTCCGCGCCATAGGGCCAGTCGAGGTGCCCATCCGTCACCAGCACAGTCGCCTTGCCGTAGCCCGATTCGATACGGATACGACGGAACACGCCGCTCTTGCCGCCGATATCCGCCACCGGAGCGGCACGCTCGTCCGATACGACCTTGCCATGCGCGAAAGCGACGAACGCCTTGACGAAAACGTCAGCCGACTGCACCGGCAGATAGATGCGGTTCTCGGGCACGTGCGCCAGTGGGGCGTATTCGGATTTCTTCGTGTGCCAGTAGAGCTGCATGTTCACGCCGCCCGGCCACGTCACCACCGCGTCGCGACCGATGGGATCATCGAAGGGCGCCACCAGCGTAGCGGCGCCTGCATGATTGGCCGCCCTGACCGCCTCATCCAGATCGGTCACCAGATAACCCGTGCGCTCCAGCCCGAACGGATACGGCACCGGTGTGCGGAAGCCGAATACGGAGATCGCGCCCACGGGGCTCTTCACCAGCTGAGATGACGTCGACGATGGCGTCGGAGTGACCGTGACGACGGCTTGCGGCGTGGACTGACCGCCGAACGTCGCGGCAAAACTGCGCACGAACGCGTCGACGTCGCCGGGGGCCACATAGACGTGCGTCGTGTCATATTGCGGCCCGACCGAATAATCCTGCGTCGCGGCGAACGAGGCTGGAGCGACGAACAGGGCCATGGCGGCAAGAAGAACGTGTGATCGCATGATGGATTCCGGGGGCGAGTCGCAGAAGGCACGAAGACCTCATTCTGCGTCCTGCTCCACACACGATTCCAGCATCCCGCTATCGCACGAGGACGCCGTGCGATTGAATTCGCCAACGTCAGTCGAGGCCCGTTTTACCGGGGGACCAATACGCCTTAGACGTCATGCGCGCCCGAGACACACCCAGTGCCTTCAGCGCGCGGCTGGCGTGCTGTATCGATGTCGCCTTGCCCGTAAGAACAAAGCTGGCCGGTGTGGCGGCCAGCGCGGCGAAGCGGCGCTCTACGGCCGGGAAATGGGCGTCCTCCGGCAAACGCTCGTGAATTTCCACACCCTCGAGCGCCAGCCGGGCGATGACCTCACCGGCACGGGCTGCGTGACTGACCTCCAGGATGCCGTGCAGTTTCTGATGGGGGAACCGCTGGGCAACGGCATACACCAGACCCATCGAGGTTTCGTCACCGAATACCACGGGCTCGCCTTGCACACCGCTCAGATCGAGGGATGCACGAGGGCCGAAAACATCGCATGGCACACCTGGCATCACACCCCGAAGCCACTGGGCACCAGGCCCGTCTCCGTGCGCATAGCCCACAATCCTTGCTCTTCCCGATATCGCATTCCAGTCGACGGGCGTGAAGGTTCGGGCCGTGAACGCGGATCCCATGGCGACCTGCACTTTTTGCCCGGGTGCCCACGCCACGTCTCTGAAGGCGTCGCTCTGCAGCGAAATCAAATGGAATCCGCCCGCAAGGGTCTCGACCGCGGTCACCTGCGCCTGCTTCATGAACATGCGGATCAGCGTCTTCCCGAACCGGCCGGGCTGCCCCGTCATCGCACGAACACCGAATATTCGTTGCCCCGCCCTTCGCTCACCGGGATGGGCTGTGACAGGTAGCCGTGCGTCGGATCGCGCACATAGTCGAGGTAGTCGTTGCCGTGATCGAAGGCGTTCTCCGCCAGTATGACCGCCCCCGACGTGAGATGAGGTTCGAGCAGTTTGAGTATCGGCAGATAGAGGCTGAAGGCGCCATCGAGCAGCACCATGTCGATGGGGCCACCCACGTCCAACAGCGTCTCGCGCGCATCGCCGACCCTGATATCCACGAACTCCGCGAGTCCGGCGGATGCAAGATTCGCACGCGCTCGCTCGGCCTTGGCCGGCTCGATCTCACTGCCCACCAGCTGACCGCCACCCATATCGCGCAAGGCGGCGGCCAGATAAATGGCCGATACGCCCATCGATGTCCCGAATTCGACGATCCGGGTGGCTCGGCCGGCACGCGCACACTGATAGAGAAAGCGGCCGTATTCAGGCGCCACGTTGAGGAAGTTTTCCGCGTAACCATGGTAGACGCCGCGCAGGTCGTTTTGCTCCAGCGCGATCTGCTGCGCGAAGAACGCATCGTCGATCTCGACCTCCGCAAACCGCTCCATCAGAGGGCGATCCGCCAGCTCCGCTTCCGCGAAAAGACGTGCCAGCGTGTCAGCGACACGCCCCGTGCTCAAGGTTTCCATGCTGCCGGTTCTCCGGATAAGGGTGAGCTGCTGCCGGAGAGCCCGCCAGCCATCGACGGACAGCCTAGGCCGCGACGAGCTTGCTGCCATTGCGCAAGAACGCCAGAATGTTTGGAATTCCTGCCACCGCTACCCGGACCGGGTACAGGCCCATCGCATGCCGATCCTTACCGACTCGCCCACGCCCGGCGCCGAGAATGCCGAATGGATCGAACCCGATGACGTTCCCCGGCCCGCCATCACGTTCGGTGTCGTCGCCGAGAACCTGAGCCCGATCGAGACCGATTTTCATCGGCACCGGAAGGCGCAACTCATGATGCTGGTGCGCGGCATCGCCAGTTGCGAAGTCGAGAGCGGCCTCTGGACGGTGCCGCCCCAGCACGCCATCTGGGTACCCGGCGGCGTGCTGCACAACATCACGATCGCCGGCCGACTCGAAGGCTATACGCTCTTCATCGATCCGGCGGTGACGGCGAACATGCCGGCCGAATGCTGCTCCATCACGGTCTCCCCGCTGCTACGCGAGCTCATGATCCGCTCGGCGAGCTTCCCCCTGCTCTATCCCGAGGGCGGGATCGAATCGCACGTCGTAACGCTGCTGCTGGACGAAATCGCGGCGATGCCGACAGGCAACCTCCACCTGCCTATGCCCACGGACGCCCGCCTGCGCAAAATCGCCACCATGATCATGGCCGCGCCCGCCGACCGCGGCACGATGCATAGCTGGGCCGCTCGCGTCGGACTCAGCGAACGAACCATGGCCCGCATCCTTCCCCGGGAAACCGGCATGAGCTTTGGCCGCTGGCGCCAGCAGATCCACCTGATGCTGGCCGTCAGGTGGCTTGGCACGGGATCGACCGTTCAGAGCGTCGCGGAGCGGCTGGGCTATGAAAGCGCCGGTAGTTTCGTGACCATGTTCCGCAAGGCGCTGGGAACGTCCCCGGGGCGATACATGGCTGAGCGCCGGTAACGTTTTGAAACAAGTTTCGCCGCTTCCGACACATACGCAACGCACCCGGTGACTAACCTGCTCCCGACGACGAGGCATACCGCCACGTCCCGAGGAGCCGATATGCGATACCTCTACGTAACCGCCTGCCTGATGATTGTCCCGACCTTCGCCATCGCTTCGCCCCAGGAAGCCGGCGGTCGCGCGCAGCAGGCCATGTCCCAGCTGACACAGCGTTTCAACCAGGCGGACAAGGACCGCGATGGCAAGTTGACCCGTGACGAGGCGAAAGCGGGTATGCCGCGCATCGCCGAGCACTTCGACGACATCGACAGCGAGCATCGCGGTTACATCACGCTGGAGCAGTTTCAGTCGGCCATCCGCTCCCGCATGGGCAGCTGAAAAGCCGGCGATCTTCCTCCGGCTTGTCGAGACGTTCTATCAGAAGAACTTGTAGTTGAACGACAGCGTCCAGGTCGAGCCCGGCGCGTAATACAGGTCGCTGGAATCGTCGAGCACGAAGTAGTTCTTGTTGAGGAGGTTGTCGCCGTTGAACTGCACGGATGCGCGGTCGTTGAAGGCGTAGCGGGCCATCGCGCTGACCAGCGTCACTGACGACTGGCGTAGGATGTTCGGCCCGCTGGCACCGTCGACATACGCCTTCGACGGACCCTGCCAGTTCACACCGCCACCCACGGTGAGCCCGCTCCATGCGTCCGGCAGCGTGTACGAGGTGAACAGGCGAACCAGCGTGCGTGGCAACGAGGGACGCAGCGCACCACCGTCCGGCGATTTCACGTTGAAGTGCGACCAGCCGAGCGTCGCGTTCCAGTCACGCGACAGCACGCCGGATGCCTCGAACTCATAGCCGCGCGACTTCGTACCGTCAACCGACCGGTAGGCCTGGGTGATGCCGTCCGGCAGGTAGACGCCCGGAAGCGCGTCGGCCACATGGTCCTGCCGGGTTTCGAAGAAGACCAGCGAGGTATTCAGTGCACCGTCGAAGTGGCGACCCTTGACGCCCACTTCGCGGCTCGTGCCCAGCACGGGCTCGAGGAAGCTGCCGTCTCCCTTGCGGTTGTTCTGCGGATCGAAGATCTGCGTGTAGCTGACGAACGCGGAGTAAGTCGGCGTGATGTCGTAAATCAAGCCGGCGTACGGGATCGTCTTGCTGGCGGTCTCGTGATATATCCCCGCCGTGCTGTCGTTGGTGTCGTTCTTCCACCTGGCATAGCGGGCACCGATGATCAGCTTCAGGGGGTCGGCCAGCGACAGGCGAGCCGCGGCGTACGCGCCACTCTGCTCAGTCCGGGCGATCGAGACACGGTCCGCGACCGACGAGAAGTCCGGGTACGGGTAGTTGCCCGTCCACTCGAGGAAGTTGCCCACGTCCGGCAGATCGCCATGCGGGTACTCGAAATAGTCGGTACGGTAGTGCGAGTCGGTGACACCCACGACCAGCTCGTGCTCACGGCCAAATGCGCTGAACGGACCGGACGCATAAAGGTCCAGGTTGTTCTGGCTGCCGCGCTGGAAGCTCTTGTACGCGTACGGCGTGATGCCCTCGCCCGTTTCGCGGTTGGGCCAGCCGTAAACGTAGAACAGCGCGGAGTCCGCATCGGTTTTGCGGTGGCTCGCCATCGCGTGCAGCTGCCAGCCATTGTCGAAGCTGTGCTTGAGGTCAATAAAAGCGGTCTGCGTCGTGTTGTTCCAGTGGGTCCAGTCAGCCGCCGGCGAGAAGCTGCGCGGCCACTTGATGAAGCCGCCCGCATCGTCATACACCGGATACGAACCCCAGGTGACGCCCGTGGGACGCGTCTTCTGCCAGTCGTAGCCCACGCTCAGCGTGGTGTTGTCGTCGAGGTCGGCGTCGATGACGCCATAGGCCACGTTCTTCTGGTTGTGGTAGCGGTCGAGGTACGAGTCGCCATCCTCATGCGCGGCGACGAAGCGGCCGCGCACACTGCCCGAGCTATTGAGCGGGACGGAAGCATCCACGGTCTCGCGCTGGGTATTCCAGGAACCGTAGCTCACGCTCACATCGGCTTCGGCCGTGCGGCTGTCCGCATGCTTGCGAACGAAGTTGATGTTGGCCGACGGGCTGCCGGCGCCGCTCAGCAGACCGGTCGCACCGCGTATCACTTCGACACGCTCATAGATCGAGGTGTCCAGCGACGAGTCGGCCGAACTGATGTTCAGGCTGGACGCGATCGGCACGCCGTCGTACGACATGTTCTCGATCTGGAAGCCGCGCGACCAGAACACGACGCGCTCGGAATCGTACGCCGTGGACGAGACACCCGTGGTGTTGTCCAGCACGTCGCGCAGGTTGGTCAGGTTCTGGTCCTTGATCCGCTGCTCGGTGATCACGCTGATCGACTGCGGGGTGTCCTGCAGGGTCAGCGGCAGGCGCGTGGTCGCGCTGGTCTGGTCCGTCGTGTACACCGAGACGGCCTGGCCCTTCACGTTGACCGTGTCCAGGGTGGTCGTCTTCTTGTCCTTGGCGTCCTTGTCGGCGTCCTCAACGGCCGTTTCGGCGTGGACCATCGCGGGCAGCGCCGCGCTGAGGGCAAGGCAAAGCAAAGTCAGCCGCAGCTGGCTCGATGAACGATGAGACATGGCAAAAACCCCAGGCAAGCAAAAACCCATGGAACGGCCGTCTGGCCGTCCCGATTCATGTGACGACTAGGGCTTGCCGCAGGGCTGGCTCATCGTTTCGCGGCGAGATATTAACGCAAATCGAATGCATTCGCATCAGCAAAAACTAAGCTTTCTTTGCAGAAGCTACTTAAGTGCCGGTCCTAAGAAATCCATCATCCGGCTCACCGCGCCTTCCAGCATGGCGCGCGACGCACCGTCACGCGCCATGATCGACATGCCCAGCAGGAAGCCGTAAAGCGCCATAGCGGTTGCGTGGGCGTCCAGCTCCGCGGGAAAGTCGCCTTGTGCGATACCGCGTCTCACGCAGGCGAGCAGCCCCGCCTTATTCCGTTCGCGTGCGGCTTTCACTGGCTTGTCGATGTCGGCGTGCTCCGGCGAGCAGGCGCCCATTGCCCCCAGCGCGATCAAGCAGCCGCGCGGATGGCCACGCTCGGATTGCATGCGCGCTGAGCGACGCAGCGACTGTTCGATGGCCTCACGTGGCGACAGCGATGCGTCCCACAGGCATTCCATGACCTGCCCGTGCGTCGCGAGATACAGCTCGACCGCCTCGTGGAACAGACCCTCCTTCGAACCGAAAGCCGCGTAAAGGCTTGGCGACGATATCCCGCCGCCGATACCTGCTTTCAGGTCGTTCAGCGAGGTGGATTCGTACCCACGCTCCCAGAACAGGTGCATCGCCTGCTTTACCGCGGCGTCGCGATCGAAGCCGCGCGGTCGCCCCATCTGAGCCATCGAAAGGTCCTCCGTTGGATGATTTATATACTACTCGATACAGAAGTCCTTGACCACGAGACCGCCACCGCCTACTTTTGTATCGACTGATACACAACTCGATCAATTCAGGAATTCCGGTGGCAAAGCCTTCAGACCCCAAGCTCCCCATAGCCGCGTTACTCGCCCTCGCGATGACCGGCTTCACCTGCATCGTCACGGAGACCCTTCCCGCCGGGCTGCTGACACAGATCGGCGACGGTCTGGGCATTGATGCTTCCGCGGCCGGACAGACGGTGACGGCCTATGCCGCGGGCTCGTTGATCGCGGCCATTCCCCTGACCGTCGCGACGCAGAACTGGCGGCGGCGCAGCGTGCTCCTCCTGTCGATCGTTGGCTTCCTCGTCTTCAACTCACTTACGGCGTGGTCATCCAGCTTTACGCTGACACTGGTCGCCCGATTCTTCGCCGGTGCCGCGGCCGGTCTTGCATGGAGCCTGCTGGCAGGCTATGCGCGACGCATGGTCACCGTCGCCCAGCAAGGCAAGGCGATGGCACTGGCGATGGTGGGTACCCCGATCGCACTGGCGCTGGGCGTGCCGGTCGGAACGTGGCTGGGGGCCGCCATCGGATGGCGCTGGGCCTTCGGCAGCATGTCAGGCCTGACGCTCGTGCTGATCGCGTGGGTGCTACTGAAGGTCCCTGATTACGCTGGGCAACCAGCCAAGTCATCGCACGCCCTGCGCGCCGTACTACGCATGCCCGGTGTGCGCCCTGTCCTGGGCGTCGTGCTCACCTGGATGCTCGGACACAACATCCTTTACACATACATCGCTCCGTTGGCGACACCTTCCGGCCTGCTGAGAGACCTGGACAAGCTGCTTCTCGTCTTCGGCGTAGCGGCATTGGCAGGCATCTACGCGACCGGTCGTACCGTGGACCGGGGTCTGCGGCCTTCCGTTCTTGGCAGTCTCGCCGTCTTCGCGGCGACATGTCTCGCGCTGGGCTTCGGCATGCGATCGCCCGGTGTGGTATGCGCGGCCGTCGCCGTATGGGGACTGACCTTCGGCGGTGCCGCCACCCTCCTGCAGACCGCCCTCGCCGATGCGGCAGGCGATGCGGCGGATGTCGCCTTGTCGATGAACGTGGTGACCTGGAACAGCGCGATCGCCGGCGGCGGCCTGCTTGGCGGCGTCCTGCTCGATCACTTCGGAGCGGTGTCGTTTCCGTGGGCCACGCTGGTCCTCGCGCTCGCCGCACTGTCTATTGCGTTCGCGGCACGGTCTCACGGCTTCCCGCCAGGGGCGCGGCAGTCATCCGGGCCGGTCATCGCGCACTAAGGGCCGTGGCGGCACGGCGGCCCTGCCCGCCCCGCGCACACCGCACTCATCTGTCACGGTAGCGCTCTCCCCGCTTACCTCCCCACGTACGACTTTCGCGAGCGCGGACCAATCCTCGTTACCGAGACCGGCGGACGCGGCTCGCGAAAGGCTTTCACGCACGACGCTCATCGCGGGGAGCTCGAGTGCAGCGGACTCCGCCGCATCCCGCGCAAGATTGACGTCTTTCAGTCCCAGGGAAAGTTTGAAACCCGGTTCGTACGAGCCGTGGGCGATATTATGTGCATAGCGCTGATAGCTCGGACTGGCGAACATTGTCTGCGTCACCACGCCGAGGAAGACGTCCGCCGATAAGCCGTACGCTTCAGTGAGCGCCGTCGCTTCAGCCATGGACTCGATGGCCTGGGTAATCATCAGATTGCCGGCGATCTTCGCAACATGCGCCATGCGCTGATCCGCACCGAGACGCCACGTGGTTTTACCCATCACGTCGAACAAGGGCTGGGCCGATGCAATCGCTTCTTCCGATCCCGCGGCCAGGATATTGAGCGCTCCGGCAGCTGCCACCGCCGGTACGCCGAAGACAGGCGCGGCGACATAAGCCATCCCGGCTTCGTCATGCAAGGTTTTTAGTTGCTGCACGAGCGCCAGCGAAATCGTCGACATCACGATGTGGATTGTCGACCTTCCAGCACGTGAAATGGCACCGCTCTCGATCAAGACGTCGCGGACCGCACGATCATCGGCAAGCATGCTGATCACCACATCGTGCCCGAACGCGTCCGCCGCTCGCTCGAGCCTTTCAACGCCGTCCAGCGCATCCATCGCTTCCCGCGAACGGTTCCATACGGACACGCGATGTCCGGCTGCCACGAGGCGGGGAACGATCGCGGCGCCCATGCTGCCCAGGCCGATCCACGCCACCCTCATCGGAGCGCCCTAGCGGGGCCGATACGTACACAAATGTTCATGCGAAAATTCATATCGATTACTCCATGGGGCCTGAAATACCATGGTGCGGCCAAATCCATTGCCCAACGACTGACATTCCCGCATGTTGAACTTACATGTTTGTACGGAATCACGCCCTGGAGTGGAACGATGTACGAACTTAACGGATGCGCCCTGCATCGTCACCGGGCGTACGTGTAATACGTACCAACGACGATCAGAAGCATGCCCGCCAGGCTGACGAGTTTCGATGTCGTAGACGTGCGAAAACTACCGGCCCGCGCGCGCTCGTAAACTTCGCCCAGCGGCGTCGCGATCGATGGGCCAGGCGTGAACGCGATGTTCCAGCAGAGCAGCAACATGCCGCACATGGACCAGAGATTCCCGGTCGTCGGGATCATGATGGCAACGAAGATGCTGAGTGATGCGCCAAGCGCTGCACCGAGCCTGCGCTTGCCAACCGACAGACGTTTTGCCAAAACCCGCTCCTTCAGGATGTGCCGTGAGAAGCATGGTGCCATACCCTCCGCCTAGATGTTTTCGTCGCCCGGTGAAAGACGATCGTCGTCGTGGCGAATCCGGGTACACCACTGACCCTCTTCGAGCTGCCGTTCGACATGCAGCCGATGACCTGCAACCTGCTCGCACTCGCACCCATGATGGATACGGCGGAAACCCGATGGATGGTGGGACTGCTGGGAGCGATCGGGAAAGACCTTCAGGATTCAGCCGCGGTGAACGCCTCCACCAGATAATCGATAAACACCCGGACGCGCATCGG
Source organism: Luteibacter mycovicinus (assembly GCF_000745235.1). NCBI lineage: Bacteria > Pseudomonadati > Pseudomonadota > Gammaproteobacteria > Lysobacterales > Rhodanobacteraceae > Luteibacter > Luteibacter mycovicinus. The sequence continues at coordinate 257,801 of NZ_JQNL01000001.1, forward strand.
GATGCGCCGGCCCGCCGCATAAACGACATGCACGGGTATGCGTGCGGGCTGTAACTCCGGCAGCACCACCTGCACCTCGCCGGAAAGCACTTCCTTTGCCAGCAGCCACATCGGTACCTGGGAGATACCAAGCCCACTGAGCACGCCTGCCCGCACGTGTTCGGCATCGCCTGTGACCAGCGACCCATGCGGCACGTACGCGACGGTTTCCCGTCCTTGTTTCAGGGTCCACGGGCGACGCTCGCGACCACGCGCGAACACGATACAGCTGTGTTTGTCCAAATCGGACAACCGCTGCGGAACACCGTGTTCGGCGAGATACGCTGGGCTCGCCACGATCACGAATTCCGTTTCGGTCAACAGGTCTGGTTGCCGCACTGCGAGCGCTCGGCGGCGTGATCGGGGATCCCCTGTTCCGGACCCGGCTGGGCAAGGAATTCGCCTTCGACCAGATCGACGAGGCCATGGCATACGCCCCGTCCGACGGGAGTAAGGCCGTCCTGGTCGCCTGAACCTGCGAGGTGCCCTCTGGAAAAGGCGACGGCGGCCCCCATCTTGGCCGCCAGGAGCCCCCATGAACACCTCAAAGTACCCCCTCATCCTTTCCGTAGCCCTTGCAGGCCTCGCCTTGCTGGGCGGCTGCCGAAGCCATCCTTCCGGCGAGGATTCGGTTCAACCGCCCTCCAGGCAGGTAGCCGTCGTGGCGGGCCATCACGCGGCCAGGCCGCCGATGCAGGCGAAGGAAGCGATTTCGGCCGGCGATCTGGCCGGCGCCTTTGCCGCGGATCCTGATGTCGCCGCGAAGCACTTCGCTCATCGACAGCTGGAAATCACGGGTGACGTTCGTAGCGTCGACGCCGACGGTCCGGGTGTTCCGGTATTGACGCTGGCAAGTGGCGGCAGCGCGACCGATCCCAGAATGGTTCTCGGCGCCGACGCGTGGTCGGGCGTTTCGATGCTGAAAGCCGGCACGGCGGTCCGCGTGCTGTGCTCCAGCGTGACGTTCGCCAGCGGCCGCGCTACCGCGGGGGCGTGCACGCTGCTCTGACCGGTTGAGGCGGCGGGATGGCTCCCGGCGGAGATAAACTCCACCGATGACCATTCGCCACCTCGTCGTCGTACTCGGTGACCAGCTCAACCGGAACTCCTCCGCCTTCGATGACTTCGATCCGGCGACCGATCTCGTCTGGATAGCCGAGCGACGCGGCGAATCCGAACACGTGTGGTCGCACAAGGCGCGGAGTGCCCTGTTCATCGCTGCCATGCGGCACTTTGCAGCCGAACTTCAGCGAGAAGGGTTTCCGCTGCGTTACGCGAAGCTCAACGACGCCGGCCCCGACGACCTCACCGCGCTGTTGCAAGAAACCCTCCAGCACCTCAAGCCCGAACGCCTGATCGTCATCCGTCCCGGCGAACACCGCCTGCGTACAGGCATCCAGTCAGTGGCCGCCGCATGCGGCGTGCAATACGTCGAGCGGCCCGATCGCCACTTCCTCGTCTCGGTCGATGACTTTGCCCAATGGGCCAAAGGCAAGACCGAACTGCGCATGGAGAACTTTTACCGCTGGATGCGCCAGCGGCATGACATCCTGCTCGAGAACGGAAAGCCCGTCGGCGGCAAGTGGAACTACGACGCCGACAACCGGGGCAGCTTCGGTCGGCAAGGACCCGGTTGGGTCCCACGCCCGAGGGCGTTCAAACCGGATGCCATCACCCAGAGCGCCCTCGACGATATCGAGGCCACGCTGCCGGACCATCCCGGTGAACTCGACCGGTTCGACTGGCCGGTCACCCGCGAGCAGGCACTGGAGGCACTCACCGACTTTCTCGACCACCGCCTGCCCGCCTTCGGCCACTGGCAGGATGCGATGTGGACCGGCGAGCCGTGGCTTTACCATGCACGTCTGTCGACCTCGATGAATCTGCGCCTGCTGTCGCCCGCCGAGGTGATCGACGCCGCCCTCGGCCGTTACCATCGCGGCGAGGTCAGTCTTTCGTCGATCGAAGGCTTCGTGCGGCAAATCCTGGGCTGGCGTGAATACGTGCGTGGCGTCTACTGGCTATCGCCGGAGCGCCTGCTGGCCTCCAACGCGTTGCGCGCCGACGCACCGCTGCCAGCCTTTTACTGGACCGGTGACACCGACATGCACTGCATGAGGGAAACGATCACCCAGACGCTGCAGACCGGTTACGCCCACCATATCCAGCGTCTCATGGTCACCGGCAACTTCGCGCTCCTGTTCGGCGTCGCGCCGGCACAGATCCACGAGTGGTACCTCGCGATCTATGTCGACGCCGTCGAATGGGTGGAAGCACCCAACACACTGGGCATGAGCCAGTTCGCCGATGGCGGCCGCATGGTATCCAAGCCGTACGCGGCATCGGGCCGCTACATCGAGCGCATGAGCAACTACTGCACGGATTGCCGCTTCAAGCCGGGCGAAGCGGTCGGCGATAACGCCTGCCCGTTCACGACGCTCTACTGGGATTTCCTCGACCGCCACCGGGCGCGATTCTGGAATCATCCACGCGCGGCTCTGCAGTGGCGCTCGCCCGAACGACTGAGCGAAGATCAGCGCGAAGCCATCAGGTCCCGTGCGCGGCAACTGCGGATCGAGTACTCCCCAGAATCGCGCTGACCGCCGAACTCAGCGCACTCAGGCTGAAAGGCTTGGTGATGAGCGTCATGCCGACATCGAGGTACTCCCCCTGCGTCGCGGTGGTCGCCGCGTAGCCTGTCATGAACAGCACAGGCAATTCAGGCCTCGACTGGCGGGCGATCTCGGCAAGCTGGCGGCCGTTCAGTCCAGGCAGCCCCACATCGGTGACCAGCAGGTCCAGAGGACGTGCGGAGGCAAGCAGGGGAAGCGCGGCATCCGCGGACTCCACGGCCTCCACGTCGTAACCCAGCTGTTCCAGCAGCTCGGTGACGAGTGAGCGTACCTGCATATCGTCTTCCACGACGAGGATGCGCTGACCGCCACCTTGCAACACGACAGCGCGACCCTGCTCGGGTGCAACCTCGGTCCCGGTCGCCATCGGCAGATAAAGCCGTACCGTCGTACCCTGCCGCAAGGCGGAGGTAATGCGGACATGTCCATGCGACTGCCGGACAAAGCCGTAGATCATCGACATGCCCAACCCCGTGCCCTGTCCGATCGGCTTGGTCGTGAAGAACGGTTCGAATACCTTGTCCAGCGTGCCCGCGTCCATGCCGGTGCCGGTATCGGTGACGGACATGACCACGTACACCGTGTCGTCCGACGTGTCGGGAAGCGTTTCGACCGTCGTCCTGACGCACAGCGAACCACCCTCGGGCATCGCGTCCCGCGCATTGATCGCCAGATTGAGCAGCGCACTCTCGAGCTGGTTGTGGTCGACCATCGCATGCGGCACATGCCCCAGGTCGATATGCAGCTGCACGCGCTCGCCGAGCGTCCGCGTCAGCAGATCTTCCATCGAGCGCACCAGGACTTCCACATCGACCGGGCGCGGGTCCAGTGACTGACGGCGGGAAAACGCCAGCAGCCGCTGCGTGAGCCCCGCGGCCCGCTGGGCCGATGTCGAGGCGATATCCAGAAAACGATCGAGGCCCTCGTAGCGCTTCGCATCCAGGCGCATGCGCATCAGCTCCATCGCGGCCAGGATGCCGGTGAGCATATTGTTGAAGTCATGCGCGATGCCTCCAGTCAACTGGCCGACCGCCTCCATCTTCTGCGCCTGCCGCAAGGCTTCCTCGCTGCTTTCGCGCGCGGCCATTTCGGCTTTCAGCTCGGCCGTGCGCTCCGCGACCCGCGACTCGAGCAGAGCCGCCTGCTGCTGCGTCGCTTCGAGTGCGACCTTGCGCACCGTGACATCGGTGGCGAAGATGTGGAATCCGTCGACACGGCCATCGGCATCGAACCGAGGCAGATAACGGATTTCGGCGTCGCGCCGGCGACCGTCACGGCGCGGCCAGTTGACCTCCATGCGCACGGGACGTCCATGCAGCGCACGGTCGATCGCTTCGCCTCGCTCAGCCCACGTCAAGGGTCCCAGTACATCCGGCATGCGCCGACCGAGGATCTCCTTCACGGGCACGCCGAACCATTCCTCGTAAGCGAGGTTGGCAAAACGGTAAACCAGGTTCGTATCGACGAACCCGATCAATACGGGGATCGAATCGGCAATCAGGCGCAGCTCCGCTTCGCTCTCGGCTTGCAGCGCCTGGCTTTCCTCGAGCCGCACCATCTGGTCGCGAATGATGAACTGCTTATGCCGCGCGCGCAGCGCCGAGGTGACGGCGCTGACCAGCGAAGCGGCGCTCAGCGGGCGCTCGAGCTCGACGACGTTCAGGGCTTCGTCCGGCAGCGCCGCACGCTTACCGGGACCTGCGGAACGCGGCGCACGAAGCAGCACGAAGGGAATGTCGGACCACGATTCCTGATGGCGCAGTGCCGAGACGAGCGCCGCCGGGTCACCGGCGATCGCTTCCTCCGTGAGCAGCACAGCGCCCACCGAGTCGTCGAGGCGCTGCGCGAGGTCTTCGAGCGAGGAGGCAATCGCCGATCGATAGCCGTTCTCGCCGATGATGGACGCCAGGCTCTCCGCGTCGCGTCCGTAAGGCGCCAGCAGCAGGACCGTCTTACTGAACGGCACTGAGCTCATCCAGCAAGGGCGCCGGGCTTCCCAGGAATTCGGGCGTACCCGTGAGCACGCCACGGAAATCGGACAGCGGCGCGCTCAGACGCAAACCCTGACTGTCGATGCGCAATTCGCGAATGGTGTCTTCGTGCGCGCCGCTGCGGTTCTTGATGACCGACAACGCCTTGCGAATACGCCCCTGGGCTTCGAAGAAACGGAACAGGATGACCGTGTCCGCCATGTAGCTGACGTTGAGGTTACCCGTCGACATCGTGCCGACCAGACCGTGCTGGGGGTTGATCAGCAAGGTCAGTACGCCTGCCTGGTTGAGGAAGGAAAGCAGTTCATGCATCTGCAGCATCAGCTGCTTTTCCTGCGGCATCGATGCGAGGTATCCGTTGAGGCTGTCGATGACCAGAACCCGGCAATTCTTGTCCTGCACGGATTCGCGGACACTCCAGGCAAACTCACCGGGTGAGATTTCCGCGGGGTCCATCTGGCGCAGCTCGAGCAGACCGCTTTCGATATGCGGCCGCAGGTCGAAGCCGAGCGCGTCGGCCCGGGTCAGCAACGTCCCGGTACGCTCGTCGAATTCGAAAATGCAGCAATGCTCACCGCGCTGGCAGGCGGCGGCGACGAACTGCAGGGCGACGTTGGTTTTCCCCGACCCTGCGGGCCCCGTCAGCAGCGTGCTGGTACCTCGCAGCGGGCCGCCTCCCAGCAGATCGTCGAGTTCGGCGATATCGCTGGGCACCGCGTCGCCGACAAAAGGCCTGTGATGATCCGAAGCAACCAGCCTCGGATAAACGCGCATGCCACCCGTCTCGATCGACAGATCGTGGTAACCCGCGATGAAATCCACACCGCGCAGCTTCTGCACCTGCATGCGTCGACGCGCCGCGCCGAAATCGAGGGTCAGGCGCTCCAGCGAAAGCACGCCGTGGCAAAGGCTGTGCAGGTGCGCATCACGCTCGCCGCCCTCACCGGTCAGGTCGTCGACCAGGATCACGGTGATGTTGCGTGGCGCGAAAAACTGCTTGAGCGACAGCACCTGACGACGGTAACGCAGCGCATCCTGGGCCAGCAGGCGAAGTTCGGACAGCGAATCGAAGACGATGCGGCTCGGGTTGAAGCGTTCGACCTCCGCCTGGATCAGTCGGACCGTGCCGTCGAGCTCCATCTCCCACGGGTGCAGGATCGATTGCTGACGACCGTCGCCCAGAACGGCCTCGGCGGAGGCCAGTTCGAAAAGGTCGATCCCATCCAGCGACCAGCCGTGCGAGGCCGCCACTTCGGTCAGTTCGTCCGTGGTTTCCGAGAGGGTGACATAAAGACAGCGCTCGCCGTTCCGCACGCCCTCGCGGAGAAACTGCAGGGCAAGGGTCGTCTTGCCAGAGCCCGGCTGGCCTTCCAGCAGGTAGACGCGGTCGACGGGCAACCCGCCCTTGAGGATCGTGTCCAGCCCGGCGGTACCGGTCGTCATACGGGGAAGAGGCATGGGGGAACCAGGTCGGGACGGACGGGGGTCCGCAGCCTGGGCGGCGCACCTGTTCAGAGGCCATGGTAACCGAATTCCCCACTTTCTCGACGGCAAATGCGGCAGCCGAATAATCGACACGTCTTCACATTTGTGTGCGATCGACCGAACCGATGGTGAAGACGTTTTCGCGTCGCGCTAACCGCGGCGCGCGACCGATCCTGCGACTCCAGCGGTGGCCAGGTCATCGAAGACAACCTCTCGCTCGGGCCAGCGCAGGGCGCCGAGTCGCGTCTGGAAGTCCGTGCCCCGCAGCCGCTCCTGAAACCGCCGACCGACCGAATAGTCTATGCAGTAGACGTTCTTTCGCGCTCCCAACGGTTCGTCAAAGGAGGCGCCGCCGAAGAGGTCCGGACCACCCTTGCCGAACGCGGCGCGATCGACCGGATACGGCCAGCGCCAGTAGTGACCGATCACGACCGGCACATCGTCGGCGTATTCGTTCCACCAGGCGACGCGCTCGACCATGCGCCATTTTCCGCTGCTGTAAAACGGCGCGGTACCGACACGCTCGACTCCGGAGGTCAGCACCCGGATGGGGTTGGCCATCTGGCGCGTCTCGTCCATGACCGCCGTGTCGGGCAACATGGGCATCAGGGCGTTCGGATCATGCATGAGTTCGCCGAACGCCAACCGCTCGTCACGGGCACCGACGAATGCACCGTCGGCTTCCAGTTTCGCTTCGAGTTCCTCTTCCCACTGGTCGAACATGGCGGTGGTGCCAGTCACGGAAGCCGCCCGCACCCTCCCGACCGAGTCCGCGTGCCAGCAGGCGTGCACCACGCGAAGACCCGGTCCCTCGAGGGCCAGCGGCAGCGCTTCCAGGAAAGCGAGATACCGTGAACGCATGGTCGGGTCGACAGCCGCGGACGTGTGAAACTTCCCCTCCGCACGATCGTGGTCGTGCTCGAAGAACCATCCGTTGCCCTCTCTGATGGCGCCGCAGAGAATGTTCAGTTCGTGGTTGCCGAGCACGCACTGCGCGTGTCCGCTCTCCACCAGCCCGCTGACCAGGTCGAGCACGGCGGGACTGTCGGGACCGCGGTCGCAGAGGTCACCGACAAAGACCAGCCGACGCCCCTCGGGGTGCGTGCCGTCCGGACCATAGCCAAGCCGGTACAGCAGATCCCTCAGCGCGTCGATCTCACCGTGGACGTCGCCGATCAGGTCAAGCGGGCCGTCGAAAAGTGCTGCGATGCGCGTCATGGCCGCTCCCTGCCCGTCTGTCAAACGACGAGTTTACCGGCAGTGGCCGCTCAGATGGTGGGCTGCTTACGCAGTCTGTCGGGGCCTTGTCCGCTGTCGAACCGGTGCCGCATCGTGATCAGTTGCATCAGCTGGAGCGCCCGCTCGAAATCGGGCTTCGCCGCGAGTGCGGCTTCCGCATCGGATTCGGCGCCTTTCACATCATTCATCGACAGGCGGGCGAGGCCGCGCTCGGTCCGGCTCGCTACTTCGGAGGCGGGTGACATGCGAAGCACCTCGGTAGCGTAGATCGCGGCATCCGCCGGGCCGCCGGCGCGTGCGCGACGTTGTGCGATCTGTCGCATGACGGGCAGGCTCGGACCGATCTGGTTCATGGCCTCCAGGTCGGCGGTGCTCCATGCGCATTCGTCGCCGCACGAGCGTCGCGTCCATTCGATCTGGCTCACGATGAGGATCAGCAACGGATTGCTCGCGCCGGCCGCCCGCGCCCGTTCCTGCTCGGCGACGAGATCGGCGTCCGATCCCACCCATTTACGCTGAAGAAGCCTGGCTGCTTCCTCATGCAACATGAAATTGTCGGGATGTTCGTGCAGAGCCTTTTCGAGGCGCTCCCTCGCTTCCAGCCGTTCGCCCTCGCGCGCTTCGACCCAGAGCATGCCGTACGTGGCTGGCGTCAGATGGGGGACAGCGATGAGGGCTCGCTGCAGGTCTTCAGCGCCTCTCGCGTCAAGCTGTGCCATCCGCGCAAACCGCTCGTCCGAGGTGTCCTGGCTGAAGGCGCCCCCGCGCGCCTCACCGGCCGCGGCTACATGCTGCAGACCGCTGGCAACGTGCGCCCAGACGTTATCGGGCGAACGCGCGAGCCAGGCGTCGGCAAGATCGCGCGCTTCCTTGCACGCGCACGAGAAGGTACGCAGGAAAGCCTCGTCCAGCTTCCACGAGGTCTCGATGCGAGCCTGATCTCTCAGCAAACCGTCGAAATATCGCTCCAGAGCCTTGGAGCCCTTCGCATCGAAGACCTGCTGAAGTTGCCCGAGCGACATCAAGGGGTCGAACTGGAAGTGGCACAGCAAGTCGACTTCCCGGTGATCCCAGTGCACGTCCCGCGGATCCGGGTAATGCAGGCAGCGGGCAAGACGATCGGGATCGGCATCGAAGCGCGCCATGTCCTCGATGACCGCTTTCTCGGCGTCGGTCGTATGGTGCAGTAACCCGCCTGGACGGGTAGCGGCGGCGCCCGCCGAACTGCTTTGACGCGCAGGACCGTCCTGCGCAAGCGCAGTTGCCGACAGCACGCAGACGAACGCGATAAATACACGCTTATGCCAGTACATCCCTGTTCCCTTCCCCTGGTGAACCCCTAGTCTATCCATAGGCGGCCGTCTTACAACCCTGGGTGACGTGCGAAGGCTCATTTGTCTTCGCTATCGCCCCCATAGCAAGTAACGATTGGATTGGAACGCGCTTGCCGCGCACGCTCTACGCTCACAGAAGCAACCGGGGGCGAACGCCCCAAGTCGAAAACACCATGAACACTACCGCCCTCACCCGCACGCCGTCCCGTGCGCTCCCCCTGGCCGCACTGGTTCTTGCCGCTGGCCTCCTTGTCGTCGCGCCGCAGGTCCGCAAGGCATCGCAGCAGGTGGCTCCCGCAAATGAGGACACGGCGCCTGCCGTGTATGTGGCGAACGGGGCAAATACCTTGCTCCCGTACGGAGCCGTCGGACACGACGTGCACGCAGCGCCGCAGACGGTGCTTCCCTACGGCGCGGTGAGCCACGAAGCGATGTCCTCCGCGGAGACCGTTCTGCCCTACGGCGCGATGACCTCGGCATCCCTGCGCGATGCCATCACGCCTTACGGCCTGCTCAGCCGCCACGCGGCTCCGTGACCGGGCCGCAAGGCGCCTGAAATCAGATCGCCGACGTCCCGCCGTCGACGAAGAGCTGAACCCCGTTGACGTAGGTCGAATCGTCCGATGCCAGGAAGAGAGCCGCTTTCGCGATCTCTTCCGACGTGCCCATCTGGCCCCGCGGGATCATCGACTCGAACTGACGGATCGTCGCTTCATCGAACAGCTTTTCCTGGATCGGTGTGCGCACCTGTCCGGGATGCAGCACGTTGACCCGGATCCGGCGGTCCTTGAGCTCATTCAGCCATGTGCGCGCAAACGCGTGCAACGCGGCCTTGCTCGCCGAATACACGCCGAACGACGGGAATCCTTTGACCACGACCATCGATCCGTTCAGCACGATCGATGCGCCCTCGGTCAGCAACGGAAGAGCCTTCTGCACGGTGAAAAGCGTGCCGCGCGTATTCAGGCCGAAGACGTTGTCGAAATGTTCTTCGGTGATGTCACCGAGCATGGCCGATTCGCCCGTGCCGGCGCTGGCGAAAATGATGTCGACCTTGCCCTTCTCGCGCTTCACCGTGTCGTAAAGGCGATCCAGATCGTCCAGATTGGCCGCATCGCCCTGCACGCCGGTCACATTGCGACCGATCAGCTTCACGGCCTCATCGAGCGTCGCTTTGGTGCGCCCGGTGATGAACACATACGCCCCTTCTTCCACGAACCGTTGCGCGGTGGCCAGCGCCATACCGCTGCTGCCACCCGTGATGACCGCGACCTTACCGTCCAGCTTACCCATGGCCTTTCCTCTTGAGTTATATTTAATGGAGCAGTGCTCCGATTCAATATATGGAGCACCGCTCCACTTGTCAATGGAAGCCCATGCGAGCCGACGCGAAGAAAAATTACGATCAGGTACTGGCCGTCGCCGCCGAGGTCGTCGCCGAACAGGGCGCGGATGCGTCACTCCGCGATATCGCGCGGCGGGCGGAGGTCGGTCTCGGGACGCTGTACCGCCATTTCCCCACACGCGAGGCATTACTCGAAGTCTTGTTGCGCACCACCATGGACGAGCTGACACGGAAGGCGACCGACATCGAAGCCACCTGCGCTCCCGACGAAGCGCTGTTGACGTGGTCACGGCTGGCGGTCGCGTTCACCCACACCTTCCGCGGCGTCGTCGACCTGATGGCTACCGCGATGGACGATGAAAACTCCGCGCTACATGCCTCGTGCACGAAGGTTCGCGCGGACGGTGCCCGACTGTTGCTGCGTGCCCAGGACGCGGGACTGGCCCGCAAGGACATCGACGGGGCGGATCTGCTGTCACTCATCGCGGCGCTGGGTTGGCTCAATGACCAGCCCTCGTTTGCCCCGAGAGCGGCGCATTTGTTCGACGTCATTGCCGATGCCCTGCTGACCGCGAGGCCTCGCTCGCCGTAACGCCGAGGCCGCTGACACGAACCCTTTTGGGCGCCGTGCGTGATAAGTTTTTGCATCTCCTTGCAAGGACCGCCGAATGCCTCTGCCCGTCGTCTACGTCCAAGGTTTCATCGGCCATCTGCGTTTTCCGGAATTGCGCGCGGGACTCGATCCGTCGCGGGTCATCAGCCCCGATCTTCTTGGCTTCGGTGAGTTCGCGCATCGCCTTCCGCGGTCCGTGGCCGACCAGGTCGAGCACCTGGAACGTCAGATTTCCGAGCGATTCGGCGACGCGCCGGTGCTGCTGGCGGGCCACTCGGGCGGGGCGGCCGTGTGCGTGCGCTTTGCCCAGGCCTGGCCCGGGCGTGTCGCGGGCCTGGTCAGTGCGGAAGGAAACCTCGCGCCAAGCGACGCATTCCTCTCCTCGCGCCTGGCCCCCATGTCGGGCGATGCGATACGTGCGTGGCTGGAGAAAGCTCGCGCCAACCCGGCCGCGTTCGTCGCGCAGGAGCGGATGGCGTTCGACACCGAACAGCTGGCACGTCTCGAAGACTGGCTCGCTCACCAGTCCGCCGAAGCGATACATGCCATGGCGCGTGCCCTGCTCGTCGAGACCGTGCATCCCGGGTACGCCATGGCCGTCGCGAGCGTCATGGCATCGGTTCCCACCTATCTCATCCAGGGCGCAAAGTCGGTAGGTGCGCTCGGTGTGCCGCCGCGTCTCGTCGCCATGGCCGCAGGAACGATCACCATTCCAGGCGCCGGGCACCTCATGGTTCTGGAAGCACCCGAGGCCGTTGCCGCCGCCGTCGTCGCCATCATCAGGGAACTCAGCTGATCGCGAGCCGGGATTAAATTGGTTACCGTTGAAAGCACCGCGCTGCCTTGACCTGGTTCTCATTTTCAACGAACCACCTCTGCGACACTTCGCCGACTCGCACGAGCCGACGCCTCTTCAGACCTGTCGAAAACGGCGCCCTGCGTGCACGTTTCCCCACTGGATGACCACCCACGGTCCGGTGACGGACAGATGGGTTGTGGGTATCCCTGAGGAGCGGTGAGTGAATCCGATGATCAAGTTCAAGCCGATCGCGCATCGGCTGGTGCCGACGCGTGCCCGTTTCAAATCGCTGCTGGCCATAGCAAGCCTTGCGACCATGGCGGCGGCTTTGCCTGCTGCCGCCGCGGAACACGCGCCATTGACCGGGCCGCAAGTCGACGGTCCGACCGCCGTTGCGCGTGCGCGTGTGGCAGCCGACGTGCTGATGGCCACCTACGATCCCGTGAAGGCCTGGTTCCCCTCCAGCTGGTGGAACTCCGCCGTCGCCTTGCAGACCATCGGTGACTACATGCAGCGCACCGGCGACCGCCGCTACCTCGGTCAGCTGGACAACACGTTCGAGAAGGACAAGGGCGCCTTTCCCGCCGGCGTGTTGTCGGGCGATCCGCTGCTGGGCAACTTCACCAGCCGGGCGATCGACGATTCGGAATGGTGGGCCCTGACCTGGCTGCGGGCCTATGACCTGACAAAGGATCCCAAGTACCTGGCCATGGCGGTCACCATCGCCAACTACGTCAACGGCTACTGGGACACCGGCACCTGTGGTGGTGGCGTCTGGTGGGACGGCGAGCGCACGTACAAGAATGCCATCACCAACGGTTTGTGGATCCGCCTCACCGCCGAACTGCATAACCGCATTCCCGGCGACACGTTGTGGCTGGGCCGTTCCAGGACGGCGTGGACCTGGTTCCAGGGCAGCGGCATGGTCAATGCCGACGGACTGGTCAACGACGGACTGACCAACGCATGCATCAATAACGGCCAGACCGTCTGGAGTTACAACCAGGGGCTCGCCATCGGCGGGGGCCTGGAACTGTATCGGGCGACCGGGGATGCACAGATCCTGGCGACAGTGAAGCGCCTCGCCGACGCGGCGATCGGACCGGACGCTTTAGCGACCAATGGCATCCTCACCGAGAGCTGCGACGCAGCCGATCAGAGCTGCGACGACAATGGCAAGCAGTTCAAGGGCATCTTCACGCGCTACTGGACCGATCTGGTCGACACCACGCATGACCCCCGTTATGCCACCTTCCTGGACCACCAGGCGCAAAGCGTCTGGGCGAACGATCGAGATGCGGCAGGACGACTCGGCACCCGCTGGTCCGGAGCGACGGATAACGATCATCCCAACGTCTTCGACTGGCGCACGCAGGCTAGCGCGCTCAGCGCGCTGATTGGCGATGTGCCCGCCGCGACACCGCTTGAGTCGCTGGCGGCGACGCTGTCTCCGGCACAACCGGTCATCATGCCGTCGGCATCCGGCACGACGAAGATTCCCGTCGACCTCGGCGTTTCGGCCACCGGCTTCCTGCCCGTGCTCGCGCTCGCCTCGGTCGACGTACCTTCGGGATGGAACGCGACGCCACGTACGAATCTGCTTGCCCTTCAGCCTCACGGCATCTCGGCGCCGGTCAGCGGCAAGCTGCCGTTGAACGTCACCGTGCCTGGCAACGCGGCGGATGGACACCACATGGTGACGGTGTATCTGAAAGCGGCGGGCTTACGCTTCACGACGCAGGCCGACGTGCTCGTTGCCCATGCGATCGACTTCGATACCGGCACGGTCGACGAGAACCCCTGGTTGTTCGACGCGGGCGGGTCGCAGAGCAACGGCGTGCAGAACCGCTTTGCCGATGGCCATGCCCACTTCACGTATCGCTTCCCGTTCCCGGCGGACACGTCCGCCGCGCATGTCACGCTGACCATCGATGCCGAATTCCTCGTGCAGATCAGCCAGGACAACGCGCACTGGACCACGGTGCTGCAGGAGTCGCAGCCGGTCACGGATGGCTCGAACAAGGCGGACCGCACCATCGACCTCACCCCGTACCTCGGCGCGGCGGCAGACGGGTCGAAGCCCGTGTACCTGAAAGTGTCCGATGCCTTCCCCGACGACGGCTGGGGCGGTCGCGTGTACCACGTGACGGCGAACATACTCCAGTAGGCTGAAGGACCTCCGTCCTCGTCACGGGACGGGACGGAGGTTCCCGCCACCGTCGGGATCATGGACCGCCGTGCCGATGATCCAGCGGCGCGCCGGTTTCCCGGCTATGCTTGGCCGATGACCGATTCCCTGACACCCCTGAGCGTCGAGGCCTCCGTTGAGGCCATCCAGCGGCTGTCGATCGTGCCCAAGGTCCTGGAAGCGGTCTGCAAGGTCACGGGAATGCGCTTCGCCGCCATCGCCCGCGTCACCGACGATCGCTGGACCGCCTGCGCCGTACTCGACCACCTGAACTTCGGACTGCTTCCGGGCGGCGACCTCGTCCTCAACAGCACCATCTGCGATGAAATCCGCGAGCATCGCCAGTCGGTCATCTTCGGCCATGCCAGCCATCATCCTGTTTTTTCGGCGCACCACACGCCCCGGATCTACGGGCTGGAAAGCTACGTCTCGGTGCCCATCCTGACCGAGGGCGGCAAGTTCTTCGGCACCTTGTGTGCGATCGACAGCGCGCCGCGCGACTTCGACGAAGGGACGATCCTCGCGAGTCTCACGATGTTCGCCGAACTCGTCGCCTCCCATCTCGCCCTCCACGACCGCACGATGGCCGCCGAAAACGCCCTGAAAGTCGAGGCGGAGACCGGCGCGCTGCGCGAACAGTTCCTTGCCGTCGTCGGTCACGACCTGCGCAGCCCCTTGCAGGCCGCCAAGCTGGCCGCTGAACTCCTCGAACCGTTGCAGGAAGGCGAGCGCGCCAGGCGCCTGACCCGCAATCTGACGCAGAGCCTCAACCGCATGACGGGACTCATCGCCGACGTGATGGATCTGGTCCGCGGCCGACTCGCCGGACGACTGGAACTCGACCTCGAGGAAGGCCCCGATCTGCAGATGGTTCTCGATGGTGTCGCGGAAGAGGTTCGCCTGGGCAACCCCACGTGCCAGATCGTGACCGAAGGTGAGATCGACTGTGGCGTACGCTTCGACGACCGGCGCATCCGGCAGCTGATGGCCAACCTGCTGAACAACGCGGTGGCCCACGGCGATCCCACCCAGCCGATCGTCGTGAGTTATGCACAGTCCGGAGACGGCATCGAGGTCTGTGTCGCCAACGCCGGCGAGCCCATTCCCGCCCACTTCCTGCCACGCCTGTTCGAGCCGTTCTTCCGGCCGGAATCGCCACGCTCCCAGCCCGGGCTGGGTCTTGGCCTTTACATCGCGTCCGAGATCGCCCGAGGCCACGGCGGAACCCTTCGGGTGGACTCGAACGCCAACGAAGGCACGCGTTTCACCCTCAGCGTGCCGCGAGTGCGGGTCGCCGCTTGAGGGCGAAGCGCCTTCGGCTCAGGCCTCGCCGGCGGGAGCGAGCATGGATATAGAGGCGACAATCATCCAGCTTCTGGGTCGACGAGCTCCCGAGGCGTCGATTTGTCCGTCGGATGTCGCGCGGGCGCTCACCGCCGACGAAGCCGCCTGGCGGGCACTCATGCCACAGGTACGCGAAGTCGCCGCCGCGCTCGCGCGTAGCGGGCGCGTCGTCATCACTCAGGGAGCGGAGCGACTATCCCCGGAGGATGTCGATCGGGGACCTGTCCGTCTTCGCCGCGGCCCAGGCTGGTCTAAGGCACAGAAATAAAACGGATGTCCGGCAGCGGGGCCAGCGCCGGACGCGCAAAGAAAAAGCCCTGCTGCAGCGAGATACCCAGGTCGAACAGCGCCTTCGCCTCCTCCGCGAGCTCGACGCCTTCGGCGATGACGCGGACGCCGATCTCCTCACATAACCGGACCATGTGTCTCACGATGCGCTGGCGCACCACGTCTTCGTGGACGTTTCGGATCAGGCCGATGTCCAGCTTGAGCAGGTCCGGCTGAAAGTCGGCCAGCAGATTCAGTCCTGCGTATCCCGCCCCGAAGTCGTCGATCGCGGTCTTGAATCCGCGTGCCCGGTAAGCCGCGAGGATGGAGAGCAGGTGCGCGTGGTCCGTGATCTCTTCGTGCTCGGTCACTTCGAAGATGATGTCGGTCAGCGGCCAGTTCACCCGTTCCGCGGCCGCCAGGGTCGCCCGGAGGCAATGCTCCGGATTGTAGACGGCGTTGGGCAGGAAATTGATGGAGACCAGCGCGGGAAGCGCGGCATCCTTAGCACATTCCAGCGCGCGCACCCGGCACGCCTGATCGAAACCGTAACGATTCGATTCGTCGATGCCGCTGAGTACTTCAGCGGCTCCCTCGCCATGGATGCCACGTACCAGTGCTTCGTGCGCGAAGACGGTACGTGCGGCGACGTCCACGATGGGCTGAAACGCCATCGTAATCCCGGCGGCAAGTGAATCGCTGTCGCGGCAGGCCCCGCAGGTCAATTGGCTGTCCATCGTTTCCGTGTTCCTCAAGTCCCCGTTTATCGGCCGGCATCCGCGATTCTGAAGGTACCACCGTTCCGATGCGGACCATTCACGCCTGTTGGGCTCTTCTCGTCTACTGCGCAGGGGATTGACGAATGACAGGATTCACCACATTGCGGACCAACCGGTGGACCGGGCCGTCGATGGAAACCGACACGCCGCCCGTCGTCGTGGCTATCCCGGTACGTAATGAGGCTGAAAATATCGCTGGATGCCTTGACGCGCTCGCCCGTATGGATCGCCGCGGCATCCAGCTTCTCGCCGTCATCCTCGTTTTCAATGGCTGTTCGGACACCAGCTGGGAAACTGCGTCCGCCTGCTGGGGCAGCACACGCCTGCCCCTCAGACTCATCGAGGTGGCCCTCGACCCAGCCCTGAATCACGCTGGCGGCGCGCGCGCGGCGGCACTCTCGCTCGCACTGACGGCACTGAGTGAGCGGCGCGGCGGCACCATCCTGACCACCGACGCGGATAGCCGGGTGCCTCGCGAATGGATGGTCCAGATCCAGGCGATGATCGACGGCGGTGCGGATGCTGTCGCCGGCGAGATCACGGTCGATGAGACCGCCGCGGTCTGGCCGGAGTCTTTGCGGTCGCGGCATCGGATCGAGGCGGAATACACGAGTCTGCTCGATGAAATCGACGCGCTTTGCGATCCTGTCCCCCACAATCCCTGGCCGCGGCATCGACGATGCTCCGGTGCCAATCTTGCCTTTCGCGCCGACGCCCTTCGCGAACTGCGCGCACTACCCGCGCCGCCGTACGGTGAGGACCGGGCTCTCGTGGACGCCTGCCTTGCCCGGGATCTGTCGGTCCGACATGCCCCCTCGCCGCGGGTCGAAACGTCGTCCCGACTGACCGGTCGGGCAAGCGGCGGCATGGCGGATACGCTCAGCGACAGGTCGCGACAGCACGACCTCCCTTGCGACGCCATGATCGAGGCCTGCTCGACGCACGTCTATCGCGCGACGCAGCGGGCTCGCGCACGACGGACGTTCATGCCAGGCGTACCGGACGCCGCTCTTGCACACTCGCTCGGCCTGCCCGCCCATCAGATCTCAGGCGCGCCGTCCCTGCATTTCGGGGACACGTGGCAGTGGCTGGAACGGTGCTCCCCTTCCCTGGCGCGCGTGCCTTTGTCACCCGGCGATCTGCCCCGTGAGATAACTAAGGCGAAGGCATGGCTCGCGACACGGCTTAGCGTGACCCGGAAGGAGATCCCCGCATGACGGTGCACGCGCTGCACGCCGATGGGCAGAATGCGCGGGAGAGGCTCCTCGGCGCCCTGAACGCCTGCATGGACGATCTGTCGCTCCTGGCACGGATGGACGATGTCCCGGGGGCCTTTCCAACCGAGGCCCTCGCCCGACTCAGGGCTATCGGCCTGCTCGGCGCCGTGCTCCCTGTCGACGAGGGCGGCGCCGGCCTGGGCATCGACCGCCAGGCCAGCATGACGCTCTACCACGTGCTGACACGGCTGGGCGCCGCTCACCTTTCCCTGGCCCGCCTGTTCGAAGGACACGTCAACGCGTTCGCGCTCCTGTGGCACCACGGCTCCACGGCGCAACGACAGCGGCTGATGCGCTACGTACGCGACGGCGGTCTGACCGGCGTGTGGAATGCACCCGCGCCGGAGGCTCCCTTGCGTCTGCTCGCGGACGGGGAGCACTTCCGCCTTTCAGGCAGCAAGATCTACGCATCGGGCGCCGGCATCATCCAGCGGCCTCTGCTCACCGCCACGACGGAGGACGGAAAGCTGTTGATGATCTGGTGCGACGTGGGTCGTGCCGTCGTCGATCTGTCCGGATGGCGTGTCCACGGCATGCGCGCGACCGCGACAGGTACCGTGAAGCTCGATGGCGTTGTCGTCGAGCCGGGACAGGTCTTCGGTGCCGATCAGGATTATCATCGGCAGCCTGTTTTTTCAGGGGGCGCGTGGCGCTTCGTCGCCGCGCAGCTGGGTGCCGCCGGTGCGCTGGCGGACCTCATGAAGCAGAATCTCGTCGATGCGAGACGTGACGCGGACCCGCATCAGAGAGCACGGCTCGCCGAAGCCGTCATGCGTGTGGAGACGGGGCGTTTGTGGACTCAGGCCGCCGCACGCATGGCCGACGATCCGGCGGCGACGCCTGCCGATGTCGTTTCGTACGTGGGCATGGCCCGTCTGGTCGTCGAAGAGGTGGCCACGGACGTCATCCAGCTGGCTCAGCGGTCGATCGGGCTCCGCGCCTTGCACCAGGACCACCCTGTCGAGCGCATTTGCCGGGACCTCGCGACGTATCTGAAACAGCCGGTGCCCGACGCCATACGCGATGCCGCCGGGGCCAGCGCCGCCGCGTACCAGGGAGCCGCGCTGGACAGGTGGCCGTCGTGACGGACGGTGACGGCGAATACATCGCATCGCTCAGGCGGCTGCCTCTCACGTCGCCGGAGCACCTGCTCGCCGGGCGCGCGCTGGTCGTCATCGCGCCCCATCCGGACGATGAGAGTCTGGGCATGGGCGGGCTGCTCGCTTCGGCGCAGTCCATGGGCACCCCGGTTACCGTCGTGTTCCTGACCGATGGTGAGGGCTCACACGTCGGCTCGCCTTCCTTTCCACCGGAGACGCTGGCGCGATGGCGGCGAGCGGAAGCGACCGATGCGCTCTTCGCGCTCGGCATCCCTCCGACTAGTGCGCGATTTCTTGCCCTTGGGGACGCGCGCCTCGATGCGCTGTCTGCGACGACGCGCGAGGCGGCGATGAACGCGCTGCGGGCCTGTGTGCCGTCACCCGCCCTGGTGTGCGTCACCGCACGGACGGACCCGCACGGCGACCACCGCGCCGCAAGCTCGATCGTGAACGACATCGACTGGCCGGAAGGTGTCGCCGTCATGGAATATCCGGTCTGGACATGGCTGGCGGACGAGACCGGCCTGCCGACACAAGCGGCGACCGGATACCGTGTCGACATAACGACAGCACTCGTCGCGAAGCGACGGGCGATCGCGGCCCACCGCTCACAGCACGGCGGCGTCATCACAGATGCCGAACACGCTTTCGAGCTCGAAGCGAGCTTCCTCGCCATGTTCGATCACCCGACGGAGACACTGGTATGGCCGACGAGGTGACATTCGACGCCGACTACTTCAACACGCTGTACCGGCAGGACATCGACCCGTGGCACTTCAGAACGAGCGAGTACGAACGCCGGAAGTACGCCGAGACCCTCGCCGCGTTACCGCGCGACCGGTATGAGCACATCATCGAACTGGGTTCGTCCATCGGCGAACTGAGCGCTCTTCTTGGAGCGCGCGCCGAGCGTCTCACCGGTGTAGATACATCGGATGTCGCCATAACCGCCGCACGGAAACGGTGCGCAGGTCTGCCGCACATCGCGTTCGAGCAGGCGCAGCTTCCGCAGGGGGAATGGGCGACGCAAGCCGACGCGGATGCGCTGGTCATCTCGGAAGTGCTGTACTACCTCAGCAGCGAAGAACTCGCCGTCATGACGCAGCGCATGTCGCGGCTGGCGACCACGGCGGACATCGTACTGGTTCACTGGACCGGAGATACCAACTACCCGATGACGGGAGACGACGCGTCGGAGCAGTTCATACGCGCCTTCCCGCAGCGTCGATGGCTGACCTCACGTCGAACAGGTTACAGGATGGACGTCACCTGCGCTGTCGCGGCGTAGGTACGTTACTTTTTCTTGTCCGCCGCCCGCACAGCGTCCGAGCTCACGTTCGTACCCTGGCCCTTTAGCGGCTCGGGCACCGGTGTGCCAAAAGCGTCCCGGCGACGCGGATCGCCTGAGCCTTTTTTTGTATTTACCGGATCGGTCAGTTCCTGCGCCGCCTCAGCCCGCTTCGTCTTCGGTGTTTCGACGACCTTCTGAGGATGACCTGCCACCGTCTGCGTCTTGACCTGAGCGGATTCGTCGGCCTTTGTCTGGGCAAGCGCCCCCAGCGGCAGCAAGAGCAAGCCGGCGACGACGAAATTCAGCGCCTTTTGATTTCGATAAGCCATCGTTACACCCTCTCAGCCATGGGATTCATCGCCACGCACCTGCCGCGGAGACAATGATTTCCTGACCGTGCAACGCCGGGTGTAACAGCGACCGTAACGCGGCGTGAAGGAGTGCTTCGCGTGCGGCTGGCCGAGCGTCGGCCATGGGCATTTGTCGATGTGGCGGCTGCGAAACCGCTTGCGACCAACACCTCCCCTTCAACACGGCAGGAAGAGGATCGGGCTTTGACGGGAGAAACAGCATGAAGGCTCTTACCTACCACGGCTCCAAGGACGTACGCGTCGAAACGATGCCCGACCCGACGATCCTGGCCGCCGACGATGTCGTTCTCCGAGTCACAGCCACCGCCATCTGCGGCTCGGACCTGCACCTCTACCACGGCAAGATCCCTGAAACGAAGCACGGCGATATCTTCGGGCACGAATTCATGGGAGTCGTCGAAGAAGTCGGCGCCGATGTCACCAACGTCGCTGTCGGCGACCGCGTGGTCATCCCCTTCGTCATCGCCTGCGGAAAGTGTTTCTTCTGCGAGAACGACCTGTTCGCCGCCTGCGAGACGACGAACCCCGATCAGGGTGCGTCCCTCAGAAAGAGAGCGAAGATGACACCGCCCGCTGCCCTCTTCGGCTATTCGCACCTCTACGGCGGCGTACCCGGTGGTCAGGCGGAATTCGTTCGTGTCCCGAAAGCCAACGTCGGGCCTTTCAAGATCCCCGGCAGCCTGTCGGATGAGCGTGTGCTCTTTCTCTCCGACATCCTTCCCACCGGCTATCAGGCCGTACTCAACGCAAAGATCGAGCGCGGTTCGACCGTGGCCATTTTTGGCGCGGGCCCGGTAGGCCTGATGGCCGCCGCCTGCGCGCGCATGCTGGGCGCGGAGCGCATCTTTATGGTCGACTCCGAAAAGTACCGGCTGGATTTCGCCGTCTCGGCGTTCGACGTGATCCCCGTCGATTTCGGTGCACTCGATCCGTCCGAGTTCATCCTCGAGCAGACGGCGGGGCATGGTGTCGACGCATCTATCGATGCCGTCGGTTTCGAAGCGAAAGGCAGCACGACGGAGACGGTGCTGAGCACACTGAAGATCGAAACGAGTTCGGGCGAGGTGCTCCGCCAGTGCATCACCGCTACGCGGCGTGGCGGCGTGGTAAGCATTCCGGGTGTCTATGCCGGATTCATCCATGCCTTCCTGATCGGCGACGCCTTCGACAAGGGACTCACGCTTGCAATGGGTCAGACGCACGTCCAGAAGTACCTGCCGGAACTGCTCGAATTCATCGAAGACGGCAAGCTTCAGCCCGACATCATTATTTCCCACCGCATGAAGCTGGCCGACGCGGCCCGCGGCTACGAAATCTTCGACAAGAAGGAGGAAGATTGTCGGAAGGTCGTGCTTACTCCATGATGCCTTGCCCACGATGACCGGCTGAAATAACGGAACGAACACGATGGAAGCTCGCGACCTCGGTGACACGATCACCTTTTATTTGCCCCAGGGAAACGCTGGCGCCGAGGCCTTTGCGGTTTTCCAGGACCGCCAGCATCTCGGCGGGTTTCCCACTCGCGAGGAATCGCTTCAGTTCGCGATTGCCAGGGCGCGTGTGATCCGCGAAACCCGCGCCGTCCCGATCCGGCTACGGATCGAAGACGATGCGGGTGTCTGGCTCACCAGGGATGCGCTGGCCGAGCCGGTCGCGGCGGGCAGCGAGTAAGCCGATCGTCACGGCGCACGTGGCGCCTCATGCGCGCGCGGTATACCCGCGCTCAGCCATGACCCGTGCGACGGCTGCTTTCGCATCGTCAAGAACTCGCTCGAGCGGCTGGTTGGCGTCGATGTCGATCACCGTCGCACCACTGAATGCGAGCTGCGGTGTCACGGCGATCTTCCGCGCCAACGCTTCGCGCCGATGGTCCGGCTTCCGTGCGCACGCGATGTCCAGGTCGACATTCAGCCGGAGAACGATATCGGGTCGGTGGCTGGCCATCCATTCGAACATGGCGTACTCGCGCCGAGCCAGACCGAGCACGAAACGCGAGCCCCCTTCGACGGCGGGAAATCCCGGGCCGTCGTACGCGCCGGGAATTTCCAGCTGCGGGAAGCGATCGGTGACCACGATCAGCCCGCGGCGCCTGAGGGCGAGCATGCGCCGGAAGCGGCGCCGGCGGCGCAGCGTGAAGGCGCTGATGACCAGAGCGGGCAGCAGGCTGGGCTGCTTCGCCTCCTTCATCCGGTTGTTCACGTCATCGGACTTGCGCCGGATCACCCGACCGAGCGCGCCTCCCACCAGGGGCCACTGCGCTACCGCGCGGCCGACGTTGCCGGCCTGCTTGCCGAGGTGAACGCTGGCCGCGGGACCGTAACGTCCTATCCAGGCGAGGATATGTTCGCTGACCGTCGACTTGCCGGAACCGTCGCAGCCGATGACCGCGATCAGTGGCGCCATGGCGCCGTCCTTTGCCCCGGATACCGCTACCGGACTGAAAAAATGGTTCATTAAATCTCGCTGATGCGCGCGGTCAGACGACCGTAGACGCAAGAATATGCCATGTAATAAAATTGTATTCATCCTGCGCTACCGGCTATCTGGTGTGCCTCTCCTCTCTGATTCCGATGACTTCCACCCGACGGTGGGGGTGATCGCGCTTACCGGTTGCGATGGCTCCGGCAAGTCCACCCTGGCGGCGAAACTCGTCGCCCACCTGCGCGAACAACGCCCCACGGAGGCCCTGTACCTCGGTCAGTCGTCCGGCCGGATCGCCGAGTGGATCCGCACGCTGCCCCTGATCGGGCCACGCTTCAACGCGTATCTGCTGCGCAAATCCGACCAGGTGCACGACAAACCGTCGATGCCGCCCGGCAACGTCGCGGCATTGGTGATCTACATGCTGTCGCGTTGGCGCGCGCACAAGTTCCGCCGCATGCTCGCCATGTGCCGGCGCGGCGTCCTGGTGGTCACGGATCGTTACCCGCAGGCGGAAATTCCCGGCTTCTACTGCGACGGCCCGCAGCTGGCGAAGACCGAAGGAGGCAACTGGTGGATCCGCCGTCTCCGTGCGAGCGAGCAACGCCTCTACCAATGGATGGCGTCGAGCGTGCCAGCGCTCGTCATCCGTCTCAACGTCGATGCCGAGACGGCGCATGCGCGCAAACCCGACCACAAGATGGCATCGCTTCGCCAGAAGGTCGCTACCTTGCCGACGCTCCGGTTCAACGGGGCGCGGATCCTCGACCTCGATGGCCGTGACGATCAGGGTGCCATTCTCGACCGTTCGTTGCGCGCCGTGAGCACGGCGCTACCGTTGCTGTCGACATGACGACGACTGAAACCCTCCGGCCGCCGATCGCGCGGCTCATCGCCGTCGTGGGATGCGACGGGACCGGCAAATCGACGCTGACCCACGATATCGTCAGGACGCTGAAGCAGACGCGCAGCGTGCAGCGCCGGTACCTCGGGCTGATATCCGGCGAAACCGGCGACAAGATCAAGCGCCTGCCGCTGATCGGCCCCCGACTGGAAAGGCGTCTGGCGGCCAAAGCCGCCAGCGCTCAGGACATGCGTAACAAGGTGCCCGGCGTGCTCGGGTCGCTCGTCATGTACGGGTTATCCGTCTGGCGTGCCGCTCACCTGCGCCGGGTATGCCGGCTCGCGGAGCGCGGCACACTGATCATCACGGACCGCTATCCCCAGGCTGAGATTGCGGGCTTTCGTTATGACGGTCCCGGCCTGGGCCTCGCGCGCAGCGAACACTGGCTCGTGCGCAAGCTTGCCGTGCGCGAGCAGCGCTTGTACGAACGCATGGCGACGTATCGCCCTTCGCTCGTCATCAAGCTCGATATCGACTTCGCCACGGCACATGCGCGCAAACCGGACCACGGCCCGGAAGAGCTGAACGACAAGATCGCCGTGATGTCACGGCTGCGCTTCAACGGCGCCCGCCTCTTCGATCTGGACACCCGTGCCCCATACGCCGAGGTGTTCGCGGCGGCCATGGCGGCCATCGACGGCCTGCCGGCTCATGGCGCCTGAGCGCCGCCTGATGGGCGGCCTAGCGCAATCTTACGCCGGCTTGAGGTTTTTCTTAACAAATCCTGGGATTATGGTACCCTTGGGTACAGTAAAAGCACGGCAATAACCCAGTAACAGACCAGTAACACTGGGGGTTGGCCCCGGTGGCATGGGACTTGTTGAGACGCGACTAAGACTATGAGCGCAGACGGAAACATTGCGATGCAGGCCGGCCTGGCGACGCCGACCACGAATACGGTGCCCATGCGACGCGGCGACTTTGCCAGTCTGGCCGAGGCGCTCGACTACGCGGCATGCGGCGTAACAGGTGCAAATTTCTACGCTGGCGGCAAGCTCGACACCGCGCTGCCTTATCGAACCTTGCGAGCGCAGGCGCGCGACCTCGCGAAGAAGCTGGCCAGCCTCGGCCTCGAACGCGGCGCATGCCTGGCGATCGTCGCGGAGACGACGCCGGATTTCCTGCGTTTCTTCTTCGCCTGCCAGTACGCGGGCCTCGTGCCTGTCGCGCTGCCTTCCTCGGTGAACCTGGGCGGACACGACGCTTACGTGCACAAGCTGCGCGGCATGTTGCAGGCCTGCGAGGCGGTGATCGCCGTCGCCTCGCCCGCGTTCCAGGGTTTCCTCGGGGAAGCCGTGAGTGGCCTGGGCATCGTCATGTGGGGCGAGCCGCAGGCATTCGACGCCCTGCCCCGCCATGACGTCGAACTGAAGCCCATCGGCCCGCATGAAGTGGCCTATCTGCAGTTCACCTCAGGCAGCACCGGCACCCCGAAAGCCGCCGTGATCACCCAGGAAGCGCTGCTTGCCAACGCCCGCGGATCGATCAACGACGGCCTCGACCTGCGCGACAGCGACCGCTTCGCATCGTGGCTGCCGTTCTATCACGACATGGGTCTGGTCGGCTGCCTGCTGACCGTCGTGGCGAGCCAGCGCTCGATCGATTACCTGGACACGCGTGAGTTCGCGATGCGTCCCCGTCGCTGGCTCGAGCTGATGACCGAATCGAAGGCCACCATCTCCTACAGTCCGCCGTTCGGTTACGAAATGTGCGCACGACGCGTCCGCCCGTCGGATATCGAGTCATACGATCTGTCGCACTGGCGTGCCGCGGGTATCGGCGCGGAGCCCATCCTTCCGGAAGTACCGGCGCGCTTCGCCGAGATGCTGGCACCCGCCGGCTTCGACGCGAAGGCGTTCGTGCCCTCCTATGGCATGGCCGAAGCATCGCTTGCCGTCAGTTTCGCACCGCTGGACACCGGCATCGTGGTCGAGTGGCTCGATCCCGTGGACCTCGCGGAGAACCTGCGCGCCACGCCGGTCGCCGAAGGCACCGGCAGCGGTTTCGTCCGATGCGGCGGACCGTTGCCCGGCCATGACCTCGACGTGCGCGACAACGCCGGCCGTCGCCTGCCGGAACGCCACGTCGGCCGGATCCTCGTGCGCGGTCCCAGCCTGATGTCGGGTTACTTCCGCCAGCCGGAACTCAACGCGCAGGTGATGGGTGATGACGGCTGGCTCGACACCGGCGACATCGGTTACGTGGTCGATGGCGAAGTGGTGATCACCGGCCGGCACAAGGACATGATCATCGTCAACGGGCGCAACATCCTGCCTCAGGACATCGAACGCATCGTCGAACGCCAACCGGAACTGCGCTCGCAGGATGCGTCGGCGTTCGGCATTCCCGGCCCCGGGGGCGCGGAAATCGCCGCGGTGGTCGTACAGTGCAATTCGCTGGATCCCGATGTCCGCGCGGCCCTGGTGCGGCGCGTGCGGCGTGACGTGCTCGAAGAACTCGGCATCGCCTGCATCATCGAGCTGGTGCCCCGCCATACACTGCCGCGCACCTCTTCCGGGAAGCTGTCACGCTCGGCGACGCGTGCCGGATACCTAGAGCGTCAGTCGATGCGGGAAGCGACCGGAGCCGCGGCGTAGCGATGAACGACCTCGCCGACTCAGGGCATCCCGTCATTGCATTGACGGGGGCGACGGGTTTCATTGGCACTGCGCTGCGCGAACGGCTGGTGGCCGCCGGGTACCGCGTGCGGGCGCTATATCGCCCTCGTCCCGGGCGAGTTCTGGAGAACGCGCCCGGCGTGAAGTGGATCGCCGGCGACCTCAACGATCGCGATGCCCTCGCCGCCCTCGTGCAAGGCGCGGACGCGGTCGTGCACTGCGCCGGCAACGTGCGCGGCGCGCGCGCCGCCGATTTCGACGTGGTCAATGAAGCCGGTGTCATCGACATCGTGCGTGCGGCGCGGGAAGAAAGCCATTGCCACCGGTTCCTGCTGGTGTCGTCGCTGGCGGCCCGCGAGCCGCAGCTGTCCGACTACTCACGCAGCAAGTGGCTCGGTGAACGCGCCCTGGCAGCCCATGCCGGCGACCTCGTGTGGGCCGCGCTGCGGCCGCCGGCGGTCTACGGGCCAGGCGATCGCGAGATGCTTCCGCTCTTCCAGAGCATGGCGCGCGGCATCGCGCCGATACCCGGCAGCGGCGACGGTCGCTTTTCCCTGATCCATGTGAGCGATCTCGCCTCGGCTATCGTGGCCTGGCTGCGCTCGGACACACAGTCGGGGCAGACTTTCGAACTCGACGACGGTCACGCGGGCGGCTACGACTGGGACACCGTCCTGAGCGCGGCGTCACGCGTCCTGCGTGACAACGCGCCGATCCGTCGCCTCCTCATCCCCACGCCGTTATTACGCGCGATCGCCGGAGCGAACCGCACCGCGGCGCGCGTGTTCGGTTACGCCCCCATGCTGACCCCCGGCAAGGTCCGCGAGCTGACGCATGCCGACTGGGTATGCGACGGCCGCGCCTTTACCCGCGCCACCGGTTGGACGCCCGAGATCGGGTTTGAACGTGGTCTTGCCGCCACGCTCGGCAACACCGTGACGCACTGAACGGAATACCCTGATGAACCATCAAGACATCGTTGCAAAGCTTGTCGACATCCTTGAGCCACTCGCCGAGGGGCGCGTCGCGGATATCGGCGAGAACACGGAGCTCACCGGCGAACTGGCCCTCGATTCACTGCGGGTCATGGACCTCGTGCTGGCGGTTGAAGACGAATTCGACATCTCGATCCCCATCAACGCGCTCGCCGAAATCAAGACCGTCGGCGACCTCGCGGCGCAGATCGAAACGACGCTGAGCGCAAACGCATGAGAGAGAATCCCAGGCTTCAGGCGGTACAAGCCGTCCGGCAGGAGCTCGCCACCCTGGGGATCGATCCGTTCGGCGTGCAGATCGACCGCATCCTCTCGCCCACGGAAGGCCTGATCCACGGCCGCCGCACGATCCTGGCGGGCACGAACAACTACCTCGGCCTGACGTTCGATCCCGGCACGATCGCCGCGGCGCGCGACGCGCTCGAGGCGGCCGGCACGGGCACCACGGGCTCGCGCATGGCCAACGGCAGCTACGCGGGACATCGCGAGCTGGAAGTGGATCTGGCGGCGTTCTACGGCAAACGCGACGCCATCGTCTTCTCCACCGGCTACCAGGCCAACCTCGGCATGATCTCCGCGCTGGTGGGCACCGGCGACGTCGTCATGATCGACGCCGACAGCCACGCCAGCATCTACGATGGCTGCCGGCTGAGCGGCGCCAACGTCATTCGTTTTCGCCACAACGACGCTGCCGATCTGGCCAAGCGCATGCGCCGTCTTGGCGACGACGCGGCCAATGCGCTGATCGTCGTCGAAGGCGTCTACAGCATGCTCGGCGACCGCGCGCCGTTGCGCGATTTCGCCCGCGTGAAGCAGGAGTTCGGTGCCACGCTGATGGTGGACGAAGCCCACTCCATGGGCGTGCTCGGCAGCAAGGGGCGCGGCCTGGCCGACGAGCAGGGTGTGCTTGCCGACGTCGACTACGTCGTCGGCACCTTCAGCAAGAGCCTCGGAAACACCGGCGGCTTCTGCGTCAGCGACTCGCCGAATCTGGACGTGCTGCGCTACGCGAGCCGGCCTTACGTTTTCACCGCGTCACTGCCGCCCGCGACCATCGCCGCCACCCGGCAGGCGCTGCGCACGCTCGCGGCCGCCGACGACCTGCGACTGCGCCTGCAGAACAATGCGGAGCGTCTGCACGCGGGCCTGGGCGCGCTTGGCTTCCGGCTCGGCGCTCCGGCGAACGCCGTCGTCGCCGTCCTTGTCGGCGACAAGCTCGAGGCGCTGCGCTTCTGGGACCATCTGCTCAAACACGGTGTCTATGTGAATCTCATGGTTCCACCGGCCACGCCCGGGGGCGAATCGCTCCTGCGCTGCAGCGTCAGCGCCGCTCACACACCCGGGCAGATCGACGCCATCTGTGCCGCGTTCGCCAGCTGGACTGGCGCCAAAGCATGAAGCACTGGTTCTCCGATGGCGCTTTCCGCGCCATCGTGCGCAACGCGTCCTATCTGGCATCCAGCAACGTCGCCAGTGCGTTGCTCGGACTGTTGTCGCTCGCGTGCGCGGGACGTGGCATGACGCCGGAGCTGTTCGGCACGCTGGTGGTCGTTCAGGCCTACGCGAAGAGCGTCAGTGATTTCGTCAAGTTCCAGACCTGGCAATTCGTCGTGCAGTTCGGCACACCCGCGCTGGCCCATCAGGACGTGGCGCGCTTTCGCGATGTCACGGGACTATCCTTCGGACTGGATCTGGCGAGCGGCGCGGTCGCCCTGGTCGGCGGCATGGTGCTGCTCCCCCTGCTCGGCCACGCCGTCGGCATCTCGCCCGCGGACTTCTGGTGGGCACTGGCCTATTGCACCCTGATTCCGACGATGACCGCGGCGACGCCGACCGGCATCCTGCGTTCGATCGATCGCTTCGACCTGATCGCTGTTCAGCAAGCCATTACCCCGCTGCTGCGCGCGGCTGGCAGTGTCATCGCGTACTTTGGCCATCTCGGATTTCCGGGCTTCATCGCCACCTGGTATGTCTCGAGCCTGGTCGGAGACGGCGTGCTGTGGCTGTTCGCCGTCCGCGAACTCCGCCGTCAGCGGATCGATCATGCGCTGCGCCCGGGCCTGTTCGGTCCCGCCCGCCGTATCAAGGGCGCATGGGATTTCGTCTGGACGACCAACATCGCGCACTCGATCTGGTCCGCCCGCAACGCCGGTACCAACGTGCTGGTCGGCATCATCCTGGGCCCGACCGCGGCGGGCTTGTTCAAGGTCGCGCTGACCTTCTTCGACGCCGCCGGCACACCGGCGTCGCTGATGCAGAAAAGCTTCTATCCGGAAATCATGCGCATGGATCCGGCCAGCACGCGTCCGTGGAAGCTTGGGCTGCGCTCGGCCATGCTGGCCGGCGGCGTCGGTGTTCTGGTCGCCTTACTGGTCATCGTCGTCGGCAAGCCGCTGATCTCGACGGTGTTCGGAGCGCAGTACCTCGAGTCGTACAACCTGCTCCAGGTCATGTCCGCCGCCCTGGTGGTCTCGATGGCCGGCTTCCCGCTCGAATCGCTGCTGTACATCGCCAGCCGTCAGCGTGCCGCTCTGGTCGCCCAGGCGCTGGCCGCTCTTCTTTACGCCCTGTTGCTGGTCGGACTGTCGCATTATCTCGGCATCATGGGCGCCGCCATCGCCTACTTCGGCGGACAGTGCCTGGAGGCCTTCTTCTCGCTGATTCCGACGATCGGCGCGTATCGCAAGCGACACACGCTTTCGTTCTACAAGCCCGAGGAAGCGCAGACATGATCCGCCGCCGCCGTGACCCCGCATGGCCGAACTTTCCGGCCGAAGCGCTCCGACGTCTGTTCGACGCCGTCGATGTCGACGATATCGTCGATGCGCATGTCGCCCTGCCCGACCCCATCGTTCTGAGCTGCCCCGAGGGAACGATGCGCGACTGCTACGCGCTGTGCCTGCAGTTCTGGGAAGAAGGCGTGCGGCGGAATGAACTCCTGGGACTCGTCGGAAAGCTGCTCCGCAACGAGGGCCTGAGCGCGGACGAGCGCCTGCAGTTCAAGCACATCCGCGCGCGATACAAACATCTCCGTTTTGCGCAGCGTCTGTACAGCGAAAGCCACACCTCCAGCTATCTTTTCGACCTGACGACACGCGTGCTCGGCCACTTGCAGGACGCATTCCGCAGCGGCAGGCGCGGCGGCATCGTCCGTCACGGGCTGAGGCTACGCGTGCTGTTGTCCAGGCCCGTCTGGACGATGGTGCGGCGGACCATGGAACGCACGCGCATCGATACCGAAGCCGGGCTGATCGCGTTGCAGCGGGCCGAAATGCGGCGTCTGGCCAGAGCGGTGTCGCGCACGCACTTCGCGGGCCACGAATTCCATACCGTGCGCAAGATCGTCAGCATGCAGGTGTCCTACTACGACACGCTGCGCTCGCTCGGTCCCGACGAGCATGCCTTGCGCATGTCGAGGTTTCTGGCGGCCATCAATGGCCTGATGGGTTCGCGCCATGACGAAATGGTGGCCGAGGCCCTCTCCGGCCGACGTCATTACCGCACGCCGGCTCCGCTGGCCAACGAGATTCGTTCACGCCTCGAAACGCTGATCGCCCGCTACCCCGTTTAAGGTGATCGGTGCTCAGGCACGGGCGGCGACGGAGAAGACCACCCGCCGCCCAGTGCCATGATCAGGTTGACGCTGGCGTCCAGCCGGCGAACGCGAAGCTGAAGTTCGCCACGGCCCGCGTCGAGGGAAGCATTGGCCGCCTCCACGACAGCGGAATAGTCGGCGACACCTTCCCTGTACTGGTTTCGCGTGACCCGGTCGGATTCGTTGGCCGCCGCGGCGGCCCTGTCCTGCAGCTCCGCCGCACCGGACAGCGTGCTCGTGATCACGAGGCCGTCTTCCACTTCGCGGAAAGCATCGAGCACCGTCTGGCGGTAATTGGCGACAGCCTCGTTATAGGCCTCGCTGGCATTGACGGCCTGCGCCTGCAGCCGGCCACCCGTGAATAACGGTGCGCGCACATCGGCCGTCCCCGTGGGACCGCGGAGGATGCCGATGCCGGCCGCGAGGTTGATCGTCGGCAAAGCTTCCGCCCTGGCCACGCCGATGCGCGCGCTGGCCGCCGCCATGCGACGCTCGCTGGCGGCGACGTCAGGCCGACGTTCGAGCAACGTGGCAGGTACGCCCGCGGGAATCGCCGGCACCTGCACATCGAACGCCGCAGGGGCGATCGCAAAGTCCGCCGGCGCCTTGCCGAGCATCACCGCGATCGCGTGCTCGAGCTGGGCCCGCGCACTCCTGGTATCCGCCAGTTGCATCTGCGCCGTGCTCGCCCGCATCAGCGCCTCGGCGACGTTCGCGCTCGAAGCCTGTCCCTGGGCGTACTGGTTGCCCACCATGCGATGCCACTGATCGCTGGCCTCGGCGCTCTGCTGGAGCAGTACGATGAGCGCATCGTCCTGACGCAGCGCGAAGTAGCTTTGCACCAGCTGCGCCTGCATCGAAAGGGTTGCGGCGGCCAGATCGTCGGCGCTGGCGTCGGCGGCTGCCCGATGGGCTTCGACGTCACGGCGGATCCGTCCCCACAGATCCAGCTCCCAGCTGACACCCAGGCCGAAGTCGTTCTCGTTCTTGCGGCCGGATTTCAGCGTTCCCGCACTGACCGCCGGTACCGACGCGCCACTGGCGACCTGCACCAGCGCCTGCGCCTCGCGTACGCGCGCCGCCGCGGCCGCCAGCGACTGGTTGCTCACCGCGACTTGCGACACCAGCGCATCGAGCGCGGGGTCACCGTAAATCTCCCACCACCTGGCCGAGATAGCGGCTTGCGCACCCGACGACGCATGCGCGCCCGATTCCTTGTAAGCGGCGGGTACCGGCGCGGAAGGGCGCACATAGTCCGGTCCCACCGGAGCGCAGGCGCCGATGAAGCTCACACCCAGGGTGACGAGGGCGACGCGCCATGCACGCGGAGGCATGCGCACACTCACGGCAGCGGATCCTCGCGGCCGGTTGACCAACCCGCGTCGTCGCGCCTGCCGAGTTTCTGCATCCATCTGCCTGCCCACTTGCTGAATCGATCGAGGTAAAGGTACACAACCGGAGTCGTGTAAAGGGTCAAGAGCTGACTGACCACGAGGCCGCCGCCCATCGCGATGCCGAGCGGCCGGTGCATCTCGGCACCGTCGCCGCGTGCGACCGCCAGCGGCACCGCGGCGACCATGACGGCGAGAGACGTCATCAGGATGGGGCGAAAGCGCAGCCGGCATGCCAGCTGGATGGCTTCCGCCGGCGTCACCGCCGATCCGCGCTGCGCGGCCAGGGCGAAGTCCACCATCATGATCGCATTCTTCATCACGATACCGATCAGCGCGAAGATCCCGACCAGTGCGATGACGTCCAGGTCGGTCCGGAAGAGCATCAGCGCAAAGACGGCACCCACGGCAGCCGACGGCAACGTCGACAGAATCGTCAGCGGGTGTACGCAGCTCTCATAGAGAATACCCAGCACGATGAACAGGGTGAGGAACGCGCCAAGAATGAGGGCCGGCTCGCTGTCCGCCACCTGACGAGCCGCACCCGCCGACCCTTGCAGGCTGCCGCGGACGGACGTCGGTACGGCCATCCCATCCACGGCCTTCCTGATAGCGAGCGTTGCCTGAGAGAGGGAGACGCCAGGCGCCCTGTCGAACGAAATCGTCGTCGCCACCGACTGAGCGAAATGCGCGATCGTCAGTGGCATGTCGTGCTGACGGACATGGGCGAGCACGGGCAACGGCACGCTGGCACCGTTCGCCGCGGGAACCTCGATGTGGTTGAACACGTCGGTAGACGTGGCGTGCTCGGGCGCGATCCCCATCAGCACCGGCGTCTGGCTCGACGGAGAAAACATCGTCGTGACCCGGCGGCCGGCGAACGCGTCTCGCAGCACGCCGTCCACCCGTGCGTAGCTGACACCGAACTGTGCCGCGGCATCCCGGTCGACGTGCAGCGCCGTCGCGACGCCCGTCCCGCTCCCACTGCCGTGCACGTTGGACAGCTCCGGCAACCTTGCCATGGCCTCCGCGATACGCGGCACCCATGTCGCCAGCAGCACCGACGAGTCGGCCTGGATCGTGTATTCGTTGGAAGCGCGGCTGCGACGTCCACCCGTGCGGATGTTCTGCACCGACGTCACGGTAAACGTGCCGCCCGAAAGCCTGGCCAGCCTGGCATTGATACGCGCGGCCACTTCGTCCGCCGTCGCGTCGCGCTGCGAAAGCGGCTTCAGCGTGGCGAACAGCGATCCCGAATCGTGTTCGACATAACCCGCGACACTCGCTATGGCCGGATCCGCACGCACCACCTCGAGATAGCTCGCCAGCTTGGCGCGCGCCACCGGAAAGGAGGCATCCGCGTCGGTATCGAAATCGCCGGTGAGCTCACCGGTATCCTGCCGTGGAAAAAACCCCTTCGGCACGGTGATGTAGAGGAAAACGCTCAGGCAAAGCACGGCCAGCAGGGAGAGCATGGTCAGCGGCGCGCGGCGGAGCGCCCAGACCAGGCTGTCGTCGTAAGCGGCTTGCAGGCGACTGAACGCACGTTCGCTCCAGCGCAGCATCCGCCCTGGTGCGCGACGGGCGTCTGCCGGTTGCAACCACAACGCGCACAGCATGGGTACGACAGTAAGCGAAACCACCAGCGAGATCGCGATCACGACGGCGAGCGTGACGGAGAATTCGCGCACGAACAGACCGACGTAGCCGCCCATCAGCAACAAGGGAATGAATACCGCGATGAGGACCGCGCTCATGCTCACCACCGTGAGGCCGACCTCCCCGGCACCCACACGCGCCGCCTCGCGCGGCGGTACCCCGTCTTCAATATGGCGCGCGATGTTTTCGACGACGACGACCGCGTCGTCCACGGTAAAGCCCACCGCGATGGTGAGTGCCATCAGCGAGAGGATGTCGAGGCTGTACCCCAGCAGGTACATCGCGGTCATCGCACCGAGCAGCGAGATCGGCGCCACGGCGCTGGCGATCAGGGCCGCGCGCAGGTCGCGCAGGAAGACCAGCATGACCAGGACGACCAGCACGACGGCCAGCGCGAGGGTATGTTCGGCCGCGCGCAGCGAGCCGCGGACCGAGGTGGCACGATCGACGATGACGCTCACCTTCATGTCGCCAGGCAGCGAAGCCTGGAGCGCGGGCAGGCGCTTCATCACCCCGTCGATGACATCGATCGTATTGGAGCCGGGCTTGTGGCGGACCAGGGCCAGCACGGCCGGCTCGCCGTTGGCGAGCGCCGCCTGATGTGGGTCGCGCTCCGTCTCGATGACGCGGGCGATGTCACCGAGCGGCACGGCCGTACCATCGCGTCCCGCCACGACGACGGAGCGAAACGCGCTGGCCTTGTCGAACTGACCGTTGGTAGCGACCTGCAGGTAACGGTCACCGGTCTCGATCGCGCCGCCGGCGGCATTCGACACGGCAGCCGACACCGCATGGCGCACCTGCTCGAAGCCGACACCCCGTTGGTTCATCGCCTGCGGATTCAGGGCCACACGCACGGCGGGAACGGAACTTCCGACCAGTTCGACCTCGCCCACCCCATCCACCTGCGCCAGCGTCTGGCTGAAGGTGGTCGACGCGACGCCATACATCTGACTCGGCGTCGCATGCCGGGAGGTGAGGCCGAGCACGAGCACGGGCGCGTCGGCGGAACTGACCTCGCGATAGCTCGGTGCGGCGGGCATATCGGACGGCAGATCCGCACGCGCGGCATTGATCGCCGCCTGTACGTCTCGCGACGCCCCGACGACGTTGCGTGACAGGTCGAAGGTGAGTCGCACATCGGTGCCTCCCGTCGTACTGACGGAGGTCATCTCGGTGAGCCCGGCGATGCGCCCGAGCGCGCGCTCGAGCGGCGTCGCCACGGCCGAGACCATCGTCGCCGGACTGGCACCGGGCAATTCGGCCGACACCTTGATGGTCGGCACGTTCACCTCGGGCAGCGACGCGATCGGCAGCAACCGCCAGGCAAGCGCCCCAGCGACCACCAGCCCGAGGCAGAGCAGCGAGGTCGCTACCGGCCGGTTGATGAAGAGACGCGACAGATTCATGCCGTCTCACTCACGAGCGACGCCCGCTCCGCTGCAGCACACGCTCGAACGCCAGGTAGATCACCGGCGTGGTGAACAGCGTAAGCAACTGGCTGACCAACAGCCCCCAGAAGATGCCCACCCCCAGGGGGTGACGCAGTTCCGCGCCCATACCGCCGCCCAGCATCAGCGGCAACGCGCCCAGCATCGCGGCCAGCGTGGTCATGATGATCGGACGGAAACGAAGGAGACACGCCTGCACGATGGCGTCGCGCGGGAGAAAGCCCTGCTCGCGCTGCGCATCGATCGCGAAGTCGATCAGCATGATCGCGTTCTTCTGCACGATGCCGATCAGCAGGATCACGCCGATCAGCGAGATCACGTCGAGCTCGAAGCCGCCGATGATGAGTGCCAACAGGGCACCGATGCCGGCTGAGGGAAGCGTCGAAAGAATCGTCAACGGGTGGATGTAGCTCTCGTAAAGTACGCCGAGCACGATGTAGACACTGAGCAGCGTGGCCAGCAGCAACCA
The DNA here is from genome assembly GCF_000745235.1 of Luteibacter mycovicinus. Classification (NCBI taxonomy): domain Bacteria; kingdom Pseudomonadati; phylum Pseudomonadota; class Gammaproteobacteria; order Lysobacterales; family Rhodanobacteraceae; genus Luteibacter; species Luteibacter mycovicinus. Next base: position 293,399 of record NZ_JQNL01000001.1, read on the forward strand.
CGGCTGTCCGCCGCGCGATGCTTCGAACGCCTGCGCGGCGCCCTGCCAGCGCATCTGCATGCCGGCCGGCGGTTTCAGTCGATGCCACGCCGAATCCACGGCTTCCATCGCACCGTCCAGCGACACGCCCGAAGCGAGATTGAACGACACCGTAGCCGCGGGCAACTGGTCGATTCGGGTGACCACCAGCGGCGCGGTGCGCTCCGTCACCTTCGCGATGGATGCGAGGGGAATCAGCGACGCCGCCGGATCCGCAGGGTCGGCACCGGCGTCGCCTGCCCCGCCCTGGCCGGAGAGATAGACACCCTCCATCGCGCTCGCCGTACCGCCCGCGGCGGGCAAGGCCTCGAGGATGACGCGACGCTGGCTGGCGAGGGTGAGCAAGGTGCCGACCTGACGCTGGCCGAAACTGTTATACAGCGCGTCGCCCACGGCCGCCGACGTGATCCCGTAGCGGCTGGCAAGCTCGTGATCGACATGGACGTAAGCCTCGAGACCGTCGACCTGCTGATCGCTGGTGGCATGGGCCAGGTGCCGGTCGTTCCGCAAGGGCTCCAGCACCCGCGGCAGCCAGGCCGCAAGCTGGGTGGAGTCCGCGTTTTCGACCGAGAACTGGTACTGACCCGGACTGAGGCGGTCGTCGATCGTCAGGTCGGGCACCGGCTGCATGTAGAGCGTAATGCCGGCGACGCCGGACGCCGCGTCCGCGAGTCGCTTCATGACCGCGGGCGCGCGGTCGCGGTGCGACAGCGGCTTGAGGTGGATGAGCAGCCGCCCGCTGTTGAGGGACGGCGCACCGTCACCCACACCGACAAACGATGCGACGCTGGCCACGGCCGGATCGCGCAGGATCGCATGCGTCAACGCCTGCTGCCGCTGGCTCATGGCGGCGAACGATACGGTCGCCGGCGCGATGGTGACGCCCTGGATGTCGCCGCTGTCCTGGGCGGGAAACAGACCGCGCGGCACGACGAGATACAGCGCGACCGCAAGTAGCGCCATCGCGCCGACCGTGACGAGTGTCGCGGTCTGCCGTGCCAGGACCCAGCTCAGACCGGCCTCGTAACGCGCGAGTACGCGGGCATGCCACGCTTTGCCCTCGCGCACGGGCGTGCGCCGGAGCATCCGTGCGCACATCATCGGTGTCAGTGTCAGCGACACCACGCCGGAGATCAGAATGGCGACCGCGAGGGTGACCGCGAACTCGCGGAAAAGGCGCCCCACCACCCCGCCCATGAACAACAGCGGGATCAGAACCGCCAGCAGCGACAAGGTCAGCGAGACCACGGTGAATGCGATCTGGCGCGAGCCCCTCAGCGCGGCGGCGAATGGCTCTTCGCCCGCTTCGACATAGCGTGCGATGTTCTCGATCATGACGATCGCATCGTCCACCATGAAACCCGTCGCCACGATCAGTGCCATCAGCGTCAGGTTGTTGATCGAGAAGCCGGCCAGGTACATGACCGCGAACGTGCCGATCAGCGACAGCGGCACGACCACACCGGGGATAAGCGTCGCGGCGCCACCGCCGAGGAACAGGAAGATCACCAGGACCACCAGGACCACGGCGAATACCAGCTCCATCTGTACGTCGTGCACGGCGGCACGCACCGACTCCGTGCGATCGGCCAGTGTCGTGACATCGGCGGCCGCGGGCAGTGTCGCCTGCAGTTGCGGCAGCACCTGCCGGACGCGATCCACGACCTCGACCACGTTGGCGCCCGGCTGCCTGCGGATCTGCAGGATGATGGCGGGCTGCTCGCCCGACCAGGCGGCAAGACGTGCGTTTTCCGCACCATCGCTCACGCTCGCCACATCGCGCAGGCGAACCACCGCGCCTTCGCGATGGCCCACGGTCAGATTCGCGAAGGCTTCCGCGCTGTCCAGCGGATCCGCTATGGCGATGTTGGAGGAACGCACCGCGCCGTCGAGGGTGCCTTTGGCCACGTTCGAATTGGCCTCGCGAATCGAACCGCGCAGGTCCTCCAGCGTCATGCCACGCGAGCGCAGTTTCGCCGGATCGGCCTGCACCAGGATGGCCGGTTGCTGGCCTCCGCCGAGGCTGACCAGGCCGACGCCGGTCACCTGAGACAACTTGGGCACGAGGCGGGTATCCGCCAGTTCGCGCAGCGTCCGGAGGGGCAACGTCGGGGACGTCAGCGCCAGCGTCATCACCGGCGCATCGGCCGGATTGACCTTGCGGTAGATCGGCGGCTGCGAGATATCGGCAGGCAGTGACGGTAACACCGCGTTGATCGAAGCCTGTACTTCCTGCTCCGCCACGTCGAGCGGCAGATCGAGATTGAAGCGCAGGGTGATCGTCGAGGCGCCCGCCGAACTCGTCGACGACATCTGGCTCAGCCCTGGCATCTGGCCGAACTGCCGTTCGAGCGGCGCCGTGATGGTCGCCCCCACCACCTGCGGTCCGGCCCCCGGATACGCGGTGACGACCTCGATGGTCGGGAAGTCCACTTCCGGCAGCGCCGAGAGCGGCAGAAAGCGATACCCGAACAGGCCGACCAGCAGGATCGCGACGGCGAGCAGCGCGGTCGCGACCGGCCGGAGGATAAACGGACGGGACGGGTTCACGAGCGCGCGGTCGACGTCCGCGCTGAGGCGCTCGCCTCGTCGCGATGACAGGAAGGCGTGTCCGCCGCGGGGGACGGCGCAGGCTCGGCCGCCGCCGTGGCCTGCACTTTCGTCCCGGCGCGCAGCCGGTCCGCGCCTTCGACGACGACCTTCGCCCCCGCTGCGATACCGGAGGCGATGACGGTGGTGGAAGCGTCCTGAGCACCCAGTTTGACCGGCACGACGGCAGCGGTCTTGTCGTCCTTGATCGCGTAGACGAAGGGCCCCTGCGCGCCCTGCTGGATCGCTGCTGATGGCACCAGGATCGCCTGCGGCAACACATCGACGGGGAGCTTCGCGGTCACGAACTGGTTCGGCAGCAGCGCGCCGTCGGCATTGGCGAACTCGGCTTCGAACTTCACCGTGCCGGTCGTGGGGTCCACCTGATTGTTCGCCGCGAGAAGATGGCCGGTACCCAGCTTGTCGTCAGGGCCGTCGCCGTAGGCATCGACCGGGATACAGGCACCGCCGTTCAGGCGCGCGAGTACGCGCGGAACCACGTTGACCGGTACGGAGAAGAGGACCTTGCTGGGCTGCGACTGCGTGACGGTGACGATGCCACGAGCATCCGACGGGCCCACCAGATTGCCCGGGTCGACGCGCCGCAAGCCCACCATTCCCGAGATCGGCGAGACGATCCGCGCGTTGGACACCTGGAGGTTGGCGCTGCCGATACGGCCCTGCTCGGATTTCACCTCGGCGGCGTACTGCCGTACCAGCGAGCGCTGATCGGCGACCCGCTGACGCGAGATGGAATCCTGCGCGAGGAGCGCCTCATAGTGCTTGAGCGTTTCTTCCGCATTGGCCAGCTGCGCCTGACTGCGGCCCAGATCGCCGGTCGCGAGCTGGAGCTGTGCCTGCGACGCTCGCGGATCGATCTCGGCCAGCAGATCGCCCTTCCTGACCTGCTGCCCGCCGCTGAAGGCGACGCGCGTGAGCACTCCATCCACCTGGCTCCGCACCAGCACGCTGTTGAACGGGGTGACCGTTCCCGGCTGCACGCGATAGACGACGAATCCGCCTTGCCGGACGGTGGCCGTGACGACCGGCACCGCCTGATCGGCTACCGAGGCACCGTCTTTTTTGCCGTGCCCGACCCACCATACGATCGCGGCGACCGCGACGATGCCGACGACCGCCACGGTGCCACGCGAGGATTGCTTCGCCATCAGAGCTGCCTTTCGTAGACGCGATAGCGCTTGTAGTCACGACCGCCGATCGCTTCGATGATGTTGCGCATGCCGGCGTTGTCTTCGAGGATCCAGGACAATTCGACCTCCTCGACGCCACGCGCCACCAGATGATGCCGGACGGCATCGATCACCAGAAAGGCCAGTCCGGGACCGAGCGGCGTGTTATGGAAGCTGCGACGCACGCCCATGAGCGGCACGCGCGACGACTTCGGGAAGCGCTTCTTGAGCCGCCACAGCAACTTGACCCAGTTGAACGGCAGCAGCTTGCCGTCGAAGTCCCTGATCACTTCGTTGACGTTGGGCAAGGCGACGATGAACGCGGCCGGTTCGCCGTCCACCTCGGCGATCTGGATCAGCTCCGAGGCGATCAAGACCTTCAGGGTGTGACCGAGATCTTTGAATTCGGCTTCGGTGAACGGCACGAAGCCCCAGTTATCGGCCCAGGCATCGTTGAAGATATCGCGCAGCGTGGCCAGTTCTTCATCGAAACGGCTGCGGTCGAGCGGGCGCACGCGGATGCGCTGCTTCGACTTGCCGAGCAAACGGTTCATCACTTTAGGCTCGGGAAAGTCCGGCGCGACGACATAGGCCAACATGTCCTTGGCTTTCGCGTAGCCTGCCTGCTCGATGTGCGAGCCGTAATACGGCCGCGTATGCCCCATCATGAAATAGGGCGACGTATCGAAGCCGTCGATGAGAAGGCCCACCTCGTCGTTGATCGACAGGCTGAGCGGCCCGCGTATGCGTTCGATACCCTCGCCGCGGAGCCAGTCTTCCGCCGTCCGGAGCAACGCGGCGAAGGTCTCCGGGTTGTCCTCGGCGTCGAGCATGCCGAAGAAGCCCGCACCGTCGGCGTGGCGCTCCAGGTGCAGGGAATCTATCTGGGCACTGATCCTGCCAACCGGGCGATCACCGCGATAGGCGATCCAGCCCTTCCACCGGGCATGCTCGAACCATGGGTTGGTTTTTGCACCGAGGTGGAGTTTTCGTTCAAGAAATAAAGGCGCGATCCATGCGGGATCGGATCCCAGGATCGCGCCCGGTACCTTGATGAACCGGTCCAGATCGGCCTTGCTATCAAGGGGAACGATGCGCAGCGAAGCGGAGTTGCTCAATTCTGGGATCCCTGCAAAGCGGATTAAGACATGTCGTTGCCATATCGGCGAAACATGATTTTAATCTTGCGAACCCCAATTTGATATACCCGCGAGGCTAGTAATTCAAAAGCGCGCCTCCCTGCCCTATCGCTGACCGCTCTTGTCCGGATCCCGCTGTCCCTTCTGATCCGCGCCGTCGGTCGCCACATCGTCCGGCCGGGTCTGACCGACCTGGTCCGCGGGCTCGTTCGCCGGCTTGTCCTGGCCGGGGTTGGCCGCTGGATTGTTGGACCCACCGACGCCGATGGAGGAATGCTGCACGCTGTCGCGGTCGCTCATGGTGTTCTCTCCTCTCAGAAGAACGAATCGTTGCCCCACCTCCGTGACGAAAGAGCGTGTCGGCGGTGTTCATTGCGTGACTGAGTCAGGAGGCCCGGTGAAGACCTCATGCGACGTTGTCCGGTCAGGCCACCGTGCGTTCACGCCGTCTGACCAAGACTGCCCGCATGAACCGAACCATTCACGCTTCCGAATCGCCCGGCCTGCGAGTGGGCTGCGCGGGCTGGTCGCTTGCGTCGAAGGTCGCCTCGTCGTTCGGCACCGAGGGCACTCATCTGGAGCGCTATGCGCGGGTGTTTTCCTGCGTCGAGATCAACTCGTCCTTCTATCGGTCGCACCAGGAGAAGACCTACCTTCGCTGGGGGGAAAGCGTTCCTGAAGGCTTTCGCTTCAGCGTAAAGATGCCTCGAACGATCACCCACGAGCTTCGCCTGCGGAACTGTGAGGCCCCGCTCGTCGCCTTTCTGCGTGAGGTGTCGGGACTGAAGGACAAGCTCGGCTGCATCCTGATCCAGCTTCCCCCGAGCCTCGCGCTGGATTCAAAAACGGCCAGAGCGTTTTTTCGCGTTTTGCGAACGGTCACATCCACCCCCGTCGTGTGCGAACCGCGACACGCTTCCTGGTTTACGGCGAAGGCGGATGCGTTGTTACGAGAAGCGGACATATCGATCGTCTGGGCCCATCCTTCGCCGGTCGCCGGTGTCGAGCCAATACTTCACCCCGAGCTTCTGTACATTCGGTTGCACGGCGCTCCCGAGGTCTACTATTCCGCTTACGACCGCACGTTCATCGACAGCGTCGCCACGAGGATGCGGCTGTCAGCCGGCGACGGACGCGACGCGTGGTGCATTTTTGACAACACGGCACGCGGAGAGGCCGTTCCCAATGCCCTGACGCTGAAGGCCATGCTCGATGCCGAGCAGCCGGATTGATGCTGAAACTCGTTGACATACCTGCGTTGTCGAGCGCGTTGAGGTCGATCGGCCAGTTCGGCTAACCTCGCCGTTTCCCTGCGCAGAAAAAAGCTTTGATGAGCACGCCCGTTGCCGACGCCTACTTCGTTCAGATCGCACCCGGGCGCTATCGTCCCACTGACCACGTCGGCGGGGGCTGGAATCCCGACGAGCAGCACATCGCGCCGGTCATGGGTCTGCTCGCCCGCGAAATCGAAACGCACCATGCGTCGCGTCGGACCGACGTTCTGACCATCAGCCGTGCCACCTACGACATCCATGGCGTGCTTCCCATGGACGCGTTCGATATATCGGTCGACGTGATCCGCCCGGGCCGCACCATCGAGCTCGTCGAGGCCACCCTCACCTGTCAGGGACGCATCGCGATCACGCTGCGCGCATGGCTGCTGGCGACATCCGACACGTCAACGATCGCAGGGGACGGATTCCCGTCTATGCCTCCGTTGGCGGACACCCCGCCGTGGGACTTCTCATCCCTGTGGCCGGGCGGCTTCGTACGAAGTGTGGAAACGCGTCAGATCAAGGTCGATACCGGTCAGGCGACCAGCTGGGTGCGACCGGGGTTTCCGCTGATCGCCGATGCCGCCACCAGCCCTCTCGCAAGGATGCTCGGTGTCGTCGACGTCGCGAATGGCCTTTGTCCGAGGCGGCTGCCCGGTGACGTGGCGTTTCCCAATGTGGATCTGACCGCGCACATCCTGCGCTCTCCCGAGAGCGGCTGGCTGGGGCTGGCAAGCCACGCGTCGTTCGGACCGGCAGGGCTCGGGGTGACTCATAGCACGGTATACGACGAGCGCGGTCCCGTCGCTGTCATCAGTCAGTCGTTGACCGTCCGCCCGAAGGCGGCCGTCTAGAGCGCTACGCTGGCCATTCCCTATGGAGATAGCATGCTCACGTTCGACCCGGCGACCCACGCCGATACCGACGCCATCGCAGATCTCATCGTGTCCATACAAAGGGAGGAATTCGGCCTCCCGATCACCCGGGACGATCAACCGGATCTGACCGACATCGACGGCTACTATCGTACCGGCCAGGGCGACTTCTGGGTCGCCCGACAACGTGGCCGGATCGTAGGGACTATCGCGCTGAAGGACATCGGCGGCGGGACCGGCGCGCTTCGGAAGATGTTCGTTCATCGCGACTGGCGTGGGAGCAGGCCGTCCGTGGCCGCAGGGCTGCTGGACGTCCTGGAGCGAACCGCCAGGAACCGTGGATTTGGATCGCTCTACCTCGGCACCACCGCCCGCTTTCTTGCCGCACATCGTTTCTATGAGAAACACGGGTTTACAGTGGTCGATCCAGGGAGGCTACCGGCCATGTTTCCCCGAATGGCGGTGGACACGCGCTTCTACCGACGCGATCTGTAAGCGATGGCGAGGTCACCGTTCGCGTTCAGGGCGTTGCCGGGCGCGCTTCCGCGGCCAAACAGATGAATCAGGTCGATGCACCTCAGCTCAGCTCACCTCGGGCGCGCAGGATCCGGCACATCCGGCCTCCGCTCCGCCATGCTCCGAAGCAGGCCCACGAGTTGCTGCGCGTCATACGGCTTGGAAAGGAAGACTCCGCGCGCTGGCATCTCGTGGTTCGCGATGCTGACATGACTGGACGTAACCACGATCTCGATCGGCGGCCAACGGTCGCGGATCATCGCGGCAAGGCGTATGCCGTCCATGCCGCCGGGCATATCGATGTCGGTAAACACGATGCGGATGTCGAGCCGGGTTTCCAGAATCCGCACGGCCGACGCGGCATCCGGCACGGAGACGACGTCAAAGCCGCCGTCCTCGATCAGCTCTTCCGCCATGAGGCGCAGCAACGGTTCGTCTTCGACGATGAGAACCACGGGTTTCAAGGGAGATGCCTGGCCCATCGGGTCATACCTGCTGTAGATGCGAAAGCGGTGCGGAGAGCGTCAGTACGAACCCCTTAGGGTGGTACTCCGTACGAACATCGCCCGACCCCATGCCCATCCTGATCAGACGGGAGCCGAAGCCCTTGCGTTCGGGCTCGCTCACAAGCGGCCCACCCACTTCCTGCCACTTCAGATAGAACTGTTCGCTGTCGGTTGACCAACTGAGTCGTATCCTTCCCTCGGCATTCGAAAGAGCGCCGTACTTCACCGCATTGGTCGTCAGCTCATGAAGCAGGAGCGACAGGGAAAGCGTGGCTTTCGGTCCGAGTTCGAACGCCGTGCCGATGAAATCCACACGGCTTTCCAGGCAGAAACGCCCGAAGGACGACTGCGCGATGGCGAGCACGGGCGCGCCGTGCCAGTTCTCCCGGAAGAGAATGTCGTGCGCCGAACTCAGAGCGTGAATGCGCTTTTCCAGTGCATCGACCGCGTCCCGCTCGGTCACGCCGCGCAAGGTCTGCACGGCCAGCGCCTGAACCATCATGAGCGTATTTTTCAGACGATGGCTCATCTCATGGTTGAGCACATCCTGCAGTTCTTCGTTTCTGCGACGCTCGGTGACGTCAGTAAAGAAGCCGATCAGCCGGTCGCCGTCGAGCGGCGTCAGACGGGTCTCGAACCAGCGGCCGTCGACCAGCGTCGAACGACCGACATGCACGACCGCCGAGCGATCCTTCAATACGCCCTCGAACACCGGAAGCAATTCATCGATGGCCAGCGGCGCGACATCGCCCAGCATCGCACCGGTCGTCGCCGCCGGGTCGAGACCGGTGAGTCTGCCGAAAGATGGATTGACCTCTTCGAAACGGAAGTCGACGGCGGCGCCATCGGCCGAGCGAATGAGCTGACCGACGTAGAAGCCCTCACGCATCTCCCCGAAAAGCGTACGGAATTTTCGCTCCGACGAACCGACGCGGATTTCCTTGTCGACGATGATCGCGATCATCTCGAGCACGCTGCGATCGTGCGCCGTCCATGCTCGCGGCTTCGTGTCGATCGCGGCCAGGGCGCCAATCAGCGAACCGTCGAGCGAGTGGATCGGCACGCCAAGGTACGCCTCTACGCCGAGATCGGGAATGGCGAGGTTGTTCTTTACCAGCGGCTCGGCGCGCGCATCCGGTACGTCGAACACTTCACCCCGCTCGACGACGTACTGGCAGAACGAATGAGTGATCGGGGTTTCGCCCATCGACGCCCACGGCTCGGGCAGGCCGGAGTGGCCAGCGAACACCTGGCGGGTTTCGTCGACGATGGACACGATGGCGACGGGAACGCTCAGAACGTTCCGGACAAGTTCGGTGAGGTGCCCGAACTGGGCGCTCCCCGGCCGGTCCAGCAGGCCGCTGCGGCGCAGTTCGTTGACTCGAAGGGAACGGGTGTATGTGAGGGAATCGGCGGGCATGGGGCATGGTCGGGGACGGGGCGACAAAGCCGCGTCAACGGGCTGCGATGAGCCCGGATCCCGACTTTGTCATCCTCTTCCCGCGCGGAGCCTACGCGCCCATGCTGTCCGACATGTCCGAAGCCATGTCTCCGCGGATACCCCGTAACCGGCCATCGTGAGCATTGTGGCTTGGTGGAAGACTTTTGAGCCGTCCCGCCGCCTAGAGAGCCCCCGCCTCCACAGCATCCCGCAGACGCGGAAACACCGGTGCGAAGCCCAGATCTTCGCGAATGCGGCGACCGTCCATGCGCACATTGAAGATCCTGGCTCGCTCAGCGTCCGAACCATCCGGAGGCAGCTCGCCGACCGCCCTGAACAACGTCGCCAGATCGGGATCTTCGTCGTCGACTACGTTGTAGATACGGTGCTTCGGCGCTTTCGCATGAAGCATGCGAACGACCGCCTGAGCGATGTCGTCATGATGCCCGAGCGACATCCGCATGTCGGCGGGGAACTTACGCATGAACGGCAGGACCTCGTTGATGTGCGGATCACCCGCGCCATAAACGAAGGGAAGACGAAGCACCCGGACATCCAGCCCGTCCATCGACAACAGCATCTTCTCGGCGGCAAGCTTGCTCACCGGGTACGCATCTACCGGCGCACAGCTATCCTCTTCGCCGGTCTGCGCTCCACCCTTGGGGCCGTACACCAGGCCCGTACTCGTGAAAACGAAGCGCCCTACCGAGGCGTTCTTGCTCGCCTCCGCCAGATGCCGCGTTCCCAGGTCGTTCGTCGCGTGCGCCTGTTCATCGGTCGCGCCACGAAAAAACGCGGCGCAATGAACCACCGCGTCCACGCCCTCCACCGCCTCAGGCAAGGAATCAGGCTCGAGCAGATCGCCCTGGACCAGTTCCACCTGGTCGCCCAGCATGTCCCGGGCGCGCTTCTCGTCGCGCACCAACGCCCTCACCTGCTCGCCATGCTCGATCAGGCGCTTCACGAGACGTGAACCCACCTTACCCGTCGCTCCGGTAACCAGGACCTTCATACGACACCGCCTTTCCGAAAGAATGAACGGTCAGCGTACTCGCAGGATTTCCGGAGAATTGGATAAACCGGACAAGGCTTGTTAGCCGCCCGGTTTGTCTTCAGACTGACCCCATGCGCACAGAGATTCACCGTTATCACGACCCGCTGAGCACGCCCTTCCCGGCATCCGCGACTTACCTCGACCTCGTCGCAAGCCCAAGCTCCAATATGTATCTGGTCGCTCGCTACGGCCCGTCGATTCCCGGCGGACTGGACGTTCATGCGCTCGGTGCACGTCAGCGCGTTCATCGAAAGCGGATTTACCGCGGTCACCGCGCCGCCTTTGTCCGTGTTCCTTATGAGACTCACCAGGCCGTGTTCGGCGTGCCGGCGAGCGCGCTGGTGGGGCGGACGATTCCGATCGAGGAGATCTGGAGCAGAAGCGCTGCGGAGGATCTGATCGGGAAGCTGGCCGATACCCATGATTCCGCCACCGCTGCCTCCGTGCTGGAAGATGCCATCGCCCTGCGTGTCGCGTCGACGCCGATGGATGCCAGGCATGGCTTTGTGCGCCGGGCAGCCGGACTGCTGGAACACGCCAACGTCGGCGAAGTCTCAACGCAACTGGGAATCAGCGATCGTCATCTGCGTCGCGTCTTTCAGGAGGTGACGGGCCTCAATCCCAAGACGTTCGCCCGGCTGAAACGGTTCGATCGCGCCGTAAGCAGCGCGCTGAATAACGGCGGATCGAACTGGTCGAGCGTCGCGGTGGATGCGGGCTATTACGACCAGGCCCATCTCATCGCGGACTTTCACGTCATCGCCGGTACCACCCCGCAGAAGTTCCTGGCGGAGGTTCGCGACCAGCGCAGGCTGATCGCATTCAGGTGAACTGGCCGCGTCCCCGCGACACCCTGTCGGCAAGGATGTCGAGCGCATCGCCTGGCAACCACAGTTCGTCCGTCGCACGGCTCATTGCGAGATAGACCGCGCGCACGCGCTCGTCGGCGCGACGTCGCTCGAGCGCTCCCGACAGCGTGTCGAAGCAACACGGCCACAAGGTCACCTGGCTGAACTCCAGGCTCTTGCAATGCTCCAGCAGGCCCAGGGTGAGTCCTTCCGCTTCCGCGTCCTTCTGGGCGCCGAGCAGCGACTGCATGTCCGTGCTGCCGAAATCCCGTTCGAAAAGCCGCACGACCCTGCTGTAGCCGATCCTCTCCAGGTGCCCTGCCAGTGCGCTCCAGGACGTGTACTCCCGGTTGCCGTAATACCGTGTCACGTGGTCCCCACGTCGCATGCCGATCGCATCTTCGGTGGCACGTGCCAGGTCGCTCTCCGTGGCGGGCAACAACCGGAACGGCACGCCCTGGCTCTTCAGCCTTAGTGCGTCCTCCAGAATGGACCACACGCTCCCATAGACGCGAAGCCCTGCGAGTGGCAGCGTGTCGGTCGACTGATAGAAATACCGTCGCGTGTAGTGCTCGCGCGAACCCTCGAGCGACTCGACGACCAGCTCCGTACTGTGCATGTCGAGCACCGACCGGATGAGTCCGACCGCCTGACCACCGGCGCGTACCGACCGGGTCAGCGTCAACGCCTTGCCCGACCCGTAGTTGGCCATGACCCCGCTCAACTTCTGATAGGGATCGCCCATGGTCACGCAACCATCGGGGTAGCGACGAATGAGGGCGAGCAGCGGCGCGGGCAGGTCGTGGGCCTCGTCGATGAGCAGCGTGCCCATCGGTGGCAACGAGGCGCCCTCGACGTCGAGCCATTTGAACAGGTGATACGCGCGAACGGTGAACGGTCGCTCGGTCTTGCTCCCGAGCGGTTGCAGCATCAGCTCCCACACGCGGCGTGCCATCGCCACGTAAGCGGCGCGCTCGTCCACCGAGAGGCCGTCGTTGAAGCGCACGTGCTCCGGGCCGATCTGAGGCGCATCCGAGTAGCACCACCGGTTGATGATGCGATCGACCGCCGCAAGCACCCTGGCCGGACTATCGCCGGCAATCGACACGATGCCTGCGGCCTGCAATCGTGCTTCGAGCGGCATACTGGCTTCGCGCACCGTCGGCGCCCGCACCCAGCGAATGCTGTTGCCCTGGACGTGCGCGGTGGCCATGTCATTGGCGAGCGTGCGAAGCACCACGCTGGAGACCGCACGCGTCCCTACGCGCTCGTTGAAGGCGTGCTGGTGCGCATGGGTCGGCGCGAGGTGCGTGAAACGACGACCGCTGGTCGCGAGGGCGAACATGAGGTGCGTCTTGCCGGTTCCGGCAAACGCGGTGATCGCGTAATGCTCGCTCGAGGATGCCGCGATGGCCCTTACCGCGCGGACCTGATCCGTCGTTCCACGAAGGTGGAACGTGGGACGGACCACTTCGACGACCTGATCGCCCGCCATCGGTCGTTCGACGTCGCCGTCCTCGTCGTCCGCCCCGAGGTCTTCTTCGAGTCGAACGCTCACCTCCATGAAGGTTTCACGACAGGCCGCCTGAAACCCGTGCGAGAACTCGCCGTCCTCCCCGAGCCACGCCTCGGCCGCCATGACCTCGACATCGGCGAAAGCGACGCCCTGATCGCCAAGCAAGCCTGCGACCTCACCAAATCCCATGTCCGCGAGGACGGCACGCTGCGCCAGGAGATCGCGCTCGCCGTCCGCCAGCGGCTGGCCATCGAAGAGTTGGCGCGCCTCGTCCACCAGGCGATAGAGGTCGCCGCGACCCAGCGGGCGCTGCGTCGCCAGCATCATGGCCAGCAGCGCCGCGCGCTCGATCGACGCCTCCGGAACCGCGCCGTGGGTGATGAAGGCCAAGGCGGCGAATTCGGTGACGGGGAGGTACCAGGTGTCGATGCGACGGAGAGTCCCAGATTCCATGGGGCGTCATGCTCCTCATTTATCGATAATCAGGTCATTCTAGGCGATACGCCCAGGGAGCGCGCAGCGGACTTGGCCGCGCACAGGCCTTGGGGCGCAAGGCTTTTACGGATTCGAGAAAAGGTTGCCGGGCAGCTTGTGCTGGCTCACGTACGATTCATGTACTGCGAAGTATATTTATTCCCAAGGTTGCCGAGAGGCACCGGTCCCAGCATATCCGGGCAGTTCCCCTGCTGCCTTTTGCAATGACGGATGTTTCTCAAACCCGCGGTCCCCTCCGCGGGTTTTTATTTGCCATAAATTTCGTCTAAGAGGTTTGATTACACCTCTTAAGCAGCCAACCTATCATAAGTACATGAAATCACTGGCGGAATTGCTTGCCAATAAGCGGCCTCCCGCGCCCTCCCCGGAAGACTTCCCACGTGAGGTCGGAATCCGGATTCGGCGGCAGCGGATGGCGTTCGCGTGGCGACAGGCCGATCTCGCCAGGCGCGCTGGCGTTTCCGAAAGCACGATCAAAGCTGCGGAGAAAGGGTCCCCCGTTTCTTCGGAGAATCTCCTGCGGCTGTTACTCGCACTGGGACATGGCTCCGACGTCATTAAGATGCTCGACGCGCCTCACTACCCTGATCTCGACGCGCAAGCTCGTTTCTTCGAGATGAAGCCAACCGCCTCGCCTGCCCTGGCGAAAAAGCGTGTCCGCCCCAAAGCGTAGGAACGCGATGACTGTCGATAGCGACGATCGACGGACATCTCGCTGACGTTTCCACCGCGTTGCTTCAGGCCGGTAGCTCACCTCAGGGTGCACGTCCGAATGGCGCGACCGGTGCGGGTCGCGGAATCAGTTTGTTCTGTGCGAGCCGAACCACGGTTCCCACCATCAGGACAGCCATGACCGCGTTGGTGATGACGAACAACACCGGCGCCATGTCGGCGACAGCGCCCGTGAGTCCACGCGCTGTCATCTGAAGCGCATCGCCGGATAGTGCGGTGACGCCGAAGCTGAAGGCCCAGTAAGCCGGTGCGAAAGCCTGCTTCAGAATCCACGGTAGCAGCCGGATCAATAGAAGCGCCTGCAACAGACCATATCCCCAGATCGCCTGCAGGACGAGATCGGGAGGCCCCTTCGTGTTCGCAAGCCAGGCGGCCACGGCGACGACGGGAGGCGCGAGCTGAATGCCGAGCGTGGGGCGCAGAGGCACGGCAAGTGCGCTCGCATGGAAGAGTCGGAAAATGATGATGGATTCCAGCGCGAACCAGCTCAACAGGCCCCCGCCGGCGAACAGGATCCCCCACGAAGAAAACCCGAGGACACCGCATCCTATAGCGATGATGAAGTTTCCGGCCACGGACGGAAGATAGATAATGGGTGTCGTCGTAACGACGTCGCGTTCGCCCTGCAGCATGGCCCCGAATCGCCAGAGCCAGAACGTCACCTGCCCTACCCCGCCGACAACCAGCGCGCCGACAGCAACGTGGTACGCGTACGGGTGAATCACCAGCGCCATCAGCACGGTCGACGAAGGCGCGAGGCCGATAAAACAGCATTGCACCGGATGCCGCGCTTCCTCGACAGCCGCCGCACGGTCGAAGCACCACTTGTACGCGTAAGCCACGATGAGCGTTCCCCACACGACGAGCGCAAGGAACATCACCGCTTCACCCACGATCGCCGGCAGTCCCCAGAGAGACGCGGCAACCCGCCAGTTCCCTCCGAGCCCTACGAGGCCGAGAACGATACCGAAGAACGATGCCGGAACGGTTGCGCGGGATGCCATGAACAGGGTCCTTTTTTGCTCAGCATCCGGGTTGCGTGCCGTGACGTCTAGGAAGAACGCTCCCAAATTGAACGTAATGAGAGTCCGCTCCGATGGGTTCGCCGCGAAAGGCGATCAGTCCGCTTGCCCCCAGCACATCCGTACGTGTGCCTGCGCCATGCAATGGATGCCCATGCGCATCAATGCGCCGATCGCTTCCATCCCCAGCGCGACGCGCTGGCAATCCATCGCGTCCGACTCGTGGATCAGGTCGGCTAGCAAGCCATTCAGCCCGCGCGCGTATTGCAGCCACTCCGTTGCTTCGTTCATGAGGTCATGCGGCGTGGCTCCGGGGTCCGCGTGGTAACTGAGGCCATCGTCCATCGACTGGCGCTGGGACGTATTCATGAAACTCTCCTTGGTAGCAACCCACCCCGCGCATCCAGGTGCGGCACGCCGGGCGTAAGCAAGGCGTGCCGCGGATCAAACGGATTCGCGGGTTCATCGGCTGCCTGAGACCAGGCGCCGGGGCGGCGTGATTGACGAAGTGTGTGGCGGCGTCAGCGCGTTTCTGCGGCCCAGCGGAGTACGCGCCGGGTGGTACGGCTGAGAACAAACTCAGTTAAACGGCCGCTGCCGCGGTTCTTCAACCGTGTCTGCGAGGTCGGCAGACGTCCCGGTGACCGGTGGGGTTGTCGCCGGGGGGATCCGGCGGGCGAGCGAGTACCGTATGATCGGGGGTAGCCATTTCAACTCTCTTTCAGTTGGATTGGTCAGCGGGTCGAGGGTGTCTCACCACCCTTGGCCCGCGCTTCTCACCGCTTTGAGCGATGGTTGCCTGCGAGGCTTCGAGAGCATCGACGCAGGCAACGGGACAAACCGTAGCAAATCAACTTGCGGTTGTCTGTAGGGGTAGCTGATCTGTGCCTTTCGCCACGTGGGGTGAAGTGCCGTAACACACGCATCCAAGCGCACCTGCCGCCGTTGTCGAATAATGGCATCACGACAATCCCTCGAAGAGCATCGCACCATGAGTCAACATCGAACCGCATTGGTAACGGGCGCGTCATCCGGTATCGGATTGACCTATGCCGACCGACTCGCCAGGCGCGGCTTCGATCTCGTGCTGGTCGCACGCCGCACGGACCGCCTCGAGCAGCTTGCCGCTGAGCTCACCCGTGACCATGGGATCAAAGTCACCACTCTCACGGCAGACCTTTCCACGGAGACAGGGTGCCGCAGTGTCGAGCAAGTCATCGCCGATGACGCGAGCGTCGATTTCCTCGTCAACAACGCAGGCATGGGCAAACTTGGTGCGCTCTCCGACACGAAGGTCGACGACCTGGCTACCCTGATCAACGTCAACGTTCTTGCCCTTGCGCGCCTGTCCCTCGCCGCCATGCAGGCATTCACGAAACGGGGGAGCGGTACCGTCGTGAACATGTGCTCGATCAGTGCGTTTCGCGCCGTCGCCGGTGGAGCGGCTTACAGCGGTTCGAAGGCGTTTGTGCTGAACTTCACCCGCTCGCTGAATCTGGAAACCCGAGGAACGAACGTACGGTTTCAATGCGTACTGCCTGGTCCGGTAAAAACGGAGTTCTTTGCCGCGGCGGGTGTCGACGACTCCCTCTTTCCGGCGGGTTCGTTTATTACCTCGGAACAGCTCGTCGACGCCGCGCTACGTGGACTCGATCTTGGGGAAGAGGTCACCATTCCCACGCTTGAGGATGCGTCGTCTTTCCAGACCCTCGCCGAGGCTTTCACCCAGTTGCGGGAGGATGCGGGACGGGAAGGCATCATTGCGACGCGCTACCGAACCTGACGGGACATTTACCAAGCGTCAGCACCGCGATGTCACGGTTGCATGGCTGGACGCTACATGTGTAGCATGGCTTTCCCGCCCGTGTGAACGCCCATGCAACTTTCCGATAGCGAACTGGAAGTCCTCAAAGCCTTGTGGGAGAAGAATCCCTTGAGCGCCCGAGAGCTTCACGACGAACTCGCCGCCCGTACCGGGTGGGCCGTGTCGACGACGCGCACCGTGCTCGAGCGCATGCGCACAAAGGAGCTGGTCATACGAAGCGAGGCGCATGGCCTTGCCGTCTTCACCCCGGCGAAGACCAAGGTCGAAGTACTGGGAAATTCGCTGTCGCATCTCTTCCGTCACGTGCTTGAAGTTCCCGGCAGTCTGCCTGTCTCGGCGTTGACGGGTAGTGCCATCCTCAACGCGGACGAACTCGCCGAGCTCGACCGCATGCTCAACGGGCGTAAGCGCAAGTCGTGAACCCGATTACGACGGTGATCGCCTTCTCGGCATCGCTGCTGGCGGGAGCCGGCATGCTCGGGGCGTTGAGGTGCGTCCAGGATGGCTTGCAAGCGGCAACGCGTTACCGCCTGACGACCGTAGCCTTCTGGCTGACGGCGGTCCTGCCTGCGGCGCTGCTCATCGTGAACGGCTTTCCAGGAACCATAGCGGAGCAGTTGAGCACGCAGGCGATGAGTTACCTCACCGCACTCCTGCCGGACGCACTGCCGGCACAGACCTGGTTGCTGTGGGTTGCCAACGGCCTGCTGATCGCGTCGTCACTGTGGGGAATGCGGGCCATCGCGCATCTCGTCCGTGCCCTGCGTAGGACACGGACGCTCAGGAGAGCAGCCGTACCGTCGGTGCAGGACGATATTGCGGTGTTGGTGGCGGAAGTGCCTTCTCCACTCCTGATCGGTTACCGCGATCCCGCCGTGATCGTTCCCGCATCGGTTCTCGCATACCCACCGGCGGTGATCGCGGCGCTCGTTCGCCACGAACGCGCGCACGCGGACAGGCGCGACAATTGGCACCTTCTGCTCGAATCGTGTGCCATGGCGCTGATGCCCTGGTGCCTGCCACTGCGCTCTCTGCATCAAGCTTTACTGGCCGCGCGGGAAGAGTTATGCGACGAGGCCGCTCTGCTCGGTACCGACGACGCGACGCGACGCGGATACGGCCAGGCGTTGATCGATGCTCTGCGGCAGTCGCAGATCCCGACCGCGATGGGATCGACCGTCGCCGGCCCGCTGCCCGCCTTGCGCAGAAGGATGGCCGCCATCCTCGATCCCGGGCAGTCGTACCGCGCGCCTGACTTTCGTCACTGGATTGCCGCCCTGCTCGCTGTCGCCCTGGGATGGGCAATGGCAGTCTCGGCGTGGCGCGTCCATGCCGGTATCGAAACGGTGGCTGGCCTTCACGGCATGACATTGCGATTCCTTCCCGTGAGCAGCAGCGCTACGGATCGGTTCCACGTCACGACGCTGGGGGCGCCAGTGACGCCTGATATCCAGCCGTTTCATCCGGGCGACTACCGCGTCTCGTTCACGCGCGCGCAGGATGGGAGCTGGGTCGTGACGACGTCCCAGCCATAAAACGACGCCTCAAGGCTACCGTTGTAACTTGAGCGCTACATGTGTAGCGTAAAGGCTCCTGAAGCAGCTCCCTGGAAGCCGTCGTGGCAAAATTTCTTTGTGTCTTCGCTCTGTGCTGTCTGAGCAGCCTCTCCATGGCCGACACCCGGTCCGATCTCGCAAAGGACTTGCTGCCTAAGCCCTTCCTCGATCAGCTTGGTATCCCGGGCGATTACCGGACTTCTTTCGAAGACGAGACGGGGAACCCGATCTCGTACGAACGCTTTCAGGCCGCCATGGCCAAGCGGCCGTTCGATATCGAGAAGGACGCTACCGGTCACCGGGTGACGTTCAAGCTCGAGAACGACGCAAAGATCGCCAGGCAGGCCGCGGCAAAAACGAAGCCGAAAGCGCTCGCCATTCAGGACCACCCCTTCCCGACCTTCCACGCGACGACGCTGGACGGCGCGCCGATTTCCACCGCGGCGCTGCGCGGAAAGCCCTTCCTGGCCAGCTTCTTTTTTGCGCAATGCGGTCCATGTATCGCTGAAACCCCCGTGCTTTCCGCTTTTCACCAGGCACATCCGGACATGGCGGTCGTGGCATTTACGTTCGACGATCCGGCTACGGCACGAGACTTCGCGATCACCCGCAAGCTCAACTGGGCCGTCGTGGCGGATCAGGCCGAACTGGCCGACAGCGCAGGCGTGAAGGTCTACCCGACACTCATGCTGGTCGATGAGAAAGGGGTGGTACGCAAAGCGGTCCACACGGACGATATCGCGCCTGCTGGAAAGCCACTGGACCTGCCCTCGCTGAGTGCATGGGCTTTGAGTACGCACTGAGACCGGACCGGAGTAGATCGACTCCGCTCCGGCGATCAACCGCCTTCAAGTCGGAAACATACGCAACGGCTTCCGTTACCTCCGTGACAGCTGCCGTTCGATCAGAACGCAGGGATCGGTCGGTTGCCTGAGACAGGGCCTTCGGTTTGAATTCCTTCCTTTCGATGGAACTGGGAGAGATGGAACTAGAATAGTCGGAACCATTCCGAGGACACACGGCCCGTGCACACCGATCTGCCCCATCTGGATCTGGATCACCTGTCTCCGCCCGACGGGGCGCAGCTGCGCCATCCGGATGACCTCGGCCACGCACCGCGGATCCTTATTCTCTACGGGTCGCTGCGGCCCCAGTCGTTCAGTCGCAAGCTCGCCCTGGAAGCCGAGCGCATTCTCAGGCATCTGGGTGCGGAGACGAGGATATTCGACCCGCACGAGCTGCCCATGCTTGACGCCGTGCCGGCGAGCCATCCCGAGGTGCAGCGTCTGCGCGAATGGTCCACCTGGTCGGAAGGCCAGGTCTGGGTGAGCCCCGAACGGCACGGATCGGTCACGGGCGTATTCAAGAACCAGATCGACTGGCTGCCACTCGAAGACGGCAGCGTTCGCCCGACACAGGGCCGGACGCTGGCGGTGATGCAGGTTTCGGGCGGTTCGCAAAGCTTCAATGTCGTCAACGCGCTTCGCGTGCTCGGCCGCTGGATGCGCATGGTCACCATCCCCAACCAGTCATCGGTAGCGAAGGCATGGCAGGAGTTCGAGGCAGACGGACGCATGAAACCGTCAGCCTTTTATGACCGCGTCGTCGATGTCATGGAGGAACTGATGAAGTTCACTCTCATGGTTCGAGGTCGCAGCGACTATCTGGTCGACCGTTACAGCGAACGCAAAGGCGATGCGCAACAGCGGGCGCTGGTGCAGGCGGCGGGTGCGGTCGAAAAAGAGAGCTGACGGTTCGGCTAGCCGCCAATCGGAAGCGACACTCTGACAAGCGCCGCAATTTCTTGCGAAAACTTTACGGGTACGGCGCCATAGCGGCCACCGTTTTTACGACGTCGTCCCTACTGTCTTCGGTTCCGCTCCGTCGCCCCCGCTGGCAGGAGCCGCATCTGGAACCACTGTGAAGACACCTGCGTTCATTGCCGCCTTCGTCGCGCTCTCCCTGTCTGGCTTCGCGCACGCACAGGCCACCGACGACAGCCCTTTGTGTACCGACCGCCCGACCAAAGCCAATGCCACCTGCCCCGTTCCCGAAGGCCATTGGCAGCTGGAAACGGACATTGGGAACACCCTTCGTGATGCTCAAGGGGCGAACAAAACGGATACGTCGTATCCACTCAATCCGACGCTGAAATACGGCCTTGGGGGCGCCACCGACCTGGAAGCCACCTGGGCGCCTGACGTGCGGGTCCACACTCGTGCAGATGGCAACCACCAGCGTCGACACGGTCAGGGGGACCTGGTCGTTCGCCTGAAAACCCGGCTCTACAGTTCCGACCAGGCCTCGGTGGCGATCATTCCTTTCGTGAAAGCACCTACCGCGCGCTCTGGACTGGGGAACGATCGGTGGGAGGGCGGGTTAGCGGTACCCGTCGGCGTCACGCTACCGGCCGGCTTTTCACTCACGCTGGGTCCGGAGCTCGACTACCTTGCGGACACCGACGGGGACGGACACCACACGGCGCTGACCAATCTGGTGAACGTGGCGCACGCCCTCTCGGACCGGCTGACCCTGGCCGTGGAGTATTGGGAGCAGCGTAACTGGGACCCCGCCGGGACGATCAAGCAGCAATCGGCTGATGTGGCGTTGAGCTTCGCAATCGCGCCTCGCTTCCAGGTGGATGTGGGCGCGAATTTCGGACTGAACGATCAGACGCCAGACCAGCAGTTCTACCTTGGCTTTGCGCATCGGTGGTGACCGCGTCGGTTTCGACTAGAGCCTGGCTTTGGCTGGTTGGCGCTTGTTCTTCTCGGTCCTTCGGCTTGACCGGGACAAGGTCGGAGCACTCATGTGCACTACCCAGTAATATTGGGTCAGAGACAACAAGCCGGCCCCCCAGTCAACTTGCAAATGAGGTCGAAAGGGTGAACAGCATCAATTGGGCAAGTATCCTGAATGACCGTCAATACATTGGGTTTCGAATTACGATGATCGGGGTGACCATCGGATTCATCGCATTCGTTATTGCGGTTTGTGGATTCATGTATCTGGGCGTCTCGGTGTTTGTTCTCGGCCTATCCACGGCGGTGACAGGAATCTTGATCAATGTCTCGCATGTTAATCGCCGGAAATAGCCATCATCTGCTTAGATGACGCCTGAGTAGTTCTGGAGTTGGCGATGAGAGGGATTTCCCACTTCGCATTGTCCGCCACGCGATGACCTCGGCCCCTGCTTTCGCCTCATCCCCGTTTAAAGCTCCCGAGGCTCCGGCTGAGGTAACTGCCGCGGCCCCAGCCGGCACCATGCTGCTGTCATTTGCCAGCATTGGCGACCAACCGAATGCCGACGCAGCAGCCGTCTTCGAGACCGCGCCGGACAAAAACGACGTCCGTCCTCATCAACCACAGCAAGGACAACAAGTTTTCGTTCGTGCATGGAAGTGCCACTGTTGATGCCATGTGGAAAAGTCAGGCGGGTGACTGCAACCCCAAGGACTGCATCATCCTCATGCAAGAACAGGATGGCTGTATTTCGCTAGTACGCGACGCTTCCTCGCGCCCGTTGGATTCCAACCCAGCGCCTTTTTCACAAATGCCTGGTGCAGAGGTTTGGGATTCGGAACGCCCTCCTTCTTTCCATCGACGACAACAACGCGGGTGTCAGTCCACTCGGCGCTAAGGAGCGAGGGCCCAACTTTCATTTCGAATAAAAAAGAATCGAGCACTTGCCTGAAAGAGCGTGTCACCGTGCTCGTTCTCAACCCGTCCGGAGAGGGAGGCATAAAGTCCGGGCAACCCCTGCGTGCCCGCAGCCAACCACTGTGCGTCGCGCGCTGCCGTTGCGACCGTCCTTTTCCAAGGATCTTCCAAGTCCGCCATCACTACCCCCATCCTGTTCGAGACCCACGGCGTCTCTCCGCCAGATCAGACGCTTGGCTACCGCGTCGCACCGATCCGAGCGGTCTCTTCGACGGCCACTGCGCATTCCCGAATTCCGAAAGGCGGAAACGTGGCCGACTTGCGTAGGAGTTGACCTACATCCGAATGAGAGACACCGCACACCCGTAAGAGATTGCGACCTACTACAATCACGGACGGCGTAGGGGGCGCCGTCTATTTGCAAAGGAGATGTGCCGCATGCTTCATTCGCTTCGTTTATTCGCCATGACGCTACTGGCGATCACCCCTCTCACCGCCTTGTGCGCCACTGGTCCTTTGGAAGTGACCTTGCGCACCTCCGAGAATCCGCAGGAAGCAGAACTGGGCATCGTGGTCGTTACGGTCACCAATCAGTCCGATCGTTCGCTCTTGATCCTCACTGCCGACAGCGCCTTGGTCACCGATGGCGACCACTTGTTCAACGACGTCATGTCCGTAACGGATGCGGAGGGTCGCACTGTGGCTTATCACGGTCGCGCGGTGCGACCGGCCCTGGGCAACCCTCAGGCTTACGCGACACTCGCCCCAGGGGAGCGCAAGGAATCGCGCGTTGATCTGCCCGCGAACTACGCGGTGGACGGAGGCACCTACACGGTGACTTATACCCAGCGCTACGGCGAAGTCGGAGAAATGGACCCCGACGCAGCCCCGGCCCGCGAGGCGCATAGCAACGCTTTGAAGTTTTACGCGAACACCAATCTGATCCAAGCCAAGCGAGGAGCCGCCACGGCGCTCTTGAAGCCTGCCGCTGCCAGGGCCCCGGGTCCGGATAACACGTGTCGTGAAACGGACGAACATCCGGACCGCACCACCATCAATGAGGCGCGCAGCCTGGCTGCCAGTTGGGCGTTCTTCGGATATTCCGACGCGGGGATCTGTTCGGAACCTCTTACGCTCCGGACGCCACCGGCAAGATTGTGTGGCGTGCCAAGTTGAGCAACGACGCCAACTACACTACCTAGTTCGGCGCCCCGCAGGACACGTCCCCGACATTTCCCGACCCGCCGAAGCGGGAAGACGTGTGGGATGCCGGGGATTTCCTGCCCCTTCACGTCACGAAGGCCATCTGGGCCCGGGTGAACACCACGGACAGTTACTCCTGCGGCTGCGCGGCACAGTATGAGAAAAATGGCACTGCCGCGTGGACCGAGCCTACCGTGACGCATATCTGCAGCTGGTTCTGGGAACTGCCCTTTTCGACCTACGACGTGGACAATCAGGTGCTAACAATCATCCATGAAAATGGGTATCACGCGGACAGTTATGGTCCGTATGTTGGCGATCACGCGGGTGCCTATGGCCGCAGGCAAGCTAAAGCATTTGCGTTGGCGAACCGCGAAGAGGCGCTGGTCAACGCAGACAACTATGCTTACTACATCGAGGCGGCTCTAAAGAAGCGCGATAAAGGCTCCATTGCCCCGCTGCTGATGGCGGACGGCTCCGGCGATGCGCCGACGGTCGCACCGCCGACCGGTGATCGCAAGCAGGCAAAGTGATCGAACGGATGCCACGCCGCTCGCTGGCCTGGAGGGATCAAATCGGCGATCGCCGCTTTTAACGTGCCTTGTAGTAATGGCACACGATATCTCGCGGCAAGCCGAAACTCGCCGATGGTCATCATGACGGCGGCGACCAGCCCACGTCGCTAAGGTAATCACCGCGATCGAAGCGGTTTGCCAGCAGGTCCTTTTCGAGAGCGGCAACTCAAAGATGGCTCATGACCAGCAGTCGCGGCAAGCCTCCACCGCCGATGCCGCGCTCGGTATTGGCCCGGACAATGCCCCGGAATTCGTCGCCCTGGCGCTCGCAGAGTGGGCAGAACGCAGAGGCATCAAGCTCGACTTCATCGAGCCCGGGAGGCCCATGCAGAACGTCTTCATCGAGCGCTTCAACGGAAGCTTCCGGCGTGGTTTTCTCGACATGCATGTCTTCCGGAACCTGACCGAAGTGCTCGAGCAAGCGGAGCTTTGGCTGGCCGACTACAACCGCGAGATACCGCACGATAGTCTTGGCGGACTGACGCCCGCCGAGTTCAGGCAGAAAAACGATCCGGCCACCTCGGGTTATGGTTGGCAGTAACTAACGGGGGGTCGACAAGACAGTGACTGCGAAAATGACAAAAAATGCCATGCGGACCCTCACGCGCAAAGAAGCCTTTGAGGCTTTAGTGAGTTTTACAATCAAAATGCGCGACCTGGGCTGGCCCTCGCTGCCCGGCCTGCTAGGCGGTATGCAGCTGATAGAAGGTGCGCCCTCCGACCCAGGCGTAGGAGAGGACTGGGACGAGGTTGTAGCGCTGAATACACCTGCCGCCAATCCTACGGATGTTGACCAATTATCAAATGAGGCGGCTTACGAGGCAGTTTTTCGCTTTCTTGCGCATCAGTTTCAATATCGAAGAATTGAAAAACTGAGCGAGGTCGTCGACCGTCTTAATGCGGTTCCGCCGGAGCCCCACTCGCATGAGGTCGCTGACGACTGGAAAGTGGCCTTGCCCTAGCCAGATCGGACTTATGCACTGGCAAATGCCAGCTCAGTAGTTCGCGGATGTGACAGTCGATAACTAATGCAGGACTTAGGCAGCCGTCCTTGCCGCCCTGCCGGTCAAACCATTCGGTGTGGAGGATGTGGGGGGCGCTCTTGTCTTGCGCCACGCCCAGCCGGCTCCCTCAACCGGCAATACCTGCGAGCTGTGGTTGCTGCGTGCCACTGGCGCCACCTACGCCGTGACGATCAAAAAAGGCGAGGCGGTCGATTGCCGGTACAACGACTCGGCCAAGAATGCCCTACCCATGGCGATCAACCACAACCTAACTTGATGATGCCGGGCGCGAGGTCGCCGACCGCGACCAGACCCTTCAGGGCACCCTGCGGGTGTCCGCGCCCGTTACGTTCGGCGCGCGCCACGTCGGCCCGACCGTCGCACGGTACCTCTAGGCGCACCCTGGAATGCGGGTCGACCTGAGCCTCACCGACCGTCACATCGATTTGCTGGCAGCCGGGATTGATGTTGCGATTCGCATCGGCCAGTTGTCCGATGAGAACCTGACGGTGCGGCGTCTTGCCTCGTGCCACATGGTCGCCTGTGCCGCCCCTGGTTACCTTGAGTCGCATGGCGCCCCCATAACGCCGACCGATCTTTGCCGACACCCCGCCCTGGCTTTCAAAGGCGCAGTGTCCACTGGAGACTGGACCTTCATCGGACCCGACGGCGAGCGACACACCGGGATCATCGATGTCCGCATGCAGGCCGACAACATGGACATGCTGCGGGCAACGGCCATCGCCGACGGCGGCATTGTGTATGGTCCTGACTTCGCCCTGGCCGACGCTTTAAATGAAGGCACCCTTGTCGAGGTTCTCGGCAACTACCGCACAACCACCCTTCCCGTGCACGCCGTGTTTCCTACCGCCCGCTACATCCCCGGAATGGTCCGGGATTTCGTCGACCGTCTGGCTGCGCACTTCGCAGGGACGCCGCCCTGGGCGCGTTGAGGACGGGTCGGTCTGTTGAAGCAACTCAACGACAGCGTGATTTTATCCCAGCCGTATTGTCTAGCTATAATTGCAACGAAGAACTGCTAACAAGGGATCCTGATAGACGTGTTCCGTATCGGTTTTGGACTGAGTTCCGCGCTTCTTTTCGGGGGCGTGACTTTCGCTCAGGCTAATTCGGGAGCTAGCCCTCCGCTCCGTCCCTCCTACTACTCTTGCGTAAAATCGTCGGGCGGAATAACCCTCGCGCTGAACAACTGCATCGGCACCGAACACGACTTTCAGGACAAACGCCTCAACAGCGCATACCAGCGGCTACGTGCATCTCTCGGCGTCACTGAACGCACGGCGCTACGCGATGAAGAACGAGCATGGATCGCGCAGCGCGATAGCGCCTGTCGCGAGAACGAGGGCGGCACCGCCGACTTACTCGACACTAATCAGTGCCAGTTGAATCAGACCGCTGCCCGCGCAGTCGTCCTTGAAAATCGTCTACGCCAGAAATAGTTCGCCCCAGAGACGGGGTAAGTGAAGAAGCCAACAGGAGTGGCAGCATGACGGACGAACTGGAACGAGCCAGGAGCACTGCGGAGCAGTGGCATTTGGGGCAGACCTCATCGGGCTATGAATCGGGCCCTGCGGGTGCAGGTGCCGTGTCGACCGGCAGAGGCGATCACGGCGGGGTGTCCTATGGGTCGTACCAGCTTTCAAGCTCCATGGGAACGCTGCAGGAGTATCTCGACCAATCGCCTTGCGGTACGCAGTTCCACGGACTAACGCCGGTAACGCCAGCGTTCAACGCCAAGTGGCAGGAACTGGCACGTACGGATCCGGGTTTTGGGCGAGACCAGCACGACTTTGTCGGTCGTTCGCATTACTCCTCCCAGGCCGCCGCCCTTCAGGAACGTGGGCTGGATCTATCTGACCGAGGAATGGCGGTGAAAGACGCGCTTTGGAGCACGGCCGTTCAGTGCCGCGACCTGACGCCGAATATTTTCACGAAGGGTCTCACGGAGAAATTTGGCGAGCACTACGACCTTGCCGCGCTGACTGACAAGCAGATTGTGGATGCGGTCCAGGACTACAAGATCGCGCATGTCCAAACACTGTTCAGTCGATCTCCCGAACTGCACGAGTCGCTAAAGAATCGATTTGCGAACGAAAAGATCTCGCTCGAACATTTGGCCGAGGCGGACACCACGCTCCGTGCCAACGGCGCCGTCGTAGAGCACACGGCGGCTCCCACGCCTGGAGTGACGCCAGTTCACCATGCGCCGAACGGAGCACATGCAGCTCATTCCAGGACCCTTCGCCTGAGTGACCACTCGGAGGCTGTTGGTGCGTTGCAGTCGCAACTCTCATCGCTGGGCTACGTCGGCGCCAATGGCACCCCGCTTCGCGCCGACAATCACTTCGGTCCAAACACACAAACCGCGCTTCTGGCATTTCAGCGCGACCACCACTTGCAGGCTGATGGGATAGCCGGTCCGCGAACGCTGAACGCACTCAACGAAGCGCAGGCTCAAACTCATGATGCTCCGGCCTTGAGGCTGGATCACCACGAACACGCAGGTCACGCGATGTATAAGCAGGCCTTTAGGCTTGTCCAGGACCTGGACGCAAGGCAAGGGAGGGATACCGACCATATGAGCTGCAACTTGGCGGGCTCGCTTTGCGCCCAGTCACGCAGCGAGGGGATGACCAGAATCGATCATCTGGTGCTTAACGACGATGCAAGCCGGGCCTATGCCGTCCAGGGCGATTTGAATTCGCCGTTCAAGCAATTCGCGTCGGTCGACATCGCCCAAGCAGTTGCTCAGCCTCTCGCCCAGAGCTCCCATAACTGGAGCCAGGCGGATCAACAGCAGCAACAGCAAATTGCGGCCCCGGCACAAGAGTTACATCGGCAGGCTCATGCTGCACCTATCTTGAGCCGCTGATCGCGGGCGATCATTGGTGTCACCTGTGCGGCAGATCGACCCACGGGTGACACACGCAACGGGCGTGTGCAGCCGGCCGTGGACAAGCGGGTTTTGAGTCCGCGGCTACAGGCTTTTTGAGATAGCGAATCAAAAAAACCCGCCGATTTGCGCGTACGGCGAGGTCCGCTCCATAGTCGTGGCGGGTGTATTGCGCACGTTATCGGTGAACGCTGAATCTGCTTCAACTACCGGCGTGTGCGGATGCGGCCAAGGGGCAGCTCGTTAAGCGCTAACCCGATAGTGCCTGTCGGGGATTGCGAACTGGCCCCACTATCGATATAACGGCTACGCCGGTCGCGTAACGCGTCGGTGTTGTGCTCGCATAGTCGTACGACTGCGAGTGCCCGAGGTACTCCATAGGAGGCACGGGAATCTTTCTCTTAAGATTTCACGGAGTCTCCCTATGTCAAAGCTACGTACCCTTCGGTCTCAGGCCTTTCAGGCCCAACACGGCAAGTGCTATTACTGCGGCTGTCAGATGTGGACTCCGTCACCAAACGACCCTCGACCGAAAAGGCGCCTGAATGCGCGTTTTCGGTGTACAGCAGAGCATCTGGTCGCACGGCAAGACGGCGGCAAGGGCGTCAGGACTAACATCGTCGCTGCCTGCCTGTTCTGCAATTCGAATCGACATAAGGCCAAGAGACCACTAGCGCCTCATGCATACCGAGTGCGCGTACAAAGGCGCATCGCAAAGGCGAAGTGGAATGCCAAAATCTCGCCTTAGGCTGACCTAGCTGATTCGTCAGCGATAGCTTTCGCCCCGGAGGTTGATCCCGGCCCGCCGTCGAGGCGCACGATGCGCTCTTCGCCGGTAGCTAACCGCGCACGCAAGATACAGAGTTCCCCATCGACCAGTTCGAACAGCTCGGCCTCCCCCTCGCCCTCGAGCCAAACCCAGGCCCCGAGCAACACATCAAGGCCGGGATCGCCGCTCCGTCGCGGCAACGAGGCCTTGTGGCGCAACCTAGCTGCCGCGCGCCCATGCAATCGCACGAGCATGTTCTCGCCACCAGAACCATAGACCGGAACACGCGCCGCAATGATGGCGTTCACCCGATCAAGCGACGCCTGCCAGCGTGTGACCGCCGCCGGATGCCACACCCAGTGCCGAGGTGCCTGGTGCAAAACCCAGTCCGCCAGGCCCGCTGTCTCTACGCCTGCGGCACCTGAGAGATCGACCTCGAGCATCCTGAGCCCCAGCCCCCGTACACGCTCTTCCTTGATCTCATCGACCTTGTGGGTGACCCGGACCTCGACCAGCAACTGCCCCTCCCCATCATCGAGCACCACATCGGCGCGGACGTTCCCGAATGACACTTCTTGCCTGCCAGAGGCGACGGGAACCGTCTTCGCCGGCAGATGCACCGCCTCCCCGATTACGAGGCGCCCCTCCCAGTCGGACGCGCTAGGCGGATTTGGCATGGCGGGTGTGCCGACCCAGGCGGGGAGCGCCAAGGTTGTCGCGTCAGCCAGCACCTGTTTCGCGTATCGATGCAGTACGGATTCGCGGCAGACCTGTTCGATCACACCCACATGAGCAAAGTGGTGCCGGCGCTTACTACCCTGTTTTGCTTCAAGCGGAGATCCGCAACCGGGACACCGGCATCCGCTCGCTAGCCCCCGCGGAACGTCGGATGGTCCGAACAGCCGGCCGTCACGCTCGCCGAAGGGAATACGAAGCCGCTGCGCCCTGGGGCGATTCAAACTGGTTGCCATTGTCTTTGTCCCTCGCTATGAAGGAGACCGACACTGCCGACCCCATGGACGGACAAACATGGACAAACCTACCGATTCCGGTTCCCCGACCCTTTTTGCCCTGGACGCCTACGTTCGCTGGCTGGAGACCGACCCGCCGCAGAGCAAGCATCGGGATTCCCTCCTTGTCCTGGCGGCCCAGTCGCGGAACGCCGTCCTTCGTGGCGACGAACCTCCCGTGGCCGATGTCCCCCAGATCCACTCGTGGCATCGCGACCGCTTCGGCGGCGCCCCGCCGACGGATCCAGTAACCGGGAAGTGGCTGCCCGCTGCGCAGATGACTACCTGGCAGGACAGTCGCGCGGAGGCCCGGCGGCAGTTCCTCGCCGCGGCTGGCTCCGCTGTGGACGTTGAGCTGGCCATCGACAAAGGGGGTGGCCGACACAACCAGACGACTTATCGGCTTCGTTTTCCGGCGCTGCCTGTGAGCGAGGCGGATCCCTCTTCCGAGGCCGAGGTCGCCCCCTCCTCAGGCCCGGTGGGGCCGGTCAGCTTCGGAGAAAGGGTCGTTTACCGGATGGAACCGGCAACTCCGTCATGGCTGGTTGTGCCCTTCATCGGAGGCGAGGCCTTCCACATCCGATCGGCCAGGGGCGTCGTCTTCATCGCCATGGTCGGTCTGCCGTTCCCGGTGGCGGTACTTTGCGCCTATGCGAGTGCTTTCATCTTGTGGAGTAAGGCCGGGGCGTTTGCGGGATGGCCAGCGCCATTGGCATTCGTTGCAACCATTGCTGCCATCCTTACTTGGTCAATGCGGCCGTTCTGGCAGTTGCCGAACCTTCGCGTGACCATCGCTCCGGAATGGGCGGTGGGGATTAGTCAGTTCTATGCTCAGTTGCGTCTTACGCGCGATAACGATAAGAAGCTCGGCGGGCGCTTTGATCTTGTGCGGTTTTATGCGTCGTGCCCCATTTGCGCCGGTACTGTTGAGATACGGGATGGTGGACGGGCGTGGCCGGGCCGATTGGTCGGATGCTGCTCGGATAGTCCGAGGGAGCATGTTTATGGGTTCGACGCTGTGACGCTGGATGGGAGGCTGCTGATTGGTCGATAGCAAGCAGGTCAGCACGGTCGACCCCGCCTTGGCGTGGCGCGCGCCTCGCATCTACCCGTGCGAGAGCGGCCTCTGCGATGACCCCTGATATGCGCCAGAGCGGTTCTCGAAAACACCTTAATCAGTCATTTCCGAGATGTATCTTTTTGGGGGCCGGAATCGAGACGGAGCCGCTCCTCAAATTTGGGGGTGTCGCGACGCAGAACTGTCCATAGGGACTCAGCCCGGCCGTCAGCTCGACCAGGGCTGCCCTAACGATCCGCGTTGCAAGCCCTTTGCCATGATGCGATGTTCGTGTTGCCCAGGCGGGGTAAAGGTGGGGTGCGCCCTAAAGAGGTTGACCGAGAAGAGTCGCGGCTACGATCACCCCCATGATGAACCGATGCGCAGAACCGCGGACATTCAGCCGATAACGAACCTGTCGCGGTTCTGCTCGATGAACTGGTCCAGGGTGGTAAGCGGCACGCCCCACCGACGAACGGCATCGAGATCGACCTTGTAGCCCTCGACGTTGTTCCACGACTCGGCTTGAAAGAACAGATCGCCGTCGGGTCTGGCGCGCCTCTCTTCTTCGGACAGCGTGACGGCCGTGACCGTCTTTCCGGTGGCCTCAACGATCTTGGCCGCGACCTCGGGCAAGGTAAAAGTCTCCGCCGCGAGATCGATCTCGTGACCGTGGAAGCGTTCGGGCTCGGCAAACGCAGCTGCGGCGAATTCGCCAATGTCCTTCGCGGCAATCCAATCGATGCCGCTCTCCGATGCGATCGCCGTCTCAAACCTACCCACTTGTCGAAGGGTTGGGAACTGCATGTCGGCCTGCGGCGGCAAGAGGTCCTCCATAATCATGGCTGGCTTTAGGATCACCCAGTGCCGGAAACCCTGCGACTTGACCATGTCATTCACAGCCGCCTTGTTGTTCCAGTACAGCGGCTCCCAGCGTCCCTCGTCCCAACCCACGAAACGCTCCTGATCGCCCGCCCGGGCGACGGAGGTGTGGACAACCATGTCGACGCCTGCGCGACCGGCAGCTTCTATGAACGCCTTCCCGGTAACAATCTCGGTATCCGGATCCCCTGGATGCGAACCCATCTGCACAGAAAATGCGCCAGCCACCCCGGCCATTGCAGCATCAAGGCTGGCGGAGTCGTGGTAATCGCCCTTCACGATCTTGGCCCCGCGAGCGGCCAACACCTGGGCCCCCGGCGAAGTGGGATCGCGCACCAGTGCTCGGACGGAACGGCCTGCCTTCAGCAGCGCGTTGGCGACTGAGCTGCCTTGCTTGCCTGTGGCGCCGGCAACGAGGATGGGACGGGGATCTAAATAGGACACGGAAAACCTCCTGTAGGTAACTGAGCGAACGCCGCCCTGTCAGGTCGGTCAAACAATGGCGCACAACAATACGAAACGCAATGGTTTCGGAACTGTTGATTTTCGTATAATTCATGTATATCTGTCGGATGAACCAACAAGCTCCGAGCCACCAGCATCGATTACCGCCCGCTGACCGGGGACGAAGCCAGGACAAGGGCCGCGACGAGGTCATTATCCGAGCTGCGCTCGAACTGCTCGCGGACAAGGGGTATCGCGATCTCACCATGACCGATGTTGCATCGCGAGCGGGCGTGTCGAAGGCGACGCTTTATCGGCGGTGGACGGCAAAAGCGGACCTCGTTGCCGATGCCGTCGCAACGTTACGGCCGATGAGCGCACCGCGTTATCCCGGCACATCCTTGCGGGACGATCTCATTGCCTTCATGGAGCAGGCTGGCAAGTGCGAAGGCAGCCCCCCGGTTGTCACGGCCACCATGGAGATGGCACGCTCCCACCCGGACCTATTTCAGACGCTGACGGAAAGGTTCCGCGTATACGTCCGAACGGAACTGCAAGAGCTCGCCACGCGGTCGGCCGAGACGGGCCACGAGCCGCTGCCAAAGGACAAGCTCGACGTCCTTTCCGACACCGTCGTTGCCCTCCTGGCTCACCACACCGGGCCTGTCGGGGAATCGATTCCAGTAGAGCGTCTGATCGCACTGGTCGACCATGTGTTGCTGGCCGCAATGGCGGGTCATCCGTTTCGGCGTGTCAAGTCCGATCATTCTTAATCCTGCCCCGTTCTTCCTGAGCACGATCACGCAAGGCGCCAGTGTCTCGAGCGGCCAGCTGCTCGAAAACTGCCGTCAGCGAGGCACGGCGATCGCCTGCACCGAGTCCACTAATGTGCGTGACCAGACATCGTCACGATTGCCGTTGGTCAAGTAGACGATGACGTAGTGATCGTCCAGGTTCGCGCCATAGAGGACGCGGACGCGCACCTTCGTGCCTCCGTCGTGCCCCAGCTCATGCCAGCGGCCGGCTTCACCGTATTCCCAACCGGATGCAAAACCACCTGAATTACCATTGGGAAAGGCATACGGATGCCAGTACTTGACCAAGTCGTCGCGTGGAACCAGCTTCCCATCGGCAACAGCCGACATGAAGGTCTCCAAGTCTTCCAACGTGGAGACGATACAGCCCTGGGCGATGGCGTAATCGGGCCAGTTGATCTGCGGATCGAGGACGGCGCGCCCATTCTCCGCGTGATAGCTGCTTACCATGTCGCGGGGCGGGTGCGAAGGCTCCAGCGACGTGTGATGCAGGCCCAAGGGTCGAATGATTCGCTCCTCCACAAGGGCCTGGTATCGCTTGTGCGTCACGTTTTCGAGCACCGCCTCCAACACCAAGTAGTTCGTTCCCGAATAGCGCGTCTGCACGTTTGGGGCGGAAGTAACTGGCCGCTGGCTCGCGGCGTCCCATGCCGCTTCGAGTGAAGGAGGAAAGGGGCGGGCCATATTCTGCGAGTCGAAGAAATCGGGTAGTCCCGACACGTGATTCATGAACTGATCGACGCGGATGGCGCGCCATGCCACGGGCAGGTTCGGGACATAACGCGAGGCAGGCGCACTCAGGTCAATCTTCCCCTCTTGCACGAGCTGAAGGATCAACGTGTTGGTGAATAACTTGCTCACCGAATAGATGGGAAAAGGCGTGCTCGGAGTGATGGGCTTTCCACCCTCCAATGCCGTTGTCCCTGTCATCCCCTCGTAGATGAGCTGGTCGTTGTGACGAACGCGCACCGCCTGAGCCGGAATGCCGTGACCTAAAGCGTTCGCCTTGAGCTGGGCGTTGAGGGCTTCTTGCAGATCGGCCGCCCGTCCCGGACCGCTGATGGCCGCACAAAGGCCGACGACGAGGATGCATGCCTTCACTCTTATTCACCTTGAGAACTAGGCCGTCAGGATGCCACAGCAACCGAGGACCCGCGCGCCCGCTGTTGTCGCCGCGACATGAGCGATGATGGAGCCCGGCCGGGTTGAATACGACGAGACGGGTGCGGTTTATTGCGGCTGCGTTTTCTTGTCGACGACGCTGCCTCAACGACACCGATAGGGGAACGATCAAGGTGATGTGCTATCCGCATGCGAAGCGCCTATGCGGGTTCCTACCACCGAATTTCTCCAGCCTCTCCTGAGTGGCTGAAAAAGATCACCTTGAGGGTTTATGGCGGAGAGAGTGGGAGGTGAGTAACTTCCAGGCCCACCAACGTCTCCGGCGCTCGGCCCGTCAGTCGGGTTTTCCTCCCGGGTTTGGCCAAGTGCGGGAAGGCTATCGCCCTTCCCCGTCATCGAGCAACCTCTTCCACGACAGAACGTCTTGGCACGGCTGGAACGACGCCTCGTCCTGGGGGTGGGTCAGCGCAATCCTCGGACGACGATGCGGTATTTGTGCTGTGACGCCTCTGCTTGGTAGACGACGGGTTTCACGCCGAAGCGGCGACGCCGCTCTTCCATCAGTTCGAGAATGTAGGTTTTATCCGCGCCGGATGTCCGCATGCCCAAGATCACTGCGCTCATGGCCAACGGATTGAAGTGCCGAAACCTGTTCGGCTCATCCTGCGCGACAATTCGCCACTCCTCTTCATACGCCCAGTCCAGCGACTTCCGAAGGAACGGAATGAGGGTGCGATCCTCGACGCTTCCGAACATGTCGTCCGCTACGGGATAGTCGTCGTTATATTCGACCTCGTTTGCCAAAAGCGCGCGCAGATCGTGCGAAGGATGAAGTTGGACGCAGAAGCCACGATGATTGTCGGCATAATGCGCCCAGAGCAGCGGGCTCGATGGGTTCGTCCCGAGAGCGCAAATGCCGATGGTTTCAAGCACACGGACGCTGGCGGCTCGGGATCGTTCGACGATGCGGGACGGATCAGCAACGTCCGCCGTTTTGACCATGCGACGAGCATCCCCACTCTTGAATCCGAGCTCGCGGTATTTGCGCTCCATCGCCTGGCGCAGTTGCGCTCCACGGTAAGGGACCACGTAGTCGACACGACCTTCAAACGGATCGTTGAACGACGATGCGGTGGCAAGCCACAGTTTGTTTTCGAGAAGCAGGTCTTCTACCCGGCGGCGCCCGGTCTGGTCTGACGACGGCGGAATGCCCCGATACTTGTAAAGGCTCGGGGGAATGCCCATCCGCCGGAGCATGACGCGCTTCTGGAACGCGTCGAGCAGGTCCCACTCAGCAAACGACTGGATAAGGCGACTGTTTGATTTATCGAACAGACCCTTCGACCGCGGCTCGTGACGCCGGACCTTGCCTCGCGTGCTCATGCCTGGTCATCGTCCTCTTCGAGGTCGTATTCAAAGTGCGTGGCGCAACGACGGGGCCTACCCCTCTTTCGCCATTCGACCGTCAACTTCTCGATGCCGGCTTTCACACCCTTCGTCCCGACGCCATCCTCATCGGTGAGGAAAAGGACATCGAACTCGTCGTAGTTATCGAGATCATCGATGGTGTCGTAGGTGCAAATGCGCCCCGTGCTGTTGACCACATAGGTCAGCAAAAACACATCGCCATCTTCTTCTTTCCCCCACCGCTCGGGGCGCTGCTTCAATTCTTCTGAAATGGCCTGCGCCCTGTGCATCTTTGTGGGTCGTGTGCCAATTTCCACGATGACCACGTCGTGTTCCAAAAGATCGTCGCAGATGTCGCTGTCGGTCCGGTCAGGATCCAAGTCGATAACGATGGTGCCAACGGTCATAAAACTCCTTAGTGTCGTCGCCGCCATGGGGGGCCGCGGCTGGCTTCGCGCTGTCAATTTGCGGTCAGGTGGAACGCACCGAGATTTACTGGGGGCCGATACCGAACATCGGCGATGTCCGATGTGCGTTATCGGCCGGCCCGAAGGGCAGGCTCATCCCCGACGGGAACGCATGGTCAACCGTCAACGCCCGGGACGATCGACGCTAAGCCCGGTTCAATGTCCAGCCCGTGAGTGGCAGCCAGAATGGCGATGTAGATGCCAAACACTCCCCGCATCTCACCCAACGCCTGATTGAATTCCCATCCCGCATAGTGACCGCGATCAAACGCATGGGAAACGATGGTGCCGTCCTCGGGGCCGACCGCATCCAGGAATTTTCTGCACGCGGCTCGCATGGCGCGCAGGCTCTGAGCCAGTTGACTGTCACCGGTCAACTGGCCGAGCTCATTGGTCAGGAACTCTCGGATGCGCAGCACCGACTGCACCCCGTGCGAGGGCACTTCCATTTCGGACGGCACGTAGAGGATGCGCCGATCTTCGAGGAAGCCGATGACCCGCCGCGCAATTGCCCGATCGGCCTCAGGCGGGTTCCACTGCACTCCGAAGATCGGCACGCTGAACCCGGTGATGCGAGAGACAGCTTCTTTGAATTTCATTGCAGTTGATCCCCTCCCTCTGCGTTTCGAGGTTAGAAAACTGACGTCACGTCGATGACAAGGATCTTGCGTGTTCCCGGGCCGCTGCCGAATGAAAATGTGAATGCGCCGCTGTCGTCACGCCCTGGTGTGCCCTCGACGGGACTAATGGTGTCTTGGATGTCGAGAAAACGGACCAGCTCATCCGCTCCAACCAAACCTTCGTCTTCTGTCGCGCACAGCACTTCCAGATTTGGGTCAAATTTGCTGAGGCGGGCAACCAGGTCTTTAACCTTCATCGCACTACTCCTGTCGGAAACGATTTATTTTGGGGCCTTGCGCTTGGTGGTCGGCCGCGTCCCCAGAGCTTGCTCGATCTCGGTTGCCCATCCCACCAGGTCAGTGCCGCACGCGTGGCACCAGTCGCGGATCTGCAACGTGTCCAGCCGTGATCCGCGCTCCGCCGCGCTCACATATGTCTGGGACCGGCCCAATTTCTGGGCGAACTCTGTCTGGGTCAGGCCCGTCCTCTCCCTGAGCGCCCGAAGCACACCCAGCACGAGTTGATTCTCAGGTCGATACAACGATTTGGCGGGTTGAGCCGCCGTTTTCTTGGATATAGCCATGACCTACCCCGGGAGCTGACGGGTCATAAAGCTATACCGGTCAAAGCCTTATTCCGGTAACGGATAGTCGGTTAGTCGTTATTCAACTAGAACGGGTTTCACGACGCTACTCTGGCCGCGCCAGGGAGGGCCGCGGGGCCCCTGGGATCACGGAACGTTCCCCGCACAACAGAGGGATTTCACATGCCTAATCGCCGGTTCCGCCGGATCGCTATTTGGGTGGCCGTTGCCGCTCTTCTCCTGACAACCCACGCGCAAGCTCAGACGACCGGAGGCCTTCGAGGCTTCTTTCAAAAAGCTGGGGCAACGGCCTCCCACGCAGCTTCCTCGGTCTTCGGGACGGGCAACCCGTCGGACACCTCCGGACAGGTGGCTGGGCCCGCCACCACCACGGGCGCTTACTACCGGCCGCTCCATCCGTCCACGCCTGGCGCCATCGTGGGCATTTTCGACGGCCACCGCATGGGTGATGCGTGGCCGCGTGTGGCGGTGAGTTTCACACGGGCCGCCGTGGATCAAGCATGTTGGCGTGCCGAAGCGACTGTCTGGCGGTCCGCGAATGATCGCACCGTCGAAACATTCGACATCTGCAATTCTCCTCTGGCCTTCCGGGACGCCATGGGCCAGACCCGATACATGACGGCACCCGAAGACGCGCCCGGCGGCGGCCAAGGCTTGGTGGCGATCAACACGGCGCAAAACATCCAGGGGATGACGCACGCAGACACGGCCACGGGCGATGTCCGTGGCCCCGGTCCTCAACCGCCGCACATGTTGTTCTATCTGGGCCAAGGCAGCGAGAGCGGCCCGCTCGCTCGCCAATATCACGAAATCTTGGTGCGGTTGATGTGGATCACGGGGTGGATCAACCACTCCAATCCCGTTCTCGACATCCGAAGCGGCAAGGTCTTGTGGGTCGTTGGCATCGACGCTAACGCTTCCGGCGCGCAGGAGCTACCACGATGATCACACTGCTCGCCGTCATCGCCATCGGCTTTGTTCTTGCCCTTGTCATCCGACACGTGGCCACTGGGCGCGAAGGTCGGGAAGCGATCCAGCACCCGCCCCTGCAGGTCACGGAAGATCACGGCTGGACGACCGTCGCGACGACCCCTGCGCCGCTGCCCGGCCGCGTCAGCGTGGTGTCGTGGTGCCTCGCCATCCCGGCAGGCTGGGCCGGCGCCGCCTTGGGCGCGAAGGTCGATGCTCACTCGCCTTTGCCCGTGATCCTCGGCCTCGCTGCGCTCGTCGGCTGCGGCGTCCTCATCACGAAGCTTTTCAAGGCAGGCCATGACGCGACCCGCCAGGTGCAACGGAAGCCTTTCCAAGTGTCGGCGCAGGGAATCCGATTGCCCAACGGGACACTCGTTGCCCCGGGCCAGGTCTATGCGATCCGGCGCGGCAACACACAGTCCCGCCAATCGGTGATCGTCGGCGGTGTGGGCGTCGTCGCCGGCGTGAGCCAAGCCGCCGCCATGACCGCGCATCTGCTGACGCAGGTCAGCTACACCGTGGAGGTCGAACACGAGGGACGATCCACCATTTTGGCAGGGGGACTGACCGAGCCACAGGCAAACGCGGTCTCGTCCGAGATCACGAGACGCTTGCCAGGGTTCGACAGGTGACGAATGCTCTGGCGGCGAGTGTGCCGCCAGTATTAACCAGGCCCGACCAAAAATGACTGTGAGGTCGAACTGGCAGTTACTGGATTTCAGGACGTAACACCATTAGACCCTAAGTACTCTCCCTGCCTGCTCGATGGCGAAAAAATAAGCAAACATTGAAGAGAGGCATGGGTTCTCCGGAAAGTTGAATTGACCTTCCCAGAAATTGAGCAGGCGTCAATGGGGAGCGTTGGCGCACAGAGCCGTATCGCCGCTGCCCCTCATAAAAGGGCGTTTTTCTGCGGTTTCGAAATATTTTGGAGCGCTAAGCCAAGCCTGATGTCGATTCGCCAGAAGTGGGATTTTCCTCGCAAAAATAAGGGTTGACAGGGGTCTGGCCTCCGCTAGAAAGACGACCCCTTCGCCTCTCACTGTCGCCGCCATGCTGTTCCGTCCGTTCGGTCGCCCCGAGGGTCAACCTCACGATCCCCACCTCTACGATGTCGTCGCCACGGCGGACGGCATCCGCATGTCGCCAACCTGCCACGACGGGCACGTCCTGGTCATGGAGCTGATTGAGAAGCTGGGTCTTGCCGAACGGATGCGAACCCGCGCGGTGCCGATGGTGCGGCCAGGCGCGGCCGATCGTGGGTTTCTAATCCATCACGGTTCGGGGTCGCCGCCCATCGTCGTTGAGATGACGGGCCGCGGGGCTGCATTCCACACCGTCCCGGCACCCCACGGCCTCGATGAGCCACGCGCCCGCCCCACGCCGGCATTGCCGGTGCCCATGCCAGCGCGGCTCCCAGCAGCGGCCCCGCAGCCGGCCCACGCGAGCCCGGCGATCGCCGCCTTGCCGAATACTGACGTCATTCCGACGGCGGCGCCCGTGGAAGCGCCGACGTCCAGAGAGCTGTTGAGCAGCTTGGTCGAACGCCACCTCCGTAACTTAGCGTTCGGGCCGAAACGTGCGACCCCCGCCACCCGCGATCGCGGCTACGCCCTGAACCTGTTGTTGGAAACGGTCGGCGACCGGCCCATCGCCGCCATCACGCCCGACGACGCGCTCCAATTTGCAGCGCTTCTCGCCATGTGGCCGGCACGGCGGCATGCCCACCGCCAGCTCGACGGCTTGACCGCCCCGGCGGTGGCCGCTCGCGCCAAGCGGGAGAAGCTTCCGCCAATCCAACCCGGCACGCAGTTCAAGCACCTCACGCATGTAAATGCGCTGATGAATTGGGCCATCAAGCTGGGGGCTCTGACTGAAAACCCATTTAGGTATGTGGACACGTCGCGGTATCTGCGCGACGAGCACGGCCGGCGACGGAAGAAAAAAGACATCTTCAATCACGCCGACCTGACCGCCATCTTCGACCCTGCGCGCATGGCGAACTGCACAGCGCCCCATAAGTTCTGGGCGCCGCTCATTGCCTATCACACGGGCATGCGGGTCAATGAAATTGCCCAGCTGTATCTGGCGGATGTCAGAACCGATTCCTACCTCGATGAGTCAGGTCAGGAGCGCCAAGTCATGACCTTCGACATCACCGGCGATCGTGCCGGCCAGAGCGTCAAGTCAAACTACTCGGTGCGTCGGATCCCGGTCCCGCGGCGCCTGCTGGATCTGGGCTTCGAACGCTACGTGGCCGACGTTCGCGCCAGTGGCGCCACTCTCCTGTTCCCCGGATTGCCCTGGAACGAAGGGGGACCGGGGCGCGCGGTGTCGCAGTGGGTCAACGACATCGTGCTGAGGAAGGTCTGCCAGATCACCGATCGTCGGAAGTCACTCCACAGCTTCCGGCACACCCTGACCACCTTGATGGAACGCAACAAGATCCCCGAAAGCATCATGTGTGCGATCAACGGCCACACGCCGGGCGACAGCGTGGATAAGCGGAACTACGTGGCCGACGGCACGGTGCTGGAGATGCAACGCGTCCTGGACACCCTCCCCTTCCCCGATCTGCCCCTCACTCGATATGTGCCGTCGCAGTTCGCCGGATACCTGGCCCACGCGGCTGCCGAGGATGAGCGGGAGGCACGAGCCAAAGAGGAGGGCGTGCCGTTCATCCGGCATCACGGCCCACGCCCCAAAACAGCGCCAAATTCTGGCGCATAGATTGCGACATCACGCTTGACCGTGCGACCTGCCAAAAGGTTTGAACGATACGACAATCGGAGCGATGTCAAACAGATCGCAGGGATCAGATGCCTGCACTGGGGAGGAGCGCTTGTATCTCCATTCCATAGGTCTTCGCAAGAACAAACCGGAAACCAGGCTCGATGCTTATCACGTAGGCAAGCTCACCCTTTAGTCTTGCCGTCTCGTTGAGATCCAAAGCGCCTTTCAGATACCTCATCACACCAGCACGAACGCCGCGCTTTCTTTCGCGACCGACAGTTACCGTGCCTTCGTTCGACAACACCAGGCCCGTCACATTCATAGCAGAACCACGTCCAACAGCTACTCGCTTAGCCTCATTGAGCGTCAGCGTAGGCCGCGTGCTTTCTCGTATCCGA
The DNA here is from genome assembly GCF_000745235.1 of Luteibacter mycovicinus. Lineage (NCBI taxonomy): Bacteria > Pseudomonadati > Pseudomonadota > Gammaproteobacteria > Lysobacterales > Rhodanobacteraceae > Luteibacter > Luteibacter mycovicinus. Next base: position 334,673 of record NZ_JQNL01000001.1, read on the forward strand.
TGACGGATCCTTTGTTCCAAAGGGGCAAGGACATCGGGCATTGTGGCTGAGATGCAAATGTCGTCGGAGTAACGCGTATAAACCGCCCCGACCTCCTCGCAGTAAGTCTGAATGTCGCTGTCGATATCGTGCATGATGGAATTGGACAACATCGGTGAACTTGGGGCACCTATGCACAGGCGTTGGGTAGTCGTTCCCTTGGGGGTCCAGCAACACGCGGACAAGATGAACGCTATGTCGTCTCCATCCAGATGTGAGAGGTGCTGACGAAGATGGCGACCGAGGCTCGTGCGGTCAATGTAAGGGAAAAAGGCCTCGAAGTCGAGCTTAGTGATGTATTTAGCTCGGACGTGAGCCCTGGCATTTCGCAAAATCGATGAGCCGGGCCGATAAGCAGTTGCGGCCGGGTGAACAGGAAGCAACTGATCCAGCATGAGGACAAGGGTCCGCTGTATCGCTTTGACCTCGCGAGCTGGCTGCGCCACGGTGCGAAATCCCCTGCCATTCTTCTTGGGGATCAGAAAAACCTTGTAGCGTCTATGGGCCGTTCTAGCGATATTTTCGCAAACGCCGCGTGATAAGCCGAGCGAGGCTGCAACCTGATCTATGAATTCGCTCATGCTGCCTTCCTGATCAGCTTCACTACTTCCGACCTGGTTTTCTCGTGCGCGTCGTAATATTCAACGACATCAAACCTAAGTCGCTGTTTATCTATCGCCTGTCCTTCGGTGTAAGAAAATGATATCCGCGGCGTCCAGTCAACGCAGTAAAAGTAACGACCATGACCCTTTGCCTTAATTCTCAAAAGGTCGCACTTTTCCAAGAGAAAAAGATATTGTTTGAGGTGAGCAGGCTCGATTTCGACCGACAGAAGAGATAGGAATTCGTGGATCTCTGCATAGGGAAGCGCACCGAATAAGTCGACCAAATCGCAAATCAACAACATCTGATGCGAGACATCATCAACCTTGAACACACGCTCCTTCGTTCCCGGAGACATGTATTTCCGGATTGACTCCGCAATAGAAGGAATTTCGCCGTTGATTTTGTCGAACCGCTCAATCGGAGACCGACCTACCTCTCGGTCATGCCAGTCATAAACGAGCACGGCATCTAAGTTCTTGTCTTCGATGCGCTTCAAAGGCCCCAGCTTGATAAACGACTCTTGCTCGTAGTGAACTTCTGCAACCAAAACGAGTAGACGGTCGGAAATCGCCGGACTGATTGCAAACGCTCCAAGCTCGGCTATCGCGCCAGGGCTCTCGACCACCAAGACAATTACGTCAGAGAGCCCAGCGAGGTGCTCTTCAAACGTGACGAGGTCACTGTATGCGCCGCCTCGGAACCAGTCCTGGATATCTTCCGCGAGCTTCAAGCGACTGGCGACGTCGCTATATTTCCCGGAGGTCAACTCGTTGTAGAGAAGATGCCGCACAGACAGGATCGGGGTGAAGTCCATGTTTCGTTCTCCCCCACAGAGGAAAACAAAGCCACCGAAGTTGCGTATGCGGCTCTTGCCTAAGTCTAGACGTTCCAGGAACTTTCGGCGCGGATCAACCATTGCCACTCTTTACCATGAAGACGCCCCGTGTAGCCGGCTTGGGCTTACCATTGAGGACCCACTGGACCGGAGGTGGTGAGACCAAGCCGGCTACACGGGGCGGTAATCCCAATCAATCCTTAGCAGTCCGGCGCATCGCCAGACACAGTCAACAGCTTCGGCATTTCCCCTTGCCATTCGCGTAAAGAGTGAGGCAAGTCTGTCCATCTTATGGCCAGCCGTCAACTCACCAGGCAATGGACAATTGGTCTGCCAGAAAGACCATGCGCCGTGATGTCGAAGTAAGTTGCCGCGCAGGCCTCGCACCCTTGGGTGAAGGCCAACTCTATGCACGAATGCACGTTTTCGGCCAGCATCTAGATAGGCGTTGCAGGTCAATGGGACATGCCATCCATCTTATAGAATGCCCCCGATGAGGCCGTAAGATGTAAAGCAAGTCCAGACCGGCCCGCCTCGCGGGGGCCCTAACAGGAGCGCGCCAGTGTCAAAGCCCCAGAAGGATGATTTCGAAGCAGTGAGGATGGTGATCGAAGCCCTCGATGGGTTCGAAGCAAGTGACCAGGAACGGATCATTCGATGGGCGAGGGAGAAGTTGGGGATCGCCTCGCCCGCTCACGTTCAACACGCCCCTGGGACCCCCCTGATTCCGTCGATGCCTCCGGCATCACCCGCACAGCCATCTACCGGTGGTGACAGCGCAACAGACATCAAGTCTTTCGTCCAGGCGAAAGCACCGACCTCGGACAATCAGTTCGTGGCCGTCGTCGCTTACTATTTCCGTTTCCAAGCTCCGCCTGAGGCTCGGAAGGAAACAGTAAACGGCGACGACGTGTTGCAGGCGTGCCGACTCACCGGCTGGCAACGGCCGAAAAGAATCTCGCAGACCATGGTGAACGCACATCAGCAGGGTCTCATAGACAGGGCCGAGGGAAGAGGCAACTACGCGATTAATACGGTTGGCGAGAACCTTGTTGCGTTGACACTTCCGTCGGGAAGCGCAGCGGGCGGATCGTCCACCGGGACACGCCGCGCCAATCGTGGTCGGGCTACCACCAAAACGTCCAAGGCTGCGGGGAAACCTAAGCCCAAGGCGGCGCGAACAGTGGCCAAGAAAGCAACGAAGAAAGGCAGGAAGCCTCGTTGACCGGCATGGATACTGAGACGATCGAAACTGCAATTCAACAGATTGATCGGCTTCGAAAGCTGCTGAAAAAAGGCCGCGGCCCGCAGGTTCGCAGTGGAGAAGAGCGTTCCATCGTCAAAGCTACCGGCCTCAGCTGGTTCCACAGTCATCGCGCAAATCTCGGTCAGATCGAGGCGCATGAGCAAGGTCCGAAATTAGACCACGCTTACAAGTCGCTCATTGAACTCAGCGAACGGCAGACGAGCCGCTCGGTATACGATCCCATCCTTAAAGCAGCGCGTGCTGACCTCATCAAGCTTCGGTCTGCCATGCTGGCGCAAGCCACTGTGGTGATGGCGACCACGGATCAGCCCGTGTCGTTCCAAACCCTGACGGCCGACGCCCGGATGCAGTCAGTTCTGAGCTCTCGATGGAACGAATGTGTTCTCTGCCTACAAGCGGAGGCGCCTCTTGCCGCCACCGTCATGATGGGTGGCCTTTTAGAAGCTCTTCTCTTGGCGAGGGTCAACCTGGAAGCTGACAAGTCAGCCGTGTTCCAAGCTCAGGCGGCTCCCAGGAACGACCAGCAAAAGCCTCGCCCGCTCAAAGAGTGGGCGCTTAAAAACTACATCGAAGTAGCTCATGAACTTGGATGGATCTCAGTGTCTGCAAAGGACGTTGGCGAAGTTCTGCGTGACTACCGAAACTACATTCATCCATCGAAGCAATATTCCCACAATGTGTCCCTGACGACAGAAGACGCGGCCATTCTTTGGGAGGTCGCGAAGGCGATAGCCAGGCAACTCTTGAAAGCATGACGTTCCTCTGTCTGGTGGTGGATGGGCATCGTTAAGAGGGGCGGGCCGCCGGCCGCAGCCGCAACGAAAGCGTTTCTGGCACTGACTGATTCAACGTGGTCTCTTCCACCGCACTCGGGATGCGTTCAAGCATGACGGGCTCCAGCCACTGCCGCTCATCATCGTAAGCCGCCGCCATCAGTCGCGGCGCCAGGTCCGGCCGGACCGCCACAAAGCTCCCCACCGCCTCCCCCAAAGCCGCGATTTGCCGTCCCTGCTCGGTGGTCGTCAGCGCAATCTCCCCGCTCAGGTCGTCCAACGTGGACTGGTGACGACGCACCGCGGCTTTCAGGCGCTGCACGTGCCCGTCCGCCACACGCACCTGGTCGTCGAGGCCAGTCCATTCCTTAGGCCTGCCGTTAGGCCCTTGCGTAGCTCGGGCTGCTTTCATCTGCCACGGATGGCCGGCCTCCCATGCCCGCACGCGCCCCTCGGCCGTCGCACGGCTCTGACGGGCACCATCGAGCTGGTAGTCGACATCGAGCTTTGCTGCCATTCTCCGGTTCCGGTCTTCCCCAAGCCCTCGCAGCTTCCGGGCCAAGAGCACGAGGCCAGACAGCACCCGCTCAATGACCCGGACTACTTTTTCCAGCCGGCTTCGGATTTCCTCCTCTTCACCCGTCGCCGTCGGCGGCATCATCTGCATGAAGCGCGACGTGAAGGCCCCCGGGCTCGCCCGCTCCCATGCCGCCGGCCGCGGCCCGAGCGACGGTGGCGCCTGCGGTGGCACCGGGTCCGGCTCTGGAACGCGCTCCGGCTCGGCCGGTCCTGCGATCGTCGTGACGGTGACCGTCGCTACGTCAGGCTGGTCCGCCGCAGACGGCATCGCCTGTGGCGGCGGCAGCACCCGTGCCATCGCCTCCCTCACTGCATCGTCCGCCGCCCGGGCACGCTGATCCGCCAAGTCCACGGCGTGCGCCGCTTCATAAACAAGAGACGGCACGAGGATGTCGCCGCGCAAGGCATCGCCGCGGCGGGTGAAGAACCCTCTTCGTTCCATCGCCGTCACGGCCGGTCCGAGGGTCGGTTGCGGAGTGACGGGGATGTCCTGCCGGACGTAGCTGCGGTGGTCGAAGTCGGCCGTCAGACCGATTGCGGCCGTGTATGTGTTCGCCAGCTCGGCCCAACGCTCGTTCAATTGCTCAACAAACGCGCCCGCGGTGTTCTTGTTCGAGAGGAGCACGAGCTTGGCGCCCGGGCCCCACCCCGACGTGCCGTCCTCGCCAACGATCTCTTCCAGTCGACGCGTCGGGAAATAGATGTGTGCGTGAAAGCCGATCTTATCCGCAGGTTTCTCTGCACCCAAAGCATCAACATGGCTGTCGCGATGCAAGCCGAGCGAAACCGACGTGTGCAGCTGGCGACCGATGAAGCGCGCCATTTCTTCCGCCATGTCGCCAGCCTGATCGTCGGACAGCCCAAAAGGGATCGGGATCCGGTAATCGCGGGCGACCTGGCTGTCTTTTCGTTTCTCGGCTGCCTCGCAGCGGTTCCACAGTTCGTCGGGATCCGTGCACCATTCCGGAGCCCCCTCCGGCGCAATGGTGAGCGCCCGGACGATCTCTTCGCCGAGCTTCCGGCGGCGGTAGTCGTGCCAGACGCCCGTGCGCCGGTCGAGTAGCCGCAGGCCGAGACGGTAAGCAACGCCAGCGACCGCGGAGTGGCCCGAGCTGCGGCGATGGGTCTCGAGGTGGGGGCGAGCGTGCAGTGACATTTCATCCTCCTGATGAGGTCGCCAGAGCGCAGGCGACGAACGGTCATCCATGACCAAAAACATGCAACGGCGGCCAACCCAGTGCAGCCCGCCCCTGGGAACCATCCAACCAGAACGCTTAGGCATGTCAAGCATCCTTGACATGTCACCGCGCCGGTTACGTGACCAACGTCACGCACGGCGGCAGGGATGAGGCAAACCGGGGACCGGCGTGGCCGTGGCGCTGTGGCTGGTCTCGGCTTGATGCCTTAGCGTTGGATCTGGCTGTGAGCGTCGTGTTGGCACAACACGGAAGACGCGCTCTCGCATTGGCTTAAAAGCTCCTCTCCGGCCAAAATGGCCGCCTGCTCAATATGTTGCGTGACTTGGGAAAGCTTGGTAGGATGAATTCACACTTTGGAGGGCGCGTGCCATGGGTCTTTTCCCCAAGGGCTTAGATCAATTAGAGGAAGCTGCTGATCTGGAGCGGCTGCCAAGGAATGCCAGCAAGATGTATGCGATTTCTTTCGATCTAGATACTAATGTCTTAAAGCAGATGTATCCGAACCCGTCATGGGAAAATGCATACGCTGACATCAAACGGTTCCTCAAAAAGCACGGGTTTTCCTGGCAACAAGGTAGCGTGTATTTCGGCGGGCCCTCCGTCAACGCAGTCACCTGTGTCACAACAGTTCAGGCGTTGAGCCAGAAATATCCATGGTTCAAAGTGGCGGTAAGCGATCTCCGCATGCTCCGAATTGAGGACCTGAACGATCTATCGCCCGTGCTTTGACCCTACAAAGTCGGCGTAAACAAAAACCCCAGCCTAAGGCTGGGGTTTTTAATTTGAGCCAGAAGCTCGTGGTCGAGATGCCGCAGTGCTGATCGGTCTCGGGTCACACCTCCAACAAATTCAACTCCTCGATGCGAAATGCCAAGGCTCCCACTGAGACGCGGAACTGAGCAGCCAGCGAGATAAACGAGCGCGAGTTGTATGTCTCCGCCGCGGCAAGTGTGCGTGCGAGATGCCGCACAGTAGGGTTCTTTTCATAGACCGCGTCACTGTTGGTCCTCGATAGGGCAAATGCGGTGCCGTCCGTCAACACAAAACAATCGGTGCCGAACCGCTGAAAGAACAATTCTCTCAGCAACTTTTCTGGCATCAGAAAGAATGCAGCAAAACGGTCTGCCTCTCGTTCCCCAGGCTCGCGTGACCGGGTCACGCCATCAAGCGGCCGATCACGATGAATTCCACCCCCATCCGGATGTAGCACCACATGTCCCAGTTCATGGGCCAAAGTAAAGCGCTGGTAAGGCTCCAAGAATTGAAGGGAACACTTGACGATCTTAGCGTCTCTATCAATCAGGCCGGCAACCTCGATCTGGGTCCGCGGATCATGACCTAACCCGCTCTCAAAAATGAGCTGATATCCCGAGAGGTGTAACGCCTTGCGGATGTCCAATACGTCCAAGGGATTCGTGGGAGCTGCGCCTTCCCACAACTGATCTCGTTCAAGCCAAAGCCGGCGCTGTAAGGCGATAGCTTTGGCCTCTATCTCGGCATCACCATAACGACGCTTCTGAATGTCAGAGGAAGTGTTACCGACACCCTTAGATGGCGTCTGACTTAGCCACAACACATCTTCGCTGTCGTTGACGCCCGCACTCAAACCACCATCCCCATCTAAATAGGCATAGGGGTCTTCCAAAACTTTGCGGCTCGCGCTCAGCTGCTCCGGACTTGCGTCATCCACTGCCAACGATGCCATTGTCGGATCATCGAGATCTTCCAGGTATTCGATGAACGCATATGGGTTTTGATGAAGAAGCCGCAGACTAGCGATATGCGCTTTCAAAGATTTGCTCACAGACGCCCCCTTTAACTGAGCGCTGCGGGCGTGCCCGTCGCACTCCAACCATGGATTAGTCGTCGTAGGGCACCGCATCCACTTCGCCAGCACCGGCACAACGGACACACAAACCACCTTTGATGTCAGCAGGTTACGCTCCCGACCTTGGCTCAGCAAGTGTCAGACTTATGCCCCGCTTATGCTCCCAGCGAGCGGTGGGCATCGGCGTCTGACCCACATATGGCTGTTTCGAACCGCGACAAATGCGGGCGTGGGGCCACTTTTGCCCAGCGGGAAAACCTTGTACGGCCAGCGACCATCCAGGTGAACGAACAGTGGATCCCTTCGATCACTCCGGACACCACAGAAGGTGGCGGCGTTGTTGGATCAGCATATCCGGGAGGCGAGCGACCGGGTGTCCCACCCGGAGATGGGCATCTCTACGAACCTGCGGCTAAACTCGCGCGAACACCGGGGATGTCCAGGCTCCACTTTAATCCTGACGCCACCGCGTCCAACATTTCTCTCGGCCCGTATTCACCGCTATACGTTTCTACATGTTCCTCATCGAGATCATGTCCGACGTAGGCGCAGCGCCATTCCAGAGGCACCTTGGCAGACTTCATTGTCTGGATGGCAGTTTTGCGCAAGCTGTGGAACCCGTGCTTACCCTTGCCCGGTTTAGTAACGCCGACGGTCAGAATGTGCCTGCCATAGGCCTTAGAAAGCCAGTCGCCCAAGCCATTCACGGATCCCATTTTCACCTTCGGGAACAACCGCTTTTCACCCTCCGCCCTCAGTCGTTCAACTCGCTCCATCAAGCCGAGAACCATGAGATCCGGATGGATGGGGATGGTGCGGATACTGGGATGGTTCTTAACGCTCTGCCCTTCTCCTTCGTCGGTGATCGTCAGACATGGGATCCCATCCACAGTGGTGAAGTCCACCAACGCGAGCTGTCCGATTTCGGAAACACGCGCGCCCGTGTAAAGCCCGATGACAGCGCCCCACCTGGCACCTTCGCTAAGCTTAGCCAGCGCCTTTGGCGCATAAAGCGCCTGAACTTCTTCAACGGTGAAGGCTTTAAACCCGAACGCCTTCCGTCGCTGCTTTTCTTGCTTACGAAAGATCACGTGGCCGGCGGCCGGATTTTCATCCTTCGGAAACCTCGGGAAGCACCCGGACGACACCGCCCAGGTAAAGAAGCCCCGCAGATACGACGTTTTGTTGACCAGCGTGGGCGTTTGCAGGCCGCTCGCCCTTAGCACCTCCACCCACGCGTGCACGTCCTCACGCTGGACCTCGTGCATCATCTTCTTGCTGCCGACGTGCCGCACGAAGCCCATGACTGCCGCGGTTTTGATGATAAGCGTCTTGGGGATGGTGTCGGCTTTGATGCTCCGCAGCCATTGATCTGCGGCCTTGCCGATTTCGCGTGGACGTGCGGGAACGACGGGACCGGCCGAAGCCGCAGCGCCGGTCCTCGCCTGGACCAGCGAGGTGTTGAACGCCTCCATCATTCCGGCCAACGCCTTAGTGTCGGGGTTGGGGAGTCGCAACAGGCATCGGCCTGGGCGGCGCCGGGGGAAGCGAGGCCGTCGGCTTCTTGGCCTCGCGCAGGGCTTCCATCAGACGCGCGTGGTCGGCCTCGTCCTCGGCCTCCAACGTCATCGAGCCATCGGGAAGGAGCTGATACGAGTAGTCGACCAGTTCGTTACCCGGGCCCGTCCGCAGCGTCACCGACTTCCGCGCGGGCGACGGCGGCGTCGCCCCTAGCTCGTCCCTGGTGGGTGGTGCCTTCGCCATGGTGGTCCCTGTTCCCCGCGTCGTGGCGAAGATTTGAGCATAGTGCGCGCCTAAAACGTAGGCCCACCACTTGGCCAGCACGGGGTCACGCGTGCGCAGGGACTTCTTGATGTAGCGCAGGCCGAAGGCGGCCCGCAGGTCTTTCGGAACGGTCAGACAGAAGTGCCACATCCCCGAAGGGTGGCGCTGCAAATGGTGGGCAAGTCGCATGGTGCATTTCGCCAACCGACTTCGCCAAGCGCCATTTTTCTCCCAGACATCGCAAATCCCCTTGAAAATAGGACTTATCTCGATGGCTGGCGGAGAGAGTGGGATTCGAACCCACGGTAGGCTCACACCTACGGCAGTTTTCAAGACTGCTGCCTTAAACCACTCGGCCATCTCTCCGTATTTTCTTCACCGCGCCACCGAGGCATTGCACCCCAGCGGCGCGCCATTGTACCCGACCAACCTCCGGTCAGGTCACGCAATCGCTTCCAAACCCGCCATATAAGGCCTAAGCACCTCAGGCACCTCAATCGACCCATCCTTCCGCTGGAAATTCTCCATAACAGCAACCAGCGTCCGCCCCACAGCCAACCCAGACCCATTCAGCGTATGCACCAGCTCCGGCTTCCCGGTAGCCGGATTCCGCCACCGGGCCTGCATACGCCGCGCCTGGAAATCGGTGCAGTTCGAGCAGCTGCTGATCTCGCGGTACGTATTCTGCGAAGGCAACCAGACCTCGAGGTCATACGTCTTCGCCGCCGCGAACCCCATATCCCCCGTGCACAGCTGCACCTTCCGGTACGGCAGACCCAGCTTCTGCAGGACCGTCTCGGCGTGCCCGACCATCTCCTCCAGCTGAGCCATGCTGGTCTCGGCGGTGGCGATCTGCACCATTTCGACCTTTTCGAACTGGTGCTGGCGGATCATGCCGCGGGTGTCGCGGCCGTAGCTGCCGGCTTCGGCGCGGAAGCACATGGAATGGGCGGTCAGGCGCATGGGCAGCTCGTCGGCTTCGACGATGCTCTCGCGGACCAGGTTGGTCAGGGTCACTTCGGAGGTCGGGATGAGGTAGCGCTTCGCGTCGCCGATCTGGGTGGCGAACAGGTCCTCTTCGAACTTCGGCAGCTGGCTGGTGCCTTCCATCGCGGCCGGGTTCACGATCAGCGGCACGTTGTGCTCGAGGTATCCGTGCTGCGTGGTGTGCAGGTCGAGCATGAACTGGGCGAGCGCGCGGTGCAGGTGCGCGAGCTGGCCGCGCAGGACGGTGAAGCGCGCGCCGCTGAGCTTCGAGCCGGCGTCGCCGTCGAGCCAGCCGTGGCGGACGCCCAGGTCCACATGGTCCTTGACCTCGAAGTCGAACGCGCGGGCGTGGCCCCAGCGGAGAATCTCGAGGTTGTCGTTCTCGTCCTTGCCGATGGGCACGGACTCGTCCGGCAGGTTGGGCAGGCCCAGCGAGATGTCGGCGAGCTTGGCCTGAACGTCGGCCAGGGCCTGTTCGTTGGCCTTGAGCTTGTCACCGATACCGGCGACTTCGGCCATCAGCGGGGCGACGTCTTCGCCCTTGCTCTTGGCCTGGCCGATCGCCTTGGAACGCGTGTTGCGCAGGTTCTGCAGCTCCTGGGTCTCGGTGGCGAGGGCCTTGCGCTCGGATTCGAGGCGCTCGATCGTGGCGACGTCGAGGTCGAAGTTCCGGGCGGCGCGCAGGCGTTCCGCCGTTTCGGCGAGTTTGCCGCGCAGGAGTGCAGGATCCAGCATGGGTCGGGTTCCGTGGGTGTTCGAACGGAGGATTATCGCAAATTCGGGGGGCCTCATGCCCGCCCGATGCCAGATCCTCGTCGAACCCCGCCACTGGCGCCTCAGGGAAGGCGCCATCAGCCCGTCGATGACACGGGATATCCGTCCCGTGTCAGGTTATCAGGCGGCCTTCTCAGCCCGCATCTGCTTCGATAACTGCTCGGACAGCAGCGTCAGCTTCTCATCGGCCGCCTTCTCCTCAGCCAGCGTCGCGACGAGCAGCGGCACGGCATCGGTGTAGCCGAGCTGCTTGGCGAGCGCGATGAGGGTGCCGTAAGAGGCGATCTCATAATGTTCTACCTTGTTTCCGCCGCCGATCAGCGCGGCATCGCGCAGCGGACCTTCTTCGACGCCGTCGATCACTTCCTTGCCCTCTTCGACCAGCCCTTCCATCGCGGCGCACTTGATGCGCTTCAGACGGATACCCAAAAGCTCGACGACCTGATCGATGCGCTCGACCTGGCCCTGCGTTTCCTCGAGGTGAGACGTGAATGCTTCTTTGAGCTCCGGAGCCGTCGATGCACGTGCCAGTCGCGGCAGCGACTTGGTGAGTTGCTTCTCGGCGCTGTAGATATCGGACAGCTCGTGGATGAAGAGATCTTCGATGGTTTTGATAGTCATGGCGCTGTCTCCCGGATAAGACTTCCGAAACTAGCGCTATGAATGTTTGCGCGCACCGCAACGCGGGTGAAGGGAGCGAACACCTGAGTGAATGCGCGCCCGGAAATCTACTTAGGTACCGCCGCCCGCACTGCGCGACGCTTACCAGGCCGACCCCGGAAACGCATCCAGCGGAATCCGCAGGTAACGCCGACCGTTAGCCTCAGGCTCCGGCAACCGCCCACCGCGCAGATTTACCTGCAACGCAGGCAACAGCAGCTTCGGCATGGGCAGCACCCTGTCCCGCCCGTGGCGCAACGCGATGAACCCAGCCTCATCCAGGCCGGCCACATGCGTGTTGGTGGCCAGTTGCTCGGCCACTGTACTTTCCCAGCGTGGTTCGCGACCTCCCGGCTGGTAGTCATGCCCGGTGAACAGACGCGTCTCCGGCGGCAGCGACAGGATCCGCTGGATCGAATGCCACAGCACGCTCGCATCGCCGCCGGGAAAATCCGCGCGGGCACTGCCGCTGTCCGGCATGAACAACGTATCCGCGACGATCGCCGCGTCTCCGATCACGTACGTCACCGATGGGGCGGTATGACCCGGCGACGAGATCACACGCACTTCCAGCGACCCGATGGAAAACGTATCGCCTTCGTCGAACAACCGGTCCCAGTAACGCCCGTCCAGCTGATCCAGTGGCAACCCGTAGATCTCGCCCCAGATGCGCTGCACGTCCAGCACGCCGGCGCCCATCGCCATCGGCGCACCGGTCTTCGACGACAGATAGGCGGTGGCGGAGAAATGGTCCGCATGCGGATGCGTGTCGAGAATCCACTCGACCGTGAGCCCCAGCGACGCCACCGCATCGAGCAAGCCGTCGGCGGACGTCGTCGCGACGGAGCCCGACTTCTCGTCGAAGTCGAGCACCGGATCGATGATCGCGCAATGCTTCGTGACCGGATCGGCGACGATGTATTGCACCGTGCCCGTCCGCGGCTCCCAGAACCCCTGGACGTGCGGCCTGGATGTGTCGGTGTTCATGGATCACTCCTTGCGTGCGACGCCCTCGCGCTGCAGAGGAGTCCATTGTAGACGACGACCGACCGAGCGCCAGAACGTCGCGCCGAGCATCACGGCGAGGCCGATGTTGACCACGACCTCGCCCGGCCAGACGTTGCCGTAGCTGATGTCCTGAAAACCGATCCGATCCGCCACGATGCCAAGGATGTTGGCAAAGGCACCGGCGGCGATACAGGCGTGACACGTGCGGTTGATGCGCCGCAGGCTGAGATCGGTCAGCAGCCAGCAGGCCGAGACCATGATGACCGCACTGCAGGCAAGGTCGGTGTAAAGAAAGAAAAGTGCGTTCACGGATTATCGCCTCCGGCGATACGGTCGATGACGCGGTTGGCCAGTGTTTCACCGCGCGAGTCGATCAGTCGCTGCACGATCATCGTCAGGCGTAAACCGAAACAACCGATGAGAAAAGAGACGCCGGCGTGTACCTCCGCCGGCGAGTCGGGAAGAAAACGCCGCTCCAGCGCGGGCCCCAGGAAGATCGCCATCATCGCCCCGCATACCACCTGGACGACGGCCCGCTTGCGCGATGCCTCGTTGCCAAGCGCCACAGGCAGGATGGCGCCGCCCACGGCCGCCAGCAGCAGCCAGAAACGGGTGAAGAGAACCACGGAATCCATGATGGCGACCTCGCTGTGGTCAGGGGGACGTGACCGGAGCCAGACGGCCGTGCCATGTCGAGCGCGGACCGTCGAAGACCAGATCCAGCTCACGTTTCGGCTCGGCGGCTACCTTGATCCGAAGATCGTGATTCAACACGCCGTCGCAGAACCTGCCGCCGTTGACGGACGGGGCAAAGCGATAGATCAACGTGTCGCCGTCGGCCTTCAGAAATCGGGCCGGCACGTCGCACGACAGCGGCTCGTTGAAATGCAGCCTGACCAGCTGCGGTGCAAACGTAAGCCGCAATGCGACATCGGAGTTTGCCTGCTGGATAAGGCCTTGCCATACCCCCTGGGGCTCGGCGGCGACGGCCAGGGTCGGCAGCGCCGCGATGAGAGCGGCAAGGCTCAGGCACTTCATGGTGTTCAGATGCATCGTGATCTCCTTACATGTTGGGTGGTGGGCTCACGCTACCGAGCAAGCCACACCGCGAAGCCGGCTAAGCCGGCAAGAAACAGAACGTATGCCGTGATCCGTACGGCGCTGCGACCGCGACGCGACCGTGGAGCAACCTCGGTGCTGGCGATCAGGGCGCTTTGCCAGGCACTCGACACGCGCAGGCCGGAGAGCCTGTCCATCACGACGCCCCGGCCTGGGCCACGACGACCGGACGTCCATCGAGCGACACGTCGGCCCGCCAGGCGTCGGCGGCACGAAAGCGGATCACCATGCGGTGCAAGGGGCGTCGCCGGAACCAGCGAGGCGGGGGTGGATTCATGTCGATGATCAGTGCATCAGCCGCACCGCGCACCCGCTCGTAGCGCAGGCGACAGTCGAACGCGACCGACAGTTCGGTGACCTGCGGCAGGCGCGGATCGCGGAACCAGCTCATCGGTATCACCACGGAATCCAGCGTCGCGTCGTCGCGGGGACCGCGCGGGATATCCACGTGCAATGCCTCGTTTCCGGCACGGTCGTGTTCGTAATGTAAGCCCCGGCGACGGCGCAGACCGTCATTGGCCGCCTCCACGGAAACACGCAACGCGAACAACAACTGATCGAAGCTGCACTCGGCCATGGCACCCTACCCCTCGGTCATCCACGACGGCTTCCGCGGAAAGCCCACGTGGTAACAAAGCCACTGCAGCACGACCTGATGCTCGCCGACCTGCAGAATGGTGAAACTCTTTTCCGTCCCGATGATCGAGCCTTTCGGCGAATCGGTGAGGCAGCGATTGAGCAAGGCGCGCGCTTCTTCCACCTGCGCCTCCGTACTCATCTGGTTGGGATTGTCGCTGCCGACAACCACACGCTTGACGAACTTGACGTCAGTCAGATCGAACATCACTGGGTCTCCTGGAGAGAATCGCGACGGCCTTGCGGACGCCGCGACTCGAGGTATGGAACCAACCGCTTACGGGCCCGGGCCCGGACCCGTTGCCGGAGCCGAAGCCGGCGCCGGAATGGCCGCGGGTGCGATCTTGGTCTTCTTCGGCAAGGCGTTACCCGGCACGGCCACCGGCGCGCCGACCTTGCGCGGCGCGCAGGCGGTCTGCAGGATGTCCAGCACACGCGACAGGCCTTCCGGCATGCCACCGTCTTCCGCGTGTACTTCGACGTGATAACGCGCCGAGTTGTCGGACTTGCGGGTGTTTTCCTTGTGCGTGGCGACCGAGCCGGACACCTTCGCAGAGGCCTTGAAGATGCCCCAGCCGATCGACATCTCGGCGCTGAACTCGCCCTTCTTGTCTTCGCTTTCGGTGCTGCTGAAAGACGACTTCACTTCCATGTCGAAGGTGATGTCGACCTTGGTGATGCTGAGGCTGGGCACCTTGACGATGGCCAACAGCGGCACCACGATCTCGACGTCTTCTTCGGCGGTGCCGCCCTGGACATTGGGATCGTCGACGGGACGCTTGAAGCGGAACGTGGCGGTACGGGTATCGCCCACGCCATTGGGATCGTTCGCGGCCGGCGGCAGAAAGCCGATGACCTTGATGAAATCCGCGGTGGCCTGGGCCAGCTTGACCTGTGCTTCGCAGGCGGCGCTGAGCGGCGAACCGATCAGGTCGCCCATGGGCAGACCCTTGAACTGACTCGACATGTTGACGAGTTCGTCAGCCATGATGTGACTCCTGGTGAGATGTGACGCGACACGCGGAATGCGCGTCGCGGTTCAGCGCGACCGACGTGTTCAGTCGCCCGGCTTGAACGTCTTGAAGACCCCCTGGGTCTGCGCGAGGTGATTCATCAGCCGCGACGCGCCGTCGGTCGGCTCGCTGCCTTCCACGCGCAGCACCACGTGCACGGACCCGCCGCGACGATCGCCGCCACCGACCGAGGGATCGACCCGCAGGTGGGGCCGCGACGCGGCGCTCACCCCCTTCCAGCCGGGCTCGTGGGGCGCATCGTCACCCGGTGGGTCGCCCTCGATCAGCGGACCGAGGTCCGCGTCGAAGGTGATCTCGACATCCCTGATGCGCAGCACGTTGGTCGAGACCAGGGGAAGGATCGGCGCGCGGTACAGGTCTTCATCGTCCTCGCCGGCCTGCGGATGCAGGGACGGCATGCGGATGACGACGCTCTTGGGCCGGTTGTCCTCATCGAAAAACTCGCTGAGGTGGGAGATCTGGTGTTGCTCGATGCGGTCCTGCGCATCGACCACCGCGCCGGCGATGGCTTCGATCAGGGTATTGAGCGAGGTCTGCGCGGCCATGGCTCAGGGACCTCCCGTGGCGGCTTGCGGCAGATCGGGAAAAGAGTCGACGCGGTTGAGCCAGCCTTTCAGGAACTTGCCCAGCCCCGGCCGCTGGGCGACGAGGTTCTTGTAGTAGTCCTTGCGCCCCTGCTTGTACGCGGTGTAAACCGCGACGTTATCGACCTTGCCCAGCGCGGCGAGCGTACCGGCACCGATGGCGCCGTCGACGACGACTTGTGGGGTCACACCCTGCGCATTGAGCACGCGCTGGAGCAGCCTGGATGCGTTACCACCGGCGTTGACCTGAAAGTCGAAGACGATGTTCGCCAGATCCTGCAGCGCGATCTCGTCGCCGTGCACCTTGTCCCAGTACAACGCCTTGTAGATCCTGCCCGCGTCCGCGTCGCTCAGCGCACGCAGGTTATCGAGCGTGGGCTCGACACCCAGAAGGCGTTTGGCGCACTGCTGAAACGTGCCCAGCGTGATGCCTTTGTTGGTCGCGCCGCCCGGATCCGCAGGGTCGTTGACGAACCCTCCCTCATGTCTGAGTAGCGTGGGAAAGAAGCTGTTGAAGTCGGCCATGGTGTGAGCTCCTGAAAAGACGCGGTGGCGTCCGTGGAGTCACTATCCGTGGGTGGTGGCAATGGCGGCATCGGCAAAACACTGAATCGCGCGGCCGCCGTTGCTGACCTGCGGGACTCACGGATCGAGCGTGGTGAGTCCTTCGCGCAAGGCGTATCGCGTGAGCTGCGCGATGCCGTTGATGCCCAGTTTCGCCATGATGTGTTCCCGGTGCGTGCCGACGGTCTTGATGCTGACGTGCAATCGCTCGGAAATGTCGCGTGCACTGAGCCCTTCGGCGAACAGCTGGGTGATTTCGCGCTCGCGCGCACTCAGCGCTCCGGTCGTCGCAAACGACGGTCCATCCTGGCGACGCAGACCATCCACCAGCAGATGCCCTATGTCCGGACTGATGAAGTAACGCTGGCGCATCACCGTATCGATCGCCTCACGTAGCACGTCGAAGCCGTCGCGCTTCAGCACGTAACCGTGGGCGCCCGCGTCGAAGGCGGCGCGTACCCATCGGGAGTCCTCGTAGCCGGAAAGGCAGAGAAGCCGGGTTTGTGGACAGCGCGGTGCGATCCGCCGGATCGCTTCCAGACCACTGAGTCCGCGCATGGCACAGTCGAAGACGATCAGTCCTGGCTGCTGTCGCAACGCCAGACGCACGCAGTCGCGACCGTCCGCGGTACTGCCGATGACCTGGTAGCGCGTGGAGTGACTCAGCAGCGCCGCCACGCCGTCGCGCAACAGCGCCTGCTCGTCCGCAAGCAGGACCGGCACGGGCATCATGCGAACCGCCCACGGCAAAAGCCGCCATCGATGGCGGTGAAATGATGCTGCGAATCCATCGTCGGTCCCCCGATTGACTACGCTTACCGGCGGACGCTTCGCTGCCGGCTGGCGGCCACGGGTGCTCCCGGTGGCCGCGCCACGACGGCACGGCCGCAGCGTGCCGTCGCGTACACGGGGTCGGGTTTGGGACGCAGGTAATCGCCAGGCATGACACGATCCGGTCGGTGGAAGGAGTGGTCACGGTATGTCGTGACGCCCCACCAGCCGTATCGGCCAAATGCTGATTTTTCGAGCCGAAGCCGCTGCGGCGGCTAAGCCGTACCGATGCGCGTCGCTTCCGGGGGAAGCACGGTCAGTTCCCGCCAGTCGAGTTGCTCGAGCAGGAAGTTGTAATCGTCGTCGCTTAGCTGAAATTCCAGACGGCAGCGTTCGAGCTCCGTCCGCTGCGCGGCGATGGCGGCGAGCGACAAGGCACAGTGCCGCTGATGCGCATCGCCGCGTGGCGGCTCGTCCAGCGCGTCGACCTCGATGCGGAACAGCGCCGCCAGCCGCGCGCCCTCTTCACTGGCTTCGTCCTCCAGCCGATGCAAGGCTGCCCGGGCCAGACCGCGACGGACCGCGACGAGCTCGCGCTCGGTCACCGCGCGATGATCCAGCCCCAGCAGCCGGATCATCGGCGCGAGGGTCAGCCCCTGCACCACCAGCGTGGCCAACACCACGCCGAAGGCGGCAAGGACCACCGTGTCCCGCTGCGGGAACTCCGCCGGCAGGATGAACGCCGTCGCCAGCGTCACCAGCCCGCGCATACCGCACCACCCGGCCAGCGTTCCCTGCCGCCAGGTGGCGGGCTCCGCCCGTCCCGAACGGCGGCGGTACCACGCCACCGCGCGATTGAAGCCCAGCGCGACGACCAGCCGGACGACCACGACGATGGCGATCACCAGCCCGGTGAAGGCGAGCGCGTGGCGCAGGTGCTCACCGCTCATGTCGCCGATGATCCGCCGCGCCTGCAGGCCCATCAGCAGGAAGGCGAGCACATTGAGCACGAACACCACGACGTTCCACACCGCGTACGACTGCACGCGCATGCGCGGCGAGGTCGGTCGCGCCGTACGCGACGCGAGCGTCATCGCCAGCGCCACCACGGCGAGCACGGGCGATACGTGAAGGTGCTCGGCGATGATCCAGACGAGGAAGGTGTTGACGAACTGCAGCAGGTTACTGTCCAGCGCGCCCGTGACGAGCCGGCTCATGTACGGCATCAGCCAGGCGGCGACCATGCCGAATAACACACCGCCGGGCGCCGCCAGTGCGAATCCGCCGACCTGGGCCGCCGTGAGTCCGCCGGACATCTGCGCGGTCAGCGCGGCGCTGAACAGCAACAGCGCGGCCGCGTCGTTGAACAGGCTCTCGCCGCGCAGGATCGCGTCGGTGGCGCGCGGAATCGCCATGCCGGAGAGTATCGCCGTGGCCGCCGCCGCGTCCGGCGGTGCCACGATCGCACCGAGCACCAGCGCCGCGGCGATCGGCAGGCCCGCGAACGCCCAGCCCACCCACGCGACCAGCAGAGCCGTGATCAGCACCCCGCCGAGCGCGAAGATGACCAGCGGTACCCAGAAACGCCTGGCGGTGGTCACGGGGAAATCGAACGCCGCATCCATGAGCGCCGGCGCGATGAATAACGGCAAAGCGGTCCGCGGATCGATCGGAAAGTCCGGTGCCCCCGGCAGAAGCGCCACGCCCACGCCCGCCAACGCCAGCATTGACGGATACGGCAACGACAGATGCCGCGCCACCTGCAGCAATACGATGGCCGCCAGCAGCAGCAGAAGAAGGCTTTCGAATAACGTCACGGGCGAGACTTCCCCAAGTCGGTCCGCGCAGGCTACCCGGCAATAACGCTCTTGGGTAGGAGTCGGCCGTGCTGGCGATTGCGGGTTGCCTTGGTCAGCTGTTCTTCGTGCGAACTGGGTCGCGCGCGGGGCGCGCTCCTACAACGGGCCGGTGGGATCCGGGCCTGCTGGCGATACCCCCCGCCTCAACCACCATCCGATAGAGGCACCCGCCAGCAACCACCCGAACGCGATCTCCAGCAGCGATCCCACCGTGAACGCGTCCGGAAACCGGTACCAGTTCCAGTAGGGCACGCTGATCGACAACCAGCTGAAGACGCCCATCGCCAGGCCAAGCACCAACCCGCGCGTCACTCCCACCCCGGCACGGATCATCACCAGGGCGAGAATCCATGCCCCGAGCGTGTTCGTCACCCACTGATGAAACAGGTTGACGCCCATCTGCATGGAATCGCGCCCATGCGGCTCGTAAACGATGAAAGCGAACGGGCTGGCCACCGCCTTCGCGGAGAACGCGGCGCGGGCCTTTTCATCGTCCGCGGCACCCCTGTCGAAGTGCGGCAGCACATAGATGCCAGCCTCGGCCGGCAGGCCTTGCTTCAGGGAAGCAATCACCCTGTCTTCGTCCAGTGGCGCCCGCATGGACATCTCGCCCAGCGGTAACACCATGTGCGCGAACGCACCCCAGAGAAACATCACGAGACCACCGATCAGCGTTGCCATCGCGATACGCATGAGCCGTCTCCACCCGGGCTGTTGGTCCGAGCGTACGACTCGTCAACGCACGATGGTAGTGGCTTTCGGCAGGGGTTCTTCAGTGCCTGTCGAGCACGTATCGCTCGATGGCGACGGCCACGCCGTCTTCGTTGTTGCTGGTCGTGACGTGGTTCGCCACGGCCTTCACGGTGTCGATCGCGTTGCCCATCGCCACGCCGACGCCCGCGAACTCCAGCATGACCAGATCGTTTTCCTGATCGCCGATCGCCATGATGCGATCGCTGGGGACACCCAGGTGCGCGGCCAGCGTGGCCAGCGCCCTGCCCTTGCCCGCGTCCGGATGCAGGATCTCGAGGAAGTCGTAGGCGCTCTTGACCACCGTGTAACGCTCCGTCAGTTCCGGCGGCATATTGGCGATGGCGCGATCGAGCACGGGACCGTCATCCACCATCATGAACTTCCGGAAGCGCCACGCCGGGTCCAGCTGTTCGATGGAGCGGTAAAGCAACGGCGTGCGTGAGATGTACGCGTCACGCACGGTGTGCGAGCTGATGTCCGCGTTCGGCGTCATCATGCTCCGCTCGTACAGTGCATGAAAGTGCACACCCAGGTCGCGCGAGACTTCTTCGCAGTAGATGAAATCGTCGTAACCGAGGGTCGTCTCGGCGATGATTTTCGTGCCTGCGGCGTTCTACACGACCGCACCATTGAAAGTGACGCAGTAGTCGCCCTCCCCGTTCATGCCGAGCTCTGCGAGGTATTCCTCGACACCCGAGAATGGCCGGCCGCTCGCCAGCACGATGCGGATATCCCTGGCGCGGGCCGCCGTGATGGCCTGCTTTACCCGCGGCGTGATTTCGTGCGCGGCGTTCAACAGCGTGCCATCCATGTCGATGGCAATCAGATCGATCATCGGGGAAAGTCTCAACGGGGATGCGCGGTATCGTACCGCAATGCAGCAAATACCGTCGTTAAGGTCGCGGGGGACGCCCTGAAAAAGCGAGCCCTCAGCCTCCAGCGCCACGTATGCGCCAAAGTCACAGTTCCGGGAGCATCTTTTTACGATGTCCACCCAGTCCGCCCGCAGGAACAACCTTCGTGCACTCGTTGCGGATCTGCAGCAGCAAGGCGTCGAGGACTGGGACGAAATCGCGCGGCGGGTGGGATGCACCGCCGGCGCGGCGCGGCTGAGATCGATGCTGAGGGAGGGGTTTATCGGGTCGTGGTTCTCACACTGCCTCGAGCATTCGCTCAATAAACCCAGGCGATGGCTGGACGAGGATCGCACGGTGCCAGCCGAACGTGCCGCGGAAAATGACGCTCTCGAGATGCCGCAGACGACTGACCGCCAGGACTCCCGTGACAGCGGGTGAACTACTTCCGCGTCCGGGCTTCCGCACGCGCGGCGCGTAACGCCTCCAGCTTTTCGCGCAGTTTCGTTTCCAGTCCGCGATCGACCGGCTCATAAAAGGTCGTCCCCACCAGTTCATCGGGCAGGCACTGCTGATCCAGCGCAATGCCACCTTCGACGTCGTGGTCGTACTGGTAACCGGTGCCGTAACCCAGCCCCTTCATCAGCTTGGTCGGCGCGTTGCGCAGATGCATCGGCACGTCGAGCGTGCCCATCTGCTTCACGGTGGCCCTGGCCTTGTTGTACGCCATGTAAGCTGCGTTGCTCTTCGGCGAAATGGCCAGCCAGATCGCCAGCTGCGCCAGGCCCAGCTCGCCCTCGGGACTGCCGAGGCGCTCGTACGTATCCCACGCATCCAGCGCCATGCGCCACGCGCGCGGCTCGGCCAGACCCACATCTTCCACCGCCATCCGCGTCATGCGCCGGGCCAGATACAGCGGATCGCAGCCCCCGTCGAGCATGCGCGTCAGCCAGTAAACGGCGGCATCCGGATCGGACGAGCGCACGGATTTATGCAGGGCCGAGATCTGGTCGTAGAACTGCTCGCCGCTCTTGTCGAAACGACGCGTGCGATCCGCCAGCACCTGCTCCAGCGTCGCATCGTCGATCCGGCCGTTTTCGGCGAGCTCGGCGGCGATTTCCAGCAAGGTAAGCGCGCGACGTACATCGCCATCGGCGGCACTGGCGATGAGTTTCAGCGACGCTTCGTCGACATCGAGTTCGAGATCGCCCAGACCGCGTTCCTTGTCGGCCAGCGCGCGATGCAATGCGGCCACGATATCGTCCGGGCTCACCGCGTCCAGCACGTGCACACGACACCGTGAGAGCAACGCGGAGTTGAGCTCGAACGACGGGTTCTCAGTGGTCGCGCCGACGAAGATGATCACGCCCCGCTCGATATGCGGCAGGAAGGCGTCCTGCTGGGCTTTGTTGAAGCGATGCACCTCGTCGACGAACAGGACGGTGCGGCGCCCCTGCGCGAAGTTGCCTTCCGCCTCCGCGAGCGCCTTTCGCACGTCCGGCAGGCCGCTCATGACAGCGGAGATGGCGCGGAAGTCGGCGTCGGCGTACCGGGCGACCAGAAGGGCCAGCGTGGTCTTGCCACACCCCGGCGGCCCCCACAGGATCATCGAATGGACCTTGCCTGCCTCCAGCGCACGGCGCAGCGGCTTACCCTCGCCCGCCACCCGCTGCTGCCCCACTATCTCGTCGAGGGCACGCGGACGCATACGCTCGGCCAGGGGCTTCAGCGCTTCGGGTTCGGCAAAAAGGCCGGGGGACTGAAAAGACATGGGACTCGCGGGAGGGGGTGAAGGCCTATTATCGCGCGTCAGGCGTGCAGATGCGCTCAAGGCCTCGGAGCCGCCCTCAACTCTCGCCCTTGCCCTTGCCCTTGCCCTTGCCCTTGCCCTTGCCCTTGCCCTCGTCCTCGCCACCCGCCTTCGGCTTCCGCAGCAAACTGCCCGCCATCCCTGCAATCAAACCCGCCCCCAGCAACAACACCACCCAGAGCAAAGGCCGGGTCCAGTCGAACGGCGCCGCCGGCGAACTCAGCGCTTCGCGTCCGCCCAGCTCCTGTCCGGGACCCAACGTCGTTTCGTCAGGCCGCCACGCCGCGCCTTCGCTCTTACGCAAGGCCGTCACCGCATCGCCGACGGGCCACGCCGGACGCCGCTCGCGCGCACTGCCCACCAGCAACCGATACGGCCCCTTGCCTTCGGGCAGGAAGACGAAGCGATCCGGCCGCCAGCCCACCGACAGATGCGGCGCTTCGCGCAGCGGCGTCGCCGAATGCAGACGCAGCAGATCGCGACGACGCGCATTCACCTCGAGCGGCCGACGACCTTCCGTACCATCCGGAGTGACGACGAGCGTGCCCAGCGCCTCGCTGCTCATCGTGCCCTCGACCGCCGATGCATCAAGACGGGCCACGCTGTCGCTCTTCCCCAGCGTGACGCGCACGGAGTTCACCGGCAACGCGGCCGGCAAGCGATAGTCGTAATCGACGCCCTGCCCGCTGCTCTTCGTGTCACCGACGGGAACATCCAGCCAGAGCAGCTTCGCTTCGTCCTTTGCCGCCGCGTCTTCGACACTTCCCGACAAGGTGACGGACGACGTGCCGTCGATCGCCCACGGTGCTTCGCCACTCATCACACGCACGCGGTAGTAACGCGCCGGCGAACCGGACAGCTTGATCACGCGCGCATCCACCGCGCCATCGCCCTTGCCGAGCGTCACGATCGACGCGCCGCGCACGCGCGTGTTCCAGTCCTGCAAGTCGTTACTGGTATCGACGTCGACGCCGAGGTTCACGTCGTGGTCGATCGCCGCGAACTCCAGGCGCTCCGGCGCGATCGCCGAGCGCGCGTCGAACAGCCAGACGCGCGGCATGGCGGTCGGCGCCACCGGACCCGGCTCGATTACGATATCGCCGTTGGTGCTGCGCTGGATGCGCGCACCGGGCACGCCATCCACGGCGGCGGGCACCGCGCGCAACGGCGCATCGAGCGTCACGGGATGCGAGGTCGGCGCCGCGGCGGTGTACGGGCCGGCGGCGACCTGCCGCCCCTCCGCATCGACCACGACGACATCGGCGAGCCCGGCATCGCGCGATGCCCACGCGTACGCGTCCTGAGGCAGTTCGACGAGGTAGGCCTTGCCACCCTGCGGCGCGACGATCGGCCACGCATAGGCGAATGCCTCGGGCGGCTCGGCACGGGCGCCTGCGGCGAACAGACCAAGAACAAGCAGACAACCCACATCACGACGCATGCGGTGACTCCGGAGCGATGACCGCGCCCTCTTTGGGCGGCGCGGGAGCGAGATAGCCGATAACCGTGCACAGCAGGCCATAGGCGATGAAGGACGCGATGCCGAACAGGTTGCCCAGATGTCCGCGATCCACCAGCAGCAGCTTCAGCAGCACCACGGCCATCGTGCCCGCACCGGCCATCCACAGCAGGCGCTGGCCGCGGCGCGAACCTAGCACCCAGGCAACGACGCCGATCACGCTCCAGACCACGGTGAGCGAGAGTTCGGCAAGACTGGACGAAGGCATCGACGAATCCCACGGCACGCCGCCAAGGTGATGCACGGCGCGCAGCGTCATGCTGGTCGCGACGATGAAGAAGGCGACCGCGAGCGCAGCGGGCCGCGTGCGCCTGATCGCCGGCGGAACGGCCTCGTCGGAAATCGCACGTGCGGTAAACAGAAGCACCGCGATGAGCAGAAGATCCAGCGGATTGAGGACGGGAACGAAGGGCAACGGCTGCGGGCTGCCCGCGGCGGTGAGTGCGATCAGGCCGACGACGGCCATCGCCAGCACCATCGCGCCCCCGACACTGACGCGGATTTCGCGCAGGTAAATCGCCAGCGGCGACGCAAGCAGACGAGGCCACCACACCGTGATTGCCGCGATCAACAGGGTCGGCACCGAACAGGCGACGATCTGCCAGCTCTGCCCCACGCCCGCCACGTGATCCAGCGCGAGCCCGATGGACAAGGTGAACAGGGCCAGCCAGCGAAGCCACCAGACGCTGCTGGTCGCCACGGCGGCGACACGGTGCGTACCTTCGCCGCGCATCGCGAGCCAGCCGGTCACCGCCATGACGATGACCGCACCCAGGGGCCAACCGGCGAGCCATTGCACTCGCTCGTTGGCGCCTTGCAGCACGATCAGCAGCGAGAACAGGAAGGACAGCGGCACCGAGAATGCCAGCACGGCGCCGAGATCCAGCTTGCGTGTCCGCGGGCAGGCTTCCGCGAGCAACCAGCCGGTCACGCCGACCAGCGCGAGCCACGCGGCATCCACGTTCGCCGGGATGCCTGTGTCACCGGCATCGCGCACGAATCGCCCGATTTCATTGCCGAAACCCACGAACCACCATAGGCCCGCCCAGAGCAGCAGACCGACGCGCGCGAGACTGGAAACGCCCCGGGACGTGCCATGACGATCGAACTGCCATACCCCCACACCCGCGCCGACCACGAGCAGCAAGCTGCCGATGAACTCGGGATTGAGGAAGGCGGTGTCCCGGTAGCGTGTGCGGAACGCAAGAGCCAGGCACCAGGCCACGCCAGCGACAAGTTGCAGGAACACACCCGACCAGCGCGGCAGTCGACGTCCCTGCCGGAAGCCGAGCCAGATCAGGCACGCGCCTTCGAGCGCGAAGACACTGGCGGTCACAGCGGCACTCAGCGCCAACGGCACCGCGATCGTCGCGAAGGCCACGGCGAGGACGGCCCAGGTTTCACGCAGCAGGCCCATATCCTCGCGTTTGCGGATGGCGAACGCGATGGCGATGTAAAGGCCCGCGGCGATCAGCGCGGAGATGGCCAGCGGCATCGGTTCCCAGTCGAGCAACGCGCCCTGCAAGAGCAGGCTGGCGATCGGATTGCCGAACATCAGGCAGCCGTCGAGGATGACGCGGCGGCCCTTCGGCGAACGCAGCACGTGCAGCCACGGCACCACGAGAAAGAGCAGGAAGTGGAAGATGAGGAACGGCTCGGTGCTTTCGAACAGCGACGGGCTGTACTTCAGCGCCCCCCAGGCCGTGCCGACCCCGAAGGTGGCGACGAAGCCGAGCACGTTGAGCACGCGCCACGCCTTTTTCCATGCGATGCCGAGAATGCCCAGGTTGAGCACCGCGTAATAGCTGAAAAGCGCGACGTGATTGCCCTGCCCCGACGATGCCATGATCGGCGCGGCGAAGCCGGCGATCAGTCCGAGCACGGCCAGCGCCAGCGCATCCTGCAGCACCGCCAAAACACCCATACCCGCGACGAAGATCAGCAGCAGTGCGAACGTCGGACCCGCATCGAGCAGACCATAAAGTCGGTACGCGGCGAACACGATCATCACCAGCACGCCCAGGCCGCCACCCTGCAAGGCCAGCCCGAACGAACGCCGCTTCTCGCGCTGCACCCAGCCAAACGCTACGCCAGCGATCGCCACCAGCGCCACGATGCTCAGCCGTACCGATACCGGCACCCGGAGCAAGCCGTTATCCGAGGCGTATTTCAGGAACGCGCCCACGCCGGCGATCAACACCAGCATGCCGACCTTCACCGGCACGTTACCCTCGGTAAACCAGCGCTTGCCCGCCTCGATCCACCGATCGACCAGTGAAGGCCCGGCTGGCTCAACGGGCACGGAGGGCTCGCGGGACACTGCCGGTTCACCCGATGTCCCCCGCTCCTGCGTGGCGCCAACCCTGTTGGCGATCGGGACCTGCGAAACCGCCCCAGGCACCGACAAAGGCACCGGCGGCGGCCGTGAAGAAAACACCCCCGGCTGGCCCTCCGGTCCCGCAGCAGGCACCGGAGGTCGCGTCACACGCACCGGGTCGGCGTCAGGCCAGTCCGCCGGCGTCAGTGGCTTCGGCGTCGCAGGCACTGGCGTCGCGGACGTTGACTCCGCCGCGCCCGGACTCACCGCATCCAGCCGCGTCCGCAGTGCATCCAGCTCATCGCGAAATTGCGACTGCCGCCCCAGTAACCAGCCGATGACAGCCCCCGCGACGGCGCCGGTCCACCCCTGATCGACAAGGGCGCCGATCACCGCGCAGACAATGGCCCAGATGACGTACATACCGTTGGTCTCTCCGTAACATCCTGTGTGACGGGCGGAGTCTGGCATGAATGCCAGACGCGTAGGAACGCGCCCCGCGTGTGTAGGAGCGCGCCCCGCGCGTGTAGGAGCGCGCCCCGCGCGCGAAAAGCCCACAGAGCGGTGAAGCCGTACCCTTCCTGCTTCCTCGCACTGTTGGCTTTTCGCGCGCAGGGCGCGCTCCTACAGCGCGGGTCGCGTCCCGGAGGGGGTGATGCGCGTTATTTCACCGGCTGGGTCTGGAGCACCGGGGCGTCACCGATCACGTCGGTGCCCTGCGGGGGGACGAACTCGAACGTGCTGGCCGGGACGGCGGGGTTCTTCTGCCATCCGGCGAACGAAATCTGCGTCGTGTTGCCGAGCTGATCTTTGAAGGCCATGCGGGCGAGGCCGCTGGCGTCGAACCCCAGATCGGCGAAGTCGAACTGAGGGTCCTTCGACGTGGACTGCAGGCGCAGCCAGACCAGGCCGTCGTGCTCACCCTGCTCGGTGACCTTGAAGTCCTTGTCCATCTGCGACAGGTCGGTCAGCACCGTCAACGGGCTCTGCGCTTCCTCGCTGCTCTGCTTGCGCACCGTGACCTGCTCCAGGTCGGGGTCGTACAGCCATACGCGGCTGCCGTCGGCGACGATCGTCTGCTTGTACGGCGCCGTGGTCTCCCAGCGGAACTGGCGCGGAGCCTGCAGCGCCAGCGTGCCGGAGCTGACCTTGCCCTGGTCGCCATTGGCGTTGGCCAGGGTCTGGCTGAAACGGCCGGTCAGCGAATGCAGGCCCTTGGAGAAGGCATCCAGGCGCTCGCGAGCCGCGCCGGTGGCGGCGAAAGTCGGCAGGCTGAGGAGGGAAAGCGTCGCGGCGAGCAGGAGGCGTTTCATGGGATGTCTTCCGTAGGGTTCGGCGCGATTGTCAGCGATCGGTTTCGAACAGCGACTTAAGCATGTCGATGGCTTCTCCCGGCGAGATCTCGCCGGCCTCCATCTTCTCGCTGATGTCGGCGATGGCCTTACCGTCGCGGTGCCAGAAAGGCGCATCGCGGGTGGCCGTGTGCGCGGGGCGCGCTTCCTGACCCAGCACGACGATCTCGGCGATCTCGGTCTGTTCGGCGAAGATCACTTCCAGCGCGTCGTCGACTTCGGCGGTGTGTCCGCTCGGGTACTCGCGCGTGACGAAACAGGCGCGGCCGTCGTCGGCGCGCAGCTCCAGACCCGGGATGGACGGATTGAGTTCGAACACGCTCGTGACTTCGTCGAGCACCTCGGCCGTGGGCACGAGGTCGCCGGTGACGAGCAGGCTCCAGGGGCGCTGACGTAGCGCGCCCGGTTTCATGGTGTTCATGGGGCGATTAATCCTTCGG
Organism: Luteibacter mycovicinus; assembly: GCF_000745235.1. Taxonomy (NCBI): domain Bacteria; kingdom Pseudomonadati; phylum Pseudomonadota; class Gammaproteobacteria; order Lysobacterales; family Rhodanobacteraceae; genus Luteibacter; species Luteibacter mycovicinus. The sequence goes on from NZ_JQNL01000001.1 coordinate 362,625, forward strand.
GGGCGGCGGCGCCAGCACTTCACGGTTACCGTTGTGCTGCGGGGCGCTGACGATGCCTTCCTGCTCCATCTGTTCGACGAGGCGGGCGGCGCGGTTGTAGCCGATACGCAGATGACGCTGCACGCCGGAGATGGACGCGCGACGCGTCTCCGTCACCACGCGCACCGCGCGGTCGTAGAGAGCGTTGTCGCTGTCGCCGTCACCGTCGGCATCCTGCGGAAGACCGGCGTCGTTGATGATCTTGCCATCGGCGGTGGACTGAACTTCTTCCAGCACGCCTTCGATGTAGTTGGGCGCACCCTGCGCACGCAGCCACTCGACGACGTTGTGCACCTCGTGGTCGTCCACGAAGGCACCGTGCACGCGCTCCGGCGTGGCCGTACCCGGCGGGAGGTAGAGCATGTCACCGTGACCGAGCAGCGCTTCCGCCCCGGACTGGTCGAGGATGGTGCGCGAGTCGATCTTGGACGACACCTGGAACGCGATACGCGTCGGGATGTTCGCCTTGATCAGACCGGTGATGACGTCGACCGACGGACGCTGCGTGGCGAGGATCAGATGCACACCCGCCGCACGCGCCTTCTGCGCCAGACGCGCGATCAGCTCTTCGACCTTCTTGCCGACGATCATCATCATGTCGGCGAACTCGTCGATGATGATGACGATGTGCGGCAGCGGCTCGAGCGGATCGGCCGTCATCGACGGCATGTCGGGGTTGGCGCGGAAAAGCGGGTCGAGCAGCGGCTGACCGCTGCTCTCCGCGTCCTTCACCTTCTTGTTGAAGCCACCGAGGTTACGCACGCCCACCGCGGCCATGAGCTTGTAGCGGCGCTCCATCTCGGCGACGCACCAGCGCAGCGCGTTGGCGGCTTCCTTCATGTCGGTGACGACCGGCGCCAGCAGATGCGGGATGCCCTCGTAGACCGAGAGCTCCAGCATCTTCGGATCGATCATGATCATCCGCACGTCCTTGGCGCTCGACTTGTACAGCAAGCTGAGCACCATGGCGTTGACCGCCACGGACTTACCGGAACCGGTGGTACCGGCGACGAGCAGGTGGGGCATCTTGGCGAGGTCGGTGACCACGGCCTTGCCGCCGATATCCTTGCCCAGGGCCAGCGCCAGCGGCGACTTCACCTGGTCGTAGCGCTCGGAACGAAGGATTTCCGAGAGGTAGACGATCTGCTTCTTGGTGTTCGGGATTTCCAGGCCGATGACGTTCTTGCCCGGAATGACGTCGACCACGCGCACGCTGACCACGGAAAGCCCGCGCGCGATGTCCTTGTCCAGGCTGGAGACCTGGCTGCCGCGCACGCCCGCGGCGGGTTCGAGCTCGAAGCGGGTGATGACCGGGCCGGGATAGACGCCGACCACACGCGCCTCGACACGGAAGTCCTTGAGCTTCAGCTCCACCTGGCGCGACAGCACCTCCAGGGTTTCCTCGGAGTAGCCAGGCCCCTGCGGCGGCGCTTCGTCCAGCAGCGACAGCGGCGGGATCTCACCCTCGATGGATGCGCCGGTGAACAGCGGGATCTGGTTCTCGCGGGACGCACGCTCGCTCTTGACCACCATGGGGGTGGGCGTCTCGATACGTACGGGCTCGCGTCTGGCCTGCTTGACGGCCTCGGCCTTCTTCACCATTTCGCGCTCGGCGCGTGCGGTGCGGGCCGCCATGACGTCCGGCGCGCGGCGCATCTTGCCGCCGAACCAGCCGCCCAGTCGCACCACGCCCTGCCCCGTCAGGTCCATGAGGCGGAACCACGACAGGCCGGTGGCGAGGGTGACGGCGATGAGGAACAGGGCCAGCAGCAACAGCGGCGCGCCCTTGTCGCCGAACGCGGCATGCACGCCGCGCCCGACCCACTTGCCGACGATGCCGCCCGGACCTTCCGGCAACACGGGCGAATCGACGTTCAGATACACCAGCGCGGGGCCGGTGATGAAGAAGAACACGAACCCGATCAGGCGCAGGGACGGCTCCCACGGGGCGACGTTGCGCTCGCCCCGCTGGCGGATCACCTGCACGCCGAGGGCCAGCAGCAGCAGCGGAAAGAAGTACGAGACAAGGCCGAAGATGTAACGGAGCAGATTGGCGATGTTGGCGCCGACCGCACCACCGAAATTGGTAGCGTGCTCGGCGACCCCCATGTGGCCCCAGCTCGGGTCCTGATCGTTGTAGCTGATCAGGCAGACGAGCAGGTACAGGGCGAGCGGGAGCACCAGAAGGGCTCCCGCTTCGCGCAGGCGACGCTTGAGTTCGTCACTCAAGCCTTCGCGTTGGGCCTTGATCTGCGTCCTGGCCTGTTTCTTGACGACTTTCGCGCTGCGCGCCACTTAGCAAACGACCTCGGATCGGGTTTTCGGCATCATGCCACGCCCTGGAGCGCCGGGTGGACGAGCTTGCCGCCCTCGATATTGATGCCGGCGGCCAGCGGAGCGTGATCGCGCCACGCGTCGCCGGCGGCCAGGCGCTGCACGTACGGCAGGATGGCGGCCGAAATGGCGGTCGACGAGGTCTGCGGCACGGCGCCCGGCATGTTGGTCACGCAGAAATGCGTCACGCCGTGGACGTCGTAGGTCGGCTCCTTCCAGGTGGTCGGACGCGAGGTCTCGAAGCAGCCGCCCTGGTCGATCGAGATGTCGACGAGCACCGAGCCCTTCTCCATCGTCTTGACCATATCTTCCGTGACCACGCGCGGCGCCTTGGCGCTGGGGATCAGCACGGCGCCGACGACGATGTCGGCGTTGCGGACTTCTTCGGCCACCGAGGACTCATAGGCGTAGAGCGCGGTGACGTTGGGGCCCATGGCCATCATCTCGGCCAGACGGTCCTGGCGCTTGTCGAAGACGACGACGTTGGCACCGGCCGAGGCGGCGAGCGCGGCGGCGTTGCCACCGGCGGCGCCCGCACCCAGCACGACGACCTTGCCGCGCGGCGTGGAGGCCATGCCGCCCAGCAGCTTGCCCTTGCCGCCGTTGGGCTGGTGCAGGAGCGTGGTGCCGATCTGGGTGGCGATGCGGCCGGCGATGACGGACATCGGCAGCAGCAGCGGCAGCATGCCGTTTTCGTCGACGGACTCGAACGCGATACCGGTCAGGCCGATATCCAGCAGGCTCTTGGTCAGCGCCGGCTCGGCGGCCAGGTGCAGGTAGCAGAACAGCAGGTGGTGCTTCTTGAGCAGCTTCAGATCGCCTTCGATCGGCTCCTTGACCTTGACGATCAGCTCGCCCTTTTCATAAAGGGCGGCGGCGTCGGGCACCACGGTGACGCCCAGCACGGCGTAGTCGGCGTCCGTATAACCGGACTTGGTGCCGGCGCCGGACTGGATGAAGACCTCATGGCCACGGCGGACCAGATCGGCCGCGGCGGCCGGAATGAGGGCCACGCGGCCTTCGAGGGTCTTGGTTTCGGAGGGGATACCGATGCGCATCTTGAGGAGGATCCTGAATGAACCGAGAGAAGTCGGACGAACAAAAGCCACCATGCGGGGACATGGGAGGCACCATCATGAAGCGAATGTCTTGAATCGCACCCTCGTCTTCCCCATTCTTCCGGGTCGACAACGATCTTGCGCAACCTCGAAACACGTCGCAGCAAACCTCAAGGATTATACATGAGCACCCCCAAGCACAGCCGTCTGCTGATCCTCGGCTCCGGTCCCGCCGGCTATACCGCCGCCGTCTACGCGGCGCGCGCCAACCTCAAGCCGACGATGATCACCGGCCTGCAGCAGGGCGGTCAGCTGATGACCACCACCGAGGTCGACAACTGGCCCGGTGACGAGAAGGGTGTGCAGGGACCGGAGCTGATGCGCCGCATGGCCGAGCACGCCGAGCGGTTCGAAACCGAGATGGTCTTCGACCACATCCACAGCGTGGATCTGGGCAACCGCCCGTTCCGCCTGAAGGGTGACAGCGGCGAGTACACCGCCGACGCGCTGATCATCACCACCGGTGCCACCGCCAAGTACCTGGGCATCGCCTCGGAAGAGAAGTTCAAGGGCCGCGGGGTCTCCGCCTGCGCCACCTGCGACGGATTCTTCTTCCGCGAGCAGGACGTGGTGGTGGTCGGCGGCGGCAACACCGCGGTCGAAGAAGCCCTTTACCTCGCCAACATCGCCCGCAAGGTGTACCTCGTCCACCGCCGCGACAAGTTCCGTGCGGAAAAGATCATGCAGGACAAGGTCTTCGAGAAGGTCGCGGCCGGCAAGATCGAGCTGCTCTGGAACCACCAGATCGACGAAGTGCTGGGTGACGACTCCGGCGTCAACGGCGTCCGCGTCAAGGACGTCAACACCGGCGCGAAGCGCGACCTCGACGTTCAGGGCTTCTTCGTCGCCATCGGCCACACCCCGGCCACCGGCATCTTCGAAGGTCAGCTCGACATGAAGGACGGCTACATCCAGATCCAGTCGGGCACCCACGGCATGGCCACGGCGACCTCGGTCCCGGGCGTGTTCGCGGCGGGCGACGTGGCCGACCACGTCTACCGCCAGGCGATCACCTCGGCCGGCTTCGGCTGCATGGCCGCACTGGATGCCGAGCGCTGGCTCGACCAGCAGCACCTGCTGACGTGATGGCACCGCCCCGCGCCTCCCGACGCGCGGGGCACCGCGCCGCATGAGCGAGATCCGCTTCCTCGACGGACTCGGCGAGATCCCTGCCGCCGACTGGGATGCGCTCGTGCCCGACGGCAACCCTTTCGTGTCGCATGCGTTTCTCAGCGGCATGGAGACCAAGGGCTGCCTGCGTGAGGATTACGGCTGGAGGCCTTACCACCTTGCCATTTTCGACGGCGGCCGGCTGGTCGCCGCCGCCCCGACCTACCTCAAGGGCAACTCGCACGGCGAGTTCGTCTTCGACTGGAGCTGGGCCTCGGCCTGGGAACGCGCCGGTGGGGACTATTACCCCAAGCTGCTGGTCGCCGCGCCCTACTCTCCCGTGCCCGGTCCGCGCCTGCTGGTGCGTGAGGGCCCCGGGGCCGACATCCATCGCAACCGGCTGACCGCCGCGCTGGTGGACGAAGCCGATCGCCTCGGCCTGTCCTCCATCCACGCCAACTTCCTCGCCGAGGCCGATCTTCACGCCTTCGACGACCGCTGGCTGATCCGGGCGGACTATCAGTTTCACTGGCATAACCGCGGTTATGCCGATTTCGACGGCTTCCTCGATGCGCTGGCGCGCAAGAAGCGCAAGAACATACGACAGGAGCGCGCGCATGCGGCGGCTTCCGGCCTGATCCTGGAGATGCGCGGCGGCGACACGCTGTCCGATGCCGAGTGGCGACAGATCCACGCCCTCTACGAGCTCACCTTCGACATGAAGGGCAACCATGCCGCACTCACGGCGCGGTTTTTCCAATACCTGGGACGTACGCTCGGTTCGAATGTGCAGGTCGCGCTTGCACGCGACGACCGTGACATCGTAGCGATGGCGCTCTTCCTCCGCAGCGCCGACGCGTTGTATGGACGTTACTGGGGCGCCAGCGTGGAGTTGTCCGGCCTGCATTTCGAGCTCTGCTACTACCGCGGTATCGACTACGCGATCCGCGAGGGTCTGGCGCGTTTCGAACCCGGCGCGCAGGGCGAACACAAACTGGCTCGTGGCTTCCTGCCGACGCTGACCCACTCGCGGCATTACATTGCGCATGAAGGTTTCCGCCAGGCCGTGGCCGATGCCCTGGTCCACGAAGCGGCTCACCGTGAAGCCTATAAAGACGAACTGATGACTCACTCGCCTTACGCGGACCGATGATCCAGCTGCCACAACTGCATCCCCAGCGCACTGGCCTGTTCCCCGACCCCGAGTCGGCACTGGCCGAGCCCAACGGCTTGTTGGCGTGGGGTGGCGATCTCTCGGCCGATCGCTTGCTGGCGGCGTATTCGCAGGGCGTCTTCCCCTGGTTCAACGAAGACGAGCCGATCCTGTGGTGGTCACCCGATCCGCGCTGCGTGTTCCGCACGGACGAAGTCCACATCAGCCGCAGTCTGCGCAAGCAGCTCAACAAGTCGAACTGGCGGATCACCGCGGACACCTCGTTCGCCCGGGTGATGCGTGCGTGCGCGGCGCCGCGTAACGGCCAGCCGGGCACGTGGATCGGACCGGACATGATCGCCGCTTACGAAGAACTGCACCGGCGCGGGCATGCGCACAGCGTCGAAGTGTGGGATCGCGGGTCGCTGGTCGGCGGCATTTACGGTGTGGCCGTGGGGCGCCTGTTTTGCGGCGAGTCGATGTTCAGTGCGCGCACGGGTGGATCGAAGGTGGCGCTGGCGGGCCTATGCGGACTGCTGCATGGCTGGGGGTTTCCGTTTCTCGATGCGCAGGTGACCAACGATCATCTGCTGAGCATGGGAGCGGTGGAGATTCCAAGGCGGCCGTTCATCGCGCAGGCGAGGCGGCTCGCGGCGATGCCGGGGAAAGTGGGGAGCTGGATCAGTGAGGCGATTGCGCTGCCTTGACGGGTCGCGGGTCGCGCGCGGGGCGCGCTCCTACACGTGAGCGACGGCGTTAGCGGCGGCGGTGTCCGCTCATCTCCGCGCCGGCATTCTTCGGCAGCAGCAGACACACGGGCGCGGCCAGCAGCGAGACGAAGGTCACCACCAGGAACGCCACGCTGAAGTCCGGCAGCTGCGCATGCTCGCGGCCGTGCCAGGTCACCGACACGTGCAAGGCCGCGGCGGCCACGCAGATGCCCAGCGACAGCATCAGCTGCTGGAACGTCGTGTAAAAACTGGTCGCGCTGGAAAAACGCTCGCTGGGCACATCCGCATACGCCACCGTGTTGTATGCACTGAACTGCAGCGACTGGAAGAACCCGCTGAACAGCAGCACCACATAGATGATCCACAGCGGCCACTCGGGCCGGAACGCGGCGCACAAGGCCACGCAGACCATCGACAGGACGCCGTTCCAGACGAGCGTCGCGCGGAAACCCCACCAGCGCAGCACCGGCGCCGCGGTCGCCTTCATCAACATCGCACCCAGTGCGGACACGAAGGTGATCACGCCGCTGTGCGCCGCCGAAAGACCGAAGCCCAGCTGCATCATCAGCGGCAGCAGGAACGGCACCGAACCGGCCGTGATACGCGTCAGCGAGCCTGCGATCACGGACAGGCGGAAGGTGGTGAAACGCATCAGCGACAGGTCGAGGATCGGGTTGGTCGTCCGCTTCGAATGCCATACGTAGATCGCACCGACGATCAGGCCGCCGACCATCAGCCCCGTGGAACCTGCCATCGACGTCGCGCCCCGGCTGGCCATTTCCAGCCCGAACACCAGGCACGACAGCGATACACCCGACAGCACGAAACCGAGCTTGTCGAAGCGCACCTTGTCCGGAATACGGATGTCGGGAATGAATTTCGTTGCCAGCCACATCCCGGCCAGACCGATCGGCACGTTGATGTAGAAAATCCAGCGCCAGGACACCCAGGTGACGATGAAGCCACCCAGCGGCGGCCCGACCACGGGCCCGATCAGTGCGGGGACCAGCAGCCACGACATCGCGCTGACCAGCTCGGACTTGGGCACCGAGCGGAGCAGCACCAGGCGTCCCACCGGCACCATCATGGCGCCACCGATACCCTGCAGCAGGCGCGACAGCACCAGCAGCGGCAGGTTGCCGGACAGACCGCAGAGAATGGATCCCACCGTGAACAACGCGATGGCGGCGCGGAAGACGTTGCGCGAACCGTAACGATCGGCGATGGCGCCACTGGCCGGAATGAACACGGCGAGGCTGAGCATGTACGAGGTCAGCGCCACACTCATGTGCAGCGGGGAAACGTCGAAGGACTCCGCCATGGCCGGCAGCGCGGTGGCCAGGATGGTGCCGTCCAACTGTTCCATGAACATCGCGCTGGCGATGATCAGGGCAACGGTGCGGAAGCCAGGAGCGGAAGTCATCCGGAAAGGAGCGGCGAGGAAGCGCACAGTTTGCGCCCGCACGCCTCAAAGGTCGAGTGAACGCTTGCTTAGAAACGAGCGGTCCTGTCCGGTGACGGGGTCGACGAAGCGCAGTTCGCGGGCAAGCAGCCGCAGCGGCTCGCTGAAGTCCGCGGGCTCATCGCGCAGTTCGGGATACACGTGATCGCCCAGAATCGGCGCACCCAGCGCGGCCATGTGCAGACGTAACTGGTGCTTGCGTCCGGTCACCGGCTGCAGCCGATAACGCCAGCAGTGTTCGCCACGCTCCAGCACCTCGACGCGGGTGCGCGCATTAGGCTCGCCGTCGGCTTCGCGGACACGGAAGAAAGGTTCACCGCGCTCGATCCGGCTTTCCCGGACGTGCGGAAAAACGAGGTCCGGCAGAGGGGCGGCCAGCGCCTCATAGACCTTGCCGATCCGGCGTTCGCGGAACAGGCGTGTATAGGCGTCCCGGCTCTCCGGCCGGGCCGAGAACACGACCAGCCCGGCGGTGCCCCGGTCCAGCCGATGCAGCGCGACCAGCGCCGGGTTATCCAGCCGGCGCATCAGGCGTACGGAAAGGGTCTCCTCGACGAAACGACCGGCCGGCATCGTGGGCAGGAAGTGGGGCTTGTCGGCCACGACGAGGTCGTCGTCGGCATGGACGATGGTTTCCTCGAAGGGAATGGGCGGCTCCGCCAGCACCTCGCGGCGGTAGGCCAGCCTGGTACCCGGCCGGTAGGGCGCGAGCCGGTCGATCGCCACGCCGTCGATCTCCACCATGCCGCGCTCCATGCGGTCGATCCAGACCGGACGGCCGATCGCCGGGAAGCGGTCGCACAGGAAATCCAGCACCGAAGGCCACGCGCCGGCGGGCAGGACGAGTCGGCTGGGCGGAAGCGGTTCCATCGTAAGATTGTATCCCTCAACTCGTTCGCCTCGCGGCCGCCATATACTGTGTCTTCCTCCCTCCCCAGCCTCGAGGCTTCCCCGTGATCGGCCGGTTTTTCAGGAAGTGGTTCGGCGCTCGCGGCGCGACTCCCCCGGCGGCGGCCAGCAACGCATGGCCGCTTGTGCCTGCGCCCGCGCCGGTTGCCGACGAAGGGGTGGAGGCGATCGTCGAGGTGCCCGCCGGCGCGCTGCCGGCCGACGAGGTGGAAGACCGTTTTTACCGGCTGATCCTTTCGGCGGCGCCATCGTTCGAACCCGCCATGACGCCGGCCGAGCAGAGCCTGCTGCGCCGCCTGAAGGACGTCTTCGGCGGCGAACGTTTCGACGTCGGCCTGCTGCCCCGGTTGCCCTCGGTCGTGCCGCAGCTGATGCGCTCACTGCGCAGCGACGACACCGACAGCCGCATGCTGGCCGAACAGGTCTCCCGCGACAGCGTACTGGTCGGCGAAATCATCCGCGTGGCCAACAGCGCTTTCTTCCGTTCGACCAAACCCGTGACGGGCCTGCAGCAGGCGATCACGCTGCTCGGCCAGAACGGCCTGCGCCGGGTGGTCATGCAACTGGTGATGCGGCCGATCCTGCGCACGGGCGAAAACGGCATCCACCATGCCGGCGAACGCCTGTGGGAGCACGCCGAGCGCTGCGCCCGCGCCTGTTCCCATCTGGGCCGTCCGGCCTGCGACCCCTTCGAGGCCTTTCTGGCCGGACTGGTCAGCCATACGGGCTCCCAGGCCATCCTGGCCGAGCTCGAGAAATACGGCGACGCGGTACCGCAGTACAGCCGCTCGTTCATCGCCGCGCTGGCCCAGCAGATGGAGCGCCTGTCGCTGCATGCGGCGCGGCACTGGGACTTCCCATCCCGCGTGGTGCAGGCCCTGTCCGAGCGCGCCGATCCCGCCGACGCGGGCGCGCGCACGCCGCTGGGCCGCGCCCTGATCGCGGCCAGTCGCGTGGCGATGATCGACGTCCTCATCGACCAGGGCGGCGCCGAGGCCGATGCCGTGCTGCTGGCCGTGCCCGGCCAGAGCTTCACCCAGGCTCAGCTGGTGGAGTGTCAGGAAGCCGTGCGGGCGGCCAATACGGTCGAAGCTTAACGGGTCGTCGCTTTCACGTCCGCCCAGAGCTGATCCGCCAGTTGGGTCGACGCACCGTCGATCAGGCGCGGCACCAGCGTATCCAGGCGCGGCGCGTCCGGCTGTACCGGCAGCGACTGCTGAATGCGATAGGCCTTCGCCGTCACCACGCCACGATTGACGATCCGGCAGTTCACCGCAAGGGTGAGACTGGCGGCCGGCGGCTCAGCCTCGGCGGCGACCGATGTGGCGGTCTCCAGCCCACGGCAGTTGATGATCAGGTCGGTGATGTACTTCGGCTGCAGTGTCGTACGCAGGCGGGCCTCGACGGCCGTGGCGATGTCCGGGCTGACCTGAACCTTGGGCTTGCCCTCGAGTCCGGAAACGACGACGACGCTTTCACCGCGGTTTTCGACAGTGAGCCACGGCGACGCCGGGCTGGCGGACACCAGGCGACTCATGTCGCTCTCGATCATCGACTTGCCGCCACAACCGGACAGCGCCAGGGCCGCGGCGGCCGCCAATACGTGCTTGATCACAGACAAACCCCGAATTCCCCCGATACAACCTCCCAATTTACCGGGCGAAACCACCGTCGGCAACCCGGACAACGCAGGGCGGAGAGCACGGCGGGCGCCATGCCATGGCGGAAATCCGCCGTTGCGGAAATCCGGCGTCCCGTCCGGGTACAATGGCGGTTTGAACCTTGGCAGGGTTTTTTCCGAACGATGTTTGCGGCACGACAGACGCCAGCCCAAGCCGGTGACGCCCTCGCGCGCCTCGCCTGGCAGGATTTCGAGCATCTGCTGGCCGAGCATTATCGTAGCCAGGGTTACCTCGTTGAACACCATACGCCTGCCACGTCACTCAAGACGCTGACGGCTGGCGTCGATCTCCGGCTGCGCCGCGGAAGCGAAACCGTCATCGTCCAGTGCAAGCACTGGGACACCGAGGAAGTGCAGCTGCAGGATGTGAACGAGCTGCTTGGCAACATGCTCAACGAGGCCGCGAGCAAGGGCGTCTTCGTCACCCGTGGGCGCTACAGCAGCGAGGCCAGGGCACTGATGCGCCGCCAGCCACGCCTGCAGCTGGTCGACGGTGACGTCCTGCGCGTGATGCTGAAGCTGCCCGATCATCTGGACATGTCGCTTCCGGGTGCGGCCTCGGCCCCATCCGCCCGGGGCGGCAAAGGCGCGAAGCACGAGAAAACACGCGGCGCGGCGCCCCGTCGCCGGTCGTCCGGTGACGCCTCGCGTCTCGGCCCGGCCTTGCTCGTGATCGCCATCCTGGCGCTGCTCGGGTTATTCGTCTGGCACAGCATGTCGCGCCGGGAAGAGGTGGCCGCCACGGCACCGACGGACGACGCCACACCGTCCCCTTCCACGACGCCAGTGTCGGCGCAGACGCCGGCCATCGCACCGGTGGCCGCACCCGCCCCGCCTGTCGACCCGGCGGCGTCCGCCGTCGCGCCGGCGACCGGCACGCCTCCGCTCAGTGGTGCATCCGGCATCGTCAGCACGCATGGTGCGCTCGATCCGCCGTCCGCCGCGCGCGAAATCGCGGAGCGCGAACGCCTGCGCCAGCAGTCCGAGGACGCACGTAACGCACGCAGGCACGAAGACGGCATGAAGGTGCTCGAACAGAGCACGCGCGAACTGGGCTCGCACGAGTAACCGATCCGTCATCTGACCGGTTCGTCATCGCGACGCGGCGTTCCGCCGCACGATTAAACGAAGTCAGGGCCGTTTCGTTCACGCCGGGACAATCCTCGCGCGCTTAGCCTGTTTGGCGACCCCGTCGCCTGGAAGCACTCATGACGCTCGCGCCCGACCTGCTCCGTCGCATGCATGCCTATTGGCGTGCCGCCAACTACCTCACCGTGGGACAGATCTACCTCCGCGACAATCCGATGCTGGACGAGCCGCTGCGCAAGGAACATATCAAGCACCGGCTGCTGGGGCACTGGGGCACGACCACCGGCCTGAACTTCATTTACACGCATCTCAATCGCGCGATCGTCGAACGCGATCTCAACATGATCTACGTCATCGGTCCCGGCCATGGTGGCCCCGGCCTGGTCGCGCATACGTATCTGGAAGGGTCGTACACCGAGATCTATCCGCACATCGACCGCAGCGAAGCGGGCATGCGCGAACTGTTCCGCCAGTTCTCGTGGCCGTATGGCATTCCGAGCCACGTCGCGCCCGAAACGCCGGGTTCGATCCATGAAGGCGGTGAACTCGGCTACTCGCTGTCACATGCGTTCGGCGCGGCGTTCGACAACCCGGACCTCATCGTCGCCTGCGTGGTCGGCGATGGTGAAGCCGAGACCGGCGCACTGGCCACGGGGTGGCATTCGAACAAGTTCCTCAACCCCGCACGCGACGGCGCGGTCCTGCCGATCCTGCACCTCAACGGCTTCAAGATCGCCAATCCCACCGTGCTCGCGCGCATCGAACCGGAGGAACTGCGCGACCTGATGCGCGGCTACGGCTACGAGCCGCACTTCGTCGAAGGCCACGAGTTCGAGCCGATGCATCAGGACTTCGCGGCGGCGCTCGACACCTGCCTCGACGAGATCCGACGCATCCAGGAGGCCGCCCGCAGCGACGATGCCGCCGATGCCGTGCGCCCGCGCTGGCCGATGATCGTGCTGCGCAGCCCCAAGGGCTGGACCGGCCCGAAGGTGGTGGATGGGAAGCCGGTGGAAGGCACCTGGCGCGCTCATCAGGTGCCCATCGCGAAGTTCGAGACCGATGAGCATCTGAAGATCCTCGAAGACTGGATGAAGAGCTACGACGCGCACGAACTCTTCGACGAACACGGCCGTTTCCGGGACGAATTCGCTTCGCTGGCACCCACGGGTCAGCGCCGCATGGGCATGAATCCCCATGCCAATGGCGGCCAGTTGCTGAAGCAGCTGCATATGCCGCACTTCCGCAGTTTCGCGGAAGACGTAAAGACACCGGGTGACCACAAGGCCGAAGCCACGCGCGTGCTCGGCAGGTTCCTGCGCGACGTAATGCGGCAGAACATGCAGACCTTCCGCCTGTTCGGGCCGGACGAGACCGCGTCGAACCGGCTCGAAGCCGTCTACGAAGCCAGCGGCAAGACCTGGCTGGCGGAATACGAAGAGGTGGATGAGAACCTCTCCCCCGCCGGCCGCGTCATGGAGGTACTGAGCGAGCACCAGTGCCAGGGCTGGCTCGAAGGCTATCTGCTCACCGGCCGCCATGGTTTCTTTTCGTGCTACGAGGCCTTCATCCACATCATCGATTCGATGTTCAACCAGCATGCGAAGTGGCTGAAGGTCACCCGGAAGATGTCGTGGCGTCCGCCGATCGCGTCGCTCAACTACCTGCTGAGCTCGCACGTCTGGCACCAGGACCATAACGGGTTCTCGCATCAGGATCCCGGCTTTATCGATCACGTGGCGAACAAGAAGTCAGAGATCGTGCGCATCTATCTTCCACCCGATGCCAACTGCCTGCTCTCCGTCGCCGATCACTGCCTGCGCAGCCGCCACTACGTCAATGTGATCATCGCGGGCAAGCAGCCGGACTGGCAGTGGCTGGATATGGAGAGTGCGATCCGTCACTGTGCCGCCGGGGCGGGCGTCTGGGAATGGGCCGGCCGTGGCGGGGAGGACCCCGACGTGGTCATGGCCTGCGCGGGTGACGCGCCGACCGTGGAGATTCTCGCCGCCGTCATGCTGCTGCGCGAGTACGTGCCGGACATCCGCATCCGCGTGGTCAACGTGGTCGACCTGATGTCGCTGGAACAGCCGGAAGAACATCCGCACGGCATGGACGACGATGTGTTCGACGATCTGTTCACCAAAGATAAGCCGGTAATCTTCGCCTTCCATGGCTATCCCGGCATCATCCACAAGCTGACGTATCGCCGGCACAACCACGACAACATCCATGTGCGTGGCTACAAGGAAGAAGGCACGACCACCACCGCGCTCGACATGATGGTGCTGAACAACATGGACCGCTTCCAGCTGGCCCTCGATGCGATCAACCGCATTCCGCGCCTGGCCGGTGAGCGCGAGAAGGCGACGCAGCGTTACTGGTCGGATATCCAGCGACACAAGCTGTACGTCAGTGAGCACGGGCAGGACCTTCCGGAGGTGCGCGACTGGCAGTGGAAGGCGGAAGAGGCGGCATCGCACGGGAAGGATCCCTCGTGAGCGCCACCGGCCATGTCCTGGCCCTCAACACGGGGTCGTCGTCGCTGAAATACGGCCTGTACCGCGTCAATGGCGACCGGTGCGAGGCGCTGCTTACCGGGCAGACGGACGGCCCCGCCGATGCCGATCCGCTGGCGGGCATCGTCGATGCGTTATCGAAACAGTCCCTGCCCTCCCCCGATGCGATCGGTCACCGCATCGTGCACGGCGGACCTCGTGTGCGGAAGCATGCGCGTATCGACGAGGCGATGATGACGCACCTCGACGAGGCGCGCGCGTTCGCGCCACTGCATGTGCCGCCCGCGGTAGAGATGGTGAAACGGTGCAAGGAACGTTTCCCGGACCTGCCGCAGGTGGCGTGTTTCGACACGGCCTTTCACGCGTCGATGCCGCTGGTCGCGAAGACCCTGCCCTTGCCGGCGGATCTGCGTGAGGGTGGTATCGAGCGGTATGGCTTTCACGGGCTCTCGTACGAGTCGATCGTCCGACAGCTGGGCGATGGCATTCCGTCACGGGTCGTCATTGCCCATCTGGGCAATGGCGCGAGCCTGTGCGCGGTGCGCGACGGGCGGTCCGTCGATACGACCATGGGGCTCACGCCCACCGGCGGCATCGTGATGGGGACGCGACCGGGCGATCTGGACCCGGGCGTGTTGCTCTACCTGATGCGCGAGCGTGGCTACGATGCGGAGCGGCTTGAAAAACTGGTCGATCGGGAGGCCGGCCTGAAGGGGCTTTCCGGCGGTACCAGCGACATGCGCAAGTTGCATGCGATGGATAACGAGGCGTCGAAGCTCGCGCAGGATGTGTTCGTACATGTGGCGCGGAAGCAGATCGCGGCGATGGTCGCGTCGCTCGGCGGCATCGATCTGCTCGTGTTTACCGGCGGTATCGGCGAGAACGATGCGGTAACCCGCGACGCGATTCTCGCGGGGCTGCAGTGGATCGGCGATGTTCCGTCACGGGTGATGGTGACGGAAGAAGATGAGCAGATCGCCCGCCACACATGGCACCTGACCATGTAGGAGCGCGCCTGCGCGCGACCGGTGACCGGGACCGGTGCCCCTTGATCGGTCGCGCGCAGGCGCGCTCCTACATGACGACTACGGGAATCTTGCCGATCCTCGACTTCCATTCCTTCGGGCCGGTCTCATGCACCGACGTGCCGGCGCTGTCGACCGCTACCGTCACCGGCATGTCCTTCACCTCGAACTCGTAGATCGCTTCCATCCCGAGGTCTTCGAACGCCAGCACCCGCGACGCCTTGATCGCCTTGGACACGAGATACGCCGAACCACCCACGGCCATCAGATAAACGGCCTTGTTGTCGCGAATGGCCTCGATAGCGGCCGGACCGCGCTCGCTCTTGCCGACCATGCCGAGCAGACCGGTGGTCTCGAGCATCTGGCGGGTGAACTTGTCCATGCGCGTCGCGGTGGTCGGACCGGCCGGGCCCACCACTTCGTCACGCACCGGATCGACGGGGCCGACGTAGTAGATGAAGCGGTTGGTGAAGTCGACCGGCAGCGTCTCGCCGCGGTTCAACATGTCGATCATGCGCTTGTGCGCGGCGTCGCGACCGGTGAGCAGCTTGCCGTTGAGCAGGATCGTTTCGCCGGGCTTCCAGTCGAGCACGTCCTCACGGGTGATCGTGTCGAGGTCGACGCGACGGCCCTTGGACGAGTCGTAGGTGAGCTTCGGCCAGTCTTCCAGCGACGGCGGATCGAGCGCCACCGGGCCGGAGCCGTCGAGCACGAAGTGCGCATGACGCGTGGCGGCGCAGTTGGGAATCAGCGCGACCGGCAGATTGGCGGCGTGGGTCGGGTAGTCCTTGACCTTGATGTCGAGCACGGTGGTCAGGCCACCGAGGCCCTGCGCGCCGATCCCCAGTGCGTTGACCTTCTCGTACAGCTCGATGCGCAGTTCTTCGGCACGGTTGGACGGACCGCGCGCGATGAGGTCGACGATGTCGATCGGCTCCATCAGCGCTTCCTTCGCCAGCAGCATCGCTTTCTCAGCGGTGCCGCCGATACCGATGCCGAGCATGCCCGGCGGGCACCAGCCGGCGCCCATCGTCGGCACGGTCTTCAGCACCCAGTCGACGATGGAATCGGACGGGTTGAGCATCGCGAACTTGGACTTGGCTTCCGAACCGCCACCCTTGGCGGCGACGATCACGTCGACCTTGTCGCCCGGCACGATCGACACGTTGACCACGGCCGGCGTGTTGTCGCGGGTGTTCATGCGCTTGCCCGCAGGGTCGGCCAGGACCGAGGCGCGCAGCTTGTTGTCCGGATGGTTGTAGGCGCGACGCACACCTTCGTTGACCATGTCCTCGACGCCCATCGTCGCATCGTCCCAGCGCACGTTCATGCCGACCTTGAGAAACACCGTAACGATGCCGGTGTCCTGGCAGATCGGGCGGTGCCCCTCGGCGCACATGCGCGAGTTGATCAGGATCTGGGCGATGGCATCCCTGGCGGCCGGCGACTCTTCACGCTCGTATGCGGCGGAGAGGTTTTTGATGTAGTCGACCGGGTGATAGTACGAGATGTACTGGAGAGCGTCGGCGACGCTGGTGATGAGGTCGTCCTGCTTGATCGAGGTCATGGCGCTTCGGCTGGCTCGCGGGGGCTGGCAAAGCAGCGATTTTAGCGCACCCGGCCGGTGTAAGGTGCCGGGCGATCGACCGGTCTTCTTCCGGTACCCAGGAACCACGGAGTTTTCATGCGTCAGCTACGTCACACCTTTTTCGCCCTGCTCGTCGCGCTGACCGCCTTCGCGGCGGCCACGCCCGCCATGGCCGCCCAGACCGCCCCGGAATTCGCCGGCATCGCCAACTGGCAGAATTCCAAGCCCCTGACCATGAAGAGCCTGCGCGGCAAGGTCGTGCTGATCGACTTCTGGGCGTATTCCTGCATCAACTGCCTGCGCACCCTGCCCCACGTCACCCGCTGGTACGACCAATACAAGGACAAGGGTCTGGTGATCGTCGGCGTTCACTCGCCGGAGTTCGCCTTCGAGAAGCAGGACGGCAACGTCCGCGACGCCATCGCGAAGTACAACATCAAGTACCCGGTGGCCCAGGACAACGATCTGGAGACCTGGGACGCCTGGGATAACCAGTACTGGCCGGCCGAGTATCTGGTCGACCAGCGCGGCAACGTCATCGCCCATCATTTCGGCGAGGGCAATTACGCCGAGATGGAAAACGCGATCCGTACCCTGCTCGGCCTACCCCGTCTTGAGGCCACCGCCGAAGCCGACAAGGACGCGCCGGACTTCACCCAGCTGGGCTCGCCGGAAATGTATTTCGGCAGCGACCGTGCGAAGAACAATGCCAGCCCGGGCGGCGACAGCGCCGGTACCCGCGATTTCACGGCGCCGTCGAGGCTGGAGCTCAACCAGTTCGCACTGATCGGCAAGTGGGAGATCGGTCGCCAGAACGCCACGCTGGTGGGCGCCAACGGTGAGATTCGCCTGCATTTCAAGGCGAAGAAGGTGCATATGGTGGCGAGCGCAAACGATGCCGTGACACTGGAGATCGCGGTGGACGGCAAGCCGATGGCGCCGGTGACCGTCCAGAAGAGCCAGCTGTACACCCTGTTCGATGGCGACGGATACAAGGACCACGTGCTGACGATCAAGATTCCGAAGGGCGGGTTCCACGCGTTCACGTTCACCTTCGGCTAGGAGCGGCGCCAGCGCGGGTCTTGCCAAGAGTGTTTCTTAAGATATATCGTACGACCACTACGTACGATATATCTGGAGCACCCCCATGCACTTTTTCTACCACGCAAAACACCGCTTCCACGACAAGATGGCGGCCATGGCCATGGGCCGCGGCGGTCCGGGCGGCCGCTTCGGCGGCGGCCCCTTCGGCTTCGACGACCGCGGCGACGGTATGCGCGGCGGCCGCGGCGGCGGTCGTTTCGGCGGCCGCATGTTCGGCACCGGCGACCTGCGCCTCCTTCTGCTCGCCCTGATCGAAGAGCAGCCGCGCCACGGCTACGAGCTGATCCGCACCATCGAGGAGATGTTCGAGGGCCAGTACAGCCCGAGCCCGGGCGCCATCTATCCCACCTTGACCATGCTCGAAGAGCTCGGCTACGCCCGGGTCGAGGCCGAGACCGGCGGCAAGAAGCTCTACGCGATCACCGAAGCCGGCAGCACCTTCCTTCAGGAAAACCGCGACACGCTGGAAGCCCTGACCGAGCGCCTGCAGGTCATGTCGCGCCACATGCGCCGCATGAGCGTTCCCAACGAGGTACGCGAGGCGATGCACACACTGAAGCACCAGCTGATCAACCACCACAAGGCATGGGACGAGGCCGAGCTGCATCGCGTCGCAAAGCTGCTCGAAGCCACCGCCAGGGCCATCGCGGAGCGCAGCGCATGAGCGATATCACCGAGCGCCACGCCATCACCCGCGTCCGCCACGAACTGAAGATGCGCAAGCTCAGCGTGTCCCGCGTGCAGAACCTGACCCCGCACATGGTGCGGGTGACGGTCACCGGGCCGGACCTCGAGGGCTTCGTCACCGCCGCGCCCGACGACCACGTCAAGCTGTTCTTCCCCGTCGACGACGGCGCGATCAACACGCCGACGATGACCCCGGAAGGCCCGGTGTTCGCCGAGGGTGTCACCCCGTCGCCCGCCCGGGATTACACGCCGCGCCGCTACAACGCCGCGCATAACGAGCTCGACATCGACTTCGTTCTGCACGGGGAAGGCCCGGCCTCGACCTGGGCGGAGCGGGTGAAGGTCGGTGACACCCTCGGTGTCGGCGGGCCGCGGGGATCGATGATCGTGCCCCACGACTTCGATCATTACGTGCTGGTCGGCGACGAAACCGCGCTGCCTGCCATCGGCCGCTGGCTCGAGGAGCTGCCTGCCTCGACACCCGTGACCGTACTCGTCGAGATCGCCTCCAACGAAGAGAAGCAGATACTCGCGCGGGATGTGCACTGGTTCGTGCGCGATCGCTCGTTGCCCTCACTGGACGACACGCTGGCGGCGCTGCCGATCCCGCGCGGCGATACATTCTGGTGGGTGGCCACGGAGTCGAAGCGTGCGCGATCCCTGCGTTCGCTGCTCGTCGAAACGCGCGGGATCGACAAGGACTGGGTGAAGGCGACGGGGTACTGGCAGGCCGACTGATGTCGCGGGGCCTCCGATACTCCCGCAATCACCTCCCCTGCACGACGCTTAATCGCCGCCTTCCGTGAACACATAACGTTGGCGGCGATCACGTTACCTCTGTCTCCGTTATGGGAGTGGAGAAGTGACGATGCGACGTGGAAGGAAAATACTGGCCTGGGTCATCGGGATCTTCGTCCTGCTGATCGTTGCGATCATCTTGTTCATCGCGTTCTTCGACTGGAACCGGTTGAAGCCGACGATCAACGAGAAAGTCTCGGAGGCCATCGGCCGTCCTTTCGCGATCAATGGCGACCTTTCCGCGCACTGGTCGCGCGAGCCGGGTGAAAGCGGGCTGGTCAGCCTGATCCCCTGGCCGCACTTCGAAGCGCGTGACATCACCGTCGCCAATCCCGACTGGGCGAAGACGAAGCAGTTCGCTACGCTCGACTCCCTCCAGTTCCGCCTCTCGCCCTTCCCGCTGATCTCGCACCGCATCGTGGTGCCGGAGATCCGTCTTGGCCAGCCGAAGATCGATCTTCAGCGGGTGAAGAACGGTGACAACACGTGGACCTTCAAGCTGCCGGAAAGCACGGGCCCGTCCGAGTGGCAGCTCGAACTCAACGCGATCGCGTTCGACAAGGGTCACATCGATTTCAACGATGCGCAGACCCAGATCGCCATGGGCATCGACGTGACGCCACTGAGCAAGGGCATCCCGTTCGACGAGATCATGGCGCAGCAGGAGACCGACTCGCGCGCGCAGGCAAAGAAGACCACGGGCGCCAGCGCCAAAGCGATGTCGAAGAGCGACGCGGACGAGAAGGACCGCAACGACGAGACCAAGAAGAAGCAGATCTATCAGTTCGCGTGGGAAGCCAAGGGCACGTACAAGAAGTCGACGGTGACCGCTAAGGCGAAGACCGGCGGCGTGCTCGCGCTCCGCGACTCGAACCGTCCCTTCCCGGTCGCGGCCGACGCGCGCTTCGGCGATACGCATGTCGCCTTCGTCGGTACCCTTACCGACCCGATCAACATGGGCGCGCTGGACGTCCGCCTGTGGTTTTCCGGCACGAGCATGTCGCATCTGTATGACCTGACCGGCGTGACCCTGCCGGACACGCCGCCGTTCGCCACCGAGGGCCACCTCAAGGCCAATCTGAAGAAGGGCGCCAGCGTCTTCACCTATGACCACTTCACCGGCAAGGTGGGTGGCAGCGACCTGGGCGGGAGCCTGACGTTCAACACGGGCGGGCCGCGTCCGAAGCTGACCGGCGCGCTGAAGTCCAACCAGTTGCTCTTCAGCGATCTGGCCCCGCTCATCGGCGGTGGCTCGAACGAAGAAAAGGCCGAGCGCGGCGACGCGGTGAAGCAACCTAACGACAAGGTGCTGCCCGTCGAGCCGTTCAAGACCGATCGCTGGAACGCGATGGACGCGGATGTCGAGTTCACCGGCGTGAAGATCGTCCACGGTGAGCGTCTGCCGATCGACAACCTCTACACCCACCTCATCATGAAGGACGCCGTGCTGATCCTCGACCCGCTGAAGTTCGGCGTGGCCGGCGGCACGGTCGGCAGCAACATCAAACTGGACGGATCGAAGACGCCCTTGAGGGGTGGCTTCAATCTGGGCGCCCGTCATCTGAAGCTGAAGGAGCTCTTCCCGACCTTCGCGCCGATGCAGACCAGCTTCGGTGAGCTCAACGGCGATGCTTCCCTCACCGCCACCGGCAACTCGCCCGCCGCCCTGCTGGGCAGCTCGAACGGCGAGGTGAAGCTGCTGATCAACGACGGCGCCATCAGCAGCTCGCTGCTGGAACTCGCCGGCCTGAATGTCGGCAGCTACGCGGTGAACAAGCTCTTCGGCGATGAGGTAGTCAAGATCAACTGCATGGCCGCCGATCTGGTGGCGACCAACGGCGACATGGAGTCGCGCCTCTTCGCGCTGGATACCGAGAAGGCTCTGATCAATGTCAACGGCAATATCAACTTCCGGGATGAAAAGCTGAACCTCGACATCGTTCCGCATACGAAGGGTTTCCGCCTCTTCTCGCTGCGCTCGCCGCTGTATGTGCACGGGACGATGAAGAACCCCTCGGTCGGCGTGCACGCCGGGCCGCTGATCCTGCGTGCGGGCGGTGCGGCGGCGCTGGCGGTGTTTGCCGCTCCTGTCGCTGCTCTCGGTGCCCTGGCCGTGCCGGAGAGCGGCAAAGCGGATGCGACGCAGTGCAAGCCGTTGCTCGACGACATCCGGAACAACCCGCCTAAGGCCCCGCCGGCTGGGAAGACCAAGGGCCAGTAACCCACCGCAGGAGCGCGCCCTGCGCGCGATGCTTTTTGCCCTGACGGGCATTGAACAAGAGCATTGCCCGGAAGGCGCGCTCCTACGGGTGCGCTGTGGCGCTTGTGGATGCGCCACGGCCCCGGCAAGCTTCGCGCATGTCGCCTTCCCGTAAAGCCCATCTCCAGATCCACTTCTGCGTCCTGCTCTGGGGCTTTACCGCCATCCTCGGCAAGCTGATCACCCTGGCCGCCCTGCCCCTGGTCTGGTGGCGAATGTTGCTGGTCTCCGGAACCCTGCTCTGCGTGCCCCGGGTGTGGCGAGCGATTCGCGCGCTTCCGCCAAAGCTGCTGCTGTCCTATGCGGGGATCGGCGTCATCGTCGCGCTGCACTGGCTGACGTTTTACGGCGCGATCAAATTGGCCAACGCCTCGGTCGCCGCGACGTGTATCGCGCTATGCCCCGCATTTCTGGCCGTGGTCGAGCCATGGGTGGCCGGACGACGTTTCGATCCACGCGAATTGCTGATCGGTGCCGCCGTCGTGCCCGGCGTGGCGCTGGTCGCCGGCGGCGTGCCGGGTGAGATGCGGATCGGCCTCGCTGTTGGCGTGCTGTCCGCGTTGTTCGTGGCGTTCTTCAGCGCGTTCAACAAGCGGCTCATCGATAAGGCCGATTCGCTCACCGTGACCTGTATCGAGCTGGGCACGGGCACCCTGTTCCTTACCGTGCTTGCACCGTTCATGCCGGGCACGGCATTCCCCGTGCCTGATCTGCACGACGGGGCACTGATCGTTTTGTTGGCCTATGGGTGCACGCTGCTGCCCTTTGTCCTGGCGCTGACGGCGTTACGGCATCTCACCGCCTTCGCGACGCAGATGGTGACGAATCTGGAGCCGGTGTATGCGATCGTCCTGGCCGTCCCGCTGCTGGGAGAGCAGAAGGAACTGGGCTGGGCGTTTTACATGGGGGTGGCGATCATTCTGGGCGCCGTGTTTGCTCATCCTTATCTGCATAGGGGTGAGAAGGCGGAGACGTCGGATCTGGTGGTGCCTTAGGGTCGCGTGCGCGACGCGCTCCTGCAAGGGATGTCGCGCGCGGGGCGCGCTCCTACAGGAGCTTTGCGTGGGGGATGGCGCTGTTTATGCCCGGCCGCGTGCGCGCATCGTGCGCTGGCGGCGCACGCGCTTACCGGAGGTGCGCACGCTGCCCTTTGGTGAGGCGGCCTTTTTTCGGGTAGACGACGGCTTGGCCGGCGTTTGCTGGCTGGATGTCTTCACGAGGTACTCCGGAACGAAAACCGGGAGGGTCCATCGTGGGACCCTCCCGGTGAAAAAGCCGCTAAGGCGGAGTCAGATCAGTTTGATCTCGCGCAGACGTTCCTGAAGATACTCGTGCGCCGTGATCGGCTCCGGGTAGCGCTTCGGGTTCTCGGGCGTGATGCAGGACGGCAGCACGTCCAGCACGACATCCGGGTTCGGATGCAGGAAGAACGGCACCGAATAGCGCGGCTTGCGGGCGTTGGCGTTCTGCGGGTTGGTCACGCGGTGCGTCGTCGACGGGTACACGTGGTTGGTGAGGCGCTGCAGCATGTCGCCGATGTTGACGACGATGGCGTCACCCTCGGTGGTGATCGGCAGCCACTCACCTTCACGCGTGAGTACCTCGAGGCCCTCCGCGCTCGCGCCCACCAGCAGCGTGATGAAGTTGATGTCCTCATGCGCACCGGCGCGCACGTTGGGCACGTCGTCCTGGACGATCGGCGGGTAATGGATCGGACGCAGGATGGAATTGCCCGAGTCGATCTTGTCGTCGAAGAAACGCTCCGGCAGGTCGATGTGCAGGGCCAGGGCGCGCAGCACGCGCGCGCCGAGCTGGTCCAGCGCGTCGTAGATGCCGTAGCCCTTTTCCTTGAAGTCCGGCACCTCGGACGGCCACACGTTGGCCGGCATCACGTCGGCAAACTTCGAGTCGCGCGGGATCTCGCGACCGATGTGCCAGAACTCCTTGAGATCGGCGAACTTGCTGTCCTTGGCGGTCTCGACCTTGAACGGCGTGTAGCCGCGCGCACCGCCACCGCCGGGGATGTGGTACTGCCGCTTGGTCTCGTCGGGCAGCGCGAAGAAGCGCACGAAGGCGTCGTACGCGCCGTCGATGGCTTCCTTCGGGATGCCGTGACCGCTAATGCCGCAGAAACCGAATTCGCGATAGGCCGCGCCGAGCTCGGCGACGAAGGCGTCGCGGTCGGTCTCGTAACGACGGATATCGAGGGTGGGAACCTTCTTCATGCTGCTTCCGGATTTCGTTCAGGCGGTTGCCTGGGCCGCCGATTTTACGGCCTCGGCCAGCTGCCCCGCCAGACGTTCCACTTCGGCCGCGTCGGCGGCCTCGATGGTGACGCGGACCAGCGGTTCGGTACCCGAAGCCCGCAGTACGACGCGCCCGCGGCCTTCCAGTACGGCTTCCACCTCGGCAAGCGCCTGCTTCACCGTGTCGCTGCCCAGCGCCGCCTTGGCGCCCTGCACGCGCACGTTGAGCATCGTCTGCGGCAGCTTGACCAGGCCGGCACGGGCCTCGCCGAAGGTCTCGCCCGTCTCGGCCAGGCATTCGAGCAGGGCCAGCGCGGCGACGATGCCATCGCCCGTGGTGAAGCGGTCGAGGCACAGCACGTGCCCGGACGTCTCGCCGCCGAGGATGCCGCCGTGTTCCTTGAGCTGCTGCAGGACGTAGCGATCGCCCACATTGGCGCGCACGAAGGGGATGTCCATCGCCTTCAGCGCACGCTGCAGGCCATAGTTGCTCATCAACGTGCCGACGACGGGACCCGGCAGGGATGCCTTGCGCTTCCAGTGGCGCGCGATCACGTAGAGCATGTCGTCGCCATCGGTGACCGAGCCGTCGACATCGACGATGCGGACGCGGTCGCCGTCACCGTCGAAGGCGATGCCCAGGTCGGCCCCGCGCTCGACCACGGCTCTGGCCAGCGCCTCGGGGCCGTGGAGCCGACGCCGCGGTTGATGTTGAGGCCGTCCGGCTCGGCACCGATGGTCGAGACCTCGGCCCCCAGCTCCGTGAACACCTTGGGCGCGACCTGGTAGGTGGCGCCGTGGGCGCAGTCCAGCACCAGACGCATGCCGCGCAGCGAGAACTCGTCGGCCACGGTGGACTTGCAGAACTCGGCGTACTTGGTCACCGCGTCGTCGACGCGGCGGGCCTTGCCCAACGCTTCGGACGCCACGGTGGCGAAGTCCGCCTCGAGCTCGGCCTCGATCTCGGCCTCGAGCGAATCGTCCAGTTTTTCACCCTGCCCGGAAAAGAACTTGATGCCGTTGTCCTGGTGCGGATTGTGCGAGGCGCTGATGACGATACCGGCGTCGGCGCGCAGGGAACGCGTCAGGTAGGCCACGCCCGGCGTGGGCATCGGGCCGAGCAGGCGGACGTCGGCACCCGAGGCGACCAGACCGGCTTCCAGCGCGGCTTCGAACATGTAGCCGGACACGCGGGTGTCCTTGCCGATGACCACCAGCACCTTGCGGTTGGGGTCGCGGCGATCGGGACCAGCACCGGCCCCGCGGCGGTCGGCGGCGCGGCGGCGCGCCAGCACGGCACCGGCGGCGCGGCCCAGTCGCAGGATGAAGTCGGCGCTGATCGGGTATGAGCCGACGTGGCCACGGATGCCGTCCGTACCGAAGTATTTGCGTTCGCTCATGGCTAATTCCTTTCCGGGGTTGGAAGGATACCTCCGGATGGGGGGTGCCGCGTCGTCGCCTTGTCGGCTTTTCGCGCGCAGGGCGCGCTCCTACGAAAGCCGCGTGTAGGAGCGCGCCCTGCGCGCGACCCCGGCGCCCGCGCGCGATCCCCGGCTCAGTCGTCGTCCGGCCAGCGCGGCATCGTGAGTTTGTCGACCCGGGCGGCGGTGTCGCCGGCCTGGACGGCGTGCTGCACGGCCAGGGCGTCCACCGTGGCGGCCACGTCGTGGACGCGGACCAGGATGGCGCCACGCTGCACGGCGATCAGGGCGGCGGCGACCGAGCCGGAGACCCGGGCGCGCGGATCGTCACGACCGGTGATGGCGCCGATCATCGACTTGCGCGACAGACCGACGTACGCCCCGGCGCCGAGTTCCGCGAAGCGCCCCGTGGCGCGCAGCAGGGCCAGGTTATGTTCGAGGTTCTTGCCGAATCCGAAGCCGGGGTCGACCAGCACCCGCCTGCGATCGATGCCGGCCAGTTCACACGAAAACAGCCGGTCGGTCAGGAAGCGATGGACCTCGCCGACCACGTCGTCGTAATCCGGCGCGTCCTGCATGCCCCGGGGCTCGCCCTGCATGTGCATCAGGCAGACCGGCACCCGCAGATCGGCGGCGGCATCGAGCGCACCCTCACGACGCAACGCGAAGACGTCGTTGATCATGCCGGCGCCGGCGCCGACGGCGGCGCGCATCACCTCCGCCTTGGAGGTGTCTATCGAGAGCGGCACGGTGGTCGCCGCGGCCAGCCGCTCGATCAGCGGGACCACGCGACGGATTTCTTCCGCGGCGCCGACATCGTCCGCACCGGGGCGGGTGGACTCACCGCCGATGTCGAGCATGTCGGCGCCTTCTTCGACCAGACGCAGAGCGTGCTCGTAGGCGGCGTCGAGCGTGTCGTACCGGCCGCCGTCCGAAAACGAATCCGGCGTGACGTTGACGATGCCGACGACGCGCGGTCGGTCGAGGACCAGTACGCGCCCGTTGCAGTCCAGCGAGGTGGCGAAGGGATTCATGGCTCAGCCCTGCTGCGGGCCGCCCATCGGGCCCATGAAGCGACGGTAGTAGCGAAGCTCTTCGATCGAATCGCGGATGTCGGACAGCGCGGTGTGAGCGGAGTCCTTGTTGAAGCCGCGAGCGATGTCCGGCGACCAGCGACGCGACAGCTCTTTCAACGTGGATACGTCGAGGTTGCGGTAATGGAAGAAGCGCTCCAGCTTCGGCATCTCGCGATGCAGGAAGCGGCGGTCCTGGCAGATGGAATTGCCGCACATCGGCGACTTGCCGGCGGGCACCCACTGCCTGAGGAATTCGATGGTGGCCGTTTCGGCTTCACCCGGTGCGGTGTCGGACTCGACGGCCCGACCCCAGAGGCCCGAACGCATATGCTGGTTACGATTCCAGGCGTCCATCTGCTGCAGGCGCGCGTCGGCATGCGAGATCGCGAAGACCGGGCCCTCAGCCAGAACGTTCAGATCCTTGTCGGTCACGATCGTGGCGATCTCCAGGATGGAGTCGTTGTCCGTGTCCAGACCGGTCATTTCCAGGTCGATCCAGATGAGGTTGTCGTCGTGCGCTGCGGTCATGGGGGCTCCTAACGGTGTCGCCCAGTCTAACGGCAGTGCGCGTGGAAAGCAGGTCGACCCATGAGATGATGTGCCGATGGCCGAACCGACCTTCTTCTGGCACGACTACGAAACCTTTGGCTCCGACCCGCGGCGGGACCGTCCCAGCCAGTTCGCCGGCATCCGCACCGACGCCAACCTGGAGATCGTCGGCGAGCCGCTGATGATCTACTGCCAGCCGCCGCGCGACATGCCGCCCCAGCCCGCGGCCTGCCTGATTACCGGCATCGCTCCGCAGCTGACCGCACGTGAAGGCCTGCGCGAAGCCGACTTCGCCGCCGCGATCCACGAGCAGCTGTCCGTGCCGGGTACCTGCACCGTGGGCTACAACTCGCTGCGCTTCGATGACGAGTTCACCCGGCATCTCCTGTACCGCAATTTCTACGAGCCGTACGGTCGCGAATGGGAGAACGGCAATTCCCGCTGGGACCTGATCGACCTCGTGCGCCTGTGCCAGGCGCTGCGCCCCGACGGCATCGTCTGGCCGACCCGTGAGGACGGCCTGCCCAGCTTCCGGCTCGAGCACCTGGCTACCGCCAATGGGCTCAAGCAGGACCGCGCGCACGACGCGCTGTCCGATGTCGAAGCCCTGATCGCGCTCGCCCGCCTGATCCGCCGGCACCAGCCGAAGCTGTGGGACTGGTACTTCGCCCTGCGCCGCAAACAGCGTGTCTTCGAACTGCTGGACGTGGCGGCGATGACGCCGGTGGTGCACGTGTCGTCGCGCTATCCCGCCAGCCGCCAGTGCCTGACCGTGATCGCGCCGCTGGCGGCGCATCCGTCGCGCGCCGGAGAAATCATCGTCTACGATCTCACGGCCGATCCCGCCGATCTGCTCGCGCTGGACGACGGCGATGTGGCCGACCGCGTGTTCACGTCGCGCGCCGACCTGCCCGAAGGGGTCGAACGCATCGCGTTGCGCACGATCAAGGCGAACAACGCGCCGGCGCTTGCGCCGCTTTCCGTCCTGAAGGGTGCCGACCACACCCGCCTCGGCCTGGACATGGACGCGGTCGAACGCCATCTCGCCCTTTTGCGCCAGGCGGAAGGCCTCGCCGAAAAGGTGCGGCGCATCTACGGTCAGGCCGGCCAGTTTCCGCCGGCCGAGGATCCGGAACTCGCGCTGTACGGCGGCTTCCTGCCCGATGCGGACAAGCGGCTGCTCGCCGAAGTACGTGCCACGCCGCCCGACCAGCTGGGCTCGCGTGGCTTCACATTCCGCGACCCGCGCTACGCGGAACTGCTGTTCCGTTATCGCGCGCGCAACTGGCCCGAAACCCTCTCGGTACAGGAGCACGAGCGCTGGGAGGCGTTTCGCGTCGCGCGCCTCACCCGCAGGGGCCCGCTGACCTCGCTCACGCTCGACGAATACCAGCTCGAACTCACCGCCCTCCGCGCCCTGCCCGGCTCCCCGCTGCCCCTGCTCGACGAGCTGGAAGCGTGGGGCCACGAACTGCTCTGACACCCATGGCCCAGACTTATTTCACGCCTGCGACCTTTCGTTTCTTCAAGTCGCTCATGCGCAACAACAACCGCGAGTGGTTCCAGGATCACAAGGCGGATTACGAGCGTCACGTACGCGAGCCGTTCCTTCAGCTGATCGGCGACCTCGACGCGCCGCTGAAGAAGATCAGCCCGCATTACCGCGCCGATACGCGCAAGGTCGGCGGCTCGCTGTATCGCATTCATCGCGATACGCGCTTCGCCAATGACAAGCAGCCGTACAAGGGCTGGCAGGGATCGCGCTTCTTTCATGAGCGCCGGCATGAGATCCAGGCGCCCGGCTTTTATCTGCATATCCAGCCGGGCGAATGCTTCGCCGGTGGCGGCATGTGGCATCCCGAGCCGCCCGTGCTGAAGAAGCTGCGCGACTTTCTCGCGGACAACCCGGATTCATGGAAGCGGGCGACGCACGGGAAGGCGTTTCGCGAGCGCTTCGAGTTCTGGGGTGAAAGCCTGACGCGGCCGCCGCGCGGGTTCGATCCGAACCATGAGCTGATCGAGGATCTGAAGCGGAAGAATTTCGCCGCCGGGCAGAATTTCGATGAGGAGATGGCGTGCTCGTCGGAGCTGCTTCCGTTTGTGGTGGACAGCTTCAGGCGGCTCGCGCCGATGGTGGATTATCTGTGTGCGGCGCAGGAGTTGGAGTTTTGAGGGGATCGCGCGCGGACGGGCGTCGCGCGCGGGGCGCGCTCCTACATAGGGTATCGGCACCGGGTGCCGCCGTACCTGTAGGAGCCCGCCTTGCGGGCGATTCAACCCGCCTCAGTTCTCATACAACTCAATCGGCAAATGATCCGGGTCGGCAAAGAAGGTAAACCGCTTCCCCGTAAACTCGTCCACACGAATCGGCTCGCAATCCACACCACGCTCCGCCAACGTCGCCACGACTGCATCGATATCGCCTACCGAAAACGCCAGGTGCCGCAGCCCCTGCGCCTCCGGCCGTGACGACCGCTTCGGCGGCGACGGAAACGAAAACAGCTCGATCTGCACGCCTGGGCTCACCTCCAGGTCCAGCTTCCACGAGTCACGCGCTTCGCGATACGCCTCGTGCACCACGCGAAATCCTAACGTGTCGGTATAAAACGCCTTCGACTTCGCATAGTCGGAGCAGATGATCGCGACGTGGTGAATGGCCTCGAGCATCCCCATCGTCACGCCTCCGAAAACGGGAATGCCAGTACGTCGGCAATCGCATCCGTACCGGCCAGCACCATCAGCAGGCGCTCGACACCCAGCGCGACGCCCGCGCAATCCGGCATATCCGCGAGCACGCCAAGCAAGCGCTCGTCGATCGGCACTTCGCGGTCGCCCCGCTCCCGCCGCTTCGCGTTGTCACGCTCGAAGCGTGCCCTCTGCTCGGCGGGATCGTTCAGCTCGTGGTACCCGTTGGCGACTTCGTACGGCCCGACATAGGCTTCGAAGCGTTCGGCCACCGGGGGATCGTCATGACGGATCCTCGCCAGTGCACACTGGCTCGCCGGGAAGTCATACACCACCGTGATGCGATCGCGCGGAAAAAACGGCTGGATGCGATGGGTCAGCACGAGGTCGAGCCAGTCGTCGCGTTCGAGGCCTTCGCCGTCGATCTCCGTGCCGGTCATGGCCGCCTGAAGTTTCTCGACCGGATCGACCAGCGGATCGATGCCCAGCGCGTCGTGAAACAGTCCGCGATACGTCGTCTCGTATACGCCGAACGTCTTCCCCGCCTGCACCAGCAGCCGCTCCAGCAGATCGATCACCTCGCGCGCCAGCTTCACGTCATCCCAGCCCACGCGATACCACTCGAGCATGGTGAACTCGGGGTTGTGCCTGCCGCCCGCCTCGCCGTTGCGAAACACGCGCCCCAGCTCATAGATGTCACCCGCGCCCGCTGCGAGCAGGCGCTTCAGCGGAAACTCCGGCGACGTACGCATCCAGCGCTCACGCGCACCGGCATCCACGTGGCCGGTGAAGCTGGCCGTAAAGCTCTGGATATTGGGATCCGTGTTTCCGGCGGCGGAAAGCATGGGCGTCTCCACCTCCATCACGCCGCGCTCGAGGAAGAACGCGCGAATCCGGCCCAGCGTCTCCGCCCGCAGTCTCAAGGCCTCGCGCCCCGGCGGGAGCCAGCCCTTTCGGCGGTGGTCCGCCGTCACGGCGCCACCCCATGCTCGGCCAGCAACGCCACCAGATCCGCCTCCGTATAAACCGGCACGCCCAGCTCCTTCGCCTTATCCAGCTTCGACCCCGCGGCCTCACCGGCGAACACCGCCGTCGTCTTCTTCGACACCGACCCCGCCACCTTGGCCCCGAGACCTTCGAGCCGTTCCGTAGCGTCATCGCGCTTCAGCGCTTCCATCGTGCCGGTGATCACATAGGTCAGCCCTTCCAGCGGCAAGGCCGCAGCCGCCTTCGCAGGCAAGGCCTCCGCCAGCCGGGCCATCGCCTCCGCACTGGCGCGCAGAGCCGCCGCGCGATCGCTGTCGGCGAGGTAAGCACTGAGATTCGACGCCGCCGCCTGCGGCACCCCGGCGACGATCCACTGATGCTCGCCCGCCTTGATCAGCGCATCGAGATTCGCGTAGTTCTTCGCCAGCGTCGCCGTGCTCTTCGAACCCAGCTTGGGCACCTTCGCCGCATCGAGCAGCACATCCAGCCCCAGCCGCTCACGCAGCTTCGGCGACGGCACGCCCTCGTCCGCGAAAACGATTCCCGCATCGAGCAGCGCGTCGACGACCTTCTGGTTACCTTCCTGCTCGAAGAAGGCGGCGATCGATGTCGCCACTTCGTCGCCGATATCGGGCAGCACCCGCAGCACCGGTGCCGGCGTATGTCGCACGAACTCCAGCGAACCGAGCCACGATGCCAGTGTTTTCGCGGTGCTCTCGCCGATATGCATGATGCCGAGACCGAACAGGAAGCGCGGCAGCGTCGACTGCTTGCTGGCCTCGATGGCGGCTACGAGATTCTCGGCCCACCGGGTCGCGACCTTGCCCTGCTTCACCGTCTCCGGCGTCGACCCGTCGCGCTCGTCGGCCAGCGTCTTCATCTGCACGAAGCGGTCGACGGTCATCGCATACAGATCGGCCGGCGTGTGCACCATGTCGAACTCGACCAGCGCGTCGACGAAGCGATCGCCCAGGCCGTCGATGTCCATCGCGCGACGCGAGGCGAAATGAATGAGCGCCTCCTTCCGTTGCGCGGCGCATATCAGGCCACCGGAGCAGCGATACGCCGCCGCGCCCTCTTCGCGGAGCAGTTCGGATCCGCACACGGGACACGTCGCGGGCATCCGCCAGGCGACCGTCCCCGCCGGCCGGCGCTCATCCACCACGCGCGCGACTTCGGGAATGACGTCGCCGGCGCGGCGCACGATCACCGTATCGCCGATGCGGACGTCGAGGCGGGCGACCTGGTCGGCGTTATGCAACGTCGCATTGGTCACGGTGACGCCACCGACCTGCACCGGCGTGAGACGCGCCACGGGCGTGGCCGCACCCGTGCGACCGATCTGGATCTCGATCGCCTCGACGGTGGTCATCTGCTCCTGCGCCGGATACTTGTGAGCGATGGCCCAGCGCGGTGCGCGCGAGACGAAGCCCATTTCCCGCTGGCCTTCGTAATCGTCGAGCTTGTAGACGACGCCGTCGATGTCGTACGGCAGACTGTCGCGCTTCTCGCCGATCTTGCGGAAGTAGGTGATGAGACCCTCGAAACCTTTCGCCGTCGATACTTCCGGCGAGACCGGAAAACCCCATTCGCGCAGCTTCGCCAGCGTCGCGGAGTGCGTATCCGGCAATTCGCCGTCCTCGACCAGACCGATCGCATAGGCGAAGAACGCCAGCGGACGCTTCGCGGTGATGGCGGGATCCAGCTGACGCAGCGAACCCGCGGCGCCATTGCGCGGATTGGCAAGCGGTTTCTCACCGGCTTCGCGGGCACGCTCGTTGAACTTCTCGAAGCCGGCGCGCGGCATGATCACCTCGCCACGCACTTCCAGCACGCGCGGCCAGTCCGAACCGCGCAGGCGCAGCGGAATCGCCTTCACCGTGCGCAGATTGGCGGTGACGTCCTCCCCGACCGCACCGTCGCCGCGTGTGGCGCCCTGTACGAAGACACCGTCCTCATAACGAAGACTGATCGCGAGGCCATCGAGCTTGGGCTCGACGGAAAACACGGGTTGCTTGCGGCCCAGGGTCTGTTCGATACGGCGCTCGAAGTCGGCGACCTCGCGGTACTTCTCGCGATCGGTGTCGCCCTCCTGCTCGAAGGCGTTGCCCAGCGACAGCATCGGCAAGGCATGTATGACTTCGGCAAAACCGCCATGCGCTCGCGCACCCACGCGACGCGTCGGCGAGTCGAGTGCGGCCAGATCGGTGTATTCGGCTTCGAGCGCCTCGAGCTCACGCATGAGACGGTCGTACTCGGCGTCGGCAATATCGGGATCGTCGAGGACGTGGTAGCGGTAGTTCGCATCCTCGATGCGGCGGCGCAGCT
This sequence comes from Luteibacter mycovicinus, assembly GCF_000745235.1. Classification (NCBI taxonomy): domain Bacteria; kingdom Pseudomonadati; phylum Pseudomonadota; class Gammaproteobacteria; order Lysobacterales; family Rhodanobacteraceae; genus Luteibacter; species Luteibacter mycovicinus. Next base: position 395,524 of record NZ_JQNL01000001.1, read on the forward strand.
CGGCGGCGCGCGCGACTTCAGCTTCGGGGGCGGTGGCTTGAGGCATGTGCAGGGTCCGTGATGGCATGAGCGAAGCAGACGCGACCCTGAACTGTCGGCCGAAGGCGCGTCAAAAGCAAGGTTTCGATCCGCTATAATCGCCCGGATCATGCCCTCGACCGACGTCATTGACACCCCCATTTCGACCGACGTCCACGCCCTACCCACCGATCGACCGGCCCTCGCTCCGGCAGAGCCGTCCAGCAAGGCGCGTTATCGCGGCCTGATCTGGCTGGTGTCAGCCGCATTCTTCATGCAGGCGCTGGATTCGACGATCGTCAACACCGCGGTGCCCGCCATCTCCCACGCGCTGGAGGTGACGCCGCTGAGCATGCGCACCGCCCTCACCAGCTACGTACTGACGCTGGCGATCTTCATCCCGATGAGCCCCTGGCTGTGCGATCGCTTCGGCACACGCCGCGTGTTCGGCGGCGCGATCCTGGTCTTCGCGCTGGGCTCATTGCTGTGCGGTGTGGCCCAGAGCCTGCCGCAGCTGGTCGCCTCGCGTATCGTCCAGGGCCTGGGCGGCGCGGCGCTGATGCCGGTGGGTCGCTACGTACTGGTGCGCAGTATCGATCGCCGGGAGTTCGTCAGTTCGATGACGACGGTGGCCACCTTCGGCCTGCTGGGATCGGTGGTCGGCCCGCTGGTCGGCGGCGCGCTGGTCGAGTTCACCAACTGGCGGCTGATCTTCCTTATCAATGTCCCGGTCGGCATCGTCGGACTGCTGCTGAATCGCCGCGAGATGCCGGACTACCGGCTGGATACCGCGCACCGTTTCGATACGCTGGGCTTCATCCTGTTTGCCGGCGCATCGGCGCTGCTGCTGATGGCCGCCGAGACCGCCGGTGGCGACGGCCACTGGCCCCTCGTGCTCGGTTATGCGGTTGCCGCGATCGCGACGGGCATGCTTTACGTCCGGCATAGCCGTCGTACCGAGTTCCCGGTGAGCGACCTATCGCTGCTGAAGGTGCGCAGCGTGTGGGTTTCGCTGGCCGGCAACCTGTTCACGCGGCTGGGCGTTTCCGGCATGTATCTGCTGCTGGTGCTGTTCCTGCAGATCGGTTGCGGCTGGTCGCCCCTTGTAGCCGGCATGATGATGGTGCCGCAGGCGATCGGCTCGATCTCGGTCAAGCCTTTCATCAACCGTCTGCTCACTCAGTTCGGCTATCGCCGCCTGCTGCTCGGCAACACCATCGCCGTCTCGGCCGTACTTTGCTCCTTCGCGCTGCTTTCGGCCGACACGCCGGCCTGGGTCACCGTCATTTTCGTCTACGTCTACGGCGCGGTGATGTCCTTGCAGTACACCTCGATGAACACGCTGGCCTATGTGGACCTGGACGTGCAGTACGCCTCGCAGGCGTCCTCGATGGCCTCGACCGCGCAGTATCTGTCGATGAGCTTCGGCATCGCGCTGGCATCCTTGCTGATGGCCGGTTTCCTCGGTTCGCATAACGCCCAGGGCTATGTCTGGGCGTTCCGCTGGTCGGTCATCGTGCTCGGGCTGATCACCCTCAGTGCCAGCTGGATCTTCAGCCGTCTGCACGATCCGCGGACGGCACCCGATCGCTCTTCGACGCCTGGTAAGCCGTAAGCGCGTCGTCGCGCGTGGCCTTCAGGTCGACCAGCGGGCGCGGGTAGCCCGACGCCTTCAGGAACGCTTCGTCTTCCCACGGCGCATGCACCAGGCGTCCGGGCGCATCGCGAAGCTCAGGCACCCAGCGCCGGATGTATGCCCCGTCCTTGTCGAATTTCTCCGACTGCGTCACCGGGTTGAAGATACGGAAGTACGGCGCGGCATCGGCGCCGCTGCCCGCCACCCACTGCCAGCCCAGAGCGTTGTTGGCCAGGTCCGCGTCGACCAGCGTGTCCCAGAACCACTTCGAGCCCAGCACCCAGTGCTGACGCATGTTCTTCGTCAGCAGGCTGGCGACCAGCATGCGCACGCGGTTGTGCATCCAGCCGGTGGCCCAGAGCTGCCGCATGCCCGCATCGACGATGGGGATGCCCGTCTTGCCCTGCTTCCAGCGGCGCAACGCGTGCGCATCGCGCTTCGCCCAGGGGAATCGGTTGAACTTCGGGTTGAAGTTTTCTTTCGGGGTTTTGGGGAAGTGGAACAGCAGGTGATGCGCGAACTCGCGCCAGCCGAGCTGCCGCAGATAGGGCTCGATGTCGGGCTTTTTCTTCGTCCTTGCCGCGTGGGCGCGCAGACCCGCGGCGATCTGGAGGGGCGATATCTCACCCCAGTGCAGATGCGGCGACATCCTTGACGTGCCATGCCTCGCAGGCAGGTCGCGACCTTCCACGTAGTGGCCCACGGCATCGTCGGCAAAGAGTTCGAGCATCTCGTGAGCGCCCCGCTCGCCCGGCGTCCATTCGTCGAAGCCTCTGGCCCAGTCGAGTGTCGGCAACAGCGCCAGGTCGTCCAGCGCCATCGACGTCGGCAGGCCCGCCAGGTGCATGGGGGACGGCGCCTCGACCGGCCCGACCTCGTCGATCCGCGTGCGGAGGTTGCGCCAGAACGGCGTGAACACCCGGTAGGGCTCGTCCTGCTTCGTGGCGATGTCCCAGGGCTCGCACCACAGCGACGCGTTGAACGAGGCGACGTCGATACCGTCCTCCTCCAGCGCCTTGCGCACGGCCTTGTCGCGACGGATGACCTTCGGTTCGTAGAGCCGGTTGAAGTACACGGCCGTGGCGCCGGTGGCCTCGATGGCTGCGCGCAGCGAATCGAGGCTCGACCCCTGCAGAATCTGCAGCGACCCGCGATGTGCGCCAAGCGAGGCATCGAGCGCCGCGAGGGAATGGTGCAGCCACCAGCGCCCGGCGGCGCCGGGTGCCCACTCGCCCTCCTCCTCCGGGGCGTGGATGTACAGCGGCACGACGTGGTCGTGCGCCTTCATCGCCTCGACGAGAGCGGGGTTATCTGCAAGACGAAGATCGCGGCGGAACCACAGGATGGCGGTAGTCATGCCCCTAGTATCCAGTCTTTGTGTGAAGTGTGAATCGTGCTCGCCATCCATTCAGCAGCGATGCTTAGACTGGTCCCACTACGGCACCGTCCCCGCCGTTCGAATGAGGAGTTTTCCATGAACGTCAAGACCGTCCTCGGCCTTCCCCTGGCCGCCCTGCTCGCCACGGCGGCAGTCGCGCCGGCCTCGGCCGCCACGCTGACCCGCAGCGACGGCATCTACGTCCGCTGCGACCAGTGCGGCGTCGTCCAGAGCATCGAACACAACGTCGTCCAGGGCCGCGACCACGGCACCGCGGGTGCGGTCATCGGCGCCATCGCCGGCGGCGTCCTCGGCAACCAGGTCGGCAGGGGCAACGGCCGCAAGCTGGCTACTGTCGGCGGCGCGGTGGGCGGCGGCTTCGCCGGTAACGCGATCGGCAAAGGTGGCGGCAGCGAGAGCTACACGCTGCGTCTGAAGATGGGCGGTGGTGGGTACACCAATGTCCAGGTGAAGGATGCGAGCGCCATTCGCCAGGGCGACATCGTGGTGGTGGACGAGAACGGGAACGTGTCGCGGGTGCAGTAACAGGCGCTCCGACTTCTTCGCTATTCGAAGGCCGGTCTTTTGACCGGCCTTTTTTGTGTGCTTTAAGCTGAGGGCTCGGCTTCGCCATCGCGTTTGGCTTTCCGCGTTCGGGCGGCACGAGCAAGAGCCGGCGGGTGCCACCCTCGCGCCCACGCCTGCGGCGACCCCTCAGGGAAAGGCCGCTACCGCGGCCGTATTTCAATGGCCTACGGCCGGGTCGGGCTCCGACTGGGGGTTTTCGAGTCGGCTGTCCCTGCCTCCCCGAAAACGGCCGGTCATCCGTGACCGGCCCCCTTGCGGGCCTCTTCCAGTCGGAGCCCTCGCCTGCGGCTACCGGACGCGAGGGTGGCACCCGCCGGCTCTTTCGGACGGTAAGGCAGCGTGGGGTCGAGCGGCGGTTCGCTCCGTGACTGGGCCGCTAGCCGAGCCCCTGGGCATCTGTAGCAGTTGAAGGTGCTTGCGCCTTATCGGCTCGCTTCCGACGATGAACTCATCAAACCTTGTTGAACTTTGAAAGTTGCGCTGGATCCGCGTCCTCGAACCTCACAACGCCAAAGTCCCTGGACGTGAGAAGGCGGCGCTTCTCCTGACCTGTCACCGTGTCTTTCTCGCCAAATAGCGCGCTGGACAAGATCCAGGCCTTCGCTGGATCTGAGTACTTGAATGCATAGGTATTCGACCATCGCTCACGGCCGCCCCCACTCGTCACGACCAGCAGTCGACCTTGCGCCAGCCATACGTAGGCTAGCGGGTCATCACCGTGCAGCCCACCACATCCTGCGCAAGGAACAAGCCGTGAATTACTCACGGCTTTTCGCAACCGACCCTCGCCGTCGGGAACGAACAGCTCCACCGAGCGATCGGACTTCGAATCTGAACTTGCGGTCGTCACTAAAACCGCGCCCGGCGTCGAAGAGTCCGATAAAAATCCCGGTTGATACGCGTATACGGACCCGCCTGGCGGCGCGAATGCGCCATATTCGCCACGCCAGGACGGATCGTCAGTGGCGATAAGCCGATCTATGTTTCCAGACGTCAGGGCGACCTCAAGAGCGGATGCACGGCGCGCAGTGAATACGACGGCGCAATCATTCGCCGTCAACGGCTTGCCTTGCCCGTCCTCTTTGCTATTGGCACAAACGCCATCGCGCGCAGAAATCCATGCCCGCTCACTTGCCCTCAGCTCAGATCGCTGTTCGACCGGGAGTTTGCTCAGGAGTGTCCGGTAAGCCGCATTCAAGCGCACATCCTGGAATCCGAATTCATTACGCGAGCAGCCGATCCAATCGAGGTCAGGACCCTCGGTAGCGTCAAGACAGGCCGCATATCCCGGACGGATGCCGATGAAGGAAGCGGCGCCCGCGACTGATTGGAGCGAAAAAAGAAGCCCGCATACGCCGACGACCCAAGCTGTTCCATGCTTCATGCGAACTCCAGTCAGAAAACCTTATCTATGATCGCTTACGTGCGACGCACGCCGCGACTTCGTCATAAAACGACGGCGGCAACGACGCACTCACCGGGACGCGCCACCAGTTCTCGCGCGCAAACGAACGACATTTCACCGCGTCCTTGTCAGTCATCAGGACGGGGCAACCGTCGGCGAACGTCAAGTCGTCGCGGGTGAATGCATGATGGTCGGCGAACGGGTGACCGTCCACGGCGATGCCCTGCGCGGTCAGGCTGGCGAAGAACCGCGCCGGATTGCCGATGCCTGCGACGGCATGTGCGGGGCGGCCGGCGAAGTCGGCGAGCGGTGCCGTGCGCGAGGGGTCGGCCATGTTGATCGCGATGCCGCCTTCCAGCGTCATGACGATTTCGTTCGGCTGACCGGTGTGGCCGTTGACGACGATGAAGTCGACTTGTGCGAGGCGACTGGCCGGTTCGCGCAGCGGGCCCGCAGGCAGCAGGTGGCCGTTGCCGAGGCGGCGCTCGCCGTCGATGACGCAGATTTCCACGTCGCGACCGAGGCGGTGGTGCTGCAGGCCATCGTCGGCGAGGATCAGATCGCAACCCGCATCGATCAGGAGTTGCGCGGCTTCGGGACGCTCGCGACCGATGGCGACAGGAAAGCCGCTCTGGCGGATCAGGGTGGGCTCGTCGCCGACCTTCGAGGGATCGTCGCTGCCGGTGAGCAGGTACGGGCCACGCTCGGACCCACCGTACCCGCGGCTCACGATGCCGGGCTTGAACCCGCGCTCGGCCATCGCTCTGGCCAGCGCGACGATCAGCGGTGTTTTTCCGGTACCGCCGATGGTGATATTGCCCACCACGACAACCGGCACGGACAGCTTCACAACGCTCGATGCGTCACGTCGAAAACGTTCCGCGCGACGAGCGACAACGGCGCGGTACAACGCTTCAAGAGGCAGCGTCCACAAGGGCGGCTTCCCGCCCCCGTACCAACGCCTCTGTAACGACGTACCGAGGGCCACGGTCAGCCCTCGGAGACCTGCTCGTGGAACTGCATGCGATGCAGGGCGGCGTACTGGCCCTGCTTGTCGAGCAGCTCGCGGTGCGTGCCGAGTTCGATGATCCGGCCCTGCTCCATCACGGCGATCTGATCGGCGTGTTCGATGGTGGACAGGCGGTGCGCGATCACCAGCGTGGTGCGGTCGCGCATGAGGCGGGTCAGCGCGTCCTGAATCAGGCGCTCGGATTCGGTGTCGAGCGCGCTGGTCGCTTCGTCGAGGACGAGGATCGGCGCGTTCTTCAGGATGGCGCGGGCGATGGCGATGCGCTGGCGCTGGCCCCCGGAGAGCGAGTTGCCGCCCTGGCCGATCTGCGTATTGAGGCCTTCAGGCAGGCGCTCGATGAACTCCATCGCGTTGGCGGCCTTCGCGGCGGCGATGATGTCCGCCTCGGCGGCACCGGCCATCTCGCCGTAGGCGATGTTGGCGGCGACGGTGTCGTCGAACAGCACCACGTGCTGGCCGACCCAGGCGATCTGTCGGCGCAAGGAGGCCAGCGTGTACTGCGCATAGTCGCGGCCGTCGATCAGGATGTTGCCTTCGGTCGGCTCGTAGAAACGCGGGAGCAGACTGACGAGGCTGGACTTGCCGCTACCGGAACGACCGACCAGGGCGGTGACCGTGCCGGGGGCGCAGACCAGGTCGACGCCGCGCAGCGCGATATGGTCGTTGCGCTCGTAGACAAGCTTGACGCCTTCGAAACGGATGTCGCCCTTGGTACGGACCAGGTTCTCGGTGCCATGGTCGACTTCCGGCGGCTCGTCGATGATCGCGAACAGGTCTTCCGCCGCGCTCACGCCCTTCTGCAGGTTCGACTGAATGCCGGCCAGTCGCTTCAGCGACGGCAGCATGCCGCCCATCGCGGTCAGCACGGCGGTGAATACGCCCGGGGTGATCGTCTCGATGACGCCGGGGCGCGTGCCCAGGAACACCAATGTCGCCAGCGCCATGGCGCCGACGGTCTGGATGGTCGCGCTGGAGGCTGCGCTGGTGGCGGACACCTTGAGATTGAGCCGGCGCTGGCGGTCGGCGATCGCGCCGAAGCGGTCGCCCTCGCGCGCCTGGCCGCCGTAGATGCGCACTTCGCGATTGGCCGCGACGGCTTCTTCGACCGCGCTGGTCACCGTGCCCATATTGCCCTGGATGCGCTTGCTGATCTTGCGATAGCGCCGGCTGATCACCGTGACGATGACCACCACGCAAGGCACCAGCACGAGCAACGCCATCGCGAGATACGCGCTCTGATAGAGCATGACCGCAAGCAGGCCGACGACCGTGAGGCCTTCCGTCACCGCGACCTTGAGCGAATCCGACGATGCCGCCGCGACCTGCTCGCTCGTGTAGGTGATGCGGGAGATCTGCTGACCCGACGGCTCCCTGGCGAAGAACGTCGACGGCAGGCGCAGATACGCCGCGAACACTTCGATGCGGATCGCCTGGACCACGTTGCGACCGACGAAGGCGATGCCGTAGTCGGTGCAATACGAGGCCACGCCACGCACCGCGAAGATGCAGATGATCCAGATCGGCATCCAGAAGATCGTGTGCGGATCGCGTGCGATGAACAGGTTGTCGATCAGCGGCTGCAGCAGGTTGGTGAACAACGAGAGGCAGGCCGGGTCGATGATCATGCCGATGATGGCGATGATGCCGGCGGTGCGGAACCGTCTCGTGTAGCTGAGCAGACGCTTGTACGTCTGCCAGGTCCGGACATCCCAGACCGAAACGCGTGGAGTACTCACTGGGCCGAAGCCGCCTCGGACGGCGTCGTGGCGATGGACAGGCGGGTAAAGCCGACCTGGCCCAGCGCATCCATGGCGCGCACGACATTCTGGTGGGGGGTCATGGCATCGGCGCGGATCACCACGAGGCGATTGCGATCGTCGCCCGCGACGCGCTGGATGGCGGTCTTGAGCGGCTCGATGCCCTCGCCCATCACTTCGTCGCTGCCGACGGAGTAATGGCCGTCGCGGTCGATGACCACGTTGAGCGCGTTGTCGGTGCCTTCGCGCGCCTCACTGTCCGCCTTGGGCAGGTTGACCTTGAGGCGCGAATGCTGGACGAAGGTGGTGCTGAGCACGAAGAACATCAGCAGGGTGAGCAGGACGTCGATCAGCGAGATCACGTTGATCTCGAAGTCGTCCTCACGGCGGGAACCGATGCGCATGGATCAGCCAGCCTGCGGCGCGGCGGCTTCCGCGGCGGTGCGACGACGCGGCGCGGCGGGACGCGGGGCCGACAGGTCGTCGAGCAGCGCGGTTGCCTCTTTTTCCATCTGGACGACGTAGCCGCTCACCCTGGAGCGGAAATAACGGTGCAGCACGTAGGCCGGGATCGAGACGATCAGGCCGAAGGCCGTGCAGATCAGGGCTTCGCCGATACCGCCGGCCATCTTGGTCGGGTCGCCGATACCGCCGGCCATCACGCCCATGAACATGCGGATCAGGCCGATGACCGTGCCCAGCAGGCCGAGCAGCGGACCGATCAGGGCGATGGTGCCGAGCGTATTGAGGTAGCGCTCCATGCGGTGGACCACGTGACGGCCGCTGTCCTCGATGCGCTCCTTGATGAGCTCACGCGGACGGTCGCGCACGGCCAGCGCGCCAGCGAACAGCTCGCCCAGCGGCGACCCCTTCTCCAGCGCGGCAAGGTGCGCCGCGTCCAGCTGTGCCGAGCGGGCCCACTGCCGCACCTCTTCACCCAGCCCCGGCGGCAGCACGGCCGCCCGACGCAGGGCCCAGAAGCGTTCGAACACGATCGCCATGACGACCAGCGAGCAGATCAGGATCGGCAGCAATGCCCAGCCGCCAGCGAGAAGGATCTCGAGCACGTGAACCCCGGAGGTACTTTTGAGTCAGGTGCGCATCATAGCAGGGCCCGGGAAAGGGACTGAGGCGCTCTTAACACTACGGCGAACGGCCAGCTCCAGAGGCCGGCTTTGGTAGGAGCCAGCCCTGCTGGCGAAAGGATCTTGCCTCAGTCTCCACGAAGAACCGAGGCAAGCATGAATCGCCAGCAGGGCTGGCTCCTACCAGGGCAGGCAAGGTCCACAGGCCCCGCCAGAGTGAAGCTCTCAGCGGTGGCCGAGGAACTCCACTTCGCTGATATCCACACCCGCTGCCGGGTCAGCCGCCACCAGACGCAGGCGGTACCAGGCATACGCCTTCGGCGTCGCCACGGCGAAGGCGCGCGTCTGCCGACGCCACGGCCAGGTCTCACCCTTGCGCTCATCGACCGGCGTGTAGTGCTTGCCGTCGCTGGAACCCTCCAGCACCCAGCCCGACGGATCGGCCGGCTTCGCGCTGGACGTCAGGGTCAGCATCTCCACGGTAACCGGCCTGACGAAGTGCCAGCCGATCGCGGCACCCTTGGCATCCAGGTGAGCCGTGGTGTCCGACGTGTTGTCGAACAGCCTGGCCAGCTCGTCCGCCTTGACCGAACCGAAGGCTTTGCCGCCATCGGCGGTCAGGTCGACCAGCGGCGCAGGCTTCGCCCCCTCCGCGGTGATCGACGCCGGCAGCGCGTCCTCACCGGTGCCCCACTTCGACGGCGACGGACCCATGTCGAAGTCCAGCGTGGCGCCCCTGGCCAGCAGCTCGTGCGGCAGGGTGACCTTGTTCCATGCCTGGCCGTTGACCTTGAGGGACTGCACGTAGCGATTGGTGTCGCTGACGCCGGGCGCACGGATGTCGATGCTCGCGCCGTTTTCGAGGCGGATGGTCATGTGCGGGAAGTGCGGCGCACCGATGACGTACTCCGGCGTGCCCATGCGCAGCGGGTAGAAGCCGGCGGCGCCGAACAGCCACCACGCCGACATCTCGCCGTTGTCCTCATCACCCGGGTAGCCCTGGCCGATCTCGCTGCCGACATACAGGCGCGAAACGGCGTCACGCAGCTTGTCCTGCGTCTTCCACGGCTGGCCGGCCTCGTCGTACATCCAGATGATGTGGTGCGACGGCTGATTGGAATGGCCGTACTGGCCCATGCGGACATCGCGCGCCTCGAGCATTTCGTGGATCACGTCGCCGTAGTCGCCCACGTCGAACTTGCCCGGCGCGCTGAAGAACTGGTCGAGTTTGGCGGCCAGCGCTTCGCGACCGCCGTACAGCGCGGCCAGGCCGGCACCATCCTGCGGTGCGTGGAACGCCATGTTCCAGGCGTTGGTCTCGGTGTAGTCGCCGCCCCAGCGGATCGGGCTGAAGTCCTTGTCGGTCCAGCGCCACTTGCCAGCCGGGTCGCGGGCGACGAAGAAGCCGACGGCCGGATCGAACAGGTTGGCGTAGCCGACCGCACGCGAGCGGTACCAGGCGGCATCGTCCGCGTAGGCCTTGTAGTCACCGGCCGCGGCCGGCTCCTTCGACAGCGCGGCGGCGAGGTTGCCGATCGCGAAGTCGTTGATATAGCCGTCCATCGACCACGACAGGCCTTCGTGCACCTTGTCGTCGGTGTAGCCGTTGAACAGCGAACGCTCGATGCCCTTGCGGCCCGTGCCCTTCACGTCACTGACCGTCGAGGCGTTGCGGATCGCCGACTGATAGAACGCCGACACATCGAAGTTACGCACGCCCTTGAGCCATGCATCGGCGAAGGCCACATCCGAACTGGTACCCACCATCAGATCGGCGTAACCGGGCGAGGACCAGCGCGCGATCCAGCCGGCGTCGCGGTACTGCTGCACGAAACCGTCGATCATCTTGCCCGCTTCGGTCGGCGTAAACAGGACGTAAGCCGGCCACGCCGTGCGATACGTATCCCAGAAGCCGTTATTGACGTAGGGCTGGCCGTCGACCACGCGTGCGCCGGTCTGCGTCGGCGTGTTCGGGCCGGCCGGCGCGGAGAACGGGCTGGCGTAGCGCCACACCGGCCTGTCCTTCGTCCCGGTGTTTTCGTAGGCCTGGTTCGGGTACAGGAACAGACGGTACAGGTTCGAATAGAGGATCGTGCGCTCGTCGGGCGATGCCCCTTCGACCTTGATCATGTCGAGGCGGTCGTCCCAGGCCTTGCGCGCGCGTTCGCGCACGCTGTCGAAGGTATCGGCGCTCGCGATTTCCTGACCGAGATTGGCCCTGGCCTGATCGACCGAGATCAGCGACGTGGCGATGCGCATGTTGACCGTGCGATTGCCCTTCTTCGCGGTGTCGAAGCCGAACCATGCCGAGGCGGCGTCGCGCTTCTCGCCGGTCAGGCGGCCGCTCTCCGACACATCGCGGTCGAACTCGGCATAGAAGAACAGACGCGTGGCACCGGTCGACAGGCCGCTCCTGACGTCCGACCAGCCCTGAATCGCGCGATGACCCGGATCCAGGGTGACTTCGGCCTTGTCGTTGAGGTTGTCGAAAATGAGCTGCGAACGCTTCCCCGTGAAGGTGAAGCGGAACATCGCCGCATGGTCGGTCGGCGTGATTTCGGTGGTCACGCCGTTGTCGAAACGCACGCGGTAATAGTCCGGATGCGCCACCTCGGCATCGTGGCCGAAGGCCAGCGCACGCGTTTCGCGCTTCAGCGCAGGTGCGCCCGACTCCGCCTGTGCGGGCATGACCTGAAAGGTCTGCCGCTCGCCCATCCACGGGCTAGGCTCATGCGACAGCGCGAAGGCCTCGATGCGGGGGCGATTGTCGTCGCCGTTACGCTCCTGATACTGGTAGAGCCAGTTGGAACCGGCGTTGGTCACCGGCGTCCAGAAGTTGAAGCCGTGCGGCGTCGCCACGGCCGGGAAGTTGTTGCCGCGCGAGAAGTTGGCGTTGGCGTTGGAGCCGCGGCGCGTGTCCACGTAGTCCGTGGGGTGCGTGCTCGATACAGGCGTTGCCGTGCCGATGCGCACGTCGTCGATGAAGCCTTCGAAGGCTTCGCCCGGCGGTGCGTCGGCGACCAGCTCGATGGAGCGGACACGACGGCCTTTGGCGACCGCGCCCAGATCCACGCTGACGTAGTTCCACTGGTCGGGATAGAGCACGCGGCCTTCGCCCTGCGCCTTCGCCGTGGCGGCGATACGGTGCTGGTCACGCGCTCCCGTGGTCGACAGGCGGGAGCCATCGTCGAAGACGAGATCCACGGCGACGTAGTTGGCCGGATTGGCGAGGTCGTCCTTGTTCGAGCGCGGGAAGACCAGCCAGGACAGCGTGGTGCCCTCGCCGACGCGGATATCGGTGTCGAACAGCTTCGCCGTGTTGGGCGCGCCCGTGGAGTTGCCGGCGTAGCGCAGTGAGTGCGTACCGGTGAAGCCGACATTGGCTTTGGCCGTAAGGACGGCTTCGGCGGGCGGGCCGCCGACCAGGCTGACGTCGAGACCGCCCGGCGCCTTGTTCGCCAGCGCGGGATCACCCGGCTCGAATGAGCTGTCGAAGCGCTGATTGGCCGCGAGGGCCCCTACGGGTACCACCATAGCCGCCATCGCCAGGACGAATGCCGTCCTGCCCCAACCCTGCTTCGATCGCATCACGCGTCTATCCCCTTGAGTGCGGAATCCCCATTTAAATCGTTCTAAATTTGGAATGTCAAACCGCGCTGCAACACGGCGCCGGTCACTCGCGCCAGTAGCGATCCTTCGGGCGGCGCCACTCGCGGACCCGCCGTGGACCGTTCCGGACTGGAAAATCGATGCGAACGGCACCGGTATCCGCGGTCACGACCACGTCGCCACCGGCCGCCCGGTAACGCTGCACGACCGCGGGATGCGGATGGCGAAAGCGGTTGCGATAGCCGGCCGAAGCCACGCCGAGGACCGGAGCCACCGCGGCCAGCCACGCGTCGCTCGAGCCATGACGGCTGCCGTGATGAGCGACCGTGGTGACGGTCGGGACGTCCACGGCGAGCGACGCCGGATCCATGCGTCGCTCGGCACGATCGCTGATATCCCCGGTGAGCAACAACCTGCCCCCTTCCCCTTCGATGGAAAGGACGCAGGAACGGTCGTTGCCCGGCGTCTTGCCACTGCGCTCGCGCGGCACGACGAGGAAGCGGAAGTCGACGCCGTCCCACGACCAGGATCGATCGGCGGTACACGCCTCCGCCTCGAACGACAGCCGGCGACGCTCGCCGGACAGGCGCTCCGCGGACGGATAGCGCGCGGCGATGGATGCCGCGCCGCCGGCATGGTCGCGATCGCCATGGCTGATGACCAGTCGGTTCACCGGCGACAGACCCAGCGCCGTAACGGCGGGAAGCACCACGCCGCTACCGGCGTCCCGCCCTCCCGCCCATGCCGGGCCCGCGTCGTACACCAGCGTATGCGAGCGTGTGCGCACCAGCACGGCCAGACCCTGTCCCACATCCAGCACCCATGCGCGAAACGCGCCGTGCGCCGGTTCGTCTCGCGGAGGCAGCAACAACGGAAGGCAGAGCAAGGCACCATAACCGCGCAACGGGACACCCCGGGGAATGAACAGCCACGCCGCGCCGAACGTCGCCAGCAGGACCGGCAACAGCCCCGCTTCGGCGACGCCCAGACGTGCGGCAGGCCATTGCGCCATCAACGCCAGCCCTTGCCACAGCGCTTCCAGCAACCACGCCGCGCCGTCGAGCAAGGGGCCTGCCAGCACCGGCCACGCCAGCAGCGCGCAGCCGACGAGGCACATCGGCACGACGACGAAACTCACGAGCGGCGCAGCCACCAGGTTGGCGATGAAGCCGGCCAGCGAGGCGCTGCCGAACCACCACAGCGACATCGGCAGCAGGATGAGACTCATCGCGGCTTGCGCGGGCAACAGCTCGCCGACCCAGCCCCCCCAGCCTTGTGCGCGCGGCGCGACACAGACCATCAGGAAGCCGACGCCCGCGAACGACATCCAGAAGCCCGCCGACAGGACGGAGAGCGGCGCCACGATCAGCACCACCAGCAACGCGAGGGCAAGCATCGTCAGGCCATGGGTCCGCTGACGAAGACATGCCGCGATACCCACTACCGCGATCATCAACAGTGTGCGCGTGGTCGGCAGCCCCATCCCCGCCAGCAGGCCGTAGACACCCGCAACGGCGAGGCCTGCGACCGACTGTGCGATGGGCCGTGGCACGCGCAGCGCCAGCCACGGCAACAGCGCATAAAGCAGGCGGACCAACAGCAGACCACCGCCGGCGGCGACCCCCACATGGAAGCCGGAAATGGCGATGAGGTGGGAGACGCCCGTCGCGCGCGCGACGTCCCAGTCCGACGCGTCGAGACCTCGCGTGTCGCCGACGGTGAGTGCCCTGACGACACGGGAACCACGCGGGCCGAGCTGCCGGTCCAGCGCATCCGCGATCGCGGATCGCCATCCGTCGACGCACGTGCCTGTCGCCAGTCGTTCGTTGCCTGCCGAGGGGCGCACGTAGCCCGTCGCCACCACACCCCGTTGCAGCGCGCCGCGCTCCGCATCGTTGCCCCCGGGATTGAGCGAACCGCGTGGACGACGCAGACGTACGGTGAGTCGCCATCGCTCGCAGGCGCGCGGCGCTGCCTCGGCCCGGTACCACGTGAGACGGAGTTTGCCCCGCAAGGCCGCGTCGTTGCCGGTGGCGTCGTCAGGAACGAACACGAAGCTGGTGTCGGCATCGATGCGGCGGGGTAGCTCGATGACATGTCCGACGAGTGTGACATCGTCGCCTTCGCGCTCACGCGGCAGCCTTGCCTCGAAGGCTCGCACGCCGTGCAGTGCCGCCCATGCCGCGAAGGCCGACACGAGGGCGACATGGCATAAGGCCGGGCGTCGTCGCGCACGCAGCGCCGCGCAGAGCGATACGCACGCCGTGAGCGCACATACCGGCCACGGAGGAAGCGACCGCGCCGCTTGCACCCACGTGCAACCAAGCAGCGCGGCGACCGCCACGGTAATGAGGGAGACAGCAGGGACGCGAAACACCGTTGGTCATCGACTCGGAGAGTCGCCAGCGTAGGTGGCGACGACCTCAGCGTGGTCCGCGTTGCGGCGTCAGCGTTTACCGATCGCGATTGCCGCGGCGATCGTTACGCGCGCCATTGTCGTCCCGCATACGCTGCCCGGGAGGGTGCGCATTGGGGTTGCCGCCGGCAGGACGGTCACCGCCGTGCCAGCCGCCGGGCGGCGGCGGACGGTTACCGCCTCCGGCACCGCCGTTTTGCGGCGGACGCTGGCCCTGCCAACCGCCAGGCCGTTCGCCGCCGGGACGGCCACCTTGCCACCCCCCGGGGCGATCGCCACCGGGACGGCCACCCTGCCAGCCGCCGGGACGATTTCCCCCTTGCCAGCCGCCGGGCGGCCGGTGATCGTCATCGCCACCGTGCCAGCCGCCGGGAGGCGGTCGCCGATCGCCGCGACCCGGAGGCGGGCCGCGATGCCCGTCGCGGTCGAAGTAATTTCCATCGCGCCCGCGGTAATACCGACGACCGCCATAGTCGTACCACACCGCCCCAACCGTGACGCCCGAATAGCAGCAACCCGGACCGTAGCCATAGCCATTGTCGTAGTAGCCGTAGCCGGGATCGACGACCGTCGTCGTGGTCTCTTCACCGTAGTAGGCGTCTCCGCCCGAGCCGTTACGGACATAGCCGTAGCCCGGGTCGTAGTAGCACCCGGTGAGCGGAAGGCAGACAGCCAGGGTCAACAACAAGACGCGCGCGGTACGCATGGGGAACCTCGGCAGATGGCGCTTTGGACACTGCGCTCGCGCGATTGAATGGCCGCTAAAACGAGAAGGGCCGCACGTGGCGGCCCTTGCCTTTCATTCAGGCTGCATCTCAGCCCTTGTCTTTCTGCTGATCGCCGCGCTCGTGCGCCGCGTTGGCGTGAGTCGCTTCCGCCGATGGCGACTTCGGTGCTGGATTGGGCTCATTGCCTGGCTGCACGGCCGGCGTACCGTTGCCGTTTTCGCCCGTGGGCCATGTCGGTGGCTGACGATCGCGTTCGCGCTTGGCATCGAGCAACGCCTGGATATGCGCTACCGCTTCTTCCTGGCTGATGTGCTGAACCGGCTCGTCGGCCGAAGGCTCAGCGGCGGGTGAAGGTGCTGGAGCGGGTGTCGGAACGGGTTTCGGACGCGGCCTGGGGGCGGCCTTCGCGACGGGCGTCGGGCTGGCGCCCGACGTGGGCTTAGGCGCCGGCGCTGGCGCCGATGTCGGTGTCGCCTTCGGCTTCGCCACTGACGGGGACGCCTGACGTGCGGCCCTGGTTTCCGGTGCCCGCTGGACGGGCTTGTGCTCGACGGGGTGCGCAGCGGACGAACGCGGCGCGGACTTCCTGGACGCGGCTGCCGCCGTAGCCGACGTCGTCGGGACCGCCGCTTTCTTCGCCGGTGCCTTACGTACGACCGACTTACTCGCGGACTTCTTTACCGCCGCCTTTTTTGCCGGGCTCTTGGTGGCGGCGACGTTCCGGGCCGGCGCCTTTGTTGCGACCTTCTTCGCGGCAACGACCTTGCGGGCGGGCGCCTTCTTCGCCGCCGACTTGCGCGTCGACGGCCGGTTGGCGACCTTCTTCGCGGCGGCTTTCTTGCCTGCGACCTTACGCACAGCGGTTTTGCTGACGGCTTTCTTCGCAGCGACCTTGCGGGTCGGCGCTTTCTTCGCCGGCGATTTCTTTACGGCCGCCTTCTTCACAGCCGCCTTCTTCGCCACCGACTTCCTGACGGCCGACTTCTTGACGGCGGTTTTCCTGACCGCGCCCTTCTTCGCCGCCGTTTTTTTCGCTACCGTCTTCTTAGCGGCCGTCTTCTTCGCTGCCGGACGTGCGGCACTCTTACGGGCCGTCTTCTTCGCGGCGGCGGAGACGCCGGCCTTCCTGACGGCGGTCTTCTTCGTGGCCGTCTTCTTTGCCGCGGACTTCTTCGCGGCGGACTTGCGGGTCGTAGCCATGCGTTCATTCCTCCTGCGGTAGTAGCCGACGCGAACCACCCCACCGGGGGAAACCCGCGTGCATGCCGGACGACTCAAAAGTGATAGGTCTTCGTCGCGGACAACCGCATGATGTATCAGCCGTCGCCCGAAGTCACACAAATCCGTCGGAAAGAATTCAGGTTCGGGGTGATCAGAACCGCGGATTCATCAGCGTCTGCAGGAAATACGGCAGCACGCGCGGCTCCAGTGCGATCGTAAAGATGACGCCATAAGCCGCGCCCCACAGGTGCGCGCTGTGGTTGACGTTGTCACCGCCGCGCTTGTCCATGTAGATCGAATAGACCACGAAAAGAACGGCATAGAGGATCGCCGGCATCGGCACGATGAACACGATGATGCGTGCCCAGGGCTGGACCAGGATGAACGCGAAGAGGATGGCGGAGACCGCACCCGACGCCCCCAGGCTGCGATAGCCCGCGTTGCGACGGTTGGCCATGTATGACGGCAGGATCGAGAAGACCAGCGCACCGATGTAGAAGGTGACGAAGCCCAGCGGCCCCATCTCCTGCGTGAACAGCTGCTCCATGCTGCGGCCGACGAAGTACAGCGAGAACATATTGAAGAACAGGTGGCCCACATCCGCGTGGACCAGGCCATAGGTCACCAGCCGGTAGTACTCACGGCTTCGCGACAGGGCCGGCGGCCAGAGGATGAGGTCGTCCAGCAGGCGCTGGTTGCGGAATGCGACAATCGAGACCACGCAGGTCACGAGGATGATGATCAGCGTAATCATGCCTGGAACAGTGTCCTTCAGGGGTCGAACCAGCGCGCATCTTCGCGCTTGCGGGGCCCGATGTCGAATGATGCGGCTATCATGTCGCCCTCCCCACCGCTCCGGTCCCACCGATGCCTTCGATCCGTTACAAGCAGCTCGACGTCTTCGCCGCCCGTCACGGCGGCGGTAATCCGCTCGGTGTCGTCATCGAAGCGGACGGCTGGTCGGACGCGCGCATGCAGCGCTTCGCCCACTGGACCAACCTGGTCGAAACCACGTTTCTGATGCCCGCGCGCGCCGCCGGTGCGGATTATCGTGCGCGCATCTTTACGCCGACCAAGGAGATCCCCTTCGCCGGCCACCCGACGATCGGCAGCGCGCATGCCGCGCTCGATGCCGGCCTGGTGAAACCCGATGCCGCCGGCGTCATCTGGCAGGAATGCGGCGCCGGCGTGCTGCCGATCCGCGTCGAGGGCGAAGGTCCCTCGCGTGAACTCTTCGTGCAGTCGCCGAAGGCACGCATCGTCGGTGACGCATCGCACGGCGGCGAGACCCTGTCCGCCGTTCTCTACGGCGTGCAGCTAGGCGCACTGCCTCCGGCCTGTGTCGAAGGTGGCCGTCGCTGGTGGGTCGCTGAATTCGCCGACGAAGCCGCGCTGCGAAGCTGGCGCCCCGACCACGCCGCCATCCGCGGTCTCGCCCTGGCCACCGATACGCTGGGCCTGTGCGTGTTCGCACGCTCGGCCGAGGGCCTGGCCGTGCGCGCGTTCCCCGCCGGCGTCGGCATCGTCGAAGACCCCGCATCGGGCGCCGCCAACGGCCTGATCGCTGCCTACGTCGCCGAGCGCGACCAGACCGGTCAGCTGGCGAAGGGCTACATCGTAAGCCAGGGTCGCGAAGTCGGGCACGACGCACGCATCATCATCCGCATCGACGGCGAGGCCGTGTGGGTCGGTGGTCGTACCAACACCATCATCGACGGCCACGTGGACTGGATGGACGTCTGATCGTGAACATCTGGGTCGACGCCGACGCCTGCCCCGCCGTCATCAAGGACATCCTGTTCCGTGCCGCCGAGCGCGAGCAGGTCGAGGTCACCCTGGTCGCCAACCAGTGGATCCGCACACCGGCCTCCCGGTTCATCAAGTCGATCCAGGTTCCGGGCGGCTTCGACGTCGCCGACGACGAGATCGTCCGCCGCGTGCATCCGGGCGACCTCGTGGTGACGCAGGACATTCCGCTGGCGGCTTTCGCGATCGAGAAGGGCGCACTGGCGCTGCATCCGCGCGGCGAGATGTACACGAAGGACACAATCGCGGCGCGCCTCTCGATGCGTAACTTCATGGAAGAGCTCCGCGGATCGGGCGTCGACACCGGTGGGCCCGCTGCGATGCATCCACGCGATCGGCAGAACTTCGCGAATGAACTCGATAAATGGTTGGCTCGGCGGAAGAAGAGCTGAGGAGCTTTGCGTTGTGGCACGGGTGCCGTTGGGTGCCATTCTCGTCGCTAAGTCCTCCTACGGCCTTCGCCTTCGTGCGGAAGCGCTCCGGGAACGACACCCAACGGCACCCTCCAGCCCTTGACGCCGCCGGTCGGAGAGCGTCGAGCACAGCACCGACATGCCAGCATACGGCGGCGTTGCGGGGATGCCCCGAGTGCAACGCACGCTCGGCTCGGCTCGCCAAAACAACCTGCGGCAGCGCTGGAGGGGAGTCGTCGGCTGCCGTTCCTGGAGCGCTTCCGCACGAAGGCGAAGGCCGTAGGAGGACTTAGCGACAGGAACGGCAGCCGACGACTCCCTGCCCCAACGCCGAGCCGTTAAACCCCAGTGACCTCATCCAGCCGTAAAGTCAGGCACTTGGCGGCGCCGCCAGACTTCATGAACTCATCCAGCGCCACCTCGACAAGCATGAAACCCGCGCCCTCCAGCCGCGACCGCAGATCCGGCCCCGCACGATTGAGGATCACGACCTTGCCGAGGTTCACCGCATTGCAGGCGAAATCGATCGCATCGTGCTCGCTGACCGGAATGCGCAGATGCGGCGCGATATGCTTCTCGATCGACGCCAGGGACGCCGCATCGAAAGCATCCGGGAAGTACAACGTGTAGCCGCCCGCCAGCGGACAGAAACACGTGTCCAGGTGGTAGAAACGAGGATCCGCGAGCTTCAGCGGAATGACTTCGATATCCAGACGCGTCGCCAGTTCGGATGCTGCCAAGGGATCGGAGCGATGGCCGTGCCCCATCCACAAACGACGCGACACACCGCGGTCGAACAACGCATCACCCGCCCCTTCGAAGAAGACGTCTTCAGCGATATCGACGATGTCGAATCCATGACGTGAGAACCACGCCCGGGCATGCGCTTCCTCGCCCTGCCGTTCGGCATAGCGGAAGCGGCTCGGTACAAAAGCATTGCCGAACACGAGGCCCGCGTTGGCCGCGAAGCACATATCCGGGAGCCCTTCCACCGGCGGCTGGAGAGCCACGTCGGCATGGCGCGACACGGTGTCGCGCAGCGCGTCCCACTGGCGGCGCGAGCGCTCGCTGGTGGTGTCATGCACATGGTCGGTCATCCACGGATTGATGACGTAGCTGACCTCGAAGAATGTCGGAGCGCACATCAGCACGCGTGGAACCGTGCGCTCGATCGTCGGGGACATCGTTTCTGCCATGGACGGGATGCGCCTGTATGGGGGAACGAACCCCCATCATGGCAGAAACGGCTACCGGTCCGTCAGTGCATTTTGCCGAGAATCGCCTTGACCGATTCCGACGAGAAATGCAGTTCCTTCAATGCCTCTTCGAGCGAGTCGCGCGAGTTCACCTCGCTTTCGACCTGCTCGCCGACGCTGGCCGGCGAGACGTGAACGTAGCGGTCGCCCTCCTGGTAGGCGATGCCTTCGTCGTGGAAGTTCTGCTTCGTCAGTACCTTGAAGGTGTGGTCGTTGGATTCCTTGATCGTGACCGAGCGGCCTTCGTGTTCTCCCTCGTAAACCGTCTTCCAGGTTGCCGACATGACTTCGTTCCCAAGACAGCACAACAGCGTGCGAGCCCCATTGTTGCGGACCCGTCGGACTGGAGATTGTGAAGACTTGCGTAAATCGGCTCTAACGTTTCAGTCCTTGAGGTGGGCGCGGGCCGCCGCCACGCGGGCCATGCCTGCCCAGTCGATGTCGCCGTCGCCCTGTGCCAGCGACTCCAGCAGCGTGTCGTGCAAGAGGCTGGCCAGCGGCATGGGCACACGCTCGGCGTCGGCCGCCGAACGGGCCAGACCCACGTCCTTGAAGCCCAGGCTGAGCTTGAACCCCGCCGGTTCGTAGGTGTTCTTCGCGATCTGGCCGCCGTAATTCTTGAAGACCGGCGCGGCGAACAGCGAATTCGACATCACCTCGAGGAAGTCGGCGGCCGAGACGCCGTGAGCGCGGGTGAGCGCCGTGGCCTCGGCCATGCTTTCGATGGCTGCGCCGATCATGAAGTTGCCGCCGATCTTGACGATGACCGAGCGGATCGGGTCGTCGCCCATCGGCCAGATCTTGCCGGCAAGCAGATCCAGCAGCGGCTGCACCGTGGCGACGGCATCCGGCTTGCCGGCGACGACGATGTTGAGCGCGCCGGCGGCAGCCACGTCGGGACGACCGAATACGGGCGCGGCGACGAAGCCCAGGCCGCGCGTCTCGTGCGCTTCGACCAGCTCACGCGCCAACGCGACGGAGATCGTCGCGTGGTTCACGTGGACCGCCCCCCTGGGCAAGGCGTCGAGCACGCCGCCGTCGATCAGCACCTGGCGCACGGCCGCGTCGTTGGCCAGCATGCCGTGAATGACCTCGGCGCCCGCGGCGGCTTCGGCCGGGGTGGCGGCGACCGTGGCGCCCTGCTCCGCCAACGGCTTCGCGGCATCGGCCGAGCGATTCCAGACGGTGACTTCGTGGCCGGCCTTGATGAGGTTGGAGGCCATGGCCGCGCCCATGGCGCCGAGGCCGAGAAAACCGATACGCATGTCGTGCTCCTGTCAGACGGCCAGGCCGGCGGCATGTCCGCAAGCCCAGGCCCATTGGAAGTTGTAGCCGCCGAGATGGCCGGTCACGTCGAGAACCTCCCCGACGAAATACAGGCCCGGATGTCTTTTCGACATCATGGTGGAGGAAGACACCTCATCGGTATCGACACCACCGAGGGTGACTTCGGCGGTCCGGTAACCTTCGGTGCCGCTGGCGACGATGGGCCAGTCGGCCAATTGTGCGCCGATATCGTTCAGCTCGGCGGCGCGGTATTGACGCATGGGCTTATTGGGCAGCCAGATCTCGCAGAGGCGCTCGGCCAGACGGCGCGGCAGCAGCGACGACAGCACTGTCTTGAGCTCGGCGGCCGGACGCTCGGCCTGCCCCTGGCGCAAGGCCTCGGCGGCGTCCACGTCCGGCAGCAGGTTGACCCGCAGGTCGGCACCGGGCTGCCAGTACGAGGAGATCTGCAGGATCGCCGGGCCACTGACGCCGCGATGGGTGATGAGCAAGGCATCACGGAACGAGGTATCGCCAACCGTCGCTTCGACGGGAAGTGCCACGCCAGCCAGTCCGTCGAAGCGTTCCTGGTGCTTGCCGCTGAGCGTCAGCGGCACGAGACCGGCGCGCAGCGGCAGCACGGCATGACCGAACTGCTTCGCCACCTCGTAACCAAAGCCGGTGGCCCCGAGGCTGGGAATCGACAACCCGCCCGTGGCGATCACCAGCGACGCGGCGCGCACAGGGCCCAGCGGCGTGTCGCAGGCGAAGCCACCGTCGGTCGCACGCAGCCGCGATACGCCGCAGTTCGTCTCGACACGCACGCCCGCCGCGGCGCATTCGTCCAGCAGCATGCGCACGATCAGCTTGGACGATTCGTCACAGAACAGCTGGCCCGGCGACTTCTCGTGCCAGGCGATCCTGTGGCGGTCGACCATGGCGATGAAATCCCACGGCGTGTAGCGCGCCAGCGCGGACTTGCAGAAATGCGGGTTGGCCGAGAGAAAGTTGGCCGGCGTGGTGGCGGTATTCGTAAAATTGCAGCGGCCGCCGCCGGACATCAGGATCTTCTTGCCTGCCCGGTTCGCATGGTCGACCACCAGCACGCGCCGCCCACGGCCGCCCGCGACGATGGCCGTCATCAGGCCCGCCGCGCCTGCCCCGATGACGAGTACGTCGTATTCCATGCGTGGTTTCCGTGGTGCAAACGCACATGGTACCGCCGTCGCGTAAACTTGGTCATCGCCACCTTAGACAAGGACCCCGCCATGCCCTCCTTCGACATCGTTTCCGAAGTCGACAAACACGAGCTCGCCAACGCCATCGACCAGGCCAACCGCGAAGTCACCACGCGCTTCGACCTGAAGGGCACCTCGGCGAAGATCGAGCAGGAAGAGAACGTCCTGACCCTGCGTGCCGACAACGAGTTCCAGGTCGGCCAGATCATGGACATCCTGCGCGCCCGCCTCTCCGCGCGGCAGATCGACGTGCGCTCGATGGACGTCGGCAAGGTCGAGACCAACCTGGCCGAGGGCCGGCAGAAGGTCACCATCAAGCAGGGGATCGAGCAGCCGGTCGCGAAGAAGATCATCGCGAAGATCAAGGAAGCGAAGCTGAAGGTCGAGGCGCAGATCAACGGCGAGAAGATCCGCGTCACTGGCAAGAAGCGTGACGACCTGCAGACGGCGATGGCGCTGCTGCGCAAAGCGGACGTGGAAATTCCGCTGCAGTTCGAGAATTTCCGCGATTGAGGTGACGGGTGTCGCGCGCGGGGCGCGCTTCTACAGAGGCCTTGCGCGCTTCTACAGCCCCGCGATGCGGCTCCGGTTGCGGCCGTCGTTCTTGGCCTCGTACAGCGCCTCGTCCGCGCGTCCCAGCAGCGAATTGAGCGACTCGGGCGACCGCCACATGGCGACGCCCGCACTCACCGTGATGCGGATCCGGTAGTCCCCGTGCACGATCGTCATCGCGCCGAGCGCATGACGCACGCGCTCGGTGATATCCAGCGCATGCTCGGCCAGCGCGCCCGGCAGGCAGAGGATGAACTCCTCACCGCCGAAGCGCCCCGCGAGATCGTCCGCGCGGCACATCGACGAGATCACGCGCATCGTCTCGCGGATCACCGTATCGCCGGCCAGATGGCCGAACGTATCGTTGACCGACTTGAAGTCGTCGATATCGAGCAGGACCACGCTGAACGGAATTCCGTCCGTGGACGCCCCCTGGCGTACGCGCTCGGCCTGTTCGAGGAAGCGGCGACGGTTGAGCGAGCCGGTCAGTTCGTCGGTGCCGGCGAGGTGATCCAGCCGCTCGTTGGCCGCCTTCAGATCCCTCGTGCGCGCGTCGACCTGGACCTGCAGCAACTCGGCGCGACGGCGCAGGTACAGCGTGCGCAGATAGACCAGCCCGAAGAACGCGACGACGCCGAGCGCCACGCCGGCGAGCAGCGTCCACGGGCTTTCGTACCAGCGCGGCACCACCGTCACGCGAACGGACGACTCCACGGTACGCCCATCCAGCCCGCGCATGGTCGCGCGCAGTCGCAGGGTGTAGCTGCCGCTGGCGAGGTTGGTATAGATCGCACTGGGCGGCAGGCCACGGGCCACCTCGTTCCAGCCACCATCCGCGTCGTCCATGCGATAGGCGTAATGGGTTTCCGACGGCGCCCGGAAGTCCAGCAGCGCGAAGTCCACACGTAGCCGCCGGCCATCGCCATCGAGTGTGATGTGGCCGCCATCGTCAGGCAGGTCGGCGAGTGGCAGCGGTTTGTCGTTGGTCGACACATGCGTGATGGCGAGACGCGGCGGCGGCACATGCGGGGCCACCCAGTACGGACGGACCACGGTCAGGCCGCCCAGACCGCCGAACATCAGTTCGCCGCCCGGCGCCTCGGCGGCGGAGCGATGGATGTAGCTCGGAATACGCAGGCCGTCACGGATACCCAGGTCGGAAACGCGGCGGCTGTTCGCATCGACCATCGCTACACCGTTGGCCATCGAGGCCCAGATGCGATCGTCGTGATCGACCAGCAAGGCGTTGATCTTGGTATTGACCAGACCCTCGCGCGCACCGATCACGCCGAAGCGGAACGGTCCTTCCGGCTTGAAGTCGTCGAGGTAGGCGATGCCGCCGAACGTCCCGATCCACAGGCGGTGGTGCGAATCGAACGCCAGCGAGCCGGTGTAATCGTGCGGCAGGCTGGTCGGGTCGGCCGGGTCGTGATGCAGGTTCACGAAGCCGGGCTTGCCGTCATACGCGATGCTGATACCGCTGATGGTGGAGAACCACCACGCCCCGGGCATGCGCGTGATGTAACGCACCTGGTCGCCGACCAGACTCTTCGGATCGGACGCGTCGTGGCGCATCTGCACCAGCGCGCCGGTCGCCGTGTCGTAGCGGAACAGGCCGTCATAGCAGCCGATGAGGATATCGTCGCCATCGCGCTGCATCGACAGGATCAGCTTGCCGTCCAGGCTCGGGATCACCGAGCTCTTCAGCTCGAAGGTCTCAGGATCGATCCGCGAAATGCCCTGCGCGCCCGCCCAGATCGACCCGTCGGGCGCCACGACGAAGGCCTGCACGTCGCGCTCGGCCTGCTCGCCACCGAGTTGCAGGTGACGCATGCTGCCCTTGCCCAGGTCGAGCAGATCGATGCGGCCCATGCCGAGGCCGAGCCAGACCCTTCCGCGCGGATCGACGAATACGGAGTGCACGTTGGCGTTGGACAGCGTGTGGGTCTCCAGCGGAGACGGCAGCACGGAAAACACCTTGCGACCGTTCGGGTCGTAGCGCGCCGCGCCGAGTTCGGTCGCGACCCAGATGTTGCCCGCGGTGTCCTGGTAAATATCGCGGGTAATGTCGCCCGGCAGCGACGACGGCATCGCCGCGTCGTGGCTGAGCGGACGCAGGCGACCCGTGTTCATGTCGAAGGTGACAACCCCCGCCCCATCCGTCGCGGCCCAGAGCACGCCCTGCGGCGTCTCATGGAACGCGCGTACGGTGCGCCGGTGGGCGAGGCTGTTCTTGCCCGACAGGCCCGGCACCGCATGGCCCTTCCCGGCGGTGTCGATGTAGATCGCCCCGGACTGCCCGGTGCCCACCCACAGCTGCCGCTTGCTGTCGGGCAGCAAGGCCCAGACCTGATCGTGCAGGATCTCGTCGATCGCCGGGTCCGACGAGACGACGCGCTCGAAATGACCGCCGCGACGACGCACGAACAGGCCGTTATCCGCCCCGGCCCACAGATTGCCGACTGCATCCTCCGCCACCACGAAGGTGCGCGGCAGCATCTCCTTCTCGTCGCCCGGCAGCCCCGAGACGCGCTCGATGTGGCCGCTGGTCACGTCGATGCGATCGATGCCGCCTTCCGTCGCGACCCAGTACACGTTGGGCTCGCGCGACGCGGCGATCGAGAAGATCTTCGCGTGCGATGTCCCGCCGGGACCCACCGGATAGACGTGGAAGCGCATCGTCTTCGGATCGAAGCGCACGAGGCCACCGGTGTTGGTGCCGATCAGCAGCCCGCCGTCGTCCAGCGGCATCAGGGCGCGCACGTAGGCGTCGGGCAGCACGGCGCCCGCATAGGAATCGGGCTCCTGCCCGAACACCTGCGTGCGATAGCCGTCGTAGCGGACCAGGCCACCGAACGTGCCGATCCATATCAGCCCGCGCTTGTCCTGCACGATGGCGGTGGTGGTCGAATGGGGCAAGCCATCCGCCACGCCCAGCGTGTCGAACCACGAGGTCTCGTAGACCGCCCACGGATCCACGCCCACCGTCGACGCGTTCCCCGTCGGAGTAACCTGCGCGGAGACCGCCGAAGCGACGACAAAGCACAGCAGGGCCGCGAAGGCGACCAGACGTGCTCGGAGGCGCGGTGAGCGAACGGGCCGCGGTGCGCGGTCAGCCAGCATAGGCCATCGTCGGGTCGAGGTAACGACTGAAGGCATCCGCGGTCATCGGCCGGGCGAAGAAATAGCCCTGGCCGATGTCGCAGCCGAGATCGCGCAGCCAGTCGGCCTGCGCTTCGGTTTCGACGCCTTCGGCGATCGTCTGCATGTTGAGCTTCTTGGCGAGGCCGACGATCGCTTCGGTGATTTCGCGATCCGCCAGATTGAGCGAACTGCCACGCACGAACGACTGGTCGATCTTGATCGTGCCCACCGGGAGTTCCCGAAGGTGACCGAGGTTCCAGTAACCCGCGCCGAAATCGTCGATCAGCAGATCGAACCCGTGCGAACGCAGCTTGACCAGCTGGCGCATGGTCTCTTCCGGCTGGCGCATCGCCGTGGATTCGGTGAGCTCGAAACGGATACGCATCGGATCCACGCCATACGAGCGCACCACGCGATGCAGCGTTTCGACGAAGGCCGGGCGGGTCAGCTCGTGCATGGACAGGTTGATCGCCACGTAGTCGACCGCGATGCCGGCGGCATCCCAGGCCTTGACCTGCGTGAGCACCGCGCGCAGCACGTATTCGCCCAGCGCGTGGATCAGGCCGGAGCGCTCGGCCACCGCGACGAAGACGGCCGGAGGCACCTGGCCGCGCGTGGGATGGTTCCACCGGGCCAGCGCTTCGACGCCGGCCAGCGTGCCGTCGCGCAGGTGACGCTTAGGCTGGTATTCGACACCCAGGTTGCCCTGCTGCAGGGCTTCACGCAGTTCGACGGTGAGCGCGACGCGCTCGCGGGCCTGCTCGAGCATGCCCTCCTCGTAGAAGCGAAAGTCGGCCTTGCCGGTTTCCTTTACCGCGTACATCGCTGCGTCCGCGTTGCGGATCAGCATGTCGGCCACCGTACCGTCCTTGGGCGATACCGCGACGCCGATACTCGGGCTTACCGCAACGAACTGGCCGGCCACGCTGACCGGCTGCGATACGAGATCCAGCACCTTCCGGCAGACGCGAACAAGGTTTTCCATACCGCCATAGGCCTGCACCACCACGACGAATTCGTCGCCACCGAAGCGCGCGACCGTGTCGCGCTCACGCACACTGCTGCGCAGGCTGGTGGCGACCGCCTGAAGGAAAGCATCGCCCGCTTCATGGCCGAGCGTGTCGTTAATGGATTTGAAGCCGTCCAGGTCGATGAACATGACCGCGAGCGAGTCGTCGGAGGAGTCGGCCAAGGCCTGTTCCAGCGTCTGCAGCAGGAAGGCACGGTTCGGCAGCCCGGTCAGCGTGTCGTGATACGCGTGAAAGGCCAGCACCCGGCGAGCCTGCTCGCGCGGATCGCGCAGGCGGCTGCGCAACTGGCGGCGCTGCCCCACCAGCCAGACGATGGCGGCAGTGGCCACCGCGACGACGACGATCAGACTGACCACCCAGCCCGGTCCAGCGCCAACGGTGCCGAAATTGGCACAGCGCGTACCGTCGCCCGACCCCGGAAGGGTCCAGCGGGCACACTTCGATGCGGCCAGGTGCAGGCCACTCTCGACGCTACGATGGTTCAACACACCACGCTCCGGCCCGGTATCCGGGGCACGTCTTGCTTTAAAAACGGAACGACTGCGCCCGGGAGCCTGGAAACACGCCAGGCGCGAAACGACATCTCCCTAGGTCTAACGGCCACCACCGCCCCCGACTTTAGCCCTGCGTGAGAAAAAGAACGCCATCACTGATCGGATGATGATAGACCGGCAAAAAAACGCAATCCGCCTGACGACCTGCCTTTCCGAAAATGTGCACTACCTGCGTACTTGTCCGGAAGCCGGCTCAGTTCCCACTGGCCGGCAGATAGCGATCGAACCAGGCCAGGGCGCGGGCCAGCACGTCACGGCGGTTCTCATCGCGCGCAAAGCCGTGACCCTCGCCCGGGTAGACCACCAGCGAAGTCGGCACGTTCTGGGCGCGCAGCGCATGCCAGAACTCAAACGACTGCGGGGCGGGCGTCTCGGCGTCACGCTCGCCGACCACGATCAGCGTCGGCGTCTTCACCTGTTTGATGAAATTGATGGCCGAACTCTTCGCGTAGACAGCCGGATCGTCATACACCGACGCACCGAAGTACGGCGTCATCCACTGGTCGATGAGGTTCTGGCCGTAATAGCTCTGCCAGTTGGAGATTCCCGCACCCGCGACCGCCGCGCGGAAACGGTTGGTCTGGGTCACTCCGAACATCGTCATGAAGCCGCCGTAGCTCCAGCCCGTGAGGCCGAGGCGCTTGTCGTCGACCGGGTGATTCTTCTCGATCGTATCGACGCCCGCGAGAATGTCGCGCATGTCGCCGTAGCCGAAATCCTTGCGGTTGGCCTGGACGAACGCCGCGCCCTGCCCGTAGCTGCCACGTGGGTTGGGCATGAACACGAAATAGCCCAGCGCGGAAAGCGGCGCACCGCCGTAGCCGACACCGGGCCAGCGCGGCGTGACCGCCGCGGCAGGACCGCCGTGCACCGAGACGATCATCCCGTAGTGCTTTTTCGGGTTGTAGTGCGCCGGATACAGCAGCCAGCCCTGCACCTCGTGGCCTTCGAAGGTCCACGAGATCGATTCGGCCTTGCCCCACGACGGCTTGAGCGCGGCGTTGAATGAGGTCACCGCCACCGGCGTGTGCGCGGCGGCGAGCGTGGCGACCTGTACCTCATAGGCCTTGTCGAACGAACTGCCGACGAACGCGGCCTTGGTGGCCTTCGCATCCAGCGACAAGGACATCGAGAGGCGACCGTCACCGATCGTCATGGGCAGATCGAACAGGCGGGTCGCCGTGGCGACGCCTTCAGCCGGCAGCGCATAACGGGACACGCGGCTCGACCCGCCCGTGTGCTCACCCACCAGCAAGGCGTCGTTCGCCGTCCAGGTGAGCCAGGCCGGCGTGGTGTGGATATCCGGAGTGACGTCCACGGGCGCGGCACCGCCGGTGGCCGGGACCGTCCAGATGTCACCACCGGTCGAGCCCTGATCGCTCATGAGGCCGCCGATGAAGGCGATGCGTGAGCCGTCCGGCGAGAAGCGCGGCACGGCCACCTGCAGCCCCTTGAGCGGACCGCTGAGCGTCGCGGTGTCGACGACGACGTCACCCTTGCCACCTTCGGTCGACGGCTGGACGTAGAGTTTGGCCACCCACCAGTTGTTGTCTCCCGGCGGCTCGGCCGCGACGTACGCGATGCGCGCACCGTCGGCCGAGAAGCTGAACTCGTAGACGTGCAGGCCAGCGGGCGTGAGGACGTGGACGTCCCCGCCCGCCGCGTCGACGCTGGCCACCTGCTGCACTTCGATACCCTCGACGCCGACTTCGCCCAGCTGCGGCTTCGCCGCCGCGGTGGCGCTGGCGCGGCGGGTCGCGTTCGGCACGTAGAGGAAGCCAAGCTGCTTACCGTCAGCGCGCCATTCGAGGCCGCTGACGTAGCCGGTAAGGTGGGTCAGCCGCACGGGCGCGGCGCGGGTACCGGTGTCGACGGTGTAGATGTCGTTCTGCTTGCCCTCCTCCACGCCCGGGGCGCTGCCCGCGCAATCGGACAGGAAGGCGAGATGGCGGGAGTCGGCGGCCCAGGCGACCGAGGTCTCGCTGCACCCCTTGCTCGCGGTGATGCGGTGCGCATGCTGGCCCTGCGCGTCGGCGACCTCGATCACCGGTTTGCCATCGGTCTTCACCGCCCAGGCCAGCTGCCTGCCATCGGGCGAAAGCGCGACTGACTCGATCGTGCGGACCTTGGCCAGCGACGAGAGGATGGCCGCGATACGCGGGTCATCGGCGGATTTCGTCGGGGTGTCGGCGAGGCTGGCCTGGGTAAAGGCGAGCGCGACGGCCGCGGCGATCCACTTCGTACGCATGGGGTGACCTGGTGTGTGATTGAGGTGTGAAAACTATCACGACACTCATTACTCTCGCGAGCACCCGTTCGCTGGTGGCCGTCTGGGAGATGTGACCGAAGCCCGCCTCCGGCGGGAGACAGGCTCGGGTGGGAGCCCGGCTCCGGGAGACAGGCTTCGTCGGGGCCCAACCCTGTCGGCGAGCTGGACTCCGTCAGGCCAGCAAGTGGGAAAACTCCGGATTGCGCTTGAACCAGGTCGCCGCATAGGAACAAGCGGGCTGAACCTTCCAGCCCCTGGCCTCTGCGGCCTGCACGGCGGATTTCGTCAGGATGGAGGCAATGCCCCGCCCGCCCACGGGCGATGGCACACCGGTGTGCGTGATCGTCATCACGTTGCCGGCGAGGCGGTACTCCACCTCGCAGGTGTGACCGTCCACCACGGTCGTGAACACCTGGTTTTCGGTGTCATGCGTAATTTCCAGCGGTTTCGCGTTGTCGCTCATCGGTCATCTCCATCAGAAGGACAGCCGCACCTTCGCATTCTCTGGATGGGCGGGCCGTTAAGGTCAGGCGATCATCCCCCCACCGAAGGAGAATCTCCATGCAGAAGTCAGGCTCAGCGGTCTGGAAAGGCGGCATCAAGGATGGCCAGGGCACGATCTCCACCCAGACCGGCGTACTGAAGGAAGCCCCCTACGGCTTCAAGTCGCGCTTCGAAGACGGCCCGGGCACCAACCCCGAGGAACTGATCGGCGCCGCGCACGCTGGCTGCTTCTCGATGGCGCTGTCGCTCATGCTCGGCAACGCCGGCCTCACCCCCGACAAGATCGAGACGAAGGCCGACGTCACCCTCGACAAGGACGGCGAAGGTTTCTCCATCACCAAGGTGCATCTCACCGTGAAGGCGAAGATCCCCGGTACGGACCAGGCCGGCTTTGAAGCCATCGCCAGGCAGGCGAAGGAAGGCTGCCCGGTATCCAAGGTGCTGAATGCCGCGATCAGCATGGACGCCACCCTCGAAGCGTAAACTGCTCCGGCCGCCGGCCCCGGCCGGCGGCTTCCCTGGCCGACAGGATCGAACCCAGCGTGCTGATCATTCACGAACACGGCCAACGCCAGCCCATCCGCTGGACAGCGGACATGGGCAGGCCGAAAGCTCCCATCTGGGTCGACCTCTTCGATCCCAGCGAAGACGAGAAAAAATGTGCCGCCGAGATCTCCGGCCTGCGCATTCCGGAACGGGCGGACGTCGACAACCTCGCCCTGTCCAGCCGTATCCGCACGGACGACGACGCGATGTACCTGTCGATCCCGTATTTCGCGGATGTCGATCCCGACGCCCCTAACGGTACCGGCCATCGCCCTTCTCCCGTCGGCATCGTAGTCACCGGGCATGTCCTGATGACGCTTCGCTTCCAGACCTCGCCCGCCTTCGACCTGGCGGCGCGGAGCTGCGATGAGCAGCACTGGGATTCCAGCGCCGACGTGCTGGCGACGCTGATCGAGGCGATCGTCAATCTCGCGGCCAGGCGCATGGAGGACGTCTCCGCCGATCTGAAACAGCTGTCCGACCGCGTCTTCACCACCGAGCGCCTGGGCACGCCCGCCCTGCGCGACTGCATGCTCGAGGTCGGCCGGCTCGAGGGCGAGCAGGCACGCAACCGCTCTTCCATGCTGGGCGTGCAGCGTATCGTCTCGTTCGTCAGGGCCAAGCAACCCGAGTGGATGTCCGATCAGGTCGAGGTCCGCCTGCGCGTGGTCGATCACGACCTTCGCACCCTGGACGAGTTCGACGATCAGCTGACCAACAAGCTGCAGTTCCTGCTGGATGCGAGCCTGGGCTTCATCAGCACGGACCAGAACCATGTGATGAAGGTGCTGACGGTGACCTCCGTGGCGACCATTCCTCCGGTGATCCTGGCCGGCGTCTGGGGCATGAACTTCAAGCACATGCCCGAGCTGGACTGGACCTTCGGCTACCCGATGGCGATCGGCGCGATCCTGCTGAGCATCCTGTTGCCCGTGCTGTTCTTCAAATGGCGGGGCTGGCTCGAAGGCGACTGAGCGGCGTCTCTAGCGCAGTCCTTCACGATCGTGAAGGCCTGTAAACCTGACGTACGTCGCATTTTTTTACATTGGGCCGTCTTTTCCCTAAAGTTCGCGGCTGCACTGCCGTTAGCACCCTTGAGGGTCGCCCGGTGGAAGCCGGTCGAAACGACACGGGGCTGCCATCCGGCGCGCCCGACTCGGGGGAGGAAGTGTTCGGTGCCAGTCAGTAGTCACTATCGCGTTCGCCACGCCTCGTCGTGGGGTCGTCCATGAAGACGCCGTGGCATGCCATGACGGGCGGCCTTCCCGAGACGCGACTGCTGGCGTCGGTGGCCGAGTTCACCCACCACCGCGATATCGACGCCCTGGACCACAGCCTGGTCCTCTCGCTGGCCGAGCTTATGCCGGTCAACAGCGTCACCTTGTGCAAGCGTGGCGAGAGTCTGCAACAGCCCATCGAGTCGATGGTGGTCTGCGGCCGCAAGAGCGAGGGCGGATTCGTCGTCAACGCGCTGGAACCACCGCGCGAGGGCGACCCGGTCGACACCATCGTCTGCGCGATGGAAACCCTCGAAGCGATCAGCGACGTCACCGACAACGGTGACTGCCGCCTGGTCATACCCATTCAACGCGACGGGTCCGCGATCGGCGCCCTGATGCTCGAGGCCGACGATTCGCTCGACGCCGTCCGTGTGATGGTCGAAGGCTTCGCGCGCATCTACGGCAACTACATCGCCCTGCTAAACGAGAGCGAGCGCGACAAGCTGACCGGCCTGTACAACCGCCGCAGCTTCGAACAGCGCCTGCGCCGCCTGCTCAAGCTCAGCCGCCAGCGTGCGCGTGCCGCCGTGGGCGGCGAGGACGAACGCCGGGGCGGCGTGCGCGACGACGACAGCAAGATCTACCTCGCCATCCTCGACATCGACCACTTCAAGCGGATCAACGACACCTACGGTCACGTCTACGGCGACGAAGTCATCCTGATGCTGGCCCAGCAGATGCGCGCCAGCTTCCGCCAGAGCGACGTGCTCTTCCGCTTCGGCGGCGAAGAGTTCGTCATGCTGATCGCCGCGGAAAACGAATACGTGGCGCAACACGCGCTGGACCGCTTCCGGCAGTTCATCGCCGATCACACGTTTCCGCAGGTCGGCCACGTCACTGTCAGCATCGGCTATGCGCGGATCACCGAGAACGACTATCCCGAAATCGTGCTCGATCGCGCGGACAAGGCGCTGTACTTCGCCAAGGAGAACGGGCGCAACAGCGTCTACGGCTACGAAAGCCTGACCCAGCGTGGCGAGCTCGCCGCGCCCGTCGCCCTCGGCAGTATCGACCTCTTCTGACCACGTGATGGCCCGCTAAGCGGGCTTCGTCGGATAATGCCGCCCCGCGGCCCTGCCGCGTGGTCGCACCCGGAATGCCAGACTGATCCTCGGCCCGACCTCGCCGCGCGACTTCGGGATGCCGTGGTCGTAATGGAACTGCGTGGCATGGCTCATTGTCAGCAGGCTGCCCGCCTCCAGATCCAGATCGAAGCTGCGCTTCGCCCCTTCGCGCTCACGCAACGTCATCCGCCGCGTCGCACCTAACGACAGCAGCGCGATCGGCTCGCCTTCCGCGATCTCGTCGATATGGTCGTTATGCGGCGCCACACTGTCGCGACCGTCGCGATAAAGGTTGAGGCCCACGGAAGTGAACCGCACCCCGGTGGCGGCGATCGCTTCGCGAGCAGCCTCGGCCAGGGGCGACGGCAAGGACGGATCGTCCAGCACGTAATGCTGCACCAGCCGCGGTACGTCCACTTCGCGCCCGTACATCTCACGCCGCTGCGCCTGCCATGGGATCGTCGACATCAGCGTGTCGAACCATCGCGCCGCCATCGGGGACGCGATAAGGCCCGGCTCGTACGCGAACCGCCCGTGCTCATCGTCGACGATCACGAGCGGTCCGGCAGCGAACAGCGAGCCCTGGGTCACGTCGCCCTTACTTGATGACGCCGCACGCGATGCGCGCACCACCGCCGCCCAGCGGTTCCGGCTGGTCGGCGTAGTTGTCGCCACCGGCGTGGATCATCAGCGCATGGCCCTTCAGCGTCGCCAGCGTCTTGAGGTGCGGCGCGGTTACCGGCGTGGTGTCGGTACCATCGGCGGCAATCTCGATGCGCGGCAGGTCGCCCTCATGGCCCATGGCATCCGGACCTTCGTGCTTGCCGGTCTTCGCCGGGTCGAAGTGACCACCTGCAGCGAGCGCGGCGCCCTTCTTGCCGTCCTTCTCGCCCGGGTCGCAGCTGGCCTTCTCGTGCAGATGGAAGCCATGCGTGCCCGGCGGCAGGCCCTTGAGGTCCGGCGTGAACACGAGACCGCCGGCGCTTTCGGTCACGGTCACCTTGCCGACGGACGCGCCCGCGCCATCGGCGGTCACGGCGGTCAGCGGTACCACCACACTCTTCTCGGCAGCCTGAGCGGCGGCACATACGAACAGGCCAGCGGCCACGATTGCGATCTTTCTCATCATGCACTCCTGTGGAATCGAGGTAACCCCGGGATACTGCACCCGGCGTAGACGGCACGTCCATAACCCACAGGCGACAGGCTTCCCGCTGCGGACGCCGCGAAGCAGCTGCCCCTACCTGCCAAACATCCGTGCCTTATCCGCCTCATCCAGCGCACGCCACTCACCGGAAGGCAGCCCGTCCAGCGACAGTCCACCCAGCGTCGTACGCTCGAGCGTCACCACGTGATTGCCCACCGCCGCGAACATCCGCCGCACCTGGTGATAACGGCCTTCCGTCAGCGTCAGACGCACATGACGCGGCCCCAGCACCTCCAGCGTCGCCGGAAGCAGCGGTTCGGTTTCGCCGTCCAGCATCAACGTGCCGGCGGCGAACGTATCACCCTCGTCGCCACGCAGATCCTCGGCCAGCGTCGCTTCGTACACCTTGGCCAGCGAGGCCTTCGGCGAAATGATCCGGTGCAGCAGCGGACCGTCATCGGTGAACAGCAGCAGGCCCGACGTCTCCCGATCGAGGCGGCCGACCGTCGACAGTACCGGATTGCGCAACGCGAAGCGGGGTGGCAGCAGGTCGTAGACCAGGCGGCCGACGTCCTTGCGCGAGCAGGTGTAGCCGCTGGGTTTGTTGAGCATCAACAGCAGGCCCTGCGGCGGGTCCAGCGGTTCGCCGTCGAAGCGCACGTCGGCGTGTTCGACCTTGTCGTCGGCGTAGAGCACCTCGCCCGCGGGATCGGTGACCAGACCTTCGCGGAACATGGATGCGACTTGCTTGCGGCTGCCATAGCCTAGATTCGCCAACAGGCGGACGAGCTTCATCGACGGGGCTCCTGTGCTTCGATGACCTTGAAGCCGTCGCGTTCGACGACCGTGCGGACGCGGGCGAATGCCGCGTCGAGTGCCGCCTCGTAAGCGAGGTGGCGATTGGCGACCATCCAGAACCGGCCGGTCGGCGCCAGCGCGCTGGCGGCGGTGGCGATGAAGGCGCGGCCGAGTTCCGGCTGGTCCGCGCGTCCCTGATGGAACGGCGGGTTGGAAAGAATGGTGTCGTACCCGGTATCGATGCCGTGGGTCACATCGGCCCACCGCACCGACGTGGCGATGCGGCGATTCGCGTGGGCGACCGCTTCGGCGAGGTTGGCCGTGGCGGGGGCGATGGCGCGACCTTCCGCTTCGTAGAGATCGGCGGCGACGATGCCCGGGCAACGCGCGATCGCCGCGCAGGCGAGATAGCCGAAGCCCGCACCAAGGTCGGCCAGGCGACCATGCAGGTCATCCGGCAGCACCTCGGCGAGCAGCGCGGACGCCGTGTCGATCCGATCCCAGGCGAACAGACCGCGGCGGCTCATGAAGCGACCTTCTTCGATCGTTTGTGGCGCATCGAAGGCGAGCCATTGCTCCATCAACGCGATGTCGGGCTCGACGCCCGCGCGCGTCCAGAACACCCGGCATTTGTGCTTGGACAGCTGACGGACACCGCCGACCAACGCGGCGAGATCGGCCTCGGCCGTTCTGGCGCCTTCGCTGTTCGGCACACTGGCCACGACGATGCCGTCGCGTCCCACGCGACACATGGCCTGTGCGAACAGGGCCCGGCTCTCTTCGCGCTGACGGGTCGGCAGGATCATCACGACACGGAACGCGCCCTCCGGCGGGTCGGAGACGACCTCGAAGCCGGAGCGCGCCAGCGCATCGGCCGCAGGCTTGAATGATTGCTGCATCACCCAGCCGGGACGGCGCCGCTCGCGGAGGACGAAGCCGTCGCGCGCACGCAGGAACAGCACGCGCCCATCGGCCGGCCACGCCAGTTCACCCGTGATGAACGGGACGAACAGGGCGTCGAGTGCGGCTTCGGATGCGGTTCCGGCGGACAACGCCATGGACCTCAATGCGACGGGATGGCCGCCGATTCTAGCGCGAGCGGGCCCCGCTCAGCTGCTGCAAGAGAGCATCGAGCAGCCCACGCGGTCGCGTGCCCAGTCCGGACGGCGGCCGGCGAGGTGGTCGCGACCGGGCTGTTCGTCGTAGGGGCGACGCAGTGTGTCGAGCAATTCGTGGACACCGGCGTAGTCGCCCTGCTCCGCCCGGTCGATGGCCTGCTGGGCGAGATAATTGCGCAGCACGTAGCGCGGATTGCTCGCGTGCATCAACGCCAGGCGCTCACCCGGCGTGCCTTCGTCGTTCTTCACCCGCTCCGCATAGCGGGTCAGCCAGGTCGCCAGCGCGTCGCTGACCGCCGCGCGGCCCGCCTCGGTATAGAACGCGGCACCGACCGTGCCGACGGCCGGTTCGTCGAGGTCGAGCGCCGCGAGGTCGCGGAAGAAGATCGTCATGTCCAGTTCGCCCGCCGTCAGCAGGCCACGCAGGTCGGCGACCAGCGCGTCGTCGCCTTCGTGGGTACCGATGAGGCCGAGCTTGGCGGCCGAGAACGCGGCGTCGGTGGCCTCGAAGACCTCCACGTAGCGGTCCAGCCCGGCCTGAAGGGCCCCGGTCCCCTCGAACAGCGGCGCCAGGGCCTGGGCCAGACGCTGCAGGTTCCAGTACGCGACCCGCGGCTGGTGGCCGAAGCGGTAGCGGCGGTTGGCGCGGTCGGTGGTGTTCGGTGTCCAGTCGGGGTCGAAGTTGTCCACCCATCCGTAAGGACCGTAGTCGATCGTCAGGCCCAGAATCGACAGGTTGTCGGTGTTCATCACGCCATGGACGAAGCCCACGCGCATCCAGTGAGCCATGAGCTTCGCCGTGCGCTCGCAGACCTCGCCGAAGAAGGCGCCGTAGCGCCCGGCGTCGGGCAACCCGGCGAACGCGGGGAAATGCGTGCGGATGGTGAAGTCGACCAGCTGGCGCAGCAGCGCCACGTCGTTGCGCGAGGTCGGCAGCTCGTACGAGCCAAAGCGCAGGAAGGACGGAGCCACGCGGCAGACGATGGCGCCCGGCTCGAGCGCGGGATGGCCGTCGTACATGACGTCCCGGAGCACCTCGTCACCGGTCGCCACCAGCGACAGCGCCCGGGTGGTCGGCACGCCCAGGTGGTGCATGGCCTCGCTGCAGAGGAACTCACGGATGGACGAGCGAAGCACGGCACGACCATCCGCGCCACGCGAATACGGTGTACGACCCGCGCCCTTCAGCTGCAGCTCCTGGCGGCCGTCGTGGGCCGTCAGGACCTCGCCCAGCCCGATCGCGCGTCCATCGCCCAGCTGGCCCGCCCAGTGACCGAACTGATGGCCGCCATAGGCCATCGCATAGCCCTGCATGCCCGGGAGTAACGCGTTGCCGCCGAACACCTCGGCGAAGTCCGCGGCGTCCGGATCGATACCCAGCATCGCGGCCACCTCGTCCGACACGGCGACCACGCGCGGGGCCGCCACCGGTGTGGGCGCCACCCATGAATAGGCGGCGCCCTCCACCTGCCGGGGAGCGTTCAGCGACGAGGGGTCGGCCGGCAACTCACGGACGAAGGCGTTGTCGAAGCGGAGGTCTGTCATCGGCGGTGAGGGGTCATGCGTTTGGGGATCTCTGAAATATCCGGCCGGACCGGCGCGAAACAAGGCGCCCATCGGTGTTCCGCCATCGGTCGCCACAATAACTTGCCGACTCGTGCAAACTAGCGCCCCCGACCACCCCGCCCTGGATGTCATGCGTCCGATCCGCACCCTGGCCAGCCTGCTCAGCGTCACCCTGGCCACCGCCGCGGGTGCCGAGCCCGTGGCCGTGCCGCGAAGTGACAAGACACTCGTCGAGATCGTCAACGCGACCATGGGCACCCTGCCGAACGCCGTCGACGCCCTGTCGCGCAAATTGCCCGGCGGCCTGCACGCCACCGCCGATGCGCCGCCGCAGATCGTCCGCAGCCAGCCCTTCGTGACCCGCGACGGTTACCGCGTCAGCGCCTTCGAGGCACGTGGTTTCAACGAGGGCGGCGACGTGCCGATGGTCCGCTTCACGTCGATCCAGCTCGAGCAGCGTCCCTGCTTCGCCCATGCCGAGGTGGCCGGAAGTTTTCATGCCACGGCGTCGGAAACGAACCTGCCGACGGCGCCATCGATGCTTCCCAACCGGTACACCGTGCTGCAGATGCCCTGGGGACGGCTGTCCTTCGGGACATCGCAGGAAAGCGGCGGCTGCGTCATCGCCATCGTCGGCGACGCGACGGGCGGCGCCATGGGTACGCGCATGCCGCTGCCGCTGCCGCAGCCGACGAGCATGCCCGGCATGCCCGACCTGCGGCGCACGTGGCCGATGCCGGCCGACGCCTACCCTCCCGATACGGCGGTGCCGGTCGAAGGCAGCAACTGAGCCACGCGTTCGATGCGATCTTCGGGCACGCCCGGGGAAAACAGATAACCCTGCAGCTCGTCGCACCCCGCCTCGCAGAGGAAGGCCCGCTGCTGTTCGGTTTCCACGCCCTCGGCGACCACGGATAACCCGAGCGCCGCGCCGAGGTTGGACACCGCACGCACGATGGCGGCCGAGTCTTCCGCCGTCGGCGCCATCTGCACGAACGAGCGGTCGATCTTGACCTTGTCGACGTCGAGGTCCTTCAGCAGCGTCAGGCTGGAATAGCCGGTGCCGAAGTCGTCCAGCGAGACACGCACGCCGACCTGGCGCAGTTGCTTGAGAAGGCGCACCGCCATGCCATCCGCATTGACGATGGCCGTCTCCGTGATTTCGAGCTCGAGACGGCTCGGTGGCAGACCGGTCCTCTTCAGCACACCCAGCACCATGTCGGCAAAACCGTCGTCGCGCAACTGCACGGCGCTGACGTTTACCGCGACGAAGAGGTCGTCCACCCCCACTACGCGCGCGCACGCCGTACGCAGCACCCACTCGCCCAGCCGGTCGATCAACCCGGTTTCCTCGGCTACGGGAATGAACTGCACCGGCGGTATCACACCCAGACGCGGATGCCGCCAGCGCGCCAGTGCTTCCAGACCGATGATCTTGCCGTCGCTCGCACGCACGATCGGCTGGTAGTGGCAGCTGAGGCCTTCGCCCGTGACCAGCGCGTCGTCGAGCAACCGCTCCACGTCGCGGCGATGGGCCAGTGCCGCATCGAGCTCATCGTTGTAAAGCACATACCGGTTGCGCCGCTTCTTCGCTTCGTACAGCGCACTGTCCGCCTTGCGCGCCAGTTCGCCGCCGGCGACGGCGCTCGCGTCGGCGGTGATGACACCCACCGAGGTACCGACGAACGCCGTGGTCGACAGCACGCCAAAGGGCCTGGCCGCCAGTTTGACGAAGCTTGCGGCCATCGTCTCCGCATCGAAGTCGTCCCGTTCCTCCACGAGCACGGCAAACTCATCGCCGCCGATACGTGCGACCGTATCGGCCGCATCGACCACCTCACGCAGACGCTTGCCGAACTGGATCAGCAGCTCGTCGCCGGCGAGGTGGCCCCAGGTGTCGTTGACCTTCTTGAACCCGTCGAGGTCGAGGTAGAACAACACCGAACGCGCGCCACCCGAAGCCGCTTTCGCGATGGCGGATTCGATGCGGCTGAACAGCGCCGTGCGATTGGACAAACCGGTCAGCGCGTCGTGGCAGGCCAGCCAGCGCACATAGGCTTCGGATTCACGCAGATCGCTGATGTCGGTCACCGAGGCGAGGACATGCGGCTCACCGTCCAGATCGATGCAGGTCTTGCGGGTGATCAGCGTGCGCACTCTCCCGTGCGGGTCGGTCACCGATTCTTCCGACTCGACCACCTCGTGGCTGCGCAGTACCGACTCGTCCCCCGCGGCCATGCGCGCCGCCTGCTCCGGCGGAAACAGTTCATCGTCGGTCCGGCCGATGACATCATCGACGCTCAGACCGAAATAGGTGCAACCCATGCGGTTGACCAGTACCCAGCGATGTTCGGCATCGCGCACGAACATCGCCGTGGGCATCAATTCAAGCACGGTCGACCAGCCCGCCAGATCGTATTGCACCGATTCCCCTCCCGATGAGCACGTGGACGAAAAATGAGACGCCGTCCGTGATGCCGGTGTGTCGGGAACCTCAGGACGCCTTCAGGGGCGCTTCGTCAGCGGCCGCAGCGATTCGAACTTGCGCTGGTACTCGTCCGTGACCTGTTTGGCCTCGTCACCGTTGGTGATGACGCGCGGCGTGATCAGCACGATCAGCTCGGTACGGTCGCGGCTGCGGGTCGTTGAGCCGAACAATCGGCCGAAAACGGGTATTCGGTTGAGTCCGGGGATGCCGGTATCGGTGGTCGCATCGTTCTGCTTGATGAGGCCACCGAGCAAGACCGTCTGGCCGCTCTGCACGGCGACCTGGGTGGCGACCTCGCGTTGCTGGATGGGGAAGTTGCCCGTCGTGGTGTCGACCACGCCTGGCGAACTCACGACCTGGTTCACGTTGAGGTAGACCAGGCCACCGGGATTGACGCGCGGTCGCACATTGAGGATCACGCCGGTGTCCTTGTACTCGACCTGGCCGATCGTGTTATCCGTATTGGCCGTGGTGTTGACGTAGGTCTGCGTGATCGGAATCTGGTCGCCGACCTCGATGTGCGCCTTCTGGTTGTTCAGCACCACCAGCGACGGCGCGGACAGAACCTTGGTATTGCCGTTCTGCTCCATCGCATGCAGCGCGACGGAAACGTTGTTGTTGACGAACGAGTAGAAGAAGCTGTCATTGGTCGAGTTGTATGACGCTCCGCCGTTGCCCAGTGCCCACTGCTGCTTGTTGCCAGGCTGCGTGGGCGACCCGTTGGTGGTACCGACCAGACCCTCCAGATACCACTGCACGCCGAACTGGAACTCGCCCTTGAGTTCGACCTCGAGAATGCGGGTTTCGATCTGCACTTGCAGCGGCACGGCGTCGAGACGCTTGATCGCCTGCTCGATCTCGGCCCATTGCGCGGGACGGCAGCGCACCATGATCTGGTTGTTGGCGTCGACCGAGGTGATGCGCACGCCGTCGTCGGTGGTGGTCGCGGAATGGCTCTTTCCCGCCCCGCCGTCCGGCGATGACGAGCCGGAGTCGCCGAGGCCGCTCACGGACATCCCGCTGCCGCCGCTACCGCCAGGGCCGTTCGTACCCGATGTACCCGGGCCGATACCGCTCGTGCCCGTCGACGATGAGCCGCCGTTACCGAACGAACCCGTCGTGCTGCCGAGAGCCGAGCCACCGCGATTGCCCAGATCGCTGTCGCCGCCGCCGAGCGTGCCCGGGGAAAGGCCCGGCCCGACCCTGCCACCGCGGTCGCCGGAGCCACCGCCCTTCGCACCGCCGCCGTAGATGTCCGAAAGATAGTCCGCCATGTCGGAGGCTTGCACGTTGCGCACGTCGTACACGTAGAGCTGCGGTTCGTTGCCGCCGCCGTGATCGATGCGATCGATCCAGCTGCGCACTTCGTCGAGGTATGCGGGCTGCGGACTGATCACCACCAGCGAATTGGTGCGCTCGATAGGGATGAAGCGAAGCAGGCCCGCCATGGGCGTGTTGCCTTTCTCGCCGAAGATCGCATCGAGCTGCGGCTGCAGCTCCTTCACCTGCGCACGCTGCAGACTGAACACGCCCACCGACATGCCACGCAGCCAGTCGACGTCGAACGTCGCCACGGTGCGCTGATAGTTGTCGAGCTCGGTGGGCGTGCCCGCCATCACGATGACGTTGCGGGTGGGATCGGCCAGCAGCGTGGCATCGGGCCGTGCGAACGGTTTGATCAGCTTCTGCATCTCCGTCGCGGAGATGAAGTGCAGCGGGAACAGACGCGCCTGCAATCCGCCGGGCGGTGCGTTGGCGCCGATGCTCGGCACGAGATTCCCGGCGACGGCATCCTTCGCCGGCATCACGACGTAACGGCCGTTACTGTGCACCAGCGCGTTACCGGTCCACGACAGCAGCGTCTCGAGGATCGGCAGCGCCTGTTCGGCGGTAACCGGCTGCGAGGTCGAGAAGGACACGTTGCCCTGCACGCCAGGGGTGATCGAATAGTTCTCGTGCAGCAGATCGCCGAGGATGGCTTTCACCACGGACTCGACCGGCTGATTCTCGAAATTGAACGTGACCGTGCCGGTGCCCTGGTCGACCGGCTTCGGTGTCGCAAGTCCTGACGATTTGACGAATTCGCCGGTGCCGGTGGTGATCTGGGGCTGCGAGATCGCCGGTGTCGTCGGGTTGGTCGAGGCAAGGATGCGTGGACCCGGCACCGGGAGCTCGGTGCCTGCCAGAGCTTCGCGTTGCAGCGCGCCGTCGTCGCGGGGCTGGGGCAGCGTGGAGCAGCCAGCGATAAGCACGGTGGCGACGATCGAGACAAGCAGATAGGTACGCATGCCTGAAGTCTCGCAGCATCGGATGACAGCGGAAAGCGGATTCGCCCCCCCCCCGGGTCCGGCACGCTCCTCAGGGATGCAACGGCACCGTCACCGTCGGCTCCCCGTTCCCCGTCCGTGTCACGCCCGCCGGCTCCGTCGTCGTAGCCGCCTTCCCGCGATAGGGCTGCAGTGACTCGAACTTCCGCTGGTACTCGTCCGTCACCTGCTTGGCCTCGTCGCCGTTGGTGATCACGCGTGGCGTAATGAGGACGATCAGCTCCGTGCGGTTACGGCTGCGGGTGGTCGAACCGAACAGCCGGCCGAACACCGGGATGCGGTTCAGCCCCGGAATACCGGTGTCGGTCAGACCTTCGTCCTGCTTGATCAGACCGCCCAGCAACACGGTCTGCCCGCTCTGCACCGCGACCTGCGTGGCCACTTCACGCTGCTGAATCGGGAAATTGCCGGTCGCGGCGTCCTTCTGACCCGGCGAGCTCACGACCTGATTGATGTTGAGATAGACGAGGCCACCGGGATTCACACGCGGCCGCACGTTCAGGATCACGCCGGTGTCCTTGTACTCCACCTGGCCGATCGTGTTATCGGTGTTTGCCGTGGTGTTGACGTAGGTCTGCGTGATGGGGATCTGGTCGCCGACCTGGATGTGCGCCTTCTGGTTGTTCAGCACCACCAGCGACGGCGCCGACAAGGTCTTCGTGTTTCCGCTCGTTTCCATAGCCTTCAAAGCCACGGAAAGATTGTTGTTGACGAAGGAGTAGAAGAAGCTCTCGCCACCGTACGTGTTGCCGCCGTTACCGAGGGCCCACTGCTGCTTGTTGCCCGGCTGGCCGACGGACCCGTTGGTGCCTCCGACAAGACCCTCGAGATACCACTGCACACCGAACTGATAGTTGCCGGTCAGCGCCACTTCGAGAATGCGGGTTTCGATCTGCACCTGCAGCGGCACGGCGTCGAGGCGCTTGATCGCCTGCTCGATCTCGGTCCATTGCGACGGACGCGCGCGCACCATCAGCTGGTTGTTCGAATCCACCGAGGTGATCCGCACGCCGTCGTCCGTGGTGATCGGTCCGTTGCGCTGGCGGCGCGACGATTCGTCATCGCCAAGGCCGTTGCCACTGGATCCCATCGAACCGCCGCCACCAAAGCTGGAACCGCTGCCCGAGCCGTACGAGTTGCCACCCAGCCCGCTCGAGCCATTGTTGAGACTCGAACCGGACGACGAGGTGTTGCCGAAGGTATCCGTGGTACTGCCGAGACCGGAGCCATTACGGTTACCGGAATCGCTGTCGCCCCCCAGCGTGCCCGACGAAAGTCCCGGGCCCACCTTGCCGCCGCGATCGCTGGACCCGCCGCCGCTGGAGCCACCGCCGTAGATGTCGGAAAGGTAATCGGCCAGATCGGACGCCTGCACGTTGCGCACGTCATAGACGTAGAGCTGCGGCTCGTTGCCACCACCGCGATCGATGCGATCGATCCAGCTGCGCACTTCGTCGAGATAAGCCGGTTGCGGGCTGATCACCACCAGCGAATTGGTCCGCTCGA
Organism: Luteibacter mycovicinus; assembly: GCF_000745235.1. Lineage (NCBI taxonomy): Bacteria > Pseudomonadati > Pseudomonadota > Gammaproteobacteria > Lysobacterales > Rhodanobacteraceae > Luteibacter > Luteibacter mycovicinus. The sequence continues at coordinate 440,268 of NZ_JQNL01000001.1, forward strand.
TGGGGATGAAACGCAGCAGACCGGCCATGGGCGTATTGCCCTTGTCGCCGAACAGCTTGTCCAGCATGGGCGTGAGGTCCTTGACCTCCGCGCGCTGGAGACTGAAGACGCCCACCGACATGCCGCGCAGCCAGTCGACATCGAAGGTCGACACGGTGCGCTGGTAGTTATCCAGTTCCGTCGGCGTACCGGCCATGACGATGACGTTGCGCGTCGGATCGGCGAGCAAGGTGGCATCGGCTCGCGCGAACGGCTTGATGAGCTTCTGCATCTCGGTCGCCGAGATGAAGTGCAGCGGAAACAGCCGCGCCTGCAGACCACCGGCCGGCGCACTCGCGCCAAGGCTGGGAACGAGGTTGCCGGCGACGGCATCCTTGGCCGGCATGACCACATAGCGTCCGTTGCTGTGGACCAGCGCGTTACTGGTCCATGACAGCAGCGTTTCGAGGATCGGCAGGGCCTGCTCGGCCGTCACCGGCTGCGAGGTCGAGAAGGACACATTGCCCTGCACGCCCGGCGTAATCGAGTAGTTCTCGTGCAGCAGATCGCCCAGGATGGCTTTCACCACGGACTCGACCGGCTGGTTCTCGAAATTGAAGGTCACCGTGCCGGCACCTTCGGCGACCGGCTTCGGCCTGGCCAGACCCACCGGCTTGACGAATTCGCCCGTGCCGGTGCTGATCTGCGGCTGGGCGACCGCTGGCGTGGCCGGATTGGTCGACGGAGCGATGCGGGGCCGCGGCGCGGGCAATTCGGTGCCGGCCAGCGCCTCGCGCTGCAACGATCCATCGTCACGCGGCTGCGGCAGCGACTGGCATCCGGCAAGTGCGACCGCCAGCGCCGTGGCGCCGATCAGGGGCTTTCTCAGCATGGAACAACGTACTCCCTCGTTGGACGCGGCGCGCAGCACCGACCCCTGGTGCTGCACTTATTCCGCCAACTCTAAAGGGAGCATCCTACAAAGCGCCAGCGTTCCCCTACAGACCCGTGACGCCGGTCCGCTCAAAAGCCTCGCTCGGGGCGCGGAAACCCCCATGGCGCGGGGGCTTCCGCCTTGAACGCGTCGTTCAGCCTTCGGCCCACTCCGCGTGAAAACTCCCTTTCTCGTCCACACGCTCGAAGGTGTGAGCACCGAAGAAGTCACGCTGAGCCTGAATGAGGTTCGCCGGAAGCGTTTCGGCCCTGTAACTGTCGTAGTAGGCCACCGCGGCCGAGAAGCCCGGCACCGGCACGCCGACACGCACCGCTTCGCCGACGACCTCGCGCAGTGCGACCTGATACTGCTGCGCGATGTCCTTGAAATACGGATCGAGCAGGAGGTTCCTCAGTGCCTTGTCGGTCTTGTACGCGTCGGTGATCTTCTGCAGGAAGCGCGCACGGATGATGCAACCGGCGCGGAAAATCTTCGCGATGGCGCCGTAGTCGAGGTTCCACTCGTTCTCGTCCGACGCGGCGCGCAGCTGGGCGAAGCCCTGCGCATACGAGATAATCTTGCTCAGGTACAGTGCACGGCGCACGGATTCGATAAACGCCTTGCGATCCCCACTGAATTTTTCCGCCTCCGGGCCCGCCAGCTGCTTGCTCGCCGCGACACGCTCCTCCTTCATCGAGGAAAGCACGCGTGCGAATACCGACTCGGTGATCAGCGTCAGCGGCACGCCGAGATCCAGCGCACTCTGACTGGTCCACTTGCCGGTGCCCTTCTGCGCGGCGCGATCCAGAATCACGTCGACCAGCCGCTTGTCGGTCTTGTCGTCTTTCCGGGTGAAGATCTTCGAGGTGATCTCGATCAGGAAACTGTCGAGCTCGCCCTCGTTCCATTCACGGTAGACATCGGCCAGTTCGTCGTTGGACAAGCCGAGCACATGCTTGAGTACCGCGTAGCTCTCGGCGATCAGCTGCATGTCGCCGTACTCGATGCCGTTGTGCACCATCTTGACGTAGTGCCCGGCACCGCCCGGGCCGATGTAGATCACGCAGGGCTCGCCGTCCGGCGCCTTGGCGGCGATCTCGGTGAGAATCGGGGACACCAGGTCATAGGCCTCACGCGGGCCGCCCGGCATGATCGACGGGCCTTTCAGCGCGCCCTCCTCGCCGCCGGAGACGCCGGTGCCGATGAAGTGCAGACCGTCCTTCGCCAGCTCTTCGCCGCGGCGCACCGTGTCCTTATAGAAGGTGTTGCCGCCGTCGATGAGAATGTCGCCCTTGTCCAGCAAGGGTCGCAGCTGCTCGATCACCGCATCGGTACCCTTGCCAGCCTGGACCATCAGCAGGATGCGTCGAGGCTTCTCCAGCGAATCGACGAACTCTTCGAGACTGTACGTCGGCACGAGCTGCTTACCCTCGCTCTCGGCCATGACGTCGTCCGTCTTCTCTTTGGATCGATTGAAGATGGACACCGCGTGGCCGCGGCTCTCAATGTTCCAGGCGAGGTTGCGGCCCATGACGGCCATACCGATCACGCCGATCTTCTGTTTGCTCACGTCGGAATACTCCAGGCTCGGGTTCACAGGAAAACTGGGGGCGCACCGTAAGCCATCAAAGCGCCCGATCCTCGCGGGTTCTTGCACGATCCGATGGTGGCGTCCGCCCCGGCACCCTTGGGAGATTGACCCCCTCGCGTACCACGGAACGTGACGACCCTCGGCTATGATGGGCGGCGAACCGGCGGCGGGCCCGACCGGATGGACTCGACACGCATGAACCAGGTGAAGTCGCCTTCCCGCGACAAACGCGTCGCCACCGCCGCCGAGGCGCTGGCCGGCCTCGTGGCCGATGGACAGATCATCGCCGTGGGTGGCTTCGGCCTCTGCGGCATTCCCGAACTGCTGATCGAGGCGCTGCGCGATTCCGGCGTCAAAGGCCTGACCGCCGTTTCCAACAACGCCGGCATCGACGGCGTGGGGCTGGGCTTGTTGCTGGAGACCCGGCAGATCCGCAAGATGGTTTCGTCCTACGTGGGCGAGAACAAGGAATTCGAGCGCCAGTATCTGGCCGGCGAGCTGGAAGTCGATTTCACCCCGCAGGGCACGCTGGCCGAGAAGCTTCGCGCCGGCGGCGCCGGCATCCCCGCGTTCTTCACCCGCACCGGCTACGGCACCCAGGTGGCCGAGGGCAAGGAGACCCGCGAGTTCGACGGCAACATGTACGTGATGGAGCGCTCGATCGTCGCCGACGTCGCGCTGGTCAAGGCGTGGAAAGCGGACCCGTCGGGCAACCTCGTCTATCGCAAGACCGCGCGCAACTTCAATCCGATGGCCGCCACGGCCGGCAAGGTCTGCATCGCCGAGGTCGAGATCATGGTCGAGGTCGGCGAACTCGACCCGGACCAGATCCACACGCCGGGCATCTACGTAGATCGCATCGTGCACAACCCCGCGCCGTCCAAGCGCATCGAACAGCGCACCGTGCGCGCCTGAGGAGAACACCATGGCCTGGACCCGCGAACAGATGGCGCAGCGCGCCGCCCTGGAACTCTCTGACGGCGACTACGTCAACCTTGGTATCGGCTTGCCGACCCTGGTCGCCAACCACCTGCCCGATGGCGTCGACGTCTGGCTGCAATCGGAAAACGGCCTGCTCGGCATCGGTCCGTTTCCGACCGAAGACGAAGTCGACGCCGACCTGATCAACGCCGGCAAGCAGACCGTCACCGCCCGGCCGGGCGCGTCGTACTTCTCCAGCGCCGACTCCTTCGCGATGATTCGCGGCGGCCACGTCGACATCTCCATTCTCGGCGCGATGCAGGTCACTGCCGAGGGCGATATCGCCAACTGGATGGTGCCCGGCAAGATGGTCAAGGGCATGGGCGGCGCGATGGACCTGGTCGCCGGCGTCAAGCGCGTCGTCGTCGTGATGGAGCACACCGCGAAGGACGGCACCCCGAAGATCCTCACCGAGTGCTCGCTGCCGCTGACCGGCAAGGGCGTGGTCGACCGGATCATCACCGACCTGGCCGTGTTCGATGTCACCCCGGACGGGCTCGCGTTGATCGAGCTGGCTCCGGGTGTGGACGAGGCGAAGATCCGGGCGACGACGGAGTGCGATTTCGTGTCGCGGGTGGGGTAGAAGAGCTTCGCGCGCAGGGCGCGCTCCTACAGGTAGGAGCGCGCCTGCGCGCGATTCTGCCCCATGTAGGAGCGCGCCCTGCGCGCGATTGCCACGTTCCGGCCGCACAAAGAAAGTCGCCCCGGAGCAAACGCCTCGATATGGGCCTCGGGGGGGGAGGTAGGCCAGATATCGGTGATTAGCGTCGCTACGGGGCGAGGGACCTACCGACCCAGGGGGAGGGGTTGGTGGTAGGCCGAGACGAAGCATAGATTTCCTAGGAAATTCTCGCCAATATATCTTTCAGCGATCACTTATATGAAATTCGACTATGTTCGATCTGCGGCAACTGCGCTACTTCGTTGAAGTGGCGGAAACCCTGAGCTTCACCCAGGCGGCGCAGCGACTGCATATCTCGCAGCCCCCGCTGTCCCAGCAGATCCAGGCCCTCGAGGCGGATCTGGGCGTGCGCCTGCTCGATCGCAACCGTCGCCGCGTGGCGCTGACCGAACCGGGTCGTCTCTTTCTCGTCGAGGCCAAGGCCATCCTCGCTCGCGCCGAGAGCGCGCGCACCGTGGTCAGCGAGGCGGCGGCGGGGTTCACCGGTCAGCTCCGGCTGGCCTACGCGGTCTCCGTATCGTTTCATCCCGCGCTTCCGGAAACCTTGCTGCGGTTCTCACATGAAGCGCCCGGCGTCAGCCTGCACCTCGGCGAGATGCTCACCGGTGCCCAGTACGACGCGATTCTCAGCGGCCAGATCGACGTCGGCCTGCTGCGCGCCCATCCCGAAGGCGTGGCGAACGCGCGCCAGCTGAATGTGGAAGTGATCGACCACGAGCCGTTGGTCATCGCCCTGCCCCTCGACCATCGTTTCGCCCGACGGAAGTCGGTGCGCATGGAGGAACTGGCGTCCGAGCGCTGGGTCGCGCCGCCACGTGCACACGCGGCCACCCTTATCGATCGCCTGAACCTGTTGGCCAACAAGGCGCGCTTCCGACCGAACGTTCGACAGGAAGCACAGCAGATCCCTTCCCTGCTGCCTCTGGTCGCTGCAGGCCTGGGCCTTGCACTGGTCCCGGCATCGCTGCGCGCGGTCCACCTGGACGGTATCGCCTTCGTTCCCGTCGACGACCCGGAGGCCCACCTCTTGCTGGCGGTGGCCTCACGCGTGGACAATACGTCCCCGGTGCTCGACAGTTTCCTGCGCACCGTCCGCCAGGCCCGCGGCAAGCTCGGCCTCGGCTGAAACCCGAATCTTTCCGAGCGCTTGCGTTAAGCAGGCCAGATGGCTACAATTCCGTTTTTCCTTGTCCTTAAAGTTTCAGGAGCTGGCCGTGAAGGTGCTTTCCTCTTTGAAGTCCGCGAAGTCGCGTCACCGTGACTGCAAAGTCGTACGCCGTCGCGGCAAAGTGTTCGTGATCTGCAAGAGCAACCCGCGTTTCAAGGCTCGTCAGCGCTGATCAGCTGCAGACGGGTTGAAAAAAGGCCGCGAAAGCGGCCTTTTTTTATGGACGTTTGCCAGGTTTGAACCGGCATCGCCGCACGCCTCCTACCCCCGCGCCTCGGTCAGATACGGCGAATCCGGAATATCCCCGGTATCTCCCATGAACACGCAATTGCGCCCCGCCCGTTTGCCCCGGTAAAGCGCAGCGTCCGCCACAACCAGCAACCGGTGCAACTCGTACCCGCATTGCAGCGTCGACCCCACACCGAAGCTGGCGGTCACCAACAGCTCCGGCCGTGAAGGCGTAGCGGCGGTAGCGGCGATCGACAGCCGCAGTTGTTCCGCGCGCGCACGCGCCTGTGCCGGACTGCAGTCGGGCAACAACACGGCGAACTCCTCGCCACCCAGACGCCCGAACACGTCGCAGGCATGCAGCGAGCGGCGGCATACGTCCACCGCTCGCTTGAGCACTTCGTCGCCCACCGCGTGGCCGTAGGTGTCGTTGACGTTCTTGAAGTGATCCAGGTCGAACAAGATCAGGCACAGGCCACGATCGGATCGCGCACCGTACGCTAGCACCCGCTCCGCCTGTTCGACGAAGTGCTCACGATTGCAGATCCCCGTAAGGCCGTCGCGGCGCGCGAGCTTCATGAAGCGCAGCTGCGAGCGGCGCAGCCAGAGCACCAGCCAGACGATCGCCAACAGAGCGAGGCCGAGGATGAAGATGTACAAGCGTCCGGTCTCGACTTCCTTGCGGTCGAGCACGCCACTGAGGCGGAGGATTTCGTTCTGCTTGTTGAGCGCGTCGACTTCCGTCTTGCGCGCCAGCAACTGCTGATCGACGATCTGGAACGCGAGGCTGCGCGCACTGATGTCATCCAGGTACGCCTTGTCCGCCGTCATGTACTGCTCATGAAACGTCAGCGCCTGCTGCGCGTGTCCCAGGCGTTGCTCGACCTGATAAAGCACCAGGTATCCCGTTCGACGAGGATCGGTGAACTCGTCACGGATCGCCCCGGCCACGGCTGAAAGCCCGAAGCGCCGTGCGTTCGACAAGTCACCCAGCGCGAGGTACGCCTGCGCAAGATGCGAATCGAACTCGCCGAGCAGCTGCGAATAATTGAGGGTGCGCAGATTGTCCCGGTGCTCGGTGAGAAGCTTCACCGCTTCTTCGGGCTGACCATGGGAAAGATAAAACGCCGCGATGTCCGCGCGCATGCTGTCGGCAAAGACATCGTCGCCCCTGGCCTCGCACTGCTCGATCGCATCGAGGAACATCGGGTCGATAGTGTCGAGCCGGTTGGCTTCACGCCGCGCGCGCAGCAGGTGCTGCGCACCTTTGCATACCGTTTCGCCGGGCGGCGGCTCGGCCATCATGTCCTTGGCGTACGCTTCGGCCTGCTCGAACTGCCCTGCAGAGCTAAGCAACTGCGAAGCCTCACCCATCGCCTGGAAGCGTGCCTTCCGGTCACGGACCGACGGCATCAGTTCCTGGAGCTCGTTGAGCCGTTTGAAGGCGTCCTCATAACGGTGACCGACACCCAGCAGATTGACGAGGGTCGACAACGCGCGAAGGCGGAGCACGGAATTCACCGACTGATCGGCGACCTTCTCCAGTTCCACCTTGGCGTTTTCGTAGTCACCCACCCACGTGGCGCGCCATCCGCGCAGGAAGTGAAACATGGCGCGCTGCTCGTCATCGAGCTTCGACTCGAAGGGCTCGACCTCGTCGAGCAACCGGGAATACCGGCCGAAATCCCGGATCTTGACCGCATCGGCCTCGTTGAGCTTGTCGGTGATCCCGGAAAGTTGGGCCGTGGTCGCGTCCTGCGCATCGTCGGCGGCACGCAACGTGCCACTGGCCATAAAAACGGCCAGCAGCACGGCGACCCAGCGACGGGTGTTCCATCTCATTGAATCAGGCCCCGGGTCCGCCCAGCGGGATCTTCGAAGGACGCGGCTTACCGTCACCCTCGTCTTCATCGCCGTCTTCGTCTTCGCCTTCTTCTTCCTCGTGATCCGGCTGGATGGGCATCAGGCTCGAAAAGTAGATGCCTTGCCCCATCACCGCGCGCAGCGCGTCGGCGTCGCGCGCACCCAGGGGTTCGCGAACGTCGTCACCGAGATCTTCTTCATTCATGGCGAGCGCCAGCGTTTCCGCCGTCGCGTGCCTCAGCGACGCGTCTCCCCCGACGCGCGCCAACCAGCCGACAACACTGCCCATGTGCGATTCCCTTGGGCGCAGAGGCCTTACCCCTGGCCGATGTCCGGCGATCCTCCCCTCGAGGCGCCTGGACCGGATGATATCCCTATGACAGCACGGGTTGTAGTAGGCCGCGTGGCCGGGTCACGCGGGGTGTGACGCAGGCGGCGCTGGCACGGGAACGGCAGCCTCGTCCGCGGCGAGCGCCTGCAGACGCGCCCGCATCCCGGGTGCGGGATCGAGCGCACGTCCCGGGGGAATGGCCAGGGTCTCCGAGGTGCTGATAGCACTTTCGGCCAGGCGCGAAAGCGGCAGGCGCCGGATCGAGGGAGATTCGATCGGCAGCGTCGGCGCCTTGTACAGGATCACCTCATGGTCCACGGCGAAATGTTCCGACAGCACGTCGACCAGCACCCGGCGATAGCCGGGCCCGGTGCCGCGCCGGGCAAGCGACAGGTCGCCGACATGTCCCACCTGCCACAGGAACAACCAGGCCGATGGATCGATCATCCGCCGGTACAACAGGAACTGCGTCGCTTCGAAGTGCTGGCAGCCGTACGTACCGGGATCGATGCCCAGATCGGCATACATACAGTCCTCCGCGGATATCCCGGGCTCCATACGTGCGTCGAAGCCCTCGCTGCGTGCGCGCTCGATCGACCGGTGCGGGGCCAGGGCGAAGACGCCCGGGTGACCGTAGAACACCCCGCACACACGCCTGCCTTGTCGCACCTCGGCGAGGATGACCTCGACCATGTCGGCATAGGTGTCGCTACGGGATCGCCCCTCGGCGTAGTACGACTGCAGGCTGCGCACATCCGCATGCATCTCGCGCAGCCACATCTCCACGAGAGGATCGGACACGCCCGCGAAGACGACATCGGCGCGATCGATCTCACTGCGTGCCAGCGGCGTGAGATGCGAGCCAAGCGTCATGCCCACACCCACGCAGACAAGACTGCCGCGCGACTCTTCCGTCCCTGTCATGGCTCGCCCCCCGGTATGCATCCAGACGCCCGTTATAGCAGGGCCGCCGCCTTCTGCAGCGCGATCCACACGCCGATCAGGAACGGGATCCCGACCGCCAGCCACGCGAGTACACCCAGGATGCCGAACGAACCGCGCGCCGCGGATGCCACGCTGGCGTCGGTGCTCTGCGTTTCGTGCTGCAACGCCCGCTCGTGCCTCAGTTCGTCCTCGGTCATGTGCAGCTTCGGATCCACCGGGCGAACCAGAAGGTTGCAGATGAGACCGACCAGCAGCAGCCCGGCCAGGATGTAGAGCGTACGGTCATAGACCAGGTTCTTCGCCACCCCCGCGCTCAGCTGCGCCTCACGGATCCCGGCGATCAGCACGGGACCGATGACCCCGGCGACCGACCAGGCGGTGAGCAGGCGCCCATGAATGGCGCCGACCATCTGCGTACCGAAGATATCCGCCAGGTAGGCGGGCACGGTGGCGAAGCCGCCGCCGTACATCGAGAGGATCAGACAGACGGTAATGACGAACAGCGCGGCCAGCCCCATGTGCCCCAGCGTCGGCAGCGTGCAGTAAAGGATGATGCCGAGAATGAAAAACACGCAGTAGGTGTTCTTGCGGCCGAGAAAATCCGACGCCGAGGCCCAGGCCAGGCGGCCGACGGAGTTGAAAAGGCTGATCAGACCGACGAGACCGGCGGCCGCGGCGGCGATCGCCGTCTTCTGCGCCGTACTCAGTTCGGTGCCGGGGTCGACCCCGAGCAGCCGACCGCCGAACACGTCCTGCAGCATGGGGCTGGCCATGGAGAGCACGCCGATACCCGCCGTCACGTTCATGCACAGCACGCCCCAGATCAGCCAGAACTGCGGCGTCTTCCACGCGCGGCTGAGGTGGACGTGGCCATGCGACATCAGGGTGGCCTTCGAGGCGACGGGCTGGTAGCCCTCAGGCTTCCAGCCACTCGGTGTGACGCGGAATCCGAACGCACCCAGGGTCATGGCCACGAAATAGATGACACCCATGCAGATCAGCGTCTTCGAGACGCCGGCGATGTCGCCGTCCTTGAACACGCTCATCAGCTTGACGGCGATCGGCGCACCGATCATCGCGCCGCCGCCGTAGCCCATGATGGCGAAACCGGTGGCCAGACCACGACGATCCGGAAACCATTTGATCAAGGTGGACACGGGCGTGATGTACCCCAGCCCCTGCCCTACGCCGCCCAGGAACCCGCAACCCAGATAGACCAGCCACAGCTGGTGCATCGACACGCCGATGCCGCCGATGACCAGACCGCCACCCCAGCAGCACGCGGCGATGAAACCCGCCTTACGCGGACCGGCGTGCTCCAGCCAGCCGCCCCAGATCGCGGCGGCGAGGCCCAGCATGGCGATGAACGTTTCGAAGATGTGGTTGACCGAGGGCACCGTCCAGTTACAGGTCGTGGTGGTCAGCTGATCGAGGAAGCCCTGGGTCGCGCACGCGCCCGCGTCGGCACCCGGCACCAGCGTGGTCATCGGCAGCCAGAAGACGGAGAAGCCGTAGGCCATGCCGATGCACAGATGGATGGCGAGCGCAGCGGGCGGAACCAGCCAGCGATTGAACCTCGGTCCCGCGATCGTGCGCTCACGCGCAAGCAAGCCACCGGTTGCCATATGTGTCCCCTGCCGTTGAAGTGGTACTGCCCCGGGTCGCATCTTAAGCGGGTTTCGGGTTGCCGCCACCCTACGTTGGTCTTAGGGCCGTCACAAAACGCATGGCGATCTCGTCTGACATGTGAAGCCGATCCTTTCGGCCTCCATCACTCACTTCAAGGATTTCGCCATGACCCAGCGTCTCGATTACCAGCAGCAGTCCCCGGAACTGACCAGAAAGCTGACCGAGCTCAGCATGGCCGAGGGCAAGGGCTCGATCGAAGAATCCCTCCGCCTCCTCGTCCATATCCGCGCGTCGCAGATCAACGGCTGCGCCTTCTGCGTGGACATGCACGTGAAGCAGGCCGTCATTCACGGCGAGCACGACCTGCGCCTGCACCACGTCGCCATCTGGCGCGAGTCCAACCTCTTCACGCCTCGCGAACGGGCCAGCCTGGCCTGGACCGAAGCGCTGACCCGGATCCCCGCGCAGGGCGTGCCGGATGACCTCTACGAGCGTGTGCTCGGCCAGCTTTCCGAGAAGGAAGTTTCCGACCTGACCTTCGTGATCGCGGCGATCAACGCGTGGAACCGCCTCAACGTGGCCTTCCGCACCGTGCCTGGCACGATGGACAAGGCCTGGGGACTCGACAAGGCCGGCCTGTCCGATGCGGCGGCCGTAGCCGCCTGACGCATCCGGCGCGACTCGGCGTGCGACACTCCGGGCGATGTCACAAATGCCCGGGGTGCGCCGTCTTATGGGTATGAACCAGGCCACGACTACGTTCTCGACGCTGCGCCCTCGCCTCCACGGCATCGCCTATCGCATGCTGGGCTCCGTGGCCGAGGCGGAAGACCTCGTGCAGGATATCTGGCTGAGCTGGAATGCCGCCGACCAGGCCGCGATCGGTAACAGCGAAGCGTGGCTGGTGGCGGCAACGACCCGCCGCGCCATCGACCGCCTGCGCGCCGCACGGGTGCGCCGCGAGGAATACGTCGGCATATGGCTTCCCGAGCCGATTCTTACTGACGAGGGCACCTCGCCGGAGGATCTGCACGAGCTGGACAGCGACGTCTCAGTCGCCTTTCTGCTGGTGCTCGAACGCTTGTCTCCCGACGCGCGCGCCGCGTTCCTGCTGCGCGAGGTCTTCGACGAGGACTACCCGGAGATCGCGCGCGCCATCGGAAAGAGCGAAGCCAGCTGTCGGCAGCTCGTGCACCGGGCGAAGGATCAGTTGCGTGACGCACGCCCGCGCGCCGGGTTGCCCCGCGACGACCACCTCGACCTGATGCGCCGCTTCGCCGGTGCGCTCACGGCGGGCGACTTTCCCGCCATTCGTTCGATGCTTGCGCCGGATGCGGATCTCACCGGTGATGGCGGAGGCAAGGTCAACAGTTTCCCGAAGCCCATGCTGGGCGCGCAGCGGATCGCGCAGGTGTTTTATGCCGCCCACCTTCGTTATCTCGATCGGGTGACGGTGAGGCTTACGCGAATTAACGGCGAGTGGGCGTTGCTGCGGTACATCGAAGGGAAACTCGAATCGGCGCAGACGTACGTCACAGACGGACGGATGATCCAGAGCATTCATGTCCAGAGGAACCCGGACAAGCTGGAGCGGATTGTGAGAGGTCAGCAGGGGTTTTGCTGAGGCGAGATGAGGCTTTGTTTGGCGGGTTCGGCTCGGGCTCGGCTTCGCCATCGCGTTTGGCTTGCCGCGCTCGCGAGGCATCGGTAAGAGCCGGCGGGTGCCACCCTCGCGTCCACGCCTGCGGCGCCCCCTCAGGGAAAGGCGGCTACCGCCGCCGTGTATCAATGGCCTTCGGCCGGGTCGGGCTTCGCCTGGGGGTTTTCGAGTCGGCTGTCCCTGCCTCCCCGAAAACGGCCGGTCATCCCTGACCGGCCCCCTGCGGGCCTCTTCCAGCCGGCGCCCTCGCCTGCGGCTACCGGACGCGAGGGTGGCACCCGCCGGCTCTTTCGGACGGTGAGGCGGCGTGGGGACGAGCGGCGGTGCGCTTCGTTGGCTGGACCGCTCGCTTGCCTGGGGTGCATGGCCTCGTTCGCCTTAGTGAGGCTGAGGGTTCGCGAACAGGGTTCGCTCCTACCGCACGGCGACCGCAATGGTGGGATACATGGCGGCCTGTAGGAGCGCGCCCTGCGCGCGAAAAGCCAACGAAGCGAAGAAGCCACACCCCGCTCGACCACCAACCCACCTCGGTACACCAAAGAGACGGCGGGGGTGACCCTCGCGGCCGGTAGCCGCAGGCGAGGGCTTCGACTGGACAAGGCCGCGCAGGCGGGGCCGGTCAGGGATGACCGGCCGTTTTCGGGGAGGCAGGGACAGCCGACTCGAAAACCCCCAGGCGAAGCCCGACCCGGCCGAAGGCCATCGATATACGGCGGCGGTAGCCGCCTTTCCTTGAGGGGTCGCCGCAGGCGTGGCCGCGAGGGTCACCCCCGCCGGCTCTCCAACGCACACGACACGCAGCGACAAAGCCAAACGCGATGGCGAAGCCGAGCCCGCAGCACCGCCCCATGTATGCCGCAAAAAAAACGCCCCGACAAAGGGGCGTTTTCAACCGCGGGCAAACGCACAAATTACTTGTAACGCACACCCTTGATCTCATACGTCTTCGTGCCATTCGGCGCGACGAAGTCGAACTCGTCGCCTTCGCTCTTGCCGATCAGCGCACGCGCGATCGGCGACGACACCGCGATCAGGTTCTTCTTGATGTCGGCTTCCAGGTCGCCAACGATCTGATACGTCACTTCCGTATCGTTATCGAGGTCGATCAGTTCGACGATGGCACCGAACACGATGCGCGAGCCCACCGTGAGGCGCTCCGTATCGATGATTTCGGAATTGGACAGCGCCGCTTCCAGCTCGTTGATACGGCCTTCGTTGAAGCCGTGCATCTCGCGTGCGGCGTGATACTCGGCGTTTTCCTTCAGATCGCCATGCGCACGCGCTTCCGCCACGGCGGCGACGATCTCGGGACGCTTCACGCGCTTGAGGTACTCGAGTTCGTCACGAAGACGGTCGGCACCGATGGCGGTCATGGGCGGACGGGTCGGGCTCATGCGTTCAGCTCCTTGTGCAGGTCCTGCAGGCTGTTCACTTCACCATCGGCGTGGAAGTCGAGCGAATGCACGAGGGCACGCGCGCCGGCCACGGTGGTGGAGTACGTGACGCGCTGCTGCAGCGCTTCGCGACGGATCGAGAACGAATCCGAGATGGCCTGCTTGCCTTCCGTCGTGTTGACGATATAGACGACTTCGCCGTTCTTGATCAGGTCGACGATGTGCGGACGGCCCTCGAGCACCTTGTTGATGCGCTCGCACTTCACGCCATGACCCTCGAGGAACGACGCGGTACCGGCCGTGGCCACGACGACGTAACCGCGCGCGGTGACATCCTGCGCGATGGGCAGCAGCCGCTCCTTGTCGGCATCGCGTACCGACATGAAGACCTTGCCCTTCGGCGGCGCCTTGATGCCGGCCGCCTCGTGACCGCGTGCGAACGCCGCGCCGAAGGTGCGACCCACACCCATCACCTCACCCGTGGAACGCATCTCCGGCCCGAGGATCGGGTCGACGTTCTGGAACTTCAGGAACGGGAAGATGGCTTCCTTGACCGAGTAGTACGACGGGATGATTTCCTTCGTCGCGCCCTGGTCGGCGAGCGTGCGGCCGGCCATGGCGCGCGCTGCGATCTTCGCCAGCGACATGCCGGTGGCCTTGCAGACGAACGGCACCGTGCGCGAAGCGCGCGGGTTCACCTCGAGGATGAACACCTCGTCACCCTGGATCGCGAACTGCGTATTCATCAGGCCGATGACCTTCAGCTCACGCGCCAGCTCGGTGACCTGGCGGCGCATTTCGTCCTGCACTTCCTGCGAGAGGGAGTACGGCGGCAGCGAGCACGACGAGTCGCCGGAATGCACGCCGGCCTCTTCGATGTGCTCCATGATGCCGCCGATCAGCACGTTGCCTTCGGCATCGGCGACGATGTCGACGTCCACTTCCACGGCGTGATCGAGGAAACGGTCGAGCAATACCGGCGAATCGTTGGACACCTGCACGGCGTCGCGGATGTAGCGCGAGAGGTCGGCGTCGGCGTAGACGATTTCCATGGCGCGGCCACCGAGCACGTAGCTCGGGCGGACCACCAGCGGATAACCGATCTCACGGGCCAGCGCCAGCGCTTCGTCGGCGTTGCGCGCGGTGCGGTTCGGCGGCTGCTTGAGCTTGAGCTTCTCGATGAGCTGCTGGAAGCGCTCACGGTCTTCCGCCAGGTCGATCGACTCTGCCGAGGTACCGATGACCGGCACGCCGGCGGCTTCGAGCGCACGCGCCAGCTTGAGCGGGGTCTGACCGCCGTACTGCACGATGACGCCCTTGGGTTTTTCGAGGTCGACGATCTCCAGCACGTCTTCGAGCGTCAGCGGCTCGAAGTACAGACGGTCGGAGGTGTCGTAGTCGGTCGAGACGGTTTCCGGGTTGCAGTTGACCATGATGGTTTCGAAACCATCCTCGCGCAGCGCGAGCGCCGCGTGCACGCAGCAGTAGTCGAACTCGATACCCTGACCGATGCGGTTCGGACCGCCGCCCAGCACGATGATCTTGTCGCGGTTGGTCGGGTTGGCCTCGCACTCTTCCTCGTACGTGGAATACATGTACGCGGTGGTGGTGGCGAACTCGGCGGCGCAGGAATCGACGCGCTTGTAGACCGGGCGGACGCCCAGCGTACGACGCACGTGACGCACGGCGGCTTCGTTGGTGTCGACCAGCTCGGCCAGACGCGCATCGGAGAAGCCCATGCGCTTGAGCTCGCGCATGCGCGGCTCGTCCAGCGCGGTCAGACCCTGGCGCTGCACTTCGCCTTCGGTCATCACGATGTCTTCGAACGCGGCCAGGAACCACGGATCGATACGGGTCAGCGCATAGACCTCCTCCAGCGACAGGCCGGCGCGGAAGGCATCGGCCACGTGGAACACGCGGTCCGGACGCGGCTCGCGCAATTCGCGCTTGAGCGTCTGGAAACCTTCTTCGCTACCGATGTCCAGGCCGGTCGGGTTGAGGCCGGTCTTGCCGATCTCGAGGCCACGCAGAGCCTTCTGCATCGACTCGGTGAAGGTACGACCCATCGCCATCACCTCGCCCACCGATTTCATCTGGGTGGTGAGGCGCGCGTCGGCGGCCGGGAACTTCTCGAAAGCGAAGCGCGGGATCTTGGTGACGACGTAATCGATGGACGGCTCGAACGAGGCCGGGGTGAGACCGCCGGTGATGTCGTTCTTCAGTTCGTCCAGCGTGTAACCGACAGCGAGCTTGGCGGCGACCTTCGCGATCGGAAAGCCGGTGGCCTTGGAGGCCAGTGCCGACGAACGCGACACGCGCGGGTTCATCTCGATGACGACCACGCGGCCGTCTTCGGCGTTGATACCGAACTGCACGTTGGAACCGCCGGTATCCACACCGATCTTACGCAGCACCGCGATGGAGGCGTTACGCAGGCGCTGATATTCCTTGTCGGTCAGCGTCTGTGCCGGCGCGACGGTGATCGAGTCGCCCGTGTGCACGCCCATCGGATCGAAGTTTTCGATCGAGCAGACGATGATGCAGTTGTCCGCCTTGTCGCGGACCACTTCCATCTCGAATTCCTTCCAGCCCAGCACCGACTCTTCGACCAGCACTTCGTGCACGGGCGAGAGTTCGAGGCCGCGGCCGACGATCTCGACGAATTCTTCCTTGTTGTATGCGATGCCGCCACCCGAACCACCCAGCGTGAAGCTGGGGCGGATGATGGTCGGGAAGCCGACCGTGGCCTGGATTTCCAGCGCCTGTTCCATCGAGCGGGCCACCTCGGCCTTCGGGCACTCCAGACCGATCTCGGCCATGGCGATGCGGAAGAGGTTGCGGTCCTCCGCCATGCGGATGGCTTCGCGCGACGCGCCGATCAGCTCGACGTTGTATTTCTCGAGCACGCCGTTGTCGGCGAGGTCGAGGGCGCAATTCAGGCCGGTCTGGCCGCCCATCGTCGGCAGGATCGCGTCGGGGCGCTCCTTGGCGATGATGCGCTCCACCGTCTGCCAGTTGATCGGCTCGATGTAGACGGCGTGGGCCGTGTCCGGGTCGGTCATGATCGTCGCCGGGTTCGAATTGACCAGGACGACGCGGTAACCCTCTTCCTTCAGCGCCTTGCAGGCCTGTGCGCCGGAATAGTCGAACTCGCAGGCCTGGCCGATGACGATCGGGCCGGCACCGATGACGAGGATGGTCTTGATGTCTGTGCGCTTGGGCATGGTATCTCTCGCAAACGAAGCGGATGGATGAACGGAAGGGCCAGCGGCGCGTCAGGACGCGCGCTTGGCCTTGTGCTCTTCCATCGAGGCGATGAACGTGTCGAACAGGTAACCGACGTCCTCCGGGCCCGGGCTGGCTTCCGGATGACCCTGGAAACAGAACGCGGGGCGGTCCGTCAGGGCGAAGCCCTGCAGCGAGCCGTCGAACAGCGAGGTGTGGGTGACGCGCACGTTGGCCGGCAGCGTGGCCGGATCCACCGCGAAGCCGTGGTTCTGCGAGCTGATCAGCACGCGGCCGGTGTCGTGATCCTTCACCGGATGATTGGCGCCGTGGTGGCCGAACTTCATCTTCAGCGTCTTCGCGCCGACGGCCAGCGCCAGGATCTGATGTCCCAGGCAGATGCCGAACAGCGGGATCTTGGTATCGAGGATCCGCTTCGTCGCTTCGATCGCGTAGTCGCACGCGGCCGGGTCGCCCGGGCCATTGGCCAGGAAGACGCCGTCCGGATTCATCGCCAGCACATCGTCGGCGGGCGTCTGCGCCGGCACCACGGTGATGTCGACACCGCGGCCGGCGAGCAGGCGCAGGATGTTCTGCTTCACACCGAAGTCGTAAGCGACGACCCTGAACTTCTTCGGCGCGTTGTAGAACGCCTGCTTGTCGAGGTCGTACACACCTTCGGACCACTGATAGGTCCGGGTGGTGCTGACGACCTTGGCGAGGTCCATGCCATTGAGGCCTTCGAAGCCGCGCGCCTTGGCGACGGCGGCATCGGCGTCGATCGCGTCACCGGCGACGATGCAGCCGCTCAGCGCGCCCTTCTCGCGAAGGATGCGTGTGAGGCGACGCGTGTCGATACCGGCGATGGCGACGATGCCGTTGCGCTCGAGATACTGCGGCAGGGGCTCGACGCTGCGCCAGTTGCTGGCAAGGCGCGGCACGTCGCGGACGATGAGGCCCGCCGCGTGGACGCGGTCGGCTTCGACGTCGACATCGTTGGTGCCGGTGTTGCCGATGTGCGGATAGGTCAGCGTGACGATCTGACGGGAGTACGAGGGGTCGGTCAGGATTTCCTGATAACCGGTCATGGCGGTGTTGAACACCACCTCACCAATCGTCTCACCACGGGCACCGACCGCGTGGCCGTGAAAAATGCTGCCGTCTTCGAGAGCAAGCAGAGCAGGAGTACGCATGGGATGGCCGCCTTCGGGTGCAGCAAAGCCCGCAAGCCTGCATTTAGCGGCTCGTGGGCCTTGGGGATATAGGGGTCGCTGGGCGGGTAAGAATGATAGGCGCCAGGGCCCGTTTTGTCCACCGCAAAACGATGAACGACCCTGCGGCGGAATATCGCTGGTGAACAGGTCCGACGCGATACAATGGCGCCCGAGCCAGACCACCGAGAACCACCGCATGCTGCTCGACCCCGCCCGCCTGGACCGTCCCGACACCGACATCCGGCACGAGCCCTTTTCGTTCATGATCGCCCACGGCCAGCTGCCGGACGAGTCGCGATCCGAACTGGACCGCGACTTCCCGCAATACACCAGCGCCGGCTTCTTCCCCTACGACGCCAGCGACTGCGGCCCGTCCGTGAACGAGCTGGTCAAGCAGATGACCTCGCGCCAGTTCTCTTCCGCCATCGGTAAACACCTCGGCATTCCCGGCCTGGAGAACTATCCCACCCTGGTCACGATCTGCCGCCTGCTCAACCGCCGGCACGGCACCATCCACACCGACAGCAAGTCCAAGATCGCCACCGCGCTGATCTACCTCAACCCGATGTGGCCGGATACCAGCGACGGCTGCCTCCGTTTCCTCAGCTCGATCAATGACATCGACGACATCGTCGCGCCGGAGCTGAAGCCGCTTTACGGGGAGTTCGCCGTGTTCCGCCGGGCCGAGAACTCCTTCCATGGTCACCTGCCCTATGAGGGCGAGCGCCGGGTCATTCAGGTCGCCTGGCTGACCTCCGAAGAGGAGAAAGCCCGCAAGACCAAGCGGGGCAAGTTCTCGCGGGTGTTCAAGAAGATCTTCGGAAAGCTGGACCGGAAGGTGGGTGCCGATCGCGACCGGAACGCCTCGCATCCGGACTGAGTTTGGCTGAATTCGTCGGCGGGCGGGCTCTCGCCAGAGCCGATCTTCCGTCCCTCACCGCACCCCGAACCACCAGCCGACGAACACGGCAAACACGCCGTACAGCGCGCCGATCGGCATCAGCCAGCGCGCTTCCACCGACCCATGCCGGAACATCGCCCACAACGCGATCACCGCCACCATCGTGACGCCGCCAGCCACGATCAGCGGCGTATCGAACAGCCACGGCGTAGCGAACAACGCCATCGAGCTCGGAATGGTCGCCTGAATCATCATGGCGCCGGAGATGTTGGCCAGCGCCAGCCGCTCCTTGCCCTGGCGCACCCAGATCAGTGCGTTCACCGTTTCGGGCAGTTCGGTCGCCACGGGGCTCAGCACCAGCGCGACGATGTGCGGCGACAGGTGGAAGAATTCACCGAAGGCTTCAAGCTGCCACACGAAGGTGCGCGACGCGATGGCGATGACGATCAACGCCAGGCTGGTTTGCAGCGCGATCCAGCCCATCGTCGGATCGGCGTCATTCGGGCGGAAGGTCAGAGGCTCGAGCTCTTCCTCCTCAGGCGCCGTGCTGTCGTCACGCATCTCGCGCCACACGTAGGCCACGTACGCGAGCAGGAAAAGCACGCCGAGCCAGGGCTTCCATGCGAACGCGACGAGACCCAGGCCGACTTTTACGACGAAGATCGCAAGGAACCACGACTGATCGCGCGCGAGACGCTGGTTATCGACACGCACCCGGAGGTCGGGGCGCTTCAGGCGCTTACGGCCCGCATACAGAGCGAATCCGACCACGGCGTACGCGATGGTCGCGAGTACCAGTGGTCCCCCGAGGGCCGCACCGACGCCGATATCCTTAGCCGCGGCATCCTTACCGAACATCACGGCGACGAACGTCACCGCGCTTTCGGGAAGCGCCGTACCGAAGGCCGCGAGGACCGTACCGGTAGCGGTGGCGCCGAGGTTGAGCTTGCGCCCGAACCATTCGACGCCGTTGACGAAGTATTCGCACGCGAAATAGATGGCCCCGGCCGAAACCAGGAAGAGAAAGCATGTCAGCAGCATGTTTTATCTAAGGCCGAGCGAGCGAGAAAATACCGATGGCTCAACGACACCGCTCGCCCGGCCTGGGTAAGCATGTCGCTGGCCAAAGGTCTCGCCGGGCCGGCAACGCACCGTGTGTGCGTCGCTGCCGTTCGCGCCATGGGGCACAAGGCCACCAAGTCTGTTGACGCGAACTCTCCTGGGTACGGAGATGGCTACTCCCCAATGACTTCGGGGCGGATGTTAACACGTGCTCTCAGATCAGGTGAGAGCGATTCTTACGCAGAGCATCAAACCTTTGCGGCGATCACGTCTTCGATCGTCCAGGTCCCCGGCGCACGCCCGGCGATCCACGCTGCGGACTCCAGCGCGCCGCGCGCAAAGATGGACCGATCCGTCGCGCGATGCCCCAGCTCGATACGCTCGCCCTGCCCCATCAGCAACGCCTGGTGCTCGCCGACGATATCGCCGCCACGTACGACGGCGAAGCCGATCGTCCCTGCCTTACGCGCGCCGGGACGGCCCTCTCTCGAATAGACGGCCAATTCATCCAGCGTCGCGCCACGCCCCGCGGCAGCGGCATGCCCCATTGCCAGCGCGGTACCCGACGGAGCGTCTTCCTTCCGGTTGTGATGGGCCTCGACGATATCGAGGTCCCAGCCAGGCAGTGCCGCGGCGGCTTCACGAAGCAGCCGCGTCAGAACGGCGACACCGAGACTGAAATTGGCGGCATGCAGCACAGCGATGCGTTCCGATGCTTTCGCGAGGCGCTCGGTCTGCTCAGGACCGAGGCCGGTACTGCCGGTCACCAGTGACGCACCACTCGTCTCACAGTAGTCCAGCGCGGAGGCGAGACCCTCCGGACCGCTGAAGTCGATGACGACGTCGATGTCGGAAGCGTCGGTCCAGTCGCTGAAGCGAAGCGCCGACACGTCGCCATAGGCTGCCTTGCCCAGACGCACGGAGTTCGACGAGACGATGGCGCGAACGAGTTCGAAGCGTTCGTCGTCGCGGACAAGACCGAGCAGCGCATGGCCCATCCGGCCGGAGGCGCCGCTGACGGCGAGACGGACGGGACGGGTCATGAAGTGACCCTGGACCAGAAGTCTTTCACCCCATCGATGAACGTCGTCGAGCGCGGCGTATGCTTCGCCGCCTCTTCGCCGACGAACGTCGCTTCGAGCTGGGTAAGCAACTCGCGCTGCTCCTTGGTCAGGCGAACCGGCGTCTCGACCACGACGGTGCACACCAGGTCACCCGTACGGCCGCCGCGAACGGACTTCACCCCCCGACCGCGCATGCGGAACTGATGTCCCGTCTGCGTCTCGGGCGGCACGTTGACGGCCACTTCGCCCTCGAGCGTCGGGACCATCAGTTCGGTACCGAGCGCGGCCTGAGCGAACCGAATCGGCACTTCGCAGTACAGATCGCTGCCATCGCGCTGGAAGATCGCGTGCTCGCGCACACGGACTTCCACGTAGAGATCACCCGACGGCGAACCGGCCGGACCGGCTTCGCCCTGCCCGGTCAGACGGATGCGGTCGCCGTTGTCGACACCGGCCGGAATCTGCACCGACAGCGTGCGTTCTTCTTCCAGACGGCCTTCGCCGTGGCATTTCTTGCAGGGCTTGTCGATCTTCTGGCCGGAGCCGTGACAGGTCGGGCAAGCCTGCTGAATCGAAAAGATGCCGTTCTGCATGCGCACGCGGCCATGGCCGGCGCAGGTGCTGCATTTGGAGACCTTGCCGTCTTCCGAACCGCTCCCGTTGCAGTGATGGCAGTTGACCTGGGTCGGAATCTCGATCTTCTTCTCGACGCCGAACACGGCTTCTTCGAGATCCAGATCCATCATGTAGCGCAGGTCGGCACCGCGACGCGCACGCTGGCGTCCGCCGCCACCGCCGAAGATGTCCCCAAAGATATCGCCAAAGATATCGCCGACGTCGCCAAAACCGGCGCCGCCGCCACGACCAAAGCCACCGCCTTCGAAGGCGGCATGGCCATGCTGATCGTACGCCGCGCGCTTCTGCGCATCGGACAGCACGTCGTAGGCCTCCTTGGCTTCCTTGAATTTCTCGATCGCAGTCGGATCGTCCGGATTGCGGTCGGGGTGGTACTTCATCGCCACGCGACGGAAGGTCGTCTTGAGGTCGCCCTCGGTCACGGTGCGCTCAACACCGAGAATTTCGTAGTAGTCGCGCTTGCTGCTCATTACACGCTTGCTTTCCCTGGACGGACGAACGCGCCGAGAGGTTTCCCTTCGACGCGATCATACCGGTTAACCGTTGTCACACCGCGGGCGCCGGGCCCGCGGTGTGCCGTTGCTCTACAGGACGAAATTACTTCTTCTCGTCCTTGACTTCGGTGAACTCGGCGTCCACCACGTCGTCCGGCTGAGCCGAGCCGCCGCCCGGTGCGGACTGCTGCGCGGTGTCCTGCGTGCCGCCACTGGACTGAGCCGCGGCGGACAGCGCCTGAGCGACCTGCTCCAGGTTGGTGATCTTCGCCTCGATGGCGTCCTTGTCTTCGCCGGTCAGCGCCTTCTCGAGTTCCGACACCGCGCCGTCGATGCTGGCGAGCTGCTCGGCCGGGATCTTGCCGCCGTGCTCCTTGAGCTGGCTGCGCGTGGCATGGACGAGCTGGTCACCCTTGTTACGCGTCTGCACCAAGTCGTGGAACTTACGGTCTTCTTCGCGATTGGCTTCCGCATCGGCGACCATGCGTGCGACTTCGTCATCCGACAGGCCCGAGCCGGCCTTGATCTCGATCTTCTGTTCCTTGCCCGTGTCCTTGTCCTTCGCGGACACGTGCAGGATGCCGTTGGCGTCGATGTCGAAGGTCACTTCGATCTGCGGCTGACCGCGCGGTGCCGAACGGATGCCGGAGAGGTCGAACTTGCCCAGCGACTTGTTCGCATTGGCACGCTCGCGCTCGCCCTGCAGCACGTGCACGGTCACGGCGGTCTGGTTGTCGTCGGCGGTCGAGAAGGTCTGCGAGGCCTTGGTCGGCACCGTGGTGTTCTTCTCGATGAGCTTGGTCATCACGCCGCCCATGGTCTCGATACCGAGCGACAGCGGGGTCACGTCGAGCAGCAGCACGTCCTTGACCGTACCGCCCAGCACGCCGCCCTGAATCGCGGCGCCGACGGCGACGGCTTCATCCGGGTTGACGTCCTTGCGCGCTTCCTTGCCGAAGAAGTCCTTGACGGCTTCCTGGACCTTGGGCATGCGGGTCTGACCACCGACGAGGATCACCTCGTTGATGTCGGAGATCTTCAGGCCGGCATCGTTCAGCGCCGTGCGGCACGGATCGATGGTGCCCTTGACCAGGTCTTCCACCAGCGACTCCAGCTTGGCGCGGGTCAGCTTGATGTTCAGATGCTTCGGACCCGTCGCATCGGCCGTGACGTACGGCAGGTTGACGTCGGTCTGGTGCGCGGACGAGAGCTCGATCTTGGCGCGCTCGGCGGCGTCCTTCAGACGCTGCAGGGCGAGCTGATCCTTGCGCAGGTCGATGCCCTGCTCCTTCTTGAACTCTTCCACGAGGTAATCGATGACGCGGTTGTCGAAATCTTCGCCGCCGAGGAAGGTGTTGCCGTTGGTCGAGAGCACTTCGAACTGCTTCTCGCCGTCGACGTTGGCGATTTCGATGATGGACACGTCGAACGTGCCGCCGCCGAGATCGTACACGGCGATCTTGCGGTCGGCCGTCGAGGTCTTGTCCAGACCGTAAGCCAGCGCTGCAGCGGTGGGCTCGTTGATGATGCGCTTGACCTCGAGGCCCGCGATCTTGCCGGCGTCCTTGGTCGCCTGGCGCTGGCTGTCGTTGAAGTAGGCCGGCACGGTGATGACGGCCTCGGTCACGGCCTCGCCAAGGAAATCCTCGGCGGTCTTCTTCATCTTCATGAGGACCTTCGCGGACACTTCCTGCGGGGCCATCTTCTTGCCATCGGCGGTCTGCACCCATGCGTCGCCGTTATCGTGCGCGACGATGCCGTATGGAACCAGCTTGAGGTCCTTCTGGACTTCGGCGTCGGTGAACTTGCGGCCGATGAGGCGCTTCACCGCGTAGAAGGTGTTCTTGGGGTTGGTGACGCTCTGACGCTTGGCCGGCGCACCCACCAGGACTTCGTTGTCCTTGGTGAAAGCGACGATGGACGGCGTGGTGCGATCGCCCTCAGCGTTTTCGATAACGCGCGCGGTCGAACCTTCCATCACTGCGACGCAGGAGTTGGTCGTACCGAGGTCGATGCCGATGATCTTGGCCATTGAAGTTGCTCCGTATTTCTAAGCGGCCCCCGCGGCCGCGACTGGTTTGGAAAATGGGGGTGTGCCCCATCGATTCAATATCTGGTGAGACTCCCCGCGGCGCGAAACCGACGCCGGACGGGGTTTGGTTCAGTTGTCGCGAACCACCGCCACGAGAGCCGGACGCAACAGGCGGTCGTTCAGCACGAACCCCTTCTGCACCACGGCCACCACGGTGTTCGGCGCGTGCTCGTTCGATTCGACCGAGCTGATCGCCTGGTGATGCTCCGGGTTGAACGGCTGGTGCAGCGGGTCGACGACCGACAGGCCGTTGGCCTGGGTCACCTTCTCCAGCTGCTTCAGCGACATTTCCAGCCCCTCGCGCAGCGTCTTCGCGTCGGCCGTCTGATTGGCCAGGCCCAGCGCGATGCCGTCGTACACCGGCAGCAGGTCGCCCAGCAGCTTCTCGTTGGCGAAACGGCGGGCCTGGTCGAGGTCACGCTGCATGCGGCGGCGCTGGTTCTCGATCTCCGCCTTCTCGCGCAGGACCGTCTCGCGGGCCTGGGCCAGCTCGACTTCCATCGCGGCAAGCTGGGCGTTCAGCGCGTCGAGCTCGGACTGTGCGCCGTTCTCGTCGACACCGCCGTCCTGCGCCTGATCCGGCGCATGGGGATCGTTGTTCTGCATGGTTACTCCAAATGTCAGCTTCACGGCCCTCCCTCGAGGAGGGCCGAACATTCGCGGGAAATACTAAACCCGCCTCCCGTGCCGGTTTATGAGGTCGCCGCGGCGCGATTCAAGGCGTCACTGAGCAGTCCGGCCGTGGCTTGTACCACGGGAATCACCCGCTCATATGCCATACGCGTCGGTCCAATAACTCCGATCGCGCCCAGCATCCGGCCGCTGGTGCCGTAGGTGGCGGTGACGATACTGCACCCGTCGAGGGCGGAAAAACCGGATTCCTCGCCGATGAACAGGCGCACGCCGGGCGCCTGGACGCACATTTCCATCAGCTGAAGCAGATCGCGCTTCTGCTGGAAGGCGTCGAAGAGGTCGCGCAGCCGCTCGATATCGGCCAGCTCCGAGTACCCCATGAGATTGGTCTGACCGCTCACCAGCACGTCGTCCGCATCCTCGACGGGGGTGAACGACGCGGTGGCCAGCTCCACCACGCTGGCCAGCTGGCGATTGAGCTCGCCCCCGGCCTCGCGCAGTTCGGTGGCGAGGTGCGCCCGGATGTCCGCTAGACGGAAGCCGGCGAACTGAGCGTTGAGATAGTTGGCCGCCTGCTCCAGCTCCGTGGCATCCAGCGGCCTGGCCAGCTGAACCACCCGGTTCTGCACCTGGTTGTCCGAGAACACCAGGATCACGAGGACCCGGGCGTCGGGCAGATTGACGAAGTCGATGTGGCGCAGCGGAAAATCGCCCTGGCGCGGCACCGTGACCACGCCGGCGAAGCGGGTCATCGCCGAAAGCAGGTTCGAGACATTGCCCAGCAGGTCGCGCGTGGTCGTCTGATGCGGAGGCAGCCCGCCCTGCAGGCGGGCCATGTCGTCGCGCGGCAACGGCTTCAGTTCGAGCAGGCTATCGACGAACAGACGAAGGCCGCGCGGCGTCGGAATACGCCCCGCCGAGGTGTGGGGCGATGCCACGAGGCCCGCTTCTTCCAGGTCCGCCATGATGTTGCGGATGGTCGCCGGACTCACTTCCAGGCCGGACGAACGCGCCAGCGTGCGTGAGCCCACCGGCTCACCGTCGGAAAGGTATTGCGATATGAGGGTCCGCAGCAGCCGGCGCGCTCGTGCATCGATGTCGTGACCGGAGAACGGATTCATGCGCCTGGCTGGTGTGGGAAAGGGGTTGGAAGCTCGCGCTATCAATAAGGTCTCGCCGCCTCGCTTGCAAGTCTCGGCTTATGCGACTCGCCTCCCGCTACAATCGGCGCGATTCCATCCGCCGCCTGGTTCTCATGCTCACGTCGCTCTACGTCCGCCAGTTCGCCGTCGTCGAAGAAGCCGAGATCGCCTTCGGTCCGGGCCTCACCGTGGTCAGCGGCGAGACCGGCGCGGGCAAGTCCCTACTGGTGGATGCCCTGATGCTGCTGGCGGGCGCCCGCGCGGACAGCGGCATGGTCCGGGCCGGCAGCGACCGCGCCGAGCTGGCCGCCGAATTCGACCTCACCGGCCTGCCCGAAGCCACCCAGTGGCTCCGCCAGGAAGAACTGGACGATGGCGAGACCTGCCAGCTGCGTCGGGTGATCCGCACGGAAGGCAGCTCGCGCGGCTGGATCAACGGCCGCCCGGCCAGCCTCGCCCAGATGTCGGCGCTGGCCTCGCTGATCGTCGAGATCCACGGCCAGCACGAGCACCAGGCCCTGCTTTCGCGCCAGCATCAGATGGCTTTGCTGGACGCCTACGCGGGTAACGAGGTCTTGCAGACGAGCGTCCGCGACACGGCCAAAGCCTGGCGCGACGCCGTGGCGCGCATCCGTACGCTGTCCGGCGGCGATGACCGCGAGCGCCAGATCGAGCTGCTCGCCCACGAACTGGAAGAACTCGACCGCTGGGCCCTCGCGCCCGCCGCGCTCGAAGACCTCGAAGCCCAGCATCGCCGGCTGGCCAACGCCGGCCGGCTGGCCGAGGGCGCCAATGGCGTCGTTGAAATCCTCGACGGCGAAAGCGAATTCGCTGTCGGCCGCGCCCTTTTGCGCGCCCATGCCGAGGTGTCGCGCCTGGCCGAGCTGGACGCCTCGCTCGTCCCGACCCTCGAGCTGCTCGACAGCGCCCAGATTCAGGTCGGCGAAGCCGTCGACGGCCTCAGCCGCTACGCGCAGGATGTCGAACTGGATCCCGAACGGCTCGCCGAGGTGGATACCCACCTCACCCACCTTCATGACCTCGCCCGCCGCTACCGCCTGCCCATCGAGGAACTGACGGCCAAGGCCGAGGAAGTCCGCGAGCGCCTTGCCGAACTGGAAGGCGCCGGCGATGCGCTCGACCGCCTGGGTCGCGAGCGCGATCGTCTGCGCAAGGCATGGGATGACGCCGCGTCGTCGCTGTCGAAAGCCCGCGCCGACGCCGCCGGTCGACTCGGCGGCACGGTGGCCGCGTTGATGGGCGAGCTCGGCATGGGCGGCGGCCGTCTCGAAGTGTCGCTCGAACCGGCCGAGGGCGACGACCCGGATCCGCAGGGCCGCGAGCGCTGCGAACTGCTGGTCAGCGCCAACCCCGGCCAGCCACCACGCCCGTTGCGCAAGGTGGCCTCGGGTGGCGAACTCGCCCGCATCAGTCTGGCGATCGAAGTCGCGACGCTGGGCAACGACAACATCGGCTGCATGATCTTCGACGAAGTGGACACCGGCATCGGCGGTGCCGTCGCCGAGGTGGTCGGCCAGAAGCTGCGTGCGCTGGGCGAGAAGGTGCAGGTACTCTGCGTCACCCACCTGCCGCAGGTGGCGGCGCAAGGTCACTCACACCTGCGCGTGGCCAAGGAGAGCGACGGCGATTCGACCCGTACGCGTATCCATCCGCTGGATGCATCCGGCCGTCGTGACGAGCTGTCGCGCATGCTGGGTGGGGTCGAGATTACGAAGGAGACGCGGGCGCACGCGAAGAAAATGCTGGATCGGGCTCAGGGGTGACCGTCAGGTCCTGATGAGCCCCCGCTCCTGAGCCATCCGATAAAGGTCCAGCTCCGACCCGGCATTGAGCTTGTTCATCACCGCCGCCCGGTGGATGTAAATCGTCTTCTGCCCGATCCCCAGTTCCGCCGCGACCTGTTTCGGCGCGCGCCCGGCCGCGAGTAAGAGGAATACCTCCCGCTCTCGTGCCGTCAGGCGGCTAAACGGATCCAGATCCGCCGAAGGCCGTCCCGAGCGCCGCTGCCGCAGATCCGAACTGAGATATTGCTCACCGCTAAGCACCGAACGCACCGCGGCGACAAGTTCCTCGGGCGCGACACCCTTGGTCACATAGCCGCGCGCACCGCGACGCAGCGCCTCGGAAACGTAAGGTTCGCCGTCGTGCATGCTCAGGACGACGATCTTCATCCCGGGCGAAATGCTCGCGAGATGCTCGATCAGCGGGAGGCCGCTACCGTCGGGAAGCGACAGATCCACCGCCACCAGGTCGGGGCGATGCTGGGTGACCGCATCGACAGCCTCGTCGGCATTGCGGGCTTCGGCAACGACGTCCAGATCGGGTTCAAGCTCGATGAGTCGCTTGAAACCCTCACGGACGATGGCATGGTCATCTACAAGAGCGATTCTTGGCATGCACAGAATGTAACAGGCAATCCCGACGCGTGCGTATGGGCGACGCCGAGCGTCGGGCCGGCACATCCGCCGTGTAACATTCGGGCATGCGACTACACGCGCCTTCCCGATTCGCCGGTCCCCTGCTAGCGCTCGCCTACGCGGCGATCTGGATCATGCTCTGGCCTACCGAGCAGCCCTACTGGGTGCTGCCGTTTGGCCTGCGATTCGGTGCGCTGCTACTCACCCGCACCCGCAACTGGTTCTGGATCCTCGGAGCGGAACTCGCCGGCAGCATGATCTGCGAATGGCGCAGCGGCCTGCCCATCGGCGGCGCCGGCTTTCTGCTCGGCGACGCGCCGGAGCCCCTCATGGTCGCCGCGTGCCTGTGGCTGCTTCGTCGCGCCCACCTGCACGCCAGCCTGGGCACCCCGGAAGACGTCGCCCGCCTGCTGCTCTCGGCGATGGTGACGGCCACGGTCGCCACCGCCGGCAACGCCGCCATGATGGCCTCGCTGCACCCGGCCGCGCCGGTCGAGATGCTAGGCACCACCTTCGGCAGCGACCTGCTCGGTAACTACCTCGGCGTACTGCTGGTCGTGCCGGTGATGATCCTCGTCTTCCGCGAGCGCCCCACGCAATCGTCCATGGCCGAGCTCCTGCTCGACGGCCTGCTCGTCATGCTGCCCTCGCTGGCCATCCTGATCACCCTGGCCGAGTATTCTCCGCAGCCGCAGTTCGCCCGCGTGCTGTCACTGGCACCGGTGCTCTTCTTCGCCTTCCGTCATGGCTGGCGTGGCGCGGGCCTGGCCATGCTCATAACAAGCGTGGGCCTGAATGTCACCGAAGACATGATCGGCCGCGGCGCTCCCACGGCGGCGGCCCATCTGTTCCTTGCCGTGGCCGGCACCGGCACGCTGATGCTCGGCGCAGCCACCGACGCGCTTCGCCGCAGCAGCGAGCGCGTCGCCCAGCAGAACACCCACCTCGCCGCCGCCAACCAGCGCCTGGATCAGCTGGCCCGTCAGCTGCGCGACGCCGCCCGAGGCAACCTCCAGGCGGAGGAAAACCTGCGCCGACACATGGCCGCCGAGCTGCATGACGAACTCGGACAGAACCTCACCGCGATCCAGACCCACCTGAAACTGGCCCAGGCGCGGCTAGGCAGCGCGGGCATGGAGGACATCGGTAAATCCATCAACGGCATCCTCGGGCACATGCGCAAGGCGCTGCACAAGATGCTCGACAGCCTGCGCCCCTCGGTGCTCGACGAGTTCGGATTGCTGCGCGCACTGGACGAAGGCCCGATCCGCGACATGCTCACCGCCGCAGGCATCCACTACGTCACCGACCTGCGGGGCGAGCCCCGCCTGTTGGACGAGGACACGCTGACCGCTATCTATCGCGTCGTCCAGGAGAGCGCGACCAACGTCGTCCGACACTCCGGCGCAAGCCGGATGGCCCTGCGCCTGCGCATCGGCATGCGCGACAGCGGCCCGGTCGCTATCCTCGACATTCGTGACGACGGCACCGGCCTGCCCTCCACCCCCAAACCCGCAAGAACCGACGGCGGTGGGCGCGGACTACAGGGCATGAGTGACCGAATCACCGCCCTTGGAGGGCTCTTCCGGATCCGTCCAGAACCCGTCGGACTGCACCTTCGCGTGTTGCTCCGCAGCACAAGTATCGGAATGAGCATAGGAAATTTTCCAATACCGGGTCAGTGAACACTTCGTTACGATCCCATTATCGATGTGGGGGAGCCGCCGTCGAGAGACGGTGAGCCCAGGTCGGTCGTGGGGACGATCGACCTGATGAGGCGACAGGATGTCGGCCTCGCCGGTTCGAAGTGGGCAGACGTGAATCCAGCGAGCAACTCGCGATCCACGTTCCACAACGAAGCGGATCAAGCCGCCGGTGGACAGGAGTCCGCCGGCGGCGTTTTTTATGGGCGCCCGAAATGTCGTCGCCAACGCCCCTTGCCTGAATCACGCCCACGAAAAAGGCCCCCGAAGGGGCCCTCTCACCGCGAGCGAAAGCCTGACTCAGCGCTTCTTCTTGGGCCGCACGTACAGCACCAGGCTGTGGTCTTCGATGACGTATCCGTGGCGGTCGGCGATCTCGTGCTGGAGGCGTTCGATCTCCTCGCTGATGAACTCGATCACTTTCCCGCTGTCAACGTCGATCATGTGGTCATGATGCTTGCCGCGGTCCAGCTCGTAAACGGCCTGCCCACCTTCGAAGTTGTGCTTCATCACGATGCCGGCAGCTTCGAACTGGGTCAGCACCCGATACACCGTGGCAAGCCCGATGTCCTCCTGGTGCGCAAGCAGACGCTTGTAGATGTCTTCAGCCGTGAGGTGGCGCTCGTCCGCCTCTTCGAAGATCTGCAGGATCCGCATGCGCGGATGTGTGACTTTGAGCCCCGCCCTGCGGAGCTCTTTGGTTTCCTGGTCCATATAGACCCCCTCGCGGTGCCGTCAGGCGCTTAGTGTATCATCGCAGGCTTCACGATCCGGACGTTACTACGCATGCATAAGCTCATCCGCACGCTGGGTTTGGCCATGATGGCGGTTGCCATCGCGGGCTGTGGCCTCGTCTATACCCCCGACGTGCAGCAGGGCAACCTGCTAGACAAGAAAAACGTCGACCAGCTGCAGCCGGGCATGACGAAGCGTCAGGTCCTGGTGCTGCTGGGCACCCCCTCGGTCACCTCGCCTTTTGACCAGGATCGCTGGGATTACGTGTCCACCTTCTCCCACCGCGGCCAGAAGATGACGACCCGTACGCTCACCCTGACCTTCAACAACGACACGCTGGTCCGCACCGAAGGCGATTTCTTCGCCCAGGACGCTCAGCAGCTGCTGAAGGACTCCGAAAAGTACAAGGCCAATCCGGTCGGCGGCGCCCAGGGTGACAAGAACACCAGCGCTGACGACAAGAAGGACGACGGTGGCGTGTTCGGTGGCGGCTCGTCGGACGACAAGAAGTAAGAAGCCGGCAGGTTCAGGCGCCGCGTTTCGCGCGGCGCCGCCTGGCCTCCATCGGATCCAGGGTCAGCGGCCGGTATATCTCCACCCGGTCGCCTTCCTTCAGCACACGATCCGCATCCACCTTCTTCGAGAAGATGCCCAGACGGGTAGCATCGGGCGCCACACCTTCGGGCAGCTGAGCACGGGCCAGCTCAATGGCCTGCCAGACGGTCGTCCCTGACGGCACGACGAGGCGAACTACCCGCTGCGCTTCCGGTCCCGCGTAACCCACTTCGACGTTCAGGTCAGCCATACTCGCGGCGTGCCTCGTCGCAGAAGTCGTCGACCATCCGGTTGGCGAGTTGCTGAAACCCCATCTTCAGTACGGACCCGCCGAGGCCGGCGTAGTCGAAATCCAGTGCCAGGGCTATCTTGCAGCCCACGTCACCCAGGGCCTGGAAGGTGAACAAGCCATCGAGCGAGCGGAACGGCCCCTCCACGAACTGCATGGTCAGCCGCTCCGGCCGCACCGTGGTGTTACGGGTGGTAAAGCTCTGCCGCATGCCGGCGAACTTGAGATCCAGCCGGGCGACCAGCACATCGTCACCCCGCTCGATCACGGTGGCCGCGTCACACCATCCGAAGCGCTTTGGGTATGCTTCCACATCGTTGACCAGGTCGAACATCTGCGCGGGCGTGAAAGGCACGATCGCACTGCGGCGGATTTCAATCATGAACTGACCTCGTCTTATGTGCCGGCAAACGGACCCGCCGGCCTTGTATCAGGGACTCGAGAGACCGATTTTAGCGGACATGGCAAAAGCGAAACCGAAGGACACGGAAAAAGAAGGCGGCGGCACGATCGCGCTGAACAAGCGCGCGCGCCACGAATACCACATCGACCAGCGCTTCGAATGCGGCATGGCCCTCGAGGGCTGGGAGCTGAAGTCGCTGCGTGCCGGCCGGATCAATTTCGGCGAAGGTTGCTACGCGATCATCCAGCACGGTGAGGTCTTCCTCGTCGGGGCCCAGATCCCGCCCCTGATCAGCGCTTCCACCCATGTGATCGCCAACGATCGCCGCACCCGCAAGCTGCTGCTCCACCGCGAGGAAATCGATCGTCTGATCGGTGCGGTCGAGCGGAAGGGCTACACGCTGGTGCCCACCGCGATGTACTGGAAGCACAACAAGGTGAAGTGCGAAATCGGCCTGGCCAAGGGCAAGCAGGAGCACGACAAGCGCAACACGGACAAGGAGCGCGAATGGGCGATCGACAAGCAGCGCGTCATGCGCTCGCACAATCGCATGGGCTGACCTGAACGGTCAGGCGGCGCCCATTGTGGGTCTTCCTCCCCGCCCATATACTGAGTGATGTAGTTCCACCACGTTTTCCCCGGGGGTGTTCTGGTTTCGACGGGGGTAGTGCGATCTACTGGTGCATGCCGAGGGGGTAGCTTTCCTCGTTAAACCAGCTGCAAAACATATAGTTGCCAATGACAACTACTACGGTGACAACTCGGTGGCTCTCGCCGCCTAAGCTGTCCGGCCCCTAAAAAAGGCCAAACCCCCGACCCGCTCTTGTGCTCATGCTCGGCGGTGTAGGGTCACTATCATGAGACCGCTGAAAGGCTCTCCGTCTGTGGGCCTGACGCTAGATCAATCAGATATGTCCGCCGGTGCGCTTAGCACGCCGTGCTGTCGGTGGACGAGATCTAACGGTGAGCTAAGCATGTAGATCTGGAGATTAAACGCCTTCGGACGCGGGTTCGACTCCCGCCACCTCCACCAGTTCAGGCCGGTAAGTGATTGATTCGCTTACTGGCCTTTTTATTTAGTTGGTCTGGATTGGTCCCCAATGGGCTCCGTTTGGTCAACGTTTGGTCAACATTTGGTCACCATTTCGAGTCGGGCGCGCACAGACTGGGCGCCCCTCACGCGCGCGGCAGAGACCGGCGGACCAGCCGACGGCACTCCCTTCCCTTCAATTCCATGTGCCACGCGTGATCCAAGACTCCGTCGTAATGAATTGGGAAGACGTATCGCTCCGAGGCGGCGCACCGCGCTACCTCGTGGGCCCAGTCGAGTGTTTCGTGGCGCCTCTGTCCGTATAGGTAGGTCTGCAGAAGACTGAG
The DNA here is from genome assembly GCF_000745235.1 of Luteibacter mycovicinus. Taxonomy (NCBI): domain Bacteria; kingdom Pseudomonadati; phylum Pseudomonadota; class Gammaproteobacteria; order Lysobacterales; family Rhodanobacteraceae; genus Luteibacter; species Luteibacter mycovicinus. Next base: position 473,616 of record NZ_JQNL01000001.1, read on the forward strand.
CAACAGCACCAGGGCGATGAGAATCCCCTCGATCCGCTCGGCGCTGGCCAATCCGTAGATCAGGAGCCACGACAGCAAAAGGTAGGGGTAAAAGAAGTACCGCGGGCCATCGGTAAAGGCTGACACCCACTGCAGCGGGGCGCGGGCCATTGAAGCGGCGACTGCGGCAAGAAGAATATATCCGAGAACCAAAAGGCCGAAATCCGGTGAACGTCGAATACCGAATAAGGCGACGACGATAATCGCTGCGCCCAGCCACGCACCAATGGCCACCCCTTCGATTCCGGGGAAGAACATGTACCAGCCTACGAACTTTGCCAGCACGTCTGGGATGGAGATGGCAGCGAGCGCGGCCCCTGGGATCGGAACCGGAGTGGTCAGGTACACCAGCGCCACCTGCACGACCGCCCAGAGGACCGCGATGATGCAGATAAGGGTCTCGCGCCGGTCTCTGAGACGCAGCGCACGGACGATGAATATGGGTGCAAGAATCACCGTCATCGGTGAAGACAAACCACCGACCACCGTAAAAAGTGCCCGCAGCGGCACCTGATCAATCGCATCGTCGCGCCAAAGCGCTGATAGGAAAATGAGCAGCGACCCGAACCAAAACGCGTATTCCGATACTGCGTATACCTCGGAGTTTATCGGCAAGAGCAACAGGGCGCTTGATGGAACAGACTCTGACCGATTGATCGCCGAGCATATCGAGGGCTCGAAGCACGGATGGTACTGAGGGAGGGACGTCGCCATAGGCCGCGGTCGGCCTATCAACCAACACAACTCAAGATCGGGCAACCGTAGCCGATAAACGACGATCCGAACCTGCTTGTGTCTCCATGACTGACCTGCCCGACGCCTTCGCCCACTTGACCCAACCCATGCAAGTGATAGGCGTGTTGATTGTCGCGGCCTTGACGGCGATCGCTACGATCGTGCGTAGCTGCGCGAAGTCGCCCGATATGCCTTTGCAGCAGCGGCGTCTCATGTGGGTAGCGCTCTTCTTCGCCGTGGTGCTGCCGGCCGCCGCGAGCACGCTCATCGCTTTTGGAGGTGGCGCTGTTGCAGCAGCTCGTCCGCCCGTCGCACCTCAAGCTGGCGGTTCGATAGCGCCCCAGACCGAGGTGCGACCTGACACTATCTTGCCCGAGCGGCGGGTGGCCGTCCCCGACCTGGAGTCGCCCACGAGCGCTGGTCAATCCGGGCCCGAAAGTTCGACACGCATGAATGCGCCGCGGCCCTCGTTCGACTGCGCCAAAGCTGGCTTTGCGGACGAGTCCGCCATTTGCGCCGATGCCGGGTTGCGTCAGGCCGATGGCGCGTTGGGGCGGACGTATCGTGCGGTGCTCGCGACCCTCACCGTTTCCGCTCATGCCCAACTCGTGGCGACACAGCGCGCCTGGATTGTCGAACGCCGGGCACGATGCGGCGCTAGCGTGTCCTGTCTTCGCAAAGCCTTGCAGTTACGATCCTCACTCTTGGAATCTATGCTGCACTAGACCTGCTAAAGGCGTTCGCCGCGGGTCGTAATCTCCCATCTACGATCAGGATGCACCCGACGAGCGCGACCGGGTCGCCGAGCACATCCATGGGTGGAACTGCGCCGGATCATGGACGCCGTGAGCGGTCGCTCAGACGTTTGGAGTTTCTCGCTACCCCTACTTCCGATTGCTCTCCCGCTGACGGGTGACCCTCCCGGTCGACTTACTGGCGCAGGCTCAGCATCTGCTGATGCGAGACCGCACACGTTCGCAGCAAGCGAATCTGCGGCGCAGCGTCTCGACCGCTTACTACGCTCTTCCATCTCCTGAGTGAGGCCGCCGCGGCCCGCATCTGCGCCGGGCAATCGACCGCTCTGATCCAAAGTGCGCGTCGCGCCTTGACCCTACCGACATGGCCAATGCGGCCAGAGGCTTGCGTCGCACCACGCTCCCAAGAGCTTACAAGCTCCACATGACCGGCCCAGTGCCTCCCGACTTGCTCGTGGTCGCCGCAGCCTTTTCCGATTTGCAACAAGGTCGCCATGTGGCCGACTAAGATTTCGCGAAAAATATGACGCGCTCCGAAGCCAAAACGCTGGTCGACCTCGCGGTGGACGCGTTTACCAGTTGGCAGCGCGTGTGCAATACGGCAGAGGGCAGGGTCTTTTTGACCATGCTGTATCCGTGGAAGCCGCTCCAGGGTCGCTAACCCGGCGCCGCCTCCACGCTGTTCGGGCATGGCCGAACTGATCAGCAGAGGCCTCTCCTGCCCGACCGTTCTGATTTCCCCTTGGCCTCAAGCAGGGTGACCACCGTGATGAATCAAGACGGCGTTGGGTGAGCTGGAACGCCTATTCCAGAATCGTTCCGGTGTAGATATGACCGAAGGTCAGGCCGGACGGCAAGATTTTCTAACCGGGCGACCTGGAACGTCGTCGATGAGTCTTCCGTGCTCCTTTGACGACTCCCCCCAACAAGCTCGAGACCCTGCCAGAGACGCTCGCTTGGGCTCTTTGCAAGGAGTCATCAGCGGATGCCAAAGGCCTGACGATTTTTCTGGATTACCGTTTCCAAGAGCGCGGCCGCGGACTCACCACTTTGTCCAAGCCTCATCAGGAGGCTGGCTCCGTGTTCTGCATCACGCTTGCTCAGCCGGTTCGCCATCGTCGCGAACATCGATTCGAGCGCAGCATTCGCACGCGCGTATTCCTGATCGAGTACCAATCCCGATGCAAAGACAAGGCGCGCATGCGGATTCAACATCGCTTCTGCCCCCTCCAGATACTCAAGAAAATCACACGTCCGAGCCGGTGGCCCGGGGCGCAACACGTCGACAAGCTCTGGATGATTCACGACGTGCTCGACGATGGCTTCGTCAGACAGCTTGCCCTTGGCGATAACCCCGCCCTCCTGCAAACGATTGCTGTAAAGCAAATTCTCGCCAAAGTCATCGAACAGCGGGAAGCGAAAGTGCCAAAGGTGGACCTCTTGAGGCCGATACTCCAAAAGCACCCCATCCAGCACCAACTCCACGTTCTGACGAAAGAAGTATCCGCCAAGCTGGCTGAGCCCCTCCACGCGCTGATGCATCAGGCGAGCAATCGCACGTTTATTCATGTGTCAACGACCTACGGGGTAAATGGGTGCAACGACGGTGCCCACCGGCAGATTAGCACCGTAAGCATTTGCCTGTGCCCTGCTGATGTAGCCCCATCCGGTCTTGAGGTCATAGACGGCAATGGGCGCCGCCTTGGGACCCAGGACCACATCCGCCCTCGACGAGTCGGGATACCCATATCGGACCTCGATGTGATCGTAGTAGCTGACCTCGGTGTGATACAGCGACTGCGGGCACTGCGCATCGACGAGCCGCTTGAACTCGCTGTGAATAAGCGTACCGCGAATCCATGGCAGGCGGCACAGACCCGTGCATGACTTGTCGACCGTGTTAGCGGCTTGCGTGGCCAGCTTCGTCAAGAGTTCCTCTGCCGCCAGCATTTGAGGCGTGGGAGCTACCCGTTGATACTCGTATTTTTCGCCGGCGAGCCCGAGCGAGTCCACTGCGCCCAACGGATTGGAGTCAGTGTAAGCATAGGTGCTGATTCCGCCCATTAGCCCGATGGGGTCGCTCTGCAGATACCGGCCCGTCAACGCGTCGAAGTACCGATACCCGTTATAAACGTTGCCCGACTCGCGGTCGAAATACTGGCCCGCGAACCGCAGATTCAGCACATAACCGCTGGTCGAGGTCGGCCCCTGCTCACCAAACGGATTGCCCTGGTAGGCCCACGACCACACCAAGGCGCCGGTGGCGTTGGTGACCGCGCGGGGCGTGTTCAGGCCATCGGCATGCACGAAGGCCACGGTGGTGCCGTCGACCACCGCCACCGGAGTGTCATCCATCCACACATAGTCGCGCGAGGCCGCACCGTATTCGCCCAGCAACCCACTGGGACCATACGCAAAGCGGGTGGTGGCGGAACCGACCGTTTTGGCAACCCGATGCGCCGAGGCGTCGTAGGCATAGGTCGCCACCGTCGTGCCGCCCTGCTGCAAGACGGTCAACTGCCCGCGTCCGTTGTATCCATACCCCCAGGAGGTGCCGGCACTGGCGTTGCCGGTCGTAGAGCCGTTGGCATCATAGGTGCGCGAGCCGGTGCCGATGCTGGTCAACCAATGGGTGCCAGCCTGGTAGCCATAGGCACCCGTGGCCAAGCCCGGTGCGGTTTTGGTCAGGCGATCACCGGTCTTTGAGTAGGTGTAAGCCTCCACCACCGCACCGCTGGCGCTCTTGAAGCCCGTCAGGCGATACAGCGCATCGTAGCTGTAGGTCTCAACGGCCGGAGTCGCCCCCGGCGTGCTACCCAAGGCCACAATGTTACCCACCGCATCCCGTGCCACGTGGAGATTGAGCGCGGGGCTGGTGATGTCAATGGAGCGATAATTGGCATCGTACGTGCGGGTGACGGTCTGGCCATTGCCCAGGGTGTAGCTGGCGATGGGTCCGAAGGGCAAATAGGTTGCCGCGCGGACCACGGTGCTTCCCGCACCCTTGGCCGGCGTGATGGTGACCGTGGTGATCTGCCCGGCCGCGTCGCGCGCGTATTCCGTCACCAAGCCGCTGGGTGACGCGACCGCCGCCAGACGGCCGGCCTTGGTGTAGACATAGTCGGTGCTGTCAGTGACCGCGCCTTGCGTCTGGCGCTGCTCGGTGACGCGCCCTTGGTTGTCATAGCAGTACACGGTTGTCACAACGCTTTCCACCACGCGGGTCAACCGACCGGCTGGGAAGGAATTGGCGCACCCGGTGACGCTGTTGGCCTCGTCGTAATGGAACGCCGCATTGAGCTTGGTGTCGGTGTAGCTGACGGCGGTGCGGCGGCCGAGCGCATCGAAGGCTTGTGTCGCGACTGTGGCCTTGGCGTCGGTCTGCGTCAGCGGATTGCCCGCCGCGTCGAAGGTGGACGCCTGCGTGCCCGTGTCGGGGCTGACCTGGCCGGTGGCATTGCTCAGGCCGTCGAGGCTGTAGCTCGTCACCAAGCCGTCGGGGTCGGTAACGGACTTCAGTTGATCCAGCGCGTCCAAGGTGAACACGCTGGTGGTGGCTTTGGTCGCCGCATTGGTGCCGTTGGCATCGGCGACGCTGGTGACCAGGCGGTCCAGCACATCGAAAGTATTGTTCTGCACCGTGCCGAGCGCATCCTTGGCCGACACCAAGTTGCCGTTCGCGTCGTAGCTGCCGCTCGCGGTGGCGTCGAAGACCACATGGCCGAGCCCATCGGTCACACTGACCAGTTGGCCGCGTGTGTTGTATTTGCGAGATACGCTGCGCCGAGATAGGCCTTCGGCGTCGAAGGTCTCTTCTTTGATGCGATTGCCCGAAGCGTCGAGCGTGTAATGAATGTGCTCGCCCAGTCCATTGGCCATATCGACCAAACGGTGTGCGTCGTCGTAGCTGTAGGTGATCGCCACCCCATCGGGGTCCGTTACCGACTTGAGCGCACCCACGGCGTCATAGGTCAGGGTGGTCGTGGCGTCCCCGGCTGCGGGCACCCCGGTTGCATTGGCGCGCACCGTGCGGCTGGCCAACCACCCACGGGTGGTGTAGGTCACATCGGTGATGACGCCATTGGCATCCTTTTGGCGCACCGGCCGCCCGTGGCGATCGTAGGCGAGCGTGGCGGTGATGTGGCCCGCCGCGTCCGTGATTTGCGCCACCGACGTCCCCCCGCCTTCAGTAGCGGTCCGGTTTGAGTCCGGAATTACTGTAACTGTTTTGCATAGGCGGCGGGCGTCAGTCCGCCCAGTGCTTTTTTCGGTCGCTCCTCGTTGTATTCACGGCGCCAGTTTTCGATTTCTGTGCGGCGTGCAGAAGGCTGGGAAACCAGTGCTCGTTGAGGCATTCATCGCGTCGCCGTCCGTTGAACGATTCGATGTAGGCATTCTGGTTCGGCTTGCCGGGCTCGATAAGCCTCAATTGCACGCCACGGTCGTGAGCCCAGGCGACCATCGCCTTGCCACAGAACTCCTTTCCGTTATCGCTACGAATTACCCTGGGTAGGCCGCGCGTGACGGCTAGGCGATCCATGACGCGCGTCACGCCGATGCCCGAGATGGCTCGTTCGATTTCTATGGCGACAGCCTCATGCGTCGCGTCGTCGACGATCGTCAGACATTTGATGACGCGGCCCTCGGCGGTGCGGTCAAACACGAAATCAATCGACCAAACCTCGTTCGCAGCCGCCGGGCGAAGCAGCGGCTGCCTTTCGGCCGGCGGGACTTTCTTTCGCTTGCGCCGCCGCACCTGGAGGCTGGCCTCCTGATACAGGCGCTCGACCCGCTTGTAATTCACTGCGTGTCCGGCCTGGCGAAGCTTCAAATAGATCATGCCCACGCCATAGCGTTTATGGCGATTCGCCAGCGCGAAGATCATCTCGCGGAGTTCGACGTTACGGTCCGGGCGCGGCTCGTAGCGGTAGGCGCTTGCGCTCATGTCGGCAATCGCCAGCGAACGGCGCTCGCTCAACTCTCGGCCGACAAGATAGCGCACCAGCTCACGCCGATCCGGTGCGCTCACCATTTTTTTCGCAGGGCATCCTTGATGACCTCATTTTCCAGAAGCTGCTCGGCCAGCAGCTTCTTCAGCCGGCCGTTCTCAGTCTCCAGGTCCTTCAGTCGCTTGGCCTCCGGCACGCTCATACCGCCGAACTTGCTTCGCCACAGGTAGTAGGAGGCTTCACTGAAGCCGTGCTTGCGACACAGGTCTTTGACCGCCATGCCGGCCTCGACCTCGCGTAGGAAGCCGATGATCTGTTCTTCGGAAAAGCGTTTCTTCACATCCAATCTCCTTCTCGTGGGGGATTGGACTCGAAACCGGGCCGCTACTCAAATCTGGGGGGACGTCGCCACGTCACCGGCGCGGTGGCAGGCGCCATCCACGGTACCACAGCCGCTTTCATCGGTTGTGGGGAAATAGCCGTACTGGGTCGGATCGGTGACATCGGTGCGCGGGCCATCCACGCTGAGCAACAGACCGACCTGGGGGCACTGCGTGCCGTCCACCGCATCGCAGTAGCTATACCGGGTCTGGCGGATGCCCTTGGGCGCGTGCGCTTGGCTGCCGCACGCGTAGGTCACCGTCACGGCGGGGTTCACCGCGCATTCGGCAGTCACTTGCCCGCGGGCGTTGTAGGCCCATGTGCTTTTGGCAACCACAATGCCCTTGGCGTTGGCCGTCGCGCGGATCAACGGCACGCGGTGCACCGCATCCCACGTGGAGCTGGTGGTCCGCTGCGCATCCGTGCCGGACGCCTCAACCTGGCGGGTCAGCAATCCATTGGCGTCATAGGTGGTGGTGGTAACGGTGCCCTTGTAATCCGTGGTCGTGGCCGGGTAGCCATTGGCGTCGTAAGTGATCGCCTTATCGGTCTGGTTGCACTGATTCCCGCAATAGGTGCTCGTGCCGCTGGATTTGAGCGTCTGGGCACCATCATCGGCAAACCCCAGGGTGACCACCAGGCCAAGCGGCGTGGTGAGGTCGGCCGGCGTGCCGCCGTTCTGATAGTAATTGGCGTAGCTCAGCGTGATTTTGTCGGCGCCGCCGGCAAACTGATTGCTGATGGCGCGGTTGTATTCATTGAAAGTCGTCGTCTCGTAACGCACGCCCTTCTCGTCGATGATGCCCGTCAGCTCGCTGGGATAACTGGTCGGAGAGGCGGCGTAGGCGGCTTCGGCGTACAGATACTGACGACTGTTGCCGTCGGCGAAGGTCACCTTAGCGAGGTTGCCGCTGTCGGCATAGGCATACACGGCGGTCTGGCCAGCCGGGTCGATGACTTGACTCAGCCGGCTCTTGGCGTCGTAGCGCAGGTTGAGCACGCGCCCTTGCATATACCGGTCGGAATCGCCCGACGGTCTGAAACAGAGCGACCACCATAATGGTTTACGCGTCATCCGCGTGACGAGCGACACACATTCCAAATAAAGCGTCGACTGCGTCCGCTTCCACAGAGGTCGTTGACGGGCACCGGGGCTTGTCCGGGGGCGACACCGACCAGCGGGGCCTGCGTGACCCCGACGATGCCGGCCAGCGCTGACCATCACCCCGAACGGCGAGACTTTCTTGGCAGGACCGGCAGCGGTCCTGCGCTTCACCACGATGAGCTATTCGGCCGTAGCGGTCGCCCCGCGCACCAGCGCCAGCACCGCGAGCAGTTGCCGGCGCTGATACGGCTTGGACAGGAAGACCGCGCCCGGTGGCACCCGGACCGCATCGTCCCGGTATCGGCCGGAGTGGATATTCTGGCTGGCCCTAAGCATGGTTCCGGAAATCAATGCTTATCGGAATGAAAATGCCCGTCGCCTCGCGTGACTTGCAGCACATGTTGTACAGCCACGAGCCCGAGGGCGGCAAAGCCCCGAACCCGCATCGACCCACTAAGCCTCGGGCGCCTTGAGCGAAAGCTCTCGCGGTGCATCCAACCGTTGAGTGAGATTCCACCCCGCTTGCAACGCTTCAAACGCCTGGGGCCCCACCCACGCATAGTCCACGCGTCGGAAGTGCTTCTTCAGCGCGGTCGTGGCACGGCGATACAAGGTCTTGGAGCGGTCCGTGAGTCCCATCGTCGCGAAGCGACCATAAATGATGGCATTCCCATCGAACGCGCCGGACGGAGAAAAACTGACGCTGGTCGGATTGACTCCTTCGAAGACGCCGTAACGCTCGAAGTCAGGGAACACCTTGTGCTCGAATCCGACGGCTTCTTCCGCGTCGAGCATCAGATACGAGGCGCCTCCCAGCCAATCGGGCGCCGCCGCACGGCCCAAGTCCGGAATGTCTTGATAGCTTCGATAAATGGGGAAATCGAGCGCAGGACCAAAACCGACACGCACATATTTCAACGGCTCTCCCTTCCGGTGTTCGAGGACATCCAGCACCGGAAGCAGATCGTGGTCCATCGCATAAAAGTGAAGCTGACTCATCGCTTAGGAACCAAAATGAGGACATCGCTCGGGGCTGCTTGCCGAATCGCGTCTGCTGCTGCGGCTTCGCCACGGGTCGGGGTAACCCCGTCAGCGTAGGTCGAGACGGTCTGCACACGCAAGCGCACAGGATTTGCTCCGGGCTGATTGTATTCCATCGTCATGTCCGCGTAGCGGCCACCGTTGGCGGTGGGAATGTATTCCTCAGGACCATATCCTGCCCCAGCAACCGGCGTGAACCCAAGCCCCTCCAGCTCCAATCGCAAGTCAACATTCTGCGCCCGCGTCGCCGCCCCACCCCAACGCCCACCGCTGCCGTTCAAGTAGCGCTGTTGATACTCGAAGCGACGCTGCGCCTCGCTTTCACCTGGCTTGTTTTCGCGGAACTCCGGCTCACTGCCGCACTCGCCGTTGCGCATCTCGTAGTCGAAATTGGCGCGAGCCAGGGACATGCCGGCCATGTTCGGTCCCTGACGCGGGGCCAGGAACTCCATGAACCGTTCGCGCTCCAACTCGTCTTCGTCGCGCGCTTCTTCTTCCAGGCCTGATGGGTCAACCGCGTGATTGGGGTTGCCGCTCACATAGGCGTAGGTCGAGGCACCCGCGCGGAGCCCCGCAGGGTCACTCTGAAGGTAGCGACCGGTCGCCGGGTCATAAGCGCGGTGCCCGTTGTGCACCAACTGGCTTTCGATATCGAAATACTGCCCTGGGAAGCGCAGATTGAACTTAAGCGTGCCCGTCGGCGCCGATTCCCCGAAGGGATTGGCCTTGACCGGCCACGCCCACTGCACGGTACCGGCTGCGTTGGTCAGCGCCCTCGGCGTGTCGTGGGCATCTGCATGCACATACCACACCGCTCCATCGTCCACCGCGCCGACTGGCGTGGTGCCCAGCCAGATGTAGTCCCGGCGCGTGGCGCCCAACTCGGCGAGCAAGCGACCTTCGGCGGCGTAGGCAAAACGGGTGGTGGCCGAACCGACCACCTTTGCGACGCGCTGGTCCAGCGCGTTGTACACGTACGTCGCCACGGTGCCGCCACCCTGCTGCACCACCGTCATTTGTCCACGGCCGTTGTACCCGTAGCCCCAGGCCATGCCAGCACTCGCGTTGCCGGTCGTCGACCCATTGGCATCGTAGGTGCGTGACCCGGTGCCGATGCTGGTCAGCCAATGGCTGTTGGCCTGATAGCCGTATGCACCGGTTGCCAGTCCAGGTGCTGATTTGGTCAACCTATCACCGGTGCGGTTGTAGGTGTAGGCCTCCACCGCCTTGCCGCTGGCATCGTTCACCGAGGTGAGGCGGTACAGAGGGTCGTAGGTGTAAGTTTCCGCTGCCGGGTTGGCACCGGCCACGTCGCCCAGCGCAGTCACATCGCCCGAGGCATTGCGTGCCCAATGGATGGAGAGAACGGGGCTGGTGACATCGCTTGCCTGATAGTTCGCATCGTAACTGCGGCTGACCACTTGGCCGCTGCCCAAGGTGTAAGCGGTCAAAGGCCCGAATGGCATGTAGGTCGCGCTGTTGACGACGACCGTCGCCGCACCCTTGGCCGGGGTCACCGTCACTTTGATGGGCTGGCCTGCGGCATCGCGGGCGTACTCGGTCACCAAGCCGGTCGGACTGGCGACCGCCGCCACGCGCCCGGCCTTGGTGTAAACATAATCCGTGATGTCGGTGACCGTTCCTTGTGTTTGCCGCTGCTCGGTCAAGCGACCCTGGTTGTCGTAGCAATACACCGTGGTGACGGCTGCTTCCACCAAGCGCGTCAGACGACCCACCGGGAACGAGTTGACACAGCCCGTGACGCTGTTGGCCTCGTCATAATGCAGGGCCACATTGAGCTGCGTGTCGGCATAGACCGCAGAGGTTTTCCGCCCCAGCGCGTCAAACCCCTGAGTGACGACGGTGCCCTTGGCATCCGCATGCGTTAGAGGATTGCCCGCAGCATCGAAGGTTCCGGTTTGCGTGCCGGAATCGGGACTGGTCACGCCCGTCGCGTTCTGTAGCCCGTCGAACGCGTAAGTCGTCGTGAGGCCATTGGGGTCAGCCACGGACTCGAGGTGGTCAAGCGCATCGAACGTAAACACCGTCGAAGTGGTTTTTGTGTTTGCATCTGCGCCGTTCGCGTTGGCAACACTGGTCACCAAGCGGTTCAGTGCATCGTAGGTGTCGTTGCGCGCGATGCCCAACCCGTCCTTCGCCGCGGCCAAGTTGCCGTTCGCGTCGTAGCTGCCGCTCGCGGTGGCATCGAAAACCACATGACCGAGCCCATCGGTCACGCTGAGCAGCTGGCCGCGCGTGTTGTATTTGCGAGACACGCTGCGCCGCGATACGCCCTTGGCATCGAACGTCTCTTCCTTCAGGCGATTGCCCGAAGCATCGAGCGTGTAATGAATGTGCTCGCCCAAACCGTTGGCCATATCAACCAAGCGGTGGGCATCGTCGTAGCTGTAGGTCACCGACACGCCATCGGGGTCAGTCACCGACTTGAGCGCACCCACGGCATCGTAGATCAGGGTGGTCGTGGCATCGCCGGTCGAGGCCGAGCCGTCCGCATTGGCACGCACTGTCCGACTGGCCAACCAGCCCCGCGGCGTGTAAGTCACATCGGTGATGACGCCATTGGCATCCTTTTGGCGCACCGGCCGCCCCTGGCGGTCGTAAGCCAGGGTGGCGGTGACGTGCCCGGCCGCATCCGTGACCTGCGCCAGGTCACCCGCGCGGTGGCAAGCGCCACCCACGGTGGCACACCCGCTCTCATCGGTTGTGAGGAAATAGGCGTACTGGGTCAGATCGGTGACATCGGTGCGCGGGCCATCCACGCTGAGCAACAGGCCTGCCTGTGGGCATTGCGTGCCATCCACGGCATCGCAATAGGTGTACCGGGTCTGGCGGATGCCCTTGGGCGCGTGCGCCTGGCTGCCGCAGGTGTAGGTCACCGTCACCGCAGGGTCCACGGCGCATTCTGCCGTCATTTGGCCACGCGCGTTGTACGACCAGCTGTTCTTGGATACCACGATGCCCTTGGCGTTCGAGACGGCCTGCGTCAGCGGTACGCGGTGCAGTACGTCCCAGGTGCTGCTGGTATTGCGCTGCGCATCCGTGCCGGACGCTTCGACCTGGCGGGTCAGCAATCCATTGGCGTCATAGGTGGTGGTGGTAACGGTGCCCTTGTAATCCGTGGTCGTGGCCGGGTAGCCATTGGCGTCGTAAGTGATCGCCTTATCGGTCTGGTTGCACTGATTCCCGCAATAGGTGCTCGTGCCGCTGGATTTGAGCGTCTGGGCACCATCATCGGCAAACCCCAGGGTGACCACCAGGCCAAGCGGCGTGGTGAGGTCGGCCGGCGTGCCGCCGTTCTGATAGTAATTGGCGTAGCTCAGCGTGATTTTGTCGGCGCCGCCGGCAAACTGATTGCTGATGGCGCGGTTGTATTCATTGAAAGTCGTCGTCTCGTAACGCACGCCCTTCTCGTCGATGATGCCCGTCAGCTCGCTGGGATAACTGGTCGGAGAGGCGGCGTAGGCGGCTTCGGCGTACAGATACTGACGACTGTTGCCGTCGGCGAAGGTCACCTTAGCGAGGTTGCCGCTGTCGGCATAGGCATACACGGCGGTCTGGCCAGCCGGGTCGATGACTTGACTCAGCCGGCTCTTGGCGTCGTAGCGCAGGTTGAGCACGCGCCCTTGCGGGTCGGTCACGGCAATCAACAGGCCCGCAGCCGGCGCAATCGCCGGTGCGGTGGTGGCATCGCTGTAGGTCAGCGCGGTGACCCAGCCATTGTCATCGCTGATGGTCAGCAGGCGGCCGGTCGCGTCATAACGCTCGGTCTCGTTGGTGGCCGCCAGGCGCAAGGTGTAGCCGGTCCGTACGCCTGTCGTTGCGTCCTTAGTCTCAGTCAGGGTCTCCGCCGCGTCGGTGTCGGCCTTCCACAGGCCATTGGCGCTGTAAAAGCGGACCATGGACCCGTCAGGGCGGCGGGCATACAGCTGACCGCCATCCGGGCCGCTGTTCGGCATCAGGTCCAGTCGACGGTCAAACGAGTGCCGCCACTTCGGGCCCATGGTGCTGGACGGGACGAAGCTGGACGAGTTGTAGAAACGGCGGAAGGTCAGCCAAGGCGACGAACTGACATCCGTGTCCTGGCGATATTCGTTGCCATTGGCCGCGCTGATGGGGTCACCAATCAGCGGCGTGCGGTGGTCGGTTCCCTCGTGCTTGACCGTGCCGTTGCCGAAGCTACCCCCGCGGGCCCAGGGAGTCTTGTTTGCCACCGTTGCCTGCCGTGCACATCGTGCGGCACCCACCGGCATTCTTCGGCTGAAAGCCGCTGCCTGTGACATCTGCCGCCCAGATGTAGGCGAAAAACTCGCTGGTGCTCGTCCCGGTGCTGCTCACATGGCTGATGGTGATGGTCGCAGCCGTGCCGCTGCTGCTGCCGTTGTAGGCCACCGAAAACGTGTGGGGCGCACAGGTCAACGTGCCGTCGGTGCAGTCGGTCTCATAGTGGCCAATGAGCGAGTTGACCGCGCCGTCCACCGACAAAAACCCGTTCTCCGAGCCCCAGGGCGTGTTGTAGTTGTAGGGCGGCCCGTAGACATACGCGGCGTGGGCTGACCAACTGCCCAACGTCATCAGTGCCAATGCCCCAAGCCGTCGCCAGAGCGACCGACTGCCATGACGCCTTGCGGAGAATTCCATGACCGCACCCCTTTGAGAAAATTCGCAGAACTTTACGTGGCACCGTTTGTAGGGGTGGGCTGATTTCCATGTAGGGGTATTCCTACATGGCCTGACCAGCGCCTTGCCACGCGAATGCTAATCGTCAACCCGCGGCCCGCACCAACGTGTTGGGCCCAAACCTACGGGTTCGCACGAGAGGGCTCTTCCATGCAGATGTCAGCGACGTGACACGCTGCCTGTGATACACGTCACACTAGGCGATGGTGCTTTCCGCGCAGGTCGACGTTGCGCTACCGCGCGCTTCTGCGGTGGTGCAGCGGCGGCCCGCCGAAGGCAAGGTGGTCGTAGTGCCGTGTCTGCCCTGGCTCCAGCTCACACGGCCGGTCCGGTTCTGCGTGACGGCTCCGGTATGAGCACCAACGCCGGCTTCGGCGTGCGGAGCGTGACGCTCACCTCGTCCTAAGAGGACAGTGTTTTCGGAACGGACATCCAGGCGGCCGCAAGCAGCGCCATTCTTGGCCGCCGCGTCAAGCGACTACAAACGGGAAGAGATCAGGCGAAGTGTCTCGACGCTCGCTGGAGATACGCAGGCCCGACGAAGGGGCGTTTCTAGCGTGCCTGTATGGGTCCGGCACCACTTCCGCGAGAGGAAAGAATCAGTCTGTCATGCTGCCGCAGGCATGGCGCGGTTGAGGGGTCTATTTGAGGCGGCTCGTCCTGACTGCTCGTAACGGGTCGGTCATCTTCGCCGCCCGTGCGATGCCTTCCACCGACGATTCGTCTTGCGTCGATGCGCTAAGCGATCAATGATCGGTACGGACTGAGGTACGGTTATCGTCGCCCTACCCCATGGCGAACACGTTGCTGATCAGAGGTCTGTAGCGTTTCCCGACAGGGTCCCGCCACCTCCACCAACACCTGCGGCGAGACCGCGATAAATCGTTGTTTCGCCGTTTCTTTTTGCGGCAACGCCACGCCCGAAACGCCGTTCCCTCAGGTGTCGCTTTAGCTGCCGTTTGTGCCCAGACCCTTGTTTGTTCAACGTCCGTCCGGCCTCTACGTTCGCTTTCTCATGCCTGTCCACGCCGGACAGGTCTGGGGCTAACCGCTCCGGTGCACGCGAAGAGCCCGACACATGGCGACCAGCCGGAACTCACGGAGATGATCGCAAATGAACGCGTACCTGGCCCTTACCCGTTGGCAAAGCACGCGGCGGCTTTTTTGGCGATGTCACTCTCCTCGGCGACACGCTGCAGCTCAGGCTGTAGGCGTCGAACCTCGGCGCTCTGATCCAGCTCCGCACGCTTGCCGATCGTGGGCTTGGAGAAGGCCTTCTTCTAGCCATACAGGCTGTGGCTCGTAATGCCTAGCCGCTGGGCAACGTCGAGCACCGGCCGCCCGTGCTCTCGAACTGCCTTGATCTTGAACTGATCCGTATAACGCTTGCCACTCATAGAGACCTCCTCAACTGCCATAAATTATGGCTTCAAGTGGTCTACGAAAGTCTGGGCGGTCCAGCTCGCCGAAATCGGGGCTCGCTTTAGCGCGCAGCATTGTTCGTTAAAGCCACTCCTGACCTAGCCGTTTTAGCTACCAGCATGTCGGTTTTGAGTGGAATTTCACGAGAGTCGTCGAATGTTTTTGTGACTGTGATGGTCCCCGTCAACGCCGCCGGTTCGTTCACTGCGCCCGCAGCGTCGCGAAACAACCACGCCTGTTCGACGTCCGCTGGGGAAAGCGCCGCGGCACCGACGATGATCGCGCCCGAGAGGTCCATGTTGCCCGCTGGGTCGGTGTCAACTTTGAAGCTCCATCCATTTGGAACGTGCACGACGCTGCCCAAGGTCAGATGTTTTCCATGCATCTCCAGGCCAACGATCCGTTCGCCCGGACGCACATCAACGCCTTTGAGTGACAGGACATATTCCCTGGCTGATGCCGCAGACGACGCGCACACCAGCGCCATGACCAACACTACCGCGCTGACACGCTGTTTCATGACTTAAATCCTTCAGGAACGGTGACCGTACCATTGTGCAAACGGCCCTGTCACAGTTCACCTCCCGGCGGTTTGAACGCGGCCGGCGTCAATCGATGACGTCGATGGCATCCGACTGCAAAAATAGGCACGAAGGGACAATCGCCCCCGTGCCCGCATCCGTCAGATGCTGCCTTGCAAGAACGACACGAGGTCGCGATTGAAGTCATCCTTGTGCGTGATGACGAGGGCGTGTGGCGCGCCATCATATTCTTTCAGCACCGAGCCTGGAATCTCCCTGGCCAGGCGGCGCGCGCTGGCGTCAATCGGGATGACCTTGTCATCATCGCCGTGGATGATGAGCGTCGGGACACGGATAGATGAGATGTCCTGACGGAAGTCGGTTTTGCTGAACGCATCCACACAGTCGAGCGTGCCTTTTTTCGATGCCTGCATGGCCACCATCAGGCTCGAATCAAGCGTCGCCTGGCTTACCGGATGGGACAACATGCCCTGGCCAAAAAACTGCTTGCCAAATGCTTCAAGGAAAGCGGGACGTTCATCGCGAAGTTTTTCTTTCATCTCCATGAAGACGTCGCCGTCTACGCCATCGGGATTGTTGTCGCCCTTGAGCAAGTACGGTGTCACTGCCGACGCAAACACGACGCTGGCAATCCGATCGGCACCATGGCGCGACATGAAGCGCGCCACTTCACCGCCGCCCATCGAAAATCCGACGAGGGTGACGTCTCTCAAGTCGAGTGTTTCCAGCACGGCGTTCAAGTCATCGGCAAACGTGTCGTAGTCGTAGCCGGCTGCCGGATGGTCGGACCGCCCGAATCCCCGACGGTCATACGCGATGGCACGAAAGCCGGCGTCGGCCACCGCACCCATCTGGTACTCCCACATAGCCGAGCTCAGCGGCCATCCGTGAATGAACACAACCGGGCGACCTTCGCCCACCTCTTCATAAAAAAGCGTGGTCGGTTGAGCTGTGGATTTGACGGTCACGAATGGCATGGGCAACTCCTCTGGTTGGATGCCAACGTTGGCAAGCACCACATCAACAGCGAGAGAAAGACCTGCATGCGCTTGAACGACGTCCGTGAGTCACAAAGCGACGTATCGATGCCTCATGTCATGGTAGCGTTTCGGTGTCAGCGAATAGCGCCCTGCCGCGGAGCGTCAGCATGTCTCGCATGAGAAATAAGGCCGACCTGCCTCATAAAACCTGCGCCGCCTGTGGGCTCCCCTTCAGCTGGCGCCGAAAGTGGGCGAAGGATTGGGAGCAGGTCAGGTATTGCTCCGAGCGGTGCCGACGCTCGAAACCCGATATCAAAGGGTCTGTCATTCCCAGCCTTCGGTAGTCACGCGACCTTGACCCGAAATCACCCGGCCGGTTGTGTTACATCCAAACACACGGGCAAACCGTTACGTTGACGGAAACACGGCGATGGTGCATGAACAGACATTGGATGCCCCCACTGTGCAAACCTCAGAAAAAACGACCTGCCTGCTCGTCGAAGACAACGCCTTCGTATCCGATGCGTATCAAATCGTGCTTGAAGGTGGCGGCTTTCGTGTCTGCCAGGTCGCCGCATCCGAACCCGACGCCATCGATGCCATCCTTACACGCAGGCCTGACGTCGCTCTGGTCGACATCGACATCGACGGTGGCGATTCGCTCGGCGTCGCCACGGCGCTCATCGCCAAGGACGTTCCGGTGGCGTTCGTGACGGGACACCCGAGGTCCGTCTTGCCAGCGCCCTTCTCCACTTTGCCCTACCTGCAAAAACCGGTCTCGCGCGCCGCGTTGCTTGCGCTCGTCCAACGCCTGGAAGAGATGCGGGACAAATGAGCCGCCCGGGCCGATCGGCCAGCGGCTTTATTCGCGAATGATTTGCCAGGTTCCGTCGGCGCCTTCCTGACGGACCTGCACGTCGAAACCCATTTCCTCGAGCGCGCGGGCGCGATCGCACGCGGCATGCATGGCTACCAGCCCATCCTGGTACGACTCGCCGTCCCTCCCCTGCTCCGACACGTGCCAGTGGCCGCCGGGTTGCGAGGGATGCAGGATGAATATCCGAACGAGTGACATGAGCGCTTTTCCGGCAAAAAAACTTCCGGAAGAATACTGATTGCTCCGCGCCCTCTCAACGGCAAAATTCATTCAACCGCGCAGTGGAAAGACATTGCGGGTTACTCGGGCACGGAGCGCGTTGCGAATCCTCATCTCAGGCGCGAAACGGCCATCTGACCAAGGCTCCAGATGCTCGCCCAGGCGAGCTGAAGCGTGGCATGAGCACTCCCGTCGGCACCGTTTTCGACCACCACGCCACGGTGGTCGAACACTTGAAACGAGCCCCGAAACCCTTCGCCTTGCGAGGCATGAACGGAGTACCCGCATGTCAATTGGCCAGCCATCGTACAAATGTACAACATCCGCCTGAATTTGTCGTCACGTGCCCGGTGGATCGAATCCCCGCGCCCCCTGGGAAGGATGCATCCAGCACCCTCAGAAGTCTCGCCAAACCGACGCGGCCATGGCGACCGTGGCCGGTGAGGAGGGCGACTGCAGGACCGGTGGGGTCGGAGTGCGGCCGGCTGGCGCAGGACGTTCGGCATAAGGAGCGGTGTCCTCCCCCGCAAAGCGGAAGACAGCGACCTGGAGCATCAGGCCTTCAGCTAGCTCGCTGGCTTGCTGACTGGCCGCACTGGCTTCTTCGACGAGGGCCGCATTTTGCTGGGTGACCGAATCGAGCTCGGTCACCGCCATGTTGACCTGATCGATTCCGGCCGCCTGCTGGGCATTGGCCGTGGCAATGTCGGTGACGAAGCTTGCCACCTTGACCGCACCCGCTTGCATATCGGCCAGAGCGTCCGTGGTACGCGTCAGGAGCGCAGCGCCAGCTTCCACGCGCTCGCCGCTCGATGCGATCAGCACCTTCACGTCCTTGGCAGCCACAGCACTTTGCTGGGCGAGACGACGGACCTCTCCGGCCACGACCGCGAAGCCCCGCCCATGTTCTCCGGCCCGTGCGGCTTCGACGGCGGCATTCAAGGCCAGCAGGTTGGTCTGAAACGCGATCTCGTCCATCGTCGTGACAATGCCGCTGATTTCGCGACTGGCATCGCTGACCCTGATCATCGCATCCGACGTTTCCCCCGCGAGCCCGCGCGTCGTCGCGGCCTGGGACGTCAACAATTCAGCCAGCGCCCGGGCCGCCGCAGCGGAGTCGGCATTCTGACGGACCGAGGCGGTCATCTCTTCCATGGAGGCTGCCGTCTCTTCCAGACTCGATGCCTGCTCCTGGGTGCGCGAAGACAACTCATCGTTGCCGGCAGCGATGTCCCTGGCCGCGGCGTTCACCTGGCTGGCGTTGTCGCGCACTTTCCGGACGATGCCGGCCAGCGTCGTGTCCATCGCGACGAGCGATCGCAGGGTGTCGCTGACCTCGTCCTTTCCCTTGACGTCGATGGCGTGACCGAGTTCGCCGTCGCTGATCGAGGCAGCCAGTTCGCGCGCCTGAATCAGGGGTCGCATGATGGAACGCGCCAGGAAGACGCCGCACGCAACGAGGGCCGCCGCGCCCACCACGAGCCCGATGACGACCAGGACGAACGCGTGGCGCTCGATGTTCTCCGACTGGGCAAACGCCTGCGCGGCTTCGTTGACGTTTTCCTGCACGATGGCGTCGATCGCACTCGATTCGGCGGAAAAAGCGGGGCCCACAGCGGTAAGCATGTACTGCACCGCTTCGTCCCGTTTCCCGCTCGCCATCAGCGGATCGAGACGGGCGTTGAGCTCACGGGCGTGCGCCTGCGCCGCGATGAACCGGTCAGCTTCCGCTTTTTCCTCAGGCGAGGAGACCATGTTCGGGTAGTAGCTTGCCCAGAGGGCGTCTATTTTTTTCGCCGCCGCGGCGTTGTCCGCCTGCTCCGCCTTCGCCGCGTCCACCGTGCCCACCAACAACGCCCGGTTGAGCCCGGTGCGCGTGTCATTGAAAAGCGCACGAACCCCGGTGACATCCACGATTGGCTCGAGTGACGTGCGGTAGATGGCTTCCGTCTGCGCGCCGGTCTGGCGAAGAGCCATCAGGCCCCCGACGCCGACCGAGAGGGCGATAACCACGGAAATGGCGATGAGAAGCGCGATGCGCTGGCGAACAGTCATGGAAACACTCCAGGCGGGGACATTCCGCTATCGGCGGGTGCCCACGCTGCTGAAGTAAATTTGACAAAATTGATGAAAATCGTTCATGCGCGATTAAATCGACCGAAAGGCTGGCGAAAGGAGGTCGTATTCAGGGCCGCGAGGCCCGATTTTTTTTTGTTTCTGCCGCCGACCGCACACGCTACGAGTACCTAGTCTGGCGACACGGAGTACCGTACCGACCCGTCGCCACGAGCTCCATAAAAAAGGCCCCGCTTCATGCGGGGCCCTGGTGCATCATGCGGCGGCGTTATCGAGAAGTTGCCGGACGCTGTGCTCGGCCTGGGAGCCCGATGCGATGTCGATACGTCGCGGCTTCATCGCTTCGGGAACCTCGCGCTTGAGGTCGATCGTGAGCAGTCCGTTGACCAGGCGGGCGCCAGTCACCTGCACGTGCTCGGCCAGTTCGAACCGACGCTGGAAGGGACGCGTGGCGATGCCCCTGTGCAGGTACTCGCCTTCCGGTTCTTCCTTGCGTTCGCCCGAAACGGTAAGCCAGTTCGCCTGGGCGGTGACCTCGATATCCGCTTCGCCGAAGCCGGCGACCGCCATGGCGATACGGTACTGATCATCCGCAAGCTTGATCGAGTCGAAAGGCGGGTAATTGTCGGATGTCTGGCCCCTTGCGGCCGCGGCCTCGAGCAGATCGAACACGCGATCGAAGCCGACGCTGGAACGATGTAGCGGTGCAATATTCAGAAGAGTTCGCATGACCATATCCTCTTGAGCAACATGGGATGGGTTCTCTCTGCCCCCCCCCTTTCGGCGAGTGGCGAGGCCGACCCCGAAGCGGTCGGCGGGCACTAATTTATGCAGCGCCTGAAAAATTTCAAGACCCGGAATTCAGCCGTTATTTAAGCGGTTTTCCGTGCCGATCAGGCCCGTGAACGAGGCAGGGCCCGCCCATCCCACATGCACGCGGCATGCCGGCCGTGTCACAGTGCGTTCAAGACCCGTGACGTGCGCCGATCCTATGACCGCCCTCATCGCCCTCATCTCGCGCCGCTCGTTATGCCTCGGCGCCCTCGTCGCCCTGAACCTCATCGGTACCAGCGGCGCCATGGGTCAAACATCGTCGACGACACCCGCGATCGTAACGGCGCCAGTGACCGCGCAACCTCTCGCCCTGGAGGAGATCCTGGCACGGGCGGACGAGGATCAGGAGCTGCTCAGTCAGGTGGGACGATTGCTCGCCGGCCCGGATCCGGTGACCGCGATGAGTCCGACGCTCGACGCCATCACCCGTTCCGTCGACAGCCAGGCTCGTCTCGCTTCCATCGGCGACCTTCGCGGCGTACCGGTGATGCGGCTCGAAAGCCTCGCGCGCCAGTGGGCATTCAACGCGCGGCGGTTCAGCCGCTGGGAGGCGTCGGAACGACGCGCGTTTTCGCCGTATGCCGACCAGGCGATACGCCTGGCGCAGCGACGCGCCGTGTGGTCCGCCACGCGCGCGCAGGGCATCCTCGACGGGCTGCCCCCGGTGCTGACTCAACGGGTCGATTCGATATTGCAGCAGATCGAAGCCTCGGAGGCTGCGCTGAGCGCCGCGCTGTCACGGCAGGATGCGCTCAAGCAACGTGCCGGCATGCTGAAGGCGCGCCTGCAAGCCGGTGAGGCGGCAACGGCCGACGCAATCGACCACATCGATCGTCAACTGCTTCGACTCGATGTTCCGCCGCTATGGTCCGGCTCGACCTGGACGTCGCACACCAACGCCAGGACCGCGTTCGACGCTGCGGACCAGGGCCTCGATATCGAAAGCCAGTTCGCCAGCGATTACCACGCGGCGGGAGGAAGCAATCAGGATGCGCTGAAGCTGGTCCAGTTCCTGCTCATTCCACTCATCGGCTGGCTTGCCTTCGAGGTGCGGCGCGCTCGACAAACAGCCAGTTCCACGAGCGTCGTACGCGCACTACGGCGTCCGCTGTCCACGTGGCTGTTGCTCTCCATGCTCGCCGTCCTCGTGCTGGAGCCGGACGCGCCGTTGCTGGTGGAGGAGTTCGTGCTGTTGATCGCACTCATCCCCGCGTTGCGTCTGTTGCCCGGCGGCATCGTTCGCCAACTGGGCGGATGGCCCTACGTCGCCGTCGTGCTGTATGTAGTCGACCGCATGGGTGTAGCTGTCGTCGGCGACGCGTCGCTCTACCGGTTGTTCGGTCTGGGCCTGGCATGCATGGCGCTCGCACTTACGCTATGGCTGCTCCACCGCGCGAGGGCATCGACAGCGCTACCGCAACCCGGCTTGATGCGCTTCGTCCGCCCCGCGGCGAGCGTCGTGGCGATTCTGCTGGCCATCGCCGTCATAGCCAATGTCATCGGCAATGTCTCGTTGGCCGAAACGCTGACCAGCGGGGTGATCGACACCGGTTATATGGCGCTCGTGCTTTATGCCGCGGCAGCGGCCATTGTCGGTATCGCGGGCGCACTGGTGGCTCGCCCCGCCGTGGCGGGAAGGCGCTTCTTCGTGCGTCACAGCGGGTCGCTTCGGCGCATCGGAACCCGGGCCCTGATGATGGCCGCGCTGGTCGGCTGGCTGTTCTACGCCATGACCCGTTTCCGTGTGCTGCGTCCGCTGTACCGCGCGGGGGCGTCGATCTGGGAGCTGGGCATCGATGTCGGCGAGGTGTCCATCCACATCGGCGACGTCGTCGTCTTCGTGTTCGCCACCTGGCTCGCGTTCTGGTCGGCCCGGGGCTTGCGCATGCTGTTGCGGGAGGAACTGCCCCGGTATGCCTCGCTCCCACGCGGCGCCGGCAACAGCATCGCCTCGCTCACCTACTACGCGATCCTCATCCTGGGGTTTCTCCTGGCGCTCTCCGCCGCTGGCTTCAAGCTGAGCCAGCTGGCTCTCATCTTCGGCGCGCTGGGCGTGGGTATCGGCTTCGGATTGCAGACCGTGGTCAACAACTTCGTTTCCGGCCTGGTGTTGATGGTCGAGCGCCCCATCCAGCCGGGTGACGTGGTCGATGTGGCCGCGAGCTCCGGTACGGTTCGCGCCATCGGCCTGCGCGCCACGGTGATCCGAACCTTCGAAGGTGCCGACGTGGTGGTACCGAACGGCCTGTTACTCAGCGGCAACCTGACCAACTGGACGATGTTCGATCGCACCCGGCGCATCGAGGTCATCGTCGGCGTCGCCTACGGAGCCGACCCCGGCAAGGTCATCGAGGTCCTGCTTACCGCCGCCGGTAGCACGCCGGGTGTCTCGGAAGACCCGAAGCCCTCCGCGCAGCTCATCGGATACGGCGACAGCGCCCTGCAGTTCGCGCTGCGCGCCTGGACCCACGACCTCGGCGCGCTGGGCGATGTCCGCAGCGACCTGCTCGCTCATACCCTGGTCGCTGTCGACGCGGCGGGCATCGAGATTCCGTTTCCACAAGTCGAGGTCCATCTGCGCGACCCGGCGGCGCCAGAATGACAACCACCGATTCACGGCGGAGGCTCACCCGCCTGTACGCACCTCATGGAGGCGCGCGCGGCCGCCCCACCACAGCCCAAGCGATCCCATCGAAACGGCGCCGAGACACAGGAACGCGCCGTGGAATCCGATCGTCTCGGCAAGCCATCCGCCCAGTGCGGGACTGAGTGCCGCGCCGACGCCCTGCATCGTCATCACCGCGCCCTGCGCGACGTTGACGCGCCCGGTGCCCTGCATCAGACGCGCTACCAGCGCAGGCACGGCCACGCTCTGCAAACCCGCGCCGATACCATCGAGCACCTGTACCGGAAAGACGCCCCAGCGGTTGATGAAGAACGCGGCAAGTGCTCCGCGCAGCGGCAACGCAAGGAAGGTCACGAGGATGACCTGCCAGTAGCCCCGCGTGCGGATCAACCGCATCGCCAGCAGTGAGGTTCCCACCATCACCAGTTGCGCCACGACGATGGTCAGCGCCGTGAACGAGCTGGGCTCGGCCTGGTGCGCGGCGACCACCGCCATACCGTAGAGCGGCAACATCGCCGCGTTGCCGAGGTGAAACAGCGCGAGCGCGGCGGCCAGGATCAGCAGCGGCCGGCAGGTCACCAGGATCGATACGCCCGAAGGCGCGTCGTCGTTATCCCCGTCGTCCGATTCGAGGCCACGCGCGGCACGGTGATCGATCGCATCGGCCGGAATCAGCAGCGTCGACACCACCGCCAGCACGCCGAATACGCCTGCAACCAGGAATACACCACCGAAACCGAAACGCCAGCCGATGAACCCGGAAACACCGGCGCCGACGACGTTGCCAGCGTGGTTGGCCACCTGGTTGCGGCCGAACTGCCGGTCGAAGCCCCGCGCGCGGGCTATGCCGAGGGTGACGCCCGCGATCGCCGGCCCGAGCAGCGCGCCGGCGATCGCCGTGGCCACCTGCGAGAGCACCACCATCGGAAACGAATGCGCGTACCAGACGATGCACGACGCGATCACCGTGCAGATCGACGACACGACGATCGCCAGCCGCTTGTAACGCGTCGCATCGACCACGGCACCCGCCGGCGCCGTGACCAACAGGCCCGCGACGCCACCGATCGTCATCACGGTGCCGATGGCTCCGGTCCGCCAGCCGGCGGACTGCAAAAACACGCCCAGGAACGGACCGATGCCGGCCTGCACGTCGGCCACGAAGAAGTTGAGTGCTTCGAGCGGTCGTCGGCCGCGCATGGTTCGTTCCTGAGCGAGTGCCACGTGCGTCTCCCGGCGTCAGTGCTTCGGCTTCTTCGGCATCGGCTTCAGCGAGTCCGCACTCGTACCGATCGCTTCCGCATGAATGACCGCGCCATGGGCGGTATCGGTCCAGCGACCTTCCACCGCGATGGACTTGCCCGGCGCGAGCATCCGTCCGAGTTCGGTCGCCGCGTGCGGCGGAAAGCGCACGATCACCCCGTCATCGAGCAGCACGCCGTGCGCATTGCCCTTGGGACCATGCAGCAGACGCGCGATCTCGCCCTCGTACGACCAGCGGGAACCATCGTCATGCGGTTTGGGCTTTTCTTCGCCGGGTTTCGGACCCTCATCGACAATGCGCTTGCCTTTCGCGGGATCGATCGCCACCGCGACGATCACGTCGGCGCCGCGCACGGCCACGCCGCGTACCTCGAGCCGGCTACGTGGTTTGAGAGCTCGCGCCAGCGCCCGTGACAGATGGGGCGGCGTGTGGATTTCGGTGCCGTCGGTCAACAGCAGTCCATCGATATCGCCGTGCGGGTTGAGCAGGAAGCGGTCCAGCGTGCCGCGGGTAACGGGAAGGTAATCGGGATCGAGCCAATGCATGTGCTACTCCAGGGATAAAAAAGTCGGCAGGAAACGCCACCGCCCATGGACGGGCGGCGGCGCCTGGATCGGGGTCAGGGCGTGGGAACGGGCGGCGTGGGAGCCGGTGCTCCGCCCAACGCGACACCCGGTTGCGGCGGCACCGGCGGGCGGGGTGCCATCGGGCCAGGCTGCGGCGGTGCGGCGACCGGCTGTTCGTTACCGGGGGTCGTGCCGAGAGCGGTCACCTGGATGGAACGGCCGTAAGGCGTGTTCACGCCGAATCCTTTGACGGCGATTCGTGCATGCGGCTGCATCAGCGCGCCGGCACGCACCGCCGCTGGAGGCGGCACGCGCAGGATCGAGCCCTCATCCAGCAGCACACCGGCCACGTCACCGCGCGGGCCGTACAGCGGCTGCTGCACCAGGCCGTGCGCTTCCATCGGCTGCAGCGCCGGTGCCGCTGGCGGAGCCGGTGGCGCGGCCGGCGGCGCGTCGCTCAGCTCCATGCCGCCCGCCGTGATCGATTCAGCCTGAAGCAGCGGCAAATCACCCACGCGGAAGCCCCGGGCGGTGAGACGATCGCCCCGATGGAGCTTGCCCGCCAGCGCGGCGCCCATCGTCGGCGGCATGCCGACCTGCGTGTGATCGTCGAGCAACACGCCGTCCACGTCGCCATTGGGATTGACGAGAAAACGGGCGACGGTGCCGGTCACCTGGGTGCGATGCGCATCGGCAAGCGGTGCCGGCGGCGCGGGCGGCGGCGGCGGGATCGC
Organism: Luteibacter mycovicinus; assembly: GCF_000745235.1. NCBI lineage: Bacteria > Pseudomonadati > Pseudomonadota > Gammaproteobacteria > Lysobacterales > Rhodanobacteraceae > Luteibacter > Luteibacter mycovicinus. The sequence continues at coordinate 499,459 of NZ_JQNL01000001.1, forward strand.
CGAGGGGGACGGTCGATCCTGGGCGACGGCGCTGCCGATGGCCAGGGCGAGTGCGCAACCGAGCAAGGGAAAACGATTCATGATGAACTCCTGCATCGCGGTGGGGAGGCCGCGATGAAAACCGCTGCATCGTTCGTGCCAGCCGCGAAAGCGCTGAAAAACAGTCCTGTCGACACATCCGCGTCGATGGAAGTGTCCCCATCGGGGACACACGGTGTCCTCGCCACGGACACTATTCGAGACCGTGGTCCAGTAGCTTGCGGTAAAGCAGCTGGCGACGGATGCCAAGTCGACGTGCCGCCTCCGCGCGATTGCCCTGCGCAGCTGCCAGCGCCTGTACGATCATCGCGCGCTCCAGCCGCGCCAGCGCGACAGGCAGCGACTCGCCCTCGCCGACCTCATCGCTCCCGCCTTCCGCCGCCGGGAGCGCGCCATCGGCAAGCATGCCGTCGAGGTCGGCCGCGTCGACCACCGGTCCGGGCACCAGCACCCGGCAGCGCTCCATGACATTGCGCAACTCACGGACGTTGCCGGGCCAGCGATGTCGCTCCAGCCGCGCTACCGCGGCGGTCGACAGCCGCTTTGGCCGCGACTGGCCCGCATCGAGGAACGCCGTCGCCAGCACCGCGATGTCTTCGACGCGCTCGCGCAGCGGCAACAGTTCGATCGGCAGCACGTTGAGACGGTAGTAGAGGTCCATCCGGAACTCACCGGCCGTCACGCGTTCGTCGATGTGCCGGTGCGTCGCCGCGATCACGCGCACGTCGATCGGCACCGGCTGGCTGCTTCCCAACGGGGTGACCTCGTTTTCCTGAAGCACGCGCAGCAGCTTCGCCTGCATCGCCAGAGGCATGTCGCCGATTTCGTCCAGCAGCAGCGTGCCGCCATCGGCCTCGCGGAAGTACCCCTTGCGATCCGCCGTCGCACCCGAGAACGCCCCTTTGCGATGCCCGAACAATTCGCTCTCGAGCAGGTCCGGCGGTATAGCCGCGCAGTTGACGGCGACGAACGGCCGCTCGGCACGCGCGCCGGCGCGATGCAAGGCGCGCGCGACCATCTCCTTGCCGGTTCCGGTTTCGCCCGTGATCAGCACCGGAACATCGCTGGCGGCGGCGAGGCCGATGCGCTTGTGGACCTGATGCATCGCCTGGCTGTGGCCCAGCATGTCGCCGTCGTCCGCCACGGAGGCGCCCGCCGGTTCGACCGGGCCCGCCGCCATGGCGCGTGCCACGGCGTCGGCGAGATCCTGCCTGCCGATGGGTTTGACCAGATGGTCGAACGCGCCCAGCCGCATCGCCTCGATGGTGTTCTGAGCTGACGCGAACGCGGTGAGCATGATGATCGGGACGGGTGACGCGGGCGCGTCGGCGTGACGTGAGCGCAACAGCGCAAGGCCATCCATCCCCGGCATCCGGTAATCGACGAACGCCATATGGACATCCCCGGCGCGTAGCCTGGCCAGGCCTTCCTCCGCATTGCGCGCCATGGCGACGCCGTGGCCGAGCGACGTCAGCGTCGCGGCCATGGTCGCGCGGAAATCGTCGTCGTCGTCGATGATCAGGACCTGCGCCATGGGATCTCCAGGCTAAAGGCGTGGACGCCGTCGTCGCGCTCGTAACGCGCATGGCCGCCATGACCCTCCGCGATCTCGCGCACCAGGGCCAGGCCCAGGCCGTTACCGTCGACCCGGCCGCTTGCGAACGGTTCGAACAGGCGCTCCTCGATCTCCGGATCGAGCGACGGACCCGCATTGGTTACCGTGATGCGCAAGGTATGGCCATCGTGGACGACCGCCATCCCGACGTCGGCCGCGTGCTGAAACGCGTTGCGTAAGAGGTTTTCCACGGCGCGGCTGAGCTGCTCGCGGTCGATCGCCCAGTGAAGGTCAGGAGCGTAGCGGCGCTCGACGGTGACCGGGCCGACATCTTTCCAGGTCGCCCGCTCGATCGATGCGACCCATGCCTCGATCGCGGTATCTTCCAGACGCAGGCGGATCGGCTGCACCATGCCGAGCAGGCTTTCGACCAGGTCGTCCAGTTTCCTTACCTGCGCCAGCACCATGGTCAATGGAGCGCGTTGCTCGTCGGACACGACGGGTGCGGCCAGCGCGTTCTCCGCCGCCAGACGCATGGTCGCGATGGGGTTGCGAATCTCGTGAGCCACGGTGGCCGTCATTCGTCCGAGACCGACCAGGCGCTCGTGTCGGCGCAGCTCCGTCGACAAGGCCTCTGCCTCGCGATGGCTGGCGTCGAGCCGGGACGCATAGGCGACCACGGCATCCGCCAGACGATCCACCTCCGGCGAACCGGTCCGCGGCAACGCGGGCACACCGGAGGACCGCGTCAGCGCATCCTCCACGGCGTCCAGCTTGCGCCGCCAGCGTCGCATGATCGCCACCAGGCCGATGGCCGAGGCCAGCGCCAGGGCGAACGGGAGACCGATCCCGGCGGCCAGCAGGCTCGACGACCGCCCTGGCGCACGGGCCAGACGGGTCATCGTCCATACCGCACGCGTCGTGTCCAACGGGCACGCGGTGATGAGCACGGTCTCGCGCTCGCCCTGACGCACGTAGGACTGCTCCCGCCGCGAGCTCACGGCCGCGCTGGCGGTGGTCACGATGTTGCCGCTCTCGGCCTCGGGCACGTCGGTCTTGTCGCCCGAGCCTTCATACGTGGGATAGGCGTACGCGGTAAATCCCCGATCCGATTGCCATGCCCCGCCCTCGACGCCGCTGGCGTCCTGCAAGACCAGCTGCAGGACGACATCAAGCAGGCCGTTGGACGGCGACGAGGCACGCGCGGCGGGACTGGCGCCGCGGTAACGACTGACCACCGCTGCGCAGTCCGCGGACAACGCCTGCCGGGCATGCGCGACCTGCACCGATCCGGTCTGCCGCCAGGCCACCAGCAGCAGCACGCCCATGCCGACGCAGGCCAGCGCGACGAGGGCCCAGATGACGAAGAGCTGGCGGGAAAGCGCGTTGAACACCGGTGTCGGCCTGAACGGGGTGCGGCATCGTAGTCACGACATGAGCACGACGCCGTGAACGGAGCGGATGCCGCGGGTCCGTGCGAAACATGGGTGGGCTGACAGCGCTACCATAGGCGTCTTGTCCCTGCCGCTCGGAGTCCCCGTGAACGTATCCATTGCCCCCGGCGTCGAAGTCGGCAACTCGCTTCCCTTCGTGCTTTTCGGCGGCATCAACGTCCTCGAAGACCTCGATTCCACCCTGCATGCCGCCGGTCACTACGTCGACGTGACCCGCAAGCTCGGCATCCCCTACGTCTTCAAGGCCAGCTTCGACAAGGCGAACCGCTCGTCGATCCATTCGTATCGTGGCGTCGGACTGGAAGAAGGCCTGCGGATCTTCGAACGGGTAAAGAGCGAGTTCGGCGTACCGGTGATCACCGATGTGCACGAAGTGGCCCAGGCGTCCGTTGTCGCCGAAGTGGTCGATGTGTTGCAGATCCCCGCGTTCCTCGCCCGCCAGACCGATCTGGTCGTGGCCATCGCGAAGACCGGTCGGGCGGTGAACATCAAGAAGCCGCAGTTCATGAGCCCCACGCAGATGAAACACGTGACCGGCAAGATCGTGGAGGCGGGTAACGAACGCATCATCCTCTGCGAGCGCGGCGCGCAATTCGGTTACGACAACCTCGTGGTGGACATGCTCGGTTTCCGCGAGATGATCGAATCGACCGGAGGCTACCCGGCCATCTTCGACGTCACCCATAGTCTGCAGCGCCGTGACGCCGGCAGCGAAGCCAGTGGCGGACGTCGCCGTCAGGTGGTGGAGCTGGCCCGGGCGGGCATGGCCGTTGGCATCGGTGGCCTGTTCCTGGAAGCACACGCCGATCCGGACCATGCGCGTTGCGACGGTCCCAGCGCCCTGCCGCTCACGGCGCTGGAGCCCTTCCTGGCGCAGATCAAGGCGATCGACGATCTGGTGAAGGGTTTCGCACCACTCGATATCCGCTGAAGCGCGACTCTACGCGCTGACGTCCTCACGAAGCGCTCAAGACAACGGTGGCCGCCACGATCGTCTGGTGGCCACCGACAGCGAACTTTCGCAATCCGCCTAGCGCGCGATAGCTTCCAGCCACGAACCCTGAGCCAGAGCAGCCTGATGTGGCGACAGCGCTCCGATGTCGCGCGCGGTATTCAGCGTCTGGCTGGCGAGTGCGACGGCTCGGCTTTCGGTATCGACCCGCTTTCCCCTTTCATCCATCCATCGATAGACGTCTGCAAGATGGAAGAGCGCTGAAATCCCTTCGTGCACAGCACGCGGGAACGCTTCGTCCGTCTGCAGAATGCGCCTCGCGTTCTGTCGCGTCTGGCCCAACAGCGCGGCGATCTCCGTCAGACCAACGAGATCCGGCGCCGCCTCTACCAGATGAATTCCCGGAATGGCGCGGCGTACATCTGCGACAGCGCTATAAAGCGCCTCCTCCGCCGTTGCCGCTTCTCGCCCGAAGTCGAGTGCGATGCGTCCGAGCTTACCAATGCCTACGACTGCGTCGTCGCAGCCACTTTCTTCCAGCACCTGCACGTAGTTCGCTGGGTCGGTGTCCGGATGATCGAAAGCGAATTTCAGTACGAAGTTGAACTCAGGCATGTCTGCTCTGTCCTCAATGCAGTCCATCGCTAGAAGGCGCCGCGCTCATGGCGAGCCGCTTGCGCCGCCAGGCAGCGATCTACGATACGTCGCAGCTTTCTCGCGTGCGTCTCGGGATTTTGGGGAGTACCCGCGATGCTCGTCATGCAGAATTCGCCACAGGCGCACAACCGATTGTTGGCTGGGCAGTACATCACCCCCCAGTGCGATCGCTGACTGTCGACTCGCCAACCGTTGCTCTCGGCATATCGCAAGGCGTCTTCGACTTGCCGCTTGCTGTGCGTATTCCGTGGCACTCCGCGCTCCCATGTAAATTAGGCTCCCGACCCCTGATTGTCAACTGACAATAAGAGGTCGCCAAGGCGCACGCCGACGATTTTTGCCGCGTGGCGCACCTGGAAAATTTGCCTCAACACACAGCGGGCGTCTGTCAGATTCGCCTGCGCGATGGCAGTGACTAACCTTACGCGAACCCTGCCGCGCGAGCGCACGTATGGACGTCCGCGCCGGTCACGTGACATTGCGATGACGCGTTTACTTCTTAAGTAATTGCCGCGAAACAGCAACACGCAATTTCGGCAAGAGTGGCCCATACGCCAAATCCGTCAAGCTTCCTGTCCCCTTCCCGCTTTTCGATCGTGTCATCCTCGCCGAAATTCTCATAACTCGGACAAGGAGCAGGGGCGTGAACGGAAGCACGGCACTAAGTCACAGGACCAGCGAGGTCTGGTACAGATGGGGTCAATACGTTGCGGTGGCCGCAGCGTACGAAGCGGTCTACGAGATCGCCTATTACCTTTCGTTTCAGCAGTTCCTGCTCACCACGGGGCTGCGGCTGGCCTGCATGCTGCTGTTACCTTCCCGCTTCTGGCCGGCGCTGGCCATAGGCGAGGCCGTTCCGCTTGTCGAGACCGCTGCATTCTGTGCAAATCAGTTCGGGATGCTGTGGGCGATCCTCGTTTCCGTTCCGACGGTTGTTCTGTGGTGGCCGTTACTCAAACCTCTCCGTAAGCGCTGGGCTCTGCACGATGCCAGTGGTCGCATAAGCATGCCGGTCATCATCGGCGCGACCGTCAGCGCCGCGCTGATCACGGCCACCATCACGACACTCGCACTGGTCGCCGCCCTGGCACACACGCCGGAAAAGTGGTCTGTCACGTCGCCCACGCCGTTCTTCTTCGGCTACCTTCTGGGCGCCTATCTGGGCGCGCTCACATTGACTCCCGTCATTCTTGCGCTGCAGGAACGCTACCGGGCACTCCCGCAACCTCTCCGGGTCAATCTGATCTGGCGAAGCACCCTGGCTCGCGACATGCTCGCCTGGGTAGTTCCCGCTCTCGTGGTGCTGACCTGTCTTGCGATCGTGACGGACAATGAAAGCATTCGGCAGATAACCCGTCTCGCCCTGCTCTGGCCGATGGTCGGGCTGGCATCCCGACATGGATGGCATGGAACCGCTCTGGGAGGCATGGCGGCCAGCATGGCCCTGGCGCTTACGGCGACGGGACAGCTTGATGAGGGCGCACTCGTCATACAGGCGTTACTGGCGTCATCGCTGACCGCCATGTTGTTGTGGAAAGCCCGGACGCCCGCTTTGGAACAGCAAGGCGTCCGGGTAAAACGTTTCTGACGCGTGGCTCAGGGGCCGCGGATAGAGCACTTCGTCGGATCGTTGCACTCCGTGACGAGGAGCAGTGAAGCGGCACCATCAGGCTGCGGAGCCACGACCACCTTCATCGCATCATCGCTGTACACGGACGTACTTTCAGCGGGGATCGCCGCCGTCTCGCTCACCCTCTTCCAGCGTGACGCATCCACACCGATGGGCAGATCGAGCGTTTCGCCGTCCACAACGGCAATCGCCCCACGCACCGTACCGGCCGCGTCGTTGACCTGCACATAACGAACGCCCGCACGGTCAAAGAGGTAAACGTGATACTGCGAACTTGCACTGACGTCCGTCGTATTCGGCCAGGACTGACCGAGGCCGACCGCCGTGGAAGACGGCGTGCTCGCAGCGGCCGTACCGCAGCCGATGACCAGGGCGACAGACAGGAGGGTACGGTTGTATATCGAGCGCATATGAATTCCTTGTCGAGCGTTGATGGGAGTGCCAAGACTAGCCGAATATCGTGACCGGCCGCGTGTGCTGTAGTGCAAAAAAACCGATGCACACCCAGCCGTCAGCCATGACGGCGCCGCGCGCTCACTGCAACGCTGCAAGCCACTTCGACAGCGCATGCGACAGCTCTTCACGTCGGTCCGAATATGCATGATCGGTAGAAAAGTGAAGCGTGCTCACCTTCGTATCGCCGGCCTCATGCGTCGTGGTGACGCCCTTGCGGAGATCACTCGCGCGAGGGAGGTACCGCTTCCACCGGAAACGCCGCGGCCACGCGCGCGCACCACGCCGCATAGGCTTCGTCACCTGTGGGCTTGGCGGAAGCCAGCAGGTCGCCCAGCTCGGCGTTGTTCGGGTACACCGCGGCCAGCAGTGGAAGCAGCCGGGTCGAGAAGCGCCCCGCCTGAACCAGCTCGCGCATACGTTGCACGGCCGGCTTTTCAAACTCGTCGACCAGCGGGGAGCCCATCCGGCGGCCCTTGCCCAGTGCGGTGAAATACATGAACTGCGCCGGCTCGCTGTCAGGCACTGAAACCGCAAGCGTTTGCAGCCAGCCGTAGATGTTGCGCTCGCCAAACAGCGTCTCGCGCGCTTTCGCCACACTGGCGAGGGTCAGTGCGAGGTACTGCGCCAGACCGCTGACGTATTCGTTGACGTCGGTACCGGGCAGCGCATACATCGGGACCCGGGGCTCGACGATCGCGCCTGTCGCTTCGGCTAGGGAGGCGAGCAACTCACCCGACAATACGACCAGCGCGTTGCCGACCTCGCGTTCATTGAACCGCCGTTCCACCCGTTTCAACGTGACGCGGTCGCTCAGACGACGCAGGCGGCAGACGACATGGAAACCGTCCTGCCCTGCGCTGACCTCACCCTCGACCGCCAGGTCGAAATCCTGGCCGAGATAGTCGAGCTCATCGTCCGACAAAGGTTGCCCGAACAGGACGAAATTGTGCTGATCGGCCACCGGGAGATTCATGGCGACCCTCAGATCGCTGCAATAGACCAACTGCTCGAGCAGCAGGAGCGGCAGTGCGCGCGACAGCCGCCCCCGGTCGTCCTCGCGCCCGCTGCGAGCCACACCGCCTGCCGCATCGTCCACGGCCGCCAGGGGTAGCAAGACGATGCGCGGACCATCGCCGGAGCGCGGCGGCGCGGCCCACTCCATGCCGTGCATATCGAGCAGCCAGGGCGGCTGCACCATCTGGAGGAGCGAAATCTCCGGGGTGTGATCGAGTGGCTTCGACGGTTCCACCGTCATCTCGTCGAATGCCTGCGCGAAGTGCTGGAGGTTCTGGGCATACGCCGGCTGACCCAGCGCGAAAAGCTTGCCGAGCAGGAGCTGACCCCGTTCCGCGTCGCCGAGTTCGACATAGGCTTGCAACAAGTTGAAACCCACCCGGACGTCATCGCGCTGTGGATCGAATAAGGGTGCCACGCGCGTCACGAGATCGTTGAGCAGGCCGTGCTGGCCCAGCGTACCGGTGACGGCGAGCATCACGTCCGTCCCGTGCGGAGCCTTCGCCAGTGCCCGGTCGAACCATGCAAGCCCGTCGTCGCGCAGGCCGGCCTGGATCGCTGTCTGACCCAGCAGCAACTGCGGCCGGAACGCATCGTCGCGCTCGGCCAGCGCCCGCAGGAAAGCGTCCGCTGCTTCGGGGCCCGCAACTTCGGTCCGTTCAGCGACGCGCCAGCCAAGGCCGTTGTCCTGATTGGGATCGAGCTGCAGCGAGCGGTCGAGGATCGCCATGGCCTCGGTGTCGTTACCCTCCGCGCTGGCCACCTTCGCGAGATTGGTCAGCAGCGTCGGCGTCTCACCGACCTTGTCGATCGCCTTGCGCAGCGTACCTTTCGCATCCCGTGTGCGCCCCAGCTTCAACTGGACGATCGCCCGCGTAACGAAGCCGCGCTCGATTATTGGATCGATCTCGAGCAGATGCGCACTGGCTGCGTCGACGTCGGATGCGAGATCGTCGCCAAGAGCCGAGATGACGAGCGAGTAAAGCGCGTCCGGCTCGTCCCACTTGGACTGGAGGTTCGGCTGCAGTACCTCCCGACGCCATTGCTCGAACGGAATCTGATAGGAGCGGCCGTATGTGTCGACGAAGGAAACCATGCGCCCGTCATTGGCCGGCGCCGCAGCGGGCGCCTCAGCGGCCTTTTTGCGCTTCCTGAAAAATCCAAACATCCCTACTGATTCCTGTCGAAATGAATTATTGGCCGGGCGGCACGCGCCGGATGGTCTGCACGTAAATATGCAAGGTCGCGCTTCCGCCGTCGAGCGCCAGGTGGTCATGGGGTGTACTCCCATGGGCGCGCGACGCAGCGCCGATCGGCAGGAGTCAGATCGCCCAAACTTGCATAAATACCCAGTTTGCCCCACGCTCTGCCCGATGCCGCATCGGGCGCCGTGGTCGACTGGAGGTGGGGATGAGTACTGTCCGTGGCCGTTACGGCCGCCGTGTATCGCGGATGCTCAGCCTCGCGGCGCTTACCCTCGGCGCGCTGAATCCGCTGCCCGGCCTCGGGGTCGACGCGCCGCCCGGGCACACGGTCACCTACGACCGCTACTCCCTCATCATCGACGGCAAGCCTACCTATCTATGGTCGGGCTCCTTTCACTACTGGCGCCTGCCCTCGCCCGATCTCTGGCTCGATGTCCTGCAGAAGATGAAGGCCGCGGGCTTCAACGCGGTCGAAATCTACTTCCACTGGGGCTACCACTCGCCTGAGCGTGGGGTTTATGACTTCAGCGGCATCCGCGACGTCGACCGCCTGCTCGACATGGCCCGCGACGTCGGTATCTACGTCATCGCGCGCCCGGGCCCGTACATCAACGCCGAAACCGACGCCGGTGGATTCCCCGCCCGGCTCGTGACCACCGCCGGCAAACCGCGCACCACATCGCCGGAATACACCGCGGCGTACCGCGAGTGGATGACGCAGATCGATCGCATCGTCGCGCGGCATCAGATGACCGACGGCCGCGGGACGGTGCTGCTCTACCAGGTCGAGAACGAGCTGTATGACGAGAACCCCGATACCCGCCGTTATATGCAAAACCTCGAAGACGAGGCGCGCGCCGATGGCATCACCGTGCCGCTCACCGGCAACCACAACGGCAATTTCGTCGAGGGTCTGGGCGCCACGGACATCCCCGGCCAGGATTCGTACCCGCTCGATTTCGACTGCACACGTCCCGACCGCTGGAACGGCATCTACGACTTCAGCGAGGAGCGCCGTGAGCTGAAGCATGCGCCGCTGTTCTTCCCCGAGTATCAGGGCGGCGCGTTCGATACCTGGGGCGGACCGGGCTACGAAGCCTGCCGGAAGTTCACTGGCCCCGCCTTCGAGCGCGTGTTCTACGAGTCGATGATGGCCGCCGGCTCGACGATGCAGAACTTCTACATGACCTATGGCGGGACCAACTGGGGCTGGTTGTCGTCACCGGGCGTGTATACGTCGTACGACTACGGCGCGGCGATCACGGCAAGTCGCCAGCTGACGAGTAAGTACGACCAGCAGAAGCTCCTTGGCTTCATGACGCGTGCCGTCGCACCGCTGGCACGGACCGATGCCACCGGCACCCATGTGCCGACCAATCCGCGACTGAAGGTCGTGGCGCGGATCAATCCCGACGACGGCACACGCTTTTACATCCTGCGACACGCCGAGCCGCAGGACACCACGAACGACGCCACTCACCTGACGATCGCCACCGATCCATCGGGCGCCCACGAGACAACGATTCCCCAGCAAGCGGGAACGGCCATCCATATCGATGGCCGGGATTCGAAGATCTTGCTGGCCAACTATCGGTTCGGTCGCCAGGATCTGGCCTACTCCACCTCCGAACTGATGACCGACCTGACCATCGGCGATCGTGACATCGCGCTGCTCTACGGTCGTCACGATGAAGACGGCGAAACCGTCCTGCGCTACGCCTCGGAGCCGAACAGCGAGGTCATGACGGGCAAGGTCGCCACGCATTGGGACCCTGCAACGCACACGCTCCGGCTCAACTATCGGCATGACGATCTTGCCCGCGTGCTCATAAAAGATGGCGACAGACCGCTGCTGCTCCTGATCGGCGACAACGATGCGGCGAAACGCTTCTGGCAGGCAGATACGAAGGATGGCCCCGTTCTCGTGCGTGGCTCCTATCTGGTTCGCCATGCCAGGGCCGAAGGCGACCGTGTCGATCTCAAGGGTGATACGGAAAAGGCGGGCGACGTCGAATTGTTCGCGCCGGCGACCACTCGCGGCCTGTCGTGGAACGGCAAAACGGTTCCGGTAACCACGACACCATCGGGCAGCCTGCTCGGCCACCTCGATGGCCCGGCACCCGTGACGCTGCCGGCACTGACCACGTGGCATGTCTCGAACGGTTGGCCGGAGATCGATCCCGGGTTCGACGATGCCGACTGGCTTCCCACCGATCGCACCAGCTCGCCCAATCCTTACTGGGCGCACACGCTGCCGATCCTCGACAGCGACGCGTACGGTTTCCATCACGGCAACGTGTGGTACCGCGGCCATTTCCGAGCTACCGGGAAAGAAACCGCCATCCGTTTGTCCGCCAGCATGGGTGTTCACCTGGGTAACCGCGGCGTCTTCACCGCCTGGCTCAATGGGCATTTCCTTGGCAACAACCCCAGTGGCGCACAGCAGTTCGCCATCGATCCCGACTGGCTCAGGAAGGACGGAGACAACGTGCTTGCCGTGCTGGTCGACAACCAGGGGCATCTCCAGGAAGAACGCAGCGGCACGTTCCGCGAGCCGCGCGGCCTGATCTCGGCGACCTTCGCCGGGCCTGCGGACGACATCCACTGGAAGATTCAGGGCAACGTCGGTGGCGAAACCCTGCCCGACCCCGTGCGCGGTCCATTCAACGCGGGGGGCCTTTACGGCGAGCGGATGGGCTGGCAATTGCCCGGATTCCCTGATGGTCAATGGGCCAGGACGACACTGCCAGCGAGCACCGATAAACCTGGCGTCGACTGGTACCGGACCTCGTTCCGGCTCGATCTCCCCTCCGATCAGGACGTACCGATCGCCCTGCGCATCCACGATATCGCGCCGCATCACTACCGTGCCGTCGTCTTCATCAACGGCTGGCAGATCGGGCGCTACATCAGCGACGTAGGTCCGCAGACGGAATTCGAACTGCCCTCCGGGCTGCTCAACCAGCGCGGCGAAAACACCATCGCCATCGCGTCATGGAGCACGGCGCACGATGGCGGCCTCGGCGATGTGTCGCTCGTGATGCAGGGAAACTACCGTACATCGCTCGATTCGAAGACGGTCAAGGCGCCGGATTATCGGGACGTCATGCGGGCACAGAAGTCCGGCAAGGCGCGCTGACACCGGCGAGGTGTGATGCCGTCGGCTAAAGACGATCGACAACAGCGCAAGATATTTCGAACAAAGTACCCCGAAAATGGGACGTCGTACGCAATTCCGCACGGACGACGCATGTGACGATCCGAAGACAGAGTTCATACACAGGAGGAAACGCCAGCGGACGATACTGCGGCGCGTCCGATGGCTACAGGGGGATTCAGCCGCCCAGTCATCCAGAGGGACCAACATGCAGAACCACGGGCAGCGTGCAAAGCATCATGGCGAGCGTCGTTTGCTTGCCACTTCACTGATACTGGCTTTGAGTGTTCCATTCGCGGCAAGCGCGACGGATTCGTCGACGCAGGCATGGGCATCCACCCGCACCGAGGCGTTCCACTCCGGTGCCGCACAGTTCCAGGGTTACGCCGAAGACGGCCAGACCGTATCGATCGCGGTGTCGCTCAAGGTGCGCGATCCCGACGCCTTGAACAACTACACGCGTGAACTGTTCCGACCCAACAGCCTCGTTTACCACCGCTTCCTGACGAAGGAGCAGAGTGAGGCCACCTTCTCCCCCACCGCCGAGCAGGCTGAAGCGGTCGCGGCGTACCTCAAAAAACAGGGTTTCACCAACGTCGAAATCGCACCGAACCGCCTGATCGTCACCGCCGATGGTGACGTGGGCAAGGCACGTTCCGCCTTCCGTACGACGATCGCTCGCTTCAACGTGCAAGGCGTGAACGGCATCGCCAACGACAGCGCCGTGCAGGTACCGGCGGAACTGAGCCAGATCGACCAGGTGGTCGGCCTCGACACCACCCGGAAGATGCAGACCTATTCCTTGCCGGCCGCGCAGCTGAAACCGGCGTACGTGACCACATCCAGTGGCGGCCATGGGTACTACCCACAGGAATTCGCGACGGTCTATCACGCGGGCACCGTGGCCCGCGCCAGCAAAACCGCGGCCGCCGTCATCGGCTGGGGCAGCATGACCAACGCGCAGGCCGACCTCGCCCACTTCATCTCGGACAAGGGCCTTCCCGCCGTCCCCAGTTCCATCGTCGCCACCGCGTCGAGCAGCGATGATTCGGGCCAGGTGGAATGGGCCATGGACGCTCAGGCGATCACCGGCGTGAGCGGCGGCGTCAAAAGCCTGACCTTCTACACGTCGGGCACCAACTCCAACTCGGCGATCCTCAAGGCGCTCAACCGCGCGGTCAGCGACAACACCGCCAAGGTGCTCAACATGTCGTGGGGTGCGGCGGAATGCGGCAGCACCACCAAGGGCTTCGCGGATTCCGTCTTCCAGCTCGGTGTCTCGCAGGGTCAGACATTCGTCGCGTCGTCGGGCGATAACGGCTCGTATCCCTGCAACGCCAGCGAAAACGGTGCCTACGGCAGCAAGACCATCCTGAGCGTGTCTTACCCTGCGAGCTCACCGTACGTTGCCGCGATCGGTGGCACGACGCTCAACACCGACACCTCCGACAACTACGTGTCGGAAACCAGCTGGCCGTACAGCGGCGGCGGAACCAGCACCGCGGAAGCGACGCCATCCTGGCAGACGGGTGCGCACCGCCAGGTGCCTGACCTTGCGTTCGATGCGGACTGGGACAACTCGCCCATCATCTTCTACCTGACCAAGAGTTCGACCTCGGGTGTGGGCACGTCCGGCTATTACGCCAACGGTGGCACGAGTCTGGCCGCGCCGCTGTTCAGCGGATCGTGGGCACGCCTCGAAAGCGCGAACGCAAACGCCATCGGCTTTGCGCCGCCGGCGATCTACGCCTATGCCAGATCGACCACCACCCCGCTGCCGTTGCACGACGTCGCCAGCGGCACCAACGGAGGCTATTCCGCCACCAAGGGCTACGACCTGGCGACCGGCTGGGGAAGCTTCGACATCCAGGCGGTGGCTAACTTCATCGCCGCCAATCCCGGCTTCATCAACGCGAGCAATCCGTAACGTGACGGGGCGGCTCAGGCCGCCCCGTTTCCGAGCGCGCTCAGCGGTTGCGTCGACGCCACTCGGCCACGTCACCCAGGCGCAGATCTTCCGGCAACCGGCGTGGGTATTTGGAACGGCCCAGCCGCTGCGCATGATAAATCCCGGTATGGCCTGAAAACAGATACGCCGCCACGCACGCCAGCGCGGCGAACGGAGCGATCTGCGGACCGAAGAGCTCGATCGCCATCACGGTGGTCGCCAGCGGCGTATTGGCCGCGCCGGCGAATACGGCGACGAAACCCAGTCCCGCCAGCATGGCGAACGGGAGGTGCAGCAAAGGTGCCAGGCTGTTGCCAAGCGTGGCGCCGATGAAGAACAGCGGCGTGACCTCGCCACCCTTGAAGCCGGTGCCTAACGAGAACACGGTGTAGCCGAACTTGCTGACACTGTCCCACCAGGGCAGCGGGTGATCGAACGCGGCCACGATGGTCGGAATGCCGAGCCCTATGTAGGCCTCGGTGTGCAGCAGGTACACGGATACCGCAATGACGATGCCGCCAAAGAAAGGGCGCAAGGGCGGATACGCGATCAACGACTTCACCAGCGCACCGAAGCGATGTGTCGCGGTGGCGAACAGCATGCCAACGACGCCGAAGACGAGCCCCGCCACGAGGACGGAGAGCACGGTCCAGACGTTCAATGGCGCCACGGCGCCGACCACGTACGCCGTATGATGCACTCCCCACGCGACGCACACGCGATCGGCGACGATGCCCGCGATCATGCAGGGCAACAGCGCGTCATAGCGCAGCTTGCCGATCGCCAGAACCTCCAGGCCGAACAACGCACCCGCCAGCGGCGTACCGAAGACCGCCGCGAATCCCGCACTCATGCCGGCCATCAGCAAGACACGCCGATCCTCGTGCCGCAGGCGGAGCACGCCAGTCAACTGATCGGCGAGCGCACCGCCCATCTGCACCGCCGTGCCTTCACGCCCGACCGATGCACCGAACAGATGCGAGGCGATGGTGCCGGCAAAGACCAGAGGCACCATGCGCAAAGGCACGACCTTTCGCGGGTCGTGGATCTCGTCGATAAGCAGGTTATTGCCTGCTTCCACCGGCTTGCCCAGCCGAAAGTACACCCAGCCAATCACGAAGCCCGCGACCGGCAGCAACGCCGGCAGCCACGGCGTGATCTCACGCGTCCGCGTCGCCCACGCCAGTGCGATCAGAAACCAGGCGGACGCGGTTCCCGCGAGAACCGCGACGAACGAAGCGATCAGCAACCATTTGCCGATGTAGGGAAGCAGTTCCCACTGCTCGAGGGACCGAAAACCGCGCATGCGCTCATCCAGACGAATGAAAATCACCTGGGACGCAAGGGCGTAAGGCACATGCCTACAGCCCCGGGCAACCCAGGACATGTAGGCATCATCAGCCCCGATGGGGCGGTTCGCGGAGGCATGCCATCTCCGTAAGGCATCGAGATTAGGGGCGTCCCTCCCCCGGGTCAACCGCGTCAGGAACCCGTGACAGGCAACTCGATATACGTGCCGTCCGGCCCACCCAGCGACAGCTTCTGCGTCGCCGGCTGGAAGTCCGCCGGCTGCGCGAACAGGATGTTGGGTACGAAGGTCTGCGGATTGCGGTCGTACAGGGGGAACCAGCTGGACTGTACCTGGATCATGATCCGGTGGCCGGGCTCGAACACGTGGTTGGCGTTCGGCAGACGGAAGTCATACGCCAGCGGCACGTTGGGAGTAATCGGCTTGCCGACGGTGAAGCCTTCCCGATAACGGCCGCGGAAGATATCCATCGCGATCCCGAGTTCGTAGCCGCCCATCTCCGGCTGCTCGGCGACCTGATCGGGATAGACATCGATCAGCTTCACCACCCAGTCGCTGTCCGTACCGCTGGTGCTGGCCACGAGGTGAACGTTCGGCTCGCCGCTGATGCGGACCGGCGCGGTAAGCACCGGGGTCGTGAAGGTCAGCACATCGGGGCGCGATGCCGCCTCGCGCTGGTCGCTGGTCAGCCAGTGCTGCCAGCCCGTACCCGACATCGGACCGACCGGACGCGGACGGTACGGCACCGGATGTGCCGGATCGGAAACGTATTGCGCCGTAGCGGACGGCTCTCCCGCCGCTGCGCCCAGCGCCAGGGTGCCATCCGGACCAGGCACGAGCCGCGTCGGCCGTGCACCGCCCGTCGCGTCCATCGGCCATGCCGGACCGGTCTCCCAACGGTTCTCGCCGGTGACATACGCGTTGACCGGCGCTGTCGTGGCCGGCGCGTCTTTCAGGTAGTGCGCGAGGAACGGACGGAGGATCTTCTGGCGGAAGTAGAGCCCGGTGTCCGTGCCGAAGCGGACTGCGCCAAGACTGCTGCCGTCGCGGACTTCCTGGCCGTGGAACCATGGGCCCGCCACGAGGAAGAGCTTGTGCGCGTCGTCGTGCGGCTTCATCGCCTTGTAAACGGCAAAGGCACCGTAGATGTCTTCCTGATCCCACAGGCTCGCCACCAGCATCGTCGGCACCTTGACGGGTTCGCGGGCCAGCGCCTTGTCCACCGCCTGATCGGACCAGAACGCATCGTAGGCCGGATGCTGCGCCACCTTGTTCCAGAAGCCCAGCTGTTCCATCCCGTAGCGCTTCGCGATCGCGCCGGCCGACACGCCTTCCAGGAAGAACTGGTAGTCGTCCGCGTAGTTGTTCCACCACTTGTGCGTGTTCTTGCGCGAGGCGGTCTGCTCGTAGATGTATTCGAGGTTCTGCTGACGGAACGCGCCGTGATGGAACCAGTCGTCGCCCATCCAGCCATCGACCATCGGGTTCATCGGCACGGCCGCCTTCAGGGCGGGATGCGGATGCACGAGCGCCATCAGCGGTTCGAAGCCGTCGTATGAAATGCCGAGAATCGCCACACGGCCGTTGCTCTCCGGCACGTGTTTCACCAGCCAGTCGATGGTGTCGTAGGCATCGGTGGAATCGTCGACCGGAGTCGGGTTCTGCGGCCCGCGCAGCGGACGATTCATCACGTAATCGCCTTCCGAACCGTACTTGCCGCGAATGTCCTGCGCGACGCGGATGTAACCGTCCTGCACGAGCACATCGCTGGCGTCGTCGTCGTGACTGACCGCGACGCCGAGGTGACCGCTCTCGACCGCGCTGGTCATTTCGGACGCGTCGTAGGGCGTGCGTGTGAACAGGATACCCGCGTTCTTCGCGCCCTTGGGCACCAGGATCACCGTGTGCAACTTGACCCCGTCACGCATGGGGATCATCACGTCGCGCGTCTCGTAGTCGAAACCGTCGTACGTCGGCTTGAAGTCGGCCGGCGTTTCGCTGGGCAATGCCGGATACGTGCCCCTGGAGGGCGGCGGAGCATCGCCGGCGAAGGTCGAGGTGGCGATGACGGTGGACAAGGCGGTGACCAGCAGGGAGTAACGGAGCGTCGTGATGGCTTTCAAGGCGATTCCTGGTTGGGCATTGACTTACTGGCACGTGGGGGGCATGCGTCCGACAGCCTCCCGGATCTGTACGGCGGCGGTGTCGGCCTCGCCGATCTGCTGGCAAAGGGCCCTCACCCGCGTTCGTCCCTGGGCCCGAAGCCCCGCGCATTGCCATGCACGGGGCGCATCGAGCGGCAGCACCGCGTAAGCCACCTTGCCACATTCGTCGTGTGCGCGGTCAGCGAGAGACCGCCCCGCGAATTCTTGCGGCGTCGCGGTCATCGCGGGATCGAAGTAACTGTCCGGAAAAGCCGCCGCGTAGCGGACCACGTCGACCCGCTGCACAAAGTCACCGACGCTCATATCGAAGGGTCCTGAGCAGGGTGCGCGCTGTGCGACGTCGCGCACGGCGGCCAGCAGATAATCACGCATATCGGTCTGCTCGCCGATCGCCTCGGTCACTCCCGCCAGCATCGGCAGCCGGGCTTGCGCCGCCATGGCGGCGAGGTCATGCGCGTGGGCAGGGTCGCAGCGGGCACGCACGGAGGCGGCTACGAGGAAGACCGTGTCCTGAGCGAACGCCTCGTTCGCCCGCAGGAGTGGACCGAGCCGGTCCGTGCCGCTGCCCTGGGCACTTACAGCGACCACCCGTGCCGTCGCGTTCGTGGTCGCGGAGGCGGTCTTCCCAACCGCCTGCCGCCTTGCCGGCGGCATGTCGGGCGGTCCCGCGATCGAAAGCAACGCCACCAGCGCCGCCGTCACGATACCCGCGACAAGCATCCACACCCGCGGTCGTCCCGCCCATGGCACCTTCATTCGAACGCACGCCTCAGGCGCTCTTCGTCATCGTTGCGATACGGCTCGATGGTGGCGCCGTCCATCGCGTACGCGGAAGCGGCCATCGCGTTCTCGGTCACCTGGGTGTGCATCACGCCCTTCAGCGTCACCGGGTCGTACAGGCTCGGCGTATCGATGCCCTTCGCCAGGCGCACGTGCACCAGCATGTTCGGTGGCGGCGGGGGGACGTGGATACACGCGCCGTAAAACGGCACGAAGAAGAACTCGGTCATCCTGCCGTCGTCATCCGTCTCCAGTGGCACGACATAGCCGGGCAAGCGGATCTTCCTGCCGTCGAGCGCGGCTACGGTATGCAAGGTACCGACCTGCTTCATGCGCTGATTACCGACGTGCAGCACCGGAGGTGCGTCCTCCAGCGCCTTGAAATCTTCCGGTGGCACCATCCGGCTCCAGTCGAGATCGGCGAACCCGTTTTCGTCGGGCAGGCCGAGCAAGGGTGCGGCGGGTGCTGCGGCCACGGCCGCGTTGCCACGCGACGCCGCGAAAGCATTCGCCGCAGCGATACCGTCAGCACCCGCTCTGGCTCGTCGCGCGCGACCTTCATCGGCAGCCGCCTGCGCACGCGCGAGCTCGGATGTCGCCGCCGTCGCCGGGCCCTGCGCCGCGGTGTCGTCAGTACCGTCGCGAGCACACCCCGCAACGCACACGGCAAAGGCGAGACAGCACAGGCGCGCGATCACAGGCGCACCTGCAGGCCATCGGCCAGGGAACGTCGATACGCGATCCATCCCGGAATGCATCCCGACAACGAACCGAGCACCAGCACGCTCAGCAGCAACCACCCTTCCTGCGCCGAGGGCGTGGCATTAAGCACGATGCCCGCGTTCGCCAGCAGATAATCGTGCGCCAGCAGTGTCACCGCAAACAGCAGGACCCCGCCCGCGACCATGCCGATAAGAGTCAGCAAGGTGCTCTCCGCGACCAGCAACGCGAAGACCGTGCGTGTGGATGCCCCCACCGCGCGCAGTACCGCCATTTCACGACGTCGTTCGTTGAGCATCGCCAGCAACGCCGTCAACATGCCCGAGATGCCGACCAGCACCACCATCGCGCTGACGACGCGCAGGGCATTCTCAGCGGTACCCAGCAAGTGCCACAGCTCGCCCAGCGCGACGCCCGGCAGCACCGCGAGCAGCGCCTCGTCGGGATATTCGTTCAGCGCACGCTGCACGGCGAAGGCCGACAGGCGCGAACGCAGCCCGACCAGGCAGGCGGTGATCGCCTTGGGCGTCAGGTCCCTGTGTCGCGCCTGATCGGCGCTGGACGTCATTCCCGGCAGACGGACACCGGAGCGCCAGTCCACGTGAATGGCCTCGATCGCCTCCAGACTCACCGCGATCGTCGCATCGACCGGTGTGCCCGTCGGCGCCAGTACGCCCGAGATACGAAACGGCTTGTCCGAATGTAGCGCCGTTGCGGGGCCGCCCAGCCCGTGGGCGAGGACGATGGTGTCTCCAACACCATAGTGCAGACGACGCGCGACCTCCGCGCCGATCACCGCGTCATAAAGGTCGGAAAAGGCATGTCCGGCCGCGAATGCCAGCGGCTTGCGTGCCCCATAGCGGTAGTGCAGGAAAAAATCGGAGGTCGTGCCCGTGACCCGGAAACCGCGGTGCGAATCGCCCAGCGACAGCGGCACGGTCCAGGCCACTTCAGGCATCGCACGGATGTCCTGATAGGTCTTCCACGTGATGTTGTTCGTCGCCTCCCCCACATGAAATACCGCATAGAGCAGCAGATTCACGGGACCGGAGCGTGCGCCGACGAGCAGGTCGGTCCCGGAGACGGTACTGGCGAAACTCTGCCGCGCGTCGGTGCGGACGCGCTCGACGCCCAGCAGCAGAAAGACACTGAGGGCGATGGTGATCACGGTCAGCGCGACACCGGTGCGACGCTGGCGCAGGCTTTTCAACGTGATGCTGAAGACGTTCATCAGGCGACCAGCTGGTGGGAAGGAAGGTTGCCCAGCGCCAGGGCACGATCGAAATGGCGCGCCAGTGACATGTCATGGCTGACGAAAACCACGCCGGTGCCGTGCCGCGTGCACTCGCCCAGAAGGAGTTGCAAAAAGCTGTCGCGTGCGGCGATGTCCAGCGCCGAGGTCGGCTCGTCGGCGACGATCAGTTCAGGGCCACCGATGAGGGCACGCGCGGCGGCCACGCGCTGTTGTTGTCCGACGCTGAGCTCGCTGGTTTTTCGTCGCGACAGGGTGCGCCGATCGAGGCCAAGGGCGCCGAGCAGTCGCGACGCTTCGATACGCGCATCGCCTGCGCGTGCCGTACGCGCGGGCGACCACGCGCACCCGAGCAGTACGTTTTCGACCGGATCCAGAAAGGGCAGCAGGTTGAACTGCTGAAAGATGTAACCGAGGTGGTCCGCACGGAAGCGGTCCCGCGCCGAGGCGCTCAGCGACGACAAGGGCGTACCCAGCACATTCACTTCACCGGCGGCTGGCGAGAGGACGCCTGCGATGAGCCCGAGCAAGGTACTTTTCCCACTGCCGCTGGGCCCGCACAGGAACAGCCGCTCGCCGGAGGCGACGTGGAAATCGTCCAGCATCAGCACCGTATCGGAAGACGGCCACGCGAAACGCAGGCCTCTGCACCGCAGCAGCGCCTCATCGCCGTAAGGAATCATGGCTGCACGTCCACCCGTACGACGCCGGGGTCGAGCACCTGCTGGTGACTACCGTTCGCGGACAGCACGTTGACTACGACGGTCTTCAGCGAAGGAAACGTTTCGACCAGTCGCACATCGAGCGCGTTGAGCTTGTCCGGGTGCGCGCAAAGCAGCCGATAGTCGGCGTGCAGGTCGACGTGCGCGCCCGAGGTGTCCGTGGCATCGAAACCATGGGCGTCGACGTGTGCCTCGGCGACGTGGCAATCCGCGGCGCGTGCCGCTTCCAGCCAACGCCCCGACTGCAACACCGCCTTCGCACGAGCGAGTGCCGCCCGCTCCGGCGGTGTGCCCGGCGGATGCTCGAACCCGACGGCGTCGTGCCCGGCCAGATTGAGCTCGGCGGCGACCATGTTGTTCTCGATCGAGATATCGACCGTCGCCCGTCCGTGCACGTGCGCACCCACATGCCGGACTTCCGCGCCAGCGGCGCCAGTCACAAGCACGCTGCCCAGCAGCAACCACCAACGCACAGCCATGCCATCACCTCTTAGTGTTATGTTATAACATAAGTTACATGACAAGCATCGCGTCGCGCCAGCCCTCCTCGTCACTCGATCGTTTCGCCTCTTTCTGGGCGATCGGGTGCGCTATCCACTGCCTCGCCCTGCCCCTGGTCCTGTTCGCCGTACCGTCGCTCTACCTCGCGCTGTATTCGTTCGCATCGCCCCACCGCGAGCTCGCCATGGCACTGCTGCGGCTGATCAGTCTGGAGCCTTGGTTCATTGCGACCGGCGCGCTTATCAGCACGCTCGCCATGGTCAGGGCATGGCAGCGGCACCGGCGAGCCGGACCGCCCGCGCTGGCCGCAGCCGGCATCGCGACCTTGTTTGCCGCGTGGTACTTCGCCGCGTGGGCCGACGGGTGGATGCACACCGGCGGCGTCCTGATGGGCGGCGCGCTGCTCGTCACCGCACATACGTGGAACGTGAAGTGCGTCCGATCGGTAAGGCGTGACGTTTTGTGAAGCCGCCGCTCCGCTCGTTACACTACGTGGATGTCGAATGCGAGCCACACACGGACACACTCTGCCCTGAGCACGGAACCCAGGTGGATCTCCGGCAGTGCGTTTCTTGCCGTCGCGGCGGCCTACGCCGCGGTATATGAGATAGCCCGTTACATATCGCCATCCAGCCAGTGGAATCTGATGGCCGGACTCCGCCTCGCCGCGATCCTGCTGGTTCCTCGTCGCTACTGGCCCGCCCTGATCGTGGGCGAGTGGGCGCCGCTCATTCAGAAATGCGCGATCAACGCCGGACGGTTCGGCATGGAGTGGGCCATTCTCGGCGGGATTCCCCTGATGATCGTCTGTATGCCGCTGGTCATGCTGGCCAGGCGACGGGGCCCGTTTCCGTTCCGTGACGGGGAAATCCACCTTCCCAGCGTCCTGCTGGTAGCCGCGGCATGCGCACTGGGCAGCGCCGTGGTCGATACGGCCGGACTCAGCGCGGCGATCGACGCCTCCCGCGGCGCATCGCCGGCCATCTATCTGCGCGACTCCTTCTACGCCTATCTGCTGGGTGACTTCTGCGGAATGGTCCCCGTCGTGCCGGCGTTGTTCGCCTTGAAGGATGTGTTCAACGCGGGACGGTCCGGTGCCTGGCGACGCGTGCGAAACATCCCGCTCACCAGCGCGCTCGTCGCACTTTGCCTGGCCGGCTGGATCGGGATAGTGCTTATACAGGAACGTCTGCACCTGCACGGCGCGGAGCTGCAGGCACTTCGTCTGTGCGCGATGCTACCGGTGCTCGCCCTGACGCTGCGCTTCGGCTGGCAGGGCGGCGCGCTCGCCGGCGTCTTCGCCCTCGCGGCGGTGATGTCGACGGCAGGCGAGTCGACCGACGTGTCGATCATTGAGGCGCAGGTTGTCATGAGCATCGCCATGGCAGGCGCCTTGCTGATCGGCATGCCCATCGCGCGGCGTACGCGCGAACGCCACGCGGGCCGCGTCACGGCGAGGGCGGGCTGAGTGGATAGCCCCAGGGGGCCGGCGCCAACGCCTCCGCCAGCCACTCGACGAAGGCACGGGTCTTCGCCGGTGCGTGACGCGTCGACGCACGGATGACATAGATGCCTGTCTCGCCCTTCGCCCGCCACCCGTCGAGTACAGGGACGAGACGTCCATCCGCAAGCTCATGCGCCACGAGCCAGTCGGCGGCCATCAGCACGCCTGCCCCGGCGACGGCGGCACTGACGAGGGCGTGTATGTCGTCCGACTCGATACGTCCCGCCACTTTCACCGCCCGTTCCTCGCGGCCGCGCTGCAGATGCCATACGGGGTGCGTGAACATCGGCGTGAAACCGAGGCAGTCGTGCCGGGTCAGATCGTCGGGCGTCGTCAACGGCGGCCGTCGCTCCAGGTACGATGGCGCAGCGCAGATCATCCGACCGGCGGGTGCGACGCGCTGGCTGATCAGTCGGCTGTCTTTCATCTCGCCGATGCGCACCGCCACGTCGAAGCCCTCCGCGACCATGTCGACATAGCGGTCGCTGAAGCTCGCCTCGATACGCACGGAGGGATGCAGCGCCAGAAACTCCGTGAGTCGCGGCGCGACCCACATGCGTCCGAAAGCCGGTGCCAGGGTGACTCGCAGCAACCCCGATGGCGCATCGGCGAAATCGCGCGCCTCGTCCTCGGCCGTCCGCACCAGGTCCATCGCCTGCCGCACGCGCTCGCGAAATTGCATGCCCGCTTCGGTCGCGCTTACCCGCCGGGTCGATCGCTCGAGCAGGCGAATGCCAAGACGTGCCTCGAGGGCAGCCACACGGCGCGATACGACGGAGGCATCCCGCTCCAGCCGGCGGGCGGCGGCCGTGAAACTCCCCGTGTCGACCACGGCAAGGAAGGTGAGTAGCTGGTCGGCCTCGAGCGCGTCCATTATTGCATCCGGTGCAGGAATGTCTTGTTTCTACCACCGATTTCGCGCACCGGGAATCCCTCAGACTGATCGCATCCCCCAACCCGGAGACGCCGCCATGCGAGCCTTTCAGCTGACATCCGCTTCCATCGACTCCCTCACCGCGAGCGAGCTGCCGACACCGCAGCCCGGCCCGGGCGACGTTCTCATCCGGCTACGCGCCGCGAGTCTCAACTTCCTGGACGTCGCGGTGGCCCGCGGCGACTTCGGCCCCGACCACTTTCCACGGATTCCCGTGGCCGATGGTGCCGGCGAAATCGCCGGGCTGGGCGATGGCGTGGAAGGCTGGGCTGTGGGCGATCGTGTCGCGCCCGCGCTGATGGCCCGGTGGCTCGCCGGCCCGATTCAGCCTTCGTCGCACGACGCCGTTCGCGGCGTCACCGTCCCGGGTTCCCTCGCGCAATACACGGTCGCCCCAGCGTCGTCGCTTGTCCGTATCCCGGATGGACTGACGTGGGAAGAAGCCGCGACCTTGCCCGTCGCCGCGACCACGGCCTGGAACGGCCTCGTCAGAGGCCACGTGCGCCCGGGCTCGACCGTCGCCCTGCTTGGCACCGGTGGCGTGAGCCTGTTCGCGCTGCCGTTAGCGAAGGCCGCCGGGGCTCGCGTGATCATCACGTCGTCGTCCGACGACAAGCTGGAACGAGCCCGGACGCTCGGCGCCGACGAGGTCATCAACTACACCACCACGCCCGCGTGGGACGAGCGCGTGCTCGAACTGACCCATGGCAGGGGTGCGGACCTGGTGATCGAATCCGTCGGTGCGGCCACGTTCCCCCGGTCCATGAATGCCGTCGCCTTCGCAGGCACGATCTTCGTCATCGGTTTCGTCGGCGGCGCGGAACTGACGATCCCCGTGCTCCCCATCCAGCTGAAAACGATATCGATCCTCGGCAACAACACGGGATCGGTGAGCGACTTCGCCGCCGCGGTGCGGGCCATTGAGATGGCGGGGATCAAGCCGGTCATCGACAAGGTATTCGCTTTCGACGACGCGAAGGCGGCCTTTCACTACCTTGCCGATGCGGGACACGTCGGCAAGGTGGTCATTCGGATCGACTAGGGAATAGGAACCCACCCTGCTTACAGAGGCTGCTCGCTCGGCTGGTGCTCAAGCGACGGCACAGCCCTCGGATCCACCCCGGCGTCAGGCTTGACCCGATACCAGAGTGCATAAAGTGCCGGCAAGAACACCAGCGTAAGCACCGTCCCGCCAATCGTCCCGCCGATCAGCGTGAACGCCAGCGAGCCCCAGAACACCGAGAACGTCAAAGGAATAAACGCGAACACCGCCGCCATCGCGGTAAGGATCACCGGTCTTGCCCGTTGTACCGTCGCCTCGACCACCGCGTGGTATGTGCCCAGCCCCTGATGCTCGTTGGCATGGATCTGCCCGATCAGAATGAGCGTATTGCGCATGATGATGCCCGCCAGTCCGATCAGGCCCAGGATCGCGTTGAAGCCGAACGGCTGGTGGAACAGGATCAGCGTCGGCACGACACCGACCAGTGCCAGCGGCGCCGTGGCCAGGATCATCAACATCCCCGAGATCGACCTCACTTCGAAAACGATCACGATCATCATCAGCAGGATCATCACCGGGAAGACCGCGCCCAGTGCCTTGTTCGCCTTACCGGCCTCCTCGAGCGCGCCTGCCGTATCGATGGCGTAGCCCGGCTGTAGCTTATCGACCAGCGGTTTGATCTCCGCGATCAGCTTCATCGAGACATCCGGCGGCTGGAATTCCTCACCGATATCCCCGCGTACCGTGATCGTGGTCATGCGGTCGCGCCGGCGCAGGATCGGATCTTCCATGCGTACTTCCTGAGTGCCGATCTGCGACAGCGGCACGCGCTGGCCTGAGGAACCGACCAGCGTGAATCCATCCAATCGCGCCGGGTCGAGCCGTGCATCGCCCGCGCTCCGCGCGACGACGTCAACGGAACGGATGTCTTCGCGTACCTGGGTCACCGTCACGCCCGTCAGCAGGAACTGCAGCTGCTGGGAGACGTCGTGCGAGCTCAGACCGATCGCGTGGAGACGATCCTGATCGAGCACGAAGTGCACTGTCGGCACGCGCTCGCCCCAGTCGCTATTGACGGTGCGCATGGCCGGGTTCTTCAGCATGGTCTGCTTGACCTGTTCCGCGAGGTCGCGGACCCTGGCCTCGTCCGGTCCGGAAACACGGAACGCCACCGGGAACGGCGAATACGGCCCGAACACGATCTGCGTCGCCCGGATGCGTGCCTCAGGTGCCAGCCCGTCCTGCACCGCATTGCGCACACGCAGCTTCAGCGCTTCGCGCGTCTTCTCGTTCTCGGTAAGCACCACGATCTTGGCGAAAGAGGGATCGGGTAGTTCAGGCGCGATGGCCAGGTAGAAGCGAGGTGCGCCCTGCCCGATGTAGCTGGTGACGATCTTTGCCTCGGGCTGTTTCTTCAGCCAGGCCTCGACCTCGCCGACCGCCTTGCTGGTCGCACCGATCGACGTGCCTTCGGGCATTTGTACCTCCACCAGCACTTCAGGGCGATCGGACGCCGGGAAGAACTGGTTGGTCACGAAGCCCATGCCGACGACCGCCACGGCGAACAGACTCACGACAGACACCGCAACGAGCAGCTTTCGCCGTACGGCCCATGCGATCAGCCCGCGCAACTGACGATAGCGCGGCGTGCCGTAGATCGCCGCATGACCACCGACGACCGGCCTGATGTCGGGCAGCAGCTTCACTCCGAGATACGGTGTGAACACCACGGCCACCACCCACGAAGTGAGCAGTGAGAACATCACCACCCAGAAGATGTTTCCGGCGTATTCACCCGCGGTGGACTTTGCAAAGCCTACCGGCATGAGGCCGATGGCGGTGACGAGCGTGCCGGCGAGCATCGGCGCCGCTGTATGACCCCACGCGTACGTTGCGGCCGCGACCCGGTCACGCCCCTCCTCCATCTTCACCACGATACTTTCGATAACGATGATGGCGTCGTCGACCAACAGGCCGAGCGAGAGGATCAACGCACCCAGCGTAATGCGATCGAAGTCGCGCCCCGTGGCAAGCATGATCACGAAGACACCGGCCAGCGTCAGTGGCACGGCGGCGGCAACGACGATGCCCACGCGGAATCCGAGGCTGACCAGACTCACGGCAATCACCACCGCCAGTGCGACAAAGAACTTCAGCATGAACTCGTCGTACGCTTCGGCGATGTTGACCGCCTGGTCCGTGATCTTGGTAAACGACAGGCCCACGGGCAGTTCGCTGAAAATCGCGGATGCCTCTTTCTCGAGGGCTTTGCCGAGGTCGAGTCCGTTGTAACGCTCCTTCATGACGATGCCCAGCACCAGGGCGGGCTCGTCCTGATTGCGGATGAGGAAAGTCGGCGGGTCTTCATACCCACGACGCACCTTGGCGACATCGCCCAGGCGTAAGGTGTGCCCATTGGACACCACCGGGGTTTCTTCGATGCGACGGAGATCATCGAAGGCGCCATCCAGGCGCACCACAACCTGAGGACCGTGGGTATCGATCGATCCCGCGGGGGTGAGCAGGTTCTGGTCGTTCAACGCACCGAACAGCGCCGTGGGCGTGAGCCCCAGCGTGGCGAGACGGTCATGGGAGAACTCGACGAAAATCTTCTCCGGCCGCTCACCAATCAGGTTAACCTTTTTCACGCCCGGCACGTGCAGCAACCGCTGCCTCAACGACTCGCCTTCGCGCACCAGTGCACGGTGCGGCTCGCCGGGCGCCTTCAACGCATACAAGGCGAAGGTAACGTCCGCGTATTCGTCGTTGATGAGCGGTCCCACCACGCCGGGTGGCAACTTCGCGGCCTCATCGCCAAGCTTCTTGCGGGCCTGGTAGAACTCCTCGGGCACGTCGCCGGGAGGTGTATCGTCACGAAGCGTCAGCGTGGTGAACGCGAGGCCGGGCCGCGTAAAAGTCTCGCTGCGGTCGTACCACTTCAGTTCCTGCAGTCGTTTCTCCAGCGGCTCGGCAACCTGATCCTGCATTTCCTGCGCGGTGGCGCCCGGCCATGCCGTCACGACCGTCAGCACCTTGACCGTAAAACTCGGATCCTCCGCGCGGCCCAGATGAAGGAACGCGAAGACGCCGGCAACCGATATGGCGACAATAAGGAAAAGTGTCACCGAGCGTTCGCGCACGGCTAGCGCGGACAGGTTGAAGCCACTCATCGCACGGCACCGGCATCATCGCCGACGCGCACACGCTCGCCTTCATGAAGCTGGTGTGCGCCAAGCGCGACGAAGCGTTCGCCGGGCTTCAAGCCGGAGGTTACCGCGACGCTCTCTTCGCCAAGGTCGCCGAGCGTGACCGGATGCCAGGTCACGCTGGCCTGTTTGCCATGGACGATCCACACACCCGGGCCCTTGCCGGCGTCGAAGATCGCCGCGACCGGCACCTGCATACCGGCAGCACCGGCGCGGGGGAGATGGACGACCACGGTCGCGCCGAGTGGCGCGGCAGCGGCTGCGCCCTCCAGGACATAGCGTGCCTCGAAGGTTCGTGTCGCGAGGTCGGCTGCGTCCGACAGGAGGCGCAGATGTGCGGCGCCGCCCTGCCCTTCGTCCCCGAAAATCGTGGCGCGGGCAACGGACCCGAGCGCGGGACGCATCGTCTCGGGAAGACTGACCAGTGCTTCGCGCGGCCCGGCATGGGCGAGGCGGATCACCACCTGCCCCGCCGTCACGACCTGGCCGGGCTCGGCAAGCGTATCGACCACGGTGCCGTCGGCGTCGGCCCGCAGTATCGAGTAGCTGGCGGCGTTGGAGGACACCCGCGCGTCGGCTTCCGCGGCACGAAGCCGCGCGGCGGCGGCTTCGGAAGCGGCCTTCGCCTGATCGTAGGCCGACTTCGACACTGCCCCGACGCCAACCAGTCCACGGAAGCGCTTTTCGTCCGCGTCGGTCTGCAGCGCCTGCGCGCGCGCCGCTTCGACGGCGCCCGAGGAAGCGGTAATGGCCAGCGCGAGGTCCGTGCGGTCGATGCGCATGAGCGGCTGCCCTTTCGTTACGGTCTGGCCGGCGTCAACCAGCCGCTCGGTGACCTTGCCGGACACCCGGAAACCGAGGTCGCTCTGAACTCGTGCCGTCACCACGCCGGAGAACGCCCGCTCGCTGACCGACGACGGCGAGACGGCCTGGGTGCGAACCAGGGGCGGCTCAGTGCGCGGATCGGCTTGGGTGCGGGAACAGGCAGCCAGCGCCAGAATCACGAGGGCCACCGCTGAGGCCGCGGCGGTTCCGGAGAGGAGTGAACGGGACATGGCGAACATTCCGGCGTAGGGATGGCCGTCACTGTTGTGGCTAGTGACCGATATGTCAACTGGTCACTGGCAAAGAAATGTAAGTCTCACGATCCATCGAGATCACGGGTGCTCAGGGGCGTAACGCTGAAAGCTGACGCGTATGCTCGGGTCCCACGGCGACCATGGCGTCAATCAGCCAACGCGTTTCGACAGGGCCAAACTCGCCGACGTCCTTGACCAGATGGCTACGGCTGAATGCCCAGAGCAGGAAGGTACGGGGCAGCCTGGGCAGACCAGCGAGCGTACCGACGGCACGCGGGCGCAAGGTATGCCCCATGCGAATCACCAGGTCGAACGCTTCCGTCCAGGCCCGGTCGAGTTGCCTCGCCTCGCGCCAGCTCAGCTCACTTTTGCGATCCCACGTCAGCAATCCCGACAGGAACAGCGGCACCGCGAGCGCGGCGTGGCTGCGAAGAAAGGCGTCCATATCTGCTTCCCACTCACTCGGCAACCCGGCGTCCCTGAAGAGCGTCGCCAACGTACTGGTCGACAACGTCGAGACCATGCCGACGCCATCGACGCGATAGCGAAGCCGCGGTCGACAAGAGCCGACGTCATATTCGGAAAGCCGAACGCGAAGCGCTCCGCACCGATGACCGATCGATATCGCGCCGTGCCCTCGAACGTGTTGAACATGAGCAGGATCGTCTTCGCCTGGCTGGCCGCCAACGATGGCAGCAGGTCCCCGATCTGGTGCTCCGGCAGCGTGGCGATGGCCAGGTCGTAGGGTGTGGCCGGATCGAGTTCCGCAAGCATGCTGACCGGAGCACGCCGCCCCTCGACGGTGACGATGGCACCCTCGCGCCTCAAGGCGTCGAGGCGCTTGCCTCGTGCCACTACCGTGACGTCATGGCCGGCCCGGGCGAGGTGAAAGGCCAGCACGCTGCCGATGCGCCCTGCTCCGATAAGAATGATCTTCATGCGCCGATTCTAGGCACGCGGAGCATTCCCGAATACGCAACATGGCGGTAATCTGATGCCCATCTATGGAAACACTTTCGTGGGACGACCTGCGCATTCTTCTCGCCGTGCATCGTGCGGGGAGTCTGCTGGCGGCAGGGAAGGCGCTGGGCCTGTCGACATCCACGACGGCACGGCGCCTCGACGCGCTGGAGGCCTCGCTGGGGCACGCGCTCGTCTACAGGAGCCAGTCGGGCACCGAGCTGAAACCCGACGCCTTGCAGTTGATACGCTTGGCCGAGGGGCTTGAGCACGGCCTCGACGCGCTGCGCCGCGACCGTGCCATGCTGGCGGGAACGCTCCGGATCAGCGTGCCCGATGGGATGGCGCAGACCGTCGCCCGCTCATTGCTCGCCTTCCAGAGCAAGCACCCCCGCCTTGACCTCGAAGTGGTGGGAGAAAGCCGGATGAGCGACGTCGCCGCACGCGAGGCCGATATCGCGGTACGCCTGACCCGCTCAACCTCCAGCGTGCTGGTGGAAAAACATATGGGTAGCTACCGCTTCGGGCTCTATGCATCGGAAGATTATGTCCTGCGCCATCTACCCACCCGTCGCCTCGCCAAGGGAGAGGCGGCACGCCACGTCTTCGTCGGTC
Source organism: Luteibacter mycovicinus (assembly GCF_000745235.1). Taxonomy (NCBI): domain Bacteria; kingdom Pseudomonadati; phylum Pseudomonadota; class Gammaproteobacteria; order Lysobacterales; family Rhodanobacteraceae; genus Luteibacter; species Luteibacter mycovicinus. Next base: position 530,276 of record NZ_JQNL01000001.1, read on the forward strand.
TGGACGAACGCTGGAAGGGCCTGCCCCACGAGCAATGGATGCGTAAACTGGGAGCGACACGCTTCGCGTTTCGCTCGAGTTCGATGGAAGCCATCATGGAAGCGGTTCGCCATGGCCTGGGGTTGGCCGCCTTCCTCGAGCAGGATCCGCGCTGCGCCGATCTCATTCGTATCGAAACGGACATAGACGGTCCATCGCAAGCGTTTTATCTCGTGTACCACCGCGATCTGCGCCAGCTACCGCACGTACGCGCCGCCGTCGCCGCTATCGCCGACTACATGAGCGCCCGCCGCTGAGGCGCACCGCTACGGCGCAAGGCTGCGCAAGGCGAGGTTCGTGACCTGATTCACCCCTTCAGTCGCGTTGTCGAGGTTGTACTGCAGCATCACGGGATGGATGAAGGGCGAGGCGGCAAGCCAGACACCGGTGACGACATCGTCGATCGGTGTCTTGCGCTCGAAATCGCCCGCCTCGCGGCCTTCGACGACGATCTCTCGCAGCATGGCCTCGAGCCGCTCGACGTACGCCCTCGAACTGGGCCACTGCTCCGTGCAGGAATGCATCACGATATCGTAGAGCTGCCGGTCGGCGAAGAACTGCTCACGACTCTGTTCCATCACGCTGCGGAACAGCGCGCGCAGCTTCTCGTGCGCGCCCCGGGCCTGCGAGACCGCCGCGTCCACTTCGGCAACCTGGACGCCGAGGCAACGGGCGCAGATGGCCTCGCCGATCGCGCGCTTGGAATCGAAGAACTTGTAGATGTACGCCTTCGAGAAACCGATGGCTCTGGCCAGATCGGACACCGTGGTTTTCGCGTAACCGTAGCGGCTGAAATGCTCGTCGGCCGCCTCCACGATGTGATCGCGGATAGTCTCCGCGGGGGCGCCGCGGAGGTTGATCTCGGTGCGGGGGGACGAGGCGATCATGGGGTGACGGTAACCGGGCTGGCTCTCGCGGACAACGAGTGACCCGTAGGTTATATGGTCACTCGCTGGAAAAACCACCCTCACCCCAACCAGACCGCCGAATTCGCCGGCAACATGTGCCCACTGTCCAGTGGCACACTGGACACCAGAACCTCGCCGCCGGGCAACGCGACCGGATGATCATTGGTGTTCACCACCACATGCACGCCGCCGTTGGCGAAAGCCACGACACCCGGCTCCGCATCGCGCCACAGCAACTCGCCGTTACCGAGATCCCGCTGACGACGCAGCCGCAAGGCCGAGCGATACAGCTCCAGCGTCGAGCCGGCATCGCCCTCCTGCCGATCCACCGCATAGCGCGCGAACGACACGGGCTGCGGCAGCCACGTCGCCGTGCCCGGACCGAAGCCGAACGCGGGAGCCGCGCTCTGCCACGGTAGCGGCACACGGCAGCCGTCGCGGCCGATCTCCTCGCCTGAGGTCCGGAAGAATGCCGGATCCTGGCGATGCTCCGCCGCGAGCGTCGTGTGCTCGGGGAGACCGAGCTCTTCGCCCTGATAGATGTACGCCGAGCCCGGCAATGCCAGCGTCAGCAACGCCGCCGCACGCGCACGGCGCAGGCCGAGCGCCTCGTTCGGCTGCTCGCCGGCCGCGTCGATGCCCTTCGGTCGCGCACCCGGGACACTCAGGCCATAACGCGACGTATGCCGCACCGTGTCGTGGTTCGACATCACCCACGTCGTCGGTGCACCCACCTCGGCACTCACGGCCAGCGAGCGCGTGACCACGTCACGAAACGCCTGCGCATCCCAGTGGGTGAGCAGGTAGTCGAAGTTGAACGCCTGCTGCATTTCATCGGCGCGCACATAACGGGCGAGGCGTTGCGGCGGATGCACCCACGCCTCGGCCACCATCATGCGGTCATTGTCGTACTCGTCCAGCACCTGACGCCAGCGGCGATACACGTCGTGCACGCCCTCCTGGTCCCACATCGGGCCGTTGTTGGAGTGCGCACCTTCCTCGCCTTCGACCATCGAGGTCTGCCCTGCCCAGTCGGGCAGGCCTTCGGCCTTGATCAGGCCGTGCGCCACGTCGACGCGAAAACCGTCGACGCCACGGTCCAGCCAGAAGCGCAACACGTCCTCGAAGTCGGAGCGCACTTCGGGGTGGTCCCAGTTGAGATCCGGCTGGCTGCGATCGAACAGATGCAGATACCACTGGCTGTCGCCGGGTGCGCGCGACCATGCGTTGCCACCGAAGATGCTCTGCCAGTTGTTCGGCGGCAGCTCACCGTCCTTACCCTTGCCGTCGCGGAAGATGTAGCGCTGGCGTGCCGCACTGCCCGGCAACGTCGCGACCGCCTCCCTGAACCAAGCGTGCTCGGTCGACGTATGGTTGGGTACGAGGTCGACGATGATGCGCAGGCCCAGACGATGCGCCTCGGCCAGCATGCGGTCGAAGTCCGCCAGCGTGCCGAACAAGGGATCGACATCGCGATAATCCGATACGTCATAGCCCGCATCGTGCTGCGGCGAACGATAGAACGGCGACAGCCAGATCGCATCGACACCGAGCTTCGCCAGATAAGGCAGCCGCGAGGCAATGCCGGGAAGGTCGCCTATGCCATCGCCATCGTTGTCGGCGAACGAACGGGGATACACCTGATAGATGACGGCGTGCCGCCACCACGTGGTCTCATCCTGCGGAGCGGATCGTGCAAGATTCGTCTGCGTCATGAAGTCTCCTCTCGTGGCTGGTCGCAGTATTCGTGTAAGGACAACATCGCTCGCCAGCGGTTCACGCGGCGCGCGTTTCGCTCTTCAAGGGTAGAAAAGTGCCGTCATGCAGCGATTCTTCAACCTCTTCGAGGGTACGGCCCTTGGTTTCGGGCAGACAAACGAAGACGAAGAGAAAGCCGAGCGCATTCAGGCCCGCATAAACCCACATGGCGCCGCCCACGCCGAGCCAGTGCGTCATCGACAGCGCCGTGCCGGTCAGCAGCAGGTTCGAACCCCACAGCATCGCCGCGTGCGCGCCGGTGGCGCGATCGCGGATGCGCAGCGGATAGATTTCCGAACCCACCAGCCAGCCGATCACCTGGATGCCGCCGGAATTGAAGACCATGAAGGCGATGAGGCAGGCCACGACGAGCGCGCCGCGATGATCGCCACCGAGATTGAAATGAAACACCGCGCCCAGCAGCACCAGCGCGACGGCGGCGAACGGCATCATCCACAAGGTGAGCGTGCGGCGGCCGACATGATCGACCACCAGCTTGCCGAGCAGCGTCATCAACAGATAGGTGATGGCAACGCCCAGCGCCGCGAGCAGCGCCGATGAGTGGCCAAAACCTGCCTGCGTCAGAAACGTGGGGGTGTAATAGATCATCATTTCGATGCCGGAAAGCTGTGTGAACGCAGCGACACCCAGCCCGGCGATCACGGCCGGACGGAGCCACTTCGCACCGAGATCGCGCCAGCGCGAAGCGCCACGCGCCTTCGAGCGATCGAGCACTTTCTCGATCTGCGTGACCTCGCGGCGCACCTGCGATTCGCTGTCGCGGATGCGCATCAGCGTGTCGTGCGCTTCATCGGCACGGCCCTGTTCCACCAGCCAGCGCGGGCTGAACGGTGCAAACAGCATGCCGGCGAACAGCAGGAACGCGGGAATCGCCGCGACGCCGATCATCCAGCGCCAGGTCCAGTCGTTCTGCAGCACGACGCCGACCATGGCGGCAAGAAGAATGCCGACACCGATCGACACGTTGAAGAACGTCACCAGTCGTCCCCGACGATCGGCAGGCGCCAGCTCGGCGATGTAGGTCGGCACCACCTGCGTGCAGGCGCCGACGGCGACGCCGAGGAAGACACGGGAAAACGCGAGTTCCCACGCGCCTCGCGATACCGCGGAGGCGAGCACGCCGACGACATAGAGAATCGCCACGGCGATGATCGTGCGGCGACGGCCGATGCTCACCGAGAAACGCGAACTGGCGAGGGCACCGATCACCGCGCCGAGCAGGATGGCCGCGGCGACGATTTCCTGTGCCTGCGCGTCGAGCTGGAACTCGGTCGATATCTGCAGCAGCGCACCGGAAATGATGCCGGTGTCGTAACCGTAGAGACCACCGGAAATCGCCGCGAGCATGGCCACGAGAGTCATGCGCCACGAAGCGGCCTTTGAATTTAGATCGATTGAAACTGAATTGACTTTACTGGTGTCCAAGAACTGCCCCCGTAGCGAGTGGAGTGTGGCGCGGCGAAAACACGCGCAGGAAGAATGTTCACGACCGCGGCGGGAAAGATAACGTCGAGCGCACGCGGGGAACCGATGAAACTGCGACCACCTTAGCTCAGCACCGTGGAAGGGTTCAAATTTCAGACGCGCTTTTAAGCGCTCAGGACGGGTTTAGACGTGTGGCGTTTGGTCGCGATTCGCCCCCGGAAGCGCCCACCAACTTACATGTAACTAACAAGTGAAGGCGCATGGTGGACGCACCTGTCCGGTGCGCCGGACAGCATCCCTTGCGCGTGCCTTCGCCAGGGCGGTCCCACGCCCCATCATGGAATGTCATGCCACCGCAGAAACCCGAAAATCGCTTTCCCAAGGGAGCCCCGGCCGACCGTTCGTCCGCCGCCTTCGTCTCTTACGTCTATTCGCATTCGCGTCGCGCGCCCCTGCCCGAAGTGCCCCGCGATCCGGCCAGGCCGGGCAAGGCCAAGTCGGGAGGCAACGCGTAGTCTCCCGTTAGAATCCCACCTCATCCGTACAACGCATGAGGTGGGATCCATGAGCGACCCGACGCTCGACGAACTCGCGACCGAAGAGGCGCGACTGCAGTTCGACACGCTGAGCCTTGAACAGGTATGGGACGTCGGTTGCGCGCTGCGCGAGCTGGCTGTGCAGCGATCCGCGAAAGTCGCGATCGAGATCGCGTTGCGCGACCGCGTGCTGTTCCACACCGCACTGCCCGGCACGGATATCGCCAACGCCAACTGGGTGCGACGCAAGCGCAATACCGTGCTCGCCCTCGGTACCAGTACCCTCGTCGTCGGCATGAAACTCGCCAAAGCCAGTCAGACGCTCGAGGAGCGCTACGGCCTGTCGCCCGCGGAGCACGCTTCCGACGGCGGCGGCTTTCCGCTGCGATTGCGCGGCCTCGGCGTCATCGGCGCGATAACGGTATCCGGCATGCCGTCGTTGCAGGACCACCGGCTGGTCACGGACGTTCTTGCGCGTTTTCTCAACCGTTAGGTGGACTCGCTCTCGCATAGTAGCGGACCCGATAGCCACGTCGTTCGAGGGCGGCCTCGAGATGGCCTGCGTCTTTGAAATGAACCTGACGCAGGGCAAGGGCCGTTGTCATACGTGAAAGGTTCCAAAAAAGGAGCTGTTTCAGTCTAACGCGTCGAAAAGCCAACGCCCGTCACATAACCCCGTGTGCTTTGTCCCGTCCTTCGCCGTATCCTTTCCGGACAGGGGTATTTTCGGCAACCGATGGACCAAACGACGCTTCCTCCGGCCCGACCGGGGGGCGGCCCCTGCCCGACCACTTTCCGGGAACACCAGGTATGGCGCAGACGTCGACGAAAAGCATCCTGCATGTACGGCCCGCACATTTCGTGTCCGCGGTCGCCACCGGGATAGCCGTCACAGGACCCACGGACGACGGCTTCGTCCACCTGCACTTCTTCCGGGAGACGCAGCGCATCACCAACGACGATGTGCCCAGCCGCAGCAGCGCACCGAACGAGGTGGAGCTGGCCTGGGGCCATGCGGAGCCCAATATCCATCTGGTCCGCGAGGAAGTGGCCGTGATCTCCATCCCCGTGGGACGGCTGCCGTTCGTCAGCACGGCGCTGAACAAGGCGGTGCGATTTGTGGCGCGGGTGATGGCACCCAACGTGGGACACATGGCGGAGAGCCGGAGGACAGGGGAGACGATCGCCGAGTCTTCCCACGGGGCGGTGGGAACGATGCCTGCGCGGCCGGGGGTGACGGCTTGACGGGAACGGCTCTCGCGTGAGCGTAGGCCACCCCGGGGCCCGCGACGACTGGTCGCGGGCCCCGGCGGCGGCGCCGGGACGGCGCTCCCGTATGATGGTGCACTGCATCATGCCATCCGATTGCCATGCCGAAACAGAAAACCCGCATCGTCGATCTGGCTGCCGCCGCACGTGTCAGTGCCGCGACGGTCGACCGGGTGCTCAACGGGCGCGGGGGCGTCAGCGAGCGCGCGCAGTCCCGCGTGCTCGAAGCCGCCAAGCGGCTGAAGATCAACCGCGTGATCGAGGTACCGCCGGGTCGATGGCTGCACGTGCCGATCCTGATGCAGTCGCCCACGATTCCCTTCTACGATGAGCTCGGCCGACGCTTCGAGCACCATCGTATGGCCATGCACGCGATGCGTGTGCGCAGCCAGGTGCATCACCTGTCGGAGATCGCGCCCGAAGCGGTCGCCGCCGAGATCGACCATCACGCCGAAGGCGCCGATGCGCTGATCGTGACGACCCACGACCACCCGCTGGTGCGCGATGCCGTGCGTCGCGCGGCGGATCGCTGCCCGGTCGTCACCCTCGCTTCGGACCTGCCCGATAGCGGTCGCCTCGCCTATGTCGGCACGGATACGCATGCCGCCGGTCGTCTCGCCGGCGAGCTGATGGGCCGGTTTCTCGGTCCCGCGGGCGGCTCGATCCTGCTGATCAAGGGTTACCACCACTTCCGCAGCCACGAGCAGCGCGAGCGCGGTTTCGTGGAGGCGCTGCGCGAGCACTTTCCGGACGTGCAGATCATCCACCGCGCGGACAGCCAGGAAGACCCGGAGAGCACCGGGCGCATCGTCACCGACGTGCTCAACGCGGTGCCCGGCCTGCGTGGCATCTACAACACATCGGTAGGCGACGACGGGGTCGCCAGGGTGCTGACCGAGCGCACGCGTCCACGCGAGGTGGTCTTTATCGGTCACGACCTGACGGAAAGTAATCGCCGTCTGCTAGAACTGGGCCTGATGGACGCCGTGCTCGACCAGAACCTGGCGGCGCAGGCTGCCCGTGCGCTGACCCACGTGCTCGCGCGTTTCGGTCGTGCGGCCGCGCCGCCGCCCCGTCCGCAGCCCACGGCCATCGTGATGCGCGAGAACCTTCCGGCGAGGCATCGGGACATTTGACGTAAAACCATCAACTTTTGAGGTTGAGGGTTTTACATCAAAACCGCTTTCTATAATTCGCGCCGTCGTGCCCCATGTGCCGCCGTGACGCAGCGCTTTTTGTTTCTGCTCCAGCTCCCCGTGATGGCCGATGCGTTCGGCTGACAATGCGCTCCGCATCTGTCGACGCTTCGCTTCTCCCGCCATCGCAAGAGGAAGCAGTCCGATGACCGATATCCACGGGTCCCCTTCCCGTGCCGTTCCGCCGATCGATGCCGGCCGCCGCCGGCTGCTGATCTCCGCGGGCATGATCGCCGCCGCAGGCGCCCTGCTCCCCTGGACCCGCATGGCCTATGGCCAGTCGCCCGCCCAGGCCAGCCCCGCCGAACTCGACGCGTTCCTGACCCTGGGTCGCCGCCTTACCGGCCATCCCGAGCTTCCCGCCGACGTCTCCGCACGGCTGTTCGCCGCGCTGGCCGCCGGTGACCGCAACTTCGGTCCGCAGGTGACCGCGCTCATCCGCGCCATGGATGCCGCCGGCATCGACGACATGCACAAGTTCAAGGGCTCCGCCGTCGACGCCGACCCCGCCCTCAAGGCGCTTGCCGTGTCCATCGTCAGCGGCTGGTACCTCGGTTACACCGGCGAGCCCAAGGGCACCGGCAAGGACGACGGTACGCAGTTCATCACGTACACGGGGGCACTGATGTTCAAGCCCACGATCGACGTGACGGTGATCCCGACCTATGCCCGCGCCGGTACCGACTACTGGTCGGCCGCCCCGGCCAGCATCGCGACGGACTGACCGCGCGAACACGGCGCCACGTACGGGCGCTTGCGCCCCCACGCACACGCAGGACATACCATGAACACGCAATACGACGCCGACGTCGTCGTCATCGGCTCGGGCGCGCTCGGCAGCAACGCTGCCTATGAGCTGTCCAGACAGGGCCACTCGGTCATCATGTTGGAAGCCGGCTCGCGCATTCCGCGCTGGAAGATCCTCGAGAATTTCCGCAGTTCGTCGCGCAAGTCCAACTTCAACGATCCGTATCCGAACGAACCGTGGGCACACACCACGTTCGAGCCGGACTATATCGAGAACACCGGCTCGTTCGAATTCCGGCCGGGCATGCTGAAGCTGGTCGGCGGCACGACGTGGCACTGGGCGGCCGCCTGCTGGCGTTACCTGCCCAACGACATGAAGCTGAAGACGCTCTATGGCGTCGGTCGTGACTGGCCCATCGGCTATGAAGAGCTCGAGCCCTACTACCAGCGCGCTGAAGAAGCGCTGGGCGTGGCCGGCAACGGCGAGGAAGACCAGAGCGGCCAGGGCGGCAAGGCATGGCCGCCGCGTTCCAAGCCGTACCCGCTGCCGCCGGACGCGACGACCTACATGAATCAGGAGCTCAACAAGCGCCTGGGTCCCGCGGGTTACCACTACATCCATGAGCCCAATGGCCGCGTGACCAAGCCGTACGACGGCCGTCCCGCGTGCTGCGGCAACAACAACTGCATGCCGGTCTGCCCCATCGGCGCGATGTACAGCGGCGACATGCATGCCACGCACGCCGAGCGCGCGGGTACGAAGCTGCTCACCGAATCCACGGCGTACAAGCTCGAGAAAGGCGCGGGCGGCAAGATCGTCGCCGTGCATTACCGCAAGCCGGACGGCACCGACGCGCGTCTGACCGCGAAGTACTTCATCGTGGCCGCGCACGGTCTGGAAACGGCCAAGCTGCTGCTGATGTCCGACGTCGCCAACTCGTCCGACCAGGTCGGCCGCAACCTCATGGACCACACCGGCATCGGTCTGTTGATGATCGGCGACCAGCCCCTGTGGCCGGGACGTGGCGCCGTGCAGCAAGGTGGCATCTTCAACTGGCGCGATGGCGACTTCCGCAAGCGTCACTCGGCGGTCAAGCACTCGATGTCGAACGCCGTACCGAACCGCGTGGTCACCGAGCGGCTGCTGAAGAAGGGCGTGATCGGCCCCGAACTGGACGAGCGCATCCGTCACGACGCGTCGCGCTGGATCGACGTCGGTACCGTCTTCGAGATGCTGCCGAACCCGGCCAACCGCGTGACGCCGAGCGACAAGAAGGACGCCCTCGGCATCCCGATGCTGCGCGTGAATTACGACGTGGACGACTACGCGAAGGCCGGCAAGGTCATCGCCAAGGAGGACTACGCCCGGTTCGCCAAGCTGTTCAACGCCGAGATCGTCGAAGACGAGAGCGGCTGGCAGAACCGCGACCACATCATGGGCACGGTGATCATGGGTTCGGATGCGAAGGATTCCGTCGTCAACGGCGAATGCCGCACCTTCGATCACGACAACCTGTTCCTGGCCACCACCGGCGTGATTCCCGCCTCCGGTGTGATCAACCCGACGCTCACCGGCGTCGCGCTGTCGATCCGCATCGCCGACACGATTCACAAGGAAATCTGATGGCCACGAATTCCCTGTTTCGCGGCCTGCTGCGAGCAGCCGTCCTGGTCGGCGCCGTCGCCGTCTCCGCGCCGTCACTTGCCCAGGATGACAACGACGCGCTGATCGCCCGTGGCAAAGGCGTCGCCATCGCGGCCGACTGCGCCGCCTGCCATACCTCGTCGCCGGACAAGCCGTTCGCCGGCGGTCGCGGCATCGGTTCGCCGATGGGCAACATCTACGCATCCAACATCACGCCGTCGAAAGACGATGGTATCGGTGGCTACAGTGAGGCGCAGTTCGCCCGAGCGGTACGCGAGGGCGTCAACGCAAAAGGCGACCACCTCTACCCCGCCATGCCATATACGGCATATGCGGGCATCACCGATGCCGACATGCATGCGCTGTATGTGTACTTCATGCAGGGCGTGGCGCCGGTGGACAACAAGGTGAAGGAAACCCGCCTCGCCTTCCCGTACAGCATGCGCTGGACGATGGCCGGCTGGAACCTGATGTTCCTGCACAAGCCCGCGGCCATCGACGCCACGGGCACTGAACGCGGTCGTTATCTTGTCGACGTGCTGGGTCACTGCAGCTCGTGCCACTCGCCGCGTAACCTGCTCATGGCGGAACGCCAGGACGCGTACCTCGGTGGTGCCACGATCGACGGTTGGTTCGCCCCGAACATCACCTCCGATCCGGTCAGCGGCATCGGCGGCTGGTCGGAAGACGAACTGGCGGCGTATCTCAAGAACGGTCACGTGCACGGCAAGGGCCAGGCCGGGGGCGGCATGGCGGAAGCCGTGGAGCAGAGCCTGCGTTTCCTGTCAGACGACGACATCAAGTCGATGGCGACCTACCTGAAGACGGTCAGGCCGATCCGCGATCCGGCGGACACCAAAGCTTCGTATGCATACGAAGGTGGCAGCGCCCTGCCCCCGACGACGACGCTGGAGCCGCTGCGTGGGGATGCCGCCACCGGACCGGATGTGCGCGGCGTGCATGACACCGTGGACGGTGCCGCGCTCTACAGCGGCGCGTGCGCCAGCTGCCATCAGCCGAGCGGCAAGGGGACGGAGAATCAGTATTTCCCGTCGCTGAGCCACAACCGTGCGGTAGGTCTGTCGCGTCCGGACAACCTGATCATGGCGGTGCTTCATGGCCTCGACCGTCAGGGTGCCGACATGCATGTGTCGATGCCGGCGTTCGAGTACGACATGACGGATGCGCAGGTGGCTGCGGTCGTCAACTATGTGGAAGAGCACTTCGGTAATCCGGCGGTGCATGCGACGGCCGAGGATGTCGCGACGATCCGTGCGGGTGGGCCGAAGCCGTTGCTGCTTAAGCTGACGCCGTACCTGATGGTGGCGGGTGTGGTTGTCGCTGTCCTGGTGCTTTGGCTGGTTGTGTTTCTGGTCCGGCGTCGGAAGCGTAAGTCACGTCGCTGATTTTTTGGTGATGTGGTGTCTGAGGGGTGCCGCAGTGATGCGGCGCCCTTTTTTTGTGGACTCGGGGCGAGGGAGCCGTCGGCTGCCATGCCTGTCGCTAAGTCCTCCTACGGCCTTCGCCTTCGTGCGGAAGCGCTCCAGGCACGGCAGCCGACGACTCCCTGCCAACATCTTCCGAAACGACCTGGTAGCACCTCCGAGGATTCACACTGGACTCTGCCGATCATTCTCCGCAGCGATCTCCTGCAGATCCAGATCCCGCTCCAGATAATGCAGCAGATCGTCATGAATCCGCCCCGCCCGATGCAGCTTCAGCAGCTCCACGCGCCCCGCCGCGATCGCCGCCAGGATCACGTCATAATGTGATTCCCTACCGCCGGTAAAGTCCTGCGGCGCGGCAGCGAACCGCTCAGCGATCGTCGCGCGGTACGTGTACTGCTCCAGCAGACGCGGATGAATCAACGATCCATCCGCGCCATAGGCACGCGCCTTCACCGCCTCGAGCTGCGCGGCATCGATCAACGCACCTGCCTGCCCTTCGGTCAGATGCGCCATGTCGACATGCACCACACGGTCCAGGCCGAGCCAGCGAATCACCGGCCCCATCGTGCCGCCCTGCAACACCACGGTGACGAGAATCACCGCGAACGCAGCGGCCAGGGTCAGGTCGCGCCCGGGCATTTCCTCAGGCAACGACAATGCGATGGCCAGCGTCACCACCCCACGCATCCCCGCCCAGCTCAGCAAAAACGATTCACGTGGCGACGGCGGCGCGGCTCCACGTCCGATCAGATGTGCGAGCGGCCGACGCAGATAGTCCGTGGCATACACCCAGACAAACCGGGAAAGAATCACGGCGGCCACCACCGCGAGGATGGGAAGGCCCAGCGCCTGCAGCGCATCGCCGAGGCCACCCAGCCGCTCCACCACACCGCGCAGCGAGAAGCCGATCAGGATGAAGACCAGCGCCTCAAGCAGGAAGATCATCACCGCCCAGAAGGTCGTCGCACGGACGCGGATGTTCGCCGAGAACACCTCGTGCTGGTACCAGCCGAAGATGATGCCGGTCGTCACCACCGCCATCACGCCGGACACGTGCACGGCCTCACCGCCGATGTAAGCGGCCCATGGCGAGAGGCACGACGCGGTAATGGCGAGAAATACCTGATCCATCCGGCGCAGCACCAGGACGACGACCGCACCGATCAGCGCACCCACCGCGATGCCACCCAGCGCCAGGCCGGCGAAGCTCATCACCGCGCCCTGAGCGCTGAAGGCACCGGTCAGGGCGGCGGCCACCGCGAAGCGGAAAAGCACCAGCCCGGTCGCGTCGTTGAGGAGGCTCTCGCCTTCCAGCAACACCATCGGCCGACGCGGCAGCTTCACCTTGCCCAGCACCGCTTTCGCGGCGACAGCATCCGGCGGCGAAACGACGGCGCCGAGTGCGAAACATGCCGCCCATGGCAGCGACGGCAACACCGCATGCACCGTGACACCGACGGCGAAGGTGGTGAACACGACCGCCCCCACCGCCAGCCAGAGGATGCCGCCGAGGTAGCGGCGGAAGTCCGACCAGACCGTATAGAACGCTCCGTCCATCAGCAGCGGCGGCAGGAAAACGATCAGCACGAGCTCGGGATCGAAGCTCACCGCCGGTATGCCAGGCAGGAAGGCGATGCCGATGCCACCGGCCAGCAACGCCGCCGCGGTAGGCAGGCGAAGACGTCGCGCGATGAGCTCGAGCGCGACGATCGCGACCAGAAGGATCAGGACGAATTTGAACGTTTCTGTCGATGACATGGTGAGGCCGACGCGGCGGGACGTACCGCTTGCGGCAAGGATAGTCGAGGTGACCGGCCATCGGTCTTGGCCATCCGCGCGGTCAGCAACCAGCCGTTGGCATCGGCGAAGTGGCCGGTTGGCATCGCGCCTTCCAGCGTGACATGCAGGCCCAGTGCGCCGGGCACGCGACGCAGGTCGGGGAACCAGCGGCGGTCACGGTCGACGAGGATCAACAGGCCCTCGTGATCGCCCAGAGGGGCGAACAGGTCGGACGACTCGCCGAACGGTGCGATGCGGAATCGCGTCACCATGTCCCGCACAAGCGCGGGCACATCGTCCGTGGGCAGGCCCACTTCGCTGACGCAGGCGATCTCCATGCCGTGGAACGGGCCATCGACACCGTCCTCATAGGCGTCGTCGAAGGTGTCCGCCAGCGCGTCCCGCGCGATCAGCTCGAGCACCGCGTCATGCGGCCCGGCGAAGTAGACCGAATCCGACCGCCAGGCACCGCCCAGCCGGAAACGCTCCTCGTCCATGGGATCCCGCAGCAGCAGGGCTCGCTCGCGCAGCCAGGAAAAGGCGGCTTCGAAGCGGCGAGGCGATACGTTGAACGCCAGATGGACCGAGCCCGTATCGGCCGTCGCAGGCACGATCTCGAGGGTCGTCCAGCCGACCCGCACGAGCCGCCCTTCGACAGGGAGCTGCATGACGTCGCGATAAAAGGCCACACAGGCACCGACATCGACGGAAGGAAGGGTGATCCGGGTGATGCGCATGGGGGTCTCCTGCGATGTGCGAGACACCCATTGAACAACCTCAAGCGCGCTCGAGGTCAACCCCCTCCTTTACATGCGGCAGACACATCGTGGGGGTACGCTCCGTCCATGACGAACCGCGATGAACTCCGCCAGATGCTCGAACGCCTCGACAGCGAGGTGACCACCGGCTTGCGCGACAACCCCGACCGCGACGCTTTCTGGCCGGAGTTCGCGATGCAGTCGAACGCCGTGCTCGAAGCCGCCGGCGACGAGCACTTCGACTGGGTCAGCGCGGAGATTGCCGACATGCTGCACCGGCACGGCATCCCGGCTCCGGAAGCCTGAGCTTCAGCCAGCGCTCCAGTCCACGTCCTTGAAGGACTCGGCGAGAAAGTCGACCAGTCGACGCACCTTCACCGGCAGGTGCTTGCGCGACGGATACACGGCGTGGATGCCGATGACGCCCGCGGCGTGCCCCGGCAACACCTCGTGCAAGCGCCCCGCGCGCACGTCGTGTCCCACGATGAAGTCCGGCTGCAACGTGATGCCCTGACCGGCCAATGCCGCAATACGGCAGGTATCGCCGTTATTGCTTCGAATCACCGGGCGCACCGTGACGCGCTCTACCGCCCCCTCGTGCACGAACTGCCAGTCATCCGGCCAGTAGCTGTAGCCGAGTACGGCGTGACGGGCCAGGTCGGCGACACGCCCGGGCGCGCCGTGGGCGGCGAGGTAAGCGGGAGACGCGCACAGGATCATCCGCGTGGTCCCCAGCGTGCGACTGACCAGGGTCGAGCTGGCCAGCGTGGAGATGCGAACGGCAAGATCGTAGCCTTCCTCGACCAGATCGACCACGCGATCCGACAACGTGATGTCCAGAGACACCTTGGGATGCGCCTGCGCGAACCGCGCCCACAATGGCGCAAGATGCAGCACACCGAAAGTCAGCGGTGCCGTGATGCGAAGCAGGCCACTGGCCTCGCCATGCCGGGCGGTGAGCTCCGACTCCGCCTCGGCGATCCCGGCCAGCAGCTCGCGCGCCCTTGCGTAGAAAAGACGTCCCTCCTCGCTCAGCGACAGCCGCCGGGTGGTCCGGTGGAGCAACCGCACCTCCAGCCGTTTTTCGAGGTCGGCGACATGGCGCGAGATGGCGGCCTTGGTGAAGCCGGTGGCCTGAGCCGCGCCCACGAAGCTCCCGGCATCGACGACCGCCACGAAGCTGCTCATTTCCTGGACCTTGTCCACGTCCTACCCCGTATGCCGTGACATCCGGAGTGTCTCATAAAGCGCAACACTGGTTCGTTCAAAACGCCGTTTATCCGCGCCGGAGGAACCAATATCGTGACGATATCCGCAGAGGAACCGCCTGCCATGTCCACCACTCCCGTCATCTTCATCTCCCACGGCGCGCCCACGTTCGCACTCGATCCCGGTCTGCTCGGGCCCGCACTGCAACGCTTTGGCGCCCGCCTGATCGATATCCGTGCGGTACTCGTCGTCTCGCCCCACTGGCAGGCCCAGGGACTGACCGTGATGACCGGAGAGCGGCCGGCCACGTTGCACGACTTCCGCGGTTTCCCCGAGGCGCTGTATCGCCTGCAATACCCGGCTCCGGGCGCGCCCGACGTCGCGAGGGAGACGGCCCTGCTGCTGCAAGAGGCAGGCTATACGGTGCACGCCGATGCGACGCGCCCGCGGGATCACGGTGCCTGGTCGCCGCTGCGCTTCCTGTTGCCCGCCGCCACGCTGCCCGTCTTCCAGCTCGCCATGCCGTACGACCTCGACGCTGCCGGTGCGCTCGCGCTGGGTCGTGCGCTGCGTCCCCTGCGCGATCGCGGCGTGCTGATCGTCGGCTCGGGCAGCCTCACGCATAACCTCTACGACATCCGCATGACGGCAGATGTCGCGCCGTATGCTCAGGCCTTCGCGGACTGGACGAGCAAACGCCTCGTCGCGCGCGATGCGGGTGCACTCGAAGACTATCGGCGGATCGCTCCGTCCGCCGAGCGCGCGCATCCGACGGAAGAACATTATCTGCCCTTGCTCGTGGCTTTCGGCGCCAGCGACGAGGCCGACCGGTTCGAGGTGCTGCACGGCGGAATGACCTACGGCGTGTTGTCGATGGATTCGTATGCATGGAGCGCCGTGACGTAACCGGACTGGACACACTCATCGATGTCGGTCGCTTCGTGCGATCGCCGGCAGCGGACGTCTGCATGGCAGCCCGCCCCTGCCGGAAGTCATGCATTGTTCTGACCGGACCGTTTTGTCAGACTCGATGAACCGTCCCTGAAATAGGCTTCGCCAGATGCGAACCCCGCGCCCTGCCCTCCACTCTGTCAGGACCGCGCTGTCGGTCGGCCTGGCGTCCTGCTGTCTGGCTCTGATCGCGGCCCCTGTTGCCGCACAGCAGACGACGCTCACGCCGGAACAGAAGGCGACCATCGCCAAGCGCATCGAGACCGAGCAGCAACTCGAGGACATCGCCGTCGTCGACCGCAAGGTGATGGTGAAGATGCGCGACGGCAAGCGTATGGCGGCGGACGTCTATCGTCCGAAGAACGCGACCGGTAAGGTGCCGACGATCTTCGTCCGTACTCCCTACAACTTCAACTTCTGGGACGTGAAGCTCGGCGCGCCGCGCGACATGACGCGCCAGCTCGCCGCCGTGAAGCGCGGCTACGCGTACGTCGACATGAACGAGCGTGGCCACTACTTCTCCGAAGGCAATTACGACATCCTCGGCGCGCCGCTCAGTGACGGCGTCGACGCCGTGCGCTGGATGACCTCGCAGCCGTGGTCCAACGGCAAGGTCGGCACCACGGGCTGCTCGTCCACCGCGGAATGGCAGATGGCCGTGGTGGCCGAGAACGAGCCAGGTCTGGCCACGTTCAACGTCCAGGGCTTCGGTGCGGGCGTCGGTCGCGTCGGCCCCTACTACGAGCAGGGCAACTGGTACCGCGGCGGTGCGGTGCAGATGCTGTTCCAGGCCTGGATCTACGGTGAGCAGAACCAGGTGCGCCCGATGTTCCCGGCGAACACCTCGCAGGCCGATCTGATCCGTGCATCGAAGGCCTTCGACCTCGACCCGCAGATGCCGCCGGTGGACTGGGACCAGGCGTTCTGGCACCTGCCGGAAAAAGACATCCTCAAGGCGGTCGACGGCCCGAAGGGCATCTTCGCCGATGTGATGGACGTGCCGACCGGCGGCAACATGATCGCGCGCACGCCCAACAGTCCCGCCTGGTACAAGGGCGGTCTGTGGCACGAGAACATGAATATCAACAAGCCGGGCCTGTGGTTCATGAGCTGGTTCGACGTGTCCGTGTCGCCCAACCTGGCCGCGTACAACCACGTGCGTGCGACGGCGCCGAAGGAGATCGCGGACGAGCAGTACGCGGTGATCGCGCCGGTGCTGCATTGCGCATTCAGCCGCGCGACCGAGCACACCATGATCGGCGACCTCGACGTCGGCGATGCGCGCTTCGATTACGACAGCCTGGTCTACGGCTGGTTCGACAAGTTCCTCAAGGGCGTCGACAGCCCCGTCGTCGATAAGCAGCCCAAGGTCATGTACTACGTCATGGGCGAGAACAAGTGGCACAACGCGACCATGTGGCCGCCGGCGAACGCGACCACGCGCGATCTGTTCTTTACCAGCGGCGGCAGGGCCAACACGCTTTACGGCGACGGCAAGCTGGTCACGGCGGCGGGAGGCACCGATCAGCCGGACCACTTCCTCTACGATCCGATGAACCCGGTGACGACACTGGGCGGTGGCGGTTGCTGCCAGGGCAATGCCGTGAAGTTCGGCTCGTTCGACCAGAACCCGCAGCTCACGCGTAACGACATCCTCGTCTACGACTCCGAGCCGTTCAAGGAAGGCACGGAAGTCAGCGGTCCGATCACCGTGACGCTGTATGTGTCGTCCGATGCGAAAGATACCGACTTCACCTTCAAGGTGATGGACGTCGGCACCGACGGCAAGGCCTTCAACCTGACCGAAAACATCCAGCGCATGCGTTACCGCGAGGGCTACGACAAGCCGCCGGTGTGGATGAAGGATGGCGAGGTGTACAAGGTGACGTTCCAGCCGATCGACACCAGCAATTTCTTCTATCCGGGACACAAGCTGCGTGTGGCGATTTCGAGCAGCAACTTCCCGCGCTTCGACCGCAACCTGAATACGGGTGGGAACAACTTCGATGAGACCAGCGGCGTGATCGCGCATAACGCGGTGCACCACGACGCGGCACACCCGTCGAAGATCACGTTCACGGTCGTGCCGCGGTAATCAGCGTGTCGCGATCCACGTAGGAGCGCGCCTCGCGCGCGATGGGGCACGATCGAAACTTCCAGTCGCGCGCGAGGCGCGCTCCTACGATTTCAGATGGCCTTGCAGGTCGGCGACATCTTTGCTCCGTCGCGCGTCACGCACTGCGCGAACCCACCGGGCAAGCCATCCACCCGCCGCTCTTCGCGCACCGCGAGCACGAAGCTCCGCAGCGGCTTATCCCCGTCGAACACCGTGTAATGACACTGCCCCGAATCGCTCGCTTCGCAGGCGAAACGCGCGCGTCCCATGCGCACCTCCGTTCGGCTGTCCAGGTTCACGTGGCCGTTTTCCTTCGCGGTCACCACCATGACGCGGTTCTGCGAGTCCGTGCAACCGGCAAGATTCAGAAAGCAGTAAAAAATCGCGAGGAACCATCGCATGACGTTCTCCTTCGTCACATGGCCCGGAAGATGGCCATGAAGGGCTGACTGACGCTCAGCGTTTCGGGACGACCGCGCAGGCGAAGACAGCCTTTACCGCTGTCGTCTCGCTCTACCGATGCTACCTGGCGCAGATTGACGATCGTGGACCGGTGGATTTGCCGGAACGTCCTGGCATCCAGCTGACGCAGCAGGTCGCGGATCGGCCTCGTAAGCAAGGCATCGCCCTCCGCGGTGGCCACCAGCGTGTATTTGTTGTCCGCGCGGAAATAGATCACGTCGTCGACGAGAATCAGACGCGTGGCCTTCCCCGCTCCCGCCGTGATCCAGGTCAGCGGTTCGTCGGTGGGCTCATCGAAACGGCCGATCAGATCCTTCGCCAGGTCGCCCGTACGGCGTGAATGACGCTCCGCTTCGGCGAGCCGGCTGCGCAGGCGTCTCACGGTCTGCACCAGTCGATCCGCCACCACCGGCTTCAACAGGTAATCGACCGCGCCACGTTCGAAGGCATCGACGGCATACTGGTCATACGCGGTCACGAACACGACGAGCGTCGTCGGGCTGGCATCCGCCGCCGCCGCGGCGACTTCCATACCGGTAAGACCCGGCATACGGATATCGAGAAAAGCGACGTCGGGACGGTGCGTCGCGATGGCATCCAGCGCTTCGCCGCCATCTTCGCAGACCGCCACGATGTCCAGATCCGGCCATGCCTGTGCCAGTTCACGCTGGAGCGCGGCGGCGAGCAGCTTCTCGTCTTCGGCCACGATGCATTTAGGCACGGTCGTTCACTCCCCGGGCCGGCAGCATGATGGTCGCCGCGACGCCGTGCGGAAAATTGTTGCCGATAGCGAACGTGGCCAGGGCACCGTAGGTCAGGCGCAGTCGTTCACGCAGATTCTTCAGGCCGATACCGGTGCCCGAGCCCTCGCTGCGGAAGCCGACGCCATCGTCGGCCACGGTGAGCGACAGCGAGGGACCATCCAGCGTCGCGCGGATCCAGATGCCGCCGCCACCAGGCTTCGGCTCGAGCCCGTGCTTGATCGCGTTTTCCACCAGCGTCTGCAGCATCATCGACGGCATCGGCGTATCCGCGATAGGTGCCGGGACATCGACATGCACGGTGAGGCGCTCGCCCATGCGCAGCTTCATGATCTCCAGCCACGCCGTGGAACGTTCGAGCTCCTGCGCCAGCGTCGAGAGCGAACCATCGGTGCGCGGAAGCGAGCGACGCAGGTAATCGATGAGATGGCCCAGCATGCGATCGGCGCGCGCCGGGTCGGTACGGACGAGTTCCTGGGCACTGGCCAACGTGTTGTAGAGGAAGTGCGGTTCGACCTGTGCCTGCAGCAATCCCAGCTGCGCCGCGGTCAGTTCCTTTTCCATCGTGGTCTGGCGCACGTCGGCGCGTTCCCGGTTACGACGTTCGGCCAGGCGCTGGGTCAAGGCGCGCACCAGGGTTTCCACGTACTCGAGCGAGGCGCCACGGTCGGGGTTGAACCAGTCGCTCCAGGCACCGGCATCCGGCTCACAGACGAACATGACGCTGCATGATCCGTCGGCGGGCGTGATGGTCGCCGAGATGCGCGTCTGGACGTCCATCGGCAGCCGGGGCATCTGGCGCCCACGAAGACGTGGCCGCTCGTGCTCCGGTCCGCGAATGACGGCGCGCACCTGCAGGCCGCCGCGGGCCGCCGCGACCTCGTGGACGTCAGGCAGATCGCGCATAACGCTCTCGACGAGGGCGTAGGCTTCGTCGGCGGGATGAGGCACCTCGACACGACGGCGCTGACGGTTCGACAACGTCTCCGCATCGATACGGCCGGCGATGGTCCGCACGCGGTAGAGATGCGTGACGCCCCTTCCGAGTGCGATCAGCAGACCGACGAACCACAGAAAGGTAAAGATCCACGGCAGCTCGCCATGGTTCCAGCCAAGCGCGTTCCAGACCACGAGCATGACGCACCATGCGGCGACCCACGCCACCGCGATGCGCCCCAGAAATCTGACACTCCTGCCCCATGCCATCACAGCCACCCGCGTCCTGAAAGTGCGGCGAGCATACGACGGCCCCGGCGCCCGATGAGGGCCGATCCGACGAAACCGGCCATGGGCCGACGAAACCCCGTTCCCGCGCCGCAGCATGACCTTGGCTGCGCGATGGGCCATGCTCGGGAAACGGCCCGGCGGTGGGGATCGCCGGCCAAGACAATGACAAAGGGGTTAACGCATGGCTTTGTTGCTCGTCGTTTTCGCTGTCGCTGTTCTCGCCATTTTTCTCGGCATCAACATGCTGCCGAAGAATCACCCCGCCAACTGGCTGCTAGGCATTGTCGGAGGCGCCTGCCTCGTCCTTGCCTGGTACGCCATCTTCCGTCCGATGCTCATCGCATCCGGCGGTGGCGACCCCTCGCTCGTCGCGGTCGGACTCACCGCCGCGGGCATCGTTTCCTGCGTGCTTGGCCTGGTGTGTCTGGGCGTATGCGTGTGGCGCGACCCGGCACGCTTCTGGGTGCTGTCCATCGTTTTCATCGGTGTCATCGGCGCCACGCAGGTCACTGCGCTGGCGTGATCAGGATGGCATGCGCGATCCGCCCGCGCAGTGGTATCCGCGGGCGGAGAGCAACGCGTTGCCGTCGACGATGCGCAGTTCGGCAGGCGCGCCGAAGGGAAGCGTGACCTTGTCCGGCCCGTGGCCGAAATGCAGACCGCGTACGAGCGGGGTCTCGGCAATGTCCGCGAAACGCTCGAGTGCGTGTTCCATGTCGTAGCCGTTGTCGTACTCGCTGACGCGTTGGCCGCCCAGGCCACCGATCAAGATGGCCGACTGCCGGTCGATGACGCCGCTCAACTTCAGCTCGTAGAGCATTCGCTCGATACGAAAGGCCTGTTCGCCGCTCTCCTCGATATAGAGGATGCCGCCCTCGATGTCGGGCAGATAAGCCGTACCGGTGAGGCTGCACAGGGACGAGAGGTTACCGCCCCATAACGTGCCGCTGGCGCGCAGGTCGGTCTGGGTATCCGGGCACAGCCACTCGAAATCCGCACGCGGCGAGAGCACCGTGAGCCAGAACTGCCGCCAGGTGGTCTCGCGCAGATAATCGGCGCCGAAGTCCGGCACGAGCATGGGCCCATGGAACGAGCTGATTCCGCTACAGGCCAGCAGGGCGCACTGCAGCACCGTGAACTCGCCGTGGCCGACGAAGGCGCACTGCTCGTCGGCGAAGCGCTCCCGCAACCCGGTGTAGTCGAGGCGATCCAGCAGCGGCACGGCACCGTAGCCACCACAGGTGGCCATCACGATATCCGGGAGCGCCCGCCCCGCATCGGCCAGGCGATTGATCTCCGACGCGCGCTCGGCATCGCTCCCGGCGAAACGCAGCGAGACGCGGTCGAGCACATCGGTGCCCAGAATGGTATGGCCTGCGGCCTGGAGACGTTCGATCCCGCGCTGACCAGCAGCGCGGTCTTCCGCATAACCAGAGGGTGCGATGAGCCGTATATCGAGTCGTTTCGGCATATGAAGCAAAGTATGGACGCCCATACCAATACCCCTACGCCGACCGGAAGGCAACCCGGAGTTGGACGGACCGCCTCTGTCCGACGCTTACCCCTACGTCACCAGCCGTCGTACTCCTCGGCAACCGTGAGGTCTTCCGCCGGTGCGCTTCGGGTCAGTGTCTCGCGTGGCTGCTCGCCAAAGACGCTGCGGTATTTCTCAGCGAAGCGAGACAGATCCCACATGCCGCAGCTCAATGCCACCGACTTGACCGAACGACGCCCGGCTTCCGCGGTGACCAGGCTGCGATGGGCCGTGCACAGCCGAAGCATCGCCAGATAGCGGTTGGGCGGGATCCCGAGCAGGTCGTCGAAGGCGTAGCGCAAGCCGCGCTCGCTGGCCCCTGCCGCCTGGCAGAGCTCCTGCGAGTAGATATCGCGGCGCAGGTTGGCCCGCATGAAACGTTCCGCCCGTCGCATGACCTGATAGTGCGCACGCCGCCCGCGCGAGGCCACCGGGCGGTCTTCCGGGGACGAACCGAGTGCGACACGGATGTGCTCGTCGAGGAGATCCTCGACCGGACCGAAAGCCACGTCGTCGGATTCACGCAGCCTGTCGGCGATTTGCCTGTAAGCCCGCTTGAGATGATCGGAGTTGACCGAAAACAGACGCAGTCGCTGGGCCGCCATGTCGACGTCGGCATGGTCGGAGGCGAGGAACCGGGAGCGGAACCGTGCGTACGGGGCCACGACCAGGGTAAAGCGCGTGCCTCGCTCGAACATGAAATCTGTCGGTGTTCCCCTGAGCAGGGTCACCGCCATTTCCGATTCCACGCTGATGCCCTGGCACCAGCTTCGTTCACCTGCCTCGTGCAGATATACGAGCATGCAGGCATCTTCAGGAACGGTCAGTGTCCCGCGCACGTCGAAGTCCAGGTGCGCGGTGACATAGGTGACACCGTCATGAGACTTCGAGGACAGCGCGGCGCGAGGTCGCGCCGGACTCAGAGTGAGAAGATCGACGTCGCATACACCCAGGGCGGCGCCCAGCGTCACCAGGTCGTAATCCTCGAGCCCCTGTACATCGGAAGGACGATTCATGTGCGGTCCTCCCAGCGATTCATCGTAGCCATACGTCTACACCCCCACCGTCCCGGGGACAGGCACTCTGCCTGTCCGCAGCATCTCCCTAGCCAATCGCCCTCACACATTCGAGTGAGACGACGTCAGACCGTATAACTACTCATGTAAGGCAAGAAATGCTAGTGGTGTGTGAATTTGCCGAATAGGCCTAACGTTCACTCAAGCATTTGATGAAATTGGCAAAAGTGCCGCCTGGGCCAGTCCTGCGACAACGCCCAGCGAGGGGTCCCCATGCACCACCGCCACGCCGGGGAAGCTGGCGCCCACCCGCGCGCGCACCTGTGGCGAACGCGAGGTGCCGCCGGTCAGGAAAACGCTGCGAGGCGCCTCGTCCAGATCCGCACTTGCCTCGCTCAGCAAACGCGCCATGCGATCGAGGAAGTCCTCGGAAGCCGCGTCGAAATCCGCCGACACCGCATGGATCGCCAAGCCTGGCTCGATGAAGTCCAGCGAAGCCGTTGTGGAGTCGCTGGCCGACAACCCGATCTTTACCCGTTCCGCCGACTGGTTCAGGCGCGTCGTCGAGCCCGTGCCCTGCAGTGCCTGCAGGCGCGAGCGGAACGGCTCATCGACGAAGCGGTAGTCCTGTTTGCGGAACTCGCGCTGCTTGGGCAGGTTGTGCACGCTGGCCGCTTCGACGAAGTGGTGCACGGGAACGCCGGTGGTGTCCTTGCCGAACAGAGGCATGAAGCTGTGCAGGCTCACGCCGACATCCAGATCGGTACCCCCGCGCGGCAAGCCCCAACTGCGATGCATGACCGGCGTCTCGCCCGCGCCCAGCTCGGCATAAGCCACGTCGGTGGTACCGCCGCCGATGTCGACGATGATGGCCCTCTGCCGCTCCGGCAGGGACAGGTGGTAATGCATGGCCGCCGCCGCGGGCTCCTCGAGAAACGAGACCTCGTCGAAGCCGGCCATGCCCGCCGCCTCGCGCAGGATCGAGAGCGCCTGCTCGCCACCCGCCGCGCCCATCGAACTGCGGAATTCCACGGGGCGACCGATCACGGCCGCCCGTACCGGGGTGCCGAACTGGCGGGTCGCCACCAGGCGGACGTGCTCGAGAATGTGCGCCGCGATGCTGACGATCGTCTTGCGGACACGGGGATCCAGCTTGTAGCCGAACATCGACTTGGGCGATTCGATCAGGTTGCCGGTGCCCTCTTCCAGGTAAGCCTCGACCGCCTCCTCGCCGAACAGGGCGTCCTGGAAGCTGGCCACCGATGCCGAGGCCTCCCGGGTCCGCTCCTCCATCCACTGGCGGCGGACTACCCGGATCGCGTCGCGGCGCAGATCGCCTTCCGGGCGAGGGGTACGCCCTGACTGGCGTTCATCCGCACGCGAGGCGCGCACGAAAGCGTCCACCTGGGCCTCAAGGGCCGGCGTCAGCACGAAGTCGTCGATATTCGGGACGACCTCGGGGAAGAACACGGCGGTGCGAAATTGCTGGGCGTCGCCGAAGCGGACCAGTTCGAGCTGGCCGTCGACGACCGCGGCGGCGGCCGAGTAGCTGGTGCCGAAGTCGATGCCGATGCGCATGTGGGCGTTTCCGGACAGGAAAACCGTCCATTATGACCATGCTTGAGGCCGGGCGACAGGGCCGACGATGCGGCTACACTCGGGGACCATCTCATCCACAAGGGTATGCCCGCCGATGCGTCGACTCGCTCTCGCCTGCCTGACCGCCCTGACCCTGGCGGCCTGCCAGTCCCACGATGAAGACAAGACCGCCGCGGCACCCGCGCCGGGCCCGGCCAGGGTGTCCACCTCCCCGCCCCCGCCGTTGCCCGCCGTCGCTAACGAACACCACGATTTCAGCCCGGAGATCACGGCCGGCGACTTCGCGTCTCACCTGCGCACGATATCCTCGGACGAGTACGACGGCCGCAAGCCGGGCACGCTGGGCGAGCGCCTGACCACCAACTACATCGTCGAGCAGTTCAAGCGCATGGGCGTGGAGCCCGGCAACAAGGGCGACTGGCTGCAGACCGTGCCCGCGGTCTCCACGGCGTTGAACGACCAGGACACCCTGAAGCTCGATGTCGCCGAGGGCGGCGCCCAGGAGGACTTCGCCTTCGGCAAGGACATGGTCGTAGGCACGCTCCAGGCCAGGGCCGATGTGGAGCTGAAGGATTCGGACGTGGTTTTCGTCGGCTACGGCGTCAACGCGCCGGAGGCCCAGTGGAACGACTTCGACGGCGTCGACGTGAAGGGCAAGACCGTGGTCATCCTGGTCAACGACCCGGGCTGGAACGGCAACGACCCGAGGCTCTTCAAGGGTCGCGAGATGACCTACTACGGCCGCTGGACATACAAGTTCGAAGAGGCCGCACGTCAGGGCGCCGCCGCCGCGTTCATCGTCCACCAGACCGAGCCGGCCGCCTACGGCTGGAACGTGGTGCAGAGTGGCTGGACCATGCCGCGTCTGGATCTGCCCGAGAGCGAGGCGCCGGGCCCCCGACTGCCCGTGGCCGGCTGGCTCACGCATGAAGCGGCGCAACGACTGTTCGCGAAGGCCGGCAAGAATTTCGACGACCTGGCCAAACAGGCCGATGTACGCGGTTTCAAGGCCGTGCCGCTGGACGCGAAGGCGAACATCCACCTCAACAGCACCAT
Organism: Luteibacter mycovicinus; assembly: GCF_000745235.1. Taxonomy (NCBI): domain Bacteria; kingdom Pseudomonadati; phylum Pseudomonadota; class Gammaproteobacteria; order Lysobacterales; family Rhodanobacteraceae; genus Luteibacter; species Luteibacter mycovicinus. Next base: position 555,736 of record NZ_JQNL01000001.1, read on the forward strand.
CTCGCATTCGCTCAGCAACAACGTGATCGGCATGATCAAGGGCAGCGAGAAGCCCGACGAAGCCGTTGTCTACACCGCGCACTGGGATCATCTGGGCCACGATCCATCGTTGAAGGGGCACCAGATCTACAACGGCGCCGTCGATAACGGCACCGGCATCGCCGCCATGCTCGAGATCGCCGGCAAGTTCGCGCAGGAGAAACCGAAGCGCACCGTCGTGTTCGCGGCGGTGACGATGGAGGAATCGGGTCTGCTGGGCTCGCAATTCTACGTCGCCCACCCGCCCTTCCCACTCGCGAAAACGGTCGCCGACATCAACATGGACGCGCTGCCGATCACGGGAGCGACGAAGGACATGGAAGTGACCGGCCTGGGTCAGGGCACGCTGGAAGACATTTTCGCGGATGTGCTGAAAGCCGATGGCCGTGTCGTCAGTGGTGACGCCACGCCCGAGAAGGGCCACTACTTCCGCTCGGATCACTTCAACTTCGCCAAGGCCGGCGTACCCGCCCTGGCCGCCGGTGGTGGCATCGACATGGTCCAGGGCGGCAAGGCCGCGGGTGAAGCGGCGGCCGAGGATTACACAAAGAATCACTACCACCAGCCCACCGACGCGTACGACATGCGCTGGAACTTCGACGGCGTGATCCAGAACGTCAAGGCGTATTACGCGCTGGGCGAAAAGCTGGCCGACAGCGATGTATGGCCGGAGTGGAAGGAAGGCAGCGAGTTCAAGGCGATACGCGAAAAATCGCTGGCGGCGGGTACCAAGAAGAAATAACCCGATCCAGGCGCGCCCCTACCCCGCGCGGCAGGAGCGTCAGTAGTTGACCTGCAGCTGCACCCTCAGCAGCTGCCCGTCGATCCGCCGGTACGGCGCCGCACTCACATCGGTACGGCGCATGTTCGCCCACGCCACCGCCAGTTCCACGGCGCTCGACGGCTGCCACTCCACGCCCAGCTCCGTCTCGTCCACCGACATCTTCGGCGCGTTGTTATCGAACTTGGCCGCGCCGCGATACGTTTGCCATTTCGCGTAGGGAATCAGCGATCCATAGGCATCGCCATCGAACTTGTACATCACCTGCGCATAGCCGCCCCGCAAGGACTTCGTCCGGACGGTGCGGCTGGCCACATCGAGTTCCGGCCCCTTTCCGACCGTCCACTCCGCCTGAAAACCGAACGGCTGCGGGTAATACACGACGTGCGCAGCGACGCGACGATCCGTCGAGCCTGCTTCGGGCGCGTCGACCACCGGCGTGAACGTGCGGCCGTCGATCGTCGCCGACGCGGTGCTCACCTTGTAGCGACCCGAATACGCATCCGCGCCCACTTCGAGGAACTGCCCGTTGGCGAACTTGAACGGATACGAGAAGTGGATGACCGAGTGCAGCTGGTCGTTGCGATCCGGTCGGTTGGCGCCCTGCCCGTTATAGACGCCGATACCGAAGACACCGTAATCGCCGGAGCCCTTGAGCCCTGACTTGACCAGGTACGCGTAGCGCTCCTTGATCTCCTTCGGCGTCCAGTAGAAGAACACGCCCAGGTCACGCTCGTCGCGTACGCCGGAGTTGAGCGCGTCCGCGCGATCCAGCGCCAGACGATTCTGGCTCGACTGCAGGTCTTCCCAGCCGTACGGAATCTTCGACTGACCCGCGCGGATGCGGAAGGTCTTGTCCTTGTCGAGCCAGAGGTCCGCGTAGGCATCGCGCAACTGAGCGAAGTTGCCCGTGCTCGAGCCCGACGGCGTGCTGGCGAGGTCCGGCTGGATGTAGATCGACATCTTGTCGGTGACATCGCCGCTGATCACCACACGGGCCCGACGGATGCCAAAGCCCTGTTCGCGGCCGATGTAGCGATCGCCGGGCGACTTCAGGTCCTTCGCGTCATCGCCGAGTTCCTGGTTGTAGCGCATCTGCACGTAGCCGCGGATCCCGATCTTGTCGTACCAGGCTTTCGACGACGAAGCCGGCTTTGCGGCACTCGCCACGCTTGCCGACGCCGACGCGGCTCCACGTGGAGCGGCGATCCCCGCGTCCGCGACAGCGGGCGCCGTGACGGCGGCAGGCGCCGGGTTGTCGCTGACCTGGGCGAACCTGCCCAGACGCGTGCGACCCGGGCCGGGTTCCGCAAAGATCTGGCGGGTCTCCGAGTCCACATACAACTCGATGGCTGCCTGAGGCACGCCCTCGGCGGCCGCGGTTCCGCACATGGTCCAGAAGGCGGCGGCAAGGGGAAGTCTCTTCATTCCAGCATGCTCCGAAAGTATTGAGAAAAACCTCAAACGTCGTCGATCATGACGTTTAATGGTTAAAAACACCGACAAGGCGTCGGACGGGGCGCAAGGTATCGAGCCCTCGTTTCACTTCCGTGACAGCCCGCGATTTCGTGACGCGGCAGTAAGTTTTTGCAATGCAACGCTTTCGTCATGACAGCGTCACAGGGGATAATTTGCGGGTTCGGGCCCCGCCAGGGGATTTGGCACCGTACGAACGGTTCGTACGTTGGCGAGGCTCGTTTTCCCACCCAAGTACCCCCACCCAGGCGGAAACCAACACCATGTCCCATGCCAGCACGCGCCGCATGCCGCGTCGCCTCGCCATTGCCCTGAGCATCGCCACCGTCCTTGCGGCCGGTTCGAGCTTCGCCCAGGACGCCACGCCCACCAGCCAGGCCCCCGGCAAAACCAAGTCGGCCACACTCGAGACGATCAACGTCACCGCCGAAAAGCGCACCGAAGACCTGCAGAAGGTGCCCATCTCGATGACGGTGGTCACGGCCGAAAAACTCGAGTCGTTCGGCCAGGCCGGTGACGGCGTGCTGCAGCTCGCTTCGCGCGCGCCGAGCGTCTATGCCGAGACTTCTTACGGTCGCGAGTTCCCGCGCTTCTATATTCGCGGTCTGGGCAACAGCGACTTCGACCTCAACGCGTCGCAGCCGGTGTCGATGGTTTACGACGACATCGTCCAGGAAAACCCGATTCTCAAGGGTTTCCCGCTGTTCGATCTGGAGCAGGTCGAAGTACTGCGCGGCCCGCAGGGCACCCTGTTCGGCCGTAACTCGCCGGCTGGCGTGATCAAGTTCGAGTCGCGCAAGCCGACGCAGGAAACCGAAGGCTACGCCCGCGTGTCTTATGGCTCCTACGGCACGGCCAATGCCGAAGCCGCTCTCGGCGGCAAGCTCAGCTCCAGCTGGTCGGGCCGCGTCTCCGCACTCGCGCAGCACCGGGACGGCTGGATCGACAACGACTACAAGGGCAAGAAGGACGACCTCGGCGGTTACAACGATCGCGCGGTCCGCCTGCAGGCGCTTTACAAGGCAACGGAAGATTTCGACGCCCTGATCAACGTCCACGCCCGCTGGCTCGACGGCAGCGCGATGGTCAACCGCGCCAACGCGATTACCCCCGGCGGCGATCAGTTCGTGCCCGGCTTCGATCGCGACTCCGTCTCGCAGGACGGCAACAACAAGCAGCACCTGTTCACCTGGGGCAGCAACCTGCACCTGAACTGGCACTTCGGCGACCTGAACTTCGCGTCGATCACGGGCCTCGAGCGCGCGACCACGTACAGCCTCGGCGACGTCGACGGCGGCTACGACGCCTCCGAAACCCCGGCCCGGAGCAGCTTCACGAACCGCACCACGCCGTTCTTCTCGGAAACGGCCGACGCCCTGCCGAAGGACCGCCAGATCACTCAGGAATTCCGCCTGTCGAACGACGCGTCGGATCGCCTGAAGTGGCAGGTCGGCACGTACTACTTCGACGAAGACATCGCGATCAGCAACTTCTCGTACGACACGCTCAATAACCACGTGCTCAACGGCTGGGTGGATCAGAGCCAGCGCACGAAGGCCTGGGCGGTGTTCGGCTCGGCGGACTTCAACTTCACCGATACGTTCGACGTACGCGCCGGTGCGCGCTGGTCGCACGACAAGCGTGAGTTCAAGGCGGAGCGCTTCCTCGGCTTCACGGGCCCGGTGGGTCCGCTGACCTCCGATCCCACCGATGCGCGCTGGAGCGGCGACCTGACCGGAACGTGGCAGCTGTCGAAGAACGCCAACGTTTATGCTCGCGTGGCCAACGGTTTCCGTGCGCCCAGCGTGCAGGGCCGGATCAACTTCGCCAACAGCATCTCGACGGCCAAGCCGGAGACGATCACCTCGTACGAAGTGGGCTTCAAGTCGACCACGGACGACCAGAAGCTGCGCTTCAACGCGGACGTCTACAAGTACAACATGCACAACCAGCAGCTGACGGCCGTCGGCGGCGCGACCAACGTCACGCAGCTGATCAATGCGAAAAAAACCGAAGGCTACGGTGCCGAGTTCGATCTCGAGGCTTACCTGACCCCGCAGTTCTACATGACCGCCGGCGGCAGCTATAACCACACCGAACTGAAGGACCGCGATCTCGCCATCGCACCCTGCGGCGGCGGCTGCACCGTGCTCGACCCGCTCAACCTGTCGGGCAATGCGCTGATCAATGGCAACACGCTGCCCAATGCCCCGAAGTGGATCGGCACCTGGACCGCGCGCTACGGCATCCCGTACGGCGAGAGCGGCGAGTTCTTCGTCTACACCGACTGGAACTACCGCAGCGAAGTGAACTTCTTCCTGTACGACTCGGCGGAGTTCAAGAGCAAGCCGTTCCTGGAAGGCGGCATCCGTGTCGGTTACAACTGGGACTTCGGCAAGCGCGAAGTCGCGTTCTACGGCCGCAACATCACCAACAAGAAGGTGATCACCGGCGGCATCGACTTCAATAACCGTACGGCGTTCGTCAACGACCCGCGGATTATCGGTGTGGAGTTCCGCGCGGAGCTGTAAGGCTTCGGGCGGCATCGTTCGGCTGACGGCCGGCTCTTTTGGAGCCGGCCGTTTTCGTATGGGAACCGCGGGCAGGGCTCCCGCTAAACCTTTTGGGAAAACCCCGCATCAGAAGGGGTGCCTGCCGACGCACCGCACCAGCACAGCGCGGCACGGCCATTCGGCCTAGGCCATAAGTCATATGGAAATTAACGAAATTTCCGTTGACGACTGAAAATCTGGTGTTATAGTTCACTACAACACCGGTCACCCACAGCACCACAGGAGCATACGTCATGAAATCCCCGAACTACATCGCCCTCGCCGCTTCCGTCGCCATCGCCGTCGCCAGCCTGGCCGTTTTCAGCAGCACGTCGACGACCGCCGCGCCGCTGGCTGTGATCAACGGCACCAAGGTCACGAACATGGCCCCCGTCGTCGTTTACGCCGACACCGGCGCCACCGTCGCCGCCCTCTAACCTCAACACCTGCACGGCAAAGCCCGCAGCACGTCATCGGAGTCGTCCCATGAAAGCGCCGAATCTCATCGCACTGACCGCCTCTGTACTCATCGCCGGAACCAGCGTGTTCGCCCTGCGCTCCTTCGATGACCGTGCTGCCGCCATGATTGCCGCACCCCATTTCGTCAACGGCGTCCGCGTCGTCGACCTGCCCGCCCTGGAAGTCCGCCCCACCGCCGCCGATGTGCGCGAAGCGGCTCTGGGTAGCGATGCCAGCCTCGATTCGGCCGCCGCCGCGCTCAAGCGCAGCGCGGAGGATCGCGCCGCCGCCCTTATCGGCGCACAGCTGGCCATGCCCTACTATTCGTTTGGAAATGCACTGCGCCGCACGGCGAAGGATTGAACTACATGTCCATCACCTGGAACGACAGCGTCCCGATCTACCGCCAGCTGCGCGAACGCGTGGTGGCGATGATTCTGGACGGCGCCTTGAGTGAGGGCGACCCGCTGCCGTCGGTACGCCAGGTCGCGGGGGATTTTCAGATCAACCCGCTGACCGTTTCGAAGGCGTATCAGGAGCTGGTCGACGAACAACTGGTTGAGAAACGGAGGGGTCTTGGCATGTTCGTGATTGACGGAGCGCGCGACGCGCTGCTTAAAAGTGAGAGAGAGCGCTTCCTGCGCGAAGAGTGGCCGGCGCTGTTCGCCCGCCTCCAGCGCATGGGCCTCGACCTGAAAACCCTGATGCGTGAAGCCCATGGCTCCACAGAGGATCCGTCATGACCGCGGTCGTTACCGCCACCGGCCTGACCAAGCGCTTCAAGTCGTCCCTTGCGCTGGATGGCGCCTCCTTCCAGATCGGTTCGGGCCGCATCGTCGGCCTGATCGGCCCGAACGGCGCCGGCAAGACCACAGCTCTCAAGGCGATCCTTGGCCTGACCACCTTCGACGGCGAGCTCAACGTGCTCGGCCTCGACCCCCGCAAGGATCGCGGCAAGCTGATGGAACAGGTCTGCTTCATCGCTGACGTCGCGGTGCTGCCGCGCTGGCTCAAGGTGGGTGACGCGGTGGACTTCGTCGCCAATACGCACCCCCGGTTCGACCGCAAGAAGTGCGACGCCTTCCTGGCCCGCACCAAACTGCAGCCGGGGCAGAAGGTGAAGCAGCTGTCCAAGGGCATGATCGTCCAGCTGCACCTCGCACTGGTGATGTCGATCGACGCGAAGCTGCTGGTCCTGGACGAGCCGACACTGGGCCTGGACATCCTCTATCGCAAGCAGTTCTACCAGAGCCTTCTGGAAGACTACTTCGACGAAGAGAAAACCATCCTGGTGACGACCCACCAGGTCGAGGAAATCGAACACATCCTCACCGACCTGATGTTCATCCGCGACGGCAAGATCGTGCTCGATACGGACATGGACAGCCTGGGCGAGCGCTTCGCTGAAGTTCTGGTCGGCGCCGAACACGCTCCCGCCGCACGCGCCCTGCAACCCCTGGATGAACGCCAGGTGTTCGGCAAGAGCATCTTCCTCTTCGACAACGTCAACCGGCTGAAGCTGGAAGAGCTGGGCGAGGTACGACGTCCGTCGATCGGCGACCTCTTCGTCGCCACCATGAAGGGCACTTACGCATGAAAACCTTCTACTGGATGGTCAAGCGCGAATTCTGGGAGCACAAGGGCGGGTTTTTCTGGGCCCCGGTGATCACCGGCATCGTTTTCCTCGTGCTCAACACCATGGGCATCGCCGTGGGCGAAGTGTTCGGCCGCAGCAGCAAGTGGGGCGGCTTCAAGTTCGACCAGATGCACTTCCAGGGCGGCATGGACGCCGAGCAGCTACGCAATGCGGGTGCGGCCGTCGACATCATGTTGTACGCCGTGGCTGGCATCGTGCTCGCGGTCACCGCCATCGTGATTTTCTTCTACTGCCTTGGCGCGCTGTACGACGACCGACGCGACCGCAGCATCCTGTTCTGGAAGTCGCTGCCGCTGTCCGATACGTCCACCGTGCTGTCGAAGGTGGCGAGTGCCGCGCTGGTCGCCCCCGTCATTTCCATCGTGGTCGGCGTGGTCGTGGGTCTTTGCCTGGCGATGGTGCTGGCGGTGGTCGGGTCCCTGCATGGCCTGGGCATCTGGCGCCTGCTGATGGAGGCTCACCCGATTCAGGTCGTGCTGAAGCTGGTGCTGCTGATCCCGCTGTATGCGATCTGGGCGCTGCCCACCATCGGCTGGCTGCTGCTCTGCTCCGCCTGGGCTCGTGGCAAGCCGTTCCTCTGGGCGATCGCCCTGCCCCTCGGTGCCGGCGTGATCGTCAGCTGGTTCGGCCTGATGGGCCTGGCGGGTCTGGAAAGTGGCTGGTTCTGGAAGAATATCGTGGGCCGCCTGCTGGGCAGCCTGGCTCCCGGTGGATGGGTCGGCAATGCGTCCCCCATGATCGTCCCCGGTCACGACAATCCGGCCGACCTGCTCGAAAGCCTGGATCTGGCCTACCACTACAGCGCGCTGGCCAGCCCCTCGCTCTGGATCGGAGCCGCGGCGGGTGTGGCGATGATCGCCGGTGCCATCTGGTTCCGCCGATGGCGCGACGACAGCTGATCCATGCACCAGGCAGCGGCCCCTTCGGGGGCCGTTTGCTTTCACGCGCCGCTGCTGACCGCCGCCGATGTGCGAGGCGCTTTCCGATTCGTGCGCCAGCGCACGGGAATACGCTGGATGGCGGGTTGCGAGCCATCGGCACGGACGCTACAACAACGTAACGAAGCGCCCGGCGTGGGGACCGCCGCATCGTATCGACCCAGCCAAGGGATTCGGATATGACGGCAGTGGAAACTGAAAGCGAGGCGCTGGCCCGGCGGCGCTCCGAGGCCGGCGTGGCCAGCGGCGAGCCCGTCATCGGCCTCGCGTTGTCGGGCGGCGGCATTCGCAGCGCGACGTTCTGCCTGGGCCTGCTGCGCGCGCTGGCGCGGAACAAGGTGCTGCACCGGTTCGACTATCTGTCCACTGTCTCGGGCGGCGGCTACATCGGATCGGCACTGGGCCGATTGTTTCATGCCGGCGCCCATGGCGACGCCGCCTCAGTGGAAGCCGGCGTCGCCAATGACCGGTCGTTGTTCCTGTGGTGGCTACGCAACAACGGTCGCTTTCTCGCACCAGCCGGTGCTCGCGACCTGCTGCAGGCGTTTTCAAGCCAGCTTCGCGGCTTTCTCGCCACTCAGGCGGAGGTCCTGGTGCTGATGATGCTGGTCGCCTGCGCGGTCACCCTTCCTCACCTCGCCTATTCGTGGTTCGTCCCCCTCACACAAAACATACCCCTGGCCGTCAGCCTCTGGTGGTGGCTTTTACCCGTTCCGCTGGCTGGTGTGCTTACGGCTTGCTACGGGTACTGGTTCCTCGGGAAGGAAACGGGTAGCGGTATAGCGACCGCTCTGATCGCCGCCGGCGTCGGCATGTACCTCGGACACTGGGCCTACACGGCTCAGGGCGGAGCCACTCCGGCCTCGTTCGACCAGATTCTGCTGGGCACCGCGGCCTTCCTCCTGCTACCCGCGCCACTCGCATGGCTCTGCGCACGGGTCAGTGGCCTGCGAAGAAAGGAAGAAGCCAACCGCGTGCGTTACACGACGGCGCTGGCGATGTGCCTGAGGGCGCTTGCCGCGGTCTTCGCCCTCGGCGCATTCGACATGCTCAGCTGGTACCTGAAGGTCTGGCTCGTCGCGGCACTGAGCGGGAACGCGACGGGTCACGTCGCCGCCGGCGTCGGAATCACCACGCTGCTGATGAGCCTCGCGCGCTACCTCATGCCCATGCTGCAAGACGGCGGTAAAGGCGGCATGGTGAAGATCTCGTGGGGTGTCGTGGCGAACGTGCTGGGTATCGCCCTGACGCTCGCCCTCACGCTGTTCTGGATGACGATTTTCCAGACGCTGATCTTTCCTGCGAAGGATGATCCACTCAGCATCCTCCTGCGCAATGCGTATGCGCGGTGGGCATGGGTGGCGATCGTCAGCGCCATCTACATCCTGCTCAACGGACGGGCCCTGCAACAGCTCAATCGATCGTCGCTGCACTACTTCTACCGTTCGCGCATCGCACGGGCGTATGTTTCCGTCGGCAATGTCGCGAGCGACGGGGCGCCCAGCCCGCGATTCCCGGCCAGCCCGCTCGTGGACAACACGCGCGAACTCACCGAAGAAGTGACCAAGGTCACCCGGCTGCTGGATGGCGACGACCCTGGAATGACAAGCTACACGCCGCATCGCTTCGGCGGCCCCATTCATCTGGTCAACTGTTGCATCAATCAGACGGTGGACGACCGCACGGGTACCTATAACGCGGATCGCAAAGGCGTCAGCCTGACCGTGAGCGCGCTCGGTGTGGAAACGGGAACCCACGGGCCCGTGGCCGGATCGGAGGCGCTTCTCGAGCACACCACACTGGCCGAATGGATCGCGATTTCGGGCGCGGCCGTGGGCTCGGGGATGGGATCGTTGACCCGGCCTGGCACGGCGGCGATGTCCTTTCTGAGCGGCCTCCGCCTCGGCTACTGGCAGGCCAACCTCACGGTCGGTTACGTACGCGGGCGAGTATGGTTCGCCAAATACCGCGCGATGCTGGCCGAGATGTTCGCGCGCTTTCCCGGCCTGCGCAGCCGTGACTGGTATCTGTCCGACGGTGGCCAGTTCGACAACACCGGCGTCTACGCGCTGCTCAAACGACGCCTCTCGCTCATCGTGCTGGCCGACTGTGGCGCCGATCCCGATTTCCGCTTTGCGGATGTCGAGAATCTGGTGCGCAAGGCGCGCATCGACTACGACGCAACGATCGCGTTCGTGGATCCCGACCAGCTGGCGCCGGCGGCCGGCCCGCTCGCGGCGTTGTTCGGCTCGCCGAACACCCTCGAAGCCGCACCGGGCGACGCCCACCTGATGCTGGCCCGCATCACCTATGTCGATGGCACGCGTGGAACGCTGCTGGTGGTCAAACCACGCCTCCCCACCGACCTGCCGCTGGACGTCGCCGGCTACGCCGGCAGCGACAGCAGCTTCCCCCAGCAAAGTACGACCAACCTGTTCTACAGCGAAGCCCAGTGGGAGAGTTATTGCGAACTCGGTGCGCTGCTTGGCGCGCCGGTCGATGCCGCCATGCTGCGCCACGCCGGCGACTGGGCATGGAGCACACCGGTCCTCGGCGCGAACTGCGCCACGCTCTCTCCGGCGGCGACGCCAATGACCCGTGGACAGCGACTGGCCACCACCGTCGGTACCGGCATCGGCGTGGGCGCCCTGCTGACCGCCCTGCTCGCCGGATGGCAGGCGTGGGACGCCCATTCGCAGCAACGCCTGTCCCTGCAAGCGGAAAGCGCGAATCTGGCTCGCCAGCTCAACAGCGATACCCGTCTGCTCATCGATTACCTGTCCACGCCCACCGTCAAGGGCGGCGAATTCGACAGCGAGATGGACGCGCAGGTAAACATGCTAACCGCGGTGATCGGTGGCCTGACCTTATCGGACGAACAGAAGCGCGTCTTTCAGGATGTGAGCGACCTGCTGCAGCCTATATGCCTCCGCACATCGGATGCCGGACTCTCGACCCAGTGCAGCCGCCAGGCGTTCGCCCTGAGCGCCGACGGGATGGCGTCGAAAGGCGACTGGGACCGGGCCATGGACGACTATCAGGCCTGGCGTGACGCAGAGCGAGATGCGGTGTTGCAGGCCCGACGCGATGCCGACGTGCTCGCCCGCACGCCGCCGGCGACGCAAGCCTCAACGCCCGGGGCAGCCTCCGCACAACCGACGAGTGCCGTCACCGGCACGGTTGCGAGCGCGCCGCCACCGCCCGCGCCATCGCCCGCTCCGCCGTCGGCCGCCCCGTCGGCGGTCGGACCCCGCGACGCGGCGATCAAGGCCTGCGGCAGCGCACGCCAGCCTTTTATGCTCTATACGCAGATCTACGAGGAAAGCCAGCGCGTGATCGTGCTGCGCGAACTCGCGGCGGTGCGCCAGCTCGGCATCGTGGCGGCGGGCGTCGAGAACGTCACCGAGACGGCCAGACGTGACGGTCGCCACGGCCCGTTCGAATGGAAGACGCCCACCCTCCTCTATGCACCCGATGGCAAGGACTGCGCCACTGCACTGGTGAACTGGGCGAACGCGACCATGCCTTCGCTCGCGCACAATCCCGCGCGGGCCGTGCCGCTACCGATCGGCACGGGTAGTGCGAATGTTCTCGAACTTTGGGTGCCGCGGCCGTTGGCCGCACGGTGATCCAAGCGAAGCTGGCCGATCGTCGAAACGTCGAGCGTCAGAAGGACAGCTCCAGCCCGACAGTCACATTGCGACTCGGAGCCGGCTGGCGGCCCCACGGGCTGGTATCGATTCCCCTGTACCAGTACCGCTTGTCAAAAAGGTTGTTTAGCGCGAGCGATCCCGTCAGCACCGACGTGCCACGCGTCATCAGCACCTGCGTCCACTGCGCGTTCCATACGGCGTAGGAAGGAAGCTGACCGACCGAGGCGATAGCGTTCTCCGCGCGCGTATTGGCCGCATCGGTGTACGCGCTGCTGAAGTAATAGCCGGACAACGCGACCGTTGTATGACCACGTGTATACGAAGCGCCGAGACTGACCTGGTTGCGCGAGGTGTATGGCACACGGAGGCCTTCGTACAGGCCGGATTTCTGCTCGGCGTCGAGATAGGCATAGCCTGCGGTGAGCTTCAGGCCGTCCAGCACTTCAGGTGACCAGGCGACATCCGCCTCGAGGCCCTGGTGCACGGTCTTGCCGATATTGCCGTAGGTACGCGTGGTGTTGTCGAGCTGGATCTGCTTATCGAAGTCGATCCGGTAGACGTCGGCGTGGATCGCCGTGCGCGCGGATGGGTTGAACCGCGCACCGAGCTCGTAATTCCATGCGAGTTCGGAATCGAGGTTATCGCCGAACACGATCTGGGTCACCTGCGGCGCGCGCAGGGAGCGCTGCGCATCCGCGTAGACGTACCAGCGCTCCGATGCCTTGAAGCCCAGGGTCAGGCCGGGCAGCCAGTTGCGCACGTTGTTGGTGAACGACACACCGTTGGCGCGATTGAGATAGGTCGCGTCGAGGTGCTCGTAACGCACACCCGGCGTCACGGTGAACCGATCGTCCGCGAAGCCGATGGCGTCGCTGAGGTAACCCGCCCAGGCGCGGTCGCGGAACTGCCAGTCGCGGACCAGCGTGTAGACGCCGTTATCCAGGCCCGTGTTGCCCACGAGAAAATCGATGTCCTCGTGGACGGCACGGGCGCCCACGGTGATCTGCTGGGACACCGGCCCATCCACGTGCAGGCTGAACTGGGGTTGCGTGCCGTAGACTTTGAAGCCGCGTGGTGCACTCTGCAGCAACTGCGGCGGCAGATCGGGGCGCCAGGTCTCGGTGGCGAGACGACGCATGCCCACGATGAAGTTGCGCTCGCTGTCCGCTCTGAAGTTGGTCCAGCTGAACTTCGAGCTGTCGAAGGCCCACCAGGCACCCAGATCCTGCTCATACGTCAGCGAGGCACGCGTGGTGGTGCCATGGAAGCGATCGAGCGGACGTGTGGCCTGACGCGGGTCGTCAAGGTAATCGGCGACAGACAGTGCACCAGCCATATCCATGCGCGCCACGTAGCGCTGCACATCGGCCTTCAATACCTTGTCGTCCGCGATCCACCATTCGGTACGCAGACGTACGTTTTTCACGTCGGTGCCGCTGTGTCCGCGAAAGTATTCGCCCTTGAGGTAATCGGCGTCGAGCTGCATGCCGAAGTTCGGCGTGAAGTAACCTCCGGTCGAGACCGAGGTGTCGCGGAGCATCTGGCCACGGCCGTAAGCGGTGATCTTCTCGCCGACGGTCGTCGTCCAGCGCTCCGGGATCGGCTTGCTGACGAAGTTGATCACGCCACCGACGTTGTTCGGGCCGTACTGCACCGCGGCGCCGCCGCGCACGATATCGATGCGGTCGATCTGGTTCATGGTGACCGGGAACAGCGAGAGGCTGGTCTGTCCGTAGGGCGCGAGCGAGAGCGGAATGCCATCGAGCAGCGCCTGAACGCGACCGCTGCGGCTTTCATAGAGACCACGCAGAGCGATCTGGGGCAGTACGCCGGTACCGGTCTCGTCGAAGATCTTCACACCGGGCACGCGCTGCAAGGCATCGTCAAGAGACCGGTTCGCACCTGTCGACAGCGCTTCGTGGTCGATGACCTGGCGGCTGCCCGCATACGTCCTGACGTCTTCCACGCGCGACGCGCCCAGCACGCTGCCCGTCACGACGACCGGGTCGAGCTTGCGTGTCTTGTCCGTCGCCGTGTCCTGCGTGCTGTCCTGCGCCGCCGCGGCTTGCGCGGTGAGCGCGAGGGTCAGCGCGATAACGATTTGCCGCTGGCGGATGCGGTCCTTCATGTAGCGTTTCCGTCGGAGAAGAGAGAAGTCGGACGTCGCGCAGCCCGGCGACGCGGTTGTGTGAGGCGACCTCAAGCAACCCGCGGTTTTCGCCGCAGGAACCACGGACAATGCGGAGCCGGGAGCGAATTCGGAATGCCGGTCTGCCGACTCCTTGCGTCCTGTCGCGTCAAGGGTAGAGCGACCACGGCGAACGATAATGCGAATTATTATCGATAACAAGGGGCCGGTCGTACGTGCGAGGTGGGATTGGGCGATGCTCGCGCGTAATCGGGAGAGGCGGCGAGCTACCGTGCCAGACCCACGTGTAGGAGCGCGCCCTGCGCGCGATCCGGCGTCGTCTGACGCCTATCGCGCGCAGGGCGCGCTCCTACCTTGATTTCCTTGGGCTGACCCGACGGGTCAACCGCCGCCTCCGCCGCCGCCGTGGATCCCGCCCTTGGTCAGCGCCGCCGGATCGAGCAGTTTGGCCAGCTCGGCTTTGCTGAGCCCCGTGGTCTCGAGCGCCACGTCCATGATGGGACGCTTTTCCTTGTAAGCCTGCTTGGCGGTCGCGGCGCCCTTCTCGTAACCGATCACGGGATTGAGTGCGGTAACCAGGATCGGATTTTTGTCCAGGGCTTCGCGAATGTGCTCCTGGTTGACCTTGAAGCCGGCGATCGCCTTGTCGGCGAGCAGCGTCGTCACGTTGGCCAGGATCTCGATCGACTGCAGCAGGTTGTAGGCGATGACGGGCAGCATGACGTTGAGCTGGAAGTTGCCCGACTGACCCGCGATCGCGATGGTCGCGTCGTTGCCTATGACCTGAGCGGCGACCATCGCGGCTGCCTCGGGGATCACCGGGTTGACCTTACCCGGCATGATCGACGAACCCGGCTGCAACGCCGGCAGCTCGATTTCACCCAGCCCGGCTAACGGACCGGAATTCATCCAGCGCAGGTCGTTGGCGATCTTCATCACCGCGACGGCAAGCGTGCGCAGCTGGCCCGACAGTTCGACCGGTGCGTCCTGTGCCGCCATGCCGGCAAAGTAGTTTTCCGAGGACTCGAATTTCAGCCCCGTCAGCTTCGACAGCTCCGTCGCCACGGCCGGGCCGAACTTCGGATCGGCGTTGATGCCCGTGCCCACCGCGCTGCCGCCCTGCGGCAGACGACGCGTGCGCTTCAGCGTATCGGTAATGCGCTCGGCGGCATCGCCGATCTGCGCCGACCACCCCGAAAGCTCCTGACCGAAGGTGATCGGCATCGCATCCATCAGATGCGTGCGACCGGTCTTTACCACCTTCCTCAGTTCCTTCGCCCGGCCGTCGATGACCTTGCGCAGATGCTTCAGCGCGGGCAGCAGCTTCTCGCTGGTCGCCAGCGTCGCGCTGACCAGGATGGCCGTCGGAATGACATCGTTGGAGCTCTGCCCCGCGTTGACGTGATCGTTCGGGTGAACCGGGCTCCCTGCCGCCTCGGCCAGGTGTGCGATCACCTCGTTGGCATTCATGTTCGAGCTGGTGCCCGAGCCGGTCTGGAACACGTCGATCGGAAAGTGCTCGTCGACCTCACCGGCTGCCACGCGCTCGGCGGCGGCGCGGATGGCCTTGGCGGACGCTTTGTCGAGGTGGCCCAGTTTGACGTTGGCCTCGGCGGCCGCCGATTTGATCAGGCCCAGTGCGCGGATGAACTCGCGCGGCAGGGTGAGGCCGGAGACAGGGAAATTGTCCACCGCGCGCTGGGTCTGGGCCCCGTAGAGGGCTTTGGCGGGGACCTTCAACTCACCCATGCTGTCACGTTCGGTGCGGAACCTTGTCATGCGGGAAGCTCCTGTGGGGATTCCCTTACATTAAGCCTCGCAAGCACCCATCGCCAGCCGTCTGGCTCCCGTCGGGCCGCCGCTAAGCGGTAGAGGCCCGTTCTGGCGGGAGCCCGCCTCCTGGCCGTTCGCGGTAACCGGACCCCACCACCCCGCCGGGTTATAATCTCCGGCTGCTCCCGCCAAGCCTCAGGAACACCCCATGTCCCACGCCACGCTGACCGCCCTTTCGCCGCTGGACGGCCGCTACGCCTCCAAGGTCGAGCCGCTGCGCCCGATCTTCAGCGAATTCGGCCTCATGCATCGCCGCGTACATGTGGAAATCCACTGGCTGCTGGCCCTGGCCGCGCATCCGGGCATCATCGAGCTGCCGGCCTTTCCGGCCGACGCGGTGAAGACCCTGCTCGCCATCGCCGACGACTTCTCCATCGAAGACGGCGAGCGGATCAAGGCGATCGAGGCGACCACCAACCACGACGTGAAGGCGGTCGAGTACCTCATCAAGGAGAAGATCGGCAACGATCCCTCCCTCGCCCAGGCCAAGGAGTTCGTGCACTTCGCCTGCACCAGCGAAGACATCAACAACCTCGCCTACTCGCTGATGCTGCGCGACGCCCGAGAGTCGGTGCTGCTGCCGGCGCTGGATCAGGTCATCGCGAAACTCCGCGCACTGGCGCACGAACACGCCGGCCTGTCGCTGCTGTCGCGCACGCACGGCCAAACCGCCTCGCCCAGCACCATGGGCAAGGAAATCGCCAACGTCGTGGCGCGTCTCGAGCGCCAGCGCAAGCAGCTGGTCGCGATCGAGATCCCGGGCAAGATCAACGGCGCGGTCGGCAACTACAACGCGCACGTCATCGCGTACCCCGCGGTGGACTGGCCGGGTCTCGCCTCCCACTTCGTCGACGGTCTGGGTCTCACCTTCAATCCGTACACCACGCAGATCGAACCGCACGACGGCATCGCCGAGTTCGCCGACGTGCTGCGCCGGATCAACATCATCCTGATCGATCTCGCGCGTGACATCTGGGGTTACATCTCGCTGGGATACTTCCGCCAGGCACTGAAGGCGGGCGAAGTCGGCTCGTCCACGATGCCGCACAAGGTCAACCCCATCGACTTCGAGAACGCCGAAGGCAACTTCGGTCTCGCCAACGCCCTGCTCGGCCACTTCGCCGAGAAGCTCCCGATCAGCCGCTGGCAGCGCGACCTCACCGACTCCACCGTGCTTCGCGCGCTGGGCACGGCCTACGGTCACTCGCTGGTCGCCATCGAGTCGCTGCTCAAGGGTCTGGGCAAGCTCAACGTCAACGCCGAACGCGTCGCCGCCGACCTCGACAACAGCTGGGAAGTGCTGGCGGAGGCCGTGCAGACGGTCATGCGCCGCTTCGGCCTGCCGGAGCCGTACGAGCAGCTCAAGGCCCTGACCCGCGGCCAGGGGATTACGAAGGAGTCGATGCGCGCGTTCATCGCTGGCCTCGACCTGCCCGCCGACGCGAAGCAGGCGCTGGCTGAGCTGACGCCGGCGTCCTACATCGGTCTCGCCGACAAACTCGCGCGCGATATCTGAGTCGCAAGCACGGCACCAAGAAAAGAGCCCGGCACGTGATATGCCGGGCTCTTTCGTTTTTCACCTGCGATTTTAAAACCGCCGATCAGTGATGATCGCGATCGTCATCGCAGCGATGGTCGCGATCATCGCAATGACGATCACGATCGTCATGGTAACCCGGACCACCGCGGTCTCCGTAGCCACCGTGGCGATGGTCGCGAATGATGCAGCCGCTCAGGGAGAAAGCGGAAAGCAGAACCAGTGCGATAAGCAGCGGACGTTTCATCAGAACCTCTTTCGATCGCGGCTTATTGCCCTGGACGTAACGTACGCGTGCGTCAATCAATGCGTGATGAAGCGCAGGAAGCGGTGTTCTGGCTTTTCGCGCGCAGGGCGCGCTCCTGCGACGCAGGCGCCGGCTGGGCGGTGACGCAGCGCGGAGGCGGGCTGCGCGGCTACAATGCCGGCCATGGCCATCCAGACCCCCACCCGTAAGCCCCTCCCGATCGAAGTGCGCGGCAGCGCCAGCCAGCCGCTTGGCATGAGTGCCGCGCAGTTTCTGCGCGATTACTGGCAGAAGCGTCCGCTGCTGATCCGTAACGCCTTCCCGGACTTCGAAGCGCCCATCGAGCCCAACGATCTCGCCGGCCTGGCCTGCGAAGAGGGGGTGCTCGCCCGCCTCATCATTCATGACGAAAAGCGTGACCGCTGGACGGTCAGGAGCGGCCCCTTCGAGGAAGCCGAATTCGGCAAGACGCCCAAGCGTGACTGGACCCTGCTGGTCCAGGATGTCGACAAGTGGGATGCCGACGTGGCGGGCCTGCTCGAGCACTTTGCGTTTCTGCCCAGCTGGCGCGTGGACGACGTCATGGTGTCCTATGCCGAGGACGGCGGCGGCGTCGGCGCGCACGTCGACCAGTACGACGTCTTCCTCATCCAGGGCATCGGTCAGCGCCACTGGGCGATCAGCGACGACCCGGACGCACCGCTCGACTTCCGCAACGACGTCGAACTGAAGCAGCTGAAGGAATTCCTGCCGACCCACGAGTGGCTGCTCGAACCCGGCGACATGCTTTACCTTCCGCCAGGCGTGCCGCACGACGGCGTCGCCCTGGGCAACTGTATGACGTTGTCGGTCGGCATGCGCGCGCCCTCGCAGGCCGAGCTGACCGGCGACCTGGCGGACTTCCTCGCCGAACGCATGCCCGACGAGCTTCGTTACACCGATGCCGACCTGACCCCGGTCAAGCGTATCGGCGAGATCGACACGGCTGCGCTCAACCGCCTGCGTCAGGCCCTGCCGTTCGCCGCCGCGCTCGATCGTGACCTGCTGGCCGACTGGTTCGGGCGCTTCATCACACGCTACCGCAATGCCCAGTCCCCGGCCGCGCCTCCGAAGGCGACCACCGTCGCCGCGCTGGACAAGGCACTGGCCGGTGGCTCGGGCCTGATCCGTCACCCCTACGCGCGGCTTGCGTGGGTGCGTGGCAAGAAGGACGCCACCCTCTATGTCAGCGGCAGTGCCTACGCCTGCCCGGCCGATCTGGCCGAGCGACTGGCCACCGAGCGGGACGTACGCCTGCAGCGCGCGCCCTCGGCTGCCGAACGGGAGGTTCTGCTGGCTCTGGTCAACGACGGCGCGCTGGTCGTTCGCAAGGGTCGCTCCCGGTGAGCGGCGCGGCGGACACCGCGCTGATCGTCGAGGACCGTGCCGGTCTCGAGATAGCGCATGTCCGCCTGCTGACCCAGGCCCGCTACCGGGCCGCGATCTACCTGCCGCGCATGGACGTCGGCATGCTGGACCATGAGACGATCCTCACTGAGCTTCGCCGCCTGGCCACCAGCGGGCGGCAGGCGCAGGTCCGTATCCTCACCCATGATGCCGAGCAGGCGCACCGCGAGGGTCACCGGCTGATCGCCCTCGCCCAGCGCCTCCCCACGGCGGTTTCCATCCGTGTGCCGACCGATGAAATCCACCTGGGCTACGCATCGGCGTTCATCTGCGATACGACAAGTGGCTACCTGTTCCGCCCGGTGGCGAGCCGCTTCGAGGCGCGTGGCGATCTCGACGCACCCGGTGAGACCTCTCGCCTGATGGCCTATTTCGAGGAAGTCTGGGAGCGGGCCGAGCCCGCGTGGCAAATAAGACCACTTGGGATCTAGCTGACATGAGAAACGTCGATTCAAGTTGGCGTGATGCCGCAGCACGGAGCTATACTTAACGGATTCTTATGCCGCGGCACGCCCTCGTGCGGCCAGCGGCAGCCCGTCCTTTTCGTGTGTGCCGGTGGTGACGTGAGCGCAAACCTGATCCGCGAGTTTTCCGAATCCTCCCAACTCGCCGGCGGTAACGCCGACTACGTAGAGCAGATCTACGAATCCTGGCTGGCCGATCCCGGCTCCGTCACGGCCGAGTGGGATGGCTATTTCAAGACGCTGAAGGGCCGCGAGGCCGGCGACGTCGCCCACTCCGCCGTGATCGCCCGCATCGAGGCCGCGCAGAAACAGCGTCGCTCCGCGGTCGCCGCACCCGCCGTCGGTTCCGCCGACGATGCCTATGCGCAGAAACAGGCCGGCGTCCTCCGCCTGCTGACAGCCTATCGCTCGCGCGGCCACATTTCCGCGCAGGTCGACCCCCTCGGCCTGACCGTCTCGGACGTCGACACCCCGGACCTCGGTCTTGCCTTCCACGGCCTCTCCGACGCCGACCTCGGCACCGAATTCGACGCGGGCACCTTCGCCGGTGGCGGCCAGCGCATGACCCTGCGCGACCTGCTGGCGAAGCTCAAGCAGATCTACACCGGCACCATCGGCGCCGAGTTCATGTACATCTCCGACTACGACCAGCGGTCGTGGATCTACTCGCGTCTCGAGAAGGCCGCCGGTTCGCCGGGACTGCAGAACGCCGAGAAAGTCCGCATCCTCGAGGCGCTCACCGCCGCCGAGGGTCTGGAGCGTTACCTGCACACCAAGTACGTCGGCCAGAAGCGCTTCTCGCTCGAAGGTGGCGACAGCCTGATCCCGATGGTCGACGACGTCGTCCGTGCCGCCGGCGACAACGGCGTCAAGGAAGTCATCATCGGCATGGCCCACCGCGGCCGCCTCAACGTTCTGGTCAACATCCTCGGCAAGGCGCCCTCGCAGCTCTTCAACGAGTTCGAAGGCAAGTTCGAGCATGACGACAGCGCCATCCACACGGGTGACGTGAAGTACCACATGGGCTTCTCCACCGACGTCAAGACACCCAACGGCGGCGTCCACGTCGCGCTGGCGTTCAACCCGTCGCATCTGGAAATCGTCAACCCGGTGGTCGCCGGCTCGGTGCATGCGCGCCAGTCGCGTCGCCGCGATGTCGCGCGCGACAAATCGCTGGCCGTCCTGATCCACGGCGATGCCGCCTTCGCGGGCCAGGGCGTCAACATGGAGCTCCTGCAGATGTCGCAGGCGCGCGGTTTCGCCATCGGCGGCACCTTGCACATGGTGGTAAACAACCAGGTCGGCTTCACCACGTCCAAGCGCGAAGATTCGCGCTCCACGCTGTACTGCACCGATCTGGCCAAGATGGTCAACGCACCGGTGTTCCACGTGAACGGTGACGACCCGGAAGCGGTGATCCAGGTCACCCGCCTGGCTTACGAGTTCCGCAAGCAGTTCAAGAAGGACGTGGTCATCGACCTCGTCTGCTACCGCCGTCACGGCCATAACGAGGCCGACGAGCCGGCGGCGACCCAGCCGCTGATGTATCAGATCATCCGCAAGCGCCCGACCACGCGTGACCTCTACGCGCAGTCGCTGGTCAAGTCCTCGACCATCGGTGCCGACGACGGCCAGAAGATGCTCGACGATTACCGCGCCCGCCTGGAAAAGGGCGAGCCGCTGATCGCGATCGATCCGAACCCGACGCGCGACATCCCGGTGGACTGGAGCCGTTTCCAGAACAACAAGCTGTCGATGTCGGTCGACACCGGCGTGCCGCGCGAACAGCTCGGCAAGGTGCTGGATGCGCTGCTCGACATTCCGTCCGACGTCACCCTGCACCCGCGCGTCGCCAAGATCTACGAAGACCGCCGCAAGATGGCCGCCGGCGAGCTGCCGGGTGACTGGGGCTTCGCCGAGAACCTCGCTTACGGCACGCTGATCGCCGAGGGCAACGACCTCCGCGTGGTCGGCCAGGACGCCGGCCGCGGTACGTTCTTCCACCGTCATGCCGTGTTGCACGACCAGAAGAGCGACGACACCTACCTGCCGCTGTCCAAGGTGCGCGCCGACGCCCGCGTCGACGTCATCGACTCGCTGCTTTCCGAAGAAGCCGTGATGGCCTTCGAGTACGGCGAAGCCACCACCTCGCCCGATCAGCTCACCATCTGGGAAGGCCAGTTCGGCGACTTCGCCAACGGCGCCCAGGTCGTCATCGACCAGTTCATCAGCTCCGGCGAAGCCAAGTGGGACCGCCTCTGCGGCCTGTCGCTGTTCCTGCCGCACGGTTACGAGGGCCAGGGTCCGGAGCACTCCTCCGCGCGCCTCGAGCGCTTCCTCCAGCTGTGCGCGCTGGACAACATGCAGGTCTGCGTGCCGACCACCCCGGCGCAGGCGTTCCACATGATCCGTCGCCAGCAGGTGCGCCCGGTGCGCAAGCCGCTGATCGTGATGACGCCCAAGTCGCTGCTGCGCCACAAGCTGGCCGTCTCCTCGCTGGACGAACTCGCCCACGGCCAGTTCAAGCTGGTGATCGGCGAGCATCGCGAGCTGGTCGCCAGGAAGGTCCAGCGCGTCGTGCTGTGCTCTGGCAAGGTCTATTACGACCTGCTCGAAGACGCCGAGAAGCGTGGCCTGACCGATGTGGCCATCGTCCGCGTCGAGCAGCTCTACCCGTTCCCGCGCCCGGAAGTCTCGGCCGAACTGGAAAAGTATCCTTCCGCGAAGGAAGTGGTCTGGTGCCAGGAAGAACCGATGAATCAGGGCGCCTGGTTCCAGATCCGTCATCACCTGCAGGCCTGCATCGGGTCGAAGCAGAGCCTGTCCTATGCGGGACGCTCGCGCTCGCCCTCGCCGGCCGCCGGTCACCTCAACACCCATATCGCCGAACAGACGGCGCTCGTCGAGCAAGCGCTCGTCGCGCCCGTCGGCACCGATCACGCAGCGGAGTAAGACAAGCATGTCCATCGAAGTCAAAGTCCCGGTCCTGCCGGAATCGGTCTCCGACGCGCTCATCGCCACCTGGCACAAGAAGGCCGGTGATGCGGTCAAGCGCGACGAGAACCTGCTGGATCTCGAAACCGACAAGGTCGTGCTCGAAGTGCCCTCGCCCGTCGACGGCGTGCTGAAGGAAATCAAGTTCGAGGAAGGCGCCACGGTCACCAGCAGCCAGGTCATCGCCGTGATCGAGGAAGGCGCCGCCGCTGCCGCGCCCGCGCCGGCCGCCGCTGAGGCACCGAAGGCTGAGAAGACCGATGCCGCCGCCGCGCCCCAGGGCGTCGATGAGCTCTCGCCCGCCGGCCGTCGCGTCGCCGTGGAAGAGAACATCGACCCGTCCAAGGTCGCCGGCACCGGCCGCGATGGCCGCGTGACCAAGGAAGACCTGGTCAACGCCGGCAAGGGTGGCTCCGCCGCTCCGGCCGCCGCCGCCGCTCCGGCCGCCAAGCCGACGCCGGGTTCGCGCCCGGAAGAGCGCGTCGCCATGACCCGCATCCGTACGCGCATCGCCGAGCGCCTGATGCAGTCGAAGAACTCCATCGCGATGCTCACCTCGTTCAACGAAGTGAACCTCGCCGAGGTGGTCAAGCTTCGTAAGTCGCTGGGCGAGCAGTTCGAGAAGGCCAACGGCGTCAAGCTGGGCTTCATGAGCTTCTTCGTGAAGGCCGCGACCGAAGCCCTCAAGCGCTACCCGGTGATCAACGCTTCGGTCGACGGGTCGGACATCATCTACCACGGCTACCAGGACATCTCCATCGCCGTCTCCACCGACAAGGGGCTCGTGACCCCGGTGCTGCGCGACGTGCAGGACATGTCGTTCGCCGACGTCGAGAAGGGCATCATCGGTTACGCCAAGAAAGCGCGTGACGGCAAGCTCGGCCTGGATGACCTCCAGGGCGGCACCTTCACGATCACCAATGGCGGCACCTTCGGTTCGCTGCTCTCCACGCCGATCGTCAACCCGCCGCAGAGCGCCATCCTGGGCATGCACACGATCAAGGAGCGCCCCATCGTCGAGAACGGCCAGGTCATCGCCGCCCCGATGATGTACATCGCCCTGTCTTACGACCACCGGATCATCGACGGCCGTGACGCCGTGCTGTTCCTGGTCGACATCAAGAACCAGCTGGAAAACCCGCAGCGGATGCTGCTCGGCCTGTAATGATCGGCTGAACGTCACACGTGAAGGCGGGAGTCGAAAGACTCCCGTTTTCGTGTTCCGACCCCATATTGGGCGGTAGCCAACTACCGCAGAAACATCCGGAGCAAGAGCTATGAGCGACAAGTTCGACGTCATCGTCATCGGTGCGGGTCCCGCGGGCTATGTGGCCGCGATCCGCGCCGCGCAGCTGGGCCTGAAGACCGCCGTGGTCGACGCGTTCGTCGGCAAGGACGGCAAGGCCGCCCTCGGCGGTACCTGCCTCAACGTCGGTTGCATCCCGTCCAAGGCGCTGCTGGATTCGTCCAAGCAGTTCCACAACCTGACGCACAACTTCAAGGACCACGGCATCACCGCCGAGAATCCGAAGATCGACATCGGCACGTTCATCGGCCGCAAGGACAAGATCGTCAAGCAGTTCACCGGCGGCGTGACCATGCTGTTCAAGGCGAACAAGGTCACCTCGTTCTTCGGCAAGGGCAAGCTGCTCAAGGGCAACGAAGTCGAAGTCACCGGGAACGACGGCACGGTCTCGACCATCTCGGCGACCAACGTCATCCTCGCCTCGGGCTCGGTGCCCATCGAACTGCCGTTCGCCAGGTTCGACGGCAAGCACATCATCGACAACGCCGGCGCGCTCGACCTGACCGACGTACCGAAGCGGCTCGGCGTGATCGGCGCCGGCGTCATCGGCCTGGAGCTGGGCAGCGTGTGGAAGCGCCTCGGCGCCGAGGTCACCGTGCTCGAAGCGCTGCCGAAGTTCCTCGCCGTGGCCGACCAGGACATCGCCAAGATGGCCGCCCGCGAGTTCGCCAAGCAGGGCCTCGACATCAAGGTCAATGCCAAGGTCACCTCCGCCGAGGTCAAGGGCGGCGAAGTGCACCTGGGCTACACCGACAAGGACGGCGCCGCGCAGTCGCTGGTCGTCGACAAGCTGCTGGTGGCCGTGGGCCGTCGCGCCTACACCGCCGGCCTGCTGGCAGACGATACGGGCGTGAAGCTCGACGAGCGTGGCCGCATCGTCGTCGATGAGCACAACCACACCGGTGTCGACGGTGTCTGGGCCATCGGCGATGCCGTGCGCGGCCCGATGCTGGCACACAAGGGCTCCGAAGAAGGCGTCATGGTCGCCGAGCTGATCGCCGGCAAGCCGGGTCACATCAACCTCGACACCGTGCCCTGGGTCATCTACACCGAGCCGGAAATCGCCTGGGTCGGCAAGACCGAAGAGCAGCTGAAGGAAGAAGGCATCCCCTACAAGACGGGCGCATTCCCGTTCGCCGCCAACGGTCGCGCTGTCGCGATGAACGAGGGCATCGGCCAGGTCAAGATGATCGCCCACGCCGAAACCGATCGCATCCTCGGCGTCCACATGGTCGGCCCGGTCGTCTCCGAGCTGATCCATGAGTGCGTCGTGGCGATGGAGTTCAAGGGCTCGTCGGAAGACCTTGCCCGCATCGTCCACGCTCACCCGGCGCTGTCGGAAGTCGTGCACGAAGCTGCCCTGTCGGTCGACAAGCGCGCTATCCACAAGGGCAACTAAGCCTGCGTGAAACGAGCCCGCCCCTGCGAGTAGCATGGGCGGGCTTTTTCGTTCCAGAAGCGGCGCCTTTGTAGGAGCGCGCCCCGCGCGCGATGGATGTCATCGCAAGCCCCATCGCGCGCAGGGCGCGCTCCTACAAATACGTTGGAGGCTTTTTTTATGCGTGACATCAAATCGCTGTGCGTTTACTGCGGATCCAACAGCGGCTCGCACCCCGAATACACCGAGGCGGCCATCGCCTTCGGGACACGGATGGCGAAGGAAGGCATCGCCCTGGTTTACGGAGGCGGCAAGGTCGGTCTGATGGGTACCGTGGCCGACGCCGTGCTTGCCGCGGGCGGCCGTGTCATTGGCGTCATCCCGCGCCAGCTGGTCGAGAAAGAAGTCGCGCATACGGGCCTCTCCGAGCTGCAGGTGCTCGAGACCATGCACGAGCGCAAGACGCGTATGTACGAACTGTCCGATGCCTTCGTCGCCCTGCCCGGCGGCTTCGGCACGATGGACGAGATGTTCGAGATGCTGACCTGGGCGCAGCTAGGTCTGCACAGCTATCCCTGCGCCTTCCTCAACGTGCGTGGCTTCTACTCCCACGTGTCGGCGAGCATGGACCACATGGTGGCGGAAGGCTTCGTCAAGCCGAACCAGCGCGAGCAGGTCTGGTTCGGCGACAGCATCGACGCGCTGTTCGACTGGATGAAGCACTACGAGTCGACCTACACACCCAAGTGGATCACCAAAGACGCCGTGTAGGAGCGCGCCCCGCGCGCGAAAGCCCCACGCAGCCACCGCCAGGAAAGACGCCGCCGATGCCCCTCATGAAAGCCTTCCGCATCCACAGCGACGACACCGGCTATCGCGCCGGCGTCGAAACCATGGACACCGAAGCCCTGTCACCCGGCGAGGTACTGGTCAAAGCCGAGTGGTCCTCGGTGAACTACAAGGACGCCCTCGCCGGCACCGGTAAGGGAAAAATCCTGCGCAGGTTCCCATTGAACGGCGGCATCGACGTCGCCGGCACGGTCGTCGCATCCACCGACACCCGCTTCAGAGAGGGTGACAAGGTGCTCGCTACCGGCAGCGGCCTCTCCGAGACCCGCGACGGCGGCTACGGCGAATACGTCCGGCTTCCGGCCGATCTGACCATTCCCCTTCCCGCCACACTTACCACGCGCGAGGCGATGATCCTGGGCACCGCCGGCTTCACCGCCGCGCTGGCGCTGCTGCGCATGACCGACAACCGGCAGACGCCGGACCTCGGCCCGATCGCCATCACCGGTGCCACGGGCGGCGTAGGCATGCTCGGCATCGATATCTTCGCCCGAGCCGGCTATCAGGTGCACGCGATCAGCGGTAAAGCCGACCGCTTCGACTTCCTGCGGGGGCTCGGGGCGGTCGATTGCCTCGATCGCCACGCACTGAGCTTCAGCGGCAAGCCCATGGAATCGGCAAAATACGGCGGCCTGCTCGACAACGTCGGCGGCAAGACCCTGGCCGGCTTCCTTCCGATGATCGCGTCCTACGGCAACGCGGCGATCTGCGGCCTCGCTGGCAGCCCGGACCTCACTACGACAGTCATGCCTTTCATCATCCGCGGGGTCAGCGTGCTGGGTGTAGCGTCCGCCGGTACGGGCCGGGCCATTCGCGATGAGGTATGGCAACGCCTGTCCAGTGACTGGAAACCACGCCATCTCGACACCATCTGCACGAAGGAGCTGGCACTTGAAGACGTGGCGAGCGTTTTCGACACCATGCTCGAGGGCGGTTCCTTCGGTCGAACCGTGGTCAGGATTGGCGGTTAAGTCGCTGTCCCGGAAGGTTTACGCCGCCGCACCATTGATACGGGCGCAGCGGTCGGTAGAATGGCGCATCGCCAGAGGCGCAACGCGCGACAGAATTACGTCGCCGTGGTTATCGAAGACGTTCGCCCGGATGGCGCACGTCACCAAGGAAAACGCATCGGGCATCGACCCGGGGGAAAGTGAATGGCTCGCATCCTGATCGTCGACGATTCGCCGTCGCAGTTGCTGGGAATCAAGCGCATCGTCGAGAAACTGGGCCACGAGGCCATCACCGCCGAAGACGGCGCCCAGGGCGTCGAAGTGGCCAAGCGTGAAATACCCGACCTCATCCTGATGGACGTCGTCATGCCCAACCTCAATGGGTTTCAGGCCACGCGCACCATCAGCAAGGAAGAAACGACCAAACACATCCCGATCATCCTGGTGACCACCAAGGATCAGGACACCGACAAGGTGTGGGGCCTGCGCCAGGGCGCGCGTGCTTACGTCGTCAAGCCGATCAAGGAAGACGAGCTGGTCGCGGCTCTGAAAGAGCATCTGCCAGGCTGATCCACCCTGACGGCTGTCGAGCGGGTCTGCTCAAGGAGGCTGGCTCCGTTGGGAGCCAACCCCGTTGGCGTAAAAGCAGCCCGCGAAGGTCTTATCCCTTCCGCGGATCGAACCCCGCGAACGCATCCTTGAACTCCGCATAGGCCGCCTGCTCTTCATGAGTCTCAGGCACCGGCACGCGTATCTCCAGCACGACGATCTGGTCACCCGGCTCCGAACCCGGCAACCCACGACCCTTCAGCCGCAGCTTGCGGCCCGACTGCGAGCCCGAGGGAATGCGCAGGTCCACGTGACCGCCCAGCGTCGGCACGGGCACCGTGGCACCCAGCGCGGCCTCCCAGGGCGTAATCGGCAGCGTATGCGTGACCGTCCGCCCGTCCAGCCGGAATCGCGCGTCGTCGCGGATGCCGATCTCCAGCAAGAGATCGCCTGACGGGCCACCGCCCATACCCGGGTGACCCTGCCCGCCGAGCCGGATGGTCTGTCCCGGCGTGATACCCGCCGGAATCTTTACCTCGAGCACGCGCTCGCCGCCGTTGGAATCGTTGAGCACGACCCGGGTCTTGCCGCCGTTGAAGGCGGTCTGCAGATCGGTCTCGATCCGCGCCTGGATGTCACGCCCGCGACGGGCCTGACTCTGCTGCTGACCACGACCGCGACCCGCGCCGCCGAACAGGCTCTCGAAGAAGTCGCTGAAGTCGCCGTTGCCGCGGCCGCCCATGTCGCCGAAGTCGAACCCACCACCACCCTGACCAAAGCCCGGCGGCGGACGGAACTGCTCGCCCTGGCGATAGCCGCCGGCGCGGAACTGGTCGTACTGACGACGCTTCTCGGGATCCTTCAGGGCCTCATTGGCCTCGTTGATCGCCTTGAACTTCTCTTCGGCACCCGCCTCTTTGTTCTTGTCCGGGTGGTATTTGCGGGCAAGCTTGCGGTACGCCGCCTTGATCTCGGCGTCGGTCGCGTCGGGCTTGACCCCTAATGCTTCGTAGTAATCCTTGAACTCCACAGGCTCTCCCGGGCTTGTGTCGACACCATTAAAACGAAATGCCCGCGGCGGACAGCGTCCACCGCGGGCCTGACCTGCAAGCTTAGAGCGAATCAGCCCACGGCGTTAACTACAATACGCCGAGGAGCGCTTTCCGCCTTCTTCGGGATGGCGATTTCCAGCACACCGTGGCCTCCCGACGCGGTAATACCTTCGGCATCGGCGCTTTCCGGCAGGGTGAAGCTACGCTTGAACGCACCCACCGTCCGCTCGACCCGGCTGAACTTGCCCTCGGTCTCACTGGCGAATGCCTTGCGCTCGCCCTTGATGCTGAGCACGTTCTTTTCCATCTGGATGTCGATGGCGGCCAGATCCACACCCGGCACATCGGCGAGGATCAGGAAGCGACCGGCTTCCTCACGAATGTCGACACGCGGCGCCCACGCGCTCTCGGCCTGGCTGGCCGGCGCGGGAATCTCGTTGCCGAAGAGGTGATCGAAGACGTTGCGGACATCGCTGGCGAACACCGGCGCACGACGGAACGACACCTGACGAAGCTGGTTCATCTGTTTGACTCCCAAGAAGTTTTTCGGCCCGTGGCCGTCTGCGAAGAAAGATATGACCGACCCGGCGCGATTCAAGAGGGCGACAGTTGCGGTTCCCGCCGCTTCAGGGAAATGGCCTTCACGTACACTCGGGGCTTTCCTCCACGAAGGACCTTGCCATGACCATCGCAGTTGGCGACCGCATTCCCGAGGGCACCCTTACCGTCTTCAAGGAAGGTATCGAAACCGTGACCAGCACCGACGTGCTCGGCCAGGGCAAAGTCGTCTTGTTCGCCGTCCCTGGCGCCTTTACCCCCACCTGCTCGAACAAGCACCTGCCCGGCTACATTCAGCACATGGAAGATTTCCGCGAGCGCGGGGTCAAGGTCGCCTGCCTGTCGGTGAACGACGCCTTCGTGATGCACGCCTGGGGCGAGTCGCAGGGCGTCCCCGAGGACCTGGTGATGCTGGGCGATGGCAATGCCACGTTTGCCAAAGCGCTGGGCCTTGAACTCGACGGCACGAAGAACGGCATGGGCATTCGCGCAAAGCGCTTCGCCATGTACATCGAGGATGGCGTGGTGAAGGTGCTGAATGTCGAGGCACCAGGCGAGTTTCGTGTGTCGATGGCCGAGACTGTCCTGGCTGCGATCGACGCCTGAGCGTTGTGGCGTAAGCCGCGTCCTGCGCACGGGCTCGGCTTCGCCGTCGCGTTGGCTGTTCGCGCTGAGGGATGGGCGCCGTTGGGTGCCATTCTCGTCGCTAAGTCCTCCTTCGGCCTACGCCTACGTGCGGAAGCGCTCCGAGAACGACACCCAACGGCGCCCTGCACCCCATGAGGCAGCGGATAGAAAAGCATTGAGCAAAGCTACGTGACGTATCGCCGCGCGCCACTGCGCTCGCCTCCCAACCCGCCGCATCGTCGGAAGGGAGTTGTCGGCTGCCGTTTCCTGGAGCGATTCCGCACGTAGGCGAAGGCCGGAGGAGGACTTAGCGACAGGAAGCGGCAGCCGACGACTCCCCCGCCTCGACGCGCGAAAAAAAACCCCGCGTCTCCGCGGGGTTCTTCTTTTAGCCTTCCGTCGGCTCAGTCGGCTCGTCCGGGTCACCCTCACCCGTCGGCCCACTCTCCACCGGCGGCAGATCGGCCGCGACGTCACCGTCAACCGTCACGTCACCCTCGCCTTCGATCTCGAGCTCTTCCTCGGCCTCGAGACGGACGATACCGATCAGGGTCTCGTCCTTCGGCAGCTTGATCAGCGTGACGCCCTGCGTGTTACGGCTGAGCTGGGAGACTTCCGAGACGCGCGTACGCACCAGCGTGCCCTGGTCGGAGATCAGCATCAACTGCTGGGCCTCGGTGACCTGCGTGGCGGCGACCAGCTTGCCGTTACGCTCGGAGCACTGGATGCCGATGACACCTTGCGTGCCGCGGCCCTTCTTCGGGAACTCCTCGAGCACGGTCCGCTTGCCATAGCCACGCGCCGTTGCCGTGAGGATATCGCCCTCGCCCTTCGCGACGATCAGCGAGACGACTTCGGTGTCTTCGGCCAGACGCATGCCGCGCACGCCGGTGGCCGTACGGCCCATCGAGCGCACGGTGCCTTCGTCGAAACGCACGACCTTGCCGTTGGACGCGAACAGCAGAACGTCGCTTTCGCCCGAGGTCATGGCCACGTCGACCAGTGCATCGCCCTCATCGAGGTTGATCGCGGCCTTGCCCTTCTGCAGCTGGAACGCGAATTCCGTGAGTGGCGTCTTCTTGACCGTACCGTTGCGGGTGGCAAAGAACACGAAGCAGGTCGGGTCGTAATCGCGCACCGGCAAGACGGCCTGCACCTTCTCGCCCTCACCCAGCGGCAGCAGGTTGACGATGGGCTTGCCACGCGCGCCAGGACCGGCTTCCGGCATCTGGTAGACCTTGAGCCAATAGACGCGACCGGTGCTGGTAAAGGTCAGCAGCGTGTCGTGCGTGTTGACCACCCACAGCTGCTGCACCACGTCTTCGTCTTTCAGCGCCGAGGCCGAACGACCCTTGCCGCCACGCTTCTGCGCCCGGTACAGGCTCGCAGCCTGACGCTTGATGTAGCCGGTGTGCGACAGCGTGACCACGACGTCTTCCGGCGCGATCAGGTCGAGGACGTTGAGGTCTTCCTGCGAGTGCTGGATCTCGGTGCGACGGGCGTCGCCGTAATCCGTGCGGATCTGCTCGAGCTCGCCACGAATGACTTCGAGCAACACCGCCGGGTTTTCGAGAATCTCGATGAGGCCACGGATGGCTTCGAGGATTTCCTTGTATTCGTCGGAGAGCTTTTCCTGCTCCAGACCCGTGAGGCGATGCAGACGCATCTGCAGGATCTCCGTCGCCTGGGCTTCGGACAACTGGTAGCCGTCGTCACGCAGTCCATCGCGCGGATCCATGTCTTCCGGACGCGACGATGCCGCACCGGCGGCATCGAGCAGCGCCTTGACCAGGCCCGGCTCCCAGCGACGGGCGACCATACGCTCGCGTGCTTCGGTCGAGGAAGCCGACGTGCGGATCAGTTCGATCATCTCGTCGATGTTGGCGAGCGCGACCGTCAGGCCTTCGAGGATATGCGCGCGCTGACGCGCCTTGCGCAGATCGAAGATGGTGCGACGGGTGACGACTTCGCGGCGGTGACGGATGAACGCCTCGAGGATGTCCTTGAGGTTGAGCAGCTTCGGCTGGCCATCGAGCAGCGCGACCATGTTGATGCCGAACGTGACCTGCAGCTGCGTCTGCTGGAACAGATTGTTCAGCACGACGTCGGCCATCGCGTCACGGCGGATCTCGATGACCACGCGCATGCCGTCCTTGTCGGACTCGTCGCGCAGCTCGCTGATGCCTTCGAGCTTCTTTTCCTTGACCAGCTCGGCGATCTTCTCGATCAGACGCGCCTTGTTGACCTGGTACGGCAGCTCGTGGATCAGGATCGTCTCGCGGCCGTTGGCCTCGGTTTCGATCTCGGCGCGGGCGCGCACGAGGATGCGGCCACGGCCGGTACGGTAAGCCTCGACGATGCCCGACGAGCCGTTGATGATGCCGGCGGTCGGGAAATCCGGGCCCGGAACGAAGGTCATCAGCTCGTCCACACCGAGCGAGGGATCCTCGATCAGTGCGAGTACGGCGTTGATCACCTCGGTCATGTTGTGCGGCGGGATGTTCGTCGCCATGCCGACGGCGATACCGGCCGAACCGTTGACGAGCAGATTGGGCACGCGCGCGGGAAGGACCAGCGGCTCGCTTTCGCTTTCGTCGTAGTTAGGCCCGAAATCGACGGTCTCCTTGTCGATGTCGGCGAGCAACTCGTGCGTGAGGCGCGACATGCGCACCTCGGTGTATCGCATGGCTGCGGCGTTGTCGCCGTCGACCGAACCGAAGTTACCCTGGCCGTCGACCAGCATGTAACGCAGCGAGAACGGCTGAGCCATACGGACGATGGCGTCGTATACCGACGAATCGCCATGAGGATGGTATTTACCGATCACGTCACCGACGACGCGCGCCGATTTCTTGTAAGCACGGTTCCAACCGTTACCGAGTTCGTTCATGGCGAACAGAACGCGTCGATGCACCGGCTTCAGGCCGTCGCGGACATCGGGGAGTGCGCGGCCGACGATGACGCTCATGGCGTAATCGAGGTAGCTCTGACGCATCTCGTCTTCGATGTTGACGCGGATGATTTCTTTGGCGAGTTCTGCCATCAAACGGCTTCCTGGATGTCCATCAAAATGCCCCCGTCGCCCGCATGTGTCGCGGTATGGCGACGCGGTCGACCCAACCCATCGATGATATCACAACCGAAGCCGAAAAGACAGCGAAAAACGGCGTAAAAACAATGACTTACGTAAGTGTTTTCGGCGCACGGAAAACCAGGGTCCTGGCGAACAGATAATTCGCCGTCGCCCCTGCCGCGGAGCCGAACGCGACAGCCACCGCCGGCCACGGGCGAAGGCCCGGAAACGCCTGCAGCACCAGCAGATACACGCCGTTGTTGATCACCGCGCCGACGGCCATCAAAGCCATCCAGTGCAGCCATTCCGCGCGTGCCGTGCGACCGGAATCGCGATGCGCGAAGGTGTGCCGGCTGTTCCACCACCAGGTGAACGTCGCGGCGGACAGGAACGACACGATGCGTGCCGTGTAGACGTTCCAGCCGACGAAGCCGACCAGTGCCTGCGCCATGCCCGCATCGACGCAGAGACCGAGCACGCCGCCCGCCGCGAACAGAGCGACCTCGCGGCGGATGTGCTTCACGGAAACAGGATCCGCATCTGCTCTTCGTCGGGCCTCAGGATCACGCCGCGCTCGGTGACGATCGCGTCGATCAGCTCGGCGGGCGTCACGTCGAACACGGGGTTCCAGGCGTCCGCACCTTCAATGACGGTGCGCGTGCCGGACATCGACAGGAGCTCGGCCGCATCACGCAGTTCGATCTCGATATCGTCGCCGTTGGCCGTCGCCATGTCGACCGTCGTCGACGGTGCCACGACCATGAACTTGACACCATGATGCCGCGCCGCGATGGCCAGCTGGTAGGTACCGATCTTGTTGGCCGTGTCGCCGTTGGCCGCGATGCGGTCGGCACCGACGATCACCCACTTCACCTTGCCGTCCTTCATCAGGTGCGACGCGGCGGAGTCGGCGATCAGACGTGCGGGGATGCCGTCCCGAACGAGTTCCCACATGGTCAGACGGGCACCCTGCTGCCACGGCCGCGTTTCACCGGCGTAGACCTGCTCGATCTGGCCGGAAGCGACGCCGGCGCGAATGACGCCGAGCGCCGTGCCGTAGCCGGCCGTCGCGAGAGAACCCGTGTTGCAGTGCGTGAGTACATGCGACCCGGGCTCGATCAGCGCAGCGCCGAGTTCGCCCATGTGACGATTGGCGGCGAGATCCTCGTCCTGAATGGCTTGCGCCTCGCGTTCGAGTGCGTCCGTATCGGCCCCATCGAGGATGCACCGGTTCATGCGATCCAGCGCCCACATCAGGTTCACCGCCGTGGGCCGCGCGGCGCGCAGAGTCGCGAGGGCCGCGGGCAGGTCTTCGCCGGCCTTCGCCGCCAGTACCACGCCCCAGGCGGCCGCGATGCCGATGGCCGGCGCACCGCGCACGGCGAGGTCGCGAATGGCCGTGGTCACCTGATCGGACGTCGTGCTGTCGAACCAGATTTCCTCGGCGGGGAGGCGGCGCTGATCGAGCAGGCGCAGACGGTCGCCGTGCCACTGCACGGCGCGAATGGAGTCATGGGAGGCGGTCGTATTCATCGCAGCATTATCGCATTCCCACCGGCCGGACGGAGCCAGCGCGGGAAACCTGCGCAGTCGCCACCCGGGTCGTGCGCCGACCGGGAGGACTCAGCGATCCGCCAGCCACTCATGAATGGCCGGGGGCACCAGCTTCTGCGCGCGGCCCGACACGTAGATACCGATGTGACCGCCCTGGAAGGCCAGCGCCGTGTAATCGGTGCTTCCGATCGCGTCCCCGAGCGGTTTCGACGCGGCAGGCGGCACGAGGTGATCCTGCTCGGCGTAGATGTTCAGCACGGGCTGCGTGATGTTTTTCAGGTCGATGCGGTGGCGGCCGACCTTCGCCTCGCCCTTGATCAGAAGGTTCTTCTGGAAGAAGTCGCGCGCGAACTCGCGGAAGGCCTCGCCCGCCTGATCCGGCGAATCGAAGATCCACTTTTCCATGCGCAGAAAATTTTCGACTTCCCGGGGATTATCGAGGACGTCGACCAGGCCCACGTATTTCTGCTGATTGAGCCGCACGGGTTTCAGCGTCAGGTAGGCGAAGTTCATCAGGTCGGCGGGGATGTTGCCCATCGTGTCGACGAACAGGTCGATGTCGACGTTACGCGCCCAGTGCGACAGCATGTTGTCCGGCGTATGGAAGTCCACCGGCGTGACCATGGTGACGAGGTTGCGGACCTTTTCCGGATGCAGCGCGGCGTAGCAAAGAGAGAACACCCCGCCCTGGCAGATGCCGAGCAGGTTCAGCGATTCGTCGCCATGGCGGTCGCGAACCGCGTCCACGCAGCGATCGAGGTAGCCGTCGATATAGTCCTCGAGGGTGAGCCAGCGATCGGCGCCGTCGGGGTAACCCCAGTCGATGAGGTAGACGTCTTCTCCCTGATCGAGCAGGTTGCGCACCATCGAGCGGTCTTCCTGCAGGTCGACCATCCACGGCGTGTTGACCAGCGCATAGCAGATCAGCAGCGGCGTTTTCGCGGTGGGCTTCTTCTCACCCCTGAAGTGCCAGACGGTGAGCTTGTCTTCGGTATAGACGGCTTCGCGCGGAGTCGTACCCAGTTCGATGGGGCCGACATGTCTGAGCGTTTCCATGCCGGCTTCGAGCTTGCGGCGGAACGCATCGACCTCGGCCTGTGCGCGGGCGGGATCGAACGAGAACGGGTTATCGGTCATCGGCTGCCGCCCCGGGAGGTGGCTTTCCTGGCCGTGACTTTTTTAGCGGCGGCTTTTTTAGCTGCGACTTTCCGGGGTGCGGTCTTTGAGGGTGCGGTCTTTGAGGGTGCGCCCTTTGAGGGCGCCGTCTCCACGGGTGCCGATGTCCTGGGCTCGGCCTTCTTCGGCTCACCACCGCGCAGCGATGCAATCTCCGCCTTCAGCGCCTCGACTTCAGCCGCCACGCCCTGCAACTGACGCAGTTCACGACGCACCGCCTGCAGCCGCTCGCCGAGACGATCGACCTCGGTTCGCGTCGGCATGCCCGTCTGTACCGCAAAGCGCTCGACCTGCTTCTGTTGCAGCAGCCTGAGGCGCATCTGCGCATTCACCAGGGACGCATAGACGTCCTTGAATTCTTCCGACAGCGCAGCCTCACCGTAACTTTCCTCGGCGAGGTTCACCCAGCGGTCGTACACCGAGCGCATGGAGTCCGCGTCCGTCGGCGGCGCCTGCTCGCGGAGCGCCGCGCCGGCGCGATCCTGCACACCCTGCAACAGCGTCTGGTAGCGCTGGTAATGTTCCGCGTAGTCGATCCAGGCGCGCAGCAAGGCCTGCTGTTCTTCCTGCTGTTCACGCGTCAGGCCGAAGGCGGGCATCGACAGCGTTTCACGCGCGACGCGCGCCCAGTCATCGAAGGTCTGCGTACCGGGCTGGGCGGAAGCCCCGGGAGGCGCGCCATAGCCGAACGGTCCCGCTCCGGCGGCGCCTGCGGCGAACGGTGGCATGCCCGGACCGCCTGCGCCGTAAGGCATCGGACCCGGTCCCGTGGCGCCGAAGGGCGGCATGCCGCCCATGGAAAACGGCGGCGCACCGGCGGGCTCGCCCGACGTGAACGAACGCATCCAGTCACCGTAGCCGCCCAGACCGCCAAACATGCGGCTCATGATGTCGGCAGGAGGCACTCCGGGAGCGGTATCGCCCTTGGGATCGAACTGACGGGACCACGCCTCCAGGCCGTCGCGCACGAGGGCCTGGTACTGGTCAATGAAATCGTGGGGTTTATCGGCCATGGGTCTATGTTACGGCACCCGTCGGGCCGCTGCGCCCCGGATCAGGGGGCGATCGTGAACACCGCCTCCTGCTCGGCCCGCGAGCTGCCACCGACCCATACCGTGTACCGGGTCGCCTCGACCACCTGCCTGCTTCTCGCATTCCAGAAGGACAGCTCCGGGAAGCCGAGCTGGAAGGACACCCGCTTCGACTCACCCGGCTGCAGGGGCACCCGTTGGAAGCCCTGCAGCCCGCGCACCGGCTGGGAAACACTGGCGCCGACGTTGCGCACGTAGAGCTGCGCCACCTCCGTCGCAGCACGACGACCCGTGTTCGTCACCGTGGCCGTCACGGTGACGAGGTTTCGCGCATCGGACCGATTCGCCTCCGCCAACGGCACGGACGCGCGCGAGACGCGGACGTCCGAATAACTGAACGTCGTGTACGACAGGCCGTGACCGAACGGATAGAGCGCATCGTTGGGTGCGTCGATATAACGCGATACGTAGGTCGTGTCGTGCGAGGGTGGCAGATGCGTATCGATATCGCCTGCGGGACGCCCGGTCGGCAGTGCGTTGTAATACAGCGGCTCCTGCCCTTCCGTGTACGGGAAACTCATGGTCAGCTTGCCGCTCGGTGCCACATCGCCGAACAGCACATTGGCCACCGCGTTACCCGCCTCGGCACCCGGGAACCACACCGCCATGATTGCCGGTACATGCGCGTCCGCCCAGGCAAGTACGAGCGGGCGCCCGGAGAACACCAGCAGCACGACGGGCTTGCCGGTGGCTACCACCTGCTCGAGCAACTTCTGCTGATTGCCGGGCAGCCCGAGGTGCGCGCGGGCGCCGGCCTCACCGCTCATGTGAGCGGCTTCGCCCAGCGCCATCACGACCACGTCCGCTTGCGCGGCGGCCTTGAGCGCCTCGGCAAAACCGGCGTCGGAATCGTCGTCGATCCCGGTGCCCTTCGCGTAGATCAGCTCGCCGCCCTGCGCTTTCATCCGGCCGGCGAGCCCCTTGCGTACCGTGGTGAAGTCATCGAACGTGCGCGCCCCACCCCACGGGCCCTGCATCTCGCTGACCGCATCCGCCAACGGACCGATCAACGCGACCTTTCGCGCACCGGGACCGAGCGGAAGCAAGGGCGCGGTACCCACGCGGTCGTTCTTCAGCAACACGAACGACTCCTCCGCCGCACGACGCGCCAATGCGTGGTTGGCCGCCACGGGCGCCTTCAGCTCAACGGTGCGTGCATAGGGATGCTCGAAAAGACCCAGCGCGAACTTCACCCGCAGGACGCGACGCACCGCCTCGTCGACTGTCGCCATCGAGAGCTTGCCCTGCTCCAGCAAGACCGGAATCTGGGTGTCGTAGTAATGGCTCATCATGTCCATCTCCACACCCGCCTCGAGCGCTTTGCGCGTCGCGGCAGCCGCATCGGACGCGATGCCGTGGTGAGTCAGTTCCATGATCGCCGTGTAGTCGCTGACGACGAAGCCGTTGAAGCCCCACTCCTTCCGCAGCACATCGGTCATGAGGTAGGGATCGGCGGTGGCCGGCACGCCGTTCAGCGCGTTGAACGCACTCATCATCGTCGCCGCACCCGCTTCGACCGCCGCGCGATACGGCGGCAGATATACCTGGCGCAGGCGTACGTCGGACATGTCCGTCGTGTTGTATTCCCGACCCGCTTCGGCGGCACCATACGCGGCAAAGTGCTTTACCGAGGCGGCCACGCTATCCGGGCTCGCCAGGTCATCACCCTGATACCCGAGGATGTACGCGCGCGCCATGGCGGAGCCCAGGTAGGCGTCCTCTCCCGCGCCTTCCGCCGAACGCCCCCAACGCGCATCGCGCGAGATATCGACCATGGGTGAGAACACCCACTTCACCCCGCCGCCGGTCGCTTCCAGCGCAGCCATCCGCGAGAGGTCCTGCACGAGCCGCGGATCCCATGTCGCCGACAGTGCGAGAGGGATGGGATAGATGGTGCGGTAGCCGTGGATGATGTCCGCGCCGAACAATAACGGGATGCCAAGACGGCTTTTCAGAGCGGCCTCCTGAAAAGGCCGCGTCTTTTCCGCGCCGACCAGATTGAGTACCGATCCCAGCTGGCCTCGGCGCGCCAATGCCATCGTGTCGACCTGCGTACGCGTTTCGGGATTGGGCGCGAAGGCGTCGTTATCGCCGCCGGCCGACGCGCCCTGGGCCGCGTACTGGACCAGCTGACCGATTTTCTCCTGCAACGTCATACGCGCGAGGAGTGCGTCGACCTTGTTCCCGATATCGGGCGAGGCGATCTGCGCATTGGACGGCCTGGCAGCCATGTCCGCAGGCAGCGCCGTGTCGGCCGCGACGGGTGCCGTGGCGGTACCGAGCAACGCGACGCAGAGAGTGAGGCGAACGGTGTAAGGCATGACGGCTCCGGAAACGATAACCGCCCGAGACTGCCAGCGAAACGTTTACATCGCCATCGGTGCGCGTCGCGGATAAGCGAATTCAGCGCGCCCCGAAACCCCCGAGAAACAGATCGACCCGATGTGCGATCCGTGCCTTCACGGACGCATCCTGCTCGACGGCGAGCGAGATGGCCATGATCACGCAGACCAGATCGCCGATGGTCACGTCCGGGCGCATGACGCCCGTCTCCTGCGCCCAGTTGAGCAGCCGGCACCCTTCCGCCGTGCTCGCGTGGCATCCCGGCGTTTCGCTTCGCAGCACCGCGCCCAGCGTTGCCGCCAGTCCCCGGTAGTGCGTCGTATGAGCGACGAGTTCGGTGACAAACATCCGGATGGAGGCCATGGGGCCGAGCTCGTCACGCTGACGGCTGGCATCGGCGATCGCCAGAAGACGCTCGTCACTCATGGCCGCGAGAAGGTCTTCCCGGGTGGGGAATCGACGGTAGAGCGTACCGATGCCGACGTTGGCGCGCCTGGCAACCTCCTCCAGCGAGGCATCCGCACCGCGCTCCACGAAGACGGCTTCGGCGGCCTCGAGAATCCGCGCGCGGTTACGGGCCGCATCCGCGCGCAGCGGCGCCTCGTCACTGACCATCTTCTTGTTCATCGACGCCCTCGATTGCAAAGCGGATGATGCCTCCATATAGTAAGTGGAGCAATCCTCCACTTATACAAGGATCAGATATGGCAACGCGGTTTGAAAACAAGGTCGTCGTCATCACGGGCGGCAGCGAGGGCATCGGTCTCGCCACGGCGCGGCAGTTCGCCGCCGAGGGCGCGAAGGTCTATATCACCGGACGCCGACAGGACCGTCTCGACGAGGCGGTGGCCACGATCGGCCACGGGGCGGTCGGCGTCCAAGGCGACGCCTCGAACCTGGACGATCTCGACCGGCTATACGACCGGGTGAAGCGGGACCACGGCAAGCTGGACGTCGTTTTCGCGAACGCCGGCGTGGCGGAAGTCGAACCGCGACCCGTGGGATCGATCGACGAGGCGGGCTTCGATCACGTCTTCGGGCTCAACGTGCGCGGCCTGCTCTTCAGCGTGCAGAAGGCGCTTCCCCTGCTGCAGGACGGTGGCGCGATCGTCCTCAACGGCTCGGTTGCCGGCAGCAAGGGTTTCCCGGGCCAGTCGCTGTACAACGCGAGCAAGGCGGCGGTCCGGTCGTTTGCGCGCAGCTGGACGACAGACCTGAAGGACCGGGGCATCCGGGTGAATGTCGTGTCGCCAAGCGGCACCGAGACGACGCCGATGCGTCGCTATCTCGAGGCACGCCCCGGGGTAGAGGACATCATCAACCAGATGGTGCCGATGGGACGGCTGGGGCTGCCGGATGAGGTCGCACGGGCGGTGCTTTTCCTGGCGTCCGGCGAGAGCAGCTATATCGCCGGCACGGAATTGTTTGTAGATGGGGGGTCGATGGCGGTGTGAGGCTCGGTGACAAAAAAAACGGCGCCTCGCGGCGCCGTTTTTTAGACGTACAAGGCGATGAATCAGCCCGTGACGTTTTCATCTTCGGTGACGGCCTTCATCGACAGGCGGATACGGCCCTGCTTGTCGACTTCGAGGACCTTGACCTTGACGATGTCGCCTTCCTTGAGCTTGTCGGAAACCTTCTCGACGCGCTCGCTGGAGATCTGCGACACGTGCACCAGACCATCCTTGCCCGGCATGATCGTGACGAATGCACCGAAGTCCATCAGCTTGGCGACCTTGCCTTCGTAGATGCGGCCCGGCTCGACGTCGGAGACGATCTGCTCGATGCGCTTGCGGGCAGCTTCGGCTGCTTCGCGGTTCACCGAGGCGATCACGACGTTGCCGTCGTCCGTGATGTCGATCGTGGTACCGGTCTCTTCCGTGATCGAACGGATGGTCGCGCCACCCTTGCCGATCACTTCGCGGATCTTGTCCGGGTGGATCTTGATCGTGAGCAGGCGCGGTGCGAACTCGCTCATTTCCGAGCGGGCTTCGGTGATGCACTTGGCCATTTCGCCGAGGATGTGCAGACGACCGCGCTTGGCCTGGGCCAGCGCCGAACGCATGATCTCTTCGGTGATGCCGTCGACCTTGATGTCCATCTGCAGCGCGGAAACGCCATCGGCGGTACCGGCTACCTTGAAGTCCATGTCACCGAGGTGATCTTCGTCACCGAGGATGTCGGACAGCACGACGAAGTCGTTGCCTTCCTTCACCAGACCCATGGCGATACCGGCGACGGCCGACTTCAGCGGAACGCCCGCGTCCATCATGGCCAGCGACGAACCGCAGACCGATGCCATCGACGAGGAACCGTTCGACTCGGTGATTTCCGAGACGACGCGGATCACGTACGGGAACTCTTCGATCGTCGGCTTGACCGCCTGCACACCGCGCTTCGCGAGACGGCCGTGGCCGATTTCGCGACGCTTCGGGCTGCCGACGCGACCGGTCTCGCCGACCGAGAACGGAGGGAAGTTGTAATGGAAGAGGAACGTGTCCTTCCACTCGCCTTCCGGCGCGTCGATGAGCTGCGAGTCACGCGTGGTGCCGAGCGTGGCAACGACCAGCGCCTGGGTTTCACCGCGGGTGAACAGCGCCGAACCGTGCGTGCGCGGCAGGACGCCGACGCGCACCGAGATCGGGCGGACGTCGTCGAGCTGGCGACCGTCGATACGGACCTTGGTGCTGAGCACGCCGTCGCGCAGGGTGCGGTACTCGACTTCGCCGAAGGCGTTGCCGATGTCGCCATCGGTCCAGCCATTGGCTTCGGCGTCGGCGGCGATGGAAGCCTTCACGTCGCTCTTGAGCGCGCTGATGACGTCACGACGCGCCAGCTTGTCGCGGATCTGGAAGGCTTCGGCGAAACGGTTGCCGACGGCGGCCTTGACCGCGTCGTACAGGGCCGTCTTGGCTGCCGGGGCTTCCCACTTGAACGTCTTGGCGCCGGCTTCGGCGACGAAGGCGTTGATCGTGTCGATCGCCGCCTGCATCTGCTGGTGGCCGAAGACCACCGACCCGAGCATGACGTCTTCGCTGAGCAGCTTGGCTTCCGACTCGACCATCATCACGGCGCTGGACGTACCGGCCACGACGAGGTCGAGGTCCGAGGTCTTCAGCTGCGTGGCGGTCGGGTTGAGGATGTACTGGCCGTTGGCGTAGCCGACGCGCGCCGCACCGATCGGGCCCTTGAAGGGCACACCGGCGAGCGACATGGCCGCGGAGGCACCGAGCAGCGCCGGGATGTCACCGTCGACTTCCGGATTCAGCGAGACGACCTGGGCGATGACCTGGATCTCGTTGCGGAACTCTTCCGGGAACAGCGGACGAAGCGGACGATCGATGAGGCGCGAAGTCAGCGTCTCCTTCTCGGTCGGACGGCCTTCGCGCTTGAAGAAGCCACCCGGGATGCGACCCGCGGAGTAGAACTTCTCCATGTAGTCGACCGTGAGGGGGAAGAAGTCCTGGCCTTCGCGCGCCTTGGGCGCCGCGACGACCGTCACCAGGACGACGGTGCCGCCCATGCTGACCATGACCGCACCGGAGGCCTGCCGGGCGATTTCGCCCGTCTCCAGTGTGACTTCGTGAGAACCGTACTGGAATGACTTGGTTACTTTCGCCACTTCGATCTCTCCTCGTCCTGTTCCGGTGAATTAACGGCGCAGGCCGAGGCGTTCGATCAGGGTCTGGTAGCGAGCGAGGTCGTTCGTCTTGAGATAGGCAAGCAGCTTCTTGCGCTGATTGACCATCTTCAGCAGACCGCGACGCGAGTGGTGATCCTGCTTGTGCGCCTGGAAGTGATCCTGGAGCTGGAGGATGTTGGCGGACAGCAGGGCGACCTGGACTTCGGTCGAGCCGGTGTCGTTTTCCTTGCGGCCGTAATCCTTGATGATCTGACCAGTCTGTTCGGGAGTAAGCATGTGTATCGATTCCTTAAAAGCGGATACGAGACTTGCGCAACCTCAACGGATACCGATGAAGTTGCGCAAGCCTCGCTTTTGAATGAAAGCTGTTAAACGAGCACGTAATTGTAACGTCCTGCGCGTAGCGGCAACAAGCCCGGTCAGACGGGCGGCATGTTCAGGCCCCGCACGATCCTCAGGATGCCGCCTTCGCCGGCTTCCCCGAGCGCCATCAGGCGCCCGTCGGCACCCCAGACACCGCAGCGACCGGGTAAAACGCCCTGCCCCAGCGGCACCGGCTGGCCGAAACCAAGGACACGGGTCTGTTCTGGGTCGAGTTCCACCCGGGGAATATGACTGAGTCCGGCGTCGACCGGCAAAATACAGGCTTCGAGTGGATCCGGCCCGGTTTCGGCGGCGATGCGAAGTTCGTCCAGAGTCACCATCGCCGGCGCCATGAACGGCTCGACCCAGAGCCGGCGCAAGCCCGTGAGGTGGGCGCCGCAACCGAGGTTCGCACCGAGATCCACCGCAAGGCTGCGCACGTACGTCCCTGAGCCACACTCGACCATCAGGCGAACGGTGTCGCCCTCGCGGCCGATCACCTCGAGACGGTACACGTCGACCTCGCGCGCCGGCACGTCGACGTCCTCACCGCGACGGGCGCGGACATACAGCGGCACGCCGTCCTGCTTGATCGCCGAATACGCGGGAGGGATCTGTACGATGTGCCCGCGCAGGGGCGCCAGCGCGGCTTCGATGATCATATCGTCCAGCGCGGGCACCGGGCGTGTCTCCACCACCTCGCCCTCGAGATCGGCGGTGGTCGTGGTCACACCCAGGCGAACCTCAGCCTCGTAGGCCTTACGCGAGCCGAGCAACCAGCCGGCGAGCTTGGTCGCCTCGCCGAAGCACAGTGGCAACAGGCCAGTGGCGAGCGGATCGAGGCTGCCGGTATGGCCACCCTTGGCGGCGCCCACGAGCCGGCGCGCCGTCTGCAGCGCCTGGTTGGAACTCAGGCCGAGCGGCTTGTCGAGCAGAAGGATGCCGTGCAGGTCACGGAAGGTTCGGCGATTCATCACACACGCTTACCCGCGCGCCAGGCGCGCGGTCATCAGGTTTCGTCGGACGGATCGGCCGGCGGAACGGGGTTTTCGCGCAGCAGGCGCTCGATGCGCTCGCCGGTATCGACGGATTCGTCGTACTTGAAACGCAGCTGCGGCACGCGACGCAGGATCATCGACTTCGACAGCGAATGACGGAACTCGGGGGCGAGCTCCTTCAGCGCCTTGACCACCACCGCCGACTGGTCGGGCATCAGCGCCGTCACCCACACGGTGGCCCAGTCGAGGTCACGGGTTACTTCCACATCCGACACGCTGACCGAAGGCAACGCGTGGTCGCGCACGGCGGCGTGGACCAGTTCACCGATTTCACGGCGAAGCTGGGCGGACACGCGGTCGGTACGCTTGAAATCACGGGACGGCATATCCGCCTCCAGCCTGAATAAGGTGCACTAACGAAAAAGCCTCCCCGGCGTATGCCGGGGAGGCGCATTGCATGCCGTTACAGCGTGCGCGGCACTTCGATACGCTCGAAGCACTCGATCTGGTCGCCGACCTTGACGTCGTTGTACTGCTTGACCGCGATACCGCATTCCATGCCGTTACGGACCTCGTCGACGAGCTCCTTGAAGCGGCGCAGCGACTCGAGTTCGCCCTGGAACACCACCACGTTGTCACGCAGCACGCGGATCGGCTTGGAGCGCTTCACCAGGCCCTCGACGATCATGCAGCCCGCGACCGCGCCGAACTTCGACGAACGGAACACGTCGCGGACCTGCGCGATACCGATGATCTCTTCGCGAATCTCGACACCGAGCAGACCCGACGCCGCCTGCTTCACCTGATCGATGACGTCGTAAATGATCGAGAAGTAACGGACATCGAGACCGTTGGTATCGATCACCTTGCGTGCCGACGCATCCGCACGGACGTTGAAGCCGATGATCAGCGCCTTGGACGCCGCCGCCAGCGTGGCTTCCGACTCGGTGA
Organism: Luteibacter mycovicinus; assembly: GCF_000745235.1. Lineage (NCBI taxonomy): Bacteria > Pseudomonadati > Pseudomonadota > Gammaproteobacteria > Lysobacterales > Rhodanobacteraceae > Luteibacter > Luteibacter mycovicinus. The sequence goes on from NZ_JQNL01000001.1 coordinate 600,422, forward strand.
TGCCACCCACGCCGGACGAGATCACGTTCACCTTGACCAGCTCGTTGCCGATCTGGGTGAGCGAATCGCGCAGCGCCTCGACCGAACCCTGCACATCCGCCTTGACGAGGATGTTGAGGGTCTGCTGGCCCTGACCCTGACCCATCTGGGCCATGATGTCTTCCAGACGGTTGGATTTGCTGACCAGGCGGGTCTCGCGACGCTTGAGCAGACGCTCGGCCGCCACTTCGCGCGCCAGACGCTCGTCCTTCACGGCGACGAAATCGTCACCCGACTCGGGCACGCCCGACAGACCCAGCACCTGGACCGGAATCGACGGACCGGCTTCATTGACCTGCTTGCCGGTTTCGTCGACGAGCGCACGCATGCGGCCGTATTCGACACCGCAGACGACGAAGTCGCCCTTCTTCAGCGTGCCCTGCTGCACCAGCACCGTCGCCACCGGACCGCGACCGCGGTCGAGGCTGGATTCGATCACGACACCCGAAGCGCGGCCATCGGCCACTGCCTTGAGCTCCATGATTTCAGCCTGGATCGAGATGGCGTCGAGCAGCGCGTCCACGCCGTCGCCCGTCTTCGCCGAAAGCGGCACGAACGGGGTATCGCCACCCCACTCTTCAGGGATGACTTCGAGAAGGCCGAGGCCCTGCTTGACGTTGTCCGGGTTGGCGCCGGACTTGTCCATCTTGTTGACCGCGACGATCAGCGGCACCTTGGCGGCGCGCGCGTGCTTCACGGCTTCCTGCGTTTGCGGCATGACACCGTCGTCGGCGGCGACCACGAGCACCACGATATCCGTCGACTGCGCGCCGCGGGCACGCATGGACGTAAACGCCGCATGGCCCGGGGTGTCGAGGAAGGTGATGACGCCACGGCTGGTTTCGACGTGGTAAGCGCCGATGTGCTGCGTAATGCCACCCGCTTCGCCGGAGGCGACCTTGGTACGACGGATGTAGTCGAGCAGCGAGGTCTTGCCGTGGTCGACGTGACCCATGATCGTGACGACCGGCGGACGCGTGACCTTGTCGCCCTCGAGCTCCGCATTCTGCGTGTGCGTCGCGAGCGCGGCTTCGGCGTCGTTCTCGGTGGCGCGAACCGGGTTGTGACCCAGTTCTTCGACCACGAGCGCGGCGGTGTCATGGTCGATCGTCTGATTGATCGTGGCCATGACGCCCATCTTGAACAGCGCCTTCACCACCTCGGCGCCCTTGACGGCCATCTTCTGGGCCAGCTCGGTCACGAGGTTGTTGTCGCCGATCACGACGTCACGGACCACGGCGGCCGTCGGACGGGTGAAGCCGTGCGGACCGCCCGACGAGGCGGCGCCACGCGACGCCGTCATGCGGCCACGGTCCTTGCCACCGCCACGACGGTTGTTGCTGGACGAGCGGCGTGCGCGGTCGGCATCGGAGAGATGCATTTCGCCACCGGCGAAGCGCTTGCCACCGGCTTCACGATCGTTACGACCGCCACCGCCGGGAGCACCGCCACCACCACCGTGCTTCGGACGCGCGTTGCCGCGCGTATCGTTGGCGGCAGCCACGGCACCGGGTGCCGGACGCGGCGCGGCCGGACGTGCGGCGGCGGGAGCCGCCGCGACAGGTGCCGGAGCCGGCGCGGGCGCCGGCGGCGGGACAGGCTTGGACACCACGCGCTCGCGCTTGCGCGGCTCGTGAATGCGCGGAAGGATCATGCCGAGCGAACGCGTATCGAGCTTGGCGGTCTGGTGCGTCGGCAGGCCATCGTCGCCCAGCGGCGCGGTGGACACCAGGGCCTCAGGGGTCGCTTCCGGCGCGGCCGCAGGCGCGGCGGCCGGCGTCGCGGCGGCTTCAGCGCTGGCGGCCGCGGCACGTGCCGCTTCGGCGCGTGCATGCTGCTCGGCAGCTTCTTCAGCCTGACGGCGTGCTTCGGCGGCGGCTTCTTCCTGACGGCGTGCTTCGGCCTCGGCTTCGCGACGGGCCGCTTCGGCCTGATCGCGACGCTCGGCTTCTTCACGGCGCTCCGATTCCTCGTGCTCGCGCTGAGCCTGCGATTCGGCCAGCTTGCGCACGGCGTCCTCGCGCTCCGGCTCGTGCGACGCATCCTCGGCGATGGCGCTGCGCTTGACGTATGTACGCTTGGCACGGACCTCGACGTTGACCGTCTTGGCCGGACCGGCACCACGACCGGAACCGGACGCCACCTTCAGCTCGCCGACCGTGCGGCGCTTCAGGGTGATCTGTCGCGGCGCGGAGGCGTCCCCTTCGGGAGCGGCCTCGTTCTTGCCGTGGGTGCGACGCAGGAAACCCAGCAGCTTCACCTTTTCGGTGCTGCTGATGACCTGCTCCGCATCGGAGAAATTCATGCCGGCTTCGCCAAGCTGCCCGAGCAGCTTGTCGACCGGTAGGCCCAGTTGATGGGCGAGTTGTTTGATAGTGACGTCCGACATGGTTCTTTATTCTCCGCCTTTCCCGCGCGTAACCTTACGTGCCGACGATGACCCGTACGGCTGCCTCCATCCCTGGCGGGAGACCTCATGGCCTCCCTCGAGGCGTCCGTCCAGGACGCTTCCGGTCTCGCGCTTAACCACCTTTCTCCAGGCGGGCGATCATCGGAGCGCGCGCAGCCATGATCAGCTGCGATGCGCGGTCCTCCGTCATGCCTTCGATATCGATGAGCTCGTCGACGGCGAGATCGCCGAGGTCGTCGAGCGTCTTGATGCCACGGTCCGCCAGCGCGATAGCGACCGTTTCGTCCATGCCGTCCAGGCCGAGCAGTTCTTCGTCGACCGCGACTTCCTCGACGCCTTCCTCGGCGGCGAGCGCCTCGGTCAGCAGGGCGTCACGGGCACGGGCGCGGAGTTCCTCGACGATGTCTTCGTCGAAGCCTTCCACCGCCAGCAGCTCGGCACTCGGCACGTAAGCAATTTCTTCGATCGACGAGAAACCTTCCTGCACCAGGATGCTGGCGATTTCTTCGTCGACTTCGAGCTTGTCCTGGAACAGCGCCAGGGCGGCGGCCTGCTCGGCCTCGCTCTTGGCGGTGACCTGATCCTGTGTCATCACGTTGAGCTGCCAGCCGGTGAGCTTGCTCGCCAGGCGGACGTTCTGACCACCGCGACCGATCGCCTGGGACAGCTTGTCCTCGGCGACGGCGATATCCATGGAGTGCTTTTCCTCGTCCATGATGATCGACTGCACTTCGGCCGGCGCCATCGCATTGATGACGTACTGAGCCTGATTCTCGTGCCACAGGATGATGTCGACGCGCTCACCGTTGAGCTCGTTGGACACGGCCTGGACGCGCGAACCGCGCATGCCGATGCAGGCGCCGATCGGATCGGTGCGGCTGTCGTGGGCGACCACGGCGATCTTGGCGCGGTCGCCCGGATCGCGGGCGCAGCCCTTGATTTCGACGAGGCCCTGACCGACTTCCGGCACCTCGAGCTTGAACAGTTCGATCATGAACTCCGGCGCGCTGCGCGAGACGAACAGCTGCGGACCACGGATTTCCGACTTCACTTCGTACAGGTAACCGCGGACGCGGTCGCCGACGCGGGCCGACTCACGGGGAATCGTCTTGTCGCGCGGAATGAACGCCTCGGCGTTGCTGCCCAGGTCGAGGTAGACGTTGCCGCGCTCGACGCGCTTGACGATACCGGTGACCAGCTCGCCCACGCGATCGACGAAGGCATCGACGACCTGCTGACGCTCGGCTTCGCGTACGCGCTGCACGATCACCTGCTTGGCGGCCTGCGCGGCGATGCGGCCGAACTCGGCGTTTTCGATCTGGTGCTCGATCCAGCCACCGACTTCGGCGACTTCGCCTTCACCGGCTTCGTCTTCGGCGTCCATCAGGCGGATCTGGTAGGACGGATCCTCCATCTCGCCGTCGTTCTCGATGATCTCCCAGCGACGGAAGGTCTCGTAGTCGCCCGTATTGCGGTCGATTTCGACCCGGATGTCCGGATCTTCCTCGGGGTAGCGCTTTTTCGCGGCCGAAGCCAGCGCCGCTTCCATGGCGTCGAAAATCACTTCGCGCGGCACGCCTTTTTCATTGGCGACCGCGTCGACTACCAGCAAAAGTTCTTTGCTCATTGCCGCTACTCCCGTAAGGATGCCCCGCGGCACCCCATCAATCGTTATTTAGGTTTCTTACCGCCCGGCGTGGGCTTCGGCTGCGGCGCATAGCCGAGTGCCACCCAGTCGGGAACCACGCGGGCGCTTTCGACGTCCGCATGCTCGAATTCGAATCGGCCAGCCTCGCCCTCGACCACAATGTGCTCGCCGTTTACTTCAACGACGTTGCCCTTGAGGCGACGGCGACCGTCGACCGGGGCTTTGAGCAGCACCTTGATCTCCTGACCACTGACACGGGCGAACTGCTCCGCCGTGAAGAGGGGACGATCGATACCGGGAGAGGAGACTTCCAGTACATAGTTGCCGGGGATCGGATCTTCAACGTCCAGGTAAGCCGAGAACTCGCGGCTTGCCGCTTCGCAATCCTCGACGGCGACCTCGACGGGGAGCTCCGCGCCCTTGCGACGTTCGCGCTCGGCCTCGAGCACGTCCAGATAGACGCGCAGCGTCATCTGTCCGTCGGACGGACCGAACTCCATACCCAGCACTTCGAGGCCGAGCTCGGCCACGATGTCTGAAAAGCGTTGTGAAAGTGCGTTGGTATCCACGTTACCTGCGGTTTTTCCATTCGCCAGAAACAAAAAAAGGGCGCGAGCGGCCCATTCCATTACGTCGCCGATGTATCCGACACTTTCCTCCAGCGAACGCCGCGATGCCCTGACGGCGCTCACGAAAATGTCGCAGGACGCCTCCGTGCGCCCAACAAAAAAGCCTCACGAGGAGGCTTTCTTGTAAAAAGAAAGTTCCTGAAGCAGCCAGCGACGAAAGGCCGTAACCGATGTCAATGGCGCTTAAGATTCACTGAGTCTATCGTATTTTACCGCCGTCATGCAAGGTCGCGGACCTGAACCCGCGTCCGCCCGAGCCCGTCGGACCGCACGCGGACGGAGCGTTGCCGGCGGGAACGTCACGTAGCGCTCCGCGCGTCCGTGCTCCCGATTCGTCCGTAAATTCATGCAGTTGCGTACGCCTGCCCGTTCCAGACCTGCCGCGCTGCCGGTTCCGTATCGCACGTGGCGAGACACCGACAGGCGATCCTTTCCCCATGCATGAAGAAACACCGTATCCCCGCTTCGCCTCACAAGGCCGCGCGTATGTCTACGTGCTGCCATGTCGTGACGAAGACCTGCTGAAGGTCGGCTTCTCGCGTGACCCGTTCACGCGCTTCAGCACCCTGCACCGTCGGTTCTTCGACTTTTTCGATCTGGATCGCGGGATGTTGCTTGACGCCGAACGGGTCATCCACGCACGACGTATCGAGCGACGGCTCATCGAGGCCTTCGCCGGGCAGCGCGCCAACGCCCCGCTGGTCGTACCGGTTTCCGCCGCCGGGCATACCGAATGGTATCGCGGCGTGCACGGAGAGGTCGGCACGCTGCTCGGGGAGATCGCCGCCGCGGAGAGTCTTTCGCTGGAGCGGAGTCTGAGCCCCTGGCTACGCGGCTACCTGGAGGCACGGGCCGATCTTCTGCACGACTGGTCGCTGCGCGTCGTCGATACGCTCGACTGGGCAACGCACAACGCGCCCGGGGACCCGGGCGCGCCGAAACTGCGCCGCGCACTGCTGGATACGCTGGACATGTTCTCCGCCGCGGGACTGACGATCGACGCGCTCGTACCCGATCGCGTGCTGGAGTGGTACGCCAACGGCGAGCATCGCCGCCTGTTCGGTTAACGGCGCATCAAGAGGCCAGATCGCGCGACCGGCTCGGCGGCAACGCGTTCCACCGCCCCCACGCCCGACGCAGCTGCCTTGCCGACCCGAAACCCGAACGCTCGGCGACCGCCTCCATGTCCAGCTGCGAACCTGACAGCAATTCGCTGGCCAGAGCCACCCGCATGCGGTTTACGTAGTCGGTGACGCTCATCCCCGCATGCTCGTTGAACAACCGGGACAGGTGTCGCGGACTGATAGCCGCTTCGCGCGCCAGCGCCGTCACCGTCCACTCGCGGGCGGGATCGCCGGCCACGGCGTCCTGTGCGCGATGGATGGAGGGATGCATGTGGTTGCGACCCTCGAGCCACGGTGACAGTTGCGGATCGTCGCCTGCGCGCCGCAGATAAACGACGAGAAATCGCGCCACGGCGACCGCCACCGGCGCGCCGGCAAGACCGGCGACGATGTGCAGCATCAGGTCGATACCAGCGGTGATACCGGCACTGGTGAGGCGCTCGCCATCCACGACATAAAGGCGGTTTTCACGGACGTGAGCGGAAGGTGCCTCGCGCGCCAGTTGATCGGTGCAACCGTGATGGGTCGTACATGCATGCCCGTCGAGCAAGCCGGCCCGTGCCGCGAGGATCGCACCGGAACAGATCGTCGCCACGCGGATGCCAGGACGCACCGAGCGGCGCAGCCAGTCGACGATGGCCTGCTCGTGCGCGGCATGCTGCGCGTCGCCGGTCACCGGCTCTCCAAGCGGCAGGTCCGCGTGGCCCGGCACCACGACCAGCGTATCGTCGGGCAGTCGCGCCGGCATGGGCCGGATGCCCGATATCGTCATACCCACCGAGCTCCCAAGCGTCCGTGCAGGCCCGATGTAGACCACATCGAAATGTACCGCTTCCTGCTCGAGGTTGGCCTTGCGCAACACCTCAATGGGCCCGGCCACGTCCAGCAGCAGCACCCGCGGCGGCACGACCACATAGACGGGGATCCGGCGAGGTGTCGTTTGCATCATGCAGCCCTGAGTGCCTGCGTCTCGAGCGCGGCATCCACCGTCACGATGCGGGCGAAGCGGTCCGCGAGGACCAGCTCCGTCCGCGCGCGGATCTCGGCCGCGCTCCACTCGCGACCCGTGACATCCACCATCGGGAACGTGAGCGTCGCCTCGCCGACGAAGTCGACGGCGTAGCCAAGGTCCGAAGCGTGGCGGGTCGTCGTCTCACAGCACTGTTCGGTGCGGATGCCCGAGACGATCAGACGACGGACAGCATTCGTGGTCAGCCATACGTCGAGGCCGGACCCGACCAGCGCGCTGTGGCGCCGCTTACGAAAGACGGCATCGGCATCGATCCGCAACGGCTTCAACGGCGTAACCAGGCCGGATGCCTCGCTGAACGGACCGGTATCCTCGACATGGAACACCTGGACCACGCGGATGCCAGCACGCTTCGCGCCATCGATGAGAGCCTGCTGACGCTCGATATACCCGTCGACGTCGTCTGTCCGCCAGTACGGGCGGGAACGGAACGACTCCTGGGCATCGATGACGATCAGCGCGGTTTCGGAAGCGGACATGGCGGAGCTCCTCTCGTGGGAATGAGGACAGTTTCCGCGCATGAACGCAAGCGCGCGAGTCACGACCCGGACCGCTAGCGGACAAATCACGCCACGAAGGCGGCATCCTGGTAATCGATCTCTACATGGCCGATCCACCGCGCGGCGCGCCGGGTCACCCGGTCGGCCTCCCCCTCACCGTCGAAGCTCACCGTCTCCGTGGTGAGTCGACTGCGCTCGAAGTCATCGAAGGTATTGACGTTCACTACGGCGTAGCGCGCGCCGTCGATATCGCTGGTGGCCACCGGCACGGCCCCGCATCGCGTACACACATGAAACGCCGCGGTCCCGGTTCCGAACGCATACGACGACGTCCTGTCCGCACCGGCGATCCTGATCCTGAGCCTTGCATCGGAATGCGCAGTCCATACACCACCGTGCTTCACGCAGAACGAGCAGGTGCAGGCACGCGCGGGCACGGAAGCGCCCTCGCCGGGCCAGTCCAGTTCAAATGTGATGTTTCCGCAGTGACAACTACCCTGAATGAGCATCGAGTCGATTCCTGATTACGTGCCGCCGCCGAGAGGCACCCGTGAGTGCATTTGCCAGCCCTCGTCGCTGCGCGTCATGACATGGACATCGGCGCAGTGACACACCACGCCATGCGCCGACCCAAGCCGGTCTTCGAGCGTCGCCACCACCGCATCACGATCGCCAAGGATGTTTCGCGCCACCGAAAGATGCGGCACGAAGCGCTCGAAGACGCGCCCTGCGGTCGGACGGTCGGGGAACGCGGATTCGAGCGCGGCGGCTAGCGAGACGATGGCCTCGGCAGATCGGGGGGCCAGCCAGACAGTAGAGGGAAACGTACCCACCTCGTCGAGCGCGAACGAAACGGGCGCATGCTGCCTCGCGACATTGCGCAACCGCTCCGCGACATCGTCGTCGATCGCCTCGCTATCGAGAAAGGGATAGACCAGCGTAATGTGCGCACCGAGCCCCAGCCGGGCGGCGGGGTCCAGTCGTGCACGAAGGTCGCCGACCAGTGGCTCGGCATCGGGCACCAACAGGGCGAGCAGGGTTCGACTCATGCCGGCTACGTTATCACCGCTCACCAGTCCCGCGACAGCGCTAGCGCGACGGCCAGTACCACGCCGGCTCATCTAGCACGCCCTGCCCCACGATGCGTGTCTCACTCAATGTTTTTTCCAGGCGCAACGAGTGGCAGTCCGGCGAGTCCTCAAGCGCCGCAATAAGCCGCGACGCATGCGAGACGACCCACACCTGACAGGTCGTCGATGCTTTCAGGATCAGTCGCCCCAGGGCGGGGAGAAGATCCGGATGGAGACTGGTCTCTGGCTCATTCAACACCATGAGCGGCGGCGGCCGCGGCGTGTGGAGCGCGGCGATCCATAGGAGGTAACGCAGGGTGCCGTCCGATAGCTCGGCGGAGGACAGGGGACGCAACAAGCCCGGCTGCTGGAAGGTAAGCAACAAGCGGTCGCCTTCTTGCCCTACCCTCACCACTGCGCCGGGAAACGCGTCATCGACGGATGCCTCCAGCGAGGCCACATCGCCGATCTCCCGAATTGTTTGCCAGGCGGCGGCAAGGTCGCGCCCATCGTGACTCAGCACGGGCGTGCGCGTTCCCAGCTGCGGCCATCGGGCGGGCGCGTCGGCGTCGGAACGGAAATGATCGTAGAAGCGCCAGCCGCGTATCGACTCACGCAAGACCATGACCTCGGGTGCACGTTCGGGGTCGGCCAGCTGGGTAAAGACGCTTTCGAACTGGCTGAGATGTTGAGCGGCGACGTGCCACTGACGACCGTCGCGAAGTTTGGCCATCGGACCGCGGCGATCCATCAACAAACTGGCGGCGCGCAGGAAGGGGCCGCTCCATATCGCTTCGGATTTGATTTCGGGATCCCGGCCAAACATCGACAGGCTCGGTTCGGGCAGGCCGAGATCGATCGCATAACCGAACGATTCACCGGCAAAGCCGAGCTTGAGCGACACCGGTTCGGTGCGAGGCCCACCTTGCACGGGCAAATCACCGCTGAGCATGCCGCGCGAAAACTTCTCCGGACCCGCCCACAGCGTCGAAGACAGACCGCCCTCACGCGCAAGCGCGGGAACGACGCCGCCTTGCGCGGTCTCAGCCAGCAGGCGCAGCGCACGATAGAGGCTCGACTTGCCGCTGCCGTTGGCGCCGGTGACGAGGTTGATCCGGCCCATCGGCAGGACGAGAGATCGCAGGGAGCGGTAGTTCGCTACCGCCAGGGTCGCCAGCATGTCGTCTCGCCCTCAATGGCAGTGAGAGCAGACTGTGGCATGGATGTCTCATTTTGCGCGACTCCCGCCGGGGTGAGGGAGTCCTCACCCCGGATTGAACTCGAAAAAGATCAGTTAGTCCACGTAGCCTTCAGCGACACGCCCGAGAACGCGGCATAGCCATTGAGCAGCACGTAGTACGTCCCCGTCTGCGGCGAGGCAAACGAGCAGCTTTCGGTGTTACCGGTCACGTACGGACGGCAGTCGTAGCTCGACGTCGTCGGCGCCGAACCGAACTTCACGTAAAGATCCGCATCGCCGGTGCCACCCGAGATCGCGATCTTCAGGCTCTTGGCGCCCGCCGGGATCGCCACGGTGTACTTCAGCTGGCCGTTCTTCGCCGCCGACAATCCGGTCGCCGCGACGCCGTTCTGCAGCACGGTGCCACCACCGGTGCCGCCCGACGAGCTCACGGTCACCGACGAGGTCTTCGTGCTGGTGGCGCCCGCATTATCCGTCACGGTTTCAGCAACGCTGTACGTGCCTGCGGCGCTGTACGTGTGGCTCGGGCTGGTAGCCGTCGAGGTGCTGCCATCGCCGAAGGTCCAGGCATGCGACGCGATGCTGCCGTCGCTGTCGGTGGAACTGTCGGTAAAGGTGGCGACGAGCCCGTTGGTCGCGACACTGAAGTTCGCAACCGGCGGCGCGTTGGTGCTGCCACCGCCGCCTCCGGTCACCCAGTTGGCCTGCGCGTACGTGTTGAGCTTACCGATATCGAAGCTGCCGAAGCCGGTCGCTTCGTCGAAGCCGGTCGCCGCGGTGTAACCGTGGCTCTGGTAACCGTTGTTACCGGAGGTCACGTCATGCAGCAGCGAGGTCTGCGTCGGGAACGCCTGATAGAACTTCGACGCCGGGAAGCCGATCGCATTGTTCGCCTCGGATTCGATGCGCGCAAACGCACCGACGAACAGCGGCGAGGCAAGGCTGGTTCCGCCCACCTGTTCGGTCGATCCATTGACGACGATCAGCGCACCCGAGGACGAAGCCGCATCGAACGCAACGTCCGGACCGACGCGCTTGGTCGAGCTGGATACCGACGACTGCCATGACGGTGCCGCCTCGTAGAGGCTGACGCCGCCACCCGTCGCCCACAGGCGCTGGTTGTTGTCGCCCTGGCTCGGCGCGATCGCCGAGAGGCCTTCGTTCCACACCGTTTCGCCCGACCACGTCGTGCCGCTGGTGGACAGCGTCGTACCACCGACCTGGATGACGTACGGCGAACTCGCCGGTTCACTCACCGAATAGTGGGTCAGGTCGATCTTCACCGTACCGGCGGAATTCGCCACGTAGCCGGGCGAGCCCGAGGTGGGATCGGTCGACCACTGGTAGACACCCGCGTCGCCGGAAGCGATCGAGAAGGTCTGACCCTGAGCGACGGCCTGCTGGAAAATCGCGTCGTCGGCCGCCTGGGTACCCGACTGCTGCGCGGCGGTTTCGTCTTCGCCGAGCGATACGTTGATGAGCTTGGCGATGTTGTCGGTGACGGCACGGTTATACGAGGCGGTGATACCCGCATCGGTGATGCCCGACGAACTGGAATTGCCGTTGGCCGAAGTATAGAAAATCAGTTGCTTCACGCCTCCGGCGATGCCGACGATGTCCTGGCTGTCCAGCGACCATTCGCCGTTGGAATCCGGATCGTTGGCGAACGTGCCGCTCCCCACCTTGGTGATCGTGGAGTTCACCGTAGCCAGACCTGCGCCCGAGGTGAAGCTGTTCAGATCGGTCACCGTCTGCGTGATCGATCCCCAGGTGATGATGCCCACCGCGGTATTCGTGGCGGCCGGCAGGCTGCTGCCACCGTAGATAGCGGCGAAATCCTGAGGATGATGCGCAGCGACGGCGGCGGCAGCCTGCGTGCCGACGTTCGGTCCGGGAACCGTGACGTCCTCGGGGTGATATACGTGGTGCAGCGTGTGCTTGACGGACACGTTCTGCAGACCGAGCACGGCGTTGACACTGTCACCAAGCGACGCCGGGACCAGTGCGGGTGCATCGTTGGCAAAGAACTCACGGCCATTGGCGCTGAAGCGCTTGATCGACGTGCGGAACCCGTTCGTCGCGGCACCCGCCGTACCATCGGCAGAGATCAGCAGACGGTTCGGTGCGACTTCGATGTTGGTGAAGCCGGCCTGCTGCAGGTGGGCTACGACGGCGTCGACCTGCGACTGCGTCGGCCCGAAGCGTTCGGTGAACTGCGACGGCGTAAGGAACTTGCCGAAGAGTGCGCTACCCGGCGTGGTCACGCCGGCAAGGAAGGTCTGCAACGCATCGGGATTGCGCAACTTCAGCGCGACCTCCACATGCAGCGGATGATCGGCTTCCAGTGCCGTGACCGCGGCGCCGTCGATCCGCGGTGAGCCCGTCATGTTCAACGTATAAGCATTGCCGGTCGTCGTCGCGCTGGTCGAACTCGCCGCCAGCACCTGGGTGCTGGCGGGCGGTGACATCGCCGCCTGTGTATGCGTCGAGACCCAGGCGTCTTCCGCATGCGCTGAAAGGGAGGACATCGCCAGGGCGATGGCAACCGTCAATGCGGTCTTCTCAATCTTCATGGATGGTCCTTCGTCTGCCCGTAAGTGGCCTGCCGTGAAGCGACAGGCCTGACACGTCCGGCTTTGCGGCGGCACCTCGGATTCCCTGCCCCGAATCACGAATACGCAGGAAAATACGAATACCCCACCGCTCCACCGGGTCTTTCCCCTGTCCCTGAAGCCATGACGGGTTCAGGCTTTCGCGAAGCTTTCGTGCCGGGTGAAGTCAGAAACTCATGACGGCGTGACGTGACGGACCACGCAGAATAAGGCACGGCGGCGGGGCGCCACGCCTCTGAGCAGGCGTGCAGGACCGATGCGTTACGACCGACCCGTTCGCACGATCTTGCGTCTTTGCCGAAAACGGGACGACCGCATGCGCCCTCACGTGGACCGACGCGCACGCACCTGATCGAGCAGCGCGGCAACGACAGCGCGCCCTTGCGCGAGATCCATGAACTGCAGGGGCGCACGATGTTCGAGTTCAGCGTGAGGGGTTCGCAGCCATCTTCCCAGCCAGGCCGCAGCGTCGAGGTTCACGTCGGGACCGCCTTCGACGGCCGCCCCGAGACCGAGCAGCGTTTCGCCCAGGAAGACCGCGAGTGCCATGACGCCTTCGGATTCGCGGGGCGACAGTCGATCTTCGTCCACCACCTTCTGGCGAACGCGTACACGATGCAGGCCCAGGTAAAGCATGAGGTTGTCTTCGGACAGGCGCAGATCATAGGCGAGGTCCATGACCAGCTCAGGCGGCAATCCGCGGCGAATCATCTCGACGCGCTCCAGCGGGGTCGCGCGTGCCATGTCGGCGTAGACCGGTGAAACGCCTTTGCGGCGCGGGGAAACTACCATGTCGTCACTCTCCGGATAACCAGTGGCCCGCTAACGTGCCACAGCGCATAGCGTCATGACTTGAGAATCGGGACCGGTTTCCGCTTGCAGTCGCGGAACGAGCCTGTGTACCGTCGGGCGATTCCACCCGCCGGAGTCACGCGTGAAGCCATTGTCCCTGCTGCTTTCGACCTGCCTCGCCGCCTCGGCCGCCCTGCCCCTCGCCGCCGTCGCGGCGCCCGCCCACTTCGCGGTGGAGAACGGGCAGTTCCTGCTCGACGGCAAGCCCTACGTGATTCGCTCCGGCGAGATGCACTACCCGCGCATCCCCCATGCCGAATGGCGTGACCGCCTGCGCGAGGCCCGGGCGATGGGTCTGAATACCATCACCACCTACGCGTTCTGGAATGTGAGCGAACCGGAGCCCGGTAAATTCGACTTCACCGGCGACAACGACATTGCGACCTTCGTGCGCACGGCGCAGGAAGAAGGCCTCAACGTGATTGTCCGGCCCGGTCCGTTCGTCTGCGCGGAGTGGGAATTCGGCGGCTTCCCGGCGTGGCTGCTGCGCACGCCGGGTCTCCGCGTGCGTTCGTACGACGCGCGTTTCCTCAGCGCCAGCGCCGCATGGTTCAAACGACTGGGACAGGAACTGGCTCCGCTGCAATCCACCCGTGGCGGTCCCATCCTGATGATGCAGGTGGAGAACGAATACGGTTACGTGGGTAACGATCGCGATTACATGGCCGCCATCCGCCAGCAGATGCTCGATGCCGGCTTCGACGTCCCCCTCTTCATGTCCAACGGCCCTGGTCCGACCTGGATGAGTCGCGGCACGCTACCCGGCATGCTTTCGGTCATCAACTTCACCGGCGACGCCACGAAAACCGAGCGCGCCTTCAGGCGGTCGGCAGGACAGATGGAAGGTATGCCGAAGATGGCTGGCGAATACTGGAGTGGCTGGTACGACCGCTGGGGCGAGGAGCACAAGACGCGCTCGACCGAAGAAGTCGCCGGCTCGCTCGGCTGGATGCTCGACCACGACATCTCATTCAACCTGTACATGGTGGACGGCGGGACCAACTTCGGCTGGATGAACGGCGCCAACAACGACGATGCGCATTACCTGCCCGTCACCACGAGTTACGACTACGACTCGCCCATCGATGAAGCGGGCAGGCTCACGCCCAAATACGATGCGCTGCGCAAGGTGATCGCCGCGCATCTGCCCAAGGGTGAGCATCTGCCGAAGCCGCCGGCTTCGTCGCCCACGACCGCCACGGCGCGCGTCGAACTGCGTGAGTCGGTCGGCCTGCTCGATGCCCTGCCGACGCTTTCGGCACAGCCCAGGACCTCAGTGACACCGCAGGGGATGGAAAGCTTCGGGCAGAACTACGGCCTGATCCTCTACCGCAAGAAGCTCGACAACGACGCAAAGGGCAAGCTGGACGTGAACGATGTCCACGACTACGCCACCGTGCTGACGGACGGCCATGCGATCGGAACGCTGGACCGGCGCAAGGACGAACACAGCCTGCCCGTCGACCTGAAGAAAGGCAGCACACTCGATCTGATCGTCGAGAACATGGGCCGTATCAACATCGGCCCCGGCATGGAAGACGACTACAAGGGGATCACGTTCTCGGTCCAGCTAGCTGGAGAGGATCTGACGCAGTGGACGGTCTATCCACTGCCGCTGAACGATCTTTCCGGCCTGAAGTACGGCTCGGGTGCGGCGCCCGGTGGCCCGGCGTTCTGGCATGGCACGCTCGAGGTTCCCACGGTGGCCGGCACGTTCCTCGACATGCGCGGCTGGCATAAGGGCAACGTCTGGATCAACGGACACCATCTGGGCCGCTTCTGGGAAATCGGGCCACAACAATCGTTGTACGTGCCGGCATCGTGGTTGCACAAGGGCAGGAACGACGTGGTCGTTCTCGAGATGCAGGGCGGCGGTTCGCACAGCATCGCAGGCATGGCGAACCCGGTTTTCTCTACCAAACCAGCACCGTGAGACGGTTCTTTACCGAATATGTGTAGGCCAGCGCTGACAGACGGACGTCCGAATACCGCTTATTGTTCATCCGCGCACGGCCCTCCCGGAGCCGTGTGTCACGCAACACGTCACTGACCGCCCCCCACTT
The DNA here is from genome assembly GCF_000745235.1 of Luteibacter mycovicinus. NCBI lineage: Bacteria > Pseudomonadati > Pseudomonadota > Gammaproteobacteria > Lysobacterales > Rhodanobacteraceae > Luteibacter > Luteibacter mycovicinus. The sequence goes on from NZ_JQNL01000001.1 coordinate 615,600, forward strand.
GGTCAGTGATTTTGAGCGGCGCTCGATGCGCCGCTTTTTTTATCTCCGGCTTCCGCCACCGTCTCGTTCCATGAAGCCTTCAGCGAAGCGTCGGCAAAGTTCTTCGTCGCCAGGATACGGGCGTAATAAGGACCGGCGCGCGGTGCATCGAAGGTGCAGCGAGCGGCACCGTCGGTCAGCGCCACATGGCAGTCATAGCTGCTATCGGTCGGCACCGATCCGAACTTCACGTAGAGCTCGGCCAACCCCGCCGGCCCCGTCAATTCGATGTCCAGGTGAGACGCGCCCAGCGGCGGACGAGCGAAGTAATGCAGCTCGTAGGTCGCGACGGCCGACAGACCCGGTCGCGCCGTTCCGTTGCGCAACTCCGGCGGGAAAGGCATGACGCGAACCGGTAATGTCCGGTCGGACGTCTTGCCCTCGCCATCCGCGATGGTCTCGCGCACCTCGTAGACGCCGACGCGCGAATACGCGTGGATGGGCGCGGCGGCCACGGACGTGGCGCCGTCGCCGAAGTCCCATGTCCGATTCAGGACCGTGCCCTCGGATTCATCGGTGAAGGAGGCCGTCAGCCCCTCCGCCACGACCGAGAAGGCCACGGGTCCGCCATAAGGCTTGGGCTGCGGCGCCACCTCGGCCGCCGGCATCGTCGTACTTCCCGTCACTTCCGGAGGCACCGAGGCCTCCTTTCCCACATTTCCGCAGGCGGAAATCGCGACAAGTGCCCCCAGAACGAAGCCCGACCGGCCGCCCATCCGTGCGTTGCTGTCCATTCGCCCCTCCCCTCGGCCGTCTCCGGCCGGATCATCGATATAACCCACTCGCGCCACCTCGGCCTGCCCGCTGCCGATTCGGCGTGACGCTAGCGCGGCAGACCAGAAGAAGGCGTCAACAGCGGGTTTTCCCGCGAAGCTCCCCGGCGACGCCGGCAGGCGTCGTCGCCACGAGTCGCCGCGCCAGTGGCGACGGCCGGTTCAGCGGAAGCCGCGCATCCCCAGTACGGAAGCCTCCGCCTGCACGCGCCTCGATGCATCGGCCACTTCAATACTGACCACTGTCTTACCGATGGGCGCGAGCGCGATGCCCGCGAGCTTCAGGTGCTGGATGGCAAACGGAATGCCGATGATCGTGACGAAGCAGGCAATCGCGGACATCACATGTCCGATGGCCAGCCAGACGCCGGCGAACAGAAACCAGATGATGTTGCCGATCGTGCCGAGGCCGCTGGTGCCGATGTCGCCGCGCCCAGTGAGGTCACGCCGGTTGACCGCCTCCTTGCCGAACGGGAAGAAGGCGAACGTTCCGATGACGAAACACGCACGCGCCCAGGGAATGCCGACGATGGTGATGAATGCGATCAGGCCGGCCAGCCACCAGCCCAGCCCCATGACGAAGCCGCCGAGGATGAACCAGAGAAAGTTGAAGATGGTGCGCATGTCGTCTTCCTTGTGAATGTACGGGAGTAACCTAGGACGTGCGCCGAGGGTGAGCAAGTGTCACTCGTCATAGCCCGCGTGCCTCGCGACGGTCAAAGCCACTCGCACGCCTCACCGGGCGCAACCCAGCCCGGCATCCGGAAGCCGGTGTCGGTCACTTCGCCGGGGACATGGCATCGATCCACGCAACGACCTGCACCCAATGTCGCCCGACAGCATATTTCCGAAACGAGGCGGGTCCACCGTTCATGGCCGAAAGGTCCGTACCTTTTTCAAGGAGGAGCATGGCGATATTTTCGCGGTCGACGCCACCAAGTGCGGGCAGCCCATAACGTCCCGGCGTCGATGGGGCGATGCCGACCGAGAGTGCATACCGCACCATGCCGATGTCCCCGGCACTCGCCGCGATGTGCAGCAGCGTATTGCCATCGGCTGCCGCGGCCCTGGGATCGCAACCGCGCTCGACGAGCCAGCGCGCAATCGCTTCACCCTGCCAGCGCCGCTTGTCGGTACTGAAGTGGTTGAGCAGCAATGTCACAGGCACCCGCCGTGCCTCCGCGTCGTGATCCGCGTCGTCACTGAAGGTCAGCGAGGGATGCGGCTCGGTCGCATGCTCTTCCCAGATGCGTTTGACGGACGCGAGGTCGCCACTGCGGATCGCGGCGCGAAACGCACTGTCGATCTTCGCCTGATCCCGTCGCCCTGCCGTGTCCAGAAGACCCCGGGCGATCAATGGATCCACCAGAGTGATTCGGCCGTAACGCAAGGCCTCCTCCAGCAAGGAACCCAGATACGGTCGAAAACCAAGCGTTTCGTCGGGAAGCGTATGCGTGACCGGCGCACCGAGTTCGATCATGCGACGCATGGCTGCGTCATCATGCGATCCCTCATTGGACACGGCTCGAAAAAGGATCTCTCCGGCCTCGGCTGAGTCGAAACGGAAGCCCTCCGCCGCCATCGTCGTGACCGCTTCCTGGGAGAGATGAATCCACCTGTCCGCCCTCCCGACCTCGTCGATGGCGCGCTCGAACTCGACCACTTCCGGCGGCATGCCCACGTAACTCCCCAGAAAGTCCTCGACCGTATGAACGTCGTGACCCACGGCGATCGTGACCTTATAGACCGGAAGGTCGGTCACCGGTGCATGATAGACCGGTCGTAACGACCACAGGTTCGTCGTTTCGATGCGGCGCACGAGCGCGGCCGCGGCGGCAGGTGACACGCGATACGCGTGGCGCCCAGAGACGTCGGCGTAATCGGCGCCTTCGTAGATGACGCTTCCATCACCCCGGACTTCGATCCGATAAGAAGGGCACGCGCCATAGCACTGCCCACGCGACAGCGACATTCGAATGTCCGCGAGTGGCGCTTTCGGAGCCGGAACGCGACGGGCAGGACGTTCCACCTCGGCCACCGTCTCCGAAACGATGGCGGTCACCGGTGCACCATCGACTTCGAAGGGCGCATACCGCCAGTGGGCCAGTCGCCCCAGGAGCGCGCGCCGGGAAACCGCCATCGGCGATTCGCCATCCAGATTCGCTCCCGTACTGAAGCAAGTTACGCGCCCTTCCGTGTCTATCCGGAGCAACAGATCAAATCCCCATCGCTCCGCTTTCGTGCCGAAGGGATAGTCGATCAGGGGCGCGGGAAACCTGCGATGGGATGCAGTGTCTGACTCATCGACTGGGTGGCCAAGCAGTTGCTCGGGCGAACACGGACCAGGCGCCGCGGCCCTGACCGTGGCCGACATGAAAAGGAAACTCAGAACCGCCGCGTACCGCATACGTCCGTGCATTCGTTGTTCTCCCGCGCCGCGCGTGGCGCACCTGCCGATCTTCGCACGATCCTGCGAGCATGCGCAGGCCACGCTTGCACGGTTTTACGGCCAGGTGCTAGCATTTTCCCCGCTACCCCGTCGGGCGTAGCCGTAAGCGTTTACGTCAACCAACGCGCATATCTGGACAGACCGGCTCCCCGTGAGCGGCTGTTCGCTGCGCGGAGTGTGTGACGTGAATATGTTTACCCAACGCTTCACCGGGAACCTCTCGTTCCTGTCTGTTGTAAAGCGGCCGGCATCGATCGCCCTGCTTCTTTTCCTTCTCGTTGGATTCGCCGATGGCGCCATGCTGCCGTTCTTCGCCTTATGGGCGCAGGGCGAAGCCAGTATTCCCGTGGCGTGGATCGGCGTGCTCTTCGGCTGCTACGCGGGCGGAGAGATTCTCGCGACACCTTTTATCGGCGGCATCGCCGACCGTATAGGGCGACGGCCTGTACTGCTTTGCTCGACACTGGGCGTCGGACTTGGATTTGCGATGCTTTATTTTTCGCATGGGGTCTTCCAGGCCGCGTGTGTCCTGCTCTTCATCGGCGTAAGCGAGAGCGTCCTGCATCCGACGATTGCCACCGTTATCGCGGACACCATTCCCGGCGAGAAAACACGTTCCTACTTCTCCCTGGCGCGCGTGATGTCGAACATCGGGCGCGCCGCCGGCCCGGCCGTCGGGGCCGTTCTGGTCCTGCATTCCCTCGGAACCGTGTTTCTCGGATCCGCAGTTGCCCTGTTCGCGTGCGCCTGCCTTGTCGCCCTGGCGTTGCCGGAGACGCGCCGCGCCGGTTCGTTGGCGGACGATGACGATGACGATGAAGAGGGGCTCGCCTCGCTGCTTCCCGCTTTCCGCGATCGTCGCCTCGCCGGTCTGCTGGCCTGGGTCGTCCTGTTGGAGATGTCGAGCAGCTGGATCGAGGCCGTGCTTCCTCTCTATGCGCACGGCGCGCACACGCTGACGCCATCCGGTGTCGGCAGCCTGTTCACCTATGGCGCGCTGCTCGTAGTCGTCTTCCAGTTTCCGCTTACCCGCATGACGCGGAACGCGTCGGAATCGACACTGATCGTCGCCAGTGGCGTCGTGCTGACGATGGCGTTCGTGGCGCTCATGCTGTCGTCCGGTTTGACCACACTGATCGTCGCGATGACCGGCTTCGCTTTCGCCGACATGTTATTCGGGCCGCTCGTTCCCGCCGCGGTCAATGCCATGGCCCAGGACGGCAACCGTGCGACCTACATGGCCGCTGTGTCGGTTGCGAACGACATCAAGGACACCGTCGGGCCCGCGACCGGCACCGCGCTGTTTGCTGTCGGGGTGCATGTGCCCTGGGTGGGAGGGATGGCGGTCGCGGCGCTGGCGGCGTGGGGACTTGCTTCATCGATGAGACGCTCCCGGGGTCAAGACCGTCGTATCCCATAGCGATCCCTCGCCCGCTCGAGCGCCCCGTCGATTCCCTCCCGACGCCATCGTGCACAGACCAGGGCATAGGTGTGGACGAGCAGACCGGTCAGCGCTCCCACGCACAGAGCGAGAAACGCGAGATCAATCCAGCGGTCCAGTTCGATCGCCCACTGCGGTGGGTGGGCGTGACGTGCGATTACGTGAAGGGTGCCGGGATGCACAGAAGAGACCTGCCCTGCTTCGCCACCCCGATAGTGGGCCGCGACGCCCGGCATGGTTACGCGAAACCGGCCACCCGCCCGTCCCTGCCACCCCGCGATTCGTCCCCGGACCGGCGATATTCATCCCAACAGGCGCGACAGCACGGACTACGCGGCGCAGGATCGACGGCAACCAAAGGAGACCGATCATGAACCGCCGCACCCTGCTGAAGACCGCTCTCATCCTGCCCCTGCTGCCCCTCGCGGCCAAGGTGGACGCCTTCGTCACCGGCGGCGGTCGCTGGCTGAAACCCGGAGCATCCGGCTGGCCGACCGATGCCGACTGGGACGCGCTGAACCGTCAGGTGGGTGGCCGTCTCTCGATACCGAAGAACCCGTTGCTGGATCCTGCCACCCGCGAAGACGCGCTCGCCCACATCGGCAACCAGTTCTACGTCGGCGATCAGCCGGGCCTCACGCAGACCGGCGCCTACTACCGGGCATGGACGTCGACGCCCAGCGCCCGTGTCCTGGCAGCCGAGAGCGCCCAGGACATCGCCACGGCCATCGCCTGGGCACGTCGACGCCGGGTGCGCCTGGTCGTTCGTGGCGGCGGTCACAGCTACCTCGGCGCGTCCAACGCACCGGACTCCCTGCTCATCTGGACCCGCCGGATGAACACCGTCGAGATGGTCGACAGCTTCGTGCCCAAAGGGGCTGCTTTCGGATCTATCGGTGTACCCGCGGCCCACGTCGGTGCGGGCGCCATGTGGATCGACGCGTACCACGCGGTAACCACGGTAGGCGGTCGCTACATCCAGGGCGGCGGCTGCACGACCGTCGGGTGCGCCGGTTTCACCAACGGCGGCGGCTTTGGCAGTCTCTCGAAGGGCTTCGGCACCGGTGCGTCAAACCTGCTGGAGGCGGAGGTCGTCACGGCGGACGGAAAGATCCGCATCGTCAACGCCTTCCAGGATCCTGAGCTGTTCTGGGCATTGAAAGGCGGTGGCGGCGGCAGCTTCGGCGTCATCACACGCCTCACCTTCCGCACTCACGATTTGCCCGAACGGATCGGCGGCGTCCATGGACGCATCGAAGCGGATAGCGATGCGAGCTTCATCGCACTCGTCGCGCAGGTGCTTCGACACTTTCGTGAGTATCTGTGCAACCCGCACTGGGGTGAGCAGATCGAATTCCATGGCGACCGCCACATCGATCTCTCGATGTTGTTCCAGGGACTCAGCGAAGACGCGGCGAAGGCGGCGTGGCAACCCTTCCTGGAGTGGGTTGCGGGCCGACCGGCTTACACGTGGGTAAAGCCGTTCTGGCTGAAGGCGATGCCGGCGCGGCACTTCTGGGACCTCGCTTTCTACCAGAAGTACGGCCTGACCTTCGCTGTGCCGGACGACAGGCCGGGCGCGCCCGCTCATCACATGATGTGGGCGGGCGATAAGGAACAGGTGGGAACGTACATCCATGCCTATACGTCGGCATGGCTGCCTTCGCGTCTGCTTCAGGACAATCAGGTGGAGACACTGGCCACGGCGATCGTCGAGGCATCACGCGAGCTGGGCTTCTCGCTGCATTTCAATAAGGGGTTGTTCGGTGCTTCCGCGGAGACGCTGGCGCAGGCACGCGACACTGCGATGAATCCCGACGTGCTGGACGCCTTCGCCCTGGCCATCATTGCGAACGGTGGTGCGGCGGTTTTCGAGGGGCTGCCCGGCATGCATCGGGACGATGCGAAGGCGCAGCAAGGTGAAGACGCGACGCGGAAATCGTATGCGCGCCTGACGCGCGTCGCGCCGGGTGCGGGCGCGTATTTTTCCGAAAGCGATTTCTTCCAGAAGGACTATAAGAAAGCGTACTGGGGGACGAACGTACCTCGACTCGCGGCGGCCAAGCGGAAGTACGATCCCGAAGGAATATTCGGGGTGAGAAACGGGATCGGCTGAGGCAGGTGCTATCCCGCCGCGCGCGGATCAGTCGCCTCACGAGTTCCGCGCAATTCGCACGCGAGCTCATACGTGTGCGCTTACCGCCATCCGAGCAAGGCGCTTAGGCGCCCATCAAAAATGGGTCGATTACCGGAGTACTCTGCTAGCTGACCTGAACCGATGGCGTCGAGAACCATCGGTCAAAATCGCCGTCTTTATAAAGCGATGCAGACTCAATCTCGGAGGCTGGGATCACCTTCAGCCATTCTGTAGCATCGAAGGATTGAAGTGCACCGTACCGAGCCAGATTTTCCACGAGATCGGTACGTTCCCGAATCAATTGGCGACCATAATTCTTCACCCCCGCGATAGTCGGCTCATCCGGGGATGCCTCCGACATCGACCTCACCGCCCTCAGCACGCGCACGAGTCTGGCTATGTCTCTGATCTCACTATCCAACGACGCTTTTCGATCAAACGCGCGCTTTAATGAGAATGCCCTGTATTCCGTTCGAGTCTCCGGCAAGAACTTCAGCGAATCTTTGTCTCGTGTTATGGAGAACGCCGGAATTAACTGGATGTGCACCATAGCGGATTCATGCACCCCACGAATTCCGGAGATCAGACCGCAGTGAACCTTCCTCGATTTGAGGCAAATCATGACGAGTGAGTCATCAGAGACAGCACGGCGAACCAGCTCATCGAGAGCGGTGACGTGCTCGGACATCTCGCGCCAGTAAGTCCACACGCTTACACGCCTGCTATCAGCTGGTGCCTTAAGGCGTTTCCGCCACCACAAGTACCCATTCGCCGCATGCCCAAAAAACGCTGCGAGCATGATCGCCCCGAGGAACGTCATGCTGTAGGGAACGGGAATTGCCTGGTGGAACCAGTCCATCAATTCGCGAAACCGGCCCTCTGAGGGAAGGTGTCGCCGTAGCGACGCGGCTATGGCGAACGCGATGCAGCCGATGCTGAAGCCTGCGATCACGCATGAGAAAAACAGCCGCTGTCCATCTGCGCGCGCCAGTCGAAAGCGCGTTCGATAGAAAATTGAGTTAAAAATGAAACCCGCCGCGAGCAGCGGCAAAATCCCTACTAGTGAAGCGCCACTAGATGTGCCCAAGTTCGCGCTTCCCTGTGAAAAACTTGCCGCCGATATAAACGCCTACTTTTTTCGGAGACGCTCTATCGATTGCATCGCCTTTTTGCCCTCAGCCTCTGAGGTGTACAGGCCAGCATTGCCACGCACGTACAGGGCATCGCCCGAGACACGCATGGCCCGATCGCGTGCGGTGGCGACCTCTTCTCGCGCGAAACTCTGAGCAAGTTTGACCAAGCTATCGACTCGCTGCTGGGTGCTCAACCCGAGACCAGCCTTCGACTGAGAGTCGAGTAACTTGAGTGTCGCTTTCTTAAACGTTTTGAACGTCGCCATCGATGCTCCTCCCAGCGACACTTTGCGCGCCGCCACTTGGTATTTCAATAGGCTGGGGGCTCCACCGGCAGCAAGGATTCTCTGACAGTAACGTCGCCGCATAGAAAAAAGGCGCTGACCAGAGTCAGCGCCTTTTTAGAAAACTGGTAGCGGGGGTAGGATTCGAACCTACGACCTTCGGGTTATGAGCCCGACGAGCTGCCAGACTGCTCCACCCCGCATCAGAGTCAGCAAGTATACGGACATGGCCGGATTCTTGCAAGCGTTCTGCAACAAATAATCGGGAAAGTTCGCATCGGCTCAGAACCAGGGCGTCACCCCGCCCTTATTCGCCACCCTCCCCGCCCGATACGCCACTACGGTCCCAGCCCATGGAACCGATCCTGTGGGCGAAAGACGCATAAAAAAGGCGCGGACCGAGGTCCGCGCCTTTTCCGTCATTCATCGGGCGACGTCAGCCTCAGCTGGCGAACGCCTTCTGGCACCAGGCAAGCAGCGGCGACCAGGTGAAGCCCAGCACGAGCAGCGCGAGCGCGTTGATCGAGAGTACCCAGCGCGACGGCGCGTCGGCGACGGCACGCACGTCGGTGCCTTCCACCGGTGCGTCGAAGTACATGATCTTCACCACGCGCAGGTAGTAGTACAGGCCGATGATGGCGAACACGGCGCCGACCAGGGCCAGCCAGAGGAAGCCCGCGTCGACGGCGGCCTTCAGCACCAGCAGCTTGCCGAAGAAACCGAACAGCGGCGGCACACCAGCCAGCGAGAACATCACCAGAAGCATGAGGAACGCATACCACGGCGAACGCTGATTGAGCCCCTTGAGGTCGTCGATCTCTTCGCACTCGAAGCCCGAACGCGACAGAACGATGATCATGCCGAAGGCCGCGGCGCTGGTGAGCGCATAGCTGACCGCATAGAACATCGAGGCCGAGTAGCCTTCCGGACCGGCGTTGACCAGACCCAGCAGCAGATAGCCCATGTGCGAGATGGTCGAATAGGCCAGCAGGCGCTTGAGGTTGGTCTGCACGATGGCGACGAGGTTACCGATCGCCAGCGAGAGCACCGCCAGCGTCGCCAGCATCATCTGCCACTGCGGCGCCAGGCCGGTCGCGCCACCGGCGATATCGCCCATGCCGGTGGACAGCAGACGATAGGCCATACCGAACGCCGCCAGCTTCTGCGCCGAACCGATGAAGATGGTCACGGCGGTCGGCGAACCCTGGTACACGTCCGGGATCCACATGTGGAACGGAGCCGCGCCCAGCTTGAAGCCGATCCCGACGATCATGAAGACCAGGCCGAACAGCAGCAGGGTCTTCCATTCGGTGTTGACGATGGCGGCGTGGATCGTGTGCAGGTCGAGGCTGTGGGTCGCACCGTAGACCATCGACATGCCGTACAGCAGCATGCCCGAGGCCAGCGCACCCAGCACGAAGTACTTGATCGCCGCTTCCGACGACAGCTGCGAATCGCGGTTCAGCGCGACCAGCGCATACGACGAGAGCGTCAGCAGTTCGAGACCGAGGTACACCGTCACCAGGCTACCCGCGGACACCAGGAACATGATGCCCACCGTGGCGAAGATGGTCAGCGTGTAGAACTCGCCGAACGGAATCGCCCGCGCCTTAAGGTAAGGACGCGCATAGACGAAGATCACCGCGGTGATCAGCAGCGAAAACACCTTCAGCACTTCGGCCACGCCGTCGCGGATGAACATGCCGCTGAAGGCGGTGATGCTGGTGTCCGGCTGACCGCTGACGACGAGGTACGCGCCGATCACCAGGACGAGGATGGAAAGCCAGTGGACTGCGCCCTTCTGTGCCGGCGAGAGCCACGCGTCCATGAGAAGCAGGACGCAGGCCGCCAGCACGAGGTAAACCTCGGGAAGCAGGATCAGGATGTCGTTGATACCAGGCATGGATAGTTCCCGCTCAGACTTTGGTGATGGCCAGCTGCTCGACGATCCGAGCAACCGAGGCATCCATCAGGTGGACCAGCGGCTCCGGCCAGATACCGAAGACCAGCACACCGGCGGCGAACGCGCTCAGCATGAAGATCTCGCGACCGTTGACGTCCGTCAGTTCCGCGACGTGCTTGTTCTTGACGTCGCCCCAGAGGACGCGCTTGACCATCCACAGCGTGTACGCCGCGCCGATGATCAGCGTGAACGCGGCGAACAGCGCGATCCACGGGTTGGCACTGAACGAGGCCAGGATGACCATGAACTCGCCGACGAAACCGCTGGTGCCCGGCAGGCCGCTGTTGGCCATGGCGAACAGCACGTAGAACGGGGCGAAGATCGGCATCACGTTGATGACGCCGCCGTAGTCCTTGATCTGGCGGGTATGCATGCGGTCGTACAGCACGCCGATGCAGCTGAACATCGCGCCGGAGATGAAGCCGTGCGAAATCATCTGGACCATGGCGCCCTGCATGCCCAGGCGCGCGGCCTCGACATTGTTCGACTCACGCACCAGCAGGAAGGCGATGAAGATACCAAGAGTGACGAAACCCATGTGGGCGATCGACGAGTACGCCACCAGCTTCTTCATGTCCTGCTGCACGAGCGCGATGTAGCCGATGTAGCAGACCGCGATCAGGCTGAGGACGATGACCAGCCAGGCGAAGTGATGCGACGCGTCCGGCACCATCGGCAGGCTGAAGCGGAGGAAGCCGTAGCCACCGATCTTCAGCATGACCGCCGCCAGCACCACCGAACCGCCGGTAGGTGCTTCGACGTGGGCATCGGGCAGCCAGGTGTGTACCGGCACCATCGGCACCTTGATGGCGAAGCCCAGCAGGAAGGCGAAGAACAGCCAGCTCTGCTCGGTCATCGTCAGGTGCACGTTGGCCATGTCGGCCATGGCGAAGCTGCCGCCGGTCTTGTGATACAGGTAGATCAGGCCGATCAGCATGAAGATCGAGCCGAAGAACGTGTAGATGAAGAACTTCAGCGTGGCATATACACGGCGCGGACCACCCCAGATACCGATGAGGATGAACATCGGGATCAGCATGGCTTCGAAGAACACGTAGAACAGCAACGCGTCCGTCGCGCAGAACACGCCGATCATCATGCCTTCGAGGATCAGCATGGCCGCCATGTACTGGTGCGGCTTGTTCTGGATGACTTCCCAGGCTCCCACGATCACGAGGATCTGGGTGAAGGTGGTCAGCACGATGAGCGCGACGGAAATACCGTCGACGGCCAGCGAGTAGTTGATGCCCAGTGACGGAATCCAGCTGAACGATTCGTTGAGCTGAAGCGTACCGGTGGAGGCATCGTAGGCAGGCAGGAGGGCAAGGCTGGCGGCGAAGGTGGCAACCGCGACCAGCAGCGAGATCCAGCGGGCGAGACCCGGACGACCGGCGCCGGCCAACAGCACCGGAATGGCGCCGACGACCGGGAGCCAGATCAGCAGGCTGAGCAAGTGATTCGACATATAGCTCGTTTCCCTTATTGCCCGATCAGCCAGTACCCGCCGAGGAGCAGGATAAGACCGAGGATCATGGCGAACGCGTAGTGGAAGAGGAATCCGGATTGCAGGCGACGGGTGCCGCTCGCGATGCGCTGTACGAGGCCGGCCGAGCCGTTGACGATGGCGCCGTCGATGATGGCGGTATCGCCCACCTTCGAAAGACCTTCGCCCAGCTTGACGCCGCCCTTCGCGAACACCGCGAAGTAGAGTTCATCGATCCAGTACTTGTGGTCGAGCAGGTTGAACACCGGCTTCAACGCGTTCTTCGCCTTGTCGGCGACGGACGGGTTGAACAGGTAGACGTAGGTGGCGACGACGAAGCCCGCGAACGCGATCCAGAACGGCGGCTGCAGGAACCCATGCAGGCCGGCCGCCAGCGCACCGTGGAACTCGTGACCGAGTTCGCCGAGCACGTTGTTGGCTTCGTTGACGTGGATCGCCTTGCCGAACCAGTCGCCGAACAGCATCGGACCGACCGTGAAAGCACCGATCAGGATGGACGGAATGGCCAGGAGCACCAGCGGTACGGTGACGACCCACGGCGACTCGTGCGGTGCATGCTCGAGAACGCCCGGCGTGTGATGGCCGTGATCGTCGTGCGCGTCGTCGTGGTGGTCGGCATGGGCGTCATGACCGTGGCCATGCGCCTTGTGCTCGACGGTGAAGCGCTCCTTGCCATGGAAGGTCATGTACAGCAGACGGAAGCTGTACAGCGAGGTCACGAAGACGCCGCCCATCACGCAGAAGTAAGCGTACGTCGCACCCCAGCGATGCGACTCGCCGACGGCCTCGATGATCGCGTCCTTCGAGTAGAAGCCCGAGAAGAACGGCGTACCGGCCAGAGCCAGCGAGCCGATCCACATCGTGATCCACGTCACCGGCATGTACTTGCGCAGGCCGCCCATGTAGCGCATGTCCTGCTCATGGTGCATGCCCATGATCACCGAACCCGCGCCGAGGAACAGCAGCGCCTTGAAGAACGCGTGGGTCATCAGGTGGAACACGGCGCCGCTATAGGCGGACACGCCGAGTGCGACGGTCATGTAACCGAGCTGCGAGAGCGTCGAGTACGCGATGACGCGCTTGATGTCGTTCTGCACGATACCGATCAGGCCGGTGAAGAAGGCCGTGGTCGAACCGATCACCAGGATGAAGGAAAGCGCACCCTCGGTCAGTTCGAAGATCGGCGACATGCGCGCGACCATGAAGATACCGGCGGTCACCATCGTCGCCGCATGGATCAGCGCGGAGATGGGGGTCGGGCCTTCCATCGAGTCCGGCAGCCACACGTGCAGCGGCACCTGGGCCGACTTGCCCATGGCGCCGATGAACAGCAGGATGCCGATCACGGTCGCGGCGTCCCACGCATGGTTCTGCGTGATCTGCAGCGTCTTGCCGACCAGCTCGGGAGCGTGGTCGAAGGCGGTCTGGTAGTCCAGCGTCCCCATGAAGTACAGGATGGCCGAGATACCGAGCAGGAAACCGAAGTCACCCACGCGGTTGACCAGGAATGCCTTGAGGTTCGCGAAGATCGCGGTCGGACGCTTGTACCAGAAGCCGATCAGCAGGTACGACACCAGGCCCACCGCTTCCCAGCCGAAGAACAGCTGCATGAAGTTGTTGCTCATGACGAGCATCAGCATCGAGAAGGTGAACAGGGAGATGTAGCTGAAGAAGCGCGTATAGCCCGGGTCTTCTTCCATGTAGCCGATGGTGTACAGATGCACCAGCAGCGACACGAAGGTCACCACCACCATCATCATGGCGGTGAGACGGTCGACCATGAAGCCGACCGACGCGTGGTACTTGCCGATCTCGAACCAGGTGTAGATGTCCTGGTTGAAGTTCTGCGCACCGGCGAAGACCAGCTGGTAAAGCACGTAGAACGAAAGGGCGCAGGAGATGCCGACACCGAGGATGGTCGCGGTGTGCGCCCCTGCCCGGCCGATCACCCGACCGAACAGGCCGGCCAGGATCGAGCCCACCAGCGGCGCCAGTGCGATCGTCAGCAGGATTGAAAGCGAGAGACTCATCGGATCAACCCTTCATGCTGTCGATTTCGGCGACATTGATCGTGCTGCGGTTACGGAACAGCAGGACCAGGATCGCCAGGCCGATGGCGGATTCCGCCGCGGCCACGGTGAGGATGAAGAACACGAAGACCTGGCCGCCGACATCGCCGAAAAAGCGCGAGAAGGCGACGAAGTTGGTGTTCACCGCCAGGAGCATGAGCTCGATCGCCATGAGCAGCACGATCACGTTCTTGCGGTTGATGAACAGTCCGGCGACCGCGATGCAGAAGAGGATCGCGCCGAGGACGATGTAATGGGAAAGCGTGATCACTTGGCGTTCTCCTGCGTCGGATCGACAACCGGGGCCGGAGCCGGGCTGACGGAAGCCATGGTTTCGCTGGCGACCTTGACCACGCGGACGCGGTCGGTGGCCTGGACCACCACCTGCTGCGAGGCGGTCTGGTGCTTCACGCCCAGACGCTGGCGGAGAGTCAGGGCCACGGCGGCCACCACGCCCACGGTCAGGATCAGTGCGGCGATCTCGAACGGAAGCAGGAAGTCGGTGTACAGGGCCTTGCCCAGCCAGGCGACGTTGGACTCACCCGCCGGGTTGGGACCGAGCGTATGGGCGTGCATGGCCTTGACGCCGATCATCGCCAGCATTTCGACCAGCATGACCAGGGCGACGATGATGCCGACCGGCAGGTAGCGGATGAAGCCCTCGCGGACGACCTCCTGCTTGATGTCGAGCATCATGACGACGAAGAGGAACAGCACCATCACCGCGCCGACGTAGACGACGACGAGGGCGATGGCGAGGAACTCCGCTTCGGCCAGCAGCCAGACGCAGGCCATGCTGAAGAAGGTCAGCACCAGCGAGAGCACGGCATGGACCGAGTTCTTCACGGTAATGACCATCAGCGCGGCAATCACGGATATGCCGGCGAAGAGGTAGAAACAGATGAGTTGGAGCAGATCGGTATTCATCGCTTGTTCTCCGGGCGCCTCAGCGGTAAGCCGCGTCTTGCGCGCGGGCGGCAGCGATGTCCTGCTCGAAGCGGTCACCGATGGCCAGCAGCTGGCCCTTGGTCACCACGTTCTCGCCGCGATGTTCGAAGTGGTACTCGTGCACGTGCGTTTCGACGATGGAGTCGACCGGGCAGCTCTCTTCGCAGAAACCGCAGAAGATGCACTTGAACAGGTCGATGTCGTAACGCGTAGTGCGGCGCTGGCCGTCTTCCGGCCGCGGAGCCGAGTCGATCGTGATGGCCAGGGCCGGGCACACCGCCTCGCACAGCTTGCACGCGATGCAGCGCTCTTCACCGTTGGCGTAACGGCGCAGGGCGTGCAGTCCACGGAAGCGGTTCGACTTGGGGATGTGCTCGAACGGGTAGCGCATCGTGTACTTCGGGCTGAACATGTAGCGCATGGTCAGGCCCATGCCGGCGAACAGCTCGAGGAGCAGGAGGCTCTTCAGGTAATGGATAACGCGGGTCATGGCGATCAGGCTCCCGTGCCGAGGTGGACCCAGCCGAAATACTTCAAGCAGCCGGCGACGAGGACCCAGACGATGGTGATGGGGATGAAGACCTTCCAGCCGAGGCGCATGATCTGGTCATAGCGGTAGCGCGGGAAGCTCGCGCGGAACCACAGGAACAGGAAGGCGAAGATGAAGGCCTTGATGAACAGCCAGTGGAAACCGCCGTGACCGAGCAGGCCCCACGATTCCGGGAACGGCGACAGCCAGCCACCCATGAAGAAGATCGAGGTCAGGAAGCTGACCAGGATCATGTTGGCGTATTCCGCGAGGAAGAACAGCGCGAACGGCGAGCCGGAGTATTCGACGTGGAAGCCGGCGACGATTTCCGATTCGCCTTCCGCCACGTCGAACGGTGCGCGGTTGGTTTCCGCCACGCCCGAGACGAAGTAGACGACGAACACCGGCAGCAGCGGCAGCCAGTACCAGGTGAAGAAGTTGCCCGCCTGCGCGTTGACGATGGCCGAGAGGTTCAGGCTACCGGTGAGCACCAGCACGCAGACGATCGACATGCCCATGGCCAGCTCGTACGAGATGACCTGAGCCGCCGCGCGCATGGCGCCGAGCATCGCGTAACGCGAGTTGGACGACCAGCCGGCGAGGATGATGCCGTACACGCCCATCGAGGTCATGGCCAGCAGGTAGAGCACGCCGGCGTTGACGTTGGCGAGCACGACTTCCGGACCGAACGGCACCACCGCCCACGCGGCGAGTGCCGGCACCAGCGCCAGCAGGGGCGCAAGGTAATAGAGCACGCGGTTGGCGTTGGTCGGAAGGATGACTTCCTTCAGCAGCAGCTTGACGACGTCGGCGAAGGCCTGAAGCAGACCGGCGGGACCGACCTTGTTCGGCCCCATGCGGACGTGCATCCAGCCCAGCACCTTGCGCTCCCACCAGACGTACAGTGCGACGCCGATGACCAGCGGCAGCACGATCGCCAGGATGAAGAGGATCGGCAGCAACAGGTGGTCGAAGAGTTGATCGGCCATGGTTTACGCCTTGCTCACGGTAATGGCCGCGCCGTATGGGGGCAGCATGGCGGTTTCGGAATGCGCGGCTTCGATCCAGACGGCGCCGGCAGGCACCGCCGCGTCGAAAGCCACCGGCAGGACGACGTCGCCGATGCGCGCGTTGGCGCCATCGGTGAGACCGAGCTTGCCGGCCTCTTCCGCACCGATGCGGATGGCGGCGGGACGGTTCAGCGGATGCGCATTGAGCGCACCGGCACGACGAAGCACGGCGTCGCCGCGATAGATCGGCGTGGTGGCCAGACGCGAGAGCGAGACGCCGTTGCTGCGCGAACCCAGCACCTGGCGGACGTCCGAAGCGCGTTCGGTGAACCCTTCACGCAGACCGGCGAGGTCGTCGAATTCGAAGCCCGCCACGTTGAGCATCCCGCCCAGCGCGCGCAGCACCTTCCAGCCCGGACGGGCGTCGCCCGGTGCCTTCGCACCGGCGACGACGGTCTGCGCCGTACCTTCGACGTTGACCAGGGTCGCGTCGATTTCCGGCGTCAGACCGATCGGCAGGATCACGTCCGCCGAGTCCTTCAGGGCGTCGCTGGCGTAAGCCGCGAAGGCCACGACCGTCTGCGCCGAATGCATCGCCCGCTGCGCGAGTGCGCCATCGGCGAAATCGTGCGGCGGCTCGACGTTGTACAGGATGTAACCCTTACGGGCCTGGGCGAGCATGCCGCGCGCGTCCAGACCGCCAGCGGTCGGCAGGACGCCGACCGACGACAGGCCCAGCGCGTTGGCGCCGACCGGGATTTCGTTGAAGGCCGCACCGGCCGCCTGCGCGATGAAGCGAGCGATGGCACGCAGCCACGAGGCTTCCGGATGGGTGACCGCGGCGTGGCCGAAGATGACCACCGCGTTCTCGCCGAGCGCCTTGAAGGCGTCGCGGTGCGCGTCGGTCGTCTCCACGCCGTTCAGTGCGGACGCCAGCGACTCCGGCATCGAAGCGCCGTTCTCACCGGCCGCCTTGGCCAGGATCAGCAGTTCGTTCACCAGCGCGTGCGGCGCGGCGACCGATTCACCGGCCAGCGGGTAGTTGAAGTTGAAGTGGGCCGGATTGACCGCGTACACCCTGGCGCCCTTCTTCACCGCCTGACGGAGGCGATGGTTGAGGAGCGGCACTTCATGGCGCAGGTCCGAACCGACCAGCAGCGCGGCCTTGACCTTGTCGATCGAGGCGATCGGCGAGGCGAACGGCTTCGCGAACGCGTTATCCGCGAAGTCGAGCTGACGCAGGCGGTGATCGACATGGGCACTGCCCAGGCCGCGTGCCAGCCGGACGATCAGCTCGCCCTCCTCGTTCGACGTGGCGCCGTTGACCAGCACGCCGAGTTCGGCGCCGGAGATGCTCCTGAGCGCTTCGGCGGCGACAGCCAGCGCGTCGTCCCAGGTCGTCGCCGACCACTGGCCGTTGCGCTTGACCATCGGGGTTTTGACGCGGTCCGCCGCGTACAGGCCCTGATGGCTGTAACGGTCACGGTCCGAGAGCCAGCACTCGTTGATCGTCTCGTTGTCGCGCGGCACGTTGCGCAGCACTTCGCCGCGGCGCGTATGCATCCACAAGTTGGAGCCGAGTGCATCGTGGTAGGCGATGGACGGACGCGCGATCAGCTCCCACGCGCGGGCCTGGAACTGGAACGGCTTGTTGGTCAGCGCGCCGACCGGGCAGACGTCGATGATGTTGCCCGACAGTTCGCTCTCGATGGTCTTGCCGATGTAGGTGCCGATCTCGAGGTTTTCACCACGGCTCATGCCACCCAGTTCGTACGTGCCGGCGATCTCGCTGGTGAAGCGGACGCAGCGCGTGCACTGGATGCAGCGGGTCATCTCGGTCGCGATCAGCGGGCCGATGTTTTCGTCGGCGACGGTGCGCTTGCGCTCGTTGTAACGCGACACCGAGCGGCCGTAACCCAGCGAGACGTCCTGCAGCTCGCACTCGCCGCCCTGATCGCAGATCGGGCAGTCGAGCGGATGGTTGATCAGCAGGAATTCCATCACGTTGCGCTGCGACTTCAGCGCCTTGTCCGAGCGCGTGAAGACCTTCATGCCCTCACCCACCGGCGTGGCGCAGGCAGGCGCGGGTTTCGGCATCTTCTCGATTTCCACCAGGCACATGCGGCAGTTGGCGGCGATCGGGAGCTTGCGGTGGTAGCAGAAGCGCGGGATGGCGATACCGACGGCGTCGGCCGCCTGGATGATCATCGACCCCTTGGCTACCTGCACCGGAACGCCGTCGATCTCGACGTTGACGAGGTCCGGCGCGGCATTGGCTACGGGCTGCGCACTCATGCAGCGACTCCAGTGGTGACCGTGTCAGCCGGACCGTCGACGATCGAACGGCCATGCTTCACGTAGTATTCGAATTCGTGCCAGAAGTGGAACAGGAAGCCCTGCACCGGCCACGCCGCGGCTTCGCCGAAGGCGCAGATGGTGTGACCTTCGATCTGACCGGCGATCGCCTTCAGGCGATGCAGGTCGTCTTCCGTGCCCTTGCCTTCGACGATGCGCGACAGCACGCGGTGCATCCAGCCGGTGCCTTCGCGGCACGGGGTGCACTGACCGCACGACTCCGCCATGTAGAAACGCGAGATGCGGTGGCAGGCGCGGACCATGCAGGTGGTCTCGTCCATGACGATCACGGCACCGGAACCCAGACCCGAACCCGCCTTCTGCAGCGAGTCGTAGTCCATGGTGCATTCCATGATCTTCTCGGCCGGCAGCACCTTCATCGAGGAGCCGCCCGGGATCACCGCCTTGAGCTTGTTGCCGTTGCGCACGCCACCGGCCAGCTGCAGCAGGTCGGCGAACGACGTGCCCAGCTTGATCTCGAAATTGCCCGGGTTGGCCACGTGGCCGGATACCGAGAAGATCTTCGGACCGCCGTTATTCGGCTTGCCGATGTTGAGGAACCACTCCGCGCCGTTGCGCAGGATGGCCGGCACCGAGGCGTAGGTCTCGGTGTTGTTGATCGTGGTCGGGCGACCGTACAGGCCGAAGCCGGCCGGGAACGGCGGCTTGAAGCGCGGCTGGCCCTTCTTGCCTTCGAGCGATTCCATCAGCGCGGTTTCTTCGCCGCAGATGTACGCGCCGGCGCCGAGCGCGTTGAAGATGTCGACATCGATGCCGGAGCCGGCGATGTCCTTACCCAGCAGGCCAGCCGCGTAGGCTTCCTTCAGGGCTTCTTCGATGTGCTCGAACGGCTCGTGATGGAACTCGCCGCGCAGGTAGTTGTAGGCGACGGTCGAGCCGGTGCAGTAGCAGGCGATGGCCAGGCCTTCGAGCACCGCATGCGGGTTGAAGCGCAGGATGTCGCGGTCCTTGCAGGTACCCGGCTCGGATTCGTCCGAGTTGCACAGGATGTACTTCTGGCCGGGTGCCGTGCGCGGCATGAACGACCACTTCAGGCCGGTCGGGAAGCCCGCGCCACCGCGACCGCGCAGCGCGCTCTTCTTCAGTTCTTCGATCAGCGCGGCGGGATCCGGCTTCTCGGCCAGGATCTTGCGCCAGGCCTTCCAGCCATCCATCTTCTCGTAGCTTTCGAGCGCCCACGGCTTCTCGAAATGCAACGTCGTATAGACGACCTGGTGTTCCTGCGGTGCGGGTCCGACCGGACCAGTGGTGCTAGCCATTGCCCTTACCTCACTTCAGACCGTCGAGAATGGCGTCGACCGATTCGGCCGTCAGCTTCTCGTGGTAATGACCATTGACCACCATCATCGGCGCGCCGGCACACGCGGCCAGGCATTCCTCTTCCTGCTTGAGATAGATGCGGCCGTCGGCGGTGCTCTCGCCCGTCTTGATGCCCAGCTTCTTCTCGCACTGACGCACGATGCCTTCGGCACCGTTCAACCAGCACGAGATGTTGGTGCAGATGGCGACGTTGTTACGACCGACGGGCGTCGTCTCGAACATCGAGTAGAAGCTCGCGACTTCGTACGCCCAGATCGGCGGCAGGTCGAGGTACTTGGCGACGGCGGTGATCAGCTCGTCGGTGAGGTAACCGACGTTCTGCTCCTGCGCCGCCATCAGCGACTGGATCAGCGCGGAACGCTTGCGATCCGGCGGAAACTTGGACACCCAGTGATCGATGTGCTGACGGGTGTGATCGTTGAGCACGGCGAGGGGATCGACGTCCTTGACCTGCTCGAATTGACCGGTGGCTTTCATGATTCAGTTCACTCCGTCGACTTAGCGGTCGACTTCGCCGAAAACGAGATCGTAGGTGCCGATCATCGCGACGACGTCGGCGAGCATATGGCCCCTCACGATCGCGTCCATGGAGGACAGATGCGCAAAGCCGGGCGCGCGCAGATGCACGCGGAAGGGCTTGTTGGCACCGTCGGACACGAGGTAGCAGCCGAATTCGCCCTTCGGCGCTTCGACGGCGGCATAGGTTTCACCGGCCGGCACACCATAGCCCTCGGTGAAGAGCTTGAAGTGGTGAATCAGCGCTTCCATGTCGTTTTTCATCTCTTCACGACTGGGCGGAGCAACCTTGTAGTTCTGCACCATCACCGGGCCCGGGTTGGCCTTCAGCCACGCCACGCACTGCTTGATGATGGCGTTCGACTGGCGCATCTCCTCGACGCGGACCAGGTAGCGGTCGTAGCAGTCGCCGTTGACCCCGACGGGGATATCGAAGTCCATGTCCGCGTACGCGGCATACGGCTGCTTCTTGCGCAGATCCCAGGCGATGCCCGAACCGCGCAGCATGGCGCCGGTCATGCCCCAGGCCTGGGCCTTCTCGGGCGGAATCACACCGATGCCGACCGTACGCTGCTTCCAGATACGGTTGTTGGTCAGCAGCGACTCGTATTCGTCGACGCGCGCCGGGAAGTCGTTGGTGAACTCGGTGAGGTAGTCGAGCATCGAGCCTTCGCGCCAGGCATTGAGGCGCTTGAGGTCGCCGCCCTTGTGCCACGGCGACTCGCGATACTTCGACATCTGCTCCGGCAGGTCGCGATAGACGCCACCCGGACGGTAATACGTGGCGTGCATGCGCGCGCCGGACACCGCCTCGTAGACGTCCATCAGCTCTTCGCGCTCACGGAACGCGTAGAGGAAGACGGCCATGGCGCCGAGATCGAGTGCGTTCGAACCCACCCACATGAGGTGATTGAGGATGCGGGTGATCTCGTCGAACATCGTGCGGATGTACTGCGCGCGAACCGGCGCCTCGATACCTAGGAGGTTCTCGATGGCGCGCACGTAGGCGTGCTCGTTGCACATCATCGACACGTAGTCGAGGCGGTCCATGTAACCGATGGACTGGTTGAACGGCTTGGACTCGGCGAGCTTCTCGGTGCCACGGTGCAGCAGGCCGATGTGCGGATCGGCGCGGACGATCGTCTCGCCGTCCATCTCCAGCACGAGGCGCAGCACGCCGTGCGCAGCGGGATGCTGCGGGCCGAAGTTCATCGTGTAATTGCGAATTTCTTCCACGGCTTAATTCTCCCGCCAGTGATCGGCGGATTCCGCCCTGGCCTGATCGAGATCGGCGTCATTACGGATCGTGCGCGGAACGAGCACGCGCGGTTCGATCGAGACCGGTTCGTAGACGACACGCTTCTGTTCGGGGTCGTAGCGAACCTCGACGTTGCCGATGAGCGGGAAGTCCTTGCGGAACGGATGGCCGACGAAGCCGTAATCGGTGAGGATGCGGCGCAGATCGGGGTGACCATCGAAGATGATGCCGAACAGATCGAACGTCTCACGCTCGAACCAGTCCGCGCCCGGGAAGATCGGCGTGATGGACGGAACGACCGGGAACGCGTCGTCTTCGCAGAACGCGCGCAGGCGAATGCGCTGGTTCAGCTCGATCGACAGCAGGTGGATGATCGCGGCGTAGCGGCGCGGCTGCTCGACGTTGCGCGGACGCTCCGCCCACGTGAAGCGGCCGGCGCTCTGGCCTTCGACGCCGCGCGAGAAGCTTTCGCCGTGCGCGGTGTCCGTGTCCCACTCGGTCTGGCCGTAGCTGAGGTAGTCGACACCGCACACGTCGATGACGATGGTGAAGCGAAAGCCGGCTTCGTCGCGCAGCGCGGTGGCGACGGCGGTCATGTCGCGCGGAGACACCTCGGCGGTGACCTCGTTGCGCTCGACCTTCACCGTCAGCATGTCACCGAAACGCGCGGCGAGCCGTTCGACCAGCGAGGTCTCGTTAGTAACACTCATGTTCGAAGCCCTGTTCAGCGCGCGATCGTGTGGGTGCGGCGGATCTTCTTCTGCAACTGCAGGATGCCGTGGATCAGCGCTTCGGCCGTCGGCGGGCAACCCGGCACGTAGATGTCGACCGGCACGATGCGATCGCAGCCACGAACGACCGAATACGAATAGTGGTAATAGCCGCCGCCATTGGCGCAGGAGCCCATCGAGATGACCCACTTCGGCTCGGGCATCTGGTCGTAGACCTTGCGCAGCGCGGGGGCCATCTTGTTGACCAGCGTACCGGCGACGATCATCACGTCGGACTGGCGCGGGCTGGGACGGAAGACGACGCCGAAGCGATCGAGATCGAGGCGCGCGGCACCCGCGTGCATCATCTCGACGGCGCAGCAGGCCAGACCGAAGGTCATCGGCCACATGGAACCGGTGCGGGCCCAGTTCATCAGCGCATCGATGCTGGTCACGCCGAAACCGCGGTTGACGACCGGTGCGTCACCATTGGGGCGCAGGATGTCGTCGACGAGGTTGAGCGGCGCCGGGTTGTGCATCACCCGGTCGATGGTGGTCATCACTCCCATTCGAGTGCTCCCTTCTTCCAGACGTAAGCAAAGCCGACGACAAGCAGCGCGAGGAACAGCGCCATCTCGACCAGGGCGATCAGGCCGATCTTGTCGAACACCACCGCCCACGGGAACAGGAAGGCGATTTCGAGATCGAAAATGATGAAGAGGATGGCGATGAGGTAGTAGCGCACGTCGAACTTCATGCGCGCATCTTCAAAGGCCTCGAAGCCGCACTCGTAGGGCGAGAGCTTCTCCGCGTCGGGACGGCGGGGACCGGCAAGCATGCCGAGCGCCATCAGGACGATACCTAGGCCAACGGCCACGGCAATGAACAACAGGACGGGCCAATATTGGGCAAGCACGATGCTGCGTACCTCCGCGCCTCACTGGGCGCATCAGTGACCGTCGGCGGGGACGAGCGGTCCGGCTAGGGTCGCCGGAGTTTTTTTCGGATCGATCCAAATGGATCGATCCGAGCCGACGCGACGGGCGCGCCAACGACTCCGGATATCCACAATCTCACGTTGGGGAACCGAACTATTGTACCAGTGCGTGCAGGTATACCTACAAGCCTTAATGCGGGAAAAACATCACCGCGTGAGGCAAAAACCTCACCCCATGCATGCAATCGCAGCGTTTTGCGGCGGGAAGACCTCGGAAGGGCGCCGGATGCGCCCTCCTCTCACATGGTCTGGGTCGGACGCTCGGAGGCGAGGCTACCGGCGAGAAGGGCCTCGATACGCTGACGGGCGGCTTCGCTCTCAGACGATTCGTTGAACTGGATCCCGACGCCGGCCGTACGATTGCCCTGCGCGCCGACGGGGGTGATCCAGACGACCTTGCCCGCGACCGAAAGGCGCTCGTTTTCGTCGATCAGGGTGACCAGCAGGGCCACTTCGTCGCCCAGGCTGTAGCGCTGCGCCGTGGGCGCGAACAGGCCGCCGGTCTTGAGGAACGGCATGTAGGCGACGTAGAGCGCGTTCACATCCTTGATCTTCAGCGAAAGGATGCCCTGACGCGGCGAGGAGACGTTGGCGTTCATGCAAGCGGTTTCCCTGTAATAGCGGCCATCCTAGCTAGCCGATGGGCCGGGCCACAAGCCCGACTGGCTCCGGATCCTGGCATGCCCAGCCATAGTGGTCGTAGATCCAGGGCGTGGACAAGTCGGCGGTGAGCTTCACGAAAGCCGGACCCGGCGCATCGCGCAGCCGCAGCAGCCAGCCGTCACCCGAGGATTCCAGCGGCGCCTCGCGCCACGGCCACGCGACGACACCCTGCCCGTCCGCCAGCACGACGCGCAACCGGCGGCGCGCCAGCACGCCCGGCCGCCACGGCAGGAGCAGGGATCCGACACCGGGCGCCGCGGCAGGCCGGTCGAAGCGCTCGGGCCGCGACGCCACGCCGAGCATGCGTTCGCGACTGAGCGCCATCTGAGTGTGGTGTTCGAGCACGGCGGCCAGCTTGGTGGCCTGCCGCTCGGCATCGAGGTCGGGCACCCACAGGTCGTCGGGCGCACTGCGCTCCGTGCCGTGCACCATATAAGTGAGTACGTCCGCCATTGAACCGGCCGCCGACAGCGCCAGCCGGGCAAGAACGTGGGCGGAGCCGTGATCCGGGTGGGTATCGCCCAGATCGGGAATCACCACCAGGGTCGGCCGGACCCGCTCGATCACCCGCCGGACGGCGGTCACGGCGGCGGTATGCCGCCGCCTGAGCTCATCGGTTACCTGCATGTCATGCCAGCCCAGCGCATGCAACTGGTCAGGCGGTACACCCAGGCGCCCCAGGGCCCCGGCCACTTCGAGACGACGTCGCGCACCCCAGCGGGCACGCGCCGGTGCATCGATGATCACGCGCCGCTCGACCCAGCGCTGCGGCCAGGGGTTGTCGTCGCCATCGGTCAGCAGGAGCACGTCGGCCCGCCCGCCCATGGCCAGGGTGCGCTGGATCAGCATGCCCGCGGCGAGCGACTCATCGTCGGGGTGAGGCGCAACCACCAGAAGCCGGGTGGCGCCGTCGATGACGGGGTCACGATACAAAGGGTCTTTCCTCACACAAGTGACGGGCACGACCATTAGGACCGAATGGCCGGTAAGGCCGCGTCAACGCCAGGCGGCAAGCAGTTCGAGAAGAATGAGGTCGACACGCAGCGGACCGCGCAGGGCGTCGCGGGCCCGGTTGACCCGCCCGTACCAGTGGTCCAGTGCCTCGTCGTCGAGCTGACTCTCGAGCGGCGCGGGCTTTCCGGCCGTACGCGCACGCAGCTCGTCGGTCACCGCCTGCGCGGCGAACCAGAGATAGCGCGCCGGCTGCGCGGCCTGCCAACGCTTGATGACCTCCATGGCGTCGCCTCGGCCCGCGGCAAGCGCCTTCAGATCGTTGCGTACCTCGGAGCGCTGTTTGAGCGCACCGTCGGCGGACCACTCGCGCGCCATGCCGGGGTTACCGCCGGCCGCCTCGAGCGCGGCCGGCGCGTCGGAGACGCCTTCGGCGCGTAGCCAGGCCAGCGACACCTCGCGCGAGGGAACCAGGAAATCGATGCGCTGGCAGCGGCTGCGGATCGTCGCCGGAAGCCGCGCGGGCTCGTCAGCCACCAGGATCAGCAGCGTTGCCGGCGTGGGTTCTTCCAGCGTCTTCAGCAGGGCGTTGGCGGCGGCGGCGTTCATCGCGTCGGCCGGATCGACCGTGGCGATCTGCCAGCCGCCGAACTGACTCGACATCGCCAGCCGGGCCGACAGGTCGCGGATCTGGTCGACCACGATCTCGCTTCGGGTGACGCCGTCCTTGCGCAGGCCGAACGTCAGCGTCACGACATCCGGATGGGTGCCGGCGGCCACCAGGTGGCAGCTGCGGCAGATACCGCAAGGTACGCCATCGACCGGTTGCTGACAGAGCAGGCCCTTGACGAATGCCGCCAGAAAATCGCGCTTGCCCAGCCCCGCGGGCCCGGCCAGCAGCAGCGCGTGCGGCAGCGCATCCCGCTCGCGGCGGGCCTGCATGCGAGCCCAGGCGTCCTCGTGCCAGGGGCGCGACGTCACGCGGTCACCGCCGCGATGACGTTCATGGCCCGGATCCGGCTGCGCTGGAGTGTCGTCACTGGCATCGCTTCAACTGGTAGCAGGCCACGGCCCGGTTATGTTCTTCGAGGGACGACGAGAAGACGTGGCTGCCGTCGCCTTTAGCGACGAAATACAGCTCCTTGCCGTCCGCCGGATGCACCGCCGCCAGGATCGCCGCGCGCCCTGGCAGCGCGATCGGCGTCGGCGGCAGACCTGTCCGCGTGTACGTATTGTAGGGGGTGTCGGTCGTGAGGTCGCTCTTGTGGATGCTGCCGGCGTACGACGCGCCCATGCCATAGATCACCGTCGGATCCGTCTGCAGCAGCATCCGGCCTTCGAGACGACGCACGAAGACGCCTGCGATTCGCGGACGCTCATCCGCCCTGCCCGTTTCCTTCTCGACGATCGAGGCGAGGATCAGCGCCTCGTAGGCGCTGGCCAGCGGGAGATCTTTCGCGCGACCGGCCCAGGCGGCATCGAGCGTCTTGCCCATCGCCACATACGCTCGCTTGAGGATGCTCGACTCCTTGTCGTCTTTCACATAGGCATAGGTCTCGGGGAGGAAGCGCCCTTCCGGGTTGTCGCCCTCCGGGGCGCCGATCAGGCGCATGATCGCCGCATCGTCGAGGTCCGCGGTGTCGTGGGTCAGCGTCGGCACCGCCGCGAGCGTGCGACGCAGGTCGGCAAAGCTCCAGCCATCCACGATGGTCAGGTTGCGCTGCAGGACACGGCCATTGGCCATGTCGCCGATGAGATCGCGCGGCGTCATCCCGGGACGCAGGGCGAACTCGCCCGCGTGCAGGCGGCCCGAGGCGTGCATCTCCATGGAGAGCACGCGCCAGTACAACGAGGGCGCCGCGGTCGCATGGCGGTCGCGCAGGTCACGCACGATGTCCCTGAATGACGCACCGCGTGCTACGTCGATGCTCTGCCCGGCGGCGGGAATCGCCAGCGGGGTACGGGCGAAACGCGCCCAGTCGAACCACAGCCAGGACCCGGCGGCGATCGCCGCGACCAGCACCACCAGCAAAATGACACGCCAGAGGGCGATGCCGCGCACTTTCATCGATCGGAATCCTCGAAGCCGACAGGCAACGGCAGGCCCAGACGTCCCCAGTGCGCCTGAAGCGCACGCGTGACGGGACCGGGCTGCCACGACCGGGTCGCGAAGACCCGAACGGGAAGCATGCCCCGAACGGCCGACGTGAGGAAGACCTCGTCGGCTTCGGCAAGTCGCAAGGGGCTGATCGGAGCTACCTCGACGTTGCGAATGGCGAGCACTTCGGCACGCGCCACACCGGCGACACCGCAGCGATCCACCGGTGGCGTCACCAGTCGCCCATCGAAGACAGCAAACACGTTGGCGGCGGTGGCACAGACAACGTCGCCGCGATCGTCGAGCATGAGACCCTCGGTCCAGGTGGCATCGGACCATTCGGCACGGGCCAGCACCTGCTCCAGACGATTGAGATGCTTCATCCCGGCCAGCAGAGGCTGCGTGGCGAGGCGGGTGTCGCAAAGACGGACGGAAACACCCTCCGCGTAGGCGCCGGCATCCAGCGACAGCGGAGCGACCTGCACGACCACGCGTGGCCGTTGCGGCTGTGGCGGCGCATACCCGCGCATGCCATCGCCACGGCTGAGCGTGACGCGGACCACCGCATCGCTCAGGTCCGTGGCAAGGCGCTCCACTTCAGCGAGGATCGCATCCACGTCCGGCACGGGCATGCGCAGGCGCGTGCAACCATCGCGCAGCCGGGCCACGTGCCGCGGCCACAGCGGGACGCGCCCGTCGACCATGCGTAATGTTTCAAACACCCCGTCGCCGTAAGTGAAACCCCGGTCGGCCGCCGGGATACGGTCGCCATCGACGAAATCCACGGAAACGCGCGCGCTCATCCGGCGCCGAACACCCGCAGCAAGCCGCGCGCCTTGGCCCGCGTCTCGTCGAGTTCCTTCTCCGGCACGGAGTCGGTCACGATGCCCGCGCCCGCACGGAACGAGACCTCGGTCCCTTCGACGGTCAGGGTACGGATCAGGATGTTGAGATCCATGTCGCCCTGGTCATCCAGATAGCCCAGCGCGCCCGTGTACGCACCACGCGCCTCCTGCTCCAGTGCGCCGATGATCTCCATGCACCGAACCTTCGGACAACCGGTGATCGTTCCGCCAGGGAACGTCGCCGCGATGATCTGTCCGGGCGTGATCCCCTCGCGTGCGCGACCCGACACGTTGCTGACGATGTGATGCACGTGAGCGTAGCTCTCCACCACCATCAGCTCGTCGACGCGGACGCTGCCCGGCACGCAGACACGCCCGAGATCGTTGCGCTCGAGGTCGATCAGCATGACGTGCTCGGCACGCTCCTTCGGATGCGAGGTGAGTTCGCGAATTTTCTCCACGTCGTCATCGCCGGCGACACGCGGTCGCGTACCGGCGATCGGCCGCGTCTGCAGCACGCCGCCGCGCGACTCGACCAGGCGCTCGGGTGACGAACTGACGATGGCCCAGCCCGGTTGCTGCAGCAGCCCGGCGAACGGCGCCGGATTGGCCTTGCGCAGCGCGAGCATCAGGCTGGCCGGTAACGGCGCCTGGGCGAAACGCGCACACCAGCGCCGTGAGAGATTCACCTGAAAAACGTCGCCCGCACGCAGGTGCTCGTGGATACGCGTGACGCCATCGAGGAAACGTCGTGGCTCGTCTTCGTCGACGGCGAGCGGCGTCGCCAGCGCCATCGACGGGGCGTCAAGCGCGAGATCGCTCTCAAGACGATCGAGCCACTCCGGGGCCGTTTCTTCCGCGACGAGAACGGTGCGCCGCTCGATGTGGTCGACCACCGCGGCGGCTGGCGCACGCAAGGCGATGGCCACCGGTGCCGCACCGTTCGATGCCGGCAGATGCAGGCCCGGCTCGATCTGCCCCACCAGTTCGTATGCCAGATATACGACCCAGCCGCCGTGAAACGGCAGGCCGTCATCGACACGCGGCCTGCGACGTCGCGACCACGCCGCATCGAGCGCGTCGAGAAAGCTTCCCTCGATGACATCGCCGCGTGCATCGCGAACGACACCGTCCGCGTACAGCGTGAGGGATTCGGTGCCGGCGGCAAACAGGATGTCGAAACGCGATTGCGGCGTTCCGGTGACGGCACTGGCCAGCAACGCCGGATAGCGCGCCGGATACGACGCGGCCGGCGCGAGGAGATCGCGCCGGCCGGCCAGGGTTCGCGTGACGAAAGCCAACGCGTCAGACGCGACGGAAGACGAGCGTACCGTTGGTTCCGCCGAAGCCGAACGAGTTCGATACGACGACGTCGATGTCGGCCTTCTCCGCTTTGTTCGGCACCAGATCCATGCCGAGCGCGGCGACTTCCGGATCCACGTTCTCGAGGTTCATCGTCGGCGGCATGATGCCGTCGCGAATCGCCATGATCGAGAAGATGGCTTCGACACCACCCGCGGCACCCAGCAGATGACCGGTGACGGACTTGGTCGAGCTGACCGAGAACGCGCCCTGCTTCGTGGCGTGTTCGCCGAACACGTTGCGGATGGCCCTGGCTTCGCCCAGATCGCCCACCGGCGTGGAGGTACCGTGCGCGTTGACGTAGCGCACGTCTTCGGCGGTCAGGCCGGCGTCGTGCAGTGCGTTGCGCATGGCCAGTTCCGCACCGTCGCCGCTCGGCGCGGTGATGTGGTACGCGTCGCCGCTCATACCGAAGCCGACGAGCTCGGCCAGGATGGTGGCACCGCGCGCCATGGCGTGCTCGTATTCCTCGAGCATCAGCATGCCGGCGCCATTGGACAGCAGGAAGCCGTCGCGACCGGTGTCCCAAGGACGGCTGGCGTGCGCCGGGTCGTCGTTGCGCGTGGACATGGCCTTGGCCGAGCAGAAGCCCGCCATCGCCGTCGGCGTCGTGGCGAATTCCGCACCGCCGGCGATCATCGCATCGGCATCGCCGTACTGGATCAGACGCATGGCCATGCCGATGTTGTGCGCGGCGGTGGTGCATGCCGACACGAGCGCGATGTTCGGGCCCTTGAGGCCGTGGTAGATCGACAGGTTGCCGGCCACCATGTTGATGATGGAGCTGGGCACGTAGAACGGCGACACCTTACGGGGACCCTTCTCGTGAAGCTCGAGCGCCGTGCCTTCGATCGTGTGCAGGCCACCGATACCGGCGCCTGCCGCGACACCGATGCGGCCCGCGTTTTCATCGGTCACCACGAGACCCGACTGACGGAACGCATGCGTGCCGGCGACGATGCCGTAGTGGATGAACGGATCCATCCGCTTGAAATCCTTGGCGACCGAACGACGCTCGTCGTCCGGCGTATCGGTACCGACGAAGAAGGCGTCGACAGGATCGAACCCCTTGACCTCGCCCGCGATACGGGTGCTATAGGCGCTGGCGTCGAATTCACTCACCGGACCGATGCCGGTATTGCCTTCGACCACATTCTTCCAGGCGGTGGCGACATCGTTGCCGACCGGCGAGATGATGCCCATACCGGTCACTACCACACGTCGTTTACTCATGCGTTCTCATCCTCAACTGTTCCCGCGCAAACCATACGCGGGCGCAGGTTGCGTTTGCCGCAAACGAAAACTGCGCCGTAAGGCGCAGCTTCCATGTCGCTCGGAGATCGACGGGAGGCGACGCCTCCGATCGACAACCAGCCGGTAGATGTGGATCAGGCCTTGACGTGGGCCTTGACGTAATCGACCGCCTGCTGAACCGTGGTGATCTTCTCAGCTTCTTCGTCCGGGATCTCGCACTCGAACTCTTCTTCGAGGGCCATCACGAGCTCAACGGTGTCGAGCGAATCGGCGCCGAGATCGTCCACGAACGAAGCGTTGGTGGTGACTTCGTCTTCCTTAACGCCCAGCTGTTCAACGACGATTTTCTTGACGCGCTCTTCGATGGTGCTCATGTTGCCTTTACCTCCCGAGGGAAAAATCCGGCGGCATTGTAGTGGCTAAGGACCAGGCCCGCCAACACACCGCCGCCACGTGAATAACGTCCGACTTTTCTGAGCCGGACGCGAAAAAGAGATTGTCTCTCAAAAACGGGCCGGTGGCGACTGCCGCCGGCCCTGCCCCATCAGGGCATGTACATGCCGCCGTTGACGTGGAGCGTCTCGCCGGTGATGTATTTCGCCGCGGGCGAGGCCAGGAAGGCCACGGCTTCGGCGATATCCTCCGATTCACCCAGGTGCCCCAGGGCGATGCCGGCCAGCAGCGCCGTGCGCTGCTCCTCCGGCAGGGCGCGGGTCATGTCGGTGTCGATGAAACCCGGCGCCACCACGTTGACCGTGATGCCACGTGAGCCGATCTCGCGGGCCAGCGACTTGGAGAACGCGATGATGCCCGCCTTGGCGGCCGCGTAATTGGCCTGACCGGGGTTGCCGGTGACGCCCACGACCGAGGCGATGCTGATGATGCGACCCTTGCGTGCCTTCATCATGCCGCGCATGACGGCCTTGGACGTACGGAACACCGAGGTCAGATTGGTCTCGATGATCGCGCTCCAGTCGTCTTCCTTCATGCGCATGAGCAGCTGGTCGCGCGTTATGCCGGCGTTATTCACCAGGATGGAAACAGCACCGGTCTCCCTGGCGACCGCGTCGATCAGCGCCTCGATCGCGGCAGGGTCCGTGACGTTGAGCACGCGGCCGTGGCCGCCGTGCGGCGCGAGGCGCTCGCTGATGGCCTGCGCACCGGCCTCGCTGGTGGCCGTACCGAAAACGATCGCGCCGAGCGCGGCGAGCCGATCGGCGATCGCCGCGCCGATACCGCGACTGGCGCCGGTGACGAGGGCGACTTCACCCTTCAGGGACTGGGTCATGGAGTGCTTGTCCTGTCGTACTTAAGAAAGAAGAAGGGCCGGATCAGGCCTGCACGGCCGCCAGGGCGGCATCGAGGTCGGCAGGCGCGCCGATGGGCTTCGCCTCCACCGACTTGTCGATACGCTTGATAAGACCCGCCAGAACCTTGCCCGGACCGCACTCGAGCGCCTGAGTCACCCCGGCGGCGGCCAGCGCCTGGACACATTCGGTCCAGCGTACCGGCAGGTAGAGCTGGCGCATCAGCGCCCCACGAATGTCCTCGACCGAGGTGTGCGCCGCGGCGTCGGCGTTCTGAATCACCGGAATCGACGGCATCGACCACTCGATGGCGGCCATCTTTTCGCCGAGGCGATCGGCGGCATCGCGCATCAGCATGCAATGCGACGGCACGGAAACGGCCAGTTTCACCGCCTTCTTCACGCCGAGCTCGGCAAGACGCGCCAGAGCGCGGTCCACCGCCTCGGCGTGACCCGCGATCACCAGCTGGCCCGGCGAGTTGAAGTTGGCCGGAGCGACGACCTGCCCCTGGGCCACTTCTTCACAGACCTGGGCGATCTGGGCGTCGTCGCCACCGATGATCGCAGCCATGGCGCCCACGCCAGCCGGCACGGCGGCCTGCATCAGGCGGCCACGCTCGGCGACCAGCCCGGCGGCATCCTTCAGGGACAAGGCGCCCGCGGCGACCAGCGCGCTGTACTCGCCGAGGCTATGGCCGGAGAGGAAGGCCGGCATGACACCGCCCTGCTTCACCCAGACACGCCAGACGGCAACGCTGGCGGCCAGGAGTGCCGGCTGCGTGTTCTCGGTGCTGTTGAGCTTTTCTTCCGGGCCGTTCTGGCTGATGTCCCACAGATCGACACCGGCGCCCGCGGAAGCTTCGTCAAAGGTGGCACGGACTTCAGGGTGCGCGGCGGCGAGGTCGGCAAGCATGCCGACGGACTGCGAACCCTGGCCAGGGAAAACGAAGGCGAGCGAGGCGCTGGATGAGGTCATTCGAGACGATTCCGGGACTTCAAACCGCGAATGGTGCAGCAACCCGGAGGCGATTGCACCATTCGCAGGCGTGTGGTGGCGTCGGAGTCAGTCGTTGCCGCGTCACCGATCAATACCTCAGAAGCGCGGACGCCCAGGTAAACCCGCCGCCGAACGCCTCGAGCAGCAGATTCTGCCCGCGCTTCACCTTGCCCGACCGGACGGCGTAATCGAGCGCCAGCGGCACCGAACCCGACGAGGTGTTGGCGTGCTTGTCGACCGTGACGATCACGCGGTCCATCGACATGTTCAGCCGCTTGGCCGTTGCCTCGATGATCCGAAGGTTGGCCTGGTGAGGGATCAGCCAGTCGACCTGGTCCTCGGTCATGCCCGCGTCGGCGAGCGTCTCACCGACCAGCGCGTCGAGCGTCTTCACCGCGACCTTGAACACCTCGCGGCCAAGCATGGTGATCTTCACCCCATGGTTGGGCGCGTCGGTGAAGCCGACGGATACGCCGACCGGGTTGAACAGCAGATGCTTGAATCCGCCGTCGGCGCGCATGCGCGTCGTGTAGATGCCCGGTTCGTCGGACGCATCGAGAACGACCGCGCCGGCGCCGTCACCGAAGAGAACGCAACTCTCGCGCTCGGTCCAGTCGACCATGCGGGTCAGCGTCTCGGCACCGATCACCAGCGCGCGCTTCGACTGTCCGCTGCGAATGAACGCATTGGCCACGCCCAGGGCGTAAACGAAGCCCGAGCAGGCCGCATTGACGTCGAACGCGGCACAGCCGTTGGCACCCAGCCGGTGCTGAACCAGACAGGCGGTGGACGGAAAGATGAGATCCGGCGTCGTCGTACCGACGACGATCAGGTCGATGTCGCTGGCCTTGACGCCAGCCGCCTCGAGCGCACGCTGCGCGGCAAGGAAGGCGAGATCGCTGGTGGTTTCGCCGTCCGCGGCGATGTGGCGCTCGGTGATACCCGTGCGCGTGCGAATCCATTCGTCACTGGTGTCGACGATCTTTTCGAGGTCGGCATTGGTGACCACCCTGTCGGGAAGTGCGCTGCCGGTGCCTATGATGCGGGCGTATTTCAGAACCGTATCCCCATCGTGATGGTGTTTCGGAAACGCAAAACGGCGCGTTGCCGCGCCGCCTGCGTTCTGATCATCCCTGGCGGGACGGATCAGTCTTCGACTTCAACCGCGCCGCGGGTGTCGATGACCTTCTTACCACGGTAGAAGCCGTCCTTGGTCACGTGGTGACGCAGGTGGACTTCGCCGCTCGTCGGGTCGGTCGACAGCTGAACGGTGGTCAGCGCATCGTGCGAACGACGCATGCCGCGGGTGGACGGGGTCTTGCGGCTCTTGGCAACGGCCATGGCGAATCTCCAGCGAAATTACTTAATGAGTCCGCGGAGTGCCGCGAACGGGTTTTCGGTCTTTTCCGGCAAGGGTTCTTCTTCCTCACCGGCTCCAAGCATGTCGTCGGGCAACTCATAGTCCGGATTGACCGGGACCAGGGGCAGCACCAACAGCAGTTCATCTTCGATCGTCGCGATGGGATTGAGCTTGCCGTCGTCTTCGACCAGCAAAGCCTCGTAACCCGGCGGAAGCCCGGCTTCCTCACTCTCACGCACGATCAGTCCGAGACGCGTATCGACTTCGACCGGCAGCACGAACGGCTCGAGCGATCGCTGACAGATGAGTGTCAACGGTGCTGTCGCACGGACGGCTACGTACTTCGTGCCGAAGTCGTCGGTGCCGAAGTCCAGTTCGTAGGTCACGTCACCCTCGGTGGACGCGATGACTTCTCCGAGACGGGTGAAAACCGACACGGGAAGCTGACCCTGAAACGAACGCCGCGCACGAACTTCGCGCCAAGCGTCCACGGACGATGGCAAAGTCACGGACATAATCGGGA
This sequence comes from Luteibacter mycovicinus, assembly GCF_000745235.1. Lineage (NCBI taxonomy): Bacteria > Pseudomonadati > Pseudomonadota > Gammaproteobacteria > Lysobacterales > Rhodanobacteraceae > Luteibacter > Luteibacter mycovicinus. Next base: position 650,415 of record NZ_JQNL01000001.1, read on the forward strand.
AATGGTAGGCATCAACACCCTTGAAGTCAACCGGTTAGGCGGTCGAATGTGGGACACAGGGCGGTTTTGCGCAGTCGCGGGGCTTTCGTGCAGACTGCCATGCCTGGTTCCCGATTGCCGCCACCAGCCCCCAGGAAGGAAGAGGTCGCGTGTTTTCCGTTGCATATTATGCACTTGCCATCGTCTTTGCGCTAGCGGTCGGGCTCTCCGTATGGGTGCTCCGCCACCAGCGGACGCGCCGACGCCACGGCGCCCTGCAGAGCCTGATGGACAACGCCGACCGGCTGGAGGCGGATCTGAAGGATTGCCGGGATCGCCTTCAGCGTGCCCATGCGGTGATGTCGGTCAGCCCCGACCAGCCCGCGGCAGGCGAGATCGAGGCTCAGCAGGCCGTGGACTCCGGACTGCGCGCCCTGCTCCAGCAGCGGCTGTGGATCCGCGACCGCGGGCCTGACGCCAGCCAGCGCGAGCTCGATGAGGCGGTGGATGCCCTGGTCCGCGCCCGCCAGCAGCTGGAACCCCGCCTGCGTGCCCTCGACGACGCCCAGACCGCACTCGACACGGCCGTGCGCGAACACATTCACAAGGAATTCTGACGTGCCCTCCCCGATGGTCGTCCTCGCATCGACCTCCCACTACCGGGCCGGCCTGCTGCGGCGCCTGCTCGATGACTTCGGGCAAGTTTCGCCCGGTACGGATGAAGCAGCCCTTCCCGGCGAAGCGCCCGCCTCCCGCGCAGCCCGTCTGGCGGAGGCGAAAGCGCGCGCGGTCGCCGCCCTCCGCCCCGGCAGCGTCGTGATCGGATCCGATCAGGTCGCCGATCTCGACGGCACCGTGCTGGACAAGCCCGGCACCGTCCATCAGGCCCACCGGCAGCTCGCCGCGAGCTCGGGCCATGACGTGGTCTTTCACACGGCCGTCTGCGTCATCGATGCGCAAGGCGACGCACTGACCCACGTCGACGAAACCCGGGTGACGTTCCGAACCCTCACCCAGGCGGACATCGAACGCTACGTGGAACGCGAGCGGCCACTCGACTGCGCGGGGAGCTTCAAGTGCGAAGGACTGGGTATCGCCCTGTTCGAGCGCATCGTCAACGAAGACCCTACGGCGCTGGTCGGTCTGCCGCTGATCGCGACGTCACGCCTGCTGCGCGCCGCGGGCGTCGAACTCCCCTGAGCCCTCAGCCGCCGGCGCGCGCGGCAGCGGTCCAAACCCGGCAGGCGTCGGGGTCCGCGAGACCCGGCTCCGACGTCGGCGGCGCCGGCCCGGCACGATACAAGGCAAAACGACGCCGCTTGTCGAACAGGTCAAGACGAGTCACCGACTCACCCAGCGCCACGCGCGAACACACCGATCCCAGCCAGTCGCGCCTCTCACGCTCACGCAGCGCGGTTTCGTCGACCACGAGCAGCAACCGCGAGCCCTCATGCAGGGACAGTCCTATTTCATCCAGACCCCAGTCGGCGAGCTGTCTTGCGCGACCATGCTTCGTGTTCAGCGGACTGTCGAGCGCATAGATCTCGCGCCCGCCGCCGAGTGCGAAACGCAGTTCCGCCGCCAGCATGAAGTTGTCGGCCACCACGACCAGGGATGGGTCCGCGCGCAATACCCTCGCGACCGCGGCCGAGGACTCCCGCCAGCCCGTGAAATTCGCCGGAAACGCCTTGGCTCCCGAAAGCATGCGGGCGCCCGACGGCGACGCGGCAAGACCGAGATAGGCCAGCCCGATGACCAGCCCCAGCGCCGCGAGCGCAAATCCACCGCGCGCCGCCCTGCGCCATCCGCGCGCGGCATCCTCGAGCAGTAACGGTAGTGCGGCGCACAGCAGCGTGTAAGCGGGCAGCGGCCAGTGCGCACGAAAGCGCACGTCGTCCGCGAACAGGCCAAGCACGAAGTAAGCAAGGACGAACGTGCCCGCGATAGCCGCGACGACATCGAAGGGCGCCTCCGCGCGACGGCGCCAGCTTCGCCACAGCGCCCAGAGCATCACCACCCATGCGACGGGTGTGCAGGCCACGGCCTGCTCCAGCGGCTGCACCAGCGCATCCGCATGAAACTGCCAGGGATTCCGGTCGACCAGCTGAAACGCCACACCGGCGCCGCGCGACGCCATGTTGTAGAGCACGATGGGCACGAGACCGATCGACGCCAGAGCCAGCGCAAGCCAGATGCCGGGACGCCGCCACTGCGCCCTGCCGCGCGCGGTGGCGACCAGAAACACGAGGCCGCCAAGCATCGGCATGGCGGCGCGATAGTGGGTCATCCAGGCGATCGCCAGCGCCAGGCCGAGCAGCGTCCAGTCGCGATACAGATTTTTCTCAAGTGCGGCGATCAAACCTTGCGAGGCAAGCACGATGGCGAAGGTCAGCGGTACATCGGGCAACGCCAGCACACCCAGCGATCCAACCAGCGGAAGGCTCAGGGCGAAGGTCGCCGCCTGCCAGCGCGCTACCTCACCACCGTAGCGTCTCGCGATCGAGCCGACCTGCCACGGGATGCAGGCACCGATCAGCAGAAATGGCAGGCGCATCGACAGAAGGCCGTGACCGAAGCACGCCTCCGATACCGCGATCAGCCACGCCGTGAGGGGCGGAAGGTCGCTGTAGCCCCATGCGGGTGTGAGGCTCTCCTGCCAGTAGAACGCTTCGTCACCGAAGGGCGACAAGGTGCATGCGATGAAAAGCTTGCCCAGCAGCGCCAGCGCGAACAGGACGAGAAACGTGCCTCGCCAGGATCGCGCGCGCGCCGCTACACTCGAACGATCTCGCATCGACATGGCCAGGACGGGGAGCTCACGCATCGATCATGTCCGCAACGAATCCACTCAACGATGAAATGCTGCGCCATCGACTCGATGGCGCCCTCGCACAGGTCAACGGCGTACTTCTGGGCAAGCCACGACAGGTCAAGCTGGCGTTCGCCTGCCTGATCGCCGGAGGACACCTGCTACTCGAAGACGTCCCGGGTGTCGGCAAGACCACGCTTGCTCATGCGCTGGCGGCCACCTTCGACCTCGAGTTCCAGCGCATCCAGTTCACCAGCGACCTGCTGCCTTCGGACATTATCGGGGTCAGCGTGTACGAGCGCGAGACCGGCGAGTTCCGTTTCCATCCCGGCCCGATCTTCACCAGCCTCCTGCTGGCGGACGAGATCAACCGCGCCACGCCGAAATCGCAGAGCGCCCTGCTCGAGGCCATGGCCGAGGGACAGGTCACCGTGGACGGTGTGACGCACGAACTGCCTCGCCCCTTCTTCGTCGTCGCGACGCAGAATCCGCTGGATCTCGCCGGCACGTTCCCTCTGCCTGATTCGCAGCTCGATCGCTTCATGCTGCGCCTGAGCCTCGACTACCCCGACCCCGCCGCCGAACGCGCGCTGCTGATCGGCGAGGACCGCCGCGACATGATGGCCTCGCTCAGTCCACGCCTCGACATCGCGGCGATCGACCAGTTGCATGCGGCATCCCAGGCGGTGAAGGTCACCGGCACCCTGCTCGACTACCTGCAGGCCCTGCTGACGGCCAGCCGTAAACACAGCGAAGTGCGGGTCGGCCTGTCGCCCCGCGCCGGACTCGCCCTGCTTGCGGCATCGCGCGCGTGGGCGTTGCTGAGCGGCCGTGACTACGTCATTCCCGAGGACGTCCAGACCGTGTTCGTCCCCACCGCCGCGCACCGACTGGTGCCCGGACGGGGAAGCCAGCGCGAGGTCATTGCCCGGGCGATTCTCGCCGAGACCGCGGTGCCCTGATGCCCGACGCGGTGCAGCGACTCACCGCCTGGGCGGAGCGACGACTGCCGTCACTCACCCGCATGCGCCAGCGCGAGCCGATGCCCATCGTGCTGCACCGGCGGCGCATCTATATCGTGCCGACGGGTTTCGGCCTGGGGTTTACCGTGCTGCTGGCCGTCATGCTGATCGGCGCGCTGAACTACGCCAATAACGCCGCCCTGCTCCTCACCTGTCTGGTCGGCTCGGTGAGTGCCGGCAGCATGCTGGTGGCGTTTCGCGTGCTCAACGGCATCACCGTGGGCGGCCTGCGGATGGGCACGGCGCGCGCCGGCGAGAACGTTCGTGTCTTCCTCGATATCGGCGCATCGCAGCGCGAGCGCATGGCTGTGCGCCTGGATGTCGACGGCAGGGAACACGTGGTGGTCGTACCGGCAGGCGGAGCGGCGACGGTGGAGTTCGACCTGCCCACCGAGTTCCGCGGCTGGTTGCCGCTGCCGCGCATGCGACTGCACAGCCGCTGGCCTCTGGGCATGTTCCGTGTCTGGAGCTGGCTCAATCCCGATCGGGCCGTGCTCGTGTATCCGCGCCCCGAAGGCATGGGTCCGACACCTTTCGAACCGCAGGGCGATGCGGACCGCGGTCGCCCCCGCCCCGGCGACGAACTCGCTTCGCTGCGCGAATATCGTGCCGGCGATCCGCGCCGGCTTATCGCCTGGAAACTGAGTGCCCGGCACCACTCCCTGCTGGTGAAGGATCTGGAACAGCCCGCGCCACAGGAAGACTGGCGACTGGACTGGGACAGCATGCACGGACTCGACGACGAGTCGCGGATCTCCCGACTGGCCCGCTGGGTGGACGAGGCTCGCGAATCCGGCCGTCGCTGGAGCCTTCGCCTGCCGGACGGATATTTCGACGTGGCACAGGGTGACGAGCATTACCACCGCTGCATGACCGCCCTGGCGCTGCGCCCATGACCGGCTTCCGCCCTTCGCTGCGTGCACGCCCGTCGGACGAGCCCCGCCTCGCGCCCCGATCGTTCGACCTGCTCTGCCTCACCATGGCGTTCGTCGTCGGCGTCCACGCGCCGCACCTGCCCTGGTGGCTGACGGCTGGCCTCGCTGTTGTCCTGGTGGCCCGCTGGCAGCAACGTCGTCGAGGCGGTCGTCATCCACCGGTCTGGATCAAGGTCCCGCTGATCGGACTGCTGCTCGCGCTCATCGTTTCCACCTACGGCACCCTGTTCGGACGCGAGCCCGGCAGCGCGTTCGCGGTGGGCCTGCTGGTGCTCAAACTGATGGAGAGCGAGCGATTGCGCGACGCGCGCGTCGGCGTGGCTTTCGCCGCGTTCGCACTGATGAGCGCATTGCTGTTCGACCAGAGCATCGTCGCGACGCTGATCGTCGCCCTGGGCATCGTGCCCGCCGTGATGACCCTGCGCTCGGTGGAGGAAGTGGAGCCTGCACGCATGCGCCTGCGCGTCGAGGTCATGCCGGTGCTTCTGGCTCTGGTCGTGTCGATCCCCCTCGCCCTGTTCGCCTTCCTGTTCATTCCCCGCCTGAGTTCACCCCTCTGGGGAGCGCCGACGATAGACCGCGCCACGACCGGACTGTCGGACCGCATGGCACCCGGCGACATGGCCGAGGTGCTTACCGACGACACACCCGCGATGCGCGTCAGCTTCGATGGGCCCGTCCCGATTGCCAGCTCGCGTTACTTCCGCGCCTTCACGATGACGCGCTTCGACGGACAGGCATGGAGTCCGGGATTTCTCCGCCGCGATGACAGCGTCCTCGAGGGATCGGCGCGGTTCCACTATCGGGTCACGCTGGAGCCGACGCGCGAGCGGGTGCTGCCCATGCTCGACATGCCCGTGACCGCGCCCACCGATGCGAGCATGCGTAGCGATCGGACCGCGCTCGCGAATCAGCGACTCGACAAGACCTATACGTACGACGCGACGGCGACCGGCGAATACCGTCTCGATGCGACGCTGGACCCGCAGACCCGTCGCGCCAACCTGCAGCTTCCGGCGAACGTCGGGCCACGTGCGCGGGCGCAGGCGGCCGCGTGGGTCGCGCAATTCGGCGGCAACCCCACCGCGATCGCCCAGGCCGCCCTGGCGATGTTTCACGACGGCGGCTTCCGCTACACGCTGGCCGCGGCGCCACTGGGACGCGACCGCATCGACGACTTCCTGTTCGGCACCCGCGAGGGTTACTGCGAGCACTATTCGTCGACCTTCACCTTTCTAATGCGCGCCGCGGGCATCCCCGCGCGCGTGGTCACCGGCTATCAGGGCGGCTACTGGAATGCGCTCGGACACTACCTCCTGATTCGTCGGGCCGACGCACACGCGTGGACGGAACTCTGGCTCGAAGGACGCGGCTGGGTTCGTTTCGATCCGACCGGCGCCGTACGCCCCGAACGCGTCACGCTGGGTGCCGCGGCCGCCGCGGCGGTAGGTGACGGCGGCGACAGTTTCTTCAATGCGGCGTGGTGGCGAAGCGCGCGAGATCGCTGGGATGTGGTCAACCAATGGTGGAACCAGGCCGTTAACGGATTCGACTCGCTCCGTCAGCAGGGCCTGCTGCAGCCGTTCGGCATCCGCCGGGCGGAAGTCGGCGACCTGGCGATCGTCCTCGCCATCGGTTGCTCCCTGCTGGTCGTGGTCGCCCTGGGATGGGCACTTTTTCAGCGACGTGAAGGCGATGAGTTGGATGTGTGGATGCGCCGGCTACAGCGGAAACTCGAAAAGGCCGGCGTGACACGACGGGCAGGCGAAGGACCGAAGCATTTCATGGCTCGCGCCGCCCGCGCGCTGCCCGACCATCGAAATGCATTGGAAAGGTTGAGCGAGGTCTACTCGCGGTCGCGTTATGCCAATGACGAACCGCCGCCTGAATCAGTAAGTGAATTCAGTCGTGCGGTGAAGGAATTAAGGCCGCGCCGCGTGGTCAAATAGGTCATGGCGCCGACTGTGTCCGGCGCTTCCAGGAGATGTGTCATGTCCATGTACAAACCGCTGGCCATCGCGGCCGCGACTCTGGCTCTCGGCGCTTGCGCCACGGTGCCGCAGCCGCTGCAGGGTCAGTTCAACGACGTATCCACTTCGGGCGCCCAGCAGGGGGGCGCACCTGGCGCGAAAGTGCGCTGGGGCGGCGAAATCATCAAGACGGAGCCGGGTCCGCAGCAGACGTGTTTCTTCGTGCTTTCCGAGCCGCTCGACAGCGAAGCCCGGCCGACGGCCAGCAAGTCCGATAGCCAGGGCCGCTTCGTCGCCTGCCGCGACGGCTTCTACGACCCCGAGGTGTTCACCCGCGGTCGCGAAATCACCGTCACCGGCACGCTGCATGGCGCCGTCTCGCAGAAGGTGGGCGACTTCGATTACGCCTATCCACGCGTCGAGGCAGACGTCGTCTACCTCTGGCCGAAGCGCGTGCCGATCAACCGTGGCTACGGTCCGGGGTTCTACGACCCGTTCTGGGGTCCGGGCTGGGGCCCGGGTTTTGGCCCGTACGGCTACGGTCCGTGGGGCGATCCGTTCTATTACCGCCCGCGCACGATCATCGTGCGGCCCCCGCCGCCGCCGCCGCCGCGCGCTCGCTGAGTATCGCGACCCACAAAAAAGCCGGCCATGTGCCGGCTTTTTTGTGCCTGCCGTTCTGCTTAGCCCGGCGGCCAGTGCATCTGGCGGCCGGCGAGCAGGTGGACGTGGATGTGGAAGACCGTCTGGCCGCCGTGCGTGTTGGTGTTGATGACGGTGCGATAGCCGTCCTTTGACAGGCCCTGGTCGCGGGCGTAGGACGCCGCGGCGAGCAGCAGTTTTCCAAGCAACTCGGCGTCGCCCGCGGTCGCATCGTCCAGCGTGGCGATGGCGCGCTTCGGGATGAAGAGCACGTGCACCGGCGCCTGCGGGTTGAGGTCACGGAAGGCCAGCACGTCATCGTCTTCGAAGACGATATCGGCGGGGATTTCGCGGCGGACGATCTTGGCGAAAATGGTGTCGGTCATCGGGTTTCCCTGGATATCAGCCGAGCGACTGCCGGCTGCCGAATGCGTGAGCGAGCGTGCCACGGTCGACGAACTCCAGTTCACCACCCAGCGGCACGCCATGAGCCAGGCGCGTGGCACGAATACCCGCGGCCTTCGCCAGCTGCCCGATGTAGTGGGCGGTCGCTTCGCCTTCCACGGTCGGGTTGGTCGCGATGATCATTTCTTCGATCTCGCCCTCCCCCAGCCGCTCGGCGAGCAACGGCAACCCGAGCTCATCGGGACCCAGCCCGTCGAGGGGTGACAGCCGTCCCAGCAATACGAAGTAGTGACCGCGAAAGCCGGTGGCCTGTTCGATGGCCGCGAGATCGGACGGCGACTCGACAATGCACAGCACCTGCTTGTCGCGCGTGGCGCTGGCGCACAGCGAGCAGACCGGCGTCTCGCTGAAATTGCGGCAGCGCGTGCAGTTGCCCACATCGCGCATCGCCGACTCCAGCGCGGAAGAAAGGCGCAGGCCACCCTGCCGCTCGCGTTCGAGCAGGTGGAAGGCCATGCGCTGGGCGCTCTTCGCACCGACGCCCGGCAGGCAGCGCAGGGCGTCGATCAGTTCACCGAGAAGGCGGGAGCCGTTACTCATCGTGTCGTCGGACGATCCGTCAGAACGGGAGCTTCATGCCCGGAGGCAGGTTCAGGCCGGCGGTGACGCCACCCAGACGCGTGCGGCTCATCTCGGCGATCTTGTTGACCGCGTCGTTGACGGCGGCGGCGACCAGATCCTCAGCCATCTCCGGATCGTCAGCGAACGTCTGGCGATCGATATGGACGGCGCGCACTTCGTGACCACCGGTCATCGTGACGGTGACGAGGCCGCCACCCGCGGAGCCGGTGACTTCCGTCTTGGCGAGTTCGTCCTGTGCACGCTTCATTTCGTCCTGCATGCGCTGCGCTTGCTGCATCAGCTGACCAATTTGACCTTTCACGTTCCTGGCTCCACGGGTTTGATCGATTGCGGAATGACGCGCGCGTCGAAGTCGCGCTTGAGCGCCTGTACAAGGGGGTCGGCATCCATCGAGGCTTCCGCCCTGGCCTGCGCGTCGCTGGCCGCCTGCGCCCTGCGCTCCGCCGGCGTGCCCAGGTTGCCCCGGTCGGCGACGAAGCGGAAGCGCACGCGGCGATCGAGAGCGCGCGAGACCTTTTCTTCCATCTGGCTGGTCAGTGGCTCGACCGCCAGATGCATGTGCTGGGGCTGCAGCGCGAGCACCATGCTCTCGCCGTCCACCTCACGCAGTGAGCAGTTTTGCGCCAGCTGGCCGATCGGACCACGCAGGTTCGCCCGCTCGACGATGTCGTGCCAGTCCGGCAGACCATCGGCGCCGATGCTGATCGGCCGGGGGGGCGCGGCGGGTTCCGGCGCCGGAGGCGCTGGCGCTGCGGCCGGACGCGACGGAGCCCGCGCGGTGGCCGGAGCGGCAGCCGGAGGCACCGGAGCCGCAGGGCGTGCCGCTCCCGCTGCCGCCGCTGGTGCGGACGGGCGCTCCGCGGGCGCGGAAACGGGTGCACGTGCCACGGCGACCGCCGCCACGGTTCCACCGCCGTCGGTCGGACGGAAGGCGAACATGCGCAGCAAGGCCATCTCGAAACCGATGCGCGCGTCGGGCGCCATCGGCAACTCGCGGCGACTGGTGGTGGCGATCTGGTAATACAGCTGGACGTCTTCAGGCGCGATGCGCGAGGCGATATCGGCGAGGCCGGCATCGCTCTCTTCTTCGCGATAACCAGGCACCAGCTGGATCAGCTGAATGCGATGAAGCACCGTCGCCAGATCGTCGAGCACGCCGGCGAAATCCGGAGAGAACGACGCGATGCGCTCGGCTTCGCCCATCAACGCGGCGCCGTCGCCGGCCGCCAGCGCTTCGAGGACACCCAGCACCTGGCCGCGCTCGACGCTGCCGAGCATGGCGCGCACATCGTCCGCACGCACCGCGCCGCCGCCGTAGGCGATCGCCTGGTCGAGCAGCGACAGACCGTCGCGCAGCGAGCCGTCCGCGCCGTGCGCGAGTTCGCCGATGGCTTCGTCGTCGTACTCGATACCTTCGGCACCGAGGATGTGGCGCATCTGGCCCGTGATCTGATCCGGCAGCAGCCGCTTCAGGTTGAACTTGAGGCAGCGGGACAGCACGGTCACCGGCAGCTTCTGCGGATCCGTGGTCGCAAGCAGGAATTTGACGTGCGGGGGCGGTTCTTCCAGCGTTTTCAGCAGCGCATTGAACGCCGGCTTCGAGAGCATGTGCACCTCGTCCACCAGGTACACCTTGAAGCGCCCCCGGGACGGTGCGTACTGCGCGTTCTCGATCACCTCGCGGACATCGTCCACGCCGGTGTTGCTGGCCGCGTCGATCTCGAGCAGGTCGACGAAGCGACCCGCATCCACCGCCGTGCAGACCGCGCATTCGCCGCACGGGTCTGCCGACTCGCCGCGCTCGCAGTTGAGCGACTTGGCGAAGATGCGGGCGATCGTGGTCTTGCCGACACCACGGGTGCCGGTGAACAGATAGGCGTGATGCATGCGACCGGAGTCGAGCGCGTTGGTAAGCGCGCGGACCACGTGCTCCTGTCCCACGAGTTCAGCGAACTTGCGTGGGCGCCACTTGCGTGCGAGGACCTGATAGGACATGCGTATTACCTTGGGGCGACAGTGGATTGTGCCAAGGACACGCGTCGGGCGCACCCCAGCCCCGAAAAGGCGATGACCCTGCCAGCCACACCCCGGCACCCGAGTCGTCCGCTACCGTTGCTTCCTTCCGGACCTGGCGGAGTTTACGGACTATCGTCGCGGGGGGACCGACAGGGTCACCATAAAGACGGTAAATCAATTTAAAAGCAGGGTGTTGCAACCGTGCGGGCGGGATTGTTCGGGCTCCTGCCCTCACCCCTCCGCTTCGCTACGGGGCCGACGCTACGCGTCGTCCAAATTTGTTCCAGACAAATTTGTCGAACCCGCGCGGGTTCAAATCCCGCTCCCACGGTCTCGCTTCGTTTGTCTCTGCGCCACCTTTAACGGTGTCGCATTTTAGATTTGGCGGAGAGAGCGGGATTCGAACCCGCGATACCTTATTAGGGTATACACACTTTCCAGGCGTGCTCCTTCAACCACTCGGACACCTCTCCGCACTTGCACATCCTCTTCCCCGGCGTCCTGTCCGGCAAAGAAGCGGAAGGATAACGTTCCCGCCGCGGCGGGGCAAGCCTCAGCCGGCACCGGGACGCGGCGGCTGCGGTTCGGGCAGAGCCAGGCGTTCCCCCGGATGAGCGATCCGGTAGCCGCGTGAGACCAGCGTTTCACCGTCTTCGGCGCTGCCGTAGTGATACAGGGCCATGCGCGCGGTGACCTCGGGCGCGTACTCGCGCTCCAGATCGTCCACGCCGGTATGCGACGGATTGCCGATGACGCCGCAGTCGTGGGCGATCAGTTCGCCAGCCGCGCCGTGCAGCGCCAGGGCCTCCGGCACCGGCCGCGTATCGCCCGTGTAGACGAAGCTGCCACGCAGCGCCAGGCCGTACGAGGTGCCCTGCACGTGATGCCGGGTGGGGAAGACGTCGAACCAATGGCCTTCGTGCCAGAACCCGCGGGTGCAGGGCAGCAGATGGAAGGCCTCCCAGTAATTCACGCCGCCCTCGGCCAGTGCGCCCGGGTAGTCGGCCACCCTTCCCTGCAACCACGGCAGGAGTGCGGCGTGCAGGTAAACCCGGGTGCGGCCGCGCAGGGCTTCGTCGAACCACAGGCGGAAGAACAACCTTTCCATGCCCGCGACATGGTCCATGTGCACATGCGTGACGTAGAGCGCCGGTGGCGGCGTGCCGTAGGCGGCGACGTAGCGATCGAGGGTATCGGGGCCGCAGTCGACCAGCAGCAGCGGTTTGCCGTCCCGCTCGACGACCACGGCCGACGAACCGAGCTCGACCGCGTGTGCCGCGCCGGTTCCGAGGAAATGCAGGTCCCAGGTCATGCGCGCAGGCTCCGTTCGTAGTGTTCGATCAGGGCCGGCCATAGCTCGGCGTCGAAGGTGTCCCCGGCCGCGTCGCGCGCGCCGAGCTTCACCAGCGAGCGCTTCAGGCGGGACAGATTGGCATGGCGCCAGCCGCGCGACGGACGGCGCAGACGCCCCCGGTCGAAATCGATCAGGTAGAGACCGTCGGCATTGACCAGAATGTTGTGCGCGTTGAGGTCGGCATGCCAGGCGCCCTCCCGGTGGAACCGGGCGATCAGCTCGCCGACCCGTCCCGCCAGCGCCGCATTGAAGGCGCCATCCTGAAGGCGCCCGGCCAGCGTGGCGGCGGCAGGAATGCGCAAGGTGATCAGGTCGGCCGAGTAACGGAAGCCCTGACGAACGAAGCGTGAGGCCACCGGCGGCGACACGGGCAGGCCCCGGCGCTCCAGTTCGGCCAGCAGACGGAACTCGCGGTCACTGCGTGTGCGGCGGCGGCCGGTAAAGAGGTAGCGATCGCCGAGCAGACGGGCGACCATACCACCGCGGCGATAATGCCGAAGCACGGCTTCGCCGGCCGGGGTATCGATTACCGCGACACCGCCCCGCCCACCCGATTGCGTACGCAGCGCACCCCGCTCGCGCCAGTAGTCGGGCGAGAACCAGGGTGCGTCGACTTGAGATACACGGGTGGCGTCGAACAGAATCGTCCCGCCCGCGCTCTCCTTGACTCGTTGCTCTGTCATTCGTCGGCCGCCCTTACGCAGCCACTCATCCGGTACTCCGATCGTGTCCAGTCTACCAAGCCGTCCACTCCCGTCGGGAGATTCCAGCCTCTGCATCCTGCGTACCTCCGCCATCGGCGACGTGACGCACGTGATTCCGCTGGTCCGCACCCTTCAGGAAAAGTCGCCCGGCACGCGCCTGACGTGGCTCGTCGGCAAGCTCGAGCGCAAGCTCGTGGGCGATTTTCCGGGCGTCGAGTTCATTACCTTCGATAAGGGCAAGGGCCGGGAAGGCATGCGCGAGGTACGCCAGGCGCTGGCCGGACGCCGGTTCGACGCCCTGCTGCACATGCAGGTGGCATTGCGCTCGAATCTGCTGAGCCTGGCCGTAAAAGCCGATCGCCGCATCGGCTACGACCACGCCCGCTCCAAGGACCTGCACGGGCTCTTCGTCAACGAACGCATCGAAGCCCGCACGGGGGAGCACGTGCTGGACGCCATGGCCAGCTTCATCGAGCCGCTGGGCCTGAAGCAGACGGAGGTGCGCTGGGACATTCCCGTGCCCGCCGACGCCCACGAGTGGGCCGCCGAACAGCTGCCCGGCGACGCGCCGACCCTGCTGGTCAGTCCGATGTCGAGCCACACGGTGCGTAACTGGCGGGTCGACCGCTACGCGGCGCTGATCGACCACGCGATGGCGCGCGGCATGCGTGTCGCACTGGTCGGCGGTCCGTCGGACCCCGAGCGCGCGCTGGCGGACAGCATCCTGGCGGCGACCGAGGCGGCCCCGCTGGACCTGACCGGCAAGGACACGCTGAAGCGTTTCATGGCCCTGCTGGCACGCAGCGCCATGATCCTCACGCCGGATTCGGGCCCGATGCACATGGCCAACGCGGTGGGCACGAAGGTCCTGGGGCTGCACGCCGCCAGCAACCCGCACCGCTCCGGCCCCTACTCGGACCGTCGCTGGTGCGTGGACAGATACGACGCGGCGTCGCGCAAGTTCCTCGGCAAGCCGGCGTCCGAAATACCCTGGGGCACCAAGATCGAGAAAGCCGGCGTCATGGACCTGGTCGAGGTCGCCGACATGAAAGACCGCTTCGAGGCCTGCGCGGCCTTCCTGAAACTGCCGCTCGCCTGATCAGGCCTGCGGCGCGCGGTAGTCCTGATACGACTTCTCTTCGACCAGCGTCGAGCCCAGCTTCGTGTTGATCTCGCGCTTGATCGCCGCGCGCTCGTCGTTTTCGATGTACACCGAACGGGCGAGCTGGATGAATTCGTCGTCGAACGCCTGAGCACGCTCCTTCATGCGGATGTCGTCTTCGATCTTCCACAGGCGCTGGTTGACGGCCAGCAGGCGCGACGTCTCGTCGGCGATGTCGGTCCCGGAGGCCCTGTCGTTCTTCCACGTGGCCTCGAGCAGTTCGAGCTCGTTGCGCACATTGGCCAGCTTGGCCGCGTCCTTGATCTGCTGCAGTTTGATCTGGAGGATCGTGATCTTGTCGATCAGCTCACCGTAAGAAACGGGGGTCTGGATAAGGCTCATGGCAAATCTCCGGTCGGTCAGGCGCCGGAGGTTAGCAGTTTTGCATCCGCAGGGCCGCCCCCGAAGGCGGCGAGGCTGGCGGCGAGATGATCGAATACGGCCCGGACACGACGGCTCTTGCGCTGGTCCTCGTGCATGACGACCCAGATCGGGAGGCACACCTCAAGCTCGTCGGGCAGTAGGCGTACCAGGCCCATGCGGTGCGCCAACGGCACCTGACAGAAGCCGATGCCGAAGCCGGCGCGGATCGCCGCCATCGCGGCCAGATCGTTATCCGTGCGCAGCGCGAAATGCTCGCGCGAATACGGGACACCGGCCGGCCGCAATGCGCGGATGTACGGTTTTTCCTCGTCGTAACCGATCAGCGCGTGCGTGACGATATCGGCGACGCGTTCGGGCGCGCCAGCCACAGCGAGGTAGTCAGGGTGACCGTATAAGCCCAGCGGTATGTCGCAGACATGCCTGGCGACCATCGCGTCCTGCTCGGGCATCGCGCTGCGAACGGCGATATCGGCGTCCCGACGCAGCAGATTTTCGGTGCGATTGGTGGTCGACAGCTCGATGACGATGCCGGGATGCGCGCGCCGGAACGTTGCAAGCATCGGCGGCAGGATCTCGACGCCGACCACCTCACTGGCCGTGATGCGCACCACGCCGTGCAATGCCTCACGCGTGCCCGAGGCGACCCGGAGCACGGAGGCGGCCGCGGAAGCCATGGCCTGCGCATGAGGCTGCAACTCCAGCGCCGCGTCGGTCGGAATGAGTCCGTGGGATGCGCGGGAGAACAGCGGAACGCCAAGCGACGCCTCCAGCTCCCGCACATGCCGGCCGAGGCTCGGCTGGGTCATGTCCAGCGACCGCGCGGCGCCGGACAGGCTGCCTTCGCGCAATACGGCGAGAAAGGAGCGGAAAAGATCCCAGGCGGGCTCGGTGTTGGCCATACATAAACGTATAGCAGATGTTCACTGATACGCAATTCCCGAACAGGGGCACACCCATCAGACTTTGCCCATCCCAACGGAGTACGGACATGACCCAGCACCCGCGCACTGCCCTCGTCCTCGGCGCGACCGGCGGGGTCGGCGGCGAAACGGCCCGCGCCCTGATCGCCGCGCGCTGGAACGTCAACGCCCTGACCCGCCACACGGGAAAGACCGGAGATGGCGTCCGGTGGATCGAAGGCGACGCCATGGTCGCCGCCGACGTGCTCCGCGCGGCCGACGGGGCGCAAGTCATCGTCCATGCCGTGAACCCGCCCGGCTACAAGGACTGGGAGCGCGTCGTTCTGCCGATGATCGACAACACCATCGCGGCGGCGCATGCCGTCGGAGCACGCATCGTCCTGCCCGGCTCGGTCTACAACTACGGGCCCGACGTGTATCCCATGATCGCCGAGGACGCCGCGCAGCATCCGCCGTCACGCAAAGGCGAGATCCGCGTCGACGTTGAACGACACCTGCAACGCGCGGCCCGCGACGGCGTACGCAGCCTCGTGCTTCGTTGCGGTGACTTCTATGGGCCGGGTGGCGGCAACAACTGGCTGGCTCAGGGCATCGTGACGCCCGGCAAACCGCTGCGCGCGATCCGCTATCCCGGTCCGCCGGCGCTGCGGCATGCGTGGGCCTATCTGCCCGACGTCGCATCGACCCTCGTGGCGTTGCTGGATCGCGAGGACGAACTCGAGACCTTTGCACGCTTCCACTTCGGGGGACACACCCTCACCGGCGACGAACTGCACGCCGCTATCCGTCGTGCGTCAGGTAAGCCGTCGCTGCGGATGCGTCCGTTTGCCTGGTGGATGGTGAACCTCACCGCACCGTTTCACGAGACGATGCGCGAGGTGCGCAAGATGCGCTACCTGTGGAATGAGGAAGTGCTGATGGACGGTAAGCGCCTGCGCGCGTTCCTGCCGGAACACCGTGACACGCCGCCCGATGTGGCGATGAAGGTCACGCTCGACGCGCTCGGTGTTCTGACGCGCTGATTCGGACCGCCGATTCAGAGCGAGACGGCGCCGAACGCGTCCATGAGCAGCAGTACGTTGAGCCCGAGCACCACCAGTGCGGCGAGCGCGGCGAGACCCACCACGAGCATCCCGTTGCGGAAGGCACCCATGACGTCGCGCCGACTGGTGAACCACACCAGTGCGATCATCGGGAACGGCAGCGCGATGCTCAGCGCGACCTGACTGAGCACGAGCGCGCGCGTCGCATCGACGCCGGCCAGCACCACCGCGAAGCTGGGCAACATCGTGATCGCCCGTCGCAGCCAGATCGGGATGCGAAAATCGACGAAGCCCTGCATGATCATCTGCCCCGCCATGGTGCCGACGACGGAGCTGGAGAATCCGGAAGCGACCAGCGAGACCAGGAAGATCGTCGCGGCAGCGCCGCCAAGCAGCGGTACCAGTGTCTGATAAGCGGTTTCGATCTTCGCCACATCCGGATGGCTGCCGTGGAACGCGCCGGCCGCCATCACCACCATGGCGAGGTTGATCAGGCCCGCGACGGCCAGCGCCAGGATCACCTCGAGGTTGGACAGGCGGATGATCCGCCGGCGCTCGCTGTCGTTCTTCGGCTGCGCCCGACGCTCGGTCAGCCCCGAGTGGAGAAACAGCGCATGCGGCATCACCGTGGCGCCGATGATGCCCACGGCGATGGCGATGGCGGCGCTGTCCGGAATGCTCGGCACGAAAATCTGCTGGCCCAGCGACTTCCAGCCCACCGGCGCGATGAACAGCTCCACGAGATACGACAGTCCGACCACGCCGACCAGCGCACCGATGGTCAGTTCGAGCCGCCGGTAGCCTTTGCCTTCCAGCATCAGCAGCGCGTACGTGACGATGCCGGTGATTCCCATGCCCACCAGCAGCGGCATGTGAAACAACAGGCTCAGGCCGATCGCCCCGCCGAGGAATTCGGCGAGATCGGTAGCCATCGCCGCCAGTTCGCTCACCACCCACATCAGATAGACCAGCGGTCTCGGCAGGCGATCCCGACAAAGCTCCGCGAGATTGCGGCCCGTGACGATTCCCAGCCGGGCGGAGAGGCTCTGGAACAACATCGCGACCAGATTGGCCAGAAGCACCACCCAGAGCAACGCATAGCCGTAGCGAGCGCCCGCCTGGATATTCGTGGCGAAGTTGCCCGGATCGATATACGCGACCGAGACCACCATTGCCGGCCCCGCGAATGGCAGCAGCGCGGACAGGCCACGGCGGCGTCCGGAAAGGACGTCGACCATCGCCGGGTCGGGATTCTGCTGTCTTACCTGATCAAGCATGCGATGAATCCGCGGGACTTACGACAAAAAGAGAGCGCCGCGCGGTGAACGCGCGGCGAGGCTGCGTGGGATGCATGCCCCGTTATACGCCGCGGCCGCGCGCCTTGCGACGCGAGCCCGGTGCGAAGACGAGTCCGGCGATCACACCGGCCGCGATGAGCGAGCCCGCGACGGCGGGCGACGAGACCTTCAGCGTCCGGACCTGGCGCACCGGCCGCTTCAGCCCGTGCTGCACCTCGGCCGGCGCCGCCTCGATCTCGACCGCGTGCGTGCTGGGCCGGATCGGCTTGCCGCGGGCATCGGCAACGCCACGGGTCAGCTCCGCGCCGAGCAGGACGATGATCGATGAGTAATAGGTCCACGTGAGCAACACCACGAAGGCACCGGCCGGTCCGTACGCGCCGCCGACATCCGAATACTGGATATAGAGGCCGATAGCGTACTTGCCAACCATGAACAGCACCGTGGTGAGCACCGCGCCGATCAGCGCCTCGCTCCAGTCGATCACCGCGTCGGGGAGCACCTTGTACATGGCGCCGAAGGCCACCACGAAAACCACCACGGAGATACCGAATTCCACCGCCTTCCAGGCGGTGGAGTCACCGCGGATCATGGTCTGGATGATCGCGCTGACGATAAACGAGACGATCATCATGAAGGCCATGCCGCCGAGCAGCGCGAAGGCGCGGCCGCGCGCGCGCAGCCAGGCGCCCACGGCCTCGCCCGGCCGGGCCTTCACCCGCCACACCCGATCGAGGGTGCCCTGCAACTGGGCGAACACCGCCGAGGCGGCGAACAGTGTCACGCCGATGCCGATAACGCCCGCGATGTCGCCGATCCGCGGATGCGCCCTGGCGCTGTTGATCACCGAATCGATCGCGCCAGCCGCGCGGCTGCCGACGACCGCCGACAGGGCCTCGGTCAGCTGGTCACGCCATTCGGGGTGAAGCAGCGAAATGACCCAGACCAGCAGGAGCAGGAGCGGCGCGAACGACAGCGCCGCGTAGAACGCCAGCGCCGCGGCGCGCGTCATCAGCTCATCGTCGCTGAAACCGTCCACCGCCGAGACGATGGTTCGTTTGAGAGCGCCGCCGGTCATGCCCTTCTCCTGATCGTTCTACGCGTTTCCACCAGAGGCATACCTTCAGGGAGGGCGAGCGCACGTGATGTGAACGTGGAAGCAAGGCCCTAGAATCGGTGCATGCCTCTGACCCTGCTGATCGCCGACGACCACCCGATGTTCCGCGGCGCCCTGCTGCACGCGCTGGCCGAACCCCTCCGCGGCGGCCGTGCGCTGGAAGCCGCCAGCCACAGCGCCATGGAGACCGTGCTCGCCTCCGGGGAATCCGTCGACCTGGTCCTGCTCGACCTGACCATGCCGGGCGCCATGGGGTTCTCCTCCCTGCTCTGGTTGCGCGGCGAGCACCCCGACGTGCCCGTGCTGGTGGTTTCCTCGAACGACCACCCGCGCAACGTGCGCCGGGCCCAGCAGTTCGGCGCGGCGGGATTCGTCTCCAAGTCCGCACCCGCCGAGGTATTGCGCGAGGCGGTGACCGAGGTCATGCAGGGCGGCACGGCTTTCGTGGGTGCGCGCGCCGAGCGCAGCGACGACGACGCGCAACTGGCCGCGCGGCTGGCGCGGCTCACGCCCGCGCAGTTCCGCGTGCTCATGCTGATGGCCGAAGGTCTGCTCAACAAGCAGATCGCCGCAGAGCTCGGCCTCGCCGAGAACACCGTGAAGATTCACGTCACGGCCGTGCTGTCCAAGCTCGAATGCCGCTCGCGCACGCAGGCCGCTGTGCTGGTGAAGTCGCTCGACATCGACGAGGGTGTCGATGGCTCGCATCCCGGCTGACGCGACCCGCTAGCCGGCGAGCATCAGCAGCCGGCTCATCACCGCACGCAGACGTGCGGGCGCCAGCGGCTTGGTCAGGTAGCGCAGCCCGGCCGCCGCGGCGCGCTCGACATCCGATGCCGAGGGCGCCTCCGCGATGAGCACGACCGGCGGCAGGCTGCCCCATCGCGAACCGAGCGCTACGCGAAGCTCTTCGGTAGCCATGCCGTCGATCGGATCCTCGAGCAACACGATCGACGGTGCCTCGTCGGTCTCGGCATGACGCATGGCTGCGCTGGCCCCGGGGACGGCCACGACATCGCAGCCCCACGAAGACAACAGCCGGGCCGTCGCCTGTCGCGTGATGGCGTCGGCATCGACGAGCATCACACGCGCCCCCGTAAAGGGCGACTCGTCTTCGGCACTCGCACCCGGCGCGACCGCATCGGCATCGCCGCGATACACCGGAACGGCGATGGAGAACACGCTGCCGCGCCCCAGCCGGGAGCGCACGCCGACACGCGCTCCAAGCAGCCGACCGATGCGATCGACAATGGAGAGACCGAGCCCCGAACTGCGACGATCGCGATCCATCCCGTTATCGAGGCGAAGAAACTCGTCGAAGATCGCGCGTGTTTTCGCCTCCGGAATACCGAGCCCCGTATCCCAGACCTCGATGCGCACCGCATCGTCCTGCCGCCGCGCACCAATCAGCACGCCACCGCGCGGTGTGTAGTGGATCGCGTTGGAGAGGAAGTTCTGTAGCACGCGGCGAAGCAGCAAGGCATCGGCACGCACGACGAAAGCACTGTCGACCCAACGCAGGCGCAGGCCCCGCGAATCGGCCAGCACGGCAAACTGGCGGGCCAGATCGGCAAGCATCGGGCCCAGGGCCACCGCCGTGAAACGGGGCTCGACCGCACCGCCCTCCAGACGGGACACGTCCAGCAAGCTGGCAAGCAGTTCGTCCTGCGTGTCGAGGGCGCTGCGCACACGCTCTGCCAGTTCGCGCTCGTTCGCGTCGAGCCGGCCCTCCGCCAGCGTACCGATGAAAAGACGCGCGGCATTCAACGGCTGGAGAAGGTCATGCACGGCGGCGGCGATGAAACGCGTCTTGGATCGGTTGGCGCGCTCGGCCTCCGCCTTGGCCTCGTGGAGATCGCGCGTGCGCTCGTCGACGCGTTGCTCGAGGCTCGTCGCCAGCGAGCGCAACTCGCGCGCCGCCGCCTTGTACGCGGTGATGTCGGCATAACTGGTAACGAAGCCACCATCCGGCAGCGGGTTGCCACGAATCTCGAACGTCGTGCCGTCCGGACGCTCGCGCTCATACATGTGCGGGCTACCCGCACGCAGATAGGCGAGACGACGCTGAATCGCTTCCTCGGGATCGCCCGGGCCCAGAAGGCCGCGGCGTGCGTTGAAGCGGAACATGTCCTCGATGGGCCGCCCCGCCCGCATGTAGTCGTCGGGAAAACCGAAAATCTGCTGGTAACGCGAATTCCACGCCACCAGACGCAGCGAGGCATCGACGACGCTTACGCCTTGCGGCAGGTGCTCCAGGTTGCCGTGCACCCCCTGGGTCGCCTCATGCGCGGCGGCTACGATGCTGTCCTGCGCCGACCGCAGCGCGGCGGCATGATGCGCGACCATGCGCTCCAGCTCCTCGCGGCTGCGCAGACGCAGACGTGCAAGGCGGATCCGCTGTTGCAGGAACAGACCGAAGAGGATCACAGGCAGCCAGCCTGCCAGTACGATCAGCGCCGCGTTGCGTGCCGCCACGGTCGCCGGGCGCGCATCGGCCAGCAGGTGCAGTGTCCAGGCCTGCTGCGGTAATGGCAGGCTGCGCCAGATGACCTCATGAGGCAGCGCGGGCGACCTCACCCTTACCTGATCCGCACCGTCCCCGGCGGTTCCCACCCGGGTGCGTACGATCAGGGGAAGCGTGCGACCGCCGTACTGGCGCGTGCGATCGATGGACAAGGCGTCCCGTGGATCGAGCGCGTGCAAGGTGCGGTACATCCATTCAGGGCCACGGTTGGCCAGGAAGACCACGCCGTGCCGGTCGGCCAGCAACACGATGTCCTCTCCGCGCGCCCAGTCGTGGCGCACATCGTCCAGCGTGATCTTGACCACGACCACACCGATATGACGGCCCTTATCGTCGTCGACGGTGCGGGTGATGAAGTAGCCCGGCACGTTGGTGGATACGCCCAGCGCGTAGAACGTGGAGTGGCCATCACGCATCGCGTCCTGAAAGTACGGCCGGAAACGGTAATCCAGACCGACGTTACTTTCCGGCGTGTTCCAGTTGTTGGCGGCCACGGCGTGGCCGTCACGGTCCAGCAGGGTCAGCGTCGAGGCATGCACCGCGCCGTTGGCCTGTTCCAGTTTGCGGTTGAGCGCTGGCGTATCGATGGATGCGGTCGGACCGGACAACGCCGCCCTGAGCTCGGGATCCAGCGCCAGCACGTCAGGCAGCACGGTAAAGCGATCGATCAGGCGCTGCACCGCCAGCGCATGCAGAGTGAGCCGGTCCGCCGACTGCGCGGCGATGCCGCCGAGCGCCCGCCGCCAGGCCCACCAGCCGCCCAGCGCCACGCTCCCGGCCATGGCCAGCAACAGGATCAGCAGGGTAACGAAGCGGGCAAGACGCGATCGGGGCATGCGACATGCTCGCACAGGCGCGGGACCTCTAGCCGGAATGTGCTATGGGTCGTTCCGGCCGCAGGGAGTACAAAACGGCACCCGCCCTCAAAAGGGCAGCTGCCGTTGTCGTGCCATGTCCCTGCGCTCCGCCTCGCCCGTCGTACCTGTCCCCTTCTATCGCCAGACCTACGTCCAGGTGCTGCTGGCCATCGCACTCGGCGCCCTGCTCGGCCACTTCTGGCCGACGTTCGGCCAGTCGCTGAAGCCTCTGGGCGATGCCTTCATCAAGCTGGTGAAGATGATCATCGCGCCCGTGATCTTCCTCACCGTGGTCACCGGCATCGCCGGCATGCCGCACCTCAACGCCGTCGGCCGCGTCGTGCTGAAGGCGATGATCTACTTTCTGGTCTTCTCGACCCTCGCGCTGATCGTCGGCCTGATCGTGGCCAACGTGGTGCAGCCGGGTGCGGGTCTGAACATCGATCCCGCGACCCTGTCGACGAAGGAAATCGCGACCTATGCGTCCAAGGCGCACGATATCTCGCTGACCGGCTTCCTGCTCGACATCATTCCGGACACGGTGGTCGGCGCGTTCACCTCGGGCAATATCCTGCAGGTGCTGCTGTTCGCGGTGCTGTTCGGCATCTCGCTGACGATGGCCGGCGAGCGCGCGAAGCCGGTCGTCTCCTTCTTCGAGTCGCTGACCGCGCCGGTGTTCACGCTGGTGCATCTGCTGATGAAGGCCGCACCCATCGGTGCCTTCGGCGCCATCGCGTTCACCATCGGGCGCTATGGCATCGAGTCGCTGTCGAACCTGTTGTTTCTGGTCGCCACGTTCTACGGCACGGCGATCCTGTTCATCGTGGTGGTGCTGGGCACGGTCGCCAGGCTGGCCGGATTCTCGATTTTCAGGCTGCTGCGCTATCTCAAGGCGGAGCTGTTGCTGGTACTCGGCACCTCGTCGTCGGAGGCCGCACTTCCGTCGCTGATGGAGAAGATGGAGCGTGCCGGTTGCGACAAGTCCGTCGTCGGCCTGGTCGTGCCCACCGGTTACTCGTTCAATCTGGATGGCACCAACATCTACATGACCCTGGCCGCGTTGTTCATCGCGCAGGCGACAAACACACCGCTGACGCTCGGTGAACAGGTCGCCCTGTTGCTAGTGGCGATGGTCAGCTCGAAGGGCGCGGCGGGCGTCACCGGTGCGGGATTCGTCACGCTCGCGGCGACCCTGTCCGTGGTGCCCTCGCTGCCGGTTGCGGGCATGGCGCTGATCCTCGGCGTCGATCGGTTCATGAGCGAGTGCCGCTCGCTCACCAATTTCATCGGCAACGCCGTGGCTACCGTGGTCGTCGCACGCTGGGAAGGCGCGCTGGATCGCAAGGCTCTGGACGCTGCCCTGTCGTCTCGCGCGGAGAACCGCGCGCCCACGCTCGTCGCTTCACAGGGGAAACAGTCATGAGCTTGCTTCGCGTCGCGCTACTCGCCGCGGCCATCGGTCTCGCGTGCACCGGCCAGGTGGCCGCGCAGGCCGCGCCGGATGCCGGTAAACCTACCTCCATCGATCTGTGGCCCGGCAGTCCGCCGGGCGGCGGCAGCGGTCCGAAGGGGCCGGAGCGTATCGGCCAGAGCGGTACCGGTGTCGGCGCGGTCTCCAACGTCAGCCGCCCGCGTATCGAGGTATATCGCCCCGCCCGCCCGAATGGCGCGGCGGTGATCCTCATCGGCGGCGGCGGCTATTTCCGTATCGGGATCGGGCATGAGGTGATCCCGACGGCGAAATGGCTGGCGGCGCTGGGCGTCACACCGGTGGTGCTTTATTACCGCCTGCCCGCCGATCACTGGCCGGCCGTCGCGCCATTCCAGGATGCGCAGCGCGCGATCCGCGTTTTGCGTGCGCATGCCAGCGAGCTCGGCATCGATCCGAAGCGCGTGGGTGTGGTCGGGTTCTCGGCGGGTGGCAATCTTGCCGGTATCGCCGAGACGCGCTTTGCCGATGCGTTCTATCCCGCCGTCGACGCGGCGGACCAACAGTCGGCACGACCGGATTTCGCCGGGCTGATCTACCCGGTGATCTCGTTGCAGAAGCCCTTCGATACCACACGGTCCAGCCGCGAACTGTCCACGCAGTCCGATGCGGT
The DNA here is from genome assembly GCF_000745235.1 of Luteibacter mycovicinus. Taxonomy (NCBI): domain Bacteria; kingdom Pseudomonadati; phylum Pseudomonadota; class Gammaproteobacteria; order Lysobacterales; family Rhodanobacteraceae; genus Luteibacter; species Luteibacter mycovicinus. Next base: position 674,300 of record NZ_JQNL01000001.1, read on the forward strand.
GCAGGCCTATTCGGTCGAGCTCCACGTGACGCACGACACGCCGCCGACCTTTCTCGCGCAGGCCGCCGACGACCCGATCGCCAACATCGGTAACAGCCTGGTGATGTTCGACGCCCTGCACAAGAACGATGTCGACACCGAAATGCATGTGTTCGACAAGGGTGGTCATGGGTGGGGTCTCGGCGATCCCGGCTCGGCGCCGGCGCAATGGCCTCGCTTGTTCGCCGCCTGGGCACGTCGTGCAGGCTTCTTCAACGCCGTCGACACCGGCCCGTTCGCCGTGCCCGCCACATCGCCGTCGAATGCCGCGCCCGCGGCCAGCGATGCGATTCCGGACGACAACTGATCGCCACCGACGACGAGACGCATGCCATGAAGACAAGCCAGTCCCGCCTCTATCCGGCGATCGCCGCCGTACTCTTTGCCAGCGGCATGTCCGCGCCGTCGATGGCCGCCGACAAGGTGACCAACGCCGAATTGTTGAAACTGATCAGGCAGCAGGCCGCGCAGATCGATGCGTTGAAGCAGCGCCTTGCCGTGGTGGAAGGCCAGACGCATGCTCCCGCCATGGCCTCCGCCGGTGTCGGTACTCCCGTCACGCCCACCAACACGCAGCCAGTTGCCAGCGAGGACGACCGCCGCCAGGCGCAGGTCGACGCGGCCATCGCCGACACGCGCGAGAGCGAGATCGCCGTCGCCATGGCGCGCGGTGGCGCAACGAAATCCTCCGGTGGCAGCACGCGCTGGGGCCTCGGCGGCGAAGCCGGCCCGCTGTTCCGCAGCGACGATGGCTTCTTCACCTTCAAGCCCGACGGTCGCCTCCTGATCGACTTCACCCGTACCAGCGGATCGAATTACGACACACGCAACATCAACGGGGCGCAGATCACCAGCGCGCGCCTCGGCGGCGAAGGCACCGTCGGCGCACTCGGTTACCACGTCGAAGCGGACTTCGCCGATAACGTCGTCGCCCTGCGCCAGACCTACCTCACGTACACCGCGAAGCTGTTCGGCAACACGACGAAGTTCTATCTCGGCAACTTCCTCAAGGATCTCGGCACCGAAGGCTCGTCCGAATCGGCGCGCGTGCCCTTCATGCTGCGCAACGCCGCGACCGCGGTGGGCCAGCCCGTCGTCAGCTACTTCGGCATGGGCGCACAGATGCGGATGTACGGCAACAACTGGCATTACAGCCTGTCGATCAACGGCAACGCCCCGAACAGTTCCACGTCGGGCACGCGCACCGACTCGACCACGTACCTCACCCGCGCGCACTGGAATCCGTGGAAGACCGAAAACGGCTTCCTGCATGTGGGTGGCTGGTACTACTACGAGAAGATCAGCGACGGCGTCACCAGCATCAACAACACGCCGGCCATCGCGCTCGACTACAATGACAACCTCGCGGTATCGGCCAGCTCCATCGCCAATCCCACGCAGGATCGTGGCAAGGGCTATGAACTGGGCGGGGTACTGCGCAACTTCTGGCTGATGACCGAGTACGGCAAGCGAACCATCGATTCGAGCACCGCCGACTCGGTCACGCGGCACGGGTCCAGTTTCGCCGCCGGCTGGATGATTACCGGCGAAGCGCCAGGGTTCTCCAGCCGTTCGGGCAGCTGGAAAGCGGTGAAGGTGAACAACCCGGTGACGTCGGGCGGCTGGGGTGCCTTCGAGCTCGCCGGGCGTGTCGACCATTACGACTACGCGGACGCACCGCGCGGCGGTATCGGCAAGAGCTATACGCTCGGCGTGAACTGGTACCTCAACGACTGGTCGCGGCTGATGCTCAACTATGTCCACTGGAATACGGATAACCAGGTGGGCAGTTTTACCGGGCCTGACGCCGGTAATTCGGTGGCGGTGCGGGCTCAGGTCGTCTTCTGAGCCGGCACCTGTTGCAGGACGGGCCGGAAAGATCGCGGCGCCGAGGCTACGAACAGCGCCACGCAGCCGACGACGGTGATGTCGACCTTGTCGAAACGCTTCGTGAGTTCGGCCCGCAGATCATCCAGGCTGTCCGTCGCGTTACCGAAGATACCCTTGCGGTTATAGAACGCCATCAGCCGCACGGCCGCACCGCTACGCACCACACCTTCCGCCAGGATGGTCGCACCGAAGATCACGCCACCCGGAGCGAGCAACGGCAGCATGTGGTCGAAAACACGGGCCTTCCCGGGCATGTTGCCCGGCAGGCAGTGCAGCAGATAGGTCAGGCCGATGGACGCGAACGGCTCGCCTACCGGTCGCACCGGCTGCAACACGTCGGCCACGTGGCTCTCGGGCGCGTAGCGCTCCACCCGCTTCGCCGCCGAGCGCAGGGCATTGCGGTTGAGGTCCATCAGCGCCAGCCGCGGCGCGGCCGGGAAGCGGCAATGATCCAGATACCACCCCGTGCCGACACCTACATCCAGATGGTTAGAACTTACGTAACTGTCGTAGATCCCGAGGATCCGTGAGGTCGGACAGCGCCACACGGCGGGGTTGGAGATACGCAGGACGAGCGTGTCGTAAATGGCCAGGGTCAACGGGGAATAGACGGACTGGCTGTCGTAATCCTTGTCTTCTTGCAATGTCATTGGCGGGTTCCGGGGGCGGATGAGTGCGATGTGAGGAGATCGATGCCGCAATCCGTGCGCAGGGTAGCGGAACGTCGGCGCCACCTCTTTCACAATTGCACCCTAAAGCCTGGCCGACCCACGCCGATCCACTAACAAACACGCTGAGCCGACCAACCATGCCCGTCCAGCACGCCCGCCACACCAATCTGACTGCCGTCCTCGCCCAACTCGAACGCGAGGGTATCGTTGGCTATGCCGAACAGGCCGAGCACCTCGGCAACGTCACCGAGCACCGTCTCGCCTCGATGCACCAGGGCGGCACCATCGATGTGCTGTTCTCCCAGCATGTCGAGTGGGTGCTGCACCGACGAAAAGGCTGGATGGACGAACTGCATGAGGACGATCCGCTAGAGGCGTGAGCGGAATCCGTCCCGTCGATCTAGTGCCGCTGACTGAGCCAGCGTGCCTGATCGACCGCGTCGATCACGACTTGTGGCTTGTCGTACTGGATGTAGTGCCCGGCGTCCGGGACGATGATGTTGATACCACGCGTGGACATCGCCGCGACGCGCGTGTGCATCCCCTCCCATGAAAGGGTCCGGCGATAGCGTTCCTCCTGCGTTTCGTCATCGCGCTTCGGATACGGCGAATGCGTCAGCACGATGAGAGGCATGTCGCCGAAGTCCTTCCGGGTAGCCCGGGTCTCGTCGGCGCTGGTGTAGTAGACGTTTTCCCGCTCCGACGCGATCGCTGCCTGCCAGCGCTCGGTGCTTCCATACGCTGCCTGAGCGTTGTCGATTGCCGGGCTGAAGCGTGGATCGTCGGTCGTGCCGACGCACTTCGCATACTCCGGCGTTCCTTTCTTAAGACCTTTTCGAGCGGCGTCGATGCATCCGTGTGCGTCCTTCAGATAGGCGTCGTATTTCGCCTTCTGATCCGGCGCACCGATGGCCCAGCCCTCCTCTGACTGATCCTCGTGCGAGCCTTCCACGATGACCAAGGCGATCACCTGGTCGCGATACTTGTCCGCGTAGACACGCACGTTCAAGCCAGCCAGCGAGTGGCCCACCAGGATGAACGGCGGTTTCTCACCTGCGGCATTTAGCAGAGCGTGCAGATCTTCCGAGGCGTTCACTGGCGTGCCAGGCCGACGCGCGGCATCGCTGAACCCGAGGCCGGCGCGATCGAAGGAACATACCCGGCCGCGCTTCGACAGCTCAGGCTGCACCAGCGCCCAGGACACCGTCGAGTCGCCCATCCCGGCATCCATCACCACAGTGGGCGAGCCCTGCCCGGTGCAGTATAGGTTCAGCCTCTGGCCGCTGCCGATGTCCACAAGACGCGCGGCATGGGTGTAGACGGGGTCGGTGATGACACTCCCCGCAGCTGTGCCCGACGCTGCGCACCCCATCGCCGCAGCCACGCACAGAAGCCCTGCTAGCATTTTCGTCACTGAATATCCCCCTCGGATCAGGGACAAGTGTCGCATGCTCGAAGCGCGAGGGTTACACGGCTCGCCTCGCTTCGCGCACGACTGACCGCAAAGCCGCGCTGGCCAGCTCCACGCATCGTCGCCTGCCGTTAGGTCAACGACGCTCCCCGTATCGAATTTGGATGAAGCACCCTGCTGGTACCGTATCGACGACCTCGCGAAATCCTGCGACGTTTGTTAGCCTCGCCGGCCCATCGAAAGATCGTCCCCATAGTGAACTCCGTGAAAAAAAGACTTATCCCGTTGCTCCTCGTTGCCCTTCTCGCCGGTTGCGGCGACCGCAGCGCCAGCTACTCCATCGACAACCCGACGGATAAGCCGCTATCGCTGACCATCGACGGTAAGGCATACGAGGTCCCCGCGAATGACGCCGAGAGCGTGTCGCTCAGCGCGGGAGAACACACCATGAAAGGGGACGTCGTCGGCGACATCCGGTTCATCTCGTACTATCGCGGTCGGGGCGGCATCATCAACCCGACGCTGAGTGACTATGTGATTTATCGCCAGAGCTTCGAGAAGGTGAATACCAAGTCGCCTGGCTACCAGGGCAAGCTCGACACCATCGTACTCGACGGCGTGACGTTCGAAGGCACCATGAAGCAGTCGAACGCTCTTTTCATCGACAAGGACTGGACGTATGGCGTGGACGAAGAGCTTCCCGACAGTGTGACCGAGCACGACAACGGTCTGAATAACACGGTGCATAACAAGGTCTTTCGTGCGAAGGACTTCATCGCATTCTTCGAAAAGAATGCGGACGCGAAAGGCTACTTCGAAGCGAATCGTCCGAAGAACCCGTCGCCTGTCGTTCACAAGCTGACCGTCCTCTCCCCGACTCTGCCGCCGATCGACGATCCGGCTCTGGAGAAGCTGGCGGAACCGCTGCGCGAAAACTACGCGAAGTATCTGAAGGCCAAAGATGCGTCAGACCAGGAAGCCCTGCAGAAAGAAAATTTCACGCTGAGCATGGCGTTCTCCAGAGGCGCGATGGCGATCAACGACAAGACGCGCCTCTCGCCGGAGTCGTCCAGTCAGATCGATGCGTTTCAGCGTGCTATCGGCGAGGCATATGGGTCGACGGCGCTGGTCGAGCCGTAAGCGCCATCACAGCAAACGTGCCGGACACAGGAGAGTGTCCGGCCTTTGCGCTGATCGCTTCCAGTGCGAGTGCAACGCGCTGGCAAACCGGGTAAACGCTAAAAAACAACTTGCGGTTGGCTGTAGGGCTAGGCCTTGTACGTTTCCCAGCAGCCATCCTGGCGCTCGACCTTGACCACTACCGTGCCACCGGCGCGCTCGACCATCCGCGCGTAATTGCCGGCAAGCTCGATCGCTTCACGTTCGGAGCGGACCTCGTCGACCGGACGATGATCCGAGCGTACACGCCATGGGCCTCGCGCCGTCGACGGCGGCGAGATGTAGATCAGCACTTCTTCCGTCATGCCTTGCCCAATGCCTTCCGGACATCGTCCGTCATGATGCCGACGCGCTTCACTGTCTCCCGAAGCTTGTCTTCCGACACGCCGAGAATCCGGGTCCAGTATTCGACCTCGTAATCCTCATGGACATTAATGCGCTGCGCATCGCCGGGGCCGCGCTTGCTGGTGTCGTCGCTCATAGCCTGCGCCTCGTTGAAGGTGGCCAAACGTGGCAGACGAAACGTCGAGCGTTTGTGGATCTGGCGCGAAAGTTCAGCGGATGAAGGCAAGGAGATCGGTCGCTTCCTCTTCCGTCAGCGCTTCGGCCTCGACGTCGAAAAGCAGGGATTTTCCGGTTGTTTCGTTGTTGAGACGGCTGCAGCCAAACGTGCGCAGGTCGCCTGACAGGACGTCGCCCGGCGAAATAAGGCCTTCTTCCAGCGTACCTACGGTAAACCCCGCGATTCGCTCGATGAGTGCGACACGAAGCTCGTGGTGGTACCAGGCAACCATACCTCGCATGTGCGACCCTCCCTTCAGACGTGATACTGCTCTGTTGGGACGGCGATTGTGTGAAGGGGCGTGGTGCCACCCACGACTCTCGGTAGGTTTCCACCCCTTTCGCTTCGTCCAGGACGGTACCGGCGCCCTCGCCAGCGGATGCGGAGATACAATCCCCCGGCATTTCAGATGGTGGAATACACGGAGGTACGATGAGCGACACGACCGAGTTTCGCGTTACTTACGATGGCCCGGCTCTCGAAAACCATGAGATGGATCCGCGCGAACTCGCGCCGGCACTTCTTGCCATGGCGGACCTGCTGGATGCCTCGGCCAAGGTTCTCTATGGCGACAAGGCCAAGGTGAACGTCAACGTCAAAGGTTCGTTCAAGACGGGCAGCTTCAACGTCGACTTCGTAACAGGCGTCAAGTGGCTGCAGTCGGTTCGCGACATCTTCGCGGGCTCCGAGGCAACCGCCATCGCGAATGCTTCGGCGATTCTTGGCGCACTGGGCGTGCTCGGAAAGACGGGGCTCATTCCATTGCTGAAATGGCTGCGAGCCAGGCCAATCACTCGAGTTGAACTGACCGATCCTGCGGGCCGGGACCGCCCGCGGGCTCGCATCTGTGTCGGGAACGATTTCTACGACACCGAGGGCGCGACCGTGGATCTGTTGAGAGATGTCGGCGTGCGAAAAGCCATGGAGCGGGTACTCGCCCCGCTCGAAACATCGGGCATCGACGTTGTCGCGCTCGGCCAGGGGTCGTCGGTAAATATCACCGTGGACGCGGGCGACCTCCCATCCTTCGTTTCGCCTGTCGCTGAGAATCTTCGCCACCCGCCCGGCAGCGAAGCTCGGCGGTCTGCCCGGCTCTGGGCTTGACGCCACCTCCGTTCCTGCCAAAATGACCTGAAAGTCATTAACTCGGTCGAGGTGTGCCATGTTGGACGTTCTTATCGTTGGTGCAGGCCCCACTGGCCTGGCGCATGCACTCTGGCTGACGGCCCAGGGTGTGAAGGTCCGAATCATCGACCGAACAGCCGGGCCAGGGACCACGTCCCGGGCCATGGCCGTGCAGGCCCGGACACTGGAGCTCTACCGGCAGCTGGATCTCAGCGACGAAGTGGTTGCCGCGGGTTTCCAGAACCGGGCCATGAATATCTGGGCGCGCGGAAAGCGTCGCGCCCGGGTTGCATTGCAAGACATCGGCAGCGGTCTGTCCCCCTACCCCTACATCCTCGTCTATCCCCAGGACCTCCACGAAAAGACGCTGGTGGCCAAGCTCGCCTCCCTCGGCGTAAACGTCGAACGGGAGACTGAGCTGGTCGACTTTCAGGACAAGGGAGACCACGTCGAAGCGCGTCTTCGTAGCGCAGACGGTACGGAGGAAACGGCATCGGCCATGTATCTGTCAGCCTGCGACGGGGCAAGCTCCACCGTCCGCAAACAGCTCGGCATAGGTTTCGAGGGGGGCACGTACCGGCAGGTCTTTTATGTTGCCGACGTCGAGTTGTCAGGCCTCGAACACATGGGCGAGGCGCATATCGCGCTCAACGGATCGGACTTCGTTGCGGTGCTCTCCTACAGCGATGACGGGAAGGCGCGGCTCATTGGAACCGTTCAGGACGAGCGCGCACAGCACCCGGAAAGCCTGACCTTCGAAGATGTCGGGCAAGAGGCCATCGCGAGCGTCGGTATCAAGGTCGAGAAGGTCAACTGGTTTTCTCATTACCGCGTACATCACCGTGTTGCCGACCGTTTCCGCGAAGGCCGCGTGTTTCTGATGGGCGACGCGGGTCACGTCCATAGCCCGGCGGGTGGACAGGGCATGAATACCGGAATTCTCGATGCCATCAACCTCGCCTGGAAACTCGCCGAGGTCATCCACGGCCGGGCGCCGGACGCGCTGCTCGACACGTATGCCGACGAGCGGCAGGCCTTTGCACGCGAGCTGGTCAAGACCACCGACCGAGTCTTCAGCCTGATCACGGCGGATGGTGGGCTTGCCGACATCATGCGCAGCTACGGCGTGCCGTTGATTGCCAGTGCTGTGTACAAGGTCGGCCCTGCACGCGATCTCCTGTTCAAGATGGTGTCGCAGACGGCCCTGACCTACAAAGACAGCACACTAAGCGAGGGGACGGCAGGAGACGTCGACGCCGGCGAGCGCCTCCCCTGGGTCAGCATCGATGGACGCGATAATTTCGAATCGTTGGCCAGGATTGGATGGCAGGTGCACGTGTACGGCACCGCGAAGGAAGACCTCAAAGCATGGTGTGGCGAGCGCGGGGTCGTGCTACGGGAATTCACCTGGACATCCGCGTATGAAAAAGCGGGTCTCCGGCAGGACGCGCTCTATCTGCTCCGTCCCGACACATGGGTTGCCCTCGCCGACCCCACAGGCTCGGTCGAAACGCTGGACTCCTACTTCGCTTCGCGTTCTTATCGTCCAGGAGTAACCGACAGGCAGGATTTGTGACAGAACAGGAACCTAAATGGAGCCGGCGCAAAGACGCCCGCCCACAGGAAATCATCGAAGCCGCTATTGATGAGTTCGTGGCCAAGGGGTACGCCAATGCAAAGCTGGCCGACATAGCCAGACGAGCCGGTGTGGTGAAAGGGACGATTTACCGATATTTCGAAACGAAAGCGGATGTCTTCCGGGCGGTCGCCCGGCATCTCGTGACGGAGCACCTCAGCACCATCGAAAACGCGTCAAGTAGCGCGGACAACGACGTCACCACCGTCCTGCCAATGATCCTCTCGCAGGTCGCCGACAGGATGAGCGATCCGCGCGTTCCCGGTATCGTGCGCATGGTTCTGGTCGAGGGCCGGACGTTTCCCGACCTTGCGGCGGTTTGGCATGACGAGGTCATTGGCAAGGTCGCAGCGTTTTTGACGGCAAACATCCAGCGGGGCCAGTCGACCGGAAGCATCCGGAAAGGAGACCCTGCGCTGATGCTCTTTTCCATCATGGGCCCGATGCTGCTCGGCGTCCTGTTCAGGGATACGTTTCCGGACAGTTCCTTAGCCCCCGATCTCAACGCGCTGGCCGCTCAGCACGCTGACTTGCTGAGGCACGGTATGGGTCAAGGGCGGACGTGAATCCGTCGGCCGAATCGGATCCGAACCCAGCGAGATCATGCCCGTCGACGTCTTCATCGACGTAGCCAAGGCAGCCTTAAAAGACCTCGGAAACGACTAGAGCGAAGATCGCTGTCCGGTCGGGACGCATCGGAAAGTCTCGGATGTAGTCACAGGTTTCCCGGATGGACCGAGCCGCGTAGGCGGCCGCATTCTCGCCGGGTCTTGGATTGCTGCACCAGTTGGCGTAGGCCAGCTCGAAGCCTTGCGCCGTCCGAAAGAATACATCTCCGCCCAGGACCGCTACCCCGGTGTCGGCGAGCAACTGCGCTGCTTCGATGGCGTCCTCGGCATCGAGAGCGACGTCCTCCGTGCCGAACGCGTCCATCATGGAAACGCCGCGATCCCTAACCCAATTAAGAAACGGTGATGGAAAACTCATTGCGGGTTACCCAACACCCTTATGGGACACGCGATCGTCATTCTTCGCGCGATTAGAGTCCGCGATACCCGCGGAAAACGCCTTAGCCGCCGCGTAGCTGACAGCCGCACTTTGTCAGGCTAGTTGCCGCTATCGCGGAAGTGTCTACGATGTTTTTTCCAGATCTATCGGTGGTGAACCCAATGTTATAACGCTCACCCTCATTGAGGAGCGGAGTTTTATTGGCTTCGAACTCGTAAAGGGTGGAAGTCGTTTCAGGGTGAAACTCATGGCGATACACAGCCGCGCTAATCCGGGTGATTTTGTAGTCGGTAACAATCAGATCATGGATGGTCTTTAGATCACGCGGCTTCATTCCGTTGCTCCGTTGGCTTTATGACTTTCGGGAATAGATTCTTAGGCGGGCCAATACATCCGTTTGAGCGGCACCATCCGCTTCGTCTCACTGTCCGTGGCTTCGTAGTGCTCAACGAGGGTGCGGACCAGGGTGTCCAGGTTCCACAGCGCCAGAGGCACGGTCGCCTGCTCGACCTCATACAGCGCATCCTTAGGTCGGTCGCGGATTCACTTGGCCAAGCTGAAGTAACCCACCAACGCATTGCCATCGGGTAGATCTTGCGATTGCGCGATCGCGATCACAGCTCCATCCGGCAAGGACCACACCGACATGGCGGCCGGACCGGTCACCCGGGTGACTCGTGAAATCTCTTTCGCATGGAGCCGAGTAATGAGCTGGTTTCCCAGCTCCGCATGGATCACCACCCACTGCGGACCGATGTCGGGACTTACGCCGGTGAACACGAACATACGCTGATCCACGATGTGGTAGCCGTCCAACTCGTTTACCTGTGCGGCAACCCGGCGCACCAGGTCGGCCTGTTGCTCTGGAAAACAATCCGCCGCGATGGGTTGGCGCGGATTGAACAGCTCGCTAGTAGGCAGTTGGTCCAGCGACATCGGGGCATCCTTTGCGGAAATAGAAGCGCCCACACACAGTAGGGCAAGAACAACGAATCGGAAGATAACGGTCATATCAGCGCACCATGACCGGGCCGGTCTGAACCGGCGCCTGTTGCTGGGCCGCCTGCGCTTGCTGGGCCGCCTGCGCTTGCTGGGCCACTTGAGCTTGCTGCGTCTCGATAGCCTGAAACTGCGCCTGGCCCTGGGCGTGGAACGCCTGGCCGTCGGGCGACTGGGCCAACGCGGTCAGCGCCTGCCCCATCGCCGCCGGATCGTTCATGCTGGCCAGAAGCCGATCCATGGCCAGGTCCCCAGTGCTGGCCTGCGGCGGGACTTGCTTCGGGTCGGCATGAGCAGGCTGCCCGTGGGCATGGTCCTGCGTGCGCTGCCGAGCCTTGGGGCCGATCTCCAGGTCATCCAGGTGACCGTTGTCCAGCACCGTCTTCAGGTCTACTTGAACGGTGGGGGAGAGGGAATCAATGCCCATACCGGGCGCGTGATTGTGGCCCCAAGGGTTGCGCAAGGACATGGCCACATTGCCCTGGGCGTCCTTGCTGACCCCTTCGACCATGTAGACATGGCCCACGCCATGGTCCCCTTGGATCAAGCCGTCGTTGGGCACCGTCTTCATGTAGTTGGTGCTCAAAAGAACCGGTCGCCCTTCCTTGAGCGCGCCGTCCAGCTGCTCGTAGACCTTCTCCAGAGTGGCCTGCTTCGCGTCGTGTGCGGACACGCGGGTCGGGGACTCGCCGGTCAAGGCGTAGATGGCATTTTTTGGCCAGCCGCCATCGCCGATCTTGCTCAAGCGATCATCCATCGTCTCGTTCGGCTGCTGGCCCATCCTGGCGTAGGCCGCTTCCATCACCGCCGGCCAGATCGCGGGCTGTGGACCTCGGGCAAGGTTGTTGCTGCGGACCATATCCGTCTGGAGGTCTGCCTGGGTGACCTCGATTTGGACGGGCTTGGGCTGGTCCTTTAGCCCGAGAAATCCGCCGTGGCCATGCTCGTAAAGGGTGACCGTAAAGCTGGAAGTCTTTGGATCGTAACGAATGGCGTCCTGGATGTGCCCAGGTTGCTGCGTCGCCAACGCCCCCAGCGGGGCTACGAAATAACAGTCGCCAAGGAGGTTCTGCCGAATGTCGGCAGCTTGCGGTCGGCCGGACGGACCGTAAAGCCGCTCATCGGTCAGGGTGGGATCACCCATGGCGCACTCCCTCGCTTAGACTCAAGCCCGGACGTTACCCCACCCCGAAATGGAGAGGCAACCTTGGACGCCCAAGCCCAACTGTCACCACTGGTCGAAACCGCCAAGCAACTCGCCCTGCTGGCCGAAACCCTGGAGCGACGCAGCGGCGCGGCCGCTGCTCAACAGGAGCAAGCCGGACAAGCCCTGACCAGGGCCGTGACCGCGTTGCGCGGCGATGTCGACCGGCTGATTCAGGGCGCAGGCCAGCAGGTCGCGCACGCGGCCAAGCAAGGCGTGGACGCGTCGCTGGCGGAGAGTGCGGCCCGGCTGCATCAAACCAGCACGGCCGCTGTTACCAAGGTGAACTCGGCTATGGGCGCGCTGGACCAGGGGCTGGCCAAGGCCAGAGCTGCTCTTTCTCGGCAAATTACGCTGGGCTACTTCGCCATCATGGGAGCCATGCTGTTGGCGGTCGGCGGCGGCGGCGTTGTGCTCTGGATGGAAAAGCAGGCTTACGAGGACGCTCGGGCGCGCACCGCGGCGGCAAACGTCAGTGCCGACACCGCTGCCGCTTTCGCGCAGGTCAACATGACCTCGTGTGGCGGTCGCCCTTGCGTGAAGCTGGACACAAAGTCGCCGCGGTGGGGTGACAAGGGTCAGTATGTTCTGGTGGATACCAAGGCGCTGGCGAAGTAACGCATAAGACTCGACCGCACTCGCATCGAGGTCACTGCCGCGAGCTCGGCATTTCGAAAGCGACGTATTACGTGTGGAAGTCCAAGTACGGCGGGATGGAGGCATCCGATGCGCATCGGCTGCGCGATCTGGAAGCTGAGCACAACAAGCTTAAGCGCATGTATGCGGATCTGGCGATGGAGAATGACGGACTAAAAGATCTCATTGCAAAAAAGCTCTGGACCCGACGCAAAAGCGCCCGCTCATTACCTGGTTGGTCGAGCACCACGGATGGAACGCGCGGCGGGGCTGTCAGGCACCGGGCTTTTCGTTATCCACACTGCGCTACAAAGCACGCCCTGATCGCGACGAGAAAGTCATCGCGCTGCTGGCCGAGTTGGCGGAGCGTTTCCCGGAGCGCGGCTTCGACAAGTTGTTTCAGATCATCCGTCGCCGCGGCTTGCTGTGAAACCATAAACGCGTCTGGCGGGTGTATTGCCTGATGCACTTGGATCGCCGGCGGCGCGGCAAGAAGCGCGTCCCAACACGCCATCCGCTGCCTTTGGTGGCTGGCGAGGCCATCAACGATAGCGGGTCGATCGACTTCATCTCCGACGCGCTCTGGGATGGTCGTCGGTTCCGAACATTCAACGTAATGGTTGGCACTAACTAACGGGGTGTCGGCAGCTTCTAACCTACTACGGTGCCCTAACGAAAAACGCCCAGTAACCACGAGGGTCCTGGGCGTTCAACGACTTACTTTACTGGCGGAGAGGGAGGGATTCGAACCCTCGGTACGCTTACACGTACGCCTGATTTCGAGTCAGGTACATTCGACCACTCTGCCACCTCTCCGTGAACGGTCGACGGCAGGGCTTTCGCTCTGCCGGGCCCGCAATGATAGTGGCTCTTCCCCGCCGTGACAACAGCCTTTTCATGCGGCATCCTGCCTGAGAAACCTGGGCCCCCAAGGCCCCCTCCTCCGCTTTCCCAAGGCCCACATGATCGAGTTTGGACACGGCACCCACACGGGACTGCGCCGCACGCGCAACGAGGACACCTATTACGCCGATGCCGGCCTGGGGTTGTTCCTGGTCGTGGATGGCATGGGCGGTCATCAGCATGGCGAGGTGGCGTCGGCCACGGCGCGCGATGGCGTGGTCGCTCAGGTGACGGCCGGTCAGTCGCTGGTCGACGCGATCCAGCGGGTGAATGAGGCGCTGATCGCTCGCTCCAGCGGGCTCTCGGAGTCGCGGCCGATGGGGACGACCATCGCCGCGATCAGGATCGTCGGTCGGTCCTACGAGGCTGCATGGGTCGGCGACAGCCGGATCTATCGCTGGCAGCACGGCTCGCTGGAGCGCCTCTCGCATGACCATTCCATCGTCGAAGCGCTGGTCGAGGCGGGCGAGCTGACCGAGGCGCAGGCGCGGACACATCCGCAGCGCAGCGTGCTGACGCAGGCGCTGGGAATTACGACGCCGGAGCAGTTGCATATCGGACTGGCTCGCGGCGAGCTTTCGTCGGGGGCGCGGTTGCTGCTGTGTACCGACGGCCTGACTGACGAAGTCGTCGACGCGCGGATCGGAGAGATCGTCGGGCGGACGGATATCGCGGCTCAGGAGGCGGTGGATCACCTGATTCTCGAGGCGCTCGGTGGGACGGGGCGGGACAATGTGACGGCTATTTTGTTGCGGGCTGCTGGGTAGAGCTCGTACCTTGGGCGCTGAGGGGGCGGGTTTGTCGCGCGCGGGGCGCGCTCCTACTGAGTGCGCCTGACGTGGCTTGACTGTTTAGTGGATCGTTTCGGACTCTAGTTTGCGCCAGACGCTTTGGCCGCCGGCGGCTTTGTCGAGGGCGTCGAGGCGACTGGTGTGCAGCTCGAGCTCTTCGGCGGTGGCGCGGCGGACGACCGGGCGACGGGTGATCACGATGTCGCCGAGGACATTGGTGCGGCCATGATCGGCGGAGGCGTCGAAGGCGAGATCGAGCACGACCTGGCCGGAGGTCATCGCGACGTAGACGTCGGCGAGCAGCTGGGCATCGAGCAGGCCGCCGTGGACATCGCGGCGCGAGTTGTCGACGCCGAGGCGCTTACACAGCGCATCGAGGCTGTTGCGCTGCCCCGGGTACATGGTGCGTGCCATGGTCAGCGTATCGAGCACACTGGCGTAGTCGGTGGTGCTGCCGTAATTCGGCCCGAGGCGCTTCAGCTCCGCGTCGATAAAGCCGACGTCGAACACCGCGTTGTGGATGATCAGTTCCGCGCCGCGGATGAATTCCAAAAACTCGTCCACCTTGTCGCGGAAGAGCGGCTGGTCGACGAGGTCTTCGTCCTTGATGCCCGTGACCTTGCTCGCCTCTTCGTCGATCTTCCGCTCAGGGTTGAGATACGTATGGAAGTTGCGACCGGTCGGGCGGCGGCCGATCATCTCGACCGCACCGATTTCCACCAGGCGGTGACCGAGGTGGGCTTCGAGGCCGGTGGTTTCCGTATCGAGAACGACCTGCCTCATGCGACCTTCCCTTCCTTGTAGAGAATGGCCTGATCGCGGGCGGCGACGTCGACGCGCTCGTTTTCCACATGGCCGTTATGCCCCTTCACCCATTCCCAGGTGACGTCGTGCGCGGCCGCGGCGGCGTCCAGACGAATCCAGAGATCCTGGTTCTTCACCGGCTTCTTGTCGGCGGTTTTCCAGCCGTTGCGGCGCCACTTCGGCACCCACTCCTGTACGCCCTGCATGACGTACTTGGAGTCCGTCATGAGGTGCACGTTGCAGCGACGGGTCAGCGCCTCGAACGCGGCGATCGCGCCCATCATTTCCATGCGGTTGTTGGTGGTGTCGCGCTCGCCGCCGGAAAGCATCTTCTCGATGCCCTTGGCGCGCAGCAGCGCGGCCCAGCCACCCGGGCCGGGATTACCCAGGCAGGCGCCATCGGTGAAGGCTTCAACTCTGTCGATGTCGGTCACGGTATCGGTCATGGAACTCAGCTTATGGATTCACGGGCGTTGCGACGCGCGCCGGAGGCGAGCGTGCCAGGCATCGGTGCGGGCACCGCCGCCATGCGGGGGCGCAAGGGTACAGCCGACGGCCGCTTTTTGCGCGCCACCAGAAAATATCCGCCGCCGACGAACGAGCCGTGCGCGGGGGCGCCGCCAGCACGTGGCCAGGCGCTGCCGAGGCGGCGTGGCATCGACAGCTCGAACTCGTCGCGTACGAGACGCTGGCTCCACCACCACGGCCAGGTGAGGCGCGGCCTGGGGCCGCGGCTCTGCCGGGCCACCCATGGCGACCACAGTCCCAGCGGATGGATGCCGGTGATCGCCAGCATGCCGCCCGGGGCGAGGACGCGGATCGCTTCGTCCAGCAGGTTGTCCTGCCGGGCGGTGGTCTCGAGGGCATGTCGCAACAGCACCACCCCGAATGCCTCGTCAGCGAACGGGAGGGCCTCCAGGCCGCTCGCGCGGATGTCGCCACCCAGTTCCGCCCCGGCGACCCGCACGGTCGCCCAGTGGCCCAGCAGGGGGATCGCGGGCGGCTCGGCCTTCGCCGAGGTCGTCAGGTGCAGCCCGTGGTCGCCCGTGCAGCGCGCCAGCAGGGGCGCCAGCACGCGCGCTTCGTCGGCCAGCAGCTTGCGGACCTGCGGCGTCGCGTAGATGTCGGGGGCGAATGGAGCCATGGGTATCGAGTGTAGTGGGGTTGTTCGAGGCTCGCACCGGTTAACAAATGGCTAACGAGCGGGATATACCCGGCTGATATATTCCGGCCTCCCCGCCCGACAGTCCATCGCCCGGGCGGCCATTTTCTGGGAGTTCGCCCGATGCATTGGGTTCCCGTCGCGGCTCTGAGCGACAACTACATCTGGCTGGTCGCCGATGACGAGGGCAATGCCTTCGTCGTGGATCCCGGTGAAGCCGCCCCCGTCGAAGCCGCGCTGAAAGAGCGAGGCTGGACGCTGACGGCCATCCTGCTGACCCACCACCATAACGATCACATCGGCGGCGTATCGGACCTCGTGCGCAATCACGACGTGGACGTGTACGCCACGGCGGATCCTCGCATCCAGCCGAAGAACCACTTCGTGGAAGACGGCGACACCATCACTCTGGATGCGCCGAAGGCGACCTTCAAGGTCATCGCCGTGCCGGGACACACCAGCTCGCACGTGGCGTATTTCGGTGAGGGCTTTCTGTTCTGTGGCGACACCCTCTTCAGCGTCGGCTGCGGCCGACTGTTCGAAGGCACGCCGGAACAGATGCTCGCGTCGCTGGACAAGTTCGCCGATCTGCCGCCGGAGACCCTGGTCTGCTGCGCGCATGAGTACACCGCGTCCAATATTCGTTTCGCCCTCACGGTGGAACCGGACAACACACCCTTGCGCCTCCGTCGTGACGAGGTAGCGCGCCTGCGCGAGGAGGGCCGGCCAAGTGTGCCGAGCCGCCTCGCCGACGAGTACGCCACCAATCCCTTCCTGCGCGTGGACAGCGAGGCCGTCGCCCGCTGGTCCGAAGCGCAAGGTGGGGCCCACGCCACACGGATAGAGCGGTTCGCCGCTCTGAGACGTGCCAAGGACAGCTTCTGAGCATGAATTCCCTACGCCGGCGCCTGCTACCTTCGCTCATGCCCTTGTTCCTCACGGCATGCGCATCGACCATGACGCCGCGTGTGCCGACCACGCCACTGGCGGCGGCACCGCAGACGGCGCCGGTGAACGACGTGACGATGTCGCCGAAGCTGATGCGCCCCGCCCCGCCCGCCGACTTCTGGGGCAGCATGCGCGACAGCTTCGCCATGCCCGGCTGTGAAGCGGATCCGCAGGTGATGGCCTGGGCTCGCACGTATACGAAAATGCCCAACCGCTTCGAGCAGCAGGTCAACGAAGTGCTGCCGCTGATCGTATACGCGCACAAGTCGGCGATGCAGCACAGCGTGGCCGGCGAGTTCGCGCTGCTGCCCTGGGTCGAGAGCCAGTATCGCCACGTGCCCGGCGCGAAGAACCGCCCGGCTGGCATGTGGCAGATCATGCCGCAGACGGCGCATACGCTGGGCCTGCGCGTGGACAAGAATTACGACGAGCGACTGGACATCACCAAGTCCACCGAGTCGGTGATGTCGATGATGCGCCGCTACTACGACGACCTGGGCGACTGGCGTCTCGTGGATGTCGCTTACAACGCCGGCGAGTTCGGTCTGAAGAAGACCATCGACAAGCACGGCGGCCCGAGCGATGACGACGGTATCCCCGACGTCCCGATGAAGGCGAACACGCGCGAGCATCTGGTCAAGCTGATGGCGATCGCGTGCATCGTGCGTGACCCGGCGCGCTTCAACGTGCAGTTGCCCAGGCAGGACAACCAGGACAGCTTGCAGGTCGTCCAGGTATCGAACCCGCAATCCCTCGCGCAGGCGGCGAAGCAGTCCGGGCTGTCGATGGGCGATCTGCGCGACTTCAATCCGGCGTTCCGCACGACGAAGGCTACGGTGTCGTCGTCGCTGCTGCTGCCGAAATCGGCGGCGGATCAGTACAAGCTAGGCCCGGTGGATCCGGTGGCCGATGTGCCGGACCCGACAGCGGATGACGCGGACGTGGCTGCGGCGGATGTGCCGGCGAAGAGCTCGCGCAAGGGCAAGGCGGCGGCGAAAGTATCGAAAACGGCTACGGCGAAGGCTTCGAAGAACACGAAGACGAAGGCACCGTCCGATGCATCCGCAAAGAACGATGTCGTGATCCACAAAGTGGATAACGGCGAGTCGCTCTGGACGATCGCGCGCCGTCATCAGGTGAGCGTCGACCAGCTGATGAAGTGGAACGGGCTGCAGACGCAGGCCGTGAAGCCGGGCCAGGTGTTGCGGCTTACGGCTTCCAAATAAGCCGGACGGAGAGGGGACCTCGGACACGCCCGAGGTCCCGGCCAGACCTCAAAGCTGCACGACATCCCACTGCACGTCCGGATGGGTCTCGGCGTCGTAATCGACACCCTTCACCTCGAAGCCGAACAGCTTGATGAAGTCGTGCTTGTAACCAGCATAGTCGGTCACCTCACGCAGATTCTCGGTCGTGACGTTCGGCCAGAGCGCCTTGCACTCGGTCTGCACGTCATCGCGCAGTTCCCAGTCGTCCAGACGCAGACGGCCCTCGGCATCCGTCTCCGCCGCCTGGCCATCCGCGCGATACAGACGGTCGTGGAACAGACGGTTGATCTGCTCGATCGTGCCTTCGTGAATGCCCTTCGCCTTCATGATCTTGAAGACCATCGACACGTAGAGCGGAATCACCGGAATCGCCGAGCTCGCCTGCGTTACCACCGACTTCATCACACCGACGTACGAGCGCAGCCCCTTCGACGCATAGCGCGTGCCGAGCTCCTTCGCCGTGCGATCGAGATGCTGCTTGGCCTGACCCAGCGTGCCGTGCCAGTAGATCGGCCAGGTGATCTCGGTGCCCACATAGCTGTATGCCACCGTGGTGGCGTTGTCGGCGAGCACGCCGGCTTCGCTCAGTGCATCGATCCAGAGCGCCCAGTCCTCGCCACCCATGACGGTGACCGTGTCCTTGATCTCCTGCTCGGTGGCGGGCTCGACGGATGCCTGGATCACGGCGTCCTTATTCGTATCCACGGACGAGGCGGTGAACGTCTCGCCGATGGTCTTCAACGCGGAGCGCACCACTTCACCGGTCTTCGGCAGCTTGCGCACGGGCGACGCGAGCGAATAGACGACGAGGTCGACGGTGCCGCCCATCTCGGCCCGGATCAGCTCGATGACCTTCGCGCGGGTTTCGTCAGCGAAGGCGTCACCGTTGACCGAGCGGCTGTAAAGGCCTGCATCGGCGGCGAGCTTGTCGAACGCGGCCGAGTTGTACCAGCCGGCGGTGCCGGTCTTGGTGTCACTCGACGGCTTCTCGAAAAACACACCCAACGTGGCGGCGCCATGACCAAAGGCCGCGGTGATCCGCGAGGCCAGGCCATAACCGGTGGAAGCACCGATGACCAGCACGCGCTTCGGGCCGTCGGCGAACGCGCCGCTGGCCCTGGTGATGGCGATTTGCTCTTCCACATTCTTCGCACAGCCGACGGGGTGGGCGGTAGTGCAGATGAAGCCACGAACCTTGGGTTGAATGATCACGGGTTGTCCCTTTGACGCGATAAGGCGCCCATTGTAAATCGGGCGGCCCACCATGCGCTTCCGCATGGATGGCAGCCAGCCCGGTCGGCGAGAAACAAAAAAAAGGCCTCTCCGGAGAGAGGCCTTCCTTGGGATAGCCGTAAGCGTTACATCCGGTCGGTGGCGACCTTGATCTCGCCCTTCGCCTTCAGGGCGTCGATGTATTCGATCGTGGCGGCCTGAGCCATCGCGTCCATCATCTGACCGCGCAGCGCGACGCGCTGTGCCTTCTCGACCTTGGACGGATCGCCATCGGTGACCTTGTCGACCGCCACGAGCGCGTAGGTACCGTTACCGGTCGCCACGCTGCTCCAGGCGCTCTTGCCATCGACCGGATGCGGCAGCGAAAACGCCTGCTGCAGGACGGCCGGCGGCGCGTCCTTGATCGTCGCGAGCTTGCTGCGCTCCAGCCCGGTCAGGGTCTGCACCGGTGCCTTCACGAGGCTGGCGACATCGCCACCCTTGCTCAGCTGCGCGGCGAGGTCATCGGCCTGCTTCTTCGCGGCGGCATCGACGCGCTCGTCGAGGATGCGCTGACGCACCGCATCGGTCACGTCGGCCAGCGCCCTGGGCGCCGCTGCCGCATGCTTGTCCAGATGCATGACGACCGCATCGCCCTGCTGCACCTGTACCAGCGAGGAGTTGTTGCCCTGGTTCACCACGTCGTCGCCGAAGGCGGCCGTGACGAACTTCGGGTCCGCGGCGACGCCTTCACCACCCTGGCGACCGAACATCGGGGTTGTCTTGATCTCGACGCCGAGTTCCTTCGCGGCCGGCTCGAGCGAACCCGGGTTGCGCTCAGCCAGATCGGCCAGCTTACCGGCGCGCTCGTTGTAGAGGCGCTCGCCTTCGCTCTTGGCCCAGTCGCCGGCCAGCTGCCCGCGAACCTCGGCGAACGGCTTGGCATCACCCTCGCGCGCATCGCGCACCCAGATGATGTGATAGCCCTCTTCCGGCGAGAGAATCGGCTCTTTGGTGATCTCGCCCTTCTTCAGGCCGAACAGGGCGGTATCGAACGCCGCGTTGGCGACGCCCTTTTCCAGCCAGCCCAGATCGCCGCCGGTGCGCTTCGAACCCAGATCGTCCGAGTTCTCGGCGGCAAGCCTGGCGAAGTTTTCCGGGGTGGCTTCGGCGGCGATCTTCTTCGCTTTCTCGAGCGCGGCCTTCTGCTGCTCGGGCGTGGCGTTCTTCGGAACGTCGATGAGAATGTGCGACGCTTCGCGCTGCTCCGGCTGCGCGTAACGCTGCTTGTTCTTGTCGTACTGCTCGTGAAGCTGCTCGTCGGTCGGCTCGCCGATCTTGAGGTCGGCCTGCTTCACTTCGATGTACTGCACCGAGACCTGCTCGGGCGTGGTGTAGTCGGCGATGTGCGACTTGTAGAACGCGTCGATGTCCGCATCCGCGACGGTGGCGTCGGTCAGGGAAGGACGCGGCAGCACGGCGTAGCGCAGATCGCGCTGCTGGCCGTGCAGACGGAAGAAGTTGTCGACGTCGGCTTCGCTGACGATCGTGGTTGCGGAAATCGCTTCCGGGATCATCTGCGTGGCGAGCGACGTACGGACCTTGGTCTCGTACATGGCGGGGCTCATGCCCTGCATGGAGAGGATCGCGCGATAGGCTTCGGGACTGAACTGCCCGTTGACCTGAAAGCCGGGATCGGTGGCGATGGTGGTGCGCACGGCGGCGTCGGAGACCGTCAGACCGAGATCGGTGTTGGCCTGCTGCAGCAGCGCCTGACTGATCATGCCGTCGAGCACCTTCTGCTTGAGCTCGGGCTTCTCGAGATCCGCTGCGGTGAACGGCGAGTTCGGATCCTGTGCGGCCTGCTGGCGAAGACCATTGAGGCGGTCCTGCCACTCCTGCTGCGAGATCTCGTGGTCACCGACCTTCGCGACGTACGTATCGACGCGCGAGACGAAGTACGACTCGATACCGAAGAACGCGACGGCGAAGACGCAGACACCGAGGACGATGGCGGCGGGCCAGCCATGGATCTTGTTACGGAGGGCTTGCAGCATGATGCGACTCGCAAGGTTTACGCCGGAAAAGTCCTCACCGGCGGATAGATAAAGCAAAGGCGCCACGCGGGCGCCTTTGCGGACAATGGCGGAGTGGACGGGACTCGAACCCGCGACCTCCGGCGTGACAGGCCAGCATTCTAACCGACTGAACTACCACTCCACTTCCCGTTGGTGGGTGCTGAGGGGATCGAACCCCCGACCAGCGCCGTGTAAAGGCGACGCTCTACCGCTGAGCTAAGCACCCCCTTACGGGGAAGACTGCTTAGTTTACGTGATCCTTGAGCGCCTTGCCAGCGGTGAAGGCCGGGACCTTCGACGCCGGGATCTTGATCTCTTCGTTCGTGCGCGGGTTGC
The DNA here is from genome assembly GCF_000745235.1 of Luteibacter mycovicinus. Taxonomy (NCBI): domain Bacteria; kingdom Pseudomonadati; phylum Pseudomonadota; class Gammaproteobacteria; order Lysobacterales; family Rhodanobacteraceae; genus Luteibacter; species Luteibacter mycovicinus. Next base: position 696,162 of record NZ_JQNL01000001.1, read on the forward strand.
GGCCCGTGCGGGCGGCGCGGCTGCGCAGCTTGAAGGTGCCGAAGCCGACGAGGGCAACGTCTTCACCCTTCTTGAGGGTGTCCTTTACCGCTTCGATCAGGCCTTCGAGCGCCTTGCCGGCGTCGGCCTTCGACAGTTCAGCCTTTTCAGCAATGGCGGCGATCAGGTCGGTTTTATTCATTACGTAACTCCCTTCAAAGGTAATTCGAATCGCCGGACGGCGATCCTTGGCGAGAAGACGTCAGGTTACGAATCTCACCATGTGGCATGACTCAGCAACCCCGCGATCCAGGGCGCCCTTGCGGCGCGGGCGATGGCGGAGCGGACTTTATACCAGTGCCCTACCCCTACCGCAATACGAGCAATACCAACGCTTTCAGCGGGTATGCATAAAAAAGATTATCGCGAAGCGATCGTGACAGGACGACGAAAACGAAAAGGGAGCACGGTGACCCGCGCCCCCTTTTGGTATGCGATGAAACACTCCGGCGATCAGTGAGTAAGCGACGGCGAACCCTTGCCCTTACCCTTGCGACCCGGCGCGGGCGCCACGTCGACACCGGCCTCGCCCGCGCCCTTCTTGCTGGGCCCGATCGGACGCTCGAGTGCGAGATCGAGCACTTCGTCGATCCACTTGACGGCGTGGATGTCCAGCGAGCTCGTGATGTTTTCCGGCAGGTCGACAAGATCTTTCTTGTTCTCGTCCGGAATGATCACCGTGGTGATACCGCCGCGATGCGCCGCAAGCAGCTTCTCCTTGAGTCCACCGATGGGCAGCACGCGACCGCGCAGCGTGATCTCACCGGTCATCGCCACTTCCGAGCGCACCGGCACCTTGGTCAGCGCCGATACGAGCGACGTGGCCATGGCGATACCCGCACTCGGACCGTCCTTGGGCGTCGCGCCTTCGGGAACGTGGATGTGGATATCGAGCTTCTCGTGGAAGTCGGGTTCGATGCCGAGACCCGCGACGCGTGCGCGCACGACGCTGAGCGCGGCCTGGATCGATTCCTTCATCACGTCACCGAGCTGACCGGTATGGACCAGGCGGCCCTTACCCGGCACCACGGATGCTTCGATGCTGAGCAGGTCGCCGCCGACCTGCGTCCAGGCCAGACCCGTGACCAGGCCGACTTCGTTCTGCTGTTCGGCGCGACCGAAGTCGAAGCGACGCACACCGAGGTAATGGTCGAGGTTTTCTGCATCGACGCGGACCAGATCCGGCGCGAGCGCCTTACCCTTCGCCGCCTTGCCGGCCGCCTTCTGCACCTTGGCCTTCGCCTTGGCCGGGACCGTACCCAGCGCGATTTCCTTCACCACCTTGCGGCAGATCTTGGAGATCTCTCTCTCCAGATTACGCACGCCCGACTCGCGCGTGTAGTAACGCACGATGCCGCGCAGTGCGCTTTCATCGATACCCAGCTCCTCGGACTTCAGGCCGTTCGCCTTCAGCTGCTTCGGCAGCAGGTACTTCTGCGCGATGTTGAGCTTCTCGTCTTCGGTGTAACCGGGAATACGGATCACCTCCATACGATCGAGCAGCGGACCCGGAATATTCAGCGAGTTCGCGGTCGCGATCCACATGACTTCCGAAAGGTCGAGATCGACTTCGAGGTAGTGATCGTTGAACGCGCTGTTCTGCTCGGGATCGAGCACTTCGAGCAACGCCGACGACGGATCGCCACGGAAGTCCATCGACATCTTGTCGATTTCGTCGAGGACGAACAGCGGATTCTTCGTGCCGACCTTGTTGAGGTTCTGCACGATGCGCCCCGGCATCGAACCAATGTACGTACGACGATGGCCGCGAATCTCGGCTTCGTCGCGAACGCCACCCAGGCTCATGCGCACGAACTTGCGGTTCGTCGCCTTGGCGATGGACTGGCCGAGCGAGGTCTTGCCGACGCCGGGCGGACCGACGAGACAGAGAATTGGGCCCTTCATCGTGTTCACGCGCTGCTGCACCGCGAGATACTCGAGGATGCGGTCCTTGACCTTCTCCAGACCGAAGTGATCGGCGTCGAGCGTTTCCTGCGCGAGCGCCAGATCCTTGAGGACCTTGCTGCGCTTCTTCCACGGCACGCCCACTACCCAGTCGAGGTAGTTGCGCACCACGGTGGCCTCGGCCGACATCGGCGACATCTGCTTGAGCTTGTTGAATTCCTGGCGCGCTTTCGCGAGCACGGCCTTGGGCATGCCCGCCGCGTCGATCTTCTTCTGCAGCTCTTCGATTTCGTTGACGCCCTCGTCGCCTTCACCCAGTTCCTTCTGGATGGCCTTCATCTGTTCGTTGAGGTAGTACTCGCGCTGGCTCTTTTCCATCTGCGACTTGACGCGGCCGCGGATGCGCTTTTCGACCTGCTGCAAGTCCATCTCGCCATCGACGAGGCCGATGAGCAACTCGAGACGCTCACCGACATCGGAGGTTTCGAGCACACGCTGCTTGTCGGCCATACGCACGGAAAGATGCGCGGCGATGGAGTCGGCCAGACGCGACGGATCGTCGATGCCCGAGAGCGTCGCCAGAATCTCCGGCGGCAGCTTGCGGCTCTGTTTGACCAGCTGTTCGAACAGCGAGACCAGCGAGCGCGACACGACGTCGAGCTCGCGCTCGTTCTTGCTGTAGATCGGCTCGATGACGCGGGCGCGGCCGCTCATCATCCCGGCCTCGTCCTCGAAGGCGTCGATCTGCACGCGCGACTGCCCTTCGACCAGCACCTTCACGGTGCCGTCGGGGAGCTTCAGCAGCTGCAGGACGCCCGCGAGCGTACCGACCTGATGCAGGTCGCCGATCGAGGGATCGTCGATGTCGGGGCTCTTCTGGGCGACGAGCAGGATCTGCCGCTCGCCTTCCATTGCCCGCTCGAGCGCACGCATCGATTTGTCGCGTCCCACGAAGAGCGGGATGACCATGTGCGGGTAGACGACAACGTCACGCAATGGCAGGACCGGCAATAGGTCCAGCTCGGATCCGCTCGTGGTCTGGTTGCGATTCTTCGCCATGTGCTTAGGGTTTCCCTCAGAGTTTTTTGGGCTCGCCCCGACACTGCGCCGGAGCCGCCATACACGTCAAGTGGTGGTTCGCGAAGGACCGATCAAGAGCGGCACGCCGAAAGAAAAACGGCCCCGGCGTCAGTGACGCCGGGGCCGTCGGTGTACGTAACGCCCGTTACGTCAGGCGGCGTCGCCACCCTCGCCCGCGATCCTCTGCTGCTGCAGGTTCCCGCGGTAGATAAGGTACGGCTCGGCCTGGCCATCGATCACGGCGTCGTCGACCACCACCTTGCTGACGTGCTCCAGCGACGGCAGTTCGAACATCGTGTCGAGCAGCACCTGTTCGAGAATGGTTCGCAGTCCACGTGCGCCGGTCTTGCGCTTGAGCGCGCGACGAGCAATGGCGGACAAGGCTTCCGGGCGGAACTCGAGCTCGGCGCCTTCCATATCGAACAGCTTGCGGAACTGCTTGGTGACCGCGTTCTTCGGCTCGGTGAGAATCTGCACCAGGGCAGCCTCATCGAGTTCGTCGAGCGTTGCCACGACCGGGAGGCGACCGACGAATTCGGGAATCAGACCGAAACGGACCAGATCCGCCGGCTCGACTTCCGACAGCGTCTTGCCGACGTTCTCGGTGCGTTCCTTGGAGCGGACTTCGGCCTTGAAGCCGATGCCCGTGGTCTCCGAACGCTGCTGGATCACCTTGTCCAGCCCGGCGAAGGCGCCGCCGCAGATGAACAGGATATTGCGCGTGTCGACCTGCAGGAATTCCTGCTGCGGATGCTTGCGACCACCCTGCGGCGGCACCGAGGCGAGCGTGCCCTCGATGAGCTTGAGCAGAGCCTGCTGAACGCCTTCGCCGGACACGTCGCGGGTGATCGACGGGTTCTCGCTCTTACGCGAGATCTTGTCGATTTCGTCGATGTATACGATGCCGCTCTGAGCCTTTTCGACGTCGTAGTCGCACTTCTGCAGGAGCTTCTGGATGATGTTTTCGACATCTTCACCGACATAGCCGGCTTCCGTCAGCGTCGTGGCATCCGCGATGGTGAACGGCACGTTGAGCAGGCGAGCCAGCGTTTCCGCCAGCAGCGTCTTGCCCGAACCGGTCGGACCGATCAGGAGGATGTTGGACTTGCCCAGCTCGACATCGTCGTTCTTCTGGCGCGATTCCATGCGCTTGTAGTGGTTGTAGACCGCGACGGAGAGCGCTTTCTTGGCGCGCGTCTGGCCGACCACGTACTGGTCGAGGGCTTCCATGATTTCGCGGGGCTTGGGAAGCTGGGTCCGGCCGGAGGCCGCCTTTTCTTCCAGTTCCTCGCGAATGATGTCGTTGCACAGCTCAACGCATTCGTCGCAGATGAACACGCTGGGGCCGGCGATCAACTTGCGCACTTCATGCTGGCTCTTGCCGCAGAAGGAGCAATAAAGAATCTTTCCGCCGTCGTTGGAACGGCTCTGCCGCTCGTCGCTCATGCTTTGGGCCCTACTGAGAATCCAGGTGCGCTTTGAGAATAGCACAGCACTCCGCCCCTGGAATCAGGGGCGAAGTGCCGGTTTTCACAAGCGTATACGTTCAAATCAAGCCGAACGGACGGTGTCGACGGTACGCTTATCGGGCACCGAGTCGATCAGGCCATAGGCCTGGGCTTCGGCGCCGCTCATGAAGCGGTCGCGCTCGGTGTCGCGGGCGATCTCTTCGACCGTCTTGCCACTGTGGTGGGCAAGGATGGCGTTGAGACGCTCGCGCATGGTCAGGATTTCACGGGCGTGAATCTCGATGTCCGTGGCCTGCCCCGAGATGCCGCCAGCCCAGGGCTGGTGGATCATGATGCGCGAATGCGGCAGCGAGTAACGCTTGCCCGCCGCGCCCGCCGCCAGCAACAGGGCGCCCATGGAGGCGGCCTGGCCGATGCACATGGTGCTGACGTCCGGCTTCACGAACTGCATCGTGTCGTAGATCGCCATACCCGCGGTAACGGAACCACCGGGGCTGTTGATGTACAGGTTGATGTCCTTGTCCGGGTTTTCGGACTCCAGGAACAGCAACTGGGCGACGATGACATTGGCCATGTAGTCGTCGACCGGGCCGACCGCGAAGATGATGCGCTCCTTGAGGAGACGCGAATAGATGTCGTACGAACGCTCGCCACGCGAGGTCTGCTCGACAACGATGGGCACCAGGTTGAGATTCTGGATCGGAGCCATGGACATGTGGTCTCTCCTAACGTGTGGGGCCCGGCTGTTGCAAGAAGATCGGTGCTTACGCGCCGATCGGTCGCATCACCTCGTCGAAGCTCAGTTCCTGGTCGGTGGACTTGGCGTTGTCAGCCACCCACTCGGCCACCTGATCTTCCATCACGCGGTTCTGCAGTCCCGACATCAGTTGGGGATCACCGTTATACAGTTCAATGACCTTTTCCGGTTCTTCATAGGTCGAGGCAATCGCCGTGAGCATTTCAGCCATGCGCTTGCGATCGATCCGGATCTCGTTCTTGCGTGCGATCTCGCCCATGAGCAGCGCGGCGGCGACCCGCTTGCGGGCAAACGGAGTGGCCTCGGCGACCATCTGCGGGCTCGGCTCCTGGCCACGCGGCAGGTTGCCGGCGGCGAGGCTGCGGGCTTCGGCGTCGGACATCAGTTCCGGCACGTCGAGGTCCGGATAGGCGCCGGCCAGCTTCTCGGCCACTTCGGACTTGAGACGGGCCATGAGCGTGGCCTTGAGCTCGCGCTCGAGGTTGGCGCGAACTTCCTTGCGGAAGGTTTCCAGGTCGCCGTCGGCCACACCGAACAGCTTGACGAAGTCGGCGTCGACGGCCGGGAGGTTGGCTTCCTGCACCTTGATGATCTTGAAGGTGACCTTCGCGGTCTTGCCGGCGAGCTCCGGGTTACGGAAGTCTTCCGGGAAGGCGACGTCCTGGACCAGCTCTTCGTCAGCCGAACGGCCGGTCAGCGCTTCGTCGAGCGCCTTGAACAGGGTGCCCGAGCCCAGCACGCTGCCGGCACGCTCGAGACCTTCGGCCGGGAAGCGGTAGTCACCGGCTTCGGCGGCGTATTCGAACATCACGAAGTCACCGTCTTTCGAGGCGCGCGATACTTCGTCGAAGCTGCGACGCTGGGTGCGCAGGGTCTCGATCATCTTGTCGATGTCGGCGTCCTTGACCTCCGCCTTGGGGCGGGCGATTTCGATCGTCGAGACGTCGATGGCCGGGAACTCCGGCATCACTTCGAACGTAGCCGTGTAGGCGATTTCGCCGTTCTCGGGGTTACCCGTGGTGTCGACCGACGGATTGGCAATCGGCTGGAGCTTCTCCTGCTCGACGGCCTGGCGCAGGGTGCTGCCGATCAGCTCGGAGAGCGCCTCACCACGGACCTGCGCGCCGAAGCGCTGCTTGATCACGTTGGTGGGCACCTTGCCCGGACGGAAGCCCTTCAGACGCACCGTGCGACCCATCTCCGCGATGCGCTCGCTGACCTGCGACTCGAGGCGCTCCGCCGGGAACTTCACCGTGAGCTTGCGCCCGAGCTTGCCGACATTCTCAACCGAAACCTGCATGACCTCTCCTGAAACCACTAAAACGATATGGGATTCACCGCGAATGTCGGGCTCGTCGCCGCGACCTTGATCCCCGGCGGCGAAAAACCCCGCAAATGACTGCCCATTCTACGTTTTGCCCTTACACCGCCGCAACCTGCATCAGCCGGGGCTCCAGCGCCTCGGGCCGCCGCCTTCCGAGGCCAGTGAGTCTCCCGGATTGGCGAGAGCGCATGCCGTCAGCGAAAGACAGCCGCAGCCGATACAGTCCGCCAGTTTGTCTTTCAGATTAAGCAGTTGCGAGATTCTTCCCTCGAGTTCCTCACGCCAGGCCGCCGACATCGTCGCCCACTCGTCGCGCGTCGGCGTTCGCTCATCCGGGAGTGTCGCAAAGGCCTGACGGACGGCCTCCAGGGGGATGCCTACCCGCTGGGCGACCCGGATGACCGCGATCCGGCGCAGGACGTCCGCGGAAAACCGGCGCTGGTTGCCCGAGGTACGCAGGCTCCGGATCAGCCCTTTCCGCTCATAGAAATGCAGGGCCGACACCGCGACACCGCCGCGCCTGGCCACCTCCCCCACACTCAGCTCGCGCATCCACTTGACCTAAACGTTAGTTGAGGTCGCATCCTGCGCCTCTCCGGGACCGCCGCGCAAGCGTGCGACACTCCCCACCCCCAAGGAAGCCAGCATGCACGTGGGAACCTCCGACCCCCATCTCACTCCCGCCGAAACCCTTCCCCAGGTCGACGGCATCCTCAGCCCGCGATACCGCGCCGCCACGCTCGGCATGGTCTGTCTGATTTCGCTTATCGCCTTCGAGGCGCTGGCCGTCACGACCGCGATGCCGACGGTCGCCCGCGAACTGGACGGACTGCGCGCCTATGCCCTCGCCTTCGGTGGCGTTCTGGCGACCAGCGTCATCGGCATGACGTTGTCGGGCCGCTGGAGCGATCGGCGTGGGCCGGCGCCCGCCATGTGGACGGGACTGGTCGGCTTCGTGATTGGGCTGCTTATCGCCGGATCGGCTCAGAACATGCCGATGCTCCTCGTCGGACGACTCGTCCAGGGCCTGGGTGCCGGCTGCCTGTCCCCTGCCCTCTACGTCATCGTCGGCCGCCTTTACCCGGAGTCTATGCGGCCGCAGGTGTTCGCCTCGTTCTCAGCTGGCTGGGTCGTGCCTGCGCTCATCGGTCCGGCGGTGAGCGGAGCGATCGTCGAGCACATCGGCTGGCGCTGGGTGTTCCTCGCCGTGCCGCTGCTCGCGTTACCGGCCGCCCTCGGGTTACGCGGTGCCTTGCGCTCGCTGCCGGCGCCGTCCGGCACACCGTCGGATACCTCGGGACGCATGCTCAATGCGGTCGGGGCGTCCCTGGGGGCGTGCCTGCTGTTCGTGTCGGGTCAGGAGCACGGCCTGCTCGCTGTCGCGCTGATGTTGCCGTCACTCGCACTGCTCTTCTTCTGCGGGCGCCGGTTGCTGCCACCCGGCACCTTGCGGGCTGCGAGAGGGTTGCCTGCGGTCGTCGCCTTGCGTGGCATTGCCGCTTCGGCGTTCTTCGGCGCCGAGGCATTTCTTCCGCTCGTGTTCTCGCAGCAGCATGGGCTGTCACCGATGTGGTCCGGGCTTGCGATCAGTGTCGGCGCGATCGGCTGGTTTTCCGGATCGTGGTACCAGGGCCACTACGCGAAGATTTCGCGGCAGACTTTACTCACTCGCGGCACTGCGCTGATGGTGATCGGCAGCATCGTCGCGTCGCTCGGTATCTTCGAATGGATGCCTGTGCCTGCCGCCGTTGCCGGCTGGCTGATTACCGGGCTGGGCATGGGAATGCTTTACGGGACGGTTTCCGTACTCGCGTTGTCGATGTCCGCGGAGCACGAGCAGGGAAAGAACAGTTCGGCGTTGCAACTGTGCGAGTCGTTGATGGTGGCGACGACACTGGCGGTCGGAGGTACGCTGTTCGCGGCGCTGCTCAACGTCTCGCACGTGGCGGCGTTTGCGGCGAACTTCGCGATTACGGTGGTGTTGGCGATGCTGGGAACGGTGGTTGCGCGGCGTACGCGCGCCGACGCGTGAACCCGGGCGTCATTGATCGGTGCGGAACCATCGCCCATCATCGTGCCAGCCGGTGAATCAACGAATTTCGGACTGGTGCGAGAGGGGGGACTCGAACCCCCACGGGTTACCCCGTCAGAACCTAAATCTGGTGCGTCTACCAATTCCGCCACTCTCGCTCGCGGCGCCATTCTAGGCGCCCGCAGGACGCAGGTCTACCGACTCAGCCGCGGCAGCCGGAAAGCAGGTCGAGCTCCGGCTTGTACACCGACGTGCGCGTGCCGAAGAAGCCCAGCAAGGTATGGAACAGGTTGTCCTGACTGGCCGGCTGCACGCGTCGCTGATTGAGGCACTCCAGCCGCATGCCCGTGTCGCTTACCCAGCCGGGTGAGAACCACATCAGCATCGGGATGTGCTTCTGCTGTGTGGGGGCCGTATCCCAGTCCGCGCCATGGAGATAGATGTCGTGCTCACCCAGCGACTCGCCGTGATCGGACAGGTACATCATCGCGCTGTCGATGTCGGGCGCGGCCTTCAGCGTGTCCACGACCCGGCCAAGGATATGGTCGGTGTAGAGAATGGTGTTGTCGTAGCTCGCCACCGTCTGCGCATAGGTGCACGTCTGCACTTCGGCGGTCTCGCAGCCGGGTTTGAAGACATTGAACGCGGCCGGATAACGCTGGAAGTAAGACGGTCCGTGGCTACCCTTGATGTGCAGCACCAGCAACGCGGGTGAGCGCATCTTCGCCAGACGCTCAGGCAGGTCCGCCAGCAACACTTCGTCGACGCAACCATCCGCGTCGCACAGACCCGCGACCCTGGCATTGGTCAGGTCATCGTTGGGCACTCGGGCGCAGACGTCCTTGCAGCCTTCATCGTTGTCGCGCCAGAACACGTCCACGCCGGCGTGCTGAAGCACATCCAGCGCATTCCAGTGTGACTTGGCGACCGGCTTATCGAACTTCGCGCGCGTCATGTCCGAGAACATGCAGGGGACCGACACCGTCGTCGCCGTGCCGCACGACCACGCGTCGCTGAAATAGATCGCGCCCGCCCGCTTCATCTCGGGATTGGTGTCGCGCGCATAACCCTGCAGCGACTGATTTTCCGCGCGCGCCGTCTCGCCCACCACCAGCACGACAACACGCTTGCGAGGAGCGACGGACGCATCCGTCGGCGGCAGCGTCGCGTCGGTGCCGATCGGCACCATCACCCTCTTGCGACGGAACACATCGCGCTGCAGGTAGTGAAACGTGCCGCTGAGTGCCGCGTAGGGATTGAAGACCTCGTACATCGTGCGGTGATTACGCTCGAAGTAGACATAGGTGCGACCCATCAACATGGGCGGCACGAGCATCAGCGCGGCGGCGACCAGCACGATGACGGCACGCCAGCTGAGGCTTCGCCAGACTGGCATGAAACGCACGGGCACGAGCAGAACGAGGACGGCGGGCAGCACGCCGAACAGCGCGATCCATGTCACCGATCCAGTTGTGATCATCGCCATCGCTTCGGCGCGCTGCGTCTCGAAAATGCTTTGGATGATTTCTTCGTTGAGGCGCACGCCGAAGGTGTCGGCGTAGAAGGCGCTCGCGGCGGAGATAACAATCAACACGGCAAGCAGCGCTTTACCGATACGCGGCCACATGACCAGAGCGAGCGTCAGAACCAGATTGCCAACCAGCCGACAGCAAACTGTCACGCTGAGGGCCCAGAATCCTTGTATGCCCTGCGATGCTGCCAGAGCCGCGTGCAGCTCCGTCCACAAGCCACGATTCAGCACGGCGAGGATGTACACGGCGACCACGGCGCCGAGCGCCCATGCCGGTAGTGCTCGCCGGGCGCGGCGCTGAGACGACTGGTCTTGAATGATCATCGGGTATCCGTCCTGGCCCGAGACAGTCGCGAGCACGTGAAATATCGCACATAAGAAAAAGGCACCTAGATTTCTCTAAGTGCCTGATTCAAATTGGTGGGCCGTGTAAGATTCGAACTTACGACCAATTGATTAAGAGTCAACTGCTCTACCAACTGAGCTAACGGCCCGTTTTAAACTTGCAAACCACACTAAAAGTGGGGTGGACGATGGGACTCGAACCCACGACATCCGGAATCACAATCCGGTACTCTAACCAGCTGAGCTACGCCCACCATAAAACACGATCTGGCGCGCCCGACAGGAATCGAACCTGCAACCGTCGGCTTAGAAGGCCGATGCTCTATCCGGTTGAGCTACAGGCGCAGGCACTGTACGTAGAACGCCAATTGGTCGGGGCAGAGGGATTCGAACCCCCGACATCCAGCTCCCAAAGCTGGCGCTCTACCAGACTGAGCTATACCCCGAACTTCTAAGCTGCATCCCGATGACCCGGGGTGAAGCCTTCAAATGTTACGGGTCTAACTCAAGCCCGTCAATCCGTATGAACACACCACACTTTCAACTACCGCTACCGTCGCGCATGTACCGCGCCGGCTTACCGCTTAAAGATGGTGCGCCCGGAGAGATTCGAACTCCCGACCACCAAGTTCGTAGCCTGGTACTCTATCCAACTGAGCTACGGGCGCACACTTTAAACCTTTAACCCGGCGACTTCCGCTGCGAAGCGTTGGCGCCGTGTCGAGAAGCGGAATTATTCAGATATCGGAGCTGTGCGTCAACCCTTTTCTGCATCTTTTTTTCTCGAATCGGTAACACGCAGTTCAAATAGCCGTCCGAATGAAGAAGGGCGGCCATGGGCCGCCCTTCTCTTTTACAGCTGCGTCGCCGGTTTACCGACTTTGTCCGGTGCCGGGCCCGCGTCGCGCGGCGGTGGCGGCGGGGTCGAACCCGGCTTCTGCCAGTCGGCCGGCGGACCCGGCTCACGACCGTTCATGATGTCGTCGATCTGGCGCGCATCGATGGTCTCGTAGAGCAACAGTGCTTCGGCCATACGGTGCAGCTTGTCGATGTTCGTCGTCAGAAGGTCCTTGCTGCGCGCGTAAGCGCGATCCAGGATCGTCCTGACCACTTCGTCGATCTTGCGCGCGGTCTCGTTGGAGACGCTCTTGTGCTGCGTGACGGAGCGACCGATGAAGACCTCGTCCTCTTCCTCGCCGTACATCACCGGACCGAGCTCGTCCGACAAGCCCCACTTGGTGGCCATGTTGCGGGCCATCTTGGTGGCGCGCTCGATGTCGTTGGAGGCACCGGTGGTGATCTTGTCGTGGCCGAAGATGACCTCTTCCGCGACGCGGCCGCCGTACAGCGAGCAGAGCTGCGATTCGATCGCGACCTTGTTCATGCTGTAGCGATCGCCTTCGGGCAGATACATGGTCACACCGAGCGCGCGACCGCGCGGAATGATGGTGACCTTGTAGACAGGATCGTGCTCGGGCACCAGGCGGCCGATGATGGCGTGGCCGGCCTCGTGGTAAGCGGTCAGCTTCTTCTCTTCGTCGTTCATGGCCATCGAGCGACGCTCGGAGCCCATGAGGATCTTGTCGCGCGCACGATCGAGGTGGCTCATGCGGACTTCGCGGGCATTCTCGCGCGCCGCGAACAGTGCGGCCTCGTTGACCAGGTTGGCCAGGTCGGCGCCGGAGAACCCGGGCGTGCCGCGCGCGATGACCATCGCTTCGACATCGGCCGCTGTCGGCACCTTGCGCATGTGGACCTTGAGGATCTGCTCACGACCCTTCACGTCCGGCAGGCCGACCACCACCTGGCGGTCGAAACGGCCCGGACGCAGCAGCGCGGGATCGAGGACGTCGGGACGGTTGGTGGCGGCGATGACGATGATGCCTTCGGTACCCTCGAAGCCGTCCATCTCGACAAGCAGCTGGTTGAGGGTCTGCTCGCGCTCGTCGTGACCGCCGCCCATGCCGGCGCCGCGATGGCGACCGACGGCGTCGATTTCGTCGATGAAGATGATGCAGGGAGCGTGCTTCTTGGCCTGCTCGAACATGTCGCGCACGCGGCTCGCGCCCACGCCGACGAACATCTCGACGAAGTCCGAACCGGAAATCGAGAAGAACGGCACCTTGGCTTCGCCCGCGATGGCCTTCGCCAGCAACGTCTTACCGGTACCGGGCGGACCCACCATCAGCACGCCGCGGGGGATCTTGCCGCCCAGCTTCTGGAACTTGCCGGGGTCACGGAGGAACTCGACCAGCTCGCCCACCTCTTCTTTCGCCTCGTCGCAGCCGGCGACGTCGGTGAAGTTGACCTTGACCTGGTCCTCACCCTGAAGCTTGGCGCGGGAGCGTCCGAAGCTCATGGCACCGCGACCGCCCGAGCCGGCCTGCATCTGTCGCATGAACCAGATCAGGACGGCGACGAAGATGATGATGGGCAGCCAGTTGAAGACCAGCCCCAGAAGGGAGAAGCCGTTATCGGCCGGCTCCTGGCGCAGCTCGACGCCCTTGTCGCGCATCTGCTTGACCAGGTCGCTGGTCGACAGGCCGACCACCGGTACGACGGTCCGGTAGGAACCGCCGTCTTTCAGTTTGCCGGTGATGGTCGGAGGTGCCGTCGACGTAATGGTGCCGCTGGCGACGTTCCCGTTATCGACCTGCTGGGCGAAGGTCGTGTAGGACATGTCCTGTGACGATCCGCCGTGCGGGTTGAAGGTCTGGAACACGGTCAGGAGGACCACCGCGATGATCAGCCAGAGCAACAGATTTTTTGCCATCTCATTCATGCGCGGTTCTCGCCTGGTTGCCGGGTCGCGGACTTCAGTCCGGTCGCCAGTGCATACACCTCCGGCGAACGTGCGCGGGAGGCTTTCGGTTTACGCATCGTCACGCGACTGAAGTCAGCGCGCAAGGTCTTGAGGTACTCGTCGAATCCCACGCCCTGGAACAGCTTCACGAGAAACGACCCGCCCGGCTTCAGCCATTCGAGGCTGAACTCACGGGCGAGATCGCAAAGGTCCATCGCGCGGATCTGATCCGCCAGTGCCACACCGGACATATTGGGGGCCATGTCCGACAGGACAAGATCGACCTTCTGGCCGCCAAGCATGGATTCCAGCTCGCGCAGGACCGATTCCTCACGGAAATCGCCCTGCATGAACTCGACCCCGGCCAGGCTGGCCATCGGCAGGATGTCCATGGCGATGACCTTGCCGGTGTCGCCCAGGCGCTGGCGGGCCAGCTGCGACCAGCCGCCCGGGGCGGCGCCCAGATCGACCACGGTCATGCCGGGCTTGATCAGGCGGTCGCGCTCGATCAGCTCTTCGAGCTTGTAGATGGCGCGCGAACGCGCCCCCTCGGCCTGAGCCTTCTTGACGTAAGGATCGTCGAAGTGCTCTTTAAGCCAACGGGAGCTGGTCTTGCTGCGTGCCATGGGCTTTTGCCGGATTCTTAATAAGGAGCGGGCCTTGCATGATACCCTTTGCCGCCTATCCGCCGCACATCGAACCTGAACGCAATGTCGCTTTCCCCTACACAGCGCCGATATCTCCGTAGCCTCGCCCACGACCTGCGGCCGGTCATCCTGCTCGGCAACAAGGGCGCGACCGAAGCCGTCGCCAAGGAGCTCGCCCAGGCCCTGGATATCCACGAGCTCGTGAAAGTGAAGCTTTCCGGCGGCGACAAGGACGAGCGCCAGGCTCAGATCGCCTTCCTGTCGGGCCAGACCGGTGCCGAGAACGTCCAGGAAATCGGCCACATCGTCGTCCTGTTCCGCCGTAACGAACAGGATCCGAAGCTCGCCCTGCCCCGGTAAACCCCATGGATCTCTCGTTCGAACACCCGGGTGAGTACCTGTTCGTGCGCCGGGTTGGCCCCGGCACGGTCACCGTGGTCGACCGCGACTTCCGTACGAGCTTCCTGCTGACGCCCGAACGGGTGGTCGAGGACTGGGCCGTGAGCGACGCGAGCCAGCTTACCGCCGACGATGTCGAGACCTTCGTCGCCCTCGGCCCCGAGCTCGTCCTGCTCGGTACCGGCGAGCGCCAGGTGTTTCCGCCGGCCGCCTTCATGGCGGGACTGCTGAAGAAAGGTATCGGCGTCGAAGCCATGACCAACGGATCGGCCGCCCGAACTTACAGCCTGCTGGCTGGCGAGGGCCGCAAGGTCCTGGCCGCCTTCATCCTTCCCAAGGTCTGAACCTCATGCGACTCCTGGTCCTCGGCGCCGGCGGGACCGGCGGTTACTTCGGGGGCCGGCTCGCACAGGCCGGCTCCGATGTCACTTTTCTCGTCCGCCCCGAGCGCGAGCGCGTACTGGGCGAACAGGGACTGGTGATTCGCAGCCCGCTCGGCGACGCGACGGTGAACGTCGCAACGGTCACCGCCGAAACGGTCGGCAACGCGGGCGCGTTCGATATCGTCCTGCTTTCCTGCAAAGCGTATGACCTGCATTCCGCCATCGAGGCCATCGATCCGGCCGTGGGTCCCCGGACCGCCCTCCTTCCGATCCTGAACGGTCTGGCGCATTACCCGACGCTCGACCGTCGCTTCGGGCCGGACGCCGTCATTGGCGGACTTTGCTTCATCAGCGCGGCGAAGGGTCCGCACGGCGAGGTTCTGCACTTCGGCAACGCCGCCTCGGTCACTTTCGGCGAACGTGACGGCCAGGCGCATGACAACCGTTGCGATGCCCTGGCGCAGGCCTTTACCGCCGCCGGGGTCGACCACGCTCACTCGACGGACATCCACCGCGACATGTGGGCGAAGTTTTCCTTCCTGACGACGCTCGCCGGCGCGACTTGTCTGTTCCGTGCAAGCATCGGCGACATCGTCGCCACCAACGACGGCCGCCAGCTGATCGAGCGCATGTACGAGGAGTGCCTGATGGTGGCGCGCGCCTCGGGCCATGCCGTGCCCGACACCGCACGCTCGTTCGCCTGGAAGACGCTCACGCAGGAGGGCTCTCCGCTGACGGCCTCGATGCTGCGCGACCTGGAGTCGGGGCAGCGGGTCGAAGCCGATCACATCGTCGGCGACATGCTGACGCGGGCGCGGGATGCGGGCATCGCCGCGCCGATGCTGGAGGTGGCGTTCGCGCACCTCCAGGCGTACGAGGTAAGGCGCCCTACTTAGCCGGCAGATACTGCAACGGATCGACCGGATTGCCATCCCGCCGGATCTGGAACTGCAGTTCGTCGCGCGTCGCACCCGACGAGCCCATCTCGGCCACCGACTGCCCCGCCTTCACCTTCTCGCCTTCCTTCACCAACCGCTTCCGGTTGTGCCCATAGGCGGAGAGGAAGCTGTCGCTGTGTTTGATGATGACGAGCTCGCCGTAACCGACCAGTCCATTGCCGCTATACACCACGACACCGTCGGCGGCCGCGCGCACCGGATCGCCCGACTTGCCGGCGACCTCGATGCCGGGGATGGCATCGCCCGACGCGAATTTCTTGATCAGCGTGCCGTCGGCCGGCCAGCGCCAGTTGATGCCGCCCGCACTGCGCGTCGCGCCGCTGGTGACGATCGGCGTGGCCGCCGGCGGGTTTTCGACCGGCGCCGGAGCGGCAGCGGGAGCGGAAGGCCTCGGCGCCGGAGGCACGAGCGACTCACCAGGCTTACCCGCCACGACCACCGGCGTATTGGTGGTCGTCGCCGGCGCCGGCACGGACGGCGGAGCCGACTCGGCGGCGGTCACATTCTCGAAGGCGGGCCTGGTCGGCTGCACGGGCGGTGGCGGTGAAGCCGGCGCCGGATGCCCGGCAGGCGGCGGCACGGCAACGACCACCGGCGGAGCGGCGTGCGACGAAGCCGGTGCATTCTCATGGCCTGGCGGCGACAGGCGAAGATCCTGCCCCGGCCAGATGGTGTACGGCGAGGCGATACCGTTCCAGCCGGCCAGATCGCGGAAATCGACCTTGTTCCGGAATGCGATGCTGTAAAGCGTATCGCCCTTGACGACGCGGTAGCTCCCACCCGGAGGCGGCGACGGCGACGTGGCGGCGTGCGCCGGACCGTAACCACCCGGTGAGCGGGTCACGACCACGGTACGGGTCGGCGCGCAGGCGGAAAGAGCCACAGCCATGCCCAGCACGACGGCCAGGGCCAGCGGACGGGTCATGAGCATCGCGGATTTCCTTTCTCGGTCACTCATCGCAACAGGAACCACCAGACGGCCAGGAGGACGACCGCCACGATAACAGCCCAACCTATCCACTCGATGTGTTTGCGGAGCATCTTTTCGGCACGCTCGCCGAAGATGCGGATCAGCAGCGCCAGCAGCCAGACGCGCTTGCCGCGACCGATCAGCATGCACAGCAGGAAGGGCAGCAGGGGCACACCGACGATGCCCGAGGCCCAGGTGACGAACTTCATCGGCACCACGGGCTGCAACGCGGCCATGGCGAGCACGATGTACAGCCCGAACGAGTGCGCCTCCATGTCCTTCTGCAGGTTGCCCACGCCCGTCATGATGGGCGCCAGGAGGTGCATCGACTCGAGCAGCGGCTTCAGCGCTTCGAAGGCGTAGTGGCCGAGCATGTAGCCGACCAGCGAACCCAGCAGCGAAAACAGCAGGCTCCAGTTAGCGAGGCGGAAAGCCTTGCGCGGCTCGGCCAGCATCATCGGCGCGAGCATCACCTCGGGCATCACCGGAAAGATGAAGGCCTCGACGAACGAAAGTCCCGCGAGGTAGCGGACCGCGTGACGATGGCGTGCCCAGACGATGGCGCGCTCGTAGAGCGATGAAAACATCCGCATTCAGCGGTTTCCCTTATGGTGTGAGGGCATCAGCCGATGCCGCCGAGCAGCGGAACGAAACTCACCGCGCCGAGTTCTTCGCGCACGACCTCACCGTCGTCGCCCTTGCGCAGGCGGAGCAGCAGCTGCTGGCTCGGACTACCGACCGGCGCGACCAGTACCCCGCCCGGCTTGAGCTGATCGAGCAGCTTCGCCGGTACGCGATCGCCCGCGGCGGTCAGGATGATGGCGTCGAACGGTGCGTCGGACTCCCAGCCCAGCTTGCCGTCGTCGTGGCGCGAGCGGAGGTTCTCGATACCCAGCTGGCGGAACCGGCGGCGCGCCTGACGCAGCAGCTCTTCGATCCGCTCGACGGTGTAAACGGTCGGCACGATGCCGGCGAGCACGGCGGCCTGGTAACCCGAACCGGTGCCGATCTCGAGCACGCGTTCGGGGACGCCGTGCTCGATCAGCGCTTCCGTCATGCGCGCGACGATCCACGGCTGCGAAATGGTCTGGCCGTGGCCGATGGGCAGCGCGGTGTTCTCATAGGCGCGCGAGTGCAACGCCTGATCGATGAAGTGATGCCGCGGGAGCTGGCGGATTACTTCCAGGACGCGCTCGTCGCGAATGCCCTCCTCCACCAGCCTGGCGACGAGACGATCGCGCGCCCGTTGCGAGGTCATGCCTTCGCCGCGCAGCGCGGAAGGAGGAAGGGCGTGCAGGTTCACCATCAGGCCGCCTCCTCGCTGTCCATCGCCGAGGAGAGCGACAGCATCCAGCTGCTCACTTTCTCCAGTGCCTGAAAGCGCGTCAGGTCGGTGTGGATCGGCGTCACCGAAACGAAGCCCCGGCGCACGGCGTCGAAATCGGTGCCCGGGCCGGCATCGTCGATTTCTCCCGGCGGACCGATCCACCACAGGGTGCGACCACGCGGATCCTCGCCGCGGATCGCCGGAGCGGCGCGATGGCGACGGCCGAGGCGGGTCACTTCGAAACCCCGGATGGCTTCCCAGGGGAGATCGGGTACGTTGACGTTGAGAATGGTGTCGGCAGGCAGCGGATCGACGATCAGGCGCTGCATCAGCATGAGCACGGCGCTCGCGGCCGAATCGAAATGCCGGCCGGTGCCCTCGCCCGTCACCAGGGAGACCGCGATGGCGGGCAAGCCAAGGAAGCGCCCCTCCATCGCCGCGGAGACGGTACCGGAGTAGATGACGTCATCGCCCAGATTGGCGACGTTGTTGATGCCCGAGACGACGATGTCGGTCTCATGATCGAGCAGACCCGAGAGCGCCAGATGCACGCAATCGGTCGGCGTGCCGGCGACACGGTAGAAGCCATTTTCGAGACGCTGCGCACGGATCGGCGCATCGAGGGTGAGCGAATTGCTCGCCCCGGAGCGATCGCGGTCGGGCGCGACGACCGTCACCGCGCCGAACTCGCCCAGACGCCCGGCGAGGACCCGGATGCCCGGAGCCTCCACGCCGTCGTCGTTGCTAACCAGAACTTGCATGCTGATCCAGATCGAAAAACGGGTACGGCGGCCACAGCTGAAACGAGAGCCGCCCGACCGCCCAAGTCTACCGGACCGGGCAGCGGGATTCACGAAAGGCCGCTAGGATGTGAGACATGAAGCGACGCTCGCCCACGGTCAATGAGGACGACAGCCAGCTGTTTCGCGAGGCGATCGGCGACGTTCGGCCCATGGCGCCCGTCGAGCCCGTGCCAGAGCGCCCCCGGCCGGCGCCGCATCCGCACATGCGCGACGCGGACGAAGCCGCGGTGCCCGCGGATTCGATGCTGTTCGATTACGACCCGGCGGACCTGGAGGTGGGTGAGGAACTATCCTACCTTCGCGACGGCTATCCGCCGAAACTGCTGAAGCAGCTGAAGCGCGGGCAATTCAGCATCCAGGCGGAGGTGGACCTGCACCAGATGAACGCCGCCGCCGCGCAGCTGACCATTGCCGAGTTTCTGGCCGAGTGCCGGCACGACGGAATCCGCTGTGTGCGGATCATTCATGGGAAGGGACTGCGGTCGAAGGCGGCGGGGCCGGTGCTCAAAGGGCTGACCGACCGGCTGCTGCGGCGACGGGACGATGTGGTGGCGTTCGCTTCGGCGAGGCCGGCACAGGGTGGGACCGGCGCGGTGGTGGTGTTGTTGAAGGGGTGACCCGGGTTACGAGGTCACCGCCACTTCCCGAAGCACGGTGGTCGCATACGCCCCGGCCGGCAGCCCGAACGACACTTCCAGCGCGCCGTCGTCCAGCCAGCGCCACGTCAGGTCGCGCGGCATCAGACGCAGCGCCCGGCGCTCCTGATCCAAGCGCGCACCCGCAAGTCCCCTGACGAGGACGTCATCCCGCGCGGCGACCGAACGCTCCAGCTCACCGACCGCCTCGGTGGTCGGCGGCTCACCATCGCCCCACAACGGTCCGGACGGATGGATGTCGAAACGTCCCAACCGCTCGGCCAGCGTCTCGTTGAACGGCTCCGGCCCGAACCACGAGCGCGAGCCATCGAGGGACCAGATCTCGCCGTCCATCGGCGTGTCCCACTGCCCTTTGCGGACACGCTCGGCGAGCACGCCGTTATAGATGTGCGAGCGTGCGGCGGAAAGCAGGATCGACCGTTTGTCGCGATCCACGCGGCGACCGCCGAACATCGCCTTCGCCTGCTCGACGTTGTTGCCACCCAGGCCGAAACGCTGCTCACCGAAGTAATTGGGCACGCCACGCGCGGCGATCTCCGTCAGACGCGCATCGGCGGCGGCGCGATCGCCCTCGATCTCGCGCAGCACCAGGACGAAGCGGTTTCCACGCAGGGCACCGCGCTTGATCTTGCGCGAGTGACGCGCGGCCGAGACGATCGTCACGTCCTCGTGCGGAAACGCCGACCAGTCCGGATCGGCCTTGCCCGGCAGATGTGCCGTGAACACCTGGCGCGTCACGGCGTGACGGTCCTTCATGCCCGCATAGCCGACGTTCATCGCCTGGATACCGGCGAACTTCGCCAGCTCGCGGGCCACCCACTCGGTGTTCTGACCGCGTTTCTCGACGACGAGAAACGCATGCTCGCCCGCACCGTCGGCTTCGTAACCGAGGATTTCCTCGACGAAGAAATCCTCGGGCGCGGAGCGCAGGCGACCGCGCAACGGCGGTTCGCCGTAGGCGTAGGGAAGTTCGTTATGGTCTGTCATGTTCGGGCCTTCAGAGCAGGAAAATCGTCGCCAGCCCCAGGAAAATGAAAAAGCCGCCGCTGTCGGTCACCGCCGTGATCAGCACGCTGGAGCCCAGCGCCGGATCGCGGCCGAGTCTGGTCATGAGCATCGGGATACCGACCCCCATGAACGCGGCGAGAAGAAGATTGAGTGTCATGGCCGAGGTCATCACCAGACCGAGCGACACGCTGCCGTAGAGCAGCCATGCGACCACGCCGATGCAACCGCCCCAGACGACACCATTGATCAGCGAGACGCCGAGCTCCTTGCGCCACAGACGCTTGGCCTGCGACGGACCCACCTGCTCCAGCGCCATGGCGCGGACGATCATGGTGATGGTCTGGTTCCCGGAATTGCCGCCGATGCCCGCGACGATAGGCATCAGTGCCGCGAGCGCGACGAGCTTTTCGATCGAGTGTTCGAACAGGCCGATCACCCGGGAGGCGATGAAGGCCGTGATCAGGTTGATCGCCAGCCACGCCCAGCGATTGCGCACGGACTTCCATACCGAGGCGAAGATGTCTTCTTCTTCGCGCAGACCGCCGCGCGACAGGGCTTCGGTCTCGCTTTCCTCGCGGATGAAGTCGAGCATCGCGTCCACGGCGATACGGCCGATCAGGCGCTGCTGATGATCGATGACCGGCGCCGTGACGAGGTCGTAGCGCTCGAACGCCTGGGCGACGTCGTACGCGTCGTCTTCCGGACGGAACGTATTGACGTCGGGCGCCATGATCTCGTGAACCATCTTGTCCGGCGAGTTCACCAGCAGCCAGTGCAAGGGCAGCACGCCGGTGAGCACGTTCTCCGAATTGACGACGAACAGCTTATCCGTCTGCGCGGGCAGCTCTTCGAACCGACGCAGGTAGCGCAGCACCACCTCGAGGCTGATGTCCTCGCGGATGGTGACCATGTCGAAGTCCATCAACGCGCCGACCTGGTCGTCCTCGAAGGACATGGCGGCCTGCACGCGTTCGCGCTCCTGCGCGTCGAGGCTGGCCATGAGCTCGGGCAGCACGTCGGTCGGCAGGTCGTCGACGAGGTCGGCGAGCTCGTCCGCGTCGAGCGGCTCGACGGCGGCGAGAATCTCGCTGTCGTCCATGTCCGCGATCAGCGCTTCGCGCACCGAGTCGGAGACTTCCAGCAGGATCTCGCCGTCCCGGTCCGAACGCACGCGCTGCCAGACCGCGAGGCGATCTTCCAGCGGCAGCGATTCGAGCACGTCGGCGAGATCCGCCGGATGCAGTTCATCCAGGCGTGACTGGAGCTCCGCATCGGTCGCGCCGAGCGCGGTCTCGTCGTCGTTGGGTGCCGCACCCGCGTACTCGAGCAGGTCTTCCCGGCGCCGCAGCAACTCGGTGATCGCCTCGAGCCTGTCGTGCAGGCGGGGCGTCGAGGTGCGCGGTTCGGCCTCGCTCATGCGCGCAGCACCAGCACGGTGGCCAGCGCCGCGATGCCTTCGCGACGACCGGTGAAACCGAGGGTTTCCGTCGTCGTCGCCTTGATGCTGATACGGTCGATGTCGACACCGAGATCCTCGGCGATGATCGCCCGCATGGCCTGCGCGTGCGGACCGACCTTCGGCGCCTCGCAGATCACGGTCATGTCGGCGTTACCGAGCTCGTAACCGCGCTCGGCGAGAAGATCGCGTACGGCGCGGACGAACGAACGGCTGTCCGCACCCCGCCACTTCTCGTCGGACGGCGGAAAATGCTTGCCGATATCGCCGAGCGCCAGCGCACCGAGCAAGGCATCGCAGAGCGCATGCAGCACGACGTCGCCGTCGGAATGCGCAAGCACGCCCTGGCTATGCGGCACGCGCACGCCACCGAGCATCACATGGTCGCCGTCGCCAAACGCGTGGACGTCGAAGCCCTGGCCAATACGCATCACCGAGTTCTCCCTGACAGGAATTCCGCCAGGGCGAAGTCGGCCGGCGTCGTTACCTTGATATTGTCTTCCGAACCTTCGACCAACAGCGGCGAAACACCGGTCCGCTCCATCGCCATCGCCTCATCGCTGACGACGATACCCGCGTCGGCGGCAAGGCGAAGTGCACGCGCCAGCGCGCCGCGCCGGAACATCTGCGGGGTGAACGCACGCCAGCGGCCGTCGCGCGGTTCGGTCGCCACGCTGCGATCCTGTCCATCCGCCCGTTTCAGCGTGTCACGCAGGGGGGCGGCAAGCAGGCCACCCTCACCCGTCGAGGCGAGCTCGATCAGGCGGGAGATGTCGGTGGCGCGCACGCACGGCCGGGCCGCGTCATGCACGAGCACGAAGTCACCCTCACCGACCGACGGCGGCAAGGCCAGCAGGCCCGCGAGGACGGAATCGCTGCGTTCGCCACCACCCGTGGCCACGATCAGCGGCTTGCCGCCCACCGTGTCCACGGAAGAAAAGTGCCCATCGTCGGCTGCGATGACCACCACGAAGCCAGCGATGCGCGGATGCGCAGCGAGGCGTTCGAGAGTGCGGTCGAGCATCGGTCTGCCGGCGATAGGTTGGTATTGCTTGGGTCGATCACCGCCGGCCCGGACGCCCTTACCGGCGGCGGGAATCACACACCACAGCGCGTCCATTACTGGCCGCCAGGCGCGACGGGCGGCGGAGCCGGCGGCGCGCTGGTCGCGGCCCCCGGCTCGACGACCTGGTAGAACGTTTCGCCCGGCTTGACCAGACCCAGTTCCTGACGCGCACGCGCCTCGGTGGCCTGCTCGCCGTGCTTGAGGTCTTCCACGTCCGCCGCCAGCGCCTGGTTGCGCTTCTGCAAGGCGGCATTGTCTTCGGTCTGTTTGGCGACCGACGCGCGCAGTGAATCGACCTCGGCCATCCCCCCACCGCCGACCCACAGCTTCAGCTGCAGCGCGATGAGGATGATGACGAGGATCAGGCCGATCCACCGCAGGATTGCCGCATTGCTCAAGTGACGACTCAGCCCGGCAGCTTGGACAGGCTCGGGAACGCATGGCGACCCGCGTACTTCGCCGATGCGCCGAGGGCTTCCTCGATACGCAGCAGCTGGTTGTACTTGGCCACGCGATCCGTGCGGCACAGCGAACCGGTCTTGATCTGCGTCGCCGTGGTGGCCACGGCGATGTCGGAGATCGTGGTGTCTTCGGTTTCACCCGAGCGGTGCGAGACGATGGCCGCGTACTTCGCGCGGTCGGCCATGGCGATGGCTTCGAGCGTCTCGGACAGCGTACCGATCTGGTTGACCTTGATCAGGATGGCGTTGGCGATCTTCTTGTCGATGCCTTCCTGGAAGATCTTCGGGTTGGTCACGAACAGGTCGTCACCGACCAGCTGGATGCCCTCGCCGATCGCGCGCGTCAGGTGTGCCCAGCCTTCCCAGTCGCCTTCACCCATGCCGTCTTCGATGGTGACGATCGGGTACTGCTTCGACCACGAGGCCAGCGTGTCGACCCACTGCTCCGGCGTGAACACCTTGCCTTCGCCTTCGAGGTCGTATTTGCCGTTCTTGAAGAACTCCGAGCTGGCGACGTCGAGGCCGAGGAGGATCTCGCTGCCGACCTTGAAGCCGGTCTTGTTGACGGCTTCCAGGATCGTGTCGAGCGCTTCGACGTTGGACTTGAGGTTCGGCGCGAAGCCACCCTCGTCGCCCACCGCCGTGTTCAGGCCGCGACCCTTCAGCACCGACTTCAGCGCGTGGAAGATCTCGGCGCCGTAACGCAGGGCTTCGGCGAAGCTGGGCGCGCCGACCGGCAGAACCATGAACTCCTGCACATCGACGTTGTTGTCGGCGTGGGCGCCACCGTTGATGATGTTCATCATCGGCACCGGCAGCGTGCCGCCGCCGTCGACCATCAGGTACTGCCACAGGGCCTGCTTCTTCGAGGCGGCAGCGGCGTGAGCGGCGGCCATGGAAACGCCGAGCAGCGCGTTGGCGCCCAGCTTGCCCTTGTTGTCGGTACCGTCGAGTGCGATCAGCTTGTCGTCGAGACCTTTCTGGTCGAGCGCGTCGTAGCCGGCCAGCGCCCTGGCGATGTCGCCATTGACGTTGGCGACGGCCTTCGTGACGCCTTTGCCGCCGTAACGGGACGTGTCGCCGTCACGCAGTTCCACGGCTTCGCGGGTGCCGGTGGAGGCGCCGCTGGGCACGGCCGCGCGGCCGAACGAACCGTCGGCCAGGGTGACTTCGGCTTCGAGGGTCGGGTTGCCGCGGGAGTCGAGGATTTCGCGGGCGTGAATTTTGGTGATCGAAGTGCTCATGCTGTTCCCGTTACGAGTTGGAATGACGCAGGACAGTACCGAGCAGCATGAGGCCGCCGGTACCGATCAGGATGAAAACGTTGAGTCCGAGCCCGATCGCGCCGAACGTGCGGCGGCGGTCCTGGCGGCGCAAGGCGATGAAGCCGAGCACGACGCCGACGAGGGCGAGGACGAGAAAGGCGATGAGGATGAAGCCGATGGTGCCGAACACCGCGAGGTGCTCTTCCGGGTTACCGGCCATCATCAGGGAGGCGGCGAGCGAGATGCCGAAAGCGATGGCGAGACCGGAGACGATGGCTAGGACGAACGAGGCGATGCCGTGACCCGACTGCGGCAGACGTGCCGCACGCTGGCGACCTTCACCGGCGGTAGGGATCCCGTTGTCCTCAGTCATCCAGCCTGTCTCCCCGGACCCTTTGCGGCCCCAGCGTTGGCATCGCCGGCGCACCTCGCGCCGGCATCCCGTCAATCATACCGTTTCAGGGAAACGATCAGGCGTGGCTCGATGCCGCCGGCGCCTCGGAACGGACGGCGAGCTTTTCACCCTCACGGACAGCCTTGTACTCGCGGGCGGCGCGGACGAATCCGATGAACAGCGGATGGCCTTCGCGCGGCGTCGAGGTGAATTCCGGGTGCGCCTGGCAGCCCAGGAACCACGGATGCACATGGCGCGGAAGCTCGACGATTTCGACCAGGAGATCGTCCATCGACTTGCCCGAGATCACCAGGCCGAGGTCTTCGAACGACTGGCGGTAGCGGTTGTTGAACTCGTAACGGTGACGATGGCGCTCGCGCACCACATCTTCGCCGTAGAGTTCGCGGGCCAGCGTTCCGGCCTTGAGGCGGCACTCCTGCGCGCCCAGGCGCATGGTGCCGCCCAGGTCGGAGCGCTCACTGCGCTGCTCGATTTCACCGGTGGCGGTGGTCCACTCGGTGATCAGCCCGATGACCGGATCCGGCGTGTTGCGGTCGTTCTCGCTGGAGTCGGCCTGGGTGAGGCCCGCCGTATTACGGGCGAACTCGACCACCGCCGCATGCATGCCGTAGCAGATGCCGAAGTACGGCACACCGGCTTCGCGGGCGAACTGCGCGGCCAGGATCTTGCCCTCGAACCCGCGCTTGCCGAAGCCGCCGGGCACGAGGATGGCGTCCGAGTCGCCCAGCACGGTGCGCGCGCCGCGCGCTTCCACGTCTTCGGAATCGACCCAGTGCAGGTTGACCCGCGTGGACTGGTTGATGCCACCGTGACGCAGCGCTTCGGCCAGGGACTTGTAGGCGTCCTTGTGCTCGACGTACTTGCCGACGATGGCGATGTTGATCTCGTCGCGCGGGTGCTCGACGGCTTCGACGGTGCGCACCCAGCTGGAGAGGTCCGCCGGGCCGGCGTCGAGGCCGAGCCGCTTGATGACCAGTTCGTCCAGACCCTGCTCGTGCAGCCACATCGGCAACTTGTAGATGACGTCGACGTCGATCGTGCTGATGACGGCGTTCTTCGGCACGTTGGTGAACAGGGCGATCTTGTGGCGCTCGGCGTCCGGAAGGGGCTCCTCGCAGCGGCAGAGCAGCACGTCGGCCTGGATACCGATGGAGCGAAGCTCCTTCACCGAGTGCTGGGTCGGCTTGGTTTTGATCTCGCCCGCGGCCTTGATATACGGCACCAGCGTGAGATGCACGAACATGCACTTCTCGGCGCCGTGCTCGATACGCAGCTGGCGGATGGCCTCGAGGAACGGCAGGGACTCGATATCGCCCACGGTGCCGCCGACTTCCACGAGCGCCACGTCGTAACCGCGCGTCGCTTCGTGGATGGAGTGCTTGATCTCGTCGGTGATGTGCGGGATGACCTGCACGGTGGCGCCGAGGTAGTCGCCGCGGCGCTCCTTGCGGATCACCGACTCGTAGATCTTGCCGGCGGTGATCGAATTTTTGCCGGTGAGGCGCGTGCGGACGAAGCGCTCGTAATGGCCCAGGTCGAGGTCGGTCTCGGCACCGTCGTCGGTGACGTAGACCTCGCCGTGCTGGAAGGGACTCATGGTGCCCGGATCCACGTTGATATACGGATCGAGCTTCATCATGGTGACGGAGAGACCCCGCGCCTCGAGAATGGACGCGAGCGACGCCGCTGCGATGCCCTTCCCGAGGGAAGACACCACACCGCCGGTGACGAAAATCAGGGGAGTCATGCGAGCAGCCAGTGCTGGAAATCGGTATTTTACCCGAGTGCATCCCTACTCGCGAGGGGCATG
The DNA here is from genome assembly GCF_000745235.1 of Luteibacter mycovicinus. NCBI lineage: Bacteria > Pseudomonadati > Pseudomonadota > Gammaproteobacteria > Lysobacterales > Rhodanobacteraceae > Luteibacter > Luteibacter mycovicinus. The sequence goes on from NZ_JQNL01000001.1 coordinate 723,072, forward strand.
ATGAACGTGCCGGACGGGCGCCTTCGTTTTACCATGGTGAAATGACCGCTACCTCCATCCCCGCCCGTCTCCAGGCCCTTCGCGCCGCCATGGCCCGCGAAGGCATCGCCGCCGTCGTCGTTCCCACGGCCGATCCCCATCTTTCCGAGTACCTGCCGCCCCGCTGGCAGGGCCGCGAGTGGTTTTCCGGCTTCACCGGCTCGTCCGGCACGCTGATCGTGACGGCGACCGGCGGCGGGCTGTGGACCGATTCCCGCTACTTCTCGCAGGCGGAAACCGAGCTCGCGGGCAGTGGCCTGCCCCTGATGAAACTGAACGTGGCGCACACGGCGGAGCACGTCAGCTGGCTGGTCGGCCAGGTCGGTGAAGGCGATACCGTCGCCGTCGCCGGCGACAGCGTGTCGCTCTCGGGTGCCGAAAGCCTGGGCAAACGGCTGGCCGCCGCCGGCGCCTCGCTGCGCACCGACCTCGACCTTCCCGCTGCCGCCTGGCCTGATCGTCCGGGCAGGCCCGATGCACCGGTGTTCGCCCATCTGGCTCCGTTTGCCGCGGTCGATCGCGCGGACAAGCTGCGCCATGTGCGCACGGCGATGCGCCGCGCGGGCGCCACGCACCACTTCCTGTCCAGCCTGGACGACATCGCCTGGCTGACCAACCTCCGCGGTGCGGACGTCGACTACAACCCGGTGTTCCTGGCGCATCTGCTGATCGCGGAGGATCGGGCCACCCTGTTCGTCGATGCGGCCAAGGTGCCGGGCGAGGTCAAAGCGGCGCTCGCCGCGGATGGCATCTCAATCGCCGATTACGCCACGGCCGCCTCGGCGCTGGCCGCCCTGCCCGACGAGGCCGTGCTGCTGATCGATCCGGCCCGTGTCGTCGTCTCCGTTCTGGAGGGTCTGCCCCCGACGGTGAAGCAGGTTCATGCCGCCGCGCCGTCCACGGCGCAGAAAGCGCGCAAGACGCCCGAGGAACTCGACCACATCCGCGACGTCATGCGTCGCGACGGTGCCGCGCTGGCCCGTGCCTTCCGCCGTATCGAGACCGGTCTCGTCGCGGGTGAGCCGCTGACCGAACTCGATGTCGACACGATCGTCCGCGACGCACGTAGCGCCCAGACCGGCTTCGTCGGCGAGAGCTTCTCCACGATCGCCGGGTATCAGGCCAACGGCGCCCTGCCCCATTACCGGGCCACCGAAGGCCAGTTCAGCCCGCTGGCCGCCAAAGGCCTGCTGCTGATCGATTCCGGCGGCCAGTACCTGGGCGGCACGACCGACATCACCCGCGTCCTTGCGCTGGGACCCGTGACCGACGAGCAGCGCCGCGACTCGACCCTCGTGCTCAAGGGCATGATCGGCCTGTCCCGCGCCCGTTTCCCCAAAGGCGCCAGCGGCCCGCAGCTGGACGCACTCGCCCGTGCGCCGCTGTGGGCAGCCGGCATGGACTTCGGGCACGGCACCGGCCACGGCGTGGGGTATTTCCTGAATGTGCACGAGGGCCCGCATGGCATTCGCCCGCCGGTGACCGGTGGCGCGCTGGTACCGCTGGAGACCGGGATGATCACCTCGATCGAGCCGGGCCTGTACAAACCCGGCCGTTACGGCATCCGCCACGAAAACCTGGCGGTGGTGACGCAGGCGGACAGCACCGAGTTCGGCGAATTCTTCGCCTTCGAGACGCTGACACTCTGTCCGTTTGATCGTCGGGGGCTGGAACCGCGCCTGCTGGAGCCCTCGGAGCGAGCCTGGCTCGACGACTATCACGCCACCGTACGCGCGGCGCTGTCACCGTTGCTGGACGGGGCGGATCGCGAATGGCTGGAGTGGCATTGCGCGCCGTTGTGAGTCATCGCCCACAGCGTGTGCTTTCGCAAGGCCGATCTCATCCTCTGATACACGGCGGTCCCACGCTTGACCATTCCGGGGCAGTCGCCCCATCCTGCCCGGCTACGAACGGCCTCGATACCTAATGAATACTCGCTACAACGCCTCAGACATCGAAGTCCTCAGCGGTCTCGATCCCGTCAAGCGCCGTCCCGGCATGTACACCGACACCTCGCGGCCGAATCATCTGGCCCAGGAAGTCATCGACAACTCGGTCGACGAAGCCCTCGCCGGCCATGCGAAAACCATCGATGTCACCGTCTTCGAGGACGGCTCGGTCGAAGTCACCGACGACGGCCGCGGTATGCCCGTGGACATCCACCCGGAAGAGAAGGTGCCGGGTATCGAACTGATCCTTACCCGCCTCCATGCGGGCGGCAAGTTCTCGAACAAGAATTACGCGTTCTCGGGCGGCCTGCATGGCGTGGGCGTGTCGGTGGTCAATGCGCTGTCGACGCGCGTGGACGTCACGATCCGCCGCGAGGGTCAGGAATACCGCATGAGCTTCGCCGACGGCGACCGTGCGAGCGACCTCGAAGTCATCGGCACGGTGCCCAAGAAGAAGACCGGCACCACGCTGCGCTTCTGGCCCGACCCGAAGTACTTCGACACGCCGAAGATCCTCGTTTCCAAGCTCAAGCACCTGCTGCGCGCCAAGGCGGTGCTGTGCGCCGGCCTCACCGTTCGCCTGACCGACGAAAGCTCCGGCGAAACCACCGAGTGGTACTTCGAGGATGGCCTGTCCGATTACCTGCGCGCCGAACTGCAGGGCGCCGAAGCGCTGCCGTCGGAGCTGTTCGTCAAGCATTTCTCACGCGAGACCGACGCACTCGACGTCGCCCTGGCCTGGCTGCCGGAAGGCGACCTCGTGCAGGAAAGCTACGTCAACCTGATTCCGACCGCGCAGGGCGGCACGCACGTCAACGGTCTGCGTTCGGGCCTGACCAACGCTATCCGCGAGTTCTGCGACCTGCGCAACCTGCTGCCGCGTGGCGTCAAGCTGGCACCGGAAGACGTCTGGGAGCGGCTGGCCTTCGTGCTCAGCGTCAAGCTGCAGGACGCCCAGTTCGCCGGCCAGACCAAGGAGCGCCTGTCCTCGCGTGCGGCCGCCGGCATCGTCGAAGGCGTGGTGCACGACGCTTTCAGTCTCTGGCTGAACCAGCATGTGGACCTCGGCGAGAAGATCGCCCAGCTCGCCATCGAACGCGCCAGCGCGCGTCTCAAGGCGGCCAAGCAGGTCGTCCGCAAGAAGATCACCGCAGGTCCCGCCCTGCCCGGCAAGCTGGCCGACTGCGCGTCCACCGACCTCACCCGTACCGAGATTTTTCTCGTCGAGGGCGATTCGGCGGGCGGCTCGGCCAAGCAGGCGCGCGACAAGGACTTCCAGGCGATCATGCCGTTGCGCGGCAAGATCCTGAACACGTGGGAAGTCGAGTCGACCGCCGTGCTTGCGTCGCAGGAAGTGCACGACCTGGCGGTCGCCATCGGTTGCGATCCCGGTAAGGACGACCTGTCCGGTCTGCGCTACGGCAAGGTGGTGATCCTGGCCGACGCGGATTCCGACGGCCTGCACATCGCCACCCTGCTCGCCGCCCTGTTCCTGCGTCACTTCCCGACCCTTGTCAGCCAGGGCCACGTCTTCGTCGCCATGCCGCCGCTGTTCCGTGTCGACGTGGGCAAGCAGGTGTTCTATTGCCTGGACGAGGAAGAGAAGCGTCTGATGCTGGAGAAGGTCGAGCGCGAGAAGATGAAGGGTGCCGTCAGCGTGACGCGCTTCAAGGGCCTGGGCGAGATGAACCCGGCGCAGCTGCGCGAGTCGACCGTGCATCCCGATACGCGTCGTCTGGTGCAGCTGACCATCGAAGCGGAAGACGGGACGGCGAAGCTGATGGATATGCTGCTGGCCAAGAAGCGTGCGAGCGATCGCAAGCAGTGGCTGGAAGAAAAGGGTGATATGGCGACGCTCGAGGTTTGAGCGTCGCCTTGCTTCAGTTGAGGATGGCCTGGTCGGCCGCGTTGTACGCAAAGGTGGCGCGGCCACCGATCGACGTCGCGGGTGTCCACCGGATCACCGGAACCCAGCGACCCGCTGTCGTCCTGAAATCCTGCTGATCCAGCTTCGCGCTGGAGAGGCCGGATGCATTCCCTGAGATATAGAAAAACGCCTCGAGCGGCATGTTTGCGTAGGTGTTCTGGGGCCATGCCTCCACCAGGATTTCGTTCCACGTAAAGATGCTCAGCGCCTTGCGGACCTCGACGATCTGCATCCATGCGACGGCGGCATCCGGAGCGGCGTCCCCGGGGGCGATCTTGAATGCACAGCCATAAGACCCCGCGCCGTACTTTGCCTGCCACTGGGCGGCGGTGTACACCTTTTGCGCGTGACACGGCGACCGGCACTTGTCGGCGAGGCCGTTCGTTCCCGCGTTAATGACGTAGCCGCAGTTCACCGTCAGCTGGTAGAAGTTGGGTGAGTCCGAGTAGAAATGCGGATACACGATAAACCCGTTCGGATAGGCCGAGAGGCCGAAATTCGAGTCCTGCCGCAGCCACGAGAAGGACACGCCACCATTCGCGTTTGCCGGGTTCGGAATCCACGAATGGTAGCCCGTGGACCATACCGTCCCACGCATCAGGACGCCCGTGCACAGCACCGCGGGCGTATAGCTGGGCCGACATTCCGTGTAGAGCTGGTCGTACCGATCCTGGATGTGCTGCGCCACCGTGGCACCGTCTTCCTGCGTCGAGGCATGTGGCGTGAGTCGGCGGGGCGACTCCGTGGCGCAGCCGGCAAGCAACAGCAGAAGGGCGAAAACCTTCCACATTCCAGTGTGTCGTGTCGTCATGACGCGTCTCCATCCCTGGGAACTTCGCGCTCACTGTGCGCCCGATGGCAACAGCACCGCGATAGGCCATTGGCTGTAGGCGCGACCTGTGTTTTTCCGGCATGTAAAAACGAAAAGCCCGGCATATGCCGGGCTCTTCGTGTGTTAGCGATGCTCGTTACCGACGCCCGCGAATCGCCCCGATCAATGCACGTGTCGCGCCATCGAACTGCGACAGATCACCGACGTCCTTATCGCTGGCGAGCGACGGATAGATCTGCTTCGCAATCACCTTGCCCAGCTCCACGCCCCACTGGTCGAACGCGTTGACGCCCCACAGGTGGCCGAGCAGGAACACCTTGTGCTCGTACAGCGCGATCAGCGCACCCAGCGAATGCGGGGTGAGCGAGTCGAGCATGAACACGGTGCTCGGACGGTCTCCCTTGAACGTGCGCTGCGCAGCCAGCGCGCGACGCTCTTCTTCCGTGCCGGTCTTCGCTTCGGCCAGGGCCTCTTCGAAGGTCTTGCCCAGCGACAGCGCAGCGGCCTGCGCCAGCAGGTTGGACAGCAGCACGTCGTGGTTCTCGCGCAGCGGGTGCGCCGGCTTGACCAGACCGATGAACTCCAGCGGCACGATATCGGTGCCCTGGTGCAGCGCCTGGAAATAGGCGTGCTGCGCGTTGGTGCCGATGCTGCCCCAGACCACCGGGACGGTCTTGCCCGTCACTTCGCTGCCGTCGCCCGGATGCACGTGCTTGCCGAGGCTTTCCATCTCGAGCTGCTGCAGGTAGGACGGCAGGTCGGCGAGGGAATCCACGTACGGCACGACGGCACGGCTAGTGCGGCCGAGGACGTTGCGGTTCCAGACTTCGGCGATGGTCAGCAGGACCGGAAGGTTGTCCTTCCAATCCGCGCTGCGGAAATGATCGTCGGCCTCGGCAGCGCCCGCGAGCAAATCGCGGAAGCCCTTCATGCCGATGGCGAAGGCAATCGACGCGCCGACCGCAGACCAGAGCGAGAAACGGCCGCCGACGTAGTCCCACATCGGGAGCACCTGAGAGGCACCCCACTTGTGCACGGCTTCGTCGTTGGAACTCACGGCGATGAAGTGCCTGGTGGTCTTCGCCTCGTCGCCGTTGTTGGCCTTGAGAATCCAGTTGCGGAACACGCCACCGTTGAGCAGCGTCTCCTGCGTGTTGAAGCTCTTGGAGACGAGAATCACCAGCGTGTGCGCCGGGTCCAGCACCTTCATCAGGTCCGTCGCTGCCTGGCCGTCGACATTGGTCAGGAAGTGGCTGCGGATGCCGTCGACATGGAACTGCTCCAGCGCGTGCACGGCCAGACGGGGACCGAGGTCCGAACCGCCGATACCGATGTTGACCACGTCGGTGACGCGACCGATCAGGCCGACCGACTCGCCTTCGCCCTTGTGGACGGCATTGACCAGGATTTCCATCTTGTCGAGCGCGTCGGCGACTTCCTTGCGGACGTCGGCGGGCGCCGCAGGATGTCGCGAGGCACCGCCGCGCAACGCGGTATGCAGCACCGCGCGGTCTTCGGAGGTGTTGATGTGTTTGCCTTCGTACATCGCGTCGCGCGCGGCTTTCCAGCCGGTGCTTTCGATGTACTCGCCGACGGCGTCGAGCGCCGCGACGTCGAGCTTCTGGCGGGACACGTCGAGAAGGATGGGGCCCATGCGGCGACGCAGGCGCTCACCGCGGGCATCGTCCTGGACGAGTTCGCGAAGCGTGGTCCTGGCAAGGCGGGAGGCGTGCGCCTCGAACGAGGGCAGACGGTCGTGCTGTGATTCCATGGCTTCCACTTGGCTGCAACGGATAGGGAATCCCGATGTTACCGCAGTGCAGCGTAAGTGGATTGTATGGATGTCGCTCCGGGGACTCGCGAGATCGTGTGGCCAGCCCGATGGTGTGGCCGCCCCGCGGCTGTGGCCAGCCCGCTGATGTAGGAGCGCGCCCTGCGCGCGAAAGGCCTACGGGGCGATGATGGGGTGCCGCTTCATCGCCTTGTCGGCTTTTCGCGCGCGAGGCGCGCTCCTACACAGCAGGCGGCTACGCCGCCTGCTTCGGAATCGAATGATTCGTATGGGTGATGCGGTTGTTCGCGTCGACGTACACCAGGTCCGGCTGATACTTGGCCATCTCGGCCTCGGACAGGGTGGCGAACGCGGCGATGATCACGAGGTCGCCTACGGAGACGCGACGGGCGGCGCTGCCGTTGACGGAAATGATGCCCGAGCCCTCATCCGCGCGCAGCGCGTAGGTGACGAATCGTTCGCCGTTGCTGATGTTCCAGGCATGGATCTGCTCGTACTCGCGGATACCCGCGGCGTCGAGCAGGTTGCCGTCGATGGCGATCGAACCTTCGTAGTTCAGCTCGGCGTGAGTCACCGTGGCGCGGTGGATCTTGCACTTGAGCATGTTGAGCTGCATGGCGGTCTCTGGGTATTGGCGGTTACAAAAACGCCCATTCTAACGGAGGGTTGCCCGTCCGTCGCGTGGGCTTCCTCTGTCGGTGCGCTTTATGGGGGACAGCGCCTCGAAACGCAAGTCCCCGTTTGTGAAGGGATTCAGTCGAACGGCAGGTTGTCGATCAGGCGGGTATTGCCCAGCCGGGCAGCCACGAGGGCGACGAGGCCGTCGCGCTGCTCCGCCGTCGGCTCCGTAAGGTCGTCCGCACGGCGAATCGCCACGTAGTCGGGCACGAAGCCGGCCCGCTCCAGACGCGCCCTGGCGGCTTGTTCCAGCGCCTGCCAGCTGTGACCCTGACCGAACAGATCGCGCATCTGGGTCAGGGTGGCGTAGATCTGCGGCGCGCGGGCGCGCTCCTGGGTCGACAGATACTGGTTGCGCGAGCTCTTGGCCAGGCCGTCCTCGTCACGCAGGGTCGGCGCGGACATGACCTTCACCGACAGCGAGAGGTCGGCGACCATCCGCTCGATCACCTTGAGCTGCTGAAAGTCTTTCTGGCCGAACACGGCGAGATCCGGCTGGACCAGGCTGAACAGCTTGGCCACCACGGTGGCGACGCCGTCGAAGTGCCCCGGGCGATGCGCACCCTCGAGCGTGTCGGTGATGACCGGCACGTGGATGCTGACACTGGCGGCCGGGCCGAACGGATACATCGTCGACACCTCGGGGGCGAAAAGGATGTCGCACCCTGCCTCGGCCAGGCCAGCCTGATCCTGAGCCAGGGTACGCGGGTAGCGCTCGAAGTCCTCGCCCGGACCGAACTGGGTCGGGTTGACGAACACGCTGGCGACCACGCGGTCAGCGCGGGCACGCGCCAGCTTCAGCAGCGAATGGTGGCCGGCGTGCAGGTTGCCCATCGTGGGCACGAAGCCGACGTTGTGGCCGGCGGCGCGCCAGCCACGGACGGTGGCGCGGAGCGCGGCGGCATCGGTAACGGTCTGCATCGGGTGGTCCTCAGGTGAAGCTGTGTTCGGCGCCGGGGAAGCGCTGTTCGCGCACGTCCTCGACATAGGCGGCGATCGCGCCCTGAATGGAATCGCGGCCGGCGAGGAAGTCCTTCGAGAACTTCGGGCGCTTGCCGGGGGTGAGGCCGAGCAGGTCGTACACGACCAGTACCTGACCGTCGCAATCGACGCCCGCGCCGATCCCGATCACGGGAATGGACAGCTCGGCGGTGATGCGTTTTGCCAGCGCGGACGGCACGCACTCGAGCACCAGCAGGTCGGCACCGGCGGCTTCCACCGCCCTCGCGTCGGCCAGCAGCTTGTCGGCGGCGTCCTGCGTCTTGCCCTGCACCTTGTAGCCGCCGAACTTGTTCACCGATTGCGGCGTCAGACCCAGATGGCTGCAGACCGGAATGTCGCGTTCGGCCAGCGCGGCGATGACCTCGCAGATACGCCCGGCGCCCTCGATCTTGACCATGGCGGCACCCGCCTGCCCCACCAGTCGCGCAGCGGCGTCCATGGCGGTCGCCACGTCGCGATCGCTCATGAACGGCAGGTCGGCCACCAGCAGGGTCGCCGACAGCCCGCGCGCGGTCGCGGCGGTGTGGTAGACCATCTCGTCGACCGTGACCGGCAGCGTGCTGGAACGACCCTGTACCACCATGCCCAGCGAATCGCCGACCAGGGCGATATCTACCCCGGCAAACTCCAACTGCGCGGCGAAACTCGCATCGTAGGCGGTGAGCATCACGATCTTCCGGCCATCGGCTTTCATCGCCTTGAGGCCCGGCACGGTCACCGGCTTACGCGCCGGCGCACTCGTTTTTTCGACGTACACGCTCTTCTCGCCAGATTGGGTGAAACGGGAATTGTCCGCCTACACGAGCGGCATCTCAAGGAGATGACATCAGCCCAGCAAGACGCAGCCGGCCGCGTCGACGTGACCAAGCAACGCGTCGACCCGTCCGATCCCGGGCAGGGTCAGCGTGGGAGCGATGTCCGCGAGGGGCAACAGCACGAAGGCTCGTTCAGCGATGCGGGGATGTGGCACGGTAAGCCGCTCGTCGTCGATCGTGCGATCGCCGTAAGCCAGCAGGTCCAGATCGAGCGTGCGCGGCCCCCAGCGCTCGCCATCGCGAACACGCCCGAAGTCGCGCTCGGTGGCGAGCAGGACATCGAGGAGGTCATGCGGGCCCATGGCGGTATCGACCGCGACCGCCGCATTGACGAAGTCCGGCTGGTCGACGTTGCCCCAGGGCGGCGTACGGTAAAACCGCGAGCGAGCCCCCACCGAAACGCCCGGCACCCGGCCGAGCGCGTCGATCGCGGCCGCGAGCCGCGCACGCACGTCACCCAGGTTGCCACCCAGGCCGATCAGCGCGGTCACGCTCACGCGTCGCCCGAACCGCCCTTACCGCGACCCGTCGGCTTGCGGCGACGGCGACGCTTGCGCGCGGGCGCCGACGACGAGGTGGAAGGCTCGTGCACCGGCACGCCACCGCCACCGAGGGCGGCGGCGAGCATCTCGGGCGGCAACTGCTGGGCATGCGCCCACCACTCGCCCAGCTCGCGCATGCCATCCGATTCCGGGGCACGCAGGAGAAGGAAATCGAACGCGGCCCGGAAGCGCGGGTGCGACATCAGACGGAACACGCGCTTGCGGTGGATCTGCTCGAACCGCGGCTGCAGCGACCAGATCTCTTCCATCGTGAAGGTGAAGCGGCGCGGGATCGCCACACGCTGGCACTGCTCGCCTACGACACGCACCGCGGCGTGCTGCCATGCTTCGTTGACGTCATAGCCCTGGGCGATCCAGCCCTGGGCCTGGTCGCGCACTTCGCCCCACAACAGCACCGCGTACAGGAAGGCCGGCGTAACCGACTTACCCTCGGCGATGCGTGCATCGGTGTTGGCGAGCCCCTGTTCGACGAGCGCACGCAGGGCGTTGTCGCCCCGCTCGAGCGCCCGCGCCGTGGCGGGAAAGAGGAATTTCAGCAGGCCGCACGCCTCGAGCATCTTGAAGCTCTTCAGGCCGTGACCGCCCAGGAAAAGCTTGAGCGACTCGTCGAACAGGCGGGCGGGTGCCGCCTCGGTCAGCAGATGGCCGAGCGTCGCGAAGGGCGCGGACGCGGCGGCATCGATGGTGAAGCCGAGCTTCGCGGCAAGGCGGGCGGCGCGCAGCATGCGCACCGGGTCTTCGCGATAGCGCTGATCGGGGTCGCCGATCAGCCGCATGGTGCGGTCTTCGAGGTCCTGCATGCCGCCGACGAAATCGCGCACGCTGAAATCGGCGATGTCGTAGTAAAGCGCGTTGACCCTGAAGTCGCGGCGCACAGCGTCTTCCTCGATCGTGCCCCATATGTTGTCGCGGACGATGCGGCCGTCGGTGGCGATGTGCCTGTCGCCCTCGCCGCCTTCCTCGCCCGTGCCACGGAAGGTCGCTACCTCGATAATCTCGGGGCCGAACACGACGTGGGCCAGACGGAAGCGTCGGCCGATCAGGCGGCAGTTGCGGAACAGCCCCTTGACTTCGTCGGGGGTGGCGTCCGTCGCTACGTCGAAGTCCTTGGGATGGCCGCCCAGCAGCAGGTCGCGTACCGCGCCCCCGACCAGGTAGGCGGCGAAGCCGGCGTCGTGCAGCCGGTACAGCACGCGCAGGGCGGCTTTACTGATGTTCTTGCGGGAAATGGAGTGCTGTTCGCGCGGGATGACGCGGAGCGTCGGCGGAACCTCATTCCTGGTTTCGGGATTCAAGCGGTCTTGGTCCTGGCGGGCGCGTCCGCGTCCGTTCAAGTGGCTGCCCCCACCGGCAGCCGGTGTCGGGATGAATGGGTCAAATGTAACGAATCTGACCCGATCCGACGAGCGGGCAAAAAAAGCGTTGCTGGCCACCGGATTTTGGCTATACTAGCGCGCTTCGTACCCCGGGTACGACCTGCTCCCTTCGTCTAGTGGTCTAGGACACTGCCCTCTCAAGGCGGGAACACGAGTTCGAACCTCGTAGGGAGCACCACTTTCCTCTTCGGCGCATAAATAGTCCGCATGACCTTTGTCGTTACCGACAACTGCATCAAGTGCAAGTATACGGACTGCGTCGAAGTCTGCCCCGTGGATGCCTTCCATGAGGGCCCGAATTTCCTCGTGATCAATCCGGACGAGTGCATCGACTGCACCCTCTGCGAGCCGGAATGCCCGATCAACGCCATCTACCCCGAGGACGACGTCCCCGCGGGCCAGGAAGCGTTCGTGGCGCTGAATGCCGAACTCTCGAAAGAGTGGAAGGTGATCACCGAGCGCAAGGACGGCCTCCCCGACGCGAAGGACTGGGAAGGTAAGCCGGGCAAGATCGATCTGATCGAGCGCTGAGTCGCCGGGCAAGGGACGGGCGGACGTGTCCGTCCCGCCCCGCCAGAACTGTCAGAAGACGTTATACGTTCCGCATGCCTTGCAGTAGATTCCGCCACCTCCTGGCGGGGTCGGTGCCGGACCTGGCGGTGGCGGCGGCGGAGGCGGGGGCGTCCCTCCCCCAGGCCCTGGAGGGATGACACGAAGAGGCTCAATGCCACCCTCCGACGCCACCGGCTGCTGAAGCAGCTCGATCAGCTTCACCACCTCTGCCAGCTTCGTCGCCAGCTCGCTCCATCGATCACTCATATCCGCTCTCCCGCGTTGATGCGCGGAGTCTCCCGATGAGACCTCCGTCGCAGTGATCCCACGCCCGCCTCAGGGCGTGTAGACGAATGAGGCCGGACCATTCGGACTGGTCGGCAGGGTCAACTGAATGACCGGCACCCAATGCCCGGTGGCGGCCTGGAAGTCGGCCTGATTCGCGCGCGCCTCCGCCAGACCGGCCGCGCTGCCAGCAAGAAAGAAGAACGCTTCGACAGGAACGCGGGGGTCGTTCTGACCCCACGTGGCGACCATCAGCTCGTCATGCAGCCACATCTCGTTCGGCAGCTTCGCTCGTATCGCTGGCAGCGCCATGAAAACGGCAGCCGCGTTCGGCGTGCCGGCGCTGACCCGGAAGCCGCATTGCATGGTGTAGCGATTGGCGGCGTATTCAAACCGGCGGAGCCACTGGTCGGCATTGAAAATGTCCTGCGACTGGCACGGCGCCGTGTTGGTGCTTGTCTCAGTGTCATGGGGCGAGCATCCGTCGCGCAGGCCGGTTGTGCGGTTGTACGTATCGGCGTCATAGGCATAGACGCACTGCACTTCCAGTGCCGTGTATCGGCCTGGCAAACCCAGGGCCGTCTGATAGGGCACCACGACGAAGCCGTTGGTGTAATTGAAGACCATCCCGCTGAACGCCGCGTCCCGGCGCAGCCAGGAGAAAGGCACTCCCCGCGGCGTGCGGCTTACCGGATTGGGATTCCAGACGCGATAGGCACCGCGCACCGTCGCCCGCATCAGCACACCGGAACATGACACGGCCGGCAGGCCGCCAGGACACGCCGTGACGGCGCTGGCGTAGCGCGCCTGCAGGGCCGCCGCCACCGAGGGTCCGTCAGCGTCCTGGACACCGACGGAGTACGTCGTCCCCGGCCTGGCTCCCTGATTGTCATGAGCACCCAGCGGCGAGACGTCCGCCGGACGTGACGCGACCACTGTCGCCCGCTCAGGGGAGGCCGGACGAGTGCCGGGGACACTGGAGCAGGCGGCCAACATCGCGATCGCGAAAGCCACACCCCACGCGCGGTAGCGTCGAATCCATACATGCTTCATGACTCACCTTCCTTGGCTGAATAGCTCCGATCAGGGAATGGCCTGATCCTGCGGGCGATACGTGAACGTGGCTCGGTCTCCCGCCGACGGCGCCAGCGTCAGGCGAATCACTGGCACCCAACGGCCCGCGACTGCCTGAAAATCACGCTGGTAGGCCATCGCCCCGCGCGGACCGTCCTGCCCTGAGATGTAAAAGAACGCCTCGATCGGCAACCGGGCGTCATCGCCAAACGACCACTCCTCCACAACCAGTTCGTTCTGCTCACGGAACGACTGCTGCTTGATGACACGCATGGCGCCGAGAGCTTCCTGAAAGATGGCCGACGAGTTCGGTGTGGCGGACATCACGGCAAAGCCGCACTGATGGTTGCGCTGCTCGTATTCGCCCGACACCTTGACGTAGTGAAGCAGCCACGCCGCTGCCGTCACGATGCCTTGCGACTGGCACGGTCCACTGTCGGAAAGGTAGTTGCGGTGGGCCCCACACCCGCGACTGGCGCGCTCATCGGACGCACCGTCGATGGCATACGCACAGAGGACTTCCATATTCCGGAATGGCCGTCCGTCATAAAGCAGCACGGGAATCAGCACGAAACCCTGCGTGTACCCGTGTGCCACTTTGTTGAACTGCGCGTCACGTCGCATCCAGGAGAACGAGATACCCCCCGGCTTGGGATTGGTTGCGCCCTTGGGGTCCCAGGCGTGACCGCTGGCCGGGTAGCTCGTACTGCGGAGCATGACGCCGGAGCAGAGAAACGAGGGAGCGGTGACCGAACCGTTGCAGCGGACATTCGTCGAGTCGTCGTACCTGGCCTGGATAGCGCGGGCGACCCTGAGACCGTCGCCGTCATGCGCCATCGGCGCAGGAAGGCGAACGGTGTGACTACAGGAGGCCAGGAGGCAACACAGCCCCAGCCCACCGGCACGCAACCTTTCCGAAACACGCCGTTCCATGACGAATCCTTCCATGGCAACCCGGAACCGCTAAAGGCGACACCGCACAAACCGCAAAAACCGCAAAAACCGCGGATCGCTGTGCGGTGCCGCGCTACCTCATAACGTGTTACCGCAGTCCATGCAGTAACGCGCACCCTGAGGATTCACCGTGCTCCCACACGTCCTGCAGGCGCTCCCACCTCCCGGCGGCGGTGGCGGCGGTGACGGAGGCGGTGGATACGGCCCCGGGGGCGGCGGCACCGGCACAGGAGGTGGCGGTGGCGGTGGCGGTGGCGGTGGCGGTGGCGGTGGCGGTGGCGGTGGCGGTGGCGGTGGCGGTGGCGGAGGCGGTGGCGGTGGCGGTGGCGGCGGCGGCGGCGGCGGCGGCGGCACCGTCCCAAAACACGGACACGGGATCCAGACCTGATTGGTCGAGATGCCACCGGAAAAATGCTCGATCTGCCCCTCCAGGATCGTCTGGAGGTATTCCGATGCCAACAAGGCATGCCGCCGCGCAAGCGGGCCGCGAGCCTCATCGACCACGTTCCGGTCCCGCGACGTGGCGAGCAGATCGTGCTGCCTTTTCAGAAGATACTGCCCCCAACGGGCGGCACTGACCTCCGGATGCGATTCCGCATCGGCGTCCTCCCGCACTTCGTCGTTTACCGGTCCGGCAGCACTGACCTGCGCGCCACCCACATCCGTTCGCGCATCCAGCTCATCGAGCAGGCCTAACAGCGCTACCCGCAACCGCTCGGTCGCATCGCTTCCTTGGGTCATGACGGTCTCCTTCCCGACGATCCGTTATCCATAGCGGCCGACTCGCTCCGCCTCGTTTTGACTGCGCCCTCAAGGCTCAGGGAATCTGCTGATCGGCAACCACGTACGTGAATGCGGCCGGCCCATTGACGGCCGTCGGCATCGTTACCTTGATGATCGGCACCCACCGACGAGTGGCGGCCTGGAAGTCCCATTGATTCAGTCGCGCACTGGCCAGCCCTGCGCCCCGGTCGTCGTAAAAGAAGGCCTCAAGAGGGATGTGTGCATCGTTTTGCGCCCACTTCTCCACCATGACTTCGTTGTGTATCCCGAAGAACTGCGTCAGTTGTGTCCGAATGCTCGCCTGCGCCTGAAACGAGAGAGAAGCGCCAGGCGTCCCGGCCGTCAGCGTAAAGCCGCATTGATCGCGATAGCGGTTTGGCGCCGCGCCAAACTTAGCCAGCCATTGGGCCGCTGTTTCAATCTTCTGCGCCTGGCAGGGACCCGTACCCTGCGTCGTCCCATGCTGACCGCAGCCGTCGTTTTTATCCCCTTTCCGATTCAGCGTATCCGCGTCAAAAGGAAAGATGCACAACACGGCGAGCTGGGTATAACCATCCGACGGCGAATCCGCGAAGAAGTGCGGCAGGATGATGAAGCCGTTGTCGTAGTTGAAAACCAGGCCGCCGAACGCGGAGTCCCTGCGTAGCCAGGAGAACGATACCCCGTACTTCAGAGGCGACCCGAGGTTGGGATTCCAGACATCGTAGTTCCCGCGCACGGTGGTGCGCAGCAGAATGCCCGAGCAGAGCACCGCTGGAAGCGGATTGGGATCGCTCGCGTTTTTGCGGCAGTCCGCCGCCGTGTCGTCGTAGCGGTCTTGCAGGTGGCGCGCGACGGCCTGCCCGTCGCTGTCATGCGCTCCCTGGACCACCATGCCCGCACGGGTCCGGGACGCCTCCGGCGGCGGAGGCTGCCGCACGGCCGGTGCACACGCGAGGAGCAGGACCAGCCAACTCGTCACCAAAACTGTACGCAGCAACGTTTTCCCGTGCTTCATGTCCCCGTCCTTCCCTGGATCGATCGCCATCGTGGCGGGCTGCCTCGCCCTCACCCGATACGCTAATGCGGGTGTCGATCCGGGGCCATCCGCCTTTCGCTGTAGGCGCGGTGAGGCCATTTTCGGCACGTCGACGGATAACAGGTGCCGCCCCAACGCAAAACGCCGCCCGAAGGCGGCGTTTTGAGGAATACGCTGATGAGCGAGATTATTTGCTGCCCATCCGCGATTTCAGTGCGTCGACCACGCGGCGAACGCCACCGGCGTCGCCCTGCGCGCGGACTTCGCTGCCGGTGCCGCTGGCGGTCACCGCCAGCACGACCGTGTGGTTACCACCCTGCGCCGACGCCGGAGCGTCCTGCGCGTCGTCCTTCTTGCCACCACCGAACATGCGCTTAAAGAGGCCCGGGCGGTTCTCCGGGGCGCTGGTGGTCGCGGCGATCTGATAGGTGTGGTTCGCATCGTCGTGCGACACGACCTTGCCCAGGTCACCCACGCTCAGCAGCTCGCCGATGCGGCGGTAGGCGGCTTCCGGATCATCCGAGAGGATGAAGCCGTCGGAGACCGGTGCGGCGATCGCGGCCGCCTTGGCATCCGCGGCGCCCGAACCGACGTCCGGCACAACCAGCGCAGCGCTCGTCGACGGCGTATCGAGACCCGGGGGGATCTCGAGCGGGGCTTCCTGCTGGGCCTTCTGCCACTCCTTGGTGGAGCGGAACGCGCCACAGCCCGATACCAGCAGGGCGGACAGGAGCAGTGCCGGGACGACCAGCGCGTACGAGGTTTTCTTCATGAATCGGGGTTCCGTTGAAATGAGATGCTTCAGGCGGCAGACGCCAATGGTGCCAGAGCGGAGAGCGTTTCGCGCAGCTTCGCCAGTTCGGGGCCGGATTCCAGCTCGACCAGCGGGAGCCGCGGCGCGGCGGAACCGAGCCCCAGCGCGCTCAGCCCCGCCTTGACCGGGATCGGGTTCGGTGCGCAGTTAAGCGCGTCGATCAGTGGTGCCAGACGCGCGGTTTCTTTCGCGGCCCGCGTGGCATCGCCCGAACGGGCGGCGTCGCAGAAGGCACGGAAAGCGTCCGGCACGAGGTTCGCCACGACCGAGATCGTCCCCGCGGCGCCCGCCAGCATGGCCTCGTGAGCCGAACCGTCGTCGCCGCTGAGGTAGACGAAATCCGGGCGGATAAGTTCCGCCAGCGCGCGAATGCGTTCCGCATCGCCCCGGGCTTCCTTGATCCCGATGATGCCCGGGTGGTCGCGCAGCACCGCCACGGTGGCCGGCGCGATATCGCAGCCGGTGCGCGGCGGCACGTTGTAAAGGATGACCGGCAGGCCGCCCTGATCGGCTACCGCGAGGAAATGCTGACGGAGGCCTTCCTGGGTGGGCCGCACGTAGAACGGCGCCACGACCAGCGCCGCGTCCGCGCCCAGCGCCTTCGCGCGGCGCGTGGTGGCGATGGTTCTGGCCGTAGCCGCTTCGCCGGTGCCGGCGATGACGGGGATGCGTTTGTCGACGTGTTTCACCGCGAAGGCGAGCAGGCGCTCGAATTCGTCATGCTCGAGGAAATGCGACTCGCCCGTGGAGCCGGCCACGACCACGCCCTGCGTGCCGCCCGCGATCTGCTGGTCGAGCAGGCGACCGAAAGCGTCGAGGTCGAGGGAACCGTCGGCGGCAAAGGGCGTTGCCAGCGCGGTGATGCTTCCTGAGATGTCCAAGGTGGAACCCGTTGAGTAATCAGCCCTTCGCATGTTACCGGGGCGTTTCCGGCGAGTCCATTCAGCCAATCCCCGCCTGAACGACGCAGCGTGTCTTGCTAGCGTGCGACAGGGCCAAGTAAGCTGCTCCCAAAGCGATGGTTCCGCGCCCCGCGGGACGCGCCACGGGTAAATTCCGCCTTGAATCGTTCCGCAGCACGTAGCGCCACCACCGATAACCAGCTCCTCATCTCGACGCTGTCGCCGGCGCACCGCGCCCCGATCCTCGCGCTGGCCAAGCGCATCGCGGATTCCGGCTGCAATCTCGCCGACGCCCGCGTCTCCACGATCGGCAACGACACCTCCGTCATGCTGCTGGCTTCGGGCGCCTGGGACGCCGTGGCCAAGCTGGAGACCTCGCTGGGCAAGCTGGCCCGCGACGAAGAACTGCAGATTGTCCATTACCGCACCACGCCGCGCGAACCGACGGCGCACCTGCTGCCCTACCTGGTCGAAGTGATCGCCGCCGATCGTCCGGGCATCCTGGTCAAGATCATCGAGTTCTTCTCCCGGCGCGACATCAGCGTCGAGCAGCTGTCCTCCATGCGCTACCAGGCGATGCAGACCGGCGCCGAGATGTTCCAGGCGCAGATCACCATCGGCATTCCGTCCGAAACCCACATCGCCGCCCTGCGCGACGACTTCCTCGAGTTGTGCGATGGCCTCAATCTCGACGCCATCATGGATCCCGTGAAGTTCTGACCGAAGGATTGAAGACCCACGCATGACTGGCAAGACCACGAAACTTCCCAGACTCGAAGGCACCCTCGGCGACGGCTCGTCGCTCTCGCTGGCCTCGTTGAAAGGCAAGTGGGTCGTGGTGTTCTTCTACCCGAAGGACAGCACGCCCGGCTGCACCAACGAAGCGAAAGACTTCCGCGACCTTTACAGCGAATTCCAGGCGCGCGGTGCCGAAGTGATCGGCGTATCCCGCGACTCGGTGCGCTCGCACGCGAACTTCGCGGCCAGGCAGGAACTGCCCTACCCCCTCGTTTCCGACGCCGACGAAACCTGGTGCAACGCGTTCGACGTCATCCACGAAAAGGTACTTTACGGTAAGCGCTATCTCGGCGTGGTCCGCAGCACCTTCCTGATCGATCCCAACGGCAAGATCGCGGCCGAGTGGCGCGGGGTGAAAATCCCGGGCCATGCGCAGGCCGTGCTAGAGCGTGTTCCCACCGCGTGACGGATTCCGCGTCACGCGGCTCCCATCCCCGGCCGTCGCCGTGCGGCCGGTCTTCGCAACCTCCACATGAGGTGACTTCCGTATGACCGGAAGCAAGCGCATCTACGCCCTCGACACCAACGTGCTGCTGCACGATCCAACCTCGCTGTTCCGCTTCGAGGAACACGATGTCTTCATACCGATGACGGTGCTGGAGGAACTGGACGAGAAAAAGAAAGGCGGTTCGGAAGTCTCGCGTAACGGACGGCAGGTCAGTCGATTCATCAACGAGCTCATCGAACGCGGCGGCGGCGAAGGCATCCGCGGAGGCATCGAGCTCTCCAATCCTCAGGGCGTCAAGCTCAAGCGCACCGCGGTCGGCCGGCTGTTCTTCCAGCAGCGCGCCGGGCACGGGAACGGCAAGGCCGACAACCAGATCCTCGCCGCGGTGCTCGACCTGCGCGATCAGTACCCCGATCGGCCGGTCATTCTCGTCAGCAAGGACATCAACCTCCGGATCAAGGCGTCGATCTACGGGATCGACGCGGAAGACTACGAGAACGACCGTGCGCTGGACGATTTCGCCCTGCTCTTCACGGGCTCCGACGCACTGCCGGAAGACTTCTGGAGCCGGCACCCGGAGCTTCGTTCGTGGAACGAGCGCGGTCGCACGTTCTACGAAGTGAGCATGCACGAGGACGAGGCGTGGTACGCCAACGAATGCCTCTACATGCCGGGTGAGAACGACGTCGAACTGCGCGTTCTGGAAATCACCGGCGACGAAGACGATCGCAAGGCAAAGCTCGTACTGCTGGACGACCACACGCATTCCGCGCATGGCGTCTGGGGCATCGCGGCCCGCAACCGTGAGCAGAACTTCGCGCTCAACCTGCTGATGGATCCGGACGTCGACTTCGTCACCCTGCTCGGCACCGCCGGTACGGGTAAGACGCTGCTCGCGCTTGCCGCCGGCCTGGCCCAGGTCATGGACCAGCAGCGCTACCGCGAGATCATCATGACCCGCGCGACGGTTTCCGTCGGCGAGGACATCGGCTTCCTTCCCGGTACGGAGGAGGAGAAGATGACCCCGTGGATGGGTGCACTGACCGATAACCTCGAGGTGCTGGCCAATCCTGAGGAGGGTGGGTCGTGGGGACGTCAGGCCACTAACGATCTGCTCGCGTCGCGCGTGAAGATCCGCTCGCTGAACTTCATGCGCGGTCGTACGTTTCTCAGCCGCTATCTGATCATCGACGAGGCGCAGAATCTGACGCCGAAGCAGATGAAGACGTTGATTACGCGTGCGGGGCCGGGGACGAAGATCGTCTGCCTGGGTAACGTCGAGCAGATCGATACGCCGTATCTGACGGAGACGACGTCGGGACTTACTTATGCGGTGGATCGGTTCAAGATGTGGGCTCATTCGGGGCACATCACGCTGAAACGCGGTGAGAGGTCGAGGTTGGCTGACTTCGCTTCTGAAGCGCTTTAAGCGCGCTGCTATGAAGAAAAGGCGCGGGCTTGTACCGCGCCTTTTTTCGTTTGGGCCTGGTGGTGGGCTCGGCTTCGCCATCGCGGGCTCTTGCCGCGTTTCGGCAGGGGAGCCGCCGGTCGCCATTCTTGTCGCTAAGTCCTCCTTCGGCCGTCGCCTACGTGCGGAAGCGCTCCAATAATGGCAACCGGCGGCTCCCCACGAACGTGACGTCGGGTTGTGGCCCGAGCGATAACCGCAAGCCTGGATGCGCCGCTATCCTTCGGTTATGACGATGCGTCCTAACACTCTCACCATTGCTGGCTCCGACTCCGGGGGTGGCGCGGGTATTCAGGCTGACCTGAAGACATTTTACGCGCGGGGTACGTATGGCCTGACGGCCATTACCGCGGTGACGTCGCAGAACACGCGTGGGGTGACGGCGGTGCACACGTTACCGTTGGCCCATGTGCGTAGCCAGATCGATGCGGTGTTCGACGACTTCGACATTGCGGCGGTGAAGACCGGGATGCTGGGTAGTGCGGCCGTGACACGGCTGGTGGCGAAGGAGATGCGGCGGCGTCAGCCGGCGTGGCTGGTGGTGGATCCGGTAATGATCGCCACCAGCGGGGCACGATTGCTGGATGAGGATGCGCTTGAGGCGCTGGTGACGCGGCTGATTCCTCTTGCCGACATGCTGACGCCCAATCTTCCTGAGGCCGAGGCGTTGCTGGGCCGTCCTCTGGGACGCGATCTGGATGCCGCGGGGGCCGACTTGTTGGCCCTGGGCGCTGCTGGGGTGCTGCTCAAAGGCGGCCACGGCAAGGGCCGCGAAGTCGTCGATCGCTATTACGACGCCAGTGGGGTTATCGAGGTCCGGAATCCGCGCCTCCCCTTCGAGGGGCATGGGAGCGGCTGCACGCTGGCGTCGGCGGTGGCGGCGGGGCTGGCTCGGGGCAAATCGCCGCAATCGGCTGTCCGCGAGGCGATTGCATGGGTAAACAAGGCCTTCCAGCGGTCCTGGCGACCGGGCCGGGGCACGGTCCACGTGCTGGGGCACTGAGGGCGGAGTATCCTATGCGCGTTGATACGGGCCGCTCCGGCCGCATGTATCGCTCGTCCTTGTCGAGTCCACGCGCATGAATTTCCTCGGGCCACGCTTCATCGTCCTGTACCTCCTGATCCTGTTCACGCTGTGCGTGCTGCTGGTGCATCTGCGCGGCCGTTCGCGCCTGCGCTTCGATCGCCAGCTGGTGGATCACTCGGCGATCTTCGCGCCGTACAACCTGCTGATGTACGCCTTCTCGGCCGTGCCGGCGCGACCGATCCTCGATCGTCGCGGCTTTCCGCAGCTCGACCTGCTGCAGAACAACTGGCAGGCGATCCGCGCGGAGGCGATGCATCTGTTCGACGAGGGCTTCATCCGCTCGGCGGAGAAGCACAACGACGCGTCGTTCAACTCGTTCTTCAAGCAGGGCTGGAAGCGTTTCTACCTCAAGTGGTACGGCGAACCGCTGTCCTCGGCCGAGGCGCTCTGCCCCGAGACGGTCAAGCTGCTCAACTCCATCCCGAGCGTCAAGGCCGCGATGTTCGCCCTGCTCCCGCCGGGCAGCAAGCTCAATGCGCACCGCGACCCATTCGCCGGTTCGCTGCGCTACCACCTCGGCCTGATCACGCCCAACTCCGACGACTGCCGCATCTTCGTCGACGGTGAAATGCACGCCTGGCGCGACGGGAAAGACGTCGTCTTCGACGAGACTTACGTGCACTGGGCCGAGAACCGCACGGACCAGACCCGCGTGATCCTCTTCGCCGACGTCGAGCGTCCGCTGAAGAGCCGCCTGATGACGGGCATCAACAAGCGCGTCGGCGCTTTCATGGGTTCGATCACCGCCTCGCCCAACAGCGACGACGGCAATGAGCAAGTCGGCTTCGTCAATCGCATGTTCGCCCTGAACAAGCGTGGCCGCGAGCGCACGCGCAAATTCAAGAAGGCGAACCCGAAGCTGTTCCGCCTGATCAAGTACGTCGGCATCGTGCTGATGATCTGGCTGATCTTCCTGGCGCCCTACCCGTTCTACCGCTGATCGGGTCTTAACATCGCGCCGCGCGCGTGGCGCGATACTCCGGGCGGGGTGAGCCTGAACGGAGTACAGGTTATGAGCCAGCGAGCGTTCTGCCTTGCGTTATTGATGCCCATCGCCGCGGCCGCCTCTGCCGCGCCACCGCCCGCGCCCGACCTGGCGCCTCTGGTCTCCAGGCTCGTGGACGACACGGCAAGGGATTCGGACAGCGAACGTCGTGCGTTTGATGCGCTGATGAATCTCGGCAGCGCGGGCGTGCCGTATATCGTCAGTCACCTGGGCGACGGTCGTCGCCTTCCCGAGCAGTCGATCTGGGTGCGCCGTCAGGGCTCACGCGATCGGCAAGGGCAGCCGTGGTACGTCCATGACGGGCTCGAGTTCGTGCTGAAGGTGGTGACGGGACGTGCGTTCGGTCCGCAGAACGGGCATCTTTTGCCGAGTCAGCGTGAGAAGAACACACGCAAGTGGGTGGCGTGGTGTGTCGATCATTATCCGGCGCAGGCTTCGGTTTGCCGGAGTGGCTCACGCGACTAACCGCCGACGTGGCGTGCTCGGATCGAAGCGCCGCGGCCGGGCTCGGCTTTGCCATCGCATCTGATTTGAGGCCTCGCCTCGCGGCAAGGGGCGTCGGCGTCTGCCATTCCTGTCGCTAAGTCCTCCTCCGGCCTTCGCCTCCGTGCGGAATCGCTCCAGGAACGCCAGACGCCGACGCCCCTCCGAACGCTGACGCCACTTGGCTCATGTAGGAGCGAGCCTGCTCGCGACCCCTCAGCGCTCAACATGGCGAACAAAGCGTTGCATCCGCCCGCGCCGGCGGTTCCAACATCAAACCTTGTCCCACTCCATCTTCGCGTGCGCCCGCGCCGCGCACTGCACACCCATCGTAATCAATGCACCGACACCTCCCAGCGCAAGCAACGTGCGCTGACGCTCGGGAATTTCGTCTTCCTGCAGCGACTCAACGAGCAAATCGGTCATGCCCCGCGCGTATTGCAACAACTCGGTAGCGTCATTCAACAACGCGTTGACGCTCGCCTCGGGGTCGATACAAAAACTTCCTTCGCCAACCGTTCCAAACTTTTCCATAGTCATCTCCATGCGTGCCGCACGTAGCCCCGAGTTGTGGCACGCCAAAACGCAAAGGCGTGCCACCATCGCTCGCACGATGAGCCTCATCGGCCTGTCCGTGACCGGACGCCGGGCGGTGTGTTCAAGAAGTGGTTCGCAACGCCAGTCGCTGTCTTGCGGCCACACGGCAACGCGCCGGATAGCTACGGCAAGAAAAAACTCAACTGACAACGGCCAGCGCCGCGGTTCTTCAACCGTGTCTGCGAGATCGGCAGACGGCCCGGTAACCGTTGAGGGAAGTGCCGCCGGGAAGCGGCACGCGTGAGAATGCCTTAGTATTTGGCATAGCCATGGTCAACCTTATCCGTTGATTAGGGTCAGCGGACCTTGTGGTGCTTCGAACACCCTGGGTCCGCGCTCACCGCTCTGAGCGATGGTTGCCTGCGATGCGTGGATTGCGATCCCGCAGGCAACGAACACAAGCTAGCAAAAAACGCGACGTCGTGTCATGAGAATCTGCGTCAATTCGCGACCCATTCGCGCGTCACCGCAAGCTTACCCAGACGCCGCTCCGGCTCTGCTCTCCGCTCTCCACACAACGAACCGCACCGTCCGAAGGGAGCCGTCGGCTGCCGTGCCTGGAGCGCTTCCGCACGAAGGCGAAGGCCGTAGGAGGACCTAGCGACAGGCATGGCAGCCGACGGCTCCCTCTCTACAGCGCGCAAGAGCAAAAGCGATGGCGCAGCCGAGCCCTCCAACGCGATCACAAAGAAAAAGACCCCACGATCACTCGCGAGGCCTTTTCCAAAAGCGACAATCAGATCGAACCGTAACGCTTACGCCGTAGCGCGAATCCGCTCGACGATCGCATCGCCGAAGGTATCCGTCGTGCCCGTACCACCGACATCCGGCGTCGTACGATCGCGCGCGTTCATCACGTCGCTGATGGCGGCGCGCAGACGCGTCGCCTTGGCGACCATGTCGAGGTGATCGAGCATGTCGGCGGCAGCCAGCAGCAGTGCGCACGGGTTGGCCTTCTTCTGACCTGCGATATCCGGCGCCGAACCGTGGACGGCTTCGAAGATCGCCGCGTCCTTGCCGATGTTCGCACCCGGGGCGAGGCCCAGGCCGCCGACGAGGCCTGCGCACAGGTCGGACAGGATGTCACCGAAGAGATTGGTGGTGACGATCACGTCGAACTGGTACGGGTTCATCACCAGCTGCATGCAGGCGTTGTCGACGATCATTTCCTGGAATTCGAGCTCCGGGTAATCCTTCGCGACTTCACGCGCCACGTCGAGGAACAGGCCCGACGAGGTCTTCATGATGTTGGCCTTGTGCACGGCCGTGACCTTCTTGCGGCCCTTCTGCTTCGCCATCTCGAAGCCGTAGCGGCAGATCCGCTCCATGCCCGGACGCGTGTTGCGGATGACCGAGACAGCGACCTCGTTCTCGCCGGTGCCTTCGCGCGTCTGGCCTTCGGCCATGTACGCACCCATGGTGTTTTCACGCACCGTGATGATGTCGATGTTCTCGAAGCGCGCCTTGGTGCCCGGGAAGCTGATCGCCGGACGCACGTTGGCGTACAGGTCGAACTTGCGACGCAGGGTGACGTTGATCGAGGTGAAGCCACCGCCGATCGGGGTGGTCAGCGGACCCTTCAGAGCGACCTTGTGCTTCTCGATCGCATCCAGCGTGGCCTGCGGGAGCAGATCGCCGTGCTTCTCGAGCGCGACCACGCCCGCGTCCACGTAGTCGTAGGACAGACCGCAGTCGAGAGCATCGAGGACGCGGATGGTCGCGTCCATGATCTCGGGGCCGATGCCGTCGCCGGGAATCACGGCAATCGTCTTGCTCATGGGGTTACTCCTGAAGGATGCGTCGCATGACACACGCACGAGGGCGCGTGTGGGGAGAAAAATCGCCCAATTATCGGCGATCTCGCCCTCTTCCTTCAAGTTTGGCGCCCCGGGCGGGGCGCCCTGCCTTCATCAGGCCGCGGGATGGTCCGCGCAGGCCTCCGCCTCGGCCGGGGCCTCGGTCTCGAGCGAGTCGAGGAAATCCACGGCGCGGCGCAGGTGCGGAATCACGATGGAGCCGCCGACGACGAGGCCGACGCTGAAGACCTCGAAGAACTCGTCGCGATTGACCCCGGCTTCCTTGCACTGGGCGACGTGGTAGCTGATGCAGTCGTCGCAGCGCAGCACCATCGAGGCGACCAGGCCGAGCATTTCCTTGGTCTTCACATCCAGCGCGCCAGCCCGGTAGGTCTGGGTGTCCAGCGCGAAAAAGCGACGGACGACCTGGTTGTCCTCGCCGAGGATGCGCTCGTTCATCCGCTTGCGGAACGCGGTGAACTCCTCCACGCGGTTACCTTCCGTCGGCGTGCCGGACATCAGTTCGTCGCCCCGAGGATGTCGGCCAGCCGGCCGCTGCGGTCGGCGGCGGCGAGGTCGTCGAAACCACCCACGTGGGTGCCGTTGATGAAGATCTGCGGGACCGTGCGGCGACCGCCGCTCTTCTCCAGCATGATGTCGCGCTGCGCCGGATCGGTGTCGATGCGCACCTCGTCCCACGCCAGGCCCTTGGCCTTGAGCAGGTTCTTGGCGGCGACGCAGTACGGGCAGACGGCGGTCGAGTAGATGGTGATATCGGGGGTGGACATGGGAGGTTGGGCTCCGAACCGGAATGACTACAAAATGGCGATCTGGCGCCCATTTTACAAGGCAATCGAACCCCGCGCGGTCTCCGGGGTCAAACCGGCCCCACCGCGCGCGGCGTGGCGGGTCCTTCGTCGTTTGGTGATGGTATCGTCCTCGCACTTATGCGCACCCCATTTCTCCGCCTGTCCCTGATCGCCGCCAGCGCCCTCGCCACCTTCGCCGTGGGCGCGCAGGACAACGTCCGCCTGCCGGATCTGGGTAGCTCGGCCAACGCCCTGATCAGCCCGCGCGAGGCCGACGAGTACGGGGCCATGATGCTGCGCCAGATGCATGCGCTCGACCTCACGGTGGACGACGCCCTGCTGGACCAGTACATCAACGACCTCGGCTACCGCCTGGTGGCGGCCAGCGACCGGCCGAAGGACCACTTCCAGTTCTTCATCGTGCGCGACACGCAGATCAACGCGTTCGCGGCCCCCGGCGGCTACATCGGCGTCAACGCCGGCCTGATCAACATCACCGACAACGAGAGCGAACTCGCGGGCGTCATGGCCCACGAGATCGGCCACATCACCCAGAACCACCTGTACCGTGCCTTCGAGGATTCGAAGAAGAACGCCCCGCTGATGGCGCTCGTGCTGCTGGGCGCGATCGCCGCCGGTGCCGGTGGCGGCGCGGGCGACGCCGCGCCCGCCGTGCTCATGGGTGGCCAGGGGCTGCTCATGCAGCGGCAGATCAACTTCACCCGTAAGGACGAGGTCGAAGCCGACCGCGTCGGCATCCAGACCCTGTCGCGGGCCGGTTACGACCCCGAGGCGATGGGCGATTTCTTCGGCCGCATGCAGGACACGCTGCGCGTCGGCCAGGGCGAAGAGGCGCTGCCCGCCCTCCTGCAGACCCACCCCGTGACCCTGGCCCGCATCAGCGAGGCCAAGGCGCGCGCCCGTACGCTCGAGGAGGCCCAGGCCAACAAGCCGCGCCAGCCCACGCTGGACAAAGCCAGCTGGGAGAAGAGCACGGCGCCGGTGCTCTACGTGAAGGACCCCACCGCGCTGATCACCCCCGCCGGCAAGGTCGCTAAGGACAGCGTCAACGACACCTATGCGCTGATGCGCGAACGGGTGCGCGTCCTCTCCGGGGATGCCCGTCAGCTGACGTCCTTCTATGCCACGAACCTCAAGCGCAAGGATTTCGACACCGCGGCCAACCGGTACGGCTACGCGCTGTGCCTGCTGCGCACGGACCACGGTGCCCAGGCGGTCGAGCAACTTCAGCCCCTGCTGGCCAGCCTGCCCTCCAGCGTGGTGCTGCGCCTGGCCATGGCCGATGCCTACGAGAACGCCGGCCGTCACGGCGACGCCATGGCGATCTACAAGGCCCTGCACGACAACTCGCCGCGCAACCGCGCCGTGGCTCTGGGCTACGCGCGGGCGCTGGCCAACAGCGGGCGCGTGGAGGACGCCCGGATGGCGTCGACCATGTTGAAGCCGATGCTCGACGACAGCGACGACCCGGACATCTTCCTCACCTTCGCACGGGCCAGCGAGCGGTCCGGCGACGGGATCCGGGCCGCGGAGGCGTATGCGGACAGCGCCTACCTCGCCGGCCGGCCGTTCGACGCCATGGAGCAGCTCAAGCGGCTGCTGAAACGGGACGACCTCGATTATTACCAGCGGTCGCGCATCCAGGCCCGGATCGGCGACCTCACCCCACTGCTGCTGGAACTGCGTAAACGACGCATCACGACCGACGACAATCCGGACGGACGCAGTCAATACGTGCGGTCTCAGTTCGGTCTGAGAACCGGATTGTGACCGTTGTCATTAGCGTGTAACACAGCATGGCTGCAATATGACCGTCATAGCCAACGAGCGGCCCACGCGTGCATAAGCGCATTCTCATCGTAGAAGACGAAGCATCGATCCGCGACATGGTCGCATTCGCGCTTCGTAAGGCGGGTATGGACGCGGCTCACGCCGCCGACGCCCGCGCCGCACAGATGGCGATCTCGGAGCGGGTACCGGACTTGATCCTGCTCGACTGGATGCTCCCGGGCACCAGTGGACTGGAACTGGCCCGTCGCCTCCGCCGGGAAGAACTCTCGCGCGAGATCCCGATCATCATGCTCACCGCGCGCGGTGAGGAGATGGACCGGGTGAACGGACTCGAGGCCGGCGTCGACGACTACGTCATCAAGCCGTTCTCCACCCGTGAGCTGATCGCCCGGATCAAGGCGGTGCTCCGCCGCAGTCAGGGCGACGACGGCTCCGGCGTGGTGGAACTCGGCGGCCTGCGCATCGATGGGCCCGCGCATCGCGTGTTCGCCGGCGAGGAAGCCGTGCCGATCGGCCCGACCGAATACCGCCTGCTGTTCTTCTTCATGACCCACCCTGAGCGCGTCTACTCGCGCGCCCAGCTGCTGGACCATGTCTGGGGCGGCAGCGTGTACGTGGAGGAGCGCACGGTCGACGTGCATATCCGCCGCCTGCGCAAGACACTGGAGCCGTGGAAGCTCGACGACATGGTGCAGACCGTGCGCGGCGCGGGCTACCGCTTCTCCGCGAACACCTAGGCGTGCGCGGGTAGCCGCGCTATGGTCCCTTCCTGAGACCGACACCGGCCGTGCCCGCCATGCCACAACGCTTCCTGACTTCCTGGCGATTGCCTGTCAGCTGCGCCGCCCTGCTTCTGCTGGGTGGCGCTGTGGGCTGGCTGACGGGCGCGGTATGGCCTTGCGTGACGGTGGTCGCGCTGGGCGAAACCGTCGTGCTGCTGTCGCTGTTCCGTCACAAGTCGGGGCCAATGTTGCAATCGTCCGCCACGCCCCATCCTGACCATGACCGTCTCATGACTCGCACCCGCCGAATCGCCTCCCGCCTGCGTGACCTGCGCAGCGCGGCGGGAACCCTGCCCGACGCCGTGGTCCTGCTGGATCACTCGCACCATGTGCGCTGGTTCAATCACGCGGCGGAGGATCTGCTCGGTCTGAAGCGACCGCGCGATCGTGGCCGCGTGCTGGCCGATCTGATGCGCAACACCGACCTGTCGGACTGGCTGGCCGAAGGCGCCCGCGAGCCGCTTAACGACGTGACCGCACCGGGCCACCCTAACCGCCATGTCACGGCGACGCTGCTGCCGTTCGGCAGCCGCCAGCGCCTGCTGCTGGCCCGCGACACCAGCCACCTCACCCGCCTCGAACAGATCCGTCGCGATTTCGTGGCCAACGTCTCGCACGAGTTGCGCACGCCGCTGACGGTGATCCACGGCTACCTGGAATTGCTCGATCCGGAAGACGTGCCCGAACTCGCGCCGGTGCTGGACGAGATGCGCGCGCAGTCCAAGCGCATGGGCCAGATCGTGGAAGACCTGCTGACCCTGTCGCGCCTGGAAACCCAGGAGCATGTGGCCGACGAGCAGGTGCAGATGGCCCCGCTGCTCGCCAGCCTGCGCAAGGAAGCCGAGGCCCTGAGCCAGGGTCGCCATACCATCTCCCTGGACGTCGCCACGGCACACGACCTGCTGGGCTCGCCCAAGGATCTGCACAGCGCGTTCTCCAATCTGGTCAGCAACGCGGTTCGCTATACGCCCACGGGCGGCAAGATCGCCATCCGCTGGGCCGACACGGAAGACGGCGCGCGTTTCTCGGTACACGATTCCGGCTTCGGTATTCCCGCCGCGCACATCGCACGGCTGACCGAACGCTTCTACCGCGTATCGTCGAGCCGCTCGCGCGACTCCGGCGGCACCGGCCTGGGCCTGTCGATCGTCAAGCACGTGCTCAACCTGCACCAGGCGCGCCTGGTGATCGAGAGTGAGACGGGCAAGGGCTCCGTGTTCGCGTGTGTGTTCGTCAGCGACCGGCTGCTGGACAGCACCCGCGTGCACGAAACGGCCGGCCTGCACGGCTGATCGATGGCAGGCAAGCGTAGACGGGTTGCTGCGACGCCGCTTTCCGGCATGATCGTCCATGCGCCACCATCGGACGTCATGAAAGGATTACCGGAACGAATGAGCGAGCCCGTCGACCTCGGCAACCCCGACCTCTACATCAACCGCGAGCTGGCGGCGCTGGAGTTCAACTTCCGCGTGCTCGCCCAGGCCCGCGACCCGGACGTTCCGGCCCTCGAGCGACTGCGCTACCTGACCATCGTCAGCAACAACCTCGACGAATACTTCGAGGTTCGCGTCGCCGTGCTCAAGCATAAGCACGCGCTGGGCGCGGCGATGCCGGGCGCCGATGGGCTGTCATCGACCGAGATCCTCGCGCGGATCCGCCAGCGCACGCTCGAGCTGGTCAGCGAGCTCTACGCCATCTGGCACGAAGAACTGCTGCCATCGCTGGAAGCCGAAGGCATCCGCTTCCTGACCCGCGGCGCCTGGAGCGATCGCCAGCGACGCTGGCTGCAGGGGTATTTCCAGAACGAGATCATGCCGGTGCTGTCGCCGCTGGGTCTCGACCCCGCGCACCCCTTCCCGCGCATCCTCAACAAGACCCTCAACCTCGCCGTCGTGCTCGAAGGCCGCGACGCCTTCGGTCGCGAAGGCCACATGGCGCTGGTGCGTGCGCCCCGTTCCCTGCCGCGCATCATCCATATCCCGGGCGAGGTGGACGGCACCGAGGGCGACTTCGTCTTCCTGGCCGAGGTACTCCAGGCCTTCGCGGACGAGATCTTCCCGGGCTTTCGCGTGTGTGCGGCGTATCAGTTCCGCGTCACGCGCAACAGCGAGCTGGTGGTCGAGGAAGCGGAGGTCGAGAACCTCGCCCGCGCCCTGAGCGAAGAGCTGGTCGGTCGCGGTTATGCCCGGCCCGTGCGCCTCGAAGTCGGCGCGGACTGTCCGCGCGCGATCACGGAAATGCTGATCGCGAACTTCCAGCTCGAGGATGCCGACGTGTACCGTTGCGACGGTCCGGTCAACATCATCCGCTCGGGCCTGATCTACGATCAGGTCGACCGTCCGGAGCTGAAATTTCCGCGCTTCACACCGCGCCTTTCGCCGGCCTTCGGCAAGGGCGTCAACGAATTCGACGTCCTCGGTGTGCGCGACGTGCTGCTGCATCACCCGTACGAATCGTTCGCCGCCGTGGTCGAACTGCTTCGCCGCGCCTCGCAGGATGCGGGCGTGCTGGCGATCAAGCAGACGCTTTACCGGGCCGGCAAGGATTCCCCGCTGGTCGACCTGCTGGTCGAGGCGGCACGCAACGGCAAGGACGTCACCGTGGTGATCGAGCTACGCGCGCGTTTCGACGAGGAAGCCAACATCGGCCTGGCGACGCGTCTGCAGGAAGCGGGCGTGCAGGTCGTTTACGGCGTGGTCGGCTACAAGACGCACGCCAAGATGCTGTTGATCGTGCGGCGCGAAGCCGGCGGCCTGCGCCGTTACGTGCATCTTTCCACCGGTAACTACCACCAGGGCAACAGCCGCGGCTACACCGACATCGGCCTGATGACCTCAAACGCGGACATCGGCGAAGACATCCACAAGGTCTTCCAGCAGTTGTCCGGTCTGGGGCCGATGATCCAGCTGAAGCGTCTGCTGCATTCGCCGTTCACGCTGTACAGCAGCGTCATGGGCAAGATCGAACGCGAGATCGAACACGCGCGCAACGGCCGTCCCGCACGCATCGTCGCCAAACTCAACGCGCTCAACGAAGCGCATGTGGTCGAGGCGCTGTATCGCGCATCGATTGCCGGCGTCAGCATCGATCTGATCATCCGCGGCGCCTGCACGTTGCGTCCGGGCATCCCGGGCGTGTCGGAGAACATCCGCGTGCGCTCGATCATCGGCCGTTTCCTCGAGCACAGCCGCGTGTACTGGTTCGGTAACGATGGCGAGCCGGAGCTCTACTGCGCCAGCGCGGACTGGATGGAACGCAACCTCATGCGCCGCATCGAAGTCGCCGTGCCGATCATGGAACCCGACCTCGCCTCGCGTGTCTATGCCGAGACGCTGGACAATTATCTGCGCGACAACACGCAGGCGTGGCTGCTCGGCACCGATGGCCGCTACACGCGCAGCCACCCGTCGCAGGGCGAAGCGCCGCATAGCGCGCAGCAGGCGCTGCTCTCGGCGTATTGCGGGTGACACGGCGCGTCCTGCTCCTGTCGGTATCCGCGGGAGCGGGACACGTGCGCGCCGCGGAGGCGCTCGAAGCCACGGTGGCCGCGTTCGCCGCCGAGGGACACGATGTCGAGGCGAAGCACCTCGATGTCATGAACTACGTGCCGTCCACGTTCCGGCGGATCTACGCGGACTTCTATCTCAGCCTGATCACCCGCTACCCGCGGCTGTGGGGCATGCTCTATCGCATCACCGACGATACGCATCCCGACGCGGTGACCGAGCGCATGCGGCGTACGATCGAGCGCCTGAATACGCGACGGCTGCGTGCGGCCATCGCGGCATTCGCGCCCGACGCCATCGTGTGTACGCATTTCCTCCCGGCCGAGATGCTGGCACGACAGATCCGCAAGGGTCGCGTCACCGTGCCCGTCTGGCTGCAGGTGACCGACTTCGACCTGCACCGGCTCTGGGTCGTGCAGGGTATGGCCGGCTATTTCGCCGCCAGTCCGGAAATCGCGCACCGCATGCGCGCTGTCGGTCTGCCGGCGTCGCGCGTGCATACGACCGGTATCCCGATCATGCCCGCCTTTGCGCGCGCGCACGACAGACAGGCCCTGAGTGCCACGCTCGGTATCGACCCCGGCCGGCCGGCCTACCTGGTGATGGGTGGCGGTGCCGGAGTCGGCGATCTGGACCAACTGGCCGACACGCTGCTGTCCACCGGTGGCGACTTCCAGCTGGTGGTGCTCGCCGGCCGCAACGCCGTGACACTGGAGCGGCTGCGCGGCATCGCGGCATCGAAGCACGCCGGGCGCCTCATTCCGCTGGGTTTCACGCGTCAGGTCGAGGACGTCATGGCCTGCTGCGATCTCGCGATTACCAAACCCGGGGGACTGACCAGCTCGGAGTGCCTGGCCATGGGCCTGCCGATGATCGTGAATGCGCCCATCCCCGGTCAGGAAGAACGCAATGCCGATTACCTGCTCGAACAGGGCGCCGCGTGGAAGGCGATCGACGCCGTCGCGCTCGCGTGGCGTGTCCGCCTGCTGAGTGACGAGCCAGATCGTCTCGCCGCCATGGCGGCTTCCGCACGCGCCATCGGACGCCCGCATGCGGCGCGCGACGTGATCGCCGCCGTGCTCTCCCATCCGGACGATCCATGAGTCATTCGCCCCGCCGTCGCGTCGTCGCCGTGCTGACGACCGCGCTGTTCACCCTTCTGCTCGCCTTTCTGTTCGCCCATGTCGAGATCGAAATCGAGGGCTCGCATGGCTGGGCGACCAGCCTGCCCACGTGGCGCATCGAGAACCACTGGTTGCTCGACCTGTTCTGGGGCGGCCGCGCGATGACGGGTTACCACGCTTACGTGTTTCCGTTCATCGCGCTGTTCTTTCATTTTCCGATGATCTTCCAGGGGTACTGGAGCTGGCGTGCGCAGGTGCGGACGATCGCCTGCGTGATGCTGTTCTGGGTGGCCGAGGACGGCCTCTGGTTCGTTCTGAACCCCGCGTTCGGTCTGGCGCGCTTCGACCCCGTGGACGTGCCGTGGCACCGGCACTGGTGGGGCCCCGCGCCAACCGACTACTGGGTGTTCGGTTTTCTCTGCGTCGTGCTGTTCATCCTCTCCGCGCTGCCGAAATCGCGTGAGGCAAAAACCGCGTAGGAGCGCGGTCTGCGCGCGATTTCCATGTCTCGCCCAGGGCGCGCTCCTACCCTCGCGCGCAGCACCATGCCAGAATCCACCGATACGCCACTGCGGAATGCACCTTTGGCCTCTACAGGTAAATCGCAGATCAACGACGGTGAACTGCTTGCCGCCGTCGACCTGGGCTCCAACAGCTTCCACATGGTGGTAGCGCGGTACGAACACGGTGAGCCCCGCGTGATCGACCGCCTGCGCGATTCCGTGCGCATGGCGATCGGCCTGCGTCCGGACGGCACGCTCGACGCGGGACACCGCGCCGCCGCGCTCGCCAGCCTGGCGCGCTTCGGTCAGCGCATCGCCGGCATTCCGGCGCTGCATGTGCGCGCGGTCGCCACCAACACCGTGCGTCGTCTCGCGTCGCCGCACGCGTTCCTGTCGGCGGCGGAAGCCGCACTCGGGCATCCGGTGGAGATCGTTTCGGGCCGTGAAGAAGGTCGCCTGATTTTTCTTGGCGCCTCCCACGATCTGCCGGCATCGCGCGACCACCGGCTGGTGATCGATATCGGCGGTGGAAGTACGGAGTTCATCATCGGCCGGGGCAACGCGCCGCTGCTGACCGAGAGCGTGCAGGTTGGCTGTATCGCGAGCACGCTGCGGTTTTTCCCCGGCGGCAAGATCACCCGCAAGCGCTGGCAGAAGGCGCGCCGTGAAATCGGCGTCCTCCTTCAGCAGTTTTCCGAGGATTACCGCGAAGCCGGCTGGGCCGACGCCTATGGCTCGTCGGGCACCTCCAAAGCCATCGGTTCCGTCGTGCGCGCGATGAAACTCTCCGACGACGGCGTCACGCCGGAGGCCCTGGCCGCCGTGCGCGAGGCGATCATCGAGCAAGGCTCCTCGGCCACGCTCAAGCTGCCCGGCCTGGCCGACGACCGTGCGGAAGTGTTCGCCGGCGGCGTCGCCATCTTCGAAGCCGCCTTCGAGGCCCTGGGTATCGAACGCCTGCGCGTATCGGAAAGCTCGATGCGCGAGGGCCTGCTCTGGGACCTGATCGGCCGTTCGGCGGGTACCGATCCCCGCATGGCGAGCATCGATTCGCTGGCCGCGCGCTATGGTGTCGACAAGGCGCAGTCGCGTCGCGTGGAAACCACCGCGCTGAGCCTGTTCGATCAGCTGGCCAAGGTCTGGAAGCTGGACGACGATGCCCGCGAATGGCTGTCGTGGGCGGCCCGTGTGCACGAGCTGGGTCTCGCCATCGCCCATAGCCAGCATCAGCGCCACGGCGCCTACATCCTGCGCCATGCCGACCTGGCGGGTTTCTCGCGCCAGGAGCAGCAGTTGCTGGCGGCCATCGTCGAATCGCACCGGCGCAAGCCGGAGAAGTCCGCCATCACGGCGCTCCCGGTGCGTTACCGGGTTCTCGCGCGGCACATCACCGCCATCCTCCGCCTGGGCGTGCTCTTCCGACGCGCCCGGCGTGCCGAGGCCCTGCCGCGCATTCGCGCCGTCGCCACGCGCCAGCGCCTTCGTCTCACCCTGCCCGCCGACTGGCTGGACCAGCATCCACTGACCGAGGCCGATCTCGACCAGGAGCGGGAGCCGCTGGCCGAGCTCGGCCTCGAACTGGAAATCGTGACGGAATGACCAAGGGGCGTATCATGACCAGCCTGTTCCACCGCCACGACCGGTCACCCATGCTCAAAGCCGTCCTCGCCAGCGTCCTTCTCGCCCTGCCCGTCGCGGCGCTGGCCCAGCAGCCTGCCAAACCGTCGGCTCCGCCCACCGGCTCGGCGGAGCATCCCAGGGTCGTGATGCACACGACGCAAGGTGACTTCACACTCGAGCTGTACCCGGAAAAGGCGCCCAAGAGCGTCGCCAACTTTCTGCAGTACGTCCGTGACGGCTTCTACGACGGCACCGTCTTCCATCGCGTGGTCAACGGCTATCTGGTCCAGGGCGGCCTTTACAGCCGCGACCTGACCCAGCGTCGCACGCGCGCGGCCATTCCCAGCGAGGCCGACAACGGTCTGTCCAATCTGCGCGGCACCGTCGCGGTCGCCCGCGGTGCGGACGCCAATTCGGGTACGTCGCAGTTCTTCGTCAACCTGGTCGACAATCGCCGGCTCGACTACGTCAGCAACCAGAGCGGCCTGACCTGGGGCTTCGCCGTGTTCGGCAAGATCGTGAGCGGCATGGACGTCGTCGACAAGATCGCCGGACTGCCTACCCGCGCGCAGGGCCCCTTCGTCGGCGACGTGCCCAACCCGCTGGTGATCATCGATACGGCCAGCGTGGTGGGCGAGGAGAAAGCCGCCCCGGCCGCGTCGTCATCGGCTCCCGCCGCGCCGGCAGCCAAGCCTGCCGCCGCTGAGCCGGCCAGGCCCGCGACGAAGAAAACCGAAAAGAAGTCCGCAACGCCGAAGGCCGCATGAGCACGCTGTTCATCGCCGACCTGCATCTGGATGATGCACGCCCCGGTATCACCGCCCTCTTCGAACAGTTTCTGGCGTCGGACGAAGCGCGATCGGCGTCGGCCTTCTACATCCTCGGGGATCTGGTCGAGGCGTGGATCGGCGACGACGACGATGCCGAGCTCCCGGACCGCATCGCCAACGCCACCCGCGCGCTGCGCGACGCCGGTGTGCCCGTCTATTTCATGGCGGGCAATCGCGATTTCCTGCTGGGAGAGACCTTCGCCACGCGTGCAGGCATGACCCTGCTCGAGGATGGCACCGTTCACGACATCGAAGGTACGCGGACGCTGCTGATGCACGGTGACGTGCTGTGCACCGACGACGTCGAATACCAGACGGTGCGTGCGCAGGTTCGTACGGAGGCGTGGAAGGCCCAGGTGCTGTCGATGCCGCTTACCGCACGCCGTGCGTTCGCCGCGCAGGCGCGCAGCGACAGCAAGTCACGCACGGGGCGTATCGACGAGACGATCATGGACGTGAATCAGAACGCCGTCGAAAGCGCGATGCGCGACGCCGCCGTGCGTCGGCTCGTGCATGGGCATACGCATCGTCCCGCCGTTCACGACTTCACGCTCGACGGCGACGCCGCGCAGCGGATTGTGCTGGGCGACTGGTACGACCATGGGTCGGTGCTGGCGATCGATGGCGATCGCGTCGAACTCCGCGGCTTGTCGGCGGGTTGAATCGCCAAGGGGGCTGACTGCCGAAAATCGGTCAGCCCAGCGTCGCCAGCCAGACCAGCTCGCTCTCGGAAAACCCCGCCGCTCGCCGCGCATCCAGATTGAACGGCCCGCGCAGTGACCCGTTCATGTAGTCATCGAGTAACCGGGCGAACGTCGCCTCCGGCTCGATACCGTCGCGCTCGCAGCACCAGTGAAACCAACGCGTGCCGGCAGCGACGTGCGCCACTTCCTCGCGAAGGATGACCTCGAGGATGGCGACGGTGCGTTCGTCCTGCTGCCGACGAAGACGCTCCATCATCCCCGGCGTGACGTCGAGCCCACGCGCCTCGAGCACACGCGGTACGAGAGCCATGCGCGCCGTATCGCTGTGGGCGGTCTTCTCCGCCATTTCCCACAAACCGTTGTGCGCGTCGAAATCGCCGTAGGCGTAGCCGAGTTCGGCCAGACGACCCGACAGCATCGTGAAATGACGTGCCTCGTCGTTGGCGCAGGACGCCCAGTCGCGGTAGTACGCGTCGGGTTTGCCACGAAAGCGATAGACCGCGTCCCAGGCGAGATCGATCGCATTGAACTCGATGTGCGCGATGGCGTGAACCAGCGCGGCGCGTCCTTCCGCGGAACCCAGGCCACGCTGTGAAAGCTCGCGCGACGGGACGAGGCGCGGACGCTCGGGACGCCCGGGCAGGCCGATGGGCAGCGGCGGCGGCGATCCCGCATCGGGACGCAGTTCACCGCGATCGAGCGCGGCGAACGTCTCGAAGCTGAGTCGCAACTTTTCCGCGGGGGCGGCGGCGTCAAGGCAGCGCCGCGCGGCAGCGTGCAGATCGTGGGCGTCGTTCATCGCGGGACTGGCGGCACGATCCCGTGCCGCCATCAGTCGTCAGGCGGTACGGCGTTCGTTCTTGGCCGAGTCCGAGCGCATCGCTTCCTGCTGCTCGAGGAAGCCCTCGTCCACGCCGGTCACGTACTCGCCCGAGAAGCACGACGTGTCGAACTGCTTGAGGTCTTCGTTGCCGTCGTTGACCGCCCAGACGAGGTCTTCGAGGTCCTGATAGATCAGCCAGTCGGCACCCAGTGCCTTCTCGACTTCCTCCACCGTACGGCCGGCGGCGACCAGCTCGGAAGCGGCCGGCATGTCGATGCCATAGATGTTCGGGTAACGCACGGGCGGCGCCGCGGACGCGAAATAGACGTTCTTCGCCCCGGCGTCGCGCGCCATCTGGATGATCTGGCGCGAGGTCGTACCGCGGACGATCGAGTCATCCACCAGCAGCACGTTCTTCTTGCGGAATTCGAGCTCGACCGTATTGAGCTTGCGGCGCACGGATTTCACGCGCTCGCCCTGGCCCGGCATGATGAAGGTGCGGCCGATATAGTGGTTCTTGACCAGGCCTTCGCGCATCGGCACGCCCAGCGCCTGCGCCAGCGAGCTGGCCGCCGTGCGCGAGGTGTCGGGAATCGGGATGACCGCGTCGATACCGTGATCCGGGCCGCGCTCGCGCAGGATCTTCTCGGCGAGTTTCTCGCCCATGCGCAGGCGCGCCTTGTAGACCGAGACGTCTTCGATCATCGAGTCCGGACGGGCCAGATAGACGTACTCGAAGATGCACGGGGCATGCACCGCGCCCTCAGCGCAACGCTGGGCGTGGAGTTCACCGCCCTCGGTGATGATGACGGCTTCGCCCGGCTCGATATCGCGCACGCGCTTGAAACCGAGCACGTCGAGCGCGACCGACTCGGAAGCGACCGCGTATTCGCGACCTTCCGCCGAGACGCGCTCGCCGAGAACGAGCGGACGGATGCCGTTGGGGTCGCGGAAGGCGATCAGGCCGTAGCCCAGCACCAGCGCGATACAGGCATAACCACCGCGCGCACGGGCGTGCACGTTGGTGATCGCCTTGAACACATGCTCCGGCGTGAGCGCGCCGCGGTCGTCGACCTGCAGCTCGTGGGCGAGGACGTTGAGCAGCACTTCGGAGTCGGAGTCCGTGTCGATGTGACGACGGTCGTCTTCGAACATTTCCTTGCGCAGCGCCTCGGTGTTGACGAGGTTACCGTTGTGCGCGAAGGCGATGCCGTAAGGCGAATTCACGTAGAAAGGCTGCGCCTCCTCCGTGCCTTCGGAGCCGGCGGTGGGGTAACGGCAGTGGCCGATCCCGATACGGCCGCGCAGCTTGCTGACGCCGGCGGAGTTGAAGACATCGCGTACCAGGCCATTGCCCTTGTGCAGGCGCAGGCGCGCGCCGTCCACGGTGGCGATACCGGCGGCATCCTGCCCGCGATGTTGCAGGACGGTCAGGCCGTCATACAGGGCCGATGCCACTTCCGTGGTACCGACGATGCCGATGATTCCGCACATGGTGTTGCCTTCTACTGAGTGGCCGTCGTGGTCGCGGCGGCAGGGTGAGCATTATCGTTCTTCGAGGCCTGCCCTGGCATCGTCAGGTCGCGAAGTTTCATCAGTTCATCCTTGCTCGGCAAGGAGACGTTGGGCATTTTCATGTCCTGCAGCGCCGCTGGCGGATGCAGGTACTGACGGACATTGGCCGGCACCTGCTGACCGAGCCATGCGGCAGGCGCGGCGAACTGCGGCAGCAGGGCCGATTCCCGCCAGATGGGTTCGTTCGGCAGCGGCGTGAAACCGAGCGCGAACACCACCAGGCTGACAATCAGCACGCCGCGCACGGCGCCGAACACCATGCCGAACAGCCGATCCGGTCCACCCACGCCGGTGCTGGCGACCAGTCGGGAAATCAGGAAGCGAAAGATCCCGCCCACGAGCAGGACCCCCATGAAACACACGCCGTAACCGATGCCGATCCGCGCCATCGGCAGCGAAATGCTGCTTTCGAGCCGCTGTGCGATAAGCGGCCCGAACGTCCACGCCGCCCAGAACGCGCAAACCCACACCACGAGCGACAACACCTCGGAAATGAGGCCGCGCACCAGGCCGATCAAGGCCGAGATGAACAGCACACCGATGATGACGTAGTCCACCCAGCTCACCGGCCGCCCCCTGCTGTCATTGTCATCCGGGAGTGCCCGTTACGGGGCCGGTACGATGACGCCATCGAGGCCGACCTTGGCCTTGATCTGATCTTTGAGACGCGCCGCATCGTCACGCTGCGTCTGCGGGCCAGCGCGCACGCGCCAGAGCTTCGCACCCGTGCTGGAGGCGACGCTGTCGATGTAGCCGGCGATGCCCGCACCACGCAGCTTGTCGCGCAGTCGCGTGGCTTCCGCCTCGCTGCTGACCGCTGCAACCTGAACGGCGAAACCGCCGGCTCGTGGCGACGGGGTCGGCACAGCGGCCGGCACGGCGGCGGGTACGGCGGGCGTGGGAGCGGCGGCAGCCCGCACCGGGGCGGGTGCGTCAGCCGTCTGCGTCTCCGGCCTGGAGGACAGCGACGCGGGAGCGCCCGGTACGGCGGCCGTGATCTTGAGACGAGCGGCCTCGGCGGCGGCACGCGTCTCGAACGGGCCGGCGGAGACGCGCGTCAGCGCCT
The DNA here is from genome assembly GCF_000745235.1 of Luteibacter mycovicinus. Lineage (NCBI taxonomy): Bacteria > Pseudomonadati > Pseudomonadota > Gammaproteobacteria > Lysobacterales > Rhodanobacteraceae > Luteibacter > Luteibacter mycovicinus. The sequence continues at coordinate 763,264 of NZ_JQNL01000001.1, forward strand.
TGCCCGCCTGATTGGACGCGGATGTGCTGACCGGGTAACCCAGGGCCTTCACCTTCTGGACCAGGGCGTCGGCCTTGGCATGATCGGCGTAGGCACTGAGGTTGATCGTGTAGCTGCCACGCCCGGCCGTACCGGCGGGCAGGGCCTCGGCGGCAGGCGGCGCGGTCGCGGCCACCGGCTTCGGTGGCCGGGCGGCCGGCGCGGGAGCGGCCGGGGTGTTCGCGGGCTTGCTCGCTGGCGCGAAGTCTTCGGGCAGTGCATCGGCAGGCTTGCGCGAGGCGATGTCCACCGAAGCCAGCTTGCTTCCGCCACCCGGAGTGACCGCGGCGGGGCTGGGCGCGGGCGCGGGAGCAGCGACAGCCGACGGCGTGCCCGAGGCCGGGGCGCCGGCGGCGGGCTGCGAGCCGCTGGCGGACGCCGGCGAGCCATTCGGCGCCACATCGAGCGTACGGGTCTGCAGCTCGCGATCCGGGGCCGGCGGAATCTCGAGGCTGACCGTCTGGTCGGCGTCGGACTTCGGCGGCGCGCTGGAGAACATCATCGGCACGAACAGGACCAGCAACGCGATCAGTACCGCGGCACCCAGCAGGCGTGTTTTCAAGGAAGGCTCCATACGACCGGCGCAAAGCGAATCGCGGCGATTATAACCGGCAAAGGGGTGCCCCCGACGCCCTTCCCCGCGTGGCGTTCACCTCGCGGCGGCCAGGGCGACGCTCGCGACGAAGAACGAGCCGAATAACAGCACGATGTCGTCTTCACCCGCATCGGCGCGCGCCGCGGCCCAGGCCGCTTCCACGCTGGCGAAACTGGCATGTACCGCCCCCGGCAAGGTCGCGACAAGGCTCGCCGCCAGTGCGTCGGCTGTCAGCCCGCGAGGCGTATCGCGATCCAGTCCGGCGATATACCAGCGGTTGACGCGATCCCCCAGCGCCGCGATCACCCCATGGGTGTCCTTGTCCGACAGTGCGCCGTAGACGGCGAGCACCCTCACGGGACCCGGCTGCGCGTCGATCCACTCGGCCAGCGCCCTGGCCGCCTGCGGATTGTGTCCGACGTCGACCAGCGTCGCGGGTCGGTCGGCGATTTTCTGCAAGCGCCCCGGTACCCGCACACTGGCCAGCGCGTGACGCATCGCTCCGGGGGGGACATCCCGTGTGGGGCCGAGGGCGTGAATGGCCGCGATAGCGGTGGCCGCGTTATCGATCTGGACGGGCGCATCCAGTGCGGGAGGCGGCAGATCGAGGACGGTGCCGTCGGCGTGGGTCCAGGTCCAGCCGTGTGTCCCGGCGCCCGGGTGCCGGCTGACCCGGAAGCTGTCGCCGGCTCGCATCACGCGCGCGCCGAGGCCTGCCAGGGCGGTGAGCAGGCCCTCGGGAGGTGCGTGCTCGCCCACGATCGCCGGGCGCCCGGCGCGGGCGATCCCCGCCTTTTCGCGGCCGATACTGTCGCGGTCCCCGCCCAGCCAATCCTGGTGATCGAGATCGATCGTCGTGATCACCGCCACATCGGCGTCGATGATGTTCACGGCATCCAGTCGCCCGCCGAGCCCGACTTCGAGCACCGCGACATCCAGCGACGCGCGGGACATCAGGTCGATCGCCGCCAGCGTGCCGAACTCGAAGTACGTCTGCGGGATGGTGCCCCGCGCGCGTTCGATCCGCTCGAAAGAGGCCACGATGGCCTCGTCGTCGGCGTCGATGCCATCGATGCGGATGCGCTCGTTGTAGCGGATGAGATGCGGCGACGTGTAGCAACCCACGCGATAGCCGGCGGCCCGGAGCATGCCCTCGATGAGAGCGACCGTCGAGCCTTTGCCGTTGGTGCCGCCCACGGTGATCACCTTCGGCGCGGGGCGCGGCGAGCCCATCGCGGTCCAGACGGCGCGGACGCGATCGAGTCCCAGTGCGATGTCACGCGGGTGCGTGCTTTCCTGATAGGTGAGCCAGTCGGCGAGCGAACGAGTCATTGGGAAACCTTTGCACGATCGAGTTCGCGCATCCAGAAATCGAGAGTGTGCGGTGTCGCGGCGTCATCGCCCCGCTCCTTCCACGAGAGCGTGCATGACATACCATCGACCGGCGCGTAGCCACGGCCCCGCCAGAACGCATCGTTGACGCGATGGCCGTCCGGCGCACGCGGATCGGTCGCCTCGCGCCGGACCGAACAGAAGGCCGTCCAACGAAATTCGCCGACGGTGCGGGCATGCGCCTCACGAGCGTCGAAGAATGCGTGCCCGATCCCGCGCCCGCGCCACGGCGACAGCAAAACGGACTCACCGAAATAGAAGACGTCCTCGAGCGGAATGCCACGCGCCAGGAAAGCCGAATGAAACGCTTCGCCATCATCGGCGAGCGGCACCCCGGTTGACGCACCGATCACCCGCCCCGACGCCTCGCGAGCCACGACGCACACACTGCGCGGCGAAGCGGCGTACGAGGCAAGGTAGCCACGCTCGTAATCGCGGTCGCCTTCGTACAGATAGGGCCAGTCACGAAATACGGCGATACGGAGACCGGCCAGCTCGTCCACGACCGGCAGGATGCCCTGCCCCACATGGACGTCGAGACGGATACCGGGAATGTCACGCATGCGGAAAGCCCGACGAAAGAGGCGTGAAGCTTAATGGCCCGATCGGCCGCGTGCACCTCCGCGGCACCGGCGAAGGTAAGCGGCATGTTCGCGCTTTGGTCCTCACTGGTCGACTGGACGAGTCTCCACGCCATCGTCCCGTTCCTGACCTTTCTCCATCTGAACGGCCTGGCCGGCGACCCGCGTGAGATCGCCGAGGCCATCCTCATATCCATCCTGCAGGTGGCGATCATCGGCGTTCTGTTCCGTCCGCTGGAGTCGGTGATTCCGGCCGAGCGCTGGACGGACCGCAGGCTGACACGGGTCGACCGGCAGTACACGCTGATGATGCTGCTCGGCATCTTCCCGATGTTCAGCTATCTGGTGCTGACACCGATCGGCAATGCCTTCGGCGGTCCGGACGACGGCCAGGCAGGCGACGACTCACTGCTGGGCATCACGCACTGGATCCCGGCACTCGACGGACATCCGCTGGCGCTGTTCCTGGTCTATTACGTCATCTACGACCTGGTCTATTACTGGATGCATCGCCTGCAGCACGCGCTGCCCTGGTGGTGGGCGCTGCACAGCATGCATCACAGCACCCGACAGATGAGCTGCTGGACCAACGATCGCGGCAGCCTCGTCGACGGTTTTTTGCAGTCGATGGTACTGGCCGGTGTCGGCCTGGTGATCGGCGTGGCGCCGACCGATTTCGCCTGGCTGATGCTGCTGGGTGAGCTCGTGCAGAACTTTTCGCATGCGAATGTGCGCGTGCGCTTCGGGCCGGTACTGGACCGACTGTTCGTGTCACCGGTGTTCCATCGCCTGCATCACATGCTGGTGGATCCGGATCGGCCGACGCTGCATAACTGCAATTTCGGGCAGGTGTTTTCAGTGTGGGACGTGCTGTTTGGCACGGCCCTGTACGGCGAGCCGATCCGGCCGACCGGCGTGGGCGATCCGATGGTGGATGCCGATAACGGGAAGGGCCTCGTAGGGCTGCACTGGAACGCCTTCCGGCGGTTCTGGGGCGCGGTGCGCTGCAAGGCCGGATGGACGCTGGGCGATGTGGCGTTCGATGAGCGGTATCGGCCGGTGTCGGTGAAGGACATCGATCTGCATGCCCTGGAAGCAGGGCGCCCGGGCGAGCATCCGTAGCCGTCCACGAAAAACGCCAGCCTCACGGCTGGCGTTTTTCGTATCGCATCACTGCATCGGATCAGCAGTTGTCGGCACCGCCGAACGGGTCGTCGAGGATGATCGTGTCATCGCGATCGGCGCCCGTGGCGACCAGCGCCAGCTTGCAGCCCGAGAGTTCCTCGACCGCACGCAGGTAGGCGCGAGCGGCGGGCGGCAGCTTGTTCCAGTCGCGGATACCCGCGGTGGACTCTTCCCAGCCCGGGAACTCGAGGTAGACCGGCTTGCACTCGGCCCAGCCGTCGGCGTCCAGCGGAGCGAGTTCGCGACGCTTGCCGCGGTACTCGTACGCAATGCAGACCTTGATGCTTTCCAGGCCGTCGAGCACGTCGAGCTTGGTGATCGCCAGGCCGTCGATGCCGTTGATCTGCACGGCGCGCTTGAGCGCGACCAGATCGATCCAGCCGCAGCGACGCGGACGACCCGTGCTGGCGCCGAACTCGTTGCCCTTCTTGCGCAGCAGCTCGCCCATCTCGTCGTTGAGCTCGGTCGGGAACGGACCGCCGCCGACGCGCGTGGCGTAGGCCTTGCAGATACCGAGCACGTAATCGATGTCACGTGCGCCGACGCCGGTGCCGGCGAGCGCGCCGCCCACCGTCGTGTTCGACGAAGTGACGTACGGATAGGTGCCATGGTCGATGTCGAGCAACGCGCCCTGCGCACCTTCGAACAGGATATTGCCGCCTTCCTTACGCACGTCGTGCAGGATGGTGGCGACGTCGTCGACCATCGGACGCAGGTATTCGCCCCACGTCAGGGCTTCGTCGAGGACGGTCTGATAGTCGACCGGCTCGGCCTTCAGCCACTGGGTCAGCACGAAGTTGTGATACTCGACGGCGGCCTGCACTTTCTCCGGCAGCTCGTGCGGGTACATCAGATCGGCGACGCGGATGGAGCGACGCGCGACCTTGTCCTCGTACGCGGGGCCGATGCCACGACCGGTCGTGCCGATGGCCTTGGCGCCGGAGGCGACTTCGCGCGCCTTATCGACGGCGATGTGGTACGGCATGATCAGCGGGGTCGCCGGCGAGATCTTCAGGCGCGGACGCACGTCGACGCCCTGAGCCTCGAGCTCGGCGACTTCGCTCATCAGCGCGGCCGGCGACAGCACGACGCCGTTACCGATCAGGCAGAGCGCGTCGTCGCGCAGAATGCCCGAGGGGATCAGGTGAAGGACGGTCTTCTTGCCCTTGATCACCAGCGTATGGCCGGCGTTGTGGCCACCCTGGAAACGTGCGACGGCACCGACGCGCTCGGTGAGAAGATCGACGATCTTGCCCTTGCCCTCGTCGCCCCATTGCGCGCCCAGAATAACGACTGACTTACCCATGTTGACGGTTCTCTCTAAGTGACGTTGCCCGGATGGGCGATGTGTATAGGGATCAGCGCTGACGGCCGGGGCCGTCGTTGAGATAGCGCAGGAATTCGGAATCGGGCTTGAGGACGAGCACGCCCTTGCCATCGGCGAACGACTTACGATAAGCCGCCAGGCTGCGATAGAAAGCGAAGAACTCGGGATCCTGGCTGTACGCCTGGGCGTAGATGGCGGCTGCCTGAGCGTCGCCATCACCCTTGACCTTGGTCGCGTCACGCTCCGCATCGGCCACCAGCACCGACTTCTGACGGTCGGCGTCGGCGCGGATCTTCGCCGCGCTTTCCTGGCCGGTATAACGGAGCTCGTTGGCCAGCTGCAGGCGCTCGGCGCGCATACGCTTGTAGACCGAGCCACTGACTTCGTCGGGAAGGTCGATGCGCTTGATGCGTACGTCGACCACCGAAATGCCGAGGTTCTGGCGTGCGGCGGCGTCGGTGTCCTTACGCACCTGGCCGGTGATGTCTTCACGGCCGCCGGCGATCAGGTCTTCCAGCTTGCGCGAGTTGAACTCGTGACGCAGGGCGTCCTTGACGATGGGCGTGAGGCGCTGGATCGCCTGGGTGTCGTCGCCCGACGTGGCGCGGTAATACGCCGCGTTATCGGCGATACGCCACTTCACGTAGAAGTCGACGTTGACGCTCTTCTTCTCGAGCGTGAAATAACGCTCGGGCTGGGCATCGAGCCCTAGGATGCGGTTATCGAAACGCATGACCTGCTGCACGACGGGAATCTTGAAGTGCAGACCCGGCTGGTAATCCGCGCGGACGATACGGCCGAACTGCAACAGCAAGGCGTTTTCGCCTTCCCTGACGACAAAGGCGCTGTTGAAGCCCAGCAGGACGATGAGGACGACGATGAGGCCGGAAACGATCTTCACTGGGCGCTCCCCTGCTGCGGCTGGTTCGGCGTCGGGTTGGCGTCGGTGGTGGCCGACTGCACGACGGTACCGACACCGGGTACGTTGCGAATCGAGCTGTTCGGCGCTTCCACCGGCAACTGGATGATGTTCTTGCCGTTGCTGCCGTCGACGATCTTGGGATTGCCGGCCATGACCTCTTCGACCGTTTCCAGCCACAGGCGGCGGCGCGTCACTTCGGGAGCGGCGCGGTATTCCTTGAGCAACAGATTGAAGCGCTCGGCCTCGCCGTTGGCGCGTGCGATGCGCTCCACGCGATCGCCTTCCGCGACGGCCGAGATACGACCGGCGTCGCCACGGGCCAGTGGCACGACGCGGCTCTCGTAGGCGCGGGCGTTGTTCTCTTCGCTCTGCTTGTCTTCGCGCGCGGCGTTGACGTCGTCGAAGGCGTCCTTCACTTCCTTGGGCGGCGAAACGTTCTGGAAGCTGACCCCCGTCACCAGGATGCCGGCGTCGTACTTGTCGAGCGTGGCCTGGAGGATGTCGCGGGTCTGCTGCTGCAGGGTTTCCTTCGCGGCGGGCGCGACACCGGCGGCCGGCGCCTGATCCGGCGCCGGCGTGTCGACGCCCGGCGTGGTCAGGATGTTATCCATGATGTTGGCGCCGACCACGGAACGCACGGCCGCCTCGGCCGCGTTGTGGATGGTGTTTTCTTCGCGATCCGCGTTCGAATACAGGAACTTGCGCGCATCGGAGACCTGATACTGCACGTTGAAGTCGATCGCGATGATGTTCTCGTCCCGCGTCAGCATCGACACGTTGTCCGAGACCGAGCGGATCTGGGTCGTCTCGACCTTGGTCACCGTCTCGACCGGGCTGGGCGCCTTCAGATGAAAGCCGGGCGGCAGAATGCGCGAGAACTGGCCGAAGCGCAGCACCACGCCGACCTGACGCGCATCGATGACGGTATAGCTGCTGACCAGCAGCCAGGCCACGATGAACACCAGCACGATGGCGGTTATGCCGCCGCTGCCGGCGCCGAACTTGCCAAAGCGTGCCTTCAGGCTCTTCAGCGCACCGTCGAGATCGGGCTTCCGCCCGCTCGACCGGTTGCGGTTCCAGGGATCCTTCTGGCCGTTACCGGGTTCGTTCCAAGCCATGGGCGACAGTCTCCTTCGGGGACCGAGGGTGGGCGGCTGGCAAGCCATGAGGTGGCCCGGGCGGCGGGGAAGCGGCGCCGGGCACGCGAAGGCCCGTCGCCATGCCGATCGGGCACGCAAACGACGTGAATTCTATCAGATAGGGTAAGGCGGGTGCTCGCTCAGAACGCGGGATGCGGCGGATCGATCAGCTCGCGGAGCGGCCCGGCATGCACATCGTCGCCCAGCAACGGCGCCAGAACGGATCGCGGCGCGTCGATATCCAGATGCCAGCCATGCTCGTCGATGGCCTCGCCGGCAATCGCGCCCGCCGCCTTGAGGCGGGCATGCAGCCGGCCCGCCGTGAGCGGAAGCTCAAGACCCGTGCGGATCCGGTCGCCGCCGAGCAGTTCGCCCAACGCCTCGCGCAGCCCTTCGATACCCTGTCCCGTGGCGGCGGAGAGCCAGACCTGACGCGGCTTGCCGTCGTCCCCGCGATCCACCCGTGGCTCGACGTCGATCAGGTCGACCTTGTTCATCACCGAGAGCTGGGGCACATCCCCCGCCCCGATCTCGTCCAGCACCTCGTCGACGACGCGACGGAGCAGCTCGCGCTCTTCGTCCGCGGCGTCGCTGAGGTGAATGAGCAGGTCGGCGTCGCGCGCCTCGGCCAGCGTGGCGCGGAAAGCCGCCACGAGGTCATGCGGGAGCTCGCGGATGAAACCCACCGTGTCGGCGATCACCGCGGGCCCGCACGCGAGGCCGTCGATCTTGCGCACCGTGGGGTCCAGCGTGGCGAACAGCTGATCCGCCGCGTAGACGCCCCCGGTGGTCAGCGTGTTGAACAGCGTGGATTTGCCGGCGTTGGTATAGCCCACCAGGGCGACCCGGGGCACCGTATTTCGCAGCCGCGAGCGGCGCTGCTGGTCGCGCTGGGTCCCTACTTTCTCGAGCCGCTTGCTCAGCATCTTCACGCGCTCGGCCAGCAGCCGGCGATCGGTCTCGAGCTGGGTTTCACCCGGGCCGCGGTTGCCGATGGCACCGCCACGCTGGGCGTCAAGATGGGTCCAGCCCCGGACCAGCCGGGTCGCCAGATGCTTGAGTTGAGCCAGCTCGACCTCGAGCTTGCCTTCGTGGGAGCGGGCACGCTGGGCGAAGATGTCCAGGATCAGGCCGGCGCGGTCGACCACGCGGGTCTGCAGCTGCTTTTCGAGGTTGCGCTCCTGCACCGGGGTCAGCTCGTGGTCGACGAGGACCACGTCCGCCTCCAGCGCGCGCACGGCTTCGGCGACCTCTTCGGCCTTACCGGTACCGATATAGAAACGGGGGTTGGGCTTCTCTACGCGGGCGGAGATGGTCGCAAGGACCTCGGCACCGGCGGAAGCCACCAGCTCGGCGAATTCCTCGCCGCGACGAATGGCGTCGCCTTCGCCGCGGGAATGCGGCAGCACCAGCACCGCGCGATCGCCTTTCTTTTGCCTGTCGAACACTTAGGGGGATGACCTCATCAAAAAAGGAAGGGGTGCGCGTACCCCAAGGATACGCGCACCCGCTCTTTTACATATGGGTCGCCGACGGGGGCCCCTCAACCCTCGACGTCGCCCGCACCGGCTTCCGCGTGGTTCTCGTGGCCACCGACCCGCACGTTGCGGCTGGGCACGACCGTAGAGATGGCGTGCTTGTACACCATCTGGCTCACCTGATTGCGCAGCAGCACCACGAACTGATCGAACGACTCGATCGTGCCCTGCAGCTTGATGCCGTTCACCAGATAGATGGCGACCGGCACGCGTTCGCGACGAAGCGCATTGAGAAACGGATCCTGCAACGATTGCCCTTTGGACATTTCTTCTTCTCCCCTACGCCTTCGTACGGGACCGGGTAAAAAGAACGCCTGACGGCGCCCCGGTCCAAGTGATTTGAATCTTAACTGCTTTTAAATACCGGCTGGAAGCGCCGTGCGTGAAGCCCGCGGCATCCCCAGGAACTGCTGAAGTGCCACGTCGGCCCCCGGCAGCGGATCCCCCCGGTCCGGGTCGAACGTGCGTGCGTCGAGCTCGCCGCGCAACCAGGTGATCTGGCGCTTGGCGAGTTGCCGCGTTGCATAGATACCACGGTCACGGAAGTTCGTGGCGTCTCCCTGACCATCGAGGTACTCCCAGGCCTGGCGGTAACCCACCGCACGGATGGCCGGAAGCTCGGCATGCAGGTCGCCGCGGGCGCGGAGCCGCTTCACTTCATCGAGAAAACCACCGGCGATCATGGTGTCGAAGCGGGCGGCTATCCGCTCGTGAAGCAGCTTGCGGTCATCCGGCAGCAACGCCAGCTTGAGCACCCGCCAGGGAAACGGCTCGCGGCTACCGCCCTGCTGGAGCTCGGTGAGTGTCCGGCCGGTCAGCTCCATGACCTCGAGGGCGCGCTGGACGCGCTGGGCATCGCCCGGCCGGATACGTGCACCGGCCACCGGGTCGCGTTCGGCCATCCGCTCGTGCATGGTGGCCCAGCCGACCCGCGCCGCCTCGGCGCCGATCCGCTCCCGCACGGCCGGATCGGCCTCGGGGAGATCCGACAGCCCCTGCTGCAGCGCCCGGAAGTAAAGGCCCGTGCCGCCGACGAGCAGCGGCACCCTGCCCGCCTTTCGCACCCGGTCCATCGCCGCCAGGGCGTCGGAGCGAAAGTCTGCCGCGGAATACGGCTGAGCCGGATCGCGAATGTCGACGAGCTCGTGCGGGTAACGCGCCAGCGTCGCCGCGTCGGGTTTCGCCGAACCGATATCCAGCCCGCGGTAGACGAGGGCCGAATCGACGCTGATCAGGCCCATCGGGTAGCGGTCGGCCAGCGAACAGGCAAGCGCCGTCTTGCCCGAGGCGGTCGGGCCCATCAGAAAAACGGCGAGAGGACGGTGATCGAGGGTCATGCCAGGGTACGACGAAGCAAACGATCGCAAGGGTACCGCAGCCGGTAAGATCGGCGGGCACTCAAAGGGAGAACGGGAGCATGTTGCGTGTTGCGCTGGCGCTTGCCGCCATGATGGGGGTTATCACTGCGGCGGATGCCGCGACGGTTGTGCCCACGGTCTACGAGGCAGGACATTTCTTCGCCACGCCCGCCGACACTGCCGGCCATGCACTGAAGCTCGTCGTGGACACAGGGGGCGGCGGCAGGAGCTGGCTGGTCTACGGCGATGCCGGACGCGCCATGGGCCTCGTCGAATCGTCCTGCGAGGGTGACAGGACGTTCGTCACGCCCGCCTTTGCGCCAGGCAAGGCGCTGCCGCGGTCTCCAAGAAACTGCGGCATGGCAAGCAACGTCGACTGGCCGCGCAGCTCGGTCGAGAACGGCATGCTCAGCGGCTGGTATCTCTCCGATTTCATCGTGACCTTCGACTATCCGGGCAAGCGCCTCGTCTTCGAGGACGCCGGCTGGCGCTCGGATGCATCCGCTCATACCGTGCCGCTCGGCTTTCTCGTCAATCGCAAGGGCAAGCTCGGAAGCCCGTTCCCACGGATCACACTGACCATCGACGGGCAAGCTCTCGATGTACTGCTCGACACCGGTGCCACCGCGCATCCGACGGTCGCAGGCCAGCACGCCATGGCCACGCCGGTCGTCGAGGGCTACGGCGTCACCAGCTACGTGACCACCAGCGTCATGAACCGATGGCACGAGAAGCATCCCGACTGGAAGCTCGTCGATCAGGCCGATGATCTGCTCGGTGCGGCGAAGGCGACACGCGCGATCCAGGTACCTGCCGTCGCCGTCGGCGGCTGGTCCGTCGGACCTGTCTGGTTCACCGAGCGGCCGGACAAGAGTTTCGTCGACACGATGTCTTCTTATATGGATGGGACGGTTTTCGGCGCGGCGGGCGCCAATCTCCTTCGGTCCTTCCGCATGACGATCGATTACGCACGGCACAAGGCGTATCTGACCTGCATCGACGCGTGTCGTCCGGTGCGGTGACGCGACCGCCGTGGTCACCCGTTGACCAGCTCAACGCAAGAGCATGATGCGCAAGGGATCTGCAAACTTGTCCACAGGCTTATGCAAACGGTATCCACATGGCCTGTGGATATCGTGACTCACGCCCGCTCGGCGGTGAGCAACGATTGACCAGTACAACCCAAGTCGTTGCTATGTAAGCCTGAATCGGACTTGTCCACACGGTTATGCAGTCGGTATCCACACAGGGTGTGGATAAGACCGCATTGAGAATCGGGAACAACCGACCTGGCTTTCTTCGCAGGGTCGGCTAGGCTCTTCAACCGGGCATCAGCACCTCAGACGAAAAAGCAGCATGGACTCTGGTGGAGCACTGAGCACCGCGCTGATCATTAAGTGATCAGACAAACCGAAGTGTTTGTCGGCAAAGCGATATGCCGACTTATCCACACGGTTATGCAACCCGTATCCACATACCCTGTGGACAACCCATGCCGCCCCCGTCCCCAAAGAAAGCCGAGACCGGAAGCATGTCACCCGACGAGCTGGAAAAAGTCCGCGCCGAGATCGGCAAGCTCATGGCCGAGACCGCGAAGATCGACGCTGAGGCAAGGTGGTATCCCTTCGTTACAGCGGCGGGTGTTTTCGCAGCGGCTCTCGGCCTGCTGAAGCTTCTCGCCTGAAGCGACGAACCGCCGACGTCACTTCGCCGGCACGCCCATCTCCTTGAGCAGATTGTCGGCATGGTCCAGGTGATGCATTACCCACAGCATGTAGCGCACATCCACCTGGATGGAGCGATTGAGTTTCGGGTTGAACAGCCAGTCGCCACTCACCGACTCCCAGTTACCGTCGAACGCGAGGCCCACGAGCTGGCCCTTCGCATCCAGTGCCGGTGAACCCGAATTGCCACCGGTGATGTCGAGATCGGCGAGAAAGTCGACTGGCAACGTACCCAGCTTCTTCGACGCGTAGCCGTCGTAGGCCTTTGCCCTGATCGCGTCGGTCTCAGCCTTGGGCGCATTGAACGGCTCGATACCCGTATCCTTCTGCACGATGCCCTCGGCGGTGGTGAACGGCGCGTAGCTCACGCCGTCGCGCGGCGCGACGCCCTGCACATTGCCGAAGGTGACGCGAAGCGAGCTGTTGGCATCGGGATACACCGGCAGGCCCTGCGATTCCTTCCACGCGATGATCGCCTGCATGTAGCGCGGACGAAGCTTCGCCAGTTCACCGTCGCGGGCATCGTCCTGATCCTGATTCGCCTTCAGTTCCGGCAGCAGGGCATGCGCCAGCTTGAGCATGCTGTCGTCGCTGGCGGCGACGGCCTTCGCATCGGCCTTGAACCATTTCATCCGCTCTGCGGTGTCGCCCAGCTTGCTGCCCTTGTAGAGCGAAGCGACCTTCGCCTGGATGGCCGGTCGCGTGTTCGCGCCAGCGAGCCAGGTGTCGAGACCGGCGAGATGCTGATCCTTCGGCAGCGCGGCATAACGGACGAGGGCGTTCGTCAGCAGATCCTGATCGGTCTGCGCGTCGTAGCGACGCTCCATCTGCTTCAGCGCGCCTTCGATACGCACCTCGTCACGCTGCTGGAAGCCGGTCTCACGCTCCATGTCCGGCTTGGCGCGCTCCTCGGCGAGGCGCGCAAGACGCACGCCTGCGGAAAACAGCTGTGTCCGCTGGATCAGCATCAGGTCGAGATCGCGCTCGCGCGTGGCCTGGTATTCGGCGAGCTTTGCTTTGAGCTGGGCGATGTCTCCGGCGAGCGCCTGATTTTCCGCGCCGCCCTGCTTTGCGAGCCAGGCGGTGAGATCGGCTTCCTGCTTCTGCTTCACCGCTACCGCGTCCGCACGACGCAGCCCTTCGAGCTGGCCACCGAAGTTCTTCAGATAGTTGTTGAGGCCTGCGACGAGACTGGCGTACTTCACCGTGACCTCGGGATCGCGCTTGCCGTTGGTGGCGATCGTGTCGAGCTGCTCCTGATAAAGCTTGATCTGCGTCGGGTAGCTCCAGTCGATGGCACTCTGCACCTCCTGGGCCAGCCGATAACGGTTGGTACGACCCGGGTAGCCGACGACCATCACGTAGTCGCCCTCCTCCACACCCTGCGGATTCACCTTGATCACGTGCTTCGGGTGATACGGCACGTTGTCCTTCGAATACGTGGCCGACTTACCGTCCTTCGACACATACGCACGCAGGTAGCTGAAGTCGCCGGTGTGGCGCGGCCACATCCAGTTGTCGACGTCACCGCCGAACTTGCCGATGGACTCGGGCGGGGCATAGACCAGACGTACGTCCTTGATCTCGAGCTGTCGGATCAGCTGATAGCTGTAGCCGCCGTGGAAGGTGTAGACGTCGCAGCGGTAGCCGTCGGTCTCGCACGCCTTCACCAGCTCCTTCTTCGCGCGGTCGATCGCGTCGTAGCGCTGCTGGCCCGTCATCGTCGCCGTCAGCTTGCCGGTGACGTCCTTCGTGACATCCCGGATCTCCTCGGTGACGAAGACGCGCATGTCGGGCGAGCCCGGCAGCTCTTCGCCGAAGTTCTTCGCCAGGAAGCCCTGCTCGATGAGGTTCTTGTCCTTGGTCGAGTTGTACTGGAGCGCGCCGTAACCACAGTGGTGGTTGGTCACGACCAGGCCGTCCGTCGACACGAATGACGCCGTGCAGCCGCCGAGACTGACGATGGCGCCCATCGGATAAGCGGTCAGATCCGTCAGCGAGGCCGGATCGAGCTTGAGCCCGTGCTGCTTGAGGGTGCCTGCGATCTTCGGCAGCTGGGCCGGCTGCCACATGCCTTCGACGGCGTGAGCGGCGGGGACGAGACCGGCCGCGAGGGCGGCAGCAAGGGCGAGACGACGCATGAGGTGATGCTCCCTGAAGATGTTATAAAGTAACAATGACCGAGGCGACCTCCGGCGGTATGTGCCGGAGGTCATGGAACGCCTTACTTTGCGGGAACGCCGAGTTCACGCAGCAGGGCGTGCGACGGATAGACCTTGTCCATCAGCCAGCGCATGTAGCGCATGTCCACATGGATGGCCCGCTTGTAGCGGGGGTCGTACATCCAGCTGGCGCTGACGGCCTCCCAGTTGCTGTCGAAGTTGAGGCCGACGAGTTCGCCCCTGGCGTTAAGCACCGGCGAGCCCGAGTTACCGCCGGTCGTATCCAGGTTGCTGAGGAAGTCGACCGGCATCGCGCCGGTCTTCGCATCGGTGTAGCCCGCGAAGTCGCCCTTGTGGATCGCATCGATCAGCGGTACGGGCGCGTCGAACGGGAACGCCCCCGTGTTCTTCTCGACGATGCCCTGCACCGTGGTCAGCGGCGCGTAGCTGACCGCGTCGCGTGCGGCCAGTGGCGTGACCTTGCCGTAGCTGACACGCAGCGTCGAGTTCGCGTCGGGATAGACCGCCTTACCCTGCTTTTCGCGGTAAGCGATCAGCGCCTGCATGTAAGCCGGGCGCAGGCGAAGGAGATCGCCTTCCCGCGCCTTCTTTTCTTCCTCGATGCGCAGCAGCGCAGGCCGAAGCGTGCGGGCGGCGACCAGCAGGGCGTCGTTGCTTTTCGCAACGTCGGCAGGCGCGGCGGCGAACAGACGCGTGCGTTCCGCCTCGTCGGCGAACGTCGTCGCGCCGTAGATGCCGTCGAGCGCCCTGGTCAGCTCGGCCGGTGTACGACCGAACACCTTGTCGACTTCCGGCAGACGCTGCGCGTCCGGCAACTGCTGGTAGCGCGTGAGCACCGAGGTCACCAGCGCTTTCTCCACGCGCGGGTCGTAGCGGCGCTGAATCTGTTTCAGCTGACTCTGGATCAGTTCCTCGTCACGTTTCTGGTAGCCGGATTCGCGCTCGGCGTCGGCCTTCAGGCGTTCCACCGACAGACGATCGATCGACAGTGCGCCGCGCATCAGCTGGGTCTGCGACGTCAGGAGGCCCACGAGCAGGTCGCGGTCGCGCACGTCCTTGCCCTGCGCGATCAGTGCCATGGCCTGATCGATCGACGGTTTGAGCGCAGCGGCGTCGGACTGGGTCGCCAGCCACGCCAGCATTGCCGCCTCGTCCTCACGGCGAACCGCCACGGCGTCGCTGCGCTTCAGACCTTCCAGCTCACCGCTGAACCGTTTGATGTTGTTTTTGAGCGACTGCAGCTGCGAGGCGTAGCGGATGCCGGCTTCCTTGTCCGCCTTGCCCTGGGCCTCGATCACATCCTGCAAGCCCTTGAGCACGGCGACCGACGTCGGCAGGCGCCACTCGATCTGGTCGGCGAACTCCGCCGCCGTGCGATGACGGTAGGTGGTGCCCGGGTAACCGGCCAACATGACGAAGTCGCCCTCGGCCACGCCTTCCGTCGCCAGCTTCAGATGCGACGGCGGGTGATAGGGCACGTTGTCCGGCGAGAAGTCGGCCGGCTTGCCGTCCTTGCCGACATAGGCGCGAAGGATGGTGAAGTCACCCGCGTGGCGCGGCCAGACGAAGTTGTCGATCTCGTCGCCGTAGTTACCGATCGCCCGGGGCGGTGCATACACCAGACGGATGTCGCGCAGTTCCAGCTGACGCACCAGGTAGAAGTCGCGACCGTAGAACATGTTGGCGACACTGCACCGGATGCCGGGCTCCTTCTCGCACTCCGCGACCAGTGCCTTGCTCGCCGCATCGACGGCATCGTAGTAAGCCCTTCCCGTCTTGCCTCTCGCGTCCGCCAGGATGCGGTCGGTGACCTTGTCGAAACCTACGGTCACGCGCAGGCGGTAATCCGGGTTGGCCGGCAGCTCGCCAGCGCGGTCCGGCGCCACGAAGCCCTCGTTGATGAGATCGCGGTCCGGCCGGGTGTTGTACTGGATGACACCGAAGGCAACGTGGTGATTGGTCACGACGAGACCATCGGATGACACGAACGAGCCCGTGCCACCGCCAATGCGGACGACCGCATTCAGGGGGGCTTTCGTCAGGTCGGCCAGATCCTTCGGATCGCCCCGGAAGCCGGCATCCTTGAGATTCTTCGCAATCGAAGGCAGCTGCGACGGCAGCCACATGCCTTCGTCGGCCTTCGCATCCAGCGCCAGCGCCATGGCGGCTCCCAGCATCATCGATCGGATTCGCATTTTCGTTGCCCCTGTCGGTCTTGCAAAGCGGTCCCGACCATAGAGGCCCCGGGCCCTCGCTGGCAATGCCGCGCCGCATCACGAACGGGGGATGGACGGGCCTATAATGGCGGTTTGGGTCCAGCCCCGGACCTTCCCCGCACGGAACCTTTGAGCCCATGCAGCAGACGATGAAAGCGCTCGTGAAGCGCAAGCCCGAGCAAGGCATCTGGATGGAAGAAGTGCCGGTGCCGCAGGTCGGCCCGAACGAAGTCCTGATCAAGATCGAAAAGACAGCCATCTGCGGAACGGACCTGCACATCTACAAGTGGGACGAGTGGTCCCAGCGCACCATCACGCCTGGCCTCACCATCGGCCACGAGTTCGTCGGTCGCATCGCCGAGATCGGCCCGGGCGTCACCGGCTACAACATCGGCGATCGCGTCTCGGCCGAAGGCCACATCGTCTGCGGCCATTGCCGCAACTGTCGCGCCGGCCGTCAGCACCTGTGCCCGAACACCACGGGCATCGGCGTGAACCGCAACGGTGCCTTCGCCGAATACATGACCATGCCGGCGTCCAACCTGTGGCCGATCCCGGACCAGATTCCGTCCGAGCTGGCCGCTTTCTTCGACCCGTATGGCAACGCCGCGCACTGCGCACTCGAGTTCGACCTGATCGGTGAAGATGTCCTGATCACCGGCGCCGGTCCGATCGGCATCATCGCCGCAGGCATCGCCAAGCACGTCGGTGCGCGCAACGTGGTCGTCACCGATGTCAACGACTACCGCCTGAAGCTCGCCGCCGACATGGGCGCCACGCGCGTGGTCAACGTGTCCAAGCAGTCGCTCAAGGACACCGTGAAGGACCTGCACATCGAAGGCTTCGACGTAGGTCTGGAGATGAGCGGCAACCCCCGCGCCTTCGGCGACATGCTCGACTGCATGTACCACGGCGGCAAGATCGCCATGCTCGGCATCATGCCGCGTGGCGCCGGGATCGACTGGGACAAGGTCATCTTCAAGGGGCTCACCCTGCAGGGCATCTACGGCCGGAAGATGTACGAGACCTGGTACAAGATGACCCAGATGGTGCTCACGGGCTTCCCGTTGCAGAAGGTGCTGACGCATCAGATCGCGATCGACGATTTCCAGAAGGGCTTCGACCTGATGGGCGCCGGTCACTGCGGCAAGGTGGTCTGCTCATGGACGTGACCTACCCCGGCCAGACCCGTTTCGCCAGCGAGCTCGACGCCATCCGCGAACAGGGTCTGTTCAAGAAGGAGCGCATCATCGTCTCGCCGCAGTCGGCCGAGATCGAACTGGAAGGTGGCCGCAAGGTCCTCAATTTCTGTGCGAACAACTACCTCGGCCTCGCCGATCACCCCGACGTGATCCAGGCGGCCAAGGACGCGCTCGACACGCACGGCTTCGGCATGGCCAGTGTGCGCTTCATCTGCGGCACGCAGGATCTGCACAAGGAGCTGGAGGCGAAGATCGCCACGTTCTTCGGCAAGGAGGACACGATCCTGTATGCCGCCTGCTTCGACGCCAACGGCGGTCTGTTCGAGCCGCTGCTGGGCGAGGAAGACGCGGTCATTTCCGACTCGCTTAACCACGCCTCGATCATCGATGGCATCCGCCTGTGCAAGGCAAAGCGTTTCCGCTACGCCAACTGTGACATGGCCGATCTCGAAGCCCAGCTGCAGGCCGCCGATGCGGCGGGCGCACGCACCAAGCTGATCACCACCGACGGCGCGTTTTCGATGGACGGCTTCGTCGCCCCGCTGGCCGAGATCACCGCGCTGGCGAAGAAGTACGACGCGCTGGTCCACATCGACGAGTGCCACTGCACCGGCTTCCTGGGCGATACCGGCCGCGGCTCGGCCGAACTGCACGGCGTGCTCGACAAGATCGACATCATCACCGGCACGCTGGGCAAGGCACTCGGTGGCGCCCTGGGCGGTTTCACCACCGGCCGCCGTGAAGTCATCGAACTGCTGCGCCAGCGCTCGCGCCCGTACCTGTTCTCCAACTCGTTGCCACCGCACGTCGTCGCCGCCGGTACCAAGGTCTTCGACATGCTGGATGCCGCCGGCGACCTGCGCGAGAAGGTGAAGGAAAACACCCGCTATTTCCGCGAGAAGATGACCGACGCCGGTTTCGACATCCGTCCGGGTCAGCATCCGATCGTGCCGGTGATGATTTACGACGCGAAGCAGGCGCAGGCCATGGCTACCGAGTTGCTGGAGGAAGGCATCTACGTCACGGGCTTCTTCTTCCCCGTCGTACCGCAGGGCAAAGCACGTATCCGCACTCAGATGAGTGCGGCGCATACACGGGAACACCTGGATCACGCGATTGCGGCGTTCACCCGGGTGGGAAAGAAGCTGGGCGTGTTGAAGGGCTGAGGGTCTTCCTCACACCGGTGAGAGCCAGCCCGCTAACGACGGGCACTGGCCTCACCTGGCCTCACCGCCTCCGCAGGCTGGACACCTCAGCCTCACTCAAATGCCGCCACTGCCCCTTGGCCAGTTCGCCAAGGGGCAAGTCACCGATCGCCACCCGCACCAGTCGCTGCACCTCGAACCCCAGCGCCGCCATCAACCGGCGGATATGCCGGTTGCGTCCCTCGTCGAGCGTGACCTCGAGCCAGGCCGTCTTCTCGCCCTGCCGCAACAACGCCGCCGCACCCGCACGCAGCGGCTCGCCTTCATCGATGACGCCGCCGAGCATCGCCGCGATGGTCGACGCGTCCGGTTGTCCCGCCACCTGCACGTGATAGGTCTTCGGCACGTGCGTCGCCGGCTCGGTGATACCAGCCGCCCAGACGGTGTCGTTCGACAGAAGCAGCAAGCCTTCGCTCGCTTTGTCGAGCCGACCCACCGGCCCGACCCAGGGCAACCCGGCACCTTCGAGCAGCCCATAGACCGTATCCCGCCCGCGATCGTCGGACGCGGAGACCACCACGCCTCGGGGCTTGTTCATGACGAGATACACGGGCGCGGCGGCGACCGCCCCCGCACCATCCAGCTCGATCCGCTCGCTCCCCGTGATCCGGAATTCGGGATCGCGCACGATCTTTCCATCCACTTTGACCCGCCCCTCGCGCGCGGCCTTTTCCGCCTGGCTACGCGAGCAGACACCGCGTTTGGACAACACGCGCGCGACCCCGAAGGTGGGCTGAGATGGCCGTCTGGCGCGCAGCGGCGTCGGCGTTCTGACAGGAGGGCGAGGCATATGTCTAGGATAGTGGAAGCGGTTCTTCTGGCGGGAGGATGTCCTTGGGGGGCTCGGCTTGCGCCATCGCACCTTGGCTTTGTCGCGGCGTGTCGTGGCGCGTTGAAGAGCCGGCGGGTGCCACCCTCGCGTCCACGCCTGCGGCGACCCCTCAGGGAAGGGCCGCTCCGCGGCCGTATTTCAATGGCCTTCGGCCGGGTCGGGCTCCGACTGGGGGTTTTCGAGTCGGCTGTCCCTGCCTCCCCGAAAACGGCCGGTCATCCCTGACCGGCCCCCTGCGGGCCTCTTCCAGTCGGAGCCCTCGCCTGCGGCTACCGGACGCGAGGGTGGCACCCGCCGGCTCTTTGGGGGACTGAGGCAGCGTGGGGTCGAGCCGCGGCTCGCTTCGTGGCTGGGACCGCTCGCCTACCTGTTTCGGATGGCCTCGTTCGCCTTAGCCGGGGTGAGGGTTCGCGAACAGGGTTCGCTCCTACCGCACGGCGACCGCAATGGTGGGATACATGGCGGCCTGTAGGAGCGCGCCCTGCGCGCGAAAAGCCAACGAAGCGAAGAAGCCGCGCCCCGCTCGACCACCACCCCACCTCAGTGCACGGAAGAGACGGCGGGGGTGACCCTCGAGGCCGGTAGCCGCAGGCGAGGGCTTCGACTGGACAAGGCCGCGCAGGCGGGGCCGGTCAGGGATGACCGGCCGTTTTCGGGGAGGCAGGGACAGCCGACTCGAAAACCCCCAGGCGAAGCCCGACCCGGCCGAAGGCCATTGATACACGGCCGCGGTAGCGGCCTTTCCCTGAGGGGTCGCCGAAGGCGTGGCCTCGAGGGTCACCCCCGCCGGCTCTCGAACGCACACGACACGCCGCGACAAGGCGAAAGCGACGGCGAAGCCGAGCCCGACACCTCCCCAAAAAACGCAAAAAAAACGGCATGCCGGAGCATGCCGTTTCGGAAAATACGTTGAAGGGTTCCCGTCAGATCTTCGCGATACCTTCGGGGCGCTTGGCGCCGGCGAAGTGCTTGGACCAGTAAGCCTCGTTGAGGTTATCCACGCGCACCGTCTTGCCTGCCGACGGAGAATGGATGAACTGGCCGTTGTCGATATAGATGCCGACGTGCGAGATGGCCTTGCCGCGGGTGCGGAAGAAGACCAGGTCACCCGTCTTCATCTCGTTGCGCTTGACCTTCAGGCCGGCGAGGAACTGGCTGGCCGAGTTGGTCGGGAGGTCGAGGCCGATGCTGTGCGAGAAGACGTAGCGGACAAAACCGCTGCAGTCGAAGCCGGTGGACGGGGCGCGGCCACCGCGGTGGTAACGGATATCGCGGAGCTTCATGGCGAAGGCCAGGAGGGCCTCGCGGGCATGACCGTCGACGTGACCGGCCAGCTTGTCGGTGGCGGCGGCGACGAGGCTGTCGTCGTCATCGTCACCCAGTGTGTCGTCGTCGCTGGCGGCCGGAGCGGCAACCTTGGCGGCGGCAACCGGCGCCTTGGGGGCAACCAGGGAAGCGACGTCAGGGATGGCCGACTGGGCCAGGGCATTCGCTGGGGCGAAGACCGGAAGATCAGTGAGAAGAAGCGTCGCGGACTGGTCAAGACCCTGTGGAGCGGTGACCGTGTCGGCGATAACGGGTGTGACAACAGCGAAACAGCAGGAGGCTAACGCGAGAGCGGTCAGTCGCTTTAAATGCATGAGCGAGAAGGCCTATTCATCGTGAAGTTAAGCCGCCGTGAAGGTGAGACGACCGTGAACGAGTGGTGAAGTTACCAAACCCCCTCGCCCTAGTTGTTGGCATAAAGTTAAAAAACGCCTGTCCTAGGAAACATTCATACAAGTCGCAGGAAAGCGCGGAAAACAGGCCAGAAACCTGAACCGATATAAGCACTTGGATTCACATATGTGATGGCCCGGACGGCCCCTCGCGGGCGGCGGGGAGCCGAAAACGTGCATCCGGTCACGTCAGGCGTTGTACGCCCTGGCGCCAAACAAGGCGCTGCCTACCCTCACCTCGGTGCTGCCCTCGGCGATGGCCAGGGCGAAGTCACCGCTCATGCCCATCGACAGGCGATCGACCGTGTAGCCGGCCTCGCGGGCGGTGTTACGACATTGATACAGGGTCCGGAAGCAGCCGCGGACGATGGCCTCGTCTTCGGATGCCTCAGCCAGCGTCATCAACCCACGCACCCGCAGCGACGAGAACGCACGGAGCTGATCGAGGAACGCGGGAAGCATGTCCGGGGCGAGCCCGAACTTGCTGTCCTCGCGGGAGGTCTTGACCTGGATGAGGACATCGATCGCCCTGCCTTCGGCCTGCAGCGCCTTGTCCAGCGCGACGGCCAGGTCCAGGCGGTCCAGCGACTGGACCTCGGACGCGAGCCGGGCAACGGGCCTGGCCTTGTTCGTCTGCAGGTGCCCGATGACCACCCAGTCCAGCGCCTCGGCCGCCAGATCGGCGGCCTTGGCCTGAATCTCCTGCACCTTGTTCTCGCCGAAACGCCGCAGGCCGAGGCCGACGGCCTCACGGACCACGTCACTGCCGAAGGTCTTGCTGACCGGTAACAACGTCACTTCGGAGGGATCGCGCCCCTCGCTGACGCAGGCCGCGGCGATCCGACCCCGAACGATCGCGAGGCGACCGGCGAGCGTATCGGCACCTGCGGTCGTACCGGCACCAGCGGTCATGCCTTCGACGCTTCCTGGAAGTGCCGGGCGACGACGTCGGCCACCACCATGCTCACGCGCTTGCCCGTCGGGATGTGCAGGAACTCGTTCGGGCCGTGCGCGTTGGAATGCGGCCCCAGCACGCCGGTGATGAGGAACTGGGCCTGCGGGAATTTCTCGCCCAGCATGCCCATGAAAGGAATGCTGCCGCCCTCACCCATGTAGGCGGCCGGGGCACCGAAGTAGTGCTCGGATGCCTTCGCGACGGCCTCTTCCAGCCACGGCGACAGCGCTGGCGCGTTCCAGCCGCTACCGTCCTTCTCGAGCGCGAAGCTGACTTTCGCGCCGTACGGAGGATCCTTCTCAAGCAGCTCCTTGAGGAACTTGCCGGCTTCGGCACCCGACAGTGTCGGCGGTACGCGCAGGCTGAGCTTGACCGCGGTCTTCGGGCGCAGCACGTTGCCGGCGCTGTCCAGCGGCGGCATGCCGCCCACACCGGTCACGGCCAGCTGCGGACGCCAGGTGCGGTTGAGCACGAGCTCGGTCAGATCGCTGGTGGTGGGCTTCATGCCTTCGACAAACGGGAACTTGTCGTAAATGTCCGTGCCCAGCACGTCGGCCGAGCGACGCGCCTGCTCGATGCGCTGCGCGGGAATCTCGACGTACAGTTCCTTCGGCACGATCTCGCCGGTCTGCGGGTTCTCCAGACGGCTCAGGATGTCGCGCAAAATACGGAAGCTGGAAGGCACGACGCCCGACGCGTCGCCGGAATGCACACCCTCTTCGAGCACCTGCACGGTGAGGTTGCCGCCGGTCATGCCGCGAAGCGACGTGGTCAGCCAGAGCTGGTCGTAGTTGCCGCAACCGGAGTCGAGGCAGACCACGAGGGCAGGGTTGCCGATGCGGTCGGCCAGGTGGTCCACGTAGTAAGGCAGATCGTAGCTGCCCGACTCTTCGCAGGCCTCGATCATGATCACGCAGCGCGCGTGCGGCACGCCCTGCTCGCGCAGCGCCAGCAGCGCCGCCAGCGAGCCGAAGATCGCGTAGCCGTCATCCGCGCCGCCACGACCGTAAAGCTTGTCGCCCTTGATCACCGGCGTCCACGGACCGAGATCCTCGGCCCAGCCCGTCATCTCCGGCTGCTTGTCGAGGTGGCCGTAGAGCACGACGGTCTCGTCCGTGCCCTTGCCGGTCACGCCCTGCGCGGGCACGTCGATGTAGATCAGCGGCGTACGGCCCTCGAGGCGGACCACCTCGAGCGTGGCACCCTCGAACGCCGGCAACTTGGAGCGCGCCCACGTTTCCATCAGCGTCACGGCCTGATCCATGTACCCGTGCTCGCGCCACTGCGCATCGAACATGGGCGACTTGTTCGGAATACGGATGTACTCGACCAGCTGCGGGACGATTTCCGCGTCCCAGAGGCCGCTGACGAAGGAAGAAATGCGCGAGGTATCCATGGCGGGCACGACTCTGTGGGACAAAGGACGATTGTAACAGCGCCGACAGGGGTGACCTTCACACCGTGGTCCGGCTCCGTCGCGCCGTGATGCGCGCGACGCACGCTGACAACGCCGCCGCGCCGGTACGCGACGCCGGCTGCGCAGCGCAGAGTGCCCGGGCGTCATCCGACGCGCTTACCAAGGAGGTTTCACCGTGAACTACCGTCTGTTCGCCCTCGCCGGCCTTCTCACCTGTCTGCCCGCCTTCGCCTCCACCCCCGTCAACGTGAACACGGCCGACGCCCCGACCCTCGCGCAGTCACTCGATGGCGTCGGCCTCGCCAAGGCTCAGGCGATCGTGGCGTGGCGGGAAGCCAATGGCAGCTTCGAATCCGCCGACCAGCTCGTCGAGGTCAAGGGCATCGGCCAGTCCCTCGTCGACCGCAACCGGGACGCCATCCAGGTGGACGGAGGTGCCAAAATCGCAAAGAGCGCCAAGCCGCCCCGCGCCGCCAAAGCGAAGGCCAGGGCGAAGGCGGCCGACGCGGACGAGTGACCCCTCCCCCTTTCGCCGCCGGCGGAACGCGCTACACTCGCGCCCCATGCCGGCGGCGCTTCTGCCCTGCCGACGTGACCAGGGGCCAGACGAAAGCAATGATCCTGCCGCGTTACCGCATCGCCGCTTCCGCCATCCCCGGCGCAGGCAAAGGTCTGTTCGTCGATGAATTCGTCGCCGCGGGCCGTATCGTCACCGCGCCTGACGCGATCGACCAGACGCACCGCTGGGACGACATCATGGCGTCCCCCGCCCTGTCCGCCGACCTTCACGCCGCCGCGCGCTGGTTCGAGGACCGCTACACGGTGTCGCCTGACTGGCCGGACGAGTGCTACGTGAATCACAGCTTCGAGCCCACCGGCCTCTGGCACCTGGGCTTCATCTTTGCGGCGAAGGATCTCGCGCAAGGCACTGAAATCACTGTCGATTACCGACACCTTCTCGCGCCGGGCCAGGAAGAGAGCTTTAATGACGCGGCAAGTGGTGAGAAAATAATCGGCTTGCCCTGGCAGGAAAGCCTCGCGCAGTCCACGCGCGCCCTGGCAGCTCTGCTCGGCTGAACCCTTGGTCACCTCGATGTCACTATCCGATATCCCCGTTCTGGAAACGCCGCGCCTGCGGCTCACCGCTCTTACCGAACATCACTTCGACGACTACGCGAGGATGCTCGCGGACGCGGAGAGCACGCGCTGGATCGGTGACGGCCAGCCGCTCGACCGCATGAATGCCTGGCGATCCATGGCCATGCTGCTTGGCCACTGGGCGTTACGTGGCTGCGGCATGTGGGCCATGGAACTGAAGGACACCGGTGAATTCATCGGCCGTGCCGGCCTCATGAAACCGGAAGGCTGGCCCGACCTCGAGCTGGGCTGGATGCTGAAGCCCGAACATCGCCACCACGGTTATGCCACCGAAGCCGGTGAGGCCATCCTCGCCTTCGCCTGGAAGGAGATGCACGCGCAGCGTGTGATCAGCCTCGTGCGCATCGGCAACGAAGCCTCCGACCACGTCGCCGAGCGCCTGGGCGGCGAGCACATCGACAACATCGACTTCCTTGGCGGGGCGACGCATCTGTTCGCCTATTACCCGCCGCACCGCGAAGTCCGCCGGGCGGGCTGACTCACAGGGCTTACATCGCCGGCGCGAAATCCGAACGGCGCCGGCGCTGCTGTGTCGCGCCGCTGAGACCGGCGAGCGCCAGCAGCCGTGCGGTGCGCATCCATGCCACGATCGCCACGCCAAGCTGCACGATCAGAAACGCGGCGAACCATTCGCCGCCGACCGCGACCGAATGACCGCGCCAGGATGCGATCAACACGGTCAGACCCAGGCCGACCGCCGTAATGACGACATAGGCGAACAGGCTGGCGACGGGTCGACGCACCACCTGCACCACGCCGCGTCCGAACGCACGCCATGCCGAGCGCAAGGTGATGTCCGCGATGAACTGTGCACGCGCCGACTCCACGATCGCCTGGGCGACGACGAAGCACAGTGCGATCACTACGAGCGACCCATGCTGGTACATGTCGGCGGTCGACGGCAGCAAGGCGGCGTCGACCTTATCGTCGACGAGGGACGAAACACCTTTCGCGGCAAGGACGACGAGGCCGTAGGGAATCAGCGAGAGCGGGAGCAGGCGCAGCATGCGTCCGTACTCGGTCGCGCCGCCTTGCAACAGCCCGCCAAAGCTCAGGGCGCGATTCGCCCGGCCGCCGGCAACGGCCATGCCGGAAAGAAACGGCGAGATGGCAAGCGTCAGCACCGCCCCCGCGACGAAGGCCGAACCGATCCACGGGCTGGCTTGCAACGCGGACGACACATCGCCCAGGAAAAGACCGTTGAAGTGACGCGCCCATTCCTCCGCGTGCACGGAGTGACCCAAAAGGCCGTCGAGCACGCGCCAGAGCGGCAACGCCACGACGAGGGTCGGCAGTAACGTGATGAACACCCACAGCAGCATCAGCCGCCATTGCAGGCCTCCGACCATGCCGAGACCCAGAGCCGAAGCAGCCGAACGTTTGGTGCGCGCGTTCATAGCGTCCCCAGGAAAGCGTAGATACCCTGGATCAGCGCAGCGAAGTCGGCGCCCCAGCGGTTGGAAGCGGAGTGATTCGACTCGACGGTGCGACTGTCGTTGAGCTTGTTCGCATCGAGATAAATCTTCTGCGCCGGATCGAGTTCGGCGGAAACGCCCTTCGCGGGCTTCGTGAAGGCGAAGCGGGCCCAGCGTCGCTGATCGTCCCAGCGCACGTTTTCCGTTGAGCCGTCGGCGAAGCTCACCTTCAGTGTCTGCGGTACCGACGAACCATCACGCCAGACCGTGACCACGGTCTTCCACGGAAACGGCCCCGTACCTTTCTTCGCATCCGGATGCGCCTTATTCCAGGCCTCACGTTGCTTGTCGATCGCCGCCTCGTTCTCCTCGCTGCTCTTCTCGACCCGCCTGCCGTCCTTCATGACGGTACCGGCCAGCGGCAGCACTTCGTCACTGGTTATGTCGCTGACACGGTCGTCGATACGATCGGTGCCGAAGACGTATTGGTTGAACACCTGCGCGACGACGTCAGGCTTGCCGGACGATTCGGAAAGCGAGGCCTGAAGGTCGGCAATGGACGGATGACGGAAGTGCCACCGGGCGTAGTAGTCCTTGAAGGCCTTTTCCATCACTTCCTTGCCGAGACGCTCCTCCAGATCGTGCATCGCCGTCGCGGTACGCGTATAGACCGTCACGTAATCGCCGCTCGACAGGCGATCCCATGCGTTTTGTCCGAGCGGGTCGGATGGACGGGAAAGCGTGGCGAACATGCGTTCGAGCATGAAGACAGGCATCGCCGGTTGCACGCCAAAGAACTGCCAGACCGGCTGCGTGAGATACAAGGGCTGGCCACGCTCGCGCAGCATGCGCTCGTCCCAGTACTCGTTGAGGCCCTCGTCCAGCATGGGCTCTTCAAACTCGTTCGAGGCCAGCAGTCCGTAGAAATAACCATGACCGAACTCGTGGATCGTGACGAAGTCGAGCATGTACTCGTCCATCGTCTTCGGCTTGACGCTGTCGTATGCCTCGGCCGTGAAGAACGTCGGGTACTCCATCCCGCCGGCTTCGGACGCGTTGAACGGCGGCACGACCGCGGTCACCGTCTTATACGGGTACGGACCCAGCGTGTCGGAAAAGTAGCTCAGCGAATCGAGCGTCGCCTTAAGCACCGGTTTCGCGCTGGCCGCGTATTCGGGCGGATAGATCACCCGCACCCTGACCTTCGGGCTGCCGGGCCCGTTCCAGTCACTGTCCAGTGTCTTGTAGCCGGGGGCGGCCATCCACGCAAAATCGTGTACGTCGCCCTGGATGAAATGCCAGGTCAGCTCATTTCCTTCCGGAACCGGCTCACCCTGCTGCTCACCGACCGCGCCGACGACGTAGCCTTTCGGCACGGTCATGCGCACGTCGTACTCGGCGAAGTCGGCATAGAACTCGCTGCTGAAGTGGAACTCGTGCACGTTCCACCGCGGCTCGGTCGCACCGCGCTCACCCGGAAGCTCGAGCACGCCGATCTTCGGGAACCACTGGGCGACCAGATGGAACTGGCCCACGTAGCCCGTGCGCTCGATCACGCGCGGTAGCTGGCTGTGAAAATTCATATCCAGGGTCACGTTGCCGCCGGCCGGCACGGGCTGCGCCAGATCCACGCGAATCACGGTGTGATCCGTCGCAGGGCCGCCGTCGGGATGGACGTAACTCCACTTCAGGGCGGCGCCGTCCTGCTCGACGTTACCAAGGTCGATGTAGCCCCATTCGCCCTTCTTCACCTCGGCGGTGCCGCGTGCGCCACCGGCGGCGGCGAGCAGCGCGCGCTCGGTGAAAAAGGTGCTGCCCTCGCCTTCGAACGCGTTGAGATACATGTGCAGGAAGACCGCCGACACGGGACGGTCGCTGCGGTTATGCCAGGTCAGCTGCTGCTGGCCGTCCACGGCGTGCTTGTCGGGATCGAGCCGCGCCTGGATGCGATACGACACCACGCGATCCGAGAGGGTCGCTTCCTGACCGTTACGCGGGCCACCCCAGGCGTCGGGCGCACTGGGTGTGCGTACCGAGCCGGCATGCGGCGAGGCGAAGGGAATTTCGACAGGGACCGCAGGCGGCGCCACGGTGCTGGCCCCTGCCGGCGCGGGAAGAGCGGGCGCGGCCGCTTGCCCCCACACACTACCGACGCAAAGCAGCAACCCCGCGGCGACGAAACGAACCATCCTGCCTGCCTCTCGGCGCATCGAACCCCCTCCCCCTGTCATCCGGCGATGATTGCTGGCTCAGACTTCACGCCGATATAGGCCAGAGGTCACGCCCCGCCTGCCATGACTCATCCCACGAAGGATCGCTGGCGCATCCATTTCGTGACAATCCACTTCTCACCCTGGGTGACGGGCGCCCCGCCGTGCAGCGAAAGCACGTCCAGCGAGCCGTCGGCGTCGGTGTATTCGAAGTACAGCGCCTGCCCCTTGCGCGGCACGTAGCTGAAATCGATGCGGGGAAAGATGGTTTCGCCGCCGGCCTCGACATCGGCCAGGTACATGATCAGCGTGGAGACACGCTGACCGCCCTGGGCCAGATGGGGCTCGCTGCCTTTCTGGTCGGGCGGAAAGTAATCGAAGTGCGGTACGTACTCGCCGCCGACGCCATAGCGCATCACCTGCAGGCCTTCGCCGTGCTCATGGGGTAACCGCATGATCTCGGCGGCCCGCCGGTCGATGCGTAGTACGAGCGGGTTCTCGCCCCGCTGGAAAAACGCGCCTTCGCTCGTACGGATACCCATGACGGTATTGGCGCCCGACTCGGGCGACACCACGGCCGAGCGTGCCAGTCGTGATCTGGCCTGCTCGATCATGCCCTCGCACTCGGCGTCGTCGAGGACACCATCGAGAACGGCGATCGTCGGCCTGGCGATACGCAGAAGAACGCGGACGTCACGGTCGGAGGTCCGCAGTACATGCCCCTCCGCCAGGCGGGAGCCCGGGGTATGCCAGGCTGGCGCGGCGCGGGTCGCGGGCCCGCCGAACAGCGCATCGGCGATGGCCGTACGCGCGGCGGCCTCGTCGAAATCGTTTTCCCGCATCGTGGTGAGCAGCTCGGCCGGCGCCGACCCTGCCGCCAGCGCCTCACCGATCCACGTGTGCCATTCGGGGGTGATCCTGGTATGCCGTCGCGTATCCATATGCGCTAGCCTCGCTCCGGGGCATTGAACCGTACTAATTGACATCCTACACCGACACGGTGAGTCACTGAAACGCCCGGGGAGGCCGCATGACGCAGCACGCAGATGGCAGTTTCGAAGTAAAGATCGCTCCCGACGGGGCCGTTGACGCGGATGATGGTTCGGCACTCGGCCGGATGAGTCTGGAGAAGACGTTTTACGGAGGGATGGAGGGTACCTCCAAAGGAACCATGCTCACCGCCGGAAGTACGAGCGTGCAGGGTTCGGCTGCCTATGCGGCCGTGGAGCGATTCACGGGCTCGGTCAACGGGCGAGCCGGCAGCTTTGCGCTCGTCCACCGAGGGGTGATGTCCGCGGCCGGACAGGAACTGCTCATCACGATCGTCCCGGATACCGGCAGCCGCGAACTCACGGGCATCACCGGAACCTTTTCGATCACGATCGATAACGCGGGTGGGCACACCTACGACCTGGCGTATACGCTGCCTTAGGTGGCCAACAACCACGCCAGCTTCTTCGCCTTAGGCAGCCGCTTCACCGCCCACTCGGCCCGCGACGCCTCCGACCGGTCCGCGAATGGCCGTGAGCCCAGCAACCGTACCGGCGGATTGGCCCGCGTATAGCGCGCACCCTTCCCCGCCACATGAGCCGCATAGCGTGCGTCGAGGTCGTTGGTGATCCCCGCGTACCAGGCGCCGTTCCGACATTCGATGAGATAGACGCACCACATGGACGTAGCGTAACCCGCCGCCGCGTGACGGGCGACACGCAGGATCAGCCCGCCTTTGCTGGCGCCGTCAGTTTTTCGAGTGCCTTACCCACGGCGGCGAACGCGAACGCGCCGGTGACGTGCGTGGCCGCACCAAGCCCACCGCCGCAGTCGAGCTTGAGCGCGTCGCTACCGGGCGGGCGCACGCCACACACGCTGCCGTCCGCCTGCGGGTACTGGACGTTCTGCAACGAGTACACCGCCGAAACGCCGAAGAAGCGATCGGGGTTGCGGGGAAAACCGTGCTCCTGGCGAAGCTTTTTCCGGATCATGCTGAGCATGGCGTCGTGCTCGGTACGCGACAGGTCGCGCACGCGGACCTGCGTCGGATCGGTGCGACCGCCGGCCGCGCCTACAGTGACCAGCGGGACCTTTCGCCGACGGCACCAGACGATCGTCTCCAGCTTGACCTTGAGCGCGTCGCACGCGTCGATCACCACATCGTAGTTGCGGTCGAGCAGTTCATCGAGCGTGGACGGCGTAAGGAAGCGTTCCATGGCCTCGAGCCGGATGGTCGGACTGATCGCATGAGCCCGCTCGGCGATGACGCCGACCTTGGGTTTGCCGTACTGACCGTCGAGTGCGTGCAGCTGACGATTGGTATTGGACAGGCAGACGTCGTCGCCATCGATCAGGGTCAGGCGCCCCACACCGCTGCGCGCCAGGGCTTCCGCCGCCCACGAGCCGACGCCACCGACACCGATGACGCAGACATGCGCTTGGGCGAGGCGGTCCAGGCTGCCGCGCCCGTACAGGCGCTCGATACCGGCGAAGCGTTCCGCCTGTGCGGTGCTCACATGACTCTCGGAGGAAAGGACTGTGCTCATTGTCTCATATTGAAAGAATGGGGCCGTCCGCTATGCTGACGGCCGTGCCAAGCCATGGAACACCAATGCGTGCGCTGCTCTTCGTCATCCTCGGCCTCGCGGTCGGCGCGATGGGCGCGACTTTCGCGCTGTCCGCCCTGCGTCAGGGCACGCCGTTCCATGACGGCGTGATGGCCGTGATGCAGCACCACATGGGCGCGCTGCGAGCCAACGTGCGGGCGAAACAGTGCGATGCCAAGGTCTCGGCCGAGCGGCTAACGCGCCTGCGCCTGACGGCCGGCGACATTCGTGAGGCGTTCCCGGATATGGACGCGGGGTTCGCCAGAGCCGGCGCCACGCTGGATGCCGCACTGGATGCGGCCGTCGCGGCGGCGCCCGCCAGCTGCGACGCCCTTGCCGTCGCGCTGAAACCCGTAGGCGATGCCTGCCAGTCCTGCCATCAGCAGTACCGCTGACCCATGAACGACGCCGGCCCCTCTGTCGCCTCGCCTTCGGACAAGCCCACCGGTCCGCTCGGCTTCCTGCGCATGCGCTGGTGGCTGCTGGTGCGCGCCATGGCGCGCTTTGAAACGACCATGTTCCTGCGTACGCGCTACTCGCAGCCGAAGATGGTGGCGATCGGCGTCGTCGGCAGCTTCTGCCTGGCGGTGTATTACCCGGTCTGGGCCTACCTGTTCCCGCAGCCCTACGAGAACCTGCCCATGCGGCTGGTCTGTAGCGCGACCTTCATCCCGCTCGCCCTGCTGCCCTGGTGGCCGCGCCGCCTGCGGACGCATCTGCCGACATACTGGTATTTCGCGATGACGGTCGCGATGCCGTTTTTCGTCGGCTACATGACCTTACGCAACGCCACGCCCGCGTGGCTGATGACCCATCTTGCCTGCGTCATGCTGCTGATGATGCTGTTCGACCTGGTCAGCTTCCTGCTGGTGTTCTCGCTGGGCAGCCTGCTCGCGGGTCTGGTGTTCGTGCTTTCCCCGGAAGCCCACCTGCATACCCGGACGATGCTGGAGTACATCCCCTTGCTGATGTTCGGCATGGTCGGTGGCGCCACCTGCACGGTGTCGTCGAATATGGCCGAGCAGTCACGGATCGACGCCCTGACCGCGGCGTCCAACAACATCGCCCACGAACTGCGCACGCCTCTGGGGTCGCTGCGCATCGCCGCGCGCGCCGTCGCCCGCTTCATGCCCGATCTGATCCGCAGTCACCGGCTCGCCGAAAGCGAGGGCCTGGCCGTCCCCGAAATGCGCGCGCAGAACCTGCATGCCCTGGAGCGCAGCATCGGTGTGATGGAGCGCGAGGTCACCTACGCCAACACGATCATCGACATGCTGCTGCTCTCGGCGCGTCCGATCGGCGAGGTGCCGCTCTCCCTGCTCCAGGCCCGCGAGTGCGTGGAGCAGGCGCTACGCCGCTTTCCCTATGGCTCGCGCGCCGAACGAGACCGCATCACCCTGTCACCGACCGGCGACTTCTCGCTCATGGGCGAGGAAAGCCTGGTGGTCCACGTGCTGTTCAATCTTCTGCGCAATGCACTTTTTCATACAGATCGCGCGGGCAAGGGCGAGATCCGGGTCTTCATCGAGCCCGCCGACGGTGGCAACCGGATCCGGGTCCACGACACCGGTCCGGGCATCCCCGCGGATGTCCTGCCCCGCATTTTCAACCGGTTTTATTCCTATTCCAGCGACAGCGCCGGCACCGGCACCATCACCGGACTGGGAATAGGACTCGCTTTTTGCCGCGCGGCGATGGAGCATATGGGCGGTGGCATCGCATGCCGTACCGACCTGGGTGAATTCACCGAATTCACTCTGACCTTCCCGCATTCGAACACCGGGGGCCGGCAGTGACGACGTTGAACGCGCAGGGCGACATCCAGCCTTTCCATTTCCCGACCACCACGGTGCTGGTCGACGACCACGAGGAATACCTCGACGTCGTCCCGTTGTTGCTCGATCCCATGGTCCGGGTCCGCACCTTCAGTTCACCGCGCAGCGCGCTGGCCACGCTGGGCAACAACGGCAGCCGTCCGGTGCCGGGCGGCGGCTGGCTCTACCGCTGGAAGGACCGCCCCTCGGAGACTCAGGAGCTGGTGGCCCTCGATATCGATTCGATCCATCGGGTGGTCTACGACCCGGAGCGCTTCGCGGAGATTTCGGTGGTGGTGGTGGATCAGGCCATGCCCGAGATGGACGGCATCACGTTCTGCAAGCGCCTGCCGAATCCGCATATCGGCAAGATCCTGCTGACCGGCCGGGCCGATGACGCCACGGCGATCGATGCCTTCAATTCGGGCGTGATCGACCGCTTCATCCGCAAGAACGACCCGCTGGCCATCGAGAAGCTGCAGACCGCCATCTCCGAGCTGCAGCGCCGGTACTTCGACCGTGCCAGCGCTTTCGTCGCCGAAACGCTGGCCCTGGGCAACTTCCGCTTCCTGCGCGACCCCGCCTTCCGCGAGGTCCTGCAGAGCGTCACCGCCACGTTCCAGCCCGTGGAGTGCTACGTGCACTGCAATCCGACGGGCCTGTTACTGGTCGACGCCTGGGGGATCGGCCGGTTCCTGCTGGTTCAGACGGACGAGGACCTGCGCACCCACTATGAAATTGCGGCAGATCTGGGGGCCCCCGGCGCCGTCCTGGAGTCCCTGCGGAGCGGCGAAGCCCTGCCCTGGTTCAACTCCCGTGACGGCTTCTATCACAAAGGCGTGGAGCGGCCTGAAGAACACATGTATGCCGCCACCGCCGTTTCCGGCGAGCAGTGGTACTACTACGCCCTGATCGACGACGTTGAGCGCTTCCGGCTTCAGCACGTCAAGTCGTACCGCACCTGGCTCCGGGAGCAGGATCTGAGTCTGGCCGCCGACAGCCGACCACGATTCATCTAAACGGGTTACTTTCGCCCTTCCGGAAACGCCATCGCGCCCAGCACCCGGCGCGTGGCGTTGTGTTGCCCAAAACATGCGGTGCGCTCGCGGGTCTTCCGACCCGCCGACGCTTCTCTCCAGGTATTGCGTAAGGCCGCAGGGTCGTTCGCGACCCACCCCTGGCCTTTCTCGTTTTCGCGCCCGCCCGGGCGAGGTTGGCGCGCGCGTGCCGTTCGTGGTGAACGGCAACGTGTCCATCGCCCATGCCATCGAGAGAGAGATGTCCATGGAAAACGTTTCCGTTCTGCACCGTGTCGTTACCGCCCCTGCGCTGCCTGGCTTCGTTGCGACCCGCGTGGATCGATTCCACAACGAACGCGTGGCGATCGACTGGGGTGGCCGTCACATTTTGCGCGGGCGTCGCCCCGCCGGCGACGACCTGATGCTCCAGAGCAACGATTACCTCGCGATCGCGGGACATCCCGCCATCGTCGAAGCACAGCGTGAGGCACTGGCCGAAGGCGGCCTTGGCATGATGATGTCGGCGCTGTTTCAGCAGGACGCGGATCAGCCGCTGCATCGTGTGGAGGCCGAGCTGGCGCGCGCGGTAGGGAGTGAGGACGGCATCCTCGCGCAATCCGGTTTCGCCGCCAACGTCGGCCTCATCCAGTCCATCGCCGGCGATCGCATCCCCGTCTACGTCGACATGCTCGCGCACGCGTCGTTATGGGAAGGCATTCGCAGCGCCGGGGCCAGAGCGGTGTCCGTATTGCACAACGACGTGACGCATCTGGAGCGACAGGTACTGCGCAACGGCCCGGGCGTGATCGTCGTGGATGCGGTCTACAGCACCAACGGCAGCCTCGCTCCCCTCGAGGCCATCGCCAACCTGTCCCGGGAGCACGGCTGCGTCCTCGTCGTCGACGAGTCGCATTCGCTGGGTACGCACGGCGTGCGCGGGGAAGGACTGGTTGCCAGCCTGGGCCTCAACGACCGCGTGCATTTCATCACGGCGAGCCTGGCCAAGGCGTATTGCTCGCGCGCGGGGTTCATCGCGTGCACCACACGTTTCAAGGATTATTTCGGTTGCGAAGCTCTGCCCGCCATCTTCAGCTCGTCCTTGCTGCCACACGAACTCGCGGGCATGTCGGCGGCCCATCGGGTCATCCAGACCGAGGGCTGGAGGCGCCAGCGCCTGCGCCAGGTGACGCGCCGGGTACGCGCGGAACTGACGGAACTGGGCTATCCGATCGCGGATGGAACCGAGCAGATCATCGCCTTCGAAGCCGGCCAGGAGATCCTCACCGGCAAGGTACGTGACGTGATGGAACAGCACGGCGTCTTCGGTTCCGTGTTCAGCGCACCTGCCACCACGGTCAACCGCTCGTTGCTGCGCCTGACACTGAACGCGGGCATGAGCGACGACGACGTGGCACGACTGATCGACGTGTGCCGCGTCGCGCGTGACGCCATGGCGTTGCCGTCATGGAGCGCCATGCGTCGGGCGCGCCGCGACGGCGAGCGGGAATCGGCGGCCGCCGAAGTGGCGTGAGGGCTCCGGCTCAGTAGGACGGCAGCGGGATTCGCTCGCTTTCGTCCCCCGGTACGAGTGGGAAACGTCCTTCGGCCCACTCGACCTTTGCCGCTTCGATCAGCTCTTTCGAACTGGCGACGAAATTCCACCAGAGGTGGCGCTCCCCATCGAGTGGGGCGCCGCCGAACAACATGATCAACGACGGTTGCGTGGCCTCGAGCACCGGAGCTTCGCCTTCGTGGGCCACGGCCATGTCCAGCGCCCCCAGCGGAAGGTCGCCGAAGCGCGCGGCGCCTTCCACCACGTAGGCGCCCCACTCCGCGTGCTGCTCAGGCATCGTCACACGTGCGCCCGCTTCCAGCCGCGCCTCGACGAAAAACATGGGTGCGAACACGCGTACGGGCGACGACACACCGAAAGCCTCACCGGCGATGACGACCAGTCGCGCACCGTCGCGCTCCACCACGGGCAACGTGCTCGCCGGATGGTGGTGAAATTCGGGATCGATGCGTTCATGGGTCTTCGGCAACGCCACCCAGACCTGTATGCCGTGGAGATCGTGTCCGCTGTGACGTTCGTCCGGCGGGGTGCGTTCGGAATGCGCGATACCGCGCCCGGCCGTCATCCAGTTGACGTCACCGGGATGGATATCCACCGCGCTGCCGAGACTGTCGCGATGGCGGATCGCCCCCTGAAACAGCCAGGTCACCGTGGCGAGGCCGATGTGCGGATGCGGGCGGACATCCATGCCCTTGTCCTCACCGAAGGAGGCAGGTCCCATCTGATCGAAGAAGACGAAGGGGCCGACGTGTCGGGCCTTGAGATGCGGCAGCATGCGCCGTACGACGAATCCGTCGCCGAGGTCGCGCTGCTTGCCGTCGATGGGCGTGATGGTCATGGCGCACAGACTAGCGCGCGTGCACCCAATCCGCGATGCGTCCGGCGATTGCGCCGGGCGCTTTCATCCACGCGAAATGATCCGCGGGCGCCCCGTCGAGGTCGTCAGG
The DNA here is from genome assembly GCF_000745235.1 of Luteibacter mycovicinus. Taxonomy (NCBI): domain Bacteria; kingdom Pseudomonadati; phylum Pseudomonadota; class Gammaproteobacteria; order Lysobacterales; family Rhodanobacteraceae; genus Luteibacter; species Luteibacter mycovicinus. Next base: position 799,525 of record NZ_JQNL01000001.1, read on the forward strand.
CACGACGACCGAGACCTCGCGCGGTGCATCAGGCATCTTGTCCAGCAGGAATGCCAGCGAAGGCGCGGGCCCCAACCAGTCGTCCCGTAAACGCTGGGCCAGAACGGGTGCTTTCTGGTGGCGCAGTGCGGCCTCCAGGTCGACGTCCATGCCACGGGCGGCGTAACGCCCGGTACGACCGCTGCGCGACCAGTCCGCGATCACGCCACGGGCCTCGTTGCCACCGAAGCCGATCCGGCGACCGGGAAGCCGACCGGCCACAGCCGCGAGTAACGGAGCCGCCACGTAGGCGAGACCGACCCAGGGACTGAAGCGGCGCCAGTAAGGTGCCCCACTGGCGACCAGCACCAGACCGGAAACCGGCATCGCCGTCGTCGCCGCGAGCAAGGAGGCGAGTTGTCCGCCGAGACTGTGCCCTCCGATATACAGGGGGGCGTCTGGCGCGGCCTCACGAAGGCGGTGAAGGCTGACCGGGAGGTCGTCATGCAGGAGTTCGCGATAACCCCAGTTGAGTCGACGCGATGCGCGCCGGTCGCTGGAGCCGATGCCTCGCCATTCATGGATGGCGACGGCGATACCTTGCGCGCTCAGCGCGAGAGCAAGCGATTCATAGTGACGGGCGCCGACGCCCATGGCGGGCAGCCAGAGCAGCGTCGCGGCGATCTCGCCCGCCGGCAGGTAAAGCAGCAGATCCGACGATGCCCCGTCCGCCATGCGCAGTGGCGCTGCGCTGCGCACGATCGCATCGCGCGTGGGTTCCGTCATCGATTCAGCTTCCCCGAAACGCAAAAACCCTCCCGGCACAGGGCGCCGGGAGGGCTAAAGTCATGCAAAACGGGCGGCGCGAGCCAGCCCTGGGGCATTACTTCGGAACGACGTTGTCAGCCTGCGGACCTTTCTGGCCCTGGGTCACGGTGTATTCCACCTTCTGACCCTCGGCAAGCGACTTGAAGCCGTTGCCCTGGATGGAACGGAAATGCACGAACACGTCCGGACCACCCTCATCCTGAGTGATGAAGCCAAAGCCCTTGGCGTCGTTGAACCACTTCACAGTACCAGTTGCCATCACACACACCTCTATCCAACACACTAAAAACCCGGCTCGACGAGCCGGCGACTTACTGAGCTTGCAGGACCGGGTGAGGCGATGGAGCGTTAACTTCGCGCTTACATCGGGTCACTCGCGTGACCGCGCAGACACAGTAGGGTCGATCATAACCGTATTTTCCGGAAGTTCTGTAGGGGATCCCCTACATCAGCCGTTTTTTTGACACGGATCACGCGATTCGGACAGAAAAATCGGAAATGACGAGCAAAAAAAAGGCCGGGCGTCGCCGCCCGGCCTTTTCGAAGCTCGGTCAGTCCGAAGGCTTAGGCCTTCTGGACTTCCTCAGCCTGCAGGCCCTTCTGGCCGTTCACGACCTTGAAGGAGACCTTCTCGCCTTCGGCGAGCGACTTGAAGCCGTTGCCCTGGATGGCGCGGAAGTGCACGAACACGTCCGGGCCATTCTCGCGCGAGATGAAGCCAAAGCCCTTGGCGTCGTTGAACCACTTGACGGTGCCGATTTCACGATCCGACATAGAAACACTCCAATACGATTTTTTACGAATAAAACCAGCAACTTAAATAGTTGCCGCCTAACTGGTGTGCAAGGAAACGCGAGGAGCGAAGCGATGTTGCGGATACGTGATCAGCTGCATCGGGTCAAACTAACTCTATGACCCCGGCAAACACAGTCCGGCGACTATACAGGCCCGGAAACCAAATTGCGATGGCGCGATACGCCGCCTCGCCCCGTCGCCACTGACGCCGCGTTCACTCATTCCGCGCACATGCTTGCGCCCCGTCGCAACGTTCATGCGAATTGACCTACCATCCGATCCACGCTCAGCCCAAGGGGGACCGCCTCATGAACCGCTCCAGCTTCCGACTCGTTCCGCTTCTCATGGGCGCCCTCGCCCTCGCCGCGTGCGCGGACCACAACACCAAGCCGCAGCCCAGCACCACCCGGACGACCAGTTCTTCCACGGCGACGGGCAAGAGCGTCGTCAAGCAGCGCACCGCGACCACGACCGTGACCAATGTTCCCGCGAGCAAGACGGGCAGCCGCGCCGCCGCTGCCGCGGGCCCGCTGCCGGACAGCACCGGCATCGCGGCATGCGATGAATACCTGGCGAGCTACAAGAGCTGCCACCTCGCGGCGGGTATCTTCGCCCGCGACCAGATCGACAGCCGCTACGACATGATGCGCACCAGTCTGCTCCGCCAGTCGCAGGATCCGGATATGCGTGGCCAGCTCGGCGCCCGTTGCGCGTCGCTTGCGGGTCAGCTGAAGGATGCGTTGCACGGCAAGTCGTGTGCCGATACCCCGGCACCGGCGTCCACGCGCTGATCAATTCGCGAGCGCTTCGCGCAGCAGACCGGCCAGCCCTCGCGGCTGGCCTTTTTCTATGACGATACGCGGCGTGCCATGCCACGCCGCACACTCATGCAGGGCCTCCGCCAGGTCCCCGACCAGCGCCGGAGACAGGACGACACCCTCCTCCAGCCAGACGCCCAGTACCTGGAAAAACCCTTCCTGACGATGAGCCTTGGCGTCGAGTCGGCCGACCAGGCGACCGCGATGCAGGATCGGCAGCGCGTAGTAGCCGTACTTTCGTCGGGGCGCGGGCGTGTAGCACTCGATGGTGTATTCGAAACCGAACAGTTCCAGCGCGCGTGCCCGATCCCAGACGACGGGATCGAAAGGCGACAGGAGAACCGTACGCGTGGCCCTCAAACCGTTGCGTGCGGCGTCGGCGAGCGATCCCGCGTGCTCGCGGTGGACGTATGCCCTGTCGCTCCACCCGGTGACGGCAACCTCGATGAGCACTCCCTCCGCCACCAGCGACGCCAGCTCCTCGTCGGTCACGCGCGGACGCAGGCGGTAGTAGTCGGCGATCCAGCGCGCGCGGGCGATGCCCAGCGCCGCCACGCTGCGCAGGATGAAATGACGGCGCACCGCCGATTCGTCAAGGGAGTCCGCTGGCGGCGGCTCCGGCCAGCGTGCCGTGACCCGCTCGGCGAGATCGTAGACGCGCTGGAAACGATTGCGCCGGGCGATCATCAGGTCGCCGAGGGCAAACCACGCCTCCAGCCAGCGCTTTTCGGGTTTCCAGCCCCACCAGCCCTTCGTTCCGGTCGATTCACGCTCGAAGTCCGCCGCGCGCAAGGGGCCTTCCTTACGGATGCGGTCGATCAGAGCATCCATGTCGCCACGGGCCTCGGCGTGTACGCGCAGCGCGTTTTTATGCGCCCAGTGCCCCGCCCGCCCACTGCGGTAGTCGCGGTGGAAGCGATAGTCCTGCGCTGGCACGAAACAGGCCTCGTGCGCCCAGCATTCGGCGAGCAGGCCGTCGGCGAGCGATTCGTCGAGCCACTCGGTGCGATAGGCACCCAGTCGCGAAAAAAGCACCATGTAAGGGCTTCGCGCGACGACGCTGATCGTATCGATCTGCAGCATGCCCATACGTGAGATCGCGGTCAGGACGTCCGCTTTGCGCGCTCGCCGCGTCACACGTTTAGCGAGGCCCTGCGCGGCCAGATGCAGCAGCTGCGCCGAACGATGAGACAGCTCCATCACGGCGTCCGTGGAGGACCTGTCGGATACGCGTGACGGCACGGTAAAGGCCTTTCCGCAGTTGGGCCGCCATTAAATCGTGCCTTGCTAGCGTCGGCAACGATGTCGCGAGCCGAGGGCTTGCGACCCCTGCCACCCCCGACCACGGAGGCTTACATGAAGAAGAACATTCGCGCTGCCGCGCTTGGCGCATCCCTGCTGCTGGCTGGCGCCGCATTCGCCCAGGACGTTCCACCGCCCGCCCGCGTCCCGCCTCCGCCGCCGGGTGAGGCCACGCCTCCGCCGCCTCCGCCGCCGTCGGACACGGCACCGGGTTCGATGCAGCAGGCGCCGGATCCGGCCATGCCGCCGCCGGCCGCCGATGCACCGCCTCCGCCCCCGCCGCCGGGTGGCGCACCGGGGATGCCGGGCGCATCGACGCCACCCCCGGGTGGTCAGGTCACGGTCAACAGCGGCCCGGCCCCGGCCAAGCCGTCCGGTCCCGCACCGGATTTCACGACGCTCGCGGGCGGTAAGAAGTCGATCACGCCAGAACAGGCCTCGGCGTTTCCGCTGCTGGCGAACGACTTCCAGTACGCCGACTCGAACCGCGATGGCCATATTTCGAAGGCCGAGTACCAGAAGTGGGTGACCAAGTCCGGCGCCAGCGGTCAGTAAGGCGTTCGCTCCGATGTCTCTCGACGGCCCGCATTCGCGGGCCGTCTTTTTTTAGCGCGACCTTACCCGGATCCCGGCGTCATGCGCGAACCGCCCCACTCCCCGGGGAGGACGACGAGATCGTGCATACGTTCGCAAGTTTCCATGCAGGGTCTTCACATTTGTCACGGATACACTTCGCGACTGCCGGACAGTCGCCGGCTCAGGGAGTGTCCGTGCCATGAAACGAATCCACGCCGCCGGCGCCTTCGGCGTCTACGCCTGTCTGCATGCGGGCCTCGCGCTCGCGCAGAATCCGAGCCCGATCGACATCCGTGCCTGCTCGGCGATCGAAACCGACTCGCAGCGACTGCTTTGCTATGACAAGGCCGTCGGTCGCCCGAACATGATGACGGCGGCGAAGAAAGAAGACCCGAAGGGCAATTCGCTCAGCGTCGACCTGGCGACCCGCAACTCGGCCGACGTGGGGCGTCCGCTGTCGCTGCTCGACAGCCGCTGGGAGCTCTCGCCCGAGAGCAAACTCGGTACGTTCAATCTGCGCGGTTACAAGCCGACCTACGTATTGCCGTTCTTCGGCACCAACAAACAGAACACGACGCCGCACACGCCCGCGCCGGACCACACCGTCACGACGCCGCAGGATCTCGACAACGTCGAGGCGAAGTTCCAGATCAGCCTGAAGACCAAGGTCGCCGAGAACCTCTTCGGCGACAACGGCGACGTGTGGGTCGGCTATACGCAGTCGTCCCGCTGGCAGGTGTACAACAAGGACAACTCGCGTCCGTTCCGCGAGACCAACTACGAGCCGGAAGCGTTGCTGGTGTTCAACACCAACTACAACATCTTCGGCTGGAACGGCCGTCTGGCCAGCATCGGCATCAACCATCAGTCCAATGGACGCGCCGATCCCCTGTCGCGCAGCTGGAACCGCGTCGTCGCGGATATCGGCCTGGAACGCGAAGGCTGGACCATCATGCTGCGTCCGTGGTGGCGTATCCCGGAAGCACGCAAGGACGACGACAATCCGGACATCAAGGACTATATGGGCCGTGGCGAAATCACGGTCGTGCACGAAGTGGGGCGTCAGGAGTTCTCACTGACGGGGCGTCATTCGTTCCGTACGGGTGACCGTTCGCATGGCTCGCTGCGTGGCACCTGGAGCTTCCCGGTGGTCAACAACCTGCGTGGCTACGTGGAAGCGTTCAACGGTTACGGCGAGAGCATGATCGACTACAACCACCGTGCGACGTATCTGGGCATCGGTGTGTCGTTGCTGGATTGGTATTGATCTCTTAGGAACCTGCGCAGCGGCATCACCGCTGCGTTGGCTTTTCGCGCGCGGGGCTGTAATGGCCGGGTTTTTCAGGACCACCAAGTAGGAGCAAAATCTCCTGCGAGGTGAATCATGGCTCATAGAAAAATTCCGGCAGCGGTCAAAGCCGAGGCAATACGACTGGTGGTCGAGGTGGGATATACCCCGCCTCAAGCCGCTCAGATGATGGGTCTGGGGCCGACGGCCCTGAGGCGATGGGTGGAGGAATGGCGTGAACGGCAAGCGGCGATACCGGACGATCCGGTGGAGCAGCGGCGCCTCATCGCGCAGCTTCAGGGACAGCTGAAAGCCTCTGAAGACGCTCGTGCGGTGTTGGCACAGGAGCGTGACGTCCTAAAAAAACAGTTGCCCTCTCACCTGGCCGCCATCTTGCGAAAGCCGAGATCGTCCAAAAGGTGAGAGGGGATTTGTCGATACGACAGGTCTACGCGATTCTTGGCTGGCCCCGGAGCCGGCACTACGCCCCCGTCAAGGCGGCTCCCGCCATCGACGAAGGGCTTGCCCAGACCGCTCTGGCCATTCATCGGGATAGTCGCCGCAGCTATGGCGCACGCCGCCTTGCGCGCAGCCTGTGCCGGCACGGCTTTCGTGTGGGTCGCGAACGGGCGGCGACACTGATGCGCCGGCTGGACATTCGACTGAGGAAGAAGCGGTTTCATTACGCCAGACGCAACACGAAACCTGCACCGGCCGAAAATATCGTCAACCGACAGTTCGATCCGGCGCGTCCCAACCAGACCTGGGCCGGCGACATCACCTTCATCCGAACGGGCCAGGGCTTCCTCTATCTGGCCATCGTGGTCGATCTGTACTCCCGGCGAATCGTCGGCTGGGCCACAAGCCACACGCCCGATTCACGACTGGCCATCAAGGCCAACGAACTGGCCATCGGCTTGCGCCAGCCGGCTCCCGGGTTAGTCATCCACACCGACCAGGGCGCCTCGTACACCTCCGATCGCTACACCCAACATCTGGCCCGGCACGGCATCGTTCAAAGCATGAGCCGAAAGGGGAACTGCTGGGACAACGCCGTCGTCGAACGCGTCTTCCGAAGCCTTAAACAGGAGTGGTTCGGCGAGGAAACCTTCCCGACCCGAGCTCTGGCATCACAAGACGCGATCGACTATCTGGTTCGCTATTACAACCACGAGCGCCTGCACTCCGCGCTCGACTACCGCCCGCCAGCCGAGTTTGAGAGGATGGCGGCTTAACGCTCCTATGCGTGGTCCTCAAATACCCGGCCACTACAGGCGCGCTCCTACCACAGCGGCGTCGTAGGAGCGCGCCCTGCGCGCGAATAAGGTCACGTCGGCGAAGACGACCGCTTAATGGTGATGACCGCCGGCGCCGTGCACGTGACCGTGCGCCAGCTCTTCTTCGGTGGCGTCACGCACGTCGGTGATCTCGACGGCGAAGTGCAGGGTCTGACCGGCCAGCGGGTGGTTGCCGTCGACGGTGACGTTGTCGCCTTCGATCTTGCTGACGGTGACGTTGATGCTGCCCTGGTCGTTACGACCCTGGAACTGCATGCCCGGCTGGAGGTCTTCCACGCCCTGGAACGCAGCGCGCGGCACCACCTGGATCAGTTCTTCGTGACGCGGGCCGTAGCCCTCTTCGGCGGCGACGTCGACCTTGAACTGGTCACCCACCGAGCGGCCTTCGAGCGCCTTCTCCAGACCCGGGACGATGTGGCCTTCGCCATGGATGTAAGCCAGCGGCTCGCGACCGTCCGAGCTGTCGATGACGTTGCCCTGGTCGTCGGTCAGCGTGTAATGGAAGGAAACGGCGTGGCGGTTGGCGATCTGCATGAAATTCTCTCGCTGGGAGGGGGAATGGAAAGACATGAAGGCGCCTTCCCGGACCCACAAGGCTAGGCGACACGCCGCCCCGGTGCAAATCGGCGGAACCGGGCATGCTGCGCCGCAACCCTCCGGGTCGTCGCGATCTGCTAGTTTTTCGGGTTTTCCCCACCCCATCCAGACCCCGCCGGGAGCCGCATGTTCGACTGCATTCTGATCGCCAACCGTGGTGAGATCGCCTGCCGCGTGATCCGGACCTGCCGCCGTCTGGGCATCCGCACGGTCGCCGTCTACTCCAGCGCGGACGCCGACGCCCAGCACGTACGCCTGGCCGACGAAGCCTGGCCCATCGGCGGCCCGCGCCCGGCCGAGTCCTATCTGCGTGGCGACGCGATCATCGAAGTGGCCCGGCACAGCGGCGCGCAGGCGATCCACCCGGGTTACGGCTTCCTCTCCGAAAATACGGATTTCGCGCGCGCCTGCGCCGCGGCCGGCATCGTCTTCATCGGGCCGCGCCCGGAAAGCATCGACGCGATGGGCTCCAAAGCGGCCGCCAAGGCGCTGATGGAGCGCCATGCGGTCCCGTTGGTGCCCGGGTATCACGGCGCCGACCAGGATCCCACCCATCTGGCAACCGAAGCCACCCGCACGGGCTTTCCGCTGATGATCAAGGCGGCCTCGGGCGGCGGCGGCAAGGGCATGCGTATCGTGCGCGACGCGGGCGCCTTTGCCGAAGCCCTGGCGTCCGCGCAACGGGAGGCCGCGAATGCCTTCGGCGATACACGGGTGATCCTCGAGCGTTACGTCGAGCATCCGCGCCATATCGAGTTCCAGGTCTTCGGCGACACCCACGGCAACATCATCCATCTGAACGAGCGCGAGTGTTCCGCGCAGCGTCGTTACCAGAAAGTGCTGGAAGAAACGCCCTCCCCCTTCCTCGACGAGGCACGACGCGCACGCATGGGCGCCGCCGCTGTCGCGGCCGCGCGCGCCGTGGATTACGTCGGTGCGGGCACCGTGGAATTCATCGTCGCCCAGGACGGCGAATTCTTCTTCATGGAGATGAACACGCGCCTGCAGGTCGAGCACCCGGTCACCGAAGAGACGCTCGGACTGGATCTGGTCGAGTGGCAACTGCGGGTGGCGGGCGGCGAGACCTTGCCTCTGACACAGGACGACATCCGCGCCACCGGCCACGCCATCGAGGTCCGCCTGTATGCGGAAGATCCGGAGGCGAATTTCCTGCCCGGCTCCGGCAAGCTGGTGTCGCTGACCTTGCCGCCGCCGTCGCGGCATGTCCGCCTCGACGGCGGTGTGATTGCCGGCGACACCGTGACCATCTTCTACGACCCGATGATCGCCAAGCTCATCGTCCACGACCGGAACCGCGCGCAGGCGCTGGAACGGTTGCGCGAAGCCCTGGCGCGGACCGATATCGTCGGCCCGAAATCCAATGTCGCGTTTCTCGAACGCCTCGCACGCCACCCGGCGGTGGTGGAAGGCCGCATCGATACGGGCTACCTCGATCGTCACCTTGACGAGTTTCTGGCCGGCGACACGCAGGCGGGCCACGTGGAGCGCTTCGCCGCCGCCGTGGCGGTGCTTCTCGCCGATGAAGCGCAGGACCGTGGCGTGCCCGGCGACCCGCATTCCCCCTGGGCCGGTGCCGACGCGTGGCGCATCGGTCATCACGGCAAACGCGTCGTCGCGCTGATGCAGGGCGACGTCCGCCATGAGATCGATGCGCATGGACACGGCGGCGCCTACGTTCTCCGCGAAGGTGACGTGTCCTGCACCGTGGCCGGGGCGCGTCTCGTCGACGGCGCGTTGTCCGCCCGTTTCGACGACGAGGCACGCCGCTTGCCGCTGGCGATCGACGGGCGGTTCGTCCGTGTACACGACGCTCTGGGACGTCGCTGGTCGTTCACCCGCGCTCCCGCTTACGCGTGGGCCGGCGTCGAGTCGGGCAACGCACGTCACCTCGCCGCCCCCATGCCGGGCCGCGTCGTGCTGGTGCGCGTCGCGGCGGGCGACGTGGTCGAAGAAGGGCAGGAACTGATGGTGATGGAAGCGATGAAGATGGAGCTCGCCTTGAAGGCACCTCGCGGCGGCACCATCGAGAGCGTATCCGCGGTACAGGGCGATTTCGTCGACGCGGATGCGATCCTCGTCCGCTTCGCCGAAACCGCCTGACCGGAGCTTCCATGAACGCATCGAACCACGTTCGCATCGTCGAGGTCGGCCCACGCGACGGCTTGCAGAACGAGAAGGCCATGCTCCCCGCCGCCGTGAAGATCGAACTGATCGACCGGCTGTCGGCGACCGGCCTGGCAACGATCGAAGCGACCAGCTTCGTCAGCCCGAAATGGGTACCGCAGCTCGCCGATGCCGCCGAGGTCTTCCTCGGTATCCGCAAGGCGGCCGACGTGGTCTACCCCGTGCTGGTGCCCAACCTGCAGGGCTACGAGCGTGCGCGCGAGGTCGGCGCCACCGAGGTCGCCGTGTTCACGGCCGCGTCGGAAGCGTTCAACCAGAAGAACATCAATGCCTCCATCGATGCGTCGATCGATCGTTTCGTGCCGGTGATGGAACGTGCGCGGGCCGATGGCGTCGCGGTACGCGGCTATGTGTCGACCGTGCTCGGATGCCCTTATCAGGGCGAGGTGCCGGTGGCCGACGTGGTGCGTGTCGCCCGCCGCCTGCATGAACTGGGCTGTCACGAGATTTCGCTTGGCGACACGATCGGGGTCGGTACGCCCGTGAAGGCGCGCGCGATGCTCCGCGCCGTCGCGTCGGAAGTGCCGATGCCTGCGCTGGCCGTGCATTTCCACGACACGTACGGCCAGGCGCTGGCGAACATCCTCGCCTGTCTGGAAGAAGGCGTCCGCGTCGTCGACAGCGCCGTCTCGGGGACGGGTGGCTGCCCGTATGCCAGGGGGGCCACGGGCAACGTGGCCAGCGAGGACGTGGTGTACATGCTGCACGGCATGGGCATGGAGACCGGCGTCGATCTGGACCGCCTGGTGGAGACGGGAGCCTGGCTGGCCGGGCAGTTGGGGAAGGAAACGGCAAGCCGGGTGACGCGGGCGCGTATGGCGGGCTGAGGCGGCTCCCATCGCCAGCAGGGCTGGCTCCTGCCCGGGCAGTTGGCCATTCCCCATCCAAGCTGGCAGCATCAGGCGTATGCCTGCCGATTATCTGATCCGCCCCATCGAGCCCCGCGACGATGCCCACATCGCCGCGGTCATACGCCATGTGATGCCGGAGTTCGGCGCCGACGGCCCGGGCTTCGCGATCCACGACGCCGAAGTCGACGCCATGTCATCGGCCTACGCCCGCCCACGCGCCGCGTATTTTGTCGTCGAGAAGGACGGCCGCGCCATCGGCGGGGCGGGCATCGCGCCGCTGGACGGCGGCGACGACGAGACCTGCGAACTTCGCAAGATGTATTTCCTGCCCGAGGCCCGTGGCATCGGCGCCGCCTCGAAGGTGATGCGTGCCTGTCTGGACGCGGCCCGGCGCGCCGGTTTCTCACGTTGCTACCTGGAAACGCTGACGGGGATGGACGCGGCGCAGGCCGTGTACTTCCGGCATGGCTTCACCCGGATCGACGCTCCGATGGGTGGCACGGGCCATTTCAGCTGCGATCGCTTTTTCCTGCGCAGCCTCAATGACGGCGACCTGATCGTCGCGCCCAAACCGCCCTCGCTGGTGTTCGGCATCGACGACCCCGGCAAGGAAGACGTCCTGCCGCTGATCGAGCAGCTGCACGGATACCTGTCCGACCTCTACCGCCATCCCCTGCCGCAGGCGATCGGCGTGGAGAACCTGCGTCGATCCGACACCACCTTCATGACGGCCCGTGTCGATGGCCAGCCGCTGGCCTGCGGTGCCGGTGTCGACCACGGCGATTACGTCGAGCTGAAATATATGTACGTCGTGCCCGCCTGCCGCGGCATGGGCCTGGGCAAGCAGATGCTGGAGGCCCTCGAACGCCAGGTGCGCGCGGGCGGTGGGACGAAGGTGAGACTGGAGACCGGCACCGCACAAACGGAGTCGATCGAACTCTACGAGCGATCGGGCTACCACCGCTGCCCGCCCTTCGGCGATCATCACGCCAATCCGTCCAGCATCTTCATGGAAAAACCCCTGTGATCCGTATCGCCGTCGAGGCCGACGCCGCCGCCTGCCACGCCATCTACGCACCCGTGGTGAAAACCAGCGCGATCACCTTCGAGACCGACCTGCCGGGTGACGACGTCATGCGTGAGCGCATCGTCGCGCGCATGGCGCACCATCCGTGGCTGGTGTGGGAAGAAAACGGCGACGTTCTGGCGTATGCGTATGCGGGGCGCTTCCGCGAGCGCGCCGCGTATGACTGGGTCGCCGAGACGTCGATCTACGTGCACGAGAAAGCGCGCCGTCGCGGCATCGCCCGGCGACTCTATGGCGTACTGCTGGAGGCGCTGCGTCTGCAGGGAATCAATCAGGCGGTCGGCGTCATCACGCTGCCGGGCGCGACCAGCGTCGCCATGCACGAAGCCATGGGATTCCGGGCCGCCGGCGTGTGGCCCAAGGCCGGCTACAAGCTGGGCGAGTGGTGGGACGTCGGCGTCTTCAGCCGGTTCCTGAGTGAGCCGCAGAATCCACCGACCGCCGTCATTCCGTTCGCGCAGATGGTCGCGTCCGGTCGTATTCAGGCCTTCCTCGCCGAGGCCTGAGCGTCGGCGACGCGGGAGCGTGTGCTCCCGCACAAAGCCAATCCCCGATGCCTCGGCTAAGATGGGCCTCTTTGCCAGTCGCACCGCGGAGTTTCCATGCAGCTCGAACAGGTCAGGGCCGTCATCACCGGCGGCGCATCCGGTCTCGGTCACGCCGTCGCCGGGCGACTCGTCGCCGCCGGCGCGAAAGTCGCGCTCTTCGACGTCAACGAAGAGAAGGGCCAGGCCGCCGTGGCCGCCCTCGGCTCGCACGCTTCGTTTTACCGCACCGACGTCACTTCCGAAGAAGGCGTGACCGCCAACGTCACCGCCGCGCAGGACGCCATGGGTGGCCTCAACGCCGTGATCAACTGCGCCGGTATCCTTGGCGCGGGTCGCGTGCTGGGCAAGGAAGGCCCGATGCCGCTGGCCAACTTCAGCACCACCGTGCTGGTCAACCTGGTCGGCAGCTTCAACGTCGCCAAGGCCGGTGCCCAGCTGATGCAGGGCAACGCGGCGGGCGAGGACGGCGAGCGCGGCGTCATCATCAACACCGCATCGGTCGCCGCCTATGAAGGCCAGATCGGACAGGCCGCCTACTCCGCGTCCAAGGGCGGCGTGGTCGGCATGACGCTGCCGATGGCGCGCGAGCTCGCGCGCTTCGGCATCCGCGTGAACACGATCGCGCCGGGCATCTTCTGGACGCCGATGGTCGACGGCATGCCACCGCAGGTGCAGGAATCGCTGTCCGCGTCGATTCCCTTCCCGTCGCGCCTGGGCAAGCCCGAGGAGTTCGCCGACACGGTGGCCTTCCTCCTCACCAGCCGTTATATCAACGGCGAGACGATCCGCCTCGACGGCGGCGTCCGTCTCGCTCCCAAGTAATCCAAGCCACGACACCGAACGCCATGAAAGCATCCGAAGTCAAAAAGGGTAACGTCGTCGAGAACGACGGCACCGTCTACCAGGTCCGCGATATCGAACGCAGCGCGCCTTCCGCGCGCGGCGGCAACGTCACCTATCGTTTCACCCTGTACTCGATCCCGGGCAACCGCAAGTTCGATCTCAGCGTGCGCGCCGATGACGAAATCAAGGAAGTCGCCCTCGAGCGCCGCCAGGCGAAGTTCTCGTACATGGACGGCGACGCGTTCGTCTTCATGGACGACGAGGACTACACCCAGTACACGCTGGACGCGAGCGTGGTCGGCGACAACGCCGGCTACGTCGTGGAGGACCTCGAGGGTTACTACATCCAGGTGATCGACGATGCACCGGTCGGCCTGCAGGTGCCCACGTCGGTCGTGCTGACCGTCACGGACACCGCCCCGGAAATGAAGGGCGCCAGCGCGACCAAGCGGTCGAAGCCCGCCACGCTGCAGACCGGCATCGAGGTCCAGGTGCCCGAGTACATCACGACGGGCGAAAAGGTCACCGTCAACACGCTGACCGGCGAATTCGCCGGCCGCGCTTAATGCGCGTCGCGGAGCGGCATCGCGCGGTATCGATGCCGTTCCGCGTTTTCGCTCGCCGTCCAGTCAGCAAGGCTGCGGCACAATCGCCCGCTCAACGGATGAGCAAACCCACCCCATGAACAACGGCTACTCGCTTCGCGCCAGCGTCATCGACACGCTGATCCGGACGAAGCGACCCGACGTGCCCGTGCGCGTCGCCCTGCGCAATACCGCGGCCGTGGTGCTGCCGATGGCGCTCGGCATTTTGCTGGGCTATCCGCAGATCGGCCTCGGCATCGCGGCCGGCGCGCTCGACACGATGTTCTCCGACCAGCCCGGGCCCTATCAGCAGCGACTCAGCCGTTTGTTTCTCGCCGCGCTGGCCGCCGGTGCCGCATCGCTCGTCGGGTTCCTTATCGGCGACTGGATCCTGCCGATGTGCGTCGCCTGCCTGGTCTGCGGTTTCTTCGGCGGCATGCTCGTGGTGTTCGGCCCCGATATCGCGCGCGTGGGCATGACCAGCATGCTGCTGCTCGTGATTACGGCGGCGACGCCGAAAGGGCTGGTCGACGCCCTGAGCGGTGGCGCCCTCATCTTTGCCGGCGGCATGCTGCTGGCCGCCTTCTCGGTCGCGGCGTGGCCGCTGCAACGTTATCGCCCGGAGCGCCTGGCGCTCGCGGTCGTCTACCGCGGGCTGGCGGATCTCGCACGCAAGCCGCAGAAGGATGGCGAAGCCCCGGCCTCGCCGACGCGATGAACACGTTGCAGATCACCCTGCTCGGCCGTCATCACGCGCGTGGCCGCGCCATGGAAGCGTTCCGCGTGTTGCTCGAACTGGCCGAACGACTGCGTCTCGAACTGATCGCCATGGCCGAGCTCGACACACGGAAGGACGGCATGAGCGAGATGTTCCGCGCCGATGCCGCGCGCGTGCTCGATGCGACGGCCGACGCACTCGACGCCGCCGAACCGCCGCAGCGGGCCGAGCGTGCGCTGGCCACCTTGCAGGCCAGCGAGCGCGCGTTGCTTGCCGGCTCCAGTGGCATGGGCCTGAGCGGTCATATCCGCGCCCTGTCCGGTCAGCTGGCGGCCGTCGTCCGCAACACGAACTGGGCCGGCTCGCGCGGTGAAGAACGCGCCCAGCGCGCCGAAACCGCGCTGCCCGAAACGCTGCGCAGCAGCTCCGCGCTGTCCACCCTTCGCGCCAACCTGACGCCTGGCTCGGTCGCGTTCCGCCACGCGGTGCGCTGCGCCGTCGTCCTCACCCTCGCCTTCGCGCTCTCGCGCTACTTCGCCCTGCCCCACGGTTACTGGCTGCCGATGACGGCGGCGATCGTGCTGCGCCCCGACTTCGCCGCCACGTTCAATTTCGGTTTGTTACGCGTGGTCGGTACCGTGCTCGGCCTGTTGCTGACGACCTTCGTGCTGCGCCTGACGCCCGACGTGCCGTGGGCGCACCTGGCCGTGATGGGCGTGCTGTGCGTCGCCTTCCGTTACCTCGCCGTGGCGCACTACGGTATCGCCGTCGCCGCACTGACCGGCACGGTCGTCGTCCTGCTGTCGTTCGAGGGCGTGGACCCGAACGCGGCCATGACCGACCGCGTGCTCAACACGGCGCTGGGCAGCGGGCTCGCCCTGCTGGCGTATCTGCTATGGCCGTCGTGGGAACGCCATCAGGCACGCAACGCCCTGTCCACGATGCTCTGCGCGTACGCGGATTACCTCGATGCCCTGGTCGCGCCGGCCGACCGTCGCACGCGACACGAGGTACGCACCGCCACGCGTACGGCGCGGACCAACGCGCAGGCCTCGGTCGACCGCATGCGCGCCGAACCGGGCACGCCGGCCATCCTCCTCGAGCTCGCGGAGACCCTGTTCGCCAACGGCAACCGCCTAGCCCGCACGGCGATGGCGCTGGAGTCGTTGATCGATGTCGATGAGGTGCCTCAGGCATGGACGCACGTGGGACCGTTCATTCACGAGGCGGCGGTCGCGTTGCGGGCCCAGGCTGAGGCACTCACCCGGACCGAAGGCATCGCCGTACCGCCGTTGCTACGCGACCACCAGCGCGGCTTGATGGCGTCGCTGGCGCGGTCGACCGATCGCGAGCTGGCCGAGGCGGTGGAGCGCCTGACCGACCGCCTGACCGACAACGTGGATACGATCGCGCACGTGGTGACGAGACGGTCGGTGACGCCCGCCTGACCCCACACCGCCTGTAGGAGCGCGCCCTGCGCGCGAAAAGCCTACAGCGGGCAACGCCTCCCCTTTCCGCGTCGCCGCTCCATAGGCTTTTCGCGCGCAGGGCGCGCTCCTACCGCGCGGCAGCGCGGCACCGTTGTTGCACCGCCAGAAGCCCCGGGCCTGCGGCGGGGATACACTCGGGCCATGCTCAAGATCGACACGCACGCGCATATCCTGCCTCGTGACTGGCCCGATCTGGCGGCCCGCTACGGCGATGACCGTTTCCCGGTCATGACCCATAGCAGCGGCCACCACCGCATCTACAAAGACGGCAAATTCTTCCGCGAAGTCTGGGACTCGGCTTTCGACCCCGAGGTACGCATCGCCGACTACGCCCGCTTCGGCGTCGGTGTGCAGGTCGTCTCCACCGTGCCGGTGATGTTTTCGTACTGGGCCAAGGGGCATCAGGCGCTGGAGCTGCATACCCACCTGAACGACGACATGGCACGCGTGTGCGAAACCCATCGTCGCCACTACGCCGGCATCGGTACCGTCCCCCTGCAAGCGCCCGACCTGGCGGTACGTGAACTCGAACGCTGCATCGATGAACTCGGCCTTCAGGGCGTGCAGATCGGCTCGCACTGCAACGCCTGGAATCTCGACGCCCCGGAACTGTTCCCGTTTTTCGAGGCCGCCGCCGACCTCGGCGCCGCCGTGCTGGTGCACCCCTGGGACATGATGGGCAGCGAGAGCATGCCCAAGTACTGGCTGCCCTGGCTGGTCGGCATGCCGGCCGAGCAGGCGCGCGCGGCCTGCGCCCTGATCTTCGGCGGAGTGCTCGAACGACTGCCCGCGTTAAGGGTAATGCTGGCGCACGGTGGCGGCAGCTTTCCCTACTCCATCGGTCGTATCGAGCACGGCTTCCGCATGCGCCCGGACCTTGTCGCGACCGACAACGCGCGAAACCCGCGCGAATACCTCTCCCGTCTGTTCTTCGATTCCTGCGTGCACGACGACGCGGCACTCCGCTATCTGCTGGCAACCGCAGGCACGGACCGCGTCATGCTCGGCACGGACTACCCGTTCCCCCTGGGAGAGCAGGAACCCGGCAGCGGTATCGACGCCCTTGGCCTCGGCGACACCGAACGGGCGCGCCTGTTCCACGGTACGGCGCTGGAATGGCTCGGCGTGCCGCTGTCCCGCTTCCAGGCGGTCGCCGCCGTGGCGTGACGTGACGCAGCGCACAGCGGCCCTCGTCATAAGCGCACCGGCACTGTGCAAAAATGGCGGGATAGCGCGGCACCGCCGCTGGACCAGGGGAATCCGAATCGTGAACCGCTCTGTGCATGCCTTTGTGCTCGGCCTTCTGCTGGCCAGCCCTGTCGCTGGCGCTGCCGATATTTCCATGGCCGATGGCGCGATCCGCTTCCCGGTGCCCGACAACTGGGTGCCGATCATGCAGTCGCAGGGCGAAACGGAAACGCAGATCTTTCAGGTACCGGGCGCCAACGCGGCCAATGCCACCCTCGCCCGCGTATCCGTCACGCTGCAGAAAGTGCCCAATCTCAACGGCTTCCAGCAGTTCTCCGGCAACATGCGCAGCCGCGCTTCGGGCCTGACGGAATACGCGGCCGGCAAGGCGAACAGCCCGACCGAAAACGTCTACAAGGCCAAGGAAGGTACGGTAACGCTCGACTACTACGAGCGTTATTTCTACAGTGGCGGGTATGCGATCCAGCTGCGCTGCATCCGCCCCGGCGGTGACGCGAAGTGGAGCGCGGCGTTCGACAAGGGCTGCGCGGATCTGGCGGCCCGCATGCCCTCCTGATTTCGCAAGGCTCTATGTATGACCGGTTTCGAAGCGACGCGCGCATGGGCCGAAGCTCAGGACGCCGTGGATCCGCTGCGCGCGTTCCGCAACGCATTCCACATCCCGCCGCACGAGGGCCGTGACAGCCTGTATTTCTGCGGTAACTCGCTCGGCCTGCAACCGACGAGCGTGCGCGCGGCGATCGAAGCCGAACTGGCTGACTGGTCCGACCTCGCGGTGGAGGCCCACTTCCGCGGCCGCTCACCATGGATGCACTACCACGAGTACGTCCGGGACGCGATGGCGCTGGTCGTCGGCGCCGAGCCGCACGAAGTGGTGGCGATGAACACGCTGGGCGTGAACCTGCACCTGATGATGGTCAGCTTCTACCGCCCGACCGCCGAGCGCCCGGCCATCCTGATGGAAGCCGGCGCCTTTCCCACCGACCGTTATGCCCTCGAGTCGCAGGTGCGTTTCCATGGCTTCGATCCGGCGACCGATCTGATCGAACTTCAGCCGGACGGTCCGGGCGGCACGTTGTCGATGGCTGCCATCGAACGGGCCATCGCCGAACACGGCCATCGCCTGGCGCTGATCATGCTGCCGGGCGTGCAATACCGCACCGGACAAGTGTTCGACCTGGCGGAGATCGTCCGCCTCGGCCATGCGCAGGGCTGCCTGGTCGGCTTCGACCTCGCCCACGCCGTCGGCAACCTGCCCCTCGCGCTGCACGACAGCGGCGCGGACTTCGCGGTGTGGTGCACGTACAAGTACCTCAATGCGGGTCCCGGTGCCGTTGCCGGTTGTTTCGTGCACGACCGTCACGCGCGCGCCGACGTGCCGCGCTTCGCCGGCTGGTGGGGCCACGACAAGAGCACGCGGTTTCAGATGGGTCCGGAGTTCGTGCCGACGCCCGGTGCGGATGGCTGGCAGCTTTCCAATCCGCCGATCCTCGCGCTGGCTCCGTTACGTGCGTCGCTCGATATCTTTACCCAGGCTGGCATGCCTTCTCTCGTGGCGAAGAGCCGCCGCCTTACCGGCTATCTCGACTGGCTGATCCGCACGCGGCTCGACGACGCACTGGATATCGTCACGCCCAACGATCCGCTACAACGTGGCGCGCAGTTGTCGATCCGCGTGCGCGCCGGTCGCGATGCGGGGCGCGCGCTGTTCGCTCATCTGGAGCAGCATGGCGTGATCGGCGACTGGCGCGAGCCCGATGTGATCCGCCTTTCGCCGACGCCGCTCTACAACCGCTTTGCTGATTGTTTCGGCGCCGTCGAGGCGATCGAAGCCTGGCGCGGGGCGCAGGCATGAGCACGCAGGAGCTGTTTCCCGCGCCCTATAGCGAACGCGGCGACGGGTTCGTCGTGCAGGCCGTTACGCACTGGCTGCGGACCGCGCCGGGCCGCGTGATGTTCGGCCTCAAGGCTGGCGGACTGCCTGTGGCCCTGCCCGATCGCCCGGCGACCGTGTCGCATCGTGGTGTCGAAGCAAGAACCGATGGGCACGTTACGGCGGTTGAGGATGTCAGCAGTGTGTGGCTGCGTGAGCATCCGGAGGTCACATCGCGCTACGTGGCCGCGTTACGCGACGTGCTGAAGAATCCGCGTGCCCGTCTCGATGGCTACGCCACGCATGTGATCTTCATGGGCTCGGTTGAGCTGTATGCAGGTCCCGCGATGGACGCCGTGGATTTCGAACTCGATGATGAGGACGGGTCTTACGAGCGGGTGATCGAGCTACTTCGTCACGCGCCGCGCGATGGCCGCACGCCGTTCGCGATGCCACCCGAGCCGGGGACGGGAGGTTTTGAGGATCCTCTCTTCCTTGCAGGAAACCAGGCCTGGATCGACGGGAACCGGGTGTTGATCGAGTACGAACCGGACGAAGGCGGCCGAAGCGAAACCGTCGCGCTGGATCGGGATGCGCTCGCGGACGCGATCGAACGCGCGTGGTACGCGATGATCCACGTCGCCGAGCAAATCCGCACGGGGCTCGCGCGGCCAGCCTGAGCGGACATCTCTGAAGGCGTCAAGAGACCGAGAATGAGGGCATCGATTCAGGCCATACCGGCGTGAATACGTCGGAGTCCATCCTCCGATAGCCCACATACAGGTCGGCAAACCAGGGAGCGGTGTCGAAGCGGGCGCGGACTTTCTCGAAACACGCTTCGGGATTTTCCGTCTCGATAAAGATATTGCATTCCGATGCGCCGACATCGTGGCCGTCCACATCGCCACCTTGCCCAATCACTTCAATAAGCGCCTCTTCGATCGCAAGCAATTCATCGAAGCTCGGAAGGTTCGGTTGCCACCACTGAAGAACGAGTTGATAACTCATGATTACCTCTTGCTGGCGAAGCGGCACCGGTAAAGCGTGAGGAAGCCCGTAAGCAACGCGGCATGCACCACGGGATAAAACAGCACGAACGCATCGACATCCCCGCCAAGGCGGAGGCGCGGCGGAAGCAGGCCGAGAAATACACCAATGACAACGACCCCGGCAAACGACCACCCCATCGAGGCGGACGGCCGGCGTGCGACCCTCGCAACGAAGCCATACGCGGCAATACCCGCAATCGATCCCATGACTTGCTCAGTGGTGGTCGTGAAAGAGAACATCTGAAAGATCAGTACACCGATCGATGCTCCGAGGGGTAGGAACGAGAGGATTCTGACCATGGCTCGATTCCTCCGCTTCCCATACACGCTCTAAGTCTCTGGCACCAACCTGAAGCCTGCAAAAGCCGACCCGTTAGGGGGCATTTCGTCCACGAGACCTCAATACGGCGACACCCGCAAAGAGAGACGCGCACACGACGGCAACCAAGACAAAGGCTGCCCCGATCGGCAGCACATAGTGCACTCCCACGAGGGCCGGTGCGAACATGGCGGCCAGCGCAAGCGGCCCCATGACCCACCACCTCGGAACGACCACGAAGGCAAAGATAATTGCCGCAAGAAAGACCGCGTATGCCGACACCAGCTTGGCGAAGTTGGCGTTATCGAGATACCACATGAAGCGATAGGCGTAGCCAAGGTAATGGACTACCAATGCGCCGAGCAGTGCAGCGATCGCGGGTGCAATGCTTCTATTTTCACCGGCACCCACTGATAGCCTCCATCTGTAAAGCTACGACAATACGGCGACGAGCAACGATTCGGCAGGATTCATGAGAGCGCCTTCAACAGTATCTACCGCACTTGCTCGCGCCTGATTTCTCTGTGCGACAGGTTGACAGCAATCAGGTGGACCTAGCCAAAGTAGAGAAGCACAACAGCAAGGATCGCCAACTCTGTCAGGAAAAAGGAAATTAGTCGAATAACCAGGACATCGTCACCTTTCTTGCAAAGTTTGTAAGCGAGATAAAAATTCGCAAAGGGCCACACCATGAAAAACGCATAGCTTGCCGGTGACCCTGTTTTGAACAGGATGGTCGACAACGTGTGACCCAACGCAATCATGGGAAGCCACAAGACAATCCATAGAAAATTCTGCATTGGTCGCTTCTGACTGTACGGACAGAGCTCGTGTCCTGGCGATCATTTAGCAGGATGAGGATGACGCACCTGACCGTCGCCACGCACGACGAAGCGTTCCACCGTCAGCGACTCGGCGCCCATGGGCCCGTAGGCATGCAGTCGCGTCGTCGATATCCCGATTTCAGTGCCAAGACCCAGTTCACCGCCATCGCTGAAGCGCGATGAGGCATTCACCATGACCACGGCGGAGCGGATCGCGCGGATGAACCGATCCGCAGTAGCCGCGTCACGCGTCGCGATGACCTCAGTATGGTCAGAACCAAACCGCCGAATATGAGCAATCGCCACGTCGATGTCGTGGACCACGCGCACCGCGATCACGAGATCGAGAAACTCCGCCGCATAGTCATCTTCACTCGCGAGCGTCACATCACCGACCAGCGCACGCGTCCCTTCATCACCGCGCACGTCGACCCCAAGTTCTCGCAGGCGTGCAATGGCCCGTGGAAGAAAGGCGGCTGAAGCATCCCGATGAACAAGCAACGTCTCGAGCGCATTGCACACACCCGGACGACTGGTCTTGCCGTCGATCAGCAGGCGCAACGCGAGATCATGATCGGCGTCACGATCCACGTAGAGGTGGCAGACACCCTTGTAGTGTTTGATCACCGGCACGCGCGCATGTTCAGTGACAAAGCGAATCAACCCCTCCCCGCCGCGAGGAATGGCTAGATCGACGATATCGACCAGCTGCAGCAACTCGACCATCGTGTCGCGGCGCGGATCGTCGATCAGCGTCAACGCCGCTTCGGGCACGCCTTGCTCACGCATCGCACGACGCAAAGCCGTCGCGATGGCAACGTTCGAATGCATAGCATCGGAACCTCCACGCAGGATCACGGCATTCCCAGCCATCAGACACAACGCAGCCGCATCGGCGGTCACGTTCGGACGCGCCTCGTAGATCATCGCGATGACGCCGAGCGGGATACGCACACGCTCCACTTCGATGCCATTGGGCCGGACATCGCGCCGTGTGACGATGCCTACCGGATCCGGCAACGTGGCTACCTCACGGATGGCGTTGGCGATCGTAGCGACACGCGCGTCGTCCAGACGAAGGCGGTCGAGCATGGCGGCGCTCGTGCCGTTATCGCGCGCTGCCGCCATGTCGACGGCGTTCGCTTCGAGCACGGCGGAGACGTCGGCATCCAGCGCGTCGGCCATGGCACGCAGCAGGCGTTGCTTCGCCGCTGTATCGAGAGAGGACACGGCCGTCGATGCGTCGCGGCAGGCCAGGGCACGTTCGCGCAGGGTAACCGTCATCGTGGCCTCGTTTATTCGGGAAGGACGACCAGGTCGTCGCGGTGGACGACGTTTTCGCCATAACTGTAGCCCAGCGCCGCCTCGATATCGCGCGTATGACGGCGCGCTATCCGGCGGACGTCGACGGCGGCGTATTGCGCGATGCCTCGTGCGAAGACGGCGTCGCCATCGGCGATCTCGATGACGTCGCCGCGGGCGAAGTCGCCTTCGGCCGCCGACACGCCGCCGGGAAGCAGCGAGGCACCCTTGCCGCGCACCGCGTTGGCGGCGCCGTCGTCGACGACGATGCGGCCTGCCGGCGGCGCGTGTCGGAGCCAGTACTTACGGGCGGCGAGGCGCGTGCTGGGGGCCTTGAGGCGCGTGCCGGTCAGGCTGCCCTCGCCCAACCGGGCGACGCAGGCGCTGTCGCGACCGTCGAACAGTACGGTTTCGATACCCGCGGCGGCCGCCTTGCTTGCCGCTTCGAGCTTCGTGCGCATGCCGCCCGTGCCGGCGGCGGTGCCCGCCCCGCCCGCGCTGGCCAGATGTTCGGGCGTGACGACATCGACGGTATCGAGGGGCCGTGCCTGCGGATCGGTACGCGGATTGGCCGTATAGAGGCCCCCGATATCCGAGGCGATGAACAGAACGTCGGCATCGACCAGCGCCGCGACGATGGCGGCAAGGTTGTCGTTGTCGCCGAGCTTCAGTTCGTCGACGGCGACGGTGTCGTTTTCGTTGATGACCGGGATCGCGCCCAGTGCGAGTAGTTCGCGCAGGGTCGAGCGTGCGTTGAGGTAGCGACGTCGGTTGCGGAGGTCGTCGTGGGTGAGCAGCACCTGGGCGACCGGGGAGTCGAAGAAGCTCTGCCAGAGGGCGATGAGACGGGTCTGGCCGAGCGCGGCGAGGGCCTGGCGACCGGTGAGGCCGGCGGCGCGCTCGGGGGCGGCGAAGCCCCTGCCGGCGGCGACGGCGCCCGAGGAAACGATGATGACTTCACGGCCGGCGCTGCGGCTCGCGCGGACGAAGGCGGCGAGGCCATCGGCGTGTTCGTCGGTCAGGGCGCCTGTGGCGGTAGTGAGGAGGCTGCTGCCGACTTTGAGGACGGCTCGGTGCCAGTCTGGGAGCGGTTGGGGCGTGAAGTGCATTGGTGTTACCCCTGGCTTTCGTGCATCTGGGGTCGCCAGCAGGGCTGGCTCCTACAGGAGCGGAAGCATTACGGTGTCCGCACTCGTGTAGGAGCCAGCCTTGCCGGCGATGGTCAGGTCAGGGCTGTGAGCCTGGCCCGCAACGTATCCAGCATCAGATCGTGGCCCGATCCCGGCGATGTACGAGCAGCCAGGCTCGACTCCGGCGAACGCCCCTCACCCGCCGAGGCCGCCGTCTCCGCCGCCGCACGGTACGCGTCACGGAACGGCACGCCCGCGACGGCCTGCTCGATCGCCACGTCCGTGGCATACATCGCCGGCTCGATGGCGGCGCGCATCTTCTCGGCCTTCCACTCGAAACGGGCGAGCATGTCAGGCAGCAGTTCAAGCGCACCGAGACCCATGGAGAAGCCATGGAACAGCGAACCCTTCGAGAACTGCAGATCGCGCTGATAACCCGACGGCAGCGACAGCAGCTGCTCGATCTCGGTGCGCGCGGCGGCGACACTGGCGTAGCTCGCGCGGAGCAACTCGACGACGTCCGGGTTGCGCTTGTTCGGCATGATCGACGAACCGGTGGTGTACTCCGCCGGCAGCTTCACGAAGTCGAATTCGGCCGTGGTGAACAACGAGAGATCCCACGCCAGACGACGCGTATCGAGCAGCGCGGTACCGACGGCATCCAGCGCCGCCATCTCGAACTTGCCGCGCGACAGCTGCGCGTAGATCGGCGATACCTGCATACGCGAGAAGCCGAGTGCCGCTGTCGTATGCGCACGGTCGAGTGGGATATTGACGCCATAGCCCGCGGCCGTACCGAGCGGATTCGCATCGATCAGCTCGAGCGCCTGGCGCGCACGCAGCGTGTTGTCGATGAAGGCCTCGGCGAACGCCGCGAACCACATGCCCGTCGAGGACACGACGGCACGCTGAATGTGCGTGTAGCCCGGCATCGGCAATGCGTCGCTGGCCGCACGCTGCAGGCAGACCCCGGCAATCTCGCGGCACAGCGTCTCGAGCGTCGAAAGCTTTTCCTTCAGCCACAGACGCGTCGCCACGAGGATCTGGTCGTTGCGGCTACGCCCCGTGTGCACGCGACGACCGGCATCGCCGAGACGCTCGGTGAGACGCGCTTCGATCGCCGAGTGGCCATCTTCGAAGCGATCGTCGAGCACGAACGCACCGGCCGAAAAGTCAGCGGCCAGCGCATCGAGTTCGCGCAACAGCGCGTCGCGCTCATCGATGGACACCACGCCGATATTGGCGAGGCCTTCGACGTGCGCCTTGCTGGCGGTGATGTCGTGCAGGAAGAATTCGCGGTCGAGCACCACGTCGTTCCCGGCGAGGAAACGCATGATTTTCGCGTCGACCTGAATACCGGATTTCTGCCAGAGCGGCTGGGTCATCGTCAGGTCCTTAAAGCGGGATGGCGGTCAGCTCGTCGAAGCCGAGCGCACGGTTGACGTTCTGCATGGCCTGGGTGGCCGCGCCCTTAAGCAGGTTGTCCAGCGTAGCGACAACCACCACGCGACGACCGTCCACGGACAGCGCGAAGCCACCCACGTCCAGATGATGCTGGTTGGCGATCTGGCTGACCCACGGCGCTTCGTCCACGACATGGATGAGCTTCTCTTTCTCGAAGCGGGCTTCAAAGCGACGGACAATGTCCTCGCGCTTCGCCTGCTTGGCCAGATAGAGATTCGTGGTCACCGTCAGGCCACGGAAATGCGGCGCGACATGCGGCATGAATTCCACCGGCATGCCCAGATGACGGCTGGCTTCCTTCTCGTGCATATGCCCGGTGAGGGAATACGGCATGAGGTTGTCGCGCAGCTTTTCGGGATCGTTGCGGTCCGACGGCGTCGTGCCCGCGCCCGAGTAACCGGATACACCGAACGACACCGGCGGCGCGGCCAGCAGGTCCTTGATCGGTGCGATCGACACCTGGATGGCCGTGGCATAGCAGCCCGGATTGCTGATGCGCTTCTCGCCGCGCCAGCGATCGCGATAGAGCTCGGGCAGGCCGTAGTACCAGCGCTCGTCGAAGCGGTAATCGGCCGAGAGGTCAACGATCACCGTCGATCCGGCCGCCTTGTCGATCGCCTCGACGTACGGTGCCGCCTTGCCGTTGGGCAAGGCGAGGATCACGACGTCGGCACCCTGCTCCGCCACGGCGGACGGATCGAGGTTGCTGTACGTCAGGTCGCCGCTGTACGCGTCGCTGTGATCGGCCAGTCGCTGGCCGTCGAGCTCACGCGACGAAACGAACGCCAGTTCCAGGTCCGGATGACCGGCGATGAGTTTGATCAGTTCGGCGCCCGTGTGTCCACGTGCGCCGACGATGCCGATGGTCTTGCTTGCCATGACCGCTCAGTCCTGCAGGGTGGGAACGCGCGACGCGCTATGCGTGACGCAGCGTTCGATATCCGCGAAGTTGTCCAGGCCGTACCAGAACACCTTCCAGAGCGACTGCTTGTAGCAGCCGTCCGACTCCGCGTAATAGAAATGATTGATGACATTGCCGTGGCGCGAACGCCAGAACAGTTTCGGATTCTCGTCGCGCATCACCTGCCACACCGCACGCCCGAGGCCTTCGCCCTGGGCGTCGTCCAGCACGGCGAACTTGTCGAGGTACGCGAAACCTTCTTCCTGCGTTAGCACCATCGCGGCGCGATAGTTCTCCGACACGTACAACCGGTAGAGATCGGTACGGTCGAAGTAGTCCGGCACGGTCTTGCGACCGAAGCTGGACTCGATCAGCTCACGCAGGCGCTCCTTGTCGACACCTCCCCACGAATCGAACCGCAGCACGCGCTCGCCGCGACGAACGAGCGTGCCCGAACCCTTGTGAGTGAACAGCTCCTTGGCCAGTTCCGAAGGACGCGTGATCGAGACCGACGAGGTCAGCGGCAGGTCGTCCAGCAGATCCTTGATCTGCTCGATTTTCAGGCGCATGCCCGAATGCAGCCACGGCTGCTTGAGCAGCTGGTCGTACTCGGTCGACAGGTTGATCGAGTCGATGACCTTGCCGTCGCCATCGAGCAGACCGCCCGTGCCGGTAAGGAACACGATCTTGTACGGCTGCAGCACGCGGACGAGTTCGTTCGCGGCGAAGTCGGCGTTGATGTTGAGGATCTGACCCGAGTCGGTTTCGCCGAGGCTGGCGATGACCGGGATCGATCCGGCGCGCAGGCTGGCTTCGATCGGCGCGAGGTTGATTTCGCGCACGCGGCCGACGAGACCGAAGACTTCCTGATCGAGGAATTCGGCGGTGAACACGCCCGAGGGCACCGACGTGGCACGCGTATCGGCTTCCTGCAGGGCTTCGACCAGACGCAGGTTCTGTGCCTGGAACACCTTGCGGACGATCGCCAGGGCTTCCGGCGAGGTCACGCGCAGGCCGTTCACCGTCTTCTTCTCGATACCGGCGGCCGAGAGCTCTTCGTCCAGCTGCGGACCCGCGCCGTGCAGCACGATGGGCGTCAGGCCGACCTGCTGCAGGAAAGATAGCGACGAGGTCAGTGCCGGCAGGTCGTCGCGCAGCACGGCGCCGCCGACCTTGACCACGGCGAAGCGCGCGGCGTCGAGCTGCGAGAAGCGCTTGAGGTATTGCTGAATTTCGCGCGCGCTGCCCATCGAGGACAGCAGTCGCACGATGGTCTTGCGGGTGTGCTTGTTAGATTCCACTGTCGACGATCCGATGGATGGTCCTGGCGTAATCCGCCAGTTGTTCGAGGAGGACCCACTCGTCGGCGCTGTGCGCCTGAGCGATGTCACCGGGGCCGTACACGAAGGTGTTGTAGCCCGCCTTGGAAAACAGGGCCGCCTCGGTCCAGAAGTCCACGGCGTTGCCCACCGGGATGCCGAGTTCATCGGCGAGGTCGCGCGCGGCAAGGCGACGCGTCTCCGCCGTGGCGGTGTCGCCCGCCGGCAGCGAATCGCCACGGAAGGTTTCGCCGTACTCGACCGGTGCCGGCTCGACCAGCGTGCGGAACGTCTCCAGCAGCTGATCCGCGTCCATCGACGGCAGCGGACGGAAGCCGAAACGGACATCCGCGGTGGGCGCGACCATGTTGGCCTTGATCCCGCCTTCGACCTTGCCGATGTTGAAGCGCAGACCGGTTAGACCACCGAAACGCTCATGCGACAGGGCCTGCACGTGATCGAGCGCAGCCGCGCCCCAGCGAATCGCCTGGTGCAACGCGCTGTCCGACGGCTTCTGCTCACCCGAGGCATGCCCTGCCCGGCCAAGGAAACGCATCTGCACCGAGTGGATGCCGCGATGCGCCAGCACCGCCTCACCCCTGGTCGGCTCGGCGACGATGATCGCCTCGTAGTCGCGCGGCGTCTTGAGAAACCCATCGATGCAACGCGCGTCGTTGGCCTCTTCGTCGGTCGACAGCAGCAACGCCATGTCGCCCTGCGTCGCGTTGGCGACGGCGACCAGCGCCGCCGCTGCACCCTTGATGTCGCAGGCGCCGAGGCCGATCGCACGGTCTTCCGTCACCCGCAGTTCGTGCGGGTTGGCGGTCCAGTGCGGGGAATCCGGCACGGTGTCCATGTGTACGTTGAACAGGTACTTTGGCTTACCGCGCACGGCGTACAGATTGACGGCACCGGCGCCGAAATCCGTCACCTGCACGTCGAACCCGGGAAGGTTCGCGCGCAGGTAGTCGAAGATGCCATCGGTACCGATGGTTCGTGGCGGATTGCGCGTGTCGAAACCGACCAGCGCACGCAGATGGGTCAGGGTGTCTTCGAGAAGCTTTTCCATGAGCCTGGATCAGTTCCCGTTGGCGCGGTCGACTTCCGCCCAGATCGTCGAGCTCATGCCGTAGAGCTTGATGAAGCCCTCGGCTTCGGCGACGCCCCAGTCGGCAGCCTGCGCGTACGTCGCCTTGGACGAATGCAGCAGGTTCTTCGATTCGACCTTCACGGCGTAGATGGAACCGCCGCGGGTCTCGACGATGACCTTGCCGTCGACCTTGCGCTGCGTCGACACGAGGTAGGCCTCGAGGTCGGCCTTGATCGGATCGTTGAAGAAGCCTTCATAGGCGACTTCCGTCCACTTGCGACCGATCTCCGGCTTGAAGCGGTTCTGCTGCTTCGACAGCACGGTTTCTTCCAGTGCGCGGTGCGCGGTGAGCAGCGCGGTCAGTGCCGGCGCCTCGAACACGATGCGGCCCTTCAGGCCGATGTTGGTGTCGCCGGTGTACAGGCTGCGACCCACGCCGTACTTCGCCAGTTCGCGGTTGAGGAAGGCGAGGATCTCGGGACCAGTGGCGGCCTTACCGTTGAGCGAGGTGGCTACACCCTTCTCGAAGCCGAGTTCGATACGCAGCGGTTCGGACGGCCATTCGGCGCGCGGCGCGCACCAGCCGATCGCGCCTTCGCCAGGAATTTCCCAGGCGTCGATCTCGCCGCCGGAGATGGTCACGCCCAGCACGTTCTCGTTGATCGTGTAGTGCTTGGTCTTGGCGCGGACTTCGAAGCCCTTGTCTTCCAGGTACTTCTGCTCGTAAGCGCGGACCTGGGTGTGCTCGCGCTGGATCTCGCGGATCGGCGCGACGATGGTGTAGTCGCCGAGGGCGCGGACGGTCAGGTCGAAACGCACCTGGTCGTTGCCCATGCCCGTGCAGCCGTGGGCGAACAGCTTGGTGCCGAGCTCGTCGCAACGCTCCAGGGAGGCCTTCACGATGAGGTAGCGATCGGACACCAGCAGCGGGTACTGGCCCTGATAGAACTCGCCGGCCCAGATCAGCGGGGTGACGAAGGTGTCCCAGATCGCCTGCGAGGCGTCGACGGTGCGGTGCGAGGCGGCGCCCAGTTCGGTCGCGCGCTGCTCGATGTACTCACGCTCTTCCGCCGAGACGCCGCCAGTATCGACGAACACGGTGTGCACGGCATAGCCGCGCTCCATCAGGTACGGAACGCAGAAGCTGGTGTCGAGGCCGCCGGAAAACGCGAGAACGATATCTTTGCTGGACATGCTGGCTCCAAAATAAGGGAAAAGGGAAAGAGCGAATCAGAAACCGAGGCCGGACTTCGCGCCCGACGCGTGCGAGATGAGCGAAGCCATCACCGCCTTCTGCACGTGCAGGCGGTTTTCGGCTTCGTCGATGGCGATGCACGCCGGCGAGTCCATCACCGCGTCCGTCGCCTTGATGTTCCGGCGCAGCGGGAGGCAGTGGCTGAACAGGCCGTTGTCGGTGAGCGCCATCTTGGCCTCGTCGACGATGAAGTGCTTGTTGGCGTCACGAATGGCCTTTTCTTCGTCCCAGCGACCGAAGTAGGGAATCGCGCCCCAGCTCTTCGCGTAGATCACGTGCGCGCCGCTGTACGCCGATTCGATGTCATGTGACACCTGCAGCGAGCCGCCGTTCTCGGCCGCGTTCCGCTTCGCGAATTCCATGTAGCGCTCGTCGAGGATGTATTCCGGCGTCGGGCACAGCAGGGTCACGTCCATGCCCATCCTGGTCGCGATCATCAGCGCCGAGTTGGCCACCGCCGTGTTCAGCGGCTTCGGATGATAGGTCCACGTCAGCACGTATTTCTTGTTCTGGAGATCGCCCAGATGCTCCTTCATGGCCAGCGCATGGGCCAGCTCCTGACAGGGATGGGTGATCGTCTCCATGTTGATCACCGGCACCGTGGCATAGCGCGCGAACGCCTTCAGCACGATGTCCTGACGATCCACCTGCCAGTCGACGAATTTGGGGAAGGCGCGCACGGCGATGATGTCCGCGTAGCGCGACAGCACCTGGGCGACCTCGGCGATGTGCTCTTCCGTATCGCCGTCCATCACCGTACCGACCTCGAACTCGATCGGCCACGCGTCCTTGCCCGGGGAAAGCACCACGGCGTGCCCGCCCAGCTGGAACGCGCCCAGCTCGAAGCTGGTCCGGGTCCGCATGGAGGGGTTGAAGAACATCAGCGCGATCGACTTGCCAGCCAGCTGCTGACCCTGCGGCGAGCGCTTGAATTCGGCGGCCTGCTCGAGCAGGGCGTCGATCTCGGCGCGGCTGTAGTCCTGGGTATTGAGGAAGTGGCGAACGGTCATGGCGGTCCAGATCGGTCGGTGGCCCGGGGGCCGTGGGTGGAATATCAGGAATCGGAAACGAAAAAACCCGGCACGGGGCCGGGTTTTTTAGTCGATGCGAATGAAATGCGCGCGACAGCCTACCCGGCCGAATGTCCGATGTACGGTCGACGAGCACGCGACGTCATCCCAGCGGCCATGCGGGCGCTAGTGAAGACAACGGCGGTGTAGACAGTATGGGACACGGCAGGGTCGGCGAAGATGGAACCCCGATCATGCCGGGATTTGGTGCGTTGCGCAACATTGCTTCGGGCTCGGGCTCGGCTTCGCCATCGCATGGGGGTGCTTGCGCTGAGGCACGGGAGCGGTCGGCTGCCATTCTTGTCGCTAAGTCCTCCTACGGCCTTCGCCTTCGTGCGGAAGCGCTCCAAGAACGGCAGCCGACCACTCCCTTCCAACGCGACGGGGCACGTGGAAGACGAGCAAATCGCGGAACCTGCGCGCGCCGCGGTGATCGACATCGTGGGCAGCACCGCACGCACGGATCACACCTCATGCTGCTCGCCGCTTTCCCCACCCGCAACCTCTTGGTTGGGAGGGCGGGGGCGGGTGTCGTTCTCGGAGCGCTTCCGCACGTAGGCGAAGGCCGAAGGAGGACTTAGCGACGAGAATGGCACCCGCCCCCGCCCCCGCCCCCGCCCCCCGCCCGTGCCCCGACGCGCGCCCAAAAAAAGGCCGCGATCGCTCGCGGCCTTTCTCGACATCATGGCGAGGCGGTCAGTCCGCCGGCGCCACGTTGACGCGGACCCGCAGGCGCTCGCCCGGGTCGTAGTTCAGGCGCGAGACGTAGACCTCACCGCGATATCGGTATTCGACATCGTAGCCGGCGATGCGGCGCTGCTCGGAGACCGAGCTCACGTCGCGGCAGCGGGTTTCGGTGCTCTCGTAAGTGCGGTCGCCGTTGTGGGAGATGTTGTTGCCCACGGCGCCGCCGGCCACCGCGCCAACCACGGTGGCGGCCTTACGGCCGTCGCCCTTGCCGACGGTATTGCCCAGGACACCACCGACCACCGCGCCGAGGATGGTGCCGGCGGTGCTGTTGCCACTGGACTCACGACGGACGACTGGCTGGTCGTAGCACTCCTGACGCGGCGTCTCGACACGCGCGACGCCGTAGACGGGGTCCACGCGCAGCACGTCGGCCCAGCCGAAATGGGTGTTGTCATCCGGACCCACGGCACCCGGGGGTGGCGGCGGTGGCGCATAACGGCCGTCCTGGGCGCTGGCGCCAGAGGCGAAAACGGCGAGGATGAGCGCAGGGATAAGCAGGCGAGACATGTAGGAAAACCTCCAGCCAGGCGCACGGGCGCGCCTACTGGTACGCATTTCATCAAGTTCACGCTGAATCCACGCTTAGAACCTCGCGCGGGCGAATTCACGCACGATGTCAACCGATTCGCGCCACGTGCGTGCGCCCGGGAAGGCGGCGGGCTTGTTACTATCTGCGACCGGCCGCCCGCCGCGCCCGTCCACGGATCCACGATGCCGATCTCGCTCTACAACACCTTGTCGCGCCGCACGGAGGCGTTCACCCCGATCGATCCGAACCGGGTGACGATGTACGTCTGTGGGCCGACCGTCTACAACTACATCCATATCGGCAATGCCCGGCCGCCGGTCGTGTTCGACGTGCTGGCGCGGCTGATCCGCCGCCACTACCCGAATCTCGTGTACGCGCGGAACATCACCGACGTCGACGACAAGATCAACGCCGCCGCGTCCGCCGCGGGCGTGCCGATCGGTCAGATCACCGAGCGATTCACTCAGGCCTATCGTGAGGACATGGCCCGGCTGGGCGTCGCGGCGCCGGACGTCGAACCCCACGCCACGGACCACATTCCACAGATCGTGGCGATGATCGAGCGTCTGATCGCCTCCGGCCACGCCTACGAGGCCGAGGGCCATGTCCTCTTCCATGTGGAGTCGTATGCCGAGTACGGCGCCCTTTCCGGTCGCGACCCGGAGGACCTGATCGCCGGCGCCCGTGTCGAGGTGGCTCCGTACAAGAAGAGCCCCGGTGACTTCGTGCTCTGGAAGCCCTCCGACGCCACCCTGCCCGGCTGGGACAGTCCCTGGGGCCGTGGCCGTCCGGGCTGGCACATCGAGTGCTCGGCCATGAGCGAAGCCCATCTGGGTGAGACCATCGACATCCATGCCGGCGGCGTCGACCTGACGTTCCCGCACCACGAAAACGAAATCGCCCAGAGCGTCTGCGCCCACGGCGGCAAGACCTTTGCGCGCTACTGGCTGCATAACGGCATGCTGACCTTCGACGGTCGCAAGATGTCGAAGTCGCTGGGTAACGTGCTTCAGCTGCACGAACTGCTGGGCAGACACCCCGGCGAAGCGCTGCGCCTGATGCTCCTGCGCGGGCATTACCGCCAGCCGCTGGACTGGTCGGAAAGCGCACTCACCCAGTCCGTGCGTACACTGGACGGCTGGTACGGCGCCCTGCGCGACATGGCGGATGTCGATGCCGGCGATGCGGTCATGCCAGCGGCCGTCGAAGCGGCCCTGTGCGACGACCTCAACACCCCGCAGGCCCTGGCGGAGATCTCCCAGCTGGCCGACGCGGCACGCCGCGCCACGGGCGACGAGCGCGCCGCCGCCAAGGCGGCGCTGCTGGGTGGCGCCGGCCTGCTCGGCTTGCTGCAGGAAGACCCGGAAAGCTGGTTCCGTCAGGGCAACCCGGGCGAATGCATCGACGAGGCCGCCATCGAGGCCTTGCTCGAGGAGCGCCGGGCGGCTCGTGCCGCGAAGGACTTCGCGCGCTCGGACGCCATCCGCGACCAGCTCAGGGAGCTGGGCATCGCCATTGAAGACGGCGCACAGGGCACGCGCTGGAGCGTGGTGAAAGCATGAGCGAGCCGATCGAATCCACCGCCCTCGAGGCCCAGGCGGCCATCGCCGAAGAGTTCGCCTTTTTCAGCGACTGGACGGAACGCTACCAGTACCTGATCGACCTCGGTCGCCAGCTGCCTGCCTTTCCCGATGAGCGCAAAACGGAAGAGAACCGGGTCCACGGCTGCCAGTCCATGGTCTGGCTGATTCCGTCGGGCGATGCCTCGAAGATGCATTTCGACGCCGCCAGCGATTCGGCGATCGTCTCGGGCCTCATCGCGCTGGTGCTGCGCGTGTACTCCGACCGGTCGGCCCGCGAGATCGTGGACACCGAGCCGAGCTTCATCCAGGACATCGGGCTGGCCAAGCATCTGTCGCCCACCCGGTCGAATGGCCTGGCGGCGATGCTAGTCAAACTGAAGGCCTACGCGGCCGCAACGCTGGCGTGACCTGTACGCGGCCGCGCGACGCTGACGTGACTTGCACGCGGCCGCGCGGCGCTGACGTGACTTGCACGCGGCGCTGACGTCACCTGTAGGAGCGCGCCCTGCGCGCGATGCCTTTCGCGCGCAGGGCTGTAGTGGCCGGGTATTTGAGGACCACGCATAGGAGCGTTAAGCCGCCATCCTCTCAAACTCGGCTGGCGGGCGGTAGTCGAGCGCGGAGTGCAGGCGCTCGTGGTTGTAATAGCGAACCAGATAGTCGATCGCGTCTTGTGATGCCAGAGCTCGGGTCGGGAAGGTTTCCTCGCCGAACCACTCCTGTTTAAGGCTTCGGAAGACGCGTTCGACGACGGCGTTGTCCCAGCAGTTCCCCTTTCGGCTCATGCTTTGAACGATGCCGTGCCGGGCCAGATGTTGGGTGTAGCGATCGGAGGTGTACGAGGCGCCCTGATCGGTGTGCATGACTAACCCGGGAGCCGGCTGGCGCAAGCCGATGGCCAGTTCGTTGGCCTTGATGGCCAGTCGTGAATCGGGCGTGTGGCTTGTGGCCCAGCCGACGATTCGCCGGGAGTACAGATCGACCACGATGGCCAGATAGAGGAAGCCCTGGCCCGTTCGGATGAAGGTGATGTCGCCGGCCCAGGTCTGGTTGGGACGCGCCGGATCGAACTGTCGGTTGACGATATTTTCGGCCGGTGCAGGTTTCGTGTTGCGTCTGGCGTAATGAAACCGCTTCTTCCTCAGTCGAATGTCCAGCCGGCGCATCAGTGTCGCCGCCCGTTCGCGACCCACACGAAAGCCGTGCCGGCACAGGCTGCGCGCAAGGCGGCGTGCGCCATAGCTGCGGCGACTATCCCGATGAATGGCCAGAGCGGTCTGGGCAAGCCCTTCGTCGATGGCGGGAGCCGCCTTGACGGGGGCGTAGTGCCGGCTCCGGGGCCAGCCAAGAATCGCGTAGACCTGTCGTATCGACAAATCCCCTCTCACCTTTTGGACGATCTCGGCTTTCGCAAGATGGCGGCCAGGTGAGAGGGCAACTGTTTTTTTAGGACGTCACGCTCCTGTGCCAACACCGCACGAGCGTCTTCAGAGGCTTTCAGCTGTCCCTGAAGCTGCGCGATGAGGCGCCGCTGCTCCACCGGATCGTCCGGTATCGCCGCTTGCCGTTCACGCCATTCCTCCACCCATCGCCTCAGGGCCGTCGGCCCCAGACCCATCATCTGAGCGGCTTGAGGCGGGGTATATCCCACCTCGACCACCAGTCGTATTGCCTCGGCTTTGACCGCTGCCGGAATTTTTCTATGAGCCATGATTCACCTCGCAGGAGATTTTGCTCCTACTTGGTGGTCCTGAAAAACCCGGCCATTACAGGCGCGCTCCTACGACAGCAGGCAAGAAAAAACCCTCGCGATCGCTCGCGAGGGTTTTTTTAGACCGCGGCAAAACAGGCGATCAGTCGCCCATCTGTTTCTGCAGGTGCTCGCGGCGCTCCTGTGCATCGAGCGTCAGCGTGGCGATCGGGCGGGCGTCGAGACGCTCCACGCCGATTTCCTCGTCGGTCTCTTCGCAGAAACCGTAGCGGCCTTCCTCGATCCGGCGCAGGGCCTTGTCGATCTTGGAGATCAGCTTGCGGTAGCGGTCGCGGGTGCGCAGCTCGAGCGAGTTCTCGGTCTCGCGCGTGGCGCGCTCCGCTTCGTCACCCACGTCGCGGACTTCCTCACGGAGGTTGTCCATGGTCTGGCGGGATTCTTCGACCAGCTGGTCGCGCCAGTCCTTCAGCTTGTTGCGGAAATAGGCCAGGTGACGAGGACTCATGTACTCCTCGTCGGGACCCGGCTTGTAACCCTTCGGCAGGTCGATGACAGTCGAAGCCGGCAGCGCATAGCGGCCGTCTTCGCGCGTGATGCCGTTGTCGGCGGTGTGGGAAGTGGTGCTGTTCATGCTGGAGTGCGTGGAATTCTCGTTACTGGATGAGGTAGCGCTACCCACCGCGGAGGCACTCCGCGGCGATGTAGCGGCAACGGCCGATGCCGTCCTGCCCTGGGCGGGCGTCGGTGCATCGTGGGCCGGGGCGGATGACTTCGCCGCCGGCGTTGGAGCGGGAGCCGGCGCGGCCTTGGCCGGCGTCGGCTTGGTCTTGGCCGCTGCCGCCTTACTTACGGCGGGAGCGGTGGATTTCGTCGCGGCGGGAGCCGCATGGGAAGCCGCTGGTTTTGTCGCCGTTTTAACGGGCGCCTTTGCCGCCGGCTTGGCGTTCTTGACGGGCGCGGCCTTGGCGGGTGTCTTCGCCACGGCCTTTTTCGCGGGCGCGGCGGATTTCACCGGCGCGGCCTTGACCGCTGCCTTCTTCGCCGGCGCCTTGGCCGCCTTTACCCCGGCCACAACCGTTTTGGCCGTCTTCACGTCGCCCGCGCCGCCCTTCTTGGCGGCGCCCTTGGCGGCTGCGGAACTGCTAGCGTTTTTCGCCATAATCCTTCACCTCGGTGGCCGTGGCGGCGGGGTGTTATAGCCCAGAAGCGTTACCCCAGCAACCTCTCTTCTGGGATACTGTCTTCTGGCTTACGCCGGTCGACACCGGACTCATAGTGACCCGCCTCCTCTTAATCCTGATTTCCTTCTACAAACGGTGGCTCAGTCCCCTCCTTGGGGCCCGATGCCGCTTCCATCCATCCTGTTCCGATTATGCCCGCGTCGCCATAGCCCGTTTCGGGCCGGCACGTGGCGCGGTTCTGGGAACCTGGCGCATCCTGCGCTGCCAGCCGCTGTGTGAAGGCGGCCACGACCCCGTCCCCGACCAATTCGTCCTGCGCCGATGTGGCGCCCAAGGAGCTGATACCCATGACTGATGCCTGGCTCATCAAGAACGCCGAACTGATCAACGAAGGCCGCCGGTTCACCGCCGACTTACGTGTCCGTGACGGAAAAATCGCGACGATTGCGCAGCATCTGGCAACGGAACGTGACGAACAGGTTATCGACGCCACGGGCCTCTGGCTGCTGCCCGGAATGATCGACGATCAGGTGCACTTCCGTGAGCCGGGTCTCACGCAGAAGGCTGACCTGGCGCACGAGTCGCGCGCCTGCGCGGCAGGCGGCATCACCAGCTTCATGGAAATGCCCAATACCAAGCCGCCCGCACTGGACCGCGATTCGCTGGAATACAAGTACGAGCTCGCCGCCAAGTCCTCCGTGGTCAACTACGCCTTCTACATGGGCGCCAGTAACGACAACCTCGAGGCGATCCGCGCGCTCGATCCGAAGGCCGCACCCGGCGTGAAGGTTTTCATGGGTGCGTCGACCGGCAACATGCTGGTGGATAACCCGGAGACCCTCGACGGTATCTTTCGCGACACCCCGGTGCCGATCATCACGCACTGCGAAGACACGCCGATGATCGACGAGAACCTCGCCATGGCGCACGAACAGTACGGCGACGATATCCCGATGTGGGAGCACCCGCACATCCGCTCGCGTGAGGCTTGCATCAAGTCCACCCGTCTGGCGATTTCCCTGGCGAAAAAGCACAACACCCGCCTGCACGTGCTGCATATCTCCACGGCCGACGAACTGGCGCTGTTCGAGCCGGGCCCGATCGAGGGCAAGCGCATCACGGCGGAAACCTGCGTGCACTTCCTGCACTTCGGCGGCAAGGCCGACTATGACGCGAAGGGTTCTTTCATCAAGTGCAACCCCGCGATCAAGGACGAGGCCGATCGCGACGCGATTACCAAAGCTCTCGCCGAAGGCCGACTCGACGTCCTGGCCACCGACCACGCGCCGCATCTGCTGGAAGAAAAGGCACAGAAGTACGACAAGGCGCCGTCGGGCCTGCCGCTCGTGCAGTTCGCGCTGCAGGCCGCTCTCGAGCGCGTGCATGAAGGCAAGCTCACGCTCGAGCGTGTGGTCGAGGCGGTTTGTCACGCACCGGCCAAGCTGTTCGACGTCGAGAAGCGCGGCTTCCTGCGCGAGGGCTACGCGGCCGATCTGGTCCTGGTCGACCCGAAGAAAAAGCACACGGTGACACGCGAGGAAGTTCTCTCGAAGTGCGGCTGGTCGCCGTTCGAGGGTGAGACGTTCTCGAGCAGCATCGTGTCGACCTTCGTCAATGGACAGCGTGTTTTCGACGGCAAGACCGTCGACGGCGATGTCCGTGGCCAGCGCCTGACGTTCGACCGACCGGCGAGTGGTGCGGCCAAGGCATGAGGAAAATCGCAAGCGCTGCACTCGCTCTGTGGATGACCGCGGCCGCCGCGGCCGCGGTCCCCGACCTGCCCTCGACGGTGTCGCAGGGCGGGCTGGTCATCGGCCACGCGCCCCGGGGCTCTCACGTCACCGTCGCCGGCAAGCCCGTGCATGTCGGCGACGACGGCATCTTCGTCTTCGGTGCCGGACGGGATGAGAAAGGTCCCATCGTCGTCACTGTCGGCACGGAGAAACGGGTGGTCGAGGTCATCCCTCGCGACTGGCCGATGGAGCGCGTCGAGGGTGTGCCGCCGAAGACGGTGAACCCGCCGCCGGACATCGCGGCGCGCATCGAACGCGAGCAGGCCGGGGTGGTCGCGGCACGTAACCGTGACGATACGCGCGAGGACTTCGCCCACGGCTTCATCTGGCCGGTGACGGGTCGTATCAGCGGGCGTTTCGGCAATCAGCGCATCTACAACGGCGACCCGAAGGCGCCGCACTCGGGCATGGACATCGCCGTACCTGAAGGCACGCCGGTGAAAGCACCCGCGGACGGCATCATCACGTTCGCCAGCCCGGATCTCTATCTCACCGGCGGCACCGTGCTGCTCGACCACGGCTTCGGCCTGTCGTCGAACTTCCTGCACCTGTCACGAATCGACGTGCGGGTCGGTGAGCATGTGCGTCAGGGGCAGATCATCGGTGCGGCCGGGAAGACCGGACGCGCGACGGGACCCCACGTGCACTGGGGCTTCAACTGGTTCGGAACACGGCTGGATCCGTTGCTGCTGCCTGGGATTCACTGACAGGTCGCCTATAGCCGCGTCCATTGTAGGAGCGAGGCTGTAGTGGCCGGGTATTTGAGGACCACGCATAGGAGCGTTAAGCCGCCATCCTCTCAAACTCGGCTGGCGGGCGGTAGTCGAGCGCGGAGTGCAGGCGCTCGTGGTTGTAATAGCGAACCAGATAGTCGATCGCGTCTTGTGATGCCAGAGCTCGGGTCGGGAAGGTTTCCTCGCCGAACCACTCCTGTTTAAGGCTTCGGAAGACGCGTTCGACGACGGCGTTGTCCCAGCAGTTCCC
The DNA here is from genome assembly GCF_000745235.1 of Luteibacter mycovicinus. Classification (NCBI taxonomy): domain Bacteria; kingdom Pseudomonadati; phylum Pseudomonadota; class Gammaproteobacteria; order Lysobacterales; family Rhodanobacteraceae; genus Luteibacter; species Luteibacter mycovicinus. Next base: position 838,668 of record NZ_JQNL01000001.1, read on the forward strand.
CTTTCGGCTCATGCTTTGAACGATGCCGTGCCGGGCCAGATGTTGGGTGTAGCGATCGGAGGTGTACGAGGCGCCCTGATCGGTGTGCATGACTAACCCGGGAGCCGGCTGGCGCAAGCCGATGGCCAGTTCGTTGGCCTTGATGGCCAGTCGTGAATCGGGCGTGTGGCTTGTGGCCCAGCCGACGATTCGCCGGGAGTACAGATCGACCACGATGGCCAGATAGAGGAAGCCCTGGCCCGTTCGGATGAAGGTGATGTCGCCGGCCCAGGTCTGGTTGGGACGCGCCGGATCGAACTGTCGGTTGACGATATTTTCGGCCGGTGCAGGTTTCGTGTTGCGTCTGGCGTAATGAAACCGCTTCTTCCTCAGTCGAATGTCCAGCCGGCGCATCAGTGTCGCCGCCCGTTCGCGACCCACACGAAAGCCGTGCCGGCACAGGCTGCGCGCAAGGCGGCGTGCGCCATAGCTGCGGCGACTATCCCGATGAATGGCCAGAGCGGTCTGGGCAAGCCCTTCGTCGATGGCGGGAGCCGCCTTGACGGGGGCGTAGTGCCGGCTCCGGGGCCAGCCAAGAATCGCGTAGACCTGTCGTATCGACAAATCCCCTCTCACCTTTTGGACGATCTCGGCTTTCGCAAGATGGCGGCCAGGTGAGAGGGCAACTGTTTTTTTAGGACGTCACGCTCCTGTGCCAACACCGCACGAGCGTCTTCAGAGGCTTTCAGCTGTCCCTGAAGCTGCGCGATGAGGCGCCGCTGCTCCACCGGATCGTCCGGTATCGCCGCTTGCCGTTCACGCCATTCCTCCACCCATCGCCTCAGGGCCGTCGGCCCCAGACCCATCATCTGAGCGGCTTGAGGCGGGGTATATCCCACCTCGACCACCAGTCGTATTGCCTCGGCTTTGACCGCTGCCGGAATTTTTCTATGAGCCATGATTCACCTCGCAGGAGATTTTGCTCCTACTTGGTGGTCCTGAAAAACCCGGCCATTACAGCCCTGCTCGCGACCGACGTTCGCGCGGGTCTGCGCGAGCGGGGCGAAGAGCTTCGCGAGCAGGGCTCGCTCCTACAACGCAAGGCGCTAGCGCGCCTTGCTGGCAAACGCCACGGCGTCGTGCGGGTGCAGGCTCTCGTGATGGGCCACGCGGACGTGGAAGTCGGCGACGTTTCGGTCGGCCTCCAGCGTCTTCTGGATACGACGGGCGGCGTCTTCGCAGAACATCAGATTCTGACCATTGGCCAGCGCGAACGCCTGCTCGTCCGCACGCTTGACCGCCGTCTGGACGGGAGTCCCGAGCGCGGCCTCCACGTTGTCGATCAGCGTGATCAGCGGGAAGACGCCGTCGCCGGCGGGACGCACGCGGATCGTGGCCGTGCTGCGCTGGGCATGCGGGGTCGCCACGATGCCCTTCTCCGTGCCCAGCCAGGCGAGGATCGTTTCCCGGTCCAGCGGCTGACCGGCCGCGAACGTGCTGGCGAAATTGTCCTGGATAAGCTGGCGTGACAGCGCGGCGGAGGCGGGACAGGTCGAGGAGTAGACCACGTCGGTGACGATCTCGAGGCGGAAGGTCTCTCCCGTGAGCGTCGCATCGATCGTGATCGAGTAGGAGCGCCAGCCGCTGTTGTCGCTGCGCAACGCATGGCGACGGACGAGGTGGTCGAAGCCGATCGTGATCCGCGCGTGGTCCGACAGCCCCTCATGCGAACTCAGGAAGTCGTTCAGCAGACGCCTGATGCCGTCGATCGTCAGCGGTCCGGCCGATAGCGCCTCGGAGACCAGCAGGTAGAGGCGTGACATGTGGATGCCGCGCGCCTCCGCTTTGGTGAGATTGACGAAGGCACCGACGCGGGCGCCGGTGGACCGCACGTCGCCGTCGCCGGCATCGAACGCGACCGGCATTTCCATGCCGTCCATACCCACCCAGTCGAGCGTACCGAGGGCGAGCGCGTGTTCCTGAGAGGCGACGTCAGGCAGCAGGCGAGTGGGGGAATCGTGGATGTACATCGGGGAATATCCTAGGGGGCCAGTCGTATCCGGCCTACCGTGCCGAGATGGGGGCCCGACTCACGGGCTCAATGGTGGGTGCCGGGAAACGGTGCGTTCAGCCCAACCGACCCGCGCGACGGGCCGCGCGCCAGGCCCGCAGAGCCGTCGCCGGTCCCGTGCGCGACTGCCGACGGTGCAGTTCGGCGAAAGGTTCGGCGGCTTTGGCCGCGCCTCGGGCCGTCGCCAGGGCCGTACGGCCCTCGAGTCCGCGGAACGTGCTCAGCGGCTGATTCAGGGCCAGCGCGGCCTTCAGACCGGCGGCGAGTTCGGTCAGCTGGGCGCGGATGGCGTCGCGCCGGGCCGGCGTATCGTCTTTCAGCTGACCTCGCGACAGGCTGTGCCTCGCCAGGCGCGACATCGGCAACGGCAGGCGTTCGCGCTCCGCATCGAGTTCCAGGCGCGAGAGCGCGAAGACCAGGTGCGACAGCGTGGCCACCCGTGACGCCGCCTCGGCAGATGCATCAGGGCCGAACCACCACGCGGTTTCGAGCGTCGCCAGCGCGCCATGCAGACCGCTGGCCGCCGTCACCTGGGCGCCGAAGTCCGACGAGGTGCCCTGCTCGAGCTGGGCCATCGCGGCCAGCACGGGAGCGATCCAGACCGACGCAGGTATACGACGCGCGCGCTCGCTCGCAAACAGTTGCTTGGTCAGCGGATGCCGGCCGCCACTGGCGGACGCGCCGGAGAGTTCTTCGGCCCACCACTGCAGCTTGGCCGCAGCCACCTGCGGCTCGCGGATGCCGTAGGCGGACGCGATCAGTTCCTGTTCGAAGGCGGCAAGCGCCACGTGCTCGTCGCGCACGCGCTCGTCGACGAAACCGAGCGCGATGCGCTGCTGCGGCTGCACCGCCAGCCACTTGTCGATATAGCTCTGGGTCGCGCCGTCGCTCACGCCACCGCCTCCCCGACGCCCAGCAGCGCGGCCAGTTCGCCCGGGTGATCGATGACCGCGTCCGCACCCCAGCTGTCGGGATCGCCACCATCGAGGTAGCCCCAGCGCACAGCCACGGTGAACGAGCCGGCCGCCTTGCCGGCAAGGATGTCGCGACGATCGTCGCCGACGAACACCGAACGGGCGGGATCGCAGCCGGCGATCGCATACGCGTGCAATACGGGCGCCGGGTCGGGCTTCTTCACCGGCAGCGTATCGCCGGAGACCACCGCGGCGGGCTTCCAGTGCGGTACCGCCTGAGGCAGCAGCGCATCCGTCAGGAACCCGGGCTTGTTGGTCACGACGCCCCAGCGGATACCGGCCGCGTCGATACCGGCGAGCAGCGGTTCGACGCCGTCGAACGGAATCGTGTGGCGGGCCATGTTCGCTTCGTAGATCGCGAGGTAACGCGGCACGAGCCGCATGATCGCGTCGGCGTCGAGCTCCGGAAAAGCCACCGCGATGATCGCGCGCGATCCACGCGACACCACCGGGCGGACGTCGTCGTAAGACGGTGGCGTCACGCCCTTCTCCGCACACAGGTCGACGGCGGCGGCGTACAGATCGCGCGCGCTGTCGAGCAAGGTGCCATCCAGATCGAAGAACACACCTTCCGGCTTGAACGGCAGTCCGCTCACGCGACCTTCCTCGCCGCCAGCACGTAGTTCACCGACGTATTGGACGACAGGCTCGCGTTGCGCGTGAGCGGATTGTAAGCGAGGCCACGCAGGTCTTCGAGCTCGAGGTCGAAGCGGCGCAGCATGCCCGCGACTTCCGACGGCTTGAGGAACTGCGCGTAGTGATGCGTACCGCGCGGCAGCAGACGCATGAGGTATTCCGCGCCGACGATCGCCGCGCCGAATGCGGCCGGCGTGCGATTGAGCGTCGACAGAAAGAGCTGGCCGCCCGGCTTGAGCATGCCGGCGAGGTCCCGGATCAGCACCAGCGGATCAGGCACGTGCTCGATCATCTCCATGCAGCAGACCACGTCGAACGAGGCAGGTTCGGCCGCGGCCAGGGCATCGGACGACTGCACGCGATAATCGACCTGAAGGTTGGACTCGAAGAGGTGCAGCTTCGCAATCTCGATCAGCTTCGCGCCGAGATCGATCGCGGTGACATGGGCTCCCGCGCGCGCCAGCGCTTCGCTGAGCAACCCACCGCCGCAGCCCACGTCGGCGACCTTCGCGCCGCGCAGGTTCGCACGGCCACCGACATACGCGGCACGCACCGGGTTGAGGTCGTGCAGCGGGCGCGATTCACCATCGGGATCCCACCAGCGCGCAGCGAGCTTTTCGAAGCGGGCGATCTCTTCCGGACTGACGTTGGCGGTGGTTTCGGTTTGCATGATTCAAGCCTCCGGAAAACGGCGGAAACGCCATTCGTGGACGGTGAGCGTGGAAGAACCGGTGATGTGCAACGGGTCGGCGTGCGCGATGCGTGTCGCCTCGTCGAGGCTGGCGGCACGCAGCAGGTAGGCTCCGCCGGACCCGTCCGTGAACGGGCCGGTCATGTCGAGTTCGCCGCGCTCGATCAGTCCGGCGAGAAACGTCTGGTGCGCCTGCCCCGCCTCGGCCTGGAAGGTCGGGTTGCGCATCGCCATCACGAGGTAGAGGTGGGTCGCCTCACTCATCGGGCTGATCCCCGGCGGCGATACGCTGGCGCCAGAAACGCGCTTTTTCGCGGATCGCGGCGGTATCGATGCCGACGAGCTCACCGGCGACGAGCTTGCGCTGGCCGTCGATCCACACGTCGCTCACCTGATGACGGCCGGTGGCGTACACGAGCTGCGAGGCCACGTGGTAGAGCGGCTGCGTCTCGAGGGCATCCAGGCGAACCGCGGTCAGGTCGGCGCGCTTGCCCGGCTCGATGGAGCCGACGCGGTCGCCGAGGCCGATGGCCTTTGCGCCGTTGAGCGTCGCGGCGCGAAGCGCGAAGGCGGCGTCGAACGCCGCGGCGTCCTGCGCGACGGCCTTGGCCAGCATCGCCGCCGTGCGCATCTCGCCGAACATGTCGAGATCGTTGTTGGACGCGCAGCCATCGGTGCCGATGCAGACGTTGACGCCCGCGGTGCGCAGCTTCTCCGCCGGGCAGAAGCCGGATGCCAGCTTGAGGTTGGACTCCGGACAATGCACGACCGACACGCCCGCCGCGGCACACGCCGCGATCTCGCCATCGGTGAGCTGGGTCATGTGCACGGCGACCAGCCGCTCGTTGACGATGCCGAGCTTACGCAGACGTTCGAAGGGACGCATGCCGTCCTTCGCGACGGCCTCCTCCACTTCCTGCGCGGTCTCGTGCGTATGCAGATGCACCGGGATATCGAGCTGGTCGGACAGCACGCGGATGCGCTCGAAATTTTCGTCCGACACCGTATACGGCGCGTGCGGCACGAAGGCCGTGGTCAGCAGCGGCTCGCCTTGCAGGGAATCGTGGACCTCGACCGCGCGACTGAAGTATTCATCGGAGGTCTTCGCCCAGGGCGTCGGGAAATCGATGACCGGCAGGCCGATGACGGCGCGAAAGCCCATCTTGCGATAGGTCGCGGCGATCACGTCGGGGAAGAAATAGTTTTCGTTGGCGCAGGTGGTGCCGCCGCGGATCATCTCGGCCACGGCCAGTTCCACGCCGTCACGGATGAAGTCGTGTCCCATCACGCGCGCTTCGGCCGGCCAGATGTGCTCCTGCAGCCAGGTCATCAGCGGCAGGTCGTCGGCCAGACCGCGCAGCAGAGTCATGGGGTTGTGCGTGTGGGCGTTGATCAGGCCGGGGATCAGCGCGTGTTCTTCGAGGATGACGCGCTCTTCGGGCGCGTACGCCGCGCGGGCCTCGTCGGCAGGCAGGATCGCGACGATCTCGCCGCCGTGCACGGCGACGGCATGGTCGTCGAGGACCACGCCATGCGGCTCGATGGGAACGACCCAGCGGGCTTCGATAAGAAGGTCGATCGGTGTGGGGCTGGAAGTCATTTCTGCCTCAGGGATGCGGGGTACCAGGACTCTCGGAACATATCGGGCGCAAACCCCATAAACAAATCGGCACGGCGCCTGGAAGGCAGCCGTGCCGATTCGACCAACAGACGCCGTGCCTTACTTGACGCGGCTGTCGTACTCGCCGGTGCGGGTATCGACCTTGATGATTTCGTCCTGATTGACGAACAGCGGCACGCGGACCACGGCACCGGTCTCGAGCGTGGCCGGCTTGCCGCCGCCGCCCGAGGTATCGCCACGGACGCCCGGATCGGTCTCGGTGATCTTCAGCTCGACGAACTTCGGCGCCTGCACGGCGATGATATTGCCGTTGAAGAGGGTGATGACGCACTCTTCGTCGCCCTTGAGCCACTTCCACGCGTCGCCCATCGCCGCCAGGCTGGCGCGGTGCTGGTCGTAGGTCTCGCTCTGCATGAAGATCCATTCGCGATCGTTGCCGGTGCCCTCGACGTACGAGAAGCTGGCATCCGTATCGACGGCATCGGCCTCTTCGTACGAGTCGCTCGACTTGAGCGTCTGCTCGGTCGTGCGACCGTCCTTGAGGTTGCGGATACGGATACGGGTAAACGCCTGGCCCTTACCCGGCTTGATGAAGTCCGCTTCGGTGATGATCCAGGGATCGCCGTTGTGGATGATCTTCTTGCCCGTTTTGACGTCGTTGAGGCCCAGCATGCCCATCTGTATCTGCTCCAGAGTTATATCCGCCCCGCTGGGCGGCTAAAATAGGGTCTGTCACGGGCCACAGCGCCCGATCCAAGGTCCACAATGATAACCGCAAGCCCCACTTCCCGCCTATCGTCGCCTTCCCCGGGCTGGCGCGAGCTGTGGCGGGACGCCATCACGGACGCCGGCGAGCTCCTGCGGGCCGTCGGCCTCGGCGGGCGCACCGACCTTCTGCCCCCCGACGACGCCGGGTTTCCCCTGCGTGTGCCCCGCGGTTTCGCGGCCCGGATGCGTCAGGGGGACGCCAGCGACCCCCTCCTGCTCCAGGTACTCCCGCGCCGCGCCGAGCACGATATGGCCGAGGGCTTTACCGTGGACGCCGTGGGCGACATGGCCTCGCGGACGGGCCACGGGGTGCTGCACAAGTACGATGGACGGGCCCTGCTGATCGCCAGCGGCAGCTGCGCGGTCAATTGCCGGTACTGCTTTCGCCGGCACTTCCCGTACGGAGAAGAAATCGCCGCCGCCGCCCAGTGGCGGGAGGCCCTCACGCATGTGAAGGCCGACCCGTCGATCCGGGAGCTGATCCTGTCCGGCGGCGATCCCCTGTCACTGGCCACGCACAAGCTCGCCGAACTCACCCGGGGCCTGGCGGAAATGCCTCACGTCATCCGCCTGCGCATCCACACGCGCCTGCCGGTCGTGTTGCCGGAGCGGGTGGACGACGAGTTCACGACCTGGCTGTCCAGCCTGCCGCTGCAGAAGGTCGTGGTCCTGCACGCCAACCACGCCAACGAGTTCGACGCCTCGGTCGATGCCGCCTGCGCGCGCCTTCGCGATGCTGGCGCCACCCTGCTCAACCAGTCGGTCCTGCTTCGCGGCATCAATGACGATGCGGATATTCTCAGTGACCTGTGTGAGCGGTCCTTCGCCGCCGGGGTGCTGCCCTATTACCTGCACCAGCTGGACAAGGTGGCGGGGGCCGCCCATTTCGAGGTCGACGATGAGACGGCTCTGCGCCTCGTCGACGCCCTGCGTGCAAGGCTTCCCGGGTACCTCGTCCCAAAACTCGTGCGTGAATTGCAGGGCGACCCTTCGAAGCGCCCCATTGCCGATTTCGCGCGCTAGTATGTCCCCTACCCGGTACGAGAGTGACCGGGCCGCGACAAGGGGGGAGCGGGCCGGTTCACGGGTTCGTCGGGTGGAACAGCGGTAAGCGGAACGGCATGAAACACGACAACGTCATCAGGATCCTCTTCATCGAAGACTCGGTGGAAGACGCCGAGCTTTTGATCAACGTACTGCGCAATGGCGGCATCGCCGTGCGCCCCGCCCGGGCGGTCGACGCGGCGGGCATCCAGGCCTCGCTCGACGAGCTCGTGCCCGACCTGGTGCTTCTGAATCCGAACGTGCCCGGCATCGATGCCGGTGCCGTCATGCGCCAGCTCGATGCCAGCGGCCGCGACCTCGCGCTCATCGCCATCGTCGATGGCCTGCAGGACGATGCGGTCGCCGATCTCTTCGCCAACGGCTGCCGCGGCGTGGCATTGCGCAAGCGCCCGGACCAGATCCTTGCGATCGTCCTGCGCGAGTTCGAGTCGCTCTCGACGCGGCGCCAGGTGCGTCGCCTCGAGACGTCGCTGCGTGAGACCGAGCGACGCTGCGACTCCCTGCTCGATTCGTCGCGCGATGCCATCGCCTACGTGCACGAAGGCATGCACGTGCGTGTGAATCAGGCCTACCTCGATGCCTTCGGCTTTGCCGACTTCGACGACATCCTGGGCCTGCCCATCCTCGACCTGATCGCCGGTACGCACGCGGACGACTTCAAGACGACGCTGCGCGGCCTTTCCAGGGGCGACAAGTCGCCCCCGCCGATCGAACTGCTGGCGCGCCGCGATGACGGCAGCACCTTCACCGCGATGGTGGAATTCGCCCACGCCACCTTCGAAAGCGAAGCCTGCCTGCAGATCGTCTTCCGTCAGCAGATCGTCGACGCCGCACTGGTCGCCCAGCTGCAACGCGACCCGGTCACCGGCCTGTTCAATCGCGCGCGCACCCTGGAGCACGTGGATGAAGCCGTGGCTGCCGCGGCCGCCGGCCGCGAGGGCCAGGCCGTCCTGCTCATCGAGCCGGACAACTGGAAGGACATCGTCACCAGCGCCGGCATCGGCAACGCGGATTCCCTGCTGGCGGCCATCGCCACGCGCATCGCGGAATCCATCGACGACGATGACGTCGCCGGCGTCCTTGGCGACCACACGCTCGGCCTGATCCTCGGGCCGCGCGGCGATCTGGAACACGCGGCTCTCACCGAGCGCCTGCGCACCGCGATCTCCGAGCACATCTTCGATGCGGGCTCCCGCTCGCTGACCGTCACGATCACCATCGGCGGCACCCTGCTGGCCGAGAAGAACGCCAACAGCGACACCGTGCTCGACCAGGCCAGCGCAGCGCTTCGCAACGCCCAGAACCAGGGCGGCAACCGGGTCGAACTGCACGACCCGAGCGCACGCGAGAAGGCCGACGCCGAGCGCGAGCAGTACTGGCTCGACCTGGTCCGCGACGCGCTGGCGAAAGACGGCCTGCGCCTCTATCACCAGCAGATCATCAGCCTGCAGGATGCCGCCGGCGAGTTCTACGAGATCCTGGTCCGCATGCGCGGGCCCAAGGGCGATGTCCTGCCGTCGTATTTCTTCCCGGTGGCGGAGCGTAACGGCCTGCTGCCCGCGATCGACCGCTGGGTTTTGGGGCATGCCATCGACGCGCTGGTGCATCGCGAGAACGACGGTCTGACGACCACGTATTTCGTAAAGATGACCCAGCAGTCGCTGGAAGACCGCGATCTGCTCCCCTGGCTCTGTCGGCGTCTGGATACGGCCAGGCTGCGTCGCAGCACGCTGGTCATCGAGATGCCGGAATCCAAGGTGCTCACCAGCCTGCGCCCGACCCAGGAATTCGTCTCGGCGTGGCGCAAGGCGGGCGGCAAGTTCGGCATCGAACAGTTCGGCTCCGGCCTCAACTCGTTCCAGATGCTCAATCACATCGAAGCCGACTTCCTCAAGATCGACCGCAGCTTCATGACGGATCTCCCGCAGCACCCGGAAAATCAGAAGAAGATCGCGGAGATCTGCAAGGAAGGCCACACTTCGGGCAAGCAGACCATCGCCGAATGGGTCGAGGACGCGGTGAGCACCTCACTGCTGTTCGCCTGCGGCGTGGACTTCGTGCAGGGCAACTTCCTGCAGGAGCCCGCCAAGGTGCTGGCCGAGGAATACATGCCGGTCTGACAACGAAAAAGCCCGCGATCGCTCGCGGGCTTTTTCGTGTGCCTTGCGGCAGCCGATTACTCGGCGGCGGCAGCGGCGGCAGCGGCCTTCTTGGCGACCTTCGCAGCGGCGGCGGCGGCGATGTCTTCCTTGATGCGGGCAGCCTTACCTTCGAGACCACGCAGGTAGTACAGCTTGGCGCCGCGGACCTTACCCTTGCGCTTCACTTCGACCGAGTCGATGGCGCGGCTGTGCGACTGGAACACGCGCTCCACGCCGGTGCCGTGCGAGATCTTGCGCACGGTGAAGGCGGAGTGCAGGCCGCGGCTGCGCTTGGCGATGACGATACCTTCGAACGCCTGTACGCGCTCGCGGTTACCTTCCTTCACCTTGACGTTGACGATCACGGTGTCGCCAGGACCGAAATCCGGCAGCTGGCGGGTGATCTGCTCGGCTTCGAACTGTTGGAGGAGTTTGTTCATGGCACACCTGTCAATTTTTGTTACGGCGGTCGTTTCCGGCCGCACCGTTTGGCCGTTCGTATTCACGGCGGAATTCATCAAGCAATGCCCTCGATTCATCATCGAGCGCACGCTGCGTTAGCAGATCCGGCCGGCGCAGCCAGGTACGACCCAGCGACTGTTTTCGACGCCAGCGGCGAATAGCCGCGTGATCGCCGGAAAGCAGCACCTCCGGCACGCCGCCCCAGGCATCGTGATGCTCGGGACGGGTGTAATGCGGGCAATCCAGCAGACCATCCGAGAAGGAGTCCTGCTGGGCGGATTGCGCGTCGTTCAACGCACCTTCCTGAAGACGACCCACCGCGTCGATAACCACCGCTGCGGCAAGCTCCCCGCCAGACAGCACATAATCGCCGATTGAAAGCTCTTCGTCGACCTCGTGCTCCAGCAGGCGTTCGTCCACGCCCTCGTAACGTCCGCAGATCAGGGCGATTCGCGGCATGTTTGCCAGCGCCTCGGTCCTCTTCTGCGTCAGCCGCGCACCTTGCGGGCTGAGATAAATCACGTGCACCGGTTCCGGTGCCGCCTCACGAACCGCTGCGAGCGCCGCTCGCAAAGGGTCGATCAGCATCACCATGCCCGGCCCACCGCCAAAAGGGCGGCCGTCCACGGTGCGATGCCTGTCGGGAGCGAAATCGCGGGGGTTCCAGGTTTCCACCTGTAACAACTCGCGTTGCTGCGCCCTTCCGACCACCCCGACCGCGGCCGACTGGCGGACGAAATCGGGAAACAACGAAACCACATCGATACGCATGACCTGGATTCGTCGCCTTAGAACTCGGGGTCCCAGTCCACCACGATGCGGGCGCTGTCGAAATCGATAGCGTGCACGTAAGGGCCCTGGACGAACGGAATCAGGCGTTCCTTGTCACCATCCTTCACCACCATGACGTCGTTGGCGCCGGTGGCGAACAGGTGATTCACCCGACCGAGAACGACGTTTTCCGTGGTAACGACCTCGAGGCCTTCGAGGTCGGTCCAGTAGAACTCGCCCGGAGCGGGAGGCGGCAGCACATCGCGCGAGACCGTGATCTCACAACCGATGAGGGCTGTCGCCTGATCGCGATCCTCGACGCCCGGAAGGCTGGCCACGAGACCTTTGCCCTGCGCGCGTCCACGGACTCCGCCGATTTCCTTTTCCACACCCGGCGCGGTGAGCAGCCATGGCTGGTAGCGGAAGATCTGGATGCGGGGCTCGGTCCAGCTTTCGAGCTTGACCTGGCCCTGCACACCGTAGAGCCCGACAATGCGCCCCAGACGGACGCGCTTACCGGACTCCGTCGACATCAAGCAGCCAGCTTGCCGGCTTCCTTCACGAGGGCACGGACCTTGTCGGTCAGCTGCGCACCCTTGCCGACCCAAGCCTGGACCTTGGCGACGTCGAGCTCGAGACGCTTATCAGCGCCCGAAGCGACCGGGTTGTAGTAGCCGACACGCTCGATGTTACGACCGTCGCGCGGGCTGCGCTGGTCGGTCACAACGATGTGATAAAACGGACGGCCCTTGGCGCCACCGCGCGAAAGACGAATCTTAACCATATTACGAGCTCCAGAATGCCGTGTGCCGGCAAGGCGCGCGCGAGAAGCGGGCGCGGTAAACCCGGCATTTTAGCGAAAGTTGTAGAAAATGGAAGGGGTTCAGCGCATCGGCGGCAAACCGCCGCCCATACCGCCCATACCCTTCATCGCCCCACGCATCTGACGGAGGAGACCCTTGCTGCCGCCCTTGGACAGCTTGGACATCATCTTTTCCATCTGCATGTACTGCTTCAGCAGGCGGTTGACGTCCGCCGGCTGCGTGCCCGAACCACGCGCCACACGGGCTTTGCGCGATCCGTTCAGGAGATCGGGGTGCCGACGCTCCTTCTTCGTCATCGAGCCGATGATAGCGACCATGCGCTTCAGCTCGTTGTCGTTGACCTTGGACTTGACGCTGTCCGGGATGTTGCCCATGCCGGGCAGTTTGTCCATGAGACCGGCCAGGCCGCCCATGTTCGACATCTGCTCGAGCTGGTCGCGCATGTCGTTCAGATCGAAACGCTTGCCCTTGATGACCTTCTCGGCCAGCTTCTGGGCTTTTTCCTGGTCGACCTTGCGCTCGACTTCCTCGACCAGCGACAGGACGTCGCCCATGCCGAGGATGCGCTGCGCGAGGCGATCGGGATGGAACGGCTCGAGGGCGTCGGACTTCTCGCCCGCACCGAGGAACTTGATCGGGCGACCCGTGATGTAGCGCACCGACAGGGCGGCGCCGCCACGGGCGTCACCGTCCGTTTTGGTCAGGATCACACCGGTCAGCGGCAAGGCGTCGGAGAACGCCTTGGCCACATTGGCCGCATCCTGACCGGTCATCGAGTCGACCACGAACAGGGTCTCGATGGGGTTCAGGGCACCATGCAGCGCCTTGATCTCGTCCATCATCGCGTCGTCGATATGCAGACGGCCCGCGGTATCGACCAGCAGCACGTCCATCACTTCGCGACGGGCGGCGGCAACCGCGGCCTTCGCGATATCGACCGGATTCTGGCCGGCTTCCGACGGGAAGAAGGTGACGTCGACCTGCTCGGCCAGCGTGCGCAGCTGCTCGATGGCGGCGGGACGATACACGTCGCAGCTGACCACCATGACGCGCTTCTTCTTCCGCTCCCTGAGGAAACGGGCCAGCTTGCCGACCGTGGTGGTCTTACCCGCACCCTGCAGACCGGCCATCAGAACGATGGCGGGAGGCGTGGCGGCGAGATTCAGCTCAGTGTTGGCCTGACCCATGACCGCGGTCAGTTCGTCGCTGACGACCTTGATGAGCGCCTGGCCCGGCGACAGGCTCTTCAGAACGTCCTGGCCGACGGCGCGGACCTTGACCCGCTCGATCAGCGCCTTCACCACAGGCAGGGCCACGTCGGCCTCGAGGAGGGCGATGCGGACTTCGCGCAGGGTTTCGCGAATGTTTTCCTCGGTCAGCCGGCCGCGACCACGCAGGCGGTTGACGGTATCGGAGAGGCGATTACTGAGCGATTCGAACATGGCGAGTCGGGTCGGCGATGCTGTAAACAACGAATTATAGCTGACGCGGGACGCGCAAAGGGCTTGGGCGAGCAAATGCCACTGTGTCGCATTCACGACCCCGGGCGGCTATGCCACACTCCGCAGTCATGATCGTCACCGCCCTTACGCTGGCCGCCATCGCCCTCTACCTGTCCGCCGCCGGTGTCCTCGCGCGGCCACTGGTCACGGGCGGGCAGCCGCTCGCCCGTGCGGGCGCCCTGCTGGCGACCGTCGCCGCCCTCGCCCACGGCGCCGTCCTGCTCAGTGCTCACCGCGGCACGCTGGATCTGCATTTCTTCGCCGCCCTGTCGCTGGTCGCCTGGATCGCCTCGGCGCTGACCCTGGCGGTCAACCTGTCCCGGCCGGTCGCGGGGCTGGGCATCCTGATCTTCCCGCTCTCCGCGATCTTCCTGGCGGTCGATACGTTTCTGGCGCCTCACACCGCGCCCGGCATCATGACCTGGCAGATCGAGCTGCACGTCACCATCGCCGTGCTGGCCTTCGGCATCCTGTCGATCGCCGCCGCCCTGGCCATCCTGCTGGCGATTCAGGAGCGCGCACTGCGCCGGAGCAAGTTCGGCCACTGGCTGCGCGCCCTGCCCCCGCTCACGCTGACCGAAGTACTGCTGTTCCGTCTGATCGCGGTCGGCTTCGTGCTGCTCACGCTGACCCTGGTGACCGGCGCCCTGTTCGTCGGCGACCTGTTCGGGCAGCACCTCGTCCATAAGACGGTGCTCTCGATCATCGCCTGGATCGTCTTCGGGGTCCTGCTCTGGGGACGGTGGCGCTACGGCTGGCGCGGCATTCGTGCCGTGTACTGGACGCTGGCCGGCATGGCGTTCCTGCTGCTGGCATTCTTCGGCACCAAGGCGGTGCTGGAGCTCATCCTGCACCGCACGGCATAAGCGCGCGCGTCCTTGCGCCCTCGCGGCTTACGTGTCCCGGCTCGCATCCAGGGCCTGTGACAACCGCTCGACCCCGATGACTTCCATGTCGCCCACGCGACCACGCCTGGGCGCGTTGGCGGCCGGCACGATGGCACGACGAAAACCGTGCGTCGCCGCTTCCTTCAGCCGCTCCTCGCCATTGGGCACCGGGCGGATCTCGCCGGACAGACCGACTTCACCGAAGGCGATGGTCTTTTCGGGCAGGGGACGATCGCGCAGGCTGGACAGCACCGCCATGATCACCGGAACGTCGGATGCCGTCTCCTGAACACGAATACCGCCGACCACGTTGACGAAGACGTCCTGGTCATATGCCGCCACACCGCCGTGGCGATGAAGGACGGCGAGCAACATGGCCAGACGGTTCTGCTCCAGCCCCAGCACCACGCGCCGGGGGTTACCCAGTGACGACTGATCGACCAGCGCCTGGACCTCGACCAGCAACGGCCGTGTGCCTTCGCGGGTCACCATGACCGCACTGCCGGGCGTGGGGCCCGCATGGGCGGAAAGAAAAATGGCCGAAGGGTTCGGGACTTCGCGCAGACCTTTCTCGGACATGGCGAACACGCCCAGCTCGTTGACGGCGCCGAAGCGGTTCTTGAACGCGCGCAGCACGCGGAAACGGCTGCCCGACTCGCCTTCGAAATACAGGACGGCGTCGACCATATGCTCAAGCACGCGCGGTCCGGCGATGCCGCCCTCTTTCGTCACATGGCCGACCAGAAAGACCGAGGTGCCGGTTTCCTTGGCGAACCGCGTGAGCTTGGCGGCGGACTCGCGCACCTGGCTGACGGACCCCGGTGCGGCGGTGAGCATCTCGGTCCAGATCGTCTGGATCGAGTCGATCACCAGGACGCGCGGCCGCGCAGTCACCGCCTGCTCGAGAATCCGCTCGATGCAGGTTTCCGCCAGTGCATGCAAAGGCGCCAGCGGTAAATCGAGGCGCTGCGCGCGGCTCGCCACCTGACTCAGCGATTCTTCGCCCGTGACATACAGGCTTGGCAACACGGCACCCAGCGTGCCGAGCATCTGCAGCAGCAGGGTCGACTTGCCGATCCCCGGATCGCCGCCGATAAGCACCACCGACCCGTCGACCAGACCGCCGCCGAGCACGCGATCGAGCTCGCCTATGCCGGTATTCGTGCGGGCTTCGGCCGTCAGCAGGACCTCGGTGAGTGGCGTGATCCTCGGCGCGCCCGCGGCATCCCCCGCATAACCGCCGCGCCGGGCACCCGGCGATGACACCGCCGCGGGCTTGGCGGGCTGCACGACGAATTCGGTGAGAACGTTCCATTCGTTGCATTCAGCGCACTGGCCCTGCCATTTGCTGTGCTCGGCACCGCACTGGGTGCACACGTAAGCGGTCTTGGCCTTGGCCATCGTCGGGGAATTCCGTGAAGTGGATGAGGCTGTATCGCACAGCGCTGTCGCAGGGACCGATACGCGGGTGACGCTCGCTCAGGTTTCGTCTTCGACGAACAGTACCCGACGGGTCATGCCACAGGTCAGGTCATACGAGATCGTACCCGCCGACGCCGCCACCGTCTCGACCGGAAGCTCGTCACCCCACAACGTCACGCGGTCGCCGGTACGCGCTTCGGGTATGCCGCGCAGGTCGATCGTGATGAGATCCATGGAGACCCGGCCGATCAGCGGCGCCAGGCGGCCATGGATCGACACCGGCGTGCCGGGGGCGGCACTGCGTGGATAACCATCCCCGTAGCCGATGGCGGCCACGCCGACCGGCATGTCTTCAGGGCACTCGTAGGTGCCGTTGTAGCCGACACGCTCCCCCTTTGCGAGGCGATTGATCGCTACGAGACGGGTGGCGAGGGTCATGACGGGACGGAAGCCGAAATCGCTACCGGATTTGCCCTCGACCACGGAAAGTCCGTAGAGCAGGCCGCCTGTGCGAACCCAGTCGGCGCGCGCATCCGGCCAGCCGAGCACCGCGGCGGAGTTGGACAGCGCTCGCGGGCCGTCGAGTCCTTCGGTCGCCGCGCGGAACCGGGCGATCTGCAAGGCGGTCTCGCGCCCCTCGAATTCCTCCGACGACGCGAAATGCGTCATCAGTCCCAGCTCAGGGTCGATGGCTGGCATGGCCGACAAAGCCGCATGCACCTCACGTGCACGCACCGGATCGAAACCGAGCCGGTGCATGCCCGTGTCGACCTTGATCCAGACCCGCAGCGGACCTCGCGAAGGATCGGCTTTCGCCAGCCAGGGCAGCTGGGCATCGTGATGAATCAGTGCGTCCAGCCGAAGGCGCTGCATTTCCGCGATATCGGACGACGTGTCGGGGCCGGAGAGAACGACGATGCGCTGCCGGTGACCGGCCGCGCGAAGCCGCAGACCATCCGCAATGGCCGCGACCGCAAAGGCCTCGGCCTCGCCATCCAGTGCGCGGGCCACGCGCTCGAGGCCATGCCCGTACGCGTCGGCCTTCACCACCGCCATGACTTTCGCGGTACCCGCCAGTGCCCGCACGCGAGCGAGGTTATGGCGCAGGGCACCGAGATGGATGGTGGCGACGGTGGTACGGCTCATGGGCTTGAATGCGGCGACGCTGACGAAGAAGACTGCCCAGTCTAGCCGGATCGACCGGGCAGCCGTGTGGCGCGAGGGTGGCGGTTACCGGCCGGTCAGCGCGCCAGGTCGAAGTTTTCCGACGAGATCCAGCCACGGTTGCCGTGCTCGTCCTCGACCTCCCAGATGACTCCGACCTTGTCGCCCGTCGGATAGACCGTCATGCCGGGCTCGAGCGAGCGCACGGCCTTGCCCTTCATGCTGGACGTGGCGAACATGCGCGTCGCCACGCGAACCGTGCCGGACTGCCGCACATTCGCTGCGGACGCGTTGCCCGGCATGCCGCCCATTTCGTTGACCAGCTTGGTGTAGGCATCGAGGTAGGCCATGGTGATGACCTGGCCGATCGTGGTGTTGGCGTAGCCACCGATGCCGGCGCCGCCCATACCCTGACTGCCGAAGAACGAGCCGCGGGCCCCGAGGCCGATGTCATTCTTCTCGCCATGGCCTTCCGCCATCGCGACCTGCTCGGACGAGCGCACATCGGTGACGGTGAGCACCACGTCCGACGTCTTGGAACTGATGTTGATGGAACCGACGAGGCGCCCGGCACCACCTCCGATCAGACCACCCGCCAGCGCGCCTAGCGCGCTGCCGCCGGCATTGCCATTGGCCGAAACCAGATCGGGGACCATGACATAGTCCGCCGCCTTGACCTGCCCCTTGCCGACGTTGGCGCCACCACGGAGTTCGCCTCCGGCCGCGAGCGCACGCTCGCGCATCGCCGCGCTCATGCCCGTGCCGCGATCCACCAGTGTGAAGCAGCCGGACTTGTTGACGAACACCTTGATGAGTTTGGTCGGCGACGGCAGCTGCTGCTGCGTCCACCAGTGCACGTCGCCCTCGGGCTCGAGCACCGAGATGCTTCCGAGCTTGCGTGCGCATTTGGGAATGGCGGCGACCTTTGCTTCGTGCTCCTTCTGCGTTTTGGCGACGAGCGGGTTGGTGGCGGCGCACGCGGAAAGCGTAAGGGTGAGGCCAAGCGCAAGCGACGCCACACCGGCGTGCCTGAAGGTAATTTCCATGATGGATTCTGTCCTGATGCGTCCGGCCCTGAACGACCTTGACCCTGCCCGGACGCACGCGGGAAAAGGCCGTCGAATGAGCGGACGATGCTAGCGATCAGGTAGGCATGCGTCTGTTGGGCGTTGTCCTAAAATGGTGTAGGAATTTGCCAACGCGTTAATCGGTCGCCGCCGCCAAAGCGGCATCGACGGCTTTCTGAGCAAGCGGCGCCATCACGGCGTAGCCCTTCGCGTTCGGATGCAACCCATCGTCCGTCAAGTCGACCTTCAGGGCGCCCGCGCCGTCCGACATCGCCGGCGCGTAATCGAGCAACACGAGATGCTCCGCTCCCGCGTACTGACGGATCCACGCATTCAGGGCGAGAATCGCCGAGGGCGGCCGGCGCACCGTCTGATCCTTGATGACCGCATCGCTGACGGGCAGCAACGAAGCGAGGACGACATGGATACCATGCGCCCGGGCCAGCTCGGTCATCGACGACAGATTGTCCTCGATCATGCCCAGCGACGACGCGCCGGTGTTACCCGCGATGTCGTTCGTCCCGGCGAGGATCACCACGACCGCCGGCTTCAGGGCGATCACGTCGGCGCGAAAGCGAACCAGCATCTGTGCCGTCGTCTGGCCGCTTATCCCGCGGTTGATGTAGCCCCGTCCCGGGAAGAACTCGCCGATGGGCCGACCCCAGAAATCGGTGATCGAGTCGCCGAAGAAGATGACGCGCTTCTCCCCGGCTCTGGGCGGCGGATAAGTTGCGTTGTCCTTCGCGAACCGCGCCAGCAGCGGCCAGTCGTTGAGGCGCTGCTCGATGTCCGCGCGCTGGTCGGCCGTGGGGTGGTCGGGCAGTGCGATACGTTCGGCCGCCGACACGTCGGTGGCGAGCATGAGCAGCGACATTCCCCAGAACCTAAGCCTCATGACCCCATCCCCGACACATGAAAGACAACCAAAGCAGCAAGCTAGTCGAACGACCCCACGTAGGATTCCGGCGTCCAGTTCTCGAACTTGGTGTAGTGACCGAGGAAGGCCAGCTTCACCGTGTCCGTCGGACCGTTACGCTGCTTGCCGATGATGATTTCGGCCAGGCCCTTATCGGGCGATTCCTTGTTGTAGTACTCGTCGCGGTAGATGAACATGATGACGTCGGCATCCTGCTCGATAGCGCCGGACTCGCGAAGATCGGACATCATCGGACGCTTGTCGGCGCGCTGCTCCAATGAGCGGTTCAGCTGCGACAACGCGATCACCGGCACGTTGAGTTCCTTCGCCAGCGCCTTGAGGCCGCGGGAAATTTCCGAGATTTCCGTCGCGCGGTTTTCGCTGTTGCCGGGCACCTGCATCAGCTGCAGGTAATCGATCACGATCAGGCCCAGCCCGTGTTCGCGCTGCAGACGACGCGAACGCGAGCGCATTTCCACCGGCGACATGGCTGGCGTGTCGTCGATGAAGATCTTCGCATCGGAGAGCATGGTGATCGCCGACGTGACGCGCGGCCAGTCTTCTTCGGCCAGATCGCCGTTTCGCAGGTGCTGCGCATGCACGCGACCGAGCGACGAGATCAGACGGAAGGCCAGCTGTGAGGCCGACATTTCCATCGAGAACACCGCGACGGCCTTCTTGCCGCGCATCGCCGCCGCTTCGGCGAGGTTGAGTGCGAACGCCGTCTTACCCATCGACGGGCGAGCCGCGATGATGACCAGGTCGGACGGCTGCAAGCCCGAGGTCAGTTCGTCGAGATCGGTAAAGCCGGTGGACAGACCGGTCAGCTGGCCGCGCTTTTCATAGCGCTCGGTCAGCATGCGGAAGGCCTCGCCCACGGCTTCGCGTACGGAGACGATGTCTTTCTTGCCGCGCGCGCCCGATTCCGCGATACGGAACACGCGCTGCTCGGCGAGCTCCATCACCTCCTGAACGCTTTTGCCTTCGGGACGGAAACCGTCCTCGGTGATCGACGTACCCGCGTCGATCAGCATGCGCAGTACCGACTTTTCGCGCACGATATCGCCATAAGCGGCGATATTGGCTGCGCTGGGCGTGGAGTTGGCCAGTTCCATCAGGTAGCTGGCACCGCCGACCATCTCGGCCATTTCGTTGGCGACGAACCAGTCGCCCAGCGTGATGGCGTCGCAGGGCATGCCCTTGTTGGCCAGCTCGTTGATGGCGCGCCAGATCAGACGATGATCCTTACGGTAGAAGTCGTCGTCGGTCAGCTTGTCGGCCACCTTGTCCAGCGAGTCCGGAGACAACATCAGGCCACCCAGGACGGCCTGTTCCGCCTCGATGGAGTGCGGCGGGATGCGAAGGGACTCGAAAGCGCTGGGCTCGCGCTCGCGGCGGCGCTTGCGGTCGCCGCGCTCACCGCGCTCGCCACGCTCTGGATTGAAGGACATCGTTTACCTCGTCATGCCGTCGGCTGATGACCCGGGCCCGGGTCGCCGTGACGCCATGATACGCGCCCCGGTCGCAAACCTTGAGAGGATAAGTCTGTGGATAACTTGTGGGTTATCCCATCAGCGCGGCGCCTGGCCGAAGCGGTATTCGCCGATGAGCCAGAGTTTTCGCTCATCGACGCCGTGGGATGAGGCACGGTAATCGCCATATTGGATGTCCAGCGTCAGGCCCCTGGCCAGCCCTACCAGCACGCCCGCGTCCAGTTCACGGCCCAGCAGCGCACCGCCCTTCTCTGCCCGGAAATGCCGCGACGTGACCTGCCAGCTTATCTTGCGGCCCGCATCGACGCTGCCGAGGACACCGACGTAGCGTTCGCGTAAGCCGGTGCGGGGAATGCGGAAAGCCACCACCCAGCCGTTGAAGGCGCGAGCCGCGCCGTAGGCGACGTTGACCGCGTTGCGCCCGTTGCCGTCAAGCTTTTCCTCACCGGCGCGCCCGGAAAGTGCTGGCAGGCCGTAGCTCACCTCGAACAGGTGGTAGCCGAGGCTGAACCGCGCGGGGTTATTCGCGTAGTCGTACTGACGGGCCACGTCCACGGTCCAGCCCAGTTTCGCCGCGCTGGCAGCGGGCTGGTAGGAGCCCGTCCAGCGCGCGCCGACCGTCTTCGTGGAGTTGGCGGCCACCGTGTCGTTGCGGATGAAATAACCGTAGGCGGCCAGCTTACCTACCGGCAACGCCTGATCCAGGTGCAGCAGGTGCGCTGCGAGCTTCCACCGACGCTGGTCACGGTCGTGAAAATCGAACCCAGGCGTACGGTTCGCGCGGCCGAGCCAGTAGTAGCGCAGGTCGGCTCCCTGCCACGCTTTCCAGGACAGCTGCACACCGTCGTAGGATTGCAGGTTCTGCCGCCATGGGTTGTTGCTTATGAAACGGCCGGCATCGAGAAGCACGTACTGGCGTCCAGCGCGCGCGGCGAAAGCATCGTCGCGGTACTCCGCCCACGCATTGGACACGCCGGTGGAGGCGGGATCCGCTTCGGTGGGATAGGGGGTGATACGGGCCGAGCCATCATCGTATTGCTGACCGAACAGCGCCCACGTGCGGGTGCCTTCGCCGTAAACGCTCCAGCCGTTGCCGATCACCCAGTGATAGCCAAGCTGCGTGCGCAACGTGTTGGCGTGACCTCGCTTAGGCGCACCGTCGGAATGGAGATTGCTGTAACGGTAGCGTGCCTCGATGTAGGGCGCGCTTTCCGCCTCGACCGGCTCATCGGCAGCCCAGGCCGACATTCCCATGATCGAACCGCCAGCCACGCCCATGCATGACCGCCACCACCACTTGCCCATGACCGCTCGCTTGCTGACTGCGCAAAAGGCGTGACTTTAGGTGGGGGAGTTGGCGGGAGCCAATGGGAGGCGGACGGGATTTGACGGAAGCCGCGCTGGGTGGGGCTTTGGCTGGGGGAGGCGGACGCCTGGCGATGACGGATGCTGCGTTGGCTTGTGAGATGTTACGCAAATTGAGGGTTGCCGCTTCGCCGCTTCGTTGGCTGTCGCCAGCAGGGCTGGCTCCTACAGGAGCACGGAAGGATGGGCGCCTGCCGGAGCAAGGAACGGCGGCTCCTGCCTGAGGATGGAATGGCTGGCTCCTGCCGGAGCACGGAAGGGCTGGCTCCTGCCGGAGCGCGGCATGTCCGAGTCCATCGGCGCGAGGCAAAAAAAACGGGCGCCACAAGGGCGCCCGCTTCGGTGTTGCCGGTAGCCGGTGCTTACGCGCCGACGACCTTGACCTTGACCGTCTGCTGGATATCGGCGTGGAGCACGATGGTGACATCGTATTCGCCGGTGTTGCGGAACGGGCCTTCGGCCTGGATCACTTCGCTCTTGTCGACTTCGTAGCCCTTGGCGACAAATGCCTCGGCCACGTCACGCGGGGTCACCGAGCCGAACAGCTTGCCTTCCGGCGAAGCGTTGACTTCGATGGTGACTTCCGCGCCGTCGAGCTTGGCGGCACGACCCTCGGCGCCGGCCAGCTGTTCCTTGGCCTTGGCTTCGTACTCGGCACGACGTGCTTCGAACGCTTCGAGGTTGGCGGCGGTCGCGCGAGCGGCCTTGCCGGTCGGGAGGAGGAAGTTACGACCGTAACCCGGCTTGACGCTGACCTTGTCGCCGAGGTTGCCGAGGTTCTTCACCTTCTCGAGGAGAATGAGTTCCATAAATATTCCTTACTTTCGTTAGCACGGGTTGGGCCCCATGCAGCCAGGACGGTTGTCCGAAATGAGACGCCTGAAAAATCAGACGTCGTGGTTGTCGGTGTAAGGCAGCAGCGAGAGGAAGCGAGCGCGCTTGATCGCGGTCGCCAGCTGACGCTGGTAGCGGGCCTTCGTGCCGGTGATGCGGCTCGGGACGATCTTGCCGTTCTCGGTCACGTACTGACGCAGGGTGTTGAGATCCTTGTAATCGATCTCTTTCACGCCTTCAGCGGTGAAGCGGCAGAACTTACGGCGGCGGAAGAACTTGGACATGTCTGTGATCCCCGATTAGTCGTCGCTGTCGCGATCGTTGTCGTTGTCGCGACCACCACGGCGGTCGTCGCCGTCGCTGTCGTCGTCACGGCGACGCGAACCCTTCTGCTCATCCTTTTCCTTGCTCTTCAGGATGAAGGACGGCTCGGTGTCGGCTTCGTCGCGGCGGACCACGAGGTGGCGCAGGACAGCGTCGTTGAAACGGAAGCCCGTCTCGAGCTCGTTGAGGGCGTTCTGCGAAACCTCGATGTTCAGCATCACGTAGTGAGCCTTGGCGAGGTTGGCGATCGGGTAAGCCAGCTGACGGCGGCCCCAGTCTTCCAGACGATGGATCGTGCCGTTGTCGCCTTCGATCAGCGCCTTGTAGCGCTCGATCATGGCGGGCACCTGTTCGCTCTGGTCCGGATGGACCAGGAACACGACTTCGTAATGACGCATGGTGACTCCTTGTGGATGCACCCCTTCCGGGGATGGCAGCCTCCCGCGACGTGCGGTGAGGCAAGAAGACCCTCCTTTGGGGAGGGCCAGCCGCGCATTGTAAGGAGATTCAGGGGGCTACCGCAAGCGGAGGCGCAGCCGCCGCTGGGCAGGAGCGAGCCTTGGCCGCGAAATCCCGTCCCCGGGCCCGGGAGCTGGCGCGGACGGCTTGGCATGAGGCATCGCGCGCTCCTACCGGCGAGGCTTACGAGACGGTGAAGCTTTCGCCGCAGCCGCATTCGCCGGTGGCGTTGGGGTTGTGGAAGACGAACGAGGCGTTCAGGCCCTGGCGCTGGAAGTCGATCAAAGTGCCGTCGACCAGGGGCAGGCTCTTCGGGTCGACCACGACGCGGATCCCATCGATATCGAGCACCTGGTCCTCGGCGGCGATGGCGCCGGCCAGGTCGACCACGTAGCCGAAGCCCGAGCAGCCCATTCGCTTGACGGAGAAACGCACGCCCGCGGCCTCAGGTGCCCGGGACAGGAAGGCTCGCATGCGGTCGGAGGCGGCGGGAGTGATCTGGATGCTCATGAAATCGTTTTATTACCGTGATATACCCGGGAACGGTGCCGTTCACGTGACCCTTACATTATCATGCAAGGTCGCGTCCCACGCGCCCTCCCTATGTGCGGCGCCTTTTCTGGAGTTTCAATCGATGACGGTGGTAAGCGTCAAGCAGGCCCTCGCCGGCGGTACGACCGCAGGCGAACACGAAGTCACGGTCCGCGGCTGGGTGCGCACCCTGCGCGAGTCCAAGGGTGGCCTCTCCTTCGTTAACGTGAGCGATGGCTCCTGCTTCGCCCCCATCCAGGTGGTCGCCACCTCGGATCTCGCCAACTACGAGACCGACGTTAAGCATCTTTCCGCCGGCGCCGGCGTGATCGCCACCGGCAGGCTCGTGCCTTCGCAGGGCAAGGGCCAGGCGTTCGAGATCCAGGCCACCCGCATCGACGTCACCGGTTTCGTCGAGAACCCGCTCACCTACCCCATTCAGCCAAAGCAGCACTCGATGGAGTTCCTGCGCGAGGTCGCCCACCTGCGCCCGCGCACCAACCTGTTCGGGGCCGTCACCCGCGTCCGCCACACCATGATGATGGCGATCCACCGGATCCTGACGGAGCAGGGCTTCTTCTGGATCAACACGCCGATCATCACCACCTCCGACGCCGAAGGCGCCGGTGACATGTTCCGCCTTTCCACGCTCGACCTGGCCAACCTGCCGCGCGACGACAAGGGCGGCATCGACTGGAAAAAGGACTTCTTCGGTCGCGAGGCCTTCCTCACCGTGTCCGGCCAGCTCAACGTCGAAGGCTATGCCATGGCGATGAGCAAGGTGTACACGTTCGGCCCCACCTTCCGCGCCGAAAACTCCAACACCACGCGCCATCTGGCCGAGTTCTGGATGGTCGAGCCCGAAGTGGCCTTCGCCGACCTGAACGACAACGCCGATCTGGCCGAGCTGTTCCTCAAGGGCATCTTCAAGGCCGTGCTGGACGAGCGCCAGGACGATATGGCGTTCTTCGCCGAGCGCGTGCAGCCGGACGCCATCACGCGCCTGGAAGCGTTCATCGCCAAGCCGTTCGAGCGCATCCAGTACACCGAGGCCGTCGAGATCCTGCAGAAGTCCGGAAAAAAATTCGAACACCCGGTCGCCTGGGGTATCGACCTGCAGACCGAGCACGAGCGCTACCTCGCCGAGGAACATATCGGCCGTCCCGTGGTCGTCATGAACTACCCCGAAGAGATCAAGGCGTTCTATATGCGCCTCAACGACGACGGCAAGACCGTGGCGGCCATGGACGTCCTCGCACCCGGCATCGGCGAGATCATCGGCGGTGCTCAGCGCGAGGAACGCCTGGACTACCTCGACCGCCGCATGGACCAGTTCAAGCTCGATAAGGACACCTACAACTGGTACCGCGACCTGCGCCGCTACGGCACCGTGCCGCATGCCGGCTTCGGTCTGGGCTTCGAGCGCCTGCTGGTCTACGTCTGCGGCCTGGCCAACATACGTGACGCCATCCCCTACCCTCGCGCGGCAGGGAGCGCCGAGTTCTGATCATTCCCCGACTGAAGACCATGCCCCCACACGTCGTACGTCCCCTGTTGATCGCCGTGGCCCTGCTGGGCCTCGCCGCCTGCCATACGATGGGCGCGATCGTGCCGCCGAACTTCCGTCCGCCGGAAAAAACGACGGCCGCGATCGACGCCGCACGCAAGTCGCTCGAAGACGCCTCGCCGTGCTGTGGCAGCTTCGCCGACCTCTCCTACCAGGACATGCTGCCCTGGCAGCCGCAGCGGTTCGAACTGACGAAGGACAGCCCGGTCGCCAATCTCAACGGCGACCGCAGCTACTTCCTCGCGTTCCGCCTGCCGGCGGGCGCGCAGATGCCGTACACGATCGCGCTGAAAGCCGAACTCAACGGCCGCTGGCTCAGCTCCAGCTACCTCTTCGCCCCGACCATGGTGCTGCTGGACGACGCCTTCCAGCCGCTGCACGCGGAAGACATCCAGCTCTGCGAATACATGGGCTGGACCAACGAGACGACGGGCGCCTTCGGCAAGTTCAAGGTCGAAGACGACAAGGCGCGCTACCTGGTCGTGTATTCGTCGGCCAAGCAGCAGAAGAGCCAGACCTACTGGGAGCAGTCGCCCAGCAGCTTCTCGGCGGAAGCGCCCGTCAAGATGAGCTCGGCGGGAAGCTTCAAGATCCCGCACGGCCCGGACGGCGTGCTGTTCCTGGGCATGCAGAACGATACGTACAAGAAGGCGATCGGCAACGCCGTCTGCTCGAAGGCGTCGCAGGGTAACGGCGTCATATCGACCATTCGCGATGTGGTGACCACCGATCTTCTCGGCACCGACGCGAAGAAAAAAGACAAGGACAGCTGACCCGATCATGCAGACCGCGGTTCTCTTCTATCTTCTTCTCTTGCTGGGCGCCGTCGCGTTCTTTGTCCTGCACATCGTTGCGCAGTGGCGCTTCACGGCGACACTGCGCAAGCGCTATCCGGACCAGTGGAAAACCATCGTCGAGGCCGACTCCGGTCGCCCGAACGGCTTGTCCAACTGGCTGCGCGTGCGCCGCGTCCTGCGCTCGGACGCTCCCGCCCTGTTCAACGATGACCAGCTCAACCGCTGGCAGGCCTTGTGGCGACGTGCCCCCTGGCTCGCGTGGCCGTGCTGGTTGGCCGCGATGGCGTTACAGTGGTGGGCGATGAAGCAACACTGATTCCCTTCACCCGCCGCAGGGAGTTCGCATGGATCTTCGCCTCACCGGTCGACACGCGCTGATCTGCGGCGCATCGCAAGGCATCGGCCGCGCCACCGCCTTCGAGCTGGCCGAACTGGGCGCCAGCGTCACCCTGCTCTCCCGCTCCGCGGATGCGCTCGCCGCCCTCGCCCGCGAGCTGCCCGCCCGGTATGCCGGCCAGTCCCACGACCACCTCGCCGTCGACATGCTCGACACCGCCGGCCTGACCACGGCTATCGCGCGAGTGGTCAGCCTGCATGCCGTGCATATCGTGGTGAACAACAGTGGCGGGCCACCGCCAGGCCCCGCATGGTCCGCCGCGCCGGACGATTACCTGACAGCCTTTCGCCAGCACGTGCTGGCGGCCCAGGTCATTACCCAGGCCTGCCTGCCCGGCATGCGCGAGGCGCACTACGGCCGCGTGATCAATGTCGTCTCCACCTCGGTCAAGGCGCCGATCCCGAACCTGGGCGTGTCCAATACCGTACGTGCCGCCACGGCCGGCTGGGCCAAGACGCTCGCATCGGAAGTGGCCGCCGACGGCATCACGGTGAACAACGTGCTGCCGGGCTATACGCGCACCTCGCGCACCGAGGAACTGATCGAGGCCAGGCGCGGGAACGGTCGCAGCCGCGAGGACGTGGAGCGCGATCTGCTCGCCAGCGTTCCCGCGGCGCGCTTCGGCGAACCGGCCGAGGTGGCCGCCGCGATCGCCTTCCTGGCCAGTCCGGCCGCCGGCTACGTCAATGGCGTGAGCCTGGCTGTCGACGGCGGGCGCACCCGAAACCTCAACTGAGGCAGCCATGATCGTTCTCGCCAACCTCATCGACGGGAAGGCACGCGCGCCGCGGGGCGATCGCTATCTCGACGTCATCGACCCGGCCACGAGCCACGTCTTTGCCCGGTGCCCCGATTCCGATGCGGCCGACGTCGCGGACGCCGTGAGCGCCGCCTCACAGGCCGCCGCCGGATGGGCGTCGACCCCGGCCGACGCGCGCGCCGCGTGCCTGTCCCGTCTTGCCGATCGGATCGAAGCGCGCCTCGCCGCCTTCGCCGCGGCGGAGTCGCAAGACAGCGGCAAGCCGCTCGCTCTCGCACGCACGCTGGATATCCCTCGTGCGATCGCCAACCTTCGTTTCTTCGCGGCCGCCGCGACGCAATGGAGCAGCGAGTCGCACGCGATGGAGCGCGGCGCCATCAATTACACGCTGCGGCTTCCCCTGGGCGTCGTCGGCTGCATCAGTCCGTGGAATCTTCCGCTCTATCTGTTCACGTGGAAGATCGCCCCCGCGCTGGCCGCCGGCAACACCGTGGTGGCCAAGCCTTCGGAAGTGACGCCGTATACCGCGTGGCTGCTCGGCACACTGGCCTGCGACGCGGGCTTCCCGCCTGGCGTCCTCAACATCGTCCACGGGACGGGGCCCGCCGTCGGCGAGGCGGTCGTCACGCACGAGGGCGTCAAGGCCGTCTCGTTCACGGGCAGCACGCGCACGGGTGTCGCCATCGCCTCCGCGGCGGCGGCGCAGCTCAAGAAGGTGTCGCTGGAGCTCGGCGGCAAGAATCCCACCGTCGTCTTCGACGATTTCGATTTCTCCGACGCGGCGATGAGCACGATCGTCCGCTCGGGCTTCGCGAACCAGGGTGAAATCTGCCTCTGCGGATCGCGCCTGCTGGTGCAGCGAAGCATCTACGAGCGTTTTCGCTCGGCCTACCTGGAGCGTGTCGGCGCACTGCGTACCGGCGATCCGAACGACGCGACGAGCGATCTCGGCGCACTGGTCTCGCGGGCGCACTTCGACAAGGTCATGGGATGCATCGAACGTGCGCGCCAGGAAGGCGGACGTCTGCTGACAGGGGGAGAGCGCGTGCAGGTGGACGGTCGCTGCGCAGAGGGCTGGTTCGTCGCACCCACGGTCATCGAAGGGCTGCCGCCGGAGGCGGCGACCAATCAGGAGGAAATCTTCGGCCCGGTCGTCACGCTGATCCCCTTCGACAGCGAAGACGACGCCCTGGCGAACGCCAACGGTACGCCTTATGGGCTGGCCGCCTCGGTATGGACGCGGGATGTTTCGCGGGCACACCGGTTTTCGGCGCGGCTGCGGTTCGGCATCGTCTGGGTCAACTGCTGGATGCTGCGCGATCTGCGCACGCCTTTCGGCGGCTCGGGTCAGTCGGGTGTCGGCCGCGAAGGCGGCATCGAAGCCATGCGTTTTTTCACAGAGGCCAGAAATGTCTGCATCGACCATGGGTCATGACGTCATCCGTGTCGGGGGCGCACCGAAGCCCGTCGGCGCTTATCCGCACGCCCGGCGGGTGGGTTCGTTGCTCTTCCTCTCAGGCATCGGCCCGCGTGTACCCGCGGACAATTCGATCCCCGGCAACGTGGTCGATGCGGACGGAACGCTCGTCGGCCACGACATCGAAGCGCAGTGCCGCCAGGTGTTCGCCAATGTTCGCGCGGTGCTTGAAGCCAGCGGCGCCCGGTTCGAGGACCTGGTCGATGTGACGGTTTACCTGACCGATATGGCGGGCGATTTTGAAGCGTATAACCGGCTCTACGCGGAGGCGTTCGCGGGGGTGGATGCGTGCCGCACCACCGTGGAGGTGAATGCGTTGCCTACGGCGATCGCGATCGAGCTGAAGTGTGTGGCCGCATTCGCTTCGTAGGCGTTCGCCAAAAGGCTCAGGAAACCGCGGGAACCGAAGCCAGGCACACCTTCAGCATGTCGCCGATCAACGCCTGCACCCCGGCCGCCTTCCTGGGCAGATACTCGAACGATTCCTCGTCCATGTAGTTGATCTGCGACAGCTCGAGCTGGATCGCGTCGATGCCCTTGTCCGGTCGTCCGTAATGACGGGTGATGTGGCCGCCCTTGAAGCGCCCGTTGACGGCAAAGCTGTAGTCGCCCTGCCCCTCGAGCACGCCGACCAGCGCCTCCTGCAACCCGGGCGAGCAACTGGCGCCATCCACCGTACCGATGTTGAAATCCGGCAGGCGCCCGTCGAACAGCATCGGCACTTCACTGCGGATCGAATGGCCTTCCCACAGCACGACACGCCCGAACTGCTTGCGCAGGCGGGCGATCTCGTCGCCCAGCGCCTGGTGGTAGGGCTTCCACCAACGCGTCACGCGATCGGCGATCTCGGCCGCGTCGGGCTCGGCACCCGGCCGGTAGATCGGGCTGCCGTCGAACATGACCGTCGGCGCCAGGCCGGTCTCGGCCTGCCCGGGATACAGGGCATGCCCGTCAGAAGGACGGTTGAGATCGACCACGTAGCGGGACGCGAAGGGCTTGATGACGCTGGCGCCCATGCTCCGGGCGAAGTCATAAAGCTCGGCCACGTGCCAGTCGGTGTCCACCGAACGGCGTGCCCGGCGCTTCATGCGGGCGCCGATATCGTCGGGAATGGCGCTGCCGTTGTGCGGCAGGCTGATCAGGAGCGGCGCGTTGCCGCGATGAAGGGTGTACGGAATCATGGGCTCAGTGTAGCGCTCAACCGGGCACGCGATCGCCCATGGTCACCATCTCTTCGGCCGAGGTCGGATGGACGGCCAGGGTCGCGTCGAAATCGTCCTTGGTGGCGCCCATCTTGATGGCCACGGCGAAGCCCTGGAGGATCTCATCCACGCCGGGACCCAGCATCTGCATGCCGACGATGCGCGAGTCCTCGCCGGTGCAGATCAGCTTGAAGCGGACCTTCATCGGCCGCTGCGCCAGGGCGAGCTGCATGGGCACGAACGATTGCTTGTACAGGTGCACGTCCGCGCCATAGGCCTCCCGGGCCTGTTCCTCGGACATGCCGACGGTGCCCAGTGGCGGATGCGAGAACACGACGGTAGGTACGTTCCGGTAGTCGAGACGCGCGTTCGGTTTTCCTCCAAACAACCGGTCGGCCAGCTTGCGCCCGGCGGACACGGCCACCGGGGTCAGCGCCAGCCGCTGGGTCACGTCGCCGACCGCATAGATCCCGGGTACGTTGGTGTTCTGGAAATCGTCGACTTCGATGTGACCCTCGTCATCGGTCGCCAGACCGATGACGCCGATATCGAGCGACTCGGTATTCGCCTCGCGACCCACCGCCCAGACCAGCAGATCGTAGGGACCGGGATGACTGCCCTTGTCGCAGTCGAGCAAAAGAACGCCGTCCTTTTCATGCACGGCGTCGATCTGGCACGTGTAATGGATACCGATGCCATGCTTCTGCATCTCCTCACCCAGCTGGTACGAGATTTCCTCATCGAAGCCACTCATCAGCCTCCCGCGGACGAACAGGTCGACCTCGCTGCCCAGGGCGCGAAGCACACCCGCGAGCTCGACGGCGACATAGCCACCGCCGACGATCGCCGTGCGTTTCGGGCATTCGCGCAGCTGGAAGAACCCGTCCGATGTCACACCGAGGTCGAAGCCGGGCTTATCGAGCTTCTTCGGTGTCGAGCCTGTGGCGATTACGATGTGCGGCGCGGTGAGTTCCCGTTCGCCCGCGCGGACGCGATCCGGCGCGACGAAGCGTGCGCGCTCGTGGACCAGCGTGACGTGTGCCTTGTCGAGCGACTGACGGTAACTGGCGTGGATATGCTCGATATAGTCATCGCGTCGGTCGATGAAGCGAGGCCAGTCGAGACTGCCGGGACTCTCATGGAAGCCGTAGTCCACAGCGATGTACTGGGCCTCGGACATCTGCGCCGCGTACCACATGGCCTTTTTGGGCACGCAGCCCGCATTGACGCACGTGCCGCCCAGTTCCGACGGCTCGACGAGCGCCACCTTCGCGCCATGTTTCGCCGCGCGTATCGCCGCCGCGAGGCCGCCCGATCCGCCGCCGATCACGATGAGGTCGAAGGCTTCCACAGTCATAAGAGCTCCCAGAAATCAAACGGCGAGGCTAGCGCCGCGGGAGTGAAGTTGACGACTGCGCGTCGGTTCACAGGTCGAAACGCGAGGGCGCATAGGGGGTCGGATCGAGTGACGGCGCGGGCCCGGAAAGGAGGTTCGCCACCAGCTCGCCCGTGGCGGCCGACATGCTGATTCCGAGCATGCCGTGCCCCGTGGCGTAAACCAGATTGGACCAGCGCGAACTCGGACCGATGATCGGCAGCTCGTCGACGCTCATGGGCCGCCAGCCCCACCAGGGTGTCACTTCACCGCGTCCTTCAGGCTCGCGCAGGTAGGCGGCCGCGCCACGACGCAGCGCGTCGATGCGAACCGGATTGAGCCCTTCGTCGAAGCCCGAAAACTCCATGGTGCTACCGAGCCGGAAACCGCTCGCCCAGGGGGTGACGCACACCGCCGCCTCACGTAGCACGAGCGAATGCGTGGGCGACTGCGCGGGCGGCGTGTCCCAGGTCAGCGAGTATCCCTTGCCGGGCTGCATCGGCAGACGGATGTCGAGCAGTCTGCCGAGCAACGGCGACCACGCGCCCAGCGCCATCACCACGCGATCCGCGTAGAAAACACCACGCGTGGTCCTGACGTGTGAAATGCGGGCCCCATCGAAGCCGAACTCGTCCACACGCGCGCCCGTCTCGATCGCGCCGCCGAGTTCGCGCACGCGCCGTGCGAGTTCGGCGACGAAGCGGTCGGGTCGCAGACGCGCATCGCCCGGATGCAGCAGGCCGCCCACCACGCCGTCACGCAGGGAAGGCTCCAGCGCGAGCACGTCGTCACCCAACAGCACGCGGACGTCCATGCCCAGGCGCCGCAGCAGTTCCACATGGGGCCGGTCCGCCTGCACGCTCCGCTCGTGGCGATAGACATAGAGCTCACCGACCTCTTCGAACTCGCAGGCCATGCCGTCGCCTGCGACCAGATCGGCCAGCAGGGCGCGCGATCGGGCCAGGATGGCGCCACGCGCTTCGCCGGCCTGCTGATAGTCACGCCACGTGCAGCGCCGCGCGAAGCCCAGCAGCCACCGCGCGCGCGCGATGTCCGGCCGGGGGCTCACGTAGAGCGGCGCATCGCGGTGCCAGAGCGAACGCAACGCGGTGCCGACCATGCCCGGCATGGTCAAAGGGCCCGCATGGCTGGGGGTGATCGTGCCGCAGTTGCCGTGGGAGCTGCCATTGCCCGGCAGACCCTGTTCCAGCACCCGCACGCTGGCGCCAGCCTTCAGCAGGTACAGCGCGCAGGCCAGGCCGATCACGCCGCCGCCCATGACCAGCACATCGCTTCGGGATCTATCCATGCACGTAGTTTAACGGTGTGAATGGCCGTGGCCGGCCTGTCCGGAAGATAAACTCGTGCGCTTTAACAGGTATTCCCTGTAAGCCATTGGTTTTGCTAGTCTGACTCATGCCGATCCTTACAGGGGATATGCCCGTGCATCCCGCGTTACCCGCATCACCCCGCCCATCGCGCTTTCTTGGCCCGGTCATGCTTGGCGTTTGCCTCAGCCTGCTGGCCGCGTGCGGCAGCGCCCCGCCGAAGCGCTCGTCCTCCCAGCAGCGCAATCCCGCGTCGGCGGTTCCGCTGGCGAAGAACCTCGAATGGTCGACGCGTCCCGCCGATGCGCCGCCGGCCGATGCCGCCAACGATGTACTGTTCCGTGCGATCGGGCTCGTCGGCACGCCTTACCGCTGGGGCGGAAACACGCCGCAGGGCGGCTTCGACTGCAGCGGCCTGATCAACTACATCTATCTGACCTCGACCGGCCTTCGCCTGCCACGCACCTCCCAGGAAATGGCGGCGCTGGACAAGCCCAAGGTCGATGAGTCGGCTCTCGCAAGCGGTGACCTCGTGTTCTTCGGCCGTGGCCATGTCACCCATGTGGGCGTCTACGTCGGCAAGGGGCGTTTCGTCCACGCACCGAACTCCGGCGGCACCGTGCGGTTGGACGACCTGGACGGCACTTACTGGAAGCAGAACTTCGTCTACGGACGCCGCGTCCTTAACTGAACGAACGACAACAAGCCTGGCAAAGCCGCATCAATTAGATTGCGCACGATTTAATTGCGTGCTTATATACGTTCCACGCCCGGCAGCCCGGGCACCCGATTCCCTTACACGACAAAGGAACACGCCATGAGCAACCTCTCGAAAGTGCAGAAGATCGTCTACACCGCCCATGCCAAGGTCGCCGGCGGCCGCGAAGGCCACGTCGAGAGCGACGATGGCCTGATCAAGCTCGACCTCCGCCTGCCGAAGGAAATGGGCGGCAACGGTGGTGGCAGCAATCCGGAGCAGCTGTTCGCAGCCGGCTATGCCGCCTGCTTCGAGGGCGCGGTCCGCTTCGTCGCCGGCCAGAAGAAGGTCAAGGTCGACGGCGCGTCGGTCGCCAGCAGCGTCGGTATCGGCCCGTGTGAAGGCTCCGGCTTCGCCATCCAGGTCAAGCTCGAGGTCACCCTGCCGGGTGTCGACGACGCCACCGCGCAGGACATCGTGAAGACCGCGCACGAAGATGTCTGCCCGTACTCCCACGCTACGCGCGGCAACGTCGATGTGGACGTGTCGGTGAACGGTAAGTCGCTGGCGTAATCGCCGCGCGGACGTGATCGAGAAGAGAAGGCGCATCCAGAGGGCGCCGTCTTTTTTTGTTCTCCGGCAGATCCGGCCTCGCCCCGGGCAAGAAAAAAGCGCCCGAAGGCGCTTTCGTCGCAACGCACTGAAGCAAAAGCTCAGTGCTCGCCGTCACCCTTCGGGTGGGCGTGGCCATGGGCCAGTTCTTCTTCGGTCGCGTCACGGACGACCTGCACGTCGACGTTGAAGGTCAGGTGCTTGCCGGCCATCGGATGGTTGAGGTCGATGTCGACCACGCTGGAGCCGATCTTCTGCACCACGACAACGCGGTTGCCGCCTTCCTTGAGGGAGAGCACGGTCGAGTCGCCGACCTTGAGGCCCTTGCCCTGCTGAGGGAAGTACTTCTTCGGCACGCGCTGGGTCATGCCTTCCTGACGCGGGCCGTAACCCTGCTCCGGGGCGATTTCGATGTCGAACGTATCACCCACCGACTTGCCCTCGAGGCCCGCTTCCAGGCCCGGGATGAGCTGGCCATGGCCCAGCAGGATCCACAACGGTTCGCCGCCCTCGACCGAGCTTTCGACTTTCTCGCCGTCGACGGTGAGCGTGTAGTGGAACGAGATGACCTTGTCCTTACCAGCCTGCATGTTGGTTTCTACCGGATGAAAACGCGGCATTTTACCGGCCGCGGGCCCCGGCGTCACGCGGCGTCACGGTCCTTGCCGAAGCCGACACCGCGCGCTTCGGGTCCCAGCCAGGTCAGCAGGGCCAGCACGGCCGCCACGACGGCGATCCAGGTCGACATGGCGAAGGCGAAATCGCCCCCGCGCTGTTCGGCCAGCCAGGTCTGCGCGGTGGCGGTGATCGCCGCGAGCAGGTTGCCCATCTGATAGGCGAAGCCCGGCAAGGTCCCGCGGACGGCGTCGGGCGAGAGCTCGTTGAGATGAGTCGGAACGACACCCCAGGCGCCCTGCACCATCACCTGGATAAGGAACGCGCCGAGGCCGAGCAGCAGCAACGAGCCGCCGTAGGTCCACAACGGAATGACCGGGATGGCCAGCACCGCCGCGATGATGATCGCCTTGCGCCGCCCGATCCGCTCCGAGAGCGAGCCAAAGGTCAGACCGCCAAACAAAGCGCCGAGGTTGAGCAGCGCCGTGAGCATGAAGGCGGTGCCGGAGCCGGCCGGAATCCTCAGCGTCTCCTGCACGAAGGTCGGATACATGTCCTGCGAGCCGTGGCTGAACATGTTGAACGCCGCCATCAGCAGCATCAGATAGATGAAGAGCTTCCAGTGACCGCGCATCGAGACGAACACGCTCTCCCTGGCCTTGGACCGGCGACCTTCCCAGACCGGGGACTCGGGCACCTTGCGGCGGATGTACAGCACGAGGAAGGCCGGGAGGGCACCTACGATGAACAGCCCGCGCCAGCCGATATGGTCGACCAGCAGCCAGTTGACCAGAGCGGCGAGAAAGAACCCGCACGGGTAGCCACTTTGCAGCAGCCCTGACACGAAGCCTCGCGACCTGGCGGGAATGGACTCCATGGCCAGCGAGGCGCCGATGCCCCACTCACCGCCCATGGCGATTCCGAACAGAAAGCGCAGGCCAAGCAGGATGCCCAGACT
The DNA here is from genome assembly GCF_000745235.1 of Luteibacter mycovicinus. NCBI lineage: Bacteria > Pseudomonadati > Pseudomonadota > Gammaproteobacteria > Lysobacterales > Rhodanobacteraceae > Luteibacter > Luteibacter mycovicinus. The sequence goes on from NZ_JQNL01000001.1 coordinate 874,420, forward strand.
GGGCGCGAAGGCGCAGGCGACCTCGAGCACCGAAAACAGGACGATGTCGAACATCAGGACAGGACGGCGACCGTAGCGGTCGGCCAGTCGTCCGAAGATCAGCGCCCCGATCGGACGCGCGGCCAGTGTGAGGAACAATCCGTAGGTGACCTCCTGCTTCGGCACGTTGAACTCGTGAGCGACGGCAAGGATCACGAAGGTCAGCAGGAAATAATCGAACGCGTCGAGCGTCCAGCCCAGGAAGCTGGCCAACACGGTGTGTCGCTGTGTATGGTCCAGTTCGCGCAGGGCGGCGGGGAGCGGCATGAGAATTTCCTCAACGAGATTCGGGCCGCGCCGAGGCTAGCACAGCGCGAAAATCCAACGGGCACCTCACGACCCGGCGACGGGTCATCGCTAAAACTGGTGCTCTCGCCACGACAGACGGAGGACTCATGAAGTACTCGCGATCCATCGTTTCATTTGCCGTTCTGACCGCGTTCTGTGCCGGTACCGCCATGGCCCAGAGCGACAGCGGCGCGCCCTCGTTCGCCGATCTCTCGAAAGACGGCAAATCCATCAAACGCAGCGACCTGCCCAAGGACAACGATGCGCTGAAGGAAATGCGCGCCCATTTCAACGAGGCCGACACCAACCATGACGGCAAGGTCGATAAGGGCGAGTACGACGCCTACATCGCCAAGGGCAGCCAGCGACCTCAGCAGAACTAGCCGTCACGACCGGGTGCCGCGTATGGTGCCCGGTCCTCCTTCAGGAAAGGACACCTCGCCGCATGAGTTCCGACACCCGGATCCGACGCCGGATCGCTTCACGCTTCAGCCGCCGTGGCGACCGCCTCTACATCCACGGCAAGCTGGCCAGCGATCCCGTCTATGCGGCCACCGCCCAGGCCATTTCGGGACGTCGCCTGCCGTTGCTGGATATCGGTTGCGGGCTCGGTCTTCTCGGCCACTATCTCCATGCCTGTGACGCGCTCGATGGTTATGTCGGCATCGACCACGACCCGCGCAAGATCGCCACGGGTCGGGACGCGGCGGAACGGGCCGGACTTGGCGACGCCATCGCGCTGCGCGAAGCCGACGCCACGGCGGCACATCCCCTGCGCGGACATGTCGCCATGCTCGACGTGCTGCACTACCTGCCCAGGGAACGTCAGGCGGACCTTTTGTCGTTCGCCGTCGACCACCTCGCCGAAGATGGCGTGCTGATCCTGCGCAACGTCATCCGGGACGGTACGTGGCGGTACCGGGCTACCGTGCTGGAGGAAAAATTCATCAAGGCGGTCGGCTGGATTCCCGGTGGGGCTCAGTACTTCCCGACCGAGGCGGATATTCGCGGGGTGCTGGAGCCCAGGGGGATCCGGGTGGATTTCCGCCCCTTGTTCGGGCGGACGCCCTACAACAGCTACCTGATGACGGCCTCGCGGCGGAGCTGAATCGCCGATCCCCATTTGTGCACCGCAATAAGGTATACTGCGCGAGTCGAGAAGCGCTCCGACTCCCTTGCGGACCCCCGGCGTGGAGATTCTCCCGCCCGTTCCCCCACCCCCGGAAGCGCGCTCGACACCGGCCAGCCTGCTGTCTTCGTCATGGTTAGCGGCCGCCAATCCATAACTCGCAGCGCGGTTCCAGGGAACGCTCGAGTCAAGCAGGAGCTCCACCCCATGTCTTTCGATTCGCTGGGCCTCGCGCCCGCGTTGCTGCGTGCCCTTTCCGAAGCCGGCTACGAGAAGCCGACGCCGATCCAGGCGGCCGCCATTCCCCAGGTCATCGCCGGCCACGACCTCATGGCCGCCGCCCAGACGGGTACCGGCAAAACCGCCGCGTTCGCTCTGCCGCTTCTGCAGCGCATCGCCAACGAGGTGCGTGGCGAGAAGGCGCGCCCGATCCGCGCGCTGATCCTCACCCCGACCCGCGAGCTGGCTGCCCAGGTGCAGGACAACCTGCGTGACTACGGCAAATATCTTCCGCTCTCCAGCACCGTCATCTTCGGCGGCGTCGGCATGGGCAACCAGCTGCACGCCCTGCGTCGCGGCGTCGACATCGTCGTGGCCACGCCCGGCCGCCTGATCGACCACATGCAGCAGCGCTCGGTGAACCTGTCCAAGGTCGACGTGCTGGTGCTCGACGAAGCCGACCGCATGCTCGACATGGGCTTCCTGCCGGCGCTCAAGCGCATCCTCGCCGCCGTGCCGAAGGAGCGTCAGACGCTGCTGTTCTCGGCCACCTTCGCGCCGGAGATCAAGGCGCTCGCCCAGCAGTTCATGCGCAACCCGCGCGAGATTTCGACCGCTCCGGCCAACACCGTCGCCAACACGGTCACGCACCGTGTGCACCCGGTCGACGCCGCGAAGAAGCGCGACCTGCTCCTGCACATCCTCTCGCAGGACAGCCGTCGCCAGACGCTGGTCTTCAGCCGCACCAAGCACGGCGCCGACAAGCTGGTCCGTCACCTGGAGCAGTTCGGCATCAAGTCCGCCGCGATCCACGGCAACAAGAGCCAGAATGCCCGCACCCGCGCCCTGTCCGACTTCAAGACCAACCGCATCACGGTGCTGGTCGCGACGGACATCGCCGCCCGCGGTATCGACATCGATCAGTTGCCGGTCGTGATCAACTTCGACCTGCCCATGGTCGCCGAGGATTACGTGCACCGCATCGGCCGTACCGGCCGCGCCGGCGCGACGGGCGAAGCCATCTCGCTGGTCAGCCATGATGAGTCGGGCCTGCTGCGCGATATCGGCCGCCTGCTCAAGACGGATCTCGAGATCGCCAACATCGCCGGCTTCGAGCCGAGCACCCCGCTTCGCCTCGACGCCGGTGCGCCGCGTCCGAAGCAGGGTGGCGGCCAGCAGCGCCAGCCGCGTGCGCAGAGCGGCGGCAACGGTAGTGGTCGCCCGGCCGGCAACGGCCAGGCACGTCAGGGCGGCGGCGGTACGGGTGGTGGCAACGGTGGCGGTCGTCCGCCGTCGCATCGTCCGCATGGTCATTCGGCTGCCGGCACCGGTGAGAACACCGGCAGCCACAAGCGTCGCCGTCAGGGCCGCGGTGGCCGTCCGGCGACCAACAAGGCCTGACCGGTCGCTCGGGGATAAGCCTGGCCGGACAGCCGGTCCTGCTTATCCCTGCGCCCTGACCTTCGCGGTCAGGACATGGTCTTCCCACAGGCCATCGATCTTCAGGTAACGCTTCGCATAACCCTCTTTCTCGAAACCCAGGCGCTGCAGAAGGCGTCCGCTTCGCTCGTTGCGCGGCATGTGGTTGGCCATCACCCGATGGAAGTCCAGAGGGCCAAACGCATAGCGGATAGCCGCATCCAGCGCTTCGAACATCAGGCCCTGCCCCTCGTGGCGCCGGGCGATGCCATACCCCAGGTGACACGCCTGAAACACGCCACGGACGACGTTCGCGAACGTGAAACTCGCGATCATCTCCGCGCTATCCGGGGTCAGTACCGCGAAGGGATAACCGCGGTCGGCACGGGCCGCTTCCAGTCCGGCTTCAATCGCCAGCCGGCATCCGTCGAGCGTGTAATGCGACTCCGTGCGCAGGGGCTCCCAGGGAGCCAGGTGCTCGCGGTTCTCGGTCCGGTAACGTCGCAAGACGTCAGCCTCCTCGACATCGAGCAGGCGGATCACCGTACGCGACGTGCGCATGCGGATCGGCTCGCTCATGCGGTCAGTGCTTTCGCGTGGTGACGGAGGTGGTCTTCGACGAAGCTCTGAATGAAGTAGTAGCTGTGGTCGTAACCCGGCTGCATGCGCAGCTTCAGTTTCTGACCGGCCTCTTCGCAGGCGGCTTCGAAGCGCTGCGGCTGGAGCTGGCTGACGAGGAAGCCATCGGCTTCACCCTGGTCGATGAGGATCGTGCCGTCGATGCGCGCGCCGGCGGCGACCAGTTCGGTGGCATCGTGCTTCGCCCAGGCCTTGCGGTCGGCGCCGAGGTAGCGAGGGAACGCCTTCTCACCCCAGGGCACGGAGCCCGGGGCGACGATCGGAGCGAATGCGGAAACCGAGCGATAACGGCCCGGATTGCGCAGCGCGATGGTCAGCGCGCCGTGACCACCCATGGAATGACCGAAGATGCCTTGCCTGCCCATGTCGAATGCGAATCGTTCCGCCAGAAGGCGCGGCAATTCGTCCACGACATAGGTGTACATGCGGAAGCGGGACGACCAGGGCGCCTCCGTCGCATCGAGATAGAAGCCTGCGCCTTCGCCGAACTCCCAGTCGCCGGTGGCGCCGGCGATGCCGGTATCGCGCGGACTGGTATCGGGCATGACGAGCGCAATGCCGAGTTCCGCGGCGATGCGCTGGGCGCCGGCCTTGATCGTGAAGGTTTCGGCCGTGCACGTGAGCCCGGCAAGAAAACAGACCACCGGCACCGGCCCGTTTTCCGCAGCCGGCGGCAGGTACACCGCAAAGCGCATGGGGCCGCCGCACGCCTCGGATTCATGCGAATAGAAGCCCTGCAATCCACCGAAGCAGCGCTGCTCCGACACCGTTTCGATCGCCGACATGCATCTCTCCTATCCGAAAACTGACCGGGAAGTGTAACGCCGGCGTGACAAGTGGCCACATACCACAACGAACAGCGCACATCGCTGCTACAATAACGCTACTGCCGGCGCGCGAATGTCGCCGTCGCGCCCCCTCTTCGAGGTCGCCATGTCATCCCCTGAAACAGACAACGCTCCGGCATCGCCCGGCTTCAGCGCGCTCGCGCTCGACGCTAACGTCGTGCGCGCCCTGACCGAGGTGGGTTATGAAACCCCCTCCCCCATCCAGGCCGCGACCATTCCGGCCCTGCTCGAAGGCCGCGATGTCATCGGCCAGGCCCAGACCGGTACCGGCAAGACCGCGGCGTTCGCGCTGCCGGTGCTGTCGCGCATCGATCTGCGGGCGGGCAACAAGCCGCAGGCCCTGGTGCTCGCGCCCACGCGCGAGCTGGCCATCCAGGTGGCCGAGGCGTTCCAGAAGTACGCCACCTACCTGCCTGGCTTCCAGGTCCTGCCGATCTACGGCGGCCAGAGCTACGGGCCGCAGCTGCAGGGTCTCAAGCGCGGTGCCCAGATCGTCGTCGGTACCCCCGGCCGCGTCATCGACCATCTCGACAAGGGCACGCTGGATCTTTCCGCGCTGCGCTTCCTCGTGCTGGACGAAGCGGACGAAATGCTCCGCATGGGCTTCATCGACGACGTCGAGAAGCTGCTCCAGGCGACCCCGGAGGGCCGTCAGGTAGCCCTGTTCTCCGCGACCATGCCGGCGCCCATCCGCCGCATCGCGCAGACCTATCTGAAAGACCCGGTCGAAGTCACGATCAAGAACAAGACCACCACCGCGGCCAACATCCGCCAGCGTTACTGGTGGGTCAGCGGCGTGCACAAGCTGGATGCGCTCACCCGCATCCTCGAAGCCGAAAGCTTCGACGCCATGATCGTGTTCACCCGTACCAAGTCGGCCACCGAAGAACTCGCCAGCAAGCTGCAGGCGCGTGGCTTCGCCGCGGCGGCGATCAACGGCGATATCGCGCAGGCCCAGCGTGAGCGCGTGATCGACCAGCTCAAGACCGGCAAGCTCGACATCCTGATCGCGACCGACGTCGCGGCGCGCGGTCTCGACGTCGAACGCATCAGCCACGTGCTGAACTACGACATCCCGCACGACACCGAGTCGTACGTGCACCGCATCGGCCGTACCGGCCGTGCCGGTCGCAGCGGCGAGGCGATCCTGTTCGTCACCCCCCGTGAGAAGAACCTGCTCCGCCAGATCGAGCGCGCCACGCGCCAGCCGATCGAGCAGATGCAGCTTCCGACCATCGAGGCGGTCAACGACACGCGCGTCAACAAGTTCAACCAGAAGATCTCCGACACGCTGGCCACCGGCGACCTCGGCCTGTTCCAGCAGCTCGTAGAAAAATACGAGCAGGAGCACAACGTGCCGGCGATCGAGATCGCCGCCGCGCTGGCCAAGATCGCCCAGGGCGACCAGCCGCTGCTGCTCGAGCCGCCCGCCAAACGCGAGTACACCGAGCGCCCGCCCCGCGACTTCGATCGTGAGCGCCCCTCGCGCGACGACCGTCCGTCCCGCGACGGCGGCGACTTCAGCGACCGTCGCCCGGTCCGCGAAGGCATGCGCCAGCCGCGCCCGCATACCACGGAAGCCGGCAAGCGTACGTACCGCATCGAAGTGGGCCACGAGCACGGCGTGAAGCCGGGCAACATCGTCGGCGCCATCGCCAACGAAGGCGGTGTCGAGGCCAGGTTCATCGGCCGCGTCAGCATCCGTGACGACTACAGCCTGATCGACCTCCCGGACGGCATGCCGGCCGAGACCTTCACGCACCTCAAGAAGGTGTGGGTCGCCCAGCAGCAGCTGAAGATCGCCGAGTGGGACGGCAAGGAAACCCCGCAGAGCGGTGCCGGCGCCGGTGGCGCTTCGCGTCCGCCGCCGCGCGGTGGCAACTTCCGTCCGCACGGCAACCGGCCCAGCGGCGGTAAGCCGCCGCGGAAGAAGCGCGATTTCTGATGAATGGAAAAAAGGCCCCGGAGACGGGGCCTTTTTTATGGTGCTTCTCCAGCGACTGCTTCAGCGAATCGTTCAGTGCCCGAAGTCCGCGGGCGTCAAAGGCGACATCCCGTGCTTCACCCGTGCCTTGTCGCATTGCGGACTGGGCTGTCCGTTTTCCCACGCCGGCTGCAGGTCGTGGCATGGCGAGGGGCGAACTTCGTATACACCGCAATGCGCGGCAATGCCGACCTCACCCACGAGCGATTTGCAGCGCGGCTCGTACGCGTTCGTGCCGTGCATGTTCACCCGGTGCGGATCGAGATGCTCGGTCAGCGCCGACGGCACGATGCCGCCGGCGAGATCGGTTTCCATCCAATGGAAGGCCACGCGGAAGGTCGCGCAGCAGGCGCCGCAGAGAAGACAGGGGTGCGTCATGTGAGGACGGTCAGATCGTTCCGGAGAAGGTGTTGCACTTGCCGATGTCACCGGATTCGAGGCCCGTCCTGAACCACTTCACACGCTGCGCCGAGGTGCCGTGCGTGAACGAATCGGGCACAACGCGCCCCTGCGACTGTTCCTGCAAGGTGTCGTCACCGATGGCCGAGGCCGCGTTGATCGCCGACTCCACATCGCCCGGCTGCAGCCACTGCTGACGCTGGTTGGACCGGTTCGCCCAGACACCGGCGAAGCAGTCGGCCTGCAGCTCCTGACGAACGGACAGGCCGTTGGCCCCTTCCATGGCGGCACCGCGGCGGCGTGCGTCGCTGACCTTGTCGAACACGCCCACGAGGTTCTGCACGTGGTGGCCGACTTCGTGCGCGATGACATAGGCGCGGGCAAAGTCGCCGGCCGAATGAAAGCGCTGTTGCATCGTCTGGAAAAAGCCGAGATCCAGATAGACCTTATGGTCACCGGGGCAATAGAACGGTCCCACCGCCGATGACGCCGAACCGCAGGCCGTGCGCACGCCATCGCGGAACAGCACCAGCTTCGGCCGCTCGTACTGCTGACCGTTGGCGGCGAAGACCTCGCCCCAGGTGTCCTCGGTCTCGCCCAGAATGGCGCGGACGAAGTCCACCTGCGGGTCATTGGCCGCGGCCTGGTCGCCCACCTGACGGGCCGGTTCCTGCCGGGTCTGCTGCTGGGACGTCGTCCCCGGGTCGCCCTGGCCGCCGAGCAGGGCCGTCGGATCCTTGAAGAACACCATGCCGATGATGGCCAGGATGATGATGCCGCCGATACCCAATCCGCGGCCTCCGAAGCCACCTCCACCGCCACCACTGCCCTGGCCGGCGTCTTCCACGTTGTCGCTTCTACGGCCTTTTTGCCAGAGCATGGGCATCTCCTCGGTTGAAAGCGTCTCCAGCGAGACGCGGTCGGCATGATCGCATGGACCATTGCCGGTAAACTTGCGGGTTATTCAGTCCCCGGATCGCTTCATGACAAGCCAGCTTCCTGCCGTCGTCACCCTGCTCACCCTGCTACTGATGTTCTATACGGTATGGATGGTAGGCCGTGCGCGTGAACGCTATGGCATCAAGGCGCCGTCCATCTCCGGCGACCCGGCGTTCGAGCGGGCCTGGCGGGTCCAGATGAACACGCTCGAGAACGCCGTGATGTTCATCCCGGCGCTGTGGCTTGCCGCCCAGTACGTCGATCCGCTGTGGGCGGGCATCGCCGGCCTTGTCTGGCTCGCGGGGCGTGTGTGGTATGCGCTGGCTTACGTACGCGATGCCTCGCGCCGCGGCCCGGGATACCTGGTCTCGATGGTCGCCTGGGCCGCGCTGATGCTGATGGCGGCCGGTGGCATGGGCATGGCGATCATGGAAAACAACGCGTCGCCGCCGGTGGACGATACGACGGGCGCATAAACGGCAAATCCGGGAAGGGAGGATCCGTTCCCGGACGCGCTGCTCAGTCTTCGTCGTCCCGCGCCAGCGCCAGCACCCGGACGCGCTGGATGCGGGCACCTTCCATCGCGGTCACCTCGAACTCGAAGCCGTCGACCTCGAAGCGGTCGCCGGCGGCCGGCAGGCGGCCCAGCTGCGACAGCACGAAGCCGGCCAGCGTGGAGAAGTTGCCGTCGGCCGAGCCCGGCAAGCGATGGCTGAGCAGGTGCTCGACCCGACGCACGTCGAGACTGGCATCGAGCAGCCACGCCCCGTCCGGCTCGCTCACCGCGGAAGGATCGCCCTCGCGGGTCTCGTCCGGGAATTCACCGGCGATCACCTCGAGGACGTCGGCCGGGGTCACGAGGCCGAGGATGCTGCCGTACTCATCGACCACCAGCGCCATCTGGAGCGGCGCGCGACGGAACTCGTCGATCAGGCGGAGCACGCTCAGCGATTCCAGCACCGTTATCGGCTTGCGGACGAACTGCGCCGTCTCCAGTCGCCCGTGATCGGCCAGGCTGGCCAGCAGGTCGCGGGATGAAACCACGCCCACGAGCTGGTCGAGATCGCCCTCCGCCACCAGCATCCAGTGGTGCGCGGACTCGCGCGCCTCGGTGAGCAGTGTCGTCAGGTCTTCGCCCGGGTCGACCCAGACGATCTCGGTGCGCGGCGTCATGATCGAACGCACCGGTCGCTGGGACAGGTCGAGTACCCCCTGGACCATTTCCAGTTCGTCCTGACCGAACACCGCCGCCTCGGACGCCTCCGTGCGCGCCTCGTGCTTGCCGTTCTCGCCCTCCTCGTCCGACCGGCCCCCGAGCAGGCGCAGGACCGCCTTGGCGGTACGGTCGCGCATCGCGCGCCCGCCGACCAGGAGGGAACGATGACGATTACGCCGCATCGTCTGGTTGAACACCTCGATCATGATCGAGAAGCCGATCGCGGCGTACAGGTAACCCTTGGGGATGTGGAAGCCGAAACCTTCCGCGATCAGGCTGAAACCGATCATCAACAGGAAGGACAGGCACAGGATCACCACCGTCGGACGCGCGTTGACGAAGGTGGTCAGCGGCTTGCTGGCGGTGATCATCAGGGCCATGGCGATGACCACGCCGACCATCATGATCGACAGATGGTCGACCATGCCGACGGCGGTGATGACGGAATCCAGTGAGAACACGGCGTCGAGGATGACGATCTGCGCCACGACCAGCCAGAAGCTCGCCCGGCGGCCGGCCTTGCCGCCATCGTCGTCGTCGGCTTCGAGCCGCTCGTGCAGCTCCAGCGTGGCCTTGAACAACAGGAAGGCGCCGCCGATCACCAGGATCAGATCGCGCCAGGACAGGCCGAAGCCGTTCCAGTTGAAGAGGGGTGTCGTCAGCGTCACCAGCCAGGACATGGCGGCGAGCAGGCACAGGCGCATCACCAGCGCGAGGCCAAGACCCAACAGCCGCGCGTGGTCGCGCTGACGGGCGGGCAGTTTGTCGGCGAGGATCGCGACAAAGACGAGGTTGTCGATACCGAGCACGATCTCCAGCACGATCAACGTGAGAAGACCCGCCCAGGCCGAAGGGTCGGCAAGCCAGTCGAATGCGAACATGGGACGGCGCGTCGAGGCGCCAGTTTTCCTCCTTTAGGGACGAAACACTATACAGGTGGCACGTGACGGTCTGTGCCGGAAGCGCCGTTGCTTTTGTCGCGGGGCGTCCGCTAGGGTGCCGCATGCCTCACGACTCCCCCTCGTCCGCCGCCCCGGCCGTCCTTCCCGCCAGTCCCGCCCAGGCCCCCGGCCTGCTTGAGGCGGTTCTCACGATCCTCGGTTATTTCATCCTGCAGCTGGGCTTCGGGATGGGCTTCAAGCTGCTGTCCGATGCCCTGGCCCGCTGGTTCCCGGACGGTGTCCCCGACGCTCCCGACCGGATCATCGTGGTGGTGATGCTCACCGTCGTCGCCTCGGCCTGGCTGACGATTCGTGTGGTGGTACGCCGCTGGGGCAGCCTCACGCGATCAGGCGGTGTACTCGGGCTGGGCTTCACCGAGCCAGCCGGGCGCTTTATCGCCGCGGGCACCGTACTGGGCCTCGTCGCGCCGCTGCTGGGCGGGCTGCTCACCCAGTGGCTGGCAGGCGATCATGCCGTCTCGCAGACCGTTTCCGAGATCGCGGACAAGGCGCACTTCGGCATGCGCGTCGCCCTCGTTCCCGTCGCGGTCCTTGTCGGCCCTCTGGTCGAGGAAGTGCTGTTCCGTGGCGCATTGCTTGCCCGGCTGCGCCACCTGACAGGCGACGGCTGGGCTATCGGCATCTCCGGTGTCCTTTTCGGCGCCGTGCACCTGCCCGACCTGGGCTGGCTCTGGTATGCCGTGCCCAACCTCGTGCTCGTGGGCATTTTCTGCGCGTGGCTGCGCGTGCGCAGCGGCTCGATCTGGCCGTCCTATATCGCGCATGCGGCCAACAACGGGCTGGCCGTCATGGCCTGGTTTTCGGCCTCGACCGGTAGTTAAAGCGTCTCCAGAGCCGCCACGTGCCGGGCCAGACGCGGGCTGGCGTAGCACTGCGAGCCGACCGGAATCAGCCCGACCTCGTTGAACGCGTCCCGGTAGAAGCGGGCGGGACGCCCATGGAAGCCGACCCGGTCACCGCCGGGATCGTCCTCGCGGGTATAGACCTCGAGGAAGACGAGCCCTTCGGCCATCTCACCGATGCCGGTCAGCCCCGCGCGGATCTCGGCGGGCTTCAGGTAGTGCAGCACGTCGGTGCAGACGATCAGGTCGAAACGCGTGTCGAAGCGCAACTCGGCAAGCTGGCCGAATCGCGCCAGCCCGATATTGCGGGTCCGGCCATAACGGGCCACGGCGTATTCGCTGGCCTCCAGCCCCCGGTACTCGATGCCTGGACGCAGGCGCCGCAGGACCGCCCTCCAGGGGGCCTCGCCGCAGCCGACGTCGAGGACGTTGCGCACCGGCCGCCCCAGGTAGAACTCCGCCTGCCCCAGCACCATCGACACCTTGCGCGTGAGCTCGGCCGGCGAGCGCACGGCGTGCTCCGCGCTGCGGTACCACTTGTCGAAATAGGCCTGGTCGTAGGTCTTGGTCATGGGCGAGGCGCCGCGGAAAACGCCCATGGTAGCCCGCCGTACACTTCGGGCATACATGCCTCACCGCAGCATCGGACCTTATCGAAAAGGAGACTCTCATGCCCCGTATCCAGCTTCGCATTACCGGCGACCGCGACATCTTCGACGACGTGATGAACGCCATCCATGGCGTCGACCGCGTCGAGCGCGTCGAGGAAATCGACGACCTGATGATGGGCGTCCGCGATGATTCCAGTTCCAGCGAGTTGTCCGACGACGTCGGCTCGCGCACCTTCACCCTGGAAGTGGAAGTGCCCAATGAGAAGGTCGGTGAGCGCGTGCGTGAGATCGCCGAAGAAACCGCGGGAACCCGCGAAGCGGCCATCGAGTTCATCGGTCCGGACGAAAGCGAGATCTGAATCACGAACATGAACGTTGCACGACACCGCGACGTTCATGCGTAAACCCCATGAAAGGCTCCCCGTTTAAGGTGACATGCGCACCGAGAACGGAGGTTTCATGCGATCCATGGCCGCGGCCGTCCTGCTCGCTCTCGTCACGCTGCCTGCCATGGCACGTGACGGCACGCTTTCGAAAGACGATGTCGCCTGGCTGGACCGGGTGACCTTCGGCGTGGATTCCGCGACGGTGGCGCACTTTCGCGATGTCGGCAGACGCCGCTTCCTCGACGAACAGCTACATCCAAAGGCCGATGGTCTGCCGCCCGCCATCGCGGCGCAGATCGCCTCATTCGACGTCATGAAAACCCCTGCCCCCGCGCTGCTGGCGCAGGTTCGCGATCAGTATCGCGATATCAAGGACCTGCCCGATGGCGATGCGAAGGAGACCGCCAAGAAGGCGCTCCAGAAGCAGGGTAACCAGTACGCTCAGCAGGCCCAGGCTGCCGAGTTGCTGCGCGCGGTCTATGACGAAAACCAGCTGCGCGAGCAGCTCGTGTGGTTCTGGATGAACCATTTCAGCGTGTTCCAGAACAAGGGACGCGTGCGCTGGCTGGTGGCCAGTTATGAACAGGACACGATCCGTCCGCATGCGCTGGGCAAGTTCCGCGATCTGGTCATCGCCACGCTCAAGAGCCCGGCGATGCTCGAATACCTCGACAATGCGCAGAACGCCCGCGACAAGATCAACGAGAACTATGCGCGCGAGCTGATGGAGCTGCATACCCTGGGTGTGGGTTCGGGATACACGCAGGACGACGTACAGAACCTCGCCCGCGTCCTGACCGGCGTGGGTGTCAATTTCGACGGACAGCCGCGCAAGATAAAGCAGGACCTGCAGCGGTATTACGTCCAGGACGGTGTGTTCGAATTCAATCCGAACCGACACGACTTCAGCGACCAGAAGCTGCTCGGCAGGAACATAGCGGGCGGGGGTTTCGACGAAGTGGAGAGAGCCGTCGACCTGATTGTCAGCCAGCCGGCCTGCGCGACCTTTGTATCGACGAAGCTGGCCAGATATTTCGTCGCCGACGACCCGCCGCCGGCGCTGGTCAAGGCCATGGCGAAGACGTTCAGCCATACCGATGGCGACATTGCCGCGGTGATGAAAACCATGCTCGAGTCGAAGGAGTTCAACGCATCGCTGGGCAAACGCTACAAGGACCCCACACAGTTCCTCGTCTCCACGATGCGTCTCGCCTATGACGGAAAACCGGTGGCCAATCCGCGCCCGCTGGTGAACTGGATCAACCAGCTGGGCCAGGCACCGTTCGGCCGCATCACCCCCGATGGCTGGCCCACCTCGGATTCCGAATGGTCCAGTTCCGGTCAGCTGGCGAAGCGTTTCGAGATCGCGCGTTCGATCGGCAGTGGCGCCAACCATCTGTTCGATGTCGACGAGGATGGCAAGGTGCAGCGCGGTGGCTTCCCCCAGCTGACGACGCCGACGTACTACGCCACGATCGAGCCGTGGCTCGGTCAGAAGACACGCGACGCGCTGGCCCAGGCCACCTCGCAACAGGAGTGGAATACCTTCCTGCTCTCCTCCCCCGACTTCAACTACCGCTGAGGCCTCCCATGGATCGCCGCCAGTTCCTCCTCGCTCTCGCCGCCACCGCGCCCGCGCTTACGCTGGGCGGCAAGGTTTTCGCGGCTCCGGCCAGTTCACCACGCTTTCTGCTCGTGTTTCTACGCGGCGGGTACGACGCCAACAACCTTCTCGTGCCGTATTCCAGCGACTTTTACTACGAGTCGCGCGCGACCATCGCGCTGGCACGACCCACGGCGGGCGATCCGAAGTCGGTGCGTGCCCTGGACGCGACCTGGGGCCTCGCACCCGCTGTCGCGCAGAGCATGGGACCGCTGTGGGACCAGCGCCAGCTGGCGTTCATTCCGTTCGCCGGCACCGACGATCTTTCGCGAAGCCACTTTGAAACGCAGGACAACATCGAGTCCGGCGAATCGGGCGACGCCCGGGACTACGGCTCCGGATTCATGGGCCGGCTCTCGTCCGTCCTGCGCGGCATACCGCCCATCGCGTTCACTGATGCCCTGCCCCTGTCGTTCCGCGGCGCGGGCGACGTGCCCAACATCTCGCTGAAGGGCGACAGCAAGGCGGTGTTCGACGACAGGCAGTCGAAGATCCTCGCCGGCATGTATCAGGGCACACCTCTGCAGGCCGCCGCGACGGACGGGCTGCAGCTGCGCCAGCAGGTGGCCCAGGACCTGCAATCGGAGATGGTCGCGGCGAGCCGGGGCGCCGTGAATGCACGCGGTTTCGCGCAGCAGGGCCAGCGAATGGCCACGCTGATGCGTGACCGCTACCGACTCGGCTTCGTCGATGTCGGCGGCTGGGACACGCATGTCAACCAGGGCGGCGCGGATGGCCAGCTCGCCAACAATCTCGACAACCTGGGCCAGGGTCTGGCGGCATTCGCCGAGGGACTGGGCGAGGCGGAATGGAACAACACCGTCGTGGTGGTCGTGTCGGAGTTCGGCCGCACGTTTCGCGAGAACGGCAACAAGGGCACCGATCACGGCCACGGTACGACGTACTGGGTGCTTGGCGGAAAGGTGCGCGGTGGCCGGATCGCCGGCCAGCAAGTGGCGGTCAATGCACAGAACCTCCTGCAGAATCGCGACTACCCGGTGCTCAACAACTATCGCGACGTACTCGGCGGCATGCTGCGTCGCATGTACGCCTTATCCGACGCCGAACTCGCACGGGTCTTCCCCGGTGCGAAGCCGCGGGATCTGCAGCTGGTCTAAGGCTGCCAGACCTGCCCCTCCGGATCGGTCAGCTGGCGATCGAGATAGTAAGCCGCGCTGATGAAGGCCAGATGCGTGAGCGCCTGAGGAAAATTACCCAGCTGCTCCGCGCGGAGGCTCAGTTCTTCCGAGAACAGTCCGAGGTGATTCGAGTACAGCACCCCGCGCGCCATGACCTCGCGCGCTTCGTGCAGACGGCCGGCACGTGCGAGGCACTCGACGTACCAGAAGGTGCACGTCGTGAACGCGCCTTCTCCCCCTTCCAGGCCGTCGGCATTGCGATAGCGGAAGACCAGGCCATCGTCGGTCAGCTGGTCGCGAATCGCATCCAGCGTCGCCAGCCACACCGGGTCGGTCGCCGAGACGAAGCGGACCAGCGGCATCATCAGCAGCGCGGCATCGAGATCCTTACCGCCCTTGGTCTGCACGAAGTAGCCATGCTCGGGATGCCGGAAATTGTTCCAGATATCCTCGGCGATACGATCCCGCTCCGTCGCCCATTCGACCATGGGCCCTGGCAGGGAACGTTTACCGGCCAGGCGCACCGCGCGATCCAGCGCCACCCAGCACATCAGCCGCGAGTGCAGGAAATGCTGCTTGCCGCCACGCATTTCCCAGATGCCCTCGTCGGCATCCTTCCAGTGACGACTGACATGGTCGACCATGCGGACGACGTGCAGCCAGCCGGCACGGCTGATGGCGCGGCCGTATTTGTTGGCCAGATACAGGCTGTCCATCAGCTCGCCGAAGATATCCAGCTGCGTCTGTGTGCGCGCGGCGTTGCCGATGCGCACCGGCTGCGACCCCGCATACCCCGCGAGGTGATCGAGCACGTCCTCGTCCTCGGCTTCCTCACCGTCGATGGCATACATGATGCGCAACGCCGAATGCCGATCCAGATCGGCCAGCCGCGCTTCCATCCAGCGGCGGAAATGTTCGGCCTCGTCGATGTAGCCGAGTCGCATGAAGGCGTACACGGTGAAAGACGCGTCGCGTATCCACGTCGCGCGGTAGTCCCAGTTGCGCCCCGCGCCGGTGGCCTCCGGCAGGCCGAACGTGGCCGCGGCGGCAACGGAACCATGCCGGTGCGACGTCAGCAACTTGAGCACCAGCGCTGAACGGTCGACACGCTCGCGCCAGCGGCCGCGATAGGTCGAGCGACGCGTCCATCGGCGCCAGGCCTCCGCCGTGCTGTCGAAGGCGGCGCGGCACTCGGCTTCATCGTAGGGGTCATGGGCTTCGTCGCCCAGCATGAACCAGACTTCTTCGCCGGGGTTCAGCTCGAACTCGGCGTGCACGGCGCCCTCGCCCTCTTCGATCAGAAGCGGCACGCTCGCGGCGAGGCGCAGCGACTGAGGCCCATCGTGAAATACCACCGAATCACCGTATTCCGAGACCTCCGGGACATGCCTCGCATACGCAAGGCGCGGCCGGCAGCGCACACGGATCACTACCTTGCCCCGAGGCACACGGATGCATCGGAGGAGGCAGTTGGCGACGCGCGGCTGCGTGTCCGGGTGCGGCATGAAATCCGTAAGCTCGACGCTTCCCGCTTCCGCCATCCAGCGCGTAATAAGGATGTTCGTTTCCGGGACATAGAGCTGAATCGTGCGCGCATCGGAAAGGTCGGGCGTCACGGTGAACTCGCCACCTTTCTCCGGATCGAGCAGTCCGGCGAACACCGTGGGACTGTCCATATGCGGCCAGCACATGAAGTCGATGGTGCCGTCGCTGGCGACCAGCGCGGTGGTATCGAGGTTCCCGACGATACCGTGCTCGCCGATGGTCCGGCCGGGCACGGGATTGAGTGACTCGGATGGGGTCGTGTGTCGTGGCATAGCCGGAGGAGGCCACAACCCATGTGAAGGCGAGGCTCAGAACTCGAGGCGGTAAGCCACCTTGATCAGGCCTTCCTCAACGTCCTTGAGGCCAAAACCACGACGAAACTGCCCGTCGAGTTCGTCATCCGTATCCTCGGCGTAGCCGCCGCGGTTATAGACGACGTAGAGGTTCGACAGCGGCGCGATCTCGTAGCGATAGCGGATCTGGAAGCCGAGGTTGGCCACGCCGAGACCGTCGACCGGTTCATCACTGTCGACCGCCGCGCCGGTGGGCGTGATCTCCAGGCGACGACGAAGCTTGGCGCCCACCGCCAGGGTCTGCAGTTTGACGCGGAGCTCCTGCTTGTTACCGAGATTCCAGTTGAGGCCGCTGTCGAGGCCGACGGTACGGCCGTCATACGCGCCGACGAGGTTGTCGTGTTGCCAGATCAGCCAGTTCGGGTCCCATTCGTAACTCGCGCCAGCGAAGACGCTGAACGCATCGGTGACGAAGTACGTCGGCGTGAACTTGAAGTAGTAGCCCAGCCGGTGATAGCCGGTGAGCTGGTTGCCGCTGACGAAGCCCTCCGCTTCCCACGCCCAGCGGCCGATACGCGGGCGGGTGCGATCGTAGGTCAGCTTCGCGGTCGGTGGCGTGTGCTGGTTGTTGCCACCGCGGGTAAGCAGGTCGTCATACGCGGCCGTGAAGGCATCGAGCCGCCACAGTTCGTCGCCGCCATCGCGACGCTGGCTGTTGCGCTGAATGCGAAGACGCTGCCGCACGACCACGCCCTCGGTGTTTTTCTGCTCGGAGATACGATACCGCCACAGATGCGAGGCGTAGGCCGAGTCGGCCGGCAGATTGGCCTGACGCTGCCTTACTTCCCAATGCAGATACTCCATGTCGCTGCGCGGCAGGTAGCCGAAGTCGTCGATGTCCAGTCGCTTGCCGAAGTACATGCCCAGCCACTGCTGGCTCCAGACATCGTTCATTTCCCAGAACGCGATGCTGGTGGCGCCCAGGCCGTCGCTGTTGTTGCGCGGCTGGTCGATCTTGCTGCCGACCACGTTGCTGGTGATGGTGAAACGCTCGTTCGGCTGCCAGCGATGGTCCAGGCCAAGCACGTTGGCGTCGCGGTCGAGATACGGGTGGTTGACCCGCGTGGCGAGCAGACCGAATGACTGGGTGCCCGCATTCTGCAGCAGACGGAACGCGCCGAACGTGCGGCCCGCGTCGCCTTTTTCCTGCGCGGCGAGGATGCCGTAACTGGTCGAACCCACGCTGCCGTTCACCTTCACCGCCGTGGAAATATCGGCCGCACCGTTGCCGTCATCCGCCGCACCACCCACCCGGCGCGTGTAGACCAACTGCGAATAGTCGTCGAGCAGGCTGAAGTCGAAGATGCCCTGGTTCTCGGTAAAGAACGGGCGTTTGTCGGTAAAGAAGGTTTCTTCGGGCGAGAAGTTGACCACCAGGTCGTCGCTCTCGACCTGGCCGAAATCGGGGTTGATCGTGGCCGTGAGCTGCGTCTGCCCATTGGGTTTCCAGAGGATGTCCGCGCCCTGCTCGAACGACGTGCCGCCGTGCGCGCGATCCACCTTGCCGACCACGTAAGGCGTGATGGCGAACAACGACTGCGAATATGCCGGCACCTCGATGCGCTGAAAACTGGAGAGAAACCTGCCGCGATCGAACGCGATCGCCGGCCATGCCATGCGCTCTCCCGTGGCGGCGATCACACGGTCGACATACAGACCGATCGTGCGCGTATCGCCGCTCGCCTTGCGCATCGGCGCGATGTACCAGGGGATGAGGATCTCCACCGAATAACCGTCCGCGTCCTCACTGACCGCGTGATCCCAGCGTCCGTCCCAGTCGTAACTGAAATCGGATTCGTTGGTGATCACCTCGTCGGCCACGCCGCCCTGCGACCGCACCTCGAAGTCGTAACCGACACGGCCGTCCGCGTCGAAGTCGACCATGACATTGACGCGATCGACCATCGCATCCTCGTCGCGCCGGGTCTGCTGACGCGAGCGTGGGATGTCGGCGGACTGGGTGACCCGGATAGCCACGGCCAGTCCTTTGGGCGTCGACATCACCCAGGCCTCGGTCGGCTGGCTACCCGGCTTGCCGTTCATCGGCTGGGTGTCGCGGAAATCCGTGATCCGCTTCGCCCCCGCCCATTCGGCAGGGTCGATATGACCGTCGATCGTCACCTCGGCATGGGCGGCCGCCGTAGCGAAGAGGAGCGTGGCAAACAGGGCGAGGCGACGGTACATGCGGGGTCCGGATCGTGACATCTTGCGGCATAGGATGCCCCCCGCGTCGCAAACGTTTGCCGTGACCCCTGGCCCATGCGCTCAGCCGGTTTCCCTGATGAGGTCGATCAGCGCGCGCAGCGCGCCGGGTACGTGGCGCCTGCCGGAGTAATACAGGCACAGCCGGTCGAACGGCGGGGTCCAGTCCTCGAGCACCCTCACCAGGCTGCCGGACGCAAGATCTTCCGCCACGTTGAACTCGGTGAGGTAGGTCAGGCCCAGGCCGGCGCGGGCCGCTTCGAGCATCAGGTTCGGCTCGTCGAGCGTCAGCACGCCCGGCACGTCGACCTCGATCGCTTCACCGTGCCGCTCGAATTCCCAGTGGTAGATATGGCCGGAGCGCATACGCGCCCGGATACAGCGGTGGCGGGCGAGATCCGACGGATTGCGCGGCGTGCCGTTCGCCGCGAGGTAGCCGGGTGAGCCGACCACGGCGAACCGGATCGGCTCCCCGAAAGGGACGGCGATCATGTCGCCCGGCACGATGTCCGCGGTGCGGAAGCCCGCATCGAACCCATCACGCACGATGTCGACAAGCCTGTCGTCGGTGACCAGATCGAGCCGCACGTCGGGATAGCGCGTCAGATAGGGCACCAGCAGCGGCGCCATCACACGCCGGGCGGCCCCGGAAGACGTATTGATCCTCAGCGTCCCGCGCGGTGCATCGCCCTCGTCGCTGGCCCGCTCGATCGCCACACCGAGGCTTGCGATGGCGGGGGCCACATCGGCCACGAAGCGCTCGCCGGCTTCGGTCAGCCGGACGCTGCGTGTCGTCCGGTGAAAAAGCCGCGTGCCGAGCCGGGCCTCCAGCGAGGCGACGGACTGGCTAAGGGCTGAGGTGGAGAGATTCAGCTCACCCGCCGCGGCGCGAAAGCTACCGTGCCGCGCGACCGCCAGCACGGCTTCGAATTCCGTAAGACCGGTACGCATTGTCCTCTCCCGCTTAATGACCCATCCACCGTTGTCCGTCTTATCAGACTAATGGGTCGGGCGCATGCTGGGAACCGTCTCCACGACGGGAGCCTCTCATGCACACGATCGACCACATTTATATCGATGGCGCGTTTGTCACTCCCCACGGTGAGGAACGTTTCGACCTGTTCAATCCGGCGACCGAGGAAGTCATCGGGACGGTACGTCTGGCCGATGCCGAAGACGCCCGGCAGGCCATTGCGGCGGCGAAGCGGGCTTTCCCCGCGTTCTCGCGGACGACGATCGAGGAGCGCATCGCCCTGCTTCAGCGCATGCATGACGCGATCGTGGCGCGGGAGGACGACCTCTTCGCCGCGATCGTCGAGGAGTACGGCGCACCCGTATCGCGCGGACGCTGGATGACCGGGCACGCGTCCGGCGTCTTTCTGGACGTCATTGCGACGCTCCGGGAGTATGACTTCGAACCGCGCATGGGCAGCGCCACCGTGCGCATGCAGCCTGTCGGTGTGGCGGGATTGATCACGCCCTGGAACAGCAATGCGGGTTTCATCTGCGGCAAGCTGGCGTCGGCGCTCGCCGCAGGTTGCACCGCCGTCATCAAACCCAGCGAGATGAGCGCGCTGCAGACACGCATCGTCACCGAAGCGCTGCATGAAGCCGGCGCGCCAGCGGGCGTGTTCAACATCGTCACGGGACGCGGCGACACGGTCGGCGCCGAGATCGTCGGCAGCCCGGATATCGCCAAGGTGTCGTTCACCGGTTCGACCGCCGTCGGCAAAGGCATCGTCCGGGCGGCGGCGGATACGCTGAAGCGCGTCACGCTGGAACTCGGTGGCAAGTCGCCGTCGATCGTCCTCGACGACGCGGACTTCGCGGTCGCGTTGCCGCTCGCCGTCATGGCGGGTTTCAACAACAGTGGGCAGGCGTGTATCGCTGGTACACGTCTGCTGGTGCCCCGGGCGCGTCTTGCCGAGTTTGAAGCAATGGTCGTAGCGGCAATCGACGATATCGTGTCAGGCGATCCGTCCGATCCGGCCACGACGGTCGGACCCATGGTCAGCCGCAAGCAGTGGGATCGTGTGCAAGGCTATATACGCCGCGGTATCGACGACGGTGCGCGCCTGATCGCCGGCGGTGAGGGACGGCCGGACGGCTACGAGCGTGGCTGGCTGGTGAAACCGACCGTGTTCGCCGATGTCCGCAACGACATGGCCATTGCCCGCGAGGAGATCTTCGGACCGGTGCTCTCGATCATCGCGTATGACGGCGACGAGGATGCAATCGCCATCGCCAATGACACGCCGTATGGATTGCAGGCATACGTCTTCTCCGCGGATGAGGCACGCGCACGCCGCGTCGCGGAACGCGTCGACGCGGGTCGTGTCGCGATCAATTCGCTGAAGCACGATCCGAAGGCGCCGTTCGGTGGGTTCAAGCAATCGGGCTGGGGACGGGAGTACGGCGTGCTCGGACTGGAGGCCTATCTGGAGCCGAAGGCTCTGTTGGGATTGTCGGGCTAAAGCCCTTTTCCCCGATATCGACGGCGATAAGCGGAACTCGCCGGGCTCTGCTACTTTCACCCCGTTAGCAATCACTGACGGGGAACCCATGCTCGCTCGCACCTGCCTCGCGCTCGCCCTCACCATCGCCCTGCCCGCGATGGCTGCCGATGAGGCCAAGAAGGCCCATACCCCCACGCCGAAGGAGCTCCTGGCGAAGTCCACCCCGGCGGAATGGCGCACGCCCGACCCCGAGAATCTGGTCTACATGGACCTGCCGCAGGGCCGCGTGGTCATCGAACTGGCCCAGGACTGGTCGCCGCTGCATGCCGGGAACATCCGCACGCTGATTCGCGAACACTATTTCGACGGCACCCAGGTGATCCGCGTTCAGGACAACTTCGTTACCCAGTGGGGCGATCCCGACGGCGACGACAAGAAGAAGGCCAAATCGCTCGGTACGGCGAAGGAAACCCTGTCACCCGAGTTCACCCGCAAGGACGGCAAGGCGTTTCCGTTTACGAAACTTCCCGATGGCGATGTCTACGCACCGGAAGTCGGTTTCTCCGAAGGCTTCCCGGTCGCACGCGACAAGGGCGAGGCCTGGATCACCCATTGCTACGGGACCGTGGGCGTTGCACGCGACGTCGGCGCCGAGACGGGTAACGGCAGCTCGCTCTACGCGATCATCGGCCAGGCCCCGCGCAACCTCGACCGCAACCTCGCGGTAGCGGGCAAAGTCATCAAGGGAATGGATCTGCTGGCCGCCTACCCGCGTGGCGGCGAGCCGATGGGCTTCTACGACAAGCCCGGGCAGCGCGTGACGATCAAGAGCGTTCGCCTCGCGGCGGACGTTCCCGAAGCCGAGCGCACGCCGATCCAGGTGCTCCGCACCGACAGCAAGACGTTCTCGGCGGTGATCGAGGCCAAGCGCAATCGTAAGGACGATTTCTACACGCGCCCGGCGGGGAAGATCGACCTCTGCAATATCAGCGTGCCGGTGCGGGATCCGACGCAGAAGGCGCCTTGACCGATCGGCAGGTCTGATCGAGGGGCATCGCCGACAGGATTGGCTCCCACTCGAGCAGGCAGGGCTGGCTCGGGTAGGAGCCAGCCTGCTGGCGATTCAACCCGCCTCAGTCCTGAGCGGCCGAATCCCTCGCCTCGTCCTTCTGACTCACCACTTCAGCCCGCAACGCCCGCAGCTTAGCCTTCAACTTCGCCTCATTCTCCGGACCGACGCGAATCATGAACTTCTGCCCGACCGACAGCTGCTCCAGCGCGGGATTGGCGTAGACATACCCCACCTTCTCCGGAAGCAGCTGCTGATTGCCCTTCGGCTCCGGCGCGGCCAGCAGGTGATCGATCACCTCGACGAGGCGATCGTTGAAATAACCGCCCGTACCAAGGTCGCGATACGCCTGCTGGAATAACGGGTAGTTGTGCTTGTACCAGGCGGCCGCGGCCTTCGGACTTACACGATCGGCGACATACATGTAGGTCGCATAGCGATCCGCATTCTTTTTCGACGCGACGAAATTGCCGTCGTCGGAAACGACCTGAAACCGGCCTGTCGGCGTACGCAAGGGAAGGACGTTCATACCGACAGTCTGCTTCGGTAACGCATCGATGGTGGAAACCATCCGCGACACGATCGCATCCGACTTCAGCAGCGACTTCAACGCTTCGTCGCCGGTGAGCGCGAGCAACCCGGCCAGCACCTCGTCGTCGCTCTGATCGAGCGCGGGAAGCGCGGAAGTCGAACCACGGGCGGGATCGATCGGATGCTCCGGCAGCGCGGCGTCGTGCACGGACGTAGCGGGAGCGGATGCCGTCGAGGACGCGGAGGCGAAAGGTGGCGCGGTGACGGCATCGCGCGCCTGCTTCTCGCGCCAGACGAAAATACCCGCTACCACGAGGATCGCCACGATCAACAAACCTGCGACCCACTTCGAACCCGACGACTGACTGCTCAACGTAACGCTCCCACGAAAAAACGTCTCCATGGGACTACGAACGGTGCGGTTGGTTCAAGCCTCGAACCGGAATGGCGGCGATCGTCGGCGATCCGGCCATCATGAACCCGACGGCGGCCTTGTGGGAAGCCCCATCCGACACCTAGTCTGGCCCTGCCGGGCATCCCCCTATGGCCCGGCACCAGGGCACACCCACATCGATAACGTTTGGAGGAAGAACCATGGCTTTCTCTGCAAGGAACGACGCCGCCCCGATTTCGGGCATCAATGTCACCCCGCTCGTCGACGTGCTTCTCGTACTGCTGATCATTTTCATGATCTCCGCGCCAGTGGTCGCGCATAAGGCACGGGTCGACCTCCCCGCTCCCGGGTCATCGACGGACGTCGAGCCCGACCCGGCACGCGTCGCGATCGACGCCGACGGTTCGATTTTCTGGAACGGGACCCTCGTCACCGATGCGGCACTCGAAAGGCAGATCGATATCGCCGCCGCCTCGGCGCAGCCGCCCCGCCTTGTCATCGCCGCGGCCGACAACGCAAGCTACGAGGACGTCACCAAGGTACTGACGGAAGCAAAAGTTCGTGGTCTTACGAAGATCGACTTCGGAAGCCGCCAGGCGACGGACTAGTTATCCATCGGCGGATACGCCCAGCGCAACGCCTGCGCCTCCGACTCGCGGTAGATCGTATCGTGATGCGCTGAAGGACGAGGCACGTATTCGATCGTCGCCGCGCGCCTGGGCAAGCTGGAACGCAACGTCCTGACAAGCTGCTCCACACCGGGAGCGATGTTTTCCTCGTCGGCTGACGTCAGGTAGATGCGGTGGGGCGATGGATCGCCCTCCGCCATGGCCACCGGCAGATCACGAATCAAGGCACCCGCGTTCCACCATACACTGGGGCTGATGGCGATCACCGTGTCGAACAGCTTCGGCTCCCGCTGAAGCGACTCCAGCGCGAAAAGTCCGGCCAGCGATTCACCGATGACACCTCTGTGGCCGTCGACCCGATATCGCTTGCCGACTTCGGACACCAGCTTCGTCGCGATGAAGGCTCGAAAGCCGGCCGATCCACCCACGCGGGGTGCGATCCGCCTGTCCGACGCGACCAAGGTCGGTCCGGTCATGTCGCGGCGACGTTCGGTGTTTTCGATGCCGACAAGAATCAGCGGCTGGATCTCGCCCTTGCGGATACCCTCGTCGAGCGCCCTGGCCACGTGCGGAAAATCTTCTTCCAGGCCGCCATCGGGCATGTAGAGGACCGGGTAGCGGGCTTTCGAGGCAGCATAGCCCGGCGGTGTGTAGACGTTGATGTGCCGCGTTTCGGCGGCAGTTACCCCGGGCATGGTGAAGCTGTCGTGCGGAGGGACATCGTCCGCCGCGCGCGCCTGGAAGGCGAGTACGACCAGACTGAGAAAGAAGAGGATCCGACGCATGAAAAGCTCCCTGGGAGAACCCGGAGCTTAACCGCAGAGCGGCTCTGGTGGGAGCCGATCCGGTTGGCGATGGGTGCCGCCTTACATATTCCGCCGATACTCGCCGCCCACGTCGTACAACGCGTGGCTGATCTGGCCAAGGGAGTTGTTCTTCACCGCGTCCATCAACTGTTCGAAGACGTTACGGCGATCGCGGGCGGTCTTCTGCAAGGTGGTCAGGCTGTCCGGGGCCAGGCCGTTGCGGGCCTTGCCGTAGAGCAGCACGTTGTCGATCTGCTGGCCCTTTTCTTCTTCCGTCGAGCGGATGAGTTCAATCTCCGTGGCGATCTCGCCGCCGTGATCCCGGGGCAGAAAGGTGTTGACGCCGATGAGGGGAAGCGAGCCGTCGTGCTTCTTGTGCTCGTAGTACATGGATTCTTCCTGAATCTTCCCGCGCTGGTACATCGTATCCATCGCGCCAAGCACGCCGCCGCGTTCGCTGATCGCCTCGAACTCCTTGTACACGGCCTCTTCCACCAGATCGGTGAGCTCGTCCACGACGTAGCTGCCCTGCCACGGATTCTCGTTGAAGTTGAGGCCGAGCTCGCGGTTGATGATCAGCTGGATGGCGACCGCCCGACGAACGCTCTCTTCCGTCGGTGTGGTGATCGCCTCGTCGTACGCATTGGTATGCAGGCTGTTGCAGTTGTCGAACAGCGCATACAGCGCCTGCAAAGTCGTGCGAATGTCGTTGAACTGGATTTCCTGCGCGTGCAGCGAACGCCCCGACGTCTGAATGTGATACTTCAGCATCTGGCTGCGCGCACTGGCACCGTAACGCTCGCGCATCGCGCGGGCCCAGATGCGACGGGCGACGCGGCCGATCACCGTGTATTCCGGGTCCATGCCGTTGGAGAAGAAAAACGACAGGTTCGGCGCGAAGTCATCGATCTTCATGCCACGGGCGAGGTAGTACTCGACGATGGTGAAGCCGTTGGACAGCGTGAAGGCGAGCTGGCTGATCGGGTTCGCACCCGCTTCCGCGATGTGGTACCCGGAGATCGACACCGAGTAGAAATTGCGCACCTTGTGATCGACGAAGTACTGCTGAATATCGCCCATCATGCGCAGGGCGAACTCCGTGCTGAAGATGCAGGTGTTCTGGGCCTGGTCCTCCTTGAGGATGTCCGCCTGCACGGTGCCGCGCACGTTGGCCAGGGTCCAGGCCTTGATCCGCGCGTAGGTCTCGGCATCGACCACTTCTTCGCCGGACACGCCAAGCAGGCCGAGACCGAGGCCGTCGTTACCCTGGGGCAGCTCGCCGTGGTACCGCGGCCGGTCGCCGCCCGGGTACAGCCGGGCGATGTGCGCGTTGGCGGCCTCCCAGCGGGAGACGTCCTCGTTGAGGTACTTCTCGATGTTCTGGTCGATCGCCGTGTTCATGAACATGGCGAGGATGATCGGGGCCGGACCGTTGATCGTCATCGACACCGACGTCGAGGGCGCGGACAGGTCGAAGCCGGAATAAAGCTTCTTCATGTCGTCGAGCGTGGCGATGGAGACGCCGGAATTGCCGATCTTGCCGTAGATATCGGGACGCGGCGCGGGATCTTCACCATACAGCGTCACCGAGTCGAAGGCGGTCGAAAGACGCGCGGCCGCGCCACCCAGTGAGAGGTAGTGGAAGCGACGATTGGTGCGCTCCGGCGTACCCTCGCCCGCGAACATGCGGGTCGGATCCTCGCCGGCGCGCCGGTATGGGAACACGCCCCCCGTGTACGGATAGTGCCCCGGCAGGTTCTCGCGCATGAGGAACGAAAGCAGCTCGCCCCAGTCTTTCGTCTTCGGCAGAGAGACCTTCGGAATCTTCTGGTGGCTGAGCGACTCGCGGTAGTTCTCGACGCGAATGACCTTGTCGCGCACCTGGTATTCGTTGAACTCCGCGGTGACGGCTTCGAAGCGCGAAGGCCACTCGCGCAGCAGGTGGATCGCTTCGCTGGTGAGCTCGCGCACGGCCTCGTTGTAGCGCTGACGCAGGGTGGCCAGCGAACGGTCGCCGTCGACCGCGAGCAAGGCATGGTCGTAAAGATCGAACGCACGCGGCAGGGCGTCGTCGCCGATATCCTTCAGCGATTCGTAGTAGTGCTGCGCTTTGCTGGCCGCCTCGGCCTGCTTCGCGATGCCGCCGTTGACGCCTCTCCCCTGCTCCGCGATCTCCGCCAGATAACGCACTCGATTGCCCGGAATCAGCACCGTGGCACGCGGTTCGCGCAATGTCGTGTCGACATCGGGCGTCCAGACCGCGTCGGGCAACGAGAGCTTCTCGCGCAGCAGACGGCACAGGTTGTCGAACATCCAGGTGACGCCCGGATCGTTGAACTGGCTGGCGATGGTCGGGTAGACCGGCACTTTCTCGTCGGCCATCTGGAACGCGGTGCGGTTGCGCTTCCACTGCTTGCGCACGTCGCGCAGGGCGTCCTCGGCACCGCGCTTGTCGTATTTGTTGAGCACGACCAGTTCGGCGAAGTCCAGCATGTCGATCTTCTCGAGCTGGCTGGCGGCGCCGTATTCGCTGGTCATCACGTAGACCGGGAAATCGACGAGGTCGACGATCTCGGAGTCGCTCTGGCCGATACCCGCCGTTTCGACGATCACCAGGTCGTAAGCCTGGGCCTTGAGAAAATCGATGCAGTCGTGCAGCACGATCGAGGTGGCGGCGTGCTGGCGACGCGTGGCCATCGAGCGCATATACACGCGCGGGCTGCGCAGCGAGTTCATGCGGATGCGGTCGCCGAGTAACGCGCCGCCGCTGCGGCGACGGGTCGGATCGACCGCGAGCACGGCGATCCGCATCTGCGGAAACGCGTGCAGGAACCGCAGCAACAGTTCGTCCACCACGGACGACTTACCCGCGCCGCCCGTACCGGTCAGGCCAAGCACCGGGGTCTTGTTACCCGCCAGCTGCCATTCCTTGCGCAGGCGGGCGAGTTCGGCTTCGGGAAGCGAATCTTCTTCGATGGCCGAAAGCATCGCGCCGATGGAAATCTCGTTCTCGACGGCAACGTCGGCCGGCGCCGCTTCGACGCGCGACTGAACGGCGCTGCGAGTTCGCGCCATCACGTCCTCGATCATCTCGGTGAGACCGAGCTTCATACCGTCGTTCGGGTGATAGATGCGCTCGACGCCGTAATCCTGCAGCTCGCGAATCTCTTCCGGCGTGATCGTCCCGCCACCGCCGCCGAACACGCGTACATGACCCGCGCCACGCTCGCGCAGCATGTCGACCATGTATTTGAAATACTCGACGTGCCCGCCCTGGTAGGAGGACAGCGCGATGGCATCCGCGTCTTCCTGGAGAGCGGCCCGCACGACGTCTTCCACCGAGCGGTTGTGGCCGAGATGAATCACCTCGGCGCCCTGGCTCTGGATGATCCGGCGCATGATGTTGATCGCCGCGTCATGGCCGTCGAACAGGCTGGCCGCCGTGACGAAGCGCAGCGGCGTGGCCTCCGCGTCGGTGTGGCTGGCGGGGATGTGCTTGGGCTGCGAGCTCATGAAAACTCCGGGAAAACGCGACGTCTGGGGAGGGAACCGGTCGATTCTATCCCCGCCCGTGCCGGGACCTCTGACGCAGTGCAGCGATACGCCGCCGCACTGCGTAACGCCTCACGCCGCCCTGAGTCCGACCGAGTATTCGCTCGCCCGGTGCGCGCTGATGCCGTGCCGCTGCTCGGCACCCAGCGAATACGTCGCGTCACGCACGAACACCTGGGGGCGTGTCTTCGGTCCCGTGAGCTGCAGCAGCAAGGCCTGCCCGAGGCTGTCCGGATGCAGACGCACCTCGTTCGCCAGGGTCGCCGACATGGGAGGCTCGGCCGCCTGACCCGGGTCGGTCCAGAGTTTGCCGATCCGGTCGAAGTCGGAAGAAGCGACTTCGACCCAGACACCGATCTGGTAATTTCCGTTACGTCCGTTAACCGGCAGCGGCAACGTCGCGCGGACGAAAAAACGCTTCGCATCGATGACACAGAGGTCGTCGTTCTCGAATACGCCCGCGGCTCGCGTAGCGGCATCGAGATCGATCACGGCGTCCGGCCGGCGGTAGCCCAGTTCCAGTGCCTCTTCGTCGTGCTCCGTTCCACACACCGCACAGGTGGTCGTCATGGCTCGCTCCTCGAAGGGGGGACTATGTGGCGGGCTCAGCGAAGCTCCACGCCATCCAGAAAGGCTATCGCCGCGGTCATGACGCTTTCGTCATCGACGATCCGGCGATGGCCCAGTCTGCGGGTTTTCAGCAAGGTGGCATCGGGCCACAGCCGCGCGTAGAGCTCCCCCTCTTCCACCGGGACATCGCGGTCGAAGAAGTCGTGGAAGATCAAGGCGGGCTGGGTCCGCTTCGGCGCGTGATGCGCGATATGCAGATCGTCGATGAGTATGCCGGTGCGCTCGGTCAGCGCCGCATGCAGCGACGGACGCAGATGCTCGGCGAGGCGGACGAAGCGCGAGAAGCGCCGCGTGGCGCCCTGGGGGTCCGCCGCGGGAGCGATCAGCACCACCCGCTTCGCCGTCCACCCGTCCTCCAGCGCCAGCGTCGCGGCCGCGCCGCCCAGTGAATGGGCGACGACGCCGTGCGCGTCACCGTAGTGACAGCCCACCGCAGCCAGCGTCCGGACGAAATCGGGCAGCGTGCACAGATCGCCGCCGCTGTGACCGTGACCGGGCTGGTCGAAGGACACCGCGGCCCAGCCCTTGGCGAGAAGCCACGGTGCCCAGGACTCCCAGCGCAAGCCCAGACTCGACCAGCCATGAGCCAGCAGGATGTAAGGCTGCGTCGCAGGGTCGCCCCAGATGTAGGTTTCGATCGATTCGCCGCCCAGTCGCACCGTCTCACGCCGCGCCGACATCGTGGTCGCGGCGTAGGCGGCGCGAACCCGGCTGCTCGGCAGTGGAGTCTGGAAGGTCCGCGCCGCGTGGGCCACCGTGCGCGCAGGTGCCAGGCGACTGCCCAGCCGGTATGCGAAACGGATGCCCAGCAGGGTCGCGATGGTGCGCACGCCAAAACGGCGGGGAGGCTTCATGGGCGGGAGCGGGCCGGTGGCGGTAAGAGTGGGCATGTGGGTCTTGGAGCAGCGGAGCGTCGCAAGGTTCCCCCACGGGAAGCTTTCGCGAAGCTGAACATTACGCGCCCCGGCGGGTCAACCCGCTCGAAGGAACCCGCGTTCTGGCCCCCGAATCCGCATCCGCGGAACCTCGCGAAGGAGAACACCGATGACCAAGCTGACCCGTACCCTCGCCGCCGTCGCCGTCATGGGCCTGGCCGCCGGCGCCGCAAGCTACACCCCGCCGGTCGCGGCACGGGAATATGTCGAGGTCACCGTCGGCACCCGTCCGCCGCCGCCGCGCTTCGAGCGCGTCCCGCCCCCGCGCGCCGGCTATGTCTGGGCGCCTGGCTATTGGAACTGGTACGGCGGCCGCTACGTCTGGGTCGGCGGCCGCTGGGCCACGGTACGTCCCGGCTACGTCTACCGCCCGCCGGTGTGGCACCCCTACGGCCGGGGCTGGCGCGTCGAGCGTGAGACCTGGGTCCGCGACCCTCACTGGCACCGCTGAGCCTCATCTGCTGCGCCGCACCTACACGGACGCTCACAACGGTTTAAACTAGGCACCTGACACGACAGATCGCCCCCGCCCTTCCAGGCCGGGGCGATTTTTTTGGAACGTCATTATCGACCGGTGGTCCCCGCCGCCGGTCATCACCTAGAGGCGGTGCTGCTGCCGCTTGTCACTGGAGTTTGCGTTCGATGATTTTCGAAACCATCGCCAACACGGGCCACGAAGAAGTCGTCTTCTGCCATAACAAGGACGCGGGCCTGAAGGCCATCATCGCGATCCACAATACCGTGCTGGGTCCTTCCCTCGGCGGCCTGCGCATGTGGCCGTACAAGACCGAGCAGGATGCCGTCAACGACGTGCTGCGCCTGTCGCGCGGCATGACGTACAAGAATGCCGTGGCCGGCCTGAACCTCGGCGGCGGCAAGGCCGTGATCATCGGCGATCCCTCCAGGGACAAGTCCGAAGCGCTGTTCCGCGCCTTCGGCCGTTTCGTCAACTCGCTCAACGGTCGCTACATCACGGCCGAAGACGTGGGCATCGACGTCAACGACATGGAATACGTCTACCGTGAAACCGAGTACGTCACCGGCGTGCATCAGGTGCACGGCGGTTCGGGCGACCCTTCGCCGTTCACCGCGTTCGGTACGCTGCAGGGCCTGATGGCCGCGCTGCAGTCCAAGCACGGCAACGAAGACGTGGGTAAGTACAGCTACGCCGTGCAGGGCTGCGGCCACGTCGGCAGCGAGTTCATCAAGCTGCTCCGCGAGCAGGGCGCCAAGGTGTTCGTCACCGACATCAACAAGGATGCCGTGCAGCGTTGCGTCGACGAACTGGGCTGCGAAGCCGTGGGTCTCGACGAGATCTACGACGTCGACGCCGACGTGTACAGCCCCTGCGCGCTGGGCGGCACGGTCAACGAGCAGACCATCGACCGCATCAAGGCGAAGATCATCTGCGGCGCGGCCAACAACCAGCTGGCAACCGACGCGATCGGTGACGAACTCGCCCGTCGCGGTATCGTCTACGCACCGGACTACGCGGTCAACGCCGGCGGCGTGATGAACGTCTCGCTCGAGATCGACGGTTACAACCGCGAGCGCGCCATGCGCATGATGCGCACGATCTACTACAACGTCGGTCGCATCTTCGAAATCTCCTCGCGCGACAACATCCCGACCTACAAGGCCGCGGACCGCATGGCGGAAGAGCGCATCAGCGCCATCGGCAAGATCCGTCTGCCCCACATGGGCAACGGCGCGCCGCGTTTCCAGGGCCGCATGCGCGGTCAGTAAGCGTTTATCTGCGAGCCCAAGAAAGCCACCGCGAGCAATCCGGTGGCTTTTTTTCTGCCGGATCGGCGCGTCTGGACACCCGGCACCATCGAGCGACACTGTTCCTGGCCCGGCACGTTGCCGAGCCAACCACCTGACAAGGAGCAAGTCATGCCTATCGGCACCCTGATTGTCTTCACTACCGAGGCCAACAATTTCAAGCGTGGAAGCGTGCGTCCGGAAGGACAGACCAGCAACATGCAGGATCTCTCCTTCGCTGGTTACACCACAGCGAAGGATGGCCAGCGCGTAACGTACACCGGCAACCCCGGCGGGTCAGCCAGCAACGTCAATCCCGCGTAACCGTGTCGGTTCGTGGAACCGCCGCTTTGCGGAACTGGCAAGACTAAGGGCCGCCGGCGCGATCCGGCGGCTTTTTTTCTTTGCGGACTACGACCTTGGGTCGATTCCACACGTCGCCGGTCCGCCGACGTTGGACGCTAAGACATTTGCGTGGTGCAGATGCCCTGAGGGAGCGATGCCCGGGCATCAGCGCCCCGACGCCACCAGCGTCGGGCTGGCGATCGGGGTGCTGGTGCCGACCATGGCGCCGAAGGTAAGCAGGCAGGTCAGGACGGCGGCGACAAAAAAGCCCTTGAGCAGGATCGTTTCGAATTTCATGGTCGTTCTCCTTGGACGATGGGAAGTGCTTTCACCAGGGAGATTGCATCGGTCGTGCCAACGGCCGATGTGCCTGCCAGACCGCCCTGCGGCGCCATTTCGCACGATGTGACATAAAAATTTCCGTGTCCGCGGACGCGTGGTGTCCGCCGGCGCCGTGTCCGGGCGGACGCGGCGGACGCCACCCGCCTATACGTCGCGAAGGGCCTGCGCCAACGGCTGCCGGGGAATCGGCGCGACGCGCCCGCCGATTCCCACGATTTCACACGATCGGCCTTGGCTCAGGGGCGCGATCTGTTACACTTTTGTCGCCCCTGGGGATCTTGTAAGGCTTTGCCTACACGGCGCTTTTGGGGCCCAGGGGATGCCGTCCGAGAGGCGGCGACAACCAGAGACTTCCGATCACCTTCATCGCCTCGGTGATGGCGCCGCCTCCCGCTTGCCCGCGCAACCGGTGGATCGCCCGTCCGGGGATGAAATGGACTTACCGAGCTATGAGCGCGATCCCAGCTGAAACCTTCACCTTCGACGATGTACTCGATCGCCTGCGCACCGTGCTGCAGGAGACGTTCGAGATCGACCCGGCCAAGGTGACGCCCGACGCCAACCTCTTCACCGACCTGGAACTGGACAGCATCGACGCGATCGATCTGGCGATCCAGGTGCAGGACATGACCGGCACCCGGATCAAGCCCGAGGACTTCAAGAGCGTGCGTACGGTCGGCGACGTGGTCGCCACCGTGCAGACGCTGGTCGCTCGCTGAGCCGACCGATGGGGGGCAGGCCCGGACCGCGCGACGACGCGGCGCGATCCTTCGCGCCCTGCGCGGTCGTACCGATCTACAACCACGGACATACCATCGGCGCGACGGCCAATGCGCTC
This sequence comes from Luteibacter mycovicinus, assembly GCF_000745235.1. NCBI lineage: Bacteria > Pseudomonadati > Pseudomonadota > Gammaproteobacteria > Lysobacterales > Rhodanobacteraceae > Luteibacter > Luteibacter mycovicinus. The sequence goes on from NZ_JQNL01000001.1 coordinate 907,533, forward strand.
GCGGCCCATGGCGTGCCCGTGCTGATCGTGGACGATGGTTCGAACGAAGAGACGCGGATCATCCTCGACGCGCTTGTCGGCGGTCGCGACGACCTTCGCCTCATCCGCCTGCCGGAGAACGGCGGCAAAGGCGCCGCATTGACGGCGGGTTTCGTTGCCGCGCACGACGCGGGCTACAGCCATGTGCTGCAGATCGACGCCGACGGTCAGCACGACACGGCCGATGTGCCTCGTTTTCTCGCGGCGGCGGAAGCCGCACCCGAAGCCATGATCTGCGGCAAGCCGATCTACGACGATTCGGTGCCCCGCGCGCGCCTTTACGGTCGATACCTCACACACGTCTGCGTCTGGGCGGAAACGCTATCCTTCGACATTCAGGACTCGATGTGCGGCTACCGCCTGTATCCGCTTGCCGAGACGCGTGCCGAAATCGCCCGCAAGCCGCTGCCGACGCGGATGGACTTCGACACCGAGATCGCGGTGCGCCTGTACTGGCGGGGCGTGCCGGTACGCAACCTGCCAACGCGGGTAATCTACCCGGAGAACGGACTCTCGCATTTCCGCATGTGGCGCGACAACGCGCGTATCACGGCGATGCACACGCGACTCCTTCTCGGCATGCTGCCACGTGCACCGCGCCTCCTCATTCGCAAGTTCCGCCACGGATCCCCCTGATGCACCGTCTGCTTACCCTGATCGCCCTGCTCTTCGTCACCTCCGTCCATGCCCAGGCGCCATCGCTCGCCAACGAGATCCTCGGCAGCCTGGCCAAACACCCCCAGGTGCGCGCCGAATTCAGCCAGAGCCGCGAAAACCCCGCCCTTGCGGAGCCGCAGATCAGCAAGGGCGACCTGCTGTTCGTCATCGGACACGGCATGGTCTGGCACACGCGCGATCCGTTCGAGGACACCCTGGTACTCACGTCCGGCGATACGCGCCGCCTGAACGCGCAGGGCAAGCTGGAGCGGGTCCGTGACGGCAACCGTGGCGTGAGCCAGGTCTCGGGCATGCTGCAGTCGCTGCTCGCCGGTAAGTCCGAGGAAGCCGCTCGCCAGTTCACCATCACGGCCGACGGCAGCATCGACCGCTGGACCCTGACCTTCGTGCCGCGGCAGGCACGCGTGGCACGCGTCCTGGCCGGCATCACACTGAAGGGCGACGCGTTCCTCGAGTCCATCGAAGTGAACCTCGCGAGCGGCGAGCGCACCCTGATCACGTTCACGAATACGCGGGACGCCGACTCGCTGACCCCGGTCGAAGCGAAGGTCCTCGGCGTTCCATGAGGCCGTCCCCGACAACGCTGCGGGCCGGGCTCTTCACGCTCGTAGCGCTGGGCATCTGCCTGTTCTGCGCGTGGCTCCTCTTCGGTCGCGGCACCTCGCCGCTGCAGACCGACATCATGACGATCCTGCCCGCGACGGAACGCCACCCGCTGGCGGAGGACGCCGTCGAGCGACTGGCCCGCGCCAGCGGCGACCGCATGATCCTGCTGGTGTCGAACGATGACGACGACGCGGCCAAGACCGCGGCGCGCGAACTCGGTGAGGCGCTGGGCAAGGATCCGGTATTCGCTTCGGTGATCGCCGAACTGCCGCCGTTCGATCTCGATCAGCTGGTTACGCCGTTCCTCCCGTTCCGCTTCCACCTGCTCACCCCCGAAGACCGGGCCGCCCTTACCAGCCCGGGCTTCGATGCGGTCGCCGCGCTCAGGCGCCGGCTCAACGAGCCGTTCGGCGCGAACGTCGGCGCGAAACTGACCGACGATCCGTTCGGCTGGATGCAGCACTGGCTCGATCGCCAGCCGTGGAACCGCTCCACCCTCGTCCCCGAGGACGACATGCTCACGGCACACCAGGGTGACACCACCTATGTGCTTGTGATTGCCACGCTGAAGGGCTCCTCGTACGACGACGTGGTGCAGCGGAAGGCCCTGGCCACGCTGGCGACGGCGGAGTCCGCCATGCTCGCGAAGCACCCCGGCACCACGCTGCAGCGCACGGGTGCGATCTTCTACGCCGCTGCCGCCCGTGCGGGGGCCGAGCGCGACACGCACGTGGTCGGCATCGCCTCGTCGGTGGGCATCGCGGTGCTGTTGCTGCTCGTGTTCCGCTCGCTGCGTCCGCTGCTGATCGCCTTTCTTTCCACCGCGCTGGGCGTGGTCGGTGCGATCGTCGCCACCGTGCTGGTGTTCGGTCAGCTGCACCTGCTGACGCTGGTCTTCGGCGCCGCTTTGCTGGGTGAGGCCGTCGATTATTCGATCCAGTACCTGTGTGCGCGGGCCAACACCGGCGCCGCGTGGAACGCGGAGCGTGGCGTGCGCCAGGTGCGCCCTGCGCTGTTGCTCGCGCTGGCCACGTCGCTGCTGGGCTATGCCTTGCTCGGCATCGTGCCCTTCCCTGCCCTGCAACAGATGGCCGTGTTCGCCATGGCCGGTATGGCGGTGGCATGCGCCAGCGTCTTCTGGCTGCTTCCCGCGCTGGCGCAGAAACCCGCGCGTGCGCCGCTGTCGCCCGCGCTGGTCCGGCTGGCACTGGGCTGGCAGCGCGCCGCGTCCGGCCGGCGCGCCCTGGTCGTGCTCGCGGTGCTCGCTGTCGCGGCGATACCCGGCTGGCTGCGCCTCGGCCACGACGACGATATCCATCTGCTGATCTCCCCGCCGAAGACACTCGAAGCACAGACGGGCTCAATCCGTGACGTCGCCGGCTTCGGCGGCGGGACGCAGTTCTGGCTGGTCGAGGGTGCGAGCGCCGAGGGAGTACTCCAGCGCGAAGAAGCGCTGACCGATCGACTGCGGACATGGATCGCGGACGGCAAGCTCACCGGCTTCACGGGCATCACCGCCATGCTGCCGTCGGCCAAGCGGCAGGCCGAGAACATCGCGGCGCTCGCCCCGCTGTTCACACCGGCCGACCGTATGAACGCGTGGCTCGCCGCTGCCGGGTTCAGGCCCCAGGGCATGGCATCGTTCGTCACCGCGTACCCCGGACGCGCCTTCACGCTCGATGACTGGCTTGCGATGCCGGCGTACACACCCTTCCGCTACCTGTGGCTGAGCGGCTCACACGGCACCGGCAGTATCGTCGTGCCGCAAGGCCAGGACGACGTCACGCTGCTGCGCCAGGCGTCCGAGGGCCTGCCCGGCGTGTCGCTGGTCGACAAGCCGGCCAGCATTTCCGCCCTGTTCGGTCGCTACCGTGGTTATGCGGACGTGTGGCTCGGGGGCGCGCTCGCCCTCGTCGGTCTCGCTTTCCTGTGGCGCTACGGGCCACGCGCGGTCGGCCGCGTCTTGCTGCCGCCGCTGGCCGGCATCGTCTTCAGCGTCGCGGCACTGGGCTACCTGGGCCAGCCGCTGACGCTGTTCCACATCATGGCGCTGATGCTCGTCCTCGGCGTCGGCGCCAACTACGCGGTGTTCCTGCGCGAAGGCGAGCCGCATGCCGCGCACATTCCCGGCGCAGCCTATGCCGGTGTTCTGCTGTCCGCCGTGACCGCCCTGCTCTCGTTCGGTCTGCTCGCGCTCAGCACGATGCCGGCGCTGCAACATTTCGGCCTCACCCTGCTCCTCGGGATCGGCTTCACGGCGTTGATCGCGCCGGTGAGCGTCCCCGCACCGAAGAAGTCATCCGCATGAACACCGCCGCACACGCACCGGTAGCGCGCACCCTCAAACGCGTCGTCGTCACCGGTTTCGGTGGCATCACGCCGCTGGGCCACGACTGGCATGCCATCGAGGCGCGGCTTCGCGGTTTCCACAATGCCGTTCGCCGCATGGGCGAATGGGATTATTTCGACGCGCTCAACGGTCGTCTGGGTTGCCCGGTCGATGACTTCGCGATGCCCGTGCACTGGTCGCGCAAGCACGTGCGCTCGATGGGCCGCGTGGCCCAGCTGGCCGTCGCCGCCAGCGAGCGCGCACTGATCGACGCGGGACTGATCAACGATCCCTCCATCACCGACGGCCGCATGGGTGTGGCGTATGGCTCGTCGGGCGGCAGCATCGCGCCGGCCAAGACCATCGGGCGCATGCTCGAGACCGGTTCGATGCAGGGCGTCACCGCGACCAGCTACATCCAGATGATGGCGCACACCACCGCGGTCAACGTGGGCGTGTTCTTCGGCCTGCGCGGTCGCATCATCACCACCTCCAGCGCATGCACCTCCGGCAGCCAGGCCATCGGCTACGGTTACGAGGCGATCCAGCAGGGCAAGCAGACGCTGATGCTCTGTGGCGGTGCCGAGGAACTCTCCGGCCCCGGGGCGGCGGTGTTCGACACCCTGTTCGCGACGAGCACGCGCAACGATTCACCCGAACTCACGCCTCGCCCGTTCGATGCCAAGCGCGACGGCCTGGTGGTCGGTGAAGGTGCGACGACGCTGATCCTCGAAGAATACGAACACGCGATGGCTCGCGGCGCGACGATCTACGCCGAGGTGGTCGGCTTCGGCACCAATTCCGACGGCCAGCACATCACGCAGCCCACGCGCGAAACGATGGCCGCCGCCATGCGCATGGCACTGGCCGATGCGGGCCTCACGCCCGACGCGATCGGCTACGTCAGCGCGCACGGCACCGCCACCGATCGCGGCGACGTGGCCGAAACCCATGCCACCGCCGACGTGCTGGGCGGCGGCGTGCCGATCAGCTCGATGAAGAGCTATGTCGGCCACACGCTCGGCGCGTGCGGCGCGCTCGAATCCTGGTGGGCGATCGAGATGATGCGTCGCGGCTGGTTCGCGCCGACCATCAATCTCGACACCCCGGACCCCGAGTGCGCGGCGCTCGATTTCGTCACGGGCCAGGGTCGCGAGATCCGCACGGGTTACGTGATGAACAACAACTTTGCCTTCGGCGGCATCAACACCTCGCTGATCTTCAGGGCGGTCGATTGATGAGACGCGTCGTCGTCACCGGCATGGGCGCGGTGTCCTGTCTGGGACCGGACCGTCGCGCGCTGTTCGACGGGTTGCGCGCGCAGCGCGCGGGTTTCCGCGAGATGCCCGACTTCGCGACGCTGGGCATGCGCTGTCGGGTGGGCGCGCCGGCGGATATCGCCGCGCTGGAACCACCGCACCGCAAGCTGCGTCGTTATCTGCCGCAAGCGGCCGAGTACGCGTGGCATGCGGCGCGCGAAGCCCTTGCCGAAGCCGGCCTCGACGAGGACCGGCTGCGCGAACGCGATGTCGGTATCGTCATGGGCGGCTCCGCCGCGCTGAGCGAATACGAAGCCGGTCTCGACATGTTCCACGCGCGCGGCATCTCGCGTCTGTCGCCCTTCATCGTTCCGCGCAGCATGGGCAGCGCGGTCGCGGCAACCCTCACGCACGCGTTCGGGTTCGGCGGTCGTGCCTTTACCGTCAGCTCGGCGTGCACCAGCGCCACGCATGCGATCGGCCAGGCGATGGAGTTGATTCAGCTGGGCCGGCAGGACGTCGTCATCTGCGGTGGCGCGGAAGAACTGCACGACAAAGCCGCGATGTGCTTCGACGTCATGAATGCGCTGTCGACGACGAGTGCTCCGGGCGAGCGCGTGTCCGCCCCTTACGAGGCCGACCGCGACGGCATCCTGCTGGGTGGTGGCGCGGGTGTACTCGTGCTCGAATCGCTGGAGCATGCGCAGGCGCGTGGCGCCACGATCCTCGCCGAAATGGCGGGCTACGGTGCCGCCTCCGATCCTGACGGGATGATCAGCCCGGAGGCCGGTGGCATGGCCGAGGCCATGCACCAGGCCATCGACCTGGCGGGAACGATCCCCGACTACATCAACACCCATGCCTGTGCCACGATCCAGGGCGACCTCGCCGAATGGCACGCGCTGTGCCGCGTGTTCGGCGACCGCGGGTTCGCCGTGCCGTGGATGTCCTCGATCAAGGGGCTGATCGGGCACGCGCCGGCCGCGGCCGGTGCGCTCGACACGATCGCGGGCATCGCGATGATGGAGGCCGGCGTGTTGCTGGGCGGCGCTCCCGTGCGCGAACTCGACGAGGCCTTCGCCGACGCGCCCCTGATCGAAGGAGAGCGCCCCGCGCGCATCGGCAGCTTCCTGTCGAACACGTTCGGCTTCGGCGGCAGCTGTGCGGCGCTGGTCGTGCGCCGGTTCGACGGGGCTGGCGCATGATCTCCCTGCGCATCGACGACTGGCGCGCGTGGGCGCCCGGCATCGAGGACGCCGATGCGTGGGCGCACTGGGCCTCGGCCCCGCATGTGCCCGCCGATACGGGCCAGCAGCCCGCCTGCGATTTCGTGCCGCCGATGCAGCGCCGGCGACTCAGCCGCCTTGCGCGCATCGTCATGCACACCGCGTGGCCGTTATGCGCCGAGGACGAGCAGCTGCCCTTCGTCTACGCCTCGCGGCACGGCGAAACCACGCATACCTTCGCCATGCTCGAGGAGATCGGCCGCGACGCCCCCCTGTCACCGACCCGCTTCGGACTTTCCGTCCACAACGCGATCGCCGGGCAGTGGTCGATCCTGCGCGGCCAGCGCGACGAATCCGTCGCCATCGCGGGTGAGGGCGATACCTTCGAGCACGCCATGGTGGAAGCCGCGGCGCTGCTCGATGACGGTGCCCCGACGGTCATCGTCGTCGTCGCGGAGGAGCGGCCGCCGGTCGCTTACGACGGCTGGATCGACGACGTGCCGTTCTCATACGCCGTCGCGTTGCGCGTGTCCCGGGCGGGTATGCCCGGGGACGGCGCGCGCTGGCAGCTGTCCCTGCGCGGCAACATCGACGCGACCGCGCCAGTGGACGGCCAGCATGCCCTGCGCTTTATCCGTGCGCTGCACCATGGCGCTTCCCTCGACCACCCGTGGAAGACACGACGATGGACCTGGCAGCCCATAGCGTGAAACGACGCCGCGACGCCTGGGCCTGGCGCTTCATCGGCACCGCGCTCAGCTTCGCGTTGTTCGGCATCGGCGGCCTCCTGCTCCGCGGGATCGTCCTGCCCGTGGTTCTGCGCTGGCCCGGCGAAGCATCGGTGCGACGCCGTCGTGCGCGGCGTACCGTCGGCCGCGCCTTCTGGCTCCACTCGCGGTTCATGTGCCGCATGGGCGTCGTCGATTTGCACTTCGAGGGCTGCGAGCGGCTGGGGAAGCCCGGCCAGATGATCGTCGCCAACCATCCATCGCTGATCGACGTCGTGTATCTGCTCGGTCACGTGCCCGACGCCAACTGCATCGTGAAACACAGCTTGTGGAAGAATCCGTACATGCGCGGACCGGTGACGGTTGCCCAGTACATCAGCAACGACGGCAGCGCCGAGATGCTGGAAAGGGCGGCGGGCGTGTTGCGTGAGGGCCAGACGCTTATCGTCTTTCCCGAGGGCACGCGTACCACGCCCGGGCAGGATCCGGTCTTCCATCGCGGCGCGGCGGCCATCGCCGTACGTGGCGCGCGGATCGTCACGCCCGTCTACATCACCGTCGAGCCGACCACGCTGACCAAGGCGGATCGCTGGTATCACGTGCCGGACCGGCGCGTGCACGTGCGTATACGCGTCGGTGACGACCTCGATGTGCGAGCCTTCAGCGAAGACACCCCGGCGCCGATAGCCTCGCGCCGTCTCAACGAACACCTCCACAGCCTCTACGCCAGGGAACGGAAGCCATGAACGACCTGGAGCGGGATATCGCCCGCCTCATCATCGAGACACTCGCACTCGATCACCTGACGGTGGACGACATCGCAGCGGACCAGCCCCTGTTCGGGCAAGGGCTCGGCCTGGATTCCGTCGATGCGCTCGAACTCGCACTCGCCCTGCAGACCCGATATGGACTGAAGATCGCCTCGGATTCGCGCGATGCACGCCGACATTTCGAAACGGTCCACCGTCTGGCCCTCTACGTCAAAGCGAACGGCGAGTCATGCGTAAACTGAGCGACATGGTGCTGGTCATCGTCGGCATCCTCTTTCCGTTCATCGTCTATTTCGGCATGGACCACGTGTCCACACCGGTATTCGGCCTGATCCTGGGCGGCTTGTGGCTGATCCGCGCGCCTGCGCTCCTGCGTCAGCCCGGCGGCGGATGGATGCTCGGCATCACGCTGATCTATTGCACCGTCCTCGCCTTCGGAGGCGAAGAGCGCCTGCTGCGCTGGTACCCGAGCCTGATCTGCGCGCTGCTCTTCGGCGCGTTCGGCCTCAGCCTGAAGTTCGGGCCGCCGATGATCGAGCGGATCGCGCGCGTCACCGAGCCCGACCTGCCTCCGGTGGCTGTCGCGTATACACGCAAGGTCACCTCGGTGTGGGTGGGTTTTTTCTTTCTCAATGGCACCGCCTCCGCGCTGCTGGCGGGATGGGCGCCGCTGTCGTGGTGGACCTTCTACAACGGCATCCTGGCTTACTCGGTCATGGGCGTGCTTTTCCTCGGCGAGTGGATCCTGCGCCAGCGTCTGCGTCGGCGGATCAACAAGGCGCCCATGGACGCCGCCGCCTCACGGCTGCGTTCCCATCCCTGGGTTGCCGGTGCGGCGGGTGGCTACGCCGGCAAGAAGGGCCCGGGCATGGTTGTCGCGCTGAGTGCCGCGGGCCGCACCGCCCTGCTTCGCCACGGACGCACCGGCCTGCTCAACGAGCTGGGCCAACAGGCCGCCGGCGACGACGCCCTGTCGACGCCGCTGGTCTGGCGTTTCGTCGCCGACTTGCCGGGCACGCAGCACATCGACGACGCACTGCGGGCCGGGCTTCCGACGGAGCCCGTCGTGCTCGGCGAGCATCGTGACGATGAGGGCGTGGTCATCGATCTGGAGCTTCCGCTCGATCTGGCCTGCTTCGCCGAGCACTTTCCCGAGGCGCCGGTCGTGCCGGGCGTGCTGCAGGTCGGCTGGGCATTGTCTTTCGCCGCTGTTCGTCTGGGTACGCCGACGACGTGTCGTGGCATGGATGCACTGAAGTTCCAGCGCCTGCTTCGGCCGGGCGACCGGCCACAACTGCTGCTCCGCCACGATAAGGAGCGCGGTCGCCTGCAGTTCGCGTATCGCATGAACGGGGAGCCCGTCTCATCCGCGTATCTGCGCCTGGACGGCGCGCATGTCTGATTCCGCTGCCAGCGGACACTGGACCGCGCAGAAGGAACGCGGCAGTTTCCTCGGCCTCAAGCTCACCGCGATCGCGGTGCGCCTGCTGGGTCGTGGCCTCGCCACGCCGGTCATCTGGCTGGTGGTGCTTTATTTCTACGTGACGGGGCGAACCACGCGACGCAACGTGGCCGACTACCAGCGGCGCCTCGCCGCCTGGAGCGGTCGTACGGATCTCTTCCCGCGTCGACGCGCGGCCTTCGCACAGTACCGTGCTTTCGGCGACTGCATGCTCGACCGTTTCGACGTCTGGCGCGGCAAGCTCCGCCTGTCATCCGTGGACATGGACGATCCGGACGGCGTACGCAACGCGCTGATCGGCGGCGGGCGCGGCCAGATCCTCATCTGCACCCATCTGGGCAACCTCGACGTGTGCCGCGCCATGGCCGAGATCGGAGAGGGCGTGGCGCTCAACGTGCTGATGTACCTGCCCAACGCGGCGCACTTCAACCGGCTGCTCGGTGAGTCCGGCGATCGGCGACTGCGGCTGATGCATGTGGGCGACCTGGACACCGCCACCATGATGGATCTGTCGCAACGGCTGGATCGCGGTGAGTGGATCGCCATCGCCGGCGACCGCGTGCCCCCACACGGTGCCCGCACGGTCGAGGCCGATTTCCTCGGCGCGCCAGCCCGCTTCCCTCAGGGCCCGTGGCTGATGGCCGCCATGCTGCGCTGCCCGGTCAACGTGGTCTGCTGTCTCAAGCACGGCTCGCGTTATCGCATTCATCTGCGTCGCTTCGAGGATGCCGCCGCCTGGGATCGTGCCCGCCGCGCCGGCCTCATTCAGGAGGCGGTCGCGCGCTATGCCGACTGGCTGGCCGCCCGTTGCCTCGACGCTCCGCTTCAATGGTTCAATTTTCACCCGTACTGGCAAGGTACGAACGGAGCTCCCCATGCGCGCTAACGGTGTGCTCGCGACCGAGATCGAGGTCATCGTGCCCTTTTTCGACGTCGATTCGATGGAAGTGGTCTGGCACGGCCACTACGTGAAGTACCTCGAGGTGGCGCGCTGCGCCCTGCTCGACGACGTCGGCCACAATTACGTGCGCATGAAGGAAACAGGCTTCGCCTGGCCCATCATCGACCTCCAGCTGCGCTACGCGCAGGCCGCACGCTTCGGCCAGAAGCTCACCGTGCGCGCCGACCTGATCGAGTGGCAGAACCGGCTCAAGATCCACTACACGCTCAGCGACGCCATCACCGGCGCACGGCTCACACGCGCCAGCACCATCCAGGTCGCGGTCAGCGTCCCCGATGGCGAAATGCAGCTCGTCTCGCCCCGAGTCTTCACCGACGACGTCGAACGCCGGCTGGCCCGCACGTCGTCACCCTGATCGAATGGAATGCCTGTCATGAAATACGCCAGCGCCACGTACGTCGAAGAAACCCGGATCGGTTTCGTCTTCCTGCGCACCCATACCTGGCAGCACCACGTGCTGCGTGTCGCCATCAACGACCACAAGCGCCTGATCGGTGAGCCGCTGCCGCAAGGCGGCACACTGCTCGACGTCGGCTGCGGCCAGGGGCGCTCGTTCCGATATCTGCGCGACGCGTTCCGCCCGGCGCGCATGCTGGGCCTCGACGCCGACCCGCACAGCATCGAGCTGTCGAGGGCGGAGGCCCGACGCGAAGACATCGACGTCACGCTGATGGTCGCCGACTGCGCGCGCATCGATCTGCCCGACGCCAGCGTGGACGTGCTGTTCTGTCATCAGACATTTCATCACCTGGTGGAGCAGGAACGCGCCCTCGATGAATTCTGGCGCGTACTGAAGCCCGGCGGTCTGCTGCTGTTCGCGGAGTCGACCAAGGCGTACATCGATACGTGGGTGATTCGCTGGTTCTTCCGCCACCCGATGCACGTGCAGAAAACCGCCGACGAATACCTTGCGATGATCCGCGGGCGCGGCTTCCGCTTCGAGCCGCGCAACGTCTCTCTGCCGTATCTGTGGTGGAGCCGGTCGAAGGACTTCGGCCTGCTGGAGCGCTGGGGTATCAGGAATCCGCCACCGCCGGGCAAGCGCGAGGAAACGCTGGTCAACGTGGCCGCGTGGAAGCCGCTCGACGCCGTATGAAGACCTATCTCAACGCACTGGGCGTGACCTGCTCGCTGGGCGCGGGCAAGGCCGCCGTCGCGGAGGCGCTGTTTGCCGGAGACACGCGCGGGTTGCGCGATATCGATGGCTGGGCGCCCGGCCGGACGCTTCCCCTCGGCGAGGTCGTCGATCCTCTGCCGTCGATGCCGCAGGGCATGGGAGCGCGTGACACGCGCAACAATCGCCTTCTGCTGCTCGCCGCACAGGAAATCGAAACCGAACTGAGTGACGCGATCGCCCGCTATGGTGCCGACCGCGTGGGCGTCGTGATCGGCACCAGTACCACGGGAATCGAGGAGGCGACCGGCCATATCGCCACCCGCACGCAGACCGGCACGTGGCCGGACGCTTACCGTTATTCCGATCAGGAACTGGGCGCACCCGCGGCCTTTCTCGCCGAATGGCTCGGCATCGCCGGTCCCGCCTACGGCATTTCGACGGCATGTACGTCAGGCGCCCGCGCGCTGCTCAGCGCGCGACGCCTGTTGCGCCTCGGCCTGTGCGACGCCGTGATCTGCGGCGGTGCCGACACGCTGTGCCGTCTGGCGACGCACGGCTTCCATGCGCTCGAAGCCACCGACGGACAGCGTTGCGTGCCCTTCTCGCTTTCACGGCGCGGTATCAACATCGGTGAGGCCGCCGCGCTGTTTCTCATGACCCGGGACGCCGCCGAGGTCGAATTCGTCGGCGGTGGCGCTAGCTCGGATGCATACCACATGTCCTCACCGGCACCTGACGGCCGTGGCGCGGCCGAAGCGATGCGTCGCGCGCTCGCGTCGGCCGGGATCGAGGCGAGCGCCATCGATTACGTCAACCTGCACGGCACGGCGACGGAACATAACGACGCGATGGAGAGCCACGCCGTCGCGCATACCTTCGCGCGGCCGGTTCCGTGTTCCTCGACCAAAGCCCTGACTGGCCACACGCTCGGCGCGGCCGGCGCCCTGGAAGCCGCCTTCTGCTGGCTGGCGCTGACCGATGCGGGACGCCGGCTGCCACCGCACGTATGGGATGGCGGGACGGATCCCGCCCTGCCCCCGTTGCATTTCACAACGGTCGGTGACCGGTCGCCAGCGGGCACACGTCACCTGATGAGCAACTCCTTCGCGTTCGGCGGTAACAACGCGAGCCTGATCCTGGCGGACGCGACATGACGATCTGGCCTGTCGAAACCCTGCTGCCGCATGCCGGTCGCATGATTCTGCTCGACCGTGTCGTGGAATGGGATGCCGATCGTGTCGTCTGCGAACGTCTCGTCCGACGCGGCGATGCCTTTGTCGAAGCGACCGGTCTCCCCGCGTGGGCGGGCGTCGAGTTGATGGCCCAGACCATCGCCGCGTGGAACGGCTGCCAGGTGCTGACGGCGGGCGGTCAGGTCAGGCCCGGCTTTCTCCTGGGCACACGGGCCTACCGCGCGGATGTCGATACGTTCGCGACCGGGGCACTGCTGCGCATCGAAGCCGTACGCCACTTTCATGATGAGGAAGGCATGGGTGCGTTCGCCTGCCGTATCGACGCGGAAGGTCTGCATGCCGAGGCACGCCTGACCGTGTTCAGCCCGCCGGACCCGACACCCTTTCTCGACCCTCGCCACAATCGTCTCGACTCCAGAGGTACTCCACCATGACCGACACCATCTTCGTCACCGGCTCCAGCCGTGGCATCGGCCGCGCGATCGCGTTGAATCTCGCGGACGCCGGTTACGACCTCGTGGTGCATTGCCGCTCACGCCGGGAGGAAGCCGACGCCGTCGTCGCGCAGATCGTCGCCAGGGGCCGCAACGCCCGCGTCGTGCAGTTCGACATCTCGGACCGCGCGGCATCCGCCGCCGCTCTCGAGGCGGACGTCGCCGGAAACGGTGCGTATTACGGCGTGGTCTGCAACGCCGGCCTCACCCGTGACGGCGCGTTCCCCGGACTGACCTCCGACGACTGGGACCAGGTGCTGCGGACCAACCTCGATGGCTTCTACAACGTGCTGCACCCGCTGGTGATGCCGATGATCCGTCGGCGCAAGCCGGGCCGTATCGTCTGCATCACGTCGGTCTCGGGCATCATCGGCAACCGGGGACAGGTGAACTACAGCGCGTCCAAGGCCGGTGTCATCGGCGCGGCGAAGGCACTGGCCGTCGAGCTGGCCAAGCGCAAGATCACGGTGAACTGTGTGGCGCCGGGCCTGATCGACACGGACATGCTCGACCCCGAGGTGCCGGTGGAGCAGATTCTCAAGGTGATTCCCATGGAGCGTACGGGTACGCCGGAAGAAGTGGCGGCGGCGGTACGCTTTCTGGTCAGTCCGGAAGCGGGTTACATCACGCGACAGGTGCTGGCGGTGAATGGCGGGCTTTGCTGAGGAGCTCCGCGACAAAATATCGCCAGGAGGACCGGCTCGCGCCGGCGCGGTAGCGGGCTAAGCTAAGGCCATGCTCTCCTTACGTCACCTGGCAGAATCCGACCGCTTCGCCGATGTCATGCGGGTGCTCCTCGCACTGACCGGCATCGCCTTATGGTGCACGCTCGCCGGCCCGGCCGAGGCGATCGTCCCCGCGCTGCTCGGCGCCATCGCCTGCGCTCTGGCCGAGACCGATGACGCCTGGCGGGGCCGCCTGCGCGGGCTGATCGTGACCTTGCTGTGCTTCGCGCTCGCCGCGGCCGCGGTGAAGGCCTGCATCGGCACGCCACCGCTGTTCGCGATACTGCTGCCGGTGGGCACGTTTCTTCTTGTCATGCTCGGTGCCGCCAGCGGGCGATACGCCACGATCGCCACGGCCACGCTGATCCTCTCGGTCTACACCATGATCGCCACCGACAGCGCAGGCGCGGCAGCTGGCGGCTGGCATGGCACGCTGGCGATCCTCGCCGGCGCGGCATGGTACGGATCGCTCTCACTGCTGTGGAGTGCGCTCGCACCTCAGCGTGCGGTCCGCCATGCACTCGCCCGGCTGTTCGAATCGCTGGCCGCGTTGATCGAGGCGAAGGCGGCGCTGTTCGAACCCGTACGCGGCCTCGATCGCGACGCGCTGCACATCGAGTTCTCGAAGCGCAACCTGCGCACGGTGGAAGCGCTGACCGCTGCGCGCATCGCGCTGCTCGATCGCATCGGACGCCGCCAGCCACGCGGGCGTTCCGCGGCTCGTCTGGGCATGTTCTTCGTCGCCCAGGACATCCACGAGCGGATCAGCTCGTCGCACTACCCGTACGACGAACTGGCAGGCGCGCTCTACCACAGCGACCTCATGTTCCGCTTCGGACGACTTCTGCGATTGCAGGCCATCGCCTGTCGCGAGCGCGCCGATGCGATTCGCGAGGTCGCTCCGCTGCGATCCATTGCCTTGCCGCGCGCCGCACTGGACGACCTGCGCGAGGCGCTGGCGTACCGCCGCCGCAGCGACCCGCCGGACGAAGCGATCGACGACGCGTTGTCGGCCTTGCTGAGCAACATGGACCGCCTCCAAGCCGGCATCGAAGACGAAGGCAGCCTGCGCGAGGACGCCGACATTTCGTTGCAGGGCAACGAGCCCGCGTCGATCCGCGAAGCATTGGGCAGGGTGCGCCTCCGTCTGAACCGCCGCTCGATGCATTTTCGTCATGCCATGCGCCTGGCGATCGGTATGCTCGCAGGTTACGCGTTGATGCTTGGCCTGCACCCGACCCACGGCTACTGGATTCTCCTGACGACGCTGTTCGTCTGTCAGCCCAGCTATGGCGCCACGCGACGTCGCATGGTCCAGCGTATCGCCGGCACCACGGCCGGGCTGGTCGTCGGCTGGGCGCTGCTGCGTCTGTTGCCGCCGGGCGACTGGCGACTGCCGGTGCTCGTGGCGACAGGTGCCGCGTTCTTCGCCTTCCGGCTCCGCCGTTATGCGCTGGCGACCGGCGTCATCACGCTGTTCGTGCTGCTCTGCTTCGATCGCGTCGGTGCCGGGTACGACGCCATCGGTCCGCGACTGCTCGATACCTTGCTCGGCGCGGTGGTCGCCGCCGCGGTCATTCGCTTCGTGCTGCCCGACTGGCGGGTGCGCCGGCTCGACGACATCGTGGCCGATGCCTTGCTGGCCTATGGACGCTACCTGGAGCGGATCGCCGACCAGTACGCTCACGGCAAGGTGGACGACCTGCCCTATCGCATCGCCCGACGGGATGCGCACGCGGCACAGGCCGCCGTGGCCGGGAATGTCACGGAACTACTGGGCGAACCCGGCCATTCGCGCGATCTCGGTGAGCGTGCCCTTCGCCTGCTCACGGCACTTCAGGCGGGACTGTCCCACCTGTCGACCCTGGGTGCACACCGGCAATCCCTGCCGGCGGACGACGCGCTGGCGCTGCAGGCGCTGGCTCGCCACATTACCCACGGCTTCGACGCCCTGGCGGGGCACATCCGCACCGGCACGGTCGCACCGCCGCTCGGCACGCCGGCGCTCCTGGTCGGCACGTCGAAGCGGGTCATGTTGGGCGCCGAAACGGTACGCCTGGTCGATCGCCAGTGCCTGCTGCTGATCCGAGTGCACGACCGTATCGCGGCCATTCCGAAGGCCTGATTGCTGCGTCGCGCCGTGGCTTGACGGCGTGCGCACGCTACGATGGGCAGGTTTCCCCATCCCTTTTCCGGAGTTGCACCATGCGCCCGTTCTCCCTCGGCGACGACCTCGACCTCCTGCGTGAAAGCGTCCGCGCGTTCGCCGACAAGGAAATCGCACCGCGCGCGGATCGCATCGATCGCGAAAACGTGTTTCCGGAAGACCTCTGGCGCAAGTTCGGCGAGATGGGCCTGCTCGGTATCACCATTCCCGAGGAATACGGCGGCTCCGGCCTGGGCTTTCTTGCGCACATGATCGCGATGGAGGAGATCTCGCGCGCGTCGGCCTCGGTCGGTCTGTCCTACGGTGCGCACTCCAATCTCTGCGTGCAGAACATCTACCACAACGGCAACGACGAACAGCGTCGCAAGTACCTTCCGAAACTCGCGACCGGCGAGTGGGTCGGCGCGCTGGCGATGAGCGAGCCGGGCGCCGGTTCGGACGTCGTCGGATCGATGAGCTGCAAGGCCGAACTGATCGACGGCAAGTGGGTGGCCAACGGCACCAAGATGTGGATCACCAACGGTCCCGACGCCGACGTGTTGCTGGTCTACATGCGCACCGCCCCGCGCCCCGCGGGCAGCCGCTGCATGACCGCATTCATCGTCGAGAAGGGCATGAAGGGTTTCTCGACGGCGCAGAAACTCGACAAGCTGGGCATGCGCGGCTCCAACACCTGCGAACTGGTGTTCGACAACTGCGAGATTCCCGCCGAAAACATCGTCGGCGAAGTGAACGAAGGCGTGCGCGTGCTGATGGGCGGGCTGGACACCGAACGCCTGGTGCTGTCCGGCGGTCCCATCGGCATCATGCAGGCGGCGGTGGATCTCGTGCTTCCGTATGTCCGCGAGCGAAAGCAGTTCAACGCGCCGATCGGTACGTTCGGCATGATGCAAGGCAAGGTCGCGGACATGTACACCGCGCTGCAGTCGTCACGCGGGTTCGCTTACATGGTGGCCCAGCAGTTCGACAACGGGGTGAAGTCGCGCATCGACCCCGCCGCCTGCCTGCTCAACGCCTCGACCAACGCGGTGAAGGTCGCCCTGGAAGCGATCCAGTCACTGGGCGGAAACGGCTACATCAACGAATTCCCGGCGGGCCGGTTGCTGCGCGACGCCAAGCTCTACGAGATCGGCGCCGGCACCAACGAGATCCGTCGCATGCTGATCGGCCGTGAACTGTTCCACGGCAAGTCGTAATCCGCCGGCCTACCAGTTCATCCGGAAACTCGCGTTCGCCGAACGCGAGTGATCGCGGTCCGCGAAACGCTGGTCGACGTTGAAGCCCAGCTGGGTACTGGCCGTCATGTCCCAGCCGAGCGACACGCCTGCCGTGCCGGCCCGGCGCGACAGGCCGATGCCGTCGACCGGCGCCCACTGCGAAAAGCCCGTGTAGCGTGCCGCGAAGACCTCGCCCTTCGTCGCGAACGCATTCTGCCAACCCAGCTTCGCATCCAGATGTAGCGCACCGCGCGTGGTGAGCCACGAACCGCCCGCGCGAAGCCCGAACCCCGCCTGCCAGCGCGAGGTGGTGTGGCCATCGGCGGTCAGTCCAAAGCCGTCGCCACCGGTTTCCGAGAAACCATCGCGGCGGATGCTCGCGTACTCGACGTTGGCGAACGGCGTGAGCGTGAACGCGCCCGCATGGCTGCGGAAGCCGACCTCGCCGTAAGCGGACTGGTAGCTGCCGTTCTGGTCGCTGCCCGCGAACGCGGCCTGGTCGCCGAAACGCAGCAGGCGGCGCATGTCGCCACGGAAACTGCCGAAGCCGAACTGCCCCACCCCGTACCAGTTGGCGCCACGCGAGCCGGCATAGAACATGCCGGCGGTGGAACGGCTGCGCTGGCGATCGAAGCTGCCGTCGAGCTGGCCGTGGCTCGACATCTGCGCGACGGCGACGCCGGCGAAGCCGTTGAGGCCGAGACGGATGTCGTTGCCGACCAGGCCACCGTTGAGGTTGAAACCGACGTTGCCGAACCCGCCGCGGCTCATGCCCCCGCGTGAATCGAGGGACTGCGTCCACGCACCAGAGCCTTGCTGGTCCAGGTGTGAGATCAGCGCGTCGTTGCTGGCATCGATACCGGCGAGCGTCACGGCGGTGCCAGCGGCATACAGCTGGCCGGAGAGAGACTCCAGCGAGGCCCTCGCCACCGCGTCCGTGCGCGACTGCTGGATCTGGCCGGCGGCGACGAGCGTCGTCACGGGCGGCGCGGATGCCGCCGCCACCGGGCCCGCCAGCGAGCCCTCGATCTGCTGGAAGGCTCCGTCAAGGCGCGTCGCCGAGGTCGTCGCCGCGGCCGAGCGCGCCATCACCGCATTCGAGTTCGCCACGGCGGTCACGCTCAGGCTGGTCGTGTCGAGCCAGATTTCCTTAGGTGCGTACTGGACCGTCGATGACAGGAAGACGCCTTGCGCGAACGTCGTGCTGGTGAACGTGCCGGTCACCGAATCAGCGGTGACCAGTGACTGGTGACTGGTCACCGTGTAGCCGGGCACGGCGCCGGCGACATACAGATCGCCGCCAAAAATCCGTACGGCGCCGGCGACGTTCACGGGAGCGCCGAGGAGCAGCGAAAGACGCGATGGCCCGTAAAGCCCGAGATCCGCCTTTATCTGGGTGGGATGCGCCGTCAGTTCGAGCGTGCCGTTGACGTCCACGCTGTCGCGGAAGCCGTTGGTCTGGCCCTGTCCGAGATCGCCGTGCACGATGAGCTTCGCTCCCACGTCCTGCACGGTGATTCGCGCCGCGGGAAGGTCTTTCATGACCTCTACGGTCGTCGTGTCCTGCGCATTCAGCGCGTAAAACGTATTCGTGCCCGTGATGGTCAGCTTGCCGCTACCGTAGACGTTGAGGCCGTCGCCGGAAATGTCGTTCGAAAACGTTACGTTGGCCGAGCCGATGTCCGCGCGGAAGGAATGATCGAGCCTCGCCGGGCCAAGCATCGCCTTGCCGAGGTTGAGGCGGCCGTGCCCATAAATGGCGTCGACACCGGGATCGCCCAGATCGTCGGCCGTGCTGAACATGAGGTCGGCCAGCGCTTCGTTGTCGAAATGCGGAAAGGTCTGCAGGAGGACGGCCGCCGCGCCGGCGACCTGGGGGCGGCGAGCGACGTACCGGTCCACACCTGGTAGGCCGGCCTGGCGGCGGTCGACGACGCGGCCAGTGTCAGCACCTCACCCGGCGCCGCGATGCAGAACGCCTTCGCGTCTCCGCAACGGTTCGAATACGAGGCGATCTGGCTCGTGTCGTGGCTGTTCAGAGCGACAACGGCGATCCAGCCGCCCGCCACGGAAGGCGCGCGAAGCGGCAGCGCCGCGATATCGGACGGATTCGCCGCGCCATCGTTTCCGGCCGCGAATACGTAGACCGTTCCGCTGGAGGAAAGCGCAGCGTGTTTATACGCATCGGCAAAGCTGGCCGTGGTGGCCGCATCGGACGCGTCCCAGTACAAGCCGCCCCACGAGTTGTTGGAGATACGCGCTCCCGCCTGGAACACGGCTTCGTTGACCGTGCCGAGCGGATCCGCCGAAGTCACCTTGTTGCCCTTGCCCGAACCGTCGTCCTTCGGCGTCGTATCGCTGACGATACGCGCGGAGACGATCGTCGCATCGGGAGCGATGCCCCCGGCGAACTGGCCGAACGGCTTGCCCGCGGCGATTTCGGCCACGGCGGTGCCGTGTCCGACAACATCGTCGACCTTGAGGTTGTTGGTGCCCGGATCGACGTAAGTGAACTTGTTGGTCACCCGGCCGGAAAGCGCCGGGCTCGCCGCCGTGACGCCGCTGTCGACGATGCCGATGGCGACGCCCGAACCGGTCAGGCCCGCGGCATGCGCGGCGTTCGCACCTGTCGCGGTCAGCTGGATATCCACCGGTGGCTGGTCGACCGGAGGGCTTGGCGTCTGCGGCGTCTGGGGCGCCACCACCTGTGGAATGTTGCGGCTCGGCGCACTGCTGCCGCCGCCACCGCAGGCGGTCAGACCCAGGCTCACGCACACGGCCAGCGCAAGCTCGCGCTGACGCAGCAGATTCGTCGTATTCACGTTATACCCCTGATTTCAGACGTCAATGTCCCACGCCGACTCTGGCGGACATGTGGAACGGATGGTGCCACACGACTTTGCGAAAAATCTCATCCAGTCGGCAAAATATTGAACCCGTCCGTGAAAACTGCCGCCGGCACGGCATCGCGGGGCCGCCCAGGGGCGTGTCGCAGCGCAGATTGCCCCTCCCCTGCTGCCACTGCGATACTCGACCGGTTTCCGTCCTCCCCAGGGCGGCCATACGATGTCCCACGGAGTCCCCATGTCTGAGATCGTCATCGCGGGTGCCAAGCGCACCGCCATCGGTTCTTTCCTCGGTCAGTTCACCGGCGTCCCCTCGCCCACGCTCGGCTCGGTCGCCATCAAGGCGGCGCTCGAACAGTCCGGCATCGCGCCGGCCGATGTCAGTGAAGTGATCATGGGCTGCGTGCTGCCCGCGAATCTCGGCCAGGCGCCCGCGCGCCAGGCGTCTCTCCAGGCCGGCCTGCCGACCTCGGCGGGCTGCACCACCATCAACAAGGTGTGCGGTTCCGGCATGAAGGCCATGATGCTGGCCCACGACCTGATCAAGGCCGGGTCGGCTTCCATCGTCGTCGCGGGTGGCATGGAGTCCATGACCAACGCGCCGCACATGGTCAACGCGCGCACAGGCATCCGCTATGGCGACGGTCAGCTGGTCGACCACATGGCGTGGGACGGGCTGACCAACCCGTACGACGGTCAGTCGATGGGCGTGTTCGGCGAACGGTGCGCGGACAAGTACCACTTCACCCGCGAAGAGCAGGACGCCTTCGCGATCGCTTCGGTCGAACGCGCGCAGGCGGCGCAGAAGGCCGACGCGTTCGCTGGCGAGATCGTTCCGGTCACCGTGCAGGGTCGCAAGGGCCCGCAGGACTTCGCCGAGGACGAACAGCCGGGCCGCTCCGATACCGCTAAAATCCCGACCCTGCGCGCCGCCTTCCGCAAGGAAAACGGCACGATCACCGCCGCCAGCTCCTCCAGCATCTCCGACGGCGCCGCCGCGCTCGTGCTGCTTTCCGCCGATGAGGCAAAGGCGCGTGGCGTCACCGCGCTGGCTCGTATCGTCGCCCACGCCACGCATTCGCAGGAGCCGGAGTGGTTCACCACGGCGCCGGTCGGCGCCATTTCGAAGGTGCTCGCGAAGGCGGGCTGGTCCGTCGGCGACGTCGATCTGTTTGAAATCAACGAGGCGTTCGCCGTGGTGCCGATGGCGGTCATGCGCGAGCTGGACGTGCCGCACGACAAGGTCAACGTCCACGGCGGCGCATGCGCACTGGGCCACCCGATCGGCGCAAGCGGCGCCCGCATCG
The DNA here is from genome assembly GCF_000745235.1 of Luteibacter mycovicinus. NCBI lineage: Bacteria > Pseudomonadati > Pseudomonadota > Gammaproteobacteria > Lysobacterales > Rhodanobacteraceae > Luteibacter > Luteibacter mycovicinus. The sequence continues at coordinate 928,657 of NZ_JQNL01000001.1, forward strand.
TGGTCACCCTTCTCAATGCGTTGACGGCCCGTGGCGCAAAAAGGGGTGTCGCCGCGCTGTGTATCGGTGGCGGCGAGGCAACGGCAATCGCCATCGAACTGGTGTGAAACCGGGGTCGAAGGGATAAAGCTCGCACCGAAACGTGATCACGCCAAATACATGGGCTTTAATGCCCACTGAAGCGGCACGATGAGGTTTATAGCTATGTCACGACAACTAGGCTATTAATACGCCCGCCTCACGGCATTCCACGGCTAAGGAGAAACACAATGAATTTTACGCGTACCCTTCTCGCCTCTGCGCTCGTCGCGCTTCTGGCAGCTTGCAGCAACGGCGCGCAGGATTCCGCGCAGGACGCCCAGAAGTCGGCTTCCGACGCCCAGCAGCAGGCTGACAAGGCCCAGCAGGCCGCCGACCAGTCGGCCAATGCCGCCACGTCGCAGGCTGCCGACCAGGCTCAGCAGTCCGCTGACCAGGCCAAGGACGCTGCCGCTCAGGCTTCGCAGGCCGCTTCGGCCTCGACCGCCGGTGGCGCTTCCGAGGCTGCCAAGGACGCCGCTTCCAACGCTGCTGATCAGGCCGACAAGTCGGCTGACCAGGCGAAGGACGCTGCTTCCAACGCTGACAGCGCTAAGGACGACAGCACCAAGAAGTAAGCCTCACGGCTTACGGACGAAAGAGGGTCGCCTTCGGGCGGCCCTTTTTTCTTGGCGCGTTGCAGCGTTTTCCTTCGGGTCCGCCCCGTTATGATGTTCGTTTAGTCCTCGCGCGAATGTCCCCATGCCCATTCTCGATTCGCAGCTCGATACCCGTTCTTCCGAGTTCCAGGCGGCAAGCCTCCGCCTGCGCGCACTCACCGACGACCTGCGCGACACGCTGAAGCGGACGGCGGAAGGCGGCGGCGCGAAGGCGCGCGAAAAACACGTGGCGCGCGGCAAACTGCTGCCCCGGGAGCGCATCCGCGCCCTGCTCGACCCCGGCTCTCCGTTTCTCGAAATCGCTCCGCTCGCGGCGCACGGCATGTACGACGATGCCGCACCGGCGGCGGGCGTCATCGCAGGTATCGGCCGGGTCATGGGACAGGAAGTCGTCGTACTGGCCAACGACGCTACGGTCAAAGGCGGCACCTATTTCCCGATGACGGTGAAAAAACACCTGCGTGCCCAGGAAATCGCGATGGAGAATCGCCTTCCATGCATTTACCTGGTCGATTCCGGCGGCGCGTTCCTGCCGCTGCAGGACGAAGTCTTTCCCGACCGCGAGCACTTCGGCCGCATCTTCTACAACCAGGCGCGCATGAGCGCGCAGGGTATCCCGCAGATCGCCGTCGTCATGGGCTCATGCACCGCGGGTGGCGCCTATGTGCCCGCGATGAGCGACGAGACCATCATCGTTCGCGAGCAGGGCACCATCTTCCTCGGCGGCCCGCCGCTGGTCAAAGCCGCCACCGGTGAAGTGGTCGACGCCGAGGCGCTGGGCGGCGCGGACGTACACACTGCGGTGTCCGGCGTCGCGGATCACTTCGCGGAGAACGACGCGCACGCCCTGGCTATCGCCCGCGACATCGTCGGATCGCTGAACCGGGTCAAGAAGCAGCCGCTGGCCGTGCGCGCGCCTGTCGAACCGCGCTTCGCCGCGGACGAACTGTATGGGGTCATTCCGGAGGACACGCGGCGCCCGTTCGATATCCATGAAGTTATCGCACGCATCGTGGACGATTCCGAATTCCACGAATTCAAGGCACGCTACGGCAAGACGCTCGTCACGGGCTTCGCACATATCCACGGTTATCCGGTGGGCATCGTCGCCAACAACGGCATTCTGTTCGGCGAGTCCGCGCAGAAGGGTGCGCACTTCATCGAACTGTGCAACCAACGCAACATACCTCTCGTGTTCCTGCAGAACATCACCGGATTCATGGTGGGCCGCAAGTACGAGAACGCAGGTATCGCCAAAGACGGCGCGAAGATGGTGACCGCGGTGGCCTGCTCGCACGTGCCCAAGTTCACCGTGGTCATCGGCGGCAGCTTCGGCGCGGGCAATTACGCGATGTGCGGTCGCGCGTACGGCGCGCGTTTCCTCTGGATGTGGCCGAACGCGCGCATCAGCGTGATGGGTGGCGAACAGGCGGCGTCCGTGCTCGCCACCGTGCGCCGCGATGGCATCGAGGCCGGCGGTGGCTCGTGGAGCGCCGACGACGAAGAGGCGTTCAAGGCGCCCGTGCGTGACCAGTACGAACGTCAGGGTCACCCGTATTACGCCAGCGCGCGGCTCTGGGACGACGGCATCATCGATCCGGCCGACACCCGTCGGGTACTGGGCCTGGCCATCTCCGCCTCGCTCAATGCGCCGATCGAACAGGGCCGGTTCGGCGTGTTCCGCATGTAATGGGTTAACCGTTACACGTAAGGCGCTAACCGAAAAGGCATTCCTGTTCACGATTCCGGGTTTACGGGTGGCCCGTTACGCTTTACGCTTCCCGGTCCATGCCCGCCTTCGACGACCGCTCCCCTCCCGAGATATTCACGCCATCCGGCCTGAACCGGCTGGTGCGCGATCTGCTGGAAGACGCCCTGCCCATGGGCGTCTGGATCGAAGGCGAGCTGTCGAATGTCGCGCGCCCCGCGTCGGGCCATGTCTATTTCACGCTGAAAGACGCGGGCGCTCAGGTGCGCTGCGCCATGTTCCGCACGGCCGCATCGCGGCTCCGCTTTCGTCCCACGGACGGCATGCACGTGCTGATGCGGGCCAAGGTCGGGCTGTATGAGGCGCGCGGCGAGTTCCAGCTGGTGGCCGACCACATGGAGCCGGCAGGCGAAGGCGCCCTGCAGCGTGAGTTCGAGCAGCTGAAGGCGCGTCTCGGCGCCGAAGGTCTGTTCGACGCGGAGCGCAAGCGCGCGCTGCCTGCCTATCCGAAGCGTATCGGCGTCATCACCTCGCCCTCGGGCGCGGCGGTCCGCGACGTCCTCAGCGTACTCGGCCGTCGCTTCGGCCTCGCCGACGTGGACGTGTTGCCCGTGCCCGTGCAGGGCCGTGAAGCACCGCCCGCCATTGCCGCCATGCTGCGGCGGGCGTCGGCCAGCGGACGCTACGATGTGCTGCTGGTGACCCGTGGCGGCGGTTCGCTGGAGGATCTCTGGGCCTTCAATGACGAAGCCGTGGCTCGCGCCATCCATGCCAGTGCCGTTCCGGTCGTTTCGGCCGTCGGCCACGAGGTGGACTTCACCATCGCGGACTTCGTCGCCGATCTGCGCGCCGCCACGCCATCGGCTGCCGCCGAGCTCCTGGTACCGGACGCCGGCGACCTCGAACGTCGGCTCGATCGCCTGCGCCAGCGCATGGCCACGTTGATCGCTCGTCGCCTTCAGGCGGCCGCCCAGCGTGCGGATCACTGGCAGGCACGCCTCAATGCGCAACGTCCGCAGGCGCGCCTCGCGCGGGATGGCCAGCGGCTCGAGGCACTTCGTCGCCGCCTCGTCACGGCGACCGCCCAGTCGAACGCGCTTCGCCGTGCCCGCCTCGACCGCCTGCAGGCGCGCCTGGCCGCCCAGCATCCGCGGCTTCGCCTCGCCCCCTCGCAGCGCCGCATCGCGGATCTGCGCCTGCGCCTGAGGACATCGATGGCACGTCGCATCGAACGCGATCGCGCACGCGTCACCGAGCAGGCGCGCACGCTGCACGCGGTCAGTCCTCTGGCGACGCTCGAACGTGGCTACGCGATCGTCTTCGACGAGCGCGACGCGGTGGTGCGCCGCGCGGGAGACGTCGCCGTCGGCGACCGTCTGCGCGTGATGCTCGGCGATGGCGAGCTCAAAGTCCGTCGCGAGGACTGATTCGCCCGGCGACCCCGGCTATGCTCAGCTGATCCGGTAATCGAGGAACGGGGCATGAGCGCGCTGGTTTTCGTGCATGGCTGGAGCGTTACCAACACGTCCACCTACGGCAGCCTGCCGAAGGCACTGGCTGACCGCGCCGCCCAGGCGGGGTCGACGCTCCGCGTTCTCGACATCCACCTGTCCGAATACGTCACGTTCGACGACAGCGTGACGATGGACGATATCGTCCGCGCCTTCGATCACGCGTTACGCGGGCTTTCCCTGCCTGACGGCACGTTCGACTGCATCACCCATTCCACCGGTGGGCCGGTCGCCATGGCCTGGCTGCATGCCCAGCGTGACCGCCCGACCCTGTTCGCTCCGATCCGGTTGCGGCATCTGGTGATGCTGGCGCCGGCACACTTCGGGTCCGCTCTGGCAACGCTGGGGAAGAGCGTCGTCGGCCACCTCAAGGCCTGGTTCGACGGTGTCGAGCCGGGGCAGCGCATCCTCGACTGGCTGGAGCACGGCAGTCCGGAATCCGTAGCGCAGGCGCTCGACGTAATCCATGGTCCGGACCCGGCCGCGCACGGCACGTGGTTGTTCAACCTGACAGGCGATCGACCGGACCGCAAGTTCTACGACTTCGTCAACTCATACACCGGAGAAGACGGGTCGGACGGTGTGGTGCGCATGGCGGCGGCCAATCTCAACGCGCGGCACTGCGTGCTTACGCAGCGAGCCGGCACGGCGACGCTCGACATGACGATCAGCAAGGCGCCGCGCAGTGCGTTCAAGCTGTTGCCCGGGCTCGCTCATTCCGGCGGCGAGCACGGCATCATGGCGTCGGAGCCTCCTTCCACCGTGACGATCGACGCGATCCTGCGCTGTCTCGCCGTCAGTTCGGCGGCATCGTACGCGGCATTGTGCGACGCCTTCGCCACGGAGAACGCGCAGCGCGACCGCGACAAGGTCGAGACGGAAAAAAAGCTTCTCACCTCGCGCACGCACATCCACGATCCGCGGAGCCTGCTCATATTCCGCCTGCTGGACGATCGCGGTGAACCGCTCCGCGATGCGCGGTTCCTCCTGACCGCCGGGCCCACCGCGTCGCCAAACGATCTGCCACCGGGCTTCTCGACCGACCGCCAGGCCAGTTCGCGCAGCGCGGCGACGGTCACGATGTTCCTCAATTACGCCTTGTTCGCCGGTGACGCCCCCGTGCCCGATCCGCGCCAGCCCGGCGGCGTCCTGCGCCCGGCGCAGCCGTCGCACCGGCCCTATGGCGTGCGCATCCAGCCCGCCGATGTCACCGGGCTGATCCGGCACATCGTCGCCGCCACGGCGTCTGACGACGACCTGCTCGACGCGCTGGGGCCGCATGAGACGACGATCCTTGATGTGGTGCTGTCGCGCCGCGTGGCGGAAGGCGTGTTTCGGCTGACGCAGAATCTGCAGGCTGTGGATTTCAGCCAGCCGGTGTCCGGCATGGATATCGTGTAAGCGCCTCAGTCCGCCGCCTTGAGATCCCCGATCAGGGTCGGAATCAATTCCGACACCGTCGGATGAATCGGCACGGCCCACTGATAGGTACCGATGTCCGCCTTCGCATTCATCATGTCCAGCACACCGTGCACCACCTCATCCCCGCCGACGCCGAGGATCGCCGCGCCAAGGATCTGCTTCGTTTCCGCATCGGCGACCATCTTCATGAAGCCACGCGTTTCGCCCTTCTCCACGGCACGCCCGACGCGGGTCATCATGCGTTTCGACACCAGCAAGGGCCGGCCCGACTGACGGGCCTGTGTCTCCGTCATACCCACCCGACCCAGCGGCGGATCGACGTAGAGCGCATATCCGGGGATGCGGTCGCTGACCTTGCGCTCTTCCCCGTCAAGCAGATTCGCGGCGACGATCTCGTAATCGTTCCATGCCGTGTGGGTAAAGGCGCCCTTGCCATTGCAGTCGCCCATCGCCCAGATGCCGTCGGCGCTGGTTTTCAGGTGATCGTCCACCTCGATGTAGCCGTGCTCATCCGTTGCGATGCCCGCCGCATCGAGCCCGAGATCGTCGGTGTTGGGGCGACGACCCACGGCGAGCAGCACGTGGCTGCCGACGACCTGAGGCGCGCCTTCCGAACAGTCGACGCCCACGCGCACGCCGGCGGGGTCCTTATGCACGGTGATGCAGCATGCGCCCGTGCGCACCGTGATGCCTTCGTCCTCCAGGAACGACCGGACTTCAGCAGAAACGTCTTCGTCTTCGCGACCGATCAACCGCGGACCCATCTCGACGACCGTCACCTCGCAACCGAAGCGACGGTACATCTGCGCGAACTCCAGACCGATGTAGCTGCCGCCGACCACGACCAGGTGGCTCGGCAGCGATTCCAGCGGGATGATCGTGCTGTTGGTCAGGTAGTCGACCTCGTCCAGACCGGGGAAGTCAGGCACCCTTGCCCGACCGCCGACGTTGAGGAAAACCTGGGGCGCTTCGAGGGTTTCACCATTGACCTCGATCCGGCGCGGCCCGACGAAACGTGCGTGCCCACGGATGAGCTCGAGCCCCGGCATGGAGGCCAGCCAGTCCTCGTTGCCTTTGCGCGAGTCCATGATCACCTTGCGCGCCCGTGCCGCGACCACCGGCATGTCGATGCTGACCTGGCCCACGCGCACGCCATATTCGGCACCGCGACGCGCCAGATGCGCGGCATAGGCGCTGGCGACGAGGGTCTTGGTCGGTTTGCAGCCGGTATTGACGCAGGTTCCGCCGACCAGATGCCGTTCGATGATGGCGACGGTCTTGCCGGCGGCGGTCAGGCGGGCGGCGAGCGCGGGTCCGGCCTGACCGGCCCCCACGATGATGGCGTCGAAGGAACGGCTCATGGGGAACTCCGGGGGCGCTGAGAATGATGGTGACCCCGGCCCGATTCGAACGGGCGACCTTCCCCTTAGGAGGGGGACGCTCTATCCAGCTGAGCTACGGGGCCAACATTCGTCAGGATACCTGAGGCCGCCCTTCCAGCGAAAGCGCCCGCACGCCCACACCGAAACACCGTATCGGAAGAACGATGTGCGCCCCACCTGCCTATTAGGTGCCGCATGCGCCTACGACACACGTCCTATCGACATCAGGAGGGCCAGGTCGTTGAATGTGACCGAAGCACGCAGCTCTGCACAAGGATGTGCCATGAAACGCAGCAAAGCCACCTCGACCACCGCTGCTCCCGACTGGAAAGTCACCCGTGTCGCCCTCTACGTCGATCACGATCTGCTCTATGCCAACGAGCACCAGCAGGTGCGTGTTCGCGCCTATATCGAGGCAAAAAACAACGGCAATCCCGTGCCCCTGACCCCGACCGAAATAGCGAGCGTCAGTCTCATCGATTACAACTCGCCGCGGAACGCCATACCGTTCTCGACGCAGGCTCGTGCCACGGCCTGGAAAGGCTGGTCGGCGCAGCGCGTCTACAATAAATATGCCTATCACCCGGCCGCCGCGCGGAACGGCCATTCGCCTTCCACGCCCAGCGCCGGAGGCGAGTACGTCGAACTCTACCTTTCGGCTGACGCCGAAGCACTGGCCGGCCCACTGATGCTTGGCTTCACCATCACCGGGGATAATGGCTGGCGGTATCGCACGGACGGTTATGTCTTCGAGCCCGGCAGTGACGAAGGCGCATTCAACACCCTTTACGACACCGGACCGGATAAGGCCGTTCGCGCCGAGCCGCCGATCGTTTACGCGACTTCGGAATTCGTCCTCGACAGACGGGCGGGCTACCGACACCGCGACGCGCCCGATGTCACCATTTTCGACGACATCGTCACCGTGTCCATCGTCAACGGTGGGCGCGTCGTGGAGTTGCGCAGCATGAAATGTGAGCGGGCGGGGATGATCCACTGGATCGATGAGCTTCCGGACACCCACAACCCATGCTACACGGGCTATGCCGAGCCGGGCAGCACCGCGATCACATGGGATGACAAGGTACCTGTGGGCAGCCTCCCGAGGCCGACACTCAGCGTCGCCATACCCGGCAAGGGAACGATCATGCTGTGTGGCCGGAACGACATCCGGCGCGCCGACCATGGCGGCGCGCCGCAGGAGCCCGTCAAGGTGACGCTGCGCGATACCTACGGCAGCGAACAACATTGCCATATCGGGTTCGTCGCCGGCGAGCGCGACACGTTGAAGGTCAGCTGAAAGCGCGGCGGCACGCTCGGCACTTGCGCGGCACGTTCAACAGGAAGTCTCGTCATGCAGGAAGGGAACGGAACCAACCGCGATGCCTCGCCGTTCGCCAGCGGTGACTTCTACTCCAGCGCCTTCAGCTTCTACAGCCATGTCAGCGGGGATGTCGATCCCCGCACCGGCATGTACTCGGCCGCGATCGATCTGCCCACCGGTAAGGGCAACCTCCTGCGCGGCCCGCATTTCGAATTTCGTCTCCACTACGACGCGCTCGGCACGAACGACGATGGCTTCGGTGTCGGCTGGCGGCTGGCTATCACCGAGCTCGATACGGACAGCGGCATACTGACGCTGGGCAGCGGCGACAGTCACCGCATCGAATGGTATTACCCTGGGCATGAGACCACCTTTCCCGACCGCAAACTCGACAGTTTCCGGCTGACCCCGGCCTGGGACGGCTCGGCCGTGCTCGAACACGCGACCGGCGTGGTGGAGTACCTCAGGCCACTGGACGACCGCCCGTCGGTCCTGCGTCCCGCCCACATCGTCAATCCTGGCGGCAACGCCATCCATTTCGTCTGGCTACTCGGACCCAACGGCACGCCCGTACTGTCCCGGGTCGTCGACGACGATGGTGTCGACCTGCTTCGTCTGATCTATCCGGATCCCTCGCGCGTCCAGCTCGTTATCGCTACCGGACCCTCGGCGCCGCTGGAGATGAACTTCGAGCGCACCGGCAGCCAGCTGGATCGCGTTCGCATTCCCGCACTCATGGAGTTGAACGCGACGCCTGTCCGTGAGGAGGAAGAGCCGGTCTGGGCGTTCGAGTATCGCAACAGTCTCGATCCGCCCTACCTGCCCCTGCTCGCCGCGGTGACCTCGCCCGATGGCGTACGCGATCAGGTGGAATATACGGAAACCGCGCTGTGCCTGCCGACAGGCGCACCCATGACTTATATGCCCGCTGTCTCCGAACGCAGCCGCGTGCTCGACGCCGATCGCAGCCGCGTGTTGCAGACCAGTCGCTACACCTACGACGTGCATGGCGACAAAAATTTTTACGGCTTCGGGCTGGTGTCGGTATGGGAGAACCGTAACGACCAGCTACTGCACCATGGCGCTGCCAGTTCCTTCTTTTACGGCTCGAAGGAGACGCAACTGGACGATCATGACGTTGTCCTGTGTACCATCGAGCGCACCTATAACCATTTCCACCTGTTGGTGCGCGAGGTGACCACCCGGGGCCATGTGGTGCAGGACGTCGCCACGGAATACGGCGAGATTCCGGGCGAGCCGTTCGCGCGCCAGCCCAAAAGCTTTCAGCTGCCGCACAAGGTCGTCACCACCCTTTACGACGCGCGCCACGATGACGTCCGCCGGACCGTCGCTGTCGAGAGCCGTTACGACACCGAAGGCGACGTCGTTTACCGTCATGACGATGGCACGGGCGTTACGGAGCGATTCGAGTATTACCCGCTCGACGGCGATGGCGACCGTTGTCCACCCGATCCCTTGCGGCTCACGCGCCGGATCGCGAGCGAGGTCGCGATACCTGGGCCGGGCGCCGGCCCCACGCTGATCACGCGATACCGGTATACGGCGCTGCCCGTCCGCCGAAGGAACGCCGTGACGGCGTACACGCCAGAGGTCTACGTGCAAGCGTGCGCCGAAGCCGTGCATATCGAGGGCGTCGCCGAGCCGCTATGGGAAAGCGAGCAGGCGTTCATTGTCGACCAGGGCGAACAGCATGGCGCAATCCTCTGGGAAACGCGTGTTCAGGACAACCTGATGGCACGCGTCGACTACAGCTACGAACTCGACACGGCCATGAGGACGCTGACCACCCAGACGAAGCGGACCACACACGACGGCATCGTCCAGATCGAGCGGGAGACCCGCATGCTGCTCAGCGGCTTCGTTCTGAGCAACATGGAAGGCAACGGCATCTACACGAACTTCCGCTACGATCGGCTGGGACGCATGACCGAAGCGCTCCGATACCGGGACAGGTCCGACGAATTCTCGGTGACGCGCTGGCGGTTCCAGCTGTCGACGCGGGAGCGCTGGGTTGAGCGCATCGGCACCACCGACCTGCCGCACAGGTCGTGGCTGGACGAGCTGGGGCGCGTCGTCAGGGAAGACGAACCGCTGGCCGACGGTCAGCTGGTGACGGTGCGCACGCTGACCTACGACCCCCTCGGCGAGGTCGCCGGGGAGACACGGTACGATCGCCTCGCGAACGACAGGACGCTGAAGCTGACCACGTGCTACGCCTACGACGACTGGGGCCAGTGCGCCAGGGTGACATCCCCCGATGGCAGTCATGTCCGGAGCGAGACCGTACTGGTCCGGCTCGACGGCGAGGTATTCACCCGGACAACCGTGTGGCGGGAAGCGAACGGCGAGCGCATAGGTGGCTGGCAGTCGACCGACACCGACGCCGCCGGGCGGCAACGCCGTAGCCAGGTCGGCGAGTGGGACGGGCTCGGCAACGCCGTCGAGGGGCCCTTTGCGCAATGGCAGTACGACGGCCTGGGCCGCTGTGTCCGGACGGTCGACGCGCTCGGCCGGATCACCGGGCAAAGCTGGGATGCCTTCGACCGCCAGCTCGACACCACGCTGCCCGATGGCGCGGTCGTCCGGCGCACCTATGCTCCCGGGCACGAGGGTGAATTGCTCGCCACGATCGGCCTCGTACCTGCCGGGGGCGGCGATACGATCCCGCTGGGCAGCCGGGACTGGGACGGATGGGGTCGGCTCACACACGAAACCGCCGGCAGCCTGACCCGTCGGTATGCCTATGTGCCGGGTCAGTTCAACCCCGAGCGGGAGTATCTGCCAGCCGGCGGGGAGATCCACCGTACCTACGAACCCTGGCTCAACGAGGCCCTGCTGACCGAAACGCTGCTGACCGATCCACCCGTACCGCTGAAAAAGGCCAATTACCATCCACGCGTCGGCGTGCCGGTGTCGCTCAGCAGCGACATCGGCGTCATGGGGATCCGGACCGACTATCTCGGTCGCATGACCGGACAGGAGATACGCATGGACGACTCCACGCGTTCCTGCAACGTCGAGGTATCCCCGGGTGGCCTGGAGCTGGCCAGGACCGGCGTCGACGGCGTGCGTCGGGTGTCCGTCTACGACGATCTGGGGCGCGTCGTCCGCGTGGACCACCTTGCCGACGACGACCTGGCGATCGTCGGAATCACCTTCGACTACGACGCGCTGTCACGACCGTCGACGTGCACGATCGCCGATGCCCTTGGCTCGCTGACCGAGCGCGTGACCTACGACGGACGCGGCCGCGTGTCGGGCACGACCTGGCTCATCGACAACGAGGCCGGAGCGACGCGACGCGCGCTCACCCTGCACTGGCGCGACGACGACAAACTGGCGGGCAGACGGTGGTACGACGCCGAGGATCGACTGCTGCGCGAGGAAGCCATGGACTATGACCTCCGGGGCCGGCTCGAGACCCATACCATCGCCATGGCCCTCGCCGGTGAATACCCGGTCGACGAGGCAGGCAACGCGTATCGCACCCAACGTTTCACTCACGACGACATCGACAACCTGCTTGCGGTGGAGACCACGCTCGTCGACGGACGCGTCAACCGCACCGGTTACGCTTACGACACGATCGACCGCGATCGTCTGGTCGGTGTCCACAGCACGCTCGCCGGGTATCCCGGATACGGCACGGCGCTCCGCCTTGGCTACGACGCCAACGGTAACCTCGTCGACGATGGCATGGGGCGAAGAATCGACTGGGATGGCGCCGGCCGGCTGATCGGCGTACGCCAGGCCGACGGCGTCCGGACCGACTACGGCTATGGGCCTGACGCCCGGATCGGGCGGATACGACGGGCGGGGCAAACCACCTACCGGTACTTCGACGACGGCCTGGTCTATGGCGAGTTCAACGACACGGATCAACGTCGCTACCTGCGTGCCGGAGGTACCGTGGTCGCCGAGAGCGTGCTCGCGGGTGCCCTGCGCACCACCTGGCTCGTCGGCAGCGATCCGCAAGGCTCGGCCATCGTCGAAAGCGGCGCGAACGCGACGACGATGCGTACCTATGGCGCGTTTGGCTACCGGGATACGACCGACGACGGTGCGCGCACCGGCTTCGCGGGCGAAGCCCGCGACGAGGACATCGACGGGTACATGCTCGGCGACCGACCGTATTCGCCCAGGCTGCAACGCTTCCTCTGCCCCGACCGGGCCAGCCCCTTCGGCGCTGGCGGCCTCAATCGCTACGCCTATTGCGCGGGCGATCCGGTCAACCGGATCGATCCCGGTGGCAACGCCTGGTGGGACTGGCTGGGCGCGGCCCTGGGTATCATCGGCGCGGTCGTAGCCACCGTCGCCACCGGCGGCGCACTGCTAGGCGTGGTCGGAGCCGCCGCCGCCGGAAGCCTCACCGCTGCCGTGTCCACCCCAACGATGGTCGTCATGGCCACCGCCACGATCCTGGAGGTCACCTCGGCCGCTGTCGAGATCGCCTCGCTCGCCGCGGTCGCCGCCGGCGACGAGGAAACCGCCTCCATTCTGGGCTGGGTCGCCTTCGGCACCGGCGTGGCCTCCGGCGCGCTGTCCGTGGGACCTGCGGCGGGACGCGCCGCGACTCGATTTGTCGGCACGAAGCATGCCGCGGGAGCGCCAGGCGCACGTCGCTTGCCTCTCCCCACATGGCGAAGGAGCGGCGCCGGGCACTCGACCTTTCAATTCGATTACGGTGGACGCTCGGTCACGCTTCACCTCGCAAAAAAAGGGCCCAGGGGCCAGTTGCCTGATGGTCGACTCATCCGGACCGGCTATAAAGGACGCCCTGAAGTCGTGCCTCAATGGTCGAGCCGACCGAACGGCAACGGTGGCATCGTGCATTTCAACGACGCCCCCATCGATGCGAGCGACGTCACCGATGGCGTCATACGGAACATCGGCAAACTGAACGACTCGAAGAAAATCATCGTATTGACCGGAGTCCATGGCAACTTCGCGGGATTCAACTGGCTCGCCGGCTGGCGCCTCTGGGGGCACAAGCAATTTTTTTGGGACGACAAGGCTCGCATCCCGAAAATGTCGCTTATCTCGGGAAACAGCCAGAGCAACATCTCCGTCGTCGATATATCGGGGATGTCGAAATCCGAAATCGAAAAGTACTGGAACATGAAAGATGCACACATCATCAACGCGTACTGCTTCAGCGGCGCCGACCGACGGTTGATGAAGCGGTTCAACATCTTTTCAATCACCCTCTACGCCGTGTGAGGGTGTACCTCGCGCTCCGTGGATACCACTGACGCCATGCCGACGGCGACTTGCATCGATCCTGCCGGTTAAGCGCCGGGCAGGCTTACAACCCATGCCATATCGACAACACGGCCAGTAAGCCGTCAACTGTGACAAGGCGCTCGCTCGTTACCGTATGACGCGACCACCAGGGATTGAATTGCAAAGGGAGTAGCAATGAACGCGCAGACACCCAACGCCGCGGATGACAGCTGGAGAATCGCCCGGGTTTCGCTCCATGTCGACAGCCTTGTCTACACCAACGGCCGGCAACAAGCCTACGTCCGTCTCTACATCGAGGCCGAGTACAATTTCGAACCGGTGAAGCTGACGCAGAGCGAAAAGGACAGCGTACGCCTGATCGATTACGCGAAGCCGGAAGTCGAAATCCCCATCTCGGAAGATGGCGGCGAGCGACATCGGGGCTGGTCAGCACAACGCGATTTCCGAGGCTACGAGCCTCACCCCGGTCTTGGTCGCCGACCCGACACGACATTCGCGGGCGGGGACTACCTGGAATTCTACGTCGATGCGGCGGCCGACGCCTTGCGCGCGCCTCTTGCACTCGCTTTCCGCGTTACCGGCGACAACAAGTGGACGTATCGGACCGATGGCTACGTGTTGGACCCGGACGGCCAGGAAGGCCCGTACAACAGCAGACTCGACACGGGTGCGGACAAGCTGGTCCGAGCCGTGACCCCACCCGTTTATACGCCAGCCGAGTTCCGCCTCGGCCCGTCCGGTACCCGTGGGACCGGGTCCTCGCGGGCGGGCATCTTCAATGAGGTCCACCTGCTGTTCCTGCAGCCCACCGCCTCGCCTGGTCCGACCATCAGGTCCATGCGTTGCAGCCCGGCGGGAATGATCCACTGGAAAAACGAACTCCCTTTCACGGAGAACCCGTGTTTCACCGGCTATGCAAGTCCGGGAGAAAGCGAAATTCACTGGGACGACAGAGTACCTGTGGGAGGCCAGCCGCTTCCCCTGCTCGATAAGGTGTATCCCGAACAAGGGGTCATCATGCTTTGTGGACGCATCGATATCCCGCAACCCAGCGACGACGATGTGCCGCAAGCCGACGACGAGCTCGTGCCGCGTGGCCCGGTGGACATAGAGGTGACCGACATGTACGGCAACAAGCATACGTGCCGACTCGGATTCGTCACGGGAACGCGCGATCAACTAAGGTTCCTCTGACGCGAAGGAGTGCACGCTCATGACCGGTCGGTCTCCCGAAACACAAGGCGCCCTCGCCAATGACGACTTCTACTCCGGTGCCTTCAGCTTCTACAGTCACGTCAGTGGTGACGTCGATCCTCGCACCGGGATGTACTCGGCAGGCATCGATCTGACCACCGGCAAGGGCAACCAGCTACGCGGTCCCTCGTTCGAGTTCCGCCTGAACTACGATGCGCTGAGCAGCAATGATGATGGTTTCGGCACGGGCTGGCATCTGGGTGTCACCCGGCTGGAACGCGACGTCGGCATGCTGGTGCTCGGCAGCGGCGCCAGTCACCGTTTCGACCGTCTGTTCCCCGGCACTCCTTCGGGCTTTCCCGACCGTAAGCTAAAGAGCTTTCGGCTCACCGCTGGCGATAACAGTACCGCGGTACTCGAGCACGCCACGGGTGTCATCGAATATCTCGCCCCCGCCGCCGGCTCTTCCAGTAGTCTGCGTCCCCAGCGTATCGTCAACCCCAGTGGCGACGCCATTCACCTGACATGGGAAAGCGGGCCACACGGCACGCCTGTTCTGACACGGGTCGTGGATGACGAGGGTCAGCCCTTGCTCATACTCTCCTACCCGGATCGCGGCAACATCCACCTGACCATCTTCACCGGGCTGACAGCGCCGGTGGAACTGCATTTTTCGCGCGTGGGCGACACCTTGCAGCGCGTTCGCATCCCCGCGCTCACGGAACTCAACGCTGAGCCCGTTCGCGACGAAGAAGAAGCCGTGTGGGCTTTCGGCTACAAGAACAGCCTGGAACCGCCCTATCTCGCACTGCTGCGTTCGGTCACATCGCCCGATGGCATCCTCGATGTCGTGGAGTATGCGGAGGAGTCCATTCAGCTTCCACCGGGGGCGGGGCGACGCTACATGCCCGCCGTCGCCGAACGCCGCCGCGTACTCGACGCCGATCGCACGACGGTGCTGCAAACCAGCCGGTATGCCTACAACACGCATGGTGCCAACAATTACCTCGGCCATCCCCTTGTCACGTCGTGGGAAAACCGAAACGATCAGTTGCTGCATCACGGCGACGCCGAAGGATTCGTATACGGGTCGCGGGAAACCCAGGTCGCCAGTAACGGCGACACGCTTTGCACGATCGAACGAACCTACAACCATTTCCATCTGATCGTCCGCGAAAGCACGACCCGGGGCACGGTGGTCCAGGAGGTGAAGACGGTCTATGGCGAGGAGCGCGGCGTCCCGTTCGTCCGACAGAAGACGAGCTTCCAGCTACCGCATTCGATCACTACCACGCTGTACGACAAGCGCAACCCGACCGTAAAACAGGTGACCATCGCCGATAACACCTACGATGACGACGGCAACCTGATCTCGCACCGGGACGGCGCCACCGGTATCGTGGAGCGCTCGGCGTATTTCCCCCTGGGCGGTGAGAGCGGTCTCTGCCCACCGGATCCGCTCGGACTGGCGTATCGGCTGAAGAGCGAAACCGTCGAGCCGGGACCGGGCGGCGGTCCGGTGCTCACGACGCGTTACCAGTACCGTGACGTGCCTGTACGGGTCGCGGCCGGCGCAGCGCGCGCCGTGGCATCCCCTCGCGCGCCGACGTTCTACGTGCAGGCTTGCGAGGAAACCCTCGTTGAAAAAGACCGCGACGACCCGCTGACCCGCAGCGAGCAGCATTTCATCCTGGATCACAGCGATCGTCACGGCGCGTTGTCGAAGGAATCGCGCACGCAGGACGGCCTGAGCCTGACCCGCGAGTTCAAATACCGAACCGACACAGGCAGGCAGACCATCGTCACAACGGTCATCGAAACCACCTTTGACGGCGTGACCAGTACCACGGAAGAAGAGGTCGCCCTTGTCGGCGGTCAGCTGCGGGGCAGCATGGACGCGCTGGGCAATCACACCTACACCATCTACGACAATCTCTCCCGGCCGAAAACACAAAGCCGCGCACGCGGTCGGGAACAGGAAGTGATCACAAGCGAGTGGCAATACCATGTGTCGACAACCAGCCGCTGGGTGCAACGCAGGGGAGTGACCGGCCTGCCACACCGGACGAGGCTGGACGAACAGGGACGGGTCACCGCCGAGGAAGAGCCGCTGCCCGACGGGAGCATGATGACCGTCCGCGAGGTGAGTTACGACCACTTCGGTCAGGTGCTGGCCGAGGTCCTTTACGATCGTCTGGCGAGCGATGCGCCACTACGGCTTCGCACGGAATTCAAGTACGACGACTGGGGCCGATGCAGCGACCGGACGGCACCGGACGGAAGTCATGCCCGGAGCGAAACGGCTCTCATTGAGGTGAACGGTGAGGTCGTCACCCGCACGACAGCGTGGCAGGAGGCCGATGGACGGCGCATCGGTGGCTGGCAGTCGACCGACACCGACGCGGCCGGCCGACAACGGCGGGCGGCATCCGGTATCTGGGACGACGAAGGCGCGGCCCGCGAAGTGGCCGTGACCCAATGGCGCTACGACGGCCTGGGTCGTTGCATCGAGATCGTCGATCCGCTGGGCCAGGTGACGGCGCAGCACTGGGACGTTCTCGGACGGTTGACCGAGGTGACGCTCCCCGACGGAACGGCGGTCGCGTACACCTTCGCGGCCGGGCACGAAGAGGCACTACCGACCAGCATGTCCGTGACGCCCGCGGACGGGGCCCCTGCCCTGCGCCTCGGCCGCCAGGACTGGGACGGCCTGGGCCGTCTCCTCAGCGAAACCTCCGGCAGCCTGACGCGACGTTACGACTACAGGCCCGACCAGTTCAACGCCGCCAGCGAGCACTTGCCCGCGGGCGGAGAGATCCGCCGGACTTACGAGCCCTGGCTCAACGAGGCGGTAGTGACGGAAACGCTCGCATCCGACCCGCCGGTCGTGCTGAGAACGGCTGCCTACCATCCGATCGGCGGCATGCCTAAGTCGATCAAGAGCGACAGCGGCGAGATGGGGATTGAAACCGACTACCTGGGCCGGATGACCAAGCAGACGGTGACCATGGGCGACACGTCCCGCTCGAGCGAAGTGATCGTTTCACCGTGTGGGGTCGAACTGGTCAAAAGCGGGATCGACGGAGCCACCCAGGTTTTTCACTATGACAAATGCGGGCGTACCGAGCGCCTCGAGCACGTGACAAAAGAAGGTCTTGGGCTCGTCGATGTGACCTTTGCCTACGACGGTCTTTCACGCCCGACCTCACGCACCGCGACGACCGACGCGGGCGGGTCGGTGACCGAGAGCCTTGAATACGACGATCTCGGCCGTGTGGCCGGCACTACCTGGCTGGCCGAGCGCGCCGGCAAGCGCACACGGCGGAAACTGGTCCTGGAGTGGCGCAGGGACGGCAAGGTGACCGGCAAGCGGTGGTTCGGTAACGACGATGTGTCGCCCCTGCGCGAAGAAAGCATGGAATACGACACCCGGGGCCGGCTCGTCGTCCACACTATCGACGCCATCGACGGGGAATATCCCGTCGACGAAGCAGGTCATGCCTATCGCACGCAACGCTTCGACTACGACAGCATCGACAATCTGCGCAGCGTCGAGACCACGCTCGTCGATGGCCGCTTCAACCGGACCGCCTACGGCTACGATGCCATCGACCTCGACCGCCTCGTCAGCGTGGAAAGCAGCCTCGCGAGTTACCCGGGCTACGGCACCCCGCTGGTCGTCCGCTACGACGACAACGGCAACGTGATCGAAGACGGGCTGGGCAATGTGCTGACGTGGGATGCGGCGAGTCGGCTCGCCTCGGTCACATCGGCCAGCAACGTTCGCACCGACTACGCCTACGGTCCCGACGGCCGGATAGGACAGGTCGTCCAGCAGGAACGCAGCACCCTCCGCTATTACGACGACGGACAACTTTACGGCGAATTCGACGACGACGAGCAGAGGCGTTTCCTGCGATCCGGCGGCACGGTCGTCGCCGAGTCCGTCCTCAGCCGTGACCTGCGCAGGACATGGCTGCTGGGTAACGACCCGCAGGGTTCGGTGATTCTCGAGGCCGGCGATGCCGTCGCGACGCGTACCTACGGGGCCTACGGCGATCGCAAAGCGACCTCCGACGCGGCGCGGTCCGGTTTCGCCGGGGAGGTCTGCGACGCGGATACCGGCTGGTATCTGCTGGGTGAGCGCCCGTATTCGCCAGCACTGCGGCGTTTCCTCAGCCCCGACCGCGCGAGCCCCTTCGGCGCGGGCGGCGTCAATCGCTACGCCTATTGCGCGGGCGATCCGATCAACCGCATCGATCCCACGGGGAGCGCGTGGTGGGACTGGCTCGGCCTCGCGCTGGGCGCCATCGGTGCCGCCGTCGCGGTGGTTGCGACCGGCGGCGCCCTGCTCGGCGTCGTCGCCGCGGCCGCCGCCGGAAGCCTTACCGCGGCGGTATCGACACCGACCATGATGGTCATGGCCGCCGCCGCGGTACTCGAGGTCACGTCGGTGGCCGTGGAGGTCGGCGCCCTGGCCTCGGCGGCGACCGGCGATGAACAGACCGCCGGCATCCTGGGATGGATAGCGTTCGGAACGGGGCTGGCGTCGGGTGCGATGTCGACAGCACCAAAAATGGGAGCGCCGCGTGGGAGATTCGTGGGCGCCCGGCGGTCAGCGACGCAAGGGGCGACCGGGCGAACACCGACCGTGACAGCGACCACCCTTCATCCAGGAACTACCGACTCAGGCTTGATTGAGGCCGTCCATCCCTTTGGGGGAAAGGTTAACCATTACGTGGGCGCGCCCGCCGTAAGTGCTCAAATACCGAACCGAATTATTCTTAACGATCCCGACAAGATAAACATCGCCCCCCAATGGTTCAAAGCTAAGAACGCCGCTGGGGGCACTGTTTATTTCACCGACACCATGACGAACGGCACAATCGTCGGCGAAGTGATGGATGCGATCGCGAAAAAAAGGGCAGCTCAGAAGAGCAAGCATAAAATTATCGGCCTTACTGGCGGTCACGGAAACGCGCTCGGAGACAATTATAAAAATGGGATCAGAGTTCATGCTGACAGCCGTTTTCAACCGGAAGACAACTTCTCGGCAGCTAATGCTTTCTTCAAATATGGCAACCCCGGCCTGAAAATCAGAACCAAAAATATCGCTGGCAAAAGTCCGGCCAAGATTCGAAAGTGGCTTTCTCAGCCCGGCGACATCATCGTCGGGCACTGCTACTCCGCCGCCGACCCGATTCTCATGGAAGTGCTCAACTTGCCGGAAGTCACTGTCTATACCTTCTAACCGTTTTCGGATGCATATGGATCACCGGGCCGGCTGCAACCCGCTCGGCTTTGCCACCACAACAGGAGTGTTCCGATGAAAAAACACGTCACGACACCAGAGGCAGGTCGCTGGGTGGAGCTCGTGCTGTTCAGGATCTACAAGGATACGTTTAACGAAACAAGCCCCACACTGAAGCTGTTCAACAATACGCGACAGCAATGCGCCGTGAGGGTCATGCTGCAGGCGATCGACAGCGACCGCAAGCCGGTCGATCTCACGCAGGCGGACCTCGATACGATCGAACTGATCGACTACAGCAGCGGCGAACCCCTGCCCCGGCGCGATCCGGGCCAGCCCCACCCTGACTGGGCGTTTTCGACCCACGATGACGGCTACCTCTGGGACGAGTCGCTTATCGGCGCGGTGCAGCACGACACGGCTGCGTCCCCGGAGAGCACCCGTCCGCCATCGGCGGATGTCCAGCGCCCCGCGCCTCACCAGAGTGTCGTCACACTTTATGTGTCCACCTCGGCGCTGTCGTCGCGCCAGATCGCCGCGCGCATTCCGATCCCGTCATCGAACACACGCACCGCGACGCCGGTCTACATCACCACGAACAGCATCGGGGTCGACGACCCGGTGGGCAAAGGCGAAGATGGCCAGTTCAATTCCTGGGTGAACGTCAGGCCTTCCGCTTTTCCGACGCTGCCCATCACCAGCTACGGGGCCACCTCCGCCGACGGCCGCCTTGCGCCGGTGAAAGTCGGCAGCCCGGATTACTTCTATTGGGTCAACGAGCACTACATTTACGTCTCTTACAACGGCCGCGAACTGGGCCTCCGATCCGTCAGCAGAAGCGCCGGTAAGCAAGAGGGTTTTTCGATCTACGGTAACGGCAGCCTCAACGACCATGTGCAATGGAGCGTCGCCTATTACGCCCAGCCTGGCGCCGACAAACCGGAAAACTTTCCGCTTCCTCCCCTTGCGACCATCGAGGTACCGTCGCCTTCCGTCGAAAGCGGCGGGAATGCAGAGCCGCCCGCGTCGTACACGCCTCTGGAGATGTTCAACCGATGCGTGGGCAGGATCGAAGGCGCGTCGCCGGCACGCGTGGTCGTCGGGCTACTCATGGGCAACTTGGCAGGCCGACTCCTTGACAAGGAGAAGAAGCCAGTCGCCCCCGTGAGAAGCACGCCGATCCACATCGTGGACGCTTACGGCAACGATCACGCACTTACCCTGTCGTTCGTTGCGAAGGTCAATGAACTCACCATTGCCAAAATGTAGGGGAAGTGCCATGAAATATAACAACACGACGTTGCTCGCCCGCTTGCCGATCGCTCTGTCGATGCTTTTAGCCGCGAGCGCCGGTTATGCGGATCCAGTCCAACAGGCCAGAGGGTTCGTGTCAGCGCAACAGGAAGCCGACGGCACGGGCGACGCCAAGGTCATGCCGCCTTACGTTCGACTTTACGAGGGACACAACCTCACGCAGGACACCGTTTGTTCCGTCCCACTCACCATCGGAGCACACGCGCAGTACCACTTCCGGGATAAGGAAGGCCATTGCGCCAACGATGAAGCGAAGTCGATCGAGTTCGAACACGTGCCCGCCGGAACCGTTGTCGAACTGTACGACGATCCGAAGTGCGGAAAAGGCGACGACTGGGTGTCCTTCACCTTCCGGAAGCTGGTACCCCGCACCTACGCCTGGGGCTTCGAATACAGCCTAGAGGACACGGACTTCGGTAACGGCCAGGTGGTCTACTCGAAGGTCTACCACGAAGACAACGGTCTCGACGGCAAGGTGTCGTGCATGATCATCAACGTACCTCCCGAGCACTGAAGCCGCGCAGGTCATCGCACGGCGGAAAGGTGCCTCTGGGTCGGCAGTCTGGGGATCGTTACGGGGCGTTTGAAATCGGCTCCGAACGGTCGCCAGATGCCGTCGGCACCCTCCACGGCGATGCCGGTGTCACCGCCGTCGGCCGACGCGTGATCGACCGCCGCCCGCAGGGCCTCAACGCGCGAGTTGAAGCGCTCCATGACGCGCCCATGGGTGCGGAGGGTCCAGGCACCGGACGCGTCGGGCAGATAGGGAACCTCATAAATATGCGGCATGTGCGGCCTCCGACCCTTAAAGGATTGTGAGAGAGACCATAGACTTGCCGGTGTCTTTGCAGGGTGCTCGCAAGTTCGGACGACCGTGACGCGCCCGCGACATCCGTCCCGCGCCGCACAACAGGATGTGAAGGACTCGTTTGCTAGAATCGCGGTTTTAGCTCCCGGAGTTCGTCATGTCCTCGAAGATCCTCGCAGCGCTCGATCTCAACGCCACGGAATCGGGCACCTACCTCGGTCGCGGCGAGTGGGCCGCCACCACGGATGCCGGCAACATCACGCCGGTGAACCCGGCCACCGGCGAGCGGATTGCGACGGTACAGGCCACGAGCGCCACGGATTACGAGACGATCGTGCAGCGCGCGCAGGAAGCCTTCGCGATCTGGCGGACCACGCCGGCCCCGCGCCGTGGCGAGGCCGTGCGCCTTTGCGGCGAGGCCCTGCGCCAGCATAAAGACGCCCTGGGTTCGCTGGTCGCACTCGAGATGGGCAAGATCAAGCCGGAAGGCGACGGCGAAGTTCAGGAAATGATCGACATCGCCGATTTCGCGGTGGGTCAGAGCCGCATGCTCTACGGCTACACGATGCATTCGGAGCGCCCGGGCCATCGCATGTACGAGCAGTGGCACCCGATCGGCCTGGTCGGCATCGTCAGCGCGTTCAACTTTCCGGTGGCCGTCTGGGCCTGGAACGCCTTCCTGGCGGCTATCTGCGGCGACATCAGCATCTGGAAGCCGTCGCCGAAGACGCCGCTCTCGGCCATCGCCACCATGAAGATCTGCAACGCGGCGCTCAAGGAAGCCGGCTTCCCGGACATTTTCTTCCTGTTCAACGATGCGGGCACCGATCTGGCGCAGACTTTCGTCGACGACAAGCGCGTTCCGCTGATCAGCTTCACCGGTTCGACCCGGGTCGGTCGCATGGTCGGCGAGCGCGTCGCGAAGCGCATGGGCCGCAGCCTGCTGGAACTGGGCGGAAACAACGCCATCATCCTCGACCAGTCGGCCGATCTGAAGCTGGCCATTCCCGGCATCGTCTTCGGCGCCGTGGGCACCGCCGGTCAGCGCTGCACCAGCACGCGCCGGGTCCTGGTGCATCGTTCCATCCACGACCAGGTCGTCGACACCCTCGTCAAGGCCTACGGCCAGGTCGAGCAGAAGATCGGCGACCCCACGCTGGCGACCACCCTGATGGGTCCGCTGAACAGCCCCGAGGCCGTGCAGACCTTCGTCGCCGCGGTCGAGAAGGCCAAGGCCTCCGGCGGCACGGTGCGTACGGGCGGCAAGGCACTCACCGACCGCAAGGGCAACTTCGTCCTGCCGACGATCATCACCGGCCTGAGCAATACCGACGAGGTCGTGCAGACCGAGACCTTCGCGCCGATCCTCTACGTGATGCCGTTCGACACGCTGGACGAGGCGATCGCGGAGCAGAACGCCGTGCCGCAGGGCCTGTCCTCGGCGCTGTTCACGCAGGATTTGAAAGCCGCCGAACAGTATCTGTCGGCCGCCGGCTCGGATTGCGGCATCGCCAACATCAACATCGGCACCTCCGGCGCGGAAATCGGCGGCGCCTTCGGTGGTGAGAAGGAGACCGGCGGCGGTCGCGAGTCGGGTTCGGATGCCTGGAAGGTCTATATGCGCCGCCAGACCAACACCATCAACTACTCCGATTCGCTGCCGCTGGCCCAGGGCATCAAGTTCGAGTTCTGACCCACGGACAACGACATGACCGACCTGCGCTCCACGGATCGCTTCTCCGACCGCGTGGCGGACTATGTCCGCTTCCGGCCGGACTACCCCCGGGCGCTCGTCGGCTGGCTTCACGAGCAGGGCGTGCGGCCGGACTGGACCGTCGCCGATATCGGCGCCGGTACCGGCATCTCCAGCAAGCTGTTCCTCGACGCCGGGCACCGCGTGACCGGCGTCGAACCGAACGCACCCATGCGCGCCGCGGCCGAGCAATGGCTGGGCACCGAAGGGCGCTTCCGGTCGCATGACGGGACCGCGGAAGCGACCGGCCTGCCCGACGGGTCGGTCGACCTGATCATCGCCGGGCAGGCGTTTCACTGGTTCGACAAGGAAAAGGTACGCACCGAGTTCACCCGCGTGCTCAGTGACCGCGGTCTGGTGGCGGTGTTCTGGAACACGCGCCGGCTCACCGGCACGCCGTTCCTCGAAGGCTACGAGCGTCTGCTGCACGAGTACGGCATCGACTATGTCAGCGTGGCCGGGCGCTACGCCGATGACGAAGCCATGGCGCAGTGGTTCGGCCATGGCTATCGCGGCATGGCGTCGTTTCCGCACGGCCAGAAGCTGGACTACGAGGGGCTGCTCGGCCGGACCATGTCGTCGTCGTACATGCCGAAACCCGGCCACCCCAACCACGAACCGCTGTTGTTCGCCCTGCGCTCGCTGTTCGACGCCACGCAGGACGGCGGTACCATCGATTTCGATTACGACACCCGTATCTTCGCGGGACACCCGGACGCCTGATGTACGACCTGATCCGCCCCCTGCTGTTCGCCCTCGACGCCGAGACCGCGCACGGCCTTACGCTCTACGCGTCCGATGTCGCGCAACGCAGCGGCTTTTCCAGCCTGATAGCCAAGCCGCCGGCTGACTTGCCGGTGAAGGTGTTCGGTATCGACTTCCCGAACCCCGTCGGTCTCGCGGCCGGCCTCGACAAGAACGGCGAGCACCTCGACGGCCTTGCGGCCATGGGCTTCGGCTTCGTCGAGATCGGCACCGTGACGCCACGTCCGCAGGCCGGCAACGACAAGCCGCGCATGTTCCGGCTGCCGAATCACGAGGCGGTGATCAACCGGCTCGGCTTCAACAACGGCGGCATCGATGCGCTGGTGCGCAACGTACGGAAGGCATCCTTCCGCGGCGTGCTCGGCATCAACATCGGCAAGAACAAGGACACGCCCAACGAGCGTGCCATCGACGATTACCTGATCTGCCTCGATCGCGCCTACCCGCTGGCCAGCTACGTGACGGTCAACATTTCCTCCCCGAATACACAGGGCCTGCGCGACCTTCAGGAGGAAGAGACGCTGCGCCGATTCATCGGCACGCTGCGCGAGTCGCAGGAGAGCCTTGCCGCGAAACACGGGGCACGCAAGCCGATGCTGCTGAAGATCGCTCCCGATCTCTCGGAAGGCGAACTCGACGCCATCGCCGACGTATTGCTCGCTTCCGGTATCGACGGCGTCATCTGCACCAACACCACGATCGACCGCGACACCGTCGCCGGCGATCCGCATGCCGGCGAAGTGGGCGGCCTGTCGGGACGGCCATTGTTCGAGAAGTCCACTCGCGTCCTGCGCGCCATGAAGGCCCGCGTGGGCGACCGGCTGCCCATCATCGGCGTGGGCGGCATTCTCGACGGCGACACCGCCGCCGAAAAAATCGAGGCCGGCGCATCCCTGGTGCAGGTCTATTCGGGCCTGGTCTACCGCGGCCCGAAGCTGATCGCCGAAGCCGTCACCGAAATCCGTCGCCGCGGGATCGTGGCATGAACAACGATCCCATCGACATGGGTGGCTTCCTGCTCACCAGCGACGCACCGCTCGCCGGACGGAACACGCTGCGCGTGGATGCCCGGGCGCGGCTGCTGGCCGAGGTGCACGACGTCGGCAAGCTGCCCGGGCTGCTCGCCTACCCTGCCGTTCGCGACGGCAAGGTGCTGGTCCTGGGCGAGGGCAGCAACATGCTGATCAGGGGCGACATCGACGCGACCGTCGTTGCCATCGCCAACCGCGGCGTCGAAACGTTTCAGCGCGACGATCGCGTACTGATCCGTGTCGCCGCCGGTGAACGCTGGGATGACTTCGTGCGGTGGTCGCTGGGCCAGGGCTACGCAGGCCTCGAGAATCTGATCCTGATCCCCGGCACCGTGGGTGCCTCGCCCATTCAGAATATCGGTGCGTACGGCGTCGAAGTGGCGGAGTTCATCGACACGGTGGAAGCCTGGGATACGCACAAGGGCGAGTTCGTCCTGCTCGACAAGGCCGCCTGTGCGTTCTCCTATCGAGACTCCGCGTTCAAGCGGCAACCTGGACGCTGGATCGTCGTGGCGGTGACCTTCGATCTCCCGCGTGAAAGGCCGCTGTCACTCGACTACGCGGGCATCCGCGAAGAAATGGAAAAGATGGGCGCGCAGCGCGCAACCCCGTATCACGTGGCCGAGGCCGTCGTCAGGCTGCGCTCGCGCAAACTTCCCGACCCGGCCGTGATCGGCAATGCGGGCAGCTTCTTCAAGA
Source organism: Luteibacter mycovicinus (assembly GCF_000745235.1). Classification (NCBI taxonomy): domain Bacteria; kingdom Pseudomonadati; phylum Pseudomonadota; class Gammaproteobacteria; order Lysobacterales; family Rhodanobacteraceae; genus Luteibacter; species Luteibacter mycovicinus. The sequence continues at coordinate 954,782 of NZ_JQNL01000001.1, forward strand.
ACCCCATCGTCGGCGCCCATCAGGCCGACGCCCTGGCGCTCGCCCACCCTGGCCTGCCGGTGTGGCCGCATGCGGGCGGCACGGCCAAGCTTTCCGCGGGGTGGCTGATCGAAACGGCGGGCTTCAAGGGCGCACGCGACGGCGATGCCGGCATGTCCAATCGCCACGCACTGGTTCTCGTGAATCACGGCAAGGCCAGCGGCCCCCAGCTGTGGAGCTTCGCGCAGAAAGTGATCGCGGGCGTCGAGGCCATGTTCGGCGTCACCCTCGAGCCCGAGCCACTCGTGATCTGACCTCGTGTCACGGTGATGTAAGAGCCCGGTCATATCCTTCCCGGGCGGCGTACCATGGGGTCGTCGTAATTCGCGACGAGGACGACGCCCTGGACACGATGACGCCACCCAACGAGACGCCGACGGCACCCAAGAGCCCCGCCAGCAAAGCGGTGGCGCCGCCGGATCTGCCGGAAGTCGACCTCGGCGACAGCAGCCTCTATGTCCATCGCGAACTGTCGCAGCTGCAGTTCAACATCCGCGTCCTCGATCAGGCGCTGGACGAATCCAAGCCGCTGATCGAACGCCTCAAGTTCCTGCTGATCTTTTCGTCCAACATGGACGAGTTCTTCGAGATCCGCGTCGCCGGCCTGAAGCAGCAGATCGCGTTCGACCACGAAGTGATCGGCGCCGACGGCATTCCGCCACGCCGCGTGCTCGCCGAGATCGCCGAGGTCGCTCACCGCCAGATCGACCGGCAGTACCAGATCCTCAACGAGAAGATCCTTCCGGCCCTGGCCGCCGAGGGCATCGCCATCGTCCGGCGCAACCAGTGGACGCATAAGCAGAAGCTCTGGGTACGCCGCTATTTCCGCCATGAAGTGGCGCCTCTGGTCACGCCGATCGGCCTCGATCCGACCCATCCGTTCCCCCGGCTGGTCAACAAGAGCCTCAACTTCATCGTGCAGCTGGAAGGCACCGATGCGTTCGGCCGGGATTCGGGCCTCGCCATCGTTCCCGCCCCGCGTATCCTTCCGCGTCTGATCCGCATGCCCCCGGAGATCTGTGAGGGCGGCGACAATTACGTCCTGCTCTCCTCGATCATCCATGCGCACGCGGACGATCTTTTCCCCGGCATGCGCGTTCTGGGCTCGTATCAGTTCCGTCTGACCCGCAACGCGGATCTCACGATCGATCCGGAAGACGTGGAAGATCTCGCGCGCACGCTGCGCGGCGAGCTCTTTTCGCGGCGCTACGGCGACGCCGTGCGTCTGGAAGTCGCGGATAACTGTCCCAAGCCGCTGGTCGACTATCTGCTGAAACAGTATTCGCTCGAGGCCGACTCCCTTTACGAAGTCAACGGCCCGGTCAACCTGGCTCGCCTTTTCGAGATGACCCTGCAGCCACAGTATGCGCGCCTGCAGTTCCCGACCTTCATCCCGGCACTGCCCAAGGTGCTGGCCGAGGCCGAAGACATGTTCGCGGTCATCGGCAAACAGGACGTATTGCTGCACCACCCGTTCGAGTCGTTCTCGCCCGTCGTCGACTTCCTGCGCCAGGCGGCGAAGGACCCGCAGGTGCTGACGATCAAGCAGACGCTGTACCGGAGCGGAGCCAATTCGGAAATCGTCGACGCGCTGGTGGAAGCCGCGCGCTCAGGCAAGGAGGTCACCGCCGTGGTCGAGCTGCGTGCGCGCTTCGACGAGGAATCCAACCTCAGCCTCGCTTCACGCCTGCAGCAGGCCGGTGCGGTGGTGACCTATGGCGTCGTCGGCGTGAAGACACATGCCAAGCTCATGCTCGTGCAGCGTCGCGAGAACGGAAAACTGGTGAGCTACGCCCACCTCGGCACGGGCAACTATCACTCGGGCAACGCGCGCCTCTACACCGATTACAGCCTGCTGACCTCGGACGAGGCCTTGTGCGACGACGTGCATCGCCTGTTCCGTCTGCTCACGGGCATGGGCAAGGCACTGAAGATGAAGCGCATGCTGTATGCGCCGTTCACCCTGAAAAAGGGCCTGCTCGACCTGATCGCTCGCGAGGCGACGAACGCCGCCGCCGGTAAAAAGGCGGAGCTCGTCTTCAAGATCAACGCGGTCACGGACCCCAAGCTCATTCGCGCGCTGTACCGGGCGAGCCAGGCGGGCGTCCGCGTCGAGCTCATCGTTCGCGGCATGTGCTGCCTGAGGCCCGGCATTCCGGGTGTGTCGCAGAACATCCGCGTGCGCTCGGTGGTCGGCCGGTTCCTGGAGCACAGCCGCGTCTACTGGTTCCACAACGATGGCGAGCCCGAACTTTTCCTGGCCAGTGCCGACCTGATGGAGCGCAATCTCGACCGCCGCGTCGAGACGTGCTTCCCCATCGAGGGCAAGAAGCTGCGCCAGCGTGTGCGCCGCGAGCTCGACCTCTACCTGACCGACAACCATTCGGCCTGGGTCCAGCAGGCCGATGGCGGTTACACGCTGCTCCAGCCGGCAACCGGGCAGCCGGTACGGGACGCGCAGACCCAGCTGCTCGAGCGATTCGGCGGTCTGGCCGCTCCGGCGGCCGCCTAGGCCCTTCACCTACCCCCAACGGCCAAGGCGACATGCTTGCCGAATAGCGGCACAATGTGGCCGCTGGTAAGGGAGACGGGCTTTCCTTGGAATGCCGCCGGATCCACGTCGCGCGCCCGGCTGGCGCGCCGCCGTACGTCGGATGCAGGACTGGCATGAGCTCGAGGGAAAGACAGTGGCAGTGGTTACATCGCCTGATCCAGGCGGTCGTCACCTGCCTGCTCTTCACCGTCATGGCGACACCCGCGGCCACCCTCACCGGTAACTGGCGTGAGGCCCATCCCGGCGATGTCCCGTCGGACGTCCTGCTCGAAGCCTACAACCGGCCGCTCGCCTCGTTCGACCCGGCGCGCATGCAGGTCTTCCCGGCCTCGGCCAACGGCACCTGGGTCATTCTGCGGCAACTTCCGCCCTGGACCGCCGGCGAACGCGTGCTCAGCATCAACACGCCCGGGCTCGGCGCCGTGTCCCTCTACGACGAACACGGGCGGGCGGTGTCCACTTCGCTCGAAGACTTCGGCCCCGGCGTGCATGGACATGGGCGCCTGATGTTCAGCCTGCCCGCGTCGATGCCCGCGTCGCACACGATCCTGCTCAAGTTCGAACCGACGACGATGCCCGCCGGAGCGGTCACCATGTCGACCAGCTCGTGGGCCGACTATCTTCGCGAAGACAGTGGCTGGGTCGCTTTCGCGACGGCCTGTTTCGCGGTCATCCTGACGATGGCACTGATGGCGATGTGCTTCGCCGCCATCCTGCGTGACATGACTTTCGGCTGGTACGCGGCTTATCTGGTCTGCTACGCGCTCATCCAGGGCGTAAAGACGGGCTACATCTTCCATCCCCTGGAGTTCGAGTCGCTGGCGGGCATGGGCGATACGCTCGGCGCCGCGGCGACGTCGCTCTCCGTCTCGTTCTCGGCGCTGTTCGTGCTTCGCTTCGCCAAGATCGATGACTACGCACCGCTGTTGCGCATGCCGGTACTGGCGTTCGCCGTCGGCATGCCCGTGCTGATCGTGCTGCGTGCGACGGGTATCGAGGTCCTCGTGCAGACGGCGGCCTTGCTGCTACAGCCGTTGCTTCTGATCGGCGCATCGTTGCTGCTGGTCGCCGGCGCCATCGCCGCGGCCCGCGGCTCGCGACACGCCTGGTTCTTCCTCGTGGGCTGGACACCGTTGCTGTTGCTGACCGCGTTATGCGGCGCGCAGGCACAGGGCATGCTTGCCGACGCGCCGTGGCTGCCCAACGCGGCGATCGCCTTCGGGGCCTTCGAGGCCATCGTGCTGTCGATCGGCTTGTCGGACCGCGCACTCACCATCCGCCACGATCGCGATCGCGCGCGGCAGCTGGCCGACAGCGATCCGCTGACCGGGGTGCACAACCGCCGCGCCTGGACGGATGCCGCGCTGGAGCGTCTGGAGCAAGGCATGTCGCGTCCGATCGCCCTGCTCTTCCTCGACCTGGACCATTTCAAGGAACTCAACGACCGCTTCGGTCACGCGGCGGGCGACCGCGCGCTCGTGGCGGTGGCGGCGGCATTGCGAGACGAACTGAGGCCTTCGGATCTGCTGGGTCGGTTCGGCGGTGAGGAGTTCGTCGCCATGCTGCAGGGCGTGGATCGCGAGAACGCCATGCAGGTTGCCACACGGTTGTGCCGCCGCATCACACGACTGGATGCTCACCTGGGCGAGAACAGCGAACCGCTCACGGTGTCCATCGGCGTGGCTTTGCGCACGCCGGCGGATACGTTGCAGTCGTTGATCGAACGTGCCGACGCGGCGATGTATGCGGCCAAGCTGGCGGGCCGCAACCGGGTGGTGTGCTCGGGGCCGGCGGGGCCGGCCCTGGTGCGGCGCGAGGGTAAGGTCGCCAACTAGGCCGCGCTGCGGTCTACGTGCGCTCCCGCATCGATTCCGCCGCGGCCACGATATCGTCGTCCCCCGGCAATACCAGAAACGCCGCCCCCGCCAGCGGTGTGAACGTGTCCGCACCCACGACCCGGCGCAACGGCACGTGTCCGAGGCCTGCCTCGACGATCGCCGTGATCACTCCCTCGCCGACGCCCGCGCTCTTGCGCCCCTCGTCCACGACGAGGATGCGCTTCGCCTTCGCCGCCTGCGTCGCGATGAAGCCATCGTTCAGCGGCACCAGCCAGCGCAGATCGACCACGCGTACCTTCCAGCCCTGCTCCGCCTCGATACGCTTCGCGGCACGCAGACTCATCGGCACGCCGTTGCCGAACGTGAACACCACGAGGTCGTCGGCGTCGTCGCCATAAACCCGCCCCTCGCCCAGCGGCATGGCCTCACCGGGTGCCGGGTAGGAAAACTGCCACCGACCGTCGCCAGCCTCGTGGAGGTCCTTGGTCATGTACAGCGCGATCGGTTCGAGGAAGGCCGTCACGCGGCCATCCACCTTCGCCAGCGCCGCCATCGTGCGCAGCATCGTCGCGGCATCGTCCCCGCGACTCGGGCAGCCTACGACAAGGCCGGGGATGTCGCGCAGCGCGGTGATCGAATTGTCGTTGTGGAAGTGACCGCCGAAACCGCGCTGATAACCCAGCGAGGCCACGCGCATCAACATCGGGTTCCGGTACTGGTCGTTCGAGAAGAACTGCAGCGAGGCCGCTTCACCGCGGATCTGATCGCAGGCGTTATGGAAATACGCCAGGTACTGGATCTCCGGCAGCGGCAGCATGCCCATGTTGGCATAGCCCTGCGCGAGGCCGAGAATCATCGTTTCGTCGAGCAGCGTGTTGAATACCCGCGTGTTGCGGAACGCCTTATGAAGACCCTTGGTGACCGTGTACACACCACCCTTCTGCGCGACGTCCTCGCCGAACAGCAGGCTTTCCGGATACTTCGCCATGAGATCGTGCAGGGCCTGACCGATCTGGACGGCCAGATGCTTCGGCGGCTGCGCCTCGGGGAGCTTGTCGGCGCCGCCGAACACACGCTCCCGCTCGGCGGCATCGGCGGCGCGTTCCGCTTCCGCACGAACCGCGTCCGGCGTATACGGCGCCAGCGGCGCCATGACTTCCTCGAGCGACGCGAGCCGCGGGCGGCGATCGGCGTCCTCGGCCGCTTCGAAACAGCGGTTGCGCGTGGCGTTGTAAAGATTGAGCAAGCTGTCTTTGTCGTACAGACCCGAGGCCAGCGCGATCGCCGCGCTGCGTAGCAACGGATCGGTCGCTTCGAGAGCCACCAGCTCGTCGATCGAGCGCCACTCGATCTCGAAGTCGGTGCCGGCATGGCCCATGACGCGCGTGGTGGTCAGGTGCAGGAAGGTCGGACGCCGCGTGCGTCGGCAGTGTTCGACGGCGCGCTGGACATCGGCGTAACCGCCCGCCAGGTCCAGCCCGTCGGCATGGAAGTAATCCAGATCGGGGCGGTGACGGAAGTTGTTGGCGACCCAGCCGCCCGGCGTCTTCACCGAGATGCCGATGCCGTTGTCCTCGCAGACGAACAGCACCGGGGCGGGCAGCTTCTGGTACGCGGTCCACGCCGCCGCATTGAAGGCCGTCTGCGCGGTCGCGTGGTTCGAGGATGCATCGCCGAACGAGCACACCGCGATCGAATCCTGAGGGATCGGCAGGGCATGCCCGATGCGGCGTCCTTGCTCGATCGCAATGGCCGTGCCCAGCGCCTTGGGCAGGTGCGATGCGATGGTGGAGGTCTGCGGCAACACCCATAACGGTTTGCTGCCCCACACCTTGTGCCGCCCGCCCGAGGCGGGATCTTCGCGGCTCGCCGCGAATGACAGCGCGGAATCCATCACCGGATCCATGCCCGGCAGCTTGCGGAACCGCTCGGCCATGAAACCGCCGCTGCGATAATGCAGGAAGGCCGGATCGGTGTGCCGCGTCAGCCGCGCCACCATCGCGTTACCCTCGTGCCCCGACGAGCCAATCGTATAGAACACCTTATTCTGTACGCGCAGCACCCGTGCCATCAGATCGAGATGGCGGCTGATCAGCTGCGACTCGAGCAGTTCGCGAAAATCGCGTGCATCCAGCGCGCTGCCCGGCAATACCGGTTCATCGTCCTGCGGCGCGCGCGCGACGTCGCCCTGCCAGAACTGCACGTACTCGACGAAGTTCTGGTCGACGATCTCGGCGCGGTTGAAGCCCTTGTGCCGGGCGGGGATGGGATGTGGGACGGACATGGCGAAATACTCGTAAGAGAGAGAGCCGGGCGAGGCCACACACGAGCCCGCCCGGCGTATACGTCAGCGACGCCGGGCGAGCCACTGCTCGCGCGTCTGGCCCCAGAGGTCGACGACAACGTCCGTGGACGGCGCCGGCAGCGCGCCGGGCCCCTGCCAGCGAGAACCGAGCTTCTTCGCCACGGCGATGGACGCGATATTCGTCGGCGCGATCGAATGAATCACCTGGCTCCAGCCGAGATGGTCGAACGCCCAGTCCATCGACGCGGCGGCGCCTTCGGTCGCGTAGCCCTTGCCCCAGGTATCCCGCGCCATGCCCCAGCCGATCTCATGGCCCGGCCAGCCCTCGGGCTGCCAGGGACCCAGACGACCGATCCAGCGACCGCTCGCGCGCTCGATGACGGAGAACATGCCGAAGCCGTTGATGCTCCAGCAGCCGGCCATGGTCATGAAGTTGCGCCAGGCCACGGCGCGTGGCTGCGGGCCGCCCAGGAAGCGATTCACTTCCGGATCGCCCATGCATGCGGCCCACGCCTCGAAATCCTCCGCCGCGGTGGGGCGCAGGATCAGCCGATCGGTCTCGATACGCGGGCCGTGCATGGCACGTGCCTCAGAATGCGTTGATGCCGGTGAGCTCCCGACCGACCACCAGCTGGTGAACGGTCTCGGTGCCTTCATAGGTGATGACCGATTCCAGGTTCAGCGCGTGGCGGATTGCCGAATGCTCGGTCGTGATACCCGCGCCACCGAGGATGTCGCGGCAGTCACGCGCGATATCGATCGCCATGCGCACGTTGTTCCACTTCGCCAGCGACACCTGCGTCGGCTGAAGCCGGCCGGCATCTTTCAGGCGACCGAGCTGCAACGAAAGCAGCTGCGCCGTCGTGATGCGGCGTGCCATGTCGGAGACGCGGATCTGCACGGCCTGGTTGGCCGCCAGCGGGCGGCCGAACAGAATGCGCTGCGAGGCGTAGTCGAGCACTTCCTTCAGGCAGGCCTGCGCGGCGCCGATCGGGCCCCAGGTGATGCCGTAGCGCGCCTGGTTGAGGCAGCCCAACGGGCCCTTCAGACCCTTGACGTTGGGCAGCCGCGCGCTATCGGGAACACGTACGTCGTCGAAGAACAGGCCCGACGTCACCGAGGCGCGCAGACTCATCTTCTTGTGGACTTCCTGCGCGGCGAAACCCCTGGTGTCCGTCGGCACGATGAAGCCCTGGATGCCGTCGTCGGTCTGCGCCCAGACGATGGCGATGTGCGCCAGGTTGCCGTTGGTGATCCACATCTTGGCACCGTTGATCACCCAGTCGCCGCCGTCCTGGCGGGCCACGGTTTTCATGTTGGCAGGGTCCGACCCGCCGTGCGGCTCGGTCAGACCGAAGCACCCGATCACCTCGCCCGCGGCCATGCGCGGCAGGTACTCGCGTTTCTGTTCCTCGGAACCGTAGGCGGAGATCGGATACATGCACAGCGAGCTCTGCACCGAGGCGAAGCTGCGCAGACCGGAATCGCCTCGCTCCAGCTCCTGGCAGATCAGGCCATAGCTCACGGCGTTCATGCCGGCGCAGCCGTATTCCTCGGGCAGCGTGGCGCCGAGCAGGCCCAGCGAGGCGATCTCGGAGACCAGTTCCGCCGGGAAACGCCCCTGCTCGAACGCGTCGCCGATGATCGGCAACACCTTTTCGTCGACAAAACGGCCAACGGCGTCCTGCACGGCGCGCTCCTCATCGGTAAGCAGCGAGCGGACGTCGTAAAGATCGAGCGGGTCGAGACGGTGAGCCATGCGGGTACTCGTACGTGGGCAGCCGGAAAGCCCTCGATTGTAGACCCGCGCGGGGTCGGGGTCATGGCGTCCCGCAACATGCATACGAGGGCTGCAAACGTTTGCATAATGGGATGCCCCCGCCTTCAGGATTTTCCCCATGTTCAAAGGCGTCCTGCTCGGTTTCGCCTGCTACGCGGCTTACGCGTGGAGCGATGCCTTCGTGAAGTCCCTCGAGGGCTCCCTGCCGCCGTACGAAGCGGTGTTCTTTGGCGCCGTGCTCGCCATGGCGGCGTTTCCGTTCCTGAAGAAGCCGGGGGACCGCTGGAGCGAGGTCGTGGTGTCGAAGATGCCCGGCCTCTGGCTGCTGCGCGCCATGGCCGGCGCCATCGGCAACATCACCGCCGTCATGGCTTTTACGGCCCTGCCGATGGCCGAGGCGTTCTCGCTGATCTTCCTGCTGCCGATCTTCGTGACGATTCTCTCGGTGGTCTTCCTCCGCGAGCACGTGGGCTGGCGACGCTGGTCCGCGGTGGTCGTGGGATTTCTCGGCGTACTGGTCGTTCTGCGGCCCGGCTTCCGTCACCTGGGCCAGGGCCACGTCGCGGCGATCATCTGCGGAATCACCGGCGCCTTGTCGATCATCGCCCTACGCATGGCCGGAGCCACCGAGAAGCGCATCACCCTCTACGGCGCGGGCGTGATCGGGCCGATGATCGCCGGCTTCATCATGATGCTGCCGCACTTCGTGTGGCCGGACCTGCACCAGTGGTTCCTGGTGCTTGGCTACGGGCTGCTCGCGGCGGCGGGCGCGGTCCTGCTGATGCTTGCCACGCAGAACGCCCCGGCGGCGCGCGTGGCACCGACCCAGTACAGCCAGATGTTGTGGGCGATCCTGTTCGGGTATCTGATTTTCCACGATCATCTCGACTGGCCGATGCTCGTGGGCATCGTGCTGATTCTCGGCGCGGGGCTTTTCACCTTCGTGCGCGAAGAGAAGAAGACCGACTGGTGGCGGTGGACGAACATCGTCTGAGTCGCGTCGGCAAGTTTGCCGTGGCCGTACCCATGCGATAATTCGACCCGGAAAACAATCACCAAGGAATGGCATGGAGCCATGGTTCTGGCGCGTCGGCGCGGCTGTTTCGGCCCTCGGCGCGTGTGCGATCGCCCCCTCTCTCGCGAGCGGATTGATCCTTTTCTCACTAGGCCTGCCGATGTCGGCCTTCGCACCCGGCCTGTGGCACGACTACTGGCAGGTGCTCGATCAGCCGGCTTACCGCCCCTACGCAACGCGCATCGCGATCTGCGCGGGCGCGGGGCTGGTGCTGCCGCTATTGCTGTGGTGCCTGGGTATCGTGTTTTTGCGGCGCCGGGCTCCCTCGGTCCCGGTGTCCGGCCCATTCGACCGCTTATCAGCCTCGTCCCTCCTGCTTACCGCGATCAAGCCCGGTGTAATTCACGTAACGAAAGAGCGTGGGCGCACGCTGGGCGCACCCGATGCCGCGTCAGTCATCGTATCCGCTCCGTATTACCCTGAGGCGCACGCCGTCGTCCTTGCGTCGCTGCGACACGCAGACGGGTCCACCCTCGTCATCGACTGCGGCTCCCGCAGCCTTGCCTTCGCACACGCGGCACCCGGGAGGACCGTCCTTCGGCTGAACCCTTTCGGAGGCGGCCCTGCCTGGAATCCGTTGGCCGGCGCGTGGGGACCGCAAGGTTTGTCGGCCGATGAGCTTCGACACCTTGCTGCGGCGTGGTTCCCCGAAGCGAACCGACACGAACGATTCATCGTCAGTCACACGCGGAACGCATTCGTCAGCCTGGCGCATGTGGTCGCCGACGTGCTGCGGTCTGCGCACAACGAGGCGCCGCCCGCCGCCCCGGGCGATATCCACCGGCTTTGCGCACAGGCCGTCCACTACGTATCCCGACGCGCCTTCCTGCAGATGCTGGCAGAGCGTCCTGAAGTCGGTTTCCAGGCCAGGGGAGGACTTCGTGGGTGGCTGGGGCTTGATGATGCCGGTATCGATATCGTTTGGGAGCGTGTCTCCGACGTTCTGGCACCTTTTGCGGACCCGATCGTGGATGCCGCCACGCGGAGCGAAAGGCTGGCACCGGCATCCTGGCGGCGAGCGACTGTGTACCTGGATGTGCCCGATCGGTGGCGCACCGCGTCCGGTCCCTTTATCGAATCGGCCATACGCCAGTGGCAGGCGGCGCTGGACGTGGGCGAGTCGTCGTTACTGGTGGCCCATGCCCTCGACACGCTTCCGCCCATCGCCGCGCTAACCGACGCGGAATCGCCGTGGCGATGTCTTGCCACGACGCGGGGCCTGAGCGCCCTGCACGACCGCTACGGCAACAACGCCATCATGCTCGACCGCCGTTTCACGGCTTTCGTCGTCCATGCGCCACGCGATGAAGCGCTGGCGAGGCGTGAGTCCGATGCATTGAAGCAGTTCGTTGCCGCCCATCGCGGCGACGGCTACCTCGCGTCGACACCCGCATCGCCGACCGGCCTCATGTCCCTGCGGACGGGCGAGCAGATCGTGGTGACCCCGTCGGTGCCGACACCCGTCATTTGCCGTACCTTGACCTCATCGCGGAAGCCGAACACGCCGCCGCCCCAGACGATCGACCAAGGAGAGGCCATGCCTGTTTCCAAGTCTTTGATTGCGTTTCTTGCGGCGCTTGCGGCGGCTCCCGTCGTAGTCGGCGCGGCAGCAACATCGCTTTCGCCGCCAGCTCCCGCCGACAAAGCTAGGGACGTCGTACCAACCGTCGAGGCAAAACTCGGACCTTACCGCTTCCGCTTTCCGAAGAGCATGTACTACCAACAGTCTGGACCTGATCCAGATGGTGGAGTGATGCTCGACGTGCAGTGGCCCTCTCTGCAGCCGCTGGCGCTCGGCGTCGATTACCACGACACAAACGATAATTTCATCAATCACATAAGTATTGACTTGTCCACAGCCGACCGGCTGTCAGACGCGCAGTATCGCGCCCTGCTCCGTCGCGCGATCGAACCAATGGATCCAGGCAATCCAACCGAGCGTGAGCGTATCGTCAAAGATCTCCATGCACGAATCGAAGGAAAAACCTCCTACGGCCTGACGAGGTATTCCGTAGATTTCAGCAAGTTCCGTGATTTCTACATAAAGAATTACGGAACCAACGTCAGGCCGCCCGACCCCATGCAGAACGACGACTGGTACGTCCGCATGGGGGCAGACGGAATTCCCACGACGGTCATCGCCTGCACACCCGCGCCGCATCCGGATGGCGTACGAATCGAGTCGGGGCGAATCGTCGATATCTCAGATCGTTCGCACCGCGCGACATGTAGACATCGATTCCTGGTGCCCGAGTACCGGCTGTCAGTGACCTTAAGCTATCTCAGAGTAGTCATGCCCGAGTGGCAGCGAATGGAAACATTCGTCCGCGAGACATTGAAAGCGCGTGAGGTGAAGTGATGACCGGCTTGACGGAAAAAAATCTCGATGTTCTGTCCGGGTACGCGGCCGCGGGCAACCGTGAGCTGTACTGGAACTATCTTGCAGAACTACCCGGAAACGATGGCTATGGGCGCTTAGCGTTAGGCGTAGTTCGCAATGACAACATGCCCGGCGCCACAGCCAATGCGTACGCTCAGCACTACGCGCAGCAGCACGGCGGAAGAGTGCTGAGCGAGCGAGAGTGGGATGACTTCGGTGTAAAACTGATCCAGAACGATTTCAACATCCGTCAGGAAAGAATGGAAATAGGTGACGTTCAAGGAGCACTCAACCTTTCCGGCAAGCTCGTGCAGGACGCTCACGACCTGTCATTTAACGCAATTCATATCGATCCCAATGCATGGACGCCGCGCAAGCTGCTCGAAGCCGCTCGCCATCACGGCGCGAACGGTCCGGAAGAGTCCGAGAAAATCTGGAAGACCATGCTGGACAACGATCTCATGGGAACCCGCCGTGGCGCAGCCACACTGGGTGACATGGCGCGCGCGGCAGGCATGTCAGCAGCGGAGCGCGCCTCATACGGCGCAGACATGGCCGCGGCCTGGACCTCGGCCATCGGCGACAGGTCTCACATGGAACCCAACGTCATCGGGCGGAACGATCATTTCTTCGGGCGCGACCGCAACGGCGACTGGAGCGAATTTACTAGTGCGCAACCGACCACGACCGTGTCGTATACCGAGATGAAGGACGTCACCGATCCCAGGCTGCTGCGGGAGCTGGAGGATACGCGGAGTCTTCGCCTGGAAAGGGAGGCCGCTCGTAAGGACTTCCATCCCGACGACCCCGGCCGGCTGATCGGATCGCCTCATCCGATGGCAGACGCCCACCCGCGAACAAGTCTACCGAGCGCCCATTCGGACCCGCTCTACGCGTCACTTCGCATGCAGCTCCCCATGGAGATTTCAAACGATAAAGCGGCACAGATGGCGCTTGTCGCGCGTCAATCGAACATACGCGACGCAAGTGAGTTGTGTGACGTCGAGGTTCAGGGGCGGAGCATCGTGTGCACGGGGATCCGCCCGGGGTCTGTCGCCACACTCGACCTGGCCCCACCCGCACCGCCTATGGAGCGGAGCCTCGCCCAAGGTCAGCAATGGGATGCCGCCTTACAACAGCAAGCCCTCGATGCCTCCATGCAGCAAGCAAGTCAGCAAGCGTCCGTTACCCGGACAGGGCCCGTGATGGGTCTCTGATCCCGGCATCCGGGGAGAAGTGGACTCAGTTGTTCGACACCCCGTGCGGCACATGCCCCGTCGCATCGCTGCGGCAACAACGACATCACACTCGACCTCCGTTTCACGATCTGCGTGGTCCATGCGCCACGCGATGAAGCGCTGGCGAGACGCGAGTCCGATGCATTGAAGCAGTTCGTTGCCGCCCATCGCGACGACGGCCACCTCGCGTCGACACCCGCATCGCCGACCAGCCTCATCGCGGAAGCCGAACACGCCGCCGCGCCAGACGATCGACCAAGGAGAGGCCATGCCCGTTTCCAAGTCTCTGATTACGTTTCTTGCAGCGCTCAGCGCGGTTTCCGTGCATGCCGGAGAGTCGACATCGTCGCTTGCTCCGCTAGCTCCCCCCGATAAAACCGAAGCGACCGTACCGACCGTTGACGCGAAGCTCGGGCCTCACCGCTTTCGTTTTCCGAAAAACCTGTACTACCAGCAATCGGGACCCGATGCGGATGGCGGGGTGATGCTCAACGTACAGTGGCCTCATCTGCGACCGCTCCCCCTCGGCGTCGACTATCACGACAGCAACGACAATTTCATCAACCACATAAGCATTGATCTATCGACGGTGGAGCATCTTTCAGATGACCAGTACCGCGCACTGCTCCGCCGAATGATCGAGCCATTAGACCCGGAGAAACCCACACCGAGCGAAAAGGTCCTTGACGATCTCAGCGCACGAATACAAGGCGATACATCTCACGGCCTGACACGCTATTCGGTGGATTTCGAGAAATTTCGAGACTTCTACATCACGACCTACGGCACTCACGTCAGACCTCCCGACCCCATACAGAATGACGACTGGTATGTTCACATAGGCGTGGATGGCATCCCGACAACGGTAATCAAGTGCACCCCGGTCGCTCAAACGGATGGAGTGCGGATCGAATCCGGGAGAATTGTCGACATCCCAGGCCGTTCGCGCCGCGCGACGTGTAGGCATCAATTTCTGGTGCCTGAGTACGGACTGCTCGTTTCCCTCAGCTACCCTCGGGTGATCTTGCCCGAGTGGCAAACAATGGAGATGTTTGTGCGTAAGACGTTGGAAGCAACGAAGGCGAAATAATGAATGGGCTGACGAATAAAGATCTCGACGTCCTACCCATATACGCCAATATGGGAAATCGTGAGCTTTATTGGAAGTACCTCGCCGAGCTTCCCGGAAATGACGGGTAGCGGCGGCTTGCACTTGGTGTTGTGAGGAATGACAACATGCCCGGCGCCACAGCAAACGCATATGCGCACCGCCCGCGGGCGAGCAGATCGTGGCGACCCCGTCGGTGCCGACGCCCGTCATTTGCCGTACCTTGACCTCATCGCGGAGGCCGAACACGCCGCCCCCCAGACGATCGACCAAGGAGAGGCCATGCCTGTTTCCAAGTCTTTGATTGCGCTTTTTGCGGCGCTCAGCGCGGCGCCTGTGCATCCCGGAGATTCGACATCATCGCTTGCTCCGCTAGCTCCCCCCGATGAAACCGAAGCGGCCGTACCGACTGTTGACGCGAAGCTCGGGCCTCACCGCTTTCGTTTTCCGAAAAACCTGTACTACCAGCAATCGGTGCCGGATTCCGATGGTGGGCTAATGTTGAACGTGCAGTGGCCTTCGTTGCAGCCACTTCCCATGGGCATCGACTATCACGACACACCAGAGCACTTCCTCAACAACATCGCCATCGACCTCGACCCGGTGAAGCAACTTACCGACGCCGAGTATCAGACGCACCTCCGCAGGTCCGTCGAACCTGTGGATCCGGGTGATCCACGCCAGCGCATGCATCCGGCGACGAATCTCGATCAACGGATCGAACAAAACCCCATCTATGGGCTGACTCCCTATTATGTCGACTTCGACAGATTCCGCATTTACTACATGAAGCGGTATGGAGAGCGAGCGCGGCCGCCAACGCCGAGCCAGAATGCCGACTGGTTCGTCCGCATGGGACCGCATGGAGTGCCGACCACCTTCATTGAGTGTTCCTCTCATTTGATCCAGGACGGCGCGCGGCTCGAAAACGGCCGTATTGTCGATGCACGAGACGGAGGCAGCCGATCGACTTGCAGGCACCAGTTCCTCATTCCCGAGTATCGCGTCGTGGTGACTCTCAGCTACCTGAGGGTCGTGATGCCGAACTGGCAACGCCTCGAGGCGTTCGTCAGAAAAACACTCAAAGACCGAGAGGTTCGCTAATGTCGCAGCAACCGCACACACTCGACAGCTCCGACCTCGAGAGTCTCAGAAGCCACGCCGTGCAAGGCAACCGCGAGCTGTATCGGAATTATCTTGCCCAGCTTCCAGGGAACGACGGCTACGGACAGTTAGCACGACCCTGTCGTTTACCGAGATGAAGGACGTCACCGATGCAGCTCCCCATGGAAGTTCCGAACGATAAAGCGGCGCAGATGGCGCTTGTCGCGCGTCAATCGAACATACGCGACGCAAGTGAGTTGTGTGACGTCGAGGTTCAGGGGCGGAGCATCGTGTGCACGGGGATCCGCCCGGGGTCTGTCGCCACACTCGACCTGGCCTCACCCGCACCGCCTATGGAGCGGAGCCTCGCCCAAGGTCAGCAATGGGATGCCGCCTTACAACAGCAAGCCCTCGATGCCTCCATGCAGCAAGCAAGTCAGCAAGCGTCCGTTACCCGGACAGGGCCCGTGATGGGTCTCTGATCCCGGCATCCGGGGAGAAGTGGACTCAGTTGTTCGACACCCCGTGCGGCACATGCCCCGTCGCTACGTGCCGACGCGCCGACTCCACGTTGGCCGGGGAATCGTCGAAAAAGATATCGGCGCCAAAGGCATCGAGGAACGGCCCCTTGTCACGCCCACCGAGGAACAACGCCTCGTCGATACGCACACCCCAGCGGCGAAGCGTAAGAATCACGCGCTTGTGCGCCGGGGCGGAACGCGCCGTCACCAGCGCCGTACGAATCGGCGAGGTCTCCGCCGGGAACGCGGCCTGCAGGCGATGCAGCGCGGCCAGGAAACCACGGAACGGGCCGCCCGACAGTGGCTCGGCCCAAAGCTCCGACTCACTGCGATGAAACGCATCCAGGCCCTGCTCTTTCGAGACACGCTCACCTTCATCGCCGAAGATCACGGCGTCACCATCGAAGGCAATGCGAAGCTGTTCGCTGGAGCGCTGCGGCGCCGTCGACGGGAGGATCGTCGCGGCGGCGACGCCCGCCCGCAACGCGCGGCCCACATCTTCCGCATTGGCTGAGAGGAACAGATCCGCCCGGAACGGGGCGATGTAATCGGAGGTCGGCGCACCGCTGGTGAACGCCGCCCGCGAGATACCCAGCTTGTAATGCTGGATCGCGTTGAAGATCCGCAGGCCCGTGTCGCCGGAGTTGCGCGACAGAAGGATCACCTCGACCGGCGGGACGTCGCCGGACAATGCGTTCAGGCCGAGAAGCTTCTGCACCAGTGGAAAAGCCACGCCAGGCTTCAGCAGGTCGTTCTCGTGCTCGATCTGGAAGGCGCGGTAGGCATCGAGGCCGTCGCGCTCGAACAGGTCGTGGCTGTCTTCCATGTCGAAGAGCGCGCGCGAGGAGATGGCGACGACGAGGCGGTTGTCGCTGACTGAGGCGTCGTTGTGGGCGTTCTGGCTTTCTTCGGGGGCGTTCATGGGATGGAGGTTGGGGCTAAAGGCCATCGCGCGCAAGGCGCGCTCCTACAGGTTCGCCTCCGGTCAGGGGGCGAATTGTTCGTCGAGGATGCGTTGCTGGAGATTGTGCTCCGGATCGAACAGGAGGCGGACCGCGTTCCGGCGCGACTGCTTGATCTCGACCGAGCGGACGTCGCGCACCTCGTGGAAATCCGCGGTGGCGCTGATCGGCCGCTTGTTCGGATCCTTGGTGTGCAACGTGACGCGGGTGGCGTGCGGCAGGATCGCGCCGCGCCAGCGCCGCGGACGGAACGGGCTGATCGGCGTCATGGCCAGCACGTTGGCGTCCAGGGGGAGGATGGGACCATGGGCGGACAGGTTGTACGCGGTGGAGCCGGCCGGGGTGCAAACCAGGACGCCATCGCAGACGAGCTCGTCGAGTTTCATCTCGCCGTTGAGGCTGACCGTCAGATGAGCCGCCTGGTTGCTCTGGCGCAGCAGGGCGACTTCGTTGAAGGCCAGCGCGCGATGCTCGACGCCATCGCAGCAGACGCTGTGCATCTCCAGCGGATGCAGAACGGCTGGGTGGGCCCGCTCGATACGTTCGGGCAGGTGGTCGAGGTCGTGCTGGTTCATCAGGAAACCCAGGCGACCCAGCTTCATACCGTAGAACGGCAGGCCGAGGGTGCGGTGGGCGTGGAGGGTGCGAAGCATGAAGCCGTCGCCCCCGAGCGACACGACGATCTCGGCGTCTTCGGGTTCGACGCCCTTGTAGCGTTTGACGAGCGCCGCACGGGCGCGTTGGGCCACTTCGGTTTCGCTGGCGACAAAGGCTAGGCGCATGAGGTGTGGGCTTCCGGATCCAGTCCGGAGCTTAGTCCTTAAATGGCGGGGTCGGATAGGCTGAAGTTGCCGCAGGTTCCTGTGGGGTTTCCCGCTGCCGCGGGATCGCCAGCAGGCGGGCTCCCACCGGACCGGCGTTGTCCCCCGGCGATGTGGCTCCCACCAGGAAGGCGATGCCTCGCCCCGATGGGAGCCCGCCTTTTTACACCGGAATCTGCGCCAGCTGCGCCAGACGGCGAACCGCGACGGAGGCGATCGGGTAGTCCGCATTCTGGGTCAGGATCTCGGCCAGCATCGCGCGGGTGTACTTCAGCGTGGCATCGTCCCGCTCCAGCCAGGCCTTGACCGGGCTGATGTCCGTACGGTCACCGGCGACCGAAAGCACCTGCAGGGCCAGGGCACGATGCTGGGCGTTGAGCTCGTCCAGCAGCGAACCACGCGCCTGCGCATGCCAGGCACCTTCGACCGGCAGGGCCTCGATCTGCCCACGCAGCCAGTCGAGGTCCAGTGCCTCGGCCAGCTCGTAGAACACACGAGCGACCGTCGCCATGTCCTTACCGCTCTGCTTCGACACTTCGACCATGTCCAGCGCCGCACGCAGCACCGGTACGCGGGCAAGACGAACCGCCAGCTCACCGGGGACGCCGAGGCCTTCCCACTTCTCCTGGCTCGCGCCGAAGTCGCCACGGCCGGTATCGGTCAGGGCATCGGGCAGCGCCTTGCGCAAGACGGTCACTTCGCTGGCGAAACGATCGACGTTGGCGGCGATGTCGAGCGTGCCGCCCGGACGGTTGAGCAGCCAGCGGGTCAGGTGACGCAGTAGCGACCAGATCTGCAGGATCGCGTCGATCTGGGTGTCTTCCGCGACCTTGCCGTCGAGCTTCTCGATCTCGGCCCACAGTTCTCGCGCATCGAGGATTTCGCGTGCGGCGGTGTACGCCTTGGCGATCGACGCCGGACCGTGGCCCGTGTCTTCCTGCATGCGCATCATGAACGTCGCGCCCATGCGGTTGATCGTCGAGTTGGTCACCGCGGTGGCGATGATCTCGCGCTTCAGGCGATGGCGCTGCATGTGCTCGGCGTACTTCTCGTGCAACGGCACGGGGAAGTAGCGGACCAGTTCGCGCGACAGATACGGATCTTCCGGCACGTCCGAATCGAGCAGCTGCTGGAACAGCCGGATCTTGTCGTACGACAGCAGCACGGACAGTTCCGGGCGGGTCAGGCCCTGACCGCGCAGCTTGCGCTCCGCCAGTTCGGCGGCCGTCGGCAGCGATTCCACCGCACGGTCGAGCATGCCTTCGGCTTCGAGCGTGCTGATGAAGTGAGCCATCGAACCGAGACGACGCACCGACTGGTGCTCCATCACGGTGATGGCCTGGTTCTGACGATAGTTATCCCACAGCACGAGGCGGCCGACTTCATCGGTCATCTCGGCCAGCTGCTTGTTGCGGCCCTCGAAGGTCAGCTCGCCGCGCTGGACGGCGTCGTTGAGCAGGATCTTGATGTTGACCTCGTGATCCGAGGTATCCACGCCGGCGGAGTTGTCGATGAAATCGGTATTGAGGAGCACCCCGGCCTGGCCGGCTTCGATGCGACCCTTCTGCGTCATACCCAGGTTGCCGCCTTCGCCCACCACCTTGCAGCGCAGCTCGTTGCCGTTCACGCGCAGCGCGTTGTTGGCGCGGTCACCGACGTCCGCGTGCGTCTCGCTGGTCGCCTTGACGTACGTGCCGATACCGCCGTTCCAGAGCAGATCCACCGGCGCCTTGAGGATCGCCGAGAGGAGGTCGGTCGGCGCCATGTGCGTCGCGTCGCTGCGAATACCCAGCACGGCCTTGATTTCCGGCGAAACCGGGATCGACTTCGCCGTACGCGGCCAGATGCCACCACCGGCCGAGATCAGCGACTTGTCATAGTCCTCCCACGACGAGCGCGGCAGCGCGAACATGCGCGCACGCTCGGCGAAGGACGTCGCCGAGTCCGGGTTGGGGTCGAGGAAGATATGGCGATGGTCGAAGGCGGCCAGCAGGCGGATCTTTTCCGAGAGCAGCATGCCGTTGCCGAACACGTCACCCGACATGTCGCCCACGCCGACCACCGTGAAATCTTCGGTCTGGCAGTCACGACCCAGCGCACGGAAGTGGCGCTTGACCGACTCCCACGCACCCTTCGCCGTGATGCCCATGCCTTTGTGGTCATAGCCGTTGGAGCCGCCCGAGGCGAAGGCGTCATCGAGCCAGAAGCCGTGTTCGGTCGAGATCGCGTTGGCGATATCGGAGAACGTGGCCGTGCCCTTGTCCGCGGCGACGACCAGATACGGATCGTCGTTGTCGTGGCGGATCACGTCATGCGGCGGTACCACCGCACCCTCGACGAGGTTGTCGGTGATGTCGAGCAGGCCGTTGATGAACATGCGATAGCACGCGATGCCCTCGGCGAGCTGCGCATCGCGATCGCCACCGACGGGCGGACGCTTCACGAAGAAGCCACCCTTGGAACCCACCGGCACGATGACCGTGTTCTTCACCATCTGGGCTTTCACCAGGCCGAGGACTTCGGTACGGAAATCCTCGCGACGGTCGGACCAGCGCAGGCCACCACGTGCCACCGCACCGAAGCGCAGATGGATACCCTCGACACGCGGCGCGTAGACGAAGATCTCGCGGAACGGCACCGGCTTGGGCAGATCGGGCACCTGGTGCGAATCGAACTTGAAGCTGATGTACGGGCGGAACACGCCATCCCAGGCCTGGAAAAAGCTGGTACGCAGCGTGGCGTGCACCAGCGCGATGTAACTGCGCAGGATGCGGTCTTCGTCGAGGCTGGACACGTTGTCGAGCAGCGCGTTGATCGCTTCTTCGACCGCTGCCACCTGCTCGTCGCGCGGACGCGACAGCGATGCGATGAGGTTGCCGATGAGACCTGGCT
This sequence comes from Luteibacter mycovicinus, assembly GCF_000745235.1. NCBI lineage: Bacteria > Pseudomonadati > Pseudomonadota > Gammaproteobacteria > Lysobacterales > Rhodanobacteraceae > Luteibacter > Luteibacter mycovicinus. The sequence continues at coordinate 975,399 of NZ_JQNL01000001.1, forward strand.
GGGCCGACAGGATCTCCGCGCCGATCAGCGTGTGCATCTCGTGCGACAACATGCTCTCGGCCCACGCGCGCTCCGTGGCGTCGAGGCTTTCGCGGCGTGGGTCGAAGCGTGCGTTGAACAGCTCGACGATCAGGCCCGCGATGGCTGGATAGCGATTGAGTGCGTCTTCCATGTACGCCTGCGAGAACGCGACACCCGCCTGCTGGAGGTACTTGGTGTAGCTGCGCAGCACCGCGACCTGACGCCAGCCGAGCTTCGCGCCCAGGACGAGACGGTTGAAGCCGTCGTTCTCCGCGTTGCCGCGCCAGATCTGTTCGAAGGCGTCTTCGAACAAGGTGCCGACCTGCTCGACCTCGAAGGCGAGACGACCCACCGGCTGCACTTCGAAATCCTGGATGTAGAGGCGGCTGTCGCCGGCCTTCACTTCATACATGTGCTCGGTGAGCACGCGCAGGCCGAGGTTTTCCAGCTGCGGGAGGACCTCCGACAGCGCGATATCCGAACCCGAGCGATACACCTTGAAACGGAGTTCTTCCGGACGGTGCGACGGATGGTAGAACGACATGCTGATGGCATCGGGGCCGTCGAGGCCGGCCAGGGCGCGCACGTCGGCGGCGGCGACCTGCGGCGACACCTCGTCCACGTACCCGGCCGGCAGCAGCTTGCCGTAACGGTTGGCCAGGATGATGCCTTCCTGCTCGCCCACCGTCGCGATCAGACGATCGCGCAGGTCGTCGTACCAGTTGCGCGCGATCGACGCGATCTGCGACTCGATGCTCACGGCGTCGTAAACCGGGTGGTCGCCGATGCGCGGACGAACCACCACGTGCAGGCGAACCAGCGCGGCTTCACCCATGAGTACGGCGGAATCCACGTGTTCGCCGTGGAACGCGTCGCGCAGGACGTTCTCGACACGTTCGCGAACCGTCGTATTGAACCGGTCGCGCGGGATGAACACCAGGCACGAGAAGAACCGGCCGTAGCTGTCGCGGCGGATGAACAGGCGCGTGCGCGTGCGCTGTGCCAGCTCGAGCAGCCCGGTGGCCAGCGCGTAGAGCTCGTCCGTGCTGCACTGGAAAAGCTCCTCGCGCGGCAGGGTATCGAGGATGTGCCGCAGCGCCTTGCCCGAATGCGAATCGCGCTTCAGGCCCGAACGGTTCATCACCGCTTCGCACTTGTCGCGCACCAGGGGCACATGCTGCGGGTGCGCCATGTACGCGTTGGACGAGAACAGACCGAGGAAACGCTGCTCGGCGACCGGGCGCCCCTTGTCGTCGAACTTGAGGACGCCGATGTAATCCATGTAGCCCGCGCGATGAATCGGCGAACGGGCATTGGTCTTGGTCAGAATGATGGCGTCGGTGGAACCCGAGCGCGGCAGTTCGCTGGCCACCAGGGTGCGCAGCGATCGCGGCGCCAGCGAGCGCTCCGCGGCACGAAGAATGCCCAGGCCCGAGCCCTCGACGGTCTTGAGCACCTCGTCGCCCTGCCCCGGCGCCACTTCGTACTCGCGGTAGCCCATGAAGGTGAAATGGTCGTCGGCGACCCAGCGCAGGAAGTCGCTGGCCTCGCGGACCTCCTCGGCGGTGTACGGCAGGGAGCGCCTGCCAAGATCGTCGGCGATCTCGTTCATCTTGCCGCGCATGGCACGCCAGTCGTCGACGGCCTCGCGCACGTCGTGGAGCGCGGTCTCGACGTTGGCCCTGAGGGTCTCCAGTTCGGTGTCGTCGATGCGGTCGATTTCGAAACGCATGAGCGACTCGGTCTTCTCACCGGCGCCGATCGACTCGAGCACCCCCGCGGCGGACCGGACCACCGGCACGACCGGGTGGATGATCGCGTGCACGTCGGCGTGCGCGGCGGCCACCATCGAGACGGTGTCGACCAGGAAGGGCATGTCGTCGGTGACGACCTCGACCACGGCGCGGGTGCCGGACAGGCCCGGGTTGTAGACGCGGACCTTCGCTTTGCCCGGCGTGCGCTCACGCGCGAAGGTCAGCAGGTCGGCGATCAGGGCGGCCCAGCGGTCGGGGGCGTGCAGCGCGTGATCGGCCGGCGCGATGCGCTCGAAGAAGGCCTGGATAAAAAAGCGCGCCTCGTTGAGGCGCTCCGCGGGGTAGTCGATCTTTTTCAGTTCATCGAAGACGAGGGCTTCGAACTGGCCGCTTTCGGCGGTGCGAATCGCATTCATGGGCGGATATCGATGTGGGGACGGGAAAGAAATCCGTGAAAGCATAGCTCCCACACGTGGCATGTAGCCACACCGTCAGACATAACGGATAAGGTGCTTTTTCACTGCGCCGCGACATTATCCGTGCACTGTTTCGGAAAACGGACAGCATGGCTTCGGACTCGAGCGAAGCTGCAACGCAACAATTCGCGTGCGAATGGCGCTATTGCCCGTTGACGCTGGTCCGAGGGAGATTCTAAACTGGACGGTATAGTCCAGCAGGTAAAGTTAATGTCGCACCTGGAGTCACGCCCCGCTTCGGATCACCAGCAGCGGGTGCTTCAGGCGGCGTGCGCCCTTTTCCTGCGCGACGGTTACCGCGTCAGCATGGTGGCGGTGGCACGCGAGGCGGGCGTGTCCAAGCAGACCGTGTACGCGCATTTCGAGAACAAGGACACCCTGTTTCACGCCGCCGTCCAACAACTCGCCCACCCTTTGCACGCGAGCCTCGCACCCGAGAGCCGCGGTCTGGCCGACACGCTGTATGCGTTGGCAGAGGCGCACCATACCTACGTGATGGATCACGAGCACGTCGCGCTGGGCCGGATGCTGATCGCGGAAGCACCGCGCTTCCCGGCCGCGGCGAAGACGTTCTTCCGCACGGCGATCGGTACGGTCGCGGTGCGTTTGTCGCGTTGCATGGCTGAAGCGATGGATGCGGGAGAGATGCGCCGGGACGACCCGGAGGTGGCCGCCGAGCTGTTCCTGGCCATGTTGCATGGGCTCGAGGGGGATCGTCGCCTCTTCGGCATGCGGGCGAGGGGCCAGAAGGCGCAGAACGAGTGGGCGAGACATGCGGTGACCGTATTTATGCACGCGTACGACATCCCCACGGATGGCCGGCCGCGAAAGATTAAGAAACCTGGAATAGGAACGGAGTTTTCATGAATCCCCTGCCTCTGCGCACGTCCCTGATGGCCCTCGGCCTCACCGCGGCGCTTGCCGCCTGCCACAAGCAGGAGGCGCCCCAGCAGCCGCCTCCGCCCGAAGTCGGCGTCATCACCGTCCAGCCTCAGGACGTTCCCCTCGTCCAGGATCAGGTCGGTCGCGTCTCGTCCTTCCGCACCGCCGATGTGCGCGCTCGCGTGCCGGGCATCCTGCTGAAGCGTCTGTATGACGAGGGCACGGACGTGAAGGCCGGCCAGAAGCTGTTTCAGATCGATCCGCAGCCGCTGACCGCCGAACTCAACGCCCAGCTTGCCGCCCTGGCTTCGGCCAAGGCCGCCGCGGCCAACTACAAGGCCACGGCCGACCGTTCGCGCGGGCTGATCGGCAAGAACTACATCTCCCGCCAGGATCTGGATACGGCCGAAGCGAACGAGCGCACCGGCAACGCCTCGGTCAAGCAGGCCGAAGCCAACGTCCAGTCGGCCCGGATCAACCTCGGCTTCACCGATGTGGTCTCCCCGATCGACGGTCGTGCCGGCCGCCAGCAGGTCACGGAAGGCGCACTCGTCGGCCAGAGCGACACCACGCTGCTGACCCAGGTCGACGAAATCGACAAGGTCTACGTGAACTTCAACATGTCCGTCAGCGACCTGGACACCATGCGCGGGGCCGCCGCCAAGGGCAATGTCACGCTCAGCGACACCAGCCAGTCCACGGTCCGCATCCAGCTCCCGGACGGTTCCGATTTCGGCGAGCAGGGCGCGATGGACTTCTCGTCCGCCACCGTGAACCCACAGACCGGCACCGTCGACCTGCGCGCCCTGGTCAACAACACCGGCACGCGCCTGCTCCCGGGCCAGTTCGTGACGGTCAAGGCCAACCTCGGCAGCCTGCACAACGTCTACCTGGTGCCTCAGGCCGGCGTGTTGCGCGACGCCAATTCGGCCTATGTGATGGTCGTCGACAAGGCCACGGTGAAGGACGCGAACGGCAAGGAGCAGACCATCGACTCCGCCGCCGTCCGTCGCCCGGTCCAGACCGATCGCATCTCGGGCAGCAACTGGGTCGTCACCGGCGGACTGAAGCCGGGTGACAGGATCATCGTTCAGGGCGTGCCGAAGGCGAAGGAAAACTCGCCCGTGAAGGCCAGCCCCGCCCAGCAAGCTGCTGCACCGGCTCAGGCAGGCGCCCCCGCCGCGCCGGCCGGCCAGCAGTAAGGGAGTTTCGTCATGCCGAGTTTCTTCATCGACCGCCCCATTTTCGCGTGGGTGCTGGCGATCCTGATCAGCCTTTGCGGCACGATCTCCCTGTTGAACATGGGTATCGAGTCGTATCCGAACATCGCTCCCCCGCAGGTCACCGTCACGGCGACCTACCCGGGTGCGAGCGCGGATACGACCGAAAAAACCGTGACGCAGGTGATCGAGCAGCAGCTGACGGGTATCGACCACCTGATCTACTTCAGCTCGCAGTCCAGCTCGTCGGGCACCGCCACCGTCACGCTGACCTTCGACACCGGCACCGATCCTGACATCGCGCAGGTCCAGGTGCAGAACAAGGTGTCGCTGGCGACGCCGCGCCTCCCGTCGGAAGTGACCCAGCAGGGCGTCGTGGTGGCCAAGGCCAACCCCGACTTCCTGATGTTCATCGCCCTGACCTCGACCAACAAGGCCATCGACAGCCATCGCCTGATGGATATCGTGTCCTCGCAGGTGCTCGATCAGGTCGCTCGTATTCCCGGCGTGGGCAGCACCCGCCAGCTGGGTGCCGAGTACGGCATGCGCGTCTGGCTCAACCCCGACAAGCTCCGCGGCTACGGCATGTCGGCCACCGACCTGCAGTCGGCACTGGCCGCGCAGAACGTTCAGTTCGCGGCGGGTTCGCTCGGTACCGATCCGGCGACCGACGGTCAGGGTTTCAGTGCCACCGTCTCGGCGGAAGGCCGCTTCACCTCGGCCGAAGAGTTCTCCAACGTCATCCTCCGTGCGAACAACGACGGTACGGTCGTCCGCCTGAAGGACGTGGCGCGCGTGGAGCTCGGACCGCAGACCTACGGATTCGCCACCGACTACAACGGCATCCCCACCGGCGCCTTCGGTGTGCAGTTGCTGCCCGGCGCCAACGCGCTGGACGTCGCCAATGCGGTTCGCGCGAAGATGGACGACCTGTCCAAGAGCTTCCCGGACGGCGTGACGTGGTTCGCCCCGTACGAGTCCACCAAGTTCGTGGTGATCTCGATCGAGGAAGTCGTGCATACCCTGGTCGAGGCGATCATCCTCGTCTTCCTGGTGATGCTGATCTTCCTGCAGAACTTCCGCGCGACGATCATCCCCACCCTGGTCATCCCGGTCGCCCTGCTCGGTACGTTCATCGGCCTCTCGCCGCTGGGCTTCACGATCAACCAGCTGACCCTGTTCGGCATGGTGCTGGCCATCGGCATCGTGGTCGACGACGCGATCGTCGTGATCGAGAACGTCGAGCGCATCATGACGGAGGAGCACCTGCCTCCGAAGGAAGCCACGCGCAAGGCGATGGGCCAGATCACCGGCGCCATCGTGGCGATCACCGTGGTGCTGGCGGCGGTGTTCATTCCGTCCGCGCTGCAGCCCGGCGCTTCCGGCATCATCTACAAGCAGTTCGCACTGACCATCGCGGTCTCGATGGGCTTCTCGGCGTTCCTCGCCGTCACCTTCACGCCGGCCCTCTGCGCCACCCTGCTCAAGCATGAGCCGGACAAGCGCAAGAACGTCGTCTACCGCAAGTTCAACCAGGTCTTCGACTGGACCACGCATACGTACTCGGGTCACATCGACTCCGCCGTACGCCATGGTCCGCGCTGGATGATCGTGTTCGTGCTGATCGCGGCGCTGGCCGGCTTCCTGTTCACCAGGCTGCCGTCGAGCTTCGTCCCCGACGAAGACCAGGGTTATGCGCTGGCGATCGTGCAGCTCCCGCCGGGCTCGAGTCTTGCCCGTACGCAGAAGGTGCAGGAGCAGATCCGCAACATCATGCTGAAGAACCCGGAAGTCGAGGGTGTCTTCCAGATTTCCGGCTTCAGCTTCGTGGGTCAGGGTGAAAACGTCGGCATGGTCTTCATTCGCATGAAGGACTGGGCCGATCGCGACATCACTGTGCCGGAGTTCCTCGGCAAAGCGAATGGCCAGATGCAGGCGGTGAGCGATGCCACGATCTTCGTGGTCAACCTGCCCACCATCCGCGGTCTGTCGCAGTTCGGCGGCGTCGACATGTTCCTGCAGGCCCGTGCCGGTCAGGATCGTGCCGAGCTGACCCAGGCGCGTAACCAGCTGCTCGGTGCCGCGGCGCAGGACAAATCCCTGGTGGGTGTCCGTCCGAACACGCTGGAAGACGCTCCGCTGCTGCAACTCAACGTGGACCGTACGCAGGCTCAGACGATGGGTCTGTCGGTCAGCGACATCTACACGGCCATCCAGCTCACGCTGGCGCCGGTCTATGTCAACGACTTCCAGTACGGCGGCCGCGTGAAGCGCGTGATGATGCAGGCCGACGCCCCCTACCGCATGGGTACGGACGCGTTCGCACACATCTACACCCCGAGCACGCTGACCTCCTCCACCAGCAGCACGTCCTCGACGACGAGCACGGTCGCCAGCGCATCGACGGCCACCGACAGCAGGATGATCCCGCTGTCCACCGTGGTTCATTCGAAGTGGACGATGGCCGCACCGACGCTGACCCGCTACAACGGGTACTCGGCCGTGGAAATCGTGGGTAACAACGCGCCGGGCTCGTCGACGGGTCAGGCCATGGCGACCATGGAGAAAATCGTCAACGACAAGCTCGGCAAGGGCATCGGTTACGACTGGAGCGGCCAGTCCTACCAGGAAATCCTGGCGGGTAATTCGGCCACCGCGCTGATGGTGCTGTCCATCGTCATCGTGTTCCTCTGCCTTGCCGCCCTGTACGAAAGCTGGTCCATCCCGGTGGCCGTGCTGCTGGTGGTGCCGCTTGGCCTTCTGGGTGTGGTGGTATTCTCGATGTTGCGCGGCCTGCCGAACGACATCTTCTTCAAGATCGGCATGATCACCGTGATCGGCCTGGCCGCGAAGAATGCCATCCTGATCGTCGAGTTCGCGGTCGAACAGCAGCAGGCCGGCAAGACGCTTCGCGACGCGGTGGTGGAAGCCTCCCGCCTGCGACTGCGCCCCATCCTGATGACCTCGCTGGCCTTCATCCTCGGCGTGTTGCCGCTGGCCATTTCCACCGGTGCGGGCGCCAACTCCCGCCACGCCATCGGTACCGGCGTGATCGGCGGCATGCTGTTCGCCACCATCCTCGGCCTGCTGCTGATCCCGGTGTTCTACACCTCGGTTCGCCGCATGCTGGGTGACAAGCTGGATGAGGTGTCCCACAAGATGCCGCACGTCGGTCATGACGACGACCACGATCCGCACGGCGGTGGCAACGGTGGTGGCGACGGCCCGAACGGCCCGACCAACCTCCACCCGCATGCTCCGAACGTCGGCGATGTCCGGGCCTTCGATTCGGATCCGCGACGCGGCACCGATCGACCTTAAGGTCGGAAGGCAAGTACCTGTGAAAAGCCCGGCGAAAGCCGGGCTTTTTTTTCGTCGCCGCAGCGGCCTCAACAAAAAGGCCCCGGCATAACCGGGGCCCGTTCGTGTCCGCTCGAGTCGATGATTGCTCAGCGCAACCCCGTCTCCGAGCGCGCAATCACCAGCCGCTGAATCTCACTCGTACCCTCGTAGATCTCCGTGATCTTGGCATCGCGGAAATAACGCTCCAGCGGCATTTCTTTCGAGTAGCCCATGCCACCATGGATCTGCACGGCCTGATGGGTGATCCACATGGCGGCTTCCGACGCCACCAGCTTGGCCATCGAAGCCTCGGTACCGAAACGGCCGCCGTTCTTGTCGGTCTGGGCCTTGGTCCATGCGGCACGCAGGGTCAGCAGCAGCGCCGCATCCAGCTTGCACTTCATGTCGGCGATCTTGGCCTGGGTCATCTGGAACGTGCCGATCGGGTGACCGAACGCCTTGCGGTCCCGCGACCACTGAAGCGTGGCTTCGTAGGCGGCACGCGCGATGCCCACCGCCTGCGACGCGATACCGATACGACCGGCATCCAGCACGCCCATGGCGATACCGAACCCCTTGCCCTCTTCACCGAGCATGTCTTCCTGCGGGCAGATGTAGTCGTGAAACTCGATCTCGCAGGTGGCCGAGGCGCGGATGCCGAGCTTCGGCTCCGTCTTGCCGGCGAGAAAACCCGCCCGCTTCGTGTCGATGATGAAGGCTGACACGCCCCGCGCACCCATGCCGGGCGTCGTCACCGCGAACAGCACGATGTAGCGGGCGACCGGACCGGAGGTGATCCAGCTCTTCTTGCCGTTGATGACCCAGTCGCCGTCGGCATTCTTCACCGCGCGCGTGTGCATGTTGGACGCGTCGGAGCCGGACTGCGGTTCGGTCAGGGCATAGGCGCCAATGGCCTCGCCGGACGCGATGGCGCGCACGTACTTCTGCTTCTGGTCTTCCGTACCGTTCTTGAGGATCCCGTTGCAGAACAGCGAATTGTTCACCGACATGATCGTCGAGGTGGCGGCATCGGCCGCGGCGATCTCCACCATGGCCAGCACGTAGGACACGGGATCCATGCCTGCGCCGCCGTATTCCTCGGGCACTTCGATGCCCATCAGGCCCAGCTGACCCATTTCCTGGATGTTTTCCAGGGGAAACTCACCCTTCGCGTCGAACTCGGCGGCGACCGGGGCGATGCGCTTCTGGGCGAAGTCGCGGGCAATGGACTGAATCGACAGCTGGTCGTCGGTAAAGCGGAAATCCATGGACATTCCTCGCGCCGGCCGGAAGGACGGCAAGTCTTGGGGTGGGGACTAGCCGGTCATTCTAACGGTCGTTCGAGAGCTTGCCGCTCTGCACTGCAACATGCGGCCTTGACGCTGGCCGGGGCGGGCCTCATCCTTACGCATCTTTCTATCGCGATATAAGGATGCAGGATGGATCTGTCGACGGCCTCCACGGTGCTCCGACTCCTGGCCGACCCGACCCGCGTCCGCCTGCTCGCCCTTCTGGACCGCGAGGAACTGACCGTCGCCGAGCTGGCGGCCGTGCTGCATCTGGCCCAGCCGCGCGTGTCGACCCATCTGGCCAAGCTCAAGGAGGCCGAGCTGGTGCGTGACCGCCGGGCCGGCGTGTCGGCCTATTATCGGGCCAATGCCGAGGCGGATCCTACGCTCGCCGCCCTGGTGGCCTCCCTGCGCGACACGCTTAGCGACGCCCTGCTCAAAGAAGATGCGGAACGGCTTCCCGCGGTTCTCGCCCAACGGGCCCGGGCCGAGGGCTGGGCGGATACCGTCGCCGGCGACATGGAGCGTCATTATTCGCCGGGTCGCACCTGGGAAACGCTGGCGCGCTCGCTGTTGCAGTTGCTGGCGACCGGCGATGTCCTGGATATCGCCTCCGGCGATGGCGTTACGGCGGAACTGCTCGCACCGCATGCCCACTCGATCGTCTGCATCGACAGTTCGGAACGCGTCGTCGACGCGGCGCGGCAGCGGCTGAGCACCTTCCGCAATGTCGACGTACGTACGGGCGACATGCACGCGCTGGACCTCGAGGACGGCCGTTTCGACCTTGTCCTGCTGCTGCACGCCCTCACGTATTCGGAGCGTCCCGAAGCCGTGTTCAGCGAGGTGGCGCGGGTGCTGAAGCCCGGAGGCCGCGTGCTGGCGTCCACCCTTGGCGAACACGACCACCGCGCGGTGGTCGAGCCGTTCGATCATCGCAACCTCGGCTTCACCTGCGATGCCCTGACCGCCCTGGCGCGGAACGCCGGTCTGGACGTGGTCAGCTGTGAGCGCCTGAGCCGCGAGCGCCGTTCACCCCATTTCGAAGTCATCAGTCTGCTTGCCCGCAAGCCCGGAGGCACCCCATGAGCACCCTGCCCTGGCTCCATCCCGATCGTGTCGCCCTGATCCAGAAGGGACTCGCCGAACGCATCATGATCCTCGACGGCGGCATGGGCACCATGTTGCAGGGCCACCGGCTCGACGAGGCCGGCTATCGCGGCGATCGCTTCGCCGGCGGCCTCGACAGCACGCACACGCACGAGCATGACCACCCGGGCGAATGCGATCTGAAGGGCAACAACGACCTGCTCCTGCTGACGCAGCCGGACATCATCCGCGGCGTACACACCGCGTATCTCGAAGCGGGAGCGGACTTCGTCGAGACCAACACGTTCAACGCCACGCGCGTGAGTCAGGCCGACTATCATCTCGAACACCTCGTGCCCGAACTGAACCGCGAAGGCGCGCGCATCGCCCGCGAAGCCTGCGACGCGATGACCGCGATCACGCCGGACCGTCCGCGCTTCGTCATCGGCGTACTCGGGCCGACCAGCCGAACCGCGTCGATCTCGCCCGACGTGAACGACCCGGCCTTTCGCAACATCGACTTCGAGTCGCTCAAGGCCAACTACGTGGAAGCCGCGCGCGCGCTCATTGAAGGCGGCGCCGATACGATCATGGTCGAGACGATCTTCGACACGCTCAACGCGAAAGCCGCGCTGTTCGCCCTGAGCGAATTGTTCGACACGCTCGGCGCGCGCGTCCCCGTCATGATCTCGGGCACCATCACCGACCGCTCCGGCCGCACGCTGTCGGGACAGACGGCGGAGGCGTTCTTCTACTCGGTCGAACACATCCAGCCGCTGTCCGTCGGCCTGAACTGCGCACTCGGCGCGGAAGATCTGCGCCCGCATGTACAGATGCTCTCGCGCATTGCCGGCAGCGCCATCAGCACCCACCCGAACGCGGGCTTGCCCAATGCCTTCGGCGAGTACGACGAAAGCCCCGAGAGCATGGCCGAGACGATCCGCGGGTTCGCCGAGGAAGGCCTGATCAACATCGTCGGTGGCTGTTGTGGCACCACGCCGGCGCATATCGCCGCCATCGCAGCCGCTGTCGCGCCGTATCCGCCGCGTCAGCCCAGGGACACCGCGCAAGCCGCATGAGCATTCGATATACCCGCCTTTCCGGCCTCGAACCGCTGGTCCTCACGCCGGACCTGAACTTCATCAACGTCGGTGAACGTACCAACGTCACCGGTTCGGCGCAGTTTCGCAAGCTGATCAAGGAGGGCCGCTACGAAGAAGCGGTGGATGTCGCGCGCCAGCAGGTCGAAAACGGTGCGCAGATCATCGACATCAACATGGACGAAGGCCTGATCGATTCCGAAGCCGCGATGACGCGCTTCGTGAACCTGATCTCTTCCGAGCCGGACATAGCACGCGTACCGATCATGGTCGACTCCTCCAAGTGGAGCGTGATCGAGGCCGGCCTGCGCTGCATGCAGGGCAAGGGCATCGTCAATTCCATCTCGATGAAGGAAGGTGTCGACGCGTTTCTCGAGCATGCGCGCAAGGTGCGCCAGTACGGCGCCGCCGTGGTGGTCATGGCTTTCGACGAAGTCGGCCAGGCCGATACGAAGGAGCGCAAGATCGAGATCTGCTCGCGCGCCTACGAGTTGCTGGTGAACGAGGTGAACTTCCCGCCGGAAGACATCATTTTCGATCCCAATATCTTCGCCGTGGCGACCGGCATCGAGGAACACAACAACTACGCGGTGGACTTCATCGAGGCCACGCGCGAACTGAAAAAACGTTTTCCGGCGTCGCATATTTCCGGCGGCGTCTCCAATGTGTCGTTCTCGTTCCGCGGCAACAACCCGGTCCGTGAAGCCATCCACTCCGTGTTCCTGTATCACGCGATCGCCGCGGGTATGGACATGGGTATCGTCAACGCCGGCGGCCTGTCGATCTACGATGACCTGCCGGAGGAATTGCGTGAGCGCGTCGAGGACGTCGTGCTCAACCGCCGCGCCGATGCCACGGAGCGCCTGCTCGAGGTTGCCGACAAGTACAAGGGCGGCAAGGGGGAAGTCGCCGTGGAGACGGCCGCCTGGCGCGAAAAGCCCGTCATCGAACGCCTGACCCATGCCCTCGTGCATGGCATCGACCAGTACGTGGTGGAGGACACCGAAGAGGCGCGGCAGCTGTCGGCACGTCCGCTCGACGTCATCGAAGGTCCCCTGATGACCGGCATGAACGTCGTCGGCGACCTGTTCGGTGCGGGCAAGATGTTCCTGCCCCAGGTGGTGAAGTCGGCACGTGTCATGAAGCGCGCGGTAGCTCACCTCATTCCGTACATCGAGGAAGAGAAGAAGATCTCGGGGAACGCGACGAAGAACAACGGCAAGATCGTGCTGGCGACGGTCAAGGGCGATGTCCACGACATCGGCAAGAACATCGTCGGCGTGGTGCTTCAGTGCAACAACTTCGAGGTCATCGACCTTGGCGTGATGGTGCCGACGCAGAAAATTCTCGACGTCGCGCGTGCCGAGAACGCCGACATCATTGGCCTCTCAGGACTGATTACGCCGTCGCTTGAAGAGATGAGCCAGGTCGCGCGCGAGATGCAGCGCCAGGATTTTCATGTGCCGCTGATGATCGGCGGTGCCACGACCTCGCGCGCCCACACGGCGTTGCGTATCGAACCGCACTACAAATCGCCCACCGTGTGGGTGAAGGACGCCTCGCGTGCTGTCGGCGTCGCGCAGTCGCTGGTCAGCAAGGACCTCGTCGACGATTTCATGGCCAAGGTGCGCTCCGAATACGCCGAGGTGCGTGAGCGCCACAGGGGCCGTGGGACGGGTAAGCAGCTGGTACCCCTGACCAAGGCACGCGCGCAACGCTTTCAGGGCGACTGGGAGGCGTACACGCCACCGACGCCGCGTGCGCCCGGTATCACCGTCTTCGACGACTACGATCTGGCCGAGTTGCGTCGCTACATCGACTGGTCGCCGTTCTTCAACGCATGGGAACTCGCCGGCAAGTTCCCCGCCATCCTCACCGACGAGATCGTCGGCACCCAGGCGACGGAGCTCTACAACGACGCGCAGGCGATGCTCGATAGGCTCATCGCTGAGAAATGGCTCACCGCCAAGGGCGTCATCGGTTTCTGGCCGGCGGCGCAGAGCGGCGACAGCATCGAGGTTTACGCCGATCCCGGCGTGGGCAAGCGCAAGCCGGTAGCGATGCTGCACCACCTGCGCCAGCAGGTCGACAAACCGGTGGAGCGTCCCGACTTCTGTCTGGCCGACTTCGTCGCACCGAAGGACAGCGGCGTACAGGACTGGGTCGGCGGCTTCGCCGTCACGGCCGGCATCGGCATCGATGAGCACGTGGCGCGCTTCGAGGCCAGTCACGACGACTATTCGTCGATCCTGCTCAAGGCGCTGGCCGACCGGCTGGCGGAAGCCTTCGCCGAACGCCTGCACGAACGCGTCCGCAAGGAGTTCTGGGGCTACGAACCCGAGGAGTCGCTGGACAACGACTCCCTGATCGCCGAAGCCTACCGGGGCATCCGCCCTGCCCCCGGCTATCCCGCGTGCCCCGAGCACAGCGAGAAGCGCACCCTGTTCGATCTGCTGGACGCGACGACGCACACCACCGTGCAGCTCACCGACAGCTTTGCGATGTATCCCACCGCGGCGGTATCGGGCTGGTACTTCTCGCATCCGGCCAGCCAGTACTTCGTGGTGGGCCGCCTGACCCGCGAGCAGGTCGACGACTATGCGAAGCGCAAGGGCTGGGACCGGACCGAAGCGGAGCGCTGGCTGGCCCCGTATCTGGACTACGACCCCGACTGAAAGGGCGGCGCGACCGCCGCCGCGTCAGTTGTCCTCGGCGCCGCCGGGCTTGACCCGTTCCTTCGTATCGCGGTTCCTGAGATGCGCGAAGACGTTGTAGAACGAGACGAGCATGGGGAACGCGGTCTGGATGATACCGACGGAGTCGTTTTTGCCCCAGATGAAGTACGCCAGGGTAAGGATGCTGCCGCTGACCGACAGGTACCAGAAGGACATGGGCACGGTGACCTGCTTGTTCTTCCTGGTGGCGTAAAACTGGACGAACCACCGGGCCGTGAACAGGATCGTGCCCAGAAGGCCGATGATCTTCCAGGGTGTCAGGGTCAGCAGGTGCAGATCGGCGAGGGCTTCGTGCATGGCGGGATCCAGGGGCGGCAACCGGCGCATTGTACCGGCGGGAAGCACAGAGAAAGCCAAAAAAAACCCGGCGCGAGGCCGGGTTTTTCAGTATCCGATGGTGGGCGGTACAAGGATCGAACTTGTGACACCTGCCGTGTGAAGGCAGTGCTCTACCGCTGAGCTAACCGCCCATCGCGAGCCGGGGATTCTACGGATCCATCGGTCGATCGTCAATGGGGCGCCCGCGTTTCGCTATCCTTTTCACGTCGGCTTACAGTAAGCCTGGGCCTGGTCCGCGTCGGCCGATGAGGGCAACGGGGTTACTCCCGACCGTCCCGATGCCTGGATATCGAAACGGCGCCCTGTCGCACGCACGGTGCTCTGCCCGGCAGCGCCGCTGCCGCGTTTTGCGCAAAGGAAAAGACTCAGCGCGCCGGCGGGCGACGCACCGCGCGCGGTGAATGTGATGATCTTCCCGGAATTCTGCGCGAGCAACGATACGTTCGATACCGCCTGAGCCACGCGCACAAGCTTGTCGCTGGTCGCATAAGCCGCCCCGGACGTCGGCGATGTGTACATGATCCAGCCTACGCTGAAGTCGTTGCTGTCCTCGCATTGCGGCTCGGTAGCCGACGCGTTTCTGCTCGGGCACATCGACACGAAGCGGTTCTGGCTGATAGCCGTGGAACGGGCCAAACGCAACGCGCCGAGAAATTCATTTGCCTGTGACTCCACCGCATTACGTCGCATGAAATCGGCAAAATTCGGCGCAGCGAGAGCCGCGAGGATGGCGAGCACGGTCACTGTGACCACAAGCTCGATGAGCGTGAAACCGCGACTGGTACGCGGCATGACGTGAACGGTCATTACCGACCTCCCCCATCGCAGTAGTTACCGATATCCGTCTGCGCGGTACGAGTCGCCGCCTCGCGCTGGCCGGCGTCAAGCCGTTTCGCACTGGCTGGATCGTTTCCGTCGACCAGCAGGGCACCGCTGGAAAGCGTCGCAAGATTAGCTCGTGCACGTTCGCAGTTACGCTTACGTGCCTCAGCCTCGGCCTGCGCCAGAGCGCCGGATGAAGGCGCATCTCCGTCCTTCATGGCAACGGGTGAGGCGACCGGTGCCCTCGCATCCGCCTTGACCCTGATGGTACTGGCCGTCGCACCCGCAGAGGGAGGCTGGTCGGCGTAATGAACCGCCCCTTGGGCATCGGTCCACTTGTACACGCTCTGCGCCGTTGCAGCGGCACTGGTGAGCAGAAGCGCGAGCACAATCGTCGCTGGCATCAGCCGCATGCTCATGTCACTTGCTCCAGCAGGCCGGGTCATCGGCCTTGGTGCCCGTTGACCCCTGGGCGCCGAGGTTGTTGAGCGTCAGCGTGGCGCAGGCCACGTCGCTCTTCGCCTGATCCCCCTGAGCGTTGGCCCTTACGACGAAAGCACTGCTCGACGCGCTGGCGACCTCGATCGTGTAGCGATCGCCCGCCATGCCGGCGCTGCCGTTAAGGTCGCTTACGAGGTTTGCCGAGTACGCGTTCTTCGTGTAGTAAAAACGCTCCTCGCGAGCCGCCACGTCCACAAGCGCCGTCTGAGCATCCACACGGTGCGCACGTATCACGTAGCGTCGGTAGGAAGGGATCGCGACCGCGGCGAGAATCGCTACGATGAGCAAGGCAATCACGAGTTCGATCAACGTAAAACCACGCGCATTCCGTTGGTGCGTCATCATCAGTTCCCGAGAGGTTCGCGCCAGGACGTTTCGCCACTGGTGACGGGGTCGAGCGTCACGACGTCCTTGCAGACGATGGCGCCGGTGGAGGTCTGCGTGCAGGCCGTGACTTTCTTGCTGCCGTTGGGATCGTTCGAGATGTTACCTGCATGCAGGCTTGGCGACGACGGCAGACCCTGGCCCAGCGACTGCGACGGATTAGCAAGCTGCTTTCCGCCCGTCGTACCAAAGAAGGCCTGCGGATCGGCGGTGCCGGTCTTGTAGTTGAGCCCGAACAAATTAGCGGTACCCAGACCCGTACAGATCGATGTACCTGGGACATAGGTCGCTGTCAAAAGAAGCCCGCCGAGCAACGATTGTGCACTAACCACGCGCTCGGCCGGATTATTGGCGCTCGAGGAAAGCACCCGGTACCAGCCCGCGACTTTCGGATCGTCGAAGGCCTGCTGCAAGGTGGTGAAATTGTTTACGTCACCCGGAATCAGCCCATTCTTGGCCACGCCGTCGACCGCCGCGGAAGCGTAGACATTGAGTGCGCTCACATCGACCAGCGTGCTGGCGGAGGGTGCCGTCGACGCCTGCGGGTCAGTTTTGGCCAGTAAGGTGTTGTCGATGATGCCGTAGATCCGCTGGGCCATCGACGTCGCTTTATCCGCCGTGGTGAACATGCGACCCGTACCGAAGAAAATCATCGGTACGCCGCGATCGTTATTGCCGAGCGTCGGACGCACGGTCACCGGCAAACCATTAGGCGCCGCGTCGGTTTTCAGGGCGAGCATGACACCGCCCTTCCACTTACTGGCATCCGGCTCGCCATTGATGGCGATTTTCCATAAATCGCCGCCGAAGTCATTCGTACCGGCATCGCGCACGCTTCCGAAATACAAACCTTCCGACTTGCCGTCAAGGTTGAAATCGGACGCGATGAGATCGCCCGCAAAGCTCTTCGCACCGTCCGCGCCTGCGTCCCAGGACTTGGCTGGCGTGATCGAATGACTGCTGCCAGCCAGGTCGGCCACGTTGTAGATATTGACGCGCAAGTTAGCCGAGGACGCGACCCGCTTTGCATCCGTCGGACCGGATCCGATGGCCAGATAGAACTGGTTGGGCGCGTCAGTCGATGCGTCGCGGATGATGGCGACTGCAGGCGTCGACAGCGCACGTGCCCCGGCGAAGCGAAGCTCGGCCAGAACCTTGGGGGGATTTTCGGGATCGGTCACATCCATGACGACGTAAGCGGATTCGGATGTCACCGGCGCCGTGGTCTTCCCGTCGGTCGAGGTATCCACGGAGATCGTGCCGCCACCGAGACGGAAGGGCACCACGAGGAACGTGCCCCAGCCGCCGACGTGAACCGAATCGCCCGTTCCGGTCGGGAACACCTTGGCGTCGAACGCGACCGGCGTGCCATCCACGTAGTACGTGTGACGATACGACGGATCGGTCAGCCAGCGAAGATGCGGCAGCAAATTGCCCGGAACGTACGCCCACACCTCACCGCCCAGAGGATGCGCGGTGCGGGTCACGCCCGCGGGCTGCGGGCCGGTAGGGTCGCGATCGGTCGGCGTACACACCTTGGTGCTGGGCTGGGTGGTGAATGCCCGGCAACTGGTGTTATAGAACCCCCCATTAAAGGCATGCAGCATGCCGTCGTTGGCACCCACATAGACCATCTGTCGCCGGTTGCGATACGCCGTGCGATACGTCGCGTACGTCGTGTCGTTGTATAGCAAATCGTAGGACTCGGCCGGTGCCGAAACCACGAGCGGTGTCGAGTTGATGATGTCGCCCAGACGGCCGACACGCCCCTTCAGTGCCGCGGTCGTACCGAAGTCCACCGTACGGTTGCGCAGCGCCTTGCTCTCGGTACCTCGAATCCAGCTGATGATCGACTGCGCTTCCGTCACCTTGTCGGTATTGAGGAAGCGGTATGTGGTAGAGGTAAAACCGTCACTGCCCTTGGAATCCCACATGAACGGCTTGATTTCGCCATCGTCGACGATGCCGTTAGCGTTGGCATCGATCCAGGTAAAGATATAGCGCCCGTTTGCCGTGCTGAAAGGTGTGCCGTAGGCGCGCTGGGTGTCCGTGACCAGCGCCGGATCCCACAGGGCGCTCTCCGCGTTCCACAGGTAATTCAGATCCGACAGTTCCACCGTGGTCGTGGTACCCGGATCGAACTTGGTGTCGCTCTTGCTCGTGTAGCGAACGGCCTGGGTACGCTGCGTCGTCGCTTGGTAGGCGTACTGGATCACCGGATCCGTGTTGTAGTCATCCAGCTGACCGTTGTGATTGCCGTCCTCGCGCAGGAGGCCGAACTGGTCGGTCCACAAGCCGGTAAGCGAGCCCAGCCATGTGGCACGCTTGCCGTTCGTGTCGGTACGCTCCGCCTCATAGATCGCGGAATAAGTCACGCCTGTACCATTGGCACTCGAGGACACAGTCGCGGCAGCGGTGCCCGACGAGATCTTTGCAAGGATCTTGCGGAACAGGGCGTCCAGCGAGGACTCAAGTTTGCCCGGATCGCTCACCAGGAAGTAGTTATCCGGCGTACCGGCGCCCGTCGAATCCCACTTGCTGGTGTCTGTGGGATCCATGTTGTTGAATGGGGTGTCTGTGCCGTCCGCCTTGCTCGTGTCGACGCGAAAGCCACCCCACTTGGAGGCATACAGCAGCGGATCGCTCAGCGTGCCCGCACTGGTAGTACCGATGGCGTACTTGGCCATGGTGGCGGCGTTACTGACATCGCAGCTGGCGCACCCGCCCGAACCATTGATCACACCATTACCGTTGAGTTTTGTCGTGCCGGTAGCGTCGTACACGTCGATCGTCGCCGGGTCGGTAAAGCCGAAGCTATAGATGCCCGAGTGAAAGTGAGGGCCGTCCTTGGTCGTACCCGAGATGATGTAACCGAAGCCCTGACCATTGCTCGTCGATGCGGCCACGGGCCGGGTAGTCACCCTGACCTCGTTGGCGGTCACTTCGTAAGAGATGATGCCCCACATGTCCTGGTCGTAGTCACCACCGGCGAAACTGTCCTCCCAGTTGGCGTAAAGCGTACCCGTGTTCTTGGTGGCCGACGTGGTCTGGCTGAGCACCTTGAAATCGACCAGTGCGCCACCGCCGATCACCGTGTTGGTTACCCCGCCGGTCTTGATGCCATACGACAGACGATAGGCCGGAATGATTGTTACGGTCTTGCCATTGCTGTTTGGCACCGCGATGCGGATCTGCGGAGTGTTGGTCGCAAGCTGCACGCCGAACGTGTTGACTCTCAACGAAGTCTTGTCGGTCGACGCGACGATCGGATTGTTACTGGAATCGTTGCCGAGGTTACGGATCGGCATCACATGCGCGCCGTAAGCCGCACCGGCGATCAGGTAGCCACCCTTGAGCGCGGGGACCTCGGGGCAGATACCGTAAGCGGCGGACAGGCTCGAAATGGTCTTCGCCGAGCAGAGATCCGCCCCGGTCGTCGAGCCACTGACATTGCCGACAAAAAAGCTCTTCCCGGTGATGCCTTCCGAGGTGCCGAGGTCATCCGTCCACTTGGACACCGTCTTTCCGGTAGCAAGGTCATTGAAACCGGCAGTATCGTCGGTGTCGTAGCTCAGCGAGCTTGCATTGAAGTTGATGACGTTGAGGGCCGCGCAGAAGTTGGCTTCGCTGATCGGGTCCTGCCAGGTCGCGACGACGGAAAGGCCCAGGCTCTTGTCTTCCGCTCCGCTGGAAAAGGCCGAGTTAGGCTGCTTTCCGGCCAGGTAGCGAAGCGTCTCGACATAGCTCTCGGCCATGGGGTTACCCCAGGACGAACAGTTGCCCTCGGCGACGATGGCCTTGCTGGTGTCTGCCGTCTTGCCAATGCCGATCTGCTGATAGCCACAACCGTTATTGGAACCGCCGTAGTTGGCGTTACCGTCGTTGTAGTTGTATCCGTAGATGCGGAGGGCATTGATGTTCGAGATGATGCCCTTGTTCGTCGCGCCCGTCAGAAAGATGCCGGTGTTCGGATCGATTTCGTTGCTGATGAAGTCGCCTTCGTTTACTCCGGGCCCGGGCAGGGCCGCCCGAAGCACACCGCCCGACGCATTGTGGTCGAATGTCGGTGTAACAAGGCCGAATTTGATGTTGCCGGTCTCGGCGTACTTCTGCAGAAGACCGACCGGCTTGTTTGACGTGGCCGAACCGTTGACGTACTGCTTGCAGTTCTCGGTAGCCATTTTGCCGGCAACACAAACCTGCACGCGCGCGATGAACTCGCCGCTGTTGGTAGTCGACGTGTTGGCCGGGTTCTCGGCGGAAGAGTTCAGACCCGAGTAGGCGTTGCGGTTTCCGTTGCTCCGAAACCCATCAACGAATCCATTCTGCGTATTGCTGTCTTCGCTGAGCCAGCGGCACTGGCGCTTCTCATTGGAACCCCATAGCGCATAGTCGCCGAACGCCATGCGGATCAGAGGATTCGCATTGGATGTCTGCGACAACTGATTGCCACTGGGCACGGGCGACGAGTTGCAGAACGAGATGCCCTGCTGGCTCATGTTGTACACCGTCCAGGTCGAGGCGTTGCGCAGGGTCGCGATCGTGGTGTCGCATTTGGCGCCCGTACAAGCCATGTTCGTCGTCACGCCCGCGCTGGTCGACGTCACCATGTTGCTTTCGATGTGTAACGTTATCTTGAAGCTGCCGTTCGAACCGGTGACCGACCGGACGGGAGCCAGGATGGTCTGATTGTCGCTCGTCACTACCTTGATCTGATCACCCACGGATGCAGTCAGTTTGCTACCCACAGACAACTGAAGAGACCAGATGGAAACGTTGCCGTAGTTTCCGTCCGCAGCGGTGCTGCCGTTGCTGGACGTCAGACTCGACGGACTCATTGCACCCGTCGATGGCGCGGCGGTGGCGGGATCGTAGGGCGTGAGCTTGGCGATATCCGCGCCATTGTAATATTTGGCGTACGAGTGCGCATCCGCAGGAAGGAATGCGCGTTCCAGCACGGTATTGCTCGTCGTATCGGTAGAGCGCAGACCGCCATACAGGATCTTGCGGACCTCGTCCATGCGCGTCATGGACACCCAGTTGAGGAAGTTGCCCGACCACTGCTTGCTACAGTAATTGGTCGAATCCACCGCATTGCCCGGTGTGAAATACCCATTTCCCGCGTCGTACGTATAGCAGCGCTTCGGATCGAAATAACCCGCATAAGTCAGGCTGTTCTTGTAGGTCGTGTCGAGCACCTGATCGCCGTCGAGGTCGGTGAAATCGTTGTACGCCTTGTAGAACAACTGATGGTCACGCGAGAGATTCAGCATGACCAGAGGCGCGGCACCGGCGATGCCCAGCGGCGGGTCGAGCGCGTAATTGGCGGCACGCTGCGTCGCCGCGTCGGAGATCGCATCGGCGCGCACGACCGGCACCGTGCCGAAACCGCTGGCTACCATGGCCACAAGGAATCCGATCAGCAGACCGCGACGGCCTGTGGGGGAACGTTTCATCGTCGATATCCTCGGCGCCATCAGTGGATCATCTGGTGGTATTGGGTATGCGTCGTCGCGGCACCGTCACCTGGTGCGGTCGCGACACTTCGAATTTCGAAGAACATTTCGGCACCGCCGTTGGCCGAGCCGACGCCCAGCCCGCGGTAGCCCGCGGCCTGCGCCCCGCCGGCGCCTTTGCTCAGAGTGGTGCCGTCCGGGACGATCGCCACCGATGCGCCGATGTTTCCGGCACAGGACTGCGTTCCGGTATCGCAGATGGCAACCACCATGTCGGGACGCCAGGTACTCGGGTCGTAGAGGGTTTCGGCTTTGGTGCTTCCGCATGCAGGCTGCAGTTGCCCGTAAAACAGCGATGGAGCATTGGTGGAGCAGTCTTTCTGCAGCGCCTTTTTCGCTTCGTCCAGAAGCGCCGATGGCACATCCGTCGTATAAGTGAACTCCGAGTCGGGCACATCACCCTTAAATGACACGGGCCAACCACGTGCATAAACGTGCTCGTCGAACAACGCAACGGGAATGCTTCGCAGAGCCTCCGATGCCTCGAAGGCGGTCTCGTGGCGTGCCGTGTTGGTCACCATGCGCATTTCCGAAAGCGTGCCACGCATCGCGATGACAGCGACGATCGACAACACCAGCAGAAAGATCATGCCCACGAAGAGTGCGATGCCTCGCTGGCGCGCCTTGGGAAGGAATGGCATCGGGATCATCCTCGTACTCTGTTACGGAGCAGCACGACCTGGGTATTCAGGCTGCGAAAGTACTGCTGCGGTTTGTCGCCATATGCACTGTCGGGCGCATTGCTGCAGAGGTTGGTCTCGGTGGTCGTCGGATGGCCGATCGAACCGTCGTTCTTGATTTCGTAGGCGCAGTGCGCGTTCAGGGTGAACGTACCCGCGTGCGGCAGGCGAACGTCGCGGGCGCTGGCGCGAGCAACGAAGGTCGCACGCACCTGTGTGACGGCGGGCCACACGGCATCCGACGCCTTCACCCATCTGCCGGGCTTGGTGGTAGGCGCACCGCCGACAGGCGACGCATACTCGAAGCTCAGCTGCTCAATGCCGTCCACGACGACTTCGGAAACAACGCCGCCCGCGGCATTCAGACGCAACCGGACCAGCGACGGTGACCGCGCTTGACGATCGCCGTCATCGTCCGTGCCACACACACCGTCGCTACCGGGGTCCGCGCAGGGGCGCAGGTAATACATCTCAAGCTGATACGGATAGACGTAGCGACCGGTCGGCTTAGGCAGGGTCGACGCCGGTACAGCATCGTCACGGCGTAGCAGCGCGGCCTGCTGGCCCACGCCCGACACGATGAAAATGCTGGTCTGGTTCGGGACGATGTTTGGATCGGTCGAATCGAACGACGGCGTATCAGCCCCCTTGGCGGGGTCGTAACCGTGCGTGTCCGCATAACGGACCACAACCACGTCCGATCCCTTGACATAGTTGGCGTCGTCGACGCAGCCTGCGATCGGGAATTTGTTGCCGCCGTCATAACCATAGATGCCATTCTGGTGGCTGGCATCTCCGACATTCAGCACCCACGCGGCATCGCATCCGGTTCCGCCGATGCCAGTCGTGTTGGTCGTCGGTGAAATGGCACCCGGTTTGACGCCACCCCAGAAATCAGCCATTCGCAGGGACCAGGCGAGACGTGCCGCGGCGAAGCGGACGTTCTCCTGATTGAAGTTATTGCCCTGTTGCATGCTGTAGGCCTGGCGCGCACCCATCGTCACACTGATGATGCCGCCGACGATAAGCAGCCCCAGAACCAGGGAGATCATCATCTCGACCAAGGAAAAACCTTTCGAACGATAGGAATCGCTGCGCATCGGTCGGCCTGTCACTGGAGGTAGCTGAACGTGTAGGACTGGTTCGGATCGCCTGCGGTGTCGTCCCGAACGCCTGTCCATGACACCGTGACAATCAGCGTTCCAAGGGTGTTGTCGGCGGTCACGGTGGCCAGCGGTTTGTTATCGGCCGGCGCGGGCAGCGCATTGCCCAAAGCGACGCGCCAGCACGCAAGGTCGCGTTGGGCGACATTGGCTGGAGTGTCCAGTGTGGTGGAGGCGCAGTCGGCCGCCGTGTAAGCGGTTTTGCCGTCGTACAAATAGGCGCTGTTAGCCACCCCACCCGCCGGATGAGCCCCGCCGGGATTGGCCCGCATCGCGTCCGCCAGGCTACGCGCCAGGATGATCGCGCTCGTGCGCGAGCCCGACTCCTTAGTGAACTGCGCTCCGCGCATCTGGAGCATGGCGATACCCAGCAACCCGATGCTGAACACCAGGATCGCGACCATGACTTCGATAAGCGACACGCCTTCCACGGCGCGACGCGACGGCGACTTCCTCACCCTGAACCCCCTGCTGGACCCTATCCGGCACTTTGCAGACTAGTCGAGCCACTTCCGGCTGCAAGTTATCGCCGACACGCGGTCAGAAATTGCCGATAAGCGGCATCTCGACGGCCGCCCGACGCGGTGTTCACGCCGATCGGCGCTCCATGGGGACATCACCTGCAGAGGATCCACCCCATGACCCACGACCGCCAGGACGTCACCCATCCCGACCACGGCCAGCCTGACCACAAGGAAACCGCGGCGGAAAAGCAGTCGCGCAAGGACAAGGCCAGCGACAACCTCGACCACGCCCTCGAGGAAAGTATGGATGGCAGCGATCCGGTTTCCCCGTTCGTCCCCGCGAAGGCACCGAAGTAGGCCCGACCAGGGTTCACAACGGGGTACGCGCCGACACCGCGACGTAGCCTCGGGATAACAAAGCGGTCACGGACCGGCGGCCACAATAGCGCTGGTCCACCTGGAGTGTTCCTGTGCTCGCGCAATACGTATTTACCGCCGCCAATGCCGTCTTTCGCATCGTCCGCCATGGACACCGTTGGCGTGCCCTGCGCGATACGACGGAAATCGGTCGCTTCGACACGGCGGAGGCGGCCGCGCTCAGCCTGCGAGACGCCTGGCGGGACGCACGCCTGCCCCGCCGCCTGACGGACTGGCGTTTCCTCCCGCCTGCCGCCCTGGGCCACCTCGCGCCCCCCAGCGCCGCCGTGCTGGCTCGCCTGGCCGCTGCCTGAGTCATCCGGCGCGTCATTAGAGCCCACGGCGCCCGATGGTGCATATCGCACTGCCGTTTGGGCGCAAAAATGCATGGCCTCCGGCTATAGAACGGTAGACGCGCGGCCCGCCCAAGGACCCAAACGATTTGCCCGGCCTCATGCGCGACTGAGCGCCGGGTCAGGGTCGTCCTAACCACTCGCGCGCCAGCAGCGCGTAGATGACGTCATCGACCCACTCACCGCGGAAACGGTAGCTCTCCACGTGATGGGCCTCCTGGCGAAATCCCAGTGACTGCAGCAAGGCAATGCTGCTGACGTTACGGGGATCGACCGAGCCGATGACACGGCGGTAGCCCCACTCCCGGAAAGCACGATCGAGGGCGGCCGCCATGGCTTCGCGTGCGTAGCCCATGCCCTGTTTCTCGGGCCGGAGCGATATACCGAACTCGATCGGATCATCCGTGCCCGCGGGAAAATGCACGCCGAGGTCGCCAAGAAGCTCCCGGGTGACACGATCGCGGATGGCCAGCTGGCACCAGCTGCCGGGCTCACCGAACACCTGAGCCGCTTGCCTGCGGATGAAGTCCGCCGCCTCGGCTTCGTCCGCAGGCCGCCAGCCCTGGTAACGCGCGACGGCCTCGTCGCCCCGGTAGGCAAACAGTAGGGCGGCATCGCCGGATGTCAGGCCATCGACGTACAACCGCGCGGTTTCGAACCTGCCTTCCATGACTCACTCCCTGTGTGGAAAGCGAAGCGTAGCCGATCAGTCGTCCGATTCGCGCGCCTGAAAAGCGGCTCGAGAGGCGACGATCGCGTCGTGATGCTCTTCCGCCCATAACCAGACGCTGCAGAACGCGGCGCCCAGGCTCAGACCGATCGGCGTCAGCTCGTATTCGACGCGTGGCGGCACGACGGGGTAGACAGTGCGAGTCACCAGGCCATCGGCCTCCATCTGGCGCAACGTCTTGGTCAGCATTTTCTGGCTGACGTCACCCATGAGGTCGGCCAGCCGGCCAAACCGCAGGCGACCACGGTCCGCCAGCACCTCGAGGCAGACCATGGTCCAGCGGTCGGCGACCCGCCCGATGATGTCCCTCACCAATGCATCGAGTTCGGGCTCGGTGCGCTCTTCACCCAACGCACGACAGGGCTCGTCGTAGCGTGGCTTCGATTTCGATGTCGCGGACATGGCGCCATTCCTCATGGTTACCGGATGGTAAGTATGGAACTTTTGGGAGCCTACTTTCCATTGGTTCGTAACGAGTCTAGCCTGCCAACTTCCTTCCCACCAGCGAGAAACTCATGGACATCAAGGGCAATACGATCCTCATCACCGGCGGCGGCTCGGGCATTGGCCGAGCGCTGGCGGAGGCGTTCCACGCGCATGGCAATCAGGTCATCATCGCCGGGCGGCGTCAGTCGGTACTCGACGAGACCACGGCGGCGAACCCGGGCATGGCATCCGCCCTGCTCGACATCGAGGACCCCGCGGCCATCGTGCGTTTCGCCGAACAGGTGAAGCGCGAGCATCCGGCCCTCAATGTCGTCATCCACAACGCCGGCATCATGCGTCCCGAGGACACGAAGTCCGGTGTGACGGATACCGCCGAGTCGACGATCACCACCAACCTGCTCGGCCCCATCCGGCTCAACGCCGCGCTGATCGACCACCTGCTGGCGCAGCCGAAAGCGACCGTCGTCACCGTGTCGTCGGGCCTCGCGTTCATGCCCCTGTCGCTGACGCCGACGTACTGCGCCACGAAGGCCGCGATCCATTCGTATACGAATTCCTTGCGATATCAGCTGAAAGACACGAGCGTGAAGGTGCTGGAGATCGTGCCGCCTTATGTCCAGACCGAACTGATGGGCGAACACCAGAGGAACGACCCGCACGCGATGCCGTTGGACGAATTCATCGCCGAAGTCATGACGCTGATCGAATCGCAGCCGGAGGCGCACGAGATCCTGGTCGAGCGGGTCAAGCCGTTGCGGTTCGCTGAAGCAAGCGGCAAGTTCGACGGCTTCTTCAAGCAGTTCAACGACGAGATGGTCAGGCAGCGGACGTAATCTTTACGACGTCGTTACCCGAAAAGCGCCCCGCTCGCGCAGCGTTTTTACGCACGACGCCCGGATACTGGCCTCCCCTCCATGGAGTCGCCACCGATGTCGATCGTCGTGATCACCGCACCGCGTCACGGGCCCACCAACGCCACATGCGCCGAGCACGCCATGTGGCGTTTGTGGGAGCGTGCTCAGGCATCGGGCGTCGACCTGCTGTGGCGCCCGTGCAGTGACTTTCCCGAGCTGACGGATCATATCGGACGATCGGCGTCCGACCATGCGGACCTGGTGCTGATCGATGTCGACGCCAACGACGTACCCGACGGCGATGTCGCTCAGCTGCGCGATGCGCTCGCCGCGTTGCCCGTGCCCTACATCGAGGTGCACGACGACAGCGATGCATCGGATGCGTCGGAACTCGTCCCCGGCCATCCCTGTCTGGCAAGCGTGGTGGTACCGGGCGACACCATGGCCAGCTATGACATGGCGCTGGCGATCGGTCTGCGCTATCTCTCGAACGAACCGCGCCTCGCCGCATAGGCCCCGCGCAGGCGACGCGGATCACGTAGGCACAAAAAAACCCGCATCAGCGGGTTTTTTGCTGTCCCCGGAACCGCTCGGCGGCAGTTCGGGAGAAATCATGGTGCCGGAAATAGGAATCGAACCTACGACCTCATCATTACGAATGACGCGCTCTACCAACTGAGCTATTCCGGCGAGAAGCGGAATTCTAGGGAAGCTTGGCCCGAGGCGCAAGCCCTCAACTGGCCAGACGCAGTTCCTTCGGCAGCGCGAAGGTGATGTTTTCGGCTTCACCGTCCAGCTCACGCACGCTGCCCGCGCCCCACGACTGCAGACGCGCGATCACTTCCTGCACCAGTTTCTCGGGGGCGGACGCGCCCGCGGTGACACCGATGCGGGTCGTGCCCTCGAGCCACTGGCGGTCGATGTGCTCGGCGCCGTCGATCAGGTAAGAGGTAACGCCCTGCTTCTCCGCCAGCTCTTTCAGCCGATTGGAGTTGGAGCTGTTGATCGAACCGACCACCAGCACCAGGTCCACGGCGTCGGCGAGACGGCGCACGGCGTCCTGCCGGTTCTGCGTCGCGTAACAGATGTCGTCCTTGCGCGGACCTTCGATGGCGACGAACTTCGCACGCAGCGCCGCGATGATGGCGATGGTGTCGTCCACCGAGAGCGTGGTCTGCGTGACGAAGGCGAGCTTGTCGGGCTGCGACGGCGAGAGATCGGCGACATCCTCGACCGATTCGACCAGATAGATACGACCCGCGTTCGCGCGGTTCCACTGGCCCATCGTGCCCTGCACTTCCGGGTGACCGGCGTGGCCGATCAGGATGACGTCGTGACCGGCGCGGCCGAGCCGCGCGACCTCCATGTGTACCTTGGTAACCAGGGGGCACGTGGCGTCGAAGACATTCAGGGCGCGGCGGTCGGCTTCCTCACGGACGGCCTTGGGCACGCCGTGCGCGCTGAAGATCACCGTGGAGCCGTCGGGCACTTCGTCCAGCTCTTCCACGAACACGGCGCCATCGGCGCGCAGGCGCTCGACCACGAACCGATTGTGGACGACTTCATGGCGGACGTAGATCGGGGCGCCGTATGACTCCAGGGCGCGCTCCACGATCGCGATGGCACGATCGACGCCGGCGCAGAAACCACGGGGATTGGCGAGAAGGATGTCCAAGGGGACCTCGAGATGAGCGGTGGCGGCCGAAGCCGCCGGACCCCGCGATTATCGCACGTCGGGCTTCTGCGGGCCGCTGAACAGGCTGAACACGATCAGGGCCGCCGCGCCCACGCAGATGGACGAATCCGCGACGTTGAAGACCGGAAAGGGATAGCTGCCTATGAATACCTGGATGAAATCGGTGACCTTGGCCGCATGGAGGCGGTCGATGACGTTACCGAGCGCCCCACCGACGATCAGGGCCAGCGGCAGCGCCGTGCGCCAGTCGTTCCGCGGCGTACGCGACAGCCAGACCCCCAGCGTGCCGCTGATGACGGCAGCCAGGACGACGAAGAACCAGCGCTGCCACCCGGCGCTGTCCGCCAGGAAACTGAATGCGGCGCCGGTGTTGAAGGTCAGCGTCCAGTTCAGGATGCCGGGGATCACCGGATGCGGTGTCTCGGCCGGCTGCAGAGCCGTGAGGGCCCACCACTTGCTCAGCTGGTCGAGCACGATCATGGCGGCGGCTAGCCAGAGCCAGGACAAGGCGTTCGGTTTGGGACGTACAGTCATGCATTCAGCCATGTGAAGCGGAGCATCCCGCGCCGCCAGGGTGGCGGCACGGGTGGTTCGGGTCGGGCGGGCTCGTCAGAACCAGCGGCGATCTTCGCCCTGCCCCGTGACGTTCTCGACGCAGCGACCGCAGATCTCCGGGTGAGCCGGGTCGACACCGACGTCGGGACGATGGTGCCAGCAACGGATGCACTTCACGTCCTCGCTGACCGCGGCGGCGACATACACCTCCGCCCCCTCGAGCTCGACGCGCTCGGCCGAGGCCGGCCGACCCTCGAGGTCCGCCAGCGTGACCGCCGAGGTGATGAAGAAGAACCGCAGCTCCGGAGCGGACGCGGCCAGAGCGACCTGGGTTTCCTTGTCCGCGTGCAGCGTCAGGGTCGCGTCCAGCGACGCGCCGATCTGGCCGGCCTTACGCATGCCCTCGAGCGCACGCGACGCGGTCTCGCGAATGGCGAGCAGCTTGCCCCACCAGCCGCGCGTTTCACCGTCCTGATGCGTGTCCAGACCCTCGTACCAGGTCTCGAACAGCGGCGATTCGTCACGCGTGCCGGGCAGCAGGACCCACGCCTCTTCCGCCGTGAAGGTCATGATCGGTGCCAGCCAGCGGACCATCGCCTCGGCGATGCGATACATCGCACTCTGCGCGCTGCGGCGACCGCGGCTGTCGGTCGGCATCGTGTAGAGCCGGTCCTTGGTGATGTCCAGATAAAGCGCGCCCAGTTCGGTGGTGCAGAAGTTCTGCACGCGCTGCACGATCTCCGGGAAGTCGTAGCGCTCGTACGCGGCGACGATCGCCGCCTGCGTATCGGCCGCCTGCTGCACCGCCCAGCGATCCAGATCGAGGCACGCGTCCGTGGCAAGCAGGTGCTTGTCCGGATCGAAGCCATCGAGGTTGCCGAGCAGAAAACGGACCGTGTTGCGGATGCGACGATACGTGTCCGCCACGCGCTTCAGGATCTCGTCCGACAGCGACATCTCGTTGCGGTAATCGGTCGAGCAGATCCACAGACGCAGGATGTCCGCGCCGAGGGTCTTCATGATGTCCTGAGGCTCGATGCCGTTGCCCAGCGACTTGGACATCTTGCGACCCTGCGCGTCCACGGTGAAGCCGTGGGTGAGCACATGGTCGTAAGGTGCGCGGCCGTGGATGGCGGCCGACGTGAGCAGCGACGACTGGAACCAGCCGCGATGCTGATCCGAGCCCTCGAGATACATGACCTTGTATTCGCTCGCGTCACCCGCCTGCAGTTCGGGACGCGCGCCGATCACGGCGAAGTGGCTCGTACCCGAGTCGAACCAGACGTCGAGCACGTCGGTCACTTTCTCGTAGTTGTCCGCGTCGTCGCCGATCAGCTCGCGCGGATCCAGCGTGAACCAGCAGTCGATGCCCTCCTGCGCGACCTTCTTCGCGACTTTCTCCATCAGCGCGACGGAGTCCGGATGCGGCTCATGCGTGTTCTTGTCGATGAACAGCGTGATCGGCACGCCCCACGTGCGCTGACGCGAGATGCACCAGTCGGGACGGCCCTCGACCATGCCGGCGATGCGTTCTTCACCCCAGCCCGGTACCCAGCGCACGGACTTGATCGAGCTCAGCGCGGTCTTGCGCAGGCCGGCCGTTTCCATACCGATGAACCACTGCGGGGTGGCGCGATAGATCACCGGCGTCTTGTGACGCCAGCAATGCGGATAGCTGTGCGTGAGCTTGGCGAAAGCGAGCAGGATGCCATGGCCGCGCAGCAGCTCGACGATCTGGTCGTTGGCCTTCCAGATGTGCGTGCCGGCGAGCGACACGTCGCCGATCAGCGGCAGGTCGGCGCGATAGACGCCGCGACCGTCGACGTAGTTGAGCGTGCCGATGCCGTAGTTCTGGCCGACGGCGAAATCCTCCGCACCGTGATCGGGCGAGGTGTGCACCGCACCGGTACCGTCTTCGTCCGACACGTGATCGCCGAGGATGACCGGCACCTGCTTGTCGTAAAACGGATGACGCAGCGGCTTGTTCTCGAGCACCGCGCCCTGGACGTGGCCGAGCACGGTGGCGGTTTCGACGCCATAACGGGCGAGCGCCTTCGCGGCGAGCGCCGAGGCGATCACCAGCAGCACCCGCTTGCCATCGCGCGACGGGCCTTCGACCAGCGAGTATTCGATCTCGCCACCCATCGACACGGCCTGGCTGGACGGCAGCGTCCACGGCGTCGTGGTCCAGATGGGCACGGCGACGATGGCGTCGCCCACGTCGACGCCAAACTCGGCACCGAGGTCCTTCGGATACACGGCGTCGTAGGCGACATCGACGGCCGGCGACGTGCGCTCGGCGTATTCGATCTCCGCCTCGGCCAGTGCGGAACCGCAGTCGAAGCACCAGTACACGGGCTTGGCGCCGCGCACGACATGGCCGTTATCGACGATGCGCGCCAGCGCGCGGATCATGTCGGCCTCATAGGTGAAGTCGAGGGTACGGTACGGCTTTTCCCAGTCGCCAAGCACACCGAGACGCTTGAAGTCGGCGCGCTGCAGGTCGATCTGCGCCATCGCGTACTCGCGGCATTTCTGCCGGAACGCGGCGGCGTCGAGCTTGTCGCCCGCCTTGCCGAACTTCTTCTCGATGGCGATTTCGATCGGCAGGCCGTGGCAGTCCCAGCCTGGCACGTACGGTGCACGGTAGCCGGCCATCAGCTTCGACTTGACGACGACGTCCTTCAGCACCTTGTTGACCGCGTGGCCCAGGTGAATGGCGCCGTTGGCATAGGGCGGGCCGTCGTGCAGCACGAACACCTTGTCGCGACCCGCGGCCTTCGCCTGGATCTGCGCATAGCGGCCCACACGCTCCCAAGTGGCGAGCCAGGTCGGCTCGCGCTTGGGAAGGTCGCCGCGCATCGGGAAGTCCGTCTGCGGCAGGTTGATGGTGTTTTTGTAATCCTGGGTCATCGCTGGCAACCGTGGGTTTCGGGGCGGACGCGCGTCAGGCGCGTTCCGTCATGCATCGACAAGTATGGGGTTCATGCCAAGGGCCTGCCGGGCGGCGATCTCGTCCTGACGCATTTGCGCGATCAGGGCGTCGAGGCCGTCGAATTTTTCTTCGTCACGCAGTTTCCGGACGAACTCCACCGCGATGCGCATACCGTAGAGGTCGCCGGAAAAGTCGAACAGATGCGCTTCGAGCAACGGCTCCGCCACCTCGTTCACCGTCGGGCGGACGCCCAGGCTGGCCACGCCGGGCCAGCTGCAGGGGCCCTCGCCCACCCCGATGCGCACGGCGAAAATGCCGCGCACGGGACTGACCCGGTCGGGCAGGTGCACGTTGGCGGTGGGATAACCGAGCGTACGGCCCAGCTGCTTACCGTGCTCGACATGGCCTTCGATGATGAAGGGCCGTCCGAGTAGGGTCGCGGCGTCGGCGAAGCGGCTTTCCGCCAGCAGGGTGCGCACCTTGCTGGAAGACACGCGTTCGCCCTCGACCATCACCGGCGAGACCGCGCGCGCGGTAAAGCCGAGTTCGTCACCCATCGACCGCAGGAGGGCGAAGTCGCCGCCGCGGCGGTGACCGAAGCGAAAGTCTTCGCCCACCCAGACTTCACGGGCAGCCAGCCGGCCGACGATGACGCGACGGACAAAATCCTCGGCGGACATCTGGGTCAGCGCTTCGTCGAAGCGCAGGGACAGAAGTTCGGCGATACCGGCGGCGGTCATGCCCTCCGCTTTTTCGCGGACGCCGGACAGACGTGGCACCGGCTCCTTCGAAAAGAAGGCGCGCGGCAGTGGCTCGAAGGAGATGACGGCCGGCGTGAGGCCCTTCGCCTCAGCCCGTGTCCGGACCTCGGCGAGGATGGCCTGGTGGCCGAGATGAAGGCCGTCGAAGGCGCCGATCGCCACCACGCTGCCCTGGGGGGCGAGACACGGTCCGTCGACGTCGCGGTGCAGTCGCAGCGTCATGCGTGAGCGCCCTGGAATCGATGCGGAATAAAAGCCATCGGGCCAGTATAGCGGCCCCATTGCGCCGCACAATGCGACGCGGAGACCCCGGACGAACCGCTCAACGCGCGCGCAGGTCGCGCAGACGGAATCCGAGGGCGAACAAGGCCGCCACATAGGCCCCGCCCCCTGCCACCACCAGGATGGCCAGGCGCCAGACGCGCACCCACTTCTCCACGCCACTCCATTCCGGCCAGATATGCAGGCCGGTCAGCAGCACCGCGATCATCACCCCGCAGGCGAGGGCCAGCCGCGCGATATGCCGGCCCCATCCCGACTGGCGGGTGTATACGCCGGCCTTACCCAGCCAGCGCCAGAGCAGCGCAAGGTTGAGGTAGCTGGCCAGAGCGCTGGCCATGCCCAGCGCCATGTGCAGACCCGGGATGGCGGCGAGCGCCGCCATCCACGACCCGGCCTTCTGCTCCGGCGTGGCCCAGAGGAAGAACAGGAGGGCCAGGAAGCCGACATTGAAGACCATGTTGGCAACGAGCGACGCGACGCCCGCGCGGACGGGTGTCTTCGTGTCCTTGCGCGCGTAGAACGCGGGCAGCACCACCTTGACCAGCGCGAAGGCCGGCAGGCCGAAGCTCAGCGCGGTGATCGACATCGAGGCCATCTTGGTGTCGAAGGCGGTGAAACGGCCGTTCTGGAACAGCGTCGCCACGAGGGGGAACGACAGGAGCATCAACGCGAACATGGCCGGCACCGCGATCAGCAGCGTCGTACGCAGACCCCAGTCCAGTGCCCGGGAGAAGCCATCCTTGTCGGTGGCCACATGGTGGCGTGACAGCGAAGGCAGGATGACCGTGCCCAGCGCCACGCCGAAAACGCCCAGGGGAAGCTCGAGAAACCGGTCGGCCTGGGACAGCCAGCTCTGCGAACCGGCGATCAGCAGCGACGCGATCACGGTGTCCAGCAGAAGATTGATCTGCGCCACCGACGAGCCGAACAGCGTCGGCACCATCAGGGTCATGATCCGGCGCACATCCGGCGACTTCCAGCCCCACCGCGGCATGGACAACAGATTCAGGCGGCGCAGCGTCGGCAACTGGAACACCAGCTGCAGGAAGCCCGCGATCAGAATAGCCCAGCCCATCGCCATGATCGGCGTATGCAGATGCGGCGCCAGCCAGAGGGCGCCGCCGATCATGCACAGGTTGAGGATCACCGGCGTCAGGGCCGGCAGGCCGAAGCGATGGAAGCTGTTGAGCGCGCCGCCGCTCAACGCCGTCAGCGAGACGAACAGGAGAAACGGAAACGTCAGCCGCAGGAGGTCGACGGTGAGGCCGAATTTCGCGGGGTCATCCACCGCGCCCGGCGAAAACAACGCCGTCACCTGGGGCGCGAAGATCACACCCAGCGCCACCACGATGAGCAGGATGCCGCCCAGCGTGCCGGAGGTTTTCGCCATAAGGTCTTTCAGGTCCTCATGCGTACGTGTTTCCTTGACCTCGGTGAAAACCGGCACGAACGCGGTCGAGAAGGAGCCCTCGGCGAACAGGCGGCGCATGAAGTTCGGGATGCGGAACGCGACCCAGAAGGCGTCGGTCGCGGCGTTGGCGCCGAAGGAATGGCTGATCGCCATGTCCCGCACCAGACCGAGCACGCGGGACACCATGGTCATGCTGCTGAAGGAGAGCATGCCGCGAAGAAGGCTGGGGGTTTTCATCCGGGGAGGGGCTGCCTTGGAGGCTGGACCAAACCCCTAGTTTGACAGCGCGCCCCCGGCGGAGGACAGTCCGCCGTCTGGAAATTCCCGGGCGCCTCGCCCGATCACCCGTCGGGTACGCCCGTGCGGGCTCTAAGCTATTGACGCGCCCGGCGTTTGGCATCAAAATGGGCGTCTTTCTTAAAACCAACCGAACTCTGGAGCTTCACCTTGGCCAACATCAAGTCCGCGAAGAAGCGTGCGCGTCAGTCGGAGCAGCGCCGTCTGCGCAACGTCAGCGCGCGTTCCATGGTGCGTTCCGCACTGAAGAAGGTCGTCAAGGCGATCGACGCCAAGGATAAGGCTGGCGCAGTCAGCGCGTACGCCATCGCCGTGCCGGTGATGGATCGTTACGCTGCCCGCGGCCTGATCCACAAGAACAAGGCTGCTCGCCACAAGAGCCGCCTGAACGCGAAGATCCGCGACCTGGCGTAAAGCCTGCGCGACATCGCTGTTTGCAGAAAAGCCGGCTTACGCCGGCTTTTTTGTTTCCCCGTTTCTTGCTTCCTGTAGGAGCGCGCCCCGCGCGCGACATCTTTTGAGGCCGAGCGCCGGGCGCTGGCGTGCAATCTTCCGGCGCCCGGTGAAGAGCTCGCGCGCAGCGCGCGCTCCTACAGGTCGGGCGGGCTCATTAAGCCCGCATTGCCTTTTATTCCCCGCGCAGCCTCACGTCATCGCGCTCTTCGCTGCGATCGCGCTGCTTCGCCCGCTCGGCATCGAAGAACTGCTGCACCTGCAGGCACACATCACGCGTACCGATCTCGCCAGCTGCCGAGACCACGAACCACGGCGCCGTCCATTCCAGACGCGCGATGATCTCATCGACTTTCGCCTTCAGCTCGTCCTCGTCATCAATGACGTCCGACTTGTTGATCACCAGCCAGCGCGGACGCTCGACCAGCTCGGCATCGAAATTGGCGAGTTCTTTTTCGATCGTACGCACCTGCTCCACCGGATCCGAGCCGTCGATCGGCTGGATGTCGACCACATGCAGGAGCAGGCTGGTACGCGATACGTGACGCAGGAACTGGATACCGAGGCCGGCGCCGTCGGCCGCACCCTCGATGATGCCGGGAATATCGGCGATCACGAAGCTCTGGTCGGTGCCGATGCGCACGACACCCAGGTTCGGGTGCAGCGTCGTGAACGGATAATCCGCCACGCGCGGCGTAGCCGCCGATACCGCACGGATGAAGGTGCTCTTGCCGGCGTTGGGGAAGCCCAGCAGGCCGACATCCGCGAGCAGACGCAGCTCGAGCTTGATGTCGCGAACCTCACCCGGCGTACCCGGCGTGAACTTGCGCGGAGCACGGTTGACCGAGCTCTTGAAATGGATATTGCCCAGACCGCCACGACCACCCTGCGCCACCTTCAGACGCTGGCCATGAGCCGTAAGATCGCCAATGACTTCGTCGGTGTCGACGTTGATGATGATGGTGCCGACAGGCACGCGGACATCGACATCGTCGGCGCCCTTACCGTACATCTGACTACCCATGCCCGCCTGGCCGCGCTTGGCCTTGAACGAACGCATGTGACGGAAGTCGACCAGGGTGTTGAGGCCCTCGTCGGCCACCAGCCAGACGGAACCACCGCTGCCACCGTCACCGCCATCCGGCCCACCGAAGGGAATGAATTTCTCTCGACGGAAGCTGACGCAGCCGTTGCCGCCGTCACCGGCCGAGACTCTGATTTGCGCTTCGTCGACAAATTTCATGGAAGGGGAACCTGGGTGAAGAAGTGATGCCGCTTTACAAACGAAAAGCCCCGCCGTG
This sequence comes from Luteibacter mycovicinus, assembly GCF_000745235.1. Classification (NCBI taxonomy): domain Bacteria; kingdom Pseudomonadati; phylum Pseudomonadota; class Gammaproteobacteria; order Lysobacterales; family Rhodanobacteraceae; genus Luteibacter; species Luteibacter mycovicinus. The sequence goes on from NZ_JQNL01000001.1 coordinate 1,011,668, forward strand.
GGCGGGGCCTTCGTTATTGCGTCGGGGAAGGCTTACGCCTGAACGACGTCGACGAACTTGCGACCCTTGTCGCCACGGGTCTTGAAGGCAACCGTGCCATCGACCAGCGCGAACAGGGTGTGGTCGCGGCCGAGGCCGACGCCCACGCCAGCGTGGAACTTGGTACCGCGCTGACGAACGATGATGTTGCCGGCTTCAACAGCCTGGCCGCCATAGATCTTCACACCGAGATACTTCGGGTTCGAATCGCGACCGTTACGGCTGGAACCTACGCCTTTTTTATGTGCCATGACTCATATCCTCCGGCAGATCAGGCGTTGATGCCCGTGATCTCGATTTCGGTGTAATGCTGACGATGTCCCTGCGTACGCTTGTAGTGCTTACGACGACGGAACTTGACGATGCGGATCTTATCCGCGCGGCCGTGGGCGCGAATCTTCGCGCTGACGGTGGCACCGGCGACCAGCGGGGCGCCGACGGTGATCGACTCGCCTTCGCCCACCAGGAGGACCTGGTCGAACTGGACGGTGGAATCGACTTCAGCGGTGAGCAGTTCGACGCGCAGGATTTCGCCCGCCATCACACGATACTGCTTGCCACCGGTCTTGATGACTGCGTAGCTCATGGTTATTTCCTGTTGCTGTTTATGTAGTTCTTTTTAGGGTGTTACGGGTCGTGCGAACTGCGAATTATAGCCAAGGGGAAAAGGCAAGGTCAATCAGGTGGTTAAGGGAGAAAGGGTGCAGCAGGGCCTGATCGGCAGCAAAATCGAAAAAACCTTGCCTGGCATACACTTACTGCGGGAGCGCACCCCGTGCGCGACCCGCCGGGAACGTCCGGCTCGAAGCCGAAGCCGCTTCGTGAGGCCGGACAGCCGGCCTGATGGTGTGCAAGGCATCGTTCGCCGGGGTGGGGCTGAGGGTTCGCGCGCGGGGCGCGCTCCTACCGCTTAGCGGGGCGCGCTCCTACGGCGTAGGGGGTTATTTTTTCTTTGTGGCGGCGGGCGGTGCGGGAGCCGGCTTGGCCGCCGCACCGCTGGCCGGGCACTGGCCCTGCGGATTCAGGGTGCCCTGCGTCTGCAGCTGGGCGATCATCTGCTGACCGCGCTCCTGACCCCACTGCTTACCGATCTGCATACCCTCGGCCATGGTCGCCGGCATCTGCGTGATCACCTTCTGGCCAAGCGGCGAACGGTAGAACTTCAACAGGCCGTCGATATCTTCGGACGTGAAGTGCTTCTGATAGACCGGCACCATGCGGCCGATCAGCTGGTTGGTCGCGTTGGCGTCGACAAAGCCCTGCCAGTAGCTGGCCGGCACGCACGGAAGGGCGCTCTGCATCACGCCCGCCATCTGGCTGTTCATCTGGCTGAGCATCCGGCCCATGCCGACCACGTCCATCAGCTGGCGCACCTGCTGCTCGGTCGGCGCCGCGGCGAACGCCTGACCCGTACAAGCCGCCAGCATCAGGCCGGCCGCGATCCCTGTCCACTTACGCATGCGTGTTTCCTCTTCGGATGGGTGACTCGCCCCTCCCCGGGGTGGCGGCCATGGTAGCCGACCTCCGCCATCGTGCAGACCCACCTTCGGCAGCCCCGACCCGTTGGGAACAACAAATGTGATGAACCGTCAAAAGTCGACGCGGAATGAAGGCGAAAAACCCTTGGTATAGTCGGGGGCTTCCCCCATTTATGTCGGCACATGGACAGCATACGCATCCGCGGCGCCCGCACGCACAATCTCAAGAACATCGACCTCGACCTGCCCCGTGACAAGCTCATTGTCATTACGGGGCTGTCCGGTTCGGGTAAATCCTCGCTGGCTTTCGACACGATCTATGCCGAAGGCCAGCGTCGCTACGTCGAGTCACTGTCCGCCTATGCGCGGCAGTTCCTCTCGATGATGGAAAAGCCCGACGTGGACACGATCGAAGGCCTCTCTCCGGCCATCTCGATCGAGCAGAAGTCGACCTCCCACAACCCCCGATCCACCGTCGGTACGATCACCGAGGTGTACGACTATCTGCGCCTGCTCTACGCGCGGGTCGGTACGCCCCGCTGCCCGAATCACGGCATTCCGCTGGAGGCCCAGACGGTCAGCCAGATGGTGGACACGGCCATGGCGCTCGATCCCGAGAAGCGCTGGATGTTGCTGGCGCCGGTCATCCGCGAGCGCAAGGGCGAGCATGTGCAGGTCTTCGACCAGTTGCGCGCCCAGGGCTTCGTCCGTGCCCGCGTGGACGGCGAGGTCTATGACCTCGACGCCGTGCCGCCGCTGACGCTGCGCCAGAAGCACACCATCGAAGCCGTGATCGACCGCTTCCGTCCGCGCGACGACATCAAGCAGCGCCTCGCGGAGTCGTTCGAGACCGCCCTGCGCCTCGGCGATGGCATCGTCGTCCTCGTCGACATGGACGACAAGAAAGCCGACGAGCAGCTGTTCTCGTCGCGCTTCTCCTGCCCGATGTGCGACTACTCGCTGCCGGAGCTCGAGCCACGCCTGTTCTCGTTCAATTCGCCCGTCGGCGCCTGCCCGACCTGCGACGGCCTGGGCGTGACCCAGGTGTTCGACGGCACGCGCGTGGTCGGCCATCCGGAGCTCAGCCTGGCCGGCGGCGCCGTGCGCGGCTGGGACCGCCGCAATGCGCATTATTTTCAGCTGATCGTCTCGCTCGCCAAGCACTACGGTTTCGATCCCGAAACGCCGTGGCGCGAGCTGCCGAAGTCGGTGCAGAACGCCGTACTCAACGGCTCGGGCAAGGAAGTCATTCCGTTCCGCTATATCACCGAGCGTGGCGGCAAGGTCACCCGCGAGCACAAGTTCGAGGGCATCCTGCCGAATCTCGAGCGCCGTTATCGCGAGACCGAGTCCGCCGCCGTCCGCGAGGAACTGGCGCGTTACATCGCCGATCACCCCTGCCCGGATTGCGGCGGACAGCGTCTGAATCCGTCGGCGCGCAACGTGTTCGTCGCGGACCACGCCATTCCCGAGCTGACCTCGCTTGCGATCGACCGTGCGCTGGCCTTTTTCGAAGGCCTCAAGCTGCCCGGCTGGCGCGGCGAGATCGCGGTCAAGATCGTGAAGGAAATCCGTGAGCGGCTGACCTTCCTCAACGATGTCGGGCTCAATTACCTCACGCTCGACCGTCAGGCCGATTCCCTGTCCGGCGGTGAAGCCCAGCGCATCCGACTGGCCAGCCAGATCGGCGCCGGTCTCGTGGGCGTAATGTACGTGCTCGACGAGCCGTCGATCGGTCTGCATCAGCGTGACAACGAACGCCTGCTGGGCACCCTGACCCGCCTCCGCGACCTGGGCAATACCGTGATCGTCGTCGAACATGACGAGGACGCGATCCGCGCGGCCGACCACCTGCTCGACATCGGCCCCGGTGCCGGCGTGCATGGCGGTCACATCGTCGCCGAAGGCACGCTCGAGCAGGTGCTCGCCAACCCGGCGTCGGTGACGGCGAAGTACCTCACGGGCGAGCGCGGCATCGAAGTCCCTAAGAAGCGCCGCGAAGCGCGCGACGACAAGTGGCTCGAACTCAAGGGCGCGAGCGGCAACAACCTCAAGGACGTGGATGTGCGCATCCCCGTCGGTACGTTTACGTGCGTTACCGGCGTGTCCGGTTCGGGCAAGTCGACGTTGATCAACGACACGCTCTATCGCCTTGCCGCGATGGAACTCAACGGTGCGGGCGAGCAGCCGGCTGCGCACGAGTCCATCGAGGGCCTGGAGCTGTTCGACAAGGTCGTCGATATCGACCAGTCACCGATCGGCCGCACGCCGCGGTCCAACCCGGCGACGTATACCGGGCTGTTCACGCCGCTGCGCGAGCTCTATGCGCAGGTGCCGGAGTCGCGTCAGCGCGGTTACCAGGCGGGCCGTTTCAGCTTCAATGTCCGCGGTGGCCGCTGCGAAGCCTGCGAAGGCGACGGCATGATCAAGGTCGAGATGCACTTCCTGCCGGACGTGTATGTGCCCTGCGACGTCTGCCACGGCAAGCGCTACAACCGCGAGACGCTGGAGGTTCTCTACAAGGGCCATACCATCGCCGATGTTCTCGGCATGACGGTGGAAGACGCGTTCAAGCTGTTCGAGAACGTGCCGGTGATCGCGCGCAAGCTCGAAACCCTGCGCGCGGTAGGCCTGGATTACATCAAGCTCGGCCAGAGCGCGACCACGCTCTCCGGTGGTGAAGCGCAGCGCGTCAAACTGTCGAAGGAGCTGTCCAAGCGCGACACGGGCAGCACGCTGTACATCCTCGACGAACCGACCACGGGCCTGCATTTCCACGACATCGAACAGCTGCTCGACGTGCTGCACAAGCTGGTCGACCACGGCAACACCGTGGTGGTCATCGAGCACAACCTCGACGTGATCAAGACGGCCGACTGGCTGGTTGACCTCGGTCCCGAAGGGGGTGCCGGCGGTGGACGCATCCTGGTGAGCGGCACGCCTGAAACGGTGGCTGCGACAGCGGAGTCGCACACGGGACGGTTCCTCAAGACACACCTCAAACCGGCGCGCACCACGGCGAAACCAGCCACGGCGAAGCCAGCGGCCGGCAAGGTTCCTGCCGGCAAGGCGCCCGCCAAGGCCCCTGCGAAAACCGCCGCCACGAAAGCACCTGCCAAGACCTCCACGGCAAAGACCGCCCCGGCGGCGAAAAAGAAGAAACGCGCATGACCACCGAAGCCTCGAACCCGCCCGCACCGACGCCACTCTTCATCACACCGATGGAAGTCCGTTGGCAGGATCTGGACGCTTACAACCACGTCAACAACGCCAACTATCTGGTCTATCTGCAGGAGGCCCGCATCAAGTGGCTGCAGCAGCTCCCGGACACGTGGTACGGCGAGGACGGCGCGCCGGTGATGGCGCACAGCGAACTGAACTACCGCCTGCCGATCGAATGGCCGGCGGACATCCAGGTCGAGCTGTACGTCAACCGGATCGGTACCAGTTCCATGACGGTGGGGCACCGCATCGTGACCAGCGACGACGCGACGAAGATCCATTGCGACGGCAGCGTCACCATGGTCTGGATCAATCCGAAGACCGGTCGGCCGGTGCCGATTCCGCAGGCGGTCCGGGATGCCGCGGGGTGATGTAGCAGCCCTGGTTCACTTCTCCCCGGTATGATCCGCGTGGGCAATCATGGAGAGAATGAATCATGTCGCGTCGCATCCTTGTCCTGGCGATCGCCAGTGCTGTCGCCCTCCCCGCCTTCGCCGCGGGTGAGCGCACCTCGCTCACGCTGTACCGCGCCGATGGCGACCAGCTGTTCGCGGCCAACGGCGATGCCGTGTCCGCCGAAGGCTATGCCGTCGTCCACGAACGTCGCGTCTTCGACCTGAAGGGTGGCACGCAGGATCTCGCCATCGACGGGCTGCCCTCCGCCCTCGACAGCGAAGCGCTTTCACTGCGCTTCCCCGACAAGGACACCCGCGTGGTCTCGCAGCGCCTGCTCCTGGGTCAGGGCTTCGACGGTGCGGTCGCCGGCCTCGTGGGCCGCAACGTCACCGCCATCGGTGACGGCGGCCAGACCATCGCCAGCGGCGTCCTCGTCCGCGGCGGCGATGCGCTGGTCATCCGCGAAGCCAGCGGACAGGCCAGCCTGATCCGGAACTACGCCGCACTGCGCGCCGCCGACGCTACCGACTTCGTCCGCGGCTCGACTCTGCAGGTGCGCGTTGCGGGGTCGGCGGCGGGCAGCAGCACCGCCCATCTCGACTACCCCACCTCCGGACTGGGCTGGCGCGGCGCCTACGTCGCGACCCTGGCGCCGGGCGACATTTGCAAGATGACTTTCGACGCCGCCGCCAGCATCGCGAACCGAAGCGGACGCGACTGGAAGGACGTCTCGCTCAAGCTCGTCGCCGGCGACGCCAACCGGGCGAAATCCGCGCCTCAGCCGAAGATGTTCATGGCCCGCGCCACCGCGGCACCGGCTCCCATGGCCATGAAGGATGCCGCGCCCCAGCAGGCTACGCTCGGCGATCTGCGCACGTACACGCTGCCGGCGGCGGTGGATCTGCCCGATGGCAGCGTCACGCAGACTCCGCTCTACGACAGTCGCACGCTGGCGTGCGAGCGCAAGGCGGTCTACGACACGGGCATCCGCTACTACAACTCGCGTCCTCGCCTGGAACGCGATATCGGCCAGCCGCCGGAAGGCACGCCGATCGTATCAACCGTGGGCTTCAAGGCCTTCGACGCGCTGCCGGCCGGCTATGTGCGCGTGCTGACCGTCGACCGCGACGGCAACGCCGAGCTGCTTGGCGAAGGTCGTCTGGATGACACGCCAAAGAACAAGGACGCGACGATCACGCTAGGCAATGCCTTCGACCTGACGGCAAAGCGCGAACAGACCTCCTTCACCGCGAGTGACACGGAGCGTCGGATCGACGAGGGCACACGGATTGTCCTGACCAATGCGGGCGATACGAAACGCACCGTGACTCTGCGCGAGCACCCCGCCCGCTGGCGCGCATGGACGGTCGTATCGTCGTCCGTCAAGCCGACGAAGAACACGCCCGACGGGCTCGAGTTCGACATGGACGTGCCGGCGAACGGTTCAGCCACGCTCGATTACACGCTGCGCTACACCTGGTCGCCCGGCGACGTGAAGTAAGAGGAGATACGACGATGCTCGATATTCTTCCGCACGACGGCGGTATCCACGAGATCCGCCTGGCGCGCGCGCCGGTCAATGCGCTCGACACCGGCCTCGTGCAGGCCTTGCACGAGGCCGTCGCCGCCGCGCCCGGCAACGGTGCGCGCGGCATCGTGCTGTCCGGCGCGCAGGGCATCTTTTCGGCGGGCGTCGACGTCCCTTCCCTGCTTCAGCGCGATCGCGCGGGTGTCACCGATTTCTGGAACGCGTTTTTCGCCCTCTGCGGCGCCATCGCGTCCTCGCCGGTGCCGACCGTGGCGGCGATCACCGGCCACAGCCCGGCGGGCGGCGCGGTGCTCGCGCTGTTCTGCGACTACCGGATCATGGCGCATGGCATCTACAAGATCGGTCTGAACGAGGTTCAGGTCGGCCTGTCCGTGCCCGAGCCGATTCAGTTCGCGATGCGGCGCATCGTCGGCACGTATCGTGCGGAGCGCTTGCTGGTATCCGGCACGATGGTGGATGCGGAGCAGGCCCATGCGATCGGCCTGGTGGACGAGCTTTCCGCGGTCGAGCAGGTCGTGCAGCGTGCCGTGATCTGGCTTGGCGAGCTATTGAAGCTGCCACCAAAGGCGATGCTGCGCACGCGTGCCATTGCGCGGGCGGATCTGCTGGAGGTATGGGGCGACACCACCGATCTGCTCGATCCGGGGTTTATCGACGACTTCTTCGGTGATGAGACGCAGGCGGTGCTGCAGGCCCTGGTGGCTCGGCTGAAGTCGAAATGACCGCATCGCGCGCAGGGCGCGCTCCTACCTGTAGGAGCGCGCCCTGCGCGCGATGCGGTGGCATGTACAAACGCGCGATGCCGCGATCACAAAAACCCGCGAATCCCCGCTACACCCTGCCCCGCATGCATCCGCGCGTCGGCCACATCATCCGGCCCCAGCCCACCCAAGGCATAAACCGGTAACGAAGCGGCTTCCGCGAGCCGCGCAAACCGCGGCCAGCCCATCGGTTCGGCATCCGGATGACTGCGCGTCGGCAAGACCGGCGACAGCGTCGCGAAGTCGCATCCCAGCCGGGAGGCCAGCGTCAGCTCTTCGGCGTCGTGGCAGGAAGCACCGACCGCCTGCCCGAGCGGCAACGGTCGCTCGGGCAGCGAGCGCAACTGGGCGGACGAGAGGTGTACACCCACGCCCGATCCCAGCCCTAGCGCACCCTCGATATCGCGGTTGAGCAGCAGCGTGGCGCCGAAGCGGCGCAGATCGTCCTGTATCGATGCAGCCAGCCCGCGCGTCACCTCGACAGACTCGTCTGGCAACCGGAGCTGCAACAGCCGCTCTCCGCGCGCTAGGGCGGCATGCAGCGCCGCGGACGCGACGGCCGCCGATGCATCCGCCGACGTGATCGGATAGTGGGCGGGCAACCGGACGGCCGCGAGGATAGGACGATCGGCGGGCGCCAGACGCGCCTCGTCCAGCCGATGCGGATCGACCCACTCGATCGCGGAGGCATCCAGCGCCTGCGGCTCACCCGTCCAGGCGTAAACGCAAATCGCTTCCAGCAGCATGTCCCGATCGCCATAGCGCCAGGGAACGCGGATCAGCGCCTCGAAGGACAGCGGATCCGCCGCGATACCCAGCTCCTCGTCCAGCTCACGTGCCAGGGCGACCGCGGGCGTTTCGCCGGCTTCCAGCTTGCCGCCGGGAAACTCCCACATGCCCGCCAGATGTTTACCCGGCGGGCGCTGGGCGATGAGGATCCGTCCGGCGCCATCGACGAGGACGCCGGCAACGACGTGCATCAGACGTTCCTGACGTATTCGACCATGTCGAAGGGGAACGCATGCTCCTTGTCCGCGGCGTGGTGCACGCGGGACACTTCAGCCCATTCCTTGAAATCGATACCCGGGAAGAACACATCGGCGCCGTCCACGGCGGCGTAGACCCAGGTCAGGTACAGCGTGCGCGCGTACGGCAGCGCCTCGCGGAACACTTCACCGCCGCCGATCACCATCAGACCGGAATGGTTGCAGCTGGCCTGGGCTTCGGCGACGGAGCGCACGGTGATCTGGCCGGGGAACGGCGCCTCGCCCTTGCGCGACAGCACGTAATTGACGCGATCCGGCAGCGCCTTGCCGATGGATTCCGCCGTCTTGCGACCCATCAGGACAGCCTTGTCCGTCGTCAGCTTCTTGAAATAGCGCAGGTCGTCGGGGAGGTGCCAGGGAAGGCCTCCCTGCTTGCCGATGGCAAAGTTTTCGTCGAGCGCGGCAACCAGGTGAACAGCCATGGAGCATCCTTCAAAAATGGGGAAACGGCGGGCGACGGCGCCCGTGCGGTGCGAATGGTAGTCCTCCCCGGCTAAGGGGGGAACTAACGCTCGTTTGATTCCGCGAGGCTAACGGCGTCGGGACGTGGCCCGGGGCCGCAGCGCGTCGAGGGCGCCTTCGTTGGCCCGGGCCCAGTCGTAGATCATTTCGATCGGCTCGACCAGCCGCTGGCCAAGCGGCGTCAGCGAATACATCACACTGGGCGGCACGACCGCCTCCTCAACCTCACGGTTGACCAGCCCACTATCGGCCAGCTCGCGCAACGTTTGCGTGAGCATCTTCTTCGAGATGCCGGGCAGGCTGCGCAGCAACACCCCCGAACGTGCGCTGCCGCCGTGCCTTGCGTGCAGCGCATGCAGAATCATGCTGGTCCACTTGGTCGCGAAAAGCTCCAGTACGCGCCGGGGCGCGCAGTCTTCGAGCCACTCACTGTCGGGGGAGCCGGGTTTCATCAGCGGGTTACCTTTTGGTGCCTTCTTGGAAGGGAACATCCGCGCCTTTATGGTTGGGGGATGTCCCTGCATAGAGTAACCCCATGAACCATGCACTCGTCGTCGGCGCCAGCGGCATCATCGGCAGCGCCCTGACCGAACTCCTCGTGGCGAACGGCTGGAAGGTCTCCGCCCTCGCCCGCCGCCCGGGCGCTCGTGACGGTGTCACGCCCATCGCGGCCGACCTGACCGATGCGGACGCGACGCGCGCCGCGCTGGAAGGCGTGACACCCACGCATGTATTCATCGCCACCTGGGCACGTCAGGCCAATGAACTGGAAAACATCCGGGTCAACAGCGCGATGGTCCGCCATCTGCTCGACGGACTGCGTCCTGCTGGCAGCGTGAAGCACGTCGCCCTCGTGACCGGCCTGAAGCACTATCTCGGACCCTTCGAGGCCTATGGCAAGGGCGTGCTGCCCGAGACGCCGTTCCGTGAGGAACAGGGCCGTCTCGATGTCGACAATTTCTACTACGCCCAGGAAGACGAGGTATTTACCGCCGCGAAGCGCGACGGCTTCCACTGGAGCGTGCACCGTCCGCATACCGTCATCGGCGTCGCCGTCGGCAATGCCATGAACATGGCCACCACGCTTGCCGTGTACGCGTCGATCTGCAAGGCCACCGGTCGTCCGTTCCGCTTTCCCGGATCGGCCGCGCAATGGCAGAGCCTTACCGACATGACCGACGCGCGCCAGCTCGCCCGGCACCTGCTGTGGGCGTCGACGACGCCTGCCGCCGCCGACGAAGCCTTCAACGTGGTCAACGGCGACGTGTTCCGCTGGAGCTGGATGTGGTCGCGGATCGCGGCATGGTTCGGCATCGAGGCGGCGCCGTTCGACGGCAATGTCGTTCCGCTCGAACGGCAGATGGAAGCGGATGCGCCGGTCTGGGAGCGCATCGTGGCTGAGCATGGCCTCGCCGAACCGGACATGCATCGTCTCGTGTCCGCGTGGCACAGCGACGCCGACCTGGGTCGTCCCATCGAAGTGGTCACGGATATGTCGAAGAGCCGGCGCCTGGGCTTTCTGGACTATCAGCCGACCGACGACGCGTTCTTCGATGCGTTCGCGCGGTTACGGGCGGAGCGGTTCATTCCCTGAGCCCCGTGTGCGACGGCCCTCAACCTCCCGCGCCGACAGTGGCGATACATCGTCGCATCGCCGCGCGGGAGGATCGTATGACGACAGAAGCAACGTGAGCAGGGCTCGCTCAGGAACCGCGCACCTTCTTCAGCGCGCCCGGTTTATGCGCCGCCTTCGCACCCGTTTTGTCGCTTGCTACCAGGTATTCCGGATTATCGGGTGAGGCGGCGACCTTATGCCCCTTGATGGTCGAGGGGCTGGTCAGTTTGCGAACGATTTTGCCTTTCGTCTTACCCTGCGAGGTGTCCCACTGCACGTTGTCGCCACGCTTGAGAGAAGCCATGCGCCACTCCTGATCGGTTCGGTGCGACAACGATCCCCGCGGCCGTGTGGATTGCGCGTCATCACGCCATGATTTATGCCTGAAACGTCAGAACCGATAGCCCACATTGAACATCGTGCTGCGGTCGTCGCCCAGCGCGACCGCGGCCGCAAGACCGCCGGCGTAATAATGCTTGTCGAAGACGTTCTTCAGCGACAAGGCGAGATGCCAGCGCTGCGCATCCCAGGCGATGCCGGCATCGGCAACGACATAGCCCGGCAGCGTGTACGAGTAGGCGAACCGTGAGCTTTCACCCCGGAAGCCTCCATTGAAGGACCAGGGCGAGCCGGGCGACTGGTACCGCGCGAACAACGTGGCGCTATGACGGGGCACATTGTTGATGCGCTGCCCGTCGGTCGAAGGCACTTCGCCGCCGTCGTCCGTAATCAGCCCCTGCGTATACGCATATCCGCCGTTGAGGCTGAGGCCACCGCCCAGATCGGCCGTGACGCCGAGTTCGGCGCCGCGCGTGCGCTGCTCCCCGATGGCGATGGAATAGCCTTCGTTCACCGGGTCGTCCTGCAGGACATTCTGGCGGCGGAGATCGTATAGCGCCGTCGTCACGAGCATCCGGCCCTGCATCAGATCGAACTTCAGGCCGAGCTCCCACTGCTTGCCTTTCTCAGGAGCGAAGGGCCGAGCCTGCACGTTCGTGCCGGTGTTCGGATAAAACGACGTGGCGTAGCTCAGATACGGATGGGCGGACGAGGCCAGGTCATACATCACGGCGAGTGAGCCGGTGTTGGCACTCGCGGGGTCGTTCTCGTGCGTACCGGTGAGATGGTTGTCGGTCGCCGTCCAGGTACGGTCGCGACGCAGACCCGCGGTAACGTGCCACGCCTCGCCCACCGTGAGCTGATCCCGTGCATACACGCCGACCATGTTGACGTCGGTACGCGTGTCGGTACGCGGTTTCGCCGGGCAGACGATGGCGGCACCGTAGACAGGAAGGTAGGCATCGAGGGCGGCGACCGTGCAGGTGCGCGATACAGCGTCCTCGCGAGAGTCCATGTAATCCACGCCCAGAGTGACCTCGTGCGACACATGTGCCGTTTCGAAGGACCGCATCAGACGGGAATCGACCACGAGTGTCCTGCCGCTGTAATGCTGGTCCGTGCCCGTCCGTTTCACCGTGCGCTGGTCGGCGTTCATCGCGCCATTGGCCACGAGCTGGCCATCGAGGGTGAAATCCTGCACGCGCAGGTTGTTGGTCAATGTCCATCCGTCGCTGAAGCGGTGCGTCAACGCGTAGCCGACCCGCGTCTGACGCCCGTCGTAAGGCTCCTGACCGGGCTCGCCCATGAAGGTGTCGCGCGGGATGGCGCCGTACTTATCGGCCTTTATCGAGCCCACGAGCGGAAGCCCCTGCTGCCGGACATAATGGCGCTCCTGCAGACTCGTCAGAAGCACGAAGTCGGTGTCCTCGCCCAGATCGAGAGACAGCGATGGCGCGATCCATCGATTCCGGAACCACACATGCTGCGTGGCATCGTCGGAGTTCATCGCAAGGCCATTCACGCGCACGGCGCTACGTCCGTTGGCGGATAGTGGCGCTCCGACGTCGAAGCTGGCCTGCCGCAGCCCGTAGCTCCCTGCGGTGACGTCGACGCTGCCAAAGGCATCCGGCTGCGGTCGCTTGCTGACCATGTTCACCACGCCGCCGGGAAGCACGAGGCCATACATCAGCGATGCGGGGCCCTTGAGGACTTCCACCTGTTCGTACCCGAACAGCTGCTCGGCCACGCGATTGGAGGCCGCCGTGCGCAGCCCGTCGACGAACAGGGAGTCCGACGCGGTCTGGCCACGAATGATCAGGTCGTCCCAGCCCCGGCGACCGAAGTTGTTGCTGACGACACCGGGAACGTTGTGAAGCGCGTCGGCCAGCGTCTGCGCCTGTTGTACGTCGAGCAGGTCGCGCGTGACCACCGTCACCGTACGCGGCGTCTGCTCGATGGTGAGCGACGATTTATCGATCCCGGGCGGCGATTGGTTGCGAAAGCCCCCTGACTGGCCTACGACGCTCACAGCGGTGAGTCGGGTGGTCGTCTTGTCTGAAGACGTATCTGGCGTGTCCTTGTCCGGCGCGGCGCTTGCCTGAAACGCCGTGGTGAGGCAAAACGCGCCCAGCAGGAAACGGGCGCGACGGGGCGCCAGGCGGTAACAGGTCACGGCAATCTCTAAATGAGAATAATTCGCAATAGCATATGTAAACCGTGGCGTCAGGGCAACCGCTGCGGTGCAGCACCGCTACACAGGAACGAGCGGCGTATAAATGCAGGCACCCTTGCCCGAGACATCCACCATGTCGCAGTCGTCCGCACTGTCCCAACGGGGTCAGTTCCGCCAGATGTACATGGGGCTCGAGGCCGAGCATCGCCTCGACAGGATCCCGGTCATCCTGTGCGAGGGAGACTCGTGGTTCGCCACGCCACTGGCCATGAACCTGCTGGACTGGATCGTTTCGCCCGCCCCGGCGGACGCGTCGAATGGCGTGCCGCAACTGGGTCAGGGCGGCCTGTTCTTCCGTGTGGAGCGCAGTGGCGATCAGGCCGCACCGCAGACGGCGCATCCAGGACGCTCGATGTTCACCGAGGACAACGTCAGCGATCTGCTCGGCTGGTTCAGGCACTATGAGTTCGACATGGTGCTACTCAGTGCGGGCGGCAACGATTTCGTCGACACCTGGCTGCATGCCGCGCTCGCCGGGAGATCGAATCTGAGCGCCAAAGCCGCATACGACGTCGTCGTGCAGACCGGCCGTTTCGAAGAGGTACGCAAGGCCTACGCGTACTTCGTCGGAGCCTTCCACGCCGCACGCCCGAACATTCCGATCCTCGCGCACACCTACGATTACCCGATAAAAATCGGCGTCGAGGCCAGGCTCGGACTGGATATCGGCGCGGCGGGCGTCCTGAAGAAATCGATCGGACCGTGGATCGGGCCGAACGTCGCCAACGTCATCGTCGGTGGATTACCCGCATGGCAGCAGTTCGCGCGATTGCTGATCGACGGCTTCGTCGAGCGGGTACTGGAGCCAGTGAAACAGGATGCGGCGCTGGGCGGCGCCTTCGACTACGTGGACCTGCGAGGCAACCTGACGGATCCCGCGTCGTGGCACGACGAAATGCATCCCACCGAGGCCGGCTTTCACCGGCTCGCCGGAATCTTCCGCGCCAGGCTGATCGCGAAGCTACCGCCCGCGAAGCGCTAGACCCATGCGGCGACGCGCGATCGGCTAACCGCTCAGACCGCCACAGGCGCCTTGATCGCCGGATGCGGATCGTAATCCGCAATCGCGACATCCTCAAAGCGGAAGTCGAAGATCGACTTCACCTCCGGGTTCAGCACCAGCTTCGGCAACGCACGCGGCTCACGCGCCAGCTGCGTCGTCGCCTGCTCCAGATGATTCGAATACAGATGCGCGTCGCCCAGCGTATGCACGAAGTCGCCCACTTCCAGCCCGGTGACCTGGGCGATCATGTGGGTCAGCAATGCGTAGCTCGCGATGTTGAACGGAATACCGAGGAAGATATCGCCCGAACGCTGATACAGCTGGCACGACAACCTGCCATTGGCCACGTAGAACTGAAACATCGTGTGGCACGGCATCAGCGCCATATTCGGCAATTCGCCGACGTTCCACGCCGAGACGATCAGCCGGCGCGAGTCGGGATTGCGCTTGATCTCTTCCACGACCCAGGCGATCTGGTCGACCACCTTACCGTCGGCCGTCGGCCACGCGCGCCACTGGCGTCCGTAGACGGGACCGAGGTCGCCGTTGGCATCCGCCCATTCGTCCCAGATGCGGACGCCGTTGTCCTTCAGGTAACCGATATTGGTATCGCCCTGCAGGAACCAGATCAGCTCGTGGACGATCGACTTGATGTGCAGTTTCTTCGTCGTGACGAGGGGAAAGCCCTTCGACAGGTCGTAGCGCATCTGCCAGCCGAACACGCTGCGCGTGCCTGTGCCGGTACGGTCGGCTTTCTCGGCGCCGTGGTCGAGGACATGGCGGAGGAGTTCGAGGTAAGGCTGCATGGCGTCGAGGGTATCAGGTGGCTGTCGCCGCCACCGGCGCGACAGGCGCGTACGGTGCGCGGCGCGAGAGCGCCAGCAGCAGGATGCCGAGCGCGATCAGCGGCAGCGAGAGGATCTGGCCCATGGTCACCCAGCCGAAGGCGAGGTAACCCAGCTGTGCGTCCGGTACGCGCACGAATTCGATGATGAAGCGGAAGCAACCGTAAAGCAGGCCGAACATGCCGGAGACCGCGTAGCGCGGGCGCGGCTTCATCGAGAAGATCCACAGCACCACGAACATCACCACGCCCTCGAGCGCGAATTCGTACAGCGGATTCGGATGCCGCGGCAAGGCGTCGGGTGCATGCGGGAAGATCATGCCGATCGGCAGGTCGGTCGGCTTGCCCCACAACTCACCGTTGATGAAGTTGCCCAGGCGGCCGAGACCCAGTCCCAGCGGCACCAGCGGCGCCACGAAGTCGATGGTGTCGAAGAGCTTGATGCCGTTGCGTCGCGACCAGAAAAGACCAGCCAGCACCACGCCGATCAGACCGCCGTGGAACGACATGCCGCCGTCCCAGACCCGGAACAGCGCCACCGGATCGGTCCAGATCCAGTTGATCGGCGTGTAGAACAGCATGTAGCCGACGCGCCCGCCCAGCACCACGCCCATCATCAGATAGAACATGAGGTCGCCCAGGCGCTCCGAGCTGACCGGCAGACGGCCCTGGCGACGGCGGTACTCACCCAGCGACCAGCCACCGAGAAAGCCTCCCAGGTACATCAGGCCGTACCAGTGGACCTGAAGAGGGCCCAGCGAGAGGGCGACGGGATCGAAATTGACGACGAACGGAGTGCTCATGGACGGCCTGGGTCAAACGCAGACGTCAAGTGTACCGCCTTGCCGTACCGGCGCGAATGGGCTATATCCCGGCGCGGGGCATCGTCCGGGGGGATGGTGCCGACATGGATGCATCACCAGGGGAGATTCCGATGAACCACCGTTTCGTGCGGCCGCTGCTGGCCGCGCTTTGCCTCGCCACGACCGCCGCCAGCGCAGCGAATCTGATTCCGGTAGCGGACTTCGCGCGCCGCATGCCGCTGACCGAGCCCAGCCTGTCTCCGGACGGGCAGTATGTCTCGATGGCGTATCACGATCCCGATGGCAAGAATCATGGCCTGGCGATCTATCGCGTGGGCGAGATGGGCAAGCCCGTCACGCTGATCCGCATGCCGCCGTACGAAATGCCCGCCGGCATGATCTGGGCAAGCAACACCCGGCTCGTGGTGGCGCGGGGCAAGGTCGACGGTTCCATCGGCGCCGCCTCGTACACGGGCGAACTGATGGCGATCGACGTCGACGGCAAGAATGCCGACTATCTGTTCGGCTACGAGAATTACGGAAAGCGCGCTGGCACGCGCTCGCTGGATCGCGGCTGGGGCACCATCGAAGGTGCGCCCATCGAAGCGAACGGCCATTTCTACATGCGCGCCACCCTCTGGAACGATCAGGGCCACAGCACGCTTTACGACGTGGACGCGCAATCGAGCGCACGCCGGCTGATGGCCGACATCGGCGACCGCGACATGCGTTTCATGATCGCGCCCGATGGCACGGCACACTACGCCTTCGGCACGGGCGACGACTTCAAGTGGACCGTGTATCACCGCGAGGGCACGGGCTGGGCGAAAGTGGCCCGTAACCCGGACCATCACGCGTTCCTGCCCGTCGCATCCGTCGCGAACAGCAGCAACCGCATCTATGCCGAGTACAGCCCCGGTGGCCAGGGCGGTGAATTCGTCGAGCAGGACGAGGACGGCGGCAACCTGAAGGTGATCCGCAAGGACGACTTCGGCTGGGTCTCCGCCAATGGCCTGTGGACGCCCGCCCCGCTCCGCCCCTTCGGTACCGTGACCGACACCGGCATCCCGAAGGCCGAATACATCGATCCGCAGGCGCCCATCGCCAAGCTCCATCTGGCCCTGTCGCAGAAATTCCCCGGCAGCTTCGTCAAGTTCGTCGACTTCAGCCGCGACGGCGGCCAGCTGATGTTTGCCGTCGTCAGCGATCGCGAGCCCGGCCGCTACATGCTGATCGACACGAAGACGTACAAGGTCAGCAAGCTGTTCGACGCCAAGCCGTGGATCGATCCCGCGCAGATGGCGGAACGCCGCCCGTTGCGCTTCAAGGCCAGCGACGGCATGGAACTCGAGGCGATCCTCACCTTTCCCAAGGGCCGCCCGGAAGCGAACCTGCCGATGGTCCTGCTGCCCCACGGCGGCCCGCACGGCATCTCGGACGACTGGTATTACGATACGGACGCGCAGTTTCTCGCCAACCGGGGCTACCTGGTCCTGCAGGTCAACTATCGCGGCTCGGGCGGCCGCGGCAGCGAGTTCGAAAAAGCCGGCTTTCTGAAGTGGGGCACCCGCATTCAGGAAGATCTGATCGACGGCGTGAAGTGGGCGATCGGCCAGCACTTCGCCGACCCCGCCCGCGTCTGCGTGTTCGGCGCCAGCTTCGGCGGCTATTCGGCCCTGATGACGCCCATACGCGCGCCGGGGGTCTTCAAGTGCGCGGTCGCCTACGACGGCGTCTACGACCTCGACATGATGTACAACAAGGGCGACATCAAAACCGAAAAATCCGGCCGCAGCTACCTCACCACGGTGATCGGCCGCGATCAGGCCGACCTTGCCGCCAATTCGCCGACGCACCTGGCCGACAAAATCGACGTGCCCGTCTTCCTCGTCCACGGCGAAGACGACGAACGCGCGCCTTTCGCCCAGTTCAAGGCCATGAAGGCCGCCCTCGACGCGGCACACAAACCGTATGAAACGCTGACCAAGCCGGACGAGAAGCATGGTTTCGTCAAGCCCGAGAACATCGAGGAGTTCTACAACCGCCTGCAGGCGTTCCTGGCGAAGAACATAGGGTCGTGACTTCCGCCGGTTGCCCCCGTCACGTCGCACGCGTTATCTTCGCGTGATCGTCCGGCCCGAGTGGGGTGTGACGGGGGCTTGGGAGGCTTCAGGGTATGCAAGTGAGTTCCGGGCAGAGGCGCCACGTCGCAGGTCGACACGCGGCGCTCGCCATCGCGCTCGGGGCCTGCCTGCTCGCTCCGGCCGCCAGCGCACAACAAAGCTCGCCGTCCTCGGCGGAACTGCTGGCACCGGTCAATGTGACGGTGACCGGCTCGCGTATCCGCGGTACCGACGTCGAGACCGCGCAACCTGTCTTCACCCTCGACCGCCAGGCCATCCGTGCCACGGGGCTCACCAGCCTCAGCGACATCATCGCCCGGCTGCCCTCGGCGGGCACCCCCGAAGTCACCCCGCAGGACACCCTGTCCTCCAGCGGTGACGCCGGTGGTCGCTATGCAAACCTGCGCAACCTCGGTGCCGTGCGCACCCTGGTGCTCGTCAACGGCCGGCGCTGGACGACCAGCCTCGGTGGCCTCACCGACATCTCCACCATCCCGGTGTCGATCGTCGAGCGCATCGAAGTGCTCAAGGACGGCGCGTCGTCGATCTACGGGTCCGACGCGATCGGTGGCGTGGTCAACATCATCACCACGGACCGCTTTGAAGGCGCCACGGCCGACGTGCAGTACGGCGTCAACGGTCATGGCGACGGCGCGCAGAAGAACGGCACCTTCACCTGGGGCAAGAGCACGCAGAACGCCTCGATCATCCTCGGCGCCAGCTACGAAGACGGCGACGATCTCAGAGATGCCAAGCGTTCGCTCACCGCCTCGCCGGACGGCCCCCGCCATGCCGACAGCGGCTTCGGCATGGGCCCCTATGGAGGCGTGATCGATCCGCGTTCGCCCGGCACCGCGTACGTGATCAACCACGCCGGCGGCGTGGTCGGCGATACCGCGAACCTGGCCAACTACCATCCGTACGACGTCGACAGCAATGCGGACAAATACGCCACCACGCGCGACATGACGTTCCGCGCGGGCAGCAAGTTGCGCAACCTGTTCGGCACGGGTCGCTACAACCTGACCGACGACATCACCCTGCGCGGCATGGCCAGCTACGGCGTGCGCGACACGCATTGGCAGGCTGCGGGCTATCCGCTGGAAAGCGGCTCGGGTCGCGGCGAACCGCTGGTGATCGACGCGAACAACGCCTATAACCCGTTTCCGGGCTACGACACGTCTTTCTTTCGCCGCCTGACGGAAATTCCCCGGATCACCTGGGCGAAAAGCAAGACGATGCACCTGGACGGTGGCGCCGAAGGCACGTTCCAATGGGGTGAGCACACCTGGAACTGGGACGTGACCTACGCCTATTCCGAAGCGCGTGCCAGCCGGACCACCAGCGGCAACATCGACCTCGACCATGCGCGCAAGGCACTCGGCGCGACGACGACGGTCGATGGTCGGCTCGCCTGCGCGGACGCCGCCGATCGCGCGGCCGGCTGCGTGCCCTGGAACATTCTGGCGGGGCCCGGCGGCACGCCGGACGCCGCATGGAACTACGTGACCTCCACCGGCACGTCACACCAGACCACGCGCACCAACGACGTCATCGCCAACCTCACCGGTGGCGTGCTCGACCTTCCGGCAGGCACCCTGCGTGTCGCGGGCGGCATCGAGCACCGCAACGAGACCGGCCGGTATACGCCCTACCCCGCCGACTCCGCGGGACTGACGACGCAACTGGCCAGCGCGCCCACGGCGGGCGGCTACATCGCCAACGAAGCCTACGTCGAGCTCGACGTACCGCTGCTCGCCGACCTGCCGCTTGCCCATGAGCTGGCGGTCAACGTGTCGTCGCGCTACTCGCATTACTCCGCTTTCGGCGGCCGGACCAACGACAAGTACAGCTTCCGCTGGAAGCCGTTCGACGATCTCCTGCTGCGCGGGACGTATGCGGAAGGATTCCGTGCGCCGACGGTGGCCGATCTCTACGCCGGCACCAGCGAGAGCTTCGAGAGCTTCCTCGATCCGTGCGACAGCGCGTACGGTGCCGCCGCGGGCAACGCCGCCGTCGCCGCGCGTTGTGTCGCCTCGGGCGTCCCGGCCAGCTATCGCCAGACCGATCAGTCGGGCGCGCAGATCAACTCGGCGACCGGCGGGCAGAACCCGAACGCGTTCAGCGCTGGCGCCAATCCCGCGCTCAAGCCCGAGTCGTCGATCACCCGCACCGCCGGAATGGTCTACAGCCCCAGCCAGATCGACGGTCTGGATGTCACGCTCGATTACTACAAGGTCGACATCGAGGACGTCATCACCCCGATCCTGGCCGGTGACATCCTCAATTTCTGCTACGTCGGTAACGACCCGGCGTACTGCGGCCGCTTCACGAGGGCGACGAACGGGACCATCACCTCGCTCGACGAAAGCCTGGCCAACCTCGGCTCGCTGCGCACGGAAGGCTACGATCTGGGCCTGCACTACCGGTTCCCCGTCACCCACTTCGGCGAATTCGCACTGCTTTCGGACAGCACCTATCTGAAGGACTACACGCAGGTCAGCAGCCCCGGCGCCGCGCCGCGCCACCTGGCCGGGTACATGAATGGGGTGCAGGGCCTCTACCGCGTGCGTTCCAACCTGTCGCTGGACTGGTCGCTGAAGCGCTTCGGCGCCACGTGGACGGTGCGATATTTCTCCGGACTCAACGACAGTTGCTGGTCGGCCGATGTCGAGTGCAATCACCCCGAGAAGGTCAACGCACTGACGGGCGCCACCGGAATCAGCCATAAGGGCGGCGTCGCGTTCCACGATGCGCAGCTACGCTGGCAGGCACCGTGGAATGGCAGTTTCCGCGTCGGCATCAATAACGTTTTCGCCCGCAAGGGACCGTTGTTCTACAACGTCTCCGCGGCCGGCGGCGGCAGCCCGCCGTACAACCCGGCATACGATGTCGACCGTTATTTCTACGTGGGTTACCAGCAGCGGTTCTGAGCCACTCGCAAGATCCACCGCATTTCGAACGATCCAATCGCATCCGTAATTTCGGATAGGAATCGTTCTCAAATCCTTGCGGTCATATGACAGCCGCGTTATGTTCCCGTTACGTCGCACAGCGCCCAGGGTCGGCGCGACGTGAGTGTCCCCACACTCCAGGCCCTTCGATACCCCCATCAACGAGTGCCGTCAGCGGCGCTTCTACAAGCTGTTCAGCCTTGCCGCAAAGCAGGGCCAGGGAGAGTTTTACCTCATGAAAAGCAACACCCTGTTCGCGCGCTCCGGCGTGCTGAAGCGCACGGCGCTTGTCTCGGCGCTCGGCGCCTGCCTGCTGGCCGGTTCGGTCCACGCGCAGAGCACCGTCGGCGACATCTACGGCAGCGCCGCGGCCTCGCAGACCATCCAGATCCAGAACCTCGGCTCCGGCGCCTCGCGCACCGTCGTCGTGGGCGAAGACGGCCGCTATCGCGCGTCGTCGCTGCCGATCGGCAGCTACCGTATCAACGTGCAGCAGAACGGCCAGACCGTTTCGACGCGCGACATCAACATCGTCGCCGGCCAGTCCGCGCAGGTGAACTTCAACGCGTCGTCGGCCGACACCAGCGCCGCCGCGCTGGACACGGTCACCGTGTCCGCCAACGCCCTGTCGGCCATCGACGTGGCCTCGGTCGAGTCGCGCACCAGCTTCACGGCCGACCAGCTGAACTCGCTGCCGGTCCCGCGCAACGTCGTCGACGTGGCCGCGCTGACCCCGGGCACCGTCAAGGGCGACTCCGCGTTCGGCAACCTGCCGTCGTTCGGCGGCGCCTCGGTCGCCGAGAACAGCTACTACGTCAACGGCTTCAACGTCACCAACCTGTACAACAACCTGTCGTTCTCGGAAGTGCCGTTCCAGGCCATCCAGCAGCTCGACGTGCAGACCGGTGGCTACGGCGCGCAGTACGGCTTCTCGACCGGCGGCGTCACCTCGGTGATCACCAAGCGTGGCACCAACGAGTGGAAGGGCGGCGCCAGCTGGGTTTACACACCCGCGTTCGGCCGCGAGCAGCAGCCGACCACGTACACCAAGGACGGCGCGCTGTATCGCACGTACCAGAAGAACAGCGACAACGACAACGTCTACTCGGCATGGCTGGGCGGCGCGCTGATCAAGGACAAGCTGTTCTTCTACGGCATTTTCCAGTCGCATCGCGAGACGGAAACCAATTACCAGGCGACCACCTCGACCAAGCCGGCCGAGCGCAACACGTACAGCGATCCGTTCTATCTGATCAAGATGGACTGGAACATCAATGATTCGAACATCCTCGAGTGGACGGGGATGAACAACACGAAGCACACGACGAACCAGTACTACAACCAGGCCATCGGTGACGACGGCAAGCCGTCCACCACGGATTTCCTCGGTCGTCGCAACGTCAAGACCGGCGGTGCGGTCAACGTCTTCAAGTACACCAGCTACCTCACCGACGACCTGACGCTGTCCGCGCAGTGGGGCAAGATGAAGAGCAAGAACTCTTCGGACTATGTCAGCGCCGACGGTACCCGCACCACCTATGACGGCAACATCAACGGCGCCAATACCGGCTGCCCGTACGTCATCGACCGTCGCACCAGCACAGCCAGCGGCGTCACCGATCCGTACGCGTCGTGCTATCTGTCCAGCACCATCGACCGGTTCAACGGCGAAGACCAGCGCACGGCCTATCGCGTCGACCTCGACTGGAAGATCGGCGACCACGACCTCTCCGGCGGTTTCTCGCGCGAGAAGTGGAAGTCCGACTCCGGCCAGAGCTACGCGGGCGGCGCGCTGTACTACTACCGCACCGACACCGCCGGCAACCTCGGCCCGGCCGGTAACGACTACGTCTCGGTGTACAACTACCGCACCGGCGGTTCCGTCGCGATCGACCAGAAGTCCTGGTTCCTGCAGGACAACTGGCAGGTGAGCGACAAGGTCCTCGCGTACATCGGCGTGCGCAACGACTCGTTCAACAACAAGAACGGCGCCGGTGAAAACTTCGTCCGTCAGGGCAACATCTGGCAGCCGCGCCTCGGCTTCTCGTGGGACGTCTTCGGCGATTCGACCACCAAGGTGTTCGGTACCGCCGGTCGCTACTCGCTGCCGATCGCCGCCAACGTCGCCCTGCGCGCCGCTACCGCCTCGTACTACACCTCGCAGCCGTTCGCTTATTCGGGCGTCGACAGCGTGACGGGTGTGCCGACCCTGGGTGCCGCCCTCGGCCCGCAGCAGATCGTCAATGGCGAGAACGGCAGCACGCCAGACCCGCGCTCGGTCGCAACGAAGGACCTGAAGCCGTACTCGCAGGATGAGTACATCCTCGGCTTCCAGCACCGCGTCACCAGCGACAACGACTTCTTCAACGACTGGGTGGTCGGCGCGAAGGCGACGTGGCGCAAGCTCAACAACGCGATCGACGACACGTGCGACTGGCGTCCGTTCTACGCGTACGGTCAGTCGCTCGGCCTGAACATGGACGCCAACGGCGACCAGTTCACCCCGCCGTCGACGATGCCGGGCTGCTTCATCTACAACCCGGGCAGCAAGGTCTCCGTGGACGTCGATCTCGACGGCAGCGGCCAGCTGCGTAACGTCACGCTCCCGGGCACGGCGTTCGGCACGAAGGCAAAGCGCACGTACGAGTCGGTGACCCTGTCGGCCGAGAAGGCGTCGGACAAGTGGTACGTCAACGCGTCGTACACCTGGTCGAAGAACCGTGGCAACACCGAAGGTCTGGTTAACTCGGACAACGGCCAGATGGACACGGGCACGACCAGCGCGTTCGATTACCCGGAACTGATGACCGGCGCCACCGGTTACCTGCCGAACGATCGTCGCCACAGCTTCAAGATCTACGGCGGCTACAAGATCACCCCGGAATGGTCGGTGGGCGTGAACGGTCTGCTCGAGTCCGGTCGTCCGACCAGCTGCTTCGGCGGCGGCGATGAAACCGTCGGCGGCATCCCGGGCTACAACTCCGAGTTCTTCTACTGCGAAGGCAAGATCTCGGGCCGCGGCCGCGCCAAGCGTCTGCCGTGGACCTGGACGCTCAGCCCGAACGTCGTCTACACCCCGGCCGCGGCCAAGGGTCTGACGGTTCAGCTGGACATGATCAACCTGCTCAACAACGACAAGCCGACGGCGATCAACGAGATCGGCGAGAGCGCGGGTCAGACGTTCTATTCGTCGACCTATCGTGTGCCGAGCTACTACCAGACGCCGCGTTACTTCCGTCTGATGGTGCAGTACGACTTCAGCCTGTAAAGGTTGGGTTGCGTCGCCGCTTCGGTGACGCGTTATGAAGAAGGGCCGTCCGGTTGGGCGGCCCTTTTTTTGTGGTCTGGCGGGCTCGGCTTCGCCGTCGCTTTTGCCTTTGCGCGCTGTAGCGAGGGAGCCGTCGGCTGCCATGCCTGTCGCTAGGTCCTCCTACGGCCTTCGCCTTCGTGCGGAAACGCTCCAGGCACGGCAGCCGACGGCCCCCTTCGGACGGTGCGCTGGGTTCATGGAAGAGCGAAAGCACGCGTCGAACGAGAGCGCGAGGTGCCCGACCTGCGCGACATGATCGGTCGATATTTTGATAGCTTGTGTTGGTTGCTGGCGGAAACGAGCCCCACATTTTCGAACGAAACGGAGAGAGGCGATAGCTGGATGAATGCGAACACGATGATCGCTGGCGCGCTCGCGCTGGGCATGCTCGTTGTTGAGGTACCCGCGTCGGCACAGGCGAATCGCGACGACATCGATGGCCTGGTCAAAGCCGTGATGAATGAAACCTATGGCCAGACCTATGACGCGCAGAGCAACTGTTGGGCGTTTGCGTGGAAGAACGATCAGGGTGAATCAACGGACTACTGCATGCGTCCCGGCACGCCGCAGATCGTCGATGGCCCTCGTGGAAAGACCCTGTACCTGAATGCGTTCAGCGTTATTGTCATGCAAGGCGACAGCCCGTACCGCTACGCCCATGTCCAACCCGGCCTGATGGGCGCTTTCAAGATCCATGTCGGAGGTGCTCAGGGATGGACGTATGAGGCCTACGACAGCGGAACCGATTACGGCAGCATGGGTGATTGCGGGTGCTCACAGGCGCGACTGATCAAGCTGAGCAATGCGGGTGATTACGGCTGGATTTTCGTCAGCGGTGGCACGTGGCAGGAGATGACTGTGGGGTTCTACAGCATCGTTACTGCCATCAAGGGTCGTATGACCGATGTCAGCAAGATTCCGCAGGTGACCGAAGGCGCGCAAGGCGTCAGGTACGATGTCAGCGTGAAGGAAGATCCCACTGCGAAAGGTTTCTTTCCCTTGCGCGTAGTAAAGACCACGAAGGGTGCAAAGGTCGAGGCATTCGACGTGCCCTTCAATACCGCCCGATCAACGTACGCCTTGCCCGCCGGCCGCTGACGCGACGGTAAATTGGCCGATATTCTCATGACGCAACGTCGATTTTTTTGCTAGCTTGTATCTGTTGCCTGCGGGATCGCATTCCACGCATCGCAGGCAACCATCGCTCAAAGCGGTGAGCGCGGACCAGGGGTGTACCACCACCACAAGGTCCGCTGACCCTAATCAACGCAGAAGGTTGACCATGGCTATGCCAAATACTAAGGCATTCTCACGCGTGCCGCTTCCCGGCGACACTCCCCTCAACGGTTACCGGGCCGTCTGCCGATCTCGCAGACACGGTTGAAGAACCGCGGCGCCGGCCGTTGCTGGTTGAGTTTTTTCTTGCCGTAGCTATCCGGCGCGTTGCCGTGTGGCCGCAAGACAGCGACTGGCGTTGCGAACCACTTCTTGAACACACCGCCCGGCGTCCGGTCACGGACAGGCCGATGAGGCTCATCGTGCGAGCGATGGTGGCACGCCTTTGCGTTTTGGCGTGCCACAACTCGGGGCGGGGTGAATCGCCAACAGGGCTGGCTCCTACCAGAGCGGGGCTTTGTGCGGCATGCATGGAGATGACTATGGAAAAGTTTGGAACGGTTGGCGAAGGAAGTTTTTGTATCGACCCCGAGGCGAGCGTCAACGCATTGTTGAATGACGCTAACGAGTTGTTGCAGTACGCGCGGGGCATCACGGATCTGCTTGTCGAGTCGCTGCAGGAAGACGAAATTCCTGAGCGTCAGCGCACGCTACTTGCGCTGGGAGGTGTCGGTGCGTTGATTACGATGGGTGTGCAGTGTGTGGCGCGGGCGCACGCGAAGATGGCGTGGGACAAGGTGTGATGTTGGAACCGCCGGTGCGGGTGGATGCAACGCTTCGTTCGCCATGTTGAGCGCTGAGGGTTCGCGAGCGGGCTCGCTCCTACAACGATCCGGGGTGCGTCAGCGTTCGGAGGGGCGTCGGCGCCTGGCGTTCCTGGAGCGATTCCGCACGTAGGCGAAGGCCGGAGGAGGACTTAGCGACAGGAATGGCAGGCGGCGACGCCCCCTGCCGCGAGGCAAGCTTTTCGCCCACAGGGCGGGCTCCTACAAGTACGGCGTTCCCAACCGTTTGGATCACAGAAACGGCGGCTGGAATGGGACAAGGTGCGAGGACGTACCCGCGGCCGCCCTTCGTACGAACGATCTCACCATTTCGGAGGGGCGTCGGCGTCTGGCGTTCCTGGAGCGATTCCGCACGTAGGCGAAGGCCGAAGGAGGACTTAGCGACAGGAATGGCAGGCGGCGACGCCCCCTGCCGCGAGGCGAGCTTTTCGCCCGCAGGGCGGGCTCCTACAGGTACGGCATCTCCGAACGTTTCGTCACAGGACGAGGGGACGATCAGGGAGCTGGTTTTCGCGGGGTTCGCCGTCGCTGGGAAAGTGACGGGTGAGGAGTGCGCCGGCTTCGGCGACGCCGGTTTGTACGGCTTCGCGGTAGTGGCCGTTGGCGAACTCGTCGCGCATGTGCGCGGTGATGGCATCCCATTCGGCCGGAGCGACGACGCGCGAGATACCACGGTCGGCGACGATCTCGATGCGGTGTTCCGCCAGCAGCACGTAAAGCAGCACGCCCGAATTGTCCTCGGTGTCCCACACACGCAGATGCGAAAACAACATCGCGGCACGATGGCGCGCGGTGACGCCCGAGGCGACCGCGGAAACCGGCAAACGCGACTCGATCACCACGCGCAACTCACCGCGATGCGTGCCCTCACCTGCCGCGACCGTCTTAGCGATCGCATCCAGTGCCGACGCCGGAAACTGCCGCCCGATCTGGAACCACGCGCCGAACAGGTTGGTAACGATACGTTGCATGTCCATCACCAGCTCCCCGACGATCCGCCGCCACCGAAACTGCCGCCGCCTCCGCTGAAGCCGCCGCCTCCGCCGCCACCCCCGCCGAAGCCACCACCGCCAAATCCACCGCCACCGCCCCAGCCGCCGAAACCGCCCCAGCCACCGCCGCCGATGTCACGGCCGCCACCGAGGGGCACGGCCATGAACAGCGCGCCGGCGACGAGACCGATGACGCCACCAAGGAGTGAGCCAAGCAACAGCCACGCGAGGCCACCCGTGATCACGCCGCCCACCGGTGCGCGCACGCCAATTGACGCGCGGCCCAGGATGCCGCGAAGAAACAGCACGCCGAACAGCAATGGGAGCAACAAGCTGCCGCCTCCGCCGCGACGTCGCTCGTGGCTTTCGTCCGGCGCGACCGGCGCGGGCAACGCTTCGCCCTGCACGATCTGCGTGATCGCGTTGAGCGCTTCGGTGATGCCACCGTAGTAATCGTTCGTGCGCAACTTCGGCGCCATGTACTCGCGGATGATCCGCGATGCGATGGCATCGGGCAGCGCGCCCTCGAGGCCGTAGCCGACCTCGATGCGTACGCGCCGGTCGTTCTTGGCGAGAAGGAGCAGGACGCCGTCGTCAGTGCCCTTGCGACCGACCTTGTTCGTCTCGGCGACCTTGAGCGAATAACTCTCGAGGTCGTCCGGCTGGGTCGTCGGCACCATGAGCACGACGACCTGCGCGCCCTTCTGTTTTTCGAGGTCGGTCAGACGCGCATCGAGTTGCGAGACCTGATCGGCGGAAAGTGTGCCAGTCAGGTCCGTGACGTGCTTCGACAGGGTAGGCACCGCGGGGTCGTCCGCCGCCAGCGCCGCGACAGACGGCGCCAGCAGGGAGACGGCGAGCAGGAGCCGCGCCGCGAACCGCCGCATCAGTGAGCGGCCGAGGCTGCCGGGGCCGGGTTCTGCTGGGCGGGCGTGGGAGCCGGTGCCGCGTTGAAGTCGACCGTCGGCGCTGTGGAAATGGCCTTCTCGTTCTCGACGCTGAAGTTCGGCTTGACCTTGTAACCCATGACCTTGGCCGTGAGGTTGTTCGGGAACGAACGGATCAGCACGTTATAGGACTGCACCGCCTGCACGTAGCGGTTGCGCGCCACGGTGATCCGGTTCTCGGTGCCTTCCAGCTGGGCCTGCAGATCGCGGAACGAACCGTCCGCCTTGAGCTGCGGGTAGTTTTCGCTGACGACCATCAGGCGCGAGAGCGCGCCGGAGAGCTGGCCCTGCGCCGCCTGGAACTTGGCCAGAGCTTCCGGATCGTTGGCCAGTTCGGGCGTGATCTGGGTCGAGCCGACCTTCGCGCGGGCGTTGGTCACCTCGGTGAGTACGCGTTCTTCGTGCTGGGCGTAGCCCTTCACGGTGTTGACGAGGTTGGGGACGAGGTCGGCGCGACGCTGGTACTGGTTGAGTACCTCGGACCAGGCCGCCTTGACGCCTTCGTCTTCACGCTGGATAGCGTTGTAGCCGCACCCGGACAGGAATCCGGCCAGGGTGACGAGGGCGAAAGCGCGGAGGATGTTTTTCATGGCGGTGGATTCCTTGGGGTGTGCGGGGCACAACTTAACCCAAAGCCGCAAGAAAAAGCGTGGACGAGTCAGCCCAGGTAGCGCGGTACCAGGACCAGAGCCCAGCTGACGGCGACCATGACCAGCAGCAGGAACACGGCCGCCGACCCCATATCCTTGGCTCGCCCGGCCAGTTCGTGGAATTCCGGGCTGACCTTGTCGACCACGGCCTCGATCGCCGAATTGAGCAGCTCTGCCGACAGGACGAGGATCGGGAAGGTGATCAGGACGATCTTTTCCACGCCGCCCTGCCCCAGCCACAGGCCTAACGGGATGACCACGACGGCGAGAAAAACCTCAAGCCGGAACGAAGCCTCGTGCTTGTAGCAGGCTTTCAGGCCCTTCATGGACCACTGGAAAGCCGCGAAGATCTGCCGCGGCCCGCGCGGGACGGTGGTCGCCATGACGGGTCAGGCGCCGAAAACGGACGGAAGGAAGAGGGTCGGGAGCACGGAGCCGGCCTGGGGCTGTGAGTCAGTCCCATATGATGCCACAGCCCGGCTTCGGCCCGACTTAGATGGGGCGGGGGCCGACTTGTCCGTGGCGAATCGCCGCGCCCCTCTGGCGCTGCAACACAACGGGGCGGACCATTTGTATTACGCTTGAACGGTTGTGACTCCGTTCAGGGTCACGGCGATGGGAGCGGGCTTACGGGCCCGTTCGCTGTTTCCAATGCGTCCGGAAAATACATGGCAACCCAGAACCCGCCCGTTTCACAGACCAAGTCTTTCAGCACGGTCTTCCTCATCGAGATGTGGGAGCGCTTCGGCTTCTACGGCATGCAGGTGCTGATGGTCACCTACATGGTGAAGAAGCTCGGCTTCCCCGATGTCGACGCCAATCTCGTCTGGGGCGCGGCTTCCGCCCTGATCTACGCGACCCCCGCCATCGGCGGCTGGATCGGCGACAAATTCCTCGGCACCCGCCGTACCATGCTGACCGGTGCCGTCGTGCTCATGGTCGGCTACGCGCTGCTGTGGATTCCGACCAACAACACCTATTTCCTGTACGTCGCTCTCGGCGTGATCATCCTCGGCAACGGCCTGTTCAAGCCCAACGCCGGCAACCTCGTGCGCAAGATCTACGAAGGCGACGAGGTCAAGATCGACAGCGCGTTCACCATCTACTACATGGCGGTGAACGTCGGCTCGACCATCTCCATGATCCTGACGCCCTGGATCCGCGACTACGTCGGCGAGCACTACGGCGACGCACTGGGCTGGCACACCGCGTTCGGCGTCTGCTCCATCGGCCTGATCCTCGGTCTGATCAATTACTTCTTCATGCGCCGCACCCTGGCCCACGTCGGCTCGGCACCGGACGAACACCCGCCGGTGGCGAAGAACGTGCTCGGCATCATCGGCGCGGGCATCCTGATCATCGCCGCGTCGTCGTACATCCTGCAGAACCAGAGCGTCGCGCAGGCCTGTGTCTATATCGCGGGCGTCGTCATCCTCGGCATTTTCGCGTACCTCATCTACGCCAGCGAAACCGGTGAGCGCGCCGGCCTCATCGCCGCACTGGTGCTGACCATTCAGACGATTTTCTTCTTCATCTTCTACCAGCAGATGTCGACCTCGCTGAACCTGTTCGCGCAGCGCAACGTCGACCTCGACTTCAGCCTGTTCGGCCTGCACATCCTCACGTGGATCCCCGAGCAGTTCCAGTCGCTCAACGCCATCTGGATCGTGGTTCTGTCGCCGATCCTGGTCTGGATCTACAACGCCCTCGGTCGTCGCGGGAAGGACTTTCCGGTCGCCGCCAAGTTCGCCCTGGGTTTCGTCGCCGTGGCCGTCGGCTTCTTCATGTACGGTCTGGGCGCCACCACCGCGATCGCCGGCAAAATTTCCTCCTGGTACATGGTGTGGGGCTACGGCTTCTATTCGCTGGGCGAGATCCTGGTCAGCGGCCTCGGCCTCGCCATGATCGCGCGCTACGTGCCGGCACGCATGGGCGGTTTCATGATGGGCGCCTACTACGTCGCCTCCGGCGTGGCCCAGTACATGGGCAGCGTGGTGGCCAACTATGCCGCCATCCCGGACAACATCACCGACCCACTGGAATCGCTGCGCATCTACACCAGCCTGTTCAACAAGCTGGGCTTCGTGGGCGTGGGTTGCGTCGCCATCGCCGTGGCCATGCTGCCGCTGATGAAAAAGCTGTCGTTGAACCACGCGCTGGCCAACGTGCCGCCGGTTCCGCCGGTTCACAACGAAGACCTGTAAAACGGTGAGGGCCGCCCCACGCGGGCGGCCCTCCTTCCTGCAACGAGATCGATAACCCGTGAGCGACACCCTGCATTCGCCATCGTCCCGCTCCGGTCCCTTCGCACTAGCGCGTACGCTCGCCTGGCTCCGCCTTTGCGCCATCGCGGGTCAGAGCGTAGCCATCCTCTCCTGCGTCACCCTGCTCCGCCTCGACGTGCCGCTGCTGCCGCTGATGATCGGTGTGTGCATCCTGGCCGTCTTCGCCGCCACCGCCGCGTTCCGCCTCGGTATGCCGTGGAAGGTGAGCGAGGGCGAGGCCATCGTGCACATCGCCGCCGATACGCTGGTGCTGGGTTACCTGCTCTTTTTCACCGGTGGCGCCTCGAATCCGTTCGTCGCGCTGCTGCTGGTACCGATCGCGCTGTCCGCGGCCGCCCTGTCCATCGCCGGCGTGTCGCTGGTGGCGATCCTGACGGGTGTGGCCTATGTGCTGCTGGTGCCCTATCACCTGCCGCTGCCGACGCTGGGCGATAAAGCCCAGGATTTCGACCTGTACGTCGCGGGTATGGGCGTCAACTTCGTGATCATGGCGGTCCTGCTCGGCGTCTTCATCAGCAATCTGGCCAAGGCGATCCGCGTGCAGCAAGGCGAAGTGCAGCGTGTACGCGAACGTGCCCTGCGCGACGAGGGCATCCTCGCCATCGCCACGCAGGCCGCGGGTGCTGCGCACGAACTGAATACGCCGCTGTCGACCATGCGCACCCTGCTTCCCGAGATCCGCCGCGAGCATGCGGGCGACAACGCGCTGGGTGACGACCTCGACCTGCTCGACGGCCAGGTCGAACGCTGCCGTACCATCCTTCGCGAAATGGTCGCTTTCGGCCAGGCGCAGCTGTCCCAGGTGCCCGAACGGATCACCCTCGACCAGTTCATCCACGGCGTCATGGAGCGTTTTCAGCTGCTCCGGCCGGAGGCCGAAGTCAGCCTGTCCGTCGAACCCGGGGCCGGACGTGTCGCGCTGCGCTCGCCGCCCGGGCTGCGCCACGCCCTGATCAACCTGCTCAACAACGCCGCGGACGCCTCCGCCATGAACGAGAGTACGGCGGTCTCGCTGGCGATCGGCATCGTCGGCCCCTGGCTGGAGCTGGTCGTCACGGACGAGGGTCCGGGATTTGACGAGTTCGACGAACTGGGTACGCTCGGCCTGTCGCAGAAGGATACCGGCCTCGGCATCGGGCTCGCGCTGGCGGAAGCCACCGCGGAACGCCTCGACGGCGAGCTTGCCGCAAGCAACACTGGCCACGGCGCGCAGATGCGCCTGCGCCTTCCCCTTTCGGTCATCGGAGACCATACATGAACGATATCGCCCCACCCGGCGGCCGCCCCCTGCTGATCGTCGATGACGACGCGACGTTCGCCCGCGTGCTCGGGCGTGCGCTCACATCGCGCGGCTTCGAGGTCATCGCCACGGACAACGTGGACGATGCGCGCGCGCTCACCCGCCGCCACCAGCCTCGCTACTGCGTTCTCGACCTCAAGCTGGGTGACGAGAACGGCCTTCGCCTGATTCCCGAACTGCAGTCGCTGGTTCCGGACATCCGCGTGCTCTTGCTGACCGGCTACGCGTCCATCGCCACGGCGGTCGAGGCGATCAAGCGGGGCGCGCATGACTACCTTGCCAAGCCGGTGGATGCGGACGCCGTCGTTCGCGCGTTGCTGGACGGCGATTCGGGTCCGATGGATGCCGACGATCTGGTCGACGCGCCGGACGCGCCGTTGCCGCTGCGTCGTCTGGAGTGGGAACACATCCAGCGCGTGCTGACCGAATGCGAAGGCAACATCTCTGAAACGGCGCGTCGTCTGGGCATGCATCGACGCACGCTGCAGCGCAAGCTGAGCAAACACCCCGTGCGCGAGCGGCCGGACGAGACGTGATTTAACGCGGGATGATCGTGGCGCGGCAGGAACGCGTGCCGACGCCTTACGCTTCGACCGCTTGTGGATTCGGGAAGCGGACACTCGAGACACGGCTCGCACCCGGCAACGATCGGGTTTCGAGGGGCCATTCGAAGCGGTCGGAAAGACGCCGGGCGATCGCCAGGTCGAAACCGTGCGGATTCACCGAAGCATGTCGACGCGTACCCGGATCGGGCGTCGTGTCGACGGCGGGGTTGATCACGCTGACGCTGCCCGGCATGACGGTGACCACGATCGTGCCCTGGTCGGTCTGCTGAAGCGCATGCCGGATCAGCTGTCCGCAGAGCACCGCGAATACCCGCGGCGACGCATGCAGGGCGAACGTCGCCGGTTCGTCGAGGATCAGCTCCACCGGACGGCCCGCGATGAGCTCCCGCGCGTAGTCCACTTCCTGGCGAAGCACGGTGTTGACGATGAAGTCTTCCTCGGCCAGACCCTGATCCGACTCGCGCGAGAGGATCAGGAAAGCCTCGACCAGCGCTTCGAGTTCGCGGGTCGAACGGCGGATGCGTTCCAGTGACCGGTGGCCGAAATCCGACAGATCGGTTTCGTCGGCCAGCATGTCCGAGGACATCTTGATGACGGTCAGCGGGCTGCGCAGTTCGTGGCTGGCGTCACGGGTGAAGTTGCGCTCGCGTTCACTGTAGCCTTCGAGCCGTGAAGCAAGACCGTGCAGTCCGCGCAGGAGCTTGGAGACGTCGCCGTCCGACTTCCTGCCCTTCTGCTCATCCAGCGCCGCCATGTCGGGCCGTTCCGAATCCCAGCCATCGAGCAGTTTGGCAAGGGCCGCGACCGGAAGCCATTCGCGGGACACGGCCAGCCACGCCAGGCCGCCCGAAGAGAGCATGATGGCGATCGCGGCGCCGATCGGCGCGACGTTGTTCGCAGCCATCACCGAAGCGATGACCACGACGAGGGTCTGCAGAGTGAAGACCACCGCGATACGGGCCTTGAACGAGCCCCGCCGGGTGGTCCCCCGCGATTTGCTGCCTTCCATCGACTATGCCTGGTCCTGCACGTTCCTCATGCCGTCTGCGACGCGGCGACTTCGGAATCCAGGTCGGCCAGGCGGTAGCCAGCCGAATGGATCGTGTGCAGCAGAGGACGGTCGAACGGTTTGTCGATCACGCGGCGCAGGTTGTACAGGTGCGAACGCAGGGTGTCGGAATCGGGCAGCGTGTCGCCCCAGATCTCGCGCTCGATATCACGGCGGCTGACCACGCGCGGCGATTCGCGCATGAGGATGGCAAGCAGCTTGAGGCCGATCGGCGAGACGGTCAGTTCCTGCCCGCCGCGGGTAAGGCGCAGCGTGGCCGTGTCCAGTGTCATGTCGCCCACGTTGAGCACCTCGGACGAGACCTGACGGCGGTCGCGACGGATCAGTGCGCGAAGACGGGCCTCCAGTTCGCGAACCTCGAACGGCTTGACCAGATAATCGTCCGCGCCAGCCTCGAGGCCGACCAGCTTGTCTTCCAGGGTATCGCGTGCCGTCAGCATCAGGACCGGCGTCGACTTCTTGCCGTCCTTGCGCAATTTACGGCACACATCCAGACCGTCCATGCCCGGGAGCATCAGGTCCAGCACGATGACGTCGTAGCTGTTCGAAACAGCGAGGTGCAGGCCACTGACGCCATCCGCGGCGTAGTCGACCGAATAGCCCCTGCGCTCGAGGAACTCGCCGACCATCTCGGCAATCTGGCGGTTGTCTTCGACCAGAAGGATCAGGCCTGCCTGTTCATCGCGGTTGCTCATCGCTCCACTCCTACGCTGATTCACAAATGTGAAGAGTTAACGGCCGGACCAGTGAGTACCGTGTGAAGACCGAAAATGAGCATTCATTTTGCGTACGAGGACGTGCACGTGGCGTCGTCTACCTAAGTAGCGGCGTAAGCATTTTCCACACATTCTCCGCGACGCGAGGCTCGCCCTTTGCCGTCGGATGAAGGCCATCGTCCTGCATCAGGCCGGGGTCCAGCGCCACGCCGTCGAGCAGGAAGGGAAGCAGAGGCACCTTGTGCTTCGCCGCGGCGTCCGCATACACCTTGCGCAAGCCGTCGCGGTATTGCGGGCCATAGTTGACCGGCAGTTCGATCCCCAGCAGGAGGACTTTGGCGCCCGCCCCCTTCGCCGCATCGATCATGACGTCGAGGTTGGCCGCCAGCTGCCCCAGGGGTAAGCCCTGCAATCCATCGTTCGCGCCCAGTTCGATCACCACCACGCCGGGACGCTGCGCCTTGAGCAGGCCAGGCAGGCGATTCCGGCCGCTCAGTGAGGTTTCGCCGCTGATGCTGGCATTGACCATCGTCCACGGCGTCGCCATCTTCGATGTGCGAGCGTCGAGGAGGCGCACCCATCCGGCATCCACCGGAATGTTGTGTGCCGCCGACAACGAGTCCCCGAGC
The DNA here is from genome assembly GCF_000745235.1 of Luteibacter mycovicinus. Classification (NCBI taxonomy): domain Bacteria; kingdom Pseudomonadati; phylum Pseudomonadota; class Gammaproteobacteria; order Lysobacterales; family Rhodanobacteraceae; genus Luteibacter; species Luteibacter mycovicinus. Next base: position 1,046,960 of record NZ_JQNL01000001.1, read on the forward strand.
ACCAGCACCTTACGTGGCGCATCCGCCGCGGAGGCGATGGCGCAGCAAACCCATAGCAACAGGACCAGGCAACGACGCATGAGCGATTCTTCCCGTGTTCTTCTCGAAGTGGCCGATGTTAGCAAGTCGGTTTTCGGCCCGGAGGGACGACTCGACATCCTCTCCGGGGTCAACCTCCGCGTGGCCGCCGGTGAGAGCTTCGCCATCGTTGGCGCATCCGGTTCCGGAAAGACCACCCTGCTCGGCCTGCTGGCCGGTCTCGATGTGGCGACATCCGGCAGTGTGAGGATCGACGGGCAGGCACTGGAGGCGGTCGACGAAGAAGCTCGCGCCGCCATCCGCCGACGTCTGGTCGGTTTCGTGTTCCAGTCGTTCCATCTGCTCCCGGCGCTGACGGCCGAAGAGAACGTGATGCTGCCGCTGGAGCTCGAAGGCGACGACTCGGCGCGGGAACGCGCCCACGCCGCACTCGACTCGGTCGGCCTGGCCGCACGGCGCCGGCACTATCCCGCGCAGCTGTCAGGTGGCGAGCAGCAGCGCGTGGCGCTCGCACGCGCGTTCGTCCACCGGCCGCGAATCCTGTTTGCCGACGAGCCTACCGGCAATCTCGACCAGCACACGGGCGAACACATCGGCGACCTGCTCTTCGAAATGAACCGGCAGCATGCGACCACGCTCATCCTGGTCACCCACGATCCCCGCCTGGCGGCGCGCTGCGCCCGCTCGGCGGAACTGCATGAAGGCCGCCTCGGAGTTCCTGCATGAACGTCGCACGGCTCGCCCTGCGTACGCTGCGCCGCGAGTGGCATCTGGTCGAACTGCGCACGCTCGCCGCGTCGCTGGTGCTTGCCGTCATCGCGCTCGGCGTGGTCGCCACGCTGTCCACCCGCATCGAGCGGGGCATCCTCGCGAGCGCCGCCGAACTGATCGGTGGCGATCTGGGCGTATCCGCGCCGGCGCCATTGCCTGAGCCCATGCTCCGTTCGGCGCAGGACGACGGACTCACGGCATCGCGCGGCGCGGCCTTTCGCAGCGTGGCTTTTGTGGGCGAACACAGCCAGTTGCTCGATGTCCAGGCGACGGATGCGGCTTACCCGCTGCGCGGCACGCTGGAAGTCCGTGGTGCCGACGGCAAGGGCCGCAGTGCCCACGGCCCCGGACGCGGCGAACTCTTCCTCGATCACCGGGCCATGGTCGGCCTCGGCATCCACGCCGGCCAGACCGTCCAGGTGGGCGGACGCGACCTTCGCGTCAGCGCCGAACTCGTCCGCCAGCCCGACGGCGGTGAACTGTTCGCTCTCGCGCCGCGTGCGCTGATGAATCTCGACGACGCGACGGAGGCCGGGCTCCTGTCCGTCGGCAGTCGCGCCCGTCACCGGCTGCTGGTCTCGGGTCCGCCGGCGGCGGTCGCCACATGGCGCACATCGCTGGAAGCGAACGCCCTGCCCCAGGGCGCCGACCTGATCACACCGGAGAAAATGCAGGAGCGCATGCGCTCGGCATTCGATCGCGCCAGCGCCTTCCTGCGCCTGACCGCCCTGCTCTCCGCCCTGCTCGCGGGTGTCGCTATCGCGCTGGCATCGTCGCGCTATGCACGACGCAAGGCGTCCGAAGTCGCGCTGCTGCGCGCGCTCGGCACGCCGCGCCGACGCGTGGTCGCGCTGCTGGTCAGCACGCTGACCGCGCTGGCGCTGCCCGCCGCCGCCGTGGGCATGCTGATTGCGATCGGCCTCGCCCAGGGCGCGTGGTACTTCGCGCGCCAGCTGTTCGACAACATTCCGACCACCCTGCCGCTGGGACCGGTCTTTGCCGCCGCCGCGATGGGCCTGGCCGTGCTCGCCGGCTTCGCGCTGCCGCCGCTCGTGCGCCTCGCCGAAGTGCCGCCGGTCGCCGTGTTCCGCGAGTCGATGCAGCGACGCGTCCGCCGCTTCGACGTGCTGTACCTCATCCCGCTGCTGACCGCGATCGCGCTGGTGTGGGTGCAAAGCGATTCGGCCAGACTGGCCGGCATCCTCGCGGCGAGCCTGAGCGGCGTCGCCGTCGTCGCCGCGCTGCTTTCGGCCCTGCTGCTGGTCATCGCACGCCGCGTCGCCCCCGGCGCGCACCCCGCGCTTCGTCTGGGCCTTGCGGCGCTGGCACGCCGACGCGGGATGTCGCTGATCCAGGCCACCGCGCTGTCGCTCGGCCTGTGCGCCCTCCTCCTGCTCGCCGTGATCGCTCCGTCGCTGCTCGACGGCTGGCGACGCGAACTGCCTGCCGATACACCCAACTGGTTCGCGCTCAACCTGCAGGACGACCAGCGAGACGCTTTCACCAACGCGCTGACTCACATGGGTGCGAGCCGGACCAACATGATGCCGCTCGCCGTGGGCAAGCTCACCGCGATCAACGGCAAGTCGATCGACACACTCACCTTCGACGACCAGCAGGGCCGCGATTCGGCCGATCAGCAGTTGCGCCTCTCGTGGAGCGCGGAGCTCCCGCCGTCGAATCAGATCGTCGCTGGCGCATGGCCCGGCGCCTCGCCGGCGCAGGCCGAAGTGTCCGTCGATACGTCGTGGCGTGACCGTTTCCAGCTGAAGCTCGGCGACACCCTTCGTTTCGAGGTGGGCGAAGGCAGCCTCGACGCGCGCATCACCAGCATCCGCAAGGTCGACTGGAGCTCGTTCCGGGTCAACTTCTTCCTGATGCTCGATCCGGCCCACGCGGCCGATCTTCCGCACACGTGGCTGACCAGTTTCTATCTGCCCCGCGGCCACGCGGATGAGTTGTCGAAGCTGTCGCGCGACTACGGCAACCTCAGCCTGATCGACGTGGATGCGCTGCTCGACCGCGTCCGCGAGATCGTCGACCGCGTCGGCGGCGCCGTGCGCTGGGTACTTGGTTTCAGCCTGCTGGCGGGCGCGCTCGTGCTGACGGCCGCCCTGGCGGCGAGCGCACAGGAGCGGCGGAAGGAAGCCGCTCTGCTGCGCACGCTCGGCGCCACCCGCCTGCAACTGAGGGCGGCCGCGGCCTGCGAGTTCGCGCTGCTGGGTCTGGTCGCCGGCCTGACGGCGGCACTCGGTGCCACGGGCGCGGGTATCTGGCTCGGCCAGGCGGTGTTCCGTATCGAAAACTTCGTGCCGCCGCTGTGGCCGCTCATCGGCGCCGCCGCGCTGGCGGCGCTGGTGGTCATGCTGATCGGCCTGTACGGGACGCGACGCGTGCTCAACACATCGCCGATGGCGCTGCTGCGGGAAGGCTGAGTCGGCTCAGTCCGGGCGGTGCATGTCGAAGGCCATCACGATGGCCTCTTCGCGCCCGTTTTCCGCAGGGTAGTAGCCGGGCCGACGTCCGATCTCGTGGAAATCCAGCGAGTCGTAAAGCGCCCTGGCGACGGGGTTGGAGGGACGTACTTCGAGGAACACCCGCTCCACGCCGTACCAGCGGGCCAGATCGAGCAGCCGTCGCATCATGCGGCGGCCGTAACCGAGGCCGCGCCAGGCGTCACCGATGCAGACGTTGAGTACATGCGCTTCCCCCGCGGCCACCGAGAGAATGCCGTACCCGGCGATGTCGCCCTCGTGGACGATCACCCAGCAGTTATGACCGGCCTGCAGGCAGTCGCGGAAGATGCCCGCACTCCAGGGAAAGGGGTAGGACGCGTGCTCGATCGCCACGACGGCATCGAGGTCGTCGCGACGCATCGCGCGGACTTCGGTGGACGGGCGGGCGACGGCGACCATGGCGGGCTCAGGTCCGTGCGAACGCGCGGCCCAGAGCGCGCAGGCCGTTCCAGAGACGGCGTTTGGCGGCCGCATCGGACACGATGGCTGACGGTGGGTCGACGAGGACGATCTGTGCCGCGGCGAGCGCGGCGGCCGGCAACTGATGGCCCAGCGCTCGCGCCTGAGCATCGCCGAAAACCAGATACGCCGACGCGACCGGCACGTGCTCGAGGCCCTTGGGCCCGACCTCCAGCCGCGCCGCACGCGCGGTAACGGCGCCGAAGGCGCGCAGGGCGCGACCGAGCAGTTCCATTTCACGCTCGCTGCATCCCGCCGGCAGGACGACGACGCAGGCCACGCGCTCACCATCGGCCGGGTCGTTGGCCGGCTCGAACGGCGACGGCTCCACGGCTTCCGTGACACGCAGGCGCCATGGGGTCACGCCCATGACCTTGAGCAGTCGCGCGTGGCGGGCGGGCATCGCGGCCATCAGCTGCCTCCCGGCGCCCGGGCATGGCGACGCACCCGACGACGGTGGGCCGCACGGCCCCACAGCGTCATCACCGGACCCGATATCGTGTAGATCACCGCGACGGCGAAGAGCACGCGCGCGGTGTCGATGAGCAACAGCACCACGATGAGCACCGCGGCGATCAGCCAGATGAAGGGCACGCGGTCACCCTTGGGCCACGCCTTGAAGCTGTAATAGCGCACGTTGCTGACCATCAGCAGCCCGGCGATCACCGCCATGGGCAGCGCGAAGAACGCGACCGTCGGCCCCGGCACGTCGAACTTGACCATGGTCCAGACGAAAGACATGCACAGGGCGGCCGCTGCCGGGCTGGCCAGTCCCTGGAAGTAGAGCTTGTCCGCCACGCCCACCTGGGTATTGAAGCGGGCAAGACGCAGCGCCGCGCAGACGGCGTAAATGAAGGCACCGGCCCAGCCGATCTTGCCCCAGACCTGTCCGTAATCAGCCAGGGATGACAATGACCAGGTATACAGCACCAGCGCGGGCGCCAGCCCGAAGCTGACCAGATCGGACAGCGAGTCGTACTGCACGCCGAACTCGCTCTGCGTGTTGGTCATGCGGGCGACGCGGCCGTCCATGCCGTCGAGGATCGCCGCGACGAACACGGCCAGCGCGGCCGTCTGGTAATCCCCGCCGATCGCGGAGACGATCGCGTAGAACCCCGAGAACATCGCGCCCGTGGTGAAAAGGTTCGGCAGCAGATAGATGCCGCGGTGACGCGGCCCCCGGGGTTGGATCGGATCGCTCATGGGCCATTCCGTGACATGGGCCGTCAGTGTAGCCCAGGCGCCGTGATGCGTCAGGCCGCCGCCGGTGCCGGGGTGCGTGAAACCGGGACAGGGGTCGCTTGCGTGGCAGGGGGCCCGGTGATACTTCTTGCGCCATCCACCCACCTGCCGGAATCACGCATGCGCCGCTGCCTTGTCCTCGCACTCCTCGTCACGGTCTGCCCCCTCGCGCTGGCCCAGGCATACAAGTGGAAGGACGCTCAGGGCGTCACCCATTACGCGGACACGCCGCCGCCGAACAACGCAAGATACGAGAAGGTGAAGACCAGCGGCACGGTCGAGGCACCGGCACCGGCCCCCGCCGCACCGGCGAAGCCGGAAGCCGCGCCTCCAGCACCCGGCACCCAGGTCGCCGACAACCCGGCCAACCGCGCCAGGCTCTGCGACCAGCTGCGGAAGAACATGGACGTGCTGGGCAAGGAACAGGTCATCTCCGTCGATGACGGCAAGGGCGGTTCCCAGCAGCTCGACGACGCCGGGAAGAAACGCCAGATTGAAACCACGCAGGCGCAAATGACGCTTTACTGCAAGTGATCGGCGCTGGCTGGGGCTTGCACCTATAATCGACGTCTTACTCCCGACGAATCGCCCGCATGCGCCTCAGCCAGTTTCATCTCGCCACCGTCAAGGAAGTCCCCGCCGACGCGGAAATCGCCAGCCACCAGCTGATGCTGCGCGCGGGCATGATCCGCAAGCTGGCGTCCGGCCTTTACACCTGGTCGCCGCTGGGCCTGCGCGTGATGCGCAAGGTCGAGGCCGTGGTCCGCGAGGAAATGGTCCGCGCCGGCGCGATCGAAGTGCTCATGCCTTCGGTGCAGCCGCGCGAGCTGTGGGAAGAAACCGGCCGCTGGGAGAAATTCGGCGGCCAGTTGCTGAAGATCAAGGATCGCAAGGAGCAGGAGTTCTGCTACGGCCCCACGCACGAAGAAGTCATCACCGACTTCGCGCGTAACGAGCTGAAGAGCTACAAGCAGCTGCCGCTCAACTTCTTCCAGATCCAGACCAAGTTCCGCGACGAGATCCGCCCGCGCTTCGGCGTGATGCGTGCGCGCGAGTTCCTGATGAAGGACGCCTACTCGTTCCACCTGACCCCGGAATCGCTCGGCGAAACCTACCAGGTCATGTATGACGCGTATTCGCGCATCTTCACCCGCCTGGGCCTGGAATTCCGCGCCGTCGACGCCGACACCGGCGCCATCGGCGGCAGCGCCAGCCACGAGTTCCAGGTCATCGCCGACTCGGGCGAAGACGCCATCGCGTTCTCCGACGGTTCGTCGTACGCGGCCAACATCGAAAAAGCCGAAGCGCTGGCACCGGCCATCGAGCGTCCCGCGCCGTCGGCCGAGCTCACCCGCGTGGATACGCCCACGCAGCGCACGATCGACGAGATCACCGCATTCCTCGGCGTACCGGCTTCGCAGACGGTGAAGACCATCCTCGTTCGCGGCCTGGAAGGTCTGGTCGCGCTCGTCGTGCGCGGCGATCACGACATCAATGAAGTGAAGGCCGCCCACCTGCCGGAGCTTCCGGACGATTCCGAACTGGCCAGCGAAGCGGAGATCCTCGCCGCCACCGGCACACGCCCGGGCTTCATCGGCCCTGTCGGCCTGCCCGACTCCATTCCGGTCATCGTCGACCGCAGCGCCGCCGTGCTCGCCGACTTCGTGTGCGGTGGCAATCAGGACGGCACCCATTTCACCGGCGCCAACTGGCAGCGCGATGCACGCATCAACCGCGTAGCCGACATCCGCAAGGTGGTGGAAGGCGACGCGTCCCCGGACGGCAAGGGCACGATCCGTCTGGCCCGCGGCATCGAGGTCGGTCATATCTTCCAGCTCGGCCAGAAGTATGCGGAAGCCATGGGCGCGCGCGTGCTCGACAACAACGGCAAGATGGCCACCATGTACATGGGTTGCTACGGCGTCGGCGTCAGCCGCATCGTCGCCGCCGCCATCGAGCAGCGCCACGACGACGCCGGCATGATCTGGACCGACGCCATGGCGCCGTGGCGCGTGGTGGTCTGCGTCATCAATCCGAAGAACGATCCCGTCGTCACCGAGGCGGCCGAGTCGCTTTATCAGGAACTGTCGCAGGCCGGCATCGACACCGCATTCGACGACCGCGGACTCCGTACCGGTCCGATGCTTGCCGACATGGAACTGATCGGTATTCCGCACCGTATCGTCGTGAGCGGCCGCGGCCTCGAGGCCGGGACGTTCGAGTATCGCGCCCGCACGGAAGCCGAATCGCGCAACATTACGCGCGAAGAACTGCTCGCCCTGCTCGAGGCGTAATGCTCACTGCATGACAGGCGCGACGGGAGCGCACGAGCCGCGCTCCCGTCGCGGTTACCGGCCGCCTCTACTGGACGGCGGCATTGATCGCGTTGGCGTAGTCCGCCGTCGTACGGCCCGGCGCCGAGCATTTCTGGATATCGTCGTACAGCCACATGAAGCCGCCCGGGATACCGGCGCTCTGTTTCCAGGCAGTCATCTTCGACTGCACGGTCGCCGGCGAATCGCCAGCGCTGCAGCCCGTGCCGTTCTTCGACCAGAGCCCCGGAATGACCGGCATGCCGAGCGCGCTCGTCCACTGCGCCGGATCGTTGCCCGTGCCACCCGCGTAGTCCTGCAGGTAGATCTTGTCCACGGCACTGCCCAGGTTGGCTTTGAGCGAAGCCCAGAAGCTGCGATTGGTATAAGGCGCGAACGTGATCTTGTAGCCGAGCCCCGCCAGCATCTGACCGAAGGCCGTCGCCGATGCCAGATCGTAGGCGCTCTCGTCGTCGAAATTCGCCGCGTCGGCGCCCGTGATCTGTTTCAGCAACTGGAAGTTACGGTAAAGGATGCTGTCCGGCCCCGTACCCGCTCCCGCTCCGGTACCGTTGACCAGCGCCTGGATACTCTCGAAGTCCGTCGTACCGCCGGCACCGATCGACACCTCGATCCGGTTCACCGACGTCGGCGCCTGCTTTAGCGTCGCCAGCTCGGCTGACCAGCCCGTGTTCGGGCCGACGTAGTTGCCGTCACTGATGAGGGGCTCGTCGTTGAGGTGCAGGTCGCCGTTGGTATCCACATGCACGCTCCACAGCATGACTGTGGTAAATCCCGATGCCCGGAGGTCATCCATGACGGGCGTACCGCCGCTGTAAAACGGGCCGCCGCCGTACACGGCGGATTCCGCCATACCCGGCGAGGAAAGGCTCATACCGCCGGCCAGGGCGACCGCGAGGGCAACACGTCGTACGCCAATGCTAATGATCGACATGAGTTATTCCATTCCAGTGAACGGCGCCGCTGTAGGGTTATTCCGATAATCGGCTCCGATTGCGCTGAGAGTCCCACGGTAAGCTGCCATTATTCCGCCACTTGGTTCACAATTCCGACCCGAGCGTGTGTGAAATTAATCGCATCGATTAATACGTCGATTTACTGTGAAACCAGAACAGGGAGAATGCCCATGGCCGTCGATATCAAGAACCTCAGCCACAATCAGCTCAACGAGCTGATCGCCAAGGCCCAGTCCCGCCAAACCGAGCTGCGCAGGGAAAAAGTTTCCGCACTGCGCGACAAAATCAATGAATTGATCCGCGCCGAAGGTTTCACCTTCGACGACGTTTTCGGCGCCCGCGCCCCGAAATCCAAACGCGCCGGCACGGTGGTAGCTGCCAAATACCGTAATCCGGATAACGAGGAACAGACCTGGTCGGGCCGCGGCAAGCGTCCGCGCTGGTTCAATGACGCGCTGAAGGCCGGTAAAAAGGAAAGCGATCTGCTGGTGTGATTTACATGCCGACATAAACCAGAAAAATGGCCTTGCGAATGCGGGGCCTTTTTTTTGGCGAGTTGGCGAGATGTTTGTTGGAGCGGGGGCTCGGCTTGCGCCTTCGCGTTTGGTTTTGTCGCGGCGTGTAGTGTCGCGTTGAAGAGCCGGCGGGTGCCACCCTCGCGTCCACGCCTGCGGCGACCCCTCAGGGAAAGGCCGCTCCGCGGCCGTGTATCAATGGCCTTCGGCCGGGTCGGGCTCCGACTGGGGGTTTTCGAGTCGGCTGTCCCTGCCTCCCCGAAAACGGCCGGTCATCCCTGACCGGCCCCGCTCTCGCGGCCTCTTCCAGTCGGAGCCCTCGCCTGCGGCTACCGGACGCGAGGGTGGCACCCGCCGGCTCTTTGGGGGACTGAGGTTGCGGGTGGGTCGAGCGGCGGTGCGCTTCGTTGGCAGGGAACGCTCGCTTGCCTGGGGCCCATGGCCTCGTTCGCCTTAGTGAGGCTGAGGGTTCGCGAACAGGGTTCGCTCCTACCGCACGGCGACCGCAATGGGGGGATACATGGCGGCCTGTAGGAGCGCGCCCTGCGCGCGAAAAGCCAACGAAGCGAAGAAGCCACACCCCGCTCGACCACCAACCCACCTCGGTACACCAAAGAGACGGCGGGGGTGACCCTCGAGGCCGGTAGCCGCAGGCGAGAGCTTCGACTGGACAAGGCCGCGAAGCCGGGCCGGTCAGGGATGACCGGCCGTTTTCGGGGAGGCAGGGACAGCCGACTCGAAAACCCCCAGGCGAAGCCCGACCCGGCCGAAGGCCATTGATATACGGCCGCGGTAGCGGCCCTTCCCTGAGGGGTCGACGAAGGCGTGGCCTCGAGGGTCACCCCCGCCGGCTCTCCAACGCGACACAACACGCTCGCGACGAATCCAAACGCGATGGCGCAAGCCGAGCCGAGCCGAGCCGAGCCCGCGAGATCGAAAGCGCACCCTTGACGCTCCCCCGCCCCGGGCGTAAACCGGGCGGATTATCCTCGGAGTCAACCACATGCCCCTCGTCCGAATCGATGTCCGCCGTGGCAAGGATGCCGCCTATCGCAGCGCGCTCGGTAACGCTGTTCATGACGCTCTGGTCAGCATCGGCGTGCCGCACGATGACCGTTTCCAGGTCATCGCCGAACACGATGCGGAAGGTCTCGTCTACGACGCGCACTACCTCGGTATCGAACGCACTGACGACATCGTCATCGTGCAGATCACCTTCAACGACACGCGCACCCTCGACCAGAAGAAAGCGCTGTATCAGGCGATCGCGGAAAACCTGGGCAAGTCACCAGGCGTGAAAGCGGGCGACGTTTTCGTCAGTCTCGTCGAGGTGAAGAAGGAAAACTGGTCGTTTGGCAACGGCGTGGCGCAGTACGCCAGCTGACGGCTCAGAGAGAACGGCGCGGCGCGACGATCAGGTCGCCGAACAACAGGCCCGCCACCAGTGACACCAGCAGCGTGACGCCGAGCAGACCCGTATCCATGCCCAGTGAGGCATCGCGATCCAGCAGGTAGGACACGCTGCGGAAGCTTACCGAGCCCGGCACCAGCAGGATGATGCCGGGCTCGCGTACCACGGCGCCCGGTTGCTGGGCGTAGCGCGCATAGACATTGCTGAGTGAGCCCAGCAGCAGACCGCCGACAAACACGCCGAACGGCGCGCCCGGCAGCGAGCCCGAAATGCTGCCGCCCCAACGCGTGGCGAGATAACCGAGAATGACGGCCCCCATCACGACCAGCCAGTCGCGCCGGGCGGCGCGGAACAGGATGGCGAACGAGAACGCGCCGACCGCGAGCATCGGCCAGTCGGCCCAGCCGGGAAGTGGCGGCAGCGAATAATCGCGCGACACGATACCGAAGGCCTCGCACAGCTGGCTGGCGGCCACGGTACCGAAGGTCAGCTTCAGCAGCGTGGCTACCGCGCCACCCATGCGCGCGACACCGGCCACGAGATGTTGACTGGAAATTTCGCGCACGGCCGTGGTCAGCGCCATGCCGGGCATCAGCACGATCAGGCTGCCGAGGATCACCGACTTGACCGCCAGCGGCACCAGGTAAGCGCTGACGACGATCGCGATGGCTGTGGCGACCATGGCGCTGATCGCATCGCTGGCGGCGGCGAGCCGTGGTCGGCTGCCCGACGCGACGGTAATCGAACCGATGAGAACGCCGATGAAACCCGCGGTGACCAGATCGGGCCACGCACTGTGCAACAGCAGGCCGACGACGGTGGCCGCGCAGAGGCCATAGCTCGCGATCACGCCGAGCTCGGCACGGAAGGTTTCCGGTGCACCCAGCTTACGTAACAGGTGAAAGCCTTCGCGCAGTTCCATCCGGCCGTCGATCACGACGTCGGCGATGCGGTCGGCCTCGCAGAGGCGCGCGAGGTTGACGTCGCCGGGCGGCAGGCGCATGACCTGCGTAACCTGGGCGACGCCGTCGTCGCCCTGCCCCAGATCGGCGAACGACACGATGATCGCGGTGGGGCTGGACCAGACCTCGGCGGAAAGGCCGAGACGCTGCGCGGAGCGACCGATGGCGGTCTCCAGGCGTGGTGCGGTGGTGCCGTACTGGTGCAGGCGACGCGCCAGCTCGGTGAGGAACGCGATGCGGGTGTTGATCGCCGTGGTGGCGAAGCTCACCGGAACGGTCAGCGGTGCGACCTCAGGCAACGTCCACCGCCTTCACGCGCAGGGTGGTGCCGTCGATGCCGATGACCTCGACGGTGGCACCCAGGGGGAGATCCGGACCGGTAACCAGCCACATCCCGTCGCCCACCTTCGCCTTGCCGCGACCCTGCACGATCGGCTCGCACAGCGTGTAACGCTGACCGATCAGCTGTTCGCCACGACGGTTGAGCCGCTCGTTGCCGGCCGGAACACGGTTGAGCCGCGGCCGCACCCATTTCCAGTAAAGGAAGCAGGAGGCGAATGCGAGGATCACGAAAATCACGGCCTGTGCAAGCGCGGTCAGACCGGGGACGGCCAACAGCACGACGCCCATGACCGCCGCGGCGAGACCGATCCACAGCATGAAGTAACCCGGCAACAGCACCTCGCCGCCGAGCAGCAGCAAGGCGGCGATCCACCACAGGTAATGCAGCGCGATCTGGCTCATGGCGTCAGCGGGGCAGTGGCGGGGTGCGATTGACGGTGCCGTCGCCCTGCGGCGGGCGCTGCTGTTGCTGCGTGGCCAGCGAGGATTTGGCCAGCTCGGCGATGCCCGCCAGCGAACCGAGGATGCCCGTGGCTTCCATCGGCAGCAGCAACGTCTTCTGGTTGGGCGACTTGGCCATTTCCTTCAGCGCCTCGACGTAATTGTTGGCCACGAAGTAATTCAGTGCGTTGACGTCGCCATGCGAGATGGCGTTGGAGACCATCGTCGTCGCCTTGGCTTCGGCCTCGGCGAGGCGCTCGCGTGCTTCGGCTTCGCGGAAAGCGGCCTCTTTTTTGCCCTCGGCGCTCAGGATGGCGGACTGCTTTTCGCCTTCCGCCTTGAGGATGGCCGCCTGACGGAAGCCCTCGGCATCGAGGATGTTGGCGCGCTTCTCGCGCTCGGCCTTCATCTGCCGGGCCATCGCGTCGACCAGATCGCGCGGCGGCGAGATGTCCTTGATTTCGATACGGGTGACCTTGACGCCCCACGGATGCGTGGCCTCGTCGATCACGCCCAGCAGCTTGGCATTGATCGCGTCGCGCTGGCTGAGGCTCTCGTCGAGATCCATCGAACCGAGCACGGTACGGATATTGGTCATGATCAGCGCCAGCGCCGCGCCTTCGAGGTTCGCGACTTCATACGCGGCCTTGGCGGCATCCAGCACCTGGTAGAAGACGACGCCATCCACGCGGACCACCGCGTTGTCCTTGGTGATGACGTCCTGCGAGGGAACCTCGAGGACCTGCTCCATCATGTTCATCTTGCGACCGATCGCGTAGACGAAGGGAATCAGAAAATGCAGACCCGGTGTCAGCGTGCCGGTGTACTTGCCGAACATCTCGACCGTCCACTCGTAGCCCTGAGGCACGATGCGGATCAGCTTCGCCAGCACGGTGACGGCAACCACCACGACGACGAACGCGACGACGATATTTCCCATGGCCCTTCGCTCCCTATTTCCGGTGTCTTGCCGGGAGTATAGGCGAAGCGACTCAGGCCGGACCGGCGGGAAGCAACAGGGTGACGCGAAGGCCGCCGCCGTCGCGGTTGGACAGCGCGATCCGGCCGCCATGGGCTTCCGAAATTTCTCGGGCAAGCGCCAGCCCAAGGCCGGTACCCGAGCGCTTGGTCGAATAAAAAGGCAATAACGCCTGCGCCAGGACGGTGTCGCTCATGCCCGGACCGCGGTCGGCCACCTCGATCAGGGTTTCGCGGCCGATGTGGTGGACCGCCAGGCTGACCTCCGTGGCCTCCCCGCCGGCCTCGTGCGCGTTCTTGATCAGATTGATCAGCACCTGCTCGACCTGGGTGCGATCGAACCACCCCGGATGCTCGGGCAAGGGCGCCGCAAGGCGAAATTCTGCGTGCAGAGCCAGATCGTCGAGAAATGGCGCCCAGGGGACCTCGCGGGCCTGCGGCGCGGGCAGTTTGGCAAAGCTGGCGTAGCCGGCAATGAAACTGTGCAGGTGTTTCGCGCGGTCGCCGATGGAGGCGAATACGCCGGGCAAGCGGGCGAGATCGCCGCGACGTGCGAGTTCGGCACCGGAATGCGACAGCGACGAGATGGGCGCCAGGGAATTGTTGAGTTCGTGACTGATGACGCGGATGACCCGTTTCCACGTGTGTACTTCCTGGCGGGAAAGCTCACGCGTCATGCGACGGTACAGCTGAAGCCGGTGAGGCCGCCCCTGCAGACGGAAGCCCCGCTGCGAAAGGTGGAAGGTCTCTTCGCTGCCATCCATCTCGACATTGAACAACGCGTCCTCGCCGGCGCCGGCGGCATCGCGAAGGTTGGCGGGCATGGCTTCGAGCACCGTCGCGAAGTCGAGACCCGCCAACGCCCGGCCTTCGTTGAAGAGATGCCTCGCCGCGATGTTCGCGTAGGTGACCTTGCCTGTCGCATCGGTCAACACGAGGGCGACGGGCGTGTTCTGTACCACGGTGTCCAGCAGCAACTCGCGCTGGGCGAGATGCTGGCGTTGTTCGCGCAGCGTCTGGCCAAGCGCGTTGTGCATGTGGATCAGGTCGCCGAGTTCGTCGTTGCGGCCCGATCCGATCGAGATGCTGAAGTCGCCATCGCGATAACTGGCCAGTGCGCTTTCCAGGGCGCGCATCAGACGACGCAGGGGCTCGACCAGAAGGTGCGCCACCCAGGCCGAGAGCGGCAGCAACACCAGAAGACAGATGACCAGGGCCGTGGTGCCGTCGAACGCCTCGATCGGCCCCGGCGTGGGCACTTTGCCGGTCTTGTCAGGCACCGCGCGCATCCACGCCAGCACCTGCGGGAACGGCCAGATGGAAACGCCCGCGAACACCAGCGCGCCGACGATGGCCGATGCGGCCACCACGATCGTCATGCGTCCCTCTAGCGTGAGCGTCCTCATCGGCGGCGCGTCAGACAGCCAGCCCGTATCGCTCCATCCGCCGGTAGAGCGCTTGCCGTGACAGGCCCAGGCTGTTCGCGGCGCGACTGATGACCCCGCCCGCCGAGGCCAGGGCCGCTTCGACCGACTCGCGGCTGGGTTCGTCGAGGTTGCGCGTGGCGTTCGCCGACGGCGGCGGCAGGTTGAGGTGTACCGGCTCGATGCGACCGTCCGGTGCCAGCAGCGCCGCACGCGCGATGGCGTTTTTCAGCTCACGTACGTTGCCCGGCCAGGAGTGCGCCAGCAGGGCTTCGCGAGCGTCTTCGGTCAATGTGGCCTTGCCGTCCAGGAAATGCCCGGCCAGCGGCAGGATATCGTCGCTGCGCTCGGAGAGCGGAGGGAGGTTCACGTCGATGACGTTGAGGCGGTAATAGAGGTCTTCGCGGAAGGTGCCCGCGGCGATCATCGCCTTGAGGTCGGCATTGGTCGCGCTGACCAGGCGCACCTTGACCTGTCGCGTCCGTCCCGAACCCAGTCGCTCGAACTGGCCCGTCTCGAGCACGCGCAGCAGCTTCATCTGCCCCGGCAGCGGCAGGTTGCCGATCTCGTCGAGGAACAACGTGCCGCCATGAGCCATCTCGAAGCGGCCCTCCCGCGCCTTGTTGGCGCCCGTATACGCGCCGGCCTCGGCACCGAAGAGCTCGGCCTCGATCAGCTCCCCGGGAAGCGCACCGCAATTGACCGCGACGAACGGCCCGTGCCGCACGGCGGAATTGGCGTGCACGATCGCGGCGATGCGTTCCTTGCCGGCACCGTTGGGACCGGTCACCAGCACGGATACGTCGGAACGCGCGACCTGACATGCGAGCTCGATCGTGCGGCTCATGGCCTCGGAAGCGAATACCAGGCCATCGAGTTCGTAGCGGCTTTCCAGAGCTTCGCGCCGGCGACGGCGTTCGACATGGACGCGCGTGGCCTCGCGGTTGGCTTCGGCCAGTTCCAGCAGGTTTTCCACCGTCGCCAGCAGCTTGTTGTCATCCCACGGCTTGGCCAGATAATCGGAAGCGCCGGCCTTGACCAGTTCCACCGCGGCTTCGAGGTGCGTCCACGCCGTGAGCAGGATCACCGGCAGGTCGGTGTAACGCGCGCGGATGGCCTTGAACAGCGCGATGCCTTCCTCCCCCGACGTGGTGTCGGCGGTGAAGTTCATGTCCTGAATGACGACATCGATCCGTTCACGGCCAAGCATCGCCAGGCCTTCTTCGGGTGTGAGCGCGACAAGGGGCCGGATCTCGCGGAGGCTGAGAGCAAGCGAAAGGGCCTCGCCGACGGCGGGGTTGTCGTCAATGATCAGTACGCAGCGCATGTGAACCTTTGGCATGCAGGCATGGATGCTTCTCGATGACCAAAAGGTTGAAAGCCTTTCGCATGAATCTTCATTCTAACCACGTGTCGCGACCACCGGGGGAACCGCCGCCGCGCGCAGGGCCGGGGCCAGCACGGCGGCCTGCCCGAGAAGCCAGAGGATGATCGCCCCGGCCGGCAGGTAGACCAGCGGAAGCCTCGGCACTTCGTATTGCCACATCAGCAGCAGGTTTATCCCATAAGCCAGCACCATGCCTACGCCAATCCCGATGCTGGCCAGCAGGAAGTTTTCGGTCTGAAAGTAACGCAGCACATCGACCCGGCGCGCGCCCAGTGCCCGCCGTACGCCGATCTGCCGACGCCGCTGGCCAACCCAGAAGCTGGCCAGACCGACGATGCCCAGCGCGGTCACCGTGAGCAGTGCGATACACACACCGACCAGCAAGACGGCCATGGCACGATCGCTGGCGAAATACGCGTCGCGAATGTCGCTGTAACGCTGTTTGCCGGTGACCACCCGTCGCGGGTCGAGCTGGCGAAGTTTGGCCGCGGCGGCCGTCAGTACGCGGTCCGCCTCCCCCGGTTTCACTCGCAGTAAGAAGGCCGCGCCCATCGCCGGATACTCCCGCAGCGGCACCATCGTGCTGAAGGCGGCCTGCCCACGGTCGCCGCCCCCGGCGCGCGACAGTCGTTTCACGACACCGACCACACGCATCTCGTTATCGCCGACGAACACGCTTCGACCGATCGGATGCCCGTCGGGGAAAAGCCGGTCGGCGGCGTCTTTCGAAAGGATGATCGACGGGGCCACCTTGACCTTCGCGCTGACGACATCGTCCATCCAGCGATACTCGTCGGGGCGGAACCACCGGCCTTCGGCCAGCTGCACACCCATGACCTCGCCGATGCGCTCGCCGTAGAAATTGCCGGTATTCAGGCTCGACACATGCTGATCGCGCTGAAGACCGACGCCACTGTTCCAGCTGCGGTCGCCGAAAGGCACCGAGTTGGCCACGGTGGCGTCTTCCACACCCGGGATCTCGCGAAGAGCGGCCAGATCCGCGAGGGTGCGTGCATGCATGTCGGTGTGGATACCGATGTCACCCACTTCGATACGCACCAGACGTTCTTCGTCGACACCACTGGGCGTGTCCATCCACGCCAGCCGGTCGCGCACCAGGAAAACCGCGTTGCAGACGATCGCGCACGTCAGGGCGATCTGCAGAACGAGCAGCGTGCAGGTGAAGCGATGGCGTCGCAGTGTGGAGAGGATAGGTCCGATCTGCATGTTCATGTCATTGACTCTTCAGCTGCAGCGCGGGCGTGATGCTGCACGCGCGCCAGGCGGGAAGCAGGCCGGCGATCAACGTAGCGATCACCGAAAGCAGCAACGTGGCGACGAGCATGGCCAGATCGAGATGAGCCAGCCGGGCGAACGCATCGGGCTGCCTTCGCACCAGGGCGAGTCCGGCCCACGCGAGGATCAGCCCACCCACGCCTCCGGCCACACCGATCAGGCCGGCCTCGGTGAGCAATTGCGCAAACACGCTGCGCCGTGACGCGCCCAGTGCCCGCCGCACACCGACTTCGCCGGCGCGTCGCATGAATTTGGCCAGCATCAGCCCCACGGTGTTGACCAGGCACACGACAAAAAATCCGAGGGCAAGCCACACCTGCAGGCGGACGTCACTCGGAACGACCTTCTGCTCTTCCAGGAAAGCGAGCAGGCCGGTCACCTCCGGGTGCTGGGGACGCTGAAAACGGCCAAGCGCCGCCTGCTCGTGCGCGTAGCCATCGAGGTAGCGACGATACGCTTCGAGGTGCGCCGCACTGTCGAGCTGCACCCAGTACTGCAGCCAGGTGCACGAGGCACGTTCCATCTCGTTTTCGGCGGTCGATCCCTCGCCCCAGCAGCTGATCCCACCGTCTCGGCCCATCTCCAGCGCGCGGGCCGTCGAGAGCGGGACGAACACGCCTTCGCTGCCCGAAAAGCTGCCGGTATAGATATCGTAGAAATGCGGCACGGGTCGCCAGACATCGAGCACGCCGATGATGCGAAGATCCGCCCCGTTAGCGCGTATCGTCCGGCCGACGCTGTTGGTGCCGCCGAACAGCCGGGCGTTCAGATCGGCGCCGATCACGGCCACGTGTGCCCTGGACTCGTCCTCCGCATCGCTCCACGGCTGCCCGTAGCGGAATGGCACAGCGAACATCGGGAAGAAGTCCGCCGTCGTATAGCGCGCGTGCTCGATAAACGGATCCATGGCCTGGTCGTCGGACTGGACCGGTACCGTGCCACCCACCATCAGGGCCTGCCGGTCCGCCCGACGGTCCTTCAGCAAGCGCATGCCGTCGATCCAGGTCACCTGCACGGGGAGCTTCGTATCCTCCGCGTGGCTCAGATCGCGAGGGTCCATCCGGGGCATGTAGATCGATCCACTGCGTTCCGGCAGCGGATCCCCCGACAGCACGTGCAGGACGGTCAGGGTGGTCATGCTCGCGCCGATCCCCAGCGCGACGGCGAGAATCATGAGCGCCGTCAGCGCCCTGCTCCGCCTCAGGCTGCGAAAGGCGAGTTCCAGGTAGTAGGCGAACATCGATACACCCACGCGTCAGACGCTCCGCGTCGCTTCGACGGGCGACACCCGCGAGGCGCGCAACGCCGGCGCGAACACCGCCGCCTGACCGAGGCCGAGCAGCGCGACCACACCGACCATGACGTACGTGAACGAAAGCCGCTTCATCTCGAAATGCGTGAACATCCACTGGCTCAGCCCCAGCGCGAGCATCGTGCCGACGACCACGCCGGCGAGCGCGATCAGGAAGTTCTCGGTCATGAAGTAACTGAGGATATCGCTGCGCTTCGCCCCCAATGCGCGCCGCACACCGATCTGCTTACGCCGCTGCCCGACCCAGAAGCTGGACAGGCCCACGATGCCCGCCGCCGTGATGGCCAGCAGCACGCCGCAGACGACGCTCATCAGGATCGCCATGCCGCGATCCGCCTCATAGGCGTTCGCACGTACCGTTTCGAAGGTACGGATGCCGTATTTTTCGGGAAGGACACGCATGCGGTTGACGTCGAACAGGACTTTGGGAACGCTCTTGAATACGGCGTCCTGCTGGCCCGGCTTGGTACGGATCATGAAACTCTGTCCGCCGTCGTTGAACGTCAGCGGCATGATCGTCACGCTGTCCATGAAGTCCATGTCGACCCACGGAACGGTCAGCTTCGCCACGATGCCGATGATGGTCGACGGCTTCCCGCCTCGGTAATAGATGACCTTGCCCAGCGCATCGCCGTTGGGGAAAAGTTTGTCGGCCAGCGTCTTGGTCACGATCACCTGCGGCGGGGACGGCGACTCCTGGCGCTCGAACGAGCCGACCTCGGAAGCCGTGAAATTCCGGCCGGCGATGAGCTGCACGCCCAGCGTCTTGAGCGTGTGCTCGTCGCCGAAGTAAAGCGCGGTCTGCGCGCCGCCCTTGGTCGCATCCGGTGCCGTGCGCGCCGTCAATGACCAGCCACCCCGGCGCAGCGGATACGTATTGGTGACATACGCATCTTCCACGCCGGGCATGGCGCGAATGGCCTGGATGTCCGTCCTGATGATCGGAAGGTAGGTCGAGGGCGCGCCTACATACCGGTTCTGCACGGCGATCAGGTTCGACTCATTCATGCCTGTGGGACGGTTCGCCCGTTCGACGCGCTCATGCACGATGAACAGGGCATTGCAGACGATGGCCAGGGTCAGCGCGATCTGCAGCGCGATGAGGATGGTGCCGGCCTTATGCCGACGCAGCGCGGCGAGGATGGGAAGTATCTGCACGATGAAATCCTCAGTTCGACTTCAGCTGCCAGGCGGGCTGCACTTGAGCGGCGCGCCAGGTCGGATAGAAAGCGGCGATGATCGACGCGGCGATCGACACCACGAGCGTGAGCAGCACGAGCATCGGGTCCAGTGTGGCCAGCCGGGCGATGGGCTCGGGGAAGACCAGTCCCACGCCGAGCACACCCAGCCCGGTAAGAATCAGGCCCAGGACGCCCCCTGCGACGCCGATCGTGCCCGCCTCGATCAGGAACTGCGCGTAGATATGCAGCCGTGACGCGCCCAGCGCCCGGCGAACGCCGATTTCAGGTGCCCGACGCATGAACTTCGCCAGCAGCAGGCCGACCGTGTTGACCAGGCAGATCACCAGGAAGCCCAGCGATACGACCAGCGACACCTGCGACTCCGGCGGAACGACGTTCTGCACCGACAACCAGTCCATCACGTCACGCACGCGCCCGTTGGGTGCCCAGCGAAAACGGCCAGCACGTTGTTGTTCGGCGCCATAGCCGGCGATGTACTGACGGTAGGACTCCGCCGCGGCACGGGTCGGCAGCTCCGCCCAGAGCGACAGCCAGATGCACTCGGAACGCAGATAGTTGTCCCAGCCTTCACCGGGATCGGCGACACAGTTGTTGTTGCCACTATTGGGCAGTTTGAGATCGACAGCCCGGTTGAATGGCACATACACCGAGGCGCCATCGTTGAACCCGCTCGTATTGGGCACGTCGAAGAACAGCGGCTGCGGCGCCCAGTCCTGGATCACGCCGCTGATGCGGAACAGATGGCCATCGATGTTGATCTGCTTGCCAACGCTCTGGCCGCCGTCGAACAGCTTGTCGTTCAGCGTCTTCGAGATCACAGCGACGCTGGCATGGCGCTCGTCGTCGTCCAGCGTCCATGCCTGTCCCTGGATGAAGGGCACATCGAACATCGGGAAGAAGTCGGCACCTGTCGCGTACGCACCTTCGCGCACCGGTAGACGGCTCGGGTCTTCCGGGATCACGGAAATGCCGATCGGATAGGTCACCGTCTGCCGTTCGGCCTTGTGTGCCCGCAGCAGCGCCATCGCGTCCTGGTACGACAATGCCGG
Organism: Luteibacter mycovicinus; assembly: GCF_000745235.1. Taxonomy (NCBI): domain Bacteria; kingdom Pseudomonadati; phylum Pseudomonadota; class Gammaproteobacteria; order Lysobacterales; family Rhodanobacteraceae; genus Luteibacter; species Luteibacter mycovicinus. The sequence continues at coordinate 1,067,595 of NZ_JQNL01000001.1, forward strand.
GGGTGGCTCGCCCTTCTCCGTATTCTCGGGACCCCAGTTGTCGACCTGCACGTTGTAGAGCACGGCCGACTTCTGTGGAATCGGATCCCGCGACGTCGCGCGGAACACCGAGTACGTCGTCATCGACGCGGCCACGCCGAAGCCGATGGCCATCACCATCAGTGCGGTGAGGACCGGGTTGCGCCGCAGGCTGCGCATACCGAGTTGGAGGTAGTAACTGAACATGGACGGATTCCCCCGGAGAAGCGGCGGTACGATCAGGAGTGGGCGACGTTGGGATGCGAGTGGAAGCGCGGTTCTTCAGCGAGGTCGACCACCTGGCCGTCGATCACGTGGACGTTGCGCTGCGCGCGTGCGGCGAGTTCCGGATCGTGAGTCACCATGACGATGGTGGCGCCTTCACGGTGGATCTCTTCCAGCAGTTCCATCACGCCGCGGGCCATCTGCGTATCGAGGTTACCGGTCGGTTCGTCGGCCAGAAGAAGACGCGGTGAGCCGGCGAGTGCGCGGGCGATGGCGACACGCTGCTGCTGACCGCCGGAGAGTTCGGCCGGGTAATGCCTCGCGCGCGAGGCCAGGCCGACACGCTCGAGCGCGTCCATGATGCGCTGCTTGCGCTCGGCGGCTTTCATGCCGCGATAGCGCAGCGGCACTTCGACGTTGTCGAACACGTTGAGGTCGGGGATCAGGTTGAACGCCTGGAAGATGAAGCCGATCTTCTCGTTGCGGATCTTCGAGCGGGCGTTATCGTCGAGCTTGCTCACTTCGACGCCGTCCAGGTGGTACTCGCCACCGGTGAACGTCTCGAGCAGGCCGGCGATGGTGAGGAAGGTGGTCTTGCCCGAGCCGGACGGTCCGGTGACGGCCACGAACTCGCCTTCCTTCACATCGATGTTGAAGTCGCGCAGGGCGTAGGTCTCGACGACTTCCGTGCGGTAGACCTTGGCGAGATGGTTCATCTTGAGCATGACGTTTCCCTCGGTGGATGAATGGTTGGAACGGTTAACGGCTGATGGCGATGTGCTTGGCGGTGCCAAAGGTGTCCGCCCCGGAGATGACGATCTTGTCGCCCTCCTTCAGGCCGTCCAGAATCTCGACCTTGTCGATGCTGCTGGCACCGACACGGATATCGCGACGATCGGCCATGCCGTCGGCCACGACGTAAGCGTAGCGGCCGGCGCTTTCGTCCACGAACGAGCCGCGCTCGACGGTCAGTACGTTGTCGCGTTTGTCGAGCAGGATACGCACGGACATGCGCTGGCTCTGGCGCAGCTGCTTGGGTGTATCGCCGTCGAAACGCAGTCGCGCCGCGACTTCGCCATTGACCACCTCGGGCGAGATCGCGCTCACCTTCCCGTCCCACACCTTGCCGTTACCGGTGATCTCACCGGGCATGCCGATCGCGAGGTCGCGCGCGAAGCTCTCCGGCACTTTCATCTCGACTTCGAGGGCGGACAGATCGATGACGCTCAGCAGCTGGGCATCCTTGGCGACCGTGGCGCGCTCGGCGATGAACAGCTGACCGACCTGCCCGTCGACGGGCGACTTCACGTTGAGGTCGTCGACCTGGCGCTCGAGGTCTTTCACCAGCAGCAGCTGACGGTCGTGGGCCAGCTTCTTCGACTGCACGTCGAAAGTCAGGCTGTCGTTATCCGTCGCCAGGTCGGACTTCGCGTGCTTCGTGGTGATCGCCGCCTTATCCAGCGTGGACTTGGCCTTCTCCACTTCGGCGGCCGGCACGGCACCCTTGTCGAACGCGCTCTGGTAGCGCTTGAGGTCACGCTCGGCGGCGGTCTGATCGATGGTCGCGTTATCGAACGCCTTCTGCAGCTCGGAGCGCTTCTTCGTCGCGTCGATCTGCGCGCGCAGGAACTCCACTTCCATCGCATCGGCCGCCGACTGCTCCTGCGCGAGCTTGCTGGTGAGTTCGGGGCTGGTGATGACGGCGAGCGGCTGATTCTTCGTCACCACGTCGCCCGCATGCACTTTCAGCACGACCGCACCGGCGGACGCGGCATACATCGTCGGGCTCACGGCGGCGACCACTTTGCCTTCCGCCGCGATGTCGCGAACGAAGGGGCCACGGGTGACGGTGCCGAACGAGAGGCGCGAGGCGCTGACCGACGAATCCGCGGAGAACATCGTCGCGACCTTCGGCGCCGCGAAAACGAGTGCGGCCATGACCACCACGCCCGCGCCACCGAGCAGCAGTTTGCGCCGATGGCTCGGGCGGACTTCGACGAGGCGGTCCTGTGCGGAGGTGTCGCGGATCATGTTGGGTATCCCTGGTGATTTCCAGGGAGTAGCAGCAAGCGGCGTGCCAACACGAAATACTAAATCAGATCATAGCCTTGCAAGGAATCCGGCGTGTGAGACGTGTGTCCGCGGACAAAGTGTCCGGACACCCGCGGGTGGCGGACACGTCCGCGCGAGGCATCAGCCAGCGATGCCCACGGATTCGGACATCGCGATATCCCGCGCCACACCGTGGCCGAGCGTGGATATGCATGCGTCGCGCGCACCAAGCACCGTGAAGCCACTCATCCGTCGGCGGGTGAAGGTGAGCACGCGCGCGCGCGATGCACGCAACCATTCGCGGTTCGGCGATCGCCGCGCCGGCGCCGCGATCGGTGAGGCGTCGGCGAACAGGCCATCCCAGGCGAGGTAGTCCGTGTCGGGCAGCAGATAGATGCGGGCGACGGTGTCGCCTTCGGCGCTGACGCAGTCGATCCACTCGCGCGGCCCTTCCGCCGTGATGGCGCAGGTCAGGCCCACGTAGCGGGCGACCAGCAGTGGCGCCAGATCGGCCGATTCCACGAGGCAGCCGTCGGCGGCCGGCGCGCTGAGCGCACAGCCGGACAGCGGCGGTGCCAGGTACAGCACACCGCCCAGCTGCCCCAGGCCCTCGAACAGGGTCCGCGGTGCCAGCGCCAGCCAGCGCGTGGTCGAGGTGGTACGGGCGCGCGAGAGCACGCCGAAGGACGATAGCCAGCCGAACATGTCGCCTCCCGGTATGGGACGAGGAACGGAGGCCTGGCTTGCGCGGTCCGGGGAGGTCCCGCGTGGCTTGGCGTCGGGGAGAAGTGCGCTTACTTGGTAAGGATCAGCTTGTCGTTGCGAGTCAGGCGCAGGTGGTACTCGCTGCCCTGGTGCTCGATGACGAGCTCACGCGAACCGTCGAGGAGGTTCTTGCTCTCGATGCGCCGCGTCGCGACGGGGGTCGCCATGCGAAGGGGTACGACCTTGTCTCGGCCGCCGTTGTCGGTCAGGGGAAGCGTTCTCAGCAACATGGTCAGCTCCGCGGTTGAGGGTGCGGAGTTGATGATAATGATTCTCAATTACCTGTCAACAGGCAATGGGGTCTCTGCTGAGAAAACGCCGCCCGACGGCGGCGTCGTTTCAGCCCTCGCCGGCGAGCCGCGGGGCGTCGGCAAGCATCCCGGCCAGCGTCCGCTCCAGTTCTTCGAGGTCCGGAATGATCGCGGTGTCGTCCCGGACGAGCACCCGCGCACGCACACCGAACGGCAGGTCATGCCCGTCGTGGGTCGGCAACAGAAGCTCGGCATTGAGCGTGGTCAGGCGCGGGAAGCCGTGGGTCACCACGGCGATGTACGGCAGCCCTGCCGTATTGCCGAGCGCCTTCAGCACGGCGACGCGGGCGGCCTGCGGCGGTGCGTCGTCGGGCAGGCGGGCCACATGGTCGAAACGCACCAGCGGAATGCTCCAGCCACGCCAGGCGATGCGCCCCAGCAGCCAATCGGGCGCATCGGCGACCGGCTCGACGCCAGCCAGGGTAATGACTTCCGCCACCGCGGCGTTCGGCAGCAGCAGGCGTACGCCCGCGCTGGGAATCAGGACGCAGCGGATCTCTCGCGGTAACGGCTCGCTCATGGGAATTCCTCGATCAGTTTCTGCGCCAGCGCCGCGACGTCGCCGGCATAGGCCGCCACACGCTCTTCGCGGATACCCGCGACCATGTGGCCATGCGCCTCTTCCACCGGCACGCTTTCCACCCAGACGCGACCGCCGGCGTCATAAACCGCCTGCGCTCCCGCCACGGCATCGTTCCCGCGACCGGCGAACACGATGGCCAGCGCGTCGCCACCGAACCCGCCGGCCAGCGTGCTCAGGACACCGTCGATCGACGGGCCCGCACTGCCGGTCGCGCTGGCGTCCTCGCGCACCGTGACGCTGCCGTCGCGGCGGATCTGTACGTGCGACCCGCGCGGCACCACCAAGCGCTCGCCGTGGGCCGTATGGTCCTGCTCGCCGGCGATTCGCAGATCGCCCAGACGACGCGCGAATGCCTGGGTGTCGTCATGATGCGCGACGACGAGAAGCACCGCGGGAAGACGTGCGGGGACCGCGGCCAGGAACGCGGCGATCGACGCTTCGCTTTCGCCTGCGCCGCCGAGGGCGATCACCCGGCGCACGGCACGCGAGCTGCCTTCGAGGAACATCTCGTGAGAGAACTCGCCATCGGTGCGCGGCGCGATGGCTTCTTCCATCGAGACCAGTTCGAGCGTGAAGCCCGCCTCGATGCCGTGCGTCCCGTCGTCGACGATGTCCTGTGCGAGGTATTCCGCAGCCGTGAGCGTTTCGATACCGAACTCCGAAGCGGGCGGGCGAGCCACCGTTTCGGGCACGACGGCGTCGTGGTCGATCAGGTCCCATTCGGGCGCCGGGGGCGGTACGTATTCGGTGGCGCGGCCTTCGATCTCCAGCTTCGGCGTGCCTGCCTGCGCCGTGCCCGGCAGGGCATCGTCCTCAGGTGCGAGCGAGAACTGGCTCAGGTCGAATTCGCGTTCCGGTGCGGGCGACGGCGGCGGCGTTTCGTCGATGACCTCGAAGCCGGACAGATCGAGCGACGCCAACTCGGTCAGTTCGACCGGTGCGGACGGCACCTCGTCCAGGCCGTCCGTGCTGATCGCGGAGGCATCGGTGTCGGCCAGCAGCGCTTCGAGTTCGGCGGCGAGCTCCGTCGGATCGGCCCCCTCACCGTCGTGTTCGCCCGTGGCGGACAGCGTGGTCGAAAAGGCCAGTTCGTCGGGCACATCGTCCTCGACACCCGGCACGGCATCCATCGACACAGGCGCAGGCTTGTCGACGGATGCCATCGGCTCCTCGGGATAACCGTGCGTACCCGTGATGGCCAGGTCATCGACCAGGGGTTCGTTGAAGGTCTCTTCGGCCGGTGCGGCAACGCCGGCCATCGCGACCACACGCGGTTCGATGGCTCGGGCGTCTTCGGGGCGTGGCGGATCCATCGGTGACACGCCGACCAGCTTTGCCGCGAGATGCCGGGCCCAGCGGGCGCGGTCCCAGCCTTCCAGCGCGCGGCTCACGTCCGCATCGTTGAACACCAGGCGCGGATGTCCGCCTTCGACCGTGTCGTACAGACGGTCGAGGTCGTCATCACTGGGGTCGTCGAGGTCGACCACGACCACATCGGCCGACGAACCGACCAGTTCGGCGGGCGCGAAGGCACGAAGGTCCGATTCATAGACGATCGTCGCGCCCTGCTCGACCAGCGCGTCGCGCAGGTGTCCGGACAGCGCTGAGTCGTCGAACAGTAACGCCACCAGGGGCGCACGATCACCCATGGTGAACTCCGAGCACATCGTTGATCTGGATGACCAGATCGTTTTCCTGATACGGCTTGCCGATGTAACGGTCCACGCCGATGTCGAACGCGCGCTGACGATGTTTGTCGCCGGTACGCGAGGTGATCATGATGATGGGCACGCCCGCCAGACGCTCATCGGCCTTCATCTGCGTCGCCAGTTCATAGCCGTCCATGCGTGGCATCTCGATGTCGAGCAGCATCAGGTCGGGCACGCGCTCATTGAGCTTTTCGAGCGCGTCGATACCGTCCTTCGCCGTCATCACCTCGAACTCGTGACGCTCCAGCACGCGGCCGGTGACCTTGCGCATGGTGATCGAATCGTCGACCACCATGACCAGCGGCTTCACGCGGATCTCGTCCTGCGCGCGCGGTGCGTGCGGGATGGCCGCCTCGGCTTCGAAGGCGCGGCGAGCCATGCCATGACGCACCAGGGGCGCGAGGTCGAGAATCATCAGCACCGAACCGTCGCCCATGATCGTCGCGCCGAGGATACCCGGCACCGAGCTGACCTGCGGACCGACCGGCTTGACCACGATTTCGCGCGAGCCGAGCACGGCATCGACACGGATCGCGGCACGCAGGTCGCCCGAGCGAGCGAGCAGCAGCGGAATATCGCCCTCGTCCGGCGACGCGACGATATGCACGCCCAGCAGCTGCGGCAGGTCGTGGATGGCGAACTCTTCACCCAGATAGTCGAACGCGGGCTGCTCGTCGGCCATGCGGTGGGCAAGCTCGTTCGGCTCCACACGCGCCACGCCGTTGACCGAGGTCATCGGGATGGCGAAGTTCGTTTCACCGATGCGCACGATCAGGGCCTGGGTCACCGCGAGGGTGAACGGCAGGCGCATCACGAAGGTCGTACCGCTGCCCTTCTCCGATTCGATCGCCAGCGTGCCGCCGAGCTGCTTGATCTCGTTGGCGACCACGTCCATACCGACACCACGACCGGCTACCTGGGTGACCTTCTCCGCGGTGGAGAAGCCCGGTACCTGGGTGAGCTGAAGGATCTGGTCGTCGGAAACACGGGCATCCGGACGCAGCAGGCCGCGCTCGATCGCCTTGGCGCGAATGGCATCGCGGTCCATGCCGGCACCGTCGTCGGACAGGCGTACCACGACCTCGGTGGCTTCGCGCGCCACCTGGATACGCACCGTGCCTTCCGGATGCTTACCGTTGGCTTCGCGAGTGTCCGGTGTCTCGATACCGTGGGCGACCGCGTTACGCAGCATGTGCTCGAACGGCGCCTTGATACGGTCGAGCATGTTGCGGTCCATTTCGCCGTTGGCGCCTTCCACCACCAGCTGCGCCCGCTTGCCAACGTCGTTGGCGGCCTGGCGGAGCGTGCGGCGAAGGTTGGGCACCATCGCGTCGAACGGCAACATGCGGGTCTGCATGAGACCTTCCTGCAGTTCCGCGTTGACCCGCTGCTGCTGGAGCAGAAGGTTTTCGGACTGACGGGTAAGCTCATCGAGGATCGTCTGCAGCGAGACCAGATCGGATACCGACTCGGCCAGCGCTCGCGAGTACTGCTGAAGCTGCGAGAAGCGATCGAGTTCGAGCGGATCGAACGTCGCCGATCCGGTATCGCGGTGTTCCTGGTGGTAACGCGCGATGATCTGCGCTTCGGTTTCGATTTCGAGCATGCGCAGCTGGCTGCGCAGACGGCTGACCGTCTGCTCGTGCTCGGTGAGCGTCGAGCGGAAGCTGGCCGTCTGCTGTTCCAGGCGCGAGCGGTAGATCGACACTTCGCCGGCGTGGTTCACCAGCGTGTCGAGCATGTCCGCGCGGACACGGATCTGTTCCTGCGACGCGCGCTGCAGTTCTTCTTCCTCGAATTCCGGCAGCAGGTCCGGCAGTTCGTGGTCGAGGACAGGAATGACTTCCGGTTCCGGCAGGGGCTCGGTCGCCGGGATGTACTCGGCGGCCTCGCGCTCTTCACGGTAAGCCTCGGCGGTCAGCGTATCCGGTGCGATGGGCGCGCCGGCCAGGCGTGCGAACGGCTCGATGTCGGCATCGCTGAGCGCGATCGCGCGGTTCTGCGCGATGCTCTGGATCATGCCGTGCAGACGATCGAAACCGACTTCCATCGCTTCGATGGAGGCGCGGTCGCTTTCGCGCTGGCCCGTGGCCACCGCGTCGAGCAGGGCTTCCATCGCATGCGCGAAGTCGCCGACCGGCGCCAGGCCAGCCATGCGCGCACTGCCCTTCAGCGTGTGCAGATCGCGCTGCAGCGAGGTGACGTGTTCCGCCACCTGCGGCTCGATGCGCCATGCGGCGAGCGCGCCGTCGGCGTGATCCAGAATCTCGCGGCCTTCCTCGACGAACACCTCGAGCAGGTCGGGATCGATATCGGCATACGGCGAAAGCTCCGGCACCAGGGCCGGTGCCGGCTCGTCCACCGGCGTATGCACCGGCGCGGCGACCGGTTCATGCGACTGGTCTTCGATGAGAACGGGCTCGGCCACGGCGGGCTCGGCCACGTCTTCCGGCTGAGCCACGTCTTCCGGCTCGGCCACTTCGTCCGGCTCGGCCACTGCTCGCGGCTCAGCGGCTTCTTCCGGCTCAGCCAGCTCGAACGATGCTTCGGACTCCGCCATGTCAGCGGCGTACGGCGCTACTTCCGGAGCCTCGGCCTGGTCGACAGGTATTTCCTCGGCCACCGGCTCGAAGACGGGCTCGGTGGGAGCCGACTCTGCCGGCGCGTCGGGACCCGCCGACGCCAGCGGATCGGGATCGACAAACGAATCCTCTTCCGACGGCGTCTCGTCGATCACTTCATCGTCGGCGGAAACGACCTCCCCGACACGCGAATCCTCGACACGCGGTTCGACGAGGCCATCGTCGGTATGCGGCACGTCACCGTCGTGCGACATCGGCTGCGGCAATGCTTCCGCTTCGGCTTCGGCGTTGGCTTCCGCTGCCGCGTCGACCGACGGCCCGGCCGGCGTCGTCGCCGCGGCATCGAATCCCTCCACCAGCGCGCGCCAGGCAGCCGCTTCGTCGACGTCGTACTTCGCGATCGGCTCGACCACGCCTTCCGGTTTGTCGACCTCGAAACGTTCGAACGAAGCGAGCAGCTCGGCCGTGAGATCGTCCGTGCTGTCGATCGGCTCGACGGGCGCCAGCTCGATCCCGGGAATGGCCTGACTGTCCGTCTCGGCGTCGATGTCGGCCTGAAGCTCGGCGAGCGTCAGCTCCTGCTCTTCGGACGTTTCGGATTCAGGCTCCACGTCGGCGACGACGTCGGCTTTCGTTTCGACCGCGGGCGGAGCGGCAGCCTCGAGCTCGGCCAGCTCACGGGCCAGCATCGCTTCCAGCTCGGCTTCGAGATCCCCCGGAGCGGCAGCATCCTCTTCCACGCTGTCGTCGGCGAGGGTTTCCGTGTCGAGCGACGACCCGGAGGCCACGTCGTCTTCCGGCAAGACCTCGTCCACGACCGGCGGCGGGACGTCGTCGACGACGTTCGCAACGTGCGGCACGACGTCTTCGATGTTGTCGATGTTGTCGATGTCGGCGACGACCGGCGTCGCGGACGCCGCGTCGACGGGCGTCTCGTCCAGCGGCAGCGGATCGGGCTCGTACAGGATGTGCGCGACCGTCGCTTCGGGCTGTTCGTCGCGCATGGCGATGATATGTGCCGCCAGCGCGGCCACGTCCGGTACGCGCGGATCCGGGGTGTCGAACTGGTCCATCACGTGATCGACGAGATCGGCCGTATCGGTCAGCGCGTCTACGCCTTCGACACGCAGCGGCAGGCCGCTGGCACGAACGCGCTTGATCAGGCCTTCCAGCGGTGCGAGCACCTGGATGAGCACCGGGATGTCGACCATACCGATGGCACCGTGCAACGTGTGCACGGCACGCAGCAGCGCGTCGTCGACAAACAGTTCGCCGTCGCCGGCGCGGGCCAGGTTGGCACGAATGATCGTGAGGTACTGGGCCACCTCGGTACGCAGGATGTCGAGCAGCACGGCGTCGACCGGCGGCAGCGGCGGCGCGACATACACCGGCTCGCTCGGCGCGGCTTCGACGGGCTCGGCGGGCGTCTGCCCGTAGCTGGCGAAAGCGGCGGTCGGCACGGCGGCGATGGTGTCGCGGGGCACGCGACGCTTCACCTTGGTGCGGACCTTCTGTACGGAGCTCTTCGCGACATCTTCCACGAAGGCCATGTCGCCCATCGCGAGGCGATCCGCGGTTTCCATGATCGCGGCGATCGGCGCACCCGGCGTGCTTTCGCCTTCGAGAGCGGCCTTCAGCTGCGGCAGCGCATCGATGGCATGACGGACCAGCGCCTGCACGCCCGGATGCGGTTCGATGCTCTTGTCGAGCACGCGGTTGAGCGTGTTCTCGACCTTCCAGGCGAACTCGCCCAGAAGACGGGCGCCGACCAGACGACCGGAGCCCTTCAGCGTATGGAACGAGCGACGGATCGGAACGAGCGACTCGCTTCTTTCCGGATTGGCCAGCCACGCGCTCTGCGCGGCGCGGAGATTGTTGATCTCTTCCTCGGTTTCTTCGAGGAAGATCTCGCGGATTTCGTCGTCGATACCGTCGACCGTGATCTGGAAGCCGGCGAACTCGGCATGGCCTGCGCCGCCCACTTCCTGCTCGATTTCTTCCTCGATCTCGACCCAGTCTTCCTCGCCCGCGGCAGCGGCGGGCTCCGCAGCGGCCGCGACCGGCGACGTCGCTTCAGGCGCCGTCGCTTCGGGCGCGGCGACCGCGGCGGCCGCGGCGATTTCCGCCTCGGTCGGCGGCTCGTCGACCAGATCGAACGATTCCGCAAACGTCGATACCGTTTCGCCCGCATCGACGCTGGTCGACGGCACGGCGATGTGCTCGATCGCCTCGCTTTCGATGCGCTCGATCGCGGCTTCGCCCAGCGGCTCGGCTACGTCTTCCTCAGCGGTCGGCAGCGGCCAGTAGCCGAGCTCGGCCAGGCTCTGCTGCGTCACGTCCAGTATGTGCTCGAGGCCACCGCGGTGTTCGCGGGCGGCTTCGAGGTAATACTCGAGCGCCGCCAGTGCATCGGCAAGGCGATCCATCTGCGCGCCGTTCGGCACGCGGCGGTCGCCGAGCAGTTCACGATGAATGAACAGGCCAATGCCGTCGGCGAGTTCGCCGGGGCGCGGAGCGCCCAGCATGCGCATCGCGCCGCCGATTTCGGCCATCAGCTCTGGCGTACCGTCCAGCTGGGCGTGATCCCAGGACGACTCGACGAAGGCGACGATCGCGTCCTTGACCTTCGACGTGTTGCCCGTGGCTTCGCGCATCAGCGTGGCGAGAATGTGGCGTGCTTCGCTGCGCGGAAGCGGCGACGGACCGAGGTCGGAAACGACCTGCTCCTCGCCCTCGGCACCGAGGCGTTCGATGTGGTCGTCGAGCGAGGCTTCGACGTAGAGCAGCGCACCCGCGACATCGAGCAACGACTCTTCGTCGGGATCGCGCGCACCGGTGGCGATTTCGCCGAGGATCCGGCGCTGTTCGCCCACCACGCGGCGCGGCACACCGAGCGCAAGCATGCCCAGCGTGTCACCGACACGATCGAGTACGTCAGCCTGCGGGCCGAGCTGAGCGGGATCGCCATCGGGGCGACGGAGGAACAGATCGAGCGATTCCTTCACGCGCAGCAGGTCTTCCTTGATCGCCACCGACACGGTGTCGAGCAGCGCGCGGTTGTGACCGGACATCGAGCCACGGGCATGCTCGACCTCGGCCGCCTGCGGCAGCAAGCCGTCGAGGCGATAGGTCTGGCGCAGTTCTTCGAGGCGTTCGCTGCCCGGCTTGGCCTGCGCGACGTAGTACAGCAGCTTGCGTGCGAGTTCGTCCGCATCGCCGTTGAGCAATGCGTCTTCGCCACCCTCCACCAGTTCACGGATGGAACGGTCGACGCGGCCGATCAGCTGGCGCACGTCCTTTTCGTGGGCGCGCAGCACGCCACGCTCGAGGCCCTCGAGCACACCGGCGGCGATCCACCACAGGCGACGGCCGGCGATGGTGTAGCAACGCGCGGCGATGCCGTCGAGCGTCGCACGCATGCCGAGCAGCTGACGTTCGTTGCCCTGTCCGCGGAACCAGGCCAGCAGCTGCTGCTGGAAACGCACGCGCAGTTCGGCGATCTCGGCGCGATGGCTTTCCGCCGCCGCGGGATCGTTCGCACCGGGCGCAATGGCCGGCAGCATGGTGTCGAGGTTGGGCGTGAACAGTGCCGACTCGTGCAGCGACTGCTCGCCACGGCTCGAGCGAAGATCGTTCAGCAACGGCAGGAGCACGATGGGCACGTCGCGGTGACCGCTCTGCAGACGCTCGAGGTAGTCGGGCATCTGCATCATGCCGCGCATGAGCGCGGCATAGGCGTCGTCGCGATGGGCCACGCGATCGTCGATCAGCGCGGCGACCAGCTGCTCCATTTCGCCGACGACCATCGCGGCGCCGTACAACTCGACCATACGCAGCGTGCCGTGGACCTGGTGAAGGTCCGCGGCACAGGTGTGCATGACGTAGGCGTCGCGGGAGTCCTCGACGTAGGACTCGAGGGCCTGGCGTGCCTTGGACAAGGCGTCGTCGAGCTCCGCCTTGACCCAGTGCAGCGTAGTGAAATCGGTATGGTCTTGAAGTCTCACTGCATTAGCCCGGCAGCTTGAAGTTCGCGACGGACAGTCGCAGGTCGTTCGCCAGCTGTGCCAGGTTTCCGATCGACTCGGCCGTCTGACTCGCACCCAGCGAGGTCTGCGAGGTGATCTCCTGGATGACGTTCATCGTCGCCGAGGTATCCGTTGCCGCGGCCGACTGCTGGCGGGCAGCGGCGGAGATGTTCTGAATCAGTGCGGACAGATCGTTCGAGACGCGCTCGATGTCGCCCAGCGCGGTACCCGCGTCCTCGGCCAGTCGCGCACCCGCCACCACCTCGGCGGTGGTCTGCTCCATGGAGCTGACCGCCTCGTTGGTATCGGACTGAATGGTCTGGACCAGCGTTTCGATTCGCTTCGTGGCGCTGGCGGAACGTTCGGCGAGTCGCTGGACTTCGTCCGCGACGACCGCGAAACCGCGACCCGCTTCACCGGCCGACGCCGCCTGGATGGCTGCGTTCAACGCGAGGATGTTGGTCTGCTCGGCAATGTCGTTGATCAGTTCGACGATCGAGCCGATTTCCTGCGAAGACTCGCCCAGTCGCTTGATTCGCTTCGAGGTTTCCTGGATCTGGTCACGGATCGAGTCCATGCCCTGAATCGTTTCCCGCACCACTTCCGCGCCACGCGATGCGATCTGCACCGAGCGCTGCGCCACGTCCGCCGACTCGGCCGAATCCTTCGACACCGTATCCATCGAGGTGGCGATCTGGTTGATGGCGGAGGTCGCCGAGGTGATCTGCTGCGCCTGCTGTTCCGCCGCGTCGGCGAGGTGCATCGCGGTGGCCTGGGTTTCCTGCGCTGCCGCCGAGACCCGCACCGCCGTTTCGTTAATCGTGGTGACGAGGTTGCGCATCTCGTCGACCGCGGAGTTCATGGCGTCCGCGATGGCGCCCGTGATGTCCTCGGTCACCGTGGCCTTGATGGTCAGGTCGCCTTCGGCGAGCGAGCCCATCTCGTCCAGCAGCCGCATAATCGCGGTCTGGTTACGCTGATTGAGTTCGGACGTGGTTTCCAGGCGGCGACGCTGATCGCGCACGAGGTTGTAGACCAGCAACAGGGCGAACGCCACCGCGCCGATGGCGCCGATCAGGCCCCACCATACGTTCGGGAACAGGCGGGTCAGCGGCAACCTGGCGATCTGGTCGGCGGACTCGTTCGCACGCAGCAACACGGTCTGCGAATCCAGCGACGCCTGGTTACCGGCGCGCTTCACGTCCTGCAGGTTCGGCGACGCCGAGACCAGCTGGGTGACGGGATCGACCAGGTCGCCCCACGACGTCTGCATGTCGGTCAGGATCTTGTGTGCATTGCTGTCGGAGATGGCACGGACACCGCCGTCCGGGTTGCCATCGATCAGGCCCTTGAGCACCGAACCGTACAGCTGCGCATCGCGCGACAGGCCGTCAGCGGCGGACTGCGCACCGTCGCCACCCTGCAGGATTTCCTGCACGCGGCGGATCATGCGGTCAGCCATGAGCATCCAGCGCGCGATGGTGAAAGTCTGCTCCACCGAAGCGTTTTTCTGCTGGACGATGTTGAGCACCTCGTCGGTACGCGCGTTCAGCAGCGGCATCTGCCTGGAGAACAGATCGGCGCGCTCACCCGACGACAGGACGAGGTCTTTATTGGAGAGAATCTTGCCGATGTCCGCGTCGAGCTGGTGCCAGGCGTTGGCCAGCGCGCCCACCGAGCGACCGGCCTGCGAGCCGTTGTCGTCCGCGTAAGCTGGCATGCCGGTCTTGTCGTCGCCCTTGACCAGGCGTTGCACCGCCGAATCGATCGTATTCCGGGTGGCCGACAGTTCGCGGAAGGAGTCGCGGTTGCCGTCGGATGCCTCGAGCGCGTACTTCGCGGTCTGCTGCGAAAGCACCTGAACCTGGGTCGTCAACGCGATGGCTTCGCGATCCTCACCGTTCCTGGTGTTCAGCCACCAGAAGTCGACCGACGCCAAACCGATCGCCAGGAGAAGAAACACGATAACGATCGTGTAGCCACGTTCCCGGCCTGCGCCGCCTGCTGTCGTGCTCATATCTACCTCACCCAAACCTGGCAAAGCTAGCCACCGGCGCCTCGAGGCTGCCGGCAAGACGAAGCGACCGAAGTGATCGCCCCCCCGTTCCCAATGCGAAAGCGGCCAAGCCACCTCCGCCCATCCTGTAACGGGCCGGCCAAGAGGCCGCCCCGTCCCCCTGGAGACGCCTTACAGCGCCGCCTGCCGGAAATCCGGCGCACGAACCAGACGGCTCATGCTGAACAGCCCGAACGATTGCTCGCCAAGTGTCACGTTTTCAGCCACGAACCGCGTCAGGCGCGGATCGCGTTCGTCTTCGCCCGAACCGCGCTGGGCGTCGTCCATCGTCCGCTGGCCGAAAACCTCGTCGACCAGCAGCCCCACCGTGCCGCCGTGCTGGCGTACGAGAAGCAGACGCGTACGTTCGGAAGACGGCGTACGTTCGTCGAACAGGAACCGGCCCAGATCGATCGCCGGCACCAGGTTGCCTCGCACGTTCGCCACGCCCATCAGCCAGGGCTGCGTGCCTGGGACGTTGGTCAGCGAGGGAACCGCCAGCAGTTCGTTGATTTCCTCGATGCCGCTGACGAAGGCGCGCCGACCCACGCGGAACCCGATGCCACGCCACAGGCCCGTCGAGTCGACGTGCGCCGGCGCATCGGCCGAATGCGCCAGACAGGCGCGTTCGTAGAAGGCGAGCAGTTCGAAGGGCGACGTTGCAACGTTCTCGCTCATATCGCCCTCAGTGCGTCTTGTTCGGGAGCAGGCTGGCGATGGTCGAGAGAAGCTCCTTCTCGTTTACCGGCTTGGTGATGAAGGCCTTCGCACCCTGGCGCAGGCCCCACACGCGGTCGGTCTCCATCGATTTGGTCGTGATCATCACCACGGGCACGTCCGCCGTGGCCGGGTCGCGGCTCAGCGAACGGGTGGCCTGGAAGCCGTTCATGCCGGGCATGATGACGTCCATGATGACCAGATCGGGCTTGTTCTCCTGGATCCGCGCGATGCCTGCTTCGGCATTGTCCACGCTGGAAACGGAAAAACCCGCCTTTTCGAGCAGCGTGGTGAACACGCGTACGTCGGTGGGCGAGTCGTCGATGATTAGGATATTTGCCACACGTCCCCCTGGACGTCGTTAAGCGAGATCAGGTCGGTCAGCTCGCCGTCGCATAGCGGTGAATCGCGCCGAGAAGTTCGTCGCGGGTGAATGGCTTGGTGAGGTACTGCTCGGCCCCGACGATGCGACCTCGCGCCTTGTCGAACAGGCCATCCTTGGAGGACAGCATGATTACCGGCGTACCGCGGAACTGGGCGTTGTTCTTGATCAGCGCGCAGGTCTGATACCCGTCCAGGCGCGGCATCATGATGTCAACGAAGATGATGTTCGGTTTCTGGTCCGAGATCTTCGCCAGCGCCTCGAAGCCGTCGACGGCGGTGAGGACGTCGCAGCCTTCCTTCTTCAACAGCGTTTCCGCCGTGCGCCGGATGGTTTTCGAATCGTCGATGACCATGACCTTCAAACCGGTCAGGTCGGTACCGCGTCCGCTTTCGTTCACTGCGCCCCCGTGCCACGCAAAAAAAACCGCAAATCCCCGCGCAGGATAGCCCCTTTCCGGGGCGTGTTCCGTGCGCTGGGTCGTCGTCCGGAACCTGCGTCCCGGCGGCCCGCTCTTCGGCGTTCCTCCCGACCGCTGTTTAATGGTTGGTGAGAGTTACGTCAAGATGAATTGTTCTTAAAAGGGGGACGGGCTTGTGAAATGGACCCTCCCGCTCCACTAGACTTGGCACCTTTCCTGCTCGCCGGACCCGCCATGTCCCTCACCGTCGCCGTCCTGATGGACCCGATCCGCGCCATCAAGATCGCCAAGGACTCCACCTTCGCCATGTTGCTGGAGGCTTCGCGCCGCGGCCACACCCTTTTTTACATGGAGCAGGGCGACCTGGCCCTGCGCGACGGCGAGGCCTGGGCACGCCTGCGGCCGCTCACCGTGAAAGACGATCCCGCCGGTTGGTACACGCTGGGCGAAGCCGCCTGGCGCCCCCTTGGCGAGATAGACATCGTGCTGGCCCGCAAGGATCCGCCGGTCGATGCCCAGTTCGTCTACGACACCATGGTGCTGGAGCGCGCCCAGCGGGCGGGCGCCAGGGTCGTCAACGACCCGCGCAGCCTGCGCGACTGCAACGAGAAGCTGTTCGCGCTGGATTTCCCGCAGTGCATCGCCCCGACGCTGGTCTCGCGCGACCGTGGCGACCTCAAGGCCTTCGTCGCCCTTCACGGCGAGGCGGTCCTGAAGCCGCTGGACGGGATGGGCGGTCGCGGAATCTTCCGCGTCCGGGCCGGCGACAGCAACCTCAACTCGATGCTGGAGACCCTCCTGGGTCCGGCAGGCCACGACTTCGTCATCGCGCAGAAGTACATCCCGGAGATCACGTCGGGTGACAAGCGCATCCTGCTGATCGACGGCGAACCGGTGCCTTATGCCCTCGCACGCATTCCCCAGGGCGACGAATTCCGCGGCAACCTGGCGGCCGGTGGCCGTGGCGAAGGCGTGCCGCTGTCCGAGCGTGACCGCTGGATCGCCGCCCAGGTGGCGCCCGAGTTGCTGCGTCGCGGCCTCCGCTTCGTCGGTCTGGACGTCATCGGCGACTACCTGACCGAGATCAACGTCACATCTCCGACCTGTATCCGGGAACTGGATGCCCAGTTCGGCATTAACATCGCGGGGCTGATGTTCGACGCAATCGAGGCCCGATGACGACCCGCACCACCGGCGCCGACCTGTTCGGCGCGACCCTGCTGTTCTCGCTGCTGCTGCACGGTGTCGTCATCCTCGGCATCACCTTCGACGCGGAGAAGCCCAAACCGAGCGTTCCCACGCTCGACGTCACCCTCGTGGACGTCGCCAACCAGGAGCCGCCTGACAAGGCCGACTTCCTGGCCCAGGCGAACAACGCGGGCGGCGGTGACAAGGACAAGGCGGCGCGTCCGTCGGAGCCGGTGTCCGGCCCGCTGCCGACTCCCGTGCGCGGCGTCACGCCCGAGCCGAAAGAAGCGCAGGCACCCGCGCCTCAGGACCGCACGCCGCAGCAGTTGCTGACGAGTTCCGGTGAAACCGCCTTCGCGGTCGATACGACGAAACAGCAGACCGAGCACCAGGAGCACCCGCTGCCCGTGTCGGACGAGGAGATCCAGCGCAAGCTGGAGATGGCTCGCCTGTCGGCCGAGGTGCGCGAACAGTCACAGGCCTACGCCAAGCGACCGAAAAAGAAATTCATTTCGTCCAACACGCGCGAGTACGTCTACGCCGCTTACATGAAGGGCTGGGTGGGTCGTGTGGAGCGGGTGGGCAACCTCAACTACCCGGACGAAGCCCGCCGCCAGGGGCTGTATGGCGAGCTGGTCCTCACCGTCGGTCTGAACAAGGACGGCTCGATCAAGAGCATGGACGTGATCAAGAGTTCAGGCCATAAGCTGCTCGATGACGCCGCCCAGCGCATCGTCCGGCTGGCGGCACCCTTCCCCTCGCTGCCGGCTGACAAGACGAAGGTGGATGAGTTGTACATCACCCGGACGTGGCAGTTTTTGCCGGGGAATGTTTTGAGGAACTACTGAGGCGGGGGGCCGGGCTGAAGCCCGGGTCGCGCGCGGGGCGCGCTCCTACAGGGACCTTATCGCGCGCAGGGCGCGCTCCTACAGGGGCCGGGTCGCGCGCGGGGCGCGCTGCTACGGGGCGAGGCGCCTTGTAGGAGCGCGCCCTGCGCGCGATTCACGCCAACGCGATTCACAATGCCGGCAGCAGTTGATCCGCCTCACTCACGTAGGCCTTCTGCGCCTTCCTGTCCCAGACACACAGCTCCCGCCCCGGCCGGTTCTTCATGTGCTTCTGCGGATAACGCCCCGCCAGCACCAGCGCCGTCACCGGCACCCGGTCGTCATACGCGATAGGCCGCCCCACCGGCTTCACATCCTTCAGGCCGCTTGCCGCGACGCAGGCCTGCGTCAGCCGTTGGTCATAGTCCTTCCATGCCGACGGCGTCGAAGCCTGCGCCAGCGAAGCGGCGAGCGCGCCGGTCGCCGCTACAAAACCCTTTGCGAACATCATCTTCTTCACGAGTTTGCCTCCTTGTGACCGGGCGCACACGGTACCTCGGGCGCGCTGAACCCATCCGCACGCCCGGGCGAACAGCGGCTACAATGTGGTCATGACGATCGCCAACACATTCGCGGGTCAATTCCTCATCGCGATGCCCTCGCTGGCCGAACCGCCGTTCGCGCGTGGCGTCGCGTTTCTTTGCCAGCACGGCGAAGACGGAGCGGTCGGGCTGCTGATCAACCAGATCTCCGAATACCGCCTGGGCGATGTGCTCGCGCAGATGAAGCTGGAGTGCGAGGACCCCGAGATCGCCGACTACCCGGTACTCATCGGCGGGCCGGTGCAGCAGGAACGCGGATTCGTCCTCCATCGCGAGCCGGGCAACTGGGACTCCAGCTACCGGGTAAACGAGGACTGGTCCGTCACCACCTCGCGCGACATCCTGGTCGCCATGGCCAAGGGCGAAGGCCCCCGCCGCGCGGTGGTCACGCTCGGCTACGCGGGCTGGGAAGCCGGCCAGCTCGAACAGGAAGTCATGGACAACGCCTGGCTCACCACGCGCGCTGACGAGCACATCATTTTCGACACACCGCTCGACGAGCGCTGGGTCGCCGCGGCCCGCAAGCTGGGCATGCAGGACCCCTCCCAGCTGACCGGCTACGCCGGTCACGCCTGAGCATCCGTTCGCGATGAGTTGCCTGTTCGGTTTCGATGTCGGCACCAAGGTCGTCGGCGTCGCCGTCGGCAACCGCCTTACCGGAACGGCCCGCGGCATCGCCGCGGTGCCGGTGCGCGACGGCCAGCCCGACTGGCAGGCGCTCGACACGCTTCGCCGCGAGTGGCTGCCCGAGGCGCTGATCGTCGGCCTGCCCCTCGACAACGAGGGCAAGGAACAACCGATGACCCGCACCGCCCGCCGTTTCGCCGAGCGCATCGGCGAGCGCTACGCCCTGCCCGTGACCTTCGCCGACGAGCGCATGAGCTCGCAGGAGGCCGCGCGCCGCTTCGCCGCCGGACGCGCCGCGGGCACGCGCAAGCGCTCCGATGTCCGCTCGATCGATGCCGAGGCCGCCGCGGTCATCCTCGAGTCTTATCTTCTGCAGTCATGATCCATCCCCCACCTTGAGGCCGTCATGTCCCAACGCCTGCGCCATCTGACCACCCTCGAGAACCTGCCGCGCGAAACGATCGAGCGCCTGCTCGACCGCGCGAACTCCATGCGCGACGCCAGCGCCCATGGCACGCGCAAGCTGGACCTGCTCGGCGGTCGTACCGTGCTCAACCTGTTCTTCGAGCCCTCGACGCGCACGCGTACGTCGTTCGAACTGGCCGCGCGTCGCCTCGGCGCCGATGTCGTCAATTTCGACATCGGGCTGTCCTCGACCAGCAAGGGCGAAGAACTGTTCGACACCCTGCACACGCTCGAAGCCATGCATCTCGACGCCATCGTCGTCCGCCACAAGGTCTCCGGAACGCCCGAGGAACTGGTAAGGCACGCGATGAGCGGCGTGTCCGTGGTGAATGCCGGCGACGGCAACCGCGCCCACCCGACGCAGGGCCTGCTAGATGCGCTGACCATCCGCAACCACCACCCGGACATGCGCAAGGTCAAGGTTGCCATCTGCGGCGACGTGCGCCACTCGCGTGTCGCCCGCTCCGACGTCCATGTGCTGAGCGCACTCGGCGTGAAGGACGTCCGTATCGTGGGGCCGACCGCGCTGCTGCCCACCGAAGGCGAGTTGAACGGCGTCACGTACCACGAGGATTTCGACGAGGCGATCGCCGGTGTCGACGCCGTGATCATGCTGCGCCTGCAGAAAGAGCGCATGGCCTCGACGGACCTCCCGGACGAAGCGGCCTACTTCGAGCGCTATGGCCTTGACACCAGGCGCCTCGCCCGGGCGGCGAAGGGGTGCCTGGTGATGCACCCGGGCCCGATCAACCGTGGCATCGAGATCGCCTCCGACGTCGCCGATGGCGCCCAGTCGCGGATCCTCGAGCAGGTCGGCAACGGGGTGTTCGTGCGGATGGCGGTTCTTTGCGAAGTGCTCGGCCGCTAACCGGCACCGCGCCTTGCGTTCCGGCATAATGCCGGGACCTAGGGACCAAACAATGGGATACAGAATGCGACCGACCAAGCGACTTCTCGCGCTCGGCGTCGCCAGCTTGCTGCTGGCGGCCTGCGGCCACAAAGACAAGGATGCCCCTCTGGCCTTCGTGCCGGCGGATACGCCGTACGTGGTCGCAAGCCTCGACAAGCTCGACGACGACGCCTATGAGGCCATGCTGGCCCAGGCCAACAGCGAGCTGCCGGGCCAGGTGGGTCAGATGAAGGCCTTCGCCTCGGACCTCGAGAGCAAGGGCAACAAGGACGGCGCCAACCTCGTCAATGCGCTGGCCGCCGAGTTCGACGGCAAGACCGCCGAGGCCGCCCTGAAGAACATGGGCCTGGATGCGAAGAACGGCACGGCCTTCTACGGCCTCGGTCTCGCTCCGGTCGCGCGCATCACGCTGGCCGATACCGCCGCGTGGGACGCCTTCGTCGGTCGCCTGGAAACCGCCTATGGCAAGAAGCTCGAGACCGCCGATGCCGGTGGCCAGCCGTACCGCCACGTCGCCCTGTCCGACTCGGGCATCCAGCTGATCATCGCCACCGTCGGTAAGCAGGCCGTCGTTTCGCTGCTGCCGGCCGACGCGGCCCAGCCGCTGATCCGTCAGGCGCTCGGTGCCGATCGCCCGGAAAAGAGCATCCAGGAAGACGGCCGCCTTGCCGATCTGGCCAAGGACAAGGGTTATAAGGACTACGCCGTCGGCCAGGTCGACCTGACCCGTCTGCTGCCCCTGATCGCCACGGGCAAGGATCCGCTGTTCGCGACCTTCCTCAAGCACCAGTCGGCCAAGACCGGCGAGCCTGTGCCCACGCTGCCGCCGAGCTGCCAGAGCGAAGCGTCGCGCATCGCCGCGCGCGTGCCCTCCGTCAGCTTCGGCTACACCCGCCTCGACCTGCACCACCAGGAGCAGCGCGTGGACATCGCGCTGGCCGACGACATCACCAAGGCCTTCTCCGGTCTCAAGGTCGAAGTCCCGGGCCTGGGTAGCGACGCGACCGGCGCGTTCGACATCAGCCTCGCGCTGCCCGTCGAACAGCTGCGCACGTTCTTCACCGCGCAGGCGGAAGCCGTAGCGGCCAAGCCGTTCGAATGCCCGGCCTTCGCCAGCATGAATGACAGCTTCGCCAAAATGGGTTCGACCATGCAGCAGGCGGCCATCCCGCCGATCGGCGACCTGCGCGGGCTTCGCGTGCTGATCGACTCGTTCAAGCCTGCCGCCAACGCGCAGCAGATGCCGCAGCTCACCGGCCGTGTCGTGATCGCGACGCGTAACCCGGCGGGCCTGCTGGCCATGGGTCAGGCGATGCTCGGCGGCGACTTCAAGCTGGCCGGCGACGGCAAGCCGGTCGCTCTGCCGCCGAACATCAGCGGCATGCTCGGTATGCCGGGCTGGGCCGCCATGAACGGCCAGGCCATCGCCATCGGCCTGGGTGCCGGCGAAGACGCCAAGCTCGACGACGTCCTCATGGGCAGCACGGGTGACGCGGGCCGCGTCTCCCGCCTGCATCTCAACGGCGACATGTACCGCTCGTGGGTCGACGTGATGGCCGATAAGGCTCAGGCCTTCGCCAGCAACATGACGGAAGCCGCCGGTGCCGATGGCGCTCCGGACGGCCAGGCCGACACCGCCGCGGCGGCTCAGCGCTCCAAGGCCCAGTTCGATGCGATGAAGGCTCAGGCCGCCCGCGTCGTGCAGGTCTCGGGCGAGTCGCATGTCGACGAGAAGGGCCTGGTGATCTCGGGCGCGGTCGAATACAAGTAAGCCGCGTTACGGCGCCAAAGACGAAGGCGGCCCTCCGGGGCCGCCTTTTTTATGCGCTGAGCAGACACTGATCACCCTTTCGGCAAAGCTGAACGGAGCGGTTTTTCGGGCACGAATCGTTCACGGATGCGCTGTTTCCATAGGCCCCGCGACACGGCAGCCACAGT
This sequence comes from Luteibacter mycovicinus, assembly GCF_000745235.1. NCBI lineage: Bacteria > Pseudomonadati > Pseudomonadota > Gammaproteobacteria > Lysobacterales > Rhodanobacteraceae > Luteibacter > Luteibacter mycovicinus. Next base: position 1,089,998 of record NZ_JQNL01000001.1, read on the forward strand.
GCGCGGCGCCGTCGCCAGTCCCATCACAGATTCGTATAAAGGAGTTCCCCATGAACCATTCGAACCTCCGTAAGGCCCTGTTCGCCGCCGCTCTCGTTGCCGGTCTCGGCACGGTCCCGTTCGCTCAGGTCAATGCACAGGACTCCGCGGCGGCCACGAGCAAGGGCGACAACCAGACGGTCGCCGGCAAGGCGGACGACACGTGGATCACCACCAAGGTGAAGTCCGAATTCGCCGCCAACAAGAGCGTCAAGGCCACCGACATTTCGGTCTCGACCGCTGACGGCGTCGTCACTCTGACCGGTACGGTCGCCACGGCGAAGGAAAAGAGCCACGCCGAGATGATCGCCAAGAAGATCAAGGGCGTGAAGAGCGTCGACGCGAGCGGCCTGACCGTGTCGGCTGCCGCACAGTAAGACTTCGCTTCGGCGGAATCGAAAAGGGAGCCGAAAGGCTCCCTTTTTTTATGCGGTCCCGGGCAGCCTTCGCGCTCGCCTGATCCGATGGCCGCCAGCCAGTCCTGCTGGCGACGCGCCCGCCTACCGGCTCAGCATCCCGCCGAACGTCTGCTTGTCGTTCGTCGAGTCGATCTCGACACCTTCCAGCCCCTGCGACAGCGTATGCGCATCGCCGCCCTGGGCCAGCTTGATCCGCAGGCGCACTTCGTTCGAACTGTCCGCGTGACGCAGCGCGTCTTCGTAAGAGATCTCACCAGCGTGGTACAGCTCGACCAGGCTCTGGTCGAACGTCCGCATGCCGAGCTGATTCGAGTCGCGCATCAGCTCCTTGAGCTTATGCACCTCACCCTGGCGGATGTAATCCTGCGCGAGCGGCGTGCCCAGAAGCACTTCCACCGCGACGCGGCGCGACTTGCCGTCCGGCGTCGGGATCAGCTGCTGAGCGACGATGCCCTTGAGGTTCAGCGAGAGATCCATGAACAACGCGCTGCGACGATCCTCCGGGAAGAAGTGGAGGATACGGTCCAGCGCCTGGTTGGCATTGTTCGCATGCAGCGTGCACAGGCACAGGTGGCCCGTCTCCGAGAAGTTGATCGCGTGCTCCATCGTCTCGCGCGTACGCACCTCGCCGATCATGATGACGTCGGGCGCCTGGCGCAGCGTGTTTTTCAGCGCGTTTTCCCAGTTGTCGGTATCGATGCCGAGTTCGCGCTGGGTGATGATGCAGCCTTCGTGCTTGTGCACGTATTCGATCGGGTCTTCGATCGTGATGATGTGACCCGTGGAGTTCTGGTTGCGGTAGCCGATCATCGACGCGAGCGACGTGGACTTACCGGTACCGGTACCACCGACGAAGATGATGATGCCGCGCTTGGTCATCGCCAGCTGCTTGATGATCGGCGGCAGACTCAGTTCTTCCGGCGTGGGGATCTTCGACTCGATCCGGCGCAGCACCATACCGACGCAGTTGCGCTGGTAGAAGCACGACACACGGAAACGTCCGACCCCCGAGGCGCTGATGGCGAACTGGCACTCGTGGGTCTTTTCGAACTCTTCGCGCTGGGCGGGCGTCATCACGTTCAGCACCATGTCGCGCGACTGCTGCGCGGACAGCGGGCTCTGCGTGATGGGAACGATGCGTCCCTGGACCTTCATGGAAGGTGCGACGCCGGCGGTGATGAACAGGTCGGATGCCTGCTTATGCACCATCAGCTTCAGAAAAGAGGTGAAATCGAATTCGCTCATGGCGGTCTGGTCCCCGTGTGCCGGACCGGGCCGGCGCCCCTGTCGCGATCATATACCGGCGACGGGGGCGCTTGCAGCGGACTGTTTCACGCCTTAGCGGAACGATTCCTTGTTCTTGGCGTACATCATGCCTTCCTGGCGGGTGATCTGGCCGCGCTTGACCAGATCGAGCAGGTTCTGGTCGAGGGTCTGCATGCCGTACTGCTGACCGGTCTGGATCGCCGAGTACATCTGGGCGACCTTATCCTCGCGGATCAGGTTACGGATGGCCGGGATGCCGACCATGATCTCGTGGGCCGCCAGACGACCGCCACCCACCTTCTTCAGCAGGGACTGCGAAATGACCGCGCGCAACGACTCGGACAGCATCGAGCGGACCATCGGCTTTTCGCCTGCCGGGAACACGTCGATGATGCGGTCGATGGTCTTGGCGGCCGACGAGGTATGCAGCGTACCGAACACCAGATGGCCGGTTTCCGCGGCGGTCAGCGCCAGGCGGATGGTCTCCAGATCGCGAAGCTCGCCGACCAGGATGTAGTCGGGATCCTCACGCAGTGCCGAACGCAGGGCCTCGTTGAAGCCATGGGTGTCGCGGTGCACTTCACGCTGGTTCACCAGGCACTTCTGCGAGGTATGCACGAACTCGATCGGATCCTCGACGGTGAGCAGGTGACCGTATTCGTTCTTGTTGATGTGATCGACCATCGCCGCCAGCGTCGTGGACTTGCCCGAACCGGTCGGCCCGGTGACCAGGATCAGGCCCTGCGGCTGTTCGATCAGCTCGCGGAAGATCTTCGGTGCGCCGAGGTCTTCCAGCGTGAGCACCTCGGAAGGAATGGTACGGAACACCGCGCCGGCACCACGGTTGTGGTTGAAGGCGTTGACGCGGAAGCGCGCCAGCCCGGGGATCTCGAACGAGAAGTCGGTCTCGAGGAACTCTTCGAAGTCGCGGCGCTGCTTGTCCGACATGATGTCGTAGATCAGCGAATGGACCTGCTTGTGCTCCAGCGCGGGGATATTGATACGCCGCACGTCACCATCGACGCGGATCATGGGCGGCAGGCCCGCGGAGAGGTGCAGGTCGGAGGCCTTGTTCTTCACTGAGAAGGCAAGGAGTTCGGCGATATCCATGAGGGTCCCCTTTCGATGTGGGGCATAGGTAAACACGCCGGAGGGTCGGCGGCAAGGCGCGGCACCATATATGCTTCGGTGACTGTGAAAACCATCGCGAACGGAGCGGACCACCCCATGAATCGGATCGCCTTTATCGGCGGCGGCAACATGGCCACGGCCTTGATCGCCGGCATGCTTCGCCACGGCGCCCAGCCCGGCGGCATCGCGGTGGCCGAGCCCCGCGCCGAGGCACTGCAGGAGCTCTCCCGCGAATACGGCGTGGCCACCTACACCGACAACCTCGACGCCGCCGAAGGCGCGTCGATCCTCGTGCTGGCGGTCAAGCCGCAGATGATGGCCGAGGTCTGCCGTGGCCTCCGTCCGGCGGTACAGAAATACCGGCCGGTGATCATCTCCATCGCGGCGGGCATCCGCATCGCCCAGCTCGAGCGCTGGTTCGATGCCGCCCTGCCCGTGGTGCGCTCCATGCCCAATACGCCCGCCATGTTCGGCGCCGGCGCCACCGGGCTGTTCGCCAACGGGCGGGTGAGCGCACCGCAGCGGGCCGAGGCGCAGCACGTGCTGGACGCGGGCGGCCTGACCGTGTGGGTGCCTGACGAGGACCAGCTGGATATCGTCACCGCCCTCTCCGGCTCGGGCCCGGCGTATTTCTTCCTGATGGTCGAGGCACTGGAAAACGCGGCATTTTCTCAAGGGCTGTCCCGTGAGACGGCCCGGGCCCTCGCTGCGCAGACGGCGTTCGGCGCCGGGCGCATGCTGGTCGAATCCGGTGAGAGCGCCGCCACGCTGCGGCAACGCGTCACCTCCCCCAACGGCACCACCCAGGCTGCGCTGGAGAGCTTTCGCGACGATCATTTCCCTGCCATCGTGGCGCGGGCGGTCGACGCGGCGCGCCGACGCGGCTTTCAACTATCCGAAGACATGGAATCGAACACGTGAACTACCTGACCAACGCCGGCGGCCTGCTCCTTGAAGTCGCTTTCGGCGCACTCGTCACGCTCTTCATCCTGCGCATCCTCGCCGAAGCGTACCGGGCCGACTTCCACAACCCGATCTGCCAGTTCCTCTACCGGTTCACCAACCCGGTGCTGCGACCGCTGCGCAAGGTGCTGCCGCCCGTGCGACGGGTGAACACCGGCGGCATCGTGATCGTGTACCTGCTCGAGTGCGTCAAGTGGCTGCTGATCGCCGCCATGGCGGGCATCGCGCCGAACGTCCTCGGCCTGGCGATCACCGGCCTGGGCGAGACGCTGGATATCTTCCTGCTGACCTGGGTGGTGCTGGTCTTCGTCTGGTCGATCATGAGCATGCTATCGACCGATCGCTACCACCCGGTGGCGCGTCTGGTCACGAGCCTGGCCGAGCCACTGGTGAGGCCGCTGCGTGGGCGCATGACGATCGGCGGGCTGGATTTCTCGCCGACCGTGGTGATTCTCGGCCTGATCCTGGCGCGGATGCTGATTGCCGCACCGATCAAGGACTGGGGCGTGTCCATGATGATGGGGGCGGCAGGCTGAAGGCAGGAGCGCGCCCGGCGCGCTCCTACCTGCCTCCCACCCTCCGCGCATCCGTCACGTTGGACAGCGCGCTCAACCGACCGAGCAGCGTCGAGAGCTGCTCATAGTCCTTCACTCGCAGCGTAAAGCGCATGTCGACCTCGCCCGTCCGCACATGCACGCGGCTGGAGGACGCGACGATATGCGGTCCGGTGTTGCTGATCGTGGTGGCGACATCCTTCTGCAGACCCTTCCGGTCGTAACCGCGCAGCTCGATGTCGATCTCGTAACTCTGCACCTCCACGCGGCCCCAGCTCACGTCGATGACGCGTTCGGGGCTGCGGCGTGCGAGCCGTGCCAGGCTGGCGCAATCGGAGCGATGAACCGATACGCCACGTCCGCGGGTGATGAAGCCACGCACCGGGTCGCCCGGCAGCGGCTGGCAGCAGCGCGCAAGCGTCGTGAGCAGATTGCCCAGGCCCTCGATCGACAGCGCCCCGCGGTCGTGCTGGGCGGCGCGCGACGCGACGGGGTTGCCCGACTGCGTGATCTCCGGTTCCACCGGCTCCTGCAGTGAACGCGCCACCTGCCCCAGCGTGACCTCACCGAGTGCGATGGTGACGTAGAGCTCGTCGACCGACTTCAGGCGGAAGTGCGTGGCCAGCTTGGCCAGATCGACGTCGTCGAGCGCCAGCCGGCGCAGCTCCTTCTCGAGGGTGATCTTGCCCGTCACGATGTTGGCGTCGTGCGCCTCGCGCCGGAACCAGCCGCGCACCTTTTCCTTCGCGCGCGACGTATGCAGGTAACCGTGATGGGCCGAGAGCCAGTCACGGCTCGGCTCCGACACCTTGGTGGTGAGGATCTCGATGCGGTCGCCGCTACGCGGCTGCGTGGTCAGCGGCACGATGCGGCCGTTGAGCTTCGCGCCACGGCAGCGATGACCGACCTCGGTATGGATGTGGTACGCGAAATCGAGCACGGTCGCACCCCGCGGCATGTCGATGACCTCGCCCTTGGGCGACAGCACATACACGCGGTCTTCCATCAGCTCGGTTTCGAAGCCCGCGGCGAGTTCGGCCTCGTCTTCACCGCGCGGTTCGAGCAGCTTGCGCATCCAGGCGATCTTCGCCTCGAATTCCGCATCGGCACCGCCGCCTTCCTTGTAACGCCAGTGCGCGGCCACGCCGAGTTCGTTAGCGCGGTGCATCTCGTGCGTACGGATCTGCACTTCCAGCGTCTTACCCTGCGGGCCCAGCACGGCGGTATGCAGCGACCGGTAACCGTTGCCCTTGGGTCGCGCGACGTAGTCGTCGAACTCGCCCGGCAGATGCGGCCACAGGCTGTGGACGAGACCCAGCGCCGCGTAACAGTCGGCGACGCTGTCGACGAGGATGCGAACCGCGCGGATGTCGTAGAGGTCGGAGAACTCCAGCCCCTTCTTCTTCATCTTCTTCCAGATGGAGAAAATGTGCTTCGGACGACCGGCGAGATCGGCATGCACGCCGGCACCGTCGAGCGTCTCGCGCAGCGTCGTCAGGCTCGCGGCGATAAACGTCTCGCGATCGGTGCGGCGCTCGTCGAGCAGCCGCGCGATACGGCGGTAGGTGTCCGGCTCCAGGTAACGGAAGGCGAGATCCTCCAGCTCCCATTTCAGCTGCCAGATACCGAGGCGATTGGCGAGCGGCGCATGGATGTCGGACGTGAGCTGGGCCAGTTCACGACGTTCGTGATCCGGCAAGGCCATGGCGGTGCGCATCGCGGCGAGCTGGCGCGCGAGCAGGACGAACACGACGCGGAGATCGCGGATGATCGCCAGCAACAGGCGGCGCAGGCCTTCCGCGCCGCTGGCCGGACCGCGCTGCGCATGCAGTGCCCAGACCTTTTCCGCTTCGCCCTGCCCTTCGACCAGGCGGCGCAGTGTGGGCGCCCATGTCTTGGCCGCCTCGTCGGCCGCGCCGGGCAGCCCGTTGACCAGCGAAAACCACAGTGCCGAGGCGCAGGTTTCGTCATCGCAGCCGAGCAGGCGCAACAGCTCGATGACGGTCTCGCCTTCGGCCCGCGCCGCCACGGGCAGCACGGCACAGGCCTCGCGGGCACGCTCGGTCAGCGGCATCGCGTTGCCTTTCGCCTCCGGGGAGCGCATCTCGCTCATGGCTTCATCCTCGCGGGTTTTCATCGTGACGCCGCCTGCGCGGTTTCCAGTGCCTTCGCCAGCCGTTTGGCTGAAACCGGCTCGGCCGTTTTCAGCTCCTGGGCAAACAGGGACACGCGCCATTCTTCGAGCAACCAGCGTAGCTCGCTCCAGTCCGTCGCATCCAGCGCGGTGCCGCCGCCTTGCAGCAGCGCGCGCCAGTACGGCAGCACCTGCAGCATACGCGACTGGTCACGCGCCGGATCCTGGCGGAGACGCTCGCCACGCAGACGCATGGCTTTCAGGTACCGAGGGATATGCGCGAGCCGGGTGGTCGGCAGTTCCCGCAGAAACCCTGGCTGCAACAAGGCCGCGAGTTGCTCGCGCAGGTCGTCGTAGCTGGCCCTGGCGAAGCCCATCAGTGGCGGCTCCATCCACGGCTTGAGTTCGGCCTGTGCCTCGATAATCGGCTCGGCGAGCTTCTGCCGCGCCATCGCGGCGCCGAACAGTTTCTGGGCGAATTCCGTGCGCAAGGCTTCGAAGGCACCCTGGGTGCGCATGTCGAGCCTGCGACCTTCGAGCAGGTCGCTGAAGCCACCCTCCACGAGGTCCTCGCGCAGACCGTCGACACTGCCCATCGGCGCGTATTTGAGCGACAGCGGGTTGGCGATCGGCAACTGCCGTTTCGCGCGCTTGAATTCAGGCCCGAGCGCTTCACGCAGCAGCCGCTCCACACCACCCGCATGCGCTTCAGCGGCCTCGTCGGCGCGCTCGAAGACACGCAACGCCACCGCCTCGCCGAGGTCGACCAGCGCGGGGTAGGCCTTCAGGCCGGCTTCGGACGTCACTTCCGCAGGGATCGATTCGAAGTCCCACGTGACGATGTCCTCGCGCGTGAGTTCGATGTCGGTCTTGCGCGAGAACGCTTCGCGCGCCTTGCCTTCCCACTGGGCACGAATCGCCGCGAGGTCACGGCCTTCGGCCACGGTGCGACCGTTTTCGTCGTGCACGCGGTAGCGCATCAGCAGGTGCGGCGGAAGTTCCGCATCGGCGAACGCCGCGGCGTCGACGTCGACACCCGTGGTTTTCTTCAGAAAACGGGCCAGCGCCAGCGGCAGGGATTCGTCACGCGGCGACTCGGCTTCGGCGAACGCGCGTGCGAAATCCGGCGCGGGCACGAAGTTGCGCCGCAGCGCCTTCGGCAATGCACGGATCAGCTCGGCCACCTTGTCGGCGAGCAGGCCAGCGACCAGCCACTCGCCCCGCGCCGTCGGCAACGCATTGAGGAAAGCCAGCGGCACATTCACGGTGACGCCATCGGCGTGATCGCCGGGGACGAAGCGGTATTCGAGCCGGTAGCGGTGCTGACCGATATCGAGGGAGGCGGGGAACGCCTTCGGATCGAGCCCGCTGCCCGTGTCCATCACATCGGCGAGCGTCCAGCGCAAGGCGGCCTGTTCACCCGGCGATGCCTTCCGGTACCACGCGTCGAGCGCGCGTACGTCGGCGATCTCCTCAGGCAGCTTACCGTCGAAGAAGGCGACCAGGTCGTCGTCGGAACGCAGCAGCCCGGCGCGGCGCTGCTTGGCTTCGATGTCATGCGCCTGCTCGAGCACGCGCGCATTGGCACGGACGAAGTCGGCGCGACTGTCGATATCCGCACGCACCAGCGCCTCGCGCAGAAAGATCTCGTGCGCCAGCCTGGGATCCTGCCGGTGGAAGGTCACCGGACGACGCTCGACCAGCACCAGGCCGAACAGCGTGACCTGTTCGTACGCCACGACGGTACCGCGCTTGCGCGACCAGTGGGCGTCGCGCGCCGTGGCGCGGACGAGGTGACTGGCCTGTGTTTCGATCCACGCCGGATCGACCCGCGCGTTCATCATCGCCCAGATGCGCCCCCCGATATCCAGGATCTGCGCGGCGAAGATCCATGCCGGCGGCGACTTGGCCAGCGCGGAACCGGGGAAGACCTGGAAGCGGCGCTCGCGCGTCCCGCGGAAGATGCCCTTCTCGTCCTTGTGGCCGACCTGGGTCGGCAGGCCCGCGAGGAGGCTGCGGTGCACGGCTTCGAAGAGCGCGTCCGCGTTGCCCTCTCCCTGGTGGGAGCCAACCCTGTTGGCGATCTCCCCGCTTTGGTGGGAGCTGACCCTGTTGGCGATCTCCCCGCTTTGGTGGGAGCCATCCCTGTTGGCGCCCGCACGGTTGCGGCGGCGCTTATCGCCAGCAGGGCTGGCTCCTGCCACAGCCGGCTTGCCCTGGCCTGCCTTGTCCTCGGACTTATCCCGGTCCGACCAGCCGAGGTCGCGCGTCACCAGCACGAGCTGCCGGTGCAGCTCGCGCCATTCGCGCATGCGCATGAAGCTCAGGAAGTGACGTGAGCACCAGTCGCGCAGCTTCGACGAGGTGAGTTCCTCGGCCGCGGACAGATAGCCGCGCCACAGATTCAGCACGCCGACGAAGTCGGATTTCGGATCGGCAAACTGTGCATGAGCCGCATCGGCCTGGCCGCGCGCTTCCGGCGGACGCTCGCGTGGGTCCTGGATGCTGAGGAACGCGACGATCGTGGTCAGTTCGGCCAGCGAACCAAGCCGACGCGCTTCCACCAGCATGCGCGCCAGCTGCACATCGATCGGCAGACGCGCGACGGTACGCCCGGTCGCCGTGAGGCGGCGGTCGTCGTCGATCGCACCGATCTCGGCGAGGCGGCGGTAGCCATCGGCCACGATGCGGGGATCCGGCGCTTCGAGGAACGGAAAGTCCTCCACCTCGCCCAGATCCAGCGCCAGCATGCGCAGGATCACGTTGGCGAGCGAGGATCGGAGCAGTTCCGGGTCCGTGAACTCCGGACGGAGATTGAAGTCGGCTTCTTCGTAAAGCCGATAGCAGATGCCCGGTCCCACGCGTCCGCAGCGGCCCTTGCGCTGGTTGGCGGCGGCCTGCGAAATGGGCTCGATATGCAGCCGCTCCAGCTGTCCCCGCTGGCTGTAGCGTTTGACGCGCGCGGTACCGGGATCCACGACATACCTGATGCGCGGCACGGTCAACGAGGTTTCGGCCACGTTGGTCGCCAGCACGATGCGCCGCTTCGGCCCGGGGCGGAACACACGATCCTGCTCGCTGGCGGAGAGTCGCGCGTAGAGCGCCACCACCTCGGTCTCACGGTACTGCTTGCGCGACAACAACAGATGGGTGTCGCGAATTTCGCGCTCGCCGGGCAGGAATACCAGCACGTCACCACGCGGATCCTCACGCGTGATGTCGTCCATCGCGTCCGCGATCTGCTGCGCGACATTGCCTTCGCCGCGCTCACCGGGCGGCCGGTAGCGAACCTCGACCGGGTAGGTACGCCCCTCGACCTCGACCACCGGCGCATTGCCGAAATGCGTGGCGAAGCGCTCGGTGTCGATCGTCGCCGAGGTCACGATGATCTTCAGGTCCGGCCGGCGCTCGGCCAGCCGCCGGAGGTAGCCCAACAGAAAGTCGATGTTGAGGCTGCGCTCGTGCGCCTCGTCGATGATGATCGTGTCGTAGGCGGACAGCCAGGGATCCGACTGGGTCTCGGCCAGGAGGATGCCGTCGGTCATGAACTTGACCAGCGCCTGATCGGACACCTTCTCGGTGAAGCGCACCTGGAAGCCGACCTTGTCGCCCAGCGGCGTGCCCAGCTCCTCGGCCACGCGCGTGGCGACCGAACGTGCGGCAAGACGCCGCGGCTGCGTGCAACCGATCAGCCCCGCCTCGCCGCGCCCGGCCGCAAGGCACAGCTTCGGCAACTGCGTGGTCTTGCCCGAGCCGGTCTCACCGGCCAGCACGACGACCTGATTTTCGCGAATCAGCTTGATGATGTCTTCCGCGCGCGCCGCGATGGGCAGCGAGGCATCCACCGTGATCGCCGGCTTGGACGCGGCTCGTGCCGCGCGCCGCGCGCGCGACACCTCGATATCGGCGGCGAGGGCGTCCACGCGGGATGGATCCGGCTTGCGCTGGAGACCGCGCCAGCGCCCGAGCAGGCGACCGAAATCGCGGCTGGCCACGTGATTGAGCGCATCGCGCATCGCGCGCAGGCGCGGATCGGGCGACGGGGAACGGGCGGGAGGTGTGGTTGTACTCATGGGGACGCCAATAATAGCGTGCGCCTATGGACGGCATCGGAACGTTTCATTTCACCTCGTCCGGTCCGAACGTTAAGATTTCAATCCAAAGCAAGATCATTCCAAGGAGAGTCGTGAGATGGCCATCGATATCGGTATTGCCAAGAAAGACCGTGAAGCGGTCGCGAAGCACCTGTCCAAGCTGCTGGCGGACACGTATTCGCTGTATCTGAAGACCCACAACTTCCATTGGAACGTGACCGGGCCGCAGTTCAACAGCCTCCACGCCATGTTCGAGGTGCAGTACAACGCCCTGTGGCTGGCCGCCGACGAGGTCGCCGAGCGGATCCGCATCCTCGACGTGTTCGCCCCGGGCTCCTACAGCCAGTTCGGCAAGCTCACCTCGATCAAGGAAGAATCGGGCGTGCCCGAGTGGAAGGACATGGTGGCCCAGCTGGTCGAAGGCCACGAGATCGCCGCCGCCACCTCGCGTGACACGATCAAGGGTGCCGAGGCCGCAGGTGACGAAGGCACCGCCGACATGGTCACCGGGCGCCTCAAGGAACACGAGAAGACCGCCTGGATGCTGCGCTCCCTCCTGAAATAAGCGGCAGCCCCTGTAGGAGCGCGCCTTGCGCGCGATGGATTTCCCGCATCCCCCGCCCTGTTGGCTTTTCGCGCGCGGGGCGCGCTCCTACCCGCTTGCGGCCCCCGGTTTCGGCTTTTTCTCTGAGGCCAGCCTGACCGGCTTTGCTGCAATGCGTTGAGCCGGTCCCTCGCGTTGGTTAAGCTCCCCCGGTTACCTTCTGACTCCATTTGGGGGCCGACCGGTCCGGGGATTGTTTTGAGCTCAGCCACCAAGACCGAACGAAGCCATCCGATTCTCGCCGCGCTGATCCTCGCGATCCTCGTCGCGGGCCTTAACTTCGGCCTCTGGCTGGTAGCCAATCTGCCCAACGGGCCGACCGACTGGCACGGCCCGATCCCGGGCTTCGCGTTCACCGCCTACCAGCGCTACCAGAACCCGATGAAGGGCGACTTCGCCACGGATCCGGAGATCGACAGCGATCTCAGGCTGGTCCGAAAGTATTCGCCCCGCATCCGCACTTACTCGATGCTGGAGAACCCGCAGACGGTTCGCCTGGCCGCGAAGGAAGGTCTGGACGTCATGGCGGGTGCCAACATCGACACGCGCCTCGAAAACAACGAGCGCGAGATCGAAGCGCTGATCGCCCAGGCCAACCGCTATCCCAAGACGATCACCCGGGTCATCGTGGGCAACGAGTCGCTGTTCCGCGGCGACATGAAGCCCGAGCAGATCATGGCGTACCTCGACCGGGTCCGTGCCGCGGTGCACCAACCGGTTTCCGTGGCCGAGCCGTTCCACGTCTGGATCCAGAACCCGGAGCTGGCGAACCACGTCGACTTCATCACGGTCCACCTCTTCCCCTACTGGAACGGCATCGAGACCCGTGCCGGCGTCGCCGACTCCATCGGCACCCGCAACGAGGACGGCAGCAACAACACCGACGGCAGCTACCAGGCCCTGCAGAAGACCTTCCCCGGCAAGCACATCGTCATCGGCGAGATCGGCTGGCCGTCCAACGGCGACCGCAACAAGTACGCGTACCCCAGCGTCTCCAACGAGGCGATCTTCCTCCGTGAATTCTTCAACGTGGCCAAGCGCAAGGGCATCGACGACTACTACGTCCTCGAAGCCATCGATCAGCCGTGGAAGGAAAACCTGGGCGAAGGCCGCACCGGCGCCTACTGGGGCATGTTCAACGCCGACCGCCAGCTGAAGTTCCCCTTCACCGGCCCGGTCACCGAGGACGTGGGCTGGCCCTGGAAGGCGCTCGCCGCGTCGGTCATCGCGTTCTTCCCGATGCTGTGGTTCGGCCTGCGCTTCAGCCGCTTCAAGCTGATGGGGCGCCTGTTCTTCATGGCGCTGATCCAGCTGGCCTGCGGCCTGATCGTCTGGTCGGCGACCCTGCCGTTCAATTTCTACCTCAGCCCGTTCGACTGGGCGATGCTGATCCTGCTGTTCCCCGCGCAGATCGCCATCCTCGGCATCCTGCTGATCAACGGCTTCGAGTTCACCGAGGTCCTCTGGGCCCGCAGCTGGATCCGTCATGCGGGCATGCTGCCCAAGGACCCGGTCGAGCGTCAGCCCTTCGTTTCCATCCACCTGGCCTGCCACAACGAGCCGCCGGAGATGGTCCAGATGACCCTGGACTCGCTGGCCGCGCTGGACTACGAGAACTACGAAGTCCTGGTGCTGGACAACAACACCAAGGACCCGGCGGTCTGGGAGCCGGTCAAGGCGTACTGCGAGCAGCTCGGCCCGAAGTTCCGCTTCTTCCACCTCGAACCGTGGCCCGGCTACAAGGCCGGCGCGCTGAACTTCGGCCTGACCGCGACCGACGAGCGCGCCGATGTGGTGGCCGTCATCGATGCCGATTACGTGGTGCGTGAAGACTGGCTCGCCTCCCTCACAGGTTACTTCCACGACTCGAAGGTCGCCGTGGTGCAGTGCCCGCAGGCCCACCGCGACTTCGAGAAGAACCGCTTCCGCCGCATGACCGCCTGGGAATTCGACGGCTTCTTCCGCATCGGCATGCACCACCGCAACGAGCGCAACGCGATCATCCAGCATGGCACCATGACCATGGTCCGTCGCTCGGCGCTGGAAGGCACCGGCGGCTGGTCCGAATGGACCATCTGCGAAGACGCCGAACTCGGCCTGCGCCTGATGCATTCGGGTTACGAGCTGGTCTACGTCGACGAGCTGATGGGCAAGGGCCTCACCCCGGCGGACTTCAAGGCGTACAAGAGCCAGCGCTACCGCTGGGCGTTCGGCGCCATGCAGATCCTCAAGGGCCGCTGGAACTGGATGACCCGCAAGGGTCCGCTCTCCGCCGGTCAGCGTTTCCACTTCCTCACCGGCTGGTTCAGCTGGTTCGCCGACGCGCTGCATTTCATCTTCACGATGATGGGTCTGCTCTGGACCGCGGGCATGATCTACGCGCCGGAGTACTTCAACCTGCCGATGCAGCTGTTCATGATCCCCGTGATCGGCTTCTTCTTCGCCAAGGCTATCTTCGGTGTGGTGCTGTACCGGGCACGTGTCCCGTGCGGCTGGTACGACACCATCATGGCATCGGTGGCCAGCATGGGCCTGTCGCACGCCATCGCGCGCGGCATCCTGCATGGCCTGACGCGTGAGAAGACCGCATTCGTGGTGACGGCCAAGAGCCGGCGCATGGGTGGCAGCAGCTTCGCCGCCTTCGCACCGGTGCGCGAAGAAGGCCTCATGGCCATCGCCCTGCTCTGCGCCGTGATCGGCATGGCCATGCATTACGGCACGGCCTATACGGAAAGCGAGCTGTGGATGTTCATCCTGGCCGCGCAGTCGATTCCGTACGTGTCCGCTCTGGTCGGCGCGTGGATCGCGCATACCTCGGGTGACGAGGCCGGTTGATTCAGCCTCGTTCACGTTTGTGTATCGACCTTACACGCCCGTCGCGGTAAGTTACGCCAAGACCTGACGTCAGGGGACGCTGGATGCGACCCCGCCTGGCTGCCGTCCTCGCGACGGCGTTTGTGAATCACGATCGGAACAGGACGCTCATGCGCCTTACCAGACGCCATGGACTGCTGCTTCTGCCGTGGTTCCTCCTGCCCACGCTCGCGCATGCCGGCATCGTTCTCCGTGTCGACGGTGTCGACGAGAACCTGAAGAACGCCGTGGTCGCCGGCGTCGACCTCTCCCAGTACGCCAAACGCGACGTCACCGCCGCGCAGGTTCGCCGCCTTTACGAGAAGGCGCCCGACCAGGTGCAGACCGCGCTTCGCCCCTACGGCTACTACGAAGCGACGGCGACGGGCGACCTCAACCAGGTCGGCAACGACTGGCAGGTGACGCTGCATGTGGTCCCCGGTACGCCGGTGAAGATCACGAAGGTGATTGTCACGGTCGATGACGACGCGAAGAAGGTGCCGACGATCCGTCGCGCCGTCCGCGGTGTCGAAAACCTCAAAGACCAGCCCATGAACGACGGCGCCTACGACGGCGCGCGCGACGCGGTCAGCGGCGCGCTGACCGCCACGGGTTACCTGGACGCCAGGCTCGTCACGCACAGCGTGGAAGTGAACCGGGCCGAGCACAGCGCCACGGTTAACCTGAAGTGGGAAGCCGGCCAGCGGTATCGGTACGGCCACGTCGTCTTCAAGAACTCGCAGTTCCGCGACGGTTTCCTCGATCGCTACGTGCCGTTCAAGAGCGGCGACTACTTCTCGCAGGGCCAGCTTCTGGAACTGCAACAGGCGTTGAACGGCGCCGACTATTTCGCCGTCGTCAACGTCATCCCCGATACGGACAACGCGAAGGAAGGCACGATCGACATCGACGTCGAACTGGCGCCGGCCAAGCGGACCATCTACACGGGCGGTCCGTTCTTCGGCACGGATACCGGCCCCGGCCTGCGCGGCGGTATCGAGAAGCGCTGGATCAACGATCGCGGTCACAAGTGGAAGAATGAGCTGGTCGTCGCCACACGCCTGAAGACGATCTCCACGCTGTACCAGATCCCCATGCCCGGCCCCAACCAGCGCAGCTTCAACTTCGGCGCGAATTACCGCGACGCCAACACCGTGACCTCGCAGTCGCGCACGTTGCAGCTGGTCGCCAACGAGACGCGCCTGTGGCATGGCTGGACGCGCACGCTCGGCGTCAGCGCCTTGTCCGGCACCTTCACCGTCGGCAAGCGTGGCGATGAAGCCGACAGCGCCGCGGGCCTCGAACACGGTCGCAGCACCCTGCTCTACCCCGAGGTGACGCTGAGCAGGAAGAAGGGCGACAACCCGACCTTCGTGCGCAGCGGCTGGTCGATCACCGTCACCGGACGCAGCACCGTGGGCGGTCTGCTCTCCGACGCCAGCTTCTCGCAGGTGATCGGCGACGTGAAATGGATTCAGTCGTTCTGGGGCCGCAACCGTCTGATCCTGCGCGGCACCGCCGGCAAGATCTGGACCGACAACTTCAGCGATCTGCCGCCGCAGCTGCGCTTCTTCGCCGGTGGCGATCGCTCCGTGCGCGGTTACGACTTCGAGAGCATCGGTCCGCGTAACAGCTACGGTCGCGTGATCGGTGGCGAAGGTCTGCTGGTCGGCAGCACCGAGGTCGAGCACTACTTCACCCGCAACTGGGGCATGGCCGCCTTCGTCGACGCCGGCAACGCGTTCACGGGCACCGATTACAGCCCGCGCATCGGCGCCGGTTTGGGCGTCCGCTGGCTGTCACCGGTCGGCATGATCCGCGCGGATGTCGGCGTGCCGGTCGGCGACAAGAACGAACACGGCATCCACCTTCACGTCGTCATCGGGCCCGACCTGTGAGCAGCACCGGCATGAAATGGTTTCTCCGTATCGGTATCGCGCTCGGTGCGCTGCTGCTCGTCGTCGTGCTGGCCTTGTGGTGGATGGTCGGCACGGCATCCGGCCTGCGCTTTGCGCTCGCCCGTGCACAGGGTTTCACCGACAACGCCCTGACCGTCGACAAAGCCGAAGGTCGTCTCGCCGGCCCGCTCGATCTCGCTGGCGTCCGCTACCGCGACGGAAAGGGCATGGACGTGCGCGTCGCGTCGGCGCACCTCGACTTCTCGTTCGGCGCACTGCTGCGCAAGACGGCGCACGTGTACACGCTCACCGCCGACGGGATCGACGTGGCGCTGGGCCCCAGCGAGCCCGACACGCAGCCGTCCGAGCCGTTCTCGCTCAAGCCGCCGCTCGACATCGTGCTGGACAAGGTCAAGGTCGGGCACGTCCGCGTGACCCGGCAGGGCCAGCCGCTGTTCGAGTCCAACTCGCTTGATCTCGCCGGGTCATGGACCGCGAAAGGCATTGCCCTGAAGACGCTCGCGCTGCGTGCGCCCGATGGTCAGGCCGACCTCGGTGGCACGCTGGCGGTGGGCAAGAACTATCAGGGTGACGGCAAGGCCAGCTTCCGCTGGAAAATCGGCGATATCGATTACGCGGGCAATGTCGAAGCGCATAGCGACGGCGACAAGGCCCACACCATCGTCAAGCTCACGCTCCCGCTCGTCGCGCAGGTCGATGCGAATCTGACGCAGAGCGGCGACTTCCCGTGGACGGCGTCCATCGACGCGCCCCGCTTCGATCCCAAGCCGCTGATCGGCGACAGCAGCCTGACCTCGCTCGGCCTGGCCGTGAAAGGCAGCGGCGACCGCTACGGCGCCAACCTCACCGGCGATCTCGACCTCAACGATTACAGGGTGCATCTCGCCCCGCTGAAGGCCGCGTTCGACCACGAGTACAAGCGCCTGACGCTGGACGAACTCACGGTCGGCTCACCGCAGGTCAAGGGGTCGCTCACGGCAAAGGGCACCGTGGAGATTGCCGCCACGCCGTTGTCGGCGGATCTCGCGCTCAACTGGAAGGACGTACTGGTCCCGGCCAGCGTCGCCGGCCAGGATCTCGCCAGCACCGGCCAGCTCGGGTTCAAGGGCAGCGCCGAGGCGTACCACGCCGCGGGCGATATCGACATCGGCCCGCCCGGTCACGTCGGCAAGTTCACGCTCGATGTCGACGGCAAGCCCGACCTCATCACGATGCACACCGTGCAGCTCAAGCAGGCCAACGGCAGCCTCGGCGCCAGCGGCACGCTGACGCTGCAGCCCGCGCTCGCGTGGAAACTCGACGTCAAGGGCGACCGCTTCGATCCTGGCCAGTTGCTTGCCGAATGGCCGGGTGCGCTGAATCTCGACATGTCGACCGAAGGTCGTCTGGTCGACAACCAGCCGCTGGGCACGCTCACGCTGCGCAAGCTCGACGGCACACTGCGCCAGCGTCCGCTGCGCGGCAACGGCGAGCTCACACTGAAACCCAGCGAAGTCGTCAACGGCACGCTCGACGTTGCCTCCGGCGGCAGCACGATCCGTCTGGATGCCAGGGGCGACACTTCGAACGACGCGACGCTGAAGCTCGCCATCGCCTCGCTCGGGGACTGGCTGCCTGACGCGGGTGGACGCGTGCAGGGTGACATTTCGGCGAAGGGCAATGTGCCGAAGCTTGCGGTGAAAGCGAACGTGCGCGGCAGCGCCATCGTCTACGCAGGGCAGAAGATCGACGCATTGACCGTCGATGCCGATGTGCCCGACGTGAGCGCGCCGGGCGGCAAGCTCGCCGTTGTCGGTACCGGCGTCAATGCGGGTGGGTTGCTGTTCGAGCGCCTTGCCGTCAACGCCAACGGCACGCAAGAGAAGCACCAGCTTAGTATCGACGCGAAGGGCCGCCCGCTCACCGCCGACCTGCAGCTGTCGGGCGGCCTGCGCGACGGCGCCTGGAACGGCACGCTGTCCACGCTCAACATCGACTACCAGAACCTGCCGCGCTGGCGCCTGCAGAACGCGAGCCAGCTCGCGTACAAGGACGGCGCGATGAGCATGAGCGATCTGTGCCTCACGGCCGGCGATCCGCTGCTCTGTGTGGCTGCCAAGCAGGACAAGGGTGGCAACCTCGACGCGAGCTACCGCCTGCGTCAGGTGCCGCTGGCCTTGCTCATGACCGCCGCCGAGGCGTCGGACAGCCCGATGCGTGCCGACGGCATCATCGAAGGTGACGGCAGCATTCGTCGCACCGCCGCCGGCGCCCTGTCAGGTCAGGCGAATGTTCACTCCGCACACGGCACGGTCGCTTATGCCGACCACGCCGACCAGCCTCTGCTGGTATACGACAACCTGACGGCCAATGCGCAGCTTGCGCCCGATAATCAGCGTTTGACGCTCAGCGCCAACCTCAATGACGGCGGTACGCTGGCCGGCAACGTATCGCTCACCGGCGCGCAGCAGGCGCTCGGCGGCAACGTTGCGCTGCATCTGAAGAACCTTGGCCTCATCGAGCTGTTCACGACGGAACTCGCCGAAGTGAAGGGCGGCCTCGATGCGAACTTCAACCTCGGCGGCACCGTTGCCAATCCTGCCGTCACCGGCCAGGCCGTGGTCGATAGCTTCGCGGCGGAAGTACCGAGCGCCGGCCTCAAGCTGAAGGACGGCCGCTTCAGCGTAAACACCACCGATGCGAAGAACTTCGCTGTCGACGGTACGGTGCGCTCCGGCGACGGCACGCTCGGCATCAAAGGCACCGCGCTGATCGGTACCGGCGCGACAATGCGCATCGGCGTGGAAGGCTCCAAATTCACCGCCGTCGACATCCCCGCGGCGAAGGCGATCATTTCGCCCAACCTGACGATCGTGCAGGATGCGAAGGGCATGAACGTCACCGGCAAGGTCGGTATCGATCTGGCGGACGTCAACGTCGAGCGACTGCCCGGTTCCGGCGCGACCAAGGCGTCGCCCGACGTCGTGGTCGTCGATGACAAACAGCAGGAGGCCGCCGCTGAAGCGACGCCGATCAGCGCGGATATCCGCGTCGATCTGGGGCAGAAGGTTCACCTGGTCGGTTTCGGCATCGATGGTCGTATCACCGGTCAGCTCGATGTACGTGAGCGCCCGGGTCGTGCGACGACGGGTCAGGGCCAGATCGGCGTCGACGGTACCTATAAGGCCTACGGTCAGGACCTGAAGATCGAACAGGGTCAGCTGTTGTTCGCCAGCACGCCCATCGACAATCCCGGCCTCAATATCCGCGCGGCGCGTACGCTCAACCCGAATGCCACGATCGACGACGGGCAGAAGGTCGGCCTGTACGTCTCCGGCACCGCGCAGCGCCCCATCCTCACCGTGTTCTCGAACCCCGTGATGGAACAGTCCGATGCCCTCTCCTACCTCGTCACCGGCAAGCCGCTGTCGCAGGTGAAGGGTGGCGAAGGGAACATGGTGGGTGCCGCCGCGCAGGCGCTGGGCTCGGCCGCTGGCGACCTGCTGGCGAAGAGTGTCGGCTCGAAGATCGGTGTCGACGACATCGGCGTATCGAACAACGATGCGCTAGGTGGCACCTCGGCATTCACCGTGGGCAAGTACCTCTCACCCCGGCTCTACCTCAGCTACGGCGTGGGCCTGTTCGACCCGGGTCAGGTCATCACCCTGCGCTACCTCTTCAGCCACAAGTGGAACTTCGAAGCGCAGAACGCGACAGACTTCAGCCGCGCCAGCCTCAACTACCGCCTCGAACGCTGACCGATGGTGCCGCGTCCCCCAGGCCGCGGCACACAAAGGTAGGAGCCAGCCTGCTGGCGAACCCTCAACGCCGCTAAAGCCGACGAGGCGATGCCTCACACGTGGTTCCCACCCCCATCACGATCCACATGATTCCCTCGTCCCGATGGATACAGATATCGGAGACGAGTCATGACATCCCGCAAAGCCGAAGAGATCCAGCACGAAGGCGCTTCCGGTGGCTGGGGCTCCGTCTCCGGTATGGCCAAGGTGCTCCTGCGAGAAAAGCCAACGCCGGCCTCCCTCGACACCCTGCTTCACCAGAACAAACCCCACGGCTTCATGTGTACATCGTGCGCCTGGGGCAAGCCAAAACATCCGCACAAATTCGAATTCTGCGAGAACGGCGCCAAGTCGACCCTATGGGAGCTGACATCGGATCGCTGCACGCCCGACTTCTTCGCCGCCCATACGGTTACGGAGTTGCTCGGCTGGCAGGACTACGACCTCGAAATGCAGGGTCGCCTGACCGAGCCCATGCGCTACGACGCGGCGACGGATAAATACCTCGCCTGCACCTGGGACGAAGCTTTCACAGGCATCGGAGCGACACTCAGGACGCTGGACCCGAAGTCCGTTATTTTCTACGCCTCCGGCAAGTCCGCACTCGAACAGTCCTACCTCTACGGACTTACCGCGCGCTTCTACGGCAACAACAACCTGCCCGACAGCTCGAACATGTGTCACGAAACGACCTCGGTCGGCCTGAAGCAGGTCATCGGGTCACCGGTCGGCACCTGCATACTCGAAGACTTCGAGACGTGCGACGTGATCCTCTACTTCGGCCAGAACCCGGGCACCAACAGTCCGCGCTTTCTCCATCCGCTGCAGGAAGCCGTTAAGCGGGGCTGCAAGATCCTCACGTTCAATCCCGTACGCGAACAAGGCTTGGTTCGCTTCATCAATCCGCAGAACCCGATGCAGATGCTGAGCGGCCACGCCACCGAGCTGTCGCACATGTATCTGCAGGTGCGCCCGGGCGGCGACATCGCGGCAATGATGGGTATGTGCAAGCATGCGTTCGCCCTCGATGCGGCCCGTCGCGAAGGTGGCGAAGACGGTGTCTTCGACCGTGACTTCATCGCCCAGCACACCAGCGAGTTCGACGACTTCGCCACGAAGGTACATGCGACCGCGTGGCACGATATCGAACGCGAATCCGGTCTTACGCGTGCGGACCTCGAAGCCGCCGCGGACGTCTACGCCACCGCGAAGAACGTCATTGCCGTCTACGGCATGGGACTGACGCAGCATGTCCACGGAACTCAGTCCATCGGCATGCTGGTGAACATGCTGCTGCTTGGCGGTCATATCGGCCGCGACGGGGCGGGCGCATGCCCGGTGCGTGGTCATTCCAACGTTCAGGGCCAGCGTACGGTCGGCATCTCGGAGAAGCCGGAGCTGGTACCGCTCGATGTCCTTGCAAGGCAGTTCGACTTCGAGCCGCCGCGCGACAAGGGTATGGGTACGGTGGAAACCTGCGAAGGCATTCTCGCCGGCACGGTGAAAGGATTTATCAGCCTTGGGGGCAATTTCGTCCGAGCCATTCCCGACCAGGAGATCGTGGAGACCGCGTGGTCCGCGCAGGCGATCACGGTCTATATCGCGACCAAGCTCAATCGCAGCCATCTCGTGCATGGCAAGGCCTCCTATCTCCTGCCCTGCCTCGCGCGTTCCGAGGACGACGTGCAGGCGTCGGGAAGCCAGTCCGTATCGATGGAGGACAGCTTCAGCCACATCCATGGCTCGATCGGCAAGCGGAAACCGGCCAGTGAGCACCTGCGATCCGAGGTCGCCATCGTCGCCGGCATCGCCAAGGCGACGCTGCCTCCCAACCCGACATGGCGCTGGGATGAGTGGACCGCCGACTACGGCAAGATCCGCGATCTGATCGAAGCGACGTACCCGGACCAGTTCAAGGATTACAACGCGCGCATGTTCGATGCCGGCGGCTTCTATCGCGGGAATCCGGCGCGTGAACGTGACTGGAAAACAGAGACCGGCAAGGCAAGGTTCACCACGCCGACCGTCCTCTCGGCCGTCGGCGTCGGTGACGCGCCTGGCCGGTACCACCTGATCACGATGCGGTCCAACGATCAGTTCAACACGACGATCTACGGACATAGTGACCGGTTGCGTGGGCTCGAGGGCTCGCGATCCGTGTTGCTGATGAACCCGCAGGATATCGAGCGCGATGGGCTCCACGTGGGTGACGTGGTGACGCTGGTTGGCGATGCTGGCGACGGCGCCGAACGGTCGGTGGGAGGCCTCACCGTTACGGCGTTCAATCTGCCTTCGGGCTGCGTCGGCGGGTACTACCCGGAAATGAACCCGCTTATGCCCTTGTGGTACCACGACGTGGATTCGAAGACGCCCGCGGCCAAGGGCGTGCCGGTGCGAATCTCCGTCGGAAAAGAACCCACATGATCGGAGGACGCGGGATCAGCGCACGCGTGCGTCTCCGTCCTTATTGAAATGCCGATCGGTGGACGAACGCGGAAAATGTGCGGGTCAAGCGTGCCGAGAAAAATACTCTTTCGCCCGCCGGTTGACGTAGAAATAGAGAGCAATCGCCGTCAGCTGCGCTACGCCAAACAATAGAGATGAAACGACTTCCCACTCATCGAAGGGAATCCTATTGATGGCCTGGACAGCGAACGCGCATGGGTACAGAAGCAAAAATCCCAGCAGGTAGCACTCTCGGCTGAACCGGGCACGCTTGAGGATCATCACTCCGGATCCGACCAAGGTGCTGATCGCCAGTGTGAACAGCTCCCCGCTTCCGTTCGTCCACCACTCATGGGCACCTATACTGCGATCTCCGATCATGGCACCCCCAGGCAGAATCGTGGCGATCACGAAAGCGCCCGATGCCAAGGAGATAGCCGTCAGGAATCTCAGAATGCCAGGCATCGATTTGAGCTCACTCACAAGTTGGGTCACATCGCAGAAGAGGCTGTCGTTCAAGTATCACGCAACGCCTCCGGCTGCGAGAGCAATATGCCGGCGGTGAATTGTTTTTCAGCCGCATCTGCAAGGTTCGCAGATCGCCCGGTGACGCAATTGAAATCAGCGCCCCGAATGCAACCGATGCAGCAACTCAGCCTCAGTCAACGAAATCCCACATGTCTCCGCAATGTCCTTCGGCGAAGCCCCCTGCCGGGCCAGTCGCTGCGCGAGTGCCAGCGACCGGTCACTCGTGCTCCCCGGCTCGGAAGCAATCGTCACCGTCGGCGCACGACGCACCTGCTCTTCAATATCGCCAAGGCGATTCTCGAGGCGACGAAGCATCGTGTTGAGCGCCGTCGGATCGATGGCGGGTTCGGCCAGCGGTGCGGGAGTCTGCACGGGTTCGGTGACGGGCGCGGGTGCCGGTTTCGCGGGCGCGTTACCGAGGCGGCGGAACACCAGCAGCAGGCCGACCAGGTTCAGGGCGGCGAGTGCGATGAGGATGTATCCGACGATCGGGTTCATGCGGGGTGGCTTCCGGGGTTAGCGGGGACACGGTAACTCAGTGGGGGGGAATTCTGAAGATGCAGGTTTGTGCGGTGGTGGGAGGCCTGTCGCCAGCAGGGCTGGCTCCTACAAAGAGCGGGGGCGGTAACCTCTGCCGCCGCAGTCAGGCGCGGCAGAGGCGGGGGACGTCGACGAGGGCGATGAAGCCGTCGTCGCGGGTGATGACGCCGGTGACGGGGTCGTCGCGGCGGTTCGCGCGGCCGGGCGGTGGCGGGTCGACTTCGTCGGCGTCGAACTGAAGCATCTCTCCGATCACGTCGATGAGCATGCCGACCGCCGTTCCGCTGTCTTCGAAGACGATGACGCGGCGCGCGTCTTCCGCGCCCGGTTCGAGTGCGCCGTCGAGGCCGAAGCGGCGACGGCCGTCCAGCACGGGTACGATCTGACCGCGCAGGTTGACGATGCCGAGAACGTCTTCAGGACCACCCGGCACCGGCGTGATGTCACCCGGACGGATGACTTCGCGCACGCTGTTCAGCGCCACGGCGTAACGCTGCCCCTTGAGTGAAAAGCCCAGCCAGGCGCCCTGCGCGTTGTGTTGCGAGTCGGTCACGGACCCAGCTCCTTTTCCAGCCATTCGATCAGCGCCGTGGTGTTGACCACGCCGCACTTGGGTTCTTGCGACATGCCGGCCAGCCAGGGCCGCGTGGTCGCGCCGGTGCGCCACTGGATGGCGTCGGCCTCGAGTTCCACCGGCTCGTCGACGACGATGCAGGCGATCGCCCAGCCGCGATGGCCGAGCAGAACGACCGATGACGACAGCGCTCCCGCCATATCCGGCGAGATGATCGCCGCCAGATCCGCGACCCGCGCTTCACCGCTGGGATGACGCCAGCGCCCGAGGCATACCGGGTTCGGTACATTGGGCGGCGACAAAGGCGGTATGGGCAGGACGTGACTCACGTCGGCCATCGGCACGGCCAGCTTGACGCCGGCGGCAACGCAAAGCAGGTAACGGTTGTCGACGACCGGCGCAGCGGACTCGGACGACGCGTTGCGCCAGGTCTCGATGGCCACCACTTTGACTTCGTTCGGAGGCACCACGGCCGGCACCGCCGCAGGCGTGAGCAGCTCGGCAAGATAGTCGGCGACGATCTGCTCGGCATCCTGCATGGCGCGCATCACGCGGCGGCATCCGTCGCGGGCGCGGTGGCCGACGCAACGGTGGAAGCGGCATCAACCGCGGGAGGCGCCAGCAATTCATCGAGCAACTGGCGATACGCCAGACCGCCGCGACGTGCGGCCGGCCACGAGGCGAGCGGCACACCGGCCGCACTGGCTTCGCGGATCTGCGTATCGGTAGGAATGACGGCCTGACTGACGCTGTCGCCGTATTGCTCGCGCAACTGATCCAGGCAGACGCGCGAGGCGTGCGTCCGCGAATCGAACATCGTCGGCACAATCGTGCGTGGCAGCGGACGACCGCGCGAGCGCTCGATCATCGACAGGCTGCGCAGCATGCGCTCGAGACCGGCCAGCGCCAGTGCTTCGGTCTGTGTCGGCACCAGCAGACGATCGCTCGCCGCCAGTGCGTTGACCATCAGCACGCCGAGCGTGGGCGGGCAATCGAGCAGCACATGGTCGAAGTCGGGCGCGAGCTCGGCGAGCGCCTGGGTAAGCACCAGCCCCATACCCGGACGCGTACCCAGCTGACGGTCCAGCGTGATCATCGCGGGCGACGCAGGCAGCACACTCAACCGGTCCCACTGCGTGGCGTGCACCAGCGTGCGCACCGGCAGCGGCATCGCACTGTTACCGATGCCGAACAGATCGTAGACGCTGCCATGCGCCCCGCCTTCGACGCCGATGTAACCGGACAGCGAGGCATGCGGATCCATGTCGATGAGCAGCGTGCGCTTGCCGGACGCGGCGAGCAGACTGCCCAGCGCGACCGTGGTCGTGGTTTTTCCGACGCCGCCCTTCTGGTTGGAGACCGCCCAGGTGATCATCAGCGATTTCCCCCGGCCGGCGCGGCCGCGGCATCGCTGTAGAAACGCGACGGGGCCGCCTTGTCGCTCATCACGACAATCAGCACGCGGCGGTTCCGGTTGCGTCCGTCGTCGGTATCGTTCGCCACGATCGGACGAAACTCGCCCCAGCCGACGATACCCACGCGATGCGGATCCACACCCGTCGTCGTCAGCAGACGCGCCACGGTAGCGGCGCGTGCCGCGGACAGCTCCCAGTTGGACGGGAACGTCGGCGTGGCGATCGGCGTGTTATCCGTATAGCCCTCGATACGCATCGGGTTCGGAAACGGCGCGAGGATGCCGGCCAGCTTGCGCAGCACGTCATCGGCCGGCGCCTGCAGTCTGGCGACACCGACCGGGAACAGCATGTCGGTCTTGACCTCGATCTCGAGCCAGTCCGGCGTCTGCCGCACGTTGACCAGACTCTTGTCGATCAGCGGCTTCATCGCCCGCTTCACTTCGTCGGAAATCTGGCTGAGGCTGGCGTCCTCGGTCTTGCCGACCGTGGTGTTCGCCGCCGTCGCGGTATTCGTGCTGGCCGCTTCCTGACGCTCGGCGGCGGCGCCTTCGTGACCGGGCAGCGGCAGGTTGCGCGGCGGAACGGGCACGTCGATGCGGGCGATGGGCGCGGCGGCCGGCGCACGCGACTGATTCGGCAACGGCACCTGCGCGGCGGGCGTCGCCTCGCGGATCGGCTCGATCACCTTGCCCGTGCCGTTGAAGGCTTCGTTGATGGACTGCGCCATCACCTTGAACTTGGTTTCGTTGACGGCCGATACCGCGTACATCACCACGAACAACGCGAGCAGCAACGTGATCAGATCGCCATAGGGGATCGCCCAGCGCTCGTGATTGATGTGCTCTTCGTGGTGGCGGCGCTTCACGAGAGAAACCCCTGAAGCTTGCTCTCGATGTGCCGCGGGTTATCGCCCTGGGCGATCGAGACGAGGCCTTCGACGAGGATCTCGCGCATCTGCGACCGCTGACGGGCCAGGCCTTTCAGGCGTGACGCCATGGGCAGCGCCAGCAGATTGGCCAGGCCGATACCGTAAATGGTGGCGACGAAGGCGGCCGCGATGCCGTGGCCGAGCTTGCTCGGTTCGGCCAGGTTCTGCATGACCGACATGAGGCCCATGACGGCACCGATGATGCCCATCGTCGGCGAGTACGCACCGGCGTTTTCGTACACCTTGGCGGCTTCGATGTCGTTGTGCTCGCGTGCGAGCACTTCCACCTCGAGCACGGAGCGCATGGCGTCCGGCTCGGTGCCATCCACCAAAAGCTGAAGCCCCTTACGGATGAAGGGGTCCGATTCGCGCTCGATGGCAGGTTCCAGCCCGAGCAGGCCGGTGCGCCGGGATATCTCGCTCCAGCCGACGATGCGGCTGACGAGGTTTTCCGATTCGATATCCGGCGGGCGATACACCCACGGCAGCATGCTCCACGCACGCTTGAGTACCGGCCCCGGCGTCTGCACCAGCAGCGCGGCCAGGGTGCCGAGGAAGACGATGACGAACGCCGCCGGGTTCCACAGGGCATCGAGACTCGAGCCTTTGAGGATGGTCCCCACGATGATGACCACGAAGGCCAGGATCGTGCCGACGACGCTCACGATATCCATGTCAGACAGCCATCCTCAATGAAGGCAGCACCTGCCCACTGTCATCGGCCAGACCGGCAAGGTCGAGCACGAGGGAGATACGCCCGTCACCGGTGATGGTCGCCCCGGCGACACCTGGAACGTCCTTGAGGAACGGGCCCAGCGGCTTGGCCATGACGTCTTCGCGGCCGAGCACTTCGTCGACCAGGCAACCCAGTGTCTGGTGACCGATCTGCACGACGACGACATGGCCG
Organism: Luteibacter mycovicinus; assembly: GCF_000745235.1. Classification (NCBI taxonomy): domain Bacteria; kingdom Pseudomonadati; phylum Pseudomonadota; class Gammaproteobacteria; order Lysobacterales; family Rhodanobacteraceae; genus Luteibacter; species Luteibacter mycovicinus. Next base: position 1,117,090 of record NZ_JQNL01000001.1, read on the forward strand.
CCCTTCCCACTCACCCCGGCCCAGTGACCGAGGTCGGCGAGCGGCAAGGCGCGCTGACGGTGCGACGCGACGATGCGGCCGTCGAGCTCCTGGATCTGACCGGGAACGAGCTCGAACACTTCGGTGACATTGGACAGCGGGAGCGAAAGCAGACGATGACCGACGCGAACCATCAGCACGCGCATGATCGCCAGCGTCAGCGGCACCGACAGGCGTACCGTGCTGCCATGACCGACACGCGAGTCGATGGACAGCGTGCCGCCCAGTTCGACGATCTTGGTCTTGACCACGTCCATGCCGACGCCGCGGCCGGAAATGTCGGACACCGTGCTGGCGGTCGAGAAGCCCGGGCGGAAGACGATTTCGTAGCATTCGCGCTCGTCCAGACGCGCGGCCTGCTCGGCGTCCATCAGGCCCTTTTCGACGGCCTTGCGGCGCAGGACCTCGGGATCCATGCCCTTGCCGTCGTCGGTGACGGTAATGACGATGCGGTCGCCGTACTGGCCAGCGGCGAGGCGCACCGTGCCCAGACGCGACTTGCCTTCGGCCGCGCGCACGTCAGGCATCTCGATGCCGTGATCCACCGCGTTACGCAGCAAATGCACGAGCGGATCGGCGAGCGCCTCGACCACGGTGCGATCGATATCGGTTTCTTCGCCTTCCGTGACGAGTTCGATCTCTTTACCGAGCTGGCGGGCGAGGTCACGAATGATGCGCGGGAAACGGGAGAACAGTTTGCCGACGGGCTGCATGCGCATGCGCAGCACCGCATTCTGCAAGTCTTCCGCCACGCGCTCCAGCTCGCCGATGGCACGTTCCATCGGATCGTTACCACCGCGCGGGGCGAGGCTGGTGAGGCGGTTGCGCACGAGCACGAGCTCGCCCGCGGCGTCGACCAGGCTGTCGAGACGATGCGTGTCGACGCGAACCGTCGTGTCGGCGGCGGACGCGGCGCGCTTTTCGCCAGCCGCGGCGGACGCGACCTTCGCTGCGGGAGCAGCCACTGCGGGCGGTGCGGGTGCAGCGACGGGAACCACGGCGAGCGCAGGCGTGGAAGCGACAACGGCCGCCGCACCACCGACCGCACCCGGCGCTGCCGTGCCGTGAAGGGAATCCAGCAAGGCTTCGAATTCGTCGTCGCTGATCGCGTCGTTACTCGACGGCAAGGGTGCGGCAGCGACCACGGGTGCGGGCGTCGGTGCCGATGCGGAAACCGCTGCGCTGTCCGCGCCTGGCGCACCCGTGCCGTACAACGAATCCAGCAGCGCTTCGAACTCGTCATCGTTGATCGTCGCGGACGAGGCCGGTGCCGGCGCGCGGTCGGTGCGCGCGGCGTCGAGCATCGCCTCGAATTCATCTTCGATCGGGTCGTACGCTTTCGGCGCGGAAGGTGCCGCGACCGTCGAAGAGACCGGTACCGCCAAGGCAACGGGAGCCGCGGATACGGCACGACCGGGAATCAGCAGCCGGTCGAGCAGCGAACGCGGCGCGGGCTCGATCGGCACGCCGCCATCGGCGGCGCGCATCATGTCGTTGAGCAGGTCGAGCGACTCGAGCAGCGCATCCATGAAGGCGGCGTTGAGCACGATCGTGCCGTTACGCGCTTCGTTCAGAAGATCTTCGCCACGATGGCACAGCTCCACCATGGGATTGAGCCCAAGGAAGCCCGCACCGCCCTTCACGGTGTGGAACGCACGGAAGACCGCGTTCAGCAGCTCCGTGTCGTTCGGCGACGCTTCGAGATCCACGAGCTGCTCGCCCAGGCTCTCGAGCAGTTCGCGCGCTTCGATCAGGAAGACGTTGAGCAGCTCGTTGTCCAGCTCCACGCTCATAGCGGGCTCAGAATCCGAATTCGCTGAGGAGGCGATCCACTTCGTCCTGGCTGACCTTGTCCGCGGCCGGCGCATTGCCGCCCGCGAGCGACCCGGTCAGACGGACCAGCTCGACCAGCGACGACTCGACCTTGGCCATGAACGCCTCGACCTGCGCCACGCGCTGACCGGAAAGATCCTGCCACGACTGGGCTTCGACCATTTCGCCCAGGCCGATGTCGCAGCTCTGCGCGAAATCGCCCACGCGCACGGCAAGCGCCGTCGCGTTAGCGCCAAATGCCGGGTCGGCATGATCGAGCACCAGCACTTCGTCGGCCTGCTTCGCCAGCGCCTGGGCCTGCGGACGCAGCTTTTCGCTGAAGTCCAGCGTGCGGTGCGCCGCGGTCGAGCTCATCTCGAGCACGTCACGCAGATGCTTGCGCGCATCGCTCATGTTGCCGGGCACGCCGTCGGTCGAAATGTCCGAAGCGAGGCGGCGCACGGATTCGTGCAGGTCGCGCGCAAGGTGGCCCAGCGCCAGGAACAGGTGCTGCTCGCGGCTGCGGATCAGGTTGTCGAGTGCCTTTTCGAACGCGGCGCCGTCGTCGGCCTCGAGCAGCTCGCGCAGTTCGGGGACGACCTCTTGGCCGGGGGAGAGCATCGTATTCATCGTTATTCCCTTAGCCCGCAGCCGCGGCGAGTCGTTCGAAGATCTTGTCGAGCTTTTCCTTCAGCGTGACCGCCGTGAAAGGCTTGACGACGTAGCCGTTAACACCGCTCTGCGCGGCGGCGATGATCTGGTCGCGGTTGTTCTCCGCGGTCACCATCAGCACCGGCAAGGACTTCAGACCGGCATCGGCGCGGATGGCGCGAAGCAGGTCGATGCCCGTCATGTTGGGCATGTTCCAGTCGGTGACGACGAGGTCGATCGGCTGCGAGCGCAGCAACGCGAGGGCCGCGTTACCGTCTTCGGCTTCCTGGATGAGCGTGTTGGTGAAACCCAACTCGACCAGGAGATTCCTGACGATGCGCCGCATGGTGGAAAAGTCGTCCACCACGAGGATCTTCATGTTCTTGTCCAAAACTGCTCTCCGCCACGTGCTTTTTCTTTACCGGCGACGGCACCGCGATGCCGTCACTGCTTGTCTTTCCAACCCGTCATGCGTGCACGCAGGCGAATCAGGGCCTGGCCATGGATCTGGCACACGCGCGACTCGCTCACACCCAGTACCACACCGATTTCTTTCAGGTTGAGCTCTTCATCGTAGTACAGCGACATCACCAGCTTCTCGCGTTCCGGCAGGCCGTCGATCGATTGCGCCAGCGCGTCGCGCAGGCCGTTCTTCTCGAAGTTGCCCTCCGGGCCCGAGGCGTCGGGGTCCGCGACGTCGATCGCCGCGCCTTCGTCGCCTTCCGGCGCCGTGAGGCTCAGCAACCGCGCGCTCGCCGCGTCGGCCAGAATCTGGTTGTACTCCATGGCGTCGATACCCAGCCGCTTCATCACTTCCGCGTCTTCGGCGTCGCCACCCGTTTCGTTCTCGATCTGCCTCGTTACTTCAGCCACCTCGCGCAACTTCCGGTGGACGGAGCGCGGGGTCCAGTCCGTCTTGCGCAGTTCGTCCAGCATGGCGCCACGAATGCGGATGCCCGCATAGGTCTCGAAGCTGGCCGCGCGAGTCGGCGAGTAATTTCTTGCGGCCTCGAGCAGTCCGATCATTCCGGCCTGCATGAGGTCATTCGCGTCCACGCTTGGCGGCAGGCGGCCCATCAGGTGATAGGCGATCCGGCGCACCAGGGGTGCATGCGTTTTAACCAGTTGATCCGCTGGAACTCTAGTGATTTCAAGGTATTCGCTAGCGACACTCACAGCGGCAGCCCTCCCCCCATGTGGTTCCGTTCGGCGAAAAAGCCGATGCGACCCTGCACCCGGGGTTCGGGTTCACCCCATGTATCGACCGACCGGGCCAGATTCTTGAATCCCACCGCCGAGCGGCTGCTCGGCCAGGCGTCGACCACGGCCGCCTGACGGCGGATGGCCTGACGCAGGTACTCGTCGTGCGGAACCATGCCCATGAAATCCAGGGACACGTCCAGGAAGCGGTTGGTCACGCGGGCCAGCTTCTCGAACAGCTGACGGCCTTCCTGCGCATGGCGGACCATGTTGGCGACGATGCGGAAGCGGTTCACGTCGAACTCGCGGCTCATCACCTTGATCAGCGCGTAGGCGTCGGTCAGCGAGGCCGGCTCGTCGCAGACCACGACCACCACTTCGTCGGAGGCTGCCGCGAACATCGACACGCTGTCGGAGATGCCGGCGGCGGTGTCGACGATCAGATATTCGGGGGCGACCGGGTATTCGTCGAAGGCGCGGATCACGGCGGCGTGCTCGATATTCGGCAGCTGCGCCATGCGGCGCGCGCCCGAGGTCGCCGGGATCACCTTCAGGCCGTGGTTGGCGTGGAGGATCAGGTCCTCGATGCGGCACTCGCCTTCGAGCATGTGGCCCAGATGGCGCGTGGGCTGCAGGCCCAGCAGCACATCGATGTTCGCCATGGCCAGATCCGCGTCCAGCAGGACCACGTCACGGCCGCCCATCGCGAGCGCCATGCCGAGGTTGACCGCCACCGTGGTCTTGCCCACGCCGCCCTTGCCGCCCGCCACCGCGATGCTGCGCGTGGGACGACGGTCGGCGAGCCAGTTGAGCCCAGCAGCCTGGGTGGAATCGACGTGTGTGTTCATGAAGGAATTCACTGCCGTGAAGGGGTGTGCGGATGCGGATGCCGTGGTCACGTTACTTCAGTTCCCGGTGTCAGGCGATGGCTGGCGCGGTGGAGAAGCCGAAACGGTCGGCGAGAATCGCGTCGTCCGGTTCGTCGGTGCGCTGCTTGACGAGTTGAGCGGCCAGGCAGACGAGTTTGCGCGCATCCGCGGAGGCGATGTCTTCCGGCACGCGCTGGCCATCCGTGCTGTAGTCCAGCGGCAGTCCGTGGCGGATGACGGCCGACAGGGCACCGCCGATCAGCGGGGCCTCGTCGAGCTTGGTCAGGATCGCGGTCTGCGGCGCCAGCGGCGCGTAGGCACGGATCGCGTTGTCGATGGCCTGCGCCTGCGCGTTCGCGGCAAGCACGAGGCAGACACGCACCTCGGTCATCGCGCGCAGGGTGTCGAACTGCTGCTGCAGCTTCGGATCGTTACCGGCCAGGCCGGCGGTGTCGATCAGTACGGTGTGCTTGCCACGCAGCTGGAGCAGCACGTTGCGGAGGCTCTGTGCATCGTGGGCGTTGTAAACGCGCACGCCGAGCAGGCGGCCGTAATGTTCCAGCTGGGCGCCCGCACCGATGCGGTACTGGTCGGCACTGATCAGCGCGACGTTCGAGGCGCCGTGGCGGAGCACCGCACGCGCCGCAAGCTTGGCGATGGTGGTGGTCTTGCCGACGCCCGTCGTTCCGACCAGAGCGGTGACGGCGCTACCGGCGGTGTCGGCGTTGCGGCCGCTGGTACGGATGTTGCGCGAGAGGATGCCCAGCGGCAGGTAGCGGGCCTGCTCGGCGGTCATGCCCGGCGGTAGCTCGGCGCAGAGCGCGCGAGCCACGTCGCCGTCGATGCCCAGGCGGGTCATCTCGCGGAGCACGCGGGCGCGCAGCGGCTGGTCGCGGTCCATCTGATTCCAGGCGAGCGTGGACAACTGCACTTCCAGCATCTCACGCAGGCTGTTGATCTCGGCACGCACGCCATTGACGGCGGCGTCGCTGTTCGCGTTGTGGTTCGGGGCGACCGTCGCGGCGCGCACCACATCGGCGACGCTGGCGGCGAGCGCGGCGCTCGACTGACGCTGCGGCGCATTCGGATTCGCGACCTGCGGAGCGGCGGGCGCCGGAGCACCGCGCGTCACACGTTCGACAGCGGCGGCGGTCGCGGCCTTGGCCTGATCGATGCGTGCGGCGAAGTCGTTGTCGCGGCGCGCGCGGATCGGGGCTTCCTCGCGCTCGCGCGGCGGAAGATCGACACCGAAGCCGGCTTCACGCACCAGCGCTTCGTCGTAATCCAGCGCCGCGATGATCTCGATACCGTCGTCCAGCCGACGGGTCGACAGGATCACGGCATCCGGGCCCTGCTCGTCGCGCACCTGGCGCATGGCCTGGCGCATGTCGGGGGCTACGAAGCGTTTGATTTTCATGCGTTCGATCCTGTGTCCATGTTCATTCCCCACTTACCTGCCGAGCGCCGTCACCAGCTTGACGCGTCGGTTATCCGGAACTTCGTTGTAAGCGAGTACATGCAGGTTTTGGGCCACATGACGCGTGAAGCGCGAAAGCCATGGACGAAGCGCAGGAGAGACCAGCAATACCGCCGGTTCGCCGGCCGCTTCCTGGCGTCGTGCGGCCTCGGCGACGTTCTGCTGAAGACGATCGGCCAGACCCGGCTCCACGGCCGCGCCGGTCGGACCGCCACCCTGCAGCGACTGCAGCAGGATCTGCTCGAGTTCCGGCGCCAAAGTAATGACGGGCACTTCCGAACCCAGGCCGGCGATCTCCTGCACGATCTGACGACCGAGCGTGACGCGTACGGCGGCGGCGAGCACGCCGGGATCCTGACTCTGACCCGCGTGCTCCGCCAGCGACTCGACAATGCCGCGGAAGTTGCGGATGGGGACGCGCTCGGCGAGCAGGTTCTGCAGCACCTTGACCACCGCGCCCAGCGACAGCCGCTTGGGCACGAGATCTTCGACCAGCTTCGGCGTCTGCTGAGCCAGACGGTCGAGCAGCTGCTGTACGTCCTGGTGGCCGATGAGTTCGTGGGCGTGGTTCTGCAGAATGTGCGACAGGTGCGTGGCGATGACGGTGGCCGGGTCGACCACGGTGTAGCCCAGCGTCTGCGCGTGCTCGCGCATGCCCGGCTCGATCCACACGGCATCGAGGCCGAAGGCGGGATCGCGCGTGGCGATGCCGTTGATCGTGCCGTGCACGCGGCCCGGATCGATCGCGAGCATGCGCTCGGTATGGATTTCGGCCTCGCCCATCGGCACGCCCATCAGCGAAATGCGATAGCCGTGCGGTGCGAGATCGAGGTTGTCGCGAATGTGGACGGACGGGACGAGAAAGCCGAGCTCCTGCGACAGCTTGCGACGCACGGATTTGATCCGCGCCATGAGCTCGCCGCCCTGCGCCTTGTCCACCAGCGGAATCAGGCGATAGCCGACTTCCAGGCCGATGGTGTCGACCTGCGCCACGTCTTCCCACGAGAGTTCGAGACGCTCGGCCGGCGGCGCGGACTCCAGCGCCAGATCGGTACCCGGGGCACCCGGCGTGCCGGTGGCGCCACCCTCGGCAACGAGGTTCTTGCGCTGCTGCAGCTTCCACGCGGCAAAGCCGGCGCCACCGGCCAGCAGAAGGAACGGAATGTTCGGCATCCCGGGGATCAGACCCATCGTGCCGAGCACGGCGGCGGCCACGCCCAGCGCCTTGGGCTGACCGAACAGCTGGCCCATCACGTGCTTGCCCATCTCCTGCGACTTGGACACGCGGGTGACGATGACCGCCGTGGCGATCGAGAGCATCAGGCCGGGGACCTGGGCGACGAGGCCGTCACCAATGGTCAGCAGCGTGTAGGTACGCGCGGCTTCGCCGGCCGACAGGCCATGCTGGAACATGCCGATGAAGAAGCCACCCAGCATGTTGATGGCGAGGATGAGCATGCCCGCCGTGGCATCGCCGCGGACGAACTTGGACGCACCGTCCATCGAGCCGTAGAAGTCGGCTTCCTCACGCACTTCCTGGCGGCGCTCGCGCGCCTGTTCCTGGGTCAGCAGACCGGCGTTGAGATCGGCGTCGATCGCCATCTGCTTGCCGGGCATAGCGTCGAGGGTGAAGCGGGCGGTCACTTCGGACACGCGGGTGGCGCCCTTGGTGACGACCACGAAGTTGATGATGGTGAGGATGGCGAAGACGACGAAACCGACGGCGAAGTTGCCGCCGATGACGAACTCGGCGAAGGCCTCGATGACCTTGCCCGCGGCGCCCGGGCCGTTATGACCGTGCAGCAGCACCACGCGGGTGGAAGCGATGTTCAGCGCCAGGCGCAGCAAGGTGGCGAACAGCACCACCGTCGGGAACGAGGCCAGCTCCAGCGGGCGCATCACGTACATGGTGGCGAGCAGGATCACCAGCGACAACGCGATGTTGAAGGTGAACAGCAGGTCCAGCATGAAGGGCGGCAGCGGCAGCATCATCATGCCGAGCATGATCAGCATGGCGACCGGCGCCGCCACGCCTCGGCGGCCGATCTGCCGGAACGTACCCATCAGGTTGGTGGAAGCGGCCATTCGTCAGTTATCCATGCGGTAGGGGCCGAGCAGGTCCGGGTCGATCTCCTGCTTCGGTAGCTCCGGCGGGAGATCGCCCATGGCGATCGCCTGCTTCAGCCGGAACACGTAGGCCAGAATCTGGGCCACCGCGACATACAGCGCCGACGGGATTTCGCGTCCGATTTCCGTAGTTGCATACAAGGCTCGTGCCAACGGAGGCGCTTCGACCACAGGAATCTTCGCCCCACCCGCCACATCGCGGATCTGCTGGGCCAGGACGTCCACACCCTTGGCCACCACGCGGGGCGCTCCCATGCGGTTTTCGTCGTATTTCAGGGCCACGGCGAAGTGCGTCGGGTTGGTCACGATGACGTCCGCCGTGGGCACGTCTTCCATCATCCGGCGGCGTGCCATCTGATGCTGCATCTGCCGGACTTTTGACTTCAGCTCGGGACTGCCCTCGCTTTCCTTGTGCTCGTCCTTCACCTCCTGCTTGGTCATCTTCATCTTCTTGGTGAAGCTGTACTTCTGCCAGGGCGCGTCGACCAGGGCCACGGCGCCCAGCGCCACCGCGAAGATCAGCGAGGCGTGGCCGAAGATCCCGAAGGCGCGGGCGATCCCTTCGGCCACCGGACCCGTGCCGCCCATGTACATCTCGGTCGTGCTTTTTCGCAGGAACCAGACCAGCGTGCCGCCGATCAGGATGAGCTTGAGCACCGACTTGCCCAGCTCGACCAGGCCGTTGAGGGACACCAGCCGGCCGAAGCCCTTGATCGGGTCCAGACGGTCGAACTTCGGAATGAGCGCCTCGAAGGAAAAGTTCAGTCCGCCCATGAGGGTCGGCGCGGCCACCGACGCGATCATCGTCGCGATGAACACGGGCGCCAGCATCCAGAAACCTTCCATCACGGCGGTCATCATCGCGTGGTAGAGGCCATTGGCGGCGAACAGGTCATCGCGCCCGTAACGCAGGCCGACATGCATGATGTTGGCCGCGTGCATGGACATCTGGTCGCGCGAGGCGATCAGGGTGGCGACGCCCGCCAGCACCACCACGGCGGTCGACAGGTCGCGCGAGCGCGGCAGATCGCCCTTCTCGCGGGCTTCGCGAAGGCGTTTGTCACTGGGTGATTCGGTTTTGTCCTCGTTGTCGGCGCCCTCGGCCATGGCCGGTTACCTCCCGATCAACTGGCGCATGGTGTCCCACGCGGCCGTCTGCAACGAGTCGAACGCACCGGGAAGGGCGCGCAGCGAGAGCCATACGGCGAGGACGCCGAGGCAGATCGTGATCGGAAAGCCGACCGCGAAGAGATTCATCGATGGCGCCGAGCGGCTGATGGCGCCGAAACCGAGGTTGACCACCAGCACCGCGGTCAGGGCCGGCAGGGCGACGCGCACGGCGCCGGAGAACAGATGCGACGCGAAGCTCAGGACGCCCCACAGGCCATCGGCGCCGATGCCACCGTCGCCCACGGGCATGCTGCGAAAGCTGTCGGCCAGCAGCGAAATGAGCTGGAGATGGCCGTTCAACACCAGGAACATCAGGGTGACGAGCATCGTGTAGAACTGGCTGATGACCGGCGTGGTGCCGCCGACACCCGGGTTCACCGTCTCGGCGAAACCCAGGCTCATGGCCTGCGAGAGGAACTGGCCGCCAAACGCCACGGCCTCGAAAACCAGCTTGAGGATGAAGCCCAGCGCCGCGCCGATCAGCACCTGCTGCGACATCACGGCCACGCCCGCGGCCGACAGCGGCCGGATATCCAGCGGCGCCAGCGGGGCCAGCACCATGGTCAGCAGCACGGTCAGACCGAGGCGGATACGCATCGGGATCATCGTCGAGCCAAGTACCGGCGCGACCAGCATGAGCCCGGAGATGCGGGCCAGCGCCCACATGGCGCCGCCGACCCACCCCTCGAGCTGGCCCAGGTCGATCGGCATCAGCGCACCGCCTGAGGCAGGCTCTCGATGAGCGTGCGGGTGAACTGCACCAGCGTACGCAGCATCCACGGGCCGGTGATGATCATCACCAGCGCCATGCAGATCAGCTTCGGGATGAAGCTCAGGGTCTGCTCGTTGATCTGGGTCGCGGCCTGGATCATGCCCACCAGCAAGCCCACCGCCAGCGCGGTGAGCAACAGCGGGGCACCGATCAGCATGGCGACGTGCAGCGCCTGCTGGCCGAACGCGATGACCGATTCCGGCGTCACTGGAAGAAGCTCCCCGCCAGCGTGCCGAGCAGCAGTGTCCAGCCGTCGACCAGCACGAACAGCATGATCTTGAACGGCAGCGAGATGATCATCGGCGAGACCATCATCATGCCCATCGACATCAGCACGGAGGCCACGACGAGGTCGATGATCAGGAACGGGATGAACAGCAGGAAGCCCATCTGGAAGGCGGTTTTCAGCTCGCTGGTGACGAAGGCGGGCAACGCCACGCGATACGGCACGGCGTCCTTGTCGGCGTACGGCTGCTCGCCGGCCAGCCTGGTGAACAGCTGCAGGTCGGGCTCACGCGTCTGCTCGAGCATGAAGTGACGGAACGGTGCGGCGGCCAGCGGCAGCGCGTCCTGCACGGTCATCTGACCGTCCATGTACGGCCTGATCCCGGCGTCATACGCCTTGTTGATCACCGGCGTCATCACGAACAGGGTGAGGAACAGCGACAGCCCCAGGATCACCTGGTTGGGTGGCGTGCTGTTGGTACCCAGCGCCTGGCGCAGGAAACCCAGGACGATGATGATCCGCGTAAACGAGGTCATCATCAGCAGGATCGCCGGCAGCGCGGTGAGCGCCGTCATCAGCGCCAGCATCTGGATCGACAGCGACCAGGTCTGGCCGCCATTGGCGCCCGGCTGCACGTTCAGCAGCTGAATGCCCGGCGGATCCGCCGCGAACGAAGCCAGCGGCAACAGCAGCGACACAAAAAACCCCACCCACAGGCAGCAGCGCCTGAAGGAGCCCGCCCCGCGGGCGACGCGAGCCCCCCTCACGACCGCTTCCACTGAGCAAGCACGTCCCGAAACCCACGCATCGCAGGGGCCGCGGGCACGGAAGGATCGTCCGACACCGGCGTCTCCAGCACATGCAACGTACGCAGCCCGCCCGCAGGCGACGCACCCACCAGGATCTGCGTGCCGCCAACCTCCAGCAACATCACTTTTTCCTTGATGCCCACGGGCATCGATTCGATGACGCGGATCTTCCGGCCACCCGGACTCACCCGTGCCTGAGCACGACGAGCCATCCAGCCGACGAAGAAAATGAGCGCCACGACGCCGAGCAGGCTGATCAGGACGCGGACCAGTTCCGCGCCCGAATCGACCGCCGGAGCGGCGACCGGAGCCGCCATCAGGGCGCAGGGAAGGGAGCCACCGGCGAAGGCGGCGACAGTACGGCGCATGGGAATCACCGCAGCTTGCGGACGCGCTCGGCCGGGCTGATCACGTCGGTCAGCCGGATACCGAACTTCTCGTTGATGACCACGACTTCGCCGTGGGCGACCAGCGTACCGTTGACGAAGACGTCCAGCGGCTCACCGGCGGCGCGGTCGAGCTCGACGACGGAGCCCTGGTTGAGCTGCAGCAGGTTGCGGATGCTGATCCTGGTCCGGCCCACTTCCATGGCCATGGTGACCGGCACATCGAGAATGACGTCGAGGTTGACCTCGCTGCCGAGCCCCATGGTCCGGGCCAGGGCGGCATCGGTGCCTTCGATATTGTCGAGCGTGGATTCGTTCATGTCCGTTCCAGAGTGTCGTTACCGGGTTACGGGAGCTATGAAGCAATCCGCGTGCCACGCTGTCGAAACGCTGGAGACTGTAAATTTACCGTGTTTTTTCAGTGCTTTGAACGACGCTTTCCGGTCACGTCTCGCGCCCGGAAAGTGACGCTCGGCGGAAACCTGACGCTCGACGGCAGTTAGTCACCGAGCCGGTCCATTGACGGCACTTCACGCCAGTACGGGCATCGGCTCCGTCGTGGTCACCGGCATCGCCCTGCCCTCGCCGCGCTTGCGCATCAGCGAATCGAACTGCACCGCCTTGTTGCCTCCGGAGTTGGCCATGCGGCCCCGGAAAATAGGCACGTCTTCGGCAAAGACCGTTGCCGTTTCGGGCAGGCTGATCGGGATGATGTCGCCCTTGCGCAGGTGCAGGAAGTCGCCGATGGTCAGGCGCGCCTCGGCCAGCATCGAGGTGATCTCCACTTCCGCATCGAGAATTTCCTCGTGCAGATTCTGGATCCAGCGCTCATCGCGCTCGGCCCGGTCGCTCTGCACACCGGCATCGAGCAGTTCACGGATCGGCTCGACCATCGAATACGGCAGCGTGAGATGGACTTCACCGCCGCCGCCGTCGAGCTCGATATGGAAGCGCGACACCACCACCGTCTCGGTCGGGCTGACGATGTTGGCGAACTGCGGGTTGATCTCGGAATTGAGGAACTCGAACTGCATCTTGAGGACCGGCGCCCATGCTTCCGCCATGGCCGAAAAGGCCTCCGCCAGCACGATCTGGATCACGCGGTTCTCGGTCGGCGTGAAGTCGCGGCCCTCGATACGCGCGTGGTACCGGCCGTCACCACCGAAGAAGTTGTCGATCACCGTGAACACCAGGCGCGGCTCGAACACCATCAGCGCGGTACCGCGCAGCGGCTTGATGCGAATGAGGTTGAGATTGCTCGGCACCGCCAGCGAGTGAACGTACTCGTTGAACTTGGTCATCTTCACGCCAAGCACCGACACTTCGCAGGACTTGCGCAGCACGTTGAACAGGTTGGCGCGGAAATACCGGGCGAAACGGTCGTTGACCATCTCCAGCGTGGGCAAACGCCCGCGCACGATACGGTCCTGCTGGGTGAAATCGTAGTCGTGCACACCGCCCGGTGGCGGCAGCTCGACCTCGGTTTCGACGGCACCGCCTTCCACACCCGCGAGCAGGGCGTCGATTTCTTCCTGGGTGAGAATGTCGCTCATGGCTGCGGGTGTCCCGTCACTGCATGATGAAGCTGGTGAAATAGACCGCGTCCACCCCGGGGCGACCGATCTTTTCCTTCAGCACGCGCTGAATCTCGGCGAGCGCGGCGGCCTGCAGCTTCTGCTTGCCCTTGACGTCGGACAGGGACTTCACGTCCTGCGCGGAGAACAGCATCAGCAAGGCATTGCGGATCTCGGGATCGGCTTCCTTCGCCGCGGCGATCGCCTCCGGGTCGTGAGACATGACGTTCACACCGACCTGAAGGAAACGCAGCGCCGCCTCATCCTGGAAATTGACCACGAAGGCCGGATCCAGCTGCAGATAAACCGCCGGTTTGGCCTTGGCCGCCGCGGCGGCATCGGCCGCACTCGTCTTGCCGTGGCCGCCCTTCATCAGAAACCAGCCGCCCGCACCGCCCGCCGCCAGCACGATGACCGCGCCGATGATCAGCAACTTGCCCTTGCCCTTCTTCTTTGCGGGAGCGCCTTCGGGCGCGTCCATCTGTGCTGCGGCCATGCGTGAAAAACCTCTGTGATGCGAATGCGATGTCGTCGTTGCCCGATGGGCTCACGGGTATTGTTGCAAGCGACGTGCCATCTGCGTACATGTAGCGCGATGCGCATCCCGCCTCGCGTCGCGCCGTCGTCGCCCCGAATACGCATTGTCGCCGCGACGACGAATTGACGCGCGCCAATTCGTCGTCACCCAATCGATCGTCAGGCCACTTCGTCGACCAGACCGCGGGATACGCGCGAGGTCGCCAGGGTGACCGTCGCGCCCTGTGCATCGTCCGCGCCACCCTGCCCCGCGCCGCCGTTGCCGGCATGCCCGTCGTCCTGCCCGGTCTGGCGCTGACCCACGTCGGTCTGGCCGAGCGACAGGCCGTGATGCGCCAGCATGGTGTCGAGCTGCGAGAGCGTCTGCTGGACGGCATGCACCGCTGCCGGGTGCTGCGCCATGATCGCGACATTGACCTTGCCGCCGTCGACATTCACGCGGACGTCCATGCTGCCCAGCTCTTCGGGGTGCAACTTGATCCGCGCTTCCTTGACGTCACCACCGCCCATCCAGGCGATCTGCTCGCCCAGTTCCTGGGCGAACTGCGGCGAGGTGGCGGCCTGTGTGGCCTGTACCTGCAAGGCCGCGCCGTCCACCGGTGCCAGACCGGGCGTATGGGTCAGCGGCATCGGGCTGGTCGTCGGATCGGAAGGCGACGCGGCGTCCTCCTTTCCCGTGCCCACGGTCACCGTGCGCGCGGCCAGCAGCGCAGCCAGCGGGGATCCGGCGGCCGTCGACGCGGTCGCATCGGCAAGGGCACCGGCGCCCTCGGTCGACGCCAGCATCGCACCCTTGCCGTCGCCACCCGTCACGGCGGCAGCGGCAGCGTTCGGCAGACCCATGGCCAACGCGCCAGCGCTGAGATCGCCCGTCTTTCCGGCGACGCCCTTCAGGGCACCCAGCGTCTTCGACGCCAGTTCGGTCACCTTGGGCGGTACGCCGATCAGGGCGAGCATCGTGCTGGCAATGGACGTGTCGTCGTTGTCGGACGTGTCGTCCTTCTTCGCGTCATCCTGATTGGCGGTCTTATCCGCTTTCGTACTCGCGACCTTGCCGTCATCGGCTTTGGCAGACGTCGTGCTCTTGTCGTCGCGCTCATCGGCACTGTCGTCCTTCGCCTTACGCGTGTCGGACGGTGCGTTGCCGCGGCTGCTGGCATGGGCGTCAGCCGCATGCGGCCTGACCGTGCCGCCGGCGTCGGTGTGCGCCTGGGCGTGCGCGCTGTCGAGCACCGCGTCGAAGCGCTTCGACGGGGTCGTGTCGTCGTTCGCCCTGGCCGTCGCGTTCGACGCGGACGTGGGTGCCTGGCTGACCGGGCGGGCGAGGTTGAGGGCGACAGTGGCGTTATTCATGCGGTGCTTCCGGTGAGATCATGCCGAGCCCCTGGGGTTACGGCGGTACTGCGAGCGCTCGTCGGCCTGTTCCTGCTCCCGACGATCCTGTGACTTACGTTCCTGGTCGCGATACCTGGTGGTCACCGACTCGAGCGCCTTGGCACGGCCGCGGGCCTCCGCCCACGACTGGCGCGCTCGTTCGAGCCCCTGCTCACGACGCTGGACTTCGCTCATCTGCTGCACGATGGCCATGTCGATCTTCTGCAGGAACTGCTGCCGGTTGAGCAACGCGCTGACGCCGATGCCATCGGGCATCGCCGCGTACTCGTTGCGATAGCGACGCAGCTCGGCCAGCTGCTGTTCGCTCTCGGCAAGCGTCCGCTGATGCGTGGCGAGCGCACGCGTCGCGTCCTCCGCCTTCTCCGCGGCGATATCGACAACGGGTTGCAGGCGGTCGGCACGCGAGGCCATCAGTTAGTCCTCGCGACATCGACGAGGCCGGCTTCCGCATCGGCCAGATCCACCGGCACATCGGTTTCCTGCTGCAGGAAGGCCGAAAGACGCGGATACAAGGCAATCGCCTCGTCCGTACGCGGATCGCTACCCTTCTGGTACGCCCCCACCGCGATGAGGTCGCGCTGCTGGCGATACGCCGAATACACCTGGCGGAAGCGCTGGGCGGAACGCATGTGATCCTTGCTGACGACCGCCGGCATGACGCGGCTGATCGACGCTTCGATGTCGATCGCCGGGTAATGACCGGCTTCCGCCATGTCGCGCGACAAGACGATATGACCGTCGAGAATGGCGCGCGCGGAGTCGGCGATCGGATCGTGGCGGTAATCGTCGCCTTCGGTGAGCACGGTGTAGAACGCCGTGATCGAGCCGCGACCTTCCGCGTCGTTGCCCGCGCGCTCCACCAGCGCCGGCAACATCGCGAATACGGACGGCGGATAACCCTTGGTGGCCGGCGGTTCGCCGATCGCGAGCGCGATCTCGCGCTGCGCCTGGGCATAACGGGTGAGCGAATCCATCAGCAGCAGGACGCGCTTGCCCTGGTCGCGAAAATGCTCGGCCACGGCGGTCGCGACCTGAGCGCCGCGCAGGCGACTGAGCGGCGGCGCGTCCGCGGGGGCGGCGACGACCACCGCGCGACGGCGACCTTCCTCGCCCAGCGTATGGTCGACAAATTCCTTTACTTCGCGGCCTCGTTCGCCAATCAGACCGACCACGACGACGTCGGCGTCGGTGAAACGGGTCATCATGCCCATCAGCGTCGACTTGCCGACGCCGGAACCGGCGAACAGGCCGATACGCTGGCCGCGACCGACGGTCAACAACGAATTGATCGCACGCACGCCGACATCGAGCGGCGTATCGATCGGCTGGCGCAGCATCGGGTTGATCGGGTCGCGGCGCAGCGGTACCCGTTCGCGCGCCAGCAACGGACCCTGACCGTCGAGCGGGACGCCGTCGGGGCCGATGACACGACCGAGCAGCGAATCACCGACGGGAATGCCCGACACGGCGGCCACTGGCGTGACGCGCGCATTGGGCAGCACACCGTGCATTTCACCGGTGGGCATCAGCAGAAGCCGGCCATCGGAAAAACCGACCACTTCCGTTTCGAGCTGTTTGCCGTTCGCCGAGGTCACCATGCAGCGGGCACCGACCGGCGCTTCGCAGCCGACGGCCTCGAGCGTAAGGCCGACGACGCGGCGAAGCTTGCCTTCGGCCTGCATCGGGCTGACGCCCTCGGCGCTTGCGCGCTGCGCCGCCAGCGATTGACGCCAGTGCGCGACGCGTCCGGCGGTATGCGATTCGGCGTTCATGCCGGTTCGTCCAGCGCATCGGCTTCCGCCTCTTCGACACGGCCTTCCAGCACGCTGTCGATCACCGCGGCCAGTCGCGTCCGGAGGCGCGCGTCCAGGCGCGAGTGCTCGCTCTCCAGGCGCACGTCACCGCGCTCGAGCGCGGCGTCGTCGACGATCGAACCCTCGTGATCGACCGACGACCGGTGCTCACGCACGATCGCCGCATCCGCCGGGTTGAGGTGAATCTTCAGCTGACGGCTGCCAGCCGGCAGCACGTCGACGGCCTGACGAACCACGTCGACGATCTTTTCGGGGCGCGTCGCGATCTCATATCCCAGCACGCGCTCGGCGATGACGGTGGCGAGCACGGCGAGATCACCGGCCACGTCGGCGTCGAGATCCGCGAACGGGCGCTCCACGGCGGCGAACAAGGCGTCGAGACGCGCGACCTGTGCATCCAGTTCGCGCTTCGCCATCGCACGACCTTCGCTCAGGCCGGCATGGAAACCCTCTTCGCGAGCCTGGCGCTCGATCGCTTCGATCTCGGCCACGGTCGGCCGGTGCGGACCATCGTCCTCCTGCTCGACGACCTCGCGCGGCTCGGGACCACCCACGACGGGCAGCTCCCAGCGTTCGAACTGGTCGACGCGCTCGCGAGCGAGGATCGAGGTAAGGCTCATCAGACGAACTCTTCCCCGCCACCGGCGAGATTGATCTGGCCCGCGTCAGCCAGGCGGCGCGCGGTAGCCAGCACTTCCTTCTGTGCCGCATCCACCTCGGAGAGACGGACCGGACCCTTGACCTCGAGGTCGTCGCGCAGCATGTCGGCCGCACGCTTGGACATGTTGGCGAAGATCTTCTCGCGAATGGCCACCTCGGCACCCTTGAGGGCCGTGATGAGGCGCGCCGAAGGTACTTCGCGCAGCAGCGTCTGCATGCTGCGATCGTCGAGGTCGGCGAGGTCGTCGAAGACGAACATCAGTTCTTCGATGCGCTCACCCAGGCCCGAATCGATGCCGCGGATCGACGCCATGAGTTCGGCCTCACGCGAGGTTTCCATCGCGTTGAGGATATCCGCGGCCGCCTTGAGGCCACCGACGGTCGCCGACTTCAGCTTGTTGGAATTGCCTGAGAACTGGCGTTCCATGATTTCGTCGAGTTCGTTGAGCGCGTGCGGCTGCACACCGTCGAGTGTGGCGATACGCATCACCACGTCGCTGCGCGTACGGCCTGGCAGGTAGCCGATGACTTCGGCGGCCTGATCGGACTCGAGATGCGCCATCACCAGCGCGATGATCTGCGGATGTTCCTGCCCGATCATCTCGGCGATGGCACGGCTTTCCATCCACTTCAGCGATTCGAGACCCTTGCTGCTGCGACCGAGCAGGATGCGGTCGATGAGACCGCCGGCCTTGTTCTCACCCAGTGCGTTGACGAGGATGCGGCGGATGTATTCCTCGGTGCCCACGCCGATCGACGTATGCTGACCGACGTCTTCCTGAAGCTTGGTGAGCACCAGCTCGACCTGCTCCTTGCTGACGTTCTTCAGCGCGGCCATCGCCGAGCCCACGGCCTGCACGTCGCGCGCGCCGAGGTGTTTGAGGATGGACGCGGCGTCTTCTTCACCCAGGGTGAGAAGCAGGATCGCCGCTTTTTGTGCGCCCGTCAGGGCCTCTTTCGACTCAGCTGCCATCGTCGGATACCCAGCTCTTCACGACCTGCGCGATCTGCTTCGGATTTTCGGCGGCCATACGCTTGGCGAGACCCACCTTCTGTTCGTAAGCCAGCAGCGCGGGCGAGCCCAGCTGCGGCGAGGACGTGCTGACACGATCCGGCGACATGTCGTCGTCGTCCACCATGACCGACACCGAAGGCATCGGACCGGCGAGCGCGACGTTGTTCATGGCGATCGGCGCGGGCTTGAGCAGCCCCTTGAGAATCGGGCGCAGGACGAAGAAGCCGACGATCAGCGCGATCATCACGCCCAGCCCCTGCTTGATCAGGTCGAGCATGCCGGGACGCTCGTAGAACGGCATGCCCTGCGGCTCTTCCTCGGCGACGGCGGCACGGAACGGCTCGTTGATGACACTGACGCTGTCGCCCCGGTCCGCGCTGAAGCCCACCGCGTTCTTGGTCAGTTCGGTCAGGCGGGTCAGCTCTTCCGGCGTGAACGACACGCTCTTCATCTTGCCGTCTTTGTCCGGCACCTGCTTGTTGTCCACGACCACGGCCACCGACAGACGCGCCACCTTGCCGGCGGGGTCCGTGACATGGCTGACGGTGCGATCGAGTTCGTAGTTGCGCGTCGCGTTCTGCGACTGCTGCGTCGGCGTGGCGGCGGTCTGCGTGCTGGCGTTCTGGCCGGCGGCGGGCTTGCCGTTACCGGCGGCCGGGTTGGCCGCCGTCGGGTTACCACCGGTGTTCGGCGGCTGGTTGCTCAGCGCACCGGGCACACCGGCGTTGCCGTTCGGCTCGGTACGCGTGTCGCTGCTGGTCTGTTCGCTGCGCAGCGCCGGGTTCTCGTGATTGAACACCTCGCTGGCCTTCTCCGTCTGCGAGAAGTCCAGGTCGGCGAAGACCTGGGCACGCACCTTACCCGCACCGACGAGCGGCGTGAGCAGGTCTTCGACGCGCTGCGTGTAGGTGGCTTCGATGCGATTGGACAGGCGAAGGCGGCTGTCGCCGATCGCGGAGGCGCTGTCCGGGTCGCTGACGGTGAGCAGGTTGCCGGTCTGATCGATCACCGACACCTGGCGCGTATCGAGGTCCGGCACGCTGGCAGCCACGAGATGAACGATGGCGGCGACCTGGCCCTGATCCAGCTGGCGACCGGGATAAAGCGACACGACCACCGACGCCGAAGCCGGCTTGTTGTCGCGCACGAAGGCGGAAGGCTTCGGCAGCGCGAGGTGCACCCGCGCGCCACGTACCGACTGCAGACCCGCGATGGTGTTGGAGAGGTCCGTTTCGAGCAGCGACTGGTAGCGCGAGCGCTCAGCCATATCGCTCATGCCGAACGGCGAATCGGCCTGCGGCAGCGCGGCGGCGGCACTGCCCTGCGGAAGACCCTGGCCCGCCAGCTTGAGGCGCACGCCGGCGACGTCGGCGGCCGGGACGAAGATGGAACTGCCGTCCGTGCTGAGCGTGTAAGGGGTATTGCCGGCCTGCAGCGCCTGCGTGACCGCGGCGGCGTCCTTCTGCTCGAGGCCGCCATACAGCAGGCCGTAGTTCGGTGCGCGCGACCACATGACCGCGGCGATACCGATCGCCACCGCACCCGCGATACCGGCAAGCATGAAGAGCTGACGGGCGGCCGGCGTCTGCGACAGGGACTTCAAAGAGTCCATGCGCGAGGCCGTGCTGCTATCCGTGGTGGCGACGCCGTTATCTGCCATGGGGAAAACTCGAATCCTGTGAGGTTGCTCATGCCGGATCGGATCAACGCGATCAGATCGACATGTTCATGATTTCTTTGTACGCATCGACCATCTTGTTGCGCACTTCGGTCATGGCACGGAAGGAGAGATCCGCCTTCTGGCCCTGAATCATCACTTGCGCCAGATCGATACCCGGGTCCCCGCGCTCGAATGCCGACGCCATCTGCGATGCCTTGGCCTGCGACTGCGCGACACCGTCGATCGACTGTTTGAGCACGTCACCGAAGGAACCTTTCGCCGCCTGCCCCGTTTCGCCGACACCCCGGATCGCGGGCATCTCGGTCTGCGCGCTGATGCGGCGCATCTGGAGCAGCAGGCTGTTCACATCGATCGTGGTCATGACGGTTTTCCAACGCGTTATCGGCTTACCGACACCCGATGCACGAGGTGTGCCAAACCGACGCGACTCAACCGGCCTGCACGGTTTCCGACAGGCCGTACTTGCGCAGCTTCTCGACCAGCGTGGTGCGCTGGACGCGCAGCAGCTTGGCCGCATGGGCGACGACACCGTTGGCCGAGTTCAGCGCCTGACGGATCAGGCCGATCTCGATACCCGCCAGGTGGTCCTTCAGGTCGAGGCCACCGAGCGGCAGCACCGCCGGATCGCTGTCGTTGGAGAAACCGAAGGTCTCGACCACCGGCTCCGGCTCGGCTTCCATCATCGCGATGAGTGCCGCACCCGACACTTCCTCGATCGGAAGTGCGCCCCGGTACTTTTCCGGCAGGTCGGCCGCACGGACCTCGCCCTGCGGCATGAGGATGGCCATACGCTCGACCAGATTGGACAGCTCACGCACGTTGCCCGGCCACGGGTGACGGCACAGGGCGGTCATGGCGCTCGGCGCGAAGCGCACCGAGGTCAGACCACGCTGCAGCAGGCGCTGGTTGAACTCGGCGATCAGGGCCGGCAGGTCTTCGAGGCGCTGGCGCAGGGCCGGCATTTCCAGCGGGAACACGCTCAGGCGATAGAACAGGTCTTCGCGGAAACCGCCGCGCTCGATGGCACCTTCGAGGTCGCGATGGGTCGCGGCGATGATGCGCACGTCGCAGCGCTGCGGGCGGTTACCGCCGACGCGCTCGAAAACGCGCTCCTGCAGGACGCGCAACAGCTTCACCTGCATCGGCAGGCTCATGTCGCCGATTTCGTCGAGGAACAGCGTGCCGCCCTCGGCCATTTCGAAACGACCCTTGCGGGTGCTGATCGCGCCGGTGAACGCGCCCTTCTCGTGACCGAACAGTTCGCTTTCGAGCAGTTCCGCCGGAATGGCGCCGCAGTTGATCGCGACGAACGGCTTGTCGCGACGCGGCGAGCAGTCGTGAATGGTGCGGGCGACCAGCTCCTTACCGCTGCCGGACTCACCCAGCACGAGGACGCTCGAATCGAACGGCGCCACCTGGCGGATCAGCGCGTTGACGCGCTGCATGGGACCGGACTGGCCGACGAAGCGCAGGTGGTTCTGAACCGGCTGCATGCGCGACTGCAGGGTGCGCAGGGCCTCGGACAGACGCTCGTAGCGGAGCGGCATGTCGATCAGCTCGACGTTGAGGCTCTGCGCGTCGTCGCCGGCGATCAGCGCGCTGGCGACCGGGGAATCGGCCGAGACCAGGAGCGGCAGGTTGCGGCCGTGGCGACCCAGGGCGGCCAGATAGCCTTCGAGTTCGGCTTCGTCTTCCACCGTACCGACATAAGCGGCGCGCCAGCCTTCGGCGGCGTCCGCAGCCTGCATGCGATGAGCGAGCACGGGACGGTAACCCAGGAAAGCCAGCGCGGAAGCGACGGTTTCAGCGCGCGATGCGTCGGATTCGACGACGAGAAAGTTGGAAGACTTCATCCTGAGATACCTCACGTTGCGTGTGATCGAAGGCCCGTGAGCGGGTTCGCGATGGAATCCCGTCGCCTTCGTTGCAAGGTATCAATCAAGGAGCGTGCCAACGCCGGAATTCTGGCGCCACAAGGCCGACATTCACGTAAGTACGGGGCTTGCGGAGGTGTGAGGAAAACCTTTTCGGCAAGTGATGACGGCGTGAGGGCGCCCCTTGGTGTCAGCCCTGACAACACGCGTCACGAATGTGACGCAGGACGCCACGCGACGTTCCTACGTCACGTGACGTAAAAGGTCACTTCACTCGCCCGAGCCGTCCTGAGGCCGTGCGTGGGCTCGTGCTTCGGCGACCTGGCGGCGGTGCTGGCGGAACACCAGTCGCTCGATACCGTCGCGGACGGACTCCGTCAGGCCCTCGAAGGCGATGAAGCCCTTGCCGTCCGTGGGACCGGCGAGGCGAACGCCCGGCAGCTCCAGCGGGAGGGCCCGGCACACGTCGAAATGCAGCTTCAGCATCACCGGGGTGCCCACGGCGGGCAGGCCGTCCCATGGCAAGGCGGCGCCGGCGGCGTTCACGCGGACCGGAATGCGGGGTGGCAGGACGGACTGAGGCAGAAGGAGCCGGTTGACGATCTCCATCAGGACGTTGAGCTTGGCGTCCAGACGGGCCACTTCCTGGGTCAGGGGGCTGTCGTCCTCGCCAGTGTCGCTGCGCCGGTCCATGAGGGCGGACACGGCGACCAGGACGTTGGTGTTGCGGTCGTTGATCAAGGCCAGGCCGGCCGGATCGGGACGCTCGGTGATCTCGCAGGTGGCGTGAAACCGGGAATCCCAGGCTACGCGATCGGAGAATGCCTTCCACGCTTCGTCAGTCATCCGTCCGTCCCCGCCAAAGGATGTGTCGATCAGAACGAATTATACGCGGCGACGGCGCGGCGAACCCGACGGGACGTGTCCCACTGCGCCGCGGTCTCGTCGCGAGCGGCCGAGACGAGGTCCTTGATCAGGCCATCCAGCAACATGATGGACTTCAGCGACTCGAGCGTTTCGGGGGCCGGACGCATGCTGCCCTGCCGCAGGACAGGCTCGCGCTGGGCTTCGAGTTCGGTGAGCTCATCCCAGCGACCTTCGCTGGCGGCCGCATGCATGGACTCGGTCAGGTCGAGGACGCGCGGGAGGTCGCACCAGAGGGTGTCGTTCATGCGCCTGCTCCGGCGAGCTGACGAGCCTCGACCGGGATGGCCACCCAGCTGTCGCGGATCTGCCCGAGCAGGCGCGCGACTTCTTCGAGGGCTTCGGCGTCGTTATGCAGATTGGCGTGTACGAGACGGCGGCTCATATAGTCGTACAGGGCGTCCAGCTGGGAAACCAGCGGCGTGGCCACGTCGTGATTGAGGCCCGACTGGAGACCGCCGACGATTTCGATCGTCTTCGAAATGGCCTCGCCCTTGCCCGCGACGTTGCCCGTAGCCATGCACGCCAGCGCCAGGCGAATGCGTTCCAGACCGCCATCCATGAGCATGGTGATGAGACCGTGCGAGTCGGCCTGCTCGAGGCCGCCACCGGTGCGGACCTGCTGGTAGGCGCCAGCGCCGCGGGAGTATCCAAGTGCCATGTGGGTTTCCTGTCCTGCGATCAGGACGATTTGGTCAGCGCGTCGAACTGCTGCGTGAGGTAGCTGCTGGTGCTGCTGAGTTTGGTCATCATGGTGTCGAGCGCCGTGTACTGCGTGGTCAGGCGCTTCGTGTAGTCGGTCATGGTCGAGTCCCAGGCGGTCTGCTGATCGGCCAGGTCCTTGAGCTTGGCATTCAGATTGGTGGTGCGCTGGGTCAGGATGCCGCTGGACGAGGTCCAGCCGGTGACCAGCTTGTCGAGTTTCGGCGCGATACCGTTGGTGCCGCTCAGCAGGTCCTTCACGCCACTCGGGTTCGAGCTCAGCGCGGAGGTCAGCTTCGTGGTGTCGAACTTCAGCGTGCCGTCGACCTGGAAAGACACACCCAGGTCGCTGAGCGAGCGCGGGCTGGCGGTGGCGCCGGTCAGTTGCGAACCCAGCAGCTGGGAGACCTGACTCTTGATCGAATTGACCGTGGCATCGCCGATCAGGGCGCCGACCTGCTGGTTGGTCGCGTCGTACTTGGTCAGCGTGCTGTAGGTCGAAACGAAGGAGTTATAGGCGGTGACCAGCGACTGCATCGCCGTGCTGACCGAGCTGGTGTCGTTGCTGATGGTGATGCTGCTCGAGCCGGTCTTGGCAAGCGACAGTGTCACGCCGTCGATCGCCGTCGAGGTCGTATTGGTGGGGCTGCTGGCCGCCGTGCCGTCGACCGTGAACAAGGCGTCCTGCGCCTTGATGGTCGGGGTATCCGTCGCGGGATCGAAATCCAGCTGCGCCAGGCCGCCGTCGCCGCCACTGGAGGTGACCGTGAACGCGTTGGCCGCGCCGGTGGTCTGCGAGGTCAGCACCAGATGCGCGCCGTCGGTACCGGTGACGATGCTGGCGGTGACGCCGGGATTGGACTTTGAGTTGTTGATCGCGTCGCGCACGTCCTGCAGCGTGTTCGCCGGCGAGGCGATATCGACGCTCATGGACTTGTCACCCACCGCGATGCTCAGGGTGCCCGTGCCGACCTCGGTCGTCTTCGCGCTGGCGAACGCACCCGAGGTGGTCTTCTGCGAGGTAGCGAGCTGGGTAACGGCGATGTTGTAGACGTTGGCCTTGGCCGTGGAATCCGTCGTCGCCGAGAGGACGGTGGAGTCGCCGATCGAGGTCTTCAGCGTGGAGAACGCGGTGCCGTCGGTCAGGGACTTGATGGC
The DNA here is from genome assembly GCF_000745235.1 of Luteibacter mycovicinus. NCBI lineage: Bacteria > Pseudomonadati > Pseudomonadota > Gammaproteobacteria > Lysobacterales > Rhodanobacteraceae > Luteibacter > Luteibacter mycovicinus. The sequence goes on from NZ_JQNL01000001.1 coordinate 1,141,962, forward strand.
GGCCTGCAAGCTCGTCAGGGACGAGGTGAAATTGCCGATCGCCGAAATCTGCGTGCTGGTGCTGGTCTGAGCCGTCGAGATCTGACTGTCCTTCGCCGCACGCTTGTTGTTCACAAGGTTCGTAACGATGGATGCGACGTCGATGGAGCTGGATCCGAGCGTAACGGTGCTGCTACTGGTGGCCATGAGACTCTCCGTGAAGACGCCTCACTGCCCGGGGCGCCAATTTGTCGACGGCTGGCCCCCAGTGGGAGCCAGCCGTGGACAACTAAGCAATTACCCTGCCAACCCGGGCAAGCCCTGGGATGGCGGTGTCACCATTACTGGAGGAGCTTGGTGACGATCTGCTGGCTCTGGTTGGCCTGGGCGAGGACCGAGACGCCGGCCTGCTGCAGGATCTGAGCCGAGGACATGTTCGCCGTTTCCTGAGCGAAGTCGGCGTCGGTGATGGCCGACTTCGACGAGGTCAGGTTCTGCGAGATGTTCTGCAGGTTGGAGATGGTGGACTCGAAGCGGTTCTGCACCGCGCCGAGGGTGGAGCGCAGGTCGGAGACCGACTGCAGGGCGGCATCGATACGGTTGATCGTGTCGTTGGCGCCATCGACCGTCTTCACGCTGGAATCTGCCAGGGTGGAAGTGGTGGATACAGCGATCGCACCAGCGGTGAAGCCCGACGCCGCCGCCTTGGTGCCGCCGACCGTGATGGCCGAAGACGACGAGAACTTCAGCGAGCCGTCGGTGGCGACATAGGCGTTGATGCCTTCGCCCGACTTAGCATTGATGGCGTCGGCCATGTCCTGCGTGGTCTTGAAGGTACCGGTGACGCTGAAGGCGGCATTGCTGCCGACCTGCAGGGTCAGGTCGCCCGCAGCCAGCGTGATCGGCGTGGCGTCGCCGACGGCGACGTCGGCCGTACCGGCCGTCGACGTCGTGGTACCGAACAGCGCGGCCGCGCCTGCGCCGCCGACGGTCGGCGAGGTTGCACCGTTGGCCGAGTTGGTGAAGGTGAACGTGCCAGCGTTCTGCGTCACCGAGGCGCCGGCGCCGTTGGCCGACAGCTGGTTGTTGATCGCGGTGGCGAGGCCAGCGGCGTTGGTGTAGTTCTGGTCCAGCGTGACCGTCTGGCCGTTGACCGTGAACGACGACGCGGTGGTCGAGAAGTCGAAGTTGGTCGTAGCCTGACCGGCGACCGTCGTGCCCTTGCTGCCGGCAACGGCGGCCGTAGCGACGAGGGACGGGGTGGCGGAACCGGTGGCGAGCTGACCGACCTGGTTGGACTTCATGCCCTGGTTCAGGCTGACGTTGATGACTTCACCGACGTTTGCACCGACCTGGAAGCTGAGGTTCTGGGCGGAACCGTCCAGGACCTTCATGCCGTTGAAGTTGGTCTGCGTGGCGATACGGGTGACTTCCGACAGACGCTGCTGAACTTCGGCGTCGAGCGCGGCGCGGTCCGAAGAAGAGTTGGAGGCGTTGGTCGACTGAACGGCCAGTTCGCGGATGCGCTGAAGGTTGTTCGTGACTTCGTCGAGGGCCGACTCGGTCGTCTGCGACAGCGAGATGCCGTCGTTGGCGTTCTGAACCGCGCGGTTCAGGCCGTTGATCTGGGTGGTCATGCGGGTCGAGATCGCGAGGCCGGCGGCGTCGTCCTTCGCGCTGTTGATGCGGTTACCCGACGACAGGCGCTCGATCGCGGACGAGAGCTTCGTCTGCGAGGTGCTCAGGTTACGCTGAGCATTCAGCGACATGATGTTGGTGTTGATGGTCAGTGCCATGGGATTGATCCTTTTTAAGCGGAACCGAAATGCCGGAGGTTGTGCGGCGTAGTCCGGCGGGGTTCCGTGAAGGAAGCCTTCCGCCTCAGAGAGGTTTACGGCACGCCGGGAGGAAACTTGAGAACTTTTTCTACCTGTCAACAACTTTCTTGATCGAAACCGTGTAGGCGGTGACGCCCAGGCTCCGTCAGTCAATTTATCGGCAGGGTCGGCTCCGGGTTTAGGGTCAATTTCATAACGCCAGATACGTCGATTCGGCAGCGGAAGTACGCGCCCCGGCGGACTCGCGGGGGCGCCTGAGCCTGTGCCGCCTGGCCGTGGAATTACTCCAGCAATTTGAGGATGAGCTGTTGAGACGAATTGGCCTGTGCGAGCACCGAGACACCCGATTGCTGAAGGATCATGGCCATCGTCTTCTTTGCGGTCTCCTCCGCGATGTCCGAGTCCATGATGGTGCTGCGTGACTCCGTCATGTTCTGCCGGATGCTGTCGAGGTTGCGAATGGTGGACTCCAGGCGATTCTGCACGGCACCCAGCGTGGACCGGGTCGAGCTGACCGATTCCAGTGACGCGTCGACGCGTGCCACCAGGGCGTATGCCGCATCTCGCGTAAGCACCGAGCCATCGGCCAGGGATGTCGCGGTGTCCATGGCGTAATCACTGGAAAATCCGAGCTTGCCTGCCAGAGCCCCCGACACGCTGACGACCGACCGCGAATCGAAGCGTAACGATCCGTTTTCACCGACAAAGGCGGAGAGACCGCTTCGTCCGTTGGCATTGATGGCATCGGCGACGCTTTGCGTGTCCCGGAACGATCCGATGATGTCGACGCTCTCGCCACTGCCATTGGTAAATGAAAGATCGCCTTTAGCCAGGCTGAGGCGGTCGCCCCCTACCCTCACGATGTCGAGTTTGTCGCCGTTGGCGGCAACCCTGAAGTCACGACCGAGCTTGCCTTCGAGAAAGCCACGCGCAGTGTCGACGGTGTCGCCTTTATAGAGCGACCAGTCCACCCTGACGCCATCGTAGTCCACCGTACCCAGGCTCTTCCCGTTGGCATTGCTCCAGTCCTTCGCAGGATCCTGCGTGAACGCGTAAGGCTTGGAGACGAACGCCGACGCGATATCCACCGAGCCGCTCGCCACCTGACCGACCTGATCCGCACGCATACCCTGCCCAAGGCCCACCTGAATCACTTCGCCCACGTTGGCGCCGACCTGGAAGGTGAAGCGCGAGCCGCTTCCGTCCAGCACTTTCATGCCATTGAAATTGGTTTGCGTGGCGATGCGGGTGATTTCTTCGAGGCGCTCGACCACCTCGTTGTTCAGGGCGCGCCGGTCCACACCGGAGTTGGAGCCGTTGGCCGACTGCAACGCCAGTTCGCGGATGCGCTGCAGGTTGGCCGTTACCTCGTCGAGCGCCGCCTCACTGGTCTGCGACAGCGAGATGCCGTCGCTGGCGTTACGACGGGCTTGTGCGAGACCGTTGATCTGCGTGGTGAAGCGTGTCGCGATAGCGAGACCGGCGGCGTCGTCCTTTGCGCTGTTGATGCGTTTGCCCGAGGTGATTCGCTGCATGGCCTCGGCCAGCCTGCTCTGGGTCATGCCGAGGTGTCGCTGCGCGTTGAGCGACGCCATGTTGGTACTGATAGTGAGAGCCATGAGAATGTCCTTCTCTCGTGGCGGGCACGCCGCTTACGCGACGGCGTCGCGTGCCCGCTAAAAGGGAATTCGCCGTAAGAGGTGATCGGCGGTTCGCTGGCGGGCTAGTGACGGCGGTGGATGAGTTCCACGTGGGGCCCGGAGGAAGATGGGGCCGGATTTCACGCACAAAAAAGGCGACCTTGCGGCCGCCTTGAAATGTCGCGAATGCGAACGTCGAGGCGCGTTCTATTTCAGGTAATTGAACAGCGACAGATTCTGCATCTTCACGTAGGCCTGCTGTGCGGCATCGAGCGCCGTCTGCTGCTGAGTGTATTTACTGGCTGCGCTCGCGTAGTCCAGCTCGGTCAGATCCGACAAGGTGCTGTCATAAGAAAGCTTGACGTCGGAACCGATGTCCGACTGCTGATCGAGCGTGTTCATGCGTGCGCCGATCTTGGTACGCGTATTCAGCAGGCTGGTGGCCGCCTGGTCGAGATTCTGCAGCTGGGCGTTGACCTGGTTGTTCATCGCCGCGCCACCGCCGGGCGCTTCGAACGCACTGATGATGCCGGCGATGGTCGAGAACACGTCCTGCGACGACGACGGACCTACACTGAACGAATCGCCCGCCGCAGGGGTACCGGTGACATTGAGCTGCGCGCCCTTGAAGCTGATCGTGCCGCTGGTACCGGTATACGTGCCGGTCGACAGAGGCGTGCCCGTCGGGTCGGCCGCGTCGTGAATCTCGTAGGTGGTCGCCGAGGTGAAGTTGACGGTGTAATTGCCGCCGTCCCACTGCGTGGCGTCCGTGACCGAGGTTCCGCCGACAACGGCGCTTCCGGTGTTCGTTGCACCCGCGGTCGTCACGAACGTGCCATTGCCGCCACGGATCGACATGAAGACGTCATCGCCACTGTCGCCCGTCGCAACCTGGAGGCCGGCGGCCGCTGCGACCATCCGCTGGGTCTGGTCGCCACCGTAGCTCACCGACAGGCCGTCGATCGTGAACGGCTGCGTGGTGGTGCGGCTACCGGCGAAGATGTATTCGCCCTGGCCGTCCTTGCTGTTGCCGAGCGCGACAAGCTGATTCAGCGTCTGTCGCAGCTCGGTGGCGATGGACTGGCGGGATTCGTCGGTCTGCGTGCCGTTCACGCCTTCCAGCGTGATGGACCGGATCCGGTCGAGGATATTGCCGGCCGAGGTGAGTGCGGTTTCTTCCGTCGACAGTCGCGTCGTCGCCGAGTTGATGTTGCGCGTGTACTGATCGTTCTGGGCGCTGGCCGAGCTGACGTCGACGGCGCGCGCGGCGGCCGCCGGATTGTCGGACGGCGTCTGGATGGCCTTGCCGTTGCCTAGGGCAAGCTGGGTCTGCGACAGCTGATACTGGCGATCCAGCATCTGGTTGACCGCTTGCTGTGCACCCCATGAAGTCGAAATACGCATGAGTTATCCGTGTACCGCGCTCAGGAGGGACTGAAAGATGGTGTTCGCCGTGGTGATGACCTGGGCGGATGCCGAGTAGGCCTGCTGAAAACGCAACAGATTGGCCGCTTCTTCATCCATGTTCACACCGGACAGGCTTTGCTGCGCCGCCGTGGCCTGGTCGAGGATGCTCTGCTGCGCATCGAGTGCCGTGTTGGCCTGCGCGCCCGCCGTACCCACTTGCGCGATCAGCTGGCTGTAAGACTTGCCCACCGTGGTCACACCGTTGTCGAGCACGCCCTTGCTGGCCACGTTGGCCAGCGCCAGCGCATTTCCGTTGTCACCGCTGGCGGTGCCGGCGGGTTTCACGGTGAATGTGTCGTTAGCGGCCGGCACGCCGGAAAGCTTTAATGTCCAGCCATTGCCGGTGATCGTGTCGCCATCGGCGTAGGTATTCGGACCCACCCCATTGATCGTGTAGGTCGTCGGGGACGTGAAGACGATGCTGGCCGGCGTATTGAAAGCGGGATCGGCCACGTTGGTGACGGTAAGGCCGCCCAGCGTGGCCTTACCCGTGTTCGCTGAGCCTTTCGTGGCCGCCAGCGGACCCGACGCGGCGATCTTGTTGGTATCGCTGATCGCCACGCTCATGGACGATGCCGCGTTGCGCGTCGCCTGGATCTGGAACGAGTCGCCCGCCACCGCGCCCGCGCTCACCACCATGGACAGACCGCCGACCTTGAACGGGTCCGTGGCGGTGCCCGTACCGGTCATCGGTACGGTGACACCGGCCGTGGTCGTCGCGCTCCAGTTCGTGCCATCGAAGCGCATGACGTAGTCGGATGCATCGAGCCTGGAGACGTCGGACACCGTGGCCGCGATCGAACCCGTGCCTTTGTTGGCCGTGCTGTTGAACACGGCGGGGTTGGCGATAGTGAAGAAGTTTCCGCCCGCGTCGCCGTTGAGGTCGATACCCTGTGCGTGCTGCTGATTGAACGCGTCCGTCATCGCGATCGCGGCGCGACCCAGCTGGTTGCGTGCCGGATCGAGCACGTTTGTGCGGAAATCGAACGTCGCGCCGAGCGAACCCGATCCCAGCTGGCTGCTGATGACCGAGCCACCGGGGCCGGTCACTTCGAGCCGGGACGAATCGTACTGATTGGGGGCCGTCGAAAGCTTCGCCGAATCGGTGCCATTGACGAGCGAAAGGCCATTGCCCACCGTGACGGTGACCATGTGATTATCGTTCTGGGTGACGTTGACGCCGACCAGCTGCGAGAGCTGCGAGATCGCCTGGTCGCGCGAGTCGAGCAGGTCGTTCGGCACTGCCCCGCCCGCGTAACCCTGCTGGATCTGTCCGTTGAGGTCGGAGATCGTCTTGGTCAGCGCATTGATCGAATCGACCGCGGTGCTGATCTGCGTGTTGGTGGACTGGTCCAGCTGCTGAAACTGCGATGACAGCGACTTGAAGGTCGACACCAGCGTACTGGCCTTGCCCAGCAGGGCCTGACGACTGGCGGTATCCACGGGAGCGTTGGCCACGTCGCTGACCGCCCCGAAGAAACCGTCGAGCGCCGTCTGCAGATTGGCCGACCCGCTCACGATGTTATTCACCGACGCCGTCAGCGTGGCGTACTGCGACGCGCGCGACTGTCCCGAGTTGGCCGACCACATCGACTGCGTGAGGAACTGACTGTACGCCCGCTGCACGCTGACCGCATCGGCGCCCTGACCGACGTAGTAACCGCCGTTGTATTCAGGCGTGCGCGCATTGAACGTCGTCGTCTGCCGCGTATACCCCGCGGTGTTGACGTTGCTGATGTTGTGTCCGACGGTGGACAGACCCACTTGCGAGGCAAGCAGACCCGAGACACCTGTGGAGAGCAGATCGGCCATCGTTACGTTCCTTCTGTCCTTTCGTCAGCCCGTGGATTACAGGTCGGCCGCGACGCGTTCGAGCGCGGCCAGGGCCTGTTTCATCACCGGACCATTGGCGATGTCGGCCAGCTTCTGTGCGTAGCTGGGATCGGTGGCGTAACCACCGTTGACCAGCGCCTTGGCGAAACCCTTCACGTCATCACCGCGACCCACCGCATCCGCGTAGCGTGGGCTACTCGCGACCATGTCGGCGTAGTCCTTGAACGAGTCGGACGGTGAGTCGTAAGCGCGGAAGCTGTCCTTCTTGCGCACGGCGACCCCGTTTTCGTATTCGAGAGTCGGTACGTTGACGCGCTTGCCGTCCCAGCTGCTACCGGCCTTGATGCCGAACATGTTGAAACTGGTGGTGCTGCCCTGCGCCGGCATGTGCTTGCCCCAGCCGGTCTCCAGTGCCGCCTGAGCGAGCAATGCGCGCACCGAGACGCCAAGCTTCTTCGCTGCTTCGATCGCGTGCGGCGCCAGCTTCTGGACGAACTCCTCCGGGGAGGAGATCGACAGCTTGCCGACCGCGCTCGCCACGGCATTGGCGCCGTCGCCGACGGCCTGCCCGGCGCGACCGAGCATGCGCTCGAGCGAATCCATCAACCCGCTGTCCTGGTCAGACTTGGACGAGACCGCATCCACCGTACTCGCATCGCCCGTGACGCCGGCGAAGAGGCCGTTGCCGGACGAGGCGCCCTGCGCGGACGATGCGCCGCCAAGCTGGCGGATGAGCATATCGGCGATGCCGATACCCTTGCCCTGCGACAACGTCACGGAGAGCTGCTTGTCGAACATGTCGCGATAGGCGTTCGACGCCTGCGAACCCATGATGTCGTCACCCATGGCGGCGCTGGCGTCACGTATGGACTTCAGCATCATCTGCGTGAAGATCGATTCGAACTGCTTGGCGACGGCGGGAAGGGCGGACGCCTGATCCTTTTGCGCGGCCGAACGCAGGCCGGCAAACCCGGACATGTCCGTGTAGGTGCCAAGCTTCTGGTTGTCGACCGCGGTCACCATGTCAGATCACCACCAGTTCGGCGCGCAGGGCGCCCGACTGCTTCAGCGCCTGCAGAATGGAGATCAGGTCGCTCGGAGAGGCGCCCACCTGATTTACGGCGCGCACGATGGCGTCGAGGCTGGTGCCCGGACCGAACTTGAACATGTGGCCGCCCTCTTCGCTCACGGCGACCTGGCTGCTCGGCACGACGGCCGTCTGGCCACGGCTGAACGCGCCCGGCTGACTCACCTGCGGCTGCTCGCTGATCGTGACCTGGATCGCGCCGTGTGCCACCGCGGCGGCGCCGACCTTGACGTCGGAACCGATCACCACGGTGCCGGTGCGCGAGTTGACGATGATGCGTGCCGGCGCATCGCCCGGCGTGACATCCAGTGCCTGGATGGTCGACAGCCAGGCCACACGCTGGGACGGGTCGAGCGGCGCGCGGACCGCCACCGAGCCGGAATCCAGGGCGTTGGCCGTGCCGGCGCCGAAGTTCTGGTTGACGGCCTGCGCGATACGGTTGGCCGTCGTGAAATCGGCGGTGTTGAGGTTGAGCATCAGATCGCCGCCCTTGTCGAACGACGTCGCGACGCTGCGCTCGATGCTCGCGCCGCCAGGGATGCGGCCGCTCGAGGAAATATTCACCTGCACGCTCGAACCGCTCTTACCCTGCGCGCTGACACCACCGACGATGACGCTGCCCTGGGCGATGGCGTAGACCTGCCCGTCCGCACCCTTGAGCGGCGACATCAGCAACTCGCCACCACGAATGCTCTTGGCATTGGCGATCGAGGCGACCGTCACGTCGATGCGCTGACCCGGCTTCGCGAACGGCGGAATCTCGGCGGTGATCGTGACCGCGGCGGCGTTCTTCAGCTGCGGACGCACGTTGGCCGGCACGTTGACGCCGAACTGCTGAAGCATGTTCTCCAGGCTCTGCGTGGTGAACGGTGCCTGGCTGGTCTGGTCACCGCTGCCGTCGAGACCGACGACGAGGCCGTAACCGATCAGCTGGTTGCTGCGGACACCGCCGACCTGCGCGAGGTCGCGAATGCGATCCGCGTGCGCCGGAAGGACGGCGGCGACCGCGAAGACGGCCACGGCGGCGTGAAAAAGAGCGCGAAAACGAAGCGAGACGTTCATCAGAACGGCATCCACTTGGAATCGAAGAAGCGCGAGAGCCAGCCACGCGTGTTCGAATCCGCGAGCGTGCCCTTGCCCACGTACTCGATACGCGCGTCGGCGACGCGGCTCGAGGCGACGATGTTGTCGTTGCCGATATCCTGCGGACGGACGATGCCCGAGATGCGGACCAGCTCGTCGCCCTGGTTGATCGTCAGCCATTTTTCGCCACGCACCACCAGCGCACCGTTGGACAGGCGCTGCGCGACGGTGACGGTGATCTCGCCGGAAAGCTGATTGCTCTGCTGGCTCGAACCGTCGCCGTCGAAAGCGTTGTTGCTGGCCAGCGAGCTGTCGGCGGTCTTTCCGCCGATGCGCAGGCCCTGACCGAGCACCGTGGGCGAGGTGATGGTGTTGCCGTTCTTCTTGCTGGTGCTGGTCGCCGCTTTCTTGCTGGCCTGGGTCGACTCGACCAGGGTGATCGTCAAAATGTCGCCGACGCGATGCGCGCGCGGGTCCGCGAAGAGCTCCAGCGACTGCTGATCGGCATAGAGCGACCCGGTGGCGCGCGCCTGCTGCGTCGGTTCTTCCGGCAGCGTGGCGGTATACATCGGCCTGGGCGTAGGCGGCACCATCGCGCAACCGTTGAGGAGCGCGAACGGCAGCACAGCGAGAACAGCACGGACGTAAATGCGATTCATGACGTGTCTCAGGTCTTGTTGGTGATGGTCTGGAGCATCTGATCGGACGCCGTGATCGCCTTCGAATTCATCTCGTAGGCGCGCTGCGTTTCGATCATGTTGACCATTTCCTCGACCACGTTGACGTTCGACGTTTCGAGGCTGTTCTGGTTGAGGGTGCCGAGACCGTTGAGGCCTGCGGTGCCCGTCTGCGGAGCGCCGCTCGAGGCGGTCTCCAGGTAAAGGTTGTCGCCCTTCGGCTGGAGGCCGGCGGGATTGACGAAGTCGGCCAGCTGGATCGTGCCGACGTTCTGCGCGGCGGCCGAACCCTGCACGGTGACGCTGACGGTGCCGTCGGTGCCGATGGTGACCGTCGACGCATTGGCGGGAATGGTGATCGACGGTTCCAGCGGGTAGCCGTCGTTGGTGACCATCTGGCCATCCTGGTCACGCTTGAGCGAGCCGTCACGCGTGTAGCCGACGGTGCCGTCCGGCATGGTCACCTGGAGGAAGCCGCGACCGTCGATACGCACATCGAGCGGATTGTCGGTCTGCTGCACGCCGCCCTGCTCGAACATCTTCTGCGTGCCGACCACGCGGACGCCGGTACCCATCATGAAGCCGGTGGGCGACTGCGTCTGCTCGGTGGTCTGGGCGCCCGCCTGCCCACGGTTCTGGTAGGACAGGTCCTCGAACTCGGCGCGGGCGCGTTTGAAGCCCGTGGTGTTCGTGTTGGCCAGGTTGTTCGAGACGACGTCCATGCGCGTCTGCTGCGCATCGAGGCCGGTCTTGGCGATCCAGAGGGACGTGAACATCGTTGACTCCTGCGCGTTGGCGCTTTACGAGCCCGCGACGGTTTTGCGTCGCGCGGCGGTGGTTATCCCACCTGTAGCAATTTCGATGCCGACTGGGCGTTTTCGTCCGCGGCTTTGATCGAACGGACCTGCATTTCGAATTCGCGGGACAGCGAAATCATCTTCACGAGCACGTCGGAAGGGTTGACGTTGCTGGATTCCAGGGTGCCGTTGACCACTTTCACGTCCGCGTCGGCCGGCGCCTGGGATCCGTCTTTCATGTGCATCAGACCGTCGCTGGCATACGTCAGCTGGTCGTTGCCGGGGTTGACCAGCTTGATCCGGTCGGTGGTGGCCACGGTGGCCGGACTTTCACCCAGCGGAACGGTGGAAATCGTGCCGTCCTCGCCGATCTTCACGCTGGTCGACTGCGGGATCGTGATCGGACCGCCGCCGCCGAGCACGGCATTGCCGCGCATGTCCGTCAACAAACCGTCGGCGTCGACGCGCAGGTTACCGGCACGCGTGTAGCCCTCGGTGCCGTCGGGAGTCTGCACCGCGATCCAGCCGTCACCCTGCACGGAGATATCGAGGTCGTTGCCGGTATGCATCTGCTGACCGGACGTCGTGTCCCAGCCGGTCCCCTGCGCGACACCGTTGATACGCGTCTGCAGGCCGTCGCCCTGAACCGGCATGCTCTGAAACGCGGACAGCTCGGCCTTGAAGCCGGCCGTGTTGGCGTTGGCGAGGTTGTGTGCCACTTCGGCCTGCGCCCGCATGATCTGCGCGGCGCCGGTCATGGCGACATATACGGAACGGTCCATGGCTTCGGTCCTTAGCGGCCGGTCGCGGGTGCGGCCCGAGCCGCACCCGCGTCACGCTTAGTTGCGGATGTTGATGATCGTCTGGGTCAGCGTGTTGTCGGTCGAGATGACCTGCGCGTTGGCCTGGTAGTTACGCTGCGCCTTGATCATGTTGACCAGCTGGGCGGTGAGGTCGGCCGTGTTGGACGCCTCCAGCGAGCCGGCCTGCACCGTGCCGACCTCACCCGAGCCCGCCACGCCACGGATCGGCTGACCCGAATCCGTCGAGGCCACCCAGTTGGTGTCGTTCTGCTGGCGCAGACCCTGGTTGTTGGCGAACGTCGCGATGGCCAGCTGCCCCAGCGGCGTCGACACACCGTTGGTGTAGACCGCCGACACCGTGCCGTCCGTCGAGACGTCGATCTTGGAGAACTTACCGGCTGCAAAGCCGTCATTGGTCACGGCCGAGGTGGTGTACGAGTCGCCGAACTGGGTCACCTTGGTCATGTCGACCGTGAGGTTGATCGGCGCGGCGCCGGGGTTGGGCGACGCGGCACCGAAGTTGAGCTTGCCGTTGGCCGGCGTGGTGAGCGAGCCGCCCGAGCTGAACACCATCTGCTGAGCGGTACCCACCTGGGTGCCGTCCACCGTCATGTACGCGTTCCACGTATTGGGATTGGTCGCGTCCTTGGCGTAGTAGACGTTGGTGGTGTGCGTGGCACCCAGCGAGTCGTACGACTGGAAGGTCGACACGTAGTTGTAGCTCTGGTCGTTGGTCGGATCGAAGGCGACCGTCTTGGCCGTGTCCGACGAGGACAGGTTGGCGGTCAGGCCGATCGTGCCGCTGGCCTTGGCCGCGCTGGTGCCCGTGCTGATCTTCAGGTCCTTCAGGGCGCTGATGTCGAAGCCGCCGGTCGCGGTCGGCGGGTACACCTGCAGGTTCTGACCGGTCGCGTTGACGATGTTGCCGTTGTCGTCGGGGTGAAAGTTGCCGGCGCGCGAGTACGAATAACCCGAAGAATCACGCAAGGTGAAGAAGCCCGCGCCGCTGAGGGCGAAGTCGTAGGAGTTACCGGTCTGGGTGACATTGCCGTCGCCGAACTGCTGCGCGATGTTGGTCAGGCGGACGCCGCTGCCCGCCGCCGTGGCGGACAGGTTTTCACCGGCCACGGAATACACCTGCGAGAACTCGGCGCGCGAGCCCTTGAAGCCGACGGTGTTGACGTTGGCGATGTTGTTGGCGGTGACTTCCAGGTCGGAAGACGCCGCGTTGATGCCGCTGAGGGCGATATCGAAAGGCATGGGTGTGTTTCCTCGCTGGAATTACATGATTTGCGCGATCTGGCTCAGCAGGGCGCCGCCGTAGCCGGCCACCTGCACATAGGTTCCGTCCGTGCCCGAGGCACCGACGCCTTCCACCTTTCCGCGAACGAACGTATCGATCGCGTTGCCGCCGGAAGTAGCGGTCATCTGGTAGACACCGTCGGTCAGCTGCGTGCCGTCGTCGGATTTACCGTCCCAGGAAAACTTGGTGAGGCCCGCATCGGGCTGGCCCAGGGAAATCGTGCGAACGACGTTGCCGGAGGCGTCCTTGATCTGCACGTTGACGTAGGTGCCGGAAGTACCGACGTTGACGGCGCCATCCATCTCGCTGTTGGTCAGCTGTCCCGCGGTGGACGGCACGAGCACCTCCTGGCCGACCAGACTGGCGGCACGGACGAACTGATCGCCGGTGAGGTTGGTCGCCAGCGTGTCGAACGAGCTCTGCAGCTCCTGCGTCGCGGCCACCTGAGAAAACTGCGCCATCTGCGCCACCATCTGGGTGGAATCCATCGGCTTGGTCGGGTCCTGGTTGGTCATCTGGGTGACCATGAGTTTCAGGAAATCCGACTGGCTGAGGGTCTGTTCCTTCAGCTGGCTGCTGGAAGACGTCGAGGACGTGGAACTGGTAGTGCTGACGGAAGCGACCATGGGAGTGCCTTATTTGCCGAGGTCCAGCGTCTTCTGCATGAGCTGCTTGGCGCTGTTCATGACTTCGACGTTGTTCTGGTAGGAGCGCGACGCGGAGATCATGTTGACCAGCTCGTCGACCGGATTGACGTTGCTCGAATAGACGTAGCCGTTCGTGTCGGCGAGCGGATTGGCCGGCTCGTAACGCGACTGGATCGGTGCCTGGCTCTCGGTCACGCCGAGCGCGCGGACACCGCCGTTTTCCATCTGGCCGTCCACCTGCTGCTGCACGGCCGCGAAGGTCGGCTGCCTGGCGCGGTAGGCGGTGGCCTCGCTGCTGGACAGGCTGTCCGCGTTGGCCATGTTGCTGGCGGTGGTGTTCAGTCGCGCGGACTGCGCGGCCATGCCGGAACCGGCGACGTCGAAAATCTTCAGGAGACTCATGAGGCGGTCCCGGTGATGGCGAGGCGCATGGTGTGGATCTGCGCGTTGATGAAGCTGAGCGATGCCTGGTAATGGATCGCGTTGGCGGCGAACTGCGACTGCTCGACCTGGGTGTCGACGGTGTTGCCGTCCATGGTCGGCTGGGTCTCGGCGCGGTAGGCCAGCTTGTTGGCCTGGTCGAGCGCCACGGCGGGGTTGCCGCCGATGTGACCGTCTTCGGTCGACGCCATCTGCAAGGTGTGGCCATCGGTGGCCCCGGTCGCGGCGGTCATCGCTTTCTTGAAATCGAGGTCGCGGGCGAGGAAGCCCGGGGTGTCGGCGTTGGCGAGGTTGGATGAAATGACCTCGGCACGGCGCTGCCACAGGCCAAGGGCCTGGGCGTGTACGCCGAACAGCTTGTCGGATGAATCGATCATGGGCTCGTCCCCTCTCGTGACCTTGGCCCGAGGGGTTGAGCAAGAGCCGTGCCACGGCTGGGGACTAACGACGAAACGGCGCCGCAGCGCCGTTTGCAAGGTTTTGCGATGATCCCCAAGCCGCCAGCGCCGGAATTCCGACGCGCCTGCCGGGGTGCCGCGTCAGGGCGACGTCAGGCCGGGAGCAGCTCGAGCACCGCCGTGGCAAGCACGTCGGGCTGGAACTTGGCGATGAACCGGTCGGCGCCTACGCGCTCGACCATCGCCTCGTTGAACACACCGCTCAGCGAGCTGTGCAGCAGGACCTTGTGATGACGCAGGCCGGCCTCTTCACGGATGGCACGCGTCAACGCGTAACCGTCCATCAGCGGCATCTCGATATCGGACACGACCAGGGCGACCCGGTCGGCGACCGGACCCGCCGCGAGTTCGCGCAGCTTTTCAAGGCCTTCCTTGCCGTCTTTGGCCACGACACATTCCAGGTCCATCTTGCGGAACAGGTCGACGATCTGCGTGCGGGCGACCAGCGAGTCGTCCACCACGAGGACACGGCGACTGCCGGCGTGCTGGACATGGGCGGCCTGCTGCACGCGGTCGGACAGCTCCACCGCCCGGGGATCCACATGGGCCAGCACCTGCTCGACGTCGACCACGGCGAGCAGGTCGCCGTCGAGACGCGTCACGGCGTTGACCCGCGCCCCATAGCCGAGCGCCGGCGGCGGCGCGGCCATATTCGTGCCGTCGACGTGGACGATCCGATCCACGTCGGATACCAGGAAACCCTGCACGGAGCGGTTGAACTCGGTCACGATGAGGTGCGCGCTGTCCACGGTGGCCAGCGGCGGGTAGCCCATGGCGGCGGCCAGGTCGATCACGGGGATGGTGCTGCCCCGGTAGTCGAAGCTGCCCGACACCAGCGCGTGCATGCTGGGCATACGCTCCAGACGCGGCCGGCGGAGCACCTCACGTACCTTGAAGACATTGATGCCGAACGCCTGGCGGTCGCCGAGACGGAACAGCAGCATGGCCACGCGGTTGTGTCCCGCCAGGCGGGTAAAGGTTTCCACGGTGTCGAGCAACGGGCGGGCCATGTCGTGCCTGGGCATCTGCATAAGGTGTCGCGGAACGTATCGGCGCGGTCACCCATACCTTGAGGTACCCGACTGGCACACGGATTGCTTGGCTCAAGAACGACGGCTCCTGGACGATTACTAGGGGCGACCATCCGAACAAGCGAAAGCGAAATCATGACCCTCCTCTGGAGCCAGCACGTACGCCTTCTCGCCAGCGCCGCCGCCACCGGTGACGCCGCACGAGTCCGCGCCCTCTCCGCGCAGTACCCGGCGGCCGCCAGCGCCCTGGGCGCACTGCTCAAGCCTGCGGAGGCGCCGCGCACCGCACCGGCGACGACGATCCAGGCCATCGAGCAGCAAGGCATGGTCCTGACCAATGCGCAGGCGCTCGGCGTCAGCCTGCAGGAACTGGTCGGCAACCTCGAAGGCGCGCGCGATACCGCCGGTCGATTGACGGAAGCCAGCGCCAGGATCTCGACGGCGATCGACCATGCCCACGGCAGCGTCACCGGCATGGCTGAATCCGGCAGTCAGGGCCAGGCGACCGCGGGCGACCTCGACGGCCAGCTGCGCCTCCTGCGCAGCGCCCTCTCGGGCATGAGCCGCAACCACGCTCAGTTCTCCGAATATTTCACGGCGATCCGCAAGCTCACCGCGGCCGTGCAGGATATCGCCCATCAGACCAACCTCGTCGCGCTCAACGCCGCGATCGAAGCCGCGCGCGCCGGTGAAGCCGGTCGCGGTTTCGCCGTCGTCGCCGACGAAGTGAAGCAGCTGGCCGAGAAGACCACCCAGGCCACCGCGGAAATCGACCAGGTCACGCAGACGGTCGGTGAATTCTCGGGCCAGCTCGACGACGCCGTGCAGAACAGCCTGCGTCGCCTCGACCAGACCCAGTCCGGCATCGCCGGTATGCAGGCATCGCTGGGTCGCGTGGATGACGCCGTGCGCGGCGCCCGCGGCAGCCTCGACGCGGCACGCGAAGGCATGACCGCGCTGGCCGGTCGGATCACCGCGATCCAGACCACGCAGACCTCGCTCGGCCGCATCGGCAATGAATCGCGCCGCCAGGCCGATGCCGCCGCGCGCGCCGCCGTGCTCGCTCACCGCCTCAGCCTGGCGCGCCTGGAGACCGAGGGCGCGCTCGACGCGGCCAGCCTCAGCCAGATGATCCGCGAAGCTTGCCAGGGCCTGCGCTACGCCGTCGAACTGGCGTCGCGCGATCCGGCCAGCCTCGATCGCCGCTGGCTCGACACGACGCCACTCATGCGCTGCATCGACCAGTTCCGCGAACGCCGCCCCGATGCGGCCGCCGACGGTATCCGCGCGGCGGGCGAGCGTTTCACCGCGCTGGCCTCGACGTATGCCATCACCCTTGGCGAAGGCCGTCACGCCGACGCCAGCCACATGGTCCCTGGGCTCAACAAGGAACTCGACGCCGTCACGCAGGGCCTCTCGGCGTCCCTCGCGGAGCGCGCTGCATGATTCACCGGTTCGTCGCTGGCGGACTCGCCCTCGCGGCCCTGCTCGGCTGCCCGCTTCCGGCGGCGGCCACGCAGTCCGTCGACGGGGTGCGCGACGCCGCGGTGAACTGGTTGCGGGCGAACCGCGCCCCGCCGGGCTCCCGCATGGTGCTCGAGGCCGTGCCGCTCGACAGCCGCCTGAAGCTGGCCGACTGTGCCGCGCCACTCGACGCGTCGTTGCCGGGTAACCGGGCTCTGGGCGCGCGCGTCAGCGTGACGGTCCATTGCCCCATGCCGGGGGGCTGGACGGTGCGGGTACCGGTCAAGGTCCAGCTCTTCGCGCCCGTGCTGGTCACCAGCCGGCCGCTGACTCGCGGCGACGGCCTCGGCCCCGCGGATGTCCACACGGAAGAACGCGACGTCGCCACCCTCGCCTACGGCTACATCGCCGCCCTGGACCAGGTCGGAGGCCGTGCGCTGGCCCGGCCGCTCAACGCAGGTACCGTACTCACCCCAGGCATGCTCGCCGGGCGACAGGCCGTGCGCATCGGCGATGCCGTGAGCATGGAAGCCAGCGTCGACGGCGTGGTCATCCGTGCGGACGGGGTGGCCATGGGCGCCGGTGACATGGGATCACGCCTCAAGGTCCGCAATGCGTCTTCCGGGAAGGTGCTGGACGCCGTGGTACGCGGGCCGGGGGTCGTCGCGGTGCTTCCGTGAACGAAATACCAATCGCGTCACATTTCTGGCGCCGCGCCAGTTAAAGTTCCCCGATGGACCGCCGATAAGGATTCTGAAGGACATCAGATCCGAGGAAAGATCATGACCACGACCATCAAGCCCGGTATTCCGAACCAGCAGCCGCCGGTGCAGCTTCGCACCCAGAACACGGCCGCCGGTTCGACCGCCTCGACGCAGACCGCCAGCCCGGTCCGCGCCAGCGACGACAGCGTCAATATCACCGACTCGGCCAAGGCGCTCGACGCCGCCAGCCGCGCCGACGATCCCGGCCGCGCCGCGAAGCTCGAGAAGCTGCGTACGGACATCGAGTCCGGTACCTACAAGCCGGACTCGCAGGCGATCGCCAGCAAATTTCTTTCGATGGAAAGCCAGCTCGGAGGCGCAGGCAGCGCATGACCGCGGCATCCGCCTCCGACTTCGACGCGGCGCTCGGCGCCGTCATGGGCGACCTCGCCCGTGACGTCGATGCGCTGCACGCCAGCCTGATCGACGAGCGCATGGCGCTCGATCAGGCGAACATGCCCGCACTGGAAGTCGCAGGCCGGACCAAGAGCAGACTGCTCGACCGCATCGAGAAACTCGATGTCGAGCGCCGTCAGCTCAGCGATGCCGCGGGCGTCGACAGCCTGCAGGACGAACGCTGGTCGCCGACCATCGAGCGCCTGCTCGAATGCCGTCGGCTCAACGACGTCAACGGGCGCATCGTGGCGCAGCGCATGAATCATGTGCGTCACGCGCTCTCGCTCCTTTCGGGCGATGCGCCGGGCGGCTCCACTTACGGACCGAACGGCGTTTCAAAAGTAAGACTCCGTTCCGGGACGCTTGCACAGGTCTGACGCAACGGAACACGCGATACTGCAGGCTCACCCAGACGGCGTAAGAGAAAGCAATGGCAGCATCCCCCCAGCCGACAGCGGTGAACGACGACGGCATCCTCCCCATCGTCCGCGTCCCCATCCTCGACAAGAAACAGTCGCTGTTCGCTTACGAACTGATTTTTCCGCGGCCGGTCGGTACCGATATCGAAGCGGCCGCCGTGGCGCATACGCAGGCCACGCTCAGCGCGATCGCGGATGGCAGCCTCAAGCGCCTCGTGCGCGACAACCGTGCCTTCCTGCACATGTCGCGCGAGCTGCTGCTCGAACATGCCGACATCCTGCGTCACAACGCGCGCCTGGGCGCGAGCATCAGCGCCGACGTGGGCAGCGATGAACAACTGCTGGTCAAGCTGCGTGAGCTCAAGAGCCACGGCTGCCTGTTCATGCTCGAAGACTTCAACCTCCCCGCCGATCCGGAACACCGCGCCGGCGTCGACGCCTTGCTGCGCATCGTCCAGTTCGCCAAGGTCGCCGTCGATCATCGCCATCCGGTCGCCGCCCGCGCTCACATGGACTACGTCCAGGCGTTCGGGGTCAAAGTCATCGTCACCGGCATCGATACCCACGAAACCTTCGTGGATTACGCCGATCAGGACGTCGACGGCTTCCAGGGTAAATATCTGCTCCGCCCCGAGCGCGTCGACATGCCGCGACTCACCCCCAGCAAACTCGGCGTGCTGCGCCTGATGGGCGCGCTGCAGGATCCGGAAAACGGCCCCGTCGAACTCGGCAAGATCGTCCGCGACGACGCCATCCTCAGCTACAAGCTGCTGGGTTGCGTGAATTCCGCTTATTTCGCCCTGCCCCGCCAGCTGAAGTCGGTGGAACAGGCCGCGGTGTTCTTCGGCGTCAACCGCATGCGCAACTGGATCTTCACCATGGCCGTATCGGGCATGGATGAGCGTCCGCCGGAACTGCTGCGTCTTGCGCTGGTCCGTGCGCACATGTGCGAGAAGCTTGCGCGCAGCATCAAGCCGGAGTTGCAGGAGATGGCGTTCACCGCCGGCCTGTTCTCGCTACTGGACACGCTGATGAACGTGTCGATGGCGTACGTGCTCGAGCATCTGCCCCTGGCTATCGAAATCCGCGAAGCGCTGCTCGACGGAACCGGTCCGTTCGCCGGCATCCTGGATCAGGTGCGCCACTGGGAACAGGGCGAAGTGGAAAGCGATAACGCGCTGCACGACCAGCACATGGCGACCATGGCCACGATGTACGTCGAAGCCACGAGCTGGGCCGATCACGTCTACGCCTTCGCCGATGGGTCCGCCGCGGCCTGAGCCAGCCCGCCCTCAGACCAGCGAGGGCGCGATCACGTGAATCACCACGTATTGCCAGATGAGCATCGCCGCCATCGCGGCGATCACCAGCAAGGTCAGCCCGGCGCCGAAAAGACGCCCGGGCGATGTCCCGGGTGTCTTCGACAGCCCGATCGCATGCAGCACGCGCGCGATCACCAGCACGATGCCGAACACGTGTAGCAGCATCGGCAACGTCTGATTGAGTTCCAGTATCAGCAGCAGGATCAACGCGATCGGCACGTACTCCGTCGCGTTACCGTGTGCCCGCGCGGCGCAGGCCACGGCACGGTTGCCGCCGTCGCCCAGTCCGATGCTCGTACGACGACGTAAGAGCATCACGCGCGCGCCGAGGAAGATCATCAGCAGCGCGACGAGGGCCGCATATAGTCCAGTAATACGCATGGCGCGATTTCCCGCTTCAGTTCGATGCCGATGAAGTTCGTTGCTGCACGCGCCAGATGGCCAGGCCTGCCCCCAGCACAGCGACGAGCAACCATACGCTTGCCGCCATCGCGTCGCCAGCCATCCACATCGCCCCGGCGACCGCCGCGATGATGACCGCGCCGGTGCCGGCGGCGAAGAGAACGTCGCGCCGCAGGCGGCTGGTCCAGGCGAGCAAAAGCGCACCCAGCGAAGCGGCAAGGAACGCCGCGATGCGCACCGGCAACACCGCGCCCGGAGGTTCGGGGAGCGCGGGCATGACGTCCAGCAAGCTACGGTCGCCTACCTGCACATCGAAACCGGCGTCGCCCTCGCGCGCGGGCGTGCCCGGCACCAGCGTGTCGCCCTCGATCCGGGCAAGTACGGTCATCGCCTGCAACGGCACGGCCTGCCATGTGATGCGGAGGTCGCCCAGGCGCGGATTGGACGGCTTCGCACTGGTCACCAGCGCGTCGCCGACACGCTGGAAGGTCGCCGCGAAATTGGAGGGCAACGCTTTTTCGTCCGGCGTGACGTCGACCTGCCCCGGGAACGCGCGCAGGATGGGTGCCGACAGCTTGAAGTTACCGAGCTTGACCTCGCCGGCCTCGAACTGCCGTCCCTGGATCGGGAACGCACCCGGGTTCACGTGGCCCGCGGGCCTGGCGAAATTCGTCGCATCGATCGGCCGGTCGACCCAGTCCACCTCATAGTGCGTGTTGCCGCCCACGGTGATCTCGCGCCACTGGTACATCTCGACATGGCGAATGAGGACGGGCGAGTCGGCGCGGACGTTGAATTCGCGGTCGCGCGGCGCATCCATGATCTTCGGCATGCCACTGACGCGGGTCAGTGCACCGAACTGGCCCGCCGCGGGCCGGCCTTCGGCGCCGAGATCGAGCACAGGTGAGCCACCGTGACGCGCCAGGGCGGCGCCGTAATCCATCACACGGCGCTCGTTCCAGGCGATCAGGCCGAGCCCGACCAGAAGCAGGACCGCACCGGACAGACGCGTTCCCCAGGCCATCCCGGTGTGTTTCACTTTTTGCTTCGACCTCATCCTGCCCCCGTAACGCAACTTACTGCACCTTGCCGAGACCGGACGGACGACGCGGATCGCTGGCGGCGTCAAGCTTACCGGTACGGTGATCCCAGGTGACGACGTTCATGAAACCCCACGGCGAGCGATTCTTCAACACGTGGCCCATGTCGGTCAGCGCCCTGGCCGTGGCATCGTCGAAGACGCCGGCTTCCACGTCGACGCGGTCCGGCAGGTACTGGTGGTGGTAACGCTTCTGCGCGGTGATTTCCGAGGCGCTCTTGCCATCGATAAAGGCGAGGATGCCCTCGAGCACCTGCGTGATGATGGTCGAACCACCCGGCGAACCGAGCACCGCCGTGCGATCCGCACCGAACACGAAGCTCGGCGACATCGATGAAAGCATGCGCTTGCCCGGCTCCGGCGCATTGGCCAGCGCCCCACGCAGGCCAAACGCATTCGGCTGTCCCGGCACCAGGGCGAAGTCATCCATCTCGTCGTTGAGCACTACGCCGGTACCCTTCGCCACGAAGGCCGAACCGAACTCGAGGTTCACCGTCAGGGTGGACGCCACCATGTTGCCGTCCGCGTCGATCACCGAGAAATGCGTGGTGTGCATGCCCGGCTCGGGCGCCATCGAGGTGGGCAGCAGATCCGACGGGGTGGCCTTGTCGGGTGAGATCGTCGCGCGCAGGCCGTCCGCGTAGTACTTCGACAGAAGCATGTCGAGCGGCATCTTCACGAAGTCCGGGTCACCCAGGTATTCGTTGTGATCGCGGAACGCCCGACGCATGGCCTCGATGGTGAGATGCGTCGAATGAGCCAGGTCCGCCTTGCTCAGGTCGAAGCCGGAGAGGATGTTCAGCACCTCGGCGATCGCGACACCTCCCGACGATGGCGGTGGCGCGGTAACGATGCGATAGCCCTTGTAGTCGACGCTGAGCGGCTCGCGCTCCTTGACCTTGTAGCCATCCAGATCGGCCGCGGTCCAGTTACCGCCGGCGGCACGCGATGCCGAAACCATCAGCTTCGCGGTCTCGCCTTTGTAAAAGCCGTCGTGGCCCCTGGCGGCGATGCGTTCCAGCGTCTTCGCCAGGTCGGGCTGGCGCAGCGTCCAACCGGGAGACGGGACCTTGCCGCCGGGCAGGAAGATGGCCGACGAGGCGGGATAGCGCGCCAGCACGTCCTTGCGATCCTCGATGGTGCCGAGAAACCGCGAATCGGGCTGAAAGCCCTCTTTCGCGATGCGGATGGCAGGCGCCAGCGATACCGACAAAGGCAGTTTGCCGTAATGCTCCGCCATCCAGACGATACCGGCGGGCTCGCCGGGAATGCCGGACGAGAGCGGGCCGTTGGTCGACGTGTCGCGGTTGGGCTTGCCGTCCTTGCCGACGTAGACCTTCATGTCGACGGCCTTCGGCGCGGTTTCGCGCGCGTCGATGAAGACATCGCGGTTGTCCGATGCACGATGCAGCAGGGCCATGAAGCCACCGCCGATGCCTGAACTCTGCTGCTCGACCACGGCGAGCGTGGACGACACGGCCACCGCGGCGTCGAAAGCGTTACCGCCCTTGCCCAGGACCTCGAAGCCCGCGTTGGTCGCCATGAAATTGGCACTGGCGATGGCGGCGTGTCCGGGGCCACCGGAAGCGGCCGGGGCGTTCTGCGCGTTGAGCGCGCCGGCACTGAAGACAACGACAAGGCTCGCGGCGAGCACGCGCCACGACGGGGCATGGACCATGAAATTTCTCCGGGTGGGAATATCGCTACCCGCGAGATTAACCCATGGACGCGCGCGAGGCGCTTACGAGGCCGCGCGGGCCATCAGATGCTCGTACTTCAGCATCAGCTGATCGTGCGTTTCCACGCGGTCGGGATCGTGCGGGATGCACTCCACCGGGCAGACCTCCACGCACTGCGGGTTGTCGAAATGGCCGACACACTCGGTGCACAGGGCGGGATCGATCACGTAGTACTGCTCGCCGAGCGAAATGGCCTTGTTCGGGCACACCGGTTCGCAGACGTCGCAGTTGACACAGGTGTCGAGGATGATCAGGGACATGCGCGCATTTTAGCGCGTTTACGAGAAGGGCGCCCTGAGGCGCCCTTCGTTTACGCGATTCGCGTCCGAAACGATTACATCGCGACGAAGCGGACCGTGGCGCCGGTCGGCGTCAGGGCGTCGGTGACGCGCTGCTGATCGGCCTGGTCGCCGATGAACAGGATGATCACGCCCTTGAACGAACCCGCGTTGGCGCTCTTGAAGGCTTCGACGATGAGGTCGGCGGTCTTGGCCGACTCCGGGCCACCGAAGACGAGCATGTTGCCCGGCGTGACGCCGCGGGCGACGGTGCCCTGCACGTTCTCGAGCTGACGCGCGCGACCGTCCTGGCCGTTCTGGTCGTCACCGGCCGGAACGAAGTACGGGAACGGACGGTCAGCCGTCATGCCCTGCATGTTCTTCCGCACGATCTGGCCGAAATACTGGCTCCAGGCCTTGGTGTCGGTCGGGTTGGACGGCTTGGCGACGGCAGCTTCCTGCGTCGTGGCGGCCTGATCGGCATCTTCGGACTTGTTGCAGGCCGAGAGGGCCAGGGCGGCGGTC
This sequence comes from Luteibacter mycovicinus, assembly GCF_000745235.1. Lineage (NCBI taxonomy): Bacteria > Pseudomonadati > Pseudomonadota > Gammaproteobacteria > Lysobacterales > Rhodanobacteraceae > Luteibacter > Luteibacter mycovicinus. Next base: position 1,165,454 of record NZ_JQNL01000001.1, read on the forward strand.
AGGGCCACGGACGCGGCGAGGACGAACTTACGCATGATGATCACCTTTGATTTCAAGAGTTGCGCCAGCGTTGGCGCATGGCCTGCTGCACCGCCGGATGCACGAAGCCGGAGATATCGCCACCCAGGCGACCGATTTCACGCACGAGCGAGGAAGAGATAAAGCTGTATTGCTCCGCCGGGGTCAGGAACAGCGTCTCGGCCTGAGGAATCAGGTGACGGTTCATGCTGGCGAGCTGGAATTCGTATTCGAAGTCCGACACGGCGCGCAGACCGCGAAGGATCACACCCGCGCCGATTTCCGTCACGAAGTGGGCGAGCAGGCAGTCGAAACCGCGCACCTCCACGTTCGGCAGGTCGGCCAGCGCCAGACGGGCCAGCGCGATGCGCTCGCCCAGGCTGAAACCGGGGCCCTTGTTACGACTCTCCGCCACCGCGACCACGATCCGGTCGAACAGCGGCGCGGCACGCGACACGAGGTCGGCGTGACCGTTCGTGATGGGATCGAACGTGCCCGGATAAACGGCAAGTCGGGGATTGGCCGGCGGATGAGTCATGGACACTGGGGTCAGGGAAAACGCGGGCTAGCTTAGCGGATCGGCCGGGGCGCGGCGATAGAGGGTGTACGTCACCTCTCCCGCCTGTCCCTGCCGGTGCGCGAGCCAGGTCGGAGGCAAGGTGAAGACCGCGCCACGCGGCGACTCCACGTAGATCCAGGCCGTCGGCGTCAGCCAGCCCCCGCTTTCGAGCTGTGCGGCGATCCCGGCCCAGGCATCCAGCGCGAAAGGCGGATCGAGAAAAACCAGATCGAACGGCTTGCCGGACCCCTTCAGCCAGCGAGCCGCGTCATCGCCGACCACCTCTCCGTCGGTCTTCAGCCGCGACAGGTTCGCCTTGAGCGCCGCCGCCAGCGGGGGCTCCCGCTCGACGAAGGTGACGCTGCCCGCGCCGCGCGACAGGGCCTCGATGCCGAGGGCACCGGTGCCGGCGAAGGCGTCGAGGCAGCGGGAGCCCGCCACCACCGGCTGCAGCCAGTTGAACAGGGTTTCCCGCACGCGCTCGGCCGTGGGCCGCAGCCCCGGCAGATCGGGCACGTCGAGCCGGGAGTTGCGCAGGTTTCCGCCGATGACGCGGATGCGGCCGGAGGCGGTCATCGCTCAGCGGCCAGTGTGGGCGGGAGTGCTAGCATTCGCCTATTGTCTTTGAATCCCTCCCGCAATGCTCAAGTTCTGGAAGAAGAAGCCCGCCGAACCGGCGACGACCGAGGCCCCGGTTACGGACGAGCGCGTCGATCGCGCCGCCGACCCAGCCGCCACCGACCTGGGCAGCCTGGTCGCCGAGGCACTGGCGGAAACGTCAGCCCCCGAGCCCGAGGCTCCCGAGGTCGAGCCCGAGGCGGAAGACACCCTCGTGGCCGAGGCCGCGCATGAGGCCACACCCGCGCCCGAGGCGTCCGCAAAGCGCAGCTGGCGCGACCGGCTGTCCGGCAGTGGTTTCGCCAGGAGCCTGGGCGCGCTGTTTGTCCGCCACCCCAAGCTCGACGACGACCTGCTCGACGAGCTGGAAACCGCCCTGATCACCGCCGATGTCGGCGTCGAAGCCAGCACCCAGCTGGTCGAGGGCCTGCGCAAACGCATGCACAAGCGCGAGTTCGCCGACGCCGGCGCGATGCTCAAGGTGCTGCGCGACGAACTGGTCGCGCTGCTCAAGCCGGTGGAAAAGCCGCTCGACGTCTCGACGCACAGCCCGTTCGTCATCCTCACCGTCGGCATCAACGGTGTGGGCAAGACCACGACCATCGGCAAGCTCGCGCGCCGCTACGTCGACGAAGGCCGCGGCGTAATGCTCGCGGCGGGCGACACCTTCCGCGCCGCCGCCGTCGAACAGCTGAAAACCTGGGGCGAGCGCAACAAGGTCCCGGTCGTCTCGCAGGGCCAGGACGCCGACTCCGCCAGCGTCATCTTCGATGCCCTGCAGGCGGCGCGCTCGCGCGGCACGCAGGTGCTTATCGCCGACACCGCCGGTCGTCTGCACACGCAGGGCGGGCTGATGGATGAACTGGGCAAGATCGTCCGCGTTATGAAGAAGCTCGACGCCGCTGCGCCACATGAAGTCCTCATGGTGATCGACGGCACCACCGGTCAGAACGCCATCAGCCAGCTCCGCCAGTTCCGCGATACGGCGGGTGTCACGGGACTCGTGGTGACCAAGCTCGACGGTACCGCCAAGGGCGGCGTGATGTTCGCTCTCGCCCGCGAGTTCAGCCTGCCGATCCGCTACGTCGGACTGGGCGAAACCGCGACCGATCTGCGCGTGTTCGACGCCGCCGCTTTCGTGGACGGCCTGCTCCCTGCCAACCTTGGCGGCTGAGTGACGCGCATGCCTGACAGGTCGCTGCCGTGAACCGGCGACTACGCATCGGATTGCTCGCCGTCGGCGGGCTGCTCATGGGCATCCTCGTCGCGGCACTGGTCGCCACTTATGTGGTTCTGCAGCCGGAGCGATTCACGGCGATGCTGCAATCGCGTGCCGAGGAGGCGGGTCTCGACCTCGGGCTGGCCAGCCCGGCCAGTCCGACGCTCTGGCCCAAGCCGGCGCTCGAGCTCGAGGGACTGACCTTGCGCGCCCGTGGCTCGGGCACACCTCTGATCGTCGCTTCGCGCGGCAAGCTGGTGCTGCCGTGGCGCACATTGCTCGGTCAGGACACCACGGTGTCGCGACTCGAAGTGGAAGGCGCGCGCATCGACATGGACGCCGTGTCCGCGTACATCGACACGCTCCCGTCGCGACCGTCGACCGCGGGCGCGATCCTGCCGGGTATCGACGCGGGGTTCCGCGTCACCCGTGGCACGCTGACCCGGGGCAACCGTCTTCTCCTGTCCAACGTGGACATCGATGCGGGCCGCCTGGCCGATGGCCGTGTGTTCGACCTCAGACTCGCGGCATCGTCCAGCGAAAAGCCGTACTCGATGACGCTTCGCACTCGCCCGGTCCTTTCGCGTGGCGTGCTCACGCTCAACGAGCTCACGCTCGATCTCGCCAGCCAGGATCGCTTCGCCGCGAGCCTGCGCGGCGAAGCCACCTGGCGCGGCGGTGCCGACGTCGGTGCCTCGCTGGCCGGGCGCATGACGCGGCACGATGCGTCGCCCTTCGACGTGGTCCTCAACGTCACACCCGCGAATCAGCAGGATCCCCTGTTCGTCGCGCTGAAGCTCGACGGTCCGACCGACCATGCCGACCTGCGCGTGCCACCGCTGGCCGTGGCCGAATGGTGGAGCGGCATCAACGCGGGCGGCGCACCGACGCTTCCGCCCCTGCTTGGCAGCGTCGACGCGGCGGCCGTCGACACCGACAGCGTGCACATCAAGGGCTTGCGTATCCGCGCGACGCCGGACGTCACGCCGGCAACCGCGCCAGCGTCAGCGAGCACCGCTTCGCGCCCGGCCACCGGGCTCACGCCGTGAATCCGTTCGCCCGTGAACTGCTGCGCTGGTACGACCACCACGGGCGCAAGGACCTGCCCTGGCAGCATCCGCGCGATGCTTACCGCGTGTGGCTGTCCGAGATCATGCTGCAGCAGACCCAGGTGATCACCGTCATCGGTTACTTCCAGCGGTTCGTCGAGCGGCTGCCTACGCTGACCTCACTTGCCGAAGCCGACGAGGACACCGTCCTCGCACTCTGGTCGGGGCTCGGCTACTACCGGCGAGCACGGTTTCTGCACCGTGCCGCGCAGCTGTGCGTCGAACGTCACGCCGGTGAGCTGCCGCGCGATCTCGATGCGCTGATCGCCCTGCCCGGCATCGGCCGCTCCACCGCCGGCGCGATCCTGGCGCAGGCCTATGGGCTGCGCTTCCCCATCCTCGATGGCAACGTCAAGCGCGTGCTGACCCGCTATCACGGCATCGCCGGGCACCCGGGCGAAAGCGCGGTCGAGAAGCGCCTGTGGATTCATGCGGATGAGCACACACCGGCGACCCGTACCGCCGACTACACGCAGGCGATCATGGATCTCGGCGCCACCGTCTGTGTGCGCAGCAAGCCGGCCTGCATGCTCTGCCCGCAGGCGGCCACCTGCGTCGCGCATCGTGACGGACTGACCGCCGTACTGCCCACCGCCAAGCCCGGCAAAAAGGTACCCACGCGCGCCCTAGCGATGCTGTTGTTGCGCGACGCGCAGGGCCGGGTGCTGCTGGAGAAGCGTGGCCCGCAGGGCGTGTGGTCCGGCCTGTGGAGTCTGCCCGAGGCACCCGATGTTGACGCCGCACCCACGGTCGCGCTCAGTCTGGCACGCGTCGGCTCCGCCGATCCCCTGCCCGCCTTTACCCACGTCTTCAGCCACTACCGGCTGGACGTTTCGCCCATCCTGTTCGACCATGCGGCCCCGCTGACGGCCGTCGCAGATCGCGACGATCAGCGCTGGTGCGCACGCGACGAGCTCACCACGCTCGGCCTGCCGGCGCCCGTCCGCACGCTGCTCGACAACCTTCCGGAGATATCCCCATGACGCGCATGGTCCACTGCGTAAAGCTCGGCCGCGACGCCGAAGGCCTCGACTTCGCCCCCTGGCCCGGCGACCTGGGCAAACGCGTCTACGACAGCGTCTCGAAAGAAGCGTGGGCCCAGTGGCTGTCCCACCAGACCATGCTGATCAACGAGATGCGCCTGTCGCCCCTCGACCCGAAGACGCGCACGTTCCTCAGCGGCGAAATGGAGAAGTATTTCTTCGGCGGCGATGTGGTTCAGCCCGCCGGTTACGTCCCGCCTGAACAAGAGGCTTGACGCCGGAGCCCGCACCCGATTTAATACGCGGCTCCACTCGCCGCAACGATCGTTGCAGGCACCTGTGGCTCGGTAGCTCAGTTGGTAGAGCAGGGGATTGAAAATCCCCGTGTCGGCGGTTCGATTCCGTCCCGAGCCACCATTTATTCAGTGACTTAGGCCACCTTCCGGGTGGCCTTTTTCGTTTATGGCCGCTCTGCGGCCGCAGGCGCCGCGTGGGACGACACGGTGCGCTGGCTGCTGGTCGAAGACGCCGCCTCCCTCGGCGGCATGTGCGCCCGACTGGACGCCCAGCCCTTTTCCGGACGCCCGCCAGTGCGCCTCTTTGGTCATCGCCCAGCGCAATCCTGCCCTCGTAGCCCGTCACTCCTGCGCAAGGCGGGCAGGCCTGTGGGAAGGCCGGGAAGCAGGCTCCGAGTGGGGCCTTCTTTTTCACTTTACGCGGAAGGTTTGCCAATTCGGACCGATGATCGGATCGCCATCCGGCCGAAGCGATCGGTCTCAACGCTGTAAAAGGCTCGTCTTATCCAACGAATAATTCATGAAAGACTTTGCATGGGAAGCCGCCTCGTCGACCGATGCAAACATCTGAAACCCGGCCGTAGACGCGAACCGCTGCTGCTCCGCTTCCAAGGTGAAACCGAAAATGGCAAGGTCCGCATCCCTGTCGCCCATCCACAACCAGGAGCGGTCATCGGGCACGATAATGAAACGATGAGAGATGTCGTACAAAGACAGGGATGGCCCGGTGTGACCGGTTTGCATCAGAAACGACTCTATACCATCTCCTTTGTCGGCCCCTGTTGCCACGAGCCCGCTGAAAGACACACCCCAATCCGAGCAGTCGTTGGCGTCGGGAATCGTGAAGAACATAGCGAACGGCCGAGCGTCATACCTTGTCGACCAGTCGCATGCTTCCCGAATGGTTTCCGGCAAAAAAAGCGACGTGTAGTCGGAAAAAGAAAAATAGTGGCACGCGCGCCCCACCGTGCGCTCAAATGGCTGCTCCGGGTCGTCCCCTGACAAGGTCGTCCAGCCCAACAATTCTGGATCCCTCATTACCAACGGTTTGAGCATCGTCACGGCCCCGGGTTTTGATCGAAACGAAATTTTGCGACGGGAGAGTCCTGTCCGCTGTGAAAGAGCTCGCCCGTGGGACCACCGCTCTTTGAAAAGTCGCGCGTTGTGAAAACTTTGACCCCGCTCCTGTCCGACCACAATGTCACGGGACCAGCGGCCCTGGAAGTATATCCGTTGGCCTGCAAATGGCCCTCGAATTGCCCCTTCGTCCAGTTCATCGCGTAGTTTTGCATGCGGGCCCCCTTTGCTGTGACGTCCGTCAGCCTCATGCGCGGAAGGGCTGCCACTTCCGACCCACCTGCCAACGCGCTCCGCGTCGCAGACGCCAGCATGCCGGCTCCCCTCGTCAGCGCCCCGGCAGCAAGGAATTCTCCGGGGAACCCGCTGGAGGCGACTGCACCGCTTCCGCTTCCGGCTGGCGCAACATCCAAAACATCCGACTGCGTTATCATCGACACGACAAACGCGGCGTTGCCATTTTGCTGCGTAAACAGGTCATTCGCTGGTGCGGAGGACCAATATTGCGAATACGCATCCCTCGGCACCGTCTGTCGGCCGTCCGGGTCAATGTTTGATACCGGATTGTTTTTGGCATAAGCGAAGCGGTTGAACTGGTCGAGGCTGCCTTCACCGGTTCTCGCCGGGTCCGTACTCAGAAACCGCCCAATGGACGGGTCGTAGTACCGGGCTTGCATGTAGACAAGCCCGGAATCCGGGTCATTAACGTGGCCCGTGTAACCAGGACCCGGTGAAGGAGTCCCGAGCGCCTGCGTGCCGTAGGGGCGGTAATCGATCGCGCGGGCGACATTTCCGGCCGCATCCGATGTGGCAAGCACCGTACCATTGGGGTCGGTGTAGTAGTAAGTTACGGTCTCGGTTTGCCCTGCCGCATTGGCTTGGGTGGCGATAAGAAAAATAAGTGCGAGGGTGCCCCACCAGCGTTGGAATCTGGACGCGCCTTTCATCATCGTCCCCTGATTATTGCGTTGCCCGATTGTCACCCTGCCGCGACGCCCCGTCTGTAGGCGAACCCCTACAGGAAGGGGCCCTCGCGGGGCCGGAATACCTCCTTGGGTGGCTGTGGGGAATCAAAAATCGACGGTGAGGGTTAAGCTGCCGCGGTAGTCCCCATCCGGGAGCCTGTGGCCTCCCGCGATGGATGCCGTCATCGGGACAAGAATTGGGCTGAGTGCCGTGGCCGACGTGAAGGACGGCCCCTGTGTGGCATCGATGAGCTGACCGTTGGCGTCAGTGACGGTGTAGACAAAACCTGGTGGCCCATGGCTTCGTCGAGAAGTCGACACCATCGGAGATCGGCGGCATCGATTGAGTTAATTTCGTCAGGAACGACGTCTGGCTCACCGTTACCGGCCGTGATGTAGTGCGGGGCCGAGGTGAGCGCTTGTGCATTATGAGCCTGCAGACCGACGATAGTCTCTAAGAGAACAGGAGCTTTCCTTGGGCACGCCAACGTCGGCCCTCGAAGCGGCCGTGAGCCGCTTTGCTCTAAACAACCGGGCGTCACGTGAGCGGCAGAGAACCAGTGATGGCGCCGCCCTCTCACGCGCCTTCGCCACCCAACGCAAACAAAAAAAGCCGCCCGTGGGAGCGGGCGGCGATCCGAGGATTTGCAGCGGGTCCTTCCCTGGACCGTTTGTCTGGTTACGCGATCACTGAAGTGGCGCTGATCAGAAGTCGTATGTCGCCGTGAGGCGGGCATAGCGCGGCGTCTGGTAGTACTGACCCAGGTCGTAGTTGTTGTTGACCGTGGTCGGTGCCGACTCGTACGTGGAGAAGCTGTTCAACGGCTTGCGTTCGTTGGTCACGTTGAACACGCTCAGGCCGAAAGCCATCTTGCCGTCGAAGTAGCCCGGACGATAGGTAACGGCCAGATCGACCTGGCGGTACCACGGGTTGCGCTTCTCACCCGGATGCGACGGCTGACCGTTGCAGTTGTGATAAGCCGAGCCGTAGCCGATCGGATCCGGATCTTCCTCACCGTCTTCATAACCGAGGCACGACTTCGGCGCACCGGAGGCGAGACGGAGGTTGCCCGAGACCAGCCATTCCGGCGTCAGCTGATACGCGCCGTAAGCCTTGATCTGATGGGTACGGTCATTCGACAGCAGACCATTGGCGTAACGCATCAGCTCAGCCGAATCCCAGTCTTCCGTCTTCGAGATATCGGTCTGGCCGATGTCGGACTTGGTCTGGCCTTCGGTGTTGCCGTAGCTGCGCGAGAACGTGTAGTCCAGGCGCCCCTGCCACTTACCGTCGAACGGGTGCTCCAGGTACATGTCGAGCGCGTAGTAGGCACGCTTGGCGCCGGTGGAGAAGCCCCAGTCGTCCTTGCTCATCTTGACTTCGGTGCGACCCGAACCGTCGACGTTGGCGAGGCTGAAGGTGTTGGATGAGCCCGGGTTGAAGATCACGCAGCCAGGAATGACCACGGAGTTGGGATCGCCACCCTGCGCGGTGATCTTGTCTGCCAGCAGGCCGGTGTCGCAGACGTCGTCGATGGCGGTACGCAGCCTGCGCAACGTCACCTTGGCACCGGTGACCCAGCCGTCACCCAGGGTCTTGTCGAAGCCGATGATGCCTTCGTCCTGATACTGCGATTTCAGGTCACGCGCGCTGACCGCGATCGGGTCGACCGCCTGACCGTACTCGCCGTCCGACGACACGGCGCCCGGCGAGATCTCGGTCAGACCCGTGGGACGACCGAGCTGATCGATGCCGGTGTAGGTGTAGTAGATGTCGGTATAGGTCGAGGGCGAGGCACCGCGCACGGCCACGTTGTTCGGCAGCGCGAGGTAGTAGCGGCCGAAGTTGGCGTACAGCTTCAGCGACGAGTCGCCGTAGACGTCCCAGCTGGCGCCCAGACGCGGTGCCCACTGCGCCGCATTGTTGACGTACGGACGGTTCTTGTCGTTGAAGTTCTTGAAGCGGTCGTTGCGTACGCCGAGGCTAAGCAGCCAGCGGTCGGTCACCTGCCAGCGGTCTTCCAGGTACTGAGCCCTCTGGTCCACGGACATGCTGGTGACGGTGCTGAACACTCGCTGGGTGACGTAGTAGCCGTCACCACCCGGAGCGCCGACGCCGAGCGACGTGCTGATCGGAATGTTCTCGTTGCCAGCCGCCACCTTGCGATAGCGCAGGTAGTAACCCGGACCGCTGGTCGACGAGCCTTCGTTGCTCGCGTCGTAGCTCATGTTGTCGATACCGCCGGCGAGGTGGTGATCGCCGACCTGCCACTCGAGGTCGAGGCGAAGGCCGTGCGTCTTGCTGCCGGCGTTCGGATCCTGCGCGGTCGACGACGAGTTGAGATTGGTGATCGGCGTGCCGCCGTTCAGAGCCGGGTTCTGCAGGTACGGGCTGTCGATATACGGCTGCTGCGCAAGGCCCGGTGTCGGGTTCTGCAGATAGTCGTCGGTCCAGCCCTTGCCGTAGGTCGCGGTCAGCGTGATGTCGTCGGTGATGTAGCTGGTGTACTTGGCGATGGCGTACTTCGTGGTGATCTTGCTGGTGTCGGCATCCGAACCGAGCGGGCCACCCACGGTGCGCGTGTCGTAGTCGTAGCCGTAATACTTGCCGCGCTGCTCATCGGTGGAATGGATACCCGTCAACTCGAGGATGTTCGAGTCGTTGATGTTCCAGTCGAGCTTGGCGTAGTACTTCGGCAGGTTGTACGTGTAGTGGTTGTTGGCCACCGGGTTGGCTTCGACCGACGCCGTGCTCGTGCCTTCGGACTTCTCGGCTTCCGCGGCGACGAAGAAGAACAGCTTGTCCTTGATCAGCGGACCACCGACGTACGCGCTGTACGTGGTCGTCCACTTGGTGTTGTCCTGACGATTGCGGTAGATCGAGCCCGGAAGGGTGTCGTCGGCGTAGCCGTAACCGGCCGGGAGGGCTTTGTTCGAGTAATAGATGCTGCCCGGCGTCGACGAGGCGAACTTCGGCTCCCACAGCACCTGTGCACCGAAGTGCCAGTCGTTGGTACCGCGCTTGCCGACCTGGCTGATGACGCCGCCATCCGAGCGACCGTACTTGGCGCTGTAACCGCCCGTATAGACTTCCTGCTGATCGATCGCGCCGTACGGCAGACCGACGCCGCCAAGGTTGCGGTACGGGTCGGACGAGTTGTAGCCGTTGACGTAGTAGGCGTTCTCGGAGGCACCGGAGCCGCCGAACGACACGGTGCGGTAGCGACCGTTACCCAGGTTGCTCGAGCCCGGGACGGCACCCGGCGCCAGCAGGGCGATCGCCTCGGCATTGCGTCCCAGCGGAAGACGCGCCAGCGTCTGCGCGGTGACGACGGTGCGCGAATCGACCGCGGTGGTGTCGATGGGCGGCAGGCTGTTGGCCGTTACCGTCACCGAGTCCAGTGCCTGAGCGCTGGCTGCGGTGGCCGGGGCCTGGAACGACACATCGGTGGCGCCACCGACCTTCAGCGCAACATCTTTGCGCGAATCGACGACGGCGCCATCGCGCTTGAGGCTGACGGTGTACAACCCGAGGGGAAGGTTGCCGATGCGATACCGGCCCTGTGCGTCGACCGGCACTTCGCGTGTAAAACCCGTGCTGCCGGTGACCGATACGGTTTCGCCTGCGGCCGCGGGTACCTGACCGAAGATGTCACCGGTCGTGGACTGTGCAAACGCCGGTGCGGTCGCACCCACGCCAAGGGCGAGCGCTAGCGCCAGCGCGGACGGCCGAAGGCCTCCGCGACGGCGGATGATCTGGTGCTGCATTGGTGTCTCCCCGAAAAAACGACCCTTAGCAAGGGCCATTAAAAAGTTGCGCTTCGCGCGAACCCGCAAATAAAGAAACCTGGTACGTCCCGCCAGTCGCGCATGCTCCCCCGAGCCGGCGCGACTTTAAGCTTTCCCATCGCGAGTCCGTGCGACGCGTTCACCTCGCCGCCGATGAGATGACGGTGTTTCATACATGAGGCACGTATGAACTTAGGGACTGGCAGCAGCCCTGTCAAACAAAAATTTGAGATTTTTCGTAAGAAATATTCCTAGACAGGTATTTCTCCGAAAGCGGGACCCGGTCAAGGACTTGGCAAGCGAAACCTGCCTCCCCACCTCTGGTCCCCACCCGCCTCAGATGTTGACGTCAGCGCCCTGCTCGCTGGCACAGCGCTTCAGGCTGTCTTCGAGCGCGCGCCTCTCGTCGATCCGCGCCTCCGGTACGGTCTCCTTCGCCAGCACGCGCCGCAGGTACAGCACGCGCGTGTCGACCGACGCCCGGAGTGCATCACGGGCGTCGTGGCCGCACGGGGTACGCGCCTTCCACGACGCAAGCTGGTCGATACGCGGCTTCAGCGCCTCGAGGCGAGCGGGCTGTGCGTCGACGGAGGCGTGTTCGAGATCGTCGACGCGCGCGGTCCAGTCCGCGGCCATGCCGCGAAGATCGCTGACATCGGCGCTGAGGGCCGCCGCATCGGATTTGCGGGCCCGGTGCGATTCACTGATCGCCAGGATCGCTGTCGTCGCCGACGCCACAAACGCCACCAGAATGACGATGAGTGCCGTGCGGCGCCCGTTCGCCTTCGAAGGCTCCGTCTGGGGATCGAGCTCGGTCATGTCGGTTTCCGGATGGCTGTCGATGGCAACGCTGTAGTTTGCCCCATTGCCGGCACCGCTGCGTCACGACGCAATGTCGCGCCTCGACCCTGTGACCCGGTCACGGCAATGACGTGTTTACGTGGCTATAGTCGGGTGCTCATTCCGAACCGAAGGACCCCGCCCGCCATGCCTCGTTTCCGTCAACTCGCGCTGATTGCCGGCCTCGCTGCCATCCTTGCCACACCCGCCACGGCGGAAGACCTCAAGGTCATGTCCTTCAACGTGCGCACCATGACCGGCAACGATGGCCTCAATGGCTGGACGCATCGCCGCGACCTCTTCGCCGACACCATCCGTCAGCTGCATCCCGATGTGATCGGCACCCAGGAGCTGTACAAGGCGCAAGGCGACGACACGATCGAACGCCTGCCGGAGTACACGTGGTTCGGCCGCGATCGCTATGGCGATCATCGCGACGAGCACATGGGCATCTTCTATCGCAAGGATCGCCTGAAGATCGTCGAATCGGGCGACTTCTGGCTTTCCGACACCCCGGACAAAGTGGCCAGTATCACGTGGGGCAATATCTTCCCGCGCATGGTCAACTGGGCGCTTTTCGAGCGGACCTCCGATCACAAGCGGTTCTATCTGCTCGACACGCACTTCCCTTACCGCGATCAGGATGAAGATGCGCGTTCGCGCAGCGCGCATGAGATCGCCGCGTGGATCGCGAAGCTCCCGGCGAATGTCCCCATCATTCTCACCGGCGACTTCAACACGGGCCCGGACAGCGAAACGCATAAGGCGCTGACCGCCACGTTCAAGGACGCATGGATCGCCGCGCCGAAGCACGAGGGTCCGGCCGAGACCTTCCACGACTTCACCGGCAAGGCGACCAAGCGGATCGACTGGATCCTTTATCGCGGTGTCGAGGCGAACTCGGTACGGACGATTACGGTGTCGAAGGACGGCCGTTATCCCTCGGATCACTTCCCTGTGCAGGCCGACTTCACCCTCTGACTTAGGCACGACTTGACGTCGTTTCGTTTCATGTAATAGTTTTTGTTACATGAAACGAAACGAGCGCCTTTCCGTCGCCCTGCACGTCCTGCTGCACATGGTCGAGCGCGACGGCGAGCCCATGACGTCCGCCGAAATGGCGGCGTGTGTGGATACCAACCCCGTCGTCATCCGGCGAAGCTTCGCCGGCCTGCGTGAAGCCGGTATCGTCCAGTCGGACAAAGGCCACGGTGGCGGCTGGCGGCTGGCGCGAGCACCGCGCGAGGTCTCGCTCATGGACGTACAGCAGGCACTCGGCGGCCACATCGTAGCCGTCGCCGCCCGCGAGGAATCGCCCGGCTGCCTGGTCGAACGCGCGGTAGTCGACGCGGTCGACGATGCGTTGCTCGAAGCAGAGCGCGTCGTTGAAGCCCGTCTGGCGAAGATCACCCTGGCCGACCTGGCAAAAGATGTCCGGCGAATCGCCAAAGCCACCGGCCACTCATTCGGAGCCAACCACCATGTCGTATGACGTGATCGTTATCGGCGGCAGCTTTGCGGGGCAAGCCGCTGCCATCCAGCTCGCACGCGCACGCCGTCGGGTACTTGTCATTGACGCGGCAAAGCCAAGAAACCGTTTTGCAAAGGCCGCGCACGGTATCGTCGGCCACGATGGCAAGCCACCGCGCGCCATCGTTCAGGAGGCGACGCGCCAGCTCCTGACCTACCCTACGGCCGGTTTCGTCGACGGCGAAGTCGTGAGCGCCAGGCGCATCGGTGACATCTTCGAGATCGCGCTTGCCGATGGGACCTGCGAAACGACTAAGCGGCTGATCCTCGCCACCGGCGTCATCGATGAACTGCCTCCGCTGAAGGGCTTGTGGGAACGCTGGGGTAGCACGGTGATTCATTGCCCTTATTGCCACGGCTATGAGGTAAGCGACCGCCTGCTCGGCTCATTGGCAACGTCGCCGCTGTCCGCTCATCAAGCCGCCATGCTGCCCGACTGGGGCCCCACCACGTACTTCACCCAGGGCGAGTTCGAGCCCGACGAAGATCAGCTCACTCGCCTGCAGGCGCGAGGTGTCACGATCGAGCGCAGCCCCGTCGTCGCCCTGCACGGGGACGCGCCGGGCCTGACCGCGGTGGATCTGGCAGACGGAAGACGGCTGCCGATCGGGGCGTTGTTCGTCGCACCGCGCGTGCGGCCGTCGAGCCCGATGTTCGAGCAACTGGGCTGCGCGACGGAGGAAGGCCCGCTCGGACCTTACGTGCGCGTCGACGAGTGGAAGCAGACGTCGGTCCCGGGCGTCTATTCCGCTGGCGACGTATCGACCGCCATGCACAACGCCAGCTTTGCGGTCGCCTCCGGTGTCACCGCGGGCGTCGGCGCGCACCAGTCACTGATGGCCTGAGCGACGCGACACGTCTTTTTCAATCACGCGACGACGGTGGTAGCGAACGCGACGGCGGAAACCGTCGACACTCCGAAGCGCCACCGTCTTCGCGGACGAGCGCGGTGCCCGAAAGACGCGGCCTGCCAGCTGGATGCCCCAGCGATCGAACGTGCGATCGAACACCATCGCGACGGCGATGACGACCGCGAAGGTCGCCGGGACGGTGAGCATCGCCGCGGTGACCGGATCGAGGGCCAGCCGCCCCGCCATGACGGTGAAAAACCAGGCCGAGAAGCTCAGCAGAATCGGCAGGTGGACAAGGTAGAACGCATAAGAGATGCGCCCCATGAACTGCGCGGGCCGACTCTGCAATACACGGTCGAAGCTTCCGCAGCGGACGACGTATAGCAACAGAATCCCGCCGACGACGTTGAAGAGTGCTTTGCGCTCGTTGTCCGCAAGCGGCAGCGCGTGCGTCCAGTCGTACCAGGGCGATACGTCGAAGCCACCGCAGATAATCGCTCCGACGACGGCCAGGGCCAGCAGCGGTTTCGACGACGTGAGGCGTGCCTCGCCAACATGGCTGCCGGCAAGGAACGCCGTGTAGTACGGCCAGTCATGGGGAAAGAACCACGCGAGCAACGCCACCGCGAACGCGAAGTTGAGCGGCGCCGCACGCCCCGGCAGCGTCAATGAGCGATAGGCGAAGACGAACATCGAGCCGAGCAGCTCGATCTTCATCGTCCAGAGGGTCGGATTGAAACGCGACCATCCACCGAGAATCGTGCCGTACGTACCATCGCGCAGCGCCTCGATGAAGTCCGGCGGCTTCTTCCAGAAATCAGCCAGCCAGGTCGAACCGGACAGGTGACCCGCCTCAACCGCGTGACTCCACCCCATCGCCATGACGAACCAGGCGAACATCACCGACCCGAAGATCGGTACGCCGAGGCGCAGGTAGCGACGCGACGCGCGCAACCGGAACGAGCCTGTATCGCCTGTGTCGATGAAGGACTTGGTCAGCACATACCCGCTGAGCACGAAGAAGATGCATACCGCGAACTCGCCGTTCCAAAGCACCGAAAGCGGCTGGAAGGCGATCACATGATCAACCACGCCACGCATGGCGTCCGGCGTGGTGGTATCCGGGTAGATCCAGGCGAAGCCGCCCGGCAGGAAAGCCAGGAAGAGATGGCACAAGAGCACGTTCACCGCGGCGAGACCGCGCAGGCCGTCGGCTGAGATGTCTTTACGCATCGACCTTCCCGCTGCAAAAAGGTCATGGAAACAAGCCCCGGTTGGCCGTACGGTGAACGCAGGTTCTTCCGTTCGGGCTGGCTTTGGGAAGATGACGGTCGCGTGAGGACTTGCGGAGCAGGCCGACGCCCGGCAAGAATCGGCCATCGATGCCGGGGGATACACCATGCGCCGCCTGATAGCCGCCGTGACTTTCACGTTTGCCGCGCTCTGTGCCTTTGCCGACTCGCCGGCCTCACAGACCGCGCCAGCTTCGTATTTCGACAACACCGGACGCGACGACGTGCTCTCGGGCGGTCAGAAGTCGATCGTCATCGATACGCCCAAAGGCAAGTTCAAGGTCTGGACCAAGCGCGTCGGCAACAATCCGACGATCAAGGTTCTGCTCCTGCACGGCGGGCCGGGCGCCACGCACGAGTATTTCGAGGCGTTCGACAGCTACTTCCCCGGCGCCGGCATCGAGTATTACTACTACGACCAGCTGGGTTCGGCCTTCAGCGACAAACCCACCGATGAATCACTGTGGGAAATTCCCCGTTTCGTCGACGAAGTGGAGCAGGTCCGCCGGGCGCTTCACCTGGACAAGGATAACTTCTACCTCCTCGGCCATTCCTGGGGCGGCGTGCTTGCGATCGAGTACGCGCTCAAGTACCCGCAGCACCTCAAGGGCCTGATCATCTCCAACATGGTCGACAGCATCCCCGCGTACAACGAGTACGCGAACAAGGTGCTCATGCCCGCTATGGACCAGAAGAAGCTCGCCCAGGTCAAGCGCATGGAGGCGGAGAATAAGACTGCCGACCCCGCCTACATGGCACTGCTGATGCCGATGCACTATGAGCAGCACGTGCTGCGCATGCCGGCCGACCAGTGGCCCGAGCCCGTGGAGCGCGCGTTCGGCCACATCAACGAGCAGATCTACGTGTCGATGCAGGGCCCCAGCGAACTCGGTGCCAGCGGCAAGCTGCTGCACTGGGACCGCAGCAATGACCTGAAGAACATCAGGGTGCCGACTCTGGTCATCGGCGCCCGTTACGACACGATGGACCCCAGGTACATGGAAGCCATGGCGAAGAAGATGCCGGACGCGCGCTTCCTGCTCTGCCCCAGGGGCGCGCATATGGCGATGTACGACGACCAGACCACGTACTTCACGGGGCTGATCGGATTCCTGAAGGACGTGGACGCGGGTAAACCCCTTCGCTGAGGACGTGGTCCTTCGGCAGTCTTCGCTCCTGAGACGGCTTTCTGGCAACATCACCCGGTTAACGACGCGCTGATGCGCGCCAGCCGGACAGCCAAACCCATGAATCTGCAAGCCAATTACGAACAGATCCCGCTCAAGGACTACGCCGAGCGGGCCTATCTCGACTATTCCATGTATGTGGTGCTGGATCGCGCCCTGCCCTTCGTGGGCGACGGCCTGAAGCCGGTCCAGCGCCGCATCATCTACGCCATGAGCGAACTGGCGCTGGGCGCCACCGCCAAGCCGAAGAAGTCGGCCCGCACCATCGGCGACGTCATCGGCAAGTTCCATCCCCATGGCGACTCGGCGTGCTACGAGGCGATGGTCCTCATGGCCCAGCCGTTCTCGTATCGCTACCCGCTGGTCGACGGCCACGGCAACTTCGGCTCGCCGGACGATCCGAAGAGCTTCGCCGCCATGCGGTACACGGAGTCGCGCCTGACGCCTATCGCCGAGGTCCTGCTCTCCGAGCTGGGCCACGGCACAGTCGACTGGGTACCGAACTTCGACGGCACCATGAACGAGCCCTCGTGGCTCCCGGCTCGCGTCCCGCACGTGCTGCTCAACGGCTCCATGGGCATCGCGGTCGGCATGGCCACCGACATCCCTCCGCACAACCTGCGCGAGGTAGCCAGCGCCTGTATCCGCCTGCTCGACGACCCCGACGCGACGATTGCCGACCTCTGCGAGCACGTACAGGGGCCGGACTACCCGACCGACGCCGAGATCATCACGCCACGCCGTGAACTCGCCGCCATGTACCAGAACGGTACCGGCTCGGTGCGCGCGCGTGCCGTCTACGTGCGTGACGAGGGCAACATCGTCATCACGGCGCTGCCGCACCAGGTGTCGCCTTCCAAGATCCTCGAGCAGATCGCCGCGCAGATGCGCGCGAAGAAACTGCCGATGATCGAAGACCTGCGCGACGAGTCCGATCACGAGAACCCGATCCGCCTCGTCCTCGTGCCGCGCTCCAGCCGTGTCGACGTCGAAGAAATGATGCAGCACCTCTTCGCCACGACGGATCTGGAGAAGAGCTTCCGCGTCAACATGAACATGATCGGCCTCGACGGCCGGCCGCAGGTGAAGGATCTGAAAATGATCCTGAGCGAGTGGCTGCGTTTCCGTACCGATACGGTCACGCGCCGGCTCACTCATCGTCTGGGCCGCGTCGAGCGTCGCCTTCACCTGCTCGAAGCGCTGCGCATCGCTTATCTCAACATCGACGAAGTCATCCGCATCGTCCGTACGGAGGACGAGCCGAAGCCGGTGCTCATGGAGCGCTTCCGTCTCGATGACGAACAGGCCGACTACATCCTCGAAACCAAGCTGCGCCAGCTGGCCCGCCTGGAAGAATTCAAACTCAACGAAGAGCGCGACAAGCTCGAAGAAGAGCGCGCGCGCATCAACGTGCTGCTGAAGTCGCCGGCCAAGCTGAAGAGCCTGATCAAGGAAGAACTGCGCGGCGACGCCGAGAAGTTCGGCGATGAGCGCCGCTCGCCCCTGATCGAGCGCAGCGTGGCCCAGGCCCTGGACGAGAGCGCGCTGGTCGCCTCCGAGCCGGTCACCGTCGTCCTGTCGCAGAAGGGCTGGGTACGTGCCGGCAAGGGCCACGAGATCGATGGCGAAGCGTTGTCCTACCGCGACGGCGACAGTCTGCTGGCGATCTCGCGTGCGCGCACCACGCAGCAGGTCGCCTTCATCGACTCGACCGGTCGCGCCTACGCCACGGCGGCACATACGCTGCCTTCCGCACGCGGCAATGGCGAGCCGCTGACCGGGCGTTTCAGTCCACCTGCCGGCGCCCGCTTCGACGCGGTGGTCACCGCCGACAACGACACCCGCATCGTCCTTGCCACGGACTTCGGCTACGGCTTCGTGACGCGTTTCGAGGCGCTCACGGGTCGCCAGAAGGCGGGCAAGCAGATCATCAGCCTGAGCGATGGCGCGCGCGTGCTCGCCCCGGCGATCACCGCGGACCCGTCGCGCGACCGTATCGTGGTCGTCACCGGCGAAGGCCACCTGCTCATGTTCTCGGTGGCCGAGCTGCCGGAACTGGACAAGGGCAAGGGCAACAAGCTGATCGAGATTCCGAAGGCCAAGCTGGCCTCGGGCGAGGAACGCGTCGTTGGCGTGGCCGTTGTCACCGAAGGCAAGGGCGAGGTCACGCTGTATGCGGGACAACGCAAGCTGACGCTGAAGTGGGCCGATCTGGTCGAGTACGGCGGCAGCCGTGCCACTCGCGGCGGCGTGCTGCCGCGCGGACTGCGTCGCGTGGAGCGGATCGAAACCACCGGTTGATCGGGTGATTTCGTGAACCCGGCGGGCCGCGGTTGAATGCGGCCCTGCCGGGGCCATCGCCATCAGGGCCGGCGATACGGCTCTAGAGCCGGGTGACACTCCAGGACACCATCCGCCCGTCCTTGTACGGCATCACCCCGTGAAACGGCCGCGGGTCGTCATCGAAGACCAGCGGCAGGAAGTGACGGTCGCCTTCCCACATCGGCAGGGCGTCCAGCCCATCCACCGGCACCCACTCGAGCGCACCCTCGGGGTTGGACTCCATCGGCGTGCCGCTATAGCGGTCGATGATGAAGATGAAACCCAGCCAGTCCTCGCCGTGCTTGCCGAAGCCCGGCCAGTTCAGCGTGCCGCGCAGACGCATTTCCTGGCATTCGATGCCCGCCTCCTCGAGGATTTCGCGGCGCATGCAGGCGGCGATATCTTCGCCGGGTTCCATCTTTCCGCCGAGGCCGTTGTACTTGCCCAGGTGGTGATCGTCCTTGCGGGCGTTGCGATGGATCATGAGCACACGCTGGCCGTCTGGCGAGAGCACGTAGCCGAGCGTGGCGACGATGGGCGTATAGGGCATGGCGATGACGCTACCGGGGAAAAACCCGGGAGTTTACGCCCTCCGGACGCGAAGACGCCGTCTGGCCCCTTGCGCCGCCCGTCCGACCCGGCGACCATCGGCGCATGCCCCACCCGTCTCTTCCCCGCGTGACCCCCGCTTTCCTCCTCCGCGCCATGGTCGCCGCCGCCGTCACCGCGTCAGCCATGGGCTGTGCGCCGGCCGCCGATGCCGTCGACAGCCGCGAGGTGGTGTTCGACAGCCAGTCGTACTTCGCCGTCACCGTCGACACCCGGCAGGAAGACATCGAACTGCACTGGCGCAACCCCGACACCGCCCAGCCCTTCGGCAGCATCGAGGCACTGAAGACCTGGACCACGAGCAAGGGCCGGCCGCTGTCGTTCGCGACCAACGCGGGCATCTACGATCGCGACTACAAGCCGCTGGGCCTCTACGTCGAAGACGGCAAGGCGCTGGTCCCGCTCAACCTCGCTCATGGCAATCCGCGCTCCGGCAACTTTTCGCTGCTGCCCAACGGTGTCTTCGCCGTCTATGACGACGGCAGTGTCGAGGTGCGCACGACGGAAGCCTTCAGGGCCGCCGCGCGCAAACCGCGCTGGGCGACGCAGTCGGGACCGATGCTGGTGATCGACGGCGAGGTCAACACGCAGTTCGACAACGGATCGGACAGCATGAAGTGGCGTAGCGGCGTCTGCGCGAAGTCATCGCATGAGGCCGTCTTCGTCGTCAGCCGGGCGCCCGTGAACTTCCACAGTTTCGCCCGGCTGTTCCGCGACGAACTGGGCTGCCGGGACGCGCTGTTTCTCGATGGAACCATCTCGCAGGCGTTCACCCCGGATGACGGCTACGCCGGTGCGCCCGCCTTCATGACCAAGCCCTACGCGGGCATGGTCGCGGTGTTCCCCAAGGGCCGATAACCCTAGCGATAAGGCAGACTGACGGTCATGCCGTCCGACCACCCGACACGCGCCTTCGCACGGTAGGTCGGGTCGTACGACAGCTGATACGAGGTGCAGGCCGGCCCATTGGCGCAGGTGTTCAGTCCGGCCTCGTACACCACGTGGTACGGGAGCTGGCGCCCTTCGTTGCCGGTCAGCGGAATCTCCCAGACGATTTCGTGCCGGGGATTGAGCGTCGAGGCCAGAGCGGTGACGTCGGCCAGGCTTCCATGGTATCGGCGCGCCAGTATCCACTGGAACAGCGCCGGTACGTCGGGCGTCCACCACGTGCTGCGATAGGACTCGTTGACGGCGCTGCTCCGCACGCGTACGAGAGGCAGGTCGATGCCCGCCGACGTGGCTTCGGTCCGCATCAGGTTGAAACCGAAGGTCATGGAGATGCCCTGCTTGCCCTCCGAATCCATCGAGCGCGAGAATTTGACCTCGCCGCCGAATGCCCAGCTTTCGCCGAAGGACACGTTGACGTTACCGCCCGACGAATCCTGCGGATAAAGCTTGCGGAGTACCGGAGACACCGGGCAGTCGTCCGGCCGGAAGGCGCGTGGCGCGTCACACCGGAAGACATGGGTATCGCCGGTCGCCGGAAACGTCGAGTTCAGCGGCCACGCGGTGACGACATCGCGGTGTTCGATGCTGCCCCAGCCCGAATGGATCGCCACGTCCATCAGATAACGGAGTTCGTTCCGCGACGGGTCGAGGAAGGCGTGGAAACCGTCGCGCCGGGTGAACCCGGTTCCGGCGCCGTCGCCCAGCGTCTTGGCCCATAGCAGGTAGCTTGCCGTGCCGCCCTGCGTCTGATCCTCACGACGGATCAGCGCCCATTCGGTCGCCAGCGTCAGACGGGGCACATCGGACGAGGCGAACGGTTCGATGGTGAACTGCGGTGCCTCCGCACGGTGCAGCGACAACGTCCCGTACTGGCACCAGCGACGGACCTCGCGGCGGAAATCGTGACGCTCCTCCGAGCTGGGCAGGCGCCCGTCGAACAGGACGCGCAGCATTTCGCGACTGAAGCTGCGGCACACCGATGAAGGCGATGTGGCGAGGACGCGGAAGTCGACGTGTCGTCCTTCGCGCGGGGCGGCAGCGAGCGGGGCGGCAGCGCGCGGGGCGGCAGCGAGCGGGGCGGCAGCGAGCGGGGCGGCAGCGCGCGGGGCGGCAGCGCGCGGGGTCCGACGGGCGGCAGGCAGGGGATCGTCCCACGGCCAGCGCGAGAGTGCGGCCTTGCGCGCCGCATCGTCCTCACTGTTCAGACCGAAGATGCCCAGCCCCGTGGCGGCGTCGAGGAGGATCGTGTTCGTTTCCGGCCATACGCGGACGAACGATGGCCGCATGCGCGCGAGGACGTCCGGAGACCCGGCCAGCGCGATCCGACCGCCCTCGCCGACGAGCCTGTCCAGGAGACCTCGCACGACGTCCGGCGTATCGGTCGCCTCGACGGTCAGGATCGTCACGGATGGAACGCTGACCTCATCGACCGAGAGGGCGAATCCGGGGAGTGGCGCCAGGGCGCATAGCAGCGCGGATGCCACGAAGCAGTGCCTCATGCTGTTCTTCCTTGAACGGTTGGGTGGCGAATGCTCGCACCCGAAAGGCGCACACGCTGCCCGCGACCGACACATCCGGGTGTCGGCGAGAGGCCTCAGCTTACGAAAGCATACGTGCGCAAATGGCCTCGTAGAGGTCCGGCAAACGCTCTAGGTCCGTCACCGACACGCACTCGTCGACCTTGTGGATCGTCGCGTTCACCGGGCCGAGCTCGATCACCTCCGCACCCATCGGCGCGACGAACCGGCCGTCGCTGGTACCGCCGCCCGTGCTCTGCTCGGGATCGATGCCGCACACATTGCGACAGACGCCGACGACGACCTCGCGCAAGCGCCCGCCCGGCGTGGCCAGAAACGGATGCCCCGAGAGCTGCCAGTCGATGGAGAAGTCGACGCCATGGGCGCGCAGGATCGTTTCCGCCCGCTCGCGCAGGCCGTCAGCGGTACTCGCCGTGGAAAAACGAAAGTTGACGAGGGCCACCAGCTCGCCGGGGATGACGTTGTTCGCCCCCGTACCCGCGTTGATGTTGGAGACCTGGAACGAGGTCGGCGGAAAGTCGGCGTTGCCTTCATCCCAGCGTTCCGCCGCCAGCGCGGCGAGTGCGGGTGCGAAAACGTGGATCGGATTGTTCGCCTTCTCGGGATAGGCCACGTGACCTTGCACGCCACGCACCGTAAGCGTCCCCGACAACGAACCCCGGCGACCGACGCGGATGAGATCGCCCAGGCGCTCTTTCGCCGAAGGCTCGCCCACGACGCACGCATCGATCCGCTGCCCGGTTCTCCCGAAGTGCTCGACCACCTCACGGACGCCGTGCAAGGCCACACCTTCCTCGTCGCTGGTCAGCAGCAAGCCGACCGTGCCGGCGTGCGCGGGATGCGCCGATACGAAGCGCTCGAGCGCGACCACCATCGCCGCGACCGAGCCCTTCATGTCCGCGGCGCCACGACCGTAGAGAGCGCCGTCGCGTTCCGTCGGCTCGAACGGTGGCGATGCCCATGCGCCTTCCGGACCGGTCGGCACGACGTCGGTGTGGCCGAGAAAGGCCAGCACCGGACCGCCGTCGCCATGCGTCGCCCAGAGATTGTCGACATCGCCAAAACGCAGATGCTCGATGCGAAAGCCCACCGCCGCAAGACGCCCGGCGATCAGCGGCAGACAGCCGGCATCGTCCGGCGTGACCGAACGGCGGCGGATGAGGTCACAGGTCAGGTCGAGGACGGCGGACATTTATTTTCCGAAGCGTTTTTTGAAGGCATTGTCCGTGAAGCCGACGCTGACCTCGTCGCCGTCGACCACCACGGGACGCTTGATCAACGCCGGATATTCCTTGAGCAGCAGCGTCCACTCCGGGTCGCTGCGCGGATCCTTGCGCTGCGGCAACAACGTGCGCCACGTGGTCGACGCCTTGTTGATCAGCTTGTCCCAGCCACCGAGCTTCTCCGACCACGCTTTCAGCGTCGACGCAGGCACCGGGTTCGCCCGGTAGTCGACGAACTCGTGTTCCACCTCGAACCGGCCAAGCCAGTTGCGCGCTTTCTTGCACGTATCGCAGTTCGGCAAACCGTAAACGATGATCGCCATGACTCAGTCGCCGCTGCGCAGGAGTTCGTTGATGCCGGTCTTCGAACGGGTCTTTTCATCGACCTGCTTGACGATGATCGCCGCATACAGGCTATGGCTCCCGTCCTTCGACGGCAGACTGCCGGAGACGACGACGCTGCCCGCCGGCACGCGGCCGTAGGAAATCTCGCCCGTGGCGCGGTTGTAGATACGCGTCGACTGGCCGAGGAACACGCCCATGCCGATCACCGAGCCCTTCTCGACCACGACACCCTCGACGACTTCGGAGCGGGCACCGATGAAGCAGTTGTCTTCGATGATGGTCGGATTGGCCTGCAGTGGCTCGAGCACGCCACCGATGCCGACGCCGCCGGACAGGTGTACACCCGCGCCGATCTGCGCGCACGACCCGACCGTCGCCCACGTATCGACCATGGTGCCGGCACCGACGAAGGCGCCGATGTTGGTGTAGCTGGGCATGAGCACGACGTCTTTCGCGATGTGCGCGCCGCGACGGACCAGCGCACCGGGCACGACGCGCGCACCGAGCCGCCCGTATTCGGTGGCATCGCCATCGGTGAAACGCAACGGCACCTTGTCGAACGCGCTGGACGGACCGCCGTCGACGACGACGTTGCCGTTCATCCGGAAATACAGCAGCACGGCTTTTTTCAGCCACTGGTTGACCTTCCAGCCGCCGTTGCCATCGGGCTCGGCGACGCGGTGCTCACCCGATTCGAGCAGATCGAGCACCTGGTTCACGGTGTCGCGGAGGCCAGCCTCGATTTCGTTCTGGGTGAGGTCGGCGCGACGCTCGAAGGCGTCATCGATTACGGATTCAAGCGTCTGCATCTGCATTTACGACAGTCCTGGGGGTTTCGAAACCGATATGGCGAAGCAGGCAGGCGCGCAGGATCTCCCGGTGCTCGGAAGACAACGGCGCATTGCCGCGATCGGTAAGTTGGAAGAAATCTTCGACGCGCTCACCGAAGGTCGCGATCCGCGCATCATGCACGCGCACCTCGGCTTCGGCCAGCGCCTGCGCCACGGCGGCGAGCAGGCCGGGGCGATCGGTGCATACCAGCGCGAGCTGGGTGCGCTCGCCCGCATCGACGAACTCGATGCGTGGCGTCATCTGGAAATGGCGAAGGTGGCGGGAGATGCTCCGCTTGGGCGGCCCCTGCCCGGCAGGTTGCTCGAGCGCGTGACGCAGGCGCGCGCGCAACTCTTCCGCGCGCTGCAGCGATGCCGGCGCCTGCGAGTCCGACTCCAGCAACAGGAAGGTATCCAGCGCCATGCCCGTGTTCGACACGAGCACGCGCGCCTCGACGACCGAGAAGCGGAGACGATCGAGGACCGCGGTGACGGTGGCGAACAGGCCGTCCCTGTCGCTGGTGTAGATGAACAGCTCGGTGCTGCCGCGGACGGAGAACGGATGCACCTCCACCAGCGGCGTGGCTCCGCGCGATCGCAGGATGGCCGAGGTCTGCCAGGCGATCTGCTCCGGGCGGTGTCGAAGGAAACTGCTATCCGGGAATTCGGACCAGATCCGCGCGACCTCGTCGGCGGCGACATGTTCGCCCACCAGAATGCCCAGCGCACGCTCGCGGCACTCACGCACGCGCATGCCCGAGTGCGACGGCGGTGTGAGATCGCTGCGCAAGGCAAAACGGGTCGCCGTGTACAGGTCGGCCAGCAGGCGATCCTTCCAGGCATTCCACAGTTTCGGGCTGGTGCCGATGATGTCGGCGATGGTCAGCAGGTAAAGATGATCGAGATGCT
Organism: Luteibacter mycovicinus; assembly: GCF_000745235.1. NCBI lineage: Bacteria > Pseudomonadati > Pseudomonadota > Gammaproteobacteria > Lysobacterales > Rhodanobacteraceae > Luteibacter > Luteibacter mycovicinus. Next base: position 1,190,511 of record NZ_JQNL01000001.1, read on the forward strand.
CCCAGTCGCCGACCGTTGCCGCGAATCGATGCACGACATCGGGATCGGTAATGTCCTGACGCTGCGCCGTCGTGCTCATCAGCAGGTGATGGCGCACCAGCCAGGCGACGAGATCGATGTCGTCGCCCGGAAGACCGAGGCGTGCGCAGAAGGCGCGGGCATCTTCCTCACCGAGAACGGAGTGATCGCCGCCGCGCCCCTTGGCGATGTCATGGAACAACGCCGCCAGCAACATGAGTTCGGGCTTGTCGATGTGCGGCCAGATCTCGCACGCGATCGGGAAGTCGCGGCGCGCCGCCGGATCCGCGAAGCGCGCGACGTTGCGCAGGACGCGCAGCGTGTGTTCGTCGACCGTGTACACGTGGAACAGGTCGTATTGCATGCGCCCGACCACCTTGCCGAACGCGGGAAGAATCGCCGCGAGCAGGCCATGGCGATTCATCCGCCATAGCGCCTCGACGGCCGGCGCCCCGCGCTTCAGCAGCGTGAGGAACGCTTCGAGCACCCTCGGATCATCGGCAAGCAGTTCGCCATGCGACGATACCGCGTGCTGGATACGCCGCATCGTTTCGGCGGTGAAGCCCGTGATCCCCGGCTCGTCGAGCCGCGCGATGAAAATCTCCACCAGAGCCGCCGGGCGGCGGACGAACAGCTCGGGATCGCGCACGGTGATGCGTGAACCGTAGCGCAGGTAGTCGGTGCCCACGCTCTCGGGCTCGCTCCGCGGATCCAGCATTTCCTCGAAACGTTCGACCAGCTGCGTGCCCGAGCGCTCGATCTGCGTGGCGGCGCGGTAATAGCCCTGCATGAACTGCTCGACGCCGAGGTTCTTCGCGTGCTCGTCCTCGAAGCCAAGCCGGGTAGCGAGCGCCCGCTGGTAATCGAACAGGAGGCGCTCTTCGGCACGCCCCGCCTCCAGATGCAGCGCATAGCGATAACGACGCAGGGTTTCCTCGGCGCGGGTCAGCCGGGCAGCCTCCACGGGTTCCAGCAGACCCTCGGCGACCATGGCATCGAAGTCCGGGGCATCGGCCAGCCGACGGCCAAGCCAGCGCAACGAGTCGAGCGTGCGCAGACCACCCGGCCCGTCCTTGAGGTTCGGCTCGAGATTCTGGGCGGTATCGTCGTAGCGCGCATGACGCGCGTCGCGCTCCGCCAGGCGCGCGGCCAGGTAGGCGCGCGGTGACCACAGGGCGGGATCGTCGAGGATGCCGCGGAGCTCCTGGCCCAGGATCGGCCAGCCGGCCAGACGCTTCGCGTCGAGCAGGCTGGTGAAGACGCTGGCGTCCTGCGCGGCCAGTTCGCGGCATTGCGCGACCGTCCGCACGGCGTGGCCCGGCTTCAGGCCGATATCCCACAGGCAGCTGAAGAAGTTTTCCAGCGCGCGGTAGAGGGCCGGCGAGCTCTCGCCGACCAGAGCCAGAAGGTCGACATCGGACGCGGGAAACAGCATGCCCCGACCGAACCCGCCCACCGCGAACAGCGCGGCGGCGGCGAGATCGCCCAGGCAGGCGCCCCATGCGTGGACGACCACGCGCTCCACGATCTCGGCCCGGCGACGGGCCAGCGCGGAAGCATCCTCACCGTCGTTGAAGGCGACGGTGAGCGCACGATCGACGTCGCCCATCAACTGACGGAGGGCGCGCCGCGCGTCGGGCGACACGCCCGAGCGGGGGACCACGGCGGGCAGGCGTGGAAGCGGTGGAAGCGTCACGTCGAAGCCCTCGGTGGAGTAAAACGAAAATCGTGTGTCAGGCGGCGTCCGGCCAGGGCGTCAGGATCTCGAAACCGTCGTCGGTCACGGCGATCGTGTGCTCCCACTGCGCGGACAGGGAATGATCCTTCGTGACCACGGTCCAGCCATCCGGCAGCGACTTGGTCTGCGGCTTGCCGGCGTTGATCATCGGTTCGATGGTGAAGGTCATGCCCGGCTTCAGTTCCAGCCCGGTGCCGTTACGGCCGTAATGCAGCACCTGCGGCTCGTCGTGGTAGACCTTGCCGATGCCGTGGCCGCAGTACTCGCGGACGACCGAAAAACCGGCGGCTTCGGCGTGCTTCTGGATGGCCGCACCGACGTCGCCCAGCGTGGCGCCCGGTCTGACCGCCTCGATGCCCTTCATCATGGCCTCGAAGGTGGTATCGACCAGCCGTCTGGCCAGCACGCTGGGCGTGCCGACGAAATACATGCGGCTGGTATCGCCGTGCCAGCCATCCTTGATGACCGTGACGTCGATATTGACGATGTCGCCGTCCTTGAGGACCTTGGTTTCGGTCGGAATACCGTGGCAGATCACATGGTTGACCGAGGTGCAGACCGTTTTCGGGAAGCCCCGGTAGCCGACGTTGGCGGGGATCGCCTTCTGGACGTTCACGATGTGGTCGTGGGCCAGGCGATCCAGGTGCTCGGTGGTCACACCCGGCTTCACGTGCGGCACCAGCATGGCCAGAACCTCGGCGGCCAGACGGCCCGCCTCGCGCATGCTCTGGATCTCTTCAGGGGTCTTCGGTACGACTGCCATGGCGGTTCTCTCTGTTCCTTTGCCCTCGGGGTGTAGGGCCTGCCAGGAAAATGGCGGCGTCCCCGATGGAATTCCACCCCGATCTTGCGGCTGGGCGGTTCCGAAGGCTACAATTAGCGAGTTTTGCTGTCCGGCGAAGCCACTTATCCGTGGCCACGGCGGCGATACGAAGCGCGATTGTAACCGCATGGAGCCATCCTTGGCCCGGCCAAACCGTCGCATTTAACGCCACACACGCATCGGCACCGCCTTCGGGGTGCCTGGTCCGAGAGGACCGGGTCGAAGCCGGGGATGCGTGGAGGTCCCAACCCCCATAGAACCGCTCGATGCGGTTCGCCCAGGAGTAATTCCATGGCACAAGTCACCATGCGCGAGATGCTGGAAGCCGGCGTCCATTTCGGCCACCAGACCCGTTACTGGAACCCCAAGATGGCTCCGTACATCTTCGGCGCCCGCGGCAAGATCCACATCATCAACCTCGAGAAGACCCTTCCGCTCTTCACCGACGCGATGAACTTCCTCTCGGGCCTGGCCCAGAAGGGCGGCACCATCCTGTTCGTCGGCACCAAGCGTTCGGCTCGTGAGTCGCTCGCCGAAGAAGCTTCGCGCGCCGGCCAGCCGTTCGTCACCGCCCGCTGGCTCGGCGGCATGCTGACCAACTTCCGCACGGTCAAGCAGTCGGTCGCCCGCCTGAAGGAACTCGAAGCCGCCGAAACCGACGGTTCGTTCGAGAAGCTGGTCAAGCACGAAGTGCTCGCCCGTCGCCGTGAGCGCGAGAAGCTGCAGAACTCGCTGGGCGGCATCAAGGACATGAACCGTCTGCCGGACGCCCTGTTCATCGTCGACATCGGTCACGAAGACATCGCCGTCCAGGAAGCCCGCAAGCTCGGCATCCCGGTCGTCGCCGTCGTCGATACCAACTACGACCCGGCCCTCGTCGACTACGCCATCCCGGGTAACGACGACGCCATCCGCGCCATCCAGCTCTACGCCCGCGCCGCTGCCGACTCCATCCTGGAAGGCAAGGCCGCCGCTCCGAACGCCGCCCGTGGCGACGCGAACGAGTTCGTCGAGATGGACGAGGAAGGCAACCCGGTCGCCAAGGACGAGGCCGCTCGCGGCGATCGTCGCGGCGCCCCGGCCAAGAAGGGTGCTCCGCGTCGCGAAGGCGGCCGTGACGGTGGTCGTGGCCGCGCGTAAGCGCCCCACCCCGTCCAGCTCTTCCGTTTCATCCGGCGCCGCGGCATGTCCGCCGCGGCGCCCATAAAAACTTTGAGGAACTACCATGGCTGAGATTTCCGCCAAGCTCGTCAATGAACTGCGTCAGCGTTCCGGCGTCGGCATGATGGAGTGCAAGAAGGCGCTCGTCGAAAACAATGGCGACATCGAAGTGGCGATGGAGTGGCTGCGCAAGAACGGCATGGCCAAGGCTGACAAGAAGGCTGACCGCGTCGCTGCCGAAGGCCTCGTCGCCATCGCACAGAAGCCCGGCGTCGCCGCCCTGATCGAAGTCAACAGCGAAACCGACTTCTCCTCGCGCAACGAGCAGTTCATCCAGTTCACCAAGGACGTCGCCAACGCCGCCCTCGAGTCGGGCGTCAACGACATCACGGCCCTCAAGGCCGCGAAGCTCGGCGACACCACGGTCGAGGAAGGCGCCAAGGCACTGACGCTCACCATCGGTGAGAAGTTCGACGTCCGTCGCATGGCTAAGATCGAGAGCACCGACACCATCGGCGCCTACTCGCACAGCGGCCGCATCGGCGTGCTGGTCAACCTGAAGGGCGGCTCGGAAGAGCTGGCCAAGGGTATCGCCATGCACGTTGCCGCGATGAACCCGAAGTTCGTCAAGGTCGAAGACGTCCCGGCCGATTTCCTTGAGAAGGAAAAGGAAATCGAGCTGTCCAAGATGACCGACAAGGACAAGGCCAAGCCGGCCGACATCCTCGACAAGATCGTCTCGGGCAAGGTCAACAAGATCCTCGCCGAAGTGACCCTCGTCGGCCAGCCGTACGTGCTGGACGGTGACGTCACGGTGGCTGAAGCCCTCAAGAAGGCCGGCGCCGAGATCATCTCGGTCCAGCGTCTGGCCGTTGGTGAAGGCATCGAGAAGGTCGTCGACGACTTCGCCGCCGAAGTCATGAAGCAGGCCGGTCTGGCGTAAGCCTCACCTCCTGGCACGACCTGAAAGAGCCGCGAGCGATCGCGGCTCTTTTTTTGTTTCCACAACCCTGAACGAACGCAGGAGCGAAAACGCGAAACCCGGAAAACGTGACCTTGGCGCAGGAATTCACATAGCTGTAACAACCGACCACGCGTTAAACTACGGCCGTTTTGCCCCACACAAACTGGAGATCCCCGAATGAGCAATCCGCTGAAACACCGCCGCATCCTGCTCAAACTCTCCGGTGAAGCCCTGATGGGAACCGAGGACTACGGTATCGATCCCAAGGTGATCGGCCGCCTCGCCAAGGAGATCCTCGAAGTGCGCGATGCCGGCGTACAGATCGGCGTCGTCATCGGCGGCGGCAACATCTTCCGCGGCGCCGGCCTGGCTGCCTCGGGCATGGACCGCGTCACCGGCGATCACATGGGCATGCTGGCCACCGTGATGAATGCGCTCGCCATGCAGGACGCCATCGAGAAGCTGGGTGGCGAAGCCCGCACGATGAGCGCCATCAAGATCAACGAAGTCTGCGAAGACTTCATCCGTCGTCGCGCCATTCGCCACCTCGAGAAGGGCCGCGTCGCCCTGTTCGCCGCGGGTATCGGCAACCCGTTCTTCACGACGGACTCCGCGGCCGCCCTGCGCGCTGTCGAAGTCGGTGCGGACCTGTTGCTCAAGGCGACCAAGGTCGACGGCATCTACTCGGCCGATCCGAAGCGCGACCCGACCGCCGAGCGCTATGACCACCTCACGTACAACCAGGTGATCGAGCGCCGTCTCGAGGTCATGGACACCGCCGCCATCGCGCTGTGCCGCGAGAACAAGCTGCCCCTCCGCATCTACGACATGACCCAGCCGGGAAGCCTCATGCGCATCATGCAGGGCGAGCCCGTAGGCACGCTCGTCAACGCCGGCTGAATCCGCCGCTATCCGGCGCCCTGAGGGGCGCCGACGATCCTTGGCGCGCTGCGGCACGGCCGCACGCGCCCTCACTGCTATACTCGTCTGCTGACCAGTTCGACCGGAAACCAGCCCATGATCAACGACATCAAGAAAGATGCTGAGACCCGCATGGGCAAGAGCATCGACTCCCTCAAGCACGACCTCAAGACGATCCGGACCGGCCGCGCCAACGCGTCGATCCTCGACAACATCGTCGTCCCCTATTATGGCTCGCCCACCCCGCTGTCGCAGGTCGCCAACGTGAGCACGCCCGACGCGCGCTCGCTGTCGGTCAAGCCGTTCGACAAGAGCATGATCGGCCCGATCGAGAAGGCCATCATGGCCTCCGACCTCGGCATCACCCCTACCACGATGGGCATGGACATCCGCCTCAATTTCCCGCCGCCGACCGAGGAGCGCCGCAAGGAGCTCGCCAAGAGCGTCGCGAAGGAAGGCGAAGCCGCCAAGATCGCCATCCGCAACGTGCGCCGCGACGCCGTGCAGCATGTCGGCAAGCTGCTCAAGGACAAGGAAATCACGGAAGACGACCAGAAGCGTGCGGACGACGACATCCAGAAGCTGACGGACAAGTTCGTCAAGGAAGTCGACGACGTCGTCAAGGAAAAGGAAAAGGAGCTGATGGCGCTCTGACGCGCCATCGGACCGCATCCATGACCGCGAGGCCCGACGAAGGCAGGGTTCCCCGCCATCTCGCCATCGTGATGGATGGCAACGGGCGCTGGGCCAAACAGCGCCTTCGCCCGCGCACGTTCGGCCACCACGCCGGGCAGAAAGCCGTGCGCAAAGCCGTCGAGTTCTGCCTCCAGCGCGGCATCGCCTCGCTCACCCTGTTCGCCTTCTCCAGCGAAAACTGGAATCGCCCCGCCACCGAGGTGTCGGCGCTGATGGAGCTCTTCCTGAAGGCGATCGACAAGGAAGTGGACGAGCTGCATGGCCACGGGGTCCGCATCCGCTTCGTCGGCGACCTGGACGGTTTCGCGCCGGAACTCCGCCAGCGGATGCTCGACGCCATGGAGCGGACCGGCGGCAACGAGGCGCTCAACCTGAATATCGCCGTCAACTACGGCGGCCGCTGGGATATCGCCAACGCCGCACGGCTGGCCGCCGAAGCGGCGAGCCGTGGCGAGTTCGCCCCCGGCGACATCGACGAGACCCGCCTCGCCACGTACACCTGTCTCGCCGATCAGCCGCCGCTGGATCTGTTCATCCGCACCGGCGGCGAACGTCGCGTCAGCAACTTCCTGCTCTGGCAGATCGCCTACGCCGAGCTCTATTTCACAGACACCCTGTGGCCCGACGTCGACCAGGCCTGCCTCGCCGAGGCTCTCGACGACTATGCCCGCCGGGAGCGCCGCTATGGCCGCACCGGCGAACAGGTCGCCCAAGGCTGACGCCGGACCGCCATGCTGAAACAACGCATCACCACCGCCCTGATCCTGCTTCCACTGGTTCTCGCGCTGATCCTCCTGCCGCCCACCGTGTACTTCGCCGCGGTGATCGCGCTGGTGTTCGTCGGTGCCGCGTGGGAGTGGAGCCTTCTGGCGGGCTGCCGCACCGCCGTCGGCCGCGGCATCGTCGTGGCGGGTGCCGCCGCGCTGCTGCTCGCCGTTCTGCTCATCGCCACGCCGGGCCTGCTCACCGTACTGACTCTCGTGGGCGTGGCCTGGTGGATCGGCTGCTGCTTCTGGTTGCGACACTTCACCTTCGCCGCGGCGCCCAACGCCGAGAACCGCCTGCTGAAGATCGGCACGGGCGTCCTGGTCATCGTGCCGACCTTCGCCGCCGCCATGGCCCTGCACGGCAGCGACCGTGGCCACTGGTGGACCCTGCTTTCCCTCATGATCGTCTGGGCCGCCGACACCGGCGCCTATTTCAGCGGCCGCCAGTTCGGCCGCCGCAAGCTCGCTCCACGTATCAGCCCGGGGAAGACCTGGGCGGGCGTCTATGGCGCCGTGCTCGGCGGCGCCCTGGTCGCCGTGCTCGGCGGCTGGATGCTTGGCGTGAGTGACGCCGCCCACCTGATCGGGCTGGGCGTGCTGGGCGTGCTGACCGTCGCGATCGCCGTCGTCGGGGATCTTTTCGAGAGCCTCATGAAGCGCCACGCCGAGGTCAAGGATTCGGGCAACCTCTTCCCGGGCCACGGCGGACTGCTGGACCGCCTCGACAGCGTCTTCGCCGCCCTGCCGATCTTCGTGGCGGGCAAGATGCTGCTGGGCCTGTAGGCCATGGCTATCCGCAACGTCGCCGTCCTCGGTGCCACGGGCTCGATCGGGGGCAGCACGCTCGACGTCATCGCACGGCACCCGGATCGCTTCCGCGCCACCGTCCTCGTCGCCAACCGGGGCACCGAAGCGCTGGCCGCCCTCTGCGCACGCTTCCGTCCCGACCTCGCCATCGTCGCGGACCCTTCGATGGAAGCGGACCTCGCCCGTCGCCTCGCGGCGCTTGGCGTTCGCTGCGATGTCGCATCCGGCGCCGACGCGGTCAGCGCGGCGGCCGCGGGTCCGCTCTGCGACACGGTCGTGGCCGCCATCGTCGGTGCCGCGGGACTCGACTCGACGCTGGCCGCCGCACGTGCGGGCAAACGCCTGCTCCTGGCCAACAAGGAATCGATCGTCATGGGCGGCGCCCTGCTGCTCGAGGCGTTGCGCGCCGGTGGCGGCGATCTGATTCCGGTCGACTCCGAGCACAACGCCATTTTCCAGTGCCTGCCCGGCGGCCGGCCCGAACTGGCACGCGCTGGCGTGCGCCGGCTGGTGCTCACCGCCTCGGGCGGCCCGTTCCGCGGCCGCACCCGGGCGGAACTGGGCGGCATCACGCCCGATGAAGCCTGTGCGCACCCCAAGTGGTCGATGGGCCGGAAGATCTCGGTCGACTCCGCCACCCTGATGAACAAGGGCCTGGAGGTGATCGAAGCGCATCATCTGTTCGGCGCACCCGCGGACGCCATCGACGTGGTGGTGCATCCGCAGAGCCTGGTTCACTCGATGGTCGACTACGTCGACGGGTCGATGCTCGCCCAGCTCGGCAACCCCGACATGCGCACGGCCATCGCCTGCGCCCTCGCCTATCCGGAGCGGATCGAGGCCGGCGTCGCACCGCTCGATCTCGCCACGCATGCCCGTCTCGACTTCGAAAAACCCGACACGGACACCTTCCGCTGCCTGGCCCTGGCCTTCGACGCCCTCCGGGCCGGAGGCGACGCCACCGCCATCCTCAATGCCGCCAACGAGGTCGCGGTAGACGCGTTCCTGGCCGGAACGCTGCCCTTCCTCGGTATTTCCGAGGTGGTCGAACGCGTTCTTGAGGAACTGCCGGCCAAACCCGTGGTCGATGTCCAGACGCTTGTGGAGCGTGATGGGGAAGCTCGCCGGGCGGCACGGGGCGTGCTCCACCGCGCTTACTGCTAAACTCGCTCCACTCCAACGTTTTTTATCTTCGAGACCCTCTTTTCCTGATGAGCCCCTTCCTCGGTTCCGTGTTCTGGCTGCTGGTCACGCTTGGCGTGCTGGTGACCTTCCACGAATTCGGCCACTACTGGGTCGCACGCCGCTGTGGCGTTCGCGTGCTCCGCTTTTCCGTGGGCTTCGGCCGGCCGCTGTGGCGTCGCGTCGCGAAGGACGGCACCGAATACCAGGTGGCGGCGATTCCGCTCGGCGGCTACGTCAAGATGCTCGATGCCCGCGAGGGTGACGTCGATCCGGCCTGGCGCGACCAGGAGTTCACCGGCAAGTCCGTGTGGAAACGCATCGCCATCGTCGCCGCCGGTCCGGCATTCAATCTGATTTTCACCATCGCCGCCTTCTGGGCGATGTATATGATCGGCAAGCCCGACTTCGCTCCCATCGTGGCCGCCGACAAGGGCAGCATCGCCGAACAGGCCGGCATTCGCCCCGGCGATCGCCTTCTCGCCGTCAACGGCGAGGCCGTCGGCACCTGGAGCGACGCGCTGAACGGCGTGGTCAACGGCCTGCTCGGCAACGAACCACTGCCTGTCCACGTGAAGGGCACCGACGGCTCGCAGCGCGACGTCGTCCTGCCGATCCAGAAGCTCGCCGACAGCGACGACATCGGCAAGCGCCTGACCCAGCTCGGCCTCGGCCTGCAGGCGCCGCCCGTGGTCGGTCAGGTGGTTCCGGGCGATCCGGCCTCCGCCGCCGGCATTCATAGCGGCGACCGCATCGTCAGTGTCAACGGCAAGCCGGTCGCCGACTTCTCCGACTTCACCACGCTGGTCCCCGAGCAGGCCGCCATCTCGCCGAAGCTGGCCATCGGTATCGTGCGCGACGGCCAGGCGAAGACATTCGACGTCACCGCACGCATGCGCTCCGAACAGGGCCAGCCCAGCCGCTGGCTGATCGGCGTCAGCAGCCAGGCCATGGAAGCCGCCACGCTCCGCTACGGCCCCGTACGGGCTTTCAGCGAGTCGCTGCGCGCGACCTGGGCGGGCACCACCTCCACCTTCAACCTGATCGGCAAGATGTTGTCGGGTCAGGCGTCCACCAAGAACCTGTCCGGCGTCATCGGCATCGCGCAGGTCGCCAACGATTCCGCCAATCGCGGCCTGGGCTGGTTCCTCAGCTTCCTGGCCCTGGTCTCGCTGAGTCTTGCGATCTTGAACCTCCTGCCCATCCCGGTCTTGGACGGTGGACACCTGCTGTATTACCTTATCGAGTTGGTCAAAGGCAGCCCGGTCAGCGAGCGCACCATGATCGCTGGCCAGTACGTAGGCATCGCCCTGTTGTTCACCATGATGGGGCTGGCGTTCTTCAACGACATCCAGCGACTGCTTGTTTCTTGACACATCCGTATCACCCAGGCCCCGGACGCTCCCGCGCCCGTAGCCGAACGACGCCGGGCACGAGTCCGGCGCGTGCTCCTCTTCGGTCACCGGCCTCGTCCGCCGGCGACTGGAATTAACCCAACGGAATCGACGATGAAGCGTATCGCCGCCCTGATCTTGCTCGCCTCCCTGTCCGCCAATGCGCTTGCCGCTTTCGAGCCGTTCGTCGTTTCCGACATTCGTATCGATGGCCTTACGCGTATCGCGCAAGGCACGGTGCTGAGCTACCTGCCGATCGAAAAGGGTGAAACCCTTAGCGACGACAAGGCCCAGGCCGCCATCCGCGCCCTGTACCAGACCAAATTCTTCAGCGACGTCGAACTCGACCGCCAGGGCGACATCCTGGTGATCAAGGTCGTCGAACGCCCGGCTATCGCCAAGCTCACGCTGCGCGGTAACAAGGACATCAAGGAAGACGACCTGCGCAAGGGTCTGAAGGAGATCGGCCTGGCCGAAGGCGAGACCTTCGACCGCCTGTCACTCGACCGCGTCCAGCAGGAACTCATCCGTCAGTACTACAACCGCGGCAAGTACAACGTGTCGGTCGATCCGCACGTGACCCAGCTCGACCGCAACCGCGTGGCGATCGACATCGAAATCCGCGAAGGCAAGGCGGCGAAGATCAAGGAGATCAACGTCGTCGGCAACAAGGCCTTCACCGATAAGGCCATCCGCGAAGGTTTCGAGTCCAACACCAGCAACTGGCTGTCCTGGTACTCCAAGGACGACCAGTACTCGCGCGAAAAGCTCTCCGGCGATCTGGAGAAGCTCAGCAACTACTACATGAATCGCGGTTACGCCGACTTCGGTATCGATTCGACCCAGGTCGCGATCAGCCCCGACAAGCGCGCGATGTACGTCGATGCGTCGGTGAAGGAAGGCGAGGTCTATACCGTCTCCGACGTGAAGCTCCTCGGCGAACTGATCCTTCCGGAAGAAACCCTGCGCAAGCTGGTCTTCATCAAGAAGGGCGACACCTTCAACCGCGGCGCGATCGAAGCCAGCGATGACGCCATCAAGGGCATCCTCGCCAACATCGGTTACGCGTTCGCCAAGGTCACCCCGATTCCCAAGCTCGACAAGGACAAGCGCACCGCCGACCTCACGCTCTTCATCGAGCCGGGCAAGCGCGTGTACGTCCGTCGCGTGGTCTTCCAGGGCAATACCCGCACGGAAGACGAGGTGCTGCGTCGTGAAATGCGTCAGCTCGAAGGCGCGTGGTATTCGCAGGGCGCCATCGATCGTTCGAAGACCCGTCTGCAGCGCCTTGGCTACTTCAAGACCGTCGACATCGACAAGGCACTCGTGCCGGGCACCGTCGATCAGGTCGATCTGACCGCCAAGGTCGAGGAGCAGTCCGCCGGCTCGCTGATGTTCGGCGTCGGTTACTCGCAGTACTCGGGCATCATCCTCTCGGCCTCCGTGTCGCAGAACAACTTCCTGGGCACCGGCGACCGCTTCTCGATCGGCGCGGAAACCAGCACGTACTACAAGCGCGTCAACGCCAGCTACACCAATCCGTATCTCACGGATTCCGGCATCCAGCTCGGCTACAACCTCGGTTACAGCAAGCTGGATTACGGCGATACCGATCTGGCGAACTACACGTACAGCACCAAGTCGTTCGAAACGACCCTGTCGTTCCCGATCACCGACTTCGACTCCGTGTCGACGAGCCTGGGTGTCAGTTCCAACCTGATCAACACGTCGTATTACACGCCGGAAGCGCTGGTCGGCTACCAGAACGCGCTGGGCAACAAGACGATCCATTCGTGGACGTCCAGCCTCGGCTATACGCATGACACGCGTAACAGCTACTGGGCTCCGACCCGCGGCGGCCAGCTGACGGCCTCGGTGTCCGGCGCGCTGCCGGGTTCGACCGTGCAGTACTACAAGCTGTTCGGCGAAGCCAACCACTACTGGCCGATCGGCAAGGGCTTCGTGCTCTACCTCGACGGTCAGGTCGGTTACGGCAAGACCTACGGCACGACCTACAGCAACACGTCGTACCAGATGAATGCCGACGGCACCATCGCGAAGGATGCCAGCGGCAACCCGATCGTCGAGTACCAGAAGGGCGACAAGGTGGCGTTCCCGTTCTGGGAGAACTACTACGCCGGTGGTGTGCGTGACGTCCGCGGCTTCCAGGACAACACCCTGGGTCCCCGCCTGTGCGACGGCGGGAGCACCTCCTCCACGCCGGACAGCAAGGGCAAGTGCACGGGCGGCTACTACAGCTACGGCCAGCCGGTCGGTGGCGCGTTCAAGGTGCTCGGCACGGCGCAGATGTTCCTGCCGCTGCCGTTCCTCAAGGACGTGAACACCGCCCGCGTCTCCTGGTTCGTCGACGTCGGTAACGTCTACAAGGACTACGGCTCGTTCGACGCCAGCGAGCTGCGCGCCTCGACCGGTCTGTCCCTGCAGTGGCAGGCGCCGATCGGCCCGCTGATCATCAACTTCGCCGTGCCGTTCCGTAAGAAGGACGCCGACAACCGCTTCGTCGAACGCATCCAGTTCACCTTCGGCAACACGTTCTAAGCGACACCGCAGGAGCGCGCCCCGCGCGCGAAAAGCCAACGAAGCGGCATCGCCGTTTCGTACGATAATAAGAGGGGTGGCCGGTGCAAACCCGGCCACCCCTTTTCTTTGGGAGCCCCCCATGAGCGGAAATCCGCAGTACACCCTGGCCGAGCTGGCCGAGCGCTTCGGCCTCGAGGCCCACGGCGATCCGACCACGACGGTCGACGGCGTCGGCACGCTGGCCGCGGCTACGGCCAGCCAGTTCACCTTCCTGTCCAACCCGAAATACACCTCGCAGCTGGCCGAATCGCAGGCCGGCATCGTCGTGCTCGGCGCGGATCAGCTGCCACTGCGCAACGGTGCCGCGCTCGTCGCGAAAGACCCCTACGTGGCCTACGCGAAGATCGCCGCCCTCTTCGAAAAACACCCCGCGTCACCGCGCGGCATTCACCCCAGCGCGGTGGTGGCACCGTCCGCCCGCGTTCACCCCACCGCATCGGTGGGTCCGTGCTGCGTGGTCGAGGACAACGCCGTCATCGAGGAAAACGCGATCCTGGGCCCGCATTGCACGATCGGGCCGGGCTGCGTGGTCGGCGCGGGTTCGCGCCTCGTCGCCCGGGTCACCCTGGTGATCCGCGTGACCCTGGGCAGGCGCGTCCTGATCCACCCGGGCGCGGTGATCGGCTCCGACGGCTTCGGCCTGGCCTTCGACCGCGACCACTGGATCAAGCTTCCCCAGCTCGGCGGGGTCCGTATCGGGGACGACTGCGAGATCGGCAGCAACACCACGATCGATCGCGGCGCGCTGGAAGATACGGTGCTGGAAGAGGATGTCCGCCTCGACAACCAGATCCAGATCGCCCATAACGTGCATATCGGTGCCCACACGGCCATGGCCGGGTGCTCGGCGGTCGCCGGCAGCGCGAAGATCGGCCGTTACTGCCTGATCGGCGGTAACGCGGGGGTGCTGGGCCACCTCGAACTGGCCGACCGGGTTACCATCACGGCGAAGAGCCTGGTCACGTCATCGATCAGGGAAGCCGGCGAGTACTCCTCCGGCACCCCGCTGCAGGAAAACCGCCAATGGCGGCGGAACGCAGCGCGCATGAAACATCTCGACGAATACGTGCGCCGCATCGCGGCGCTGGAAAAGGAAAAAGGGCAATGACCGAATCGAAAGCCGCCGTGACGCTCCCCGTCGACGTGGAGCAGATCCAGCGACTCCTGCCGCATCGCTATCCGTTTCTGCTGGTCGATCGCGTCATCGAGATCGAGCCGGGCAAGTCGATCGTGGCGATCAAGAACGTCTCGATCAACGAGCCGTTCTTTCAGGGTCATTTCCCGGGTCATCCGGTCATGCCCGGCGTCCTGATCGTCGAAGCCCTGGCACAGACCGCCGGCCTGCTCACGCAGATCACCAGCCAGATGGATGGCCAGAGCGGCAGCCCGCTGTTCTACCTGGTCAAGGTGGACAACGCGCGCTTCTCCGCCGTGGTCGCCCCGGGCGACCAGCTGCGTATGGAAGTCTCGCTGAAGCGCCTCATCCGCGGCATGGGCCTGTTCGAAGCCAGGGCCCTCGTCGATGGCAAGGTCGTCGCCTGCTGCGAACTGATGTGCGCAGCGAGGAACGACAAATGATTCATCCCTCCGCGCAGATCGATCCGTCCGCGCGCATCGCGGATAACGTCAGCATCGGCGCGTTCAGCGTGATCGGTGCGGACGTCGTCGTCGGCGAGGGAACCACCATCGGTCCTCACGTGGTGATCGAAGGCCCGACCGTCATCGGTCGCGACAACCGAATCTCGCAGTTCGCCTCCATCGGTGGCGCACCGCAGGACAAGAAGTGGCAGGGTGAGCGCACCGAGGTCATCATCGGCGACCGCAACCTCATCCGCGAGTTCGTCACGATCAACCGCGGTACCGGCGACGGTGGCGGCATCACGCGCATCGGTAACGACAACTGGCTGCTCGCCTACGTGCACATCGCGCACGATTGCCAGGTCGGCAATCACGTGGTGTTTTCCAACTATTCGGCGCTGGCCGGACACGCGGAAATCGGCGACTGGACCATCATGTCGGGCTATTCGGGCGTGCACCAGTTCTGCAAGGTGGGCGCGCACGCGTTCATCGGCATGGGCTGCCTCGTAGGCTCGGACGTTCCGCCGTTCGTCATGATGGCCAACGAGACCCGTGGCCGTCCGCGCGGCATCAACAGCGAAGGCCTCAAGCGTCGTGGCTTCGACACGGCCCGCATCGCCGCCATCAAGCGCGCCTACCGCACGCTGTACATGGCCGGCCTGCCTCTGGCCGAAGCGCGTGAGCAGTTGCTCTCGCAAGCGGAGAACAGCGAAGACGTCCGCCAGATGCTCGAGTTCCTGGATCGCAGCGAGCGCTCGCTCGCCCGGTAATGCCCGTCGGCGCCAGGGGGCGCCGACACTTCGCCAGGCCGGCACGCCGGTCGAGGGAGACCCGTACACCATGCAGCACACCCCCTCCTCCACCGACGCCCCGGTCATCGCGCTCGTCGCGGGCGAAGACTCCGGCGACCAGCTCGGTGCCGAGCTCATCGAGGCGCTTCGTACGCGCTATCCCGGCGCCCGCTTCGTCGGCATCGGCGGCCGGCGCATGCTCGCCCAGGGTTTCGAGTCCTGGTACGACATCCGCGAACTCTCCGTCATGGGCTTTGCCGAGGTGGTCAAACACCTGCCCCGCCTGCTCGGCCTCCGCAAGGCGCTCCTTGGCAAACTTCTTTCCCTGCGTCCCGCTGTCGTCGTCGGCATCGACGCGCCGGACTTCAACCTGGGGGTGGAGCGCAAGCTCAAGGCGGCCGGTCTGCGCACCGTGCATTACGTCAGCCCTTCGGTCTGGGCCTGGCGCGAAAAGCGTGCCGAGAAAATCGGTCGCTCCGCCGACCGCGTGCTCTGCCTGTTCCCCATGGAGCCGCCGATCTACGCGAAGCATGGCATCGACGCGCGCTTCGTGGGCCATCCACTGGCCGATCGCTTTCCGATGGTTTCCGACCGTGCCGCTGCCCGCGAGACGCTGGGTCTGCCCCACGACGCCCCGGTGCTTGCCGTGCTTCCGGGAAGTCGACCCAGCGAAATCGAACGCGTCGGCGCGATCTTCATCGCCGCCGCGCGCCGTGTCGCCGAAGCCATGCCAGCCGTGCGGATCGTCGTGCCGTCGGCCAACGAGCGCGTCCACGCGCAGCTGCAAGCCCTGCTCGCGAACTTCCCGGGTACCCCGCCGATACTCACCAATGGCCAGGCACACGACGTCATGCTGGCCGCGGACGCGGTCCTGCTGGCCTCCGGCACGGCCACGCTCGAAGCGATGCTGGCAAAACGCCCGATGGTGGTCGGCTACCGCGTCTCGCCCACCAGCTACCGGATCGCCGTCGCACTGCGCATGCTGAAAACGGACGTCTACAGCCTGCCCAACATCCTCGCGCGAGCCTGTGGCCTCGGCAAACGCCTGCTGGTCCCCGAGTTCATGCAGGATGAGTGCACCCCCGACAACCTCTCCCGCGCGACGCTGGAACTCCTCGGCGACAGCGAACGCCGCGGCGCCATCGTTGCCGCCTTCGAGTTCCTGCACCAGGAACTGCGCGGCGGCCTGGAAGGCCGCGCCGCCGATCACGCGGCGGACGCCATCGCCGACCTGATCGCGGTACCGGACTTGCCGACGGCCAGCGCCGGACACTAGGCTTCGCATCATGCCCCGCAAGCGCAATGTCAGCTCCCAGCTCGCCCGCGACCTCGTCGTTGCGGGCGTGGACGAGGCCGGCCGCGGCCCGCTGGCCGGGCCGGTCGTCGTATCCGCCGTCATCCTGGATCCGGCCCGCCCGATCCGTGGCCTCAACGACTCCAAGCAGCTGAACGAGGACGTCCGCGAGAAGCTCTACGGCCGCATCATCGAACGCGCGATCGCCTGGTCCGTAATCTTCGTCGAGCGCGAGGAGATCGACCGGATCAACATTTTCCAGGCGACGATGGTCGGCATGACGCGTTCCCTGATGGGCTTGTCGCACACTCCCCACATCGCGCTGATCGACGGCAACCGCCTGCCGCGCACCCTGCCCTGCGAAGGCCGCGCGGTCATCGGCGGCGACGCCACCGAGCCGGCCATCAGCGCCGCCTCGATCCTGGCCAAGGTCAGCCGCGACCGGCACATGCATGCGCTGGATGCGATGCATCCTGGCTATGGCTTTGCGAAGCACAAAGGTTATGGCGTGCCCGAGCATCTCGATGCGCTTTCCCGTCTGGGGCCGTGCGATGCCCATCGCCGCAGTTTTGCGCCGGTGAAGCGCTGGTTCGAGCCTGAGGTCCAGCCGATCGCCGATTTGTTCGCCGTTGCCGGGTAGGCTGTCGGGCTCGGCTTCGCCTTCGCGTTTGGTTTTGTCGCGGCGTGTGGTGTCACGTCGAAGAGCCGGCGGGCGCCACCCTCGCGTCCATGCCTGCGGCGACCCCTCAGGGAAAGGCCGCTACCGCGGCCGTATCTCAATGGCCTTCGGCCGGGTCGGGCTCCGACTGGGGGTTTTCGAGCCGGCTGTCCTGCCTCCCCGAAAACGGCCGGTCATCCCTGACCGGCCCCGCTCTCGCGGCCTCTTCCAGTCGGAGCCCTCGCCTGCGGCTACCGGACGCGAGGGTGGCACCCGCCGGCTCTTTGGGGGACTGAGGTTGCGGGTGGGTCGAGCGGCGGTTCGCTCCGTTGGATGGGACCGCTCGCTTGCCTGGGGTGTATGGCCTCGTTCGCCTTAGCCTGGCTGAGGGTTCGCAAACAGGGTTCGCTCCTACCGCACGGCGACCGCAGTGGTGGGATACATGGCGGCCTGTAGGAGCGCGCCCTGCGCGCGAAAAGCCAACGAAGCGAAGAAGCCACACCCCGCTCGACCACCAACCCACCTCGGTACACCAAAGAGACGGCGGGGGTGACCCTCGCGGCCGGTAGCCGCAGGCGAGGGCTTCGACTGGACAAGGCCGCGCAGGCGGGGCCGGTCATGGATGACCGGCCGTTTTCGGGGAGGCAGGGACAGCCGACTCGAAAACCCCCAGTCGGAGCCCGACCCGGCCGAAGGCCATTGATACACGGCCGCGGTAGCGGCCCTTCCCTGAGGGGTCGACGAAGGCGTGGCCTCGAGGGTCACCCCCGCCGGCTCTCCAACACGACACGACACACCGCGACAAAGCCAAACGCGATGGCGCAAGCCGAGCCAAAAAAACCCCTGTCATATTTCGCCTAAAGTCCCCCTGCGACCTGCCGATACGTCAGCTAACGCCCTCTCTCACGAGCGGCGCAGCCTTTCCCCTATCGACAGGTAATGTCACCCATGAAGAAGATCGCCATCGCCGTCGCGCTGTTCGTCGCAGCCCCGTTGTCCGCCCACGCCGCCTGTGCCGCCAAGGACTTCGCCGTCGAAGGTTTCGGCGTCAAGCTCCAGCAGGGTTCGGGCCAGCCGCGCTTCAGCATGAAGGGCAACCTGGTCAACAAGTGCGCCGAAGCCGCCGCCGCGCAGATCCGCATCGACGCGAAGGATGCCTCGGGCAAGGTCGTCGCCAGCAAGCAGGGCTGGCCGGCAGGCACGTCCAATATCGAACCGGGCAAGAGCGTCGATTTCGACCTCGGCCGCCTCTTCCGCTACTCGCCGGACATGACCGACTACACGGTCGTCGTGTCGGACGTGAAGGCCTGGTAAGAACGAAGGGCCCGGTCATACCGGGCCCTTGTCACATCAGGTCACAACGGGATCCACGCCACGCGCTCGCCAGCGGCGAACGCCTCGGCGCGTGACGGCAACCAGACCAGCGCGTGCGCGGACGCCAGATTGCTGAGCATGTGCGACTCCTGACGCGGCAACACATCGAGCGACGCCACACCGTCGCTCATGTCCAGACGCATCCGGACGAGGCGATCGCGCTCTCCATCGGCCTCGACAGGCGCCCCGAGCCGACCCTGCCGCCACGCCGGCTGATCGACGGCCTCGCCCTCGAGCTGCGCCAGCACGGCGCGTGCATGCACCGACAGGCACACCAGCACGGCCGCCGGGTTGCCCGGCATACCCAGCAGCGCTCTTCCCTCACGCGTGCCGAACCAGAGCGGCTTGCCGGGCTTCTGCGCGACCTTCCAGAACACCTTGCGCACCCCCAGACGGTCGGCCACCGCTGGTACGAAGTCGCGGTCGCCGACGGAGACACCACCGCTGGTCACCACGAGATCGGCGCTGTCCAGTGCGGCACTCATGGCTTCTTCCAGCGCCGCCTCGTCGTCGCGCACGTAAGCGACCACCGGCTCGCCGTATCCGTGCTCGACGAACCACGCACGAAGCAACGGACCGTTCGCGTCATACACCAGGCCAGGGCCGAGCGGCTCGCCGGCGCGCACCACTTCATCGCCCGTCACCAGGACGGCGACGCGTGGGCGACGATAGACCTCCACCGTCTCCACGCCGGCCATGGCCAGCGCCGCGATGAGGCCGGCGGTGACACGCTGCCCCGCCTCGGCGATGGTCGCACCCGCCGCGAGTTCCTCACCCTCGTGGCGAATGGCCTCACCCACGCGCACCGCCTCCGTGAGTGCGATGCCGGAGCCGGTACGCTGGACGATCTCCTGCCGCGCCACGGCGTCGGCGCCTTGCGGGAGCACGCCTCCGGTAAGGATGCGGACGGCCTGACCCGGCCCGACGACGACATCGGCGGGATCGCCCGCGGCCGAGGTGCCGACCAGTGAACGCTCAGCCTGCCCGTCGACGGTGCGCAACGCGTAGCCGTCCACCGCACTCTGCGTGAAGCGAGGCAGGGCGATGCGCGCGATGGCGGACTCCGCAAGCACAGCGCCCAGCGCTAGTTCGAGTGCGACATGATGCGTCGGGAGTCGCTCCACGTGCCGACGGTAGTGCTCGAAGGTTTCCCCAAGAGGAAGGAGCGCCATCAGTGCGGCTCCCCGTAACCGCCTGCGTGCTTTCCGCCGGTACGGCCGGTTTCGAGAAGGTGCACGATGCCGGGCAAGGTCGCCGCCAGGGACTCGCTGGCACCACCCCGACTGCCCGGGAAGGTCAGCACCAGCGATTCACCGACGTAACCCGCGACGCCGCGCGACAGCATGGCGAACGGCATGCGTTGCTGGCCGAAGGCTCGCGCCGTTTCCATGATGCCGGGGATCTCGATATCGAGCATCGGCTTGACGGTGTCCACCGTGATATCGCGCGGACTCAGGCCGGTGCCACCGACGGTCACCACCAGCGCCGTGCCGGCGGCGACGAGCGAACGCAGCAGATCGCCCAGCACGGCAGCGTCGTCGGCGATGACCGCGTATTCCACCGGATCGAAGTTCGCGCGGATCAGCGCGTCGCGCACGTAGGCACCGGCCGTGTCCGCCTTCGCGCCGCTGGCCACCGTGTCGGAAAGCACGACAACGGCGGCGCTCCGGGACGTCAGCAGCGCGCGGCGGTAATGCGACTTGCCGCCGACCTTGCGCTCGAGCCGGCAATCCTCGATGTGCAGCTCTTCGGGCTCCGCGTAAGGCTTGAGCATGTCGTAGATGGTCAGGGCGGCCAGGCTGGCTGCGGTCAGCGCTTCCATCTCGACACCGGTCGGGCCGATGGTCTGCACCTCGGCCACGATGCGGACACTGGTGTCCGACAGTTCGTAGTGCACGTCCGCGCGATGGATCGGCAGCGGGTGGCACAGCGGAATCAGTTCATCCGTGCGCTTCGCGGCGAGAATGCCGGCGACCCGCGCGGTTTTCAGCGGGTCGCCTTTCTCGGTTTCGCCCGTGCGCAACAGGTCGATACATGCCGCCGGCGCGTGGAGCGTGGCGGTGGCGCGCGCGATACGCAGGGAGTCGGGTTTCTGGCTGACGTCTTTCATCCGTGGCTCGTATGCGAATGGTGGTGATGCGAATGGGGCGCCTCTTCGTCGAGGTCGTCGCGGATGCAACAACCTTCCACGAAGGCACTGCTTCCGTCCGTGTAGAACTCTTCTTTCCAGATGGGCGCGCCATGCTTTACCGCATCGACCGCATAGCGGCACGCGTCGAAGGCTTCAGCGCGATGAGGGGCCCGCACGACGCAGACGATGGCGATATCGCCTATGGACAGATCGCCGAGCCGGTGGACGATCCGCACATACGGCACGCCGTAGCGCTCGCGGGTCGCCTGCTCGACCTCACGGATGATCTTCGCGGCGAGCGGCTCGTGCGCGGTATACGCCAGGTGCCTGACGGAACGGCCTTCGTGGTGATCGCGGACCGTCCCGACGAACAGCGCGAGGCCACCGCATTCGGGGTGCGCCTCGAGTTCGAGCAAGGGTTCGACCGCCACGGGAAGATGCGAGAGAACGTCACGGTTCATGACTCAGCCTCCCGCGACCGGCGGCAACAGGGCGATCCGGCCGTCGGCCGGCAAGGCGTCCGCACGGCGGACGATGGTGTCGCCAGACACGCAGGCGCAGCGATCCAGCGGTCCCGCAAGCTCGGGACGCGCCGATGCCAGGCGCGCTACCGCGTCGCCCACCGTGCCGACATCGTCGGTGACCTCGATGACGCACTCATGCTGGCCGGCCAGACGCTCGAGGTTGGCGAAGAGTTCGAAAACGACTTGTTTCATGACAGATCCGAAAAAATGACTTACTTATCCACCCATCGCATGCATGGTCACCGGCCGGTCCACGGGCCCCGGCCGTGCGGCGTAGCCCGCATCCTTGAGCCAGACGGCGCGGCGCACCTGCTCACCCAGAACTTCGTCAGTGACGCCTTCGCGCATGCGCGCACCCAGCGGTGTACCGAGCGGCGAGAACAGGCAGGTGAACAGCTCGCCCGTCGCCGTGAGGCGCAGGCGATCGCAGGTGGAGCAGAAAGGGTTGGAAACGGTGGAGATGATGCCTAACGGGTAATGCCCGTCGACAAGGTACGGTGTCGCCGGATCGCTGCTCCGGGGCTGGTGGTCGACACGATGGCTGACGCCGATCGCGGCCAGCATGTCCGCCTCGGACACCACGGCATCGCGTTTCCAGTGTCCCGGTGCATCCAGCGGCATGTATTCGATGTACCGCAAGGGAATGCCGCGAGCCATCGCCCACTCCAGCAGCGGCACGATGTCCTTTTCGTTGTCTCCGCGGATGACGACCGCGTTGAGCTTGATGTTGGCGCCGGCGTCGGTCAGTGCGTCGATACCGTCCAGCACCGGTGCGATCTCTCGCAGGGTAAGCCGACGGAAGGTGTCCGGGTCGATGGCATCCAGGCTCACGTTGAAATCGTCGATGCCGGCGGCCACGAGTTCACGCGCCTTCGGTGCGATGCGCGAGGCGTTCGTGGTCATCGACAGGCGGCGCAGGCCGCGTTTGCGCAGGGCGCCGATCTCCCGGACACACTCGAGCAGGTCGCGGCGCAACAGCGGTTCACCGCCGGTCAGACGGATCTGATCGATGCCGCTGTCGACGAACAATCCCGCAAGGCGCACCACCTCGCCCCGGTCGAGCAGGCTGCTTCGGGGCAACCAGTCGGGGTGCTCGGGCATACAGTAAGTGCAGCGGAAATTGCAGCGGTCGGTCAGCGAGATCCGCAGCTTGCGTTTGGTACGGCCGTGACGATCGATGAGTGGGGACATATCGGCTCAGGAAAGCACAATGGGCGTAAGCGGGACGTATGCGGCCGCGCCGGGCCCTTCACACGCAATCGTGCCAGACTTCCGCGATGAACGCCTTGAACCCATCCGCCGCGCCGGTCTGGCCAGCCTGGCCCGACTACGCCCTGATCGCCGACCTGCTGCCTTCCCTGCGCGACTTCGCCCATGCCGGCCGTGTCGCCCTCGCGACGCTGGTCTCCACCGACGGCCCATCCCCGCGGCCGCTATATAGCGAAATGCTGATCGCTGCGGACGGGCGCGTCGCGGGCTATGTTTCCGGTGGATGCGTCGAGGCCGCCGTCGCCAGCGAGGCCGCGATGGTGTTGGCCGACGGGCGCCCGCGCCTGCTGGATTACGGTGTCGGCAGTCCGGTCCTGGACATCCAGCTTACCTGCGGCGGGCGCATCGGCATCTTCGTCCGGGAGCTGCGCGAACCGTCGGCTTACGCCAACACGCTGGGCATCGCCCGCCGCGAGCGGCGTACCGTGACGGTACTGACCGACCGCGATAGCGGCGCGTGGAATATCGTGGAAGGCCACGTCGCGCCCGACGATCATCATTACGCCTGCGTCCACATGCCGCCCCTGCGCCTCGTCGCCGTCGGCGGCGACCCGGTGACGCTCGCCGTCGCGCAGCTTGCGCCGACGATGGGCGTGGAAGTCGTCCTGTTGCGGCCGCATGGGCCGGCCGAACCGCCGCCCGGCATCGCGTTGACCGGCTACGACTCGCGCAGCCTGGCGGTGTCGCTGGGCGAACTCGCCCTCGACGAACGCACCGCCGTGTACTCGCTCAGCCACGACGCCGAGATCGACCACGCGGTCGCCACGCATGCGCTGCGCTCCCCGGCGTTCGCCGTCGGTATCCTTGGCAGCCGCAACAAGATCGGCACCCGCGTCGAGCGACTGAAGGACGATGGTGTGGACGACGACGATCTGACCCGGCTGCATCTTCCCGCGGGCCTGCCCATCGGCGCACAAACCCCGCACGGCATCGCCCTGTCCATCCTCGCTCAGGTCTGCCAGCGCGATCGCGCGCGGGCATCGTGATCGGCGGCCACGATGCCGTGATCCTGGCAGCGGGCGGCAGCCAGCGGCTGGGGCGACCGAAACAGCTTCTGACCCTCGACGGCGAAAGCCTCATCGCCCGTGTATCGCGTCTGGTCGATGCCACCGGCCCGGGCAAGACGATTGCCGTGCTTGGCGCTTATGCCGAACGCCTGTGCGGCCAGCTGAACGGCGCCATGGCCGTATTCAATCCGGACTGGGCCACGGGCATGGCATCGTCACTCCGACTGGCGGCCGATGCGCTCGCCGGACGCCACGACCCGGTGCTCGTCGTGGTCGTGGATCAGCTGGCGCTCGACGAAGCACATCTCGTCAGGCTGCTCGCCGCACACGATGGCGCGCGCGATACGGTAACCGCGTACGGCGAGACCCTGGGCGTACCCGCCGTGCTGCGTGCGGCCACGCTGGCGCGCGCCGCGCACCTCCGCGGCGACACCGGTTTTCGCGCCCTCTGGTCGGATGAGGCGCCGCTCGCGATCCGCGCCGACGCACTCGCTGTCGACGTAGATACCGAAGACGATGTCGCACGCGCCATCGCTGCCGGGCTTCTCGATCGCGACTGACCGCGTCGACATGTAAAGAGCATGGGAACCCCAACGGCGCGTTCCGCCGCGCGACGTTCACGGTGCGAGCGATAAAAGCATGGTTTCACCCAGGCAGCGACGCGTATTCGTCGCCCACCCACGGAGAGAGCGGCATGCAGCCGAAGACCAACACCTCGTCGATCGACGCGGCGCGCCACGACGCAGAAGCCAGCGGCGTCATGAACCACACTTCCGAACGCGTCGACGGTATCGATACCGTCCAGGCCCGCCTGCGGATCAATGGCACCACCCATGTGCTCGACCTTGACCCCAGGGTGACCCTCCTCGATGCGCTGCGCGAACATCTCGGGCTCACCGGCTCTAAGAAGGGCTGCGATCACGGCCAGTGCGGCGCATGCACGGTGCTGGTCGAAGGCCGTCGTATCAATGCCTGCCTGACCCTGGCGGTGATGCACGACGGCGACTCGATCACCACCGTCGAAGGCCTGGCCACGGGCGATGTGCTGAGTCCGCTGCAGGCCGCCTTCGTCAGGCACGATGGGTTCCAGTGCGGCTATTGCACGCCGGGACAGCTTTGCTCCGCCACCGGCATGCTCGAGGAAGTGCGCGCCGGATGGCCCAGCGTGGTCACCACGGACGTCGCCGGCTCGCCGACGCTGACCGACGAGGAGATTCGTGAACGCATGAGCGGCAACCTCTGTCGCTGCAGTGCGTATCCCAACATCGTCGCCGCAATTGCCGACGCCGCGGAGACCGACGCATGAAACAGTTCACCTACGCACGCGCGACCACGCCGACCGATGCCGCCTCGTCCGCGGCGGCGCATCGCCGCACGCGCTTCATCGCCGGCGGCACGAACCTGCTCGATCTGATGAAGCTGGAAGTGGAAACGCCCGAACATCTGATCGACATCAACCGTCTCGGTCTCGACGCTATCGAAGAAACCGCGGACGGCGGCCTGCGCATCGGCACGCTGGTGCGCAACAGCGACCTGGCCGCCGATCCCCGCGTGCGCGAACGCTATCCCGTCCTGTCGCGTGCCTTGCTCGCCGGTGCGTCGGGGCAGCTGCGCAACAAGGCCACGACGGGCGGCAATCTGCTGCAACGTACCCGCTGCTACTACTTCTATGACACCGCCATGCCGTGCAACAAGCGCCACCCCGGCAGCGGCTGCGCAGCTATCGGCGGGTACAACCGCATCCACGCCATCGTCGGCGCGAGTGACTCATGCATCGCGACCCATCCGTCCGATATGGCGGTGGCGATGCGCGTGCTGGACGCCGTGATTCACACGGTAGCCGCCGATGGCAATGTGCGTGAAATTCCGATCGGCGAGTTCTATCGCCTGCCCGGCGACACGCCTCAGGTGGAAAACGTGCTGGCGGACGGTGAGCTGATCACGCACGTCACCCTGCCCCCTCCGCCGCCGGGACGGCAGGTGTATCGCAAGGTGCGCGATCGCGCGTCGTACGCGTTCGCACTGATCTCGGTAGCGGCCATCGTGAATTTCGAGGATGGCCGGATTGCCGACGCTCGCATCGCCTTTGGCGGCGTCGGCCCCATGCCATGGCGCGACGATGAGCTCGAGCGCGCCGCCGCGGGTGTCGGCAGCGACGAAGTGTCGCTGCGCACCCTCGCGGAGAACGCGCTGGCCGATGCGCGTGGTCAGGGGCACAACGATTTCAAACCAGTGCTTGCCCGCCGCACCCTGGGTGCGGTGCTGGTCGAAGCCAGCGGGAGGACCGACGCATGACGATTCGCATGGACACGGTGGTGGGGCACACGCCGCTGGACGATAACCCGGGCGGCTTCACCGGCAAGCCGGTCGACCGCGTGGATGGTCCGCTGAAGGTTCAGGGCAAGGCTGCGTACGCCGCGGAACACGGTGGCGTCGGCGATGTGGCGTACGCGTTCCCCGTGCTCGCGACGATCGCGCTCGGACGCGTTATCCGGATGGATACGTCGGCGGCCGAGCGTGCGCCGGGCGTCATCCACGTGATCACCGCGAAGAACGTACCGCCGCAGGACACGTCGTCGGACGATGCCATTCCTCAGCTCGTCGGCGATGAGATCAGGCACTACGGCCAACCCGTCGCGCTGGTCGTTGCAAAGTCTTATGAACAGGCGCGCCATGCCGCCGGACTGATCCGGCCGGAATACGACGGGAAGCCTGGACGCTTCGATCTCGTGGCCGGTATCGACGGTGCGCGCAAGCCGGAGGATCTGTCCTTCGCGAAAGCCGATACCAGCAAGGGCGACTTCGATGCCGCCTACGCAAAGTCGCCTCACCAGCTGGACGTGACGTACACCACGCCGTTCCAGTTCCATGCCGCGATGGAGCCGCACGCCACGATCGCCAGCTGGGACGGCGACCGGCTGGTTGTCCAGACGTCGAACCAGATGCCTACGCCAGGGCGCAAGGCGCTCGCGGCCACGCTTGGTATCGAGCCCGAAAAGGTCAGGCTTCTCTCCGCTTATATCGGTGGCGGCTTCGGTAGCAAGCTCGATGTACAGCCCGACGCCGTGCTGGCCGCGCTGGCCGCCAGGGCCACGGGCCGCAAGGTCAAGCTTGCCCTCACCCGCCAGCAGCTCTTTCACGTCGTGGGGCACCGCACCAACACCGTGCAGCGCGTTCGCCTGGGCACGGATGCGCAGGGCCATATCCTTGCCGAGGCGCATGAAGCGTGGTCGGGTAACGAGCCCGGCAACGATGAATTCGAACCGACGGTGCTCGGCACGCGTTCCCGCTATGCGGGCGAGCACCGCAGGAATACGCACCGCCAGGTCGATCTGGACCTGCCGCCCGCCATTTCGATGCGCGCGCCGGGCGAGGCGGTCGGCCTGCTCGCGCTCGAAGGCGCCATGGATGAGCTGGCCGTCGCGCTCGACATCGACCCGATCGAATTGCGCGTCCGCAACGAGCCCCCCGTGGATCCCGAACTCGGCGTCCCTTTTTCGTCCCGCCAGGTCGTCGAATGCATGCGTGAAGGCGCATGTCGCTTCGGCTGGGATAAACGCATCGCCAAACCCGGGCAGGTCCGTGACGGACGCTGGCTGATGGGCATGGGCATGTCGTCCGCCGTACGCGGAAACATGCTGCAGGCATCGAAAGCGCACGTCCATCTGGATGCCACCGGTCAGCTCACCGCCCGGATGGCCATGACGGATATCGGCACGGGCTCGTATACGGTATTCACGCAGATCGCCGCGGACCTGCTCGGCTTGCCGATGGAGCGCGTCACCATTTTGCTCGGCGACTCGGATTTCCCCGAAACCCCGGGTTCAGGCGGTTCGTTCGGCGCCGCCAGTGCCGGGTCAGGCCTGTATGACGCGTGCATGCAGCTTCGCACCCGGCTTTGCCAATCGGCAGGCATCGATCCCGCACATGCGCGCTTCGAAGACGGACACGTCTCCCATGGCGACAAGCGCGTGAGCTATTCGGCCATTGCGGGCGTCGACGGCCTGTCCGCCGATGGCGGCATCGAGCCCGGCAGTAACAACAAAAAGTACAACCAGAACTCGTATGGAGCCTTCTTCGCCGAAGTGGGCGTCGACATGGATACGGGCGAGATCCGTCTGCGCCGCATGCTCGGCGTGTTTGCCGCCGGCCGCATACTCAATGCGAAAACCGCGCGGTCGCAGGCATTGGGGGGCATGATCTTCGGCGTCGGCTCCGCACTGTCCGAGGAGATCGTGCTCGATCCGCGTCACGGCGCTTTCGTCAATCACGATCTCGCGGAATACCACGTGCCGGTCAACGCGGACATCGGCCCGATGGAGGCGATCTTCCTGCCTGAACTGGATGACAAGGCCAATCCCCTGAAGATCAAGGGACTCGGCGAGGTCGGTATCTCGGGAGCGGGCGCTTGCATCGCCAATGCGGTGTACAACGCGTGCGGCGTGCGCATCCGCGACTATCCGCTGACGCTGGACAAGGTTCTAGCAGGCATGGCGGAGACATCCTCCTGACGGGGGATTTTCCGCACTGCGTCACACGGAACCTGAAAAAAAGGGCTCGAAATGCAAAAAAACTTCGCGGACCCTATTTTCAGCGGACGAAAGCAACGCTAGAGTGAGTCGCCCGCTGGGCACCGGCCGGAAAGGCCGCCTCATTCGATTCAAGTGACAAGGATAACCATGGCCACGACCAAAAAAACGGCGGCGAAGAAGGCTGCCAAGGCTCCCGCCAAGGCCGCCGTGAAGGCTGCTAAGGCCCCGGCTGCTCTCAAGCCGATCAAGGATCCGCTTTCGAAGTCCACGCTCGTCTCGCACATCGTCGAGCAGAGCGGCGTCGACAGCAAGAGCGTCAAGGCTGTTCTGGCCTCGCTCGAAGGCGCGATCAACGCGTCGGTTCACAAGAAGGGCGCTGGCACGTTCACGCTGCCCGGCCTGCTGAAGATCACCTCCGTCGCCGTTGCGGCCAAGCCGAAGCGCAAGGGTAAGGACCCGTTCACGGGTGAAGAGCGCTGGTTCGCCGCCAAGCCCGCCTCGGTCAAGGTCAAGGTCCGTCCGCTCAAGAAGCTCAAGGACGCGGCCGCCTGATCTCTCGCGGAGGCCTTCGCCTTCGCGACCGACGAGGTACCCGAAAGCCTCCGCCCTAACGGCGGAGGCTTTTTTCATGGGTCCGTGCCGAAGGTCATGCTTGACTACACGTGTCGTCAGGCGCAGGCTGATTACATCTGTAGTCAGGAGCGGTGGCATGCGCAACAAGACCGTGGGCGATCAGGAACTCGCCCTTCTCCAGCACATCGAGGAAACACCGAAATCGTCGGTCGCGGAGGTGTGTGCCGCCTTCGGGGAGAGCCGTGGCCTGGCTCGCTCCACGGTGCTGACGATGATGGAACGCCTGCGTGCGAAGGGGTATCTCACGCGCCGGCACGTCGACGGCATGTACCGTTACAGCGTGACCAACGGCAGCGGAGAAGTGATGACCGGCGCCGTGGCCCGCTTCGTCGAGAAGACGCTGCAGGGTTCGGTGTCGCCCTTCGTCGCCTGGATGTCCGAACGCGGCCAGGTCAGCGACAGCGAACTGGCGGAACTCGAAGCGCTCGTCGATACCCTGCAGTCGCGACGCAAGGGGCGCTGACATGGAGGCTCTCTTCGATACGCTGCTCTCGCGCCTCGTCCATGCCTCGGTGCAGGCCGTGCTGCTGGCCGGCGTGGTGTACGCCGTGTGCCGCCTCGTTCCCACGATGTCGGCCTCGGCGAAGGCGACCTTGTGGTGGTTGCTCGGCGCCCAGCTGATCGCAGGCATCGTGTCGCCGACGCTGCTCGGCCTCCCGCTGTTGCCCGCGGCGACGATCGCCCCCGTCGAGCCCGTGACGACCATCGCGCCGCTCACCCTGCCCGGCGCCATGGATACGATGCCCGCCGGCGATGGCACCGTCTCGTGGACGGCCACGTTGCTGTTCATCTGGCTGCTGGCCGTCGCGGTTCAAGCCGCTGTCGCCAGCCTGCGCTGGCGCAGGCTGGCGGGGGTGGTGCATCGCGCGATGCCTCACGACGACGTCCGCATCGAAACGCTTTGCGCCCGTCGCGCCCGCGAGACGGGCCTTCACCGGTCACCCCGACTCGCGGTATCGCCCGAAGTGGATTCGCCTCAGGTCGTCGGCCTGCGGCACCCGACCATCCTCCTGCCGCTCGAGGTACGCCTCAGCGACGAAGATCTCGATCTCGCGCTGATGCACGAACTCGCGCACGTGCGCCGTGGCGATCTGATGCTCGGCTGGATCCCCGCGATCGCCCGCGCCCTGTTCTTCTTCCACCCCGTGGTTCACTTCGCCGTACGCGAGTACGCCCTTTGCCGTGAAGCCGCGTGCGACGCGCTGGTCGTATCGCGGGGCGGCACGATCACGAAAACGTACGGCCGCCTGCTGCTGCGGCTCGGCGTGACTCCGCCTCCGCATCACGCGCTGCCCGGTGCCTCGCCCACCTTTCATTCGCTGAAGAGGAGACTGCTCATGCTCGCTCAGGCCAACGATAGTCATCCCCGTGTGCTGACCTGGTGCCTCGTCGCCGCGATCGCCGCCGTGGGTGTGTTCCCGTGGCGCGTGGTGGCGGCGGACCAGAGCAAGACGACGGTGTCGCGCTTCTACATGCCGCCACCGCCCACGCCACCGGCGCCGGCACCCGCCGCCACACCCGCGCCAGCGGCTGCGCCCGCACCGATGTCCGCCACGTCGCTGGTCGCGCCCGTGGCACCTGTCGCGCCAGTGGCACCCGTTGCGCCCGTTCAGGCCTCGGTACCGCCGGCACCGCCAGCCCCGCCGGCGCCCGCGGTATGGTCGGAAGACGTTCATGGTGAGCCCACCAACGGCTTCTTCTACTTCTCCAACGACATTCACGTCGCCAGTGGCAGCAGCAGCGATTTTCAGCGCGCGGAGGCCGCTTACCGGGATGTCGGCAAAGACTTTGTGTGGTTCCGTCAAGGCAGGCAGGCCTGGGTGATCCGCGACCCCGCGTACGTGAAACGCATTCACCAGGCCTACGCGGCGCCGTCAAAGCCCGCCGACATGGCCGCGATCATGGCGGACCAGCAGGCCGGACTGGACCGGAAGCAGGAAGTGCTCAGCGAGCAGATGGCGAAGCTGAGCGCGAAACAGAGTGAGCTGATCTCGAAACAGATGACGTCGACCGGTCCGCGCGATGAAGCCGCCTATGTGGCCGGTAACGACGCCATCGGCCGCGAGCAGGCCGCCATCGCGCGGCAGATGGCACAGATCGGGCAGCAGCGCGCACTGCAAGGCAAGACGATGGCCGAATGGGGCCGCAGGCAGGCCGACGCATCGCGCAAGGCCTCCGAGGAAGTGAGCACGATCCTGGCCGAGGCGATCCGCAACCACGCCGCCCAGGCCGCACGCTGACGTATCCGCACACCTCCGGTATGGTGAAGGAATTTCCCCTACCGGAGGCACCATGCGACTTGAATCGGACACGGTCATCCAGACCCGCGCGTTGCTCTTCGACATGGACGGCACGCTGATCGACTCACGCGTCCTCGTCGAGAAGATCTGGAAACGCTGGTGTGACGAGAACGGTCTGGACTGGCATTACGTCCTCCCCCGTCTGCACGGCGTGCGCATGCTGGATTCGGTGCGCCGTTTCGCCCCGCCGGGTGTGGACGTGAATGCCGCGTACGAGCGCCTGTACAACGAGGAAGTGAACGACGTCGAAGGGATCGTGCCGATTCCGGGCGCACTCGAACTGCTCGCCGCGCTGCCTCAGGAAACGTGGACCATCGTGACCTCGGCCGACACCACCCTGGCCACCGGGCGTCTGGCCGCGGCCGGGATCGTGCCGCCGCCGCTCATGGTCACCGGTGAAATCGTCACCGACGGCAAGCCGCATCCCGAGGGCTACCTGCTCGGCGCAAAACGCATGGGTGCGGCGCCTGAGGACTGCCTGGTCTTCGAAGACGCGAAAGCGGGCATCGATGCGGGACGGGCGGCGGGCTCGCGCGTGATCGCTATCGCAGGCGATCATCCGGAAGAAATCGCGGAAGACGTCGAGTGGATCGCCGACCTGACCGCGCTGCGTTTCGAAAGCTACAAAGAAGGCGTCGTGACGCTGCGCGTGGTCTGAGCGTCAGTAGACATCGCGGCGATAGCGGCCGTCGGCGAGCATGTCGTCGACGGCCCGCTTGCCGAGGATGCCGCGCAAGGCCGCATCCACACCGGGAGCCATCCCCGCGAGGCTGCCGCAGACATAGATCGCCGCGCCGTCGTCGACGTAGCTACGCACGTCATCAGCCGCGGCACGCAGACGGTCCTGCACGTAACGTGGGCCCTGCGTC
This sequence comes from Luteibacter mycovicinus, assembly GCF_000745235.1. Classification (NCBI taxonomy): domain Bacteria; kingdom Pseudomonadati; phylum Pseudomonadota; class Gammaproteobacteria; order Lysobacterales; family Rhodanobacteraceae; genus Luteibacter; species Luteibacter mycovicinus. Next base: position 1,222,543 of record NZ_JQNL01000001.1, read on the forward strand.
TCGCGCGACCAGACCAGGTCCAGCCGTTCCACCCGGCCGTCCGCTCGCCATCGCTCCAGCTCATCCACGTGGAGACGATCGACGCCGGCGTGCCGCTCACCGAAGATCAGCCAGTTGCGCACGTGTCCGCGTGCCACACGTTCTTTCAGCAAGGCACGCAAACCCGCGATCCCCGTGCCATTGCCGATCAGCAGCATCGGACGGTCGTCGCCCGGCGCATGGAAGCCTTCGTTACGGCGGACGCGCAGATCGACCGCGTCACCGATATCGGCAAGTGCGGTCAGCCAGCCCGAGCCGAGTCCCAGCGACCCCGTCGCGTCCCGCTGCTGACGGACCACCAGATGCAGGGTTTTATCGGAGGGCAGCGAGGCGATGGAATACTCGCGGTGAGGATGTATCTGTTCATCATCGCGCCCACGACGCGGTCCGATTTCGACAACGTCCCCCGCATCCCAACGCAGATGCGCCGCGTCCACCGGTGCCAGGGCGATGTGGAAGCATGGGCCGCCGGCACTACCGGGATTGAGCAACCGGCGTTCGACCAGCCGCCACGACTGATAAGCCGGACGCACCCAGTCGGGCGCCTCGGGTGAACCGGCCCACTCGGCGACGTGGTGTTGCCAGTGACGCAGCGCGCCCGGATCGCCGTTGTCCACTTCGACAAGGTCGAAAGCCGGTACGGCGCCACTGCTGCGCAACCAGCGATCGAGGTCGTGCCCGAAGGCGCAGAAGTCCTCGTAATCGTGGTCGCCCAGCGCCAGCAAGCCATACGACAGGCCTTGCAGAGCCAGCGCACCGGCCATGACGTCCCGGCGGAAACCCGTAGCGGGATCGGGCGCGTCGCCTTCGCCCGTCGTGCTGGCGATGAAAAGCATGCGTTTCGCTCCCTGCAACGTCGCCGGGGTCAGTGTGTCGATCGACTGCAAGGCCACGGCATCGCCGCCGTGACGCAAGGTGGCCGCCGTGAGGTTCGCGAGCTCGGCCGCATAGCCGGTCTGCGTGGCGTACACGACGTGGATGGTGTCCGAACCGGTGTCGACAGCGACGGGAGCTCGTCGCCGGTTCAGCGCCACGGTGAGGGCCGCCCACCCGACGACGATCGCGGAAGCCAGCCCCGTGCGCGGCCAGTCCGACGCGTGCGTGCCGGTAAAATCGTGAAGGGTCGCGAACCACGTGGCCACGGCGGCCAGCGCGATACCGATCGCGATCTGTCCGATCGGCACCCTCACGCATCGCTCCGCAAGAATCGGTCCCGCTTCGTCACGGATGCAGCGCCTTCGAAAACCCCGGCGACATCCGCTCGATGAATTTTCCATCCTCGCCGTACAGGATGAAGAGCACGGCGATGTCGTGGCGCCTGGCGTACGCCATGCCTTCGTCCGGCCCCAGCACGGTCATCGTGGTGCCCAGCGAATCGGCATGCATGCAGTCGTCCGCGATGATGCTGACCGAGGCGATGCGATGCGCCACGGGAAAGCCCGTGCGCGGATCGATATGGTGCGAGTAGAACTTGCCTCCCGTTTCGAAATAGTGGCGGTAATCGCCCGAGGTGGCGATCGCACGATCGGTCAGCGAAACGATCCGCTCAACCTCGTCCGGTGAATCGAGCGCGCCGGAAGCCGCGCCCGGACGCTCGATACCGACGTGCCAGGGCGTACCGTCGGGTTTGCGGCCGCGCGCGCGCAACTCCCCGCCGACCTCGACCAGATAGGCCGCGACGCCGGATGCATCGAGAAAACGCGCCACCTGATCGACACCGAAGCCCTTGGCCACCGACGACAGATCCACGTAGACGCCACCCGGCTGCCACGCGCGATGGCCCGCATCATCGAGACGGATGCGGTCCCATCCGACGCGTCCCCGCGCTGCCGCGATCTCCGCGGCGGTCGGCGCCTCGCGGGGGCGTTTGTCCGGGCCGAATCCCCACAGGTTCACCAGCGGTCCCACCGTCGGGTCGTACGCGCCACCGGAATCCTTCGCCAGCCCGAGCGCATAGCGCAGCACGCCGTAGAACTCCGGCGGCAACGTCTGCCACGTGCGCGCCGGTGCGCGGTTGAAACGGCTGAGGTCGGAGTCGTGCTCGTACGTACTCATCTGCGCGACGACGCGATCCACCTCGGCCTGGATGCCCGCCTCGATGGCGCGATCGTCCGCGCCATTGGACAACACGGCATTCACCGACCAGGTCGTCCCCATCGTGTCGCCTTCGAAGCGGCGCACATCCTTCGCGCCCGCCCCGGGCGAGACCATCAGCGCCAGCAGCACTAAAACGGCCGGGACGACAAACGCCCGTCGGGCACCCGCCCTGCGGGCGACCGCCCGGATCACTGCGGCAACACCTCGAGCGTCGCCGTATAGCCCAGGCGACGCTGTTTCGCTTCCTTCGTCGAGGTCTTCTTGTCATCGGCCGAAGCATTCACCCAGTACATCCCGGCGGCGGGCCAGGTAAACGAGAATTTCCCGTCCTTGTCCGTCGTCGTGTCCATCTCATCCTGCGCATTGCGATAGCGCGTCGCACCATCGATGGCGACGACCTTTACATCCGCGGCCGGCTTACCGTCCACCAGCAACTGGAAGGTCGCTTTTTCTCCGGACACGAGATCGTTCGGCGCGGTCACCGGGACCAGTTCCATGCCCTTGCCCGTCGGCTTCAGCGCGCCCGTGCTCGGCGAACCCTGGGTCACGAAGGTCTCGACACGCGAGGCCATTTCGTTGACTTCGACGTTCTTCGCGTTCGCGGGCAGGCCGGCCTTGAGGTCCGTGGCGTTACCGCGCCAGCGCTTCTTCTGGCCGTCCAGTTCGTACGTGGCGAATACGCCCTGGTTGACCAGCGCGATGCGATACGTGCCCTTCTGCGGCACGGCAAGATCGAACGTGCTGCGGTACTTGCCCTTGTTTTCGTTCTCCGCCTGCACGGTGCTGCCATCCGGTGCGGTAATCACCAGCTGGTCGAGCTGTGCCGGGAAATGATCGGGGTAGTACAAATCGTTGGAGACGGCGGCATCGACGGTGACCCAGGCGTCGTCACCGGAAACCACCGTGGCGGACGGCACCATCCACATCTTGTGCGCCTGGGCGGCCATCGGAAGAGCGAGAGCCAGGGCGGCACCGAGCGCGGCGCGAACGAATGCGTGCTTCATCATCGGGTAACTCCGTTACGGGTTGAGGTCGAGGTTGATCTGACCGAGTTCGGCGCTGCCCTTCGCGGACAGATGCGTGCTGGCCTTCGCGGGCCAGTCGAATGCGATGCGCTGGGTTTCGTGACCGCCGACTTCGCGCGCGGCTTCCACGACGATTTCGTAGTGTCCCGGGGCGAGCGTGCCCAGCGGCGGCTTGCCGTCGGTGAAGCGCAGCTGGTGCTGGCCCGCCGGGCGCGTCGCACCGGATACGCCGTCGATCGGCATGGTCTGATCGCGGCCGGTACGACGCCACCACTGGCGCATGTCCTTCAGCCACTTGGTGCCTTCGCCGTCCTTCTTCCTGACGTCGTACCAGACGGCGAGATTGGCGGCGACCGTGTGGTCCTCGCGCTCGATCCATACGGCGACATAAGGCCGGTGGTATTCGGCGACCTTGAGCTCCGGGATCTCCACCGTCAGTTTCATGTCGGCGGCGAAGGCCGGCGCGGCGACGGTGAGGCAGAAGGCGAAAGGCAATAAGCGACGCATACGAAATTCCGTCAGTGAATGAAAAGGAGGGCGATGACCACGGGAAGGACGAAGCCAAGGGCGACCATCGGCCAGGTCATGCGGCGCTGACCCGCATGCAACTTGAGCAGCAGCAGGCCGGTCAGCGCGAAGACGACGCAGGCCAGCGCGAAAACATCGATGAACCAGCTCCAGACCGGACCGGTGTTGCGGCCCTTGTGCAGGTCGTTGGCATACGCCAGCCAGCCGCGATCTGTGGTTTCGGACTGCACCTCGCCGGTTTCCCGGTCGATGCTCACCCAGCCGTCGCCACCGGGACGCGGCAGCGCGACCTCGACTTCGTCCTCGCTCCAGTCGCCGTCGCGACCATCGATGCGCATGCCCGTCTTCGATTCGACAAAGGCGGCCACCGCGGGCGCCACCGGTGCCGACCTGCGACCGGGGTCGACCAGTTTCGCCCTCAGTCCGGGCGGCAAGGTCGCCGTGTGTCGCACCACCCGGGGCGATGCTTCGATCGCGCCGGCATGGTTGAGCGTGAACCCGGTGACCGAAAAGAGCAGGAGCACGACCAGCGAGATCGCGGAGCTGATCCAGTGCCAGCGATGCAGGTGCTTGAGCCAGAACGCGCGGCTTTGCCGGTCGACGGTATCGCGCATGTGGTGGATCGCCCCTGAAACGCCGATAGCAGCCCGGGATGGTAAACCACAATGCGAATCGTTCGCAATTGGGACAGGAAAGCGATCCGAAAGCCTGCCGCGACAACATGCGCCCGAACCACTCCGGAGCGTATCCTTGTCCACCATGCGCATCCTCCTAGCCGAAGACGACGCCGCCATCGCCGCGGCCGTGCGAGCCTCCCTCGAACAGGGCGGCCACGCTGTAGACCACGTAACCGACGGTGCCAGCGCCGACCACGCGTTGCGCGACCACGACTACGACCTGCTGGTACTCGACCTCGGCCTGCCGCTGCTCGACGGCAGCGACGTGCTGGCGCGTGCCCGCAAACGTGGCGCCAGCCTTCCCGTGCTCGTGGTGACCGCACGCGAGGGCCTGAAAGAGCGCGTGCGCGTGCTCGACCTGGGCGCCGACGATTACCTCGTGAAACCGTTCGCACTGGCCGAGTTCGACGCCCGCGTCCGCGCCCTGCTCCGTCGCCGGACCAGTCAGGGTGCGCCGGAATTCCGCATCGGTCGTCTGCGTCTGGACATCCCCGGCCATCGCGCCTGGATCGACGACACGCCGCTGGACCTCACGGCGCGTGAGTTCGGCCTGATCGAAGCCCTAGCCTCACGTGCGGACAAGGTGACCAGCCGCGCGCAGCTGGTGGAAGCCCTGTGCAACTGGGACGAGGACCTGACCGACAACGGCCTGGACATCGCCTTGCACCGCCTGCGCCGCAAGTTGCAGGGTTCGGGCACCAACGTCCGCACCATCCGCGGACTGGGCTACCTGCTCGAAGAAGCCGCGGATGCCTGAACGGCGCCACGCGGCGCAGCGCTCCGCCCGACCGAGCCTGCGTCGGCGCCTGCTGACCTTCCTGCTCGTCCCGGTGCTCGGCGTGCTGCTGCTGGACGCCGTGGTCGTCTACTTTGCCGCGCTGGCCTATTCCAACCGCGTACACGATTCCGATCTCTCCGACTCGGCGCTGACGCTGTCTGAGATGATCGGCAACGATGCACTGCGCGGCGAACTCACGGCACAGGCCCGCTTCCTGCTCGAATACGACCCTGACGGTCGCAATTACTACACGGTGGTCAGCGACCGGCACGGGCGCATGATCGGCAACGCCGAGCTCGCCGGGCCGGGCGAGCCCGTCGCCACGGACTCGCCACCCCTGCTTTACGACACCTCGCTGGGCCATCGCCCGCTGCGCGGCGCGATCATGCGCGTGCCCAATCACCACGAAGACGGCGACGTGCTGACCATCACGGTGGCCGAGAACCTGCGCGACCGGCATGCCCGGGCCCGCGAGATCCTGCTGCTCACCCTGCCGATCGAAGCGCTGCTGATCGTCGCCGTGCTGTCGCTGGTCTGGTTCGGCGTGAGCCACGGTCTGGGCGTGCTCGAGCCGCTGACGGCGAGACTGAGTCGCCGCGGCCACGATCTGGGACCCATCGGCGAGGAAGACGTGCCGGTGGAGATCCTGCCGCTGACTCGCACCATCGACGACCTCTTCGCACGCATGCGCAACATGCTGGGTCTGCAGGAGCGCTTCATCGCGGATGCCGCGCACCAGTTGCGGACGCCACTGGCCGGCATCCAGCTCCACGTCGAGCGCTACGAGGCCATCGACGATCCCAGCCAGCGCGAGGAAGCCCTGCGCCACGTGCACCGCCTCGCCGCCCGCGCCGCCCGTACCTCGGCGCAGCTGCTGGCGCTGACCCGTACGCAGTCGCCCGATCTTCCGGATCACGACGGGATGGCGGTGATCGATCTGTCGACCGTCGTGCCCGAGGCGGTCGCCATGCGCGTACATCAGGCGCTGGGACTGGGCATGGACCTTGGCTACGAAGGACTGGAGACGCCCTGCCTCGTGCGAGGCGACGCGCTGCAAGTCCAGGAAGTCATCGACAACCTGATCGACAACGCTTTCCACTACGCCGGACGCGGTCACAGCGTCACCGTCTCGGTCGCCTGCGATGGCGGCGATGCCGTACTGGCCGTGGAGGACGATGGTCCCGGCGTGGAGGACGTCTTCCTCACCCAGCTGGGCGAGCGGTTCTTTCGCGTGCCCGGGGTGGACGAGGACGGCACCGGTCTCGGCCTGGCCATCGTCGAAAGCATCGCCGAACGGCATGCGGCACGGGTCACCTTCCTGCATGCAACGGCCGGTGGCCTTCGTGTGGAACTGCGTTTCCCCCTTCAGTCAGGCCAGAAAGCCGGCTGAAACCACGCCACGGCACCATGCCTCCCTCAGAAACCAGTCAGTGAGGTCCGGCGTGAGCCACCCGACGGAATTCCAGTTCGAAGGCGGTCGCGACGGCGTCCTGCTGATCCACGGCCTCACCGGTACGCCGGCCGAGATGCGCATGGTCGGCAAGGGACTCAACCGCGCCGGCTTCACGGTCGTCGGTGTTCGCCTCGCCGGTCACTGCGGGACGGAGGAAGACCTGGTCGCCACCTCGTGGGAGGACTGGTACGCCAGCGTCGAATCCGCCGCCGAAGAGCTTCGCGGCCGGGTCGATCGCCTGTTCGTCGCCGGGCTGTCCATGGGTGCCGTACTCGCGCTGCGTCTGGCGGCCGTGCAGCCCGGCTGGGTCGACGGCGTCGGCGTGTTCGGTGCCACCTTCCGTTATGACGGCTGGTCCATCGGCTGGACCGGCAAGCTGTCGTTCCTGCTGCCGCTGTTCAAGCGTCTCGGTATCGGCCGTCATCGCAGCTTCATCGAGCAGCCGCCTTTCGGCATCCGCGACGAGCGGCTCCGCGCGCAGATCAGCCAGGCGATGTTCTCCGGGGACAGCGCCGCTGCCGGCCTGCCTGGCAACCCGTGGCACGCGCTGGCCGAAATGGTGAAGCTGGCGCGCGACGTGCGCCGTCGCCTGCCCGATGTCGTCGCGCCATGCTTCGTCGCGCACGCCACCGACGACGATGTGGCCAGCGTCGCCAATGCGGACATGGTCGCGCGTCGCGTACGCGGCCCGATCGAAATGCTGCTGCTGGGCGACAGCTACCACATGATCACGATCGACCGCGAACGCCGCATGCTGATCGAGCGGACGGCCGACTTCTTCGGCCGCATCGCCCGCGACGCACGCCCCACACGCATGGCGGCCTGATCGATGCACGGGCTGGTGCTCGCGCTGTGGATCGCCAATGTCGTGCTCGACACGGGCGGCCAGCTTGCGTTCAAAGCCGCCGCCGGTGATGAGCGTGCAGGCGATGGCCTCGCCCGCTGGAAGTACATGCTGGCGCGGCCCTGGATCTGGACCGGCATCGGCTGTTATGTCGCCGAGTTTCTGGTCTGGATCGCCTTCCTGTCGCTGGTGCCGCTGTCCGAAGGCGTGCTGCTCGGTTCGATCAATATCGTGGCGATCATGATCGCCGGGCGTTTCCTGTTCAGGGAACGCCTCAGCCCGCTGCGCGTCACCGGCATCCTGCTCGTCGCCGCGGGTGTCGCCGTCGTGGGAGCCGGCTCGTGAAGCGTTTCTATCTCATCGGCTTCGGCCTGCTGCTCGCGTTCGACACGCTCAACCTCGTCTGCTTCAAGATCGCCGGCACGCATGCGCTGCCGGTGGAAATGAGCACGGCGTGGCTGGCGCGCGTGTTTTCGCATCCATGGATCTACGGCGCCATCGTCGGTTACATCGGCGCCTTCCTCACCTGGATGAGCCTGCTCAAGCATGCACCCATCGGTCCCGCCTTCGCCGCCTCCCATCTCGAAGTGGTGAGCGTGATGCTGCTTTCCTGGTGGGTCTTCGCCGAGCCGGTGACGCTCACCCAGATCCTCGGTGCCGCCGCGATCGTCGCCGGCATCGTCTGCCTCGCCTTCGCCGAACGCGGCGATGAGACGGTGAGCGATGTGGTTCCGGCCTGAGCCCGAATCGCCGCCCACCGCCGGCCTACCGCTGGGCATCGCCGACCTGGGTGGCGATGTCCGCGCGCCGCTCACCGCGCTCGCCGCGTCGTGGCTCGGTGTGGAAGAAACGCAGCTGGAGTGTTCCGGCACCGCCGCGCTGACCGTCGCGCTGACGGCGCTCTCCGAATACGCCCGCTCGCGGCGCGAAGTCGCCATCCCCGCGTTTACCTGCCCGCTGGTGCCACTGGCCATCCGCCGCGCCGGACTCGTGCCGCGACTGGTGGATCTGCTGCCTGGCAGCTTCGACATGGATCCGCAACGACTCGAAGCCGCCTGCGGTCCGCAGACACTGGCGGTCGTACCGACTCATCTGGGCGGGCGAACCGCCGATGTCGCCAGCGCGAATGCCATCGCGCACGCCGCCGGCGCGCTGACCATCGAAGACGCGGCGCAGGCACTCGGTGCGCGCATCGACGGTCGCTTTGCCGGAACTCTCGGCGACATCGGTTTCTACAGCCTCGCGGCAGGCAAGGGCCTGTCGATCTTTGAGGGCGGTCTGCTGGTGGCCCAGGACGACGTCTGGCGCGAGCGCTTCCGCCGCGCCTCGCACCGCGTGGTGCGCTGGCATCCGGGGTGGGAAATCCGTCGCTCGCTCGAACTCGCGGGCTACGCGGCGTTGTACCGACCGTCGGGACTTGGCTTCGCCTACGGCAATTCGCTGCGGCGCGCGCTGCGGCGCGGCGACCTGATCGGTGCGGCGGGCGAGGATTTCAGCGCTGACTTTCCGTTGCACCGCGTGGGGCGATGGCGGCGCGCGGTGGGCGCGCGCGCGTTCGGACGTTTGTCCGGGTTTATCGAGGCCACGCGCGCGCAGGCCGCCGCACGTGTGCCCGCGCTGGCATCGATTCCCGGCGTCCACGTCTTCACCGACGAGGGCGGAACGTGGCCCTATCTGATGCTTCGTTTACCCGACGAAGCCATGCGCGACGCGGTGCTGAAACGCCTGTGGTCATCGCGGCATGGCGTGGCGCGCATGTTCGTCCACGCCCTGCCCGACTACGAATACCTCGAGGCCATGCCGGGCGGCGACGATGTACCGAACGCCCGCGATTTCGCCGCGCGCACGCTGACGATCACCAACAGTCTGTGGCTGGACGACGCGTGCTTCGAGCACGTGTGTGCGGTGATCGAGGCGGTGATCGTTTCGCGCTGACGATCCGGCGAGCCTCAGGCCCGCCCCTGCTCCACCAGGGTCAGCGCCACCTTGTCCCGCAGATAGACCGGCAGGGCCAGCTCCGGCGCGACGGCCTGACCGTCACGGAACATGCGCGCCGCGACTTCCGCGACATGCCGCGCCTGCGGGAACAACGCACCGTCCGCCGAGCGGATCGGTGCCTTGATCCGCTCGCGCAGCACGGCTTCGTATGTCGCCCAGCCCGTACCGACGACGTGCCATGCGGATGCGTCAGGCAACACCAGCGCGGCCGCCGTGTCCACACGTTCACGATCCATCAGGCTCACGCTGCCATCGTTCTCGCGACGCCACGCCGCGACATAAATTTCGCCCATGCGCGCGTCGATGACAGACAGAATGGCCGCATCGTCTTCCGGCGCTTCCAGTGCGAGCGCCTGCAACGACGACACGGTGACGACTGGAACATCCAGCGCCATCGCCATGCCCTGTGCCAGCGATACGCCCAGGCGCACCCCGGTGAACGCACCGGGGCCACGGCCGACGGCGATGCCATCGAGCGCCTCGCGCTTCAGGCCCGCTTCGGCGAGCAGCTCGTCGGCCATCGGCAGAACGAGTTCCGCATGCCTGCGCGGCGCGATCTCGCTGCGCTCGATCACCTCGTCGCCGTGGACGAGGGCGACCGAGCAGGCTTCCGTGGAGGTTTCGATGGCGAGGAAGTTCATGGCGTATCCGGCGTGGGGTTGAACGGTGTTCCCTGGGCGTACCAGTCGATCCGGCGGGTCAGGTACATCAGCAGCCCGACTACCGCCACGAGCACGACCGCGCCGATCAGCAGCGCGTACTGCTCGGCGCCGATCAGGCCGTACAGTATGGCGTAAACCAGCGCGAGGACGCCGCCGAGGGTGAACCCGGCCCGTCGGGCGCGCAGCGCCGCCACGGCGTAACCGCCCACGATCGACACCACCGCGCCCGCCGCCACCGCGTAGGCCGGCCCGAAGCCGATCTGCTCGGAAAGAGCCAGCAGCAGGACGTAGAAGCTCGTCATGGCGGCGCCCACCAGCAGGTACTGCACGGGATGCAGGCGCAGGCCCTTGAGTACTTCGAACAGGAAGAAGGCGACGAAGGTCAGCGCGATGAACAGCAGACCGTATTTACCGGCACGGTCGTTCTGCTGGTATACCCCGCCAGGCTGGTAAAGCTTCACGCCGAACGCCGACGACTCGAGCCGCCCCTCGACATCCTTGTCGTCGGCACGCCAGTGCTGCCCGTAGGCCCGATTGAGATCCAGCACCTGCCACGAAGCGTCGAAGCCCTTCGCGGTCACGCTGCGCGTTCCCGGTAGCAGGGCGCCGGTAAAGCTCGGATCGGGCCACGGCGAACGGACCCGCACGCTGTTGTTGCGGGCCAGCGGCAACGCGGAAAACGATTCGGTGCCCGCAATGCGCAGGGTCATCACATAGTCCAGCGGCGTGTCGCGGGCCGGGTCGACGGCGATGGGTGTGGACAACACCGTGTACGGCCCCATGCGTGCCGTCGACGACGCCAGGCGCACGGGCTTGCCGTCGACCGTGACCGAGGTGATGTGTTGCAGGCCGCGCGTATCGGCGATCAGCAGACGCAGTTCCGCTTTGCCGGGAAACCAGGTCGAACCGCTGTCCGCGGCGAAACGACGGATGTCTTCGGGCAGGATACGACCGCGCAACGTGACGTCGCCGGTGTACACCGGTACCTCGTACATGCCGAACCGGCGCTTTTCGACGCTGAGGTCGGCGACAGTGCTCTGGTCGTCCGCCAGTACGATTTCGGTGCCGTCATGGCTGGCGACCAGCTTGCCGTCCGCGTCGTGGGTTTCGCTGCGCGTGGGAACGGCGAGCACGAGGCCGCCGATAGTCTGCTCACCGCCCCATCCATCGGCGACGCGTGCCGACGCGGTGTCGCGCATCGACTGCCGCTCGCGCACGAGGCCGTCGGCCTGGGTCAGTGGGATCAACATGAGCAGGGCCAGTAGCCCGATGCCAAGCACCTTGGCGGTAATCGTCTGCGTCCAGCGGAACATCGGGGGTCTCCCTCGTCGATAGTGAGGGCGATGGTGGGCTCCGCGTGAGGTGACCCACCGTCTGGCGTGTGGCTTCGACGGGGCGAGTTCTGGCGAAATACTGCGCGGGGTGTTGGGGCTGGCCGTCGCGGGCTCGGCTTGCGCCATCGCCTTTGTTTTGCCGCGGCGTGTGGTGTCGCGTCGTTGGCTTGGACCGCTCGCCTGCCTGTTTCGGATGGCCTCGTTCGCCTTAGCCGGGGTGAGGGTTCGCGAACAGGGTTCGCTCCTACCGCACGGCGACCGCAATGGTGGGATACATGGCGGCCTGTAGGAGCGCGCCCTGCGCGCGAAAAGCCAACGAAGCGAAGAAGCCACACCCCGCTCGACCACCAACCCACCTCGGTACACCAAAGAGACGGCGGGGGTGACCCTCGGGGCCGGTAGCCGCAGGCGAGGGCTCCGACTGGACAAGGCCGCGCAGGCGGGGCCGGCCAGGCTCAACCAGCCAATTCGCCCTGAGCGAAAAACGCCGTCACATCCGACAGCTCACGCGTACGCGGCATCGGCGGCAAGCTGGCGAGGAAAAGTCGGCCGTAGCCCTTCGTGCTGAGGCGCGGATCGCAAAGCACCAGGACGCCACGATCGTTCACGTCGCGGATCAACCGCCCCGCGCCCTGCTTCAGCGCGATCACCGCCGTCGGCACCTGCCAGCCCATGAACGGATTGATGCCCGCTTCCTCGAGCGCCTCGAGTCGCGCCTGCAGGACGGGATCGTCCGGCATCGCGAACGGCAGCTTGTCGATGACGACGACACTCAATGCTTCGCCGGCCACGTCCACACCTTCCCAGAAGCTTGCCGCGCCGAGCAATACGCCACGACCGCTGGCGCGGAATTCTTCCAGCAGGCGATGGCGCGGCGCGCTGCCCTGCACGAACAGCGGCCAGGGCACGCGCCCTTCCAGCAACTCGGCGGCACGCCGCAGGGCGCGGTGCGAGGTGAACAACAGGAACGCGCGGCCGTCCGACGCGTCCAGTACGGGACGGATCGCCACGATCACCTTGTCGGTGAAGTCACGCGCGGAGGGATCCGGCAGATCCTTCGGCAGATAGGCCAGCGCCTGGCGCTTGTAATCGAAGGGACTCTCGACGTGCAGGGTCTGCGGATCCTCGATACCCAGCTGGCGGGCGAAATGACCGAAGTCGCCCGCGATCGACAGCGTGGCCGAGGTGTGGATCCACGCGGCATCCGTGGCCATGCGCATGGCGCGCAGCGGCGAAGCGAGGTCCAGCGGCGTCGCGTGCAACGCGAAGCCACGCGGGAAGGTTTCGTACCAGCGCACGTCGCTGGCCGAGTGTTCCTCCGCGATGCGGTCGAGCCGCAGGCTGAGCATCTGCGCGCGTTCGAAGGCATTGGCCAGGCCGCGCGAGCGCTCCCCCAGCGAACCGAGCAGATCGGACAGCGCGGCCATGACATCGCGCAATTCGGTCAGCAGATCGTGGACGGTGCTGTCGCGATCCAGGGCGCCGAAAGGCCCCTTCGGCGGCAGCGAGTCCATGGCAAGGCGCAGCCTCCTGACCAGGTCCTGCACCACCTCGACCGGTTCCAGCAGCTGACTGGTCGCACCGGTGACCCCCTGCGCTTCGGCCAGCGCGTCGTGGGCCAGGTCGGTCATCTGCCGTGCGCTGACGCTTTGCGAGAAGAACTGGCCGGCCAGTTCGGGGATCTGGTGCGCCTCGTCGAGAATGAAGGCGTCGGCACCGGGCAGGATTTCACCGAAGCCTTCCTGCTTCAGCGCCAGATCGGCCATCAGCAGGTGATGGTTGACCACCACGATATCGGCTTCCATCGCATCGCGGCGGGCTTTCACCACATGGCAGTCGTCGAAGAACGCACACTCCGCGCCAAGGCAGTTTTCCGGCGTGGAGGTAACCCGCGGCCAGACCGGCGAATCTTCCGGGATATCGACCATCTCCATACGATCGCCACGGCGGGTGCGGGCCGACCAGGCACGGATCGCCGAGAGCTGGGAGGCCAGCTGCCGGTCCGGGTTGCCCTCGCGGACGGACTGGTCGAGCCGGTACAGGCACAGATAGTTGGCCCGGCCCTTCAGCAGGCTGGTTCTGGCCCGGCTGCCCAGCACGGCGTGCACGCGCGGCAGATCGCGGAAGAACAGCTGATCCTGCAGCGCCTTGGTGCCGGTGGAAACGATCACCTTGCGCCCCGACATCAAGGCGGGAACGAGGTAAGCGAACGTTTTGCCGGTGCCGGTGCCGGCCTCGGCGATCAGGATGTCGCGCTCGGCGATGGCTTCGGCCACGGCCTCCGCCATGCGCTGCTGGGCCTCGCGCGGGGCGAATCCCGGTACTTCACGGGCGAAAGGCCCTTCGGCGCCGAGGATCGCGGCCACTTCAGGTTCAGTCATCCGGCAAGTATCGCCTACAATGGCCGTCTTTTCGTCTTCCAAAGAGCGCCCCTTCACGGCGCGATCCGAGAGCCCACGCATGGACAAGAGTTTCGAGCCCAGCCAGATCGAGTCGAAGTGGTACGCCCAGTGGGAGGCCAACGGCTATTTCAAGCCGTCGGGCAAGGGCACGCCGTACACGATCATGCTGCCGCCGCCCAACGTCACGGGCACCCTGCACATGGGCCATGCCTTCCAGCACACCATCATGGACACGCTGGTGCGCTACCACCGCATGCGTGGCTTCGACACGCTGTGGCAGCTGGGTACCGACCATGCGGGCATCGCCACCGAGATGGTGGTCACCCGCCAGCTCAACGCCGAAGGCAAGCAGCGCGCCGATTTCGACCGTGAGTCGTTCATCGCCCGCATCTGGGAGTGGAAGGCGGAATCCGGCGACATCATCGGCCGCCAGATGCGCCGTCTGGGCGTGTCAGGCGACTGGTCGCGCGAGCGTTTCACCATGGACGAGGGCATGTCCGAGGCCGTGATCGAGACCTTCGTCCGCCTGTCGGAGGAAGGCCTGATCTACCGTGGCCAGAAGCTGGTCAACTGGGATCCGGTGCTGAAGACCGCGATTTCCGACCTCGAAGTGGTCAGCGAGGAAGAAGACGGTTCGATGTGGTCGATCCGCTACCCGCTGTCCGACGGCTCGGGTGAACTGATCGTCGCCACCACACGTCCGGAGACGATGCTGGGCGACGTGGCCGTGGCCGTGCATCCGGAAGACGAGCGCTACGCGCATCTCATCGGCAAGATGCTCGACCTGCCGCTGTCCGACCGGCAGATTCCGATCATCGCCGACGACTACGTCGAGAAGGACTTCGGCACCGGTTGCGTGAAGATCACCCCGGCGCACGACTTCAACGACTATGCCATCGGCCTGCGCCACAACCTGCCGATGATCAACATCCTCACCGACGAGGCGAAGATCAACGACGCCGCGCCGGAGAAGTACCGCGGACTGGACCGCTATGTCGCGCGCAAGGCGGTGCTCGCCGATCTCGAAGCGGCCGAGCTGCTGGTCGAGACGAAGAAGCACAAGCTGCAGGTGCCGCGCGGCGATCGCAGCGGCCAGGTCATCGAGCCATATCTCACGTGGCAGTGGTTCGTGAAGATGGACACGCTGGCGGCGCGCGGCCTCGAACTGGTCGAGCACGGCCACGTGAAGTTCGTGCCCGAAAACTGGATCAGCACGTACCGCCACTGGCTCGGCAACATCCAGGACTGGTGCATCAGCCGCCAGCTGACCTGGGGCCATCGCATCCCGGCGTGGTACACCGACAACGGCAGCGTGATCGTCGCACGCGACGAGGCCGAGGCCGCCGCCAAGGCGCTTGCGCAGGGCTACGAGGGTGCACTGCGCCGCGACGACGACGTGCTGGAAACCTGGTTCTCGTCCGGCCTCTGGAGCCACTCCACGCTGGGCTGGCCGAACCCGGAGCGCCAGGCCGAGCTCGGTTTCGACCGTTACCTGCCGTCGAGCGTGCTGGTCACCGGCTTCGACATCATCTTCTTCTGGGTCGCCCGCATGATCATGCTGACCGACCACTTCACGGGCGAAGTCCCGTTCAAGGACGTCTACGTCACGGGCCTGATCCGCGACAAGGACGGCCAGAAGATGTCCAAGTCCAAGGGTAACGTACTCGACCCGCTCGACATCATCGACGGCATCAGCCTCGACGACCTGCTGGCCAAGCGCACGCGCGGCCTGATGCAGCCGAAGATGGCGGAGAAGATCGAGAAGTCGACGCGCAAGGAATTCGGCGACGGCATTCCCGCGTTCGGTGCGGACGCGCTGCGCTTCACCTTCGCCTCGCTCGCGACGCACGGTCGTGACATCAAGTTCGACCTGGAGCGTGCCGGCGGCTACAAGGCCTTCGTCAACAAGCTCTGGAACGCGTCGCGCTTCGTGCTGATGAACCTCGGTGAAGAAGCGCGCATCGCACCGGTCAAGCCCACGACCGAAGCCGAACGCTGGATCCTCACCCGCCTGCGCGACACGCTGGGCACGGTCAAGGAACAGCTCGCGGCCTATCGCTTCGACCTCGCGTCGCAGGCGCTGTACGAGTTCACCTGGAACGAGTTCTGCGACTGGTTCCTCGAGTTGTCCAAGCCCGCATTGAACGGCAACGACGAAGCCGCCATCGCATCCACCCGCTACACCCTGGTGCACGTCCTCGAGACGCTGCTGCGTGCGCTGCATCCGCTGATTCCCTTCGTCACCGAAGAGATCTGGCAGAACGTGCGCCCGCTGCTTGGCATCGACGGCGAAACGATCATGCTGCGCCCCTACCCGGAAGCCGCGGACGTCGAAGGCGACGACGCCGCGACCGCCGAGGTCGAATGGGTCAAGGAGGTGCTGACCGGCGTGCGTCGTATCCGCGCCGAGATGAACATCGCGCCGGGCAAAGTCATTCCGCTGCTGTTCGCCGACGGCGACGCGGCCGATCGTGCACGTGCGGCCAAGTTCGCCGCGCAGATCGCGTTCCTCGGCCGCGTCGAAACGCCGGTGTGGGTCGAAGGCGAAGAGCCTGCCGCCGCTGCCGCCGTGATCGGTGGCATGCGAGCGTTGATTCCGCTGGAGGGGCTGATCGACGTCGGCGCCGAGAAGGCACGCCTCGCGAAGGAAATCGCCCGCATCGAGGGTGAAGTGCGCAAATGCGAAGGCAAGCTGAGCAACGCCAACTTCGTCGCCAACGCACCGGCTGAAGTGGTCGAGCAGGAGCGCCAGCGCATTGCTGACTGGACGCGCCAGGCGGATGCGATGCGCGAGCAGGCGAAAAAGCTGGGCGCGTAGCGCCCAGCTGGGTAGGAGTGCGCCCTGCGCGCGAAAAGCCTACGAAGCGATGAAGCGGCACCCCGATGAGGGGGCGCCCCATTACCGCCTTGTAGGCTTTTCGCGCGCGGGGCGCGCTCCTACATGAGACGTCACCGATAAAAAAACCCGCCATCTGGCGGGTTTGTTTTTTCACATGTCGTGTTTGTTCACTTCAAACCCGGCTTTCTTGTATTCCGACCACCGCGCCCGTGACCCCTCGCGCTCGGCGGGATCCGCCGCCACGACTTCCAGCACGCGGTCGAAGTGCCCCGGGGCGCAGACATCGCGCAGGTTGATCACCATCGGCCGGTCCGCAGCCTCGACGCCCGGCGGCACGATCAGAACCGCCGTGTTGGCGTCGTCGTCATCCCCCGCGAGCTGATGGGGGATGAAGGCATCCTCGTCGAAAGCCCAGAGGTATTCGTCGATCGCCTCGGCCTGTTCGAAGTCCCGCGTGAGGATCAGGGTCGGCTGCTGGGCGCCGAACGCGCGCTTGGCGAGTTCGCAGACCAGCAGCAGGGGATCCTCGCGGAAGCGCGGCTTGTCGATCAGGTAGAAGTCGGCGCGCGGCATCGTCGCGGGATCAGCCGGCCGACGCGACGCGGTCGAGCAGCCACTGGGTCAGCAGCGGCACGGGACGGCCGGTGGCCATGCCCTTGCGGCCTTCGTCCCACGCGGTGCCGGCGATGTCGAGGTGCGCCCAGCGACGGCCTTCGGTGAAGCGCGCCAGGAAGCAGCCCGCCGTGATCGCACCGGCGTACTTGCCGCCGATGTTCGCCACGTCGGCGAAGCCCGACTCGAGCTGGCTCTGGTAATCGTCCCAGAGCGGCAGGCGCCAGGCGCGGTCGAGGGTGGACTCACCCGCGGCGAGCAGCTCGGCCGAGAGCGACTCGTCCTTGGTCATCAGGCCGCTGGCATGCTTGCCCAGCGCGACGACGCAGGCGCCGGTGAGGGTGGCGGCATCGATCATGGTATGCGGGTCGAAGCGCTTGCCGGTGTAGGTCAACGCGTCGCAGAGGATCAGGCGACCCTCGGCATCCGTGTTGAGCACTTCGATGGTGATGCCGGCGAGGCTGGTCAGCACGTCGCCCGGGCGATAGCTGTCACCGTCGGGCATGTTTTCGACGGCCGGGACGACGCAGACGAGGTTGACCGCGAGCTTGAGCTTCACCGCGGCGACGAAGGCGCCGAGCACGCCGGCGGCGCCGCCCATGTCGAACTTCATTTCTTCCATGCCCGGACCCGGCTTGAGACTGATACCACCGGTGTCGAAGGTGATGCCCTTGCCGACGAAGGCATACGGCTTGTCGCCGTCCTTGCCGCCGTTCCACTGCAGGATGATCAGGCGCGGCTGATTGGCCGAGCCGCGGGCAACGGCCAGCAGCGAGCCGAAGCCTTCCCGTTCCATGTCGGCGCGGTCGAGGGCCTCGAAGGTGACGCCTTCATGAGCCTCGGCAAACGCCCTGGCCTGATCCGCGATGTAGACCGGGTTGCAGATGTTGGGCGGCAGGTTGGCCAGTTCCTTGGCGTAGCGAACGCCTTCGGCGATCGCGCGGGCTTCGGCCAGGCCGGTCTCGCCATCGGCCGGGCCGACCAGGTTCACCGTGCCGAGCTCCGGCAGCGCCTTGTCGCGCGGCTTGACGGTGGCGGTATAGCGGTAGGCGGCATGGTCGGTGGCCAGGGCGGCGACACGGACGCGCCAGGCGGCGTCGCGACCCGGCACGTCGATTTCGGGCAGCCAGCTGGTGGCCTCGGTGACCGGCAGGCGACCGACGGCGCGGGCGGCTTCCAGGGTGACGCGCTGGTAGCGGGCGGCGTCGAACGTCTTCTGGGCGCCCAGGCCCACCACCAGCACGCGGGCGGCGGCGACACCGGCCGGGTGCAGCAGCGTGACGAGGTTGCCGACCTTGCCGGTGATGTCGCCAGCCTCGACCAGGCGTTTGATGGCGCCCTGACCGGCGGTGTCGATCCGCGCCGCGGCGCTGGTCAGGACACCGTTCTCGTAGACACCGACGACCGCGACCGGGGTGGCGGTCGATTCGGGAGCGCTGGAACCGAGGCTGAACTGAACTGACATATCTGATGGTCCTGCAAAAGCCCGCCGGGGCCCGGACAGGCTAGACTTGTGGTTTGCCGGCCAGGACTGACGCGGCACGAACCGCCAATTCTACCAAATGCTCAGCATCCTCGACCGCTATTTCCTGCGCGAACTTGCCTACGGTGTCATTGCGACGGCCGTGGTCCTGCTCGTCATCTTCTCCGGCGGCGCGTTTGCCAACGTCCTGCAGAAGGTCGCCAACGGCAGCATCCAGCCCTCCGTCATGTTCGAGGTGCTCGGCCTGCAGATGGTGGACCTGCTCTCCACGCTGCTGCCGATGTCCGCCTTCCTGGGCACCCTGATAGCCCTGGGTCGCATGTACCGCGAGAGCGAGATGCACGTCCTGGCCTCGTCCGGCATGGGTCCGCGCGGCATGCTGCGCCCGGTCACCCTGCTGGCGGTCGTCGCCACCATCGTGGTCGGCCTGGTCTCGCTCTGGCTGGGGCCGCTGTCGGCACGCACCGCCGACCAGGTCATCGCGGCGGCGAACAAGTCCGTGATCGCCGCCGGCCTCGACGCCGGTCGCTTCACCGAACTGCCCGGCAAGGGCGGCATCATCTTCGTCGACACCCTGAGCCGTGACGGCACGGTACTGGGCAAGACCTTCCTGGCTACCGACCGCACCGACAGCGACGGCAACCCGCAGGTCCGTGTGGTCAGCGCCAAGAGCGGTCGCATGTACCAGGAGAGCGACGGCCAGAACCGTTTCCTCGCCCTGTACGACGGCTGGCAGTTCGAGGTGCCGCTGGCGGCCGACAACTGGCGCCGCATGAAGTACGAGCGTAACGACGCCTCGCTGTCGTCCATCGTCGACGACGACGAGGACACCGATCCCGCTCACGAATCCACCATGTCGCAGCTGATCAAGGCGGGCACGCCGGACGCCCTCGGCGAGATCGTCTCCCGCTTCGCCGCGCCGGTCAGCACCCTCGTCCTGATGATGATGGTGCTGCCGATGTCAAAGCAGGCCCCGCGCGACGCCCGATACGGCCGCCTGCTGATCGCCGTGCTCACTTACTTCCTCTATGTCATCTGGCAGCTGATCGCCCGCGCCCAGATCATCAAGGGCCACCTGCACACCTCCGTGCCCGTGTGGATCCTGCACGTGGTCGTATTCGGTGTGGCCGCCTGGTACTTCTGGAAGCAGAACACGCCGCGTCGCGTGAAGGGAGCCGCGTAATGGCCACCCTCACCGTCAAGCGCGCCGACCGCCTGATCGCCATGAGCGTACTCGGCACGCTGCTGCTGGTCTGGCTGGTGCTGGCCGGTTTCGATTCGCTGCTGCAGTTCGTGCGCCAGCTGGGCAACATCGGCAAGAACGGCTTCTCGCTGTACGACGCCATCGCCTACATCATGCTGACGCTGCCGCGCCGGCTCTATCAGATGTTCAGCAACGCCGCACTGATCGGCGGCCTGCTCGGCCTGGGCGGACTTGCCGCCACCGGTGAGCTGACCGCCCTGCGCGCGGCCGGCATGTCCAAGCTGCGTATCGCCGGATCGGCGGCGGGCGTCATCGCCGTGCTGACTCTCGCCGTCGTGGTGATGGGCGAAACCGCCGCCCCCTACGGCGACCAGCATGCGCAGGCCATCCAGGTACGCATGCGCTCGAGCAATCTCGGCTCGACCAGCAGCGGCCTGTGGGCGCGTGACGGCGGCAGGATCATCAACGCCAAGTCGGCCATCGCCGTGCAGGACGGTGACCGCACCACGGTGAAACTCGTCGACGTACGCGTCTACAGCTTCACGCCGGACGGGCAGCTGTCGGTCTTCTCGCATGGCGACAGCGCCACGCATGACGGCAACAAGTGGATCATGAGCAAGGTCCGCACGACGACGCTCGACGACCAGGGTACGCACTCGACCAACCAGGACACGCAGACCTGGGCCTCGCGCCTGAATCCGCATGTGCTGGAGCAGTCGGTGATCCACCCCGAGTACCTGTCCATGGCCGATCTGCGGCGCAACATCCGCTACCTCGACAACAACGGCCAGAACTCGGGCGTGTACGCCGTCGCGTTCTGGGGTCGCGCGCTGTTCGCCCTCAACACGCTGGTGCTGGTGTTGTGCGCCATGCCGTTCGCCTTCGGCTCGCTGCGTTCCGGTGGCCTCGGCAAGCGCCTCTTCATCGGCATCATCCTCGCGATCGGCTGGTACTTCCTGCAGGGTGCGATGGTCAACTTCGGCACCGTCTACGGCATGCCGCCGCTGCTGGCCAACCTGTTACCGACGACGCTGCTGGTCGCAGGCGCCCTCGCCTACTTCAGACGATTCGGCTAGCGCACCACACCTCAGGACGCCGCCGCGAGCGGCGTCCTGCACACACGCTCGAGCACGGCGTCCATCTCATCGCCACTCATGGGTTTGCGTAGGAGCGCATCCATGCCCGCCTCGCGTATCGCGCTGACCTCGTCCCCCGCCGAACGTGCCGTCACGGCGACGATCGGCAGGCTCGCCATCGCTTCGATGCGGCGGACCATCCGGGCGATCTGAAAGCCATCGACCAGCGGGAGGTCGAGATCGAGCAGAAGGACGTCGTAGCGGCCGGCCGACAATTCGCTCATCGCGGCGAGGCCATCGCTCACCGCGGCGACCAGATGGCCGCGCGCCCGGAGCAGGTTCGCGATCACTTCCGAAACCACGGGGTCGTCCTCGACGAGCAGCACGCGCCACCCGCCCGGCGTTCCGATCGACGAGGGCGCGGGCATGCAGGTGTGACCCGCGCAGGCGCACGGCTGCATCGGCAGGCTCACCGTGAAACGGGTGCCGCAGCCCGGTTCGCTCGCCACCTCGATCGATCCACCCATCAGCGCGACCAGCTCCTGGCAGATGGCGAGGCCGAGTCCCGATCCTTCCGCGCGCCGCGGGGAGGCACCCTGCTCGAACCGGGAATACAGCCGGGCGCGAAGTTCAGCCGACATGCCCGGCCCGGTGTCGGACACCGTCATGATGAGCGAGCCGGCGCATGCGGACAGCGCGACGGATACCCCACCCGCTTCCGTGAACTTCACCGCGTTGTTCACCAGATTCTGCAGTACCTGACGCAGGCGGACCGCGTCGCCGCGCAGCGTCGCGGGCACGGCGGCGTCCACACTGACGGTCAGTGCGAGTCCTTTCTCACGCGCTCTCGTCGCGGCGAGGGCCACCACCTCGTCCGCGACCGATCGCATGGACACGCAGTCCGACTCGAGCACCAGTCGCCGCGATTCGATGCGGGCGATGTCGAGCGCATCGTTGACCAGACGCAACAACGTGTCGCCCGAGCGCCGCACCGCATCGACATAGCCGCGCTGCGCGTCATCGAGCGGCGTACGCGCCAGCAGCTCGGCCATGCCGAGCACGCCGGTCATGGGAGTGCGTATTTCATGACCCAGGGTCGCCATGAATTCCGTCTTCGCCGCGCTCGCCTCCTCGGCCATGCGTCGCTGATGTTCGGCAAGCCGCATGCGCATCGCCTGACGCACACGCCTCCGGGTCCCGCGCAGCACCGCGACGACCGCGGCCGTCGCGAGCAGCGCGTATCCGACCCATGCCCACCAGCGCTGCCATGGCGGCGCTTCCATCACCACGACAAAGGCGGCGGGAAGCGCCGGGCTGAGCTCGTCGCGGCCGGCGCCCGTGATCGACATGGCATACCTGCCTGCCGGCAAACCCTCGAAAACGCGCTCCCCGTCGCTGGCCACCCGAACGGGCGAGGCGTCATCGTCGCGGCGAACCTCGAACCTGACGTGGTTGCGATCCGGGTGGACGAACGAGAGGACGCGCGCGGAGAGACGCGGCTCGCGATCGTCCCACGCCAGGTTCAGGGTGCCGTTTTCGATGGGCAGGACTTCACGTCGACCGTGACGCGACACCGTCGCGCCCAGTACGGTGATGGTCGGGCGGCGGACGTGATCGCGCTGCGCGTCGGGACGAAACCCGACGAGGCCGGCGAGCGTCCCGCCATACATGCTGCCGTCGTCGAGCAGCACCGTGGTGGCGTGAGTGAACTCCCCGCTTGCAAGGCCGTCGGCCATGCCGAACGAGCGGAAGCGGCCATGCTCGGGGTCGAAACGCCACACGCCTGTCTGACCGTACAACCAGAGCCGTCCGCCACGGTCACGACGCAGGTTGAGGATCTCGGTGGAGGGGAAGCCTTCGGCGCCACCGATGTGTCTGTCGCGTACGGCGCTCGCGCCCTGCCAGTGGAACCGCTCGAGCGCGTCGGGCCGGACCACCCAGAAGCCGTCGCCGTCAGGTTCGAACGCGTTGATCCTCCCGCGCGCGACGCCTTCGATGAAACGCATCTCTCCCGTCGCGCGGTCCTGCCTGGCCAGGCCGGCCAGGCTCGCCTGCCAGAGGTCGCCGTCGACCATTTCGATCTGGCGCGTATCGGCCCAGCCCCTCGGCGTCTCGGCGAAGCGAACGCGCGCTGCATGGCCGAGGTCGGCATCGACCCGGAACAGGCCGGCATCCAGTGCGGCGACGAACACGTCACCGCCCGGCCCGGAAGCCATGGTCGTGACCGGGCGATCGATCGTGCTGCGCAGAACGGGCTGGGCGGTTCGTCCGCGGCCGACGGTGAGACCGTCCACGGTACCGATCAGCAGCCGCTGCCCCGGCAGCGCGAGCAGCGACTGGATGCGCGGCGCACCGAGTTCAAATCCGGGCGATGTGTGCCCGGTCGCCGGATCGAACCCGCGGATCCACCCACGCAAGCCGCCCACCCACAGGCCTCCCCCTTCGCGCGCCGCGACCGCGGTCACCGTGCGGCCGGGGAAGGTGTGCGGGTCGGTGGCGACATGGGAAAAACGGGTGAAGTCGTCCCACGAGGGACCCAGATACGCCAGTCCGCCATCGCTCAGCGCGAACCAGAGGCCGTGCTCCCGATCCTCCAGCATGCCGCGCACGGTGCGGCCAGGGAGACCGCCTGCGGCGGTCCAGGAACCAGCCACGTCATGCATCCGGTCGAATCGGTCGAGCATCGAGAGACCCTGCGCCGATGCGATCCAGAGAATGCCGTGACTGTCGGCCAGCGTGCCGAACACTCTGCCTGCGGCGACACGGCGTTCGCGCACGGGACGCGCGTCGGCGGTCAGACGAAACAGGCCGCGATCGGTGGCGATCCGCAGTTCCGCCGGGCCGCCCCCGATACCCTGCACGCGCACCGGGCTGCCGTCCGTGAACGCGCGTGGCGACACCCTGCCGTCGCTGTCCGCCACGAACAGGCCGGTATCTGCGCCAATCCACAGGCGCCCGTCGTCGGCGACATGCAATGCGTTGACCGCGCCGCCCCGGAGGTCGCCCACTCGCTCCGGGGCGCTTCCGTCGGCGCGCATGCGATCGAGACCTTTCGCCGAACCGACCCAGATAGCGCCATCGGGCGTCTGCGCGATCGCGCGGACGTCGTCGCTGGTCAACCCGTCGCGCCACTGCACGAAGACGCCGGTGTCGGGATCGTAGCGGCCCAGACCCGTCTCGGCTCCGCCCATCCAGATCCTGTCGTCATGGTCGACGAAGAGCACCGACAAGCCGCCCGTCGGCATCGCGTGTTCCCGGCGAGGCCCGATGCGCGGGACGGTGAATTCCACGCCGTCGAACCGCGACAACCCGGCGGCGGTGGCCACCCAGATGAATCCGCGCGCATCCTGCACCACGGCCTGCACCTTGCTGCTGGGCAAGCCCTCGTGCAAGCCGTAACTGCGGAACTGGGGGGTGGGGATCGGCGCCGTCGTGAGGGCTGCCGATGTGGGGATGGCCACGCCCATGAGGATCGTGACCACGAGAATCCATCTCGCGAAGAGCGTGTGGTGCATACGCCGGGTTCCTGGTTCGAACCCGATCATGGCATGCGGCTGAAGCTTTCCGCACGACTTGACGTCCCGACGGACTGTAGGCATGAACCGCTGCGCTTGCCCGTAGAATGGCCGCATGTCACGCCGCCTGCGCCTCCTCATCGCCGCCATCGGCTTCGCCGCCCTCGCCTGGTTGCTGCTGGCGGCGATCGACCGCGGACTGGCGCTGGCCCAGCGTTTCATGGGTTTGCCGGAGGGCATGCGCTGGCTGCTGGGCATCGCCATCGCGATCCTCGCGGGCGGCGGCATCGCGGTCGGCTTCTGGTGGCTGCGTCCCCGCAGACCTCGTGGACCGGTGGTCGCACCGGACCGTGCATCGCTGGAAGCGCGCCTGCAGACGCTTCGTGAATCCGGCTCCGAGGTTGAGGAAATTCGCAGCGAACTCGGCGAACTCGACCGGCGTCGCGCCAGCGAGAAACTCTACGTCGCGGTCTTCGGCGAGATATCCACGGGCAAGTCGTCGCTCATCGCCGCGCTGATACCGGACGCGCGCCCGGACAGCGACGTGCGCGGCGGCACGACACGTGAGGTGACGCACTTCGAGGGGGCCATGCCTCGCGGTGGGGAATGGACGCTCGCGGACGTCCCCGGTTCGGCCGAAGCGGACGGCGACGCACGCGAACGCATGGCACGCGACGAGGCGTTGCGTGCGCACGCCGTCGTGTACGTCTGCGCCGGCGACCTCACGCGCACGCAGGGCGACGAACTGCGCTGGCTGGGCGACTTCGGCAAGCCGCTGGTGCTTGCGATCAACAAGGCGGACCAGTGGTCGCCGGAAGACCGTGAGCGCATCGTGCGGCAGGTGCGCAGCCAGACGACCGGAATTCCCGACGCCGTCGTCGCGATCAGTGCGGGGGGCGAGGAGCGTTTCACCCGCCGTCTCGCCGATGGCACGACCGAGGACGTCACACGCCGACGCAAGCCTGACGTCGATGCCCTCGTGGACGCCATCGCGCGGCTTGTCGCGCCGGGTGCGCAGGGCCTCGAGGCGCTTCGCGAAAACGCGGTGCTCGCACGTGTCCACGAACGTACCGGTGAGTACGAAAAAGCCCACCGAGCCGCGGAAGCCGATCGTATCGTCGCGCGCTACGCGCGACGCGCCATCGTCGGCGCGATGGCCGCCGTCGCACCCGGCACCGACCTCGTGATTCAGGGCGCTCTGGCGGCAAGCCTCGTGCGGGCCCTGGCGGACCTGTACGGCGTCAACGTCACCGACGTCGACGTCGACAATCTCCTGCGACAGGCCCGCATGACCTTGCGAACCGGCACATCGATCGTGCTTGCGGTGGCCGGAAACGCGCTCAAGGCGTTTCCGGGGCTGGGAACGCTGGGCGGTGGCGTGCTGCACGCCTTCGCCTATGCCCTGATCTTCGACAGCCTCGGCCGTGCGCTGGCCGCCACGCTTGCCGAACGCCATACCCTCGACCAGGCCGATGCGGGAGAGCGCATGCGTGAGTTGCTCGGCGACGCCAGCGGCTCGCGGCTCCGCCGGCTGGCCGAACTCACCGGCGACGCCTTGCGGGATCGTTAAGTGAACGATGCGTTCGCGACGGGCGGGCTGACAAGCGACGCCCGCTCGGCCACACTGCCTCGTATCGGCCGCGGCGCGGCCCTCGTCCGGAACCGGCTCCCCTCATGCGAAACGCCCGCTTCCTGCCAGCTGTCCTCTTCGCGATCGCGCCCCTGTATGCGCATGGCGCGACCACGGCTTACCGGATCGATCCGGTGCACAGCCAGGTCGTGTTCAACGTCGAGCACAACGGCTTCTCGCGATCCTTTGGCCGACTGAAAGTCACCGAGGGCACCGTGCGCTTCGATCCGGACGACTGGTCGAAGTCCTCGGTCGACGCGACCATCGATCTCGCCTCCGTCGACATGGGCGACGCCGAGTGGAACAAGGCGGTACGTGGTGCGTCACTGCTCGACAGCGACCGCGCGAAAACCGCGCATTACGTCAGTGACTCGGTCGAAAAGAAAACCGACGACGATGGCATCGTCCACGGCAAGCTCACCCTGCGTGGCAAGACGCTGCCCCTCGATCTTCCGTTCCGGGTGAACCGTATCGGCAAGACCATTTACGGCTTGCACACCGTGGCCGGCTTCTCGTCCACCGTGACGCTCGATCGCGCGGCGTACGGAATGACTTCGAACAAGAATTCCATCGGCAATGACGTCAGTGTATGGCTCGAGATCGAAGCCATCCGTGGCGGCGACGCCCAGACCCGCTCCGACAAGGAAACCCCCGATGCCCCTGCGCAGTGACACCTCCCGTTGGAGCACCGTCGCCAAGACCTTTCACTGGGTCATGGCGCTGCTGATCCTCGGCAACGGCGCGTTCGCTTTCTGGATGGACGGCCTGAAGCCGTCGCTGCAGAAGATCAATATGTTCGCCCTGCACAAGTCGATCGGACTCACCGTGCTGGCGTTGTTCCTGCTCCGCCTGATGTGGCGCGCGGTGGACCGTCGCCCACCCGATGAGCCGGCACCGCACTGGCAGCAGATCGCCGCGCATGCGGTACATGGCTTGCTCTACCTGCTCATCGTCGCCATCCCGCTGTCGGGCTGGGCGTTCAATTCGGCGCACGGTTTTCCGTTGCAGTATTTCAAGCAGTTCAACCTGCCGGCGCTGGTGGAAAAGAATCCCGGACTGTCCGACACGCTCGGCACCGTCCACGTCTGGTTGTTCTGGTTCCTGCTGGCCGTGCTCGTCGCCCATGTCGGCGGAGCGCTCAAGCACCATCTCATCGACCGCGACGACACACTCCGCCGCATGCTGCCGTTCGGCCGTGCAAAGCGGAACACCTCTACCCCTCCCGGAGATACGCCATGAACCCGATGATCCGCCGCCTGTCCGCCCTCACCGTCGCGCTGGCCCTGCCGTTCGCCGCGTCTGCCGCGGATTACAAGGTCGGCCCCGGCAGCACGCTCGGTTTCAGCGGCAAGTTCCAGGGCCAGCAGTTCGACGGCACGTTCGGCAAGTTCGATGCGGCGATCAGCTACGACGCCGCGAATCTCGCCGCGTCGAAATTCGACGTGACCGTCGATGCCGCCACGGCGAAGACAGGCGACAGCGACCGCGACAACGCGCTGCCGGGGTCCGATTTCCTGGACGTCAAGAAGTTCGCCACGGCGCACTACGTCACGACCGGCTTCAGCAAGGACGCCAAGGGCAACGTCATCGCCAACGGCAACCTGACGCTGCACGGCGTGACGAAGCCGGTCGCACTGAAGGTCGTGTTCTCGCCCAACGCCGGCGGCGCACGTCTTTCGGTCACCGGTACCCTGAAGCGCCTGGACTTCGGCGTGGGCAGCGGCGATTACAAGGACACCTCGACCATCGCCGACGAGGTACTGGTCAACGGTTCGCTCAACCTGCTGCCGAAGTAAGGCGACGGTGGGCGGCTTCCGCGACCGCTTGCGCGGTCTCTCCGACCGCTTCCGTCGCGGCGTGCCTCGCGCTGCCGCGACGGACGAGCGCGGCGGCGCCGTCGCGGCCAGTCTGCGCGGACTGCTCGACGATCCGTCGATCCCATCAGGCGTGCGCGATGCGATGGCGGCGGACTTCCGCCGCATCGAAAGCATGCTGGATCGTCTGGAACGCGACGAACTGCATGTCGCCGTGTTCGGCCGCGTTTCCGCGGGAAAGTCGGCGCTGGGCAACGCACTGCTTGGCCGCGAGGCGTTCACCGTCGGCGTGCTGCACGGTACGACGACGGAAGCCGACGCGGCCCGCCTCGACGAAGCCGCCAATGCGGGACTCGTTCTCATCGACACGCCCGGCATCAACGAGCTGGGCGGCGAGGCGCGCGAGAAACTCGCCTTTGAAGTCGCCGAGGTCAGCGACCTCATCGTCTTCGTTGCCGACGGCGACCTCACCCGGGACGAACGGGATGCCTTGCGCACGCTCGCGACCACCCGTCGTCCGCTGCTGGTCGCACTGAACAAGGTCGATCGCTACAGCGACGACGAGCGCGACGGCCTGCTGGAGAGACTGCGCCAGCACACCGCGACACTGGTCCGGCGCGAGGACGTGATCGCCGTGGCGGCCCAGCCGTCCTCCCGGTCGGTCGTCGAACTCGACGCCAGCGGCCACGAGCGACTGTCGTCCGAGCCGCGCCCGCCCGATGTCACGGCGTTGAAATCACGCTTGTTGGCCATCGCCGAACGGGAAGGCAAGACGCTCTCGGCGATCAACGCCGGGCTGTTCGCCGGGCGGCTCACCGACCAGATCAGCGAGCGCGTCGCCGCGACGCGTCGTGAGGTCGCGTCCGGAGTCATCCGCCAGTATTGCGTCGCCAAGGCGGTGGCCGTGGCCCTGAATCCGGTACCGGTGGCCGACCTGCTGCTGGCGGGCGGCCTGGACGCCGCCATGGTCGTGCAGCTCGGCCGGGTCTACGGCCTGCCGCTGACCCGGAGCGAATCCGGAAAACTCGTCGCGACCATTTCGGTGCAGCTGGCCGCACTGATGGGGGCCGTCTGGGGCATGCAGCTGGTCGCCTCGGCACTCAAGGGCCTCAGCGGCGGCGTGTCCGTCGTGGTCACCGCCGCGGCGCAGGGCGCGCTCGGCTGGTACGCGACGGTACTGATCGGCCGGGCGGCTGAGCATTACCTCATCACGGGGAAATCATGGGGTGAGCACGGGGCGAAGCGCGCCGTCGCGGATATCGTGGCCGGACTCGACCGCGATTCCATCCTGCGCGAGGCGCGCGAGGAAATTCTCAGGCGCCTGCACCGGTAGGAGCCAGCCCCGCTGGCGATTCAACCCGCGAAAGCCCTGACTCGCGCCACATCGAACGGCCAGTCCAGCTCCATCCCGTCGCCCCGGCGCAATACGGGCACACGCGTCCCATACCTGCTCTCCAGCGCCTCATCCTCATCGATCCACACCGACGAAAAATCCGGTAACCGCGCCTGCGCCAACACCTCCAGCGCCTGATCGCAGAGGTGGCAGTCATCTCGCTGGAACAAGGTGAAGTCGGACATGCGCAGGTGTATGGGGCCAGGGGCGTCGCGGCGTAGAATAACCGGCTATCCCCGTAGCCAACCTTCCCCAGCCATGGCAGTCAGCGTTTTCGACCTTTTCAAGATCGGCATCGGCCCGTCCTCCTCGCACACGGTGGGCCCCATGCGCGCCGGTGCGCGTTTCGCCGAACACTGGCTGGAGGAGAAGGGTGTACTGGAGCGCGTAGCGCGCGTGCGTTGCGAGCTGTTCGGCTCGCTGGCCATGACCGGACGCGGCCACGGCACCGATAAGGCGGTGTTGCTCGGGTTCGAGGGCGAGTGGCCCGATCGCGTCGATCCGGACACCATCCCGGCGACCCTCGAGCGCATCCGCGGAACCCGGCGCATCCGGATCCTCGGCCGCCACGAGATCCCCTTCGACGAAAAGGTCGATCTGGTCTTCAACAAGCGCCAGAAACTGCCGTTCCACACCAACGGCATGCGCTTCTCGGCCTACGATGCGGACGGCAACGAACTGGCCACACGCGACTACTACTCGGTCGGTGGCGGTTTCGTGGTCAATCCGGACGAAGCCGCGGAAGACCGCATCGTCGCCGACACCAGTGAGCAACCCTTCGCCTACTCCACCGGCGACCAGCTGCTCTCGCTGTGCAAGGAACACAACCTCACGATCGCCCAGCTGGTCATGCACAACGAGGGCATCTGGCGTCCCGAGGCGGAGACCCGCGCGGGTCTGCTGACCATCTGGAAGGCCATGCAGGACTGCGTCTCCCGCGGCCTGCGTTCGCCCGGCGTGCTTCCGGGCGGTCTGAAGGTCAATCGCCGCGCCCCCGCCATGGCCGCCGAGCTCCGCGCGCAGCCGGAAGCCGCGCTGCGCGATCCGCTCACCATCCTCGACTGGGTCAACCTGTACGCACTCGCGGTGAACGAAGAAAACGCGGCCGGCGGCAGCGTGGTGACGGCGCCGACGAATGGCGCCGCGGGCATCGTCCCGGCGGTGCTGCATTACTACCGCCACTTCTGCCCCAACGCATCGGAAGACGGCGTCATCCAGTTCCTGCTCACCGCAGGCGCCATCGGCATCCTCTATAAGGAAAACGCGTCGATTTCCGGCGCCGAAGTGGGCTGCCAGGGCGAAGTGGGCGTGGCCTGTTCCATGGCGGCCGGCGGTCTGACGGCCGCGCTGGGCGGTAGCGTGACCCAGGTCGAGAATGCCGCGGAGATCGGCATGGAGCACAACCTGGGCCTGACCTGCGACCCGATCGGTGGCCTCGTCCAGATTCCCTGCATCGAGCGCAACGCCATGGGCGCGGTGAAGGCGATCAACGCCAGCCGTATGGCGCTCAAGAGCGACGGCAAGCATCACGTTTCGCTGGACAAGGTGATCGCGACCATGCGCGACACGGGACGCGACATGAAGGACAAATACAAGGAAACATCGCGCGGCGGTCTGGCCGTCAACGTCATCGAATGCTGATCGGCCCCCGTAGGAGCGCGCCCCGCGCGCGAAAAGCCAACAAAGCGATAATGCGGAAAGGCCCCTAGCGAACCGGACAATCCCGCGGCAGCCGGTCGACCGTTTCGACTCTCACCGGCTCGTCTTCGCCCCACCAGTTGGCGACGGCGGTGTAGCAAATTCTCAATTTTCCGCGGCGCGTATCGAAGCGCTGTTTGCTCGTGTACGCAAAGCACGACACCGACGCCAGATGACCCAGTTCGCGCATGGTCATGGCGCAGCGCCGCACGGACTCCACCGGGTCTTCACCGGGGTACAGCGTGAAGTAAAAACCCTTGGCGGTGCGGTCGTAGGACTCGGAATCGATCAGCCGGCCTTTGTCGGTCCACGCCTCATCGGCTGCGGCAATGCCACATACCGTCAAGGCAAAGAACAACATGCCGCTGGCGACCACCTTCGAACGCATCCGAACCCCTTTAGCCCTACCG
Source organism: Luteibacter mycovicinus (assembly GCF_000745235.1). Taxonomy (NCBI): domain Bacteria; kingdom Pseudomonadati; phylum Pseudomonadota; class Gammaproteobacteria; order Lysobacterales; family Rhodanobacteraceae; genus Luteibacter; species Luteibacter mycovicinus. Next base: position 1,254,054 of record NZ_JQNL01000001.1, read on the forward strand.
CGTCGGCCAGTGTATATCGATGCGGCGCCCCGTGTACGTAGGGGAACGATGGCTGACAGTTGCGGCCCGGGCTGTCATTATCCGGCCCTTGTGCCGCCCCGGGGTGGATTCTCGCCGCCCCGTCCGACCGGAGTCTGTATGTCACATCACCATATCCGCCGCGATGTCGGCGCCTTCGCCCTGATGCTCACCGGCCTGGGCTCGATCATCGGCTCGGGCTGGCTCTTCGGCGCCTGGCACGCCGCCCAGCTCGCCGGCCCTGGCGCCGTCTACGCCTGGATCATCGGCGCCGTCATCATTCTCTTCATCGCCCTGACCTACGCGGAACTGGGTGCGATGTTCCCCGAATCCGGCGGTATGGTTCGCTACGGCCACTACTCGCACGGCTCGCTGGTCGGCTTCATCGCCGGCTGGGCCAACTGGATCGCCATCGTCTCGGTCATTCCGGTCGAAGCCGAAGCCTCGGTCCAGTACATGGCGTCATGGCCCTGGGAATGGGCGCAGTGGACCAAGGGCCTGTATGTGGTCACCGCCGGTCACGGTGAGCTGACACCGCCGGGCCTGGCGATCGCCGCGGTGCTGGTGATGGTCTACTTCTTCCTCAACTTCTGGAGCGTGAAGCTGTTCGCCAAGAGCAACACGGCGATCACGGTATTCAAGCTCGTCGTTCCGGCCGCGACCGGTATCGCGCTAATCGCCACGAGCTACAACCCCGGCAACTTCGACATCGGCGCGCATGGCGGCACTCACGCGATCGACATCTCCTCGATCCTGACCGCCGTGGCCATCTCCGGCATCGTCTTCAGCTTCAACGGTTTCCAGAGCCCCGTGAATCTGGCGGGTGAAGCGCGCAATCCCGGCCGCAGTGTGCCGTTCGCGGTGATCGGCTCGATCCTCCTGGCCACCGTGGTCTACGTGCTGTTGCAGGTCGCCTTCATCGGCGCGGTACCGCCCGATCAGCTCGGCAAGGGCTGGGCGGGTCTGGAATACGCTTCGCCGTTCGCCCAGCTCGCCACGGCGCTGATGATCAACTGGATGGCGATCCTGCTGTACGCCGATGCGTTCGTCAGCCCCAGCGGCACCGGCGCCACGTACACCGCCACCACCGCACGCATGATCTACGCGATGGAGCGCAACGGTCAGCTGCCGAAGATCTTCGGCCATATCAACCCGCGCTTCGGTATCCCGCGCCCGGCGATGTGGCTCAACCTCGTCGTGAGCTTCATCTTCCTGTTCTTCTTCCGCGGCTGGGGCACCCTGGCCGCGGTGATCTCGGTGTCGACGATCATTTCGTACCTCACCGGTCCGGTCAGCGTCATGACCCTGCGCCGCACCGCGCCGGAACTGAAGCGTCCGCTGCGCATCGCCGGCCTGCCCATCCTCGCCGCGCTGGCCTTCATCTTCGCGACCGAGCTGCTGTACTGGGCCAAGTGGCCGCTCACCGGCGAGATCATCCTGCTGATGGTCGTGGCCCTGCCGATCTACTTCTACTACACCGCCAAATCGGGCTGGGAAGATTTCAGCCGCCACCTCAGGGGTGCCTGGTGGCTCATCGTCTACCTGCCGGTCCTGGCGCTGGTGTCCTGGGCGGGCAGCAAGACCTTCGGCGGCCGCGACTTCATTCCCTACGGCTACGACCTGGCCGTGGTCGCCGTCATCGGTGTGATCTTCTACTTCTGGGGCGTCGCCTCCGGCTGGCGCACCCCGATGGTCGAAGCCGCGCGCTTCCACCATGACGAGGACTCCGGCGGCGGCCCCGTCCTTCCGCCCAGCGCGGATGAGGCCGAAGCAGTCACCGGTCGCCGGTAACGAAAAAACGCCCCTCGGGGCGTTTTTTTTGATCCCGACTACCGGGCGGAGAAAAACGATCCGACGGGATTAAAGTGCCAGCACATCGCCCAGCAGCGCCTGCGCCGTGATTTCGGGGCCGGCGCCCGGACCCTGGATCACCAGAGGCGTCGCGTGATAGCGCGTTGTCGTCAGCGCGAACTGGTTGTCGGTGCCGGACAGGCGGGACGCGGGATGCTCCGGGCCCACTTCCACGAGGCCTACGCGCGCCCGGCCGCGCTGGTTGAGGCGTGCCAGGTAGCGCAGCACCTTGCCGTTGGCCTTCGCCTGCTCGTGCCGGATGCGCAGCGGTTCATCGAGCTCGCCGAGCCGCTCGAGGAACGTGGCGGTATCGAGATCGCGGAGCGCCTCGGGCACGAGGCTCTCAACCTCCACTTCTTCCGTACCCAATGCGAATCCCGCGTTGCGCGCGATGATCAGCAGCTTGCGCGCGACATCCTCGCCCGAAAGGTCCGAGCGGGGGTCGGGCTCGGTAAAGCCCAGCCGCCGCGCGTCCGACAACAACGCCGAAAAAGGGCGGCTGCCGTCATACTGGTTGAACAGCCAGGACAGCGAACCGGAAAACACGCCTTCCAGTGTCAGCAGGCTGTCGCCGCAGTTGCGCAGGCGCCTTAGCGTGGACAGCACCGGAAGACCGGCGCCCACCGTCGCGGCGTCGCCATAAACGCTGCCGTTCGCGGTTGCGCCCTGAAGCGCGCGCCAACCGGACAGATGGCCCCCGGCCAGCGCCTTGTTGGCGGTGACGACGTGGTAACCCGCCGCCAGCCACTCGGCGTGGCGGCTGGCCTCGATCGAACACGCCGTCGCGTCGATGACCACCTTGCGTTCGGCGCCCGTGGCGTCGAGCGCGGCCAGAAGTGGCGCGTTTTCGCGACCATCCCTGCCCTTGGCGAGAAACGCCGCGACATCGGCAGGGACCAGGCCGTCAGCATGCGTGTGCTGACGCTTCGAGTTCGCGGCGCCAACGAGGCGCAGGGAACGCGCCGCCGGTGTCGCGAGCAGGGTCAGCAAGGCACGCCCCACCACGCCGGTGCCGAGCAGGACGACCGCCGTGCGCGGCGCCGTGTCCACGAGGGGAGCGGCGACCACGGCGCTCACGCGCCGACCTTGCGTTTCGAGGTGACCGACGCCACCGCCGCCGCGCGCGCCAGCGCGGCTTCGAGATCCGCCAGCAGGTCGTCACCATCTTCGATGCCGACCGAGAGACGCAGCAGGCTGTCGGAAATACCGGCGACCTTGCGCGCTTCCGGCGCCATCGACGCGTGCGTCATGGAGGCGGGATGAGCGACCAGGCTCTCGACGCCACCCAGCGACTCCGCCAGCGAGAAATAGCGCAGGCCATCGACGAAGGCTTCGATCGCGTCGGTACCGCCGGCGATCTCGAAGCTGAGCATCGCGCCGAAACCTTTCTGCTGGCGCTGCGCCAGCGCGTGGCCGGGGTGCGACGCGAGACCGGGATAGAACACACGCGACACGGCGTCGTGTGCGTCGAGGCGGTCGGCGATACGGCGAGCATTTTCTTCGTGGGCACGAAGGCGTACGGCCAGCGTCCGCACACCACGCAGCGTGAGGAAGCTGTCGAACGGCGACCCCGTGAGCCCGTTGCAGTTACCCCACCACTTCAGCTGCTCGGCGACCGCCTGGTCCGCGGCGATCACCGCACCGCCGACCACGTCGCTATGTCCGTTGATGTACTTGGTGGTCGAGTGAACGACGATGTCGGCGCCGAGTGTCAACGGCTGCTGCAGGGCGGGCGACAGGAAGGTGTTATCGACGACGACGAGTGCGCCGACGGCATGCGCGGCCTGCGCGACGTGACGCACGTCGGTGATACGCAGCAGCGGGTTGGACGGCGTTTCCACCCAGACCAGTGCCGGCTTCTCCGCGAGGCCATCCGCAAGCGCGGTCGGATCGGTGAAGTCGACGAAACGCACACGGAAGCGCCCCTTCTTCGCCCAGGCATCGAGCAGGCGCCACGTGCCGCCATAGCAATCGTGCGCGGCAAGCACGAGGGCACCGGAGGGTACGAGCTCCAGCGCCAGCGCCACGGCGGACATCCCACTGCCGGTGACGACCGCGCCCGCGCCCTCTTCCAGCTCCGTCAGCGCTTCGCCGAGCAGGTCGCGGGTGGGATTGCCGCTGCGTGAGTAGTCATAGGCGCGCTTGCGGCCGAAGCCCTCGAACGCATAGTTGGTCGACAGGTGCAGCGGCGGCACGACGGCGCCGTGCTGAGTGTCGGATTCGATGCCGGCGCGGACTGCGCGGGTACACAGACGGGATTCGTGGGTGGTCATGATTCAGCGGTCTCCGCGACAGTCGTTGAGTGCGTGACGCAGCACGGGAGCGAGCTGCACGGTTTCTTTGAGGAAGGCGTCGTGGCCGTACGGCGAGTCCACGACTTCGAGGGTGGCGGTGCCGCCGAGACGGCGCTGCAGTTCGCACAGGTCCGACAGCGGAACGAGGCGATCGGAAGGGAAGCCGACCAGCGTCGTCGGTGCGGAAACCCGTTCCGGCGAGATGTCATGCAGGTCGATGGACTCGGAAAGGGCGAGAAAACGCGACGGGTCGAAACGTTCGACGAAGCGACGGCCGGCATGCTCCAGGTAATCCTCCACGGGGAAGTGGAAGCGGCCGTCGCGCAGTTCAGGGCCGGCGGCGAAACGGCGCGAGAATTCCTCGCTGCCGCGGTACGTTGTCATCGCCAGCTGACGGGCCAGGGCGAGCGCTTCATCCACCCGGCCGGACTCGATGCCGAGGCGGACGATGCCGCGCTGCACGGAGCGCTGCGCCGTGGACAGCGGGTGCGGACGGTGCGCCCCGGCGAGCAGTACCAGCGAACGCAGCTTGTCCGGATGGGCGGCCGCGAAGGCCAGGCCGGTCATCGCGCCGTATGAGGAGCCCACGAAGGCCTGAACGCGACCGATGCCCAGTTCGTCCACCAGCGCGGCCAGCGCGGATGCCTGATCCTCGCTGGAAACCGAAGCCACGTCGTCGCCCAGGTCGCCCGGGACCAGCCAGTCGATCGACAGCACGCGGCATTCGGCGAGGTCGATCGCGGCGCCCTGCCCCACCAGCTCCTGCCACCAGCCAGTCGCTCGGTCGCGTCCGGCGCAGACGTCACGATCGGCGGAGATGCCGCCCTGCACGATCACCGTCGGCGCATGAGGCGCGCCGCACCACAGGTAACGGACGTCCACATTGACGGTTTCGCTGCCGTACTTCGGGACGAAGGAGATGCGGCGCACGCCACGCTGCTCGGTGAGGTCGGCCGCGCAACGCGGCGCGGCAACGCAGGCCGTTTCGGGGAGGGAGATCACGGTGAGGGGCTCGGCTGACATATCCAGATTCCTGCGTTCGGGATCGAGCCCTGCGGGAACACCGGTATGCGGATTGCCGGCCACGGGTACGCGAATGCGTGCCCGCAACGGACATCCCATCTATCGGCTGACGTGCGGAAGCACGACCCGCAGGAGTTGGCACCGTCGCGGAAATCCGCAGGTTGCCCCGGCTTCAAAGGGCCTGTCCCTCAGCCGGTCTCGATGAGTGAAACCGACGATACGCCTCGATCCAAAACGTGTCAACAGCCGTTTAGACGTCCAGATGTCCAGATGTCCGAACGTGTGAGATGCGCGAATCATCGTGGAAACCGTTGGCACAGGCGGGCTGCGGGCTTCGGACTGCAAGCGCATGACGGATGGCGACGGCAACGGGACCGGTCCGAGGCCGTGGGATCGTGCACACGCGGAAGAGCGTCGCCGGCAGGGCCGGACCCCATCGGACCCGGGTCGATGGCCTTGCTCTGGCGTCCGGCCGGGCCGGGTCACCGGTGGGGAGAGGTGTCGGGCCGCCTCAGCCAAGCCTCCTAACCCCTGCTAGAATAGGGGGTTAGCCTTCACAGCGACCCTGCCCATGTCCTCACACCTCACCGAAACCCGCCGGCGGCGCAGTTTTGCCATCGTCAGCCACCCCGACGCGGGCAAAACGACCCTGACCGAGAAGATCCTGCTGTTCGGCGGCGCGATCCAGATGGCCGGCTCGGTGAAAAGCCGCAAGGCCGCCCGCCACGCGACGTCCGACTGGATGGCGCTGGAAAAGGAGCGCGGCATTTCGGTGACCTCGTCGGTCATGCAGTTCCCCTATGACGACGCCATCGTCAACCTGCTGGACACCCCCGGCCACGCGGACTTCTCCGAGGACACCTACCGCGTGCTCACGGCGGTCGACTCGGCGCTGATGGTGATCGACTGCGCCAAGGGCGTCGAGGAGCGCACGATCAAGCTCATGGAAGTCTGTCGCCTGCGCGACACGCCGATCATGACCTTCATCAACAAGCTCGACCGTGAAGGCCGCTCGCCGATCGAACTGCTCGACGAAGTCGAGTCCGTACTCGGGATCGCCTGCGCACCGGTGACCTGGCCGATCGGCATGGGTTCCCGTCTGAAGGGCGTTTACCACGTGGTGCTCGACGAAGTGCACGTGTTCGAGCCGGGCAAGAACTTCACCCGCCAGGACTCGACGATCTTCAAGGGCCTGGACGATCCCGCACTCGCCACGATGATCGGACAGGCCGCGCTCGACGAACTGCGCGAAGAGCTCGAACTGGTTCTCGGCGCATCGAATCCCTTCGACATCGACGCCTACCTCGCCGGTAAACAGACACCGGTGTTCTTCGGTTCGGCGGTCAACAACTTCGGCGTGCAACTGCTGCTCGACTTCTTCGTCGAGCACGCACCCTCGCCGCGCAGCCGCGAGACGCTGACGCGTGAAGTCAAGCCAGAAGAAGAGAAGCTCACCGGCTTCGTTTTCAAGATTCAGGCGAACATGGACCCGGCACATCGTGACCGCGTCGCTTTCATGCGTGTCTGCTCGGGCACCTACACCGCTGGCATGAAAATGCAGCAGACGCGTACCGGCAAGGAGGTGCGCATCGCCAATGCGCTCACCTTCATGGCGTCCGATCGCGAAATCGTGGAGCGGGCGTACCCGGGCGATGTCATCGGCCTGCATAACCATGGCACGATCACCATCGGCGATACCTTCACCGAAGGGGAGCCACTGTCGTTCACCGGCATCCCGAACTTCGCGCCGGAGCTCTTCCGTCGTGCGCGTCTGCGTGACCCGATGAAGATGAAAGCGCTGCAGAAGGGTCTCGCGCAGCTGTCGGAAGAAGGCGCGACGCAGTTCTTCCGCCCGCTGATGTCGAACGACCTGATTCTCGGCGCGGTCGGCGTGCTGCAGTTCGATGTGGTCGCCTATCGTCTGAAGGACGAGTACAACGTCGACTCGAGTTTCGAGCAGGTCGGTGTGGCGACGGCGCGCTGGATCCATTGCGACGACGCGAAAAAGCTCGAGGAATTCCGCGAGAAGAACGCGGGGAATCTGGCGATCGATGCGGCGGGCGAGCTGGTTTACCTCGCCCCGACGCGAGTCAATCTGCAGCTGGCACAGGAGCGCTGGCCGGGAGTCCGGTTCTCGGCGACGCGCGAGCATGCGGCGTCGGTCGACGTCTGAGGCTCAATAAAGCTTAGGCTCAATAAAAAAGTCCGGCCTGGCCGGACTTTTTTTATGGCGCGAAAAGGAGGCGTGCGTTCATTGGGCCTCAGACCGGCGACGGATGCAGATACCGGTGAATCGCCTGCACCACGACCGACCCCTCCCCCACCCCGGAAGCCACACGCTTGATCGATCCCGACCGCACATCGCCCACCGCGAACACGCCGCGCAGGGTCGTAGCGAACGGCGAAGGTGTCGCGTAACCATCGGCATCGCGGCCGGTAAGCACGAAACCCTTTCGGTCCAGATCCAGGCAGCCGTCCAGCCAGGCCGTATTCGGCTCCGCGCCGATCATCACGAAGAGCGCACCGATCTTCTTGCGCGTCTGTGTGCCGTCGTTGCAGATCCAGCCCACCTCACGCAGATAGGCATCGCCGTCGAGGTGATCCACCTTGCAGTGCGTATGCAGCGTAATGCGCGGCGACTGGTCGATACGCTGCACCAGGTAATCCGACATGGTCGCGGCGAGCCCGCTGCCGCGCACGAGGATATGTACTTGCGCCACGGTGCGCGCGAGGAAAACCGCCGCCTGACCCGCGCTGTTGCCGCCGCCGACGATCACCACTTCCTCGCCGGCACAGAGCGTCGCTTCCATCGCCGTCGCGGCGTAATGAATGCCCTGGCCCTCGAAGCGCTCGTAGTCGACGTGATCGAGCTTGCGATAGCGCGCACCCGTCGCGATGACCACGGACTTCGCCGTGACGACGGTGCCGTTGTCGAGCTTGAGACGGAACGGGTGCGCCGAGCAGTCCAGGCCCTGCACTTCACGCGCGATGGCCATGTGCGCACCGAACTTCATGGCCTGTACCTGGGCGCGGCCGGCCAGGGCCTGCCCCGAAATACCGGTGGGAAAGCCGAGGTAGTTTTCGATCTTCGAGCTGGTGCCGGCCTGACCACCCGGCGCCAGCGATTCCAGCACCAGCGTGTCCAGTCCCTCCGACGCGGCGTACACGGCCGCGGCGAGTCCCGCGGGCCCGGCGCCGATGACCGCGACGTCGTGCACGTGATCGGTATCGAGCAGGATGGAGATGCCCAGTTCGTCGGCCAGCTGGGAAGTCGTCGGGCACTTGAGTACCGTTCGATCAGGCAGGATGACGACCGGACACTCCTCCGGATCGAGGCCGAACCCGTCGATCAGGTGGCGCGCGTCTTCATCGATATCCGTGTCCAGCAAGCGGTACGGGTAGCCATTGCGAATCAGGAAGCTGCGCAGGCGCACCGTGTCCGCCGCGTGGGCGGAGCCTGCCAGGATCACGCCGCCCTGCCCGCTCTGAATGAGACCCACGCGGCGCAGGATGAAGGCACGCATGATGATTTCGCCGATATCCGGCTCACCGGACACCAGCTTACGGAACTGCAGGGGATTGAGCCGGACAAGACGCGTATCGACGGCCGTCCGGCCATTGACCATCACCTGGCGCTCGCTGAAGAGGTCGACCTCACCGGTGAACTGGTTCGGACCGTGGACGACGAAGATGTTGGGCGCGCCGTTCTCGTGGAAGTCGTAGACCTCGATACTGCCCTCCAGCACGAAGAAATAATCCACGCGCCGCTGCCCACGCTCGAACAGCAGCGTGCCGGCCGGGACCGTCTCTTCCACTCCGTACCTCACCAGCCGCGCCGCCATCTCTTCGCTAAGGTGGGGGAAGGTCTGCTCACGACGGTTCATCGGGCTCGACGGATCGTTTTCTGACGGTATGGCCATGCAGCGGATTCCAGGGGTTTGGGCCGTATGCCCTCGTGGGAAGATAGCCGATGTGGCACGGGACGATCTTGTATCGGAGCACCATCATGCCTGCGTAGACTCTGCCCGCAAGCCCATCAGGATACTGTTCATGTCCGCGCCGCCCACTGTCGTTACCCGTCCCTCGCTGCCTGTGCGCCTCTTGCGCTCACCGGTCGGTCGCATTCTGGTTTTCGCCGTGACGCTCAGCGCACTGGGCTTCATCGCCGGCCGCATCTACAACGGCATCGGTCTGCCCCGGGGCAGCCTGCCATTCGATCAGGTCACACCCCTGATCGAGGCCTTCCGGCTGCTGCCCATCGTGATCGCCTACTGGCTGCTGGTGCGGACGATCGAGCGACGGCGGATCGACGAGCTCGCGCCACGCAAGGCTGTCCCGCATCTGGCCCTCGGCCTGATCGGCGGCGCGGCGCTGTTTTCGCTGGTCGTGGGAACCCTCTACGCCCTGGGCGTCTTCGTCGTCGACGGCGTGAACCACGACGTGGCCTGGCTCGGTCCCATCCTGGTCACGGGAGTCGGTGCCGGCGTGGGAGAGGAAATCATCAGCCGCGGCGTGCTCTTCCGCATCGTCGAAGAAGGCCTGGGGACCTGGGCTTCGCTGATCATCTCCGCGGCCTTCTTCGGCGGCGTGCACATCTGGAACCCCGGCGCGACCGCCTGGAGCGCCATCGCCATTGCGCTGGAAGCCGGGCTCCTGTTCGGGCTGCTCTACAACGTGACCCGCTCCCTCTGGCTCTGCATGGGCGTCCACGCCGCGTGGAACATGGCCCAGGGGCCGTTCTACGGCATTCCGGTGTCGGGCTTCGAACAGCACGGCCTGCTGGCCTCCCATATGCAGGGGCCCGAATGGCTCACCGGCGGCGCGTTCGGCGCCGAGGCCTCTGTCGCGGCGCTTTGCATCTGCTCGATGGCGACGGCCGTATGTCTTGCCGTGGCGATCCGCCGCGGCACACTGGTCCCACCGCCGTGGCGTCGCGTCCCGCAGGCTCCAGTCGTGTGACGTATCGCCGATAATCAGTATGACGCCATGGAAGCCCGGCCCGGTTTGGGTGTAGTACCTGAACGGGCCAGACGCGGCACCCTTGTCCCACTACCGGTCTTCGCATGTCCTCTCACGAAAAGAAGCGCAACTGGCTGGCCGACCAGCCCCTTCAGCGCAAGATCGTCTTCGCCATCGGCGCCCTTCTGGCCCTTTTCGTGGCGGCCTGTGTCGCCAACCTGGTGTCGCTCTACCGGGAGAACGACACGCGGGCCTGGTCGACGCATACCTACGTCGTCCTGCTGACCCTGGCCAATACGAGCGACGACGCGCAGGCCCGGCAGGTGGCGGCGCGTGGTTACCTGCTCAACCAGGCGGAAACCGAGTGGGCCGACTTCGACCGGGCCGACCGCAAGATAACCCAGGACATCGCCCAGATCCGCCAGCTGACGGTCGACAATCCGCTGCAGCAGGCGCGCCTGGACCGTGCCCAGGAAATGCTCGACCGGTGGAAGACCGAAGTCACCAAAGCCGGACTGGAGCCGATGCGCGCCATCGGCAACGCGGCCACCCCCGAGGCGTCGTTCGCCCGGGACCGCGTTCGTCACGACTACCTCGACCATCGCACGGTGCTGATGACCGACATTCGCAAGCTGATCGACGAGATGTCAGCCAGCGAGCGGGTTTTGCTGGAGGAGCGGACCAGGGCCCTGGACCACGTACTCGCGGCAACCCAGTACATCGATGTCATCTCGCTGGTGGTGTGCCTTCTGTTCGGCATCGCCGTGATCCTCATGACCTCCCAGCTGATCACCCGGCCCATCGTGCGGATGACCGAGCTGATGACGCGACTGGCCGGTCATGACCACACCATCGAGGTTCGGCAGCTGAGCCGCCGCGACGAGATCGGCGAGATCGCCCGCGCGCTCCAGGTGTTCAAGGAGATGGCGATCGAAACGGCGGGACAGAACTGGCTGAAGTCGACCGTCACCGCGGTATCGAACCGCCTGCAGGGCGCGACGACCTACCGCGAGTTCGCCGACACGCTGCTCTCCGAGCTGGTTCCCACCCTCAAGGCGGGCGTCGGGGTGTTCTACGTGTTGCGGGAAGAAACCTCGACGCTGGAGATGCTGGGCAGCTACGGCTTCCGCCAGCGACGCCACGTCACCACGTCCTATGCTCTTGGCGAGGGCCTTGTCGGCCAGGCCGCCATCGAGCGCCGGCCCATCGTGCTGCAGGACGTGCCGGACGATTACACGCGCATCCACTCAGGCACCGGCGAAGCGTCGCCGCGCAGCGTGATCCTGGTGCCCGTGCTCTCACGCGACACGTTGCTCGGCGTCCTCGAGATCGCCAGCTTCGATCACCTGTCGTCGGTCCAGGAACGCCTGCTCGACGAACTGATGCCGATCGTCGCCCTGTCGCTGGAAAATCTCTCGCGAGCGCTGCGCACGAGCACGCTCCTCGAGCAGACGCAGAGCCAGGCCGACGAACTGCGCGCCTCGGAAGAAGCGCTGCGCTCGCAGCAGGAGGACCTGCGTTCGACCAACGAAGAACTCAAGAACCGGACGAACGAGCTGCAGGAGCAGTCGCAGCGGCTGGTCGCCTCCGAGGAAGAACTGCGCGTGCAGACGGAAGAACTGCATGCGTCGAACGAGGAACTGCGAGAGAAGAGCCTCACCCTCAACCAGCAGAAGGACTCGCTGCAGGCCCTGCAGAACGAAACCCAGGAAAAGGCCGAAGAGCTCGCGCGCGCCAGCCAGTACAAGTCCGAGTTCCTGGCGAACATGTCGCACGAGCTGCGTACGCCGCTGAACAGCCTGCTGATCCTCTCGCGCAGTCTTGCCGACAACGACGAAGAAAACCTCACCGGCGAGCAGGTCGAGTCGGCCCGGATCATCCACGACGCGGGCTCCAACCTGCTCCGGCTGATCAACGACATCCTCGACCTGTCCAAGGTCGAGGCCGGCAAGATGGAACTGATGGTCGATACGTTCCCGCTGGCCGATCTCTCACGCACGCTCAGCCGGACGTTCAACCATGTCGCGCAGGAAAAGAAGCTCGGCTTCGAGGTGACCGTCGCCCCCGGGCTTCCCGTGTCCATCCGCACCGATGGCGCCAAGCTCGAACAGGTCGCCAACAACCTGCTCAGCAACGCGTTCAAGTTCACCTCCAGCGGCACCGTGGCCCTGCGCATCTCTCGGCCCGCCGCCGGGGCGGCGCTGCCGGACGGTCTCGATCCGGCCCACACCATCGCCATCGCCGTGATCGACTCGGGCATCGGCATCCCGGCCGACAAGTTCCAGCGTGTGTTCCACGCTTTCGAGCAGGTCGACGCCAGCACCAGCCGCCAGTACGGCGGCACCGGCCTGGGCCTCGCCATCTCCCGGCGCATCGCGATGCTCCTGGGCGGCGACATCACCCTCGTAAGCGAACCCGGCAAGGGCAGTACCTTCACCATTTTCCTGCCGGAGACGGCGCCCGAGAGCGATTCGATCGCGGAGCCGATCCCGCTCCAGCAGGCGGCTGCCGAGGCGACGCTCCCGCTGTCGCCCGGCCTGCTCGTGGACAGCATCGATGACGATCGCGGCTCGCTCAATCCGGGCGATACGATCATTCTCGTCGTCGAGGACGACCCGGCCTTCGCGCGCATTCTGGCGGACATGATTCATCGCAAGGGCCACCGTGTGCTGGCGGCCGCGGATGGCGAGACCGGCCTGGCCCTGGCCAATCGTTACCGCCCCACCGGCATCCTGCTCGACGTGATGCTGCCGGGCATGGACGGCTGGACGGTGATCGAGCGCCTCAAGGGCGATGCCGCCACGCGGCACATCCCCGTGCACTTCATCTCGGCCACGGACGATTCCACCCGCGGCCTCGAGCTGGGTGCGGTCGGCTTCCTGACCAAGCCGGTCAGCCGCGAGTCCATCTCGGACGCTTTCGAGCGCCTGCTGCATTTCGCCGAAGGGCGCACGCGCCACCTGCTGGTCGTGGACGACGATGCCAGCGCGCGCGCCGCCGTGCGCACGCTGCTGAAGGACGATTCGGTCGTCATCGACGAAGCTTCCTCCGGCGAGGAAGCGCTCGCCATGACCGGCGATACGCCGTACGACTGCATCGTGCTCGATCTCGGCCTGCCCGGCATGTCGGGCATCGAGTTCCTCGAACGGCTCGCGCGCGGTGGTCATACGCCGCCGGTGGTGGTCTATTCGGGTCGCGACCTCAGTCGCGAGGAAAGCATGAAGATCCGCCAGTACACCGACAGCATCGTGGTCAAGGGCGCCCGCTCGCCCGACCGCCTGCTCGACGAGGTGAGCCTGTTCCTGCACTCGATCCGTCATGGCGGCGGCGCGCGCGACGAAGCGATCACCCCTGCCGGCGGCATGGACGAGGCGGACCTCCGCGGCCGTCGACTGCTGCTGGTGGACGACGACATGCGCAATCTGTTCGCCCTGTCCAAGGTGCTCCGGGCGAAGGGCGTCGACGTCGTGATGGCACAGGATGGCCAGAAAGCACTCGACACCCTGGACAAGGACGCGGACATCGAACTCGTGCTGATGGACATCATGATGCCGGTGATGGACGGCTACGAGACCATGCGCGCGATCCGCGCGAAGCCGGCGGTCGCGAAGGTGCCGATCATCGCGTTGACCGCGAAGGCCATGCGCGGCGATCGTGAAAAGTGCCTGGAGGCGGGTGCCAACGATTACCTGTCCAAGCCGATCGACGTGGACCGCCTGCTCTCCCTGATTCGCGTGTGGCTGCCGCAGCGCGGCTGATATGGATATCGAAGACATCGAAATCCAGTTGTTCGTGCGCGCGATGCAGCTGCGCCACGGGCACGATTTCAGTGAATACGCGCCCGCCTCGCTCAAGCGGCGGGTGCAGCAGCTCGTGCGCACGCACGATGCGGGCAGCGTCAGCGAGCTTACCCGGCGCTTGCTGCACGAACCGGGCTTCGTCGCCAGGATCATCGAAGGTCTGTCGGTTCCGGTGTCGGAAATGTTCCGGGACCCCGCGGTCTTTCGCGTCCTGCGCGACAAGGTCTTCCCGGTACTGGCCTCCTATCCCGAGATCAACATCTGGCAGGCCGGCTGCGCGCATGGACAGGAGGTCTATTCGCTGGCCATCCTGCTCGAGGAAGCCGGACTCTACGAGCGCTCGCGCATCTACGCCACGGATTTCAACGACGCGGCGCTGGCCGTCGCGAGTGAAGGCATCTACGCGACCCGCGAAGCGCGGGACTGGTCCCGTAACTATCTGGAAGGCGGCGGGCAGCGCTCGCTCAGCGACTACTACAGCGCGCGCTACGACTTCATCAAGCTGGACACCCGCCTGCGCCGCAACGTCACCTTCTTCAATCACAACCTGGTGACGGACGAGGTGTTCTGCGAGGCGCATCTGATCCTTTGTCGCAACGTCCTGATCTACTTCACCAACACCTTGCAGGACCGCACGCTGGGCTTGTTCCGCGACAGTCTCGTGCGCGGCGGTTTTCTTTGCCTCGGCACCCGGGAGAACATCGATTTCTCGCCCGCGGCGGCGGGCTTTTCGGACGTCGACAACGCGCTGCGCGTTTACCAGGTGGGCGGTTCCGGTGCGAGGCCGCTGACGCGATGAGCACGCATCAGGCGATCGTGATGGGTTGCAGCGCCGGTGGCCTGTCGGCGCTGCAACGCGTCCTCCCCGGACTCGACAGACGGCTCGCCGTGCCTGTCGTCATCTGCTGCCATACCGGCTCGGCCGACGTATCGCTCCTGGTCGAATTGCTGGCGCGCGTCAGCCCGCTGCCGGTCGTCGAAGCCCAGGAGCGCGCACCCGTCGATCCGGGCGTGATCCACGTCGCTCCCGCCGGCTACCACCTGCTGATCGAACCGAACCTGCACTTCTCCCTGAGCATCGACGCCAAGGTCGCCTATGCACGGCCGTCGATCGACGTACTTTTCGAAACCGCCGCCGATGCCTGGCACGATGCCCTCGTCGCCGTGCTGATGACCGGCGCCAACTCGGACGGCGCCAACGGCCTCGTCGCCGTACGCCACGCCGGTGGCTATGCCGTGATTCAGGATCCCCAGACCGCCGAAGCGAAGGTGATGCCATTGACTGGCCTCGAACGCGCGGGAGCGGACGCCTGCCTGCCCCTCGACGCCATCGCCGCGCGACTTAACGAACTATGCCTGACATGAATCCGATCCGACCCAAGATCCTCGTCGTCGACGACACGCCCGCCAACCTCGTCGCCATGCGCCGCTTGCTGGCCCGTGCCGATGCCGACATTTTCGAAGCATCAAGCGGCAACGAGGCGCTTGCGCTGTGTCTCGATCACCAGTTCGCACTGGTGCTGCTCGACGTCAACATGCCCGAGATGGACGGCTTCGAGGTGGCGGAATTCATCTCGGAAAACGACCACCTGAACGAGACGCCGATTATCTTCGTGACCGCCGCCTACGCCGATGACGTCAACCGCATCAAGGGTTATACGGCCGGCGCGGTCGATTACATCGCCAAGCCGATCAACGACGTCATCCTGCAGTCGAAGGTGAAGATCTTCCTCGAGCTGTATCGCGCCCGCGCTTTGCTACAGAGCGCGCTCGACGAACTGTCGACGCGAAACGAGCAGCTGACCAACGAGGTGGCCGAACGCACGCGGATGGAGCAGCTGGTTCGGCATCAGGCGACGCATGATGCGCTTACCGGGCTGCCGAACCGGTTGTTGTTCCGCGAACGCCTCGAAGGCGCCATCACGCTCGGCAACGGAGGCGGCGCGACCTTCGCGCTGGCCTATATCGACATCGATGGATTCAAGGGCGTCAATGACGCCAGCGGACACGCCGCCGGCGACGAGCTGCTCAAGGCGATCGCGCTGCGCATCGACGCCCGCACGCGTGGTACGGATACGGTGGCCCGCCTGGGCGGCGACGAGTTCGCCGTGCTGCTGCACGATACGGCGGACGCCGCGGGTGCGCTGACGCGCTGCCAGGCACTCTGCGATGCCGTGGCTGAACCCTATACGCTGACGATCGGGGATATTCGCGTACCCGCCCGCGTTGGCGCCAGCATCGGTGTGACGATGTTCCATCACGGCATGGCGTACGACGAGATCGTGGCGATTGCCGATGGGGCGATGTATGAGGCGAAGCGCAGCGGCAAGAACCGCTGCGTTCTGGCCTGACCGTATCGCCGGCAGGCTGGCTCCCGCTCTCATAGCGGGAGCAAACCTCGCCGGCGATGCTTTTATCGGCCCAGCCCGGCCAGAAACGCTTCCAGCACCGCCCCGCGATACCGCTGCCGGTGCGACAACACCGACAACACCCGCCTGAGATCCAGGAAAGGGGTTGGCAGAACCACCAGCCGCCCCGTCGCCCTCGCGTCCCCGATCGCCACCTCCGGGAGACACGCGATACCCAGCCCGGCGATCACCGCCTGCTTGATCGACTCGGACTGATCGAGTTCCAGCACGGTTCTTCCTTCGGGCAACTCGGCCAACGCCCGCTCGCTCAGCGCCCGCGTCGCCGAGCCTCGCTCGCGCAGCACCCAGCGTTCGCCGGCGAAATCCTCGCGGCGCAATCGCTTCTTTCCGGCCAGTACGTGATCCGGCCGTGCGCAGACCACCAGCCGGTCGTCGCGCCACGGGCGCGATTCGATCGACGGGTGCGTCACCGGCCCCTCGACGCAACCAATATCGAAGTCATGGTCGAGCACGCCCTGGGCGATCCGCGCCGTATTGGCGACACCCAGGCGCAAGGAAACGCCCGGATGCGCGGACGCGAACGTCCCCAGCAGATCGCCCACCAGGTAATTGCCGACGGTATTGCTGGCGCCGACACGAATTTCCCCGGCAAGCTCGGCCCGTTCACCGGCGGCCCTGCGACCGAACTCGGCATGCCGCTCGATCAGTTCCTGCGCCAGCGGCAGCAGCTCGCGCCCCCGGTCGTTGATCCGCAACCGCCCCCGCTCGCGAGCGAACAGTTCGGCACCGAGCTGCCGCTCCAGTTCGGCGAGGGCCATGCTCGCGGCCGGCTGACTGAGGAACAGTCGTTCGCTCGCCGCGCGGACACTTCCCGTGGTGGCGATGGCGACGAAAATCTCTAGCTGACGAGGGCTGACGGCATGCATAAGTTCGACTTATACGCCCGATAAGGGATTTTCAATATGCTTATACGTGGTCGATCAGGACAATAGGGACGTTGCCAGGAACCCCGCCATGTCCTCCGTCGTCGCTTCGCCCATCGCCCCCTCACGTCTTCCCGGTTTCCTGCTCGCCGTCGCGGTGGCGGCCGTGGCCTTCGCGCTCGGACGCGCCGTACCGCTCATCGGCGGCGCCGTCTTCGGCATCGTGCTCGGCATCCTGGTCCGCCATTTTGCGCCGCCGGCGGCGCGCTTCCAGCCGGGCATCCGCTTCGCCTCGAAGCAGGTACTGCAGTGGTCGATCATCGCGCTGGGCTTCGGCCTGAGCCTGACCCAGGTCGCCCATACAGGCATGGAATCGCTCTCGGTCACGTTGGCTACCGTCGCCGTGGCAGGCCTCTCGGCGTGGCTGCTCGGTCGGATGCTGCATGTCCATGACAAGCTTCAGGTACTGATCGGCATCGGCACCGCGATCTGCGGCGGCTCCGCCATTGCCGCCGTAGTGCCGATCATCAAGCCGGACGAACACGATACCGCCTTCGCCATCTCGACGATCTTCCTGTTCAATCTGGTCGCCGTGCTGCTCTTCCCCCTTCTGGGCCATCTGCTGGGCCTGACGGATCTGGGCTTCGGCCTCTGGGCAGGCACCGCGATCAACGACACCTCGTCGGTCGTCGCCGCCGGCTACAGCTTCAGTCATGCGGCTGGTGACTACGCCACCATCGTCAAGCTAACGCGCGCTACCCTGATCATTCCCATCAGTCTCGGCATCGCCCTCATCGTGGCGTGGCGTCAGAAACGCTCGGGCGCCAGCGACTTCAGTCTCGCGAAGATCTTTCCCTGGTTCATTCTCTGGTTTCTGGTCGCCTCGGGTATCCGCACCGCGGGTCTCGTTCCCGAGGTCGCCCTGCCGGTGATCCACTTCATCGCGGAATGCCTGATCGTGGTCGCCCTCACCGCCATCGGCCTGTCGGCCGACCTGCGTCGCATGGCATCCACCGGCCCCCGCCCGATCCTTCTCGGACTCGGCGTCTGGGCCGCCGTGGCGCTCACCAGCCTGCTCGTGCAGCACATGATCGGCCGTTGGTGAAAACACATAGCCAATCGCGCAAGGTCGGTAGCCACTTGGCCAGATGAAAGAGAAGCTCAAATAGCAGCCAGAATCCGCAGATTCAACGCATGCTGCTGCGCCTGCCACACCGCCAGCCTTCCGGCGTCGATTTCATCCTGACCATCCATCGCGCTGAGCTTGCGCTTCCACCAGCTCCGGTACCTATAGCGCGAGATCTCGCCGGTCACGTCGCTGGCTATGACGCGCCCGCGCACCACCCGGATGATCGCCTCGCCGCCCGCTTCACTGAGCGTGCCCTGGTCCCAGTTCGTCATGGCGACATCGGGCGCATACGCATCTTTGTCGATCGACAGATACACAGGCTCGCTGCTGCTTGCCTGCATTTTTACGAACGCGTCGACCATGCCTTCGCTGGTCAGGAATGAACGAAAACGCGCACCGAGCCCGAGCTTCAGCGCCCAGCTCGTGTCCACGCCCGTCGACCAGTACGTCAGCTTGCCCGCGCGCAGCGGCCCGAGGTAGTTCTCCCAGGCATGTCCGCGTCCGATATCGCCCGACGTGATCCCGATCACATGGACATGGCTGACCCGCCGCATCATCGCGACGCGGCGTACCCAGGATCCGCAGTGGACACCGAACGGAAAACGCATGTTGTCAGGATGGTTGTCGAGCACGACGACCTGAAAACGTTCCTTACCGGGGACGCGCTCGACCAGCGGCCAGGTCAGATGATGGAAATCGCCGCTGCCCATGAAGACCGTGCCGTGCTCACGCGGGAGGGTTTCCACCAGGTCGGCCGAGAAGCGACGAAGGCTGGATACCGAACAGCCGAAGCGGATCGGCTCTTCCCACTCCCTCAGCGGAAGCACGAGGCGACCCGGCAATGCGCCGACCGACCCATCGAGGTCAAGTACGATGGGCGTCCGCATCGGAGGCCTCCCATACGCTGTCGGATTCGAAACGATGGGCGAAACGCCGAAGCACGGCGCGCAGCAGCGGATGACGGATGTACACGGCATGCCGGGTCAGGTGGAAACGCGCACCCAACGACGCCTTGACCGCGGGATCCGTCCAGCCGGCGACATAGAACCGGAGGCCGCGCGCCAGGGCGAATTCGAGATTGACGAACCAGCTGACGAAGTACAGATCGAACTCGCGCGCCTGGGGGTACGCGAAGCCTACGTACTTGTCGAGCAACTTGCCATCGTGTTCGTAGCAGAGGTTCCAGCCGATGAGACGGCCGTCGACGCGGTAGGTGAACACCTGCCCGCCCGGATCGCGCAGCACGGCGGCAAAGAAATCGCGTGACAGCTTGTCGAAGTGGACTTCGCTCTGCGCGTGGACGTTTTCGAACAGCGCGTAGTACCCGTCGACGATCTCGTCCGAAGCGAAGGCATCGCCGGTGGGGATCACCGCGATGTCGAGCTTGTCGCGCGAACGAAGCTTGCGACGGAGATTCTTTCGCCGCGACGCGGAGAGCCGGCCGAGGTATTCGTCGACCGAGCCGAAGTCGATGGGCACATAGGCGAGTGCCTGCCCTTCGACGATGATGTAACCGCGATCGCGCGCGGCATCGACGAAACGCGCGGTCCAGGCACGATCGCGCACGCTGGTCAGCGGCGAATCCACCGCGAGGTCCTTCACGATCAGCAGCGGATGGCTGGCACCGAACGAGCGCGCCCACGAGGCGGCCACCGCGGCAGGGTCGTTGCATGCATCGAACAGCGAATATTCGGAGACCGTCGTCCCCGCAAAGCAGGTACGCGGCGTCAGCAGACGCTTCAGCAGCGACTGAAACGGAAAACTGGCCACACGCCGACGAAGCTCGTCGTCGGCGGTGGTCAGCAGGTCGAACGGAGCCACGAAAAGTGGCGAACCATCCACCGCACGGGTCGGGGTGAACCCATGCGGCGGATGGCGTTCAAAATGCCCGAGCAGGGCATCCGGCTCGAGCTGGTTCACGAACGCCATCGCGTGGCTGCCGGGTATCAGCCGCGCTTGGCCAGCGTGAGGCACTGGTCGAGCAACGCGATAGCGAGGTCGATTTCTTCGTGGCTGATGTCGAGCGACGGGGCGAACGTGATTACGTTCTTGTACCAGCCACCGACATCAAGCACGAGACCGATCTTCTTGCCTTCGTGAGTGAGACCGCCGGCCAGGCCGATGTCGACCATGCGGTCGAGCAGCGCCTTGTTCGGCGTGAAACCATCGTCCGTGCAGATCTCGGCGCGCAGTGCGAGGCCGAGGCCGTCGACGTCGCCGATCTCCTTGTGACGCTTCTGCAGGTCGCGCAGGCCGTCCAGGAAGTGCTTGCCCTTCTCGGCGACGCGGGTACCGTAGTCGAGCTCATAGCCCATCTTGATCACTTCCAGACCCAGCGCGGTACCGAGCGGGTTGGAGTTGAACGTCGAGTGCGTCGAACCCGGCGGGAAGATC
The DNA here is from genome assembly GCF_000745235.1 of Luteibacter mycovicinus. Taxonomy (NCBI): domain Bacteria; kingdom Pseudomonadati; phylum Pseudomonadota; class Gammaproteobacteria; order Lysobacterales; family Rhodanobacteraceae; genus Luteibacter; species Luteibacter mycovicinus. Next base: position 1,274,814 of record NZ_JQNL01000001.1, read on the forward strand.
TCGGGGTTGATCAGTTCTTCGCGCGCCCAGATGCCGGACAGCGGATTGAGGCCGTTGGTCAGCGCCTTGCCGAAGACCAGCGCGTCGGGGTTGACGCCGAAATGCTCGATCGACCACAGCTTGCCCGTGCGCCAGAAACCCATCTGGATTTCGTCGACGACCATCAGGATGCCGTACTTGTCGAGCACCTTCTTGAGATCGATGAAGAAGTTCTTCGGCGGGATGACGTAACCGCCGGTGCCCTGGATCGGCTCGACGTAGAACGCGGCGTATTCGGCCTCGCCCACCTTCGGATCCCACACGCCGTTGTATTCGGTTTCGAACAGGCGCTCGAACTGACGTACGCACGCATCGGAATATTCTTCCGGCGTCATGCCCTTCGGGCGACGGAACGGGTACGGGAACGGGATGAACTGCGCGCGCTCGCCGAAGTGACCGAAGCGACGACGGTACCGGTAGCTGGAGGTGATCGACGAAGCGCCGAGCGTGCGACCGTGGTAACCGCCTTCGAAGGCGAACATCAGGCTCTTGCCGCCGCGCGCGTTACGCACGAGCTTCAGCGAGTCTTCGACCGCCTGCGCGCCACCCACGTTGAAGTGGCAACGACCGTCGAGGCCGAATTTCTGCCTGGCGTCGACGGCGATGGTCTTGGCGAGCTCGATCTTGCCCTGATGGAGGTACTGACTGGCCACCTGCGGCAGCAGGTCGATCTGCGCCTTCAGCGTGTCGTTCAGGCGCTTGTTGCCGTAGCCGAAGTTGACGGCCGAATACCACATCTGCAGATCGAGGAACGGAATGTTCTCGCTGTCGTAGATGTAGCTGCCTTCCGCGTGACGGAAGATCTTCGGCGGATCCACGTAGTGCACGGTGTCGCCGAACGAGCAGTACTTCGCTTCGTCGGCCAGCAGGGTCGCGTCGTCGATGACGAGCTGCGGGTTCTTGGAAAGGATGTTCATGCAGGCAGTTCCTGGGAGCTCGTCGCGTGAAGGGGAATGACGGTCTGTGCCGGCAGACGACCGGCAAGCAGTTCGGGAAGCAGTTCGCGCGCCTCGTCGAAACTGGCGATAGGCGCATACGGGATACCGGCGGCGCGGCAGTGTTCGATCAGGCGGTTCTTGGCGAAGACGAAGTCGACGCGATCGGCGGCGCAGAAATCGGACGCGCCGTCGCCGATGAGCAGGGTCTTGCCGCCACGGGTATTCGCCGCTTCGACGCGTGCGCACTTGCAGGTACCCGCACGGCAACCGGACACGCTGAACGGCGAGGTGAGGCTCCAGTCGCGCGGACCGCTCTGCAGCAGATGGTTGGCGACGGTCGGCAGCGTGTCGATGCCGTGATTGGCCAGGATCGCGTGGATCGCATGGTCCAGGCCGTCGCTGACGATTTCCATCGGAACGCCGTACTCGATGGTGGCCCTCACGAAGGATGCGAAGCCATGGTCGATGTGAAGACCGTTCAGATGACGAGCGAGCTCGTCACGGCTCATGTCGAGCAGGGCGACCTGCCCCGCCATGCACACGGCGGAGCCGATGACGCCGGCGCGCCAGTCGCGTTCGAGAATCTCCCAGCCCGGACGGCCGTACCGGTCCAGTAGGGAGTCGATCACGTCCTCAACGGCAATCGTTCCGTCGAAGTCGCAGAGGATGTTCCAGGAGGAAGGGCTCGACACGTGGATGGGCCGGTGATCAGGTTGCAGCGCAGGCTAATCGCACATCCTTTCGAAGCCCTTTCCCGGGCGCAAAGCATGCCGTAAGGTGTCCGCCGATATCCTGCGCACGTCCACCGCGGAACGGCATCCCCCCATGCGTCGAACCTGTCTCACCCTCCTCGTCACGTTGCTGGCGGCCGCTTCCGCGCATGCGCAGGACGACGACGGCCCGACCTACGCCTTCGGCGCAGGCGTTCAGCGCATGCCCGCGTGGATGGGCTCAAAAGACCGACGCAACCAGCCGATTCCGTACATCGACATCGATTTGCCCGGCAAGGGCGAGCTTTCGACCGCCGATGGCCTGACCATCGATCTGCTGGCCGGCGAGCACTGGCATGGCGGGATCTACGGGAACTGGCTATGGGGACGTACGCATGACGATCTCGGTCCGCTCGGCGGTAAGGTCGCCTCGCTCTCCCCGCGATTCCAGGGCGGCGGATACCTCGAATACGCGTTCGACAAACACTTCAGCGTCGGCGGGCATGTCGCGCACGACACCGATGGTGCCGGCGCTTATGTCGCGCTGTATGCCGACTACCAGCTACCGGATGTCTGGTACATCCAGCACTCGGTCGAACTGCAGGTCGAAGGCATGAACGGGCCGGCGATGCGACGATTCTTCGGTGTCACGCCCTCCGAAGCGGCCGGCATCGGCACGCGATCGTGGCGTCCCGGGGCCGGCGGGCAGTCGGCCAACCTGGAGTACGACGCCTTCATTCCTACGTCGAAACAGACGGGTTTCGCACTGGCGATATCGTATGGACGGCTATTTGGCGATGCGGCGGCGAGTCCGCTGGTGAAGTCGTACGGATCGCCTCGTCAGGTCACCGAAACACTGGCCTTCGTGTATCACTTCTGAGCCTTCAGGCTCATGCCGGATCCGCGTTGAAATCTTCCCGCTCGATCTGTGTCGGGATGGCGAACAACACACCGAACATGACCAGGTGCGCGCCTGCGGACAGGAGTGCCGACCAGCCCGGTGCCAACGTCTCGTACGGCAGGATGTCGCCCACCAGCACATAGGCGAGATTCCAGCCCCAGTGCACGCCGACCGCGAGCCAGAGCGAGCCCGTGCGGGCCACGGCCATCGCATAGGCCAGACCGAAACAGATCAGACGCAGCCATTCGACCGGCCCCTGATCGAGTGTGTACAGGTGATTGAGCGTCTGCAGCAGCGTGGATGCAAGGACGAAAACCCACGGCGTCCACGCCATACGCAGCGCACGGAACAGAAACCCGCGGGTGAGGATGTCGCCAGCCAGCGCCGGCACGAACGTCGCCACGAGCGCCCAGGGAATCGATGACAGGAACGACACGGCGGCTACGGCAGGCGCCTGCGGCGCCCTGGCCGCATAGACGTTCAGCGCCATGCCGACACAGACAGCGAGGTACTTGGTGAGCAGCGCCAACGCCAGTCCACCGACCAGGAGCACCGGTGCGGTCCGGCGCCATTCCAGCGCATACGCGTCATATCCGCGGAACCCGAGCCAGCGGCCGAGCGGCCACGCCGCCAGCACCACGCCCACCGTGAAGGCGGCCTGGACCGGTAAGCTGCCGAGCAGGCGCGCGCCGATGCCTTCAGCGCCCTGGTACAGAACGAACAGGAGCGCGAACGCGATCGCGGCACGCCGACGTTCGTTGAGTGACATGGACCCCCCGGATGATCGGTGACGCAGGGCGGAAGCTTAGGGCCGGAAAGCGTTGCACGCCATAGTCTTTTTGGTTTGCCCTTACGCGTCTCGCTCAGCGGTCGTCGCGAGTCCAGATGGCTTCGTCGGCTTCCGTGACCGGAAAGACGGTGACCGGCTCGTACGCCGGCGGGCAGGTCACCTCGCCGGTGCGCACGTCGAAACGGGCTCCATGGCGAATGCATTCGACCTCGAAGCCGATGACGGGGCCGCCGGCGAGCTCCCCGCCGTCGTGCGTACATACGTCCTCGATGGCATAGAGCTGGCCGTCGATGTTGTATACGGCAATGGCCGTATCGCCGTCCCAGACGACCTTGTGTTCACCCGGCAAAAGCTCGGAGCGGGAGCCGACGCGTACCCAGCCGTTCATGCGCGAAGCTCCTTCACCAGGTATTCGAAACGGAGGTCGTCGCGCTGCGGGACGCCGAAGCGCTCGTCGCCATAGGGGAAGGGCCTGGTCTTGCCGGTACGCACGTAGCCACGTCGCTCGTACCAGGCGATGAGCTCGGCACGGATGTCGATCACGGTCATTTCGATCCGCTCACTGGCCCATTCGTCGCGGGCGAAACGCTCGACTTCTTCGATGACCAGACGGCCGATGCCGGTGCCCTGCGCCGGCGGGTGCACCGAGAACATGCCGAAATAGCAGACCGGGCCCTGGCGCTCGATGTAGCAGGAGGCAAGCACCTGCTCAGCGCGCTCGAACAGCACGAAGCGGCCGTTGGAACCGGTGAGCAGCGCCTCGATCTCGGTCACGTCCGTACGGCGGCCGTGAAGGAAATCGGCTTCGGTGGTCCACCCCGCGCGGCTGGCTTCGCCGCGATAGGCGGACTCGACGAGCGAGGCGATCAGGGCCGCGTCGGCGGGGGTGGCGGTGCGGAAGGTATGGGAGATCATCGCGGGATTGTAATCGCGCGCGGGGCGCGCTCCTACATCAGGAGCTTGCGGACCCTGGCGATCGCCTCGATAAACCCATCCACTTCCGCCTTCGTGTTGTAGAAGGCGAGCGACGCGCGCAACGTGGCCGGCACGCCGAAGAAGTGCATCAGCGGGTGAGCGCAGTGGTGACCTGAGCGCACGGCGACACCCTGCAGATCGAGCAACGTCGCCATGTCGTTGGCATGCGCCCCTTCGATCAGGAAGGAGATGACCGGCTCCTTTTCCTTCGCGTTGCCGAAGATCCGCACGCCTGGCACGGTTTCCAGTGCGTCGACGGCATAGGCCAGCAAGTCCTGCTCATAGGCCTTCAGACGGTCGAAGCCGATGTTTTCGATGTACTCGATAGCTGCCGTAACGCCCGCAAAACCCGCGATATTCGGCGTACCCGCTTCGAAGCGGTGCGGCGGATCGGCGAACACCGTGCCCTCGAAGCGCACCTCGCGGATCATCTCGCCACCGCCGAAGAACGGCGGCATCGCCATCAGGTGCTCGCGCTTCGCCCACAGCGCGCCGGTGCCGGTGGGCGCCAGCATCTTGTGGCCGGTAACCGCGTAGAAATCGCAGCCCAGCGCCTGCACGTCGATCGGGCGATGCGGTGCCGCCTGCGAGCCGTCGACCAGCAGCGGGATGCCGCGCTTACGACATTCACGGGCGATCTCGCGGATCGGGTTGACCGTGCCCAGCACGTTGGACACATGGGTAACGCAGGCCAGCTTAACCTCGGGGGTGAGCAGGTCGAAAAACTTCTCGAGGATGAGCTCCCCGCTGGCATCGATCGGCGCGGCCTTCACCGTCGCCCCGGTGCGCTCGGCGACCAGCTGCCACGGCACGATGTTGGCGTGATGCTCCATCACCGTGGTGACGATGGCGTCTCCCGGCTTCATGCGCGGCATGGCGTAGCTGTACGCCACCAGGTTGATCGCCTGCGTGGTGCCCGAGGTCAGGATGACTTCGTCGCGCGACGGCGCGTTGATGAAACGTGCGAGTGCGTCGCGTGCCGCCTCGTAAGACGCCGTGGCTTCCTCGCCCAGCGCGTGCACGGAGCGCGACACATTGGCGTTGTGCTCGCGGTAGTGACGATCGACCGCCTCGATCACCGACAACGGCTTCTGCCCGGTGTTGGCGTTGTCGAAATAGATCAGCGGCTTGCCGTGGACGGTGCGCGACAGCAGCGGGAAGTCGGCGCGGATGCGCTCGACGTCGAGCGGCAGAATGGCTGACTCGGGCTTGGCGTTCATGGCTGGCTCCGTACTTCGTTAGCCGGCGGACGGACCGGTCGGCAGATGCGCCACCAGCAGGTCGCCGAGGTGTTCGCGCAGGGCCTCGTTCGGCAGCGATTCCAGTGCCGCGCGGCAGAAAGCCAGCGTCAGCAGGCTGCGCGCCTGGGCGAGCGGGATACCGCGCGAACGGAGATAGAAAAGCGAGCGCTCGTCGAGCTGGCCGATGGTCGCCCCATGCGCGGCCTTGACCTCGTCGGCGTAGATCTCGAGCTCCGGCTTGGTGTCGATCTCGGCCGAGCCAGAGAGCAGAAGGTTCTTGTTGCTGAGCGAGGCATCGCTCCCATCGGCGCCTTCAGCGACCACGATGGCGCCGCGGAATACGCCGCGCGAGCGACCGTTGGCGATACCGCGCCACAGGGCGTCCGACGCCGTATCGCGTGCGTTATGACGGACTTCCAGCTGAGTATCGATATGCTGGCGACCGTCGAGTGCGAACACACCGCGCGAATCGAAGCGTGCGTGGTCGCCCGCCAGTTCGGCCGTGAGTTCATGACGCACCAGAGCACCACCCACTTCCAGCGCATGGACGGTTGCGCTCGCGTTCGCGTCAAGACGGACGTGACCGCGACGTACGAGCGTGGTCGCCGTCGACGCCGCCTGCAGCAGCACCACGCCGAGCCGGGCACTCTCACGAACGACGTAGTCGGCGACGACGGTGCCCAGCTGATTCGCTTCACCCATCGAGACGAACTGCTCGACGATGTCGGCCCGGGAACCCTGCCCTGCCTCCACCAGCACGCGAACGTGCCAGGCCGTGTCGGGCTGAACGCCACTGAAGACATGGACGATGTGCAGCGGTTTCGCCACGTCGATGCCGTCGGCGATCCGCAGCACCACGCCATCGGTGGCGAATGCGGCATTCAGATGCGCGAATGCGTCGGCCGCACCACGGCGGTAACGACTGGCCAGCGCGAAGCGCAACGGTTCCGGCTGCTCCGTCAGGGCGGCCGCCAGCGGCGCAAGCGATACACCGTCAACGCGGTTCAGAGCGGACAGGTCGGCACGGAAGACGCCGTCGACGAAGACGATGCGCGCACTGTCGACACCCGGCAGCGCGAACGACGCCGCATCGATGGCTACGTCGCGCGCCACCGCCGCGTCGGCGACGGCGAACGCACGCTGCGAAAGCGCACGCAGCGGAGTGTACTTCCAGGCCTCGTTGCGCCCTTCCGGCAGACCGGCTTCGGCGAATGCCTGCAGGTTGTCGCGGCGCGCGGCGTCGAGCCACGCGATGCCGCTCTCAGGCAGCGCGCTGGCGGCATCCAGCGCCGCCCGCACGAACGGGGACGGCGCCTGGGTCATGCCGGCGCTCCGGTCAGGTCGGCCTTGCGCAATTCCGGATGCGTGTCGGCGAGCCAGGCGTAGCCCTGCTCTTCCAGCTTCAGGGCGAGATTCTTGTCGCCACTCTCGACGATGCGGCCACCGGCCAGCACGTGCACGAAGTCCGGCTCGATGTAGTCGAGCAGGCGCTGGTAGTGCGTCACGACGAGGAACGAGCGATCCGGCGAACGCAGCGCATTGACGCCTTCGGCGACCTGCTTGAGCGCGTCGATGTCGAGACCCGAATCCGTTTCGTCGAGAATCGCCAGCTTCGGCTCGAGCACGGCCATCTGGAAGATCTCGTTGCGCTTCTTCTCGCCACCGGAGAAGCCTTCGTTGACGGCGCGGTGGAGCAGTTCGTCGGAGATCTGCATCACTTTCAGCTTCTCGCGTACCAGCTTGAGGAAGCGCATCGAATCCAGCTCATCCTCACCCCGGAACTTCCGCTGCGCATTGAGCGCGGCACGCAGGAAGTAGGTGTTGTTCACACCCGGGATCTCGACGGGATACTGGAACGCCAGGAACACACCGGTCGCGGCGCGCTCTTCCGGCTCGAGTGCCAGCAGGTCGACACCGTTGAACAGCACCGAGCCTGCGGTCACTTCGTAACCTTCGCGGCCGGCCAGCACGTTGCCGAGCGTGGATTTGCCCGCACCGTTCGGACCCATGATGGCGTGCACTTCGCCGGGCTTCACCTCGAGCGAAAGGCCTTTGAGGATCTCCTTGCCTTCGACGCGGGCATGGAGGTTGTCGATCTTGAGCATGTGCATGGCGTGGCTGTCCATCAGGGCGTGAGGTGCGAGAGCGCATCGAGCGCATCGTCGCGGCGTTCCCAGGGCACGAAGATATGATCGTGCAGGAACGCGGAAACCGGGTTGCAGGGAATGCCGCGCTTTGCCAGCGCGGCGGATACGGCGGCCATCATGCCGACCGCGGTGAGGCTGGACTGCACGCGCAGCGTGATCCGGGCCCAGAGCATGCGTTCGTTGCCCGCGCTGTCCTCGTCGACATCGACGATCAGCGTGGTTCCTTCGGCTTCGCGGAACATCATCAGGGCGTCGGCCATGCGCTCGCGCGCCTTCTCGTGCGAGACGTGAAGGAAGCGCTTGGGAATCGGGTCGATATCCGGATCCAGCGCGGCGAGCAGCGCGCGCAGATCGGTCAGGCCCGGAGCGGAACCGGCGATGCCCATCGTCAACCCACCGCGCCTTCGAGAGAAACCTCGAGCAGCTTCTTGGCTTCCACGGCGAATTCCATCGGCAGTTCGCGGAAGACCTGCTTGCAGAAGCCGTCGACGATCATCGACACGGCATCTTCTTCACCGATGCCGCGCGACAGGCAGTAGAACAGCTGGTCGTCCGAAATCTTCGAGGTGGTGGCCTCGTGCTCGACGATGGCCGAGGGATTCTTCACTTCCATGTACGGAAAAGTGTGCGCGCCGCACTGCTTGCCGATCAGCAGGGAATCGCACTGCGTGTAATTGCGCGCGCCGTCGGCGCCTTTCTCGATCTTTACGAGGCCGCGGTAGCTGTTGGAACTGCGGCCCGCACTGATGCCCTTGGCGACGATCTTCGACTTGGTACCTTTGCCGATGTGAATCATCTTGGTACCTGTATCGGCCTGCTGGCGATGGTGCGTCAGCGCCACCGAGTAGAACTCGCCCACCGAACGGTCGCCGCGCAGCACGCAGCTCGGGTACTTCCAGGTGATCGCCGAGCCGGTTTCCACCTGGGTCCAGGAGATCTTGGAATCCGCGCCGCGGCAGTCGCCGCGCTTGGTCACGAAGTTGTAGATACCGCCCACGCCGTTCTCGTCGCCGGGATACCAGTTCTGCACGGTGGAGTACTTGATCTGTGCGCGCTCGAGCGCGACCAGTTCGACCACCGCCGCGTGCAGCTGGTTCTCGTCGCGCATGGGCGCGGTACAGCCTTCGAGGTACGAGACATAGGCGTCGTCCTCGACCACGATCAGCGTGCGCTCGAACTGCCCGGTGTTGATCGCGTTGATGCGGAAGTACGTCGACAGTTCCATGGGGCAACGCACACCCCTGGGGATGAAGACGAAGCTGCCGTCGGAGAACACGGCGGAATTGAGCGCCGCGAAATAGTTGTCGGCCGTCGGCACCACGCTGCCCAGGTACTGGCGCACCAGGTCGCCGTGTTCGCGGATGGCTTCGGACATCGAGCAGAAGATCACGCCGGCTTCGGCCAGTTCCTTGCGGAAGGTGGTGCCGACCGATACGGAATCGAAGACCGCATCCACGGCCACGCCGGCGAGCTTTGCCCGCTCATGCAACGGGACGCCGAGCTTCTCGTAGGTCTCGAGCAACTTCGGATCCACTTCGTCGAGCGACCTGGGGCCCGCCTTGGGCGCCGAGTAGTAGCTGACCGACTGATAGTCGATCGGCGCGATGTCGAGCTTGGCCCATTCCGGCTCGGGCATGGTCAGCCAGTGCCGGTAAGCGGACAGCCGCCACTCGGTCATCCACTCCGGTTCGCCCTTGATCGCGGAGAGCTGACGGACGATGTCCTCGCTCAGGCCCGGCGGGAGGCGGTCGGATTCGATATCGGTGACGAAACCGGCTTCGTAGCGGCGGTTGAGCGCCTCCACGACTTCGGCGTTGTCGCGCACGGGGTCTGCCACGTCGCGTGTCATGTTCTCACTCTCGTTCATGCGTTCGCCTGCGCGACGGTGGTCGCGTTCTTCGCCGACGCCATGGAGCGGTCGGCCAGCATCTGGGCCAGGGTCAGGGCGCGCAGCACGCCACCGATCGCCCCGGAAACGGAGCGCCAGCTGTCGCTGACGCCGCACTGGGACTGACGTTCGCACTGGCCCTGGGCCACGCTGCACTCCGTCATCCCGATCGGCCCTTCCATCGCTTCGACGATGTCGGCCAGGCTGATCACCTCGGCCGGCCGCGCCAGACGGTAGCCGCCGTTGACGCCGCGAAACGATTCCACCAGCCCGGCGTGTCCCAGCAGCTTGAGCAGCTTGGACACCGTGGGCAACTCCAGGCGCGCCTCCTCCGCGATCTGAGCGGTGCTCAGAACGTCGGCAGGATGGGCGGCGATGCAAGTCATCACCACCGTCGCGTAGTCGGTCAATCGGCTGACACGGAGCATGGGGGAAGGGGCACAGTCAATACCGGACCAAAATGGTACTGTTTTCCGGCCTTCGATGCAACGAGGCGTGGCTTAAAAGCCCCTCTCATGCGCCCGGATCGCCCGGATCATGGCAATCAGCCTCGACGTCTCCCCCGCCTCCACCACATCCTCCGCGGTCCGATAGCCGAGTTCGGCGATCGGATCCTCCACGAACCAGGCCCGCCGCCGGGCCCGGTCGGGCTCGACGTGACGGGCCTCAGCGAGCACCCTGGCCGTATCGCTAAGCAGTCGGACGGACATCGTCAGGCCCTCAGGGGTTGACCGGCAATCCCGTGGCGGCTCGCCCCTCGGCTGGCGAGACAGCCTCGCGCACCGCCCCTTCACGCCCATCGGCGACCAGGGCCACGCGGCGTGCGGCCGCACTGTCCCGTAACGCCGCGTAGTAGTCCGGCGACTGCTCCAGCCGGTCGGTCAGTGGCAGCGCACGAGCCCGTCCATCCACGATGCCGCCCACTGTCCTGATCGTATCCAGCGTCTGGACGGTGTCCGAGTTGTCGCCCAGGCGGTCGAACGACATCGTCAGGATGCGACCGACCGAATCGCGGACGTTGGAGGAACCGAAGATCGGCAGCTCCACGGTGTGTCCCGGACCCATGCCCCATACCCCGAAGGTCTGGCCCAGATCCGCGTCATGGTGCGGCATGCCCCAATGGTTGGCCACGTCGAAAAGACCGACCACGCCCACCGTGCTGTTCACGACGAAGCGTCCCGCCGTATTCAGCGAACGAAGCAGGTTGGCCTGAAGCAGGTCGTTGGCGAAAACCAGCGGCTCGCGCATGTTCTGGGCGAAGTTGCGCACGCCGTTGCGAACCGGGCGCGGCAGGTGCGAGTAGCCGCGAGCCACGGGGCGGATCACCGCATGGTCGACCACCTTGTTGAAGGCGAAAACCTTGCGGTTGATCGGCTCATCGTGGCCAGGCTGCGCCGTGGCGTCCGCGCCGGCCTTCTTCACACCGTGCGAGCAGGCCGAGAGGGCAAGTGCCGCGGTTACGGCCATACCCGCCTTCCAGTGCGTCGAACGGCGGTCTCCGTGACGCCTTGCGGCAGGTGAAGCGGACAGGTTGGGACGACGAATAGCGGTCATGAGGCTCTCTCGGCGGGGGACTGACGCCGAGAGTGCGGCGCGTTTACGTATACCGTTTTTCCACTTCGCTTCCGGCGGGAAACAATGTTTCGGGCTGGAAACATATGACACGGCCGGGGACCGAACCGCTATAAATAGCGCCACGCAGTACGGATGCCGGCCTCACATGCAACACCTTCTCATCGTGGATGACGACGAAGAGATCCGCGCGCTTCTGCAGCGGTTCTTCCAGCGTCACGGCTTCGAGACCGACACGGCCGCCTCGGGTGCGGAGATGGACGCGCGTCTCGCAAAAGCGTCGTACGACATGGTCATCCTCGACGTCATGCTCCCCGACGAGGACGGGTTCAGCCTCTGCAAGCGACTGCGGGCCACCGGCCGCACGGCCATCATCATGGTCACAGGCGTCGTCGAGCCGACCGACCGCATTGTCGGCCTCGAACTGGGTGCGGACGATTACGTCACCAAACCGTTCGACGCGCGCGAACTGCTGGCACGCGTCCGCGCCGTCCTCCGCCGCAGCGACGCGCAAGCGGCTGTGCCGCCCACCAGCCACTCACCCATGCTCAGCTTCGCGGGCTGGCGTCTCGACATCGTGCGGCGTGAACTTCGCTCGTCGGATTTCACACTCACACCGCTGTCCGGTGGCGAGTTCGAATTGCTCGTCGTCTTCGCCCAGCACCCGCAACGCATCCTCACCCGCGAGCAGCTGATCGACATGTCGCGCGGGCCGACACACGAGGCCTTCGACCGCAGCATCGACGTGCAGGTCAGTCGTCTTCGCCGCAAGATCGAGGAAGATCCCGGCGATCCGGAAATCATCCGCACCGTGCGCAACGTCGGCTACATGTTCAACGCGCGCGTGGAGCGACTGTGATGCGCGGGCGGCGCTGGTCTGCCGACACGATCGGACGCTGGTTCGCGATCAACATCGTCGTCACCGTGATCATCGCGGCCGCCATGAACGCTACCTTCGCCGCCTTCGCCGGGGTGTGGGCCAGGCCAGGCATCGAAGAAAGCGGCGTGGTGGACGAAGCCGTGGCCGTGGCCCGCACCCTCGACGGGTCGCCTCGCGCCTGGCGCTCCAGGCTGGCCGCCGCGGCAAGCAACGACGGCTATCAGGCACGCTGGTACCCGGACGACGACGCCCTGCCCGTCCCGATCGCCAATGCGACCTTCCACGCCGGCCGTGCGAAGGTACGCGCCCTCCTCGACCGGCCATCCGCACGCGTACTCGCCTACGAGCCGGGCGACCTCGACCGCCAGGGTCGCGCTGAAACCACCTACGGTCTCGCCATCGCGCTATCGGACGGCTCGTGGGTCCACTTCATGACGCCCGAGCGCAGCTGGGGTCTGCACGCATCGACGCGCAACCTGCTGACACTGGGCTTCGCGTTGATCTGCAGTTTGCTTGTCGCCGCGCTCGCCAGCCGCCGGCTCGCACGTCCGATGGAGCGTTTCGCCCGGCAGGCGCAGCGCTTCGGCACAGACGTGAACGCACCGCCCATGGAAGCCACCGGCCCCGTGGAAATCCGGCTAGCCGGACAGGCGTTCAACGAGATGCAGGCGCGTGTGCAGCGCTATGTCGAGGATCGAACGACCATGCTGGCAGCCATCTCGCACGACCTCCGCGCACCGCTGACCCGCATGCGTCTGCGCGGCGAGTTCATCGAGGATGAAGAACAGCAGCGCAAGCTGTTCCGCGATGTCGACGAGATGCAGACGATGGTGGATGCATCGCTCAATTTCTTCCGCGACGACAGTCAGCATGAGCCGTCGACGCGATTCAATCTGTCGGAGCTGGTGAATACGGTGCTCGACGACTTCCGCGACGCCGGCCACGACGTGAACTTTGAGTCGTCGGAAAGCGTGGCTTATGTCGGCCGCCCGCTCACGCTGCGTCGCGCCGTCGCCAATCTCGTCGACAACGCCGTCAAGTACGGCGGACGCGCGATCGTACGATTGTCGTCGAACAACGAATGGGTCGAGATAGCCGTCGAGGACGACGGCCCGGGCATCCCCCGGCATCTGCACGAGGAAGTCTTCAAACCCTTTTTTCGCATCGAGAGTTCACGCAACCGACAGACCGGCGGCGTCGGCCTGGGATTGCCGGCCGTACGGTCGGCGGTGCGCGGGCACGGTGGAGACATCGCACTGGAGCAGGGAACGCAGGGCGGACTGAAGGCCCGCGTCAGGCTGCCTGTGCTGGACGCTCAGATGCCATAAGGCACCCATCTGGTGCAAATCACTTCCCCCGATTGAGGCAAAGCGTTTCGACTGCGACCTCCCATGTGACTGAATGGGCTGCGGCCCAACGGGTTGGCGGTTCGATTCAAGCTGGCACGCATCCTGCTCTGCTCTCCCCCAGCCAAACCAAAAGGGGAACCGCGGCACATGAAGTGGATCAACGCCATCATCAAGCCGTTTACGCTGGACGACGTCCGCGAAGCGCTCGCCGAGGTCGGCGTACAGGGCATGACCGTCACGGAGGTCAAAGGCTTCGGCCGGCAGCACGGCCACACCGAACTCTACCGCGGCGCCGAGTACGTCGTGGACTTCCTGCCCAAGCTGAAGATCGAGATCGCCGTCACCGACGAGCAGCTCGAGCGCGCCGTCGAGGCCATCAGCACCGCGGCACGCACGGGAAAGATCGGCGACGGCAAGATCTTCGTCATCGACCTCGAGCAGGCCATCCGTATCCGCACGCAGGAGGTCGACGGCGATGCGCTTTAAGCTCCCACGCGCGCTCGCCGCGAGCGCCCTCCTTCTTCCCGGCCTGGCCTCTGCGCAGGCCGCCGCCGCACCGGCGAAGCTCGACTCCGGCGATACCGCCTGGATGCTCACGGCGACGATGCTGGTGCTGCTGATGACCATCCCCGGCCTCGCCCTCTTCTACGGCGGCATGGTCCGTGCGAAGAACCTGCTCTCGGTTCTGATGCAGTGCTTCGCCATCACGGCGCTGGTCACCGTGCTCTGGGTCGTCTATGGCTACTCCGTGGCCTTCGACAACTCGGGCATGGCGGCGGGCTCCACGAACATCCACTCCTTCATCGGCGGCTTCGGCCACGCGATGCTGGCGGGACTCAAGCCGGACAGTCTGTACCTCACGATCCCCGAAGGGGTTTTCGTGATGTTCCAGATGACGTTCGCGATCATCACTCCCGCGCTCATCGTCGGCGCGATCGCCGAGCGCATGAAGTTCTCTGCGCTGCTGGTCTTCACCGCCCTGTGGTTCACGCTGGTCTATCTGCCGGTCGCGCACATGGTCTGGGGTGGCCCCGGTTCGTTCCTCGGCGACCTCGGCGTGCTCGACTTCGCCGGTGGCACGGTGGTCCACATCAACGCGGGTATCGCCGGTCTCGTCGGCTGCCTGGTGATCGGCAAGCGTCGCGGTTACCCGAACACGCCCATGCCGCCGCACAACCTCGGCTACACCCTGATCGGCGCGAGCATGCTCTGGCTGGGCTGGTTCGGCTTCAACGCCGGCTCGGCTGTCGCGGCTAACGGCAGCGCGGGCATGGCGATGCTGGTGACGCAGATCGCCACCGCCGCCGCGGCGATCGGCTGGACCGCGATCGAATGGCTGACCCATCGCCGTCCAAGCGTGCTGGGTATCGCCTCGGGTGCCGTGGCCGGCCTCGTCGCCATCACGCCCGCCGCCGGTACGTGCGGTCCGGGTGGCGCGCTGGTACTCGGTCTCGTTGCCGGCGTGGTGTGTTTTTTCTGTGCGACCAGGCTGAAGCGTAAGTTCGGCTACGACGATTCGCTGGACGTATTCGGCGTGCATGCCATCGCCGGCATCATCGGTGCGCTGCTTACCGGTCCGCTGGCGGCGCCGGTCCTGGGTGGCTTCGGCACGGTCACCGACCTGGGTGGCCAGTTCTGGATCCAGTGCAAGGGCGTCGGCTTCACCGTCGTCTACAGCGCGGTGTTGAGCTATGTCATCTTCAAGGGCATCGCCGTGACGATGGGTCTGCGCGTGGATGAAGAACAGGAACAGGTGGGCCTGGACATCGCGCTGCACGAGGAGCGTGGTTACAACCTCTCCTGAAGGATTCTGTCCGTCCGGTGGATGAAGAAAGGCCAGGCAATCGCCTGGCCTTTCCGTTTCCACATCCGTGAGCGATCAGTTCACCCAGTGGCAGCGACGCTCGGTGTGATAGTGGTGATGGTGGTCGTACACGCGTACCGGCTTGCAGACCTGGTGGCGATGATGCACCGGGCGATGCGGCGGAACCGGATGATGGTCATAAGCGTTGGCGGCCAGAGGCGCCATGAAGGCGGCAGCCATCACGAGAAGGCCGAGGGCCCGCGAACGCTTGCGGTTGGTGCTTCCGGTGGTGAGCGTCATGTTGCGTTCCTGTTCCAGTGGGCGGGACCACAACGTCGCCGTTCCGGCTGAGCGAGTCAATACGTTCGTAAAAACTGCCATGACGGCATTCAGCAAGGTTGATGCGAAGCGAAGAACCGCAAGTTCTTTCGCTCACTCACAGGCGCCCATCGACGCTGTTCTGAGGCAGCACGGACTTCACGTCGTAGACCACCGCACCCGCCTTACCGAACGCGCGAATCTTCTCCGGACCGAACGCACGGAACTCGTCATGCGCCACGGCGACGATGACCGCATCGTACACACCCTCTTCGATCGCCTCGATCGTACGCACGCCGTATTCGCGGGCGCACTCTTCGTTATCGACCCACGGATCGTAGACATCGACCCGGGCCATCGACTGCTCCAGATCGCGAACGATGTCGATCACCCGCGTATTGCGCAGGTCCGGGCAGTTTTCCTTGAAGGCGAACCCCAGCACCAGCACGCGTGCATCGACAATGTGCAGGCGCCGCTCGCTCATCAGGCGGATGACGCGGTCGGCCACATATGTGCCCATGCGGCTGTTGATCCGCCGCGCAGCGAGGATCAGTTCCGGGTGATATCCCGTGACCTCCGCCTTGTGCGTGAGGTAGTACGGGTCGACGCCGATGCAATGCCCGCCGACCAGACCCGGACGGAACGGCAGGAAGTTCCACTTCGTCCCCGCCGCCTCAAGCACTTCGCCCGTATCGATGCCCAGACGATTGAAGATCAGGGCGAGTTCGTTGACCAGCGCGATGTTGACGTCGCGCTGCACGTTCTCGATCACCTTGGCCGCTTCCGCGATGCGTACCGACGAGGTCTTGTGCGTGCCGGCGGTGATGATCGTGCGGTACAGCGCATCCACGCGGTCGGCGGCTTCCGGCGTCGAGCCCGAGGTGAGCTTGCGGATATCCACCACACGACGGGCGTGGTCGCCGGGATTGATGC
Organism: Luteibacter mycovicinus; assembly: GCF_000745235.1. Classification (NCBI taxonomy): domain Bacteria; kingdom Pseudomonadati; phylum Pseudomonadota; class Gammaproteobacteria; order Lysobacterales; family Rhodanobacteraceae; genus Luteibacter; species Luteibacter mycovicinus. The sequence goes on from NZ_JQNL01000001.1 coordinate 1,291,299, forward strand.
GCTCGGGGCTGTAGCCACAGTGGAAGTCCACGTTGAAGGTAAGCCCGGAACCCTCCTCCAGAATCGGCACGCAGATTTCTTCGGTCGTACCCGGATAGACGGTGGATTCGAAGATGACCAGGTCGCCTCGCGTGAGCAGTCCACCGAGCATGCGGCAGGCTTTCTCCAGCGGCTCGAGGTCCGGCCGCTGCGCCTCGTCGATCGGCGTGGGCACGGTGACGATATAGACGTTGCGGTCGGCCAGATCGGTCACGTCACCGGTATAGCGGAGCCGCGCGGCGGCGCTCAGGGCTTCGCCGGTGACTTCCAGGGTGTGGTCGTGGCCAGCGCGCAGCTCGGCGAGGCGTGCCGGTGCGATGTCGAAACCGAGGGTATCGAAGTGCCGGCCGAATTCGACGGCAAGCGGCAGTCCAACGTAACCGAGACCGATGATGCCGATCCGCGGATCAGGAGTAAGAGCCATGAGGCGCCCGGGCTTCCAAAAGAAACGAAGCGTACACGGCGGAGCGGCGGCTTAGTACCACCGCCCCGTCAGGTGCGTCACGGACGAACGGCGGTGACCTCGATTTCGACAAGGAAACTGGGGTTGGCGAGGGCCGCCACCTGCACCGCCGAACGCGACGGCAGGCTGGGCTGGGCCGCCGTGCCGAAGAACTGCGTGTAGCCCGCCATGAAACCGGTGAAGTCCATCTTGCCGCCCTTGGCCGGGTCACCGACCAGGAACGCCTGCATCTTGACCACGTCGCCCATGGTCAGGCCCATGCCCTTGAGCTGCTTCTCGATCGAGGTCAGCACGCCCACCGTCTGCGTCTTGGTGTCGCCATAGGCCTGCGGGCTGTCCTTAGGCGCGCTCGCGTCGGCGACCGGCGCCACCGCGCCGCTGAGGAAGACCAGCGTCTTGCCCGCCGGGATCTCCACGGCGGCCGAAATCGGAAAGGTGCTGTTGGGGATCTTGTGCCGGACCACGTCGGCGGCGAAAGCGGGCGTCGTGGCAAGAAGGGCCAGGATCGGCAGGAAACGGCTTGTCTTGGTCATGCGTCAGTCTTCCTCGGAGTTGTCGGCGGGTGGACGGAATGGCTTCACGTCTTCCGGCTTAAGGGTATCGGCGTAGTGATTGCCGAAGTGCGTGCGCACGTAGTTGACCACGTCGGCGACCTGGGCGTCCGACAGCTGCTTCCCGAACGCGGGCATGCCACCTCGCCCGTTCACGACCATAACGGTGGGATACGCGGCGGCGGCGAGTTTCGGATTGTCAGCCAGCGCCGGGTAGTGCCCGGCACCGACCGCGCCCTTGCCGTCGGGCATGTGGCAGCCCTGGCAGATGTGCGTGAAGATCTGCTGACCGGTGACGTGCGAGATATCCTTCGCATCGAGAAAATCGGCATCGGTGGTCTGCGCTGCCTGCGCGATACCGGCGGACAACAAGGCCGCGACGGCGGTGGCCAGAGCGAAGCCTCTCATGCGCGACCTCCCGCCATCGCCTTGCGATGCAGCTGATCGATGGCCGAGAGCGACGACAGGATCGCGCCCTCCTGCCAGGCAGGAAGATAGGACGCGTGCTCACCGGCGAGCACGATGCGACCGTCGAGCGAACAGAGATCGGCGAAGTGCTTTTCGCGCGTCGCGTCGGTCCAGCCGCCGAAGCAGCCGAGCGTAAACGGCACCCGGTGCCAGGCGACCGACATGCCGTTCTCGAATGACGTCTTGTACTGCGGATGGATCTGCGAGCCGTACTCGACGGCCTTGCGGATACGCGCGGCGGGATCGAGCGCGGTGAATTCGAAGGCCTCCATCGCGAACGTATACGAGCCGAGCAGCACGCCCTTCTTCGTGCCGATGCCATGGCTCGGATAGGAAATCATGCCGATCGGCGTGTCGGTGACACTGATGCCGCCGTAGATCGCCTCGTCCTCTTCCCAGAATCGACGATCGAACTGCAGACCGATCTTCGACGACGACCAGTACGGCACGGCCGAGATGGCGGCGGCCTTGGCCGGCGATACCTGCACGGGAATCTGACTGAGGATCGACAAAGGAATCGTGCACACGCACCAGTCCGCTTTCGCCTGACGGGGCTGACCGGGCTTTCGCGCATCCTCGTAGGTCACGGTGACGCCGTGCTCGTCCTGAGCGATGGCGGTGACCCTGGCGTTGTACTCGATGTGCTCGCCGACGCGCTGCGTAAAGGCCTTGCCGATCGCATCCATGCCGCCGACCGGCTGCATCATCGTCGTCTGGTATTCGTACTGCGCATTCATCCCCAGACCGGCCCAGAGCTTTGCCTGAAGCACTTCGGAGAGGCCATTGGGTGTCGAAAACTCAGGCTTGCCGTCGACACCACCGCCGGCGTGCTTCGCATAACCGCGATGCTCGCTGCTCGCGCGGCCCGCGACGTAGCGAAAGTCCTTGTCGAGGCCGCCGAACTCACGCATGGCCTCGAGCAGGATCTCGCGATCCTCCTTCGTTACCATGTCGTCCAGGCGCCCTTTCCCGGTCGCCTTGGCAAGCAGCTCGGCGATGCCGCCGTGCAGGTCGGCCTGGACTTCGCGCAGCCGTTGCGGCTTGCCGCCGTAGGCTTTCGTACTGTGCAGATAAGCGTTGTGATTCACCTGCACGAATGGTTCGAGCGCAACGCCGAACTGTCGGCAGTAGTCGAGCACGCCATGGTGATGGTAGGGAATGCGCCAGGGACCGGGATTGAAGTACTGGTCCTTGTCGAACCCGCAGGTCTGCGTATGGCCACCCAGTTCGGTGTAGACATCACCGCCGCGGATCGTCCAGTTACGACCGCCCGCACGTCCGTTGTACTCGAGCACCTGAACCTTGTAGCCCGCCTTGCCCAGCTCGTATGCCGCCACCAGGCCCGCGAGTCCGGCACCGAGAATCAGCACCGTCCCCTTACCCGAACCCTGCAGTGGCGAGGGTCGCCGATACGGCGATTCCTTCGCAAAACCCAACTGAGTCATGGACTGGTACATCAGTGCGCCGCCCCCGGCCACACCGATCATTCGCAAGAGATCTCGCCGCGTCATGGACGTCGGCCGACAGTCACCTTCCATCAAGTTTCACCCCCGAGCAGGAACCCCGTTCACGCAGAATAACCACATGTTGCGACGCACAACAACTGGTCAAACGTCACGCACCAATGCGGTGCAATGACACGTGTGCACAAAGGCTCTAAGCTGCCCGCATAGTCCACTGCAAAGATCATCCATGACCGTCTCCGATGACCGTTCCGCAGCCCGCCTTACGTGGGCGCGCCACGTTACCGGCGAAGCCACGCTCGTGCTCGAACCCGCTTCCGCCGATGCCAGCTTTCGCAGTTACTGGCGCGGTTATGTCGACGGACAACCGGTGATCGTGATGGACTCCCCACCGGAAAAAGAGAACCCCGCACCATGGGTGGAGATCGGTAAACGTCTTGCCGACGCGGGCCTGCACGTGCCCACGGTGATGGTCGCGGACCTCGCGCAAGGCTTCCTGCTCATCGAAGATCTCGGCACGCGGACCTATCTGCCCGAACTCGGCGACGCGACGGTCGACGCGCTCTACGGGGATGCGCTGGACGCATTGCTCCGCATGCAGTCGCATGTCGATACATCGGGACTGCCGTCGTTCGATCACGCATGGCAGACGATGGAAATGGAAATCATGCCGACGTGGCTGCTCGAACGGCACCTGGGCGTCACGCTGGCCTGTGAGGAATGGGACGTCGTCGAGGAAGCCTTCACCGCGATCCTGCGCACGCTGGCCGAACAGCCTCGCGCATTCATGCATCGGGACTATCACAGCCGCAACCTGCTGGTCACCACGGAACGCTCGCCCGGCATTATCGATTTTCAGGGCGCCATGTCCGGGCCGATCACCTACGACCTGGCATCGCTGCTGCGCGATGCCTACATCGTCTGGGACAACGAACGCGTGGAGGGCTGGGTCGAGGCGTACCGCCTTCGTCTGCTCGATGCTCGCCTGCTCGATGAGACCGTCGATACCGATCGTTTCCGCCGCTGGTTCGATCTCGCCGGACTGCAGCGCCACATCAAGATCCTGGGCCTGTTCTGCCGCCTCTGCTACCGCGATGGCAAACCGGGCTATCTCGACGACCTGCCCCGCGTCCTGCGCTACGTGCTCGACACCGCACGCCGACATGCGGATGTCGCTCCCCTCGCCGACCTGATCGAAGCAAAGATCGGCGGACGTGACCTGCGTCAGGCGAATCCCGCGTGAGGCATGCACTCATCCTCGCCGCCGGCCTCGGCGAGCGCATGCGGCCACTGACCGATCACACGCCGAAGCCCCTGCTCGACGTACATGGCAAGCCGCTGATCGTGCACCATATCGAGAAGCTGGCGGCGGCGGATGTCCGCTACATCGTGATCAACACCTCCCATCTGGCGGATCGATTCCCCGAGGCACTCGGCGACGGTTCGCGGTGGGGCGTGCGGCTTCGCTATTCGTATGAAGGCCCGACGCCGCTGGAGACGGGCGGCGGCATGCTCAAAGCGCTGCCCTTACTCGGCACCGCGCCCTTTATCGTCGTCAGTGCGGATATCTGGAGCGATATCGACTACGCGGCATTGCCCGCCGAACCGGAAGGTGTCGCGCATCTGGTGATGGTGCCCAACCCGGACTTCCATCCGACGGGCGATTTCGCCCTCGGGGATGGACGTCTATATGGCGATGACGCGCCCGCGTCGGCGCAGCGCCTGACGTTCGGTAACGTAGGCGTCTACCGGCGGGAGATCGTCGAAGACGAGACACCGGGCAGGTTCAAACTGCTTCCGATGTATCGGCGCGCGATCGCGCAGGGACGCCTCGCTGGCGAAAAATTCGAGGGATTCTGGCGAAATGTCGGTACACCGGCGCAACTCGACGAACTGCGCACGCTACGTTGACCGACCGACGATGCCGGCGAACGAAGAGGGCTACCGCCACCCTCTTCGTCGCGGACGACGTTATTGAACGGTGACGGTGTTCAGTTCACGCAATCGCTCGTGACCCATCGCGAACGCCTGATTGAAGGCGCTGGTGATATCGACGAAGTCATGCGTGCCGGTATTGGCTTCTATCTCTTCACCGACGTGATCGAGAATCCGGTAGCTCGCGCGATAGACCTGCTCACCGCCGATACCATTGTGCTTCACCGCTTTCGCAACCACTCGGAACTTGCTCTGGTTTTCCACTGCAACTCCTCCCCCCTGTCACGTCTCCGATACTGACCGGGGAAGATGACTGTTGCAAGTGACTTCGGTTTCGTCCCGAAGGCACCCGGTCAACCGCCTGGCGCAGCCGGCGCCGCCGCGGGCGCAGGCGCGACGTTGCCCGCGACCGCGGCCTGCGGTGCCGGCGGCGCCGCGGCGGCGGCACCGCCGGCGGTGTGCTCTTCCTCGGCCGAGTGCAGCGTCGCCGCCTGCGGCAGCGTGGCTGGCGGCACCGATGCGATCTCAGGCGACAGCGCGGCCTTGGCCGCGTCGTGCGTCATGACCACGATGCTGATGCGTCGGTTGATCGGCGAGGACGGATCGTTCTTGTCGAACGGCACGGATGCCGCGAGGCCGACGACACGCGCCACCTTGTCCGCCTGCATACCGCCATCCGTGAGCGTGCGACGCGCGGCATTGGCACGGTCGGCCGAAAGCTCCCAGTTACCGTAAGCCTGACTCGCGCGCACGTAAGGCGAATTATCCGTGTGGCCGGAGATGCTGATCTGATTCGGCACCTGGTTCACGAAGCCGGCCAGTTCGTGCAGGATCTGCACGGTGTACGGTTTCAGCGCACCGCTGCCCGTGTCGAACATCGGGCGATTCTGTTTGTCGACGATCTGAATACGCAGGCCTTCCGACGTGATATCGAGAAGCAGCTGATCCTTGTACGGGGCCATCGCCTGACTCCTGGCGATCGCCTCGTTGAGGTCCTTCATCAGCTGTTCGAGGCGGCGCTTCTCCTGCGCTTTCGCCAGCTTCTCGGCGTCGGCGGCGGTGGCCGGCCTGGCGAACGCCTGCTGGTCACCCGGACCCTTGGGCAGGTCCATCGCGCCACCGAGCTTGATCATGCTGGTGCTGGCGCCGCCGGGCCCCATCTTGCCCGACGGCGCCATGGTGGACTGCCCCGCCGTCATGCTCGGATTCTTGAAGTATTCCGAGATGGCGGCACGCTGCTGTTTCGTCCCCGCACCGACGAGCCACATCACGAGGAAGAAGGCCATCATCGCGGTCACGAAGTCCGCGTACGCGACCTTCCACGCTCCACCGTGGTGGCCGTGGCCGCCCGCCTTTTTCTTGCGGACAATGATGACCTGCTTCAACTCGCTCATCGGGACTTACCGTGCGGCCTTCAGGTGCGCTTCCAGATCCTGGAAGGTCGGACGGGTGCCGGACTGCAGCGACTTGCGGGCGAACTCCACCGAGACCATCGGGTTGTAACCGCGAAGGTTGGCAAGCAGCGCCACCTTGACGCACTCGAACGCCTTGCCATCGGTGTTGACGCGCGCTTCCATCGCCGCCGCCAGGGGGCCGATGAAGCCATAGCACAGCAGGATGCCGAGGAACGTGCCCACCAGTGCGCCGGCGATGTGCTCACCGATAACCGCCGCGTCGCCGTCGATCGACTTCATGGTGATGACGATGCCGAGCACCGCCGCCACGATACCGAAGCCAGGCAGCGCATCGGCCATTTTCTGCACGGCATGCGCCGGAGCGGCCGCTTCGTGATGATGCGTCTCCAGCTCGACGTCGAGCAGTTGCTCGAGTTCGTGCGGATCCATGCTGCCGCCGACGATGAGGCGCAGGCAGTCGGTGATGAAGTCGATGAGGTGATGTTCCGCGATGAGACGCGGATACGCCGAGAACAGCGAACTGTTCGCCGGATCCTCGATATGCGCTTCCATGCCGAGCTGCCCTTCCTTACGCATCTTGATGAAGATGTCGTAGAGCAGCGACAGCAGATCGACATAGTCCTGACGGCGGTACTTCGGGCCCTTGAGCAGCGCGATGCCGTCACGGACCGAGCCCTTGACGATGTCCATCGAGTTGGCGCTGATGAAGGCGCCGATGGCGCCGCCGAAGATGATGAGCAGTTCGTACGGCTGCCAGAGCGCACCGATCGAGCCGTGTGAAAGAACGTAGCCGCCCAGTACGGAGACGAGGACGACGATGGACCCGATAATGACCAGCATGACTTGCTTCCTCCTAACCCTGTGCGTATCGGCCGGACCGGCCGATAGTTGAGGAATTCCGTCACAATTACTGCACGTTTTACCCGCCGGATTCGAGTGGTCCGGCGTAGTGCGGAAAGACCAGCCGAATGCGCGTACCGATGCCGGCGTCGCTCTCGATCTCCACCCCGCCGCCGGCCTGCGCCACCGTGCCGTATACCTGCGCCAGGCCCAGGCCTGAGCCACCGGGCTTCGTCGTAAAATACGGCTCGAACAGGCGATGCCGGACTTCCTCCGACATCCCTCCCCCTGTATCGGCCACGGTGATGAAGACCTGACGCAGGGTGTCGTTATCGCGCATCGCGCTGGCAAAAGCCGCGTCGCCCTGTCGCTCGCCCACTTCGATGACCACGGTGCCGAACCCTTCCATGGCGTCGCGGGCATTGAGGCAGACATTCATCAGGGCCTGTTCCAGCCCCTGCCGGTCGAGCAACGCGGGCAAGGGGGCCGGCTGGCGAAGTACCTCGATACCGACCCGGCCGCCAAGGGCGTGGCGGGCGAAGTCCGCGAAGCCCTCCACCAGCACACCGATGTCGACCGGTTCCGCCTGGTAGGGGTGATTGCGTGCGAAGGCGAGCAGACGGCGCGTGAGCGCCGTCGCATGGCGCGCACCCTCCATCGCATAAGTCAGCATGCGGCGGTGCCTGGGCAGCAGGTCAGCGGCATCGTCCTCCAGCCCCGAGAGGCTGACGATCACCGTCTGCAGCATGTTGTTGAAGTCGTGCGCGATGCCGCTGACCAGCTGGCCGACCGCCTGCTGTTTCTGCGCCTGACGAGCGCTCGCCTCGGCGAGGTCACGGGCATGGGTCGCCATAGCGAGTTGCTCGCTCACGCCGGCGAGCCGGTTTTCGGCGTCGCGGCGCGCCCCGTGCTCGGACTCGAATCGCTCCAGCAAGGTGCCATACCGGCTCGACGCGGTGGCCGAGCGGGCGACTGTCTCGTTGAGACGTTCCTGAAGCAGTTCGTTGATGGACTCGATCGCGGCCTGCAGTTCGACCCTCTCGGTCACGTCCCGACTGATCACAATCAGATGGTCGAGCCGATCGTCGGCCACGACCCCGGCGACCGTCACTTCCCACCAGCGCGACGCCCCGGTCGCCGAGGGACGCGGCGCGACGAAGTCGACGCGCTCGCCGGACAGGGCGCGTTCGAGTACCCGGGATACCATCGCGTGCGCTTCCGGCGGCCACAGATCGACCCAGCGCGTGCCGATCAGGCGCTCCGGCTCCTCGGATGTCAGCGCCAAACTGCCCATGCCGGCGATAAAGCGGATCACACCCTGCCGATCCAGTTCCTTCATGCAGTCGGCGGACGCCTCGACGAATTGCCTGTACAGCCCGTCTTCGCTTGTCATGGCCCGCTCGTTATCCCCTGATCACATTGCCCCGCCGCCCCTATGACGCACCGCGGCGCCGGGGCGTGTCAAGCGAATCGAGAGCAGGAGCGGTCACCCGTGCGCATGCGAGCCGGCGAATCAGTCGTCCGCGTCGTCCGTCCGGTCGTCATCGAAGCCGGTCTCGCCTTCGGCAAACGCAGGCGCGCCGTCGTCGTCCACGCCCAGCACCAGGCCGAGGGCCTTCTCCGCCGCCTCAGCGGCACTGTCTTCGTCGCGGAAGCTGCGATTCTCGTAGACCGCGAAGTACGACGGGAAGCTGCCGTCTGCCGGATGGGAAGCGATCAGGGCCGTGTAGCGCGAGCCTTCACGGATCGCACTGCTCTTCAGGGTGAAGCCGGGGAATTCGCGCTGTGCCATGTACCGTGACCTCGATGGGGCGGAAAGTCTAACGTAGCCGGAGGGTTGCCGGTTCTCTTGCATCGAAAGCCTCAGCAAATGAGACCGATTGTTCAGAAAAAGTCACTTGCCTTGCGGAATTTTGTAGGGTATTTCCTACATCAAGCGTCCTCACATAGACTTCACGAAGGGCGCGAAACAGGGGAACAGGGGCAGCACCGCATGAATCTCACCACCACCACGTCGCCGTCGCGGCGCCTTGCGTGGGCCGTCGCAGCCGTACTCGCCATTGCCGGCATCGCCGGCCTGGCACTCGCGCCCATGGTCGCCGCCGCGATCCCGCGCACGGCGATCCAGATGGTCTACGCGTGGCTCTGCGCCTCCCTCGTGGGCTCCGCTTACGTCGTCGTCACGCTTGCGAACGATGCCGAAGGCGCCACCGAGGACAGGGACGACTTCTGATCTCAGGGATGGGGTGACAACTAAGGGCTCGCCGGTGGCGGGCCTTTTTTTGTGGTCGTCTTTTTTTGGGGGGGGGGCTCGGCTTGCGCCCTCGCCTTTGTGTTGCCGCGGCGTGTGGTGTCGCGTCGAAGACCCGGCGGGTGCCACCCTCGCGTCCACGCCTGCGGCGACCCCTCAGGGAAAGGCCGCTCCGCGGCCGTATTTCAATGGCCTTCGGCCGGGTCGGGCTCCAACTGGGGGTTTTCGAGTCGGCTGTCCCTGCCTCCCCGAAAACGGCCGGTCATCCCTGACCGGCCCCCTTGCGGGCCTCTTCCAGTCGGCGCCCTCGCCTGCGGCTACCGGACGCGAGGGTGGCACCCGCCGGCTCTTTGGGGGACTGAGGCAGCGTGGGGTCGAGCGGCGGTGCGCTTCGTTGGATCGGAACGCTCGCTTGCCTTAGCGCATCGCCTCGTTCGCATTAGTTAGGCTGAGGGTTCGCGAACACGGTTCGCTCCTGCCGCACGGCGACCGCAATGGTGGGATACATGGCGGCCTGTAGGAGCGCGCCCTGCGCGCGAAAAGCCAACGAAGCGAAGAAGCCACACCCCGCTCGACCACCAACCCACCTCGGTACACCAAAGAGACGGCGGGGGTGACCCTCGCGGCCGGTAGCCGCAGGCGAGGGCTTCGACTGGACAAGGCCGCGAAGCGGGGCCGGTCAGGGATGACCGGCCGTTTTCGGGGAGGCAGGGACAGCCGACTCGAAAACCCCCAGTCGCAGCCCGACCCGGCCGTAGGCCATTGATACACGGCCGCGGTAGCGGCCTTTCCCTGAGGGGTCGCCGAAGGCGTGGCCTCGAGGGTCACCCCCGCCGGCTCTTACCGACCACACCGCACGCCGCGACAAAGCCAAACGCGATGGCGCAAGCCGAGCCCTCATACCATTACAAAGGCAAAAAAAACCCGGCGACCGAAGCCCCCGGGTTTCCGAAGCGGAACGGAGCAGCTTTACGGGCGACGCGCCAGTTCCGGGTCTTCCTTGCTGACGGGCATCAGGTCCTGCTTCGACACGCCGAGCCAGAGAAGGATCGGGCTGGCGACGAAGATCGAGGACAGCGTGCCGACCACGATACCGATCAGCATGGTGATCGCGAAGGCATGGACGACGGGACCGCCGATGAAGAACAGCGCGGCCATGGTGATGCCGGTGAACAGCGAGGTGATGATCGTTCGCGACAGCGTGCTGTTGATCGAACGGTTGAGCACTTCTTCCGGCGTGGCGTTACGGCTGGAGCGGAACAGCTCGCGGACACGGTCGAAGACGACGACCTTATCGTTGATCGAGTAACCGACCACCGCCAGCACTGAGGCGAGCACCGTCAGGTCGAACTCACGCTGGGTCAGCGCGAAGATACCCAGGGTCACGAGAACGTCGTGGACTTCGGTGGCGAGCGCGGCGATGGCGAAGCGCTTCTCGAAGCGGATCCACAGGTAACCCATGATGCCGATGATGACGAAGGCGACGGCGACGATACCGTCGCTGCGGAGCTCCTCACCCACCTGCGGGCCGACGAAGGACTTGCTCTTCATCGTCACATCGGGGCGGGTGGTCTTCAGGGCGGCGATGATGTCTGAGGAGACCTTGGTTGCCGCCTCCTCACCGACCAGCGTGACCGAGCCCTTGTCGTCCTTGGGCAACATGCGCACGTTGAACTCGCGCGTGCCGCCGACCGACTGCACCAGCGGGTTTTCGATGCCGGCCTTTTCGAGCGTGGCGCGGACCTCGTTGACCTCGATCGGCTGCGCGTAGTCGACGATGACCGAGACGCCGCCCAGGAAGTCCTGGCCGTAGTTGAAACCCTTGGTCAGGATCAGGCCGATCGAGCCCAGCATAAGCAGCACGGCGAGGCCGATGCTGTACTTGCGCAGACCGAGGAAGTTGAAGTTCGAGTTGTGATTGAAGATTTCCATGGCGTCCTCCCGTCAGACCGACAGGGTCTTGAGCTTGCGGCCGCCGTGGATCAGCGCCGTGATGGCATGGGTCACCGTCACCGACGTGAACATCGAGGTCAGGATACCGATGAAGAGCGTGACACCGAAGCCCTTGATCGGACCCGAACCCATGGTCATCAGACCGAGCGCGGCGAGCAGGTGGGTCACGTTGGCGTCGAGAATCGTCGCCCACGCCTTGTCGTAACCGGTGCGGATAGCCGCGAGCGGCGACGAGCCGTTGCGGAGTTCCTCGCGGATACGTTCGCAGATCAGCACGTTGGCATCGATCGCCATACCAAGCGTCAGCACGATACCGGCGATGCCGGGCATCGTCAGCGTCACGTGGATCAGCGACATCACCGCGACGAGCAGGACGAGGTTGAAGAACAGGGCGATGTCCGCGACGATGCCGAACAGCTTGTAGTAGATGGCCGCGGCGATCAGCACGAGGCCGAGGCCGAGCATCACCGCCTTGAAACCGCGGTCGATGTTGTCCGCGCCGAGGCTGGGACCGATGACGCTTTCGCCGACGATGTCGACCGGCGCCGCGAGCGAACCGCCGCGCAGCAACAGGGCGAGATCGGAGGCTTCGGCGTCGCTGGGCAAGCCGTTGGTCGAGAACTGCTTGCCGAACGGCGAGCTGATGTTCGCGTAGTTGATGACTTCCTCGGTCGTCTTCGGCGTCTTCACTTCCTTGCCGTCGACCATCTTGATGTCGTTGGTACGCGTGATGTACAGCACGGCCATCGGCTTGCCGACGTTACCGTTGGTGAAGTCCTGCATCTTGCGGGCGGCGGCGCTGTTCAGCGTGACGCTGACGTTCGGCGTGCCGTTCTGCTGGTCGCGACCCGAGACGGCCGAGGTCAGCTGATCGCCCGTGGCGATGACGGTCTTGCTGAGCAGGTACGGGCGACGATCGCGGCCGTAATACAGCTTGGCGTCGGGCGGAACGCTGCCACTGCGGGCGGCATCCATGGCCTGCTGCGGGGTGTACAGGCCGGCGCGGTATTCCAGGGTGGCGGTCGCGCCGATCAGACGCTTGGCCTCGGCCGTGTCCTGCACGCCGGCCAGCTCGACGATGATCTGGCTCTGGCCCTGCTGCTGGATCAGCGGCTCGGACACGCCCAGTTCGTTCACACGCTGGCGCAGCGTGGTGACGTTCTGGGTGATGGCGCTCTGAGCGAGCTCGCGCAGCTTGGCCGGCTTGACCACGGCATTGAGCGTGAAGCGGTTGCCCGTGGACGGACCATCGGAAACGGTCAGATCGGTGAACTCGGTAGCGATGAGCGACGCGGCGGCCTGGCGATCGGCGTCGCTACGCAGGATGATGCCGATGCCCTGACCGCGCGGATTGCGCGCTACCGAGTCGTACGAGATCTTCCTGTCACGCAGCAGCGAGCGGACGTCGTCCGCGTAGCGGGTTTCCTGACCGTCGATCACGGCATTCTGGTCGACTTCCATCAGGAAGTGCACACCGCCCTGCAGATCGAGACCCAGCGGCATCGAGAACGCGTTGATCGAGCGCAGCCACGACGGCACGGTCGAGGCGAGGTTGAGCGCGACCGTGTAATCGTCACCGAGCGCACCGCGAAGCGCGTCGGACGCCTTCGCCTGCGCGTCGGCACTGGCGAAGCGCGCCAGCAGGCGGCTGCCTTTCTCGGACGACGTCACGTCGACGCTCGCTGCCGGAACGTGGGCCGTGGCAAGAATGCTCTCGACCTTGGTCTTCAGCGTGGCGTCGACGGCGCTGCCGTGGTTACCCGAGATCTGCACCGCGGGCTGCGGCGTATAGACGTTCGGCAGCGCGTAGACGATGCCGAACAGCAATACGATCACAACCAGCGCGTATTTCCAGCGTGGAAAATCACTCATGCCTTACATTCCGTGGAGGCGGCCGGGTGCCGGCCGCAGCTGACGCGATGAGATGAAGCTCAGGACTTCTTGAGGCTGCCCTTCGGCAGCACCTGGGTGATCGAGCTCTTCTGGACCTGGACGACGGTGCCCGGAGCGATCTCGACACGGACGAAGGCCTCACCCACGTCTTCGATACGGCCGGCCATGCCGCCGCTCATCACGACCTCGTCGCCCTTGCTCAGCGCCGAGAGCAGGTTGCGGTGCTCCTTCTGACGCTTCATCTGCGGGCGGATCATCATGAAATAGAAGATGCCGAACAGCACCGCCATCATGATCAGCGGCGAGAAGCTCAGAGCGCCCTGGGGTGCGGCAGCGGGGGCAGTGGCCTGGGCAATGGCGGCGAACGTCGGAAGGCTCATCGGATATCTCGCAAGTCATGGAACAGCCAAGGAAAAGCGGCTGCTCACGTAAAAAGATCGTGGATTATGCCACGCGCCCCGGTGCTTATGTACCGGACTCGTCAAGGCTTCTGGGGGCGCCGGACAGCGCCCTCAAGCCCGGTCAGCCGTCGACGACAGCCTTTTGGCGGGCCGCATAGAAGGCGGTGACGAAGTCGTCGAGGGTACCCGTCTCGATCGCGCCGCGCAGCCCGGCCATCAAGCGCTGGTAGTGCCGCAGGTTGTGCATCGTCGCCAGCTGGCTGGCCAGGATCTCGTTGCAGCGATCTAGATGTCGCAGGTAGGCGCGCGAGAAGCCGTTGGCGCAGGCGTAGCAGTCGCAACCTTCTTCGATCACGCGGGTATCGGTAGCGAACTTCGCGTTCCGGATGCGCAACGTGCCTTCATACGTGAAGAGGAACCCGTTGCGCGCGTTGCGCGTAGGCATCACGCAATCGAACATGTCGATACCGCGACGGACGGCCTCGACGATGTCTTCGGGGCGTCCCACCCCCATCAGATACCGGGGTCGATCCTTTGGCAGCATCGGCAGGGTCAGGTCGAGCGTGTGATTGCGCTCCGCCTCCGGCTCGCCGACGGCCAGACCACCCACGGCGTAACCGTCGAAGCCGATTTCCACCAGCCGCTCCGCCGAACGGTGGCGCAGCTTTTCGTACGTACTGCCCTGGACGATGCCGAACAGCGCGTTGGGGTTTTTCAGGTCGTCGAAAGCCTGGCGGGAACGCTCGGCCCAGCGCAGGCTGAGCTCCATCGAGTCAGAGGCGACCTTTTCGGTCGCCGGATACGGCGTGCATTCGTCGAAAATCATCGCGACGTCGGAGTCCAGCACCTTCTGGATCCGCATCGACTCCTCGGGCGAGAGGAACACCTTCGACCCATCCACCGGGGAGGCGAAGGTCACCCCCTCTTCGGTGATCTTGCGCTTGTGCGCCAGCGAGAAGACCTGGAAGCCGCCGGAGTCCGTAAGGATCGGCTTGTTCCAGCCGATGAACTTATGCAGCCCGCCGAATTCGCCGACGATCTCGAGGCCAGGCCGCAGAAACAGGTGGAAGGTATTGCCGAGGATGATCTCCGCGCCGGTGTCGAGAACATCGCGCGGGGTCATGGCTTTCACGGAGCCGTAGGTGCCCACCGGCATGAAGGCCGGGGTTTCGACGGTGCCGCGGCCAAATCGGAGACGGCCACGCCGGGCCGCGCCATCGGTGGCGAGGAGTTCGAAGGGAAGCTGGGTCATCCGCGTAGTGTACCGGGAGTCGGCCCTTCGGACCTGCAGGTCGGGCGCCGCGCGGACGGAGAGCATTACCTTGCCGGGGCGGCGGCCCACCGCGCTCGCCGTTTACGCGTACAGGTGTCGGCAAGCGCCTACCTAAAGTTCCGCAAGTTTCCGCCGATTCCTATGCCACAGGAGCGAGCCCAGACCGGGGTCCGCCCAGGCCCTCGGAGGACCTGCCCTTTGATCATCCAGCCGACCAGTATCGCCGCCCAGCTATGGGCCGGCGCGGCAGCGGGCACCACCGCGGCCGTTGACGCCTGGCGGGTGGGTACGCTGCTGACGGCACGCGTCATGGGGCAGAACGACATCGGCAAGCTGCTGCTGGACATCGGCGGTATCACGGTGGAGGCCGACACCACGGGCACCCAGCTTCCCCAGCAGTTTCAGGTGCGCGTCCTGACCCAGGGCGCACAGCCCCAGCTCGAAGTCCTCATCGCCCACCCCGAGGAAGGCGTCACGATGCAGGGACTGCGCGAACGGCTCCCGCTGCAGAATGGTTACGCGCCGCTGCTCGGCGCACTGGCCTCACTGGCGCGCAGCCCGGTGGCCCGCTCGCTGCCGGCACCCCTGCGAGCCGCACTCGCCACGCTCGAGGCTTCGATCAGCGGACCCGATGACGTCAGCACGCCGATGGGCATGAAGGAAGCGATCGCCAAAAGCGGCAGCTTCCTCGAATCCCATCTTGCCGAGCCGACGAAAGAGACGCCGGCGGCCGACGATTTCAAGGCGGCATTGATGGCGCTCCGCCGTACGCTGGCCGATCTTCCGCCGACACGAAGCGCATCGGGCGTCAGCACCGGCCCCGGACTTCCGCGCCAGCTTGGTGACACACCCCCGCCGCTCGCCCAGCGCGCACTGATTGCCCAGCCGCGCGTGGCGGAATTCGCCATCACTGAAGACGACGTCGACGCGCTGGTCGGCCAGTTACGGACCGACACGCGTGCCGCACTGTCCCGTGTCGAGATCGGTCAGCTGGAATCCCATCCGCAGGCCGGACTATGGATGATCGAAGTGCCGCTGGCGAACGCGCGCGGTTACGACGTGCTCCAGTTGCGGATCGAGGAAGGCAAGCCAGGCCCTGGCGAGCCGGATGGCTTGTGGACGGTCGGCTTCGCCATCGACCCGCCCTCGCTGGGCGCCGTACAGGGTGAGATCCAGCTGCGCATACCGCGCGTGTCGGTGCGGCTGTGGGTACAACAGGCCGACACCGTATCGCGCCTGGAAACCGAATTCGTCTCGCTGCGGCGCGTGCTCGAGAAAAGCGGCCTGCAGCTCGATCATTTCTCCTGCATGCACGGCCTGCCCGTGCCGACCAGCGCGTATAGCGCGGTCCTCCTCGAAGCCCGCGCATGAATCCGTCCCTGCCCTCCCCGCGCCGCAGTGTCACGCTGCGGCTCGCGACGCCGACCAGCAATGGGAAAACCCAGCGTGTCGACGCCGACAGCGTCAAAAACATGCTGGAGCGCGCGCAGGCGCTGGGGCTTGCACCTCAACTGGATCCGCAGATCGCTACCTTGCTGGCGGCCGTGCGGTTGCGCGACGACGTGCCGCCGGAGCTGTATGCGGCACTGGCGGCGGTGGTGGGAACCTTGCTCGGGGCTGTCGAGGCCTGATGCGCCGCGGCTCACGTCAGCCTGTCGGCGACGGCGTCAGCTGACGCCCAGCCCCTGAATACGGGCCGCGCCGGCTTCAAACCCCGCCAGCTCGGCAAAGCGTTTGCCACGCTCCGCATAATCCCTGAACTGGTCGAAGCTCGGCGCACCCGGCGACAGCACGACGACGCCCTCGCCGCTCAGGGCGTTACGCGCGGCACCGACGGCGGCGGCGAGATCCGCTGCCCGATACACGTTCGCGACACCCGCGGCTTCCAGCGCATCCGCGATACGCGAACCGCTGGCACCCTGGCACACGATCGCCTCAGGCGCATCCAGGCGCATCGCTTCCACAAACGGCGTCCAGTCGAGACCGCGATCGTGGCCGCCGACGATCAGCGCGACACGTCCCGCTCCCACGCTTTCGAGCGCGGCAAGACTCGCCAGCGGCGTCGTGCTGATCGAATCGTTGATCCAGCGCAGGCCATGGATCTCGCCCAGCGGCTGCAACCGATGCGGCAGAGGAACGAAGGTAGACAGCGCGGGCGCGGCCGCGCGCGCGTCGAGGCCGGCGATCTCCAGTGCGGCAAGGGCGGCACACGCGTTGATCGCGTTGTGCAGACCCGGCGCGGACACGGCGGACGCCGCGATCACATCCTCGCTGCCACGACGGATCCAGCCATCGGCAACATGCCAAGTCGCCTCGTCGCCGAACGTATGCAGACCCGGATGGCCCGCCGCTCGCGCCATCAACGCAGGCTGCATCGCATTGACCAGCACCTGCGCGGATGACGCAAGCAGTTTCAGCTTGTCGCTGACGTAACGCTCGCGCGAGCCGTGCCAGTCGAGGTGTTCTTCGTAGAGGCTGGTAACGACACCGAGGCCGACACCGAACGCTTCGCCGGTCTGGAAGCTCGACAGCTCGATGACCCAGAGGTCGGCGCTCTCGCCATCCAGCTCGAGCATCGGTAAGCCGATGTTGCCAGCGAGTGCCGTGCGCACGCCCAGCGAACGCGCAAGATGCGCGATCAACGCGGATGTCGTGCTTTTGCCCTTGGTACCGGTCACTGCGATGGTTTTCGCCGCCATTTGGGCGGCGAACCAGAGCGCGGTGCCCGATGTAAAACGCGTGCCGCGCGACTGCGCATCGAGCAGTTCGGGCTTGTACGCGGAGATACCGGGGGACTTGATGACGATGTCGTACGACGCGAGCGCATCGGCATCGGGGGCCACGTCATGTACGTGCGCCCATGGAAACGAAGCACGTGCCGCGGCCGCCTCGTCGGACGAACAGTAGACATCGACCAGCTGACCCGGCAGATGCCGGGCCAGCGCGTCGAGGGCCGCACGCCCTTCGCGACCGAAACCCCAGACGGCGACGCGGCGCCCCTCGAGATCAGCCCAGCGCATCCAGCGCTCCGAGCAGACGCGATGGCACGAGGTGCGACGCACCCGGCTTCAGCCAGGGCTCGAGTGCGAGCTCGGACGAGTCAAGTTGCGGAAGAATCTCGCGACGGAAACGCGACACCAGCGCGTCTTCGCGCCACTCCGGACGCTCCGCCAGCGACGCGAGCGCGGCGCGCGCTTCGGCGCCCTCGCCGACGCACTCGAACGGCTTGTGGTTCTTGTATTCGAGCAATGCGTCGAACGCGTCGGCCAGCGAGTCGTCGTCGAGCAGATTGCGCCCGAAGATCGATACCAGCCGCGGTTTGGCCATGAAGGGCGCGAGCGCGAGAAACACGAAATGGCATTTCGGGCACTGACCGCACCAGCGATCCGCCGGCTTGGGGCCGAGGATACGGAAGTTCCGGTTGCAACTGGAGAACGCATCGAAATACGCCGCGCCAAGGCGCGCGAATGCGCTGGTCACCGCCAGCTCCGACCACGGCCGCAGGAGCGAGCAGTAGTCGAGATCGGCGGCGACATGCGAATGCAGATAGTCGTGGAAGGTCTTCTCGAAACCGAAGCCCTTGCTCCACTGGTGGTTCACTTCCTGACCTTCGTATTCCAGCGTGGCGACCGATGCCGAACGTTCATTGGCGAATACGATGGAGTCGTAGCCGTACAACAGAGCCGCCAGCGTCAGAATGGCCGAGTTGATCGCCGTCACGGGGATATGCCCGTTCCACGCGCCCAGGCGGTTCAGTTCGAACAGACCCGGCGCCAGCTCGCGCGAAATGTTCAGCGTCGACAGACCGGTTCGCGCCGCACATTCGGCGATGAGCGGCGAATTGCCGACCCACGCCGCCGTCGCGTCACCACCGATCGACTTCACGGCCTCGACGGCGACCACGGAATCCTTGCCGCCACCGATCGGCAGCAACGAGCGTGCCGGCAAACCGATCGCGGGGGCCGCGACGCGATCGCGACTTTCGAACGGAAACGCGATGCGCCCACGCAGATCCAGCCGGTTGCGATAGGCGAACTCGGCCAGACCATGCAGATACAGCGCATCGGCAAGCGTCGCCGTCTCTTCGTCGAGCGGCTCGCCTTCGATCACGATCGACGGCGGGATGCCCGCCTTGTAGTAGCTGACACCGGCGACGATATGCAGCAGACGGAGCGCCGACGCGAACGCCGCCTCGCGCTCCGGCGGGACCGCCGGCGCCCCCGGAAACGTAACGCGCTCGGTCAGCTCGAGGCCGTCGTCGAAGGCGTAGACCAGCTCGGCGACACCATCGACGAAGCTGTGACGGACGAAGCGGAAGCGCTCGCTTCCGCGTGGATCGGTGAGGTTGGCGGTCACGGCAGCAGCACCTCGTCGGCTTCGTCACGAAGGTTGTAGCGCGACGACATGACGGCACCGTATGCGCCGCCCTGCGCCACGAGGATCACATCGTCCTCTTTCGATTCCGGCAGGCGCCGGTCCGAACCGAGGATGTCACCGGACTCGCAGATGGGGCCGACCACCTGGTACATCGTGGTCGCCGCTTCACCGTGGCGCGTGAGGTTCACGATCTCGTGCCAGGCATCGTAGAGCGCGGGACGGATCAGGCTGTTCATGCCCGTGTCGAGACCGAGGTAACGCACGTTGGCGCCCTTCTCCTTTTCCTGCGTGACACGCGCCAGCAGCACGCCGGCATCGGCCACCAGATAGCGGCCGGGCTCCATCCACAGCTGGAACTGCGGATAGGCCTGACGTACCGAGGTCAGCACGCGATCGAGCGCGGGCATGTCGAGCGCGGTCTCGCCCGGATGCGACGGCACACCCAGGCCTCCGCCGATGTTCAGCACGGTGATGGTGCCGATACGCTCCGCGAGCGCCGCCAGCTGCGAGTAGACCTCGCCCCAGTGCGCGGCATCGAGAATGCCCGAGCCCAGATGCGCATGCAGGCCGATCACCCGTGCGCCCGCGGCATCGGCCAGACGCAGGAAACGGTCGATCTGCTCGATCGGCACACCGAACTTGCTGCCGGTACCGCCCGTTTTCACCTTGTCGTGGTGCCCCAGCCCGCGACCGAGGTCCACGCGTAGAATGATCTCGCGACCGGCGAACAGATCGCTCCAGTGCTCGATCGGATACAGCGCGTCGATGGTGATGGTCGCGCGCGTCCGCAACGCGGCTTCGAAATCCCGACGCGCGGCGAAGTTCGGAGTGAACAGCAGCGGCGTGCTCTCGGGCACCGCCGCCGAGACGGCGGCGAGCTCGCCCGGCGAGACGCACTCGAAGGCAAAGCCTTCTTCCGCCAGCACCTTGAGGATGCCCGGATGCGTATTGGCCTTGACCGCGTAATGCGCGCGGTCCACCGCCTGCAGCGATTTCACCCGGCGTGCCTGCGCACGCACGGTCGGCAGATGATAGACGTAGCGCGGCGTGCGCTCTTTCGCGAGGTCGACGAGCTTCACGCGCTCGCCCTGCCACCATGCGGCGGCCGGCAGCACCTGTTCGCCCGCACCGTACAAGGCCTGCCACGACGGCCCGAACACCACGCTGTCGTCCGTGCGCAGAGCGCCCGCACCGATCAGGAGTTCGTGCAGACGCGGCAGCATGTCGTCCACCACGTCCTCGTCGACGACGAAGGTCAGGTTGAGGTTGTTGGACGACTGCGAGATCAGGTGGACGCGAAGCTGGCCGAACTCGGCCAGCACACCCGACAGCTTGTGCAGCATCGAGCGCATGCCGCGGCCGACCAGCGTGATCGCCGCGCACGGCGCGATCACCTTCACCCTGCAGACGCGCGCCAGATCCGCGGCAAGCGCGGCGATGGCGTCGGAATCGAGCAGGTTTTCGGTCGGGTCGAGCGAGACCGTGACATTGGTTTCCGCCGAGCCGATCAGGTCGACGGAGAGACCATGCCGGCGGAAGGCATCGAACACGTCGGCCAGGAAGCCGACCTGCTGCCACATGCCCACAGACTCCATCGAGACCAGCGTGATGCCCTTGCGCGCACTGATCGCCTTGATGCTGGGTGCGTGTTCGCGGATCTCGGGACCGATGAAGGTGCCTTCCAGTTCGGGCCGGTTGGTGTCCTTGATCAGCAGGGGGACGCGGGGCTCGCGCAGCGGAGACAGGCAGCGCGGGTGCAGCACCTTGGCGCCGGTGGAGGCGATTTCCTGGGCTTCTTCGTAGTCCAGGCGCTGGAGCAGGCGCGCGCCGGCGACTTGGCGCGGGTTGGCACTGAACATGCCCGCCACGTCGGTCCAGATCTCCACGCGGGATGCCGCCAGCAGCGCGCCGAAATAGGCCGCCGACGTATCCGAACCGCCGCGACCGAGCAGCACCGTGCGGCCTTCCTCGTCGCAGGCGATGAAGCCCTGGGTGATGAAGACCTCACCGCGCTCGGCCAGCGAGGCCGTCAGGGCGGCATCGTGATGAGGCTCGACCATCGCCGAGAGCAGGCGGGTCCGCTCGTTCTGGTTGGGCAGAGCCACCGAATGCAGGCACTCGCGCGCGTCGACCCACGTGGTGGGCAGACCGTTCGCGCTGAGGAATGCCGCACCGAGCGCGCTGGACATCAGCTCGCCATGCGCCTGAACACGGGCCTGCCAGGCCAGTTCACCGAGCTCGCCGGCACCGCTGTCGGCAAGACCGGCCAGATCGGCCAGGCGCGCGCCGAGCGTCTCCGGCATGGCGAGCGACATCTCGGCGAGCAGGGCGTGGTGGCGATCGGCCAGGGCGGCGGCCGCGTCCGAGCGGCGTTTCGATTCCGTGTGCGTGCAAAGCTGTTTCAGGCCGTCCGTAATGCCGGACAGGGCCGAGACCACGATCAGCACGCGCGCGCCTTCGGCGCGGCGGCTGGCGGCCAGCTCGAGGATATTGCGCCAGCGTGCGGCGGTGGCCACCGAAGTGCCGCCGAACTTCATGACGATCCAGGGCGCGTTGAGAGGCAACGGCGCGTTTGCGTTTTCGCTCACGGGACTCTTTTGTTGGCTGGGGAAAGAAGCGGTCAGCCAAGGCTGACTATCCCCCGAAGTGTTGCGCCGCAACGGAGAAAACGCAATCTGGGCTATTCTCCGTCCTTTATCCCGATCACGACCCACGTCTCATGGAAAATCCCGGCTACGCCCGCCGCCTCACCCTCATGGATGCCGCACTCATCGTCGTCGGCGGCATCATCGGGGGCGGCATCTTTCTCAACCCGGGCATCGTCGCGCAACGCACGTCCTCGGGCTGGGTACTGCTGGCGTTGTGGGTGGGCGGGGGCCTGCTGACCCTGATCGGCTGCCTCTGCTACGCCGAACTCGGCGCCCGGCGCCCGGAAGCGGGCGGCAGCTACGTCTACCTGCGTGAGGCGTTCGGCCGTCTGGCCGGCTTCCTGTTCGGCTGGACCATGCTGCTGGTGATCTACAGCGGAAGCAGCGCCGCGGTGGCGACGATCTTCGGCAGCTACGCCACGTCGGTGTTCGGTCTGTCGCCCGACCTGGTCAAGCCGCTGGCCGTGGGCGCGCTGATTTTCGTGACCGGGCTGAATCTTTTCGGGATCCGCTTCGGCGCCCAGGTACAGAATCTCTTCGCCATCCTGAAGCTGCTCGCCATCGCCGCCCTGGTGGTGACCGGCCTGGCCTTCGCCGGCGTCGGCACCACTCATGCACTGGCACCGGGCGTCGCGCCGACGAGCGGCAGCCTCGCCGGCGCCCTGCTGCCGGTGCTGTTCGCCTTTTCCGGCTTCAGCTACCTCAACAATCTCGCGGGCGAAGTACGTGACCCGCAGCGGACGCTGCCACGCGCGCTGGTACTGGGCATGCTGGTGGTCATCGCCGCCTACGTGCTCACCAACTACGCTTATATGGCCGTGCTGGGTCACGATGGCCTCGCCGCCAGCCAGGCACCCGCCGCCGACGTCATGAGCCGTGTGTTCGGTGCGGCCGGCGCCAAGGTCATCGCGATCGGCATCGCCGTTTCCACACTGGGTTTCTGCAACATCACCCTCGTGGCGGGCGCCCGCGTGCTCCAGGTGATGGGCGAGGATGGCCTGTTCTTCTCCAGCGTAGCGCGGCTGCATCCGCGTTACCGCACGCCCAACATCGCCCTGATGGCGCTCGCGGCGTGGGCCATCGTGCTGGTCCTGTCGGCCAATTACGGGCAGTTGCTGGATTTCGCGGCGTTCGGCGACTGGGTCGCGTACGCCGTGACCATCGCCACGCTGTTCTGGTATCGCCGCCACGGCGGCAGCCGGCCGGCGTTCGCCACGCCGGCGTATCCGTTGCTGCCGATGATTTTCCTCGGCACCGTGATCGCGGTGGTCGTCGCCTACGCCTGGGACAAGCCGCTGAGCGCCGGCGTGGTGTGCCTCGTGGTGCTCGCCGGACTGCCTGTGTATGCGGTCTGGCGACATCTGTTCAGTAAAGTGGCTCGCTGATCATGGGCACGGATGCCACAATGAACCGGTTCAGCTGAGGAAAGCAGATGGCACAGCAAGGCCCGACGTCTCCCGTACCCGTTCCGACCCGACAGGACGCCTCGCAACCGGCGCCCAAGCCCGTACGCGAAGGCATCGACCTCATCATCAACGACAAGCGGTACCGGCACTCGGGCGACAAGACCATGCCCCTGCTCTGGTACCTGCGCGACGTCCTGCGCCTGACCGGCGCCAAATACGGCTGCGATCAGGGTGATTGCGGCTTCTGCACGGTCATCGTCGACGGTAAGGCCGTGGCCTCGTGTCAGACGCCGATGGAGAAGCTCACCGGCAAGCGTGTCACCACCGTCGAAGGTCTGGCCGGCGCCGACGGCAAGCTGCATCCGGTACAGCAGGCGTGGATCGACGAGGACGCGATCATGTGCGGCTTCTGCCAGCCCGGCCAGATCATGGCGGCGGTGGAGCTGCTCTCGCGGCAGAAAAATCCGTCGGACGCCGACATCGACAAGATAGGCAACCTCTGCCGCTGCGGAAGCTATGGCCGCATCCGCAAGGCGATCAAACGCGCCGCGGCCAACATGAAGGACGGCAAGGCATGAGTGGCGAAGTCCGACTCTCCCGCCGCCGCTTTCTCAAGTACGCCGCGGGCACCGCGGGGGCACTGGTCATCGGTATCGGCAGCGCCGAAGCCCTCGACCGACCGCCGCCGGTCGGCCTGCTGGGCGACGCCTGGGCCCAGGTCGGCTCGTACCTGCGCGTCGCAGCCGATGGTCGCATCTACATCGGCGTGCGCGATCCGGACAACGGCGAAGGCACCGCGACGTCGCTGGCGCGCATCATCGCCGAAGAACTCGATGCCGACTGGTCGCGCGTCATCGTCGAGCCGCTCGGGCTTGGCATCCAGACAGGCAACGGCGAACCCAGATTCACCTATGGCCGGCAGCGCAGCGGCGACGCGACGAGCATTCCCGCCGCCTGGGCCGACCTGCGCCAGGCAGGCGCCCTCGGTCGCTGGCTGATCCTGCAGGCGGCCGCGCGTCGCCTCGGCCTGCCTGCCGACCAGCTGCACACGGAGAACGGCGTCGTCATCGCGAGCGATGGGCGTCGTCTTTCTTATGCCGATCTCGCATCGGCCGCCGCCTCGATCGACGCGCCGTCGACAGCGCCGCCGCTGAAGGCCACCGACGCCTACCGCCTGATCGGTCAGCCTGCCGGTGACGTGGACGCCCGCGCGGCGGTGACCGGACAGCTTCGTTATGCCGGTGACGACAGTATCGGCGACGCCGTGGTCGCCGTGCTCGCGCGCTGCCCCTACCCGGGCGGCTCGCTGGATACCGCCGATCGCGAAGCGGCCAGGAAGATTGCCGGCGTCTACGACGTCATCGACATCACACCCGAACAGGGCCAGCTTTCAGGCACCGCCGTACAGGTGCCTTCGATAGCCGTGCTCGCCACGGATACCTGGAGCGCTCTCGCCGGTCGTGCCGCGTTGAAGGCCACCTGGAAGCAGGGCCCCAGCGTCGAACCTTCCGCGTACACGCTCGAGCAGAAGGCACTGGAGCTGTTTGGCGACGAGGCCGGGGCGGCGGAGCCTTCCACCGTTCGCAACGACGGCGACGTCGCCGCCGCGCGCAAGAAGGCCGCACGCGCGCTCGAAGCCACCTATTTCCAGCCCTGGATCGCCCATGCCACGGCGGAGACACCGAATTGTGTGGTTCGCCTGGATGCCGATACCAGCATCACGGTGATCGCAGCTACCCAATCTCCGCGCGCGGCCTACGCCGTCGTGCAGCGCATGACCGGATTCAAGCCCGAACAGATCGATATCCAGGTGCCCCGCGGTGGTGGCGGCTTTGGCCGTCGTCTCGAGCAGGATTACATCGCCGAGGCTGTCGCCGTCGCTCTGGCGAAGAAGGCCGACACCGTTCGCAACCGGCCGATCAAACTGCTGTGGACCCGTGACGACGATCTCGCACACGACTATTACCGCCCCCTGGCGGTGCATCGACTGAACGCGTCCATCGACCGGAAGAAAGCGATCGTGGGCTGGCACCAGCGGATGGCCAGCCCGTCGATGCTGGTCGGCCGCGCCACGCCGGACAACCGCCTGTGGCAGTCCGAGCTGGTCCCCGACGCGCTTCCCGCCGGACTGGTACCGAACTTCCGCAGCGACTGGTACCCCCTGGAATCGCAGCTGGCACGCGGTGAGTGGCGCGGCTCGCCGCATGTCACACCCGCGTTCGCCACGGAAAGCTTCATCGACGAGATCGCCCATTCGCTGAAGCTGAACCCGCTCGATTTCCGGCTCGCCATGCTCGGCGAGGGACGCCAGCTGCCATACAACGGCCGTGGCGGCCCCCTCGACACGGCCCGCCTCGCCAACGTGCTGAAACTGGCTGCCGAGAAGATCGACTGGAGCCGCTGGCTGCGCAGCGAAAACGGCCTCGGCATTGCCTGCTCGTACGTATTCGGCGCCTACGTGGCGCACGCCATCGAAGTGGCGCCCACGGCGGACGGCATCGATATCCGCCGCGCGGTCTGCGTCGCGGATGTGGGCCGGGCGATCAACCCGCTGGGCCTGGAAGCGCAGTTGCAGGGCGCCACCATGGATGCCCTGTCGACCGCCCTCAACCTCGCCATCACGGTGAAGGACGGCAAGGTGCAGCAGACGGGATTCCGTGACTACCCGGTCTCGGCGACGCAGCCGCTGCCCTACGAGGTCGAAACGGTGATCGTGCCCTCCACGGCCGAACCCACCGGCGCCAGCGTCATCGGTGTACCCTCGGCGGCACCCGCGCTCGCCAACGCCGTGTTCCGCGCCACCGCGGTTCGCGTCCGCCGCCTGCCCCTGTTGCGTGAGCTTTCCCGCCTGCGCTGATGTTTCGTCCCGCCCGAGGTAACGTATGTCCACTGCATCAGTCACCTCGGGCTCGACGGCCTCGCGGACCGACGCCGACCTGATCGGCAGCAATAAGCGTTTCTACGACGCGCTGTGGTCCGAAGCGAAGCTGTTTTCACCGAAGCGCTTCAATACCTGGCCGCTGGTTTCCGAACTGGCGGCCCAGACGTCGCGCCGCCTCGAAGTCGCGCCGGGCCTGCGTCCGCGCCTGCCGCTCGAAGGCACCCAGTTCGTCGATCTCAGCGTTCCCGCGCTGGCGGAGCTCGGCCGCAACGGTGCCAGGGTCGCCAACGCCATGATCGGCGCCCTGCCGTTTCGCGACGCCAGCTTCGATTTCGTCTGCGCTTTCGACATCCTCGAGCACGTGGTGGACGATGAAGGCGCGCTCGGTGAACTCGCGCGTGTCGCCGAGCCGGGTGCCCGCCTGCTGATTTCCGTGCCGCTGCATCCCGACGCCTGGACCGCCTTCGACGATTTCGTTGGGCATTACCGCCGCTACGAGCCGGACGCCATCCGCGACCTGCTCGCCCGCCACGGATTCACCATCGAGCGCAGCGCCGTTTACGGTATGCAGCCCAAATCCTCGAAGCTGCTCGACCTCGGCCAGTGGTACCTGACCCACCAGCGCGCCCGCGCCATGTGGTGGTACAACCGCGTGTTCATGCCGCTCGGGGTGCGTTTCCAGAAGGCCCTGGACTTCAGGCCGGGCTTCGAGCCGGGCCCGGGCGTGGACGAGGTCCTGCTGGTCTGCCGCAAGGCCGCCGTTTAAATCGAGCAAAAACAGGGGCTTTACATATGGCGCGGCGCAACTGGTTATGATGCGCCACCCTCCCCGCCCCTTCCGGAACCTGCATGCTCTATCTCATGCACGAATGGCAACGCTCGATGCTCAGCCCTCTGACCTACTGGGCCGAGGCGAGCGCGAAGATGTTTGGCGACGTTGCCAGCCCGTTTGCCCGCATGCCCGGCGCCGATCGTGCCGCGGCGGGGTACGAGCTCATGTTCCGCCTGGGCAAGGCTTACGAAAAGCCTGAATTCGATATCCATAGTGTGCACGCGCACGGGCACGACGTCGCCATCGTCGAGCAGGTGGCGCTGGCCAAGCCGTTCTGCACACTGAAGCGTTTCAAACGCTTTTCCGACGATCAGTCGACCGTCGACAAGATGAAGAACGATCCGGCGGTGCTGGTCGTGGCTCCGTTGTCGGGCCATCACTCGACCCTGCTGCGCGACACCGTGCGCACCCTGCTACGCGACCACAAGGTGTACATCACCGACTGGGTCGACGCGCGCATGATCCCGCTGGACGAAGGCTCGTTCTCGCTGGCGGACTACGTCGCCTACGTCGAGGAATTCATCCGTCACGTCGGCGTGCACCGCGCGCACGTCGTCTCGGTCTGCCAGCCGACCGTGCCGGTGCTCGCCGCCGTCTCGCTGATGGCTGCGCGCGGTGAGGCGACGCCCGCCACGCTCACCCTCATGGGCGGCCCGATCGACACGCGCAAGAGTCCCACCAGTGTCGACAACCTGGCCACCACGCGGCCGCTGTCGTGGTTTCGCAACCAGCTGATCCACAAGGTGCCGTACCAGTATCCCGGTGCCGGCCGCGAGGTCTACCCGGGCTTCCTGCAGCACGCGGGCTTCCTGGCGATGAACCCGAGCCGCCACGTCATGTCGCACTGGGACTTCTACGAGAACCTGCGCAAGGGCGACCTCGACGACGCCGAGCAGCACCGCAAGTTCTACGACGAATACAACGCCGTGCTCGACATGCCGGCCGAGTACTACCTCGACACGATCGAGACGGTGTTCCAGGAGCACCGCCTGCCCAAGGGTACGTGGGAGATCCACGGCGAACTGGTGCAGCCGGCCAAAATCAAGGACACCGCCCTGCTCACCATCGAAGGTGAACTCGACGACATCTCCGGCCCCGGTCAGACCGAGGTCGCGCATAGCCTTTGCAAGGGCATCGCGAAGAAGCGCAAGAAGCACATCACCGTGGAAGGCGCCGGTCATTACGGCATCTTCAGCGGTCGTCGCTGGCGCGACATCGTTTACCCGGACGTGCGCGATTTCATCAAGGCGCATGACCGAGGCAACAGCAACACGGGCGCCAAGGGCAACCGGAAGGTCTGAGAGCGCTCCGCGCGTGGCCCTGCAGGACCGCGCGGAGCACGCTCTTACAACAACGCCCAGCCGATCAGACCGACCAGGATAAAAAACGGCACCGACCAGAGATGGAACGTGCCCCACGCCTTGCGCTCCCCCAGCAGCCGCAACGCGATCAGGTTGGCCAGCGACCCCAGCACGAAACCGAAGCCACCCACGTTCACGCCGAACGCGATGGTGCGCCAGTCATGCGAATACTCCGCCAGCAGAATCGCCGCCGGTACGTTGCTGACCACCTGCGACGCCAGCGCGCCCGTCGCATAGAGATG
The DNA here is from genome assembly GCF_000745235.1 of Luteibacter mycovicinus. Taxonomy (NCBI): domain Bacteria; kingdom Pseudomonadati; phylum Pseudomonadota; class Gammaproteobacteria; order Lysobacterales; family Rhodanobacteraceae; genus Luteibacter; species Luteibacter mycovicinus. The sequence continues at coordinate 1,319,991 of NZ_JQNL01000001.1, forward strand.
CAGCGGCGTGTCCAGCCCCAACCCGCCGATAAACGACCTGATCGCTTCGAGCCCCGCGAGCATGCGCAGGTCGATGAACATGAGTACGAAGGTAAGCAGCAGGCCCCAGTCGATCGCGGCGACGATGCGGCGGCGGTACGCGAGAAACACGACGAGCACGCCCGCCAGAGCCCAGATTTCGTGGTGCAGATCGGCCAGCACCAGAAAGGGAACGTAGAGCGCCGCCGCAACGATGAGCATGCCGCGATCGACACGATCGTCCGTGTCTTCGTGAACTTCGAGCGCCGTGGAGGGGAATGCGACCGCGGTCAGGCCGAGCAGCAAGACCAGTACGATCGCGACCAGGGGCAGCATCGCCCACACGAAGCCGCCGAATCCGTTGTTCCACTGCTGCCACAGGAACAGGTTCTGCGGATTGCCGATTGGCGTGAGCATCGAGCCCGCGTTGACCGCAAGGGCCTCGAAGATGACCAGACGCGTCGCGGGCATGCGTGCGATGCGACACATGCTCAACGTCAGCGGCACCATGACGAACAGCGAAACGTCGTTGGTCAGCAGCATCGACAACAGCGCGGTAAGCGCGATCAGCCCCAGCGCGGCAATGCGGCGTGTGGAAGTGCGATCGATCAGCCAGCGCCCCGCGACGTTGAGCGCACCGCTGTTCTCGACGGCCTTGGTCAGAACCAGCAACCCGGTGAGGGTCGCGATCGTCGGCCAGTCGACCAGGCCAGGCCACGCCTTCAGATGCGCCGGTTTCGCCACCGCGAAGACCACGGCCACGGCCAGCAGTACGAGAAAAAGTACATCGCGGCGAAGGTTGCGCAACGATTCGGGTAGCCACGCCATCTGAAAAAATCCCGCCGGTGAGGGCGGGATCATATCGTCAGACGATGTCGCCGGAACGTGTGGACTCAGCGGTCCGAATTCGGGACGTCAACCTTGCCGCTCACGCCGTGCTGTTCGATGTCGCCGCTGCCTTTGGTCCGGACGGTGAGGTTGCCTTTCACGCCGTCGACCTCGAGGTCGCCCGAACCGATGGTGCCGACTTCAACGTTGCCGTCGACGTCGACCAGTTTGGCGTCGCCCGACCCGACAGTGCCGATGCGAACGTCGCCATGGACATGGCGAGCCTTGAAGTCACCCGAGCCGACGGAGTCGACCTCGATCGAACCGGTACCGTCGCTGGTGAAGTCACCCGAGCCGATGCGTGCCTTGACGGCACCCTTGACGTCGTAGACCTCGATATCGCCGGAACCCGCCGTGCTCTCCACCGAAGCGACGCCGCGCACCTTCGCATCGCCCGAGCCACCCTCGACCGTCACCGGCAGCGTCGCGGGGATGCTCGCATTGACCTTGAGATAGCTGTAATTGCTGCCCCAGCCGCCCGACCAGCCCTTGCGCTTGGTAGTGAGTTCGACCACGAGCGTGTCGCCGCGCTTTTCCTGGGTCACGACGAGGTTATCGGCCAGTTCCTGGCTCGAACCGCATGCCTTGCCACGGATGGTTCCCTTGCCGGCCGCCGCGCCACCTTCGACCGAGACGTCGTAAGCATTCACGATGAAATGTACGGAACGCACGCCCGACAGGTCGAGATCGAGGTTGCGGTCCGCATGAAATTGGCAGGAAGGCACATCATCGGCAAGAGCGATGGCGGGAAGAAGCAGGAGTGACGCGAAGATCAGGTGCCGCATGGGGAAAACCCTCCGGAGTGATTCGGTGTACCGGTGATGGATGCCGGCCGGACGGAAAAGGTTGCAAGCGACCCGCACGGAATGCTGACTGGATCACAACGGGTCGGTCAACCGGTCGCGCGGCGGCACGTTTTTCACCGTGCAAGTCCAACCGGGAGATAACCTATGCAACGCAAGACCCTTCTCGCCAGTGCCGCTTCCCTCCTCCTCGCCGGCTCGGCTGCCTTCGCGTATGCGCAGGATGCCGCTCCCAGGACCCCCGCCGCTCCGGCAACCTCGTCCGCCCAGACCGGCGGCCCGCAGCGTGGCCCGGGCCCGCAGGGTCCCGACGGTCCGAAATGGGGCCACGGTGGCGATCATGGGCACGGCCGCGGCGAGCGTGGCGGCTGGGGCCAGCATGGCCATGGCGGTCCGGAAGACGATGGTGTAATCGGCGACCTTCGTTCGCTCGAGCGCCTTTACGTAACCACCGGTCGCCAGAAGGAACTGCCGGCTCTGTACAACGAAGTACTCGCCAAGTCGCAGAATCCGCGAGTGCGTGACTATGCGTACCGTCACCTGGCACGTGCGCAGATGCAGCCGCAGAACGTCGATGCCGCGATCGCGACATTGCGCAAGAGCCTTGACGAGAACCTCGCGCAGGACCAGAAGCGTCATCAGGACATGGAGGCTTTCAGGCAGCGCATGCAGGCACGCGCCGCTTCGAAGCCGGCTGACGGCAAATAAGACACGACGGGGTCGAAAGGCCCCGTTTCTTGCCTGTAGGAGCGCGCCTTGCGCGCGATGTTCTGGGTTCGCGCGCGAGGCGCGCTCCTACATGGCGGTGTCGCGCTTGACGCGAACCCAGAGCGCTTCCTGCTCCTCCAGCGAATACGACGACAACGTACGGCCCTCGGCCGCGGCCATGGCTTCCATCCCGCGAAAGCGTCGCTCGAATTTCGCATTCGCCCCGCGCAACGCGCGTGACACATCGACCTTCGCATGCCGCGCCAGATTCGCCGCGACAAACAGCACGTCGCCAATCTCGTCGGCCAGCCGATCTTCATCGGCACCGTTTTCGAACTCGTGGCGGACCTCCTCGATCTCTTCCGCCATCTTGTCCAGCACCGGCGTGTGATCCGGCCAGTCGAAGCCGACGTTAGCCGCGCGCTTCTGAAGTTTCACCGCACGCTGCCACTCCGGCAGTCCGGGAGAGATACCGGCCAGCGCACTGGTGTCTTCCACGCCACGCGCCTTACGCTCTTCGGCCTTCAGACGATCCCAGTCCCGCGAACGTGCCGTGTCATTCGCGTGCGTCACATCCTCGAACACGTGCGGATGGCGGCGCACCATCTTGTCGCAGATCGCGTCGACCACATCGCCGAATGCGAAGTGCCCGGCCTCTTCCGCCATGCGCGAATGAAAGACCACCTGAAGGAGAAGGTCGCCCAGTTCATCACGAAGATCGCGCATGTCGTTGCGATCGATCGCGTCGGCGACTTCGTAAGCTTCCTCGACCGTGTATGGCGCGATCGTGACGAAGTTCTGTTTCACATCCCAGGGGCAACCGTTCTCCGGATCGCGCAAGCGCGCCATGATCGCGATGAGGTCGTCGACAGGTCGTGTCACGCGGGATTCTCCGGGTCGATCAGCCGCGCTGCCCAGTCGACGCCGGTGTCGCCGCAGGCAATGAACTCGGGATTGATCAACGAGTCGCGCGTGTTGTACCGGAACGGACGACCAGCCAGATCGAGCACCGCGCCGCCCGCTTCTTCGAGCACGCACTGAGCCGCCGCAGTGTCCCACTCGGACGTGGCGCCCAGGCGCAGATAGATGTCCGCTTCACCGCGAGCGATCACGCAAAACTTGAGCGAAGAGCCCAGCGCAAAGGTCTCGTGCTTACCGAGGCGTTCGAGCAAGGTCATCGTGCGACCACCGGTGCCGTAAGAGCGACTACCGGTGACCATCAGCAGACTGTCGGCGGAACGCGTGCGAATGGCTTCGCGTGGTGCATCGACCGAGCGCTGGCGCCACGCGCCACCGCCAGCCACCGCGGCGTAGAGATCGCCCGTAACCGGCGCCAGCACGACACCCAGCACCGAGCGATGGTCCTCGATCAGTGCGATGTTCACGGTGAACTCGCCGTTGCGCTTCACGAACTCACGCGTACCGTCGAGTGGGTCGACCAGCCAGTAACGGCGCCAGGTGCGACGCTCCGCCCAGGGCGCGGCGAGCGCCTCCTCGGAAATCACCGGCACGCCCGGCGCGAGCTTCCGCAGGCCTTCCGCGATGACACGCTGCGCGGCGAGGTCGGCGGCGGTCACCGGTGAATTGTCGTCCTTGCAGACGACTTCGAAATCCTGCGCGTAGATGGCGAGGATGGCCTCGGCCGCTTCGCGCGCGATCGCGCAGACCGGGTCGAGCCAGGCGGCGTGCGCGCCGCTCATGCCGGCGTATAGCGCCCGGCGAGGAACTCGCGGGCCATGAAGAGTGCGGCGATGGAACGTCCGTCGGTCACGTCGTCGCGCGCGATGAGCTCGTGGAGGTTATCCAGGCGCCATGGCAGGACTTCCAGTTCCTCGGGCTCGTCACCCGCGAGACGTTCCGGGTACAGATCCTCGGCCAGCACGATGTGGATCTGGTGGGTCATATACGCCGGCGACAGCGACAGCGTGCCGAGGAAGGTAAGCTTGCGCGCACCGAAGCCGACTTCCTCCTTCAGCTCGCGGTTCGCGCCCTCTTCCGCGGTTTCGCCGGCATCCATGCGGCCTTTCGGTGCGCCGAGCTCATAGCGCTCGACGCCGACGCTGTATTCGCGCACCAGCAGCACGGTGTCCGCATCCCGCATCGGAACGATGAGCACGGCGCCGTGACCGCCGCTCTTCAGCCGTTGGAACGTGCGGCGTTCTCCGTTCGAGAATTCGAGGTCGACTTCTTCCGCATGGCGGAAGTAGCTGCTGGACGCGTCGCGCGTCGCGAGGATCGTCGGGCGTTTGTTCATCGGTCGATTGTAGCCCCGGTAAGCCGGGCGAGCGCCTCGGCGTGGATCGCGGGGGTGCCGGCCAGTACGCTGCGCGTCTCCAGGCCAGGCGCGGCGCCGGACAGGTCGGTGAAGACGCCACCGGCTTCGTTGACGATCACGGCCAGCGCGGCGATATCCAGAATGTTGACGTCGGACTCGACCACCAGATCGAGGCCACCGCGCGCCAGCAGGTGGTAATGGCAGAAATCGCCGTAGCCGCGGATGCGGTTACTGTCGCGGATCATCGCGCCCAGCGCATCCCAGCGGGCATCGCTCGTCAACGTTTTTACGTTACCGGTGGAGATCGATGCCTGGGACATGGCCTCGGTGGCCGCCACGCGCACCGGCTCACCGTCGAGGAAGGCCCCGCGCCCGCGTACGGCCCACATCCGCTCGTCATACACCGGGGCGGAGGAGACGCCGAGCACCAGCTCGCCCCGGTGCATCAGCGCGATCTGCGTGGAGAAGAACGGTGTGCGGCGGACGAAGCTCTTCGTGCCGTCCAGCGGATCGACCAGCCACAGGTAGTCGCGCGTCGTGTCGTCGGCGCCGTACTCCTCGCCGTAGATACCGGCCTCCGGCAATGCCTTGGAGAGGATCGCACGGATGGCCAGCTCGGCCTCGCGGTCGGCGACGGTCACGGGGGTGTCGTCGCCCTTGACGATCACGTCGACGCCCGAGCGCCAGTAGTGAAGGATGATCTCCGCGGCGGCGCCGGCGGCGTCACGGGCGGCGGCAAGCGCCTTGTCGAGGGTGTCGGTCATGGCGTGTTCGCGGGCGCTAACCCGGCCTTGCGTTGCAGATTGACGGAGCCGTTGCGCCCGATGGGGCCGAAACGTGCGATGAGGTGCGACAGCGCACTGTCCGCGACCCGCGGGACCAGCTTGCCGTCCAGACGCCAGCCAAGCGGCGACGCGGCGAGCGCGGCGTCGACCGCCAGCGAGCCCTTGCCGTCGTCCGCGAGCGTGGCGCGAAGCACGCCGCCGACGCTGGCCGCCTTCAGAGCGAGACCTCCCAGGGCGACGTAGCCCTCCGGCGTGCGTATGGCCGCGGCGCGCCAGTGGATATCGGCGTCGAGCGCGACAGGCCAGTTACCCTGCAGGTCGGCGCGCGGGATCTGGCCGTCGACGACGCCCATCGGGATCAGTTCGGGTGGCAGAGCCGGGCCGGCCAGCGCTGCGGCGTCGAGCCGGAAGTCGATGCCGGTCCAGTGCATGGCGTCGGGATCGGTCCGTTCGAGATGGCCGTCGAAGCGGCCGGCGCGCCCCTCGAGATGAAGATCGAGATGAATGCGGCCGAGGATGGCGTCCCGACCGAGGCGCCACGTGGCGCTGCCCAGTTCGCGGCCGTCACGGCCCGTGACACGCCCTGCCCGCCCATCCCACAAGGTGCCCGAGAGATCGTCCAGCACCAGCCCTTTCGCGCGGGACGCGGCGAACGGCACGGCCAGACTGGCCGGCAGGAACCAGTACAGCAGGCCCGAGACCAGCAGCAGCACGACAACGATCAGGGCGACCCGGCGAAGCCATTTCAAACCATCACCTCAACATCCTCACTTGAGCCACGAAGGACCGGGGGCGATCATGGGCGGATGACCGACACCCTCATCGCACGCGATCTCTCCGTCCTCTGGCACCCGTGCACCCAGATGCACGACCACGAAACCCTGCCCATGGTACCCGTCGTACGCGGCGAAGGGGCATGGCTGGTGGGCGCGGACGGTAAACGCTACCTCGATGCCGTCAGTTCCTGGTGGACCAACCTGTTCGGCCACGCCGAGCCGCGCATCGCCGGGGCACTGAAGGACCAGCTCGACCGGCTGGAGCACGTGATCTTCGCCGGCTTCACCCACGAGCCCGCCGTGGAACTGGCCGAGGAACTGGTCCGGATCACGCCGAATGGCCTCGACCGGGTATTCCTCGCCGACAACGGCTCCGCCGCGATCGAAGTGGCGCTGAAAATGAGCTTCCATTACTGGCTGAACCAGGGGCACGGCGAGAAGACCCGCTTCATCGCCCTTACCGGTAGCTACCACGGTGAGACGCTGGGTGCCCTGTCGGTGAGCGACGTGGCGCTTTACCGCAAGACGTATGCGCCCCTGCTGCTCACACCGGAACTGGCACCCTCCGCGGATACGTTTGAGGGCGAGCCGGGCGAGACCCCGAAGGAGATCGCCACTCGCCGCCTCGGCGAGATGCGCACGATCCTCGAACGCCACGCGCACGAAACCTGTGCAGTGATCGTCGAGCCGCTGGTCCAGTGCGCCGGCGGCATGCGCATGTATGACCCCTCGTATCTCACCGGGTTACGCGCCCTGTGCGACGAGTTCAACGTGCACTTCATCGCAGACGAAATCGCCGTGGGCTTCGGCCGTACCGGCACGTTGTTTGCCTGCGAGCAGGCAGTCGTGTCACCGGATTTCATGTGCCTGTCGAAGGGATTGACCGGCGGGTTCTTGCCGTTGTCCGCCGTGGTCACGACGAACGACGTGTATCAGGCGTTCTATGCGGAATATGCGGCGGGCAAGGCCTTCCTGCATTCGCACAGTTACACCGGCAATCCTTTGGCCTGCCGCGCCGCAACCGCGACACTCAAGATCTTCCGTGACGATCCGGTGCTGGAGCGCAATCGCGTGCTTGCAGCTCACATGGCTATGCGCATCGCTCCGCTGGTGGATCATCCTCATGTGGCGCAGGTGCGTCAGACCGGCATGATCGCGGCGATCGAACTGGTCGCCGACAAAGCCTCGCGCACGCCGTTCCCGGCCGCCGACCGACGTGGCCTGCGGGTGTATCGCCATGGGCTGGAGAACGGCGCGCTGCTGCGGCCCCTCGGCAACATCGTTTATTTCATGCCGCCGTATTGCATCACGGAAGACGAGATCGACTTCATGGTGGATACGGCGATCGCGGGAATCGGAAAGGCTGTGGCGTGACGAACTGCCGGGTACGGCAACTCATCACGCCGTCGAGTCGCAGCTCTACGCTGCCGCCTTTTATCCGCACGGTTGTCTATCGCTGAGCAACGCCTATCTCAGGCCTGGGCAGACAGCTCATGATGATTTCCGCTGGTTTTGTCTCTATGCCAGCAAAGTCTCTTCCTACGACTTTCAGTGCGAACGGAGACCGCCCTACGTCATCGTCAAGACACTGATAACCAAGGTCGACGCGCTGCTCAGCAGGGGCTTCGGGCACCATAGCCCATCCTCGCTCTGCACTGACGCTCATCGGATAATCGGGATACCCGGTCCAGGTAATGGGAATTTTGGTTACGTCACCCACTATGCTCTCTGCTTTGTCTGGGACCCGAACGGCGAACTCCTCGCAACGTTCACCGTTACGGAAGAGACGATAGGCCTTGGCCAAACCGCGCATCGCGCTTCCGACGAAAAGTGGATCTTTCAATGCCGCGGCGTCCTCGGCGTTTGTATGGAAACCGAGCTCAACGATAATCGCCGGCATATCGGCCAGGCGATTCTCACCCTTGTCGGAAAACTGGGGATTCGGTGCGACCGCAAAATCCTCATAAGCTTTGCTCGCATGAATATGTTCACGCATGTAGCAGAGAGCCATGGATGCAAATTCAGCCGACTCGGGGCGACCGGGCTGAGAGAAGACCCTTGTACCCCGTACACTGGCGTTGTCCGAAGCATTGGTGTGAATGCTGATCATGGCGTCTACGCCAAGCGCATTTGCGAACAGCGGCCGACTTCGAATGTCTTCCCTATACTCCCGCAAGTCGCTCACATCATCGGGCAACGAATGCCAGATATCCGGTCTCTCTGGAAGGGACCGCTCAAGAAGGTAACGAGCGGCCATCAGATAAAGAGGTTTGCCGCTCGGCTCGTGATTCCCGAAAGACGACTCCCGGCTAGTTTTCACAGCCACGCCGTCCATGCTCAGCCACGCCCATAGTGGGGTAGCAATCTCTGAAGTGACCCGGTCCTCGATAATTCCATTCGCCGGTTCTCGCTGGAATCGCCAGTCGTGAAAGCCATGGTGGTAGTAGTAACCATGTCCATCGTTGATCAAGACTGACCCGAGGCCGTCCCTGCTAGTGGGCTTTGTTGATTTCGATTTTTCGGGCTCACGCCTGTCGCCAGGGAACCAGAAGTACAAGTCTTTCCCACCGTAGCGCCAATCAAGCCCCTGGAATCCATGGATATTCTCCAGCATCGGCCAGATCTCATTGGCAATTTCCGACTGGAGATTTTCCATTTCCACGTAGCCGGAAACCGGGCCGAACCTTTCATCCACTTCCATGAGAAGCGACTGGCCCACCGGATCAAATTGGGATTTGATATGGATGGGGAGATGATCTTCCTCAAAGAAAGACTTCGAGTTCGCGATGCGATTAGCGACCTCGTCGACGCGACGCTCGACGTTACGGCGGGCATCGATGCTCATCGACGACACCGAAACCTGATTCTGGTCATCTGCCCTTGCCGCGCCTGGCAATTCCGCCCCCGCTGCCACGCTGAGCGCAGCAAGCATCCACAAGCCTGCTTTAGTGCGATTTCTTCTTCTCATCATCTGCCCGACTCCGTAGATTCACGATGCAGGTGCCGAATGACGTCACGCCATTCGACGCCCGCAAGTGAAGCCTAGGTTTCAGGCCATGCGCCGTCCTACGCGAAAATTCTGAAAAATCCGTTTTTCTTGACCGGTCGCCAGCTTCGACTTTGCGACGGCCTTATCGGATCCGCGACAGCCCGATCGGCAGATCGCCAAGACGCGCCATCTCACTGTCATCGAACAGCTCGGGATGAGCGAGGTAATCCATCGCAAACGCATGCGCGTCAGCACCCCAGAACAACTCGTTGCCGATCGCCAGCGTCGGCACGCCGTAGACCTGATCGCGCATCGCCTGTTCGAAATTCGCCTGCAGGGCGGCTTTGACGCCGGGCGCGGAGAGCGCGGCGCTGACGTCGCCGATGCCCAGCGACGTCGCCAGTGGCTGGATCGTCTCGGGCGTATCCGCCGCACGGCCATGCACCCATATCCACTCGAAGATGGCACCGACGGCCTCGGGCGTCGACCCGGCGGCAACACACAGGCGCAGCGCCGGCAGCGGATTGAACGGATGGGTCGGGGGAAACTTCAGCGGCACGTTCGCCTGCCGTGCCCGCCACAGCGCGTACCGATAGGTGAACTCGCGCTTGCGCGGGATCTCCGCCGGGCCGCGCTGCCCCATCTGCTTCAGCAGGCCGCCGAACAGGATCGGCCGCAGCACGACCTCCCGCTCCTGAGCCAGTTCGCGCACCGCCGGCCACTGCAGCCAGCTGAACATGGAGACGAAATCGAAGTACCAGGCGATCGGCATTACGCGGCTCCTTCGTCGATGGGACGACGATAGCCGTCCGCATCGCTGGCTACAATGCATGTTCCGTGACAGAAGGCCCCACCATGCGCACCATCCGCATCCATGTCGACATGCCGCTGACCAGCGGAGTTGACATCACCCTGCCCGCCCAGGCGGGCGAGCACGTCGCCCGCGTCCTGCGCATGGAGGCCGGCGCGCCGGTCGTGCTGTTTTCGGGCCACGACGACACGGAGTTCGATGCCACGCTGACCAGCGTGGGCAAACGCGAAGTGGTGGCGAGCGTGGGCGAAGGGCGGCAGCTCCAGAACGAATCCCCGCTGTCGCTCACCCTGGTACAGGGCGTGGCGCGCGGCGAGAAAATGGACCTGATCGTGCAGAAGGCCACCGAACTGGGCATCGCCCGCATCGTGCCGATCCTGACCGAGCGTTCCGAAGTGAAGCTGGACGCGGCGCGCTCCGAGAAGCGCCTGCTCCACTGGCGCGCGGTCGCCGCCAGCGCATGCGAGCAGTCGGGACGCGCCCGGGTGCCGCAGGTGGAAGCCGCCGTACCGATGGCGACCTGGCTTGCCTCGCTGGGCGAAGGCGGCCCGATGCGGCTCGCGCTACTGCCCGAAGGAACGAAGCGCGCCGGCGAACTCGGACTGACGGGTGCGGCGATGTTGGCTATTGGCCCCGAAGGCGGGTTCGGAGACAGGGACCGTGTGGCGCTGGCGGCGCATGGATTTGCGGGACTGAAGCTGGGACCACGGATTCTGCGGACGGAAACAGCGGGTCTGGCGGCGATTGCAGCGTTACAGGCGCTTTACGGCGACATTTGAGCATTATCGCCGTGACGGGTGCGGCCTCGGCTTTGCACAGCACGCGCTGACGAAAGGGTACTGTTGGGTGCCCTTCTCGTCGCTAGGTCCTCCTACGCCCTTCGCCTACGTGCGGAAGCGCTCCGAGAACGGCACCCAACAGCACCCTCCGACTCCTGAGGTTGCAGGCAGGAAAGCGAAGAGTGCTCTGCTCGCACCCCACTGCAACGTAACGCTGCAAGGGAGTCGCCGGCTGGCGTTCTTGGAGCGCTTCCGCACGAAGGCGAAGGCCGTAGGAGGACCTAGCGACAAGAATGTCAGCCGGCGACTCCCCGCCTCAGCGCGACAGCTCTGCTTCGATACGGCGCATGACCCCATCGTCGAGCAACTTCACAGCGTCCAGCGCCTTGAGGTTTTCTTCGAGCTGAGAGGTGCGGCTTGCACCGAGGATCACGGTCGAAACGTTCGGGTTTTTCAGACACCAGGCGAGCGACAACCGCGCCAGCGGAATGCCGAGATCAGCCGCAATCGGGGCGAGCGAACGCACCGTTTCCAGTCGCGCGCCGTCGTTACCGAGCAGCGACTCACGCAGCCATGCGTAGTCGGCGTGGCCCATGCGTGAGTCGTCAGGGATACCGTCGTTGTACTTTCCCGTGAGCAGCCCCGACGCCAGTGGCGACCAGATCGTGGTGCCCATGCCGTAGCGCTCGTATAGCGGTGCGTACTCCTGCTCGAAGCGCTCGCGATGCAACAGGTTGTACTGCGGCTGCTCCATCGACGGCGCGATGAGATGATGTTCGCGCGCAAGCCGGTGCGCTTCCTCGATCTCGCTGGCGGCCCATTCGCTGGTGCCCCAGTACATGACCTTGCCCTGCCGGACCAGCGTGTCCATCGCCAGCACCGTCTCGAGGATCGGCGTATCCGGATCGGCGCGGTGGCAGAAATACAGGTCGAGGTAATCGACGCGTAGGCGATCGAGCGCCTGATGACAGGCGTCGAACACGTGCTTGCGCGAGAGGCCGCGCTGCGTCGGCTTCGGATCTTTCACCGCGCCGAAGAACACCTTGCTCGACACCGTGTACGCGTCGCGCGGCAGACGCAGGTCGGCGATCACGTCGCCCATCAGGCGCTCGGCATCGCCCGCGTTGTACGTCTCGGCGTTATCGAAGAAATTCACGCCATGGTCGTAGGCCAGCGCGATCAGCTCACGCGCTTCCGACCGGCCGACCTGGCGACCGAACGTGACCCACGCGCCGTACGACAGCGCCGAAACCTTGAGACCGGTCGAACCGAGGCGACGGTATTCCATGGCGAGTTCCTAACGAACGAAGTGAAGGATCGACAACAGCACGATACCAGCGAAAATACCGGCGATAACGTCATCGAGCATGACACCGAAGCCGCCTTTCACGCGGCGGTCGAACCAGGCGATCGGCCATGGCTTCCACACGTCGAACAGACGGAACAGGAGGAATCCGGCAGCCACGGCCCACCACGGTGCAAGCAGCGCAGGCAGCAAGGCGATCCATTGCCCGACGAATTCATCCCAGACGAGGCTGCGATGATCGGCCACGCCAAGGAGGCGCCCGGCGACGTCGCAGGCCCATACGCCCAGCGCGAACGACAGGGCGATGATGACGAGCCAGGCCGGCACCGACAGCTCCCGCAGCAACAGCCACGGAACGATCGCCGCCAGCGACCCGAACGTCCCCTGCGCCTTCGGCGTCAGTCCGGAGCCGAAGCCGCACGCGATCCAGCCCCAGGGCGAGGCCAGCAGGCGACGACGATCGGCAGGATCGAGGACGTACTTCGTGCTCATGCCGCGAAGTGATTCCAGCCGCTGCGAGCGGGCATGAGGGTTTCACCTGCCGCATCGACCACGCGCACACCGGCACCTTCGACGATGCGGCCGATGCGTGTCGCGCCACAACCCAGCCGCGACAGCACGGCGCCGACTTCGGCCGCCTTGTCGGCTGGTACGGTGAAACACAGCTCGTAGTCGTCGCCACCGCTCAGAGCGAAATCCTGTGCGTCGGCCTCGGCGAAGTGCGTCAGCAACGCCGACGATCGGGGCAGCAGCGCGGCATCGATGGACGCGCCCACGTTGCTCGCCGTGCAGATGTGGCCAAGGTCGGCGACCAGGCCGTCCGAGACGTCGATGCACGCCGTTGCCACGCCACGCAGCGCCTGCCCTGCCGCGACACGCGGCACAGGGCGATTCAGTCGCTCGATCATGGCTGCGTAAGGCGTCGTGTCGGCTTCATCGAGGCAACGCAGACCCGCGGCGGCGTCACCGAGCGTCCCGGTGACCATCACCACGTCGCCGACGCGCGCGCCCGACCGCAGCAGCGCCTCGCCCGGTGCGGTAAAGCCATGCACGGCAACGGTGACGGTAAGCGGGCCGCGCGTGGTGTCGCCACCGATCAGGGCGAGCCGATAAGGCGTCGCCAGTTCGGCGAAGCCCTGCGCGAGGCCGTCGAAAAAGGCTTCATCGCCATCGGGCGTCGTCAGCGCGAGCAACGCCCACGCGGGAGTGGCACCCATGGCCGCCAGATCCGACAGATTGACCGCCAGCGCTTTCCAGCCGATATCGGATGCGGACGTGCCGACGGGAAAGTGGACACCCTCGACGAGAGTGTCCACGGCGATCGCGAGCTCACGTCCGGCCGGTACCGCCACCACGGCGGCATCGTCACCGATGCCGGTCACCACATCGTCGCGATGGACGCTTGTGTGACGACGGATACGATCGATCAGGTCGAATTCCATGCAGGTTCCTTGTCCCGCGAGGATTCGCGGTCCGCTCAGGATCGCTTCTCGGCCGTACGCCAGTGCGTCGCGAGTTTGTCGAGAACACCGTTCACATAGCTGTGGCCGTGATCGGCGCCGAACCGCTTGGTGGCTTCCACGGCCTCATTGATCACCACGCGATACGGCACGTCCGGGCGGTATTTCAGCTCGTAGGCACCCATGCGCAGGGCCGACAGCTCGATGGGGTCGATCTGCGACACCTCACGGTCGACGAAGGGCTTGATGCCGTCGTCCAGTTCCTTCACGTGCTTCTCGACGCCGCGCAGGATGTCCTCGAAGTATTCGAGATCGGCGACGACCATGTCCTGCTCGTGGCGGAACTGCTCGATCACGCTGCCCATTTTCGAGCCACCCACCTGCCAGGCATATAGCGCCTGCAGCGCGCGGCGGCGTGCGCGCGAACGCGCGGCGAGGTCGATACCGTGAGGAGGAGTGTTCATTTACCCAGCTTCGTGTAGAGGTTGGCCATTTCGATCGCAACCATGGCCGCGTCGCTGCCCTTGTTTCCGGCCTTGGTGCCGGCGCGCTCGATGGCTTGCTCGATGCTGTCGGTGGTCAGCACACCGAACGACACCGGTACGCCGGACGCGTAGGCGGCCTGACCGAGACCCTTGGCGGCTTCGCCGGCCACGTAGTCGAAGTGCGGCGTGGAACCGCGGATGACCGCGCCCAGGCCGATCACCGCGGCGTAGTTGCCGGCGCCGGCTACCTTATAAGCGGCCTGAGCGATTTCCCAGGCGCCAGGAACGCGGATGAGGTCGATCGCATCATCATTCACGCCATGACGGACGAGGGTGTCACGCGCGCCCTGGATCAGCGGCTCGACGACGAAGCTGTTGAAACGGCCCGCGACGATGGCGAAACGGCCCTTGGGGGTGGCGAAATCGCCTTCGATGATCTTCATGTTCGGTTGTCCTGTGGCGGATCGGCCGCCGCGCGGCCGGGTATTTTACGGGGTTTTCGGCCGGGGGTGGCCGGTAAACGTGAGAGCGGCCTCGCCGGCGGCGACGCGAAGCCGTGCCGGGGCGCCGAAAGGCAGGGTGAACTTGCTCGGCCCATGGCCGAAAGGCAGGCCGCGCACCACTGGTATGCCGCTGGCAGCGGCGATCCGGTCGAAGGCGACATCGACGTCATAGCCGTTGTCGTATTCGGTCACGCGGTAGTTGATGAAGTCGCCCATGACCAGGGCGGCCTGTCGACGCAGGACACCGGCATGGAGCAGCTGGTAAAGCATGCGCTCCACGCGATAAGGCGGCTCGGCCAGATCCTCGACCACCAGAATGCCGCCTTCGATGGCGGGAAAGTAAGGCGTGCCCGCCAGGCCGGCGAGCATCGCCAGGTTGCCGCCCCAGACCGGACCTTCGACGGCGACGTCGACGGTTGCCGGCGCGGCCCACGTCGCCGAGCCCTCCGCCGAGGAGAGCGTCTGCCAGAAGCTTTTCCAGGTCAGTTCGTCGAGATGCAACGCCCCGAAATCGCCGCCGAGCATGGGGCCGCCGAGCGTGATCAGGCCGGACTTCGCATACAGAGCGCATTGCACGGCGGTGAAATCGCTCTGCCCCACCAGGGCGATCGGTGCATCGCGCAGCCGCTTTGCCAGGCCGTCGTAGTCGAGCAGGGGAAGGATGGGATGCGCACCGTAGCCGCCACGGATGGCAAGCGCGATATCCGGCAGCTCCCGCGACGGATCGGCGAGCGCGTTGATGTCCGCGGCGCGCTGGGCGTCGCTGCCCGCGAACCGGAGTTCGCGTCGCGAGAGGACCTCCAGACCACTCACCCGATGGCCTGCGGCCTCGAGGCGGGCGATGCCTCGCTGCATGGCTTCAGCGGATTGCGGGTAGCCGGACGGGGCGATGAGACGGATGTCGTAGGTCTGGGGCATGGAGTCTGCGTGGTCTGCCAGGGACTGCCTAGCAATAAGGGGTAGGCGGCGGGATGGCAACCCGCCGGGCTCAGCCTGCCTGTTCCACCACCTCGAGCCCGAAACCCGCGATGCCGACGAAGCGACGCGGGGTCCCCATGACACGCAGTTGTCTGACCCCCAGGTCCGTCAGGATCTGCGCACCGAGGCCCAGCTGTCGCCATTCCTGATCGTCCCCGGGGGCGGGCGTCGGCGCGACGTCCCGCTTGAGCCGGCCGAGCAAGGACTCGGCCGTGTCGCCACCGGAAAGGACCACGAGGACGCCACGGTCCGCCTCGTCGATGCGACGCAAGGCATCGGTGACCGTCTGGCCGAGGTCGTCCCGCTTCAGGTGAAGCACATCCGACAAGGTGTTGCGGACATGGACCCGGGTCAGCACCGGCTCGCCATCGGCGACGTCGCCGCGCACCAGCGCGAAGTGCAGACCGTCACGAATCGCATCGCGGAAAGCGACCAGGCGGAAAGCACCGAACTCCGTGTCGACATCTTCTTCGTGCACACGCTCGACCGTCTTCTCGGTTTCAAGGCGGTAGCGGATGAGGTCGGCGATGGTGCCGATCTTCAGCCCGTGCTTCGCGGCGAAGATCTCCAGCTCGGGACGGCGCGCCATCGAACCGTCGTCGTGGAGGATCTCGATCAGCACCGACGATGGCTCGAGTCCGGCCAGCGCGGCGAGATCGCAACCCGCTTCGGTGTGGCCCGCGCGGCTCAGGACACCACCGGCCTGTGCCGTGAGCGGAAAGATGTGGCCGGGCATGGTGATATCGGCCGGTTTGGCATCCTTCGCGGCGGCCACGCGGATCGTGTGCGCGCGGTCCTGCGCCGAGATGCCGGTGGTGACGCCTTCCGCGGCCTCGATCGAGACGGTGAAGTTGGTGTGGTAGGGCGACGTGTTGTCGCTGACCATCGGCTTCAGGCCCAGCTGGCGGGTATGCCGCTCCGTGAGGGTGAGGCAGAGCAGCCCACGGGCCTCGCGGACCATGAAGTTGACGTCCTCGGGACGGACCTTCTCGGCGGCCATCACGATATCGCCTTCGTTCTCACGGTCTTCGTCGTCGAGGATGACGACCATGCGCCCCTGACGAAGATCATCGAGGATCTCGGGAATGGTATGGAAAGACATGCCGGGATTCCTCAGGCGAAACCGTGCTGTTTCAGAAAGGCCTCGTCGAGGCGCGGGGCATCGCCACTGGCGAGCAGGCGCTCGACGTAACGGGCGACCACGTCGACCTCGATGTTCACGGCGTCGCCGGGACGGCGATCCGAGAACGCCGTATGTTCGACGGTATGGGGGATGAGGTTCACCCCGAAACGGTGACCGCTCACTTCATTCACCGTGAGGCTGGTGCCATCGATGCAAACCGAACCCTTGTGCGCGATGTAGCGAGCGAGGTCGGCCGGCACTTCGAAGGTCCAGCGCTGAGAACGCCCGTCCGGGACGACGGAGACGACCTTGCCGGCGCCATCCACGTGACCGGAGACCAGGTGACCGCCGAGGCGGTCGGCCAGGCGCAGCGCCTTCTCGAGGTTCACCGGGTCGCCGGCCTTGTGCTGGCCCAGCGTGGTGTGTGCGAGGGTCTCGTTGGAGACGTCGGCGGCAAAGTGCTTCGCGTCGAACTCGATCACGGTGAGGCACACGCCGGACACGGCGATGCTGTCGCCGAGGGCGACATCGGACATGTCGAGGGAAGCGGTATCGACGACGAGACGGACGTCACCGCCACGCGGCTCCAGCCGCGCGATGCGGCCGACGGCCTGGATGATGCCGGTGAACATGTCAGCGACCTCCGTGGATGGAGGCGGCGATGGAGAGTCGGTTTTTCATGAAACGTTTCCCGCGGTGGTGAGCGAAAAACGCCCCAAGGCGCATGGCGCCGCTCGCTCCCTGGGGAACGTGCGACCGCCGTCTTCTTTCATCCGGACTGTAACCGTCGGCTCCGGCATCGAACCGGATCTGCTGACCTCCCGGCATGACACCGGGAGCGCTCGCGGGCTCGTTTCCTTACGGAAACCTACCGCCGGTGGGGAGTTTCGCCCCGCCCTGAAGACGCTGTGGAGGCGAGAGAATAGCATGCCGCCATCCCTCGCCCTGAGCGAGATGGGCATCGAACGCAGCGAATACAAGCTCCCGCCGGCCCGGGTCAGCCGCGTGCGGGTCGGAGCACCTGATCCATGACCCAGCTGGTGCGCGCGCCGCTCTCCGCGGTGGACGGGCAGACGCCCTTCCCCGTCAGCTCCGCCACGATCGATGCGATCAGTGGCTGCTGGATGTGTTCGGGATTGTCGATGTGGATGTCTTCGCGGCGCCCGTCCGACTCGAGCACGACCGGCCCGTCGCCGAAGGTGGCGAAGATCAGGCGACCGCGGTCGCCGACGATCTCGACGCGGTCCTCGCGGCGATCGGCACAGAAATTCCACACGCCCGTGCCGAGCACCCCGCTGTCGAAACGGAACGCCATGGCGACGGTGTCTTCCGCGGCATAAGCGTTCGCCTGATTCGTGGCCATGCCCCGGGCGTCGACGATGGGGCCGAGCAGGAAGTCGAGGATGTCCAGCGTATGGCAGCCGATATCGACGAACACGCCACCCCCGGAAATTTCAGGACGCACTGTCCACGGCAGATTCTCGGGATCGCGGTAGCGCGCTTCGAGCGGATGGTGCAGGACCACGTTGACCAGCCGCGGCGTGCCGATGGCGCCTTCACGCAGCAGCCCGGCGATACGCCGGAAGCGCGGAAGAGCGCGGCGGTAATAGGCGACGAACACCGGCACGCCGGCCGCCCTGCCCGCATCGATGATCGCGTCACATTCGGTGCGATCGATCGCCATCGGCTTCTCGACGTACACCGGTTTGCCCGCCGCGATCGCCATCAACGCATAGTCGCGATGACTCGACGGCGGTGTCGCCACGTAAACCGCGTCGACGTCGGGATCGGCGACGAGCGCCGCGGCGTCGTCATACCAGCGAGGAACAGCGTGGCGCTGCGCATAATCGCGCGCCTTGTCGCCATCGCGGCGCATCACCGCGACCAGCGAGGAATCGGGGACTTTCTGGAACGCGGGGCCGCTCTTCACCTCGGTCACCGCGCCGCAGCCGATGATGCCCCAGCGAACACGCGCGTACGTCATGACGTCGGGCGCAACTGCAGTCGCGTGTCGTCACCGACCTGGCGACGATCCACCGTGGTCAGACGCCAGCGCGACGCCATGTCGTCGAGCGGCGGAAGGTGCAGCATCGGTCGCCCGGTGTGACCCAGCAGGATCGGCGCGACGTAAACGAGCAGTTCGTCGGCAAGCCCGGCGGCGAACAAGGCACCGCAAAGCACCGGCCCCGCCTCCACATGAACCTCGTTGACGTCACGCAGCGCCAGCCAGTGGAGCACGGTGCGCAGGTCGAGGCCTCCGGACGCTTCGCGACGCAGGGGCGCGCGCTGCACGTCGGCAAGATGCGCGGGAATCGCCGCATCCGCGGCATGGAACAGAACCGTCGGCGCCGACCCGTCGAGCACGCGCGCACCGGCGGGCGTACGCAATGAGGTATCGATGATGGCCCGCAGCGGAGGCACGAAGGACTGGCCTTCCGGCAGGCGGACGGTGAGTTGCGGATCGTCGGCGAGGACGGTGCCGCTGGCGGACAGGATCGCCGAGGAGCGCGCGCGCCAGCGCTGCACATCCGCGCGCGCCGCTTCGCCCGTGATCCATTTCGACGAGCCGTCGGCGAGCGCCGTGCGACCGTCGAGGCTCATGGCGAGTTTGACGCGCACCCACGGCCGACCGCGCTGAATCCGGCTGAAGAACCCGATGTTGAGTTCGTGCGCGGCGTCACGCATCAGACCGACCTGCACGCCGATGCCCGCCGCACGAAGTTTTTCGATGCCTTCGCCGTCGACCTTGTCGAAGGGGTCCTCGTGCGCGATGACCACACGACCGACACCCGCGGCGATCAGCGCATCCGCGCACGGTGGCGTGCGGCCGTGATGTGCGCATGGCTCGAGGGTCACGTACGCCGTGGCGCCACGTGCCGACTCACCGGCTTCGTGCAGGGCGAAGATTTCCGCATGCGGTTCGCCGGCACGCGGGTGCCAGCCCGTGCCGAGCACGGTGTCGCCACGTGCGATGACGCAGCCCACGCGAGGATTCGGCTGGGTGGTGGCGAGCCCGTGCCCGGCGAGCCTAAGCGCGTGCGCCATGTGGACGTGATCCACGGCGGGGAAGAACGGCCGCGACATCCTCAGCCCTTGCGCCCGCGCCTGGCCGCATCCAGCAGCGGCAATTGCAGGCCTTCGACCGAGGGCAGATCGCGCTCGAGCTTTTCGATTTCCTCGCGGAACGCGTGGACGTCCTCGAACCGGCGATAGACCGACGCGAAGCGCACGTAGGCCACCTGATCGAGGGGTTTGAGCTCACGCATCACGAGCTCGCCGACCTGGCGCGACGGGACTTCGCGCTCGCCGAGCCGACGCAGATCGTTGATGACCGCGCGCACCGCGGTATCCACCGCATCGCTGGCGACAGGCCGCTTCTGCAGCGCCCTCTCGAAGCTGACGCGCAGCTTGTGTTCGTCGAACGGCTCGCGACGATCGCCGGATTTGACGATCGCCGGGAGCTTCAGTTCCGCCGTTTCGAACGTGTTGAACCGCTCGCCGCACTGCGGACACTCGCGCCGGCGACGCACCGTGCTCCCGTCTTCGGTGAGGCGGGAGTCGATGACGCGGGTGTCTTCATGCTGGCAGAACGGACAATGCATCGATCAGCCGTAAACCGGGAACCTGGCGCACTGCGCCGTGACCTTCTCGCGGACCGAGGCGATGACCGCCTCGTCGCCCGGCGCGTCCAGCACGTCGCAGATCCACTGGGTCAGCTCGATGGTGTCCGCTTCCAGATAGCCGCGGGTGGTGATCGCCGGCGTACCGACGCGCAGGCCCGAGGTGACGAACGGCGAGCGCGGGTCGTTAGGTACGGCATTCTTGTTGACCGTGATGTGCGCCTTGCCGAGGGCCGCTTCCGCGTCCTTGCCGGTGACATCGCGGCCGATCAGGTCGACCAGCATCAGGTGGTTCTCGGTACCGCCGGAGACCACCTTGTAGCCACGCTCGATCAGCGTCTTCGCCATGGCCTTGGCGTTCTTCACGACCTGACCCTGGTACGCCTTGAACTCGGGCTCGAGCGCTTCCTTGAAGGCCACGGCCTTGGCCGCGATGACGTGCATCAGCGGACCGCCCTGGATACCCGGGAACACGATCGACTGGAGCTTCTTCTCAAGCTCCTCGCCGAGACCCTTCGCCACGATGATGCCGCCGCGCGGACCGCGAAGCGTCTTGTGCGTGGTGGACGTCACGACGTGGGCATGGTCGATCGGGCTCGGATAGTGCCCCGTGGCGACGAGGCCGGCGATGTGCGCCATGTCGACGAACAGGTACGCACCGACCTTGTCGGCGATCGCGCGGAAACGCGCCCAGTCCATGATCTGCGAATAGGCCGAGAAACCGGCGACGATCATCTTCGGCTTATGCTCGACGGCGAGCTTTTCGATCTCGTCGTAGTCGACCAGACCCGACTCCGGGTCGATGCCGTACTGCACGGCATTGAAGATCTTGCCGGAGAAATTGACCTTGGCACCGTGGGTCAGGTGACCGCCGTGGGCGAGGCTCATGCCGAGAATCGTGTCACCCGGCTGCAGCAGCGCGAAGTACACGGCCTGGTTCGCCTGCGAGCCGGAATGCGGCTGCACGTTGGCGTAGTCCGCCCCGAAGAGCTTTTTCAGACGCTCGATGGCCAGCTTCTCGGCGATGTCCACGTACTCGCAGCCGCCGTAGTAGCGCTTACCGGGATACCCCTCGGCGTACTTGTTGGTCAGCGACGAACCCTGGGCCTCCATGACGCGCGGGCTGGCGTAGTTCTCGGAGGCGATCAGCTCGACGTGATCTTCCTGGCGACGGGTCTCGTCGGCGATGGCCCTGGCGAGTTCGTCGTCATAGCCAGCGATCGTTGCATCCTTCGGGAACATCTCGACCTCATGGGGCAGGTGGGGAAACAAGACCGAAAGTGTAGCGGTAGCGGCGATTTGCGGCCACTGCCGCCCCGTCTCAAGGCAATTGGGACCCGCACCTACGTATCGCCGGGGCCACGCCCCGCCCGACTCCGGGGCGGGCGCCGACTCTGTGCGCCTTCGCTCGCAAAGTAAGGTTTGTCCGCGCTATGTGCGCATTTCCCCACACAGAATGGATTCTGCATCGATGCACCTGCCTCGCTCCGGCCGACTCGCCGTCAGCCTGATTCTCTTCGCCACCGCGTGGCACGCGGGCGCCACGACCGCCGATGCCCGGGTCACCACCTTCGACAAGCACGTGTCGGCCGGCCTCCCGCAGGCGTTCTCCCTCCCGGTCGAAGATGGCCAGACCGCCCGCCGGGTGCTCGTGGCCCGGCGCCTCAACAGCGACGTGGTGCTTCCGGACGGCAATCACGCCACGCTGTATACGGGTAACGTCGCCGGCCAGGAAGCCGTGTTCTCCCGGACTGGCGAGACGCTGAATATTTCCGTCGACGAACCCGCGGAGGGCAAGCTGACGCGTTCCCGGCGAGCCGCCGCCCTTGCGAACCGCTCGCCGACGCCGCCGGAGAACGACGACGACCCGGCGGGGCCCGATGCGTTGCGCTTCTGGATCTTCCTGCACGACCGCGCGGGTGAGCCCGATTACGCGAAGTTCCATCACTGGTACCTGGGCTGGTGGATCAAGGATATGGAAACGGCGGTGCGGCCCGGCGTCGCGATCAAGGTCATCCTGCAGGCCAACGTGCCGGGTATCACCGATCTCGATTACATGAATGCAAAGCCGGAGGCGCTCTATCGGGAGCTGCTGGTCAATGCGCGGAAGTACGCGGAGGCGCGGGGCGAACGACCCGATCGACTGACCAAGTACATGCTTTTCGTCGGCGACAGACCGACCCGATGGAGGCAGGAAGGCACGTACGGTGAGTCCGAAGCCATGCGAGGGGTGGCCATGGCCACGGGCTGGGGCCCGCGTCACATCGTGGCTCATGAATTCGGTCACCTGCTGGATGCGCGGCACGAATACGCCGAGACCCGCTGGTGCGTGACCAACATGAAGGACTACACCATCGGCTTCGTCAGCTGCCGCTACTACTCCAGGCGCAACGACGACCAGATTCGCGCCTACGTGAGGCGCGCCCTGGAACCCTGACCGGCTCAGTTCAGGATCATGGAGAAGCTGCGTTCGGCCAGCACCTCCGGGTCGGGACCGTGCCGGAGATATGAACGGATGCGCCGGGCGTTGTCGTACGAAAAGCGGTGGCAGTCGCCGATGAGATCGGCGGTACCTGTCGCCATGTTGGTCACGCACCACCACCAGCCTTCGTAACGTCGCTCGGCCAGTCCGTGCTCGGCGCCCAGGGTGTGACCGAACTCGTGGGCCACGATGTTGACCCGGCCTTCGGTGGACGCCATGGCCTCGTTGCCGCCCTCGAACGCCACCCCGAAAGCGTCCGTCATCGGGCGGTCGCGGCTCATGAGCAGGTATTTGTGTTTGTAGGTCTTGCCATGGGCCAGGCCGTAAAGTTCGGCATAGGCCTTGACGGTCTCGTGCCAGTTGTCCAGCGCCTCGGGGTAGCCGTAAGGCATGTCGGTGACGCCGGGTATCCGATAGCGGTAGGACATGCGGATGTTCTCCGCCGGCAGGATCTTGCGCGCGAGTTCCGTAAGCCACCAGGCGGCGAACACGGAGTGGATATGCAGCGGTCTGGCGTCGAGATCGTCGTGAATCAGAACGAAGAAATGAGGGGAATAGGCCAGCGGATCCTCGATGGCGCGGACGCCGCGCCCCAGCGATGCCTGCTCCGACAATAACGGCGGGTCCATGTCGAACGGCCACCCCGGCATGACGTGCGACTCGTCACGCGGCCGGGGGACGGGACGGCGTCCGGGCTCGGGAGCGTCGGGGTTCCGTACACGCTCCCGCAGCACATCCGGACTCCCTGCCGTATAGCCCGTGACATCGACACCGTCCCGGACGGGCACGCTGATATCGACCTGAGTGCCGATCCGGGTGATCGCCGCCTCCCGCCCGCCAAACAGACCGCGATACATGCGCCCGGCGGGCATCCCCGGAATGTCTACCTCGATATTCAGAGCATCCTGCACGACGAGCTGCGCCGCCGCGACGTCGCGGCGCGGGCGGTGGACGTCGACCGGCACGGCGATGTCGGCGGGCAGCCCGGCAGCCACCGCTTTATCGAACGCCTCGACGAAGCCACTCACCGGATCGTCGGCGGGCGCGGCGGGCGGGAGCGGATGTTCCGGCCCGTGCGCGAACGCACACGGCGTGGCGAGGAGGAGAGCCGCCAGCAGGCACGGGCCGGCACGAAAGACGGGGAGAAACATGCATTCAGTCCTTGAATGAGGGCGGAAGACCCGCCGGGGAGCGGAAGGTTACCGGCCCCGGACCGCCGCGGTGGGTCCACGGACAACCGCCGGGCGGCTGGCCTACGGGAATATCCGCCCTGCTCCCGGAACCGGTCGCAGACCCGCCCCGCGGCGTCACTGGCACCTCCCGCGACCCGCTATAATGGGAGTTTGTACCCGCGCGTCGACGCCCCCTCCACCTCGGAGGGCAGGCGGCCGCGCCTTCCGGAGGCCGCATGCAATACATCTACACCATGAATGGGGTGAGCAAGATCGTCCCCCCGAAACGCCACATCATCAAGGACATTTCCCTGTCCTTCTTCCCTGGCGCCAAGATCGGCCTGCTTGGTATCAACGGCTCGGGCAAGTCGACGGTGCTGCGGATCATGGCCGGCGTCGACAAGGACTTCCAGGGTGAGGCCCGCGCCAATCCGGGTACGAAAATCGGCTATCTCGCGCAGGAGCCGGACCTCGACCCGAACAAGACCGTACGCGAAGTGGTCGAAGAAGGCGTCTCCGAGGTCCTGGACGCCCAGAAGCGCCTCGAAGAGGTCTACGCGGCCTACGCGGAAGAAGGCGCCGACTTCGACAAGCTCGCCAAGGAGCAGGAGGCCCTCGAAGGCATCCTCGCCGCCAACGATGCGCATGCGCTCGAGCGCCAGCTCGAAGTGGCCGCCGACGCGCTGCGCCTGCCGCCCTGGGATGCCCTCGTCGGCCCCCTCTCCGGCGGTGAGAAGCGCCGCGTCGCCCTGTGCCGCCTGCTTCTGTCCAAGCCGGACATGCTTCTGCTCGACGAGCCCACCAACCATCTCGACGCCGAGTCGGTCGACTGGCTCGAAACCTTCCTGCACGATTACCCGGGCACCGTGGTCGCGGTCACCCATGACCGCTACTTCCTCGACAACGCCGCCGAGTGGATCCTCGAACTCGATCGCGGTCGCGGCATTCCCTGGAAGGGCAACTACACCGAATGGCTCGAGCAGAAGGGCGAGCGCCTGAAGCAGGAAGCCAACCAGGAGAAGTCGCGTCAGAAGGCTCTGCAGAAGGAACTCGACTGGATCCGCACGGCAGCCAAGGGACGTCAGTCCAAGGGCAAGGCGCGTATCAACCGCTTCGAGGAACTGAACTCGGTCGAGTACCAGCGCCGTAACGAGACGAACGAAATCTTCATTCCGCCCGGTGAGCGCCTGGGTCAGGAGGTCATCGAGTTCAAGAACGTCACCAAGTCGTTCGGCGACCGCATGCTCATCGAAGACCTGTCGTTCAAGATCCCGCCGGGCGCCATCGTCGGCATCATCGGCCCGAACGGCGCCGGTAAGTCCACGCTCATGAAGATGATCATGAACCTGGAAAAGCCGGACTCGGGCGAGGTCAAGCATGGCCATACGGTCAAGCTCGCCTACGTCGACCAGTCGCGCGACGCCCTGGATCCGAAAAACAACGTGTGGCAGGAAGTGTCGGGCGGCTCGGACATCCTCACCATCGGCAACTTCGAAATCCAGTCACGCTCGTACATCGGCCGCTTCAACTTCAAGGGTACCGACCAGCAGAAGATCGTCGGTCAGCTGTCGGGTGGTGAGCGTGGCCGCCTGCACATGGCCAAGACGCTGCTCCAGGGTGGCAACGTGCTGCTGCTCGATGAGCCGTCCAACGATCTCGACGTGGAAACCCTGCGCGCGCTCGAAGACGCCCTGCTCGAGTTTCCGGGCTGCGCCGTGGTCATCTCGCATGACCGCTGGTTCCTCGATCGCATCGCCACACACATCATCGCGTTCGAAGGCGACTCGCACGTCGAGTTCTTCCCGGGCAACTACAACGAATACGAAGCCGACAAGAAGCGTCGCTTCGGTGATGACGCCGGCCCGAAGCGCGTCAAATACAAGAAACTGGTCTGACGAAGTCGTCACCCTGTGTAGGAGCGCGCCCTGCGCGCGAAAGGCCTGTCGCGAGAATGCCTTTCGCGCGCAAGGCGCGCTCCTGCCGGAACCTGTTACAAAAAATTACTTAAGTAATCTCTTGTAACACCCCCAAATTCAGCGAGCGAAGCCATCCATGAACTTCATGACCGCACTGAAGGACGCCTGGCGTCGCAACGATTCATTGCTCTGCGTGGGCCTCGACCCGGAACCGGGTCGTCTGCCGGCCGGGCTGTCCGGCAACGAAGGCATTTTCGAATTCTGCCGCGCCATCGTCGATGCGACGGCAGGCCTGGTCTGCGCCTATAAGCCGCAGATCGCTCATTTCGCCGCGCAGCGCGCGGAGGATGCGCTGGAGCGCGTCATCGCGCATATCCATGCGACCCAGCCAGGCATCCCCGTCATTCTCGACGCCAAGCGTGGCGACATCGGA
This sequence comes from Luteibacter mycovicinus, assembly GCF_000745235.1. Classification (NCBI taxonomy): domain Bacteria; kingdom Pseudomonadati; phylum Pseudomonadota; class Gammaproteobacteria; order Lysobacterales; family Rhodanobacteraceae; genus Luteibacter; species Luteibacter mycovicinus. The sequence continues at coordinate 1,346,301 of NZ_JQNL01000001.1, forward strand.
TCGACGGCGAAACACTATGCCGCCGAGGCTTTCGACCGTTACGACGCCGATGCGGTAACGCTCAATCCATACCTCGGTCACGACTCGATCGCCCCGTTTCTCGAACGCGCGGACAAAGGCGTGATCCTGCTTTGCCGCACGTCCAATCCGGGCGGGAAAGATTTTCAGGCACTCGATTGCGGCGGACAGCCGCTTTACATACGCGTCGCCGAAACGATCGCCCGCGAATGGAACACAAACGGCAATTGCGCCCTCGTGACCGGTGCGACGTGGCCGGAAGAGCTTGGCAGGGTGCGTTTGGCGGTGGGTGACATGCCGCTCCTCGTTCCGGGCATCGGAGCACAGGGCGGTGACGTGGAAGCGGTTCTCAGGCAAGGAAAAACCGCCGATGGCACGGGACTGATGATTTCTTCCTCGCGCGCCATCCTTTACGCTAGCGGCGGTCCGGACTTTGCGGACGTAGCACATCGCGCCGCTGATGACTTGAGAAAGTTGGTCAACTTGCACCGCGAGCACTAAGCAAAACAAAAGGCAGTCGCAAATTGCACGACTTGGCAACTGCAAAAGGCTTACGCTCGCGCTGCACGCTATCCAACAATACCGGGCTTAAGGCGCCACCGCGTTCTACCGGAGTTGTCATGCCACCTATGAACCGAGGTTTTTCCCAACGCCTGCATGTCGCGCTGGACATGGCTGGCGTGAAGAAAGGCCGCGGCCGCATCACGCAGCTGGCCGATCTTTTCGATGTCAGCCGTGAGACGGCACGCAAGTGGCTGAGCGATCTTGGCCTTCCCGAACTCGAGCGCCAGATCGATATGGCGACCCGATTTGGCGTGAACTTTGAATGGCTTGCGACAGGTCGCGGCTCCCCCAATGGCGCCACCGGCGTGCGCGAGAGTCCGGCTCTCTACCGCGCGGATTCGCGTGAGCAGCTACGCCTTGTCGGTCTTGTAAGCCGGCTTCCGAAGGAGCGTCGCAAGGCGTTGCTGGTGATAGTCGAGGCGCTCGCGGAAGCGGAATAAGCGCCGCAGCTTCGCCAGCCGTGCCATGTCCTGCCAGGCCCGGAACCGTATCACGCGAGATTCCGGCAAGAAATTACTTAAGTAATTTCGCCGTATAGGCGTCTATACGGCGAATCTTAAAGAAGAACGCCTTCAGTCGTCGCCGACGTCCATGCCGGGGAAAAGCACCTCGGTGAAGCCGAATTTCGTAAAGTCGGTGATCCGCGACGGATACAGCCGACCGATGAGATGATCACATTCATGCTGCACCACGCGGGCATGAAAGCCTTCGGCGGTACGATCGATCGGCGCACCGCCGGGGTCCACGCCCTGATAGCGAATCAGCGAATAGCGATTCACCGCCCCGCGCAGGCCGGGCACCGAAAGGCAGCCTTCCCAGCCCTCTTCCATATCCTGGGACAAGGGCGTGATCACCGGATTGAGCAGGATCGTCTGCGGAACCGGCGGCGCGTCCGGATAGCGCTCGCTCGAATCGAAGCCGAAGATCACCAGCTGCAGGTCCACGCCGATCTGCGGCGCGGCAAGACCAACGCCGCCTGCATCATGCATCGTGTCGAACATGTCCTGGATGAGCGTGTCCAGTTCCGCCGAGCCGATCATCGTATCGGGCACGGGCGGTGCCACGCGCAGCAGGCGCTCATCGCCCATCTTGAGAATGTCGCGGATCATGGTCATGCCCGGGGAGTGGGATTGCCTCAAGCATGGCGGCGGATGGCGCCGGGCTCAAGCCTCCCGTCACCGCACCGCAGCACGCGCCCGGGTACGGAGCCATACGACCAATGGCTAATGCGTGAACCACCCCTGGGACATTGACCCTCATCCCGGGCAGGACGACCCTTGTCACATCTGCAAGGGGAGCACCCAAACGATGCAAAGCGCCATTCCCAAACCCAGTCCCGCGGGGAAAATCCTGTGGGCCGCCATCGCCATCGTCGGCGCATGGTGCCTCGGCGTCGTCGCCCTGCGACGCGGCGAGCCCATCAACGCGATCTGGCTGGTGACGGCTTCCATCGCCGTTTTCCTGATCGGCTACCGTTTTTACAGCCGCCTGATCGCCGACAAGGTGCTTCAGCTCGACCCGAGCCGCGCGACACCATCGGTGCTGCGCAATGACGGGCTGGACTATGTCCCCACCGACAAGTGGGTGGTCTTCGGGCACCACTTCGCCGCTATCGCCGGCGCCGGTCCCCTCGTCGGTCCCGTTCTCGCGGCTCAGATGGGCTATCTGCCGGGCACGCTCTGGATTCTGGTCGGCGTTGTCTTCGCCGGCGCCGTCCAGGATTTCATGATCCTCGGACTGTCCCTGCGTCGCGATGGCCGCTCCCTCGGCCACATGCTTCGTGCCGAACTGGGTGAAGTGCCCGGCGTCATCGCCATGGTCGGCGTACTGGTCCTGATGATGATCGTGCTGGCGGTGTTGGCGCTGGTCGTAGTCAAGGCACTGACACACAGCCCCTGGGGAACGTTCACCGTCGCGGCAACCATCCCCATCGCCCTGCTGATGGGTCTCTATCTGAGGTACGTCCGACCCGGACGCATTCTCGAGGTATCGATCATCGGCCTCGTTCTGCTGCTGGCGTCCATCTGGTACGGCAAGACGGTGGCCGATACGCCGGCCCTGGCCAACCTGTTCGACTACGACGCCAGGGCCCTGGCCTGGTGGCTGATCGGCTACGGCTTCTTCGCCTCCGTCCTGCCCGTCTGGCTGCTGCTGGCACCGCGCGACTACCTGTCGACCTTCCTCAAGATCGGCACGATCGCCCTGCTCGCCCTCGCGATCTTCCTGGCGGCGCCGACCCTGCAGATGCCGGCGGTCACCAAGTTCATCGACGGCTCCGGGCCCGTCTTCGCCGGCAACCTGTTCCCGTTCCTGTTCATCACGATCGCCTGTGGTGCGGTATCGGGCTGGCACTCGATCATCGCGTCGGGTACCACCCCCAAGCTGCTGGCCAATGAGGGCGAGGCCCGTATGGTCGGCTACGGCGGCATGCTGATGGAGGCCTTCGTCGCCATCATGGCCCTGATCGCCGCGTCGTCGCTGCACCCGGGGGTGTATTTCGCCATGAACTCCCCCGGTGCCCTGGTCGGCACCACCGCGGAAGCGGCCGCTCAGGCCATCAGCGGCTGGGGCTTTACGGTGACTCCCGCCGAGCTGACGGACACGGCACGCAACATCGGTGAAAGCACCATCCTCGGCCGCGCTGGCGGCGCGCCAACCCTGGCCGTAGGCATGGCCCAGCTGCTGCACGGGATCATGCCCGGCGAAGGCATGATGGCGCTCTGGTACCACTACGCGATTCTGTTCGAAGCGCTGTTCATCCTCACCACCGTCGATGCCGGCACGCGTGTCGGCCGCTTCATGATCCAGGAACTGGCCGGCATGGCCTGGGCGCCGCTCAAGCGGACCGATTCCTGGCTGGGCAATGTCGTCGCCACCGTGATCTGCGTCGGCCTCTGGGGTTACTTCCTCTATCAGGGCGCCGTGGACCCGCTCGGCGGTATCAATACGCTGTGGCCGCTGTTCGGCATCGCCAACCAGATGCTGGCCGCGATCGCGCTGATGCTCGCAACGGTGGTGACGGTGAAGCTGAAGCGCGAGCGCTATGTGCTGGTGCCCGCGGTTCCCGCCGCCTGGCTGGTGATCTGCACGCTCACCGCCGGCTGGCAGAAGCTGTTCGACGCGAAGATCAGCTTCACGGCTGCCATGCAGAAGTACGCCGACGCCGCCGCGTCCGGCAAGCTGCTCGCACCCGCCAAGACCGCTGATGAAATGCAGCGCATCATCACCAATAACCGCGTGGACATGATCCTCACCGCGCTGTTCATGCTGCTGGTGCTGACCATGCTGTTCTTCTCGCTGCGTGCGATCGTCCGCGCGTGGAAGGCCAACCGCCCGACCGCGCAGGAAGAACCCTACGTCGCGCTGTCGAGCGTGGCGAACTGAGGAGGCCGCCATGGACACGAACACACCGAACGCGCCGCGCTCGCTATGGAAGTGGGCGGTCCAGACCGCCCGCCTCTGCTGCGGCGTGCCGGATTACGACGTGTATGTGAAACACCTGCGCGAGCATCACCCCGAACACGATATTCCTACTTACTCGCAGTTTTTCCGTGAGAGGCAGGAAGCGCGGTATCGGGGGACGGGTGGGCGTTGTTGCTGATATCGCCCGTCGGCGTTTGAGCGAGGGCCGCGACGGAAGTCGCGGCCCTATTTTTTCCGCCCCTTACGCATGTTCGCCCGCGAATCGGCGATCAGGGCACGCACGGCCACGGCGGCCTCATTCGGACGACGTCGACGAATGGCTTCGTACACCGCCCGATGCTGCGGCAGCGAGTACTTGAAATGCTTCGCCGTGCGCGCGGACATCACGAAGAACGTCGCCAGCGCCGTCTCGATCACCGAAAACAAGGCGCTCAGCAGTTCGTTATTCGTCGCGGCCAGCACCGCCTCATGGAAGCGCAGGTCCGCCGCGGCCCAGGCATCGAGGTCGGCGGCATCCTCCATACCCTTCAGTGCCGCGGCGATGACGGCAAGCTGCTCCGGCTCGCGTCGCCGCGCCGCGGCCATGACGGCGGCGGGCTCGATGATCTCGCGCATCTCGACCAGCTTCTCGACAAAGTCTTCCGTCGGCATGGACGCGCAGCGCCAGCCCAGCACGTCGGCATCGAGGTGCTTCCAGAACTTCGGCTCGCGCACGCGCATACCGGTCTTCTGGCGTGTCTCGATCAGGCCTTTCGAGGCCAGGACCTTCAGCGCCTCGCGCAGCACGGTCCGGCTGACCGACATCTGCTCGGCGAGCACGGCTTCCCCGGGCAAGGCATCGCCCGGCGCGAAGACGCCGCTGACGATGGATTCGCCGATGTCCTCGGTCACTCTCGCATGCAGATTCTTCGCCCCGCCCGCCTTCCCAGCCATCACACCATGCCTTTTCCGCAACGACCCGCCCATCCTAGCGACGTAACGGCGTTACGCGATGATGCAGCGCAACTTGTCACTTGTCGGACAAATATGATCTGGTCGCAGGACTACCCACCCAAAGGAGTCGAGTTGTGATGAAACCGGTAAGCGCACTGGTCTCGGCGATCCTCCTGGCAACTTCCGCCGCGGCAACCGCCGGCGAAGCTTCCAGGGCCTCTTTCGGCACGACGCCGGATGGCAAGGACGTCACCGTGGTCACCCTCACCAACGGCAAGGGGATGACCGCGAAAGTCTTGTCGCTCGGGGCCGCGCTCTACGCACTCGATGTGCCGGATCGCAACGGTAAACCGGGTGACATCGTCCTCGGCTACCCCGACCTGAAGGGCACTTTCGACAATCCGCAGTACTTCGGCAACACCGTTGGCCGGTATGCCAACCGTATCGCCAGGGGCAAGTTCACGCTCGATGGAAAGCAGTACTCGGTACCGGTGAACAATGGCCCGAACTCCCTCCACGGCGGCAAGGTCGGCTTCGACAAGGTCATCTGGACCGTCGACAAGGTCGAATCCGGCGCCACGCCCAGCGTCACGCTGACCTACGTCAGTCCCGATGGCGACCAGGGTTACCCCGGCAAGCTCACCGCCACGGCGAAGTATTCGCTGAATGACAAGAACGAGCTGACCATCGAATACACCGCGACGACGGACGCGCCGACCATCGTCAACATCACCAACCACACCTACTGGAACCTCAGCGGTGAAGGCAGCGGCAGCGTCATGGACCAGGTACTGATGATCGCGGGCGATGCGTATCTGCCCACCGACGCGACGGCGATTCCGCTGGGCGAAGTGCGCAACGTGGCGGGAACCGATTTCGATTTCCGCAAGGCCAAGCCGATCGGCAAGGACATCCGCGACTCGAAAGAACAGCAGCTGGTCTTCGGCCGGGGCTACGACCACAACTGGGTGATCTCACGGAAGGAAGCCGCGCAGCCGCGCGAGGTGGCGCGGGTGACGGATCCGAAGAGCGGACGCGTGCTGTCGCTGTGGTCGGCACAGCCGGGCCTGCAGTTCTATTCGGGTAATTTTCTCGACGCGACGTCGTCGGGCAAATCGGGCGGTATCTATCGTCAGGGCGATGCCTTCGCGCTCGAGCCGCAGATCTTCCCCGATACCCCGAACCATCCGGACTTCGGCTCCGCGCGCCTGGAGCCGGGCAAAACCTACAAGAACACGATGACCTACAAGTTCACGACCACGAAGTAACCGCTATCCGATGTCGTGATGCAACGCTTCCGCCGGCCGACGCCGGCGGAAGCGGGGCGCCAGCTCCACCAGATACATCGCGGCAAGCACCATCGTTCCGCCAACGACCATGCGCGTCGTAAGCGCGTCGACGCCAAGCAGGACGGCGAATCCCGCCGCGAACACCGGCTCGGTCGTCATCACGATCGCGGCGCGGGTCGCCGGCATGTGCGCCTGTGCCCAGGTCTGCACCAGCATCGCAAAGGCGCCCGCGACCAGCGCCATGTACAGCACGGCGATCCAGGCCTTGCCGTCCGGCGGCAACGACGGGCCATGATGGGGCAGCGTCGCAAGCAGACACACGGCGGCGATACCGACCATCTGGACGGCCGACATGCCGAAGGCATCGCCCGGTTTCGACCAATGGCCCAGTCCAACGATGTGCAGCGCGTACAAGGCCGCGGACGCGAGGGTCAGCAGCACACCGATATCGATCTGGAAGCCGTTCAGGGCCAGAACTCCGAGGCCCGCGGTCGCCAGCACGACGGCCAGCCATGTACTCAGCGGCATACGCTGGCGGAACAGCACGAGCGCCAGAATCGGCGTAAGCACGACATACATGCCGGTAACGAAGCCACTGACACTGGGCGAGGTCAGCGCGAGGCCTTCCGTCTGCAGCCACTGCGCGAACCCATAGAGCACGCCGAGTGCGAGGCCACGCCTGCGCTCCGCACGACCAAGACGCCAGACCGGCCGCGCGAAGAGCACGAGCATCACGATGGCGGCGAGAAGGAAGCGCACGGCAAGAAAATCGACCACCGCCATACGACCGACGACGTCCTTGATGAGGACGAAGGTGGATCCCCAGATCGCCGTGACCGATAGCAGCCCGATAGTGGCGAGACCACCGCCTTTCCGCGCGCTCATCGCGGCTTGCGCATCAGCTGGCCGGGGATCTTCAGCAGGAAATGGCTCCAGATGCCGAGCCAGACCGCCCAGCGCACGAACGGGTTACGCGCGGAGGGATCGTGCCGGCGAAACCAGAGGTACATGCTGCGATGCTTGTGGCGGCTGACGAAAACGGGACGATGACGGCTGGATCCGCCCTTCCCGTGCAGGACACGCACGTCGCCGGAGAGGACGACCCGGTATCCGGCGTCGCGCGCACGGCGACAGAGATCCATATCCTCGCAGTGGAGGAAGTAGGTTTCGTCGAAGCCCGCCAGGCGGTCGAACACCTGACGCGGAATGAGCATGATGGCGCCGGAGACGATCTCGACCTCTTCCGCGCCACTGGGAATGGGCCCCTGAATATCGATACCCGCGTCACCGGCCAGTCCCAGCTTGGTACGCAGCGCGCGAGCCAGCAACGGATCACGGCGGCGCGATGCCGGGTCGGGATGACCCTCGTTGTCGCATACGACCGCTCCGACGATGCCGGTGTGGACATCGATGTGTGCGGACATCCGCGCGATGGTGTCCGACTCGACGAGGCAGTCGGGATTGAGGATGAGCAGACGTTCCCCGCGCGCCTGCGCCGCACCGCGGTTGACGGCGGGGCCGAAGCCGAGATTGGCACGGTTGTAAACGACCCGAACCCGGTCGTCGCCCGCATAGGCGCGGTCCAGCGACTCGGGTACGCCATCGGCCGAGCCGTTATCGACGACGATGACTTCGACGGGCACGTCACTGGCGAGCGCGTGATCCACGCACTCGCGCGTGAACGGGCCGCTGTCCGCAAGGACGACGACAACGCTCGTAAGGCCGGGTGTATTCACCGTCGTCTCCGGAGAATCAGCCGACCCAGGCCCGCGCATTGCGGAACATGCGCATCCACGGGGAGTCTTCGCCCCAGTTTTCCGGATGCCAGCTCAGCTGCGCGCTACGGAACACACGCTCCGGGTGCGGCATCATGATCGTGACGCGACCGTCGGCGGCGGTGAACGCGGCGAGACCGCCCGGCGACCCGTTGGGATTGAGCGGGTAGCTCTCGGTCGGCCTGCCGCGGTTGTCGACGAAGCGTGCGGCGCCGTGGCTCTTCGAGGGGCTGCAGACGTTGGGGAAGTACACGCGGCCTTCGCCGTGCGCGACCGCCACCGGAATGCGCGAACCCGCCATGCCACGGAAGAAGACGCTCGACGTGTCGAGGATCTCGAGCGTGGCCACGCGGGCTTCGTACTGCTCCGACTGATTGCGCAGGAACTGCGGCCAGTGCTTCGCGTCGGGAATGATGTCCTTCAGCTGCGACAGCATCTGGCAGCCATTGCACACGCCCAGCGCGAACTTGCTGCCGTCTTCGAAGAACCGGGCGAACTGCTCGCGCAGCGCGTCGTTGTAGAGGATCGAGGTAGCCCAGCCGCGGCCGGCCCCCAGGACGTCACCGTAGGAGAACCCACCGCAGGCCGCGAGGCCCACGAAGTCCTTCAGGTGATGACGACCGGAAACGAGGTCGGTCATGTGCACATCGACCGCGTCGAAGCCGGCACGATCGAACGCGGCGGCCATCTCCACCTGGCCGTTCACGCCCTGCTCGCGCAGGATCGCCACGCGCGGGCGCTTGCCGGACTGAATGTACGGCGCGGCGATGTCGTCGGCAGGGTCGAACGTGAGCTTCGGCGAGATGCCCGGATCGGCATCGTCGAGGCGCCACTCGCTTTCCTGGTCGGCGCTGTGCGGGTTGTCGCGCAGACGCTGCATGGCGTGACTGGTCTCGTTCCAGGCGCGGAACAGCTCGGTCCAGTTCCACTTGAACGCGGTTTCGCCGTTCAGGTGCATCTTGATGCCGAGCTTTTCCTTCGGGCGACCGACCATGTGGGTCATACCCGCGAGGCCGTACTTCACCAGCAAGCCTTCGAAGGCTTCGCGATTGGCCGAAGCCACCTGCACCACCGCACCCAGTTCTTCGTTGAAGAGTGCGCGAAGCGTGGCTTCGGCCCAGCCGTCGAGACGGATCTCGAGGCCGCAGTGACCCGCGAACGCCATTTCGAGGAGCGTGACGATGGCACCACCGTCCGAGCGATCGTGATACGCGAGCAGCAGGCCGGAGCGATTGGCTTCCTGGATGAGCTCGAACATGGCGCGCAGGCGCTTCGGGTCATCCAGATCCGGCGGCACGCCGCCGCCGCGGTTGAATACCTGGGTGAGCGCGGAGCCGCCGAGACGATCGCGACCGGCCCCCAGATCGATGAGCCAGAGCTCCGTATCGCCACGATCGAGCTTGAGCTGCGGCGTGAGCGTGCGGCGCACGTCGTCGACGCGGGCGAAGCCGGTAATGACGAGCGATACAGGCGAGACGGTCTTCTGCGCCTTGCCCGCCTCGTCGGTCCACACGGTCTGCATGGAGAGGGAGTCCTTGCCGACCGGCACCGAGATATCCAGCGCCGGGCACAGATCCATGCCGACCGCCTTGACCGCGTCGAACAACGCGGCGTCTTCGCCGGGGTGATTGACCGCGGCCATCCAGTTGGCGGACAGGCGCACTTCGTCCAGCTTCAGTGAGGCGGCGGCGAGATTGGTGATCGCTTCACCCACGGCCATGCGCGCGGCATCGGCGCTGGACAACAGCGCGATGGGAGCACGCTCCGCCATGGCCATCGCTTCACCGGTGTAGCCGTCGAAATCGGTCATGGTGACGGCGACATCGGCCACCGGCACCTGCCACGGGCCGACCATGGGGTCGCGCGCGTTGAGGCCCCCGACGGTGCGATCGCCGATGGTGATGAGGAAGTTCTTGCTGCCGACGGCGGGCAGGCGAAGCACGCGCAGCAGCGCTTCATCCATGCCCATACCGGAGAGGTCGGCGACCAGGTCGACGCGCGGTTTTACCGTCACGGCGTCGCGGTGCATGCGCGGCGGCTTGCCGAACAGCACATCCATGCCGAGATCGATCACGGTGATGTCGCGTCGCGTGTCGCGAACGATCAGGCGGGCTTCTTCCGTCGCATCGCCGACGACCGCGTACGGGCAGCGCTCGCGCGCGCAGTACGCCTCGAACTCGGGGAGTTCGTCCGGCCCGATGGCGAGGACGTAGCGCTCCTGCGATTCGTTGCTCCACACCTGCATGGGCGAGAGCGTCGGGTCGTCGCAAGGCAGCTTCGACAGGTCGATGATGCCACCGACGCCGGCGTCGTTGAGGATTTCGGGGATGGCGTTGGACACACCGCCCGCGCCGACGTCGTGGATGCTGACGATGGGGTTGTGCTCGCCGCGCGCCCAGCAGGCATCGATGACCTGCTGGCAACGGCGCTCCATTTCCGGGTTATCGCGCTGCACGGAGGCGAAATCGAGCTCCGCGCTGGAGGTACCCGACGAGACCGACGAGGCGGCACCGCCGCCCAGGCCGATCAGCATCGCGGGACCACCGAGCACGATGACCTTGTCGCCCGGACGGACGGCACGCTTCTGCACGTGGTCGGGACGGATGGCGGCAAGACCGCCGGCGATCATGATCGGCTTGTCGTAACCACGACGAACGCCCTTCTCGCCGGTTTCCTGCTCGAAGGTGCGGAAGTAGCCGCCCAGCGCGGGACGACCGAATTCGTTGTTGAACGCGGCGGCGCCGAGCGGACCGTCACGCATGATTTCAAACGCCGAGGCCATGCGCGGCGGCAGCGGACGATCTTTTTCCCACGGGCGCGGCAAGCCCGGAATACGCAGGTGCGACACCGAGAACCCGGTGAGGCCGGCCTTCGGCTTGCCACCGCGGCCCGTGGCACCCTCGTCGCGGATCTCGCCACCGGCACCGGTGGCCGCGCCCGGCCAGGGTGCGATCGCCGTCGGATGGTTGTGCGTTTCCACCTTGATCGCGTACGGCGCGGATTCCGCCACCGTGCGGAACACGCCGTCGGCGGGATCGACGAACAGGCGCTGGCCTTCATAGCCTTCGATCACCGCCGCGTTGTCGTGGTACGCGGACAAGGTGTGCGCGGGCGACTTCTGGTGCGTGTTCTTGATCATGCCGAACAGCGAGATGTCCTGCGGTTTGCCGTCCAGCGTCCAGCTGGCGTTGAACACCTTGTGCCGGCAGTGCTCGGAGTTCGCCTGGGCGAACATCATCAGCTCGGCGTCGGTCGGCGGACGACCCATCTCGGCGTAACGATCCGCCAGGTACGCGATTTCGTCGTCGGCCAGGGCCAGGCCCAGTTCCTTGTTGGCGGCGGCCAGCGCCGCGCTGGCGTCGCTGCCCAGTTCCACATGACCCAGAGGACCCGGCTCGCCCGCCAGGAACAGGCCGGCGGCGTCATCCAGACGAGTCAGCGGCGACTGCACCATCGGGTCGCAGAACGCGGCCATCACCGAGGCGTAGGCCGGATCGCCGGCCGCCGGCATGCCGGTGACCTGCCAGGCGGTGCCACGCTCCACACGGCGCACGTCGAAACCCGCGCCGTGAAGGATGTCGGTGGCCTTGCTCGACCAGGGGGAAATGGTGCCCAGCCGCGGCACGACCCAGAACGTCGCGTTTTCGGGGGCCGTGGTCTTCGCCTCGAGCACGGCGAGCAGACGCGCACGCGCCTCACCCTCCGGCGCGGCGGAGCCGTCCACGAAGTACGTGAACCAGGCGGCCTGAACCCGCGTCCCGTGATGCAGGGCATCCAGGTGGGCGTTCAGTCGTTCGAGGCGAAATGGAGAGAGGGCGCTCTGCCCGTCGAGTGCGATCATGCGGGGAGGTATAGGCGCTGAAGGAAAACGCCCATTCTACATGATGTTGCGCGGCAACATCGGGGCGGGCCCGATGTTGCCGGCGACCGGCCGGATCAGCCGCCGCGAATGGTGCCGGCCGGAGCCTGAAGGGCCTTCAGCAGCTGAGCCGGGGTGACATAGCCACCTACGACGTCGCCGTTCTCGGTAACGATGGTCGGGGTGCCGTTCACGCCCAGACGCTCGCCCAGCTCGAACTCGTCCTTCACCGGATTGGCGCAGGTGGCGGCCTTGGGGGTCGCGCCGCTCATCGCCGCGTTGAAGGCGCTCTTGCGGTCGGCGGCGCACCAGACCGAGACGGCCTTGGTATACGACGGGGTGTCGTTGCCCGCCGTGGTTTTCACGCCCTCGCGCGGCCAGAACACGTACTCCACCGCGATACCCTGCTTGTTGTACTCGGCGATCTGCGAGTGCAGCTGGCGGCAGAAACCGCAGTCGACGTCGGTAAAGACGGTGACGGTGTGCCTGGGATTGGCGGGCGCGTAGATGAGGCGCTGCGAGGCCGGCACCTTGGCGAGCTCGACCTTGCGTGTGGCGGCCCAGCTGGCGGCGCTGAGATCGGTCTTCGACTTCAGGTCGACCAGGTTGCCGTTGATCATGTAACGGCCATCGGCGCTGACATAAACCATGCGGCCCGAGGCCACGACCTGATAGAAACCCGGCATCGGCGCGGCGGAGATGCTATCCACCGTAATGCCCGGGCCAAGCGCCTCGACCGCGTCGCGGACGGCTTTCGTATCGTCGGCGGCGTGGGCGCCCATGGCGAAAGCGCCAGCCATCAGCGCCGGGAGGATTTTTTTCAACATCGGTACGACTCCATCTGTCACCGGGGGGATGCGGGAGAGCGTTGGAACACGTTCGCCGCTTTCGGTTCCCCCGATTGTGGCATGGGCATCAGCCACGCGGGTGGTGCTGGGCGTGAAGGCGCTTGAGACCTTCCTTTGCCACCAGGGTGTAGATCTGCGTGGTGCTCAGCGAACTGTGACCGAGCAGCATCTGCAGGGCACGCAGGTCGGCGCCGTGATTGAGAAGATGCGTAGCGAAGGAGTGACGCAGGACGTGCGGGGATACCCGTTTCGATGGAATGCCCACTTGCACGGCATAACGTTTGACGAGGGTCCAGAACATCTGCCGGGTCATCGCTCCGCCCCGCTTCGAAAGGAACAACGCCGCCGGCTGGCCGTGCCCTTTCGCCAGCAGGGGACGCGCCTCGCGCAGGTAGGTTTCCACATGCGCCAGCGCCTCCTCTCCCACGGGCACGAGCCGGTCCTTGCCCCCCTTGCCGGTGACCCGCAGTACGCCCTGCCGCGTGTTCAGACCCGCCAGTGGCAGATCGACCAGTTCCGACACCCGCAAGCCGGAGGAGTACATCAATTCGAGCATTGCGCGGTCACGCTGGCCCAGCGGAGTGCCGATGTCCGGCGCGACAATCAGCGACTCGATCTCCCGCTCGGCAAGCGCCTTGGGCAGTCCACGCGGCATGCGCGGGCGCTGCATCAGCAAGGTCGGATCCTCTCGCGCACCGTCGTCGCGCGCCAGCTGCGCGTAAAACCGGCGAAAGGCCGACTGTCGCCGCGCCATGCTGCGCACGGCGACGGGCTGGCTGCCGTGATACGCGGACAGATCGTCGCGACCGGCCGTGGCCAGTCCCTTTCCCCGCGTGCCGAGCCAGCGCGCCAGCCCCTCAAGGTCACGTTTGTAGGCTTCGAGCGTGCGCTCGGCGAGACCGTCTTCCGACCAGACGCGCTCGATGAAGCGGGCGATCAGGCGCGTATCGTCGGCGGCGAGTTCGGCGGGGCTTACGACAACTGACGCGGCGGAGGGCATGGCAAAGACGATCGAGGGATACGCCGCGATAGTCGCACGTCTGTTGCGGATCGCTCAAAGCCGCTGAAGAGTTGACTGATAACCTGCAATCACATACCCGAGCTGATGCTCCACCGCTTCTTTGAGCACCTCGCGCTGCTCCGCGGACAGATGCTTCTTTCTTGCTTCCAGCGCGCACGCCTGCATCGTCTCCACGAGCGTATCGGCGGCCTGCCTAAATGCGCCGGTAGCGATCTCGGTGACACGCGAAAGATGATCGTCCGCGTCACGACGAAGCAGCAGGAATTCTTTCGGGACCATTTGCTGGTCCGCATCGAATGCGCGAAGGTAGGTATCCAGTGCGGAGAACGACGAACTCAGTCTGAGCGCCATGTCGAAGCGTCCTTGGTCGGTGACGCGGCCCATCACCGCATCCTCGTCGACAGCCTAGGAAGACGGACCACACGGGGTCAATGAGAAGCATTTCACACATAGTGCTTAAAAACCATTGACTTGAGCGATAAGGAACCGGATTCGGCTGTCGATTTATCGCGCCGCTTGCATGGCGCATCCCGTCTACAATGCCGCGTCGCCAACGCCATGGAATCGCATGACTCCGACTTCGCCCGCTCCCGCATGGCGCCGCTTCGCGGCGATCGTCTACGACGCGCTCGCGGTCGTCGCCATCGTCATGGTGGTGGGCCTGCTCGCGCAGATGGTCACCGGCGGGAAGCTGTTCGACGAGCACGGGCGGATGCTGACCTGGTGGTATCAGCCGCTACAGGGCCTCGTGGTGGGCGCTTATTTTCTGCTGTCCTGGGTGCGCGGCGGACAGACGCTCGGCATGCGGCCGTGGCGCATCCGCGTCACGGATACCAAGGGCGAGCGAGCGAGCTGGAAGCGCGGATCCGTGCGCCTCGTCATCGCGGCGCTTCCGCTCGCGCTCGTGCTGATTTTTCCCCTGACGTCGCTGAAAGCGGCCCTGTGGGCGCCGGTCATCGGGTGGGCGATCCTGCTGAGTCCCGCCTGGTTCGATCAACGGCGCCGCGCGATCCACGACATGGTCGCGGGCACCGAGATTCGCCGTCTGCCTACTTGAACTGATCGCTCGCGGGTACCCACGAGCCGGAATTCGCCGACGGCGCGGGCACGTTGATCTTGATCGACGCCTCGCAACCGGGTGGCAAGGGCCCGCCGGTGATGCGCGCCGTCGTGCAGAGCGCGGTGTTATCCAGTGCGACCGGTGCGGCGGCGACGGTGGAGCTGTTCGCGGGCGGCAGGTTCTCCGCCAGCGGCTTCGCCGGCGCCATGGTCTGGGTCTTCGCCACGGCGTCCTGACTGGCCGGCTTGGGCGGACCGTCGCCACCGCTGCAGCCCAGCGTCAGCAGGGAGATCGCATTCATTCCCGGATTGCCCGCCGCCTTGCTGCCGGCGTTACCCGGACCCGCCGTGCAATTGAGGCGGATGCCACGAGGGAGCGGCACCGCGAACTTCACCGTCGTCGCCTCGACACCATGACGCACGGCCGTATCGACGGACGATTCGCCCTTGGGCGTCCAGGCGCCGTCGAAACGGGTCGCCTTGTAGTCGATATGCACGCGCGCGCCGTTCTGCGGCAGAACATTTCCGCGTGGCCTCAGCTCGGTGTACGCGCCGACCTGCCCCGCTTTTACGCCCTGCCCGCCAGCGACCCCGTCGCTGCGATCCGACGTGCCGTTGGCGCCGGTGACGCGGTCGCCTTCGTCCGCGCCCCTGGCCGCGCCCGGCTTGCCGGACTCCTGGTTCGCGCCAGGAGTGTTCGAGCCGGCGACGTTGGCGTCGCCCGGGGATGCCTTACCCGCCGACTGGCCTTGCACGGGCTCGGCCGCCTTGTTGTCACCCTGCTTGCCCTGGCTGGCGGCCGCCTGTGCCGTCGATTCACCGGCGGCCGTGTCGCCCGGGGCCTGACCAGGCGCCGATGGCGCCGTCTCGGCGCCGGCGACCGGACGCTGCATCTCACCCGGCGACACCGCCGGTGCCTGCACCGCCGGGCGGTCCACCATAGCGACGGGTGCCGACACCGTCGGTCTGGCCGCCGCGTCCGGGAGCGGTACGGCCTCGAGATCGGCATCGGCCTCGACCGGCGGCGCGGTCACGGGCTGCACGGATACCTTCGGCGGAACGGGGCGCGTATCCATCGCCAGGTCGGGCTTCGGCGGCGCCACCGGCTCGGGAGCGACCTCGGGCAAGGGCACGTCCTGTGGCGTCGGCGGTGCCGCGCTTTCCTCCACATCCGGCCGCGGAACCGTCGCCAGCGTCATCGACGTTTTTGGGATGGGCGCCGTCCTCTCGGAGGTGATCGTGGGCGGCGTCGGCGTAACGGTCATCTGCGACGCTGGCGTCGGCGGAATCGCCAGCGAGGCCGGGGGAGGCATCGGCGCGAGGCCTTCCGCCTGCGGCGGACGCACGGGTTCCGGCTGGAATGTCGGGGGCACGACCTGGGGCCTGGGCGTATCCATCGCGAGATCCGGCGGTGCCTGAGCAGGAACCGGGACCTTCTCCAGTTCGGGCTGCGGTGGCGGCGCCTTGGGCTGAACCAAAGGGCGATCCGCCACTGCCGCCATGCTCGGCGGTGGCGCCGCCGGCTTCGGCGCGGCCTTCACCCTGGGGGCTTGTGCGGCTGGCACCGCCACGGCAGGGCGCGATGGCGTTTTTGCCGCCGCCACGGCGGCCGCGTGCGAACCCTGGGCCGCGCGACTGGCTGCGGTGGACCACTTCGTGGTGTATTTGACCTTGGCCACGGCGGCCGTCGACGGCGTGCCGCGCACGGGTGGCTTCGGCGGTGGCGGCTTGTCGATGAGGCGCACCTGCAGGGCGTCCGGGTGCTCCGGTTCGGGCGGTGGCGGGAGAACGTCATACGCCGGCCCCAGGATCATCCCGAACAGAAACAACAGATGGATGACCAGCGTGCCGACCCAGCCTGCGATCCGGCGGCCGCTCGCCCGCGGCTTCTCACGCAGCAGACGACGGTAGACAAGCGCGTGCATCGCCGCCTCGCGCGGCGAGACGGGCAGCGATGTGGCGGCGTCGGGTCGCTCGCTGTCCGGGGGCAGAGTGTTCGGCATCGGGCGCTAGTGTCCACGCTGACGCCGCGCCGCACAATCGTGGCGTGCGTCGCAGGCGTCAGTTACCCGTGCGGCGTGCGCGCTCGGCGTTTTCCTGATCCATCGCCTTCAGCGGCGTGTCGGTCGGGCAGCCCTCCTTGACCCGCTCGTCGGCACGGTACGCGGCGATGCATTCGGCTTCCGTGCGCTGAGGCGGCGCGCCCGGCAGATCCTTTACCAGCGGTGCATTAGCCATGTTCAGGCGTGTGTCGCCGTCCTTATGCGCGGCCTTCGAGGGGTCCTCGCCACCGCAGCCCACCGGCAGCACGAACAAGACCGTGGAGCAGTTCACCCGCGTACCGTGACCGAGGTCGATGGTCTTCTTCACCGTGGTCTTCTCGATGACGCGGCGCATGCCCTGACTGACCACGTTCTCGTCGCGCGGTGCCCAGTCCTTCTCGAAGCGGGTCTGCGTGTAGGTGACCGTGGTCTTGTGCGACATCACGCTTGTGTTATCCGTCGGCCGGGGGGGCGTGTAGTCCGAGCCCGCCGGGTTCGCACCGGTCTTCGGCAGGGCAATCGAGCCGTCGGTGCCGAACAGGTTGGGCGCGGGCCGCGCATCGGAAGGCGTCGCGGCGGGCGCAGTGTCGGCTGACGGCGGTGCCTCCGGCTTCTTTTTCGGCGGCGGCTCGGGACGGGTAGCCTCCGGAGAGCGGACTTTCGGCGGCGGTTCGTTTACCGGCGGCGGCGGAGGTGCCTCCACCGCGGGCGCCGGCGCGGTCGGCTCGATGAAGCGCACCTCGAGTACGTCAGCCTTGTCCTGGGGGACGAAGAAGCCGACCTGGACCCGCGGTTCCATCTCGTAGCGGATGACCAGAATCAGCAGGACGTGGAAGACCAGGACCGCGGCAAGCGCCAGGATGAAACGCACCCGGTTCCGCGGCGGCGGCTGCCGTCGCATAGCCCTGAGGACGGCGAGCGTCTCCGGGTCCAGCGGCACCAGCCCATGCAGGCGCGACGACGCCTCCGGCTCCAGCCGGTGGGTGTCGACGAACGGCGGTGGCGCCTTGCCGGGGTATTGCACGCGGGGAAATATCCCTTGGGCTCGATGAAAAGTCGCAAATGTTAGCGGGGTACTGCTGAGTGCAACGTAAGCCCGGGCTTCAGACCGCGCGGCGCCCGGAAGATTCCCCTTGATTCTTCATCCCGGGAGGAGAAGGCTAGCGGTCTGGGGGGATCCTTCGTGTCACTGAAGGAGGGTCGCATCGTGTCCCAATCCACGGAACGCATCCGCAGCCTCGCCCTCGCCGGACACGCCGGCGCCGGCAAGACCACCCTGTTCGAAGCCATGCTCCACGCCGGCGGCGCATTGACCGCCATGGGCAGCGTGGAGCGAGGCAGTACCGTTTCCGACACCGATCCGATGGAGAAAGCGCGCGGGCATTCGATCGATGCCTCGATCGCCTCCATCGAGCGTAACGGCTATCGCATCCATCTGCTGGACACCCCCGGCTACGCCGACTTTCGAGGCCCGGCACTCGCGGCGCTCGCCGCCGCCGACACGGTAGCGATCGTCGTCAACGCGGCCAACGGCATCGAACACGGCACCCGGGCCATGATGAATTACGCGAAGGAGCGTCGGCTCGCACGCATCATCGTGGTCAATCGCATCGACGCCGAGGGCGCGGACCTCGCTCTGCTGGTGGACGATCTGCGTAACGAATTCGGGAACGAATGCCTTCCCCTCAACCTTCCCGCATCGCAGGGACATATCGTGCGCGACGCCTTTTTCCAGACGACGGGAGATACGGATTTCTCGTCACCCGG
This sequence comes from Luteibacter mycovicinus, assembly GCF_000745235.1. Taxonomy (NCBI): domain Bacteria; kingdom Pseudomonadati; phylum Pseudomonadota; class Gammaproteobacteria; order Lysobacterales; family Rhodanobacteraceae; genus Luteibacter; species Luteibacter mycovicinus. The sequence goes on from NZ_JQNL01000001.1 coordinate 1,364,899, forward strand.
GGAGGCACACCAGCGCATCATCGATCAGGTGGTCGAGATCGACGACGACGTGATGGCGCACTATCTCGACGCGGGCGAGTCGGCGTTGAGCGCGACGGAAATGCGTGGCGCGTTCGAGCACTGTCTCCGCGACGGTCATCTGGTGCCCATCGTATTCACCGGTGCGCGCGACGGTATCGGCGTGAGTGAACTGCTGGAGATCGTGGAGCGTATTCTGCCCTGTCCCGGTGAAACGAATCCTCCCCCCTTCCATGACGACGCCGGCACGCGTTTCGAGGTGGCCGCCGATGCCGGAGGCCATGTGGTCGCCGACGTGTTCAAGATCATCAACGATCCCTTCGTCGGCAAGCTCGGCGTTTTTCGCGTCTGGCAGGGAACGGTGCGCCGGGATTCGCAACTGCTCGTCGACGACGGACGCAAGCCGTTCAAGGTGGCGCATCTGTTCCGCCTGAAGGGGCGTGAACATGTCGAAGTGGACGAAGCCCTGCCCGGTGACATTGCCGCGGTGGCGAAGGTCGAGGACATCCACTTCGACGCCGTGTTGCATGATGCCGCGGACGAAGCGGGCATCCATCTCGATGCGGCGCCGTTCCCGTCACCCATGTTCGGACTGGCGATCGAACCGGCACATAAGGGGCAGGAACAGAAACTGTCGCAGGCACTGGCGAGGCTCGCGGAAGAAGACCCCTGCTTCCGCGTCGAACATCACAAGGAGCTGAATGAGACCGTGGTGCGAGGTCTGTCAGACCTGCACCTGAAACTCATGATCGAACGGATGAAGTCGCGATATGACATCGACGTCGTTACGCACCCGCCGCGCATCGCCTACCGCGAGACCATCGGCGTGCGTGCCGAGGGCCATCATCGGCACAAAAAGCAGACCGGCGGCGCGGGACAGTTCGGCGAAGTATTTCTGCGCGTGGAGCCGCTGGAGCGCGGCATGGGTTTTATCTTCGCGGATGAGACCAGGGGCGGCGTCATCCCGAACCAGTTCATCCCCGCGATCGAGAAAGGTGTGCGTCAGGCGCTGGAAATCGGAGCGGTGGCGGGCTACCCGATGCAGGACCTGCGTGTGACGGTTTATGACGGCAAGCATCACCCGGTGGACTCGAAGGAAGTCGCCTTCATCAGCGCGGGGCGCAAGGCTTTTCTCGATGCCGCCTCACGAGCACGGCCACAGGTCCTGGAGCCGGTGATGGATCTGGAGGTGTCGATCCCGGACCGCTATGTCGGCGACGTGACGGGTGGGCTAGCCGGCAAGCGTGGACAGATCATGGGTAGCGACGCGCTACGGGGCGGCGAGACGCTCATTCGTGCGCGCGTGCCCCTGGCGGAACTCACCGACTATCCCACACAGTTGAAGTCGACGACCGGGGGACTTGGGCGGTTCGCCGTGGCGTTCAGTCATTACGACACGGCACCATTGGCCATTCAGCGAAAGCTGGCGGAGCAGTGGAGGCCGCGGGTGGACGAGGACTGATCCCGGGGACCTCAGGCCGAGGCGGGTCGATCGCCAGCGGAGCCGGCTCCCGCCAGGGCAGGCTTTGGAAGCCGGCCCTGGCAGTGCTCCCGGATCAGGCCGCCACAGCCTTGATCAAGGCATCCGTAAACGCCGGGATGTCATCCGGCTTGCGGCTGGTGATCAGGTTGCCGTCCTGCACGACCTGACTGTCTTCCCAGTTCGCACCCGCATTGACCAGATCCTGCTTCAGCGAAGGCCATGAAGTCAGCTTCTTGCCCTTTACCAGCCCGGCGTTGATCAGCGTCCACGGCCCATGACAAATCGCGGCGACAGGCTTGCCCGCGCCAGCGATCGCCTTGACCAGGGCCAGCACCTTCTCGTCCGTGCGCAGGTTGTCCGGATTGATCACGCCACCTGGAAGCACCAGTGCGTCGTACTTACCGGCGTCGGCGTCGTCGAGCCGTACGTCGACATCGACGCTCTTGCCCCAGTCCTTCTTGTCCCAGCCTTTGATCTGCGTGGCATCGCCGGGAGAGATGACGTCCACCGTCGCGCCGGCGGCTTCGAGAAGGCGCTTCGGCTCGGTCAGCTCGGACTGTTCGAAGCCGTCGGTGGCGATCACGGCGATGCGACGACCGTCGAGAGATTGGCTTGCCATGATGATGATTCCTCGGAAAGGGTGTATTCCGAGGATCAATGGCGGAGCATGACCGGGGCGTCGCGCAGGCGTCGGCGCCCCGTGAGCAAACGTGAAGAGAAGGATCAGGCGGCCTTGCGCTTCGGCTTGAGCATCGTACCGATGCAGTTCGGCGAGCCGCACAGGCAGGCCCAGATCTTCTTCAGGCGCGCCGTATGCGGCATGTCCAGCGTGATGCCGTAGTCGTAGGTCAGCTCTTCGCCGGGCGCGATATCGCGGATGGCTTCGATCAGCACGCGGTCCTTCTTCGACGGCTTGCCTTCCACGGCTTCCTCAACCACGGCCTGGCAGTTGGGATCGCAGCCATGGTTGATCCAGCGCGCCGTATTGCCGTTGCTGTTGCCGTCCACGATGAACTTCTCGTTCAGCGTGAAGAGGAAGGTGTGTCCTGTCTCGCCACCGTCGCCGTACTTCTTGTCGGCCTGGGCGTGGGTGATGATGTCGCCCTTGTATTCGACGATCTCGTCGCCGGCCTTGATGGGCGCGGTGGCGAAGACGCCGTTTCCGTGGATGGGCGAACGTCGTGCGGCGATGCGTCGGGTCATAGGGAGAATCGATGGTCTTGGATGATGATCGCTGATGATGCCTGCTCGCTCCCCGCTTGGGAACCGCGTTTCAAACGCACGTCTCGCGCGCATGCATGCCCGGCGCTACCATCCGACACCTGTTCGACGCACCCATGCCGGAAGCCCAGGGAATGATCTCGACCGTCCGCAACTCGTTCGCACGCATCGCGCTGCTTCTCGGCGTGGCCACGCTCGCCGCCTGCGGCCCCGCGAAAAAGAGTGTTTTTCCGCCGTCGGTGACCTTGCAGGAAGTCACTGCCAGGCCGGGAGGCGTCTGGCACCTGACCCTGCGCGTCCGTAACAACAGTTACGGCGGCATGTCGTTCGAGACGTTCCAGGGCACCCTGCAGGTGGGCAATCTCGCCGGGGTGTTGCTCGATGCGAAGGTCGATCAGGACATCCCGTCGTTCGCCGCCGACGTGGCGAAAATCGATCTTTTGCCGACACCGGACATGTCGAAAGCGCTGGCCGAACTGGCCGCCAAAGGCAGCTCCGGCTCGTTGCCCTATGCCATCGAAGGAACGATCACCGCCCTCCCGGAGCAGGAAAAGAAGCCCCGCACCTTCGAGGTGCACGGACGCAACTGGCTGTCGCCGGTACCCGGCATCCCCGATACCTATCGCTCTCCCTGACCTCACCCAGCCGCGCCCGCCGCGACGCCAGGATTCGCCATGACGATCTACAAAGCCCCCCTCGACGACATGCGCTTCGCGCTTTACGACGTACTCGGCGCCGAAGCCGTGCTCGCCCGGCTGGAAGGCGGCGAGGGCCACACGCGCGACTTGCTCGATGCCGTGCTCGACGAGGCCGCCCGCTTCAACGAGCAGGTGCTCGCACCCCTGAACGCGAGCGGCGACCAGGAAGGCTGCCATTACGACAAGGCCACCGCGTCGGTCACCACGCCCAAAGGCTTCAAGGAAGCCTACCGCCAGTACGCGGAAGGCGGCTGGGCCGGTCTCACCGCGCACGAGAAGTTCGGCGGCCAGGGCCTGCCCGCCGTGCTGGGCGCGATGACCAAGGAAATGATCGACTCGGCCAACCTGGCCTGGGGCATCTACCCCCTGCTCTCGCACGGCGCCACCGACGCCCTCGAGCACCACGGCGACGCATGGCAGCAGGAAACCTTCCTGAAGCCGCTGGTCGAAGGTCGCTGGACCGGCACCATGTGTCTCACCGAGCCGCAGGCCGGGTCGGATCTGGGCCTGCTGAAGACCCGCGCCGAGCCGAACGAGGACGGCAGCTACCGCGTTACCGGCACCAAGATCTTCATCAGCGCGGGCGAACACGATTTCGCCGAGAACATCATCCACCTCGTGCTCGCGCGGCTTCCCGACGCGCCGGCCGGCAGCCGGGGCATCTCGATGCTGGTCGTGCCGAAGTTCAAGGTAGGCAAAGACGGCAGCCTCGGCGAGCGCAACGCCGTCGCCGCCGGCGCCATCGAACACAAGATGGGCATCAGGGGCTCGGCCACCTGCGTGATGAACTTCGACGAGGCCGAAGGCTGGCTGATCGGTCCCGCCCACAAGGGTCTGGTGGCGATGTTCACCATGATGAATGCCGCGCGGCTCGCCGTCGGCATCCAGGGTCTTGCAGTGTCCGAGCGCGCCCTGCAGAACAGCCTCAACTACGCCCGTGAGCGCCTGCAGATGCGTGCGCTGTCCGGTGCGAAACTGCCCGACAAGCCGGCCGATCCGCTCACCGTGCATCCCGACGTGCGCCGCATGCTGCTGACCCAGCGTGCCTTCGTCGAAGGTGGCCGCGTGCTCGCCGCCTACGCCGCGCTGCAGAGCGACATCGAGTCGCGCGATGCGGATCCGCAGGCGCGCAAGGAAGCCGGTGAACTGCTGTCCTTCCTGATTCCGATCGCCAAGGGCCTGCTCACCGAAGCCGCGCAGGAATGCACCAAGGAAGCCCTGCAGATCTTCGGCGGTCACGGCTATATCGCCGAGCACGGCATGGAGCAGTTCGTCCGCGATGCGCGCATCATCACCTTGTACGAAGGCACCACGCAGATCCAGGCGCTGGACCTGCTCGGCCGCAAGGTCATGCAGCTGCAGGGCGCCGGTCTGAAGCATTTCCTCGGTGAGATTTCGGCGTTCTGCCAGGCGCACCAGACCACGGAAAGCGTCAAGGCTTTCATCGGGCCTCTCGCCGTGGCGACCAAGACCTGGGGCGATCTGACCCAGGCGATCGCCCAGAGCGCACAGGCCAACCCGGAGGAGCTGGGCGCGGCCGCGGTGGATTATCTCTATCTGTCGGGCTATGTGACCCTGGCTTACTGCTGGGCACGCAGCGTGCTCGCCGCCGAGGGCTCACACCTCCCCGCCGATGCGAAGCAGGCCAAGCGCGACACGGCCACGTTCTATTTCAGCCGCATCCTGCCGCGTATCCACGTCCACAAGGCGGCGATCGAGGCAGGCGTGGCGACGTTGCCGGAACTGCTGTAACCCGCTGGAGGGTGGCGGGGGTTTCCCCGCCACCCCCGAAGGTGTAGAAAAGGCTCTGGCCAGCCTTCCCACCGCGACGGTGCCCGACCCGATGAGCGACTCTCCGTTTCTGATCCGTCTCGCCGAGAGCGACGATGACGAGTTCATCCTTGGCCTGCTCCACCGTTTCGTCGACTTCCCGCTGCCCAACGGGCGCAGCAAGACCGATTGCCTCAAGGGCATCGAGTCGGACCTGGTCAGACACCTCGACGAACAACCGTCCAACAGCTACATCTTCGTCGCCGAGAACGAAGACGGTGACCCTGTGGGCTTCGTGCATCTTCAGAAAACCAAGGACTTCTTCACGCATCGCGACAACTGCCATATCTCCGATATCGCGGTGGCGAAAGAACACGAGGGCGAAGGCGTCGGTACCTTCCTGCTCGACCACGCCTACGCCTGGGCCAAGGACCATCGCTGCCAGTTTGTAACGCTGGCCGTGTTCCCCGGCAACGAGCGGGCCCGCGACATGTATGTGAAGCATGGCTTCGATACGGACCTGATACGGCTGGCGAAGCCGGTTCGCTGATCGAGGCGGTGGAACGAAAAAGGCCACCCTCGCGGGTGGCCTTTTTTTGATGGAGCCAGACAATCAGACCGTGGGGGTCGTGACTTCTTTCTGCTCGCGCGTGTCGAGACGCGCGGCCATGCGGTCGATGTTGGCCAGCGACACCAGGTGCGCGTAGATCCAGCCGAAGGCGCCTTCGCGGAGGAATTCACCGGCGACCTTCTCGTCGAGAGCGCGCAGCTTCTCTTCGTTGATGACGAACAGGCCGTTGAGGTTGATGCCCTTGCCTTCCTTCTGCAGGGTGATGGTGCGCGGCTCGAGCAGGTCGTGCTCGCGGAGCTTGCCCATGAACCACTGCGTACGGGCGACGTGGTCCTGGAACTCGCCGAGGAAATTCACGGCATTGGTCAGCGCCGGCGCGTCGGTGCCGTCTTCGTTGAACAGACGCTCACCTTCGGTTTCGTTGAAGCCTTCGTAGGCCTCGTCGAGGAAAACGGTGAAGTCGTCGCCTTCGGCACCGGCCGGCTTCTCGGCCAGCACGAACGGATAGCGGCGGACGAACGCCGGGATGTACATGCCCTGTTCCCAGAAGCCGTTCTCACCGACCAGCAGGTTCTCGCCCTGACGCAGGCCGAGGAGGGCCATCGGGCCGGCCTCTTCCATGCTGTTGCCAGCGAAGAGGATCGGGAAGTCACGCGCGGCGGGCGCGAACTCGACGCCGGTCAGGGGCACGGAGTGCGCCGTGGCCGCGAAACGGATGTTGTTCACCGCCTTGAGACGGAGATCGCGATGCGCCGTGCGATTCAGGGGAACCGGACGCTCGTAGAAAAGCACTTCTGCCACTGAGAAACCCTCATGGACCCGCCGGACCTGGGAAGCCACCCCGGCCCCCCTTCCAAACCCGCGCAGGCGTTAACGAACCCCCACTATATCAGCGCTTCATGACCGCTACAGCCCCGCAAGAACCGTACCGGGCGTGCGCGATTCCGTCGCAATAATGGGCTATGCTCGGGCGAACGCCTCCCAGGAGGCGGGATCGGCCCCCCGATCCGCACGGAGTTCGGCTTGCTGGAACGCTCTTTCGCTTTAGTGAAGGACGAGACCCGATGACGATGGAAGTGCTCCAAGAGGACCTGCCGAGGGTAAGCGCGCTGCATACGACGCGCGTGCTGTCGCTCGACGCGGCGGGCCGCATCCTGGACTGGATCAGCTGGCAGGACGCCGTCTGCCTGTATGTCCGCGGCGTGGTGGCCTGGACACTGGGCGACGCCTGCCTGACCGTCCACGGCGGGATGAACCGGGCGCTCGGCATGCAGAGCAGCCTCGAGCTTCACCCCATCGTGGCCAGCACCGGCCACTGCCGAGAACACGCCGTCGATCCGGCGCCGGCGCTGACCAACACGGCCCTCTTCGCCCGCGACCGGCACATCTGTCTCTACTGCGGTCACCACTACACCCGCCACGAACTCACCCGCGACCACGTGCTGCCCTTGTCCAAGAAGGGCGCGGACGAGTGGGAGAACGTGGTCAGCGCCTGCCTGGCCTGCAATCTGCGCAAGAGCAACCGTACCCCGCAGCAGGCCCGCATGCCGCTTCTGGCCGTGCCCTACCGGCCCAGCTGGGTGGAGCACCTGATCCTTTCCAACCGCAATATCCTGGCCGATCAGATGGAATTTCTGGTCAGCCATCTGCCACGGGATCGGCGCCCCGCCTGAATCCCGCCCGCCTTTGCCCGCAAGGTTTCACACGTCGTCCCTTGCCCCCGCCCCTCCGTAGGCGAACAATAGGCGGATGAACGACCTCTCCCGCTACCCTTATCTGGCGCAGATCGACTCGCCGGAGGATCTCCGGCGTTTCCCGGAAGACGAACTTCCGGCGATCGCCGACGAACTGCGCCGGTACCTGATCGAGGCCGTCGCCTCGTCGGGCGGTCACTTCGGCGCGGGACTGGGCGTCGTCGAGCTCACGGTCGCCCTGCACCACGTGCTCGATACCCCGCGAGACCGCCTCGTCTGGGATGTGGGTCACCAGTGCTACCCGCACAAGATCCTGACCGGCCGCCGCGACCGCATCACCACGATCAAGAAGAAGGACGGCCTGGCTCCCTTCCCCCGCCGCGAGGAAAGCGAGTACGACACCTTCGGCGTCGGGCATTCGTCCACGTCCATTTCGGCCGCACTGGGTATGGCCATCGCTCTGCAGCGCCGTGGCGACCACCGCAAGGTCGTCGCCGTCATCGGCGACGGCGCGATGACCGCCGGCATGGCCTTCGAGGCCCTCAACCACGGCGGCGACGTCGAGCCGAACATGCTGGTGATCCTCAACGACAACGGCATGTCGATCAGCGAAAACGTCGGCGCGATGACCAAGATGATGGCCCGCGCCATGTCCAGCCGCACGCTCAACGCCTGGCGGGAGCGGGCCAAGAAGGCCATGCCGAGGGAGTCGTTCTTCGGCCGTTTCTTCAAGCGCTGGGAAGAACACGCCAAGGGCATGTTCGTGCCGTCCACCCTGTTCGAGGAACTGGGCTTCCACTACACGGGTCCCATCGACGGGCACAACATGGCGCAGCTGGTACAGGCCCTGGAGACCGCCAAGGACCTCCCCGGCCCGCAGCTCGTCCACGTGATGACGACCAAGGGCAAGGGCTACGAGCCTGCCGAAAAAGGTCCGATCGAATACCACGCCGTAGGTCCGTTCGACCCGGTGGCCGGCCTCGTCAAGAAGAGCGCGCCCGCCAAACCGACTTATACCGATATCTTCGGCGACTGGCTGTGCGACATGGCGGCCGCCGACGAGCGCTTGCTCGGCATCACCCCGGCGATGCGCGAAGGCTCCGGCCTGGTGCGTTTCTCGAAGGAATACCCGCAGCGTTATTTCGACGTGGCCATCGCCGAGCAGCATGCGGTCACGCTTGCTGCGGGCATGGCGGTCGAGGGTGCGAAGCCCGTCGTGGCGATCTATTCCTCGTTCCTGCAGCGCGCCTACGACCAGGCCATCCACGACGTCGCCCTGCAGAACCTCGATGTCACCTTCGCGGTCGACCGCGCGGGTGTGGTCGGTCCGGACGGCGCCACGCACGCGGGCAGTTTCGATCTGTCGTTCATGCGCTGCCTGCCGAACATGGTGATCATGGCGCCAGCCGACGAGAACGAATGCCGCATCATGCTGAGCACGGGCTATCAGTACCACGGCCCGGCCGCCATTCGCTATCCGCGCGGTACCGGCCCGGGCGCGAAGATGGTCGAGGCGCTGGAGACGTATCCGATCGGCAAGGCCGAAGTGCGCCGTCGCGGGCACCACGGTCTGGCGATTCTTTCTTTCGGCACGATGCTGGCACCTGCCGCTGTTATCGCCGCGGAGACTGATGCCACGTTGGTGAACATGCGCTTCGTGAAACCACTGGACGAGGAACTCATCCTCGAGATGGCGCGGACGCACAAAGCATTCGTCACCATCGAGGACAATGCCATCGCCGGCGGTGCCGGTGCGGGCGTGGCCGAATTGCTGGCCGCCAATGGCGTGACGTTGCCGATCCTGCATCTGGGTCTGCCGGACGCTTATCTCGAGCACGGGAGCCGCGAGGAAGTCCTCACGATGGCCGGGCTCGACCTCCCACAGATCCGCAGCGCGATCGTTGCGCGGTTTCCGCAGTTCGTGGCGACGGAAGTGGCCAGCGCGGGCTGAGTCATCGCACGTGGGCCGTCGGCAACTCAGCCGTCGGCCCAGTCCTTGGGAAGTGACTGTAGAGGCAGCAAGTCGACTCGCGACATCTCGACCTCGTACGGCATGCCGTCATCGTCGACGTTCAACCGCCCTTGCACCTGTACGCCGTCGCTATCGTCGAAGGCAAAGTCGCTTACTGCTCGCGTGTAGTCACCCGGCTCCGGGAACACGACACGAAACCCGCCCAGGCCACCATTCGCGAGATCGGTTACACGAAGCGCATCAAGCCACGCGGCCTCGGGTTCAGCCATGCCTGCCTTGCCGATCACGTGCACGAGCAACGCGCGTTCGGGCACAAGTAGTGGACGCCCGGCATCCGCTGTCACCAGCTCATAAAGCCGATCGGCCCGCGCGCTCGTCCCGACGAACCGCTGCGCTTCATCAAGCGAACAGCGAACCGTCGCGCATCCGGAAAGATCGAGTGTCTGATCAGGATCGGGATTGATCCCATGTCCACCGGACACGAATCCGTTAATACCAAGGGGACGAACACCGATATCACCCATCGCCACAAGCACGTCGGACAGGGCGGCCACGTCGAGAAGCGCGAGATCACCATGCCGCGTGATGCGACCTGAGCACCCGGCGAGCAATGAAGAAAGCGATGGAGGTTCGCGTCCGTCGACGGTGGCGAATCCTTCGGTCCAGCCACGCTCTCCAAGCGTAACGGCTCCGGTCATGAAGCCATCGGGATAGTCGGCAAAACCCGGGAGTCGCCTGCTGGCGGCTACCGCCTCTTCGGCAAGCGCGCGCGTCGAGAAGACGCCGACCACGCGCTCATGGTCGATTTCCGCGGGCTCTTCGAACTCATGCCAGACCACGTGAACCTCGGCCAGCTCCGTCGCCGCACCCTCCGGAGAGTGGCGGGCGAGCAGCCCGGGCAAGCCGTCCGCGACGGCGAATCCCATGGGCCAGAGCAGCACGTCGATGGCGTAAGCGATCACGCGAAATCCATCGGGGGTTCGCCTGAAACCGGGCAAATCGAGGTAAGCCGCGACGGACGATTCGGCGTTCGCACGCGACGCATGCATGCCCAGATCTTTGACGTCGCCGGCACCTGGGCCGATCGAGTGCACGTGATAAAGAGCAAAGACCGTGGGCAGGTTTTCGCTCGTCAGGCTCATCGGACTGCCAACCTCGCTCCGCTCACGCGATCCCGCGCCTCAAGATCCTGTGCGGTGAAAACGTCCATGAGACCCGTGCGCTCGATAATGGAACGAGCAGCCTGACCCTGGTTCCAGCCGTGCTCCATGAGCAGCCAGCCACCGTCGGCGAGATGCGCGGATGCGCCGGAGGCGATGCGCCGGATGTCGCCGAGACCGTCCTCCCCTGAAGCGAGCGCGCTTGCCGGCTCGAAACGCAGGTCGCCCTGTCCGAGATGCGCGTCGCTTGACTCGATATACGGAGGATTGCTGACGATGACGTCGAAACGCTCGTCACCCACCGCGGAATACCAGTCGCTGGCAGCGAAGCGTACGCGCTGCAGACCGTGGCGCTCCGCATTTCGCCGTGCGACAACCAGCGCCGGCTCGCTGAAGTCGACGGCCGTGACCGAGGCATCGGGCCGCTCCTTCGCCACGGCGAGGGCGATCGCCCCGCTACCCGTTCCGAGGTCGAGCACGCGTCCTCCCGCAGGCAGTCGCTCCAGAACGAGCTCCACCAGAAGCTCGGTTTCCGGCCTCGGTATCAACGTGGCGGGTCCCACCTCCAGGGTCATCGACCAGAAGTCCCGCGTGCCCGTGATGTAAGCGACCGGCTCGCCTTCCGCACGCCGGCGCACCAGGCCTCCGAACGCCGCCGTGGCGTCGGCGCCGAGTTCGTCATCGGCATGCGCAAAGAACCACGCGCGATTCACCCCCAGCACATGGGCCAGCAGCAGCTCGGCCTCGAGTCGGTCGCCAAGGGCCTCGGCGGCCTGGCGCAGGATCGTGCGGACATCGGTCATGTCCGGATTCTAGCCGCTGGACCGCAGGAAGGCCTATGCAAGGCGCCCACGGCTACAATCCCGCTCATGTCCCTTCGCGCCTTCATCCTTCTGTTCGTTGTGCTCCTCGGCGGCTGCAAGTCGGCGTTCTTCGGCGCGATGAATGCTCGCCAGTCCACCGATGGCGTCGTGGCACATCGCGATCTCGTTTACGACCGCGCACTGAATATCGCACTGGACGTCTACGCTCCGGCGCAGGCGACCCACGCGCCCGTCGTCGTTTACTTCTACGGCGGCAGCTGGATGAGCGGGAAGCGCCAGTGGTTCCGCTGGGTGGGCGAGGCACTGGCCGCTCGCGGCATCGTGACAATCATTGCCGACGTCCGGCTCTGGCCGGCCGCGCGACAGGATGGCTTTCTGCATGATGGTGCGGAAGCCGTGCGCTGGGCACACGACCACGCCGGGGAATTCGGGGGCGATCCGCGCGATGAGTTCGTCATGGGCCACTCGTCGGGCGGCCAGATAGCCGCCATGCTTGCCGTCGACAAGCAGTGGCTTGCCGCCGTCGACATGCGTCCGCGCGATCTGGCCGGGTTCATCGGCGTGGCCGGAACTTACGACTTCATTCCCTTCGACGAACCCGAGTTCGCGGACATCTTCGGACACACGCCTGCCGAGCAGGCGCGTTCGCAGCCGATCAACTTCGTGGATGGCGACGAGCCGCCCGCGCTTCTGCTGCAGGGGGAGAAGGACACGATCGTCTCGCCGGCGGAGGCCGTCGCGTTCGAGGGGCGTTACCGGCAGCAGGGGGAGCCCGTCGAACTGAAGCTCTATCCCGCCGTGGGCCATGAGGGGCTCTTGCTTGCACTCGGGCCCCGGCAGCGGTCGGCTCCGATGCTGGATGACACCGTGGACTTTATCCGGCGGCATCCGGCGGCTCGCTGAGAGCATCGCCAACAGGGTTGGCTCCCACCGGGTATGGAATCACTGGGGTATGGAATCACCGGGGTTCTGAATCACAGCGGTGTGGAAGCACGGCGGACGTGGCGCTGCATCCGTTTTCACGGGCGGTCCGTAGAGTGCTTACATGACCCGACTCTTCCTCGTTTCCCTCGGCGCTCTGCTCCTCTCCGGCTGCCAGTCCGCTCTGTTCGGTGTGATCAATGCACGCCAGTCGTCCACCGGCGTCGTTGCCCACCACGACATCGTCTACGACCCGTCGGACGGGCTGGCGCTGGATGTGTACGGCCCCGTCGATGCGAAGAACGCGCCCGTCGTGGTGTTCCTCTACGGCGGCAGCTGGAAGAGCGGCAAGCGGCAGTGGTACCGCTGGGTGGGCGAGGCGCTGGCGTCGCGGGGCATCGTCACCGTCGTGCCCGATTACCGTCTGTGGCCGAAGGTGAAACTGGATGGCTTCGTCGGTGATGCGGCAAAGGCCGTCCGCTGGACGCACGATCGCGTCGGCACCTATGGCGGCGACACCGGGCGCGTCTTCGTGATGGGCCATTCCGCAGGCGGGCACATCGCCGCGCTGCTGGCCACGGATGCGCGCTGGCTTGGCGCGGTCGGCATGAAGCCGCGGGATCTGTCCGGCTTTATCGGGCTGGCCGGGCCGTACGACTTCCTGCCGCTGAAAGACGACGACTTCATCGACATGTTCGGCCATACACCGGCCGAACAGGCGCGCTCGCAACCGGTGAATTTCGTCGATGGCGACGAGCCCCCCGCTTTGCTTTTGCAAGGTCAGGACGATTCGACCGTGCGGCCTTCAAATGCGCTTTCCCTGCAGCGGCGTTACGAGGCCCAGGGTGAATCGGTAGTGGTGAAGCTCTACCCCGACATGGGGCACATGGGGATTCTGTTCGCGCTGCGCGGCGGGAAGAAAGCCCCGCCGGTGCTGGACGATGTCGTGCATTTCGTCGGGAGCCCGTCGCCAGCGACGCCGGTTGCCGTCAACGTGCGGACGCCGCGGGACGCGAAGTAACGTCGATCGGAGTGGCTCGGATGGGAACCACCCCGGCGGCGATACAGGCCGCATCGACGCCGCTATCAGCGCGCCTTCATCACATCCCGCCCTTCGGCATTTCCACCGCGCGCCGCGTCGAGCACTTCCGGGTACGGATAATTCAGTCCCAGTAGCTGCCTGATGTCCGCGCTCGCGTTCTTCACGAACTCGGCCGGCAGGGCTGCCGGGATGTCCTCCATCGGCTTGATGAACTTCGGCAGGTACTGCGTGATGATCGCCGTACGGTCGATAGTGCTCCGGTTGGGCATCGCGCAATGCCACACCGCGCCGAAGAAGATCACCGTATCGCCCGGCTCGCCGAGCATGCGTTCGCACCGGTCGAAGAAACGATCGCTCTCATCCGGGTAATGCAGCTGACGCTGCGAACCCGGTACATAGGCGGTCGCTCCGGTCTCCTCGGTGAACGGATCGAGCATGATCGTCGCCTGCGCGTTCAGCGGGAACGTCGAGTTGAGACGCACGGGATGCGTCTGCGGCGAGTGGTAATCCCAGTACGGATAATCGATATGGGGCTCCTGCCCGGGGCCGCCGGGAAGAATGCGATTGGCCGCGATCGAGCCCATGATGAACTCGCTGCCGATGAAGGCGCGCATGACCTTCATGATCGCCGGATGCGCCGCCATCCGCGAGAAAATCTCGCCCTTCGCGAGCAGATTCCATACGCGACGCTGCAGATTGATCCGCCCCGCCCGCTCGGCATCGCCCTGAAAATGCGTGACCTTTCCGCCACGATCATCCGCGTTCGATTCGCGCATGACGATAGCGCGGGCCTCGGCGATTTCGTCAGCGCTGAACAGCCCCCGCAAGGTCACCGCGCCGATGCCGTCGAGCAGTTCGTTGACGATGAGGCCCGTATCCAGCGTGTCTTCGGTGAAGACGCGCGGAACGATGGATGGTCGGCGATCGGTCTGGAAGGAGGCATTCATGCGGACTCCTGCGCGGTGCGCGTTGTGGGAGGACCGGCGAGGTACCGGCTCGGTCACTACGCTAGGCCGATTTGCAAGCGCTTGCAAACTGCATTGCAGCATCCGTAGAGTCGGCCTCTCCCAACCCCGGAAGACCATGCCATGAGCGAGCTGAGGATCGGATTGATCGGCGCCGGTTACATGGGTAAAGCGCACACCCTGGCGTTCCACAGCGTGGCGGCGACTTTCGAACCGACGCTGCGACCGATCTGCGAGATGCTGGCGACCTCGACCGCCGCGGGGGCCGCCGAACACGCCGCCCGCTGGGGGTGGAGGCGATCCACCGGCGACTGGCGGGAACTCGTCGACGATCCGGCGGTGGATGCCGTAGTGATCGCCACGCCACCGCGCACCCATCTCGACATGGTGATGGCCTGTGTCGCGGCGGGAAAACCGATCTTCTGCGAGAAACCACTCGGTGCCAGTGCCGAGGAATCCCTCGCCATGACCGAAGCGGTCGAGAAGGCCGGCCTGGCGAACATGGTCGGTTTCAACTACATCCGCACGCCGGCCAGTCAGCTTGCCCGGCAGATCGTCGCCTCGGGCGAGATCGGCGATGTCATCCAGATCAGCGCCGAGCATGTCGAGGACTATCTGCACGATCCCTCGCTGCCCGCCTCATGGCGCACGCGCATCGCCACGGGAACCGAAGCCGGCGCCCTGGGCGATGTCGCCACGCATATCGTCAACGCCTGCCTGCGCCTCGTCGGTCCGATCGCCAGCCTGGTGGCGGACACACGCATCGTCCAGCCGACCCGGGCCGGAGCACATGGTCCCGAAGCCGTGGAGAACGACGACCTTGGCCAGATGCTGTTGCGCTTCGCCAACGGAGCCACCGGCAGCATCAGCTTCAGTCGCATGGCCGCGGGACGAAAGATGGGCTACACGTATCGCATCACCGGTACCCGCGGTGCGATCGCCTTCGATCAGGAAGACCAGAACGCGTTGTGGCTGTATGACGCCTCGCGTGACCCGGCTCGCCGAGGCTTTCAGAAGCTGCTGATGGGACCGGCGCACCCGGATTACCTGGCATTCAATCAGGGCGTCGGTCACGGCACCGGATACAACGAACAGATCGTGATCGAGGCACGGGATTTTCTGCGGGCGGTGGCGACGGGCGATGCCGTGTGGCCGACGTTTCGCGATGGGTATGAGGTGGATAAGGTGATCGCGGCGGCGCTGGTGTCGAACCGTGAGAGGCGGTGGGTCGATGTGGGGTGAGTTCTCGGCTGCAGGGGTCGCGCGCAGGCGCGCTCCTACAGCTTGGCGGCCTTACGGAGGCTGTTCCGTTGGACGAGCTCGCAAGTGAATAGTTTGCTGCGCGGGATCGTCTCGGGGTTTTCCATCCAGGCGACGATGCGTTCGATGGCGTGCAGCACCATGTCGCGAATGGGCTGACGAACCGTGGTCAACGAATAGGACGCCCACGCCGCCAGCGGCATGTCGTCGAACCCGACGACGCTGATGTCCTCCGGCACGCTCAAGCCACGCTCACGACACGCGTCGATAGCACCAAGCGCCAGCACGTCGTCCGCACAGAAAACCCCATCGATGGCCGCACCTCCATCGAGCAACGCATGCATCGCCTTGCGGCCGTGCTCGTGGGTGTAGTCGCCCGCATGGATGGTCTCCAGCAGAAGACCTCCCGCCGCGGACGCGAAACCGTTACCGCGATCCAGCGTCGACGCATCGTGCGCGGAGCCGCCGATAAACGCCAGCCGGACCAGGCCGCGTTCGCGCATCGTCTCCGCTACCATCCGCCCGCCCGCCTCGTTGTCCACCGTCACCACCGGAACGGGCGACGAACGCCCTGGCCGGCCGAAGACATGCAGCACGGGCAGCCCCGCCTCGCGACACGAAGCGGCGAAGCCCGCTGGCGGCGCGGAGGTCGCAATCAGCACGGCATCCACGTTGTACTGGCGCACCATGTCGATGGCTGCCCTGCCATCTTCGTCCTCACCGAGGTTCGCCAGCAGCGGGCGAAGGCCCCTCGCCTGCAGCTCACGGGTGAACAGGTCGAAGACCTCCATGAAGGTCGGGTTGGCGAAATGATTCGAGACCAGCCCGATCAGCTCGGTGCGGCCGGTCATGAGGCTGCGCGCTAAATGATTGGGGCGATAGCCCAGGCGCGTCGCCGCCTCGGTCACACGTTCGCGCGTCCTGGCGGAGACACTGGCACCTGGGGTGAACGTCCGGGAGACGGCGGAAATCGACACGCCGGCGGCTTCGGCGACATCGCGAGCGGTGGCCGAGATGGGACGTGGCGATGGGATGGTCCGCTGTGACATGGTGCAAGATTAGCGCATGACGCGGCCAACACGCCGAGGTAGATCACACCGTCACGGAGATGCGCGCCGAAGCTTGTTCCATGAGGCTCATGCGGGCTGCGAGCCCTTCGTAGAACACCGCAGCCGTATCGTAGCCGTTACGACGGTCGAAGCTGGCGATGCCTTCGATCGTCCCTTTAAGATCGATGGGCGAATCGGCCCGCTCGGTATACCACTCCCCTGGGATCGAACTTCCCAGTGTGGAGGCATCGCCAATATCGATCGTGCCATTTTTGAGGTTTTCGTCGAGGTAGGCCTGAAGCTGCCGCGGCGTGATGCGTGAGAAATCGATGCGCGCGACGTTGCCGGGCGCCGATGGCGACTCAACGGTCCGAGGTGAACATCTTGCGGGCACCGCTATGGACTGGGTGGCCGAAAGATACGAATTCGCTAATGGCGCTGAGACGTGCATGCCGATGTCCTCTTTTGAGAGAGGACCAAGCAAAGCAAAACCGCGGGTATGCCGCCAGCCATCAACAGCCATGCGAGACGAAATCTTTCGCACGATCGATCTGTTCGCTTACGAGGAAGACGAAAACAGGAAAAGACGAAGACGATCGAGACTCACCCTACGAAAGAATCCTTAGCCCCTGATGTGTGATGCGCGGCGTCTTTCATAACGATGAGGACCCTGAAACTTGTATTCGTGGAGATCCTCGATGAAAGCAGACGTGCTCGCTGCAGCAGCCTTTTTTATGTTATCGACGCAAGCCTTCGCACAAGGAAACAATCTCTCCCGCGCTTTCGTATCATCCGTCACCTCGAGTAAGGGAGGCTTCGAAGACACGTCGGGAAGATCGTCGACCACCCGTGATCACGGAGGAACGTCGATGCTCATCAGAACGGATGACATAGGTTACGGGAAACACGCTCAAGCGCGATTGCTGGGCAGTCCCTTGCGTGAGGTTCAGACGCATGCGTTGTGCAAGGTCAACGGACGAACGGCGCCCTGCAACGGCCGTGGCACCGTCATTGGCTACCGCCGTACCTGGGAGGCAAGTGGCCGGGAAGGTGGGAACTTCGAGTACATGGTGATACCGAACGGCGTCGGCGCACCTGTGCGCGTGAGCTTCCAGATTCGCTGAGGCATCCCGGACAACAAAAAAAGCCGGGCGATCGCTCGCCCGGCTTTCGTACATCACCCACAAAGATCGATCAGCGCGTGATCGTCTTCGGGTCCTGCTTGGCCTTCAACGCCGCGCAGAGCAGCGTCTGCTCGCTGGTCTGCGCCAGACCACGCTCCGCGCCGCTGACCTGACCCAGACGCGGCTTGAAGAACACGTCCAGACGGTCGGCTTCCTCCTTCGAGCAGCTGCCACCGGCTGCCATCTCCGGCAGCCTGCCGCCGGCGAAGCTGCCCGTGCGGGCGACGATCTTGTCGTAGTTCGCGGTGAACCACTTCCACAGATCGTTACGGGTCGCTTCCGTGGCGCGACCGCCACGAAGGATGGACGCCATCTCACCGACCTTGACGTCCTTGCCGAGCGAGAAGTCACGTGCCTTGTTGGCCAGCACGGGATCCTTGGTCGACGCGAGCGCGGACAGCATCGCATTGCGCTTGGCCGGGTCCGACGTCTTCGGGATCTCGGCGATCAGCGCGTCGATCGCGGGAGCGCCACGCTCCTGCACCGCCACGCCGAGGGCATCGGCCAGCAGGTCGGGGTCAGCCGCTTCGAGATCGAGATGACCGTCCTTGCTCTTCAGAGCCGCATCGCCCTGCTTGAGCAGTTCGGCACGCACCGACTTCTCGGCGATGTCGTCGTCGCCCAGGAAGCCGACCAACGCGGAACGGGTGAGCGTGTCGTTGTCGGGCTCGCCGGGCTTCTTGCGGAAGCCGAGGCTCTGCACCTTCGGCAGGTAGGCGTCGATCGCCCACTTGCGCAGATGCGCACGCTGCGCGTCCGTCGACGCTTCGTTGTTGAATATCCAGCTGAACGTCATCAGCGGTGCGGTGAACACCTCGCGAGTCTTCGACGCGGTCAGCGGCTTCATGGCGGCAAGGACGTCGCCGGCATCGAGATCGCCGTGCTGGAACGCCGCACGGACGGCATCCGCATAGGCCAGCTGCTCGGCGTCGCTCAGCGTACCGACTACCTTGGTCAGCGCGGCGAGATCGGCCTTGCTCTGGGCAAAGCGGTAATAGCCGCGACCGTCGGCATTGGGCAGCACCCACGTGTTCTTCGTCGCGCCATCGAGCACCATCGTGCCGGTGGCCTGGTCGAGCAGTTCGCACTTGACCTTGTTCGCACCACCCGTGGTGCCGTAACGGACGCACATCGGCACGCCCCAGACGCGGCTCGCGTCGCCGGTGCTGCCGAGCGGCAGGTAACGGCTCTGCGCCAGATGCAACACGGTCTTGCCGCCTTCGACCTTCACTTCCGTCGTGACATACGGCACGCCGGACTGGTCGAGGAAGCTACGGAAGGCCTTCTTGAACGCATCGCCCTGACCGGCCGCCTCGGCGATGGCATCGATCAGATCGTCGGCCGTGGCGTTGGCGAACTTGTGCTTCTGGATATAGGCACGCATGCCCTTCTGGAAGACCGGGTCGGTGACATAACCTTCGAACATGCCGAGTACGGCCGCACCCTTCTGGTAGGTGATACCGTCGAACGCGGTCTCGATGTCGCCATTGCCGGTGATCGGCTGACGGATCTTTCGCGCGCTGACCAGGCTGTCGTTGTTCATCGCGCCCTCGGCACCACGCACGCGATCGAGGTCGGCGCGGTATTCCGGGTGCACCTTGGTCGTGACCTTCTGCTGCATCCACGTGGCGAAGGCCTCGTTGAGCCAGAGGTCGTCCCACCAGGCCATGGTCACGGTGTCGCCGGTCCACTGATGGGCCAGCTCGTGCGCGTTGACGTTGAACGAACCGCGTACGTACTGAGCGGCGGAATCCGGATCGATCAGCAGCAGCCAGTCGCGGAACGTGACCAGCCCGGCGTTCTCCATCGCGCCCGCACTGAAGTCCGGTGCGGCCAGCAGGTCGAGCTTGTCGTACGGGTAGCCGAAACCGTAGTAATCCTCGAGCGTGTGGATGATCGAGCTGGTCTCGCCCAGCACGTGCTCCATGCGGTGGCCCTCGCCCTTGGCGGCGATGCCGCGCAGCGGGGTGGCGGTGGTGCGGTACTGGGTCGGCGAGATGTCCGGGCCCTTGACCACATCCCACGGACCGACGGCGAACGCGACGAGGTACGTCGGCAGCGGCTTGGTGGTGGAGAAGGTCAGCGTCTTCCAGCCGGCGCCGGCTTTTTCTTCCTTGATCTGGGCGGTATTGGCGACGCCCTGTTCGTCGGAGGGGATGGTCAGGCTGATGTCGAACGGCACCTTGAACGAGGGCTCGTCGAAACCGGGGAACGCGTAGCGCGCGGAGACCGGCTCCATCTGCGTCATCGCGTACGGCACACCTTCGTGCGAGACCTTGTACAGGCCCTGCAGCTGCTTGTTGAGCGGCGCGGTGAATTCGATGGCGAGGGTGATCTCGCCTTCGAGCTTCGCACCGAGATCCACACGGGCGACACCTTCCTTCTCCGCGGCCACGGTGTATTTGCCCGTGTGCTTCTTGCCGGCGGCGTCGGTGACGGTGACCCTGGAGACCTTCAGCTCTTTGCCGTGCAGCCAGACGAAGTCCGACGGCTGCGTCAGCTTGATCCTGATGGTCGACGAACCGGCATAGTCTTCCTGCCTGGGGTCGACCTTGAAGGAGAGCTTGTAGCTTTCAGGCTGGGCCCAGGTGGGAAGATGGCCGGTGGGCGGCGCGGCGTCCGTGCCGGCGGCGAGCGCGGCGCCACAGCAGGCGGCGAGCGCGGTGAGAACGAGAGGACGGACGAGACGACGCATGGTGGGTGGGACTCCCCTGTGGGTAATCCCCCATCCTGGGAACAGGGGTGACCTTCGACACAGTGCCAGAAGGCACCCCCCGCTCGCTGCGGCGCGTCAGAAACCGGCGCCGGGCCCTCGTGGCGAAAAGAAAAGGCCGCGTTAAGCGGCCTTTCGGGGTCACAGTCGTCCGCCTCGGATCAGCCGGCGGCTTCCGCCTGCTCGAGCACCACGCCCACGGCGTGAATCACCGACGCGATACGCACCGCGCTCTGAATCGCCTGAACGGAAACGCCACCGTCGCGCAGCACCTTGTCGTGCGAATCGATGCACATGCCGCAGCCGTTGACGGCCGACACCGCCAGCGAGACGAGCTCGAAGTCGTTCTTCGCATCGCCCTTGTACGCACCGATGACGTTCATGCGCAGCTTCGCCGGGATGGTCGCGTATTCCGGGTGGCTGACCAGATGCTGGAAGCGGTAATAGATGTTGTTCATGCCCATGATCGCGGCCGAACCCTTGGCGGCGGTCAGCTGCTCGGCCGACGCGTGCTCGGCGGCGAACGACGCGACGGCTTCGGTCAGCGGCTTGTAGCGCGTCGAGAACGCGGCGCCGAGGGCGACCATGGAGATCTGGGCGAGACTGAGGCCCGGGGCGCCCGCTTCGCTCAACACGGAGTCGAGATTGAGCTTGAGGTCCTTGGCGTACTCGGGAAGCTGGCTGCGAAGATCGGCAATGCTCATCGGTGTGCTCCTGATCGTAATGAAAGACGTGCGGATAGGTCGCGGAATGGCTCGGAGCGCGGGCACCGGTTCACGCGGGGCGCGCCGAAGGCACGCCGCAAAGAATTCGGGAAGTAACGAAAAGAGCGTGTAGGAGCGCGCCCTGCGCGCGACCCGAGGTCATCGCGAGCACGCATCGCACAAGGTCCGCTCCTACACAGGGTGCCCGCGCCGCGCGGGGGAGGGAGGGAAGCGGCGCGGGACTTTCAACGCTTGGTACTTCAGGCGACCTTGAGGGTCTCGTCGCCGGACTTCCAGTTGCAGGCGCACAGTTCGTCGGTCTGCAGGGCGTCGAGGACGCGCAGCACTTCGTCCGGGTTACGACCGACCGAGCCGGCGGTGACGTAGGCGAACTGGATCTCGTTGTTCGGATCGACGAGGAACGTGGCGCGCTGGGCGACGCCGTCCGAGGTCAGGATGCCGAGGGCCGAGGTCAGGTCCTTCTTGATGTCCGCCAGCATCGGGAACGTCAGGTCCTTAAGATCGGCGTGGTCCATGCGCCAGGCGCGGTGGACGAACTCGGAGTCGGTCGACACGGCCAGGATCTGGCAGTCACGGTCGGCGAACTTCTCGTTGAGGTCGCTGAAACCCTTGATTTCGGTCGGGCAGACGAAGGTGAAGTCCTTCGGGTAGAAGAACACGAGCTTCCACTTGCCCTCGTACGACTTGTCCGAGATGGTCGTGAACGCGTCTTCGATCTTGTTGGCAAGCGGGCCGCCGTCGACAGCCAGCAGGTTGAACTCGGGGAACTTATCGCCAATGGTCAGCATGTTACGACTCTCCGTTGAGGGGTGTTGAACTCATTGCGCGCTTGGTGACGCGACTGAAAGCTAAGGTTAGCGGGGCCGGACAGATATCTCAAATCGATTGTAGGCATCAATGTGATAGGCTGTGACTATTGCGAACGTCCAGAGCCCGTCGCCATGAACCTGCGAGACCTTCAATATCTCGTCGCCCTCGCCGAGTACCGCCATTTTGGCCGGGCGGCGGAGGCTAGCTTCGTCAGCCAGCCCACGCTGTCCACCCAGATCCGCAAGCTGGAAGACGAGCTGGGCGTGGCGCTGGTCGAGCGCACCCCCCGAAAAGTGCTGCTTACGGAGACCGGCGGTGAAATCGCCCGCCGCGCGCGCGGCGTGCTGTCGCAGATCGATGAGATCAAGTCCATCGCCCAGCGAACCCGCGACCCGGAGTCGGGCACGATCCGCCTGGGCATCTTCCCGACTCTCGGCCCTTATCTGCTTCCGCACGTGATTCCGCAGCTACGGGCGCGTTTCCCGCGACTCGAACTTCTCCTGCGTGAGGAAAAGACCGAGCAGGTGCTGCACATGCTGCGCGAGGGCACCCTCGACGCCGGGATCCTCGCCCTGCCCGTTCACGACGACTCCCTGCACGTCGAGTTCCTCTTCGAGGAACCCTTCGTGCTTGCCGTGCCCAGCGGGCATGCGCTGGCCGGGCGCGGCGCCCTGCGCATGGACGATCTCTCCGATCAGAACCTGCTGCTGCTGGAGGACGGGCATTGCCTGCGCGATCAGGCGCTGGAGGTATGCCACCTCGCGGGCGCGGGCGAGAAAACCGGCTTCCGCGCGACCAGTCTGGAAACGCTTCGCCAGATGGTGTCCGCCAACGTCGGCATCACGTTGCTCCCGGCGCTTGCCGTGCAGGCGCCGGTCGCCCAGTCGCCGAACGTCGACCTGATCGCCTTCGAGGCGCCCGCGCCGAGCCGCCGGATCGCCATGCTGTGGCGCAAGAGTTCGGCCATGACGCCGTTCTTCGAAGCGCTGGCGGGGATCGTCCGCGACCTGCCCGCCGACCTCTTTCATCCGCGAGGGACGGGGGCGCGTCAACCGGACGGCCACCCGGCCGTTGCCTCTCCATCTCTCTGACGGTTTCGTCGCATGCGTGTCTGGCTCGTCCTTCTGCTGATCATCTGTGGCTGGGGCGGCTATGCCTGGTGGCGGCATCGTCCCGTGCATGACGCCCCTGGCATCGTCGCGGGCGACATACCCGATCAGGAAGCGCTGGGCTCGGGCACCCTGCTCAAGCGCGGACGCTTCACGCTCACGCCGCGCGCGAAATTCTCGATGAGCGGGCGCGTCCTGTCGCGCGAGGATTACCAGCTGGACGATCTCGCGCCCATCGCGCCTACGGACCTCGCCCTGGGCTGGGGGCGCATGTCGGACAATGCCGTACTGGACAAGATCCGCATCTCGCAGTCCAACCGGTTCTACTTCTGGTACACCGACCACTTCCCGATCCCGCGCCGCGAGATCGAGGATTCCAGCGCCAACATGCACATGATCCCGGCTAACGACAATGCCGCCCGGGAGTTGCGCGATGTACGCCCCGGCGAGGTGGTCCACTTCGAAGGCTTCCTCGTCGACATCGATCGCGACGACGGGTGGCACTGGAATACCTCACTGACCCGCGAGGACACCGGCGCGGGTGGTTGCGAAATCGTGCTCGTCGAAGACCTGCGCGAAGAGAAGCCGGCGAGCCGCTGATCGCGGCCGTCAGGACCCGATCAGGGCATGCAAAGGGGCGTCGCTTACCCATCTGGCCCGACCGTTCAGGCCTGCCAGTTCGATGACGACGCTGGCGCCCCGCACTTCGGCGCCAAGCCGCTCGACCAGCCGACGCGCGGCCTCCAGGGTGCCACCCGTCGCCAGCACGTCGTCCACCACGATGACCTTCTCGCCCGGCGATAAGGCCTGCGTACCGATTTCCAGGCGATCCAGTCCGTATTCGAGGCCGTAGTCGAGACCCACCACCGGCGGCGGCAGCTTGCCGGCCTTGCGGATGGGGACGAAGCCGGCATCCAGTGCGCGGGCCATGGCGGCGCCGAAAATGAAGCCGCGCGATTCGATGCCGCAGACAGCGCCGATGCCCTGGCCACGCCAGGGTTCACAGAGCGCGTCGATGCACGCGGCGAAGGCGGTGGCGTCGGCCAGCAGCGGCGTGATGTCCTTGAACATGATGCCGGGACGCGGAAAATCCGGGACGTCCCGGACGAGGTGGGAAATGAACGACATGGAGCTTTCCTGAAGAAGGGGGGCGGCGGCTCAGGCCGGCAGGATAACGCTGTCGTCGAGATCGTCGTCGGCGGCCACGCTGGCGCGAGCTTCCACGAGCTGCCTGTCGATCGCGCGAACGATGCTCCCGGCGGCCTCGGTCGCCGCGTCGGGCACCATGACGGCGACGAAATCGCGCGCCGGGAGCTGACCCACCGCCCCGGTGAGGAACTCGCCCGCGATGAACGCCGGTATACCCGCGTGCTCGAGCGCGTCCTTCACGAGGTGGGCGTCGATCAGGGTCTCGGCGTGGTAAGCGATGCGCATGGGCCCAAGCTACCCCGCGCCGTGCCTCGACGGCAAGCGTCGCGGGCCCAACAAAGGTAAACTCGGACGTTTGCCGCGCCCTTCTTTCCGAGCCTAAGCGATGTCGACCGAAACGCCCGTCCTGCAGCAGAACTTCATCCGCCAGATCGTCCGCGACGACCTGGCATCCGGCAAGCACGCGGCTATCCGCACGCGCTTCCCGCCGGAGCCCAATGGCTATCTGCACCTGGGTCACGCGAAGTCGATCTGCCTGAACTTCGGCCTCGCCACCGACTACACGGGCGTCTGCAACCTGCGCTTCGACGACACCAACCCCTCCAAGGAGGACGTCGAGTACGTCGAGGCCATCCAGCGCGACGTCAGGTGGCTCGGTTTCGAGTGGGCCGAACTGCGTCACGCCTCGGACTACTTCGAGGTGTTCTACCGTTCGGCGCTGAAGCTGATTCGCAAGGGAGTCGCCTACGTCGATGACCTTTCCGCGGACGAAGTGCGCGAATACCGCGGCACCCTCACCGAGCCCGGGCGCAACTCGCCGTTCCGCGACCGCTCCATCGAGGAAAACCTCGATCTGTTCCAGCGCATGCGCGCCGGTGAATTCGCCGACGGCAGCAAGACGCTGCGCGCGAAGATCGACATGGCCTCGGGCAACATCAACCTGCGCGACCCGGCGCTCTACCGCGTGCGCAAGGTGCACCACCAGAATACCGGTGACGCGTGGCCGATCTACCCGATGTACGACTTCGCGCATTCGTTGTCGGACGCGCTCGAAGGCATCACGCATTCGCTGTGCACGCTGGAATTCGAAGACCATCGTCCGCTGTACGACTGGTGCGTCGACCACGTCGATCTGGCCAACGATGCGGCGCTCTGGCAGCCGCTGGTCGACGCCGGTCTGCCGACGAGCCCGAGCAAGCCGCGCCAGATCGAGTTCTCCCGTGGCAATCTGAATTACACGGTGATGAGCAAGCGCAAGCTGATCACGCTGGTGACCGAGAATCTGGTGGACGGCTGGGACGATCCACGCCTGCCGACCATCGCGGGCGTGCGTCGCCGCGGCTTTACGCCTGCCGGTATCCGCCTGTTCTGGGAACGCATCGGCGTGAGCAAGCAGAACAGCACGATCGACATGAGCGTGCTTGAAGGCGCCGTGCGTGAAGACCTCGACGTGACCGCGGCGCGTCGCCTGGCCGTGATCGATCCGGTCAAGCTCGTCATCACCAACCTCGATGCCGCGCATGCGGAATCGCTCACCTTCCCGAATCATCCGAAGGACGAATCGTTCGGCAGCCGCAGCGTGCCGTTTTCGCGCGAGCTGTGGATCGAGCGCGAGGATTTCGCTGAAGTCCCGCCCAAGGGATTCCATCGTCTGAAGCCCGACGGCGAAGTGCGCCTGCGTGGCGTCGGTATCGTCCGTTGCGACGAAATGATCAAGGACGCGGACGGCACCATCACCGAACTGCGCTGCACGCTCGATCTCGAGTCGCGCACCGGCATGCCGGGTGCGGATCGCAAGGTCAAGGGCACGATCCACTGGGTGAGCGCGCGCGATGCCGTCCCGGCCGTCGTGCGCCTGTACGACCGCCTGTTCGATGTCACCGATCCGGACGACGACAGCGACGGCAAGACGTACAAGGACCACATCAACCCGAACTCGCGTCGGATCGTGCATGCCTACGTCGAACCCGCGGCCGCCGCTGCCGCGCGGGAGGACCGCGTGCAGTTCGAACGGCTGGGTTTCTTCGTGGCCGATATGCACGACCACACGCACGACGCGCCGGTATTCAACCGGATCGTCACCCTGCGCGATTCGTGGGCGAAGCAGGCCTGATGCTGTACGCACAGGTCCATCTCACGCTGCCCGCCTGGGTCCACGAAGCGGTCGACACGTCGGTGACGTACGCCGGTGACGAGGCCAAGGTCGGCCTCGCCATCGAGCTGTCGTCGCGTAACGTCGATCTCGCCACGGGCGGCCCGTTCGGTGCCGCGGTGTTCGATGCCAACGACCGGATCGTCTCCGTCGGCGTCAACCGGGTCGTGCCGCATAGCTGCTCCGTCGCGCACGCGGAAATGATGGCGTACATGACGGCCCAGCAGCGCATGCAGCGTTTCCGCCTCAACGAGGACGGCTCACGCTTCGTGCTCGCCACCAGTTCGCAGCCCTGCTGCCAGTGCTACGGCGCCACCGTGTGGGCGGGCGTCGACGAGTTGCTGATCGGTGCCCGATCGGCGGACGTCGAGGAACTCACGCCGTTCGACGAAGGTCCCCTGCCCGCCGACTGGATCGGTGAACTCGAGCGTCGCGGCATCGCCGTGCGCCGGGACATCCGCCGCGACGACGCTCGCGACGTCCTGCGCCGTTATGGCGAATCCGGCGTCGCCTACTGATCCGGATGCTCACCCGGTGAAACGCTGGCGCGCCGCCCTGCCTCTCGCCCTGATGGTGCTGGCCGGCGTCATCGCGCTCGCCAGTGGCGCACTGGACCGCCTTCACCCCAGTCACCTGCTGGCGGAGGAAGGCACGCTGCGCGCGAGCATCGCCGTCCATCCCGTGCTCTCCCGTGTGTCGTATGCCGTGCTGCTGACGCTGGCCATCGCGACCGGCGTGCCCGGTACGATCGTCATCGTTCTGGCCGGCGGACTGCTCTTCGGCATCGCCGAGGGCAGTGCCCTGTCTTCGCTGGCCCTGGTGGCCGGCTCCCTGCTTCTCTATGCCGCCAGCCGGCATGCCTTCGGTCACGGAGGGCGCCAGCCGCCCGATCTGGCACGGCGCGTTCGCGAGGGCTATGCGCGGCGACCGGTCAGTTACACGTTCGCCCTGCGCTTCGTTCCCGTCGTGCCACTGGGCGCCATGACCGTCGTGCTGGCCTGGCTCCGCTGCCCCCTGTGGCTGTTCATCGCCGCCACCTGGCTGGGCGGCACCGTGTCGCTCGTGATCGAGAGCGCGATCGGTGCCGGCCTGGCCTCCACGCTGGGCGGGGATGCGCCTTTCAGTCTGATCGACCCCCGCATCCTGCTGCCGCTGTGCGCCTTTCTGGTCGTCAGCCTGCTGCCGCTGGCGGCTCGCTCCGTCCGGACACGCCTTCGCCGCGACTGAGCCGGCGGAACTGCGCTAGGCTGTAGCCTCGCGGCGTCTGGGAGAGGCCCGCCGGGGGAGTTCATGCGCGACGTGTCGACTTCGTCATGGCTGGAAAAGGTGTGGCGTCGCACGTCGCTCGTGCAGCGCCTGACGTGCGTCGCGCTCGTGCCCACGGCGATCAGCGCCCTGCTGCTGGTGACGCTGCTGACCCGGCATCAGATGGATACTCTGCACGAGATGGGCCGCTCGACGGCGGACGCCATCGCACAGCAGTCCGCAACGGTATCCGGAGATGCCCTGCGCACCGGTGAGCGCCGCGAAATCGCCCGTATCGCTCAGTCCATCGTTCAGCTCCCTCAGGTATCGCGCGTAAGGATCAGCGACCGTGACGGCGAAATCCTCGCCGACCGCGTCAACGGCACGATCGGCGATGACGACAGCCTGACCGTGGCGCGCGAGGTGCTCGATCCCCTGACCCACCGGGTGGTCGGGTCGGTAACGGTAGACGTCAGCGTCGAGGACGCCATCGCCGCGCAGCGCGCCAGCATGCACAACGCGTTGCTCTGGCTGGCGCTCAGCCTGTTCATCGCCGTCATGATCGGCTGGTCGACCGCGCGCTGGCTGAGCGCGCCGCTGCGCAATCTGGCGATCGCCGTGCGACAGCTCGGCCTGGGCGACCGTACCGTCGTCGTGCCGGTCACCGACGACACCGAAATCGGCGATCTCCAGCGCGGCTTCAATGGCGCCGCGTCGAAGCTATTGCATGCCCAGATCGGTATGGAACGGGAAATCGCCGCCGCCACCGAAGAGCTGGCCCGGAAAAATGCGGCACTGGAAGCTGCCAGTGTGGCCAAGGCCCGGTTTCTGGCCGCCGCCTCCCACGACCTTCGCCAGCCCCTGTATGCCCTCACCCTGTTCTCCTCGGGCCTTGCGGTGGATGAATACGATCCGCTGAGACTCAACCGTATCGCGCACATCCAGGAGTGCGTGGATGCGCTGGATCATCTGTTCAGCGAACTGCTGGACCTGTCCCGCCTCGAGACCGGCGCCATGCCGGCGGTGATCCGCGACGTCGCGCTCGATGACGTGTTCGAAGAGGTCAGCGTGAATTTCCGCATGGTCGCCGAGCAGCACGATCTGCGACTGGTCGTCCGCACGACGGGCCTGTGGGTGCGATGCGACCGCACGATGCTGGCGCGCATCCTCAACAACCTCGTCAGTAACGCCTTGCGCTATACCCGCTGTGGCGGAGTGCTGGTCGGCGCCCGCAAGCGGCTGGACGGCCGGGTGAGGATCGACGTCTGGGATACGGGACTCGGCATCGGCGACGAACATCTGCGGCACATCTTCGACGAGTTCTATCGTGTGGAAAGCGGCCCCGAAACCGGCCGGCCGGAAGGAACGCGACGAGGCCTCGGACTGGGCCTCTCGACCGTGCAGCGCCTGGCCGGCCTGCTTGGCAGTGAAGCGTCCGTGCGTTCCCGGCCAGGCAAGGGCAGCGTGTTCTCGATCACCTTGCCCGAGACCCAGGCCGGTACCCTGGAGCCGCGCCAGACGCCCTCGCAGGCGCCCGCCGCCACGCGTGACGTCGCCGGCATGCGGGTCCTCGTGATCGACGACGAGCCCAGCATCCTCGCCGGCATCAGCTATCTGCTCGGCAGCTGGGGCTGCGAGGTCATGACGGCGGAGGACGCTCAGCAGGCCATGGAAGCGGTGCACCAGTGGATACAGCCGCCGGACATCGTCATCTCGGATCTGCGGCTGCGCGAGGGTACCGGGCTGGACGTCATCGCCCTGCTCGACCGTTATTACCGA
This sequence comes from Luteibacter mycovicinus, assembly GCF_000745235.1. NCBI lineage: Bacteria > Pseudomonadati > Pseudomonadota > Gammaproteobacteria > Lysobacterales > Rhodanobacteraceae > Luteibacter > Luteibacter mycovicinus. Next base: position 1,394,413 of record NZ_JQNL01000001.1, read on the forward strand.
CGACGCCCCGGCGACGCGCCTCCCTTCGCGCGCGTGCTGATCACTGGCGAGACACGCGGCGACTTTCTGCGCAACGTCGATGCGAGCACCACGCAGGTACTGTTCAAACCGGTTTCGCCCGAACGCCTCCACGAAGTAATGGTTTCCGCGTGGGCTGTCCATCATGCACCCGTCTGAGCCGGATGGCCTGCTTGCCGACGACCGGCAGGAGGGCTATGGTCCGGGGAACGGGGATGCCTGTGGCAGTGCGGGCGGAGGAGTGGCATGCGTGTCTTGATCGCGGATGATCATCGTCTGATCATTGAAGGGGTGAAGCTGAAGCTTCGCGAGCTGGGTGACCACGTCGAATTCGTCGAGGCCGAAAGCGTGGCGCAGCTCCGGGCGCAACTCGCTCGCGAACCGCTGCCCGACCTCGCCTTGATCGATATGGCCATGCCCGGCGCCAATGGCGTCGAGCACATCAAGGAGGCGCTCGACACGCTTGCCGATGCGGAGGACCGGGTCACCGCCGGCGACAGGGCGAGCAGCGACCTCACGGAAGACGAACGACGGCATGCCGCGGACCTGATCGGCGCCCACACCGCGCAGAAGCGCGCCGTGATCGTGCTGTCCGGCACGGAAGATTCCGCCGCGATCCGACATGTGCTGGATCTGGGCGTACAGGGTTACATCCTCAAATCTTCACCGCCCGACGTGATCCTCAGCGCGGTCCGACTCGTCGTGGGAGGCGGCATCTACATACCGCCCGAGGCGATGAAAGCGGCTGCTTCGACGCCTGTGCCCGCCTTTGCGTTTCAGGGCAACGGTAGCGACGGGCTGACCACCAAGGAGCGCCTGGCTGCGGTCCTCACGGACCGCCAGATCGACGTCCTCAAGCTGCTCGCGAAGGGACGGCCGAACAAGCTGATCGCACGCGAACTGGGCATCAGTGAGGGCACGGTAAAAATCCATCTGGCCGCTATCTTCCGTGCATTGCACGTGCGCAACCGGCTGGAGGCCCTCGTGGCCGCCCAGCATCTGGGCGACTGACGGCCGGCACATTCTCGACCGGGATCCGGCGTAAGCTCGGGTCCAGGGTGTGACGCGGGGCGGGCGCGATGCAGGCAGGCGTGAGGAACGCGGCAGGACGTTGGGCGCGCGGGTGGTTGACCGCGTGGTTTCTGTGCGCCCTGTGGATCGCCCCTTCACCAGCGTCACCCCGCGACAGGAACGACATCGACCCCGATGCGCCGCTGACCTTCGGCATCCTGCCCATCGGCGGCCCCGTCGAGTCGCTGGAAGCCTGGCGGCCTCTGCTCGACGATCTTCATAAAGCTCTGGCACGGCCTATCCGCGCCGTCTCCGTAACGACCTACGAAGGCATCGCCCAGGCCATCAGCGAGCAGCGCGTGGACATCGCCTTCCTGTCGGGGCGGCTGGCCCTGGACGCGGTGACCCAGCAGAACATGCAGGTGATCGGCCGGCTCACCCGCGGTGACGGATCGAAGGGCTATTACGCCGAACTGATCGTGGCATCCGATTCGCGCATCGGCAATCTGGAGCAGCTGTTCTCACGACCGGGCAAGTGGCGGTTCGCGCGCGGTGAGGCGCTGTCGACGTCGGGTTACCTCGTCCCGGAAACCCAGCTCTTCGCCGCCCAGGGCGTCGATTCCGACACGTTCTTCGCCAGCGTGCATATCGACAACCATCAGAACAACGCGCTGGCCGTGGCCAACGGCGAAGCCGACGTCGCGACCAACAACACGGCCGATCTCGAACGTTTCCAGCAACATTTTCCCGATCAGTACGCCCGGCTGCGCGTCATCTGGAAATCCTCGCTGATACCGCATGCCGTGATCGTCATTCGCAACGATCTGCCGGCATCGCTGCGCGACCGTGTGGCGAGTTTCATTACGGGTTACGGAAAGGGGAAAGACGGCACCCGTGAGGAAGCCAACCTGAAGCTGATCCACGACATCAGCGGCTTCGCACCGGCGAGCAACGCTGACCTCGTACCTTTCGCCGACATCGAATACGCGCTGGAGAAACGCCGGGCCACCAGCGCGCAGTGGGTAAGCGAGGGCGCGCGCGAGACGCGTTTTCATAAGATCGAATCCGATCACCACGCGCTCGTCGCCCGGCTGCGCGGCAAGTGATAGACCGTAAGACCTAAGCCGCAAGGACTAAGCCCCCTTGTCTATCGCGTCACGAACACGCGTTTCATAGATTCGTCATGGAGTCCGGTGCCACAAGGCAACCCATGAACGCGTCGCTGCACCTGCCAGGAAGGATCGTGTCGTTGCGCCGCCAGCTCGTCCTCAAAGGGCTGCTGCCGATGACGGTCGTCGCCCTGGCCATGACGGCCACCCTCGCGGTGATGCAACTTCGCGCGCTGGGATCGGAGGCGCACGCCGTAGCGCGTATCCAGGCGGTCAGGGTCGCCGGCGCCGTCAACGGCGTCACGGGCGACGACGCCCTTCGCGACGCGCTTACCCGAGCGCTGTCGCGCAGCGCGCCGACGCAGCGCGCGACCCTTTATCGCGATGATGCACCCGACCTGATCGTCACCAGCGGGCGCGATGCGCCGGATCGTCATGGGCTCCACGTTCGCCTCAGCACCGCCGCAGGGGAGCTGGAAACGGTGTCCGATGCGTCCGCACTACGCGAAAGGCGCACCGCCGCGACCCTGATGTGTCTCCTGCTCGGCGCAGGTGTCTGCGGCGTGTTCTTCCTGACGCAACGCGCTGTGGAACGCGATGTCGCGCAGCCGATCGAGCGGCTGCGCGCACGCCTGGAACACGCGCTTCATCCGCGCGGCACCCACGCCGGCACACCGGACGCCCCCTTGCGGGCCATTGATGCCTTGCTGGACGAGCTTGTCGAACTTCGCGCGCGGCACGATGCCGCCATGGCGGACGCGCTTCGCCAGCGGTTGCAGGACATAGCCCGGCACACCCGTTTCGTTGAGCAGGTCGGTGACCACTTCCGGCAGCCGCTACAGGCACTTTCCCTGTTTGTCGCGGGCATGCAACCGGGGGAGGACCTGCGCCAGCGTGCGGTGCTCGGCCAGATGCGCACCAGCCTGACGCGCCTCACCGAACTGCTCGACGGGCTGCTAGAGATGGCGCGCTTCGACGCCGGCGCCGTCGAGCCGACGCCGACGGTGGTGCTGGCAGCCGACCTCTTCGTCCGGGTCCGCTCCCATGTCGAAGCGGACGCCATGCGACTTGGCGTCGACGTGCGCTGGCGTGGCGGACGGCTGCCTTTCCATGCCGACGGCGCCCTGCTGGTCGAGCTGCTCAACCGCCTGGTGTCGTGCGCGGTACTCAGCACACCGCATGGTCGCGTACTGGTGGCGATACGACGTCGTGGTGACGCCATTCGTCTGGAGGTACGGGATAACGGCATGGGCGTCGAGCCGGCGGAACAGGCGCGCCTGTTCGAGGAGTTCACGCGCCTCCCCGGCCAGCCTGGCTATGGACTCGCCCTCGCCGTGGCGCGCCGCATCGCCGATAGCCTCGGCGGCCACATCGGCGTGCGATCCAGGCCGGGACGCGGCACCTTGTTCTGGGTGCAGCTGGACCGCGCAGCCATCGGACCCGCACCTCGCGGTGTCGTGTCCGCCCTGATCCGTCACGCCGCGTCCTGAGACACGCTACCTGTCCGCGGACGCCCGACCGGCGTATCGTTGCGTGAGCATCAGGACCTTTTTCGAGGGTGGCGGGCGTGGCGAGCATCAACTGGTCGGACACAGCGCCAACGGTCGCTTTTCTCGGCGTATTCGCGGGCGCCATCGGGCTGCCCGTACCAGCGATGCCGACGCTCATCGTCGTCGGCAGCACCCTCGTGGCCTCGCGCGATCCGCTGCTCATCATGGCGACGTTCGCCGCCGCGCTGGCCGGTGCCTTCCTGGGTGACGCGGCGTGGTTTCTGACCGGACGCCGGTTCGGCTACCGCGTGCTCGATGGCCTCTGCCGCATTTCTCTCTCGCCCGACACCTGCGTGCGGCGCGCTAGCGGATTCTTCGAAAAGCGGGGCGTCAAGCTGCTGCTGGTCGCCCGGTTCATCCCGGGGCTGTCGCTCGTGGCGATTCCTATCGCGGGTGCGGGCGATACCCGGTTCGTGCGCTTCACGCTCTACGACCTGCTCGGCGCCTCCCTGTGGATCGCCGTCGGCCTCTCGGCAGGCATGCTTTTCTACCGGCAGATCGACGCCGTTCTGGCACTCCTCCGCGAGTTCGGACTGGGCATGGCGGCCGTTGCCGCGATCGGTATCGTCTTGTGGATCGGCTTTCGCTACGCGCGACGCTCCCTGTTGCTGCAACAGCTGCGCAAGTCCCGGATTTCGGTCGACGAACTGTCGCTGCTGCTGGCCAGCGAACCCGGCGCCCTGATCGTCGACGTGCGCTCGGCCATCAGCCGACGCGACGACCCGTTCGTGATCCCGGGCTCCCGCCTGTTCGATTTCGCGACCGCGGACGCGGATATCGCCACCCTGCCGCGACACAGTGCGGTCGTCATTTACTGCTCGTGCCCCAACGAGGTCTCCGCCGCGAAGGTGGCCGAACGGCTCAGCAAGCTCGGCTTCCGCAACGTCCGGCCACTGACCGGCGGCCTGGGCGCATGGCGTGACGCGGGCCGCGACGTGGAAGCGATCGTCGCCACGACCTGAATCAGCCCACGAGGCGGGTTGTGCGCTGCCCTGCCCGCCGACTAAACTAGGCGGCTTCGCGCGTATGGGTCGTTAGCTCAGTTGGTAGAGCAGCGGACTTTTAATCCGTAGGTCGCCGGTTCGAATCCGGCACGACCCACCATTCGCGGCGAAAACCCCGCACTCAGGCGTAGTGCGTAGGATCCGGCACGCCAGCCTTGGCGAAGCCTTCGGCACGAAGCCGGCATGCATCGCAGTGACCACACGCCCTGCCCTCGGCGTCGGCCTGATAGCAGCTGACCGTGGCCGAGAAATCCACACCCAGACGCATGCCTTCGCGGACGATGTCACCCTTGCCCATCTGCATCAGCGGCGCATGGATGCGGATGCCCGCCCCTTCGACGCCAGCCTTGGTCGCGACGTTCGCCAGTGCCTCGAACGACTCGATGAACGCCGGGCGGCAGTCCGGATAACCGGAATAGTCGACGGCGTTGACGCCGCAGAAAATGTCGGTCGAGCCGAGTACTTCGGCCCAGCCCAGCGCGATCGACAGCATGATGGTGTTGCGGGCGGGCACATAGGTGACCGGGATACCTTCACCGCCATCTTCGGGCACATCGATATCGGCGGTCAGCGCCGACCCGCCGATGCTGCGCAAGTCCACGTGGACCGTCTTGTGCGTAACCGCGCCGAGCATCTTCGAGACCCGCTCCGACGCCTCCAGCTCGGAGCTATGACGCTGACCATAGGCGACGCTGAGCGCATACACGTCGAATCCCTGCTCGCGGGCCATCGCGATGGTCACCGCGGAGTCCATGCCGCCGGAGACGAGGATCACGGCTTTGCGGGAGGGGTTCGGCGTATTCATGGCGGTACCTTTCTAAAGACGTTTCAGTGGCCGGCCGCATCGTTCCATAGCAGCTTGTGCAACTGCAGCTGGAAACGCACCGGCAGGCGTTCGGCGATGATCCACTCGGCCAGCTCGCGCGGCTCCACCTTGCCCCACACCGGCGAGAACAGGCACATCGCCCGGCTATCGAGGCGGTGTTCCCGGACCGCGTCACGCGACCACTCGAAGTCGCCGCGGCTGGCGATCACGAATTTGACCTGGTCGTGGGGCAACAGGTGATCGAGGTTGGACCAGAGATTGCGTGCGCTCTCGCCCGAGTCAGGGGCCTTCAGGTCCATGACTTTACGGACGCGCGGATCGACCGCGGAGACATCGAGCGCACCGGAGGTCTCAAGCGACACGTCGTGCCCGGCGTCGCAGAGCTTGCGCAAGAGGATTTGGCAGCGCTTCTGCGCCAGCGGCTCGCCCCCGGTCACGCAGACGTGGCGGGTCCCGTAGCTGGCGACTTCGGCGACGATGGCATCGATGTCGTGCCACTGGCCGCCGTGGAACGAATACTCGGTATCGCACCAGACGCAGCGCAAGGGGCAGCCGGTCAGGCGCACGAATACCGTGGGCCAGCCAATCGCATCGGCTTCGCCCTGAACGGAGTGGAAGATCTCAGTGATCCGCAGCCGCTCCGCGACGGGCGCGACCGGCGAGACGTCCGCCGGGATTGCGGTGCTGCCGTTCATGGGATCAGTTGGCCGTCTGGCGCTGCAGACGACGCAGGCGTTCCTGTGCGAGGCCGGCAGCCTTGGAACCGGGATACTTCGCCGTGACCTGCTTGAGCGTGGCGATGGCGGCGTCCTGCTGCTTCAGCTCGATCTGGCAATAGCCGACCTTGAGCAGGCCGTCGGAGACCTTGTCGCTCTGCGGGTACTGCTTGACCAGCCGCTGGAACGCCTCGATCGCCACCGGGTAGTTCATCGTGACGTAGTACGACTCACCCAGCCAGTAGTAGGCGTTGGGCGCGAGCGGGCTGTCCGGGTACTTGATCAGGAAGTCGCGAAAACCACGCGATGCGGTGACGTAATCGCCGCCACGAAGCGACTTGAACGCCGCGTCGTACGCGGCTTGCTGGTCGCCGCTGGCGGGAGCGGAAGCGGCGCCTGCTGCCGTCGGAGCCGCGGCAGCGGCCTGGGCGGCCGGACTCTGCTGCGAGGCGGCAGGCGGCGCGGCGGAGGCCTGCGGTGCGGCGGGTGCGGCGGGCTGCTGGCCCTGAGGCGCGGCGCCACCCTTTTCGATACGGCCCAGACGCGAATCGACATCCGCGTACTGCGCCTTCTGGGAATCCTGTAGTTGCTGGTTCTGGTGCTGCAGTTCTTCGATCTGACCCTGCAGCTGGGCCACCTGCTGCTGGAGATCGTTGACCTGATTGACCAGTGTGGTCGAACCGGCCTGGGCCTGCGACTGCTGCTCGAGCCGCGCGACGCGATCGGCGAGACTGAGGCGCGTGTCCTGCGCGGTGGCGGGCAGACCAAAAAGCATGGCGGACGCAAGAGCGCCCGCCATGCCAAGCCTGGCCGTAAAGCTGGTAGCCAGAGTCTTCTTCATTACTTACTTCGCGGTGTAGACGATCTCAACGCGACGGTTCTTGGCCCAGCAGTCATCGTTGTGCTCACGGCAGGTCGGCTTCTCTTTGCCGTAGCTCGTGACGTTGACCTGACCAGCCGAACCACCAGCCGCCTGGAGAGCGCTGGAGACGGCATTGCCGCGACGCTCGCCGAGGCCGAGGTTGTACTCGCGGGTACCGCGCTCGTCGGTGTTACCCTCGAGGGTCATGGCCGACTGCGGACGATCCTGCAGGTACTTGGCGTGGCAAGCGATGATCTGCTGGAACTCCGGCTTGACGTCGTTCTTGTCGAAGTCGAAGTACACAACGCGCTGACGCAGGCAAGCGTCGGTGTCGAGGTCGGACGGCTGGTACTTGCCGTCGTTGGTCGGAGCCTGGGTCTGCGTGACCGGCTGCGATTCGGTCGGAGCGACCGGCTTGACCTGCTTCTTGGAGCAAGCGGCCGCGCCCACGCAGAGCAGGGCAGCCAGGGTGACGGTAACAGTCTTATTCATGGGACGTTCCTTCAAACAGTTGAGTTCCGACAGTCGGTTTTCGGTTTCGGGACAGGCACCGCCGGTTGTCCGGCTGTTTTTCTACTTACATCTACGCCGACGGGGCGCTGTCCCGCACCCTGCGTCTTCGTTCCGATAACCGCCGCGAAGCGGCTACCGGTTAATTGTCGTCCGCAGAAAAGGCGCGGAATATCCGCGCCCCTCCCTGGACGTTGCCGAAGCCGCGCCCCCGAAGGGTCGCCGCATCAGCGCTGTCGATAGGGTCCCCACGACGGTTCGCGCACGTCGCCGTCCGAGAGGACGAGGCGCTGACGCACGGCACCATCTGCCGAAACCGCATACAGGACGCCGCGCGTACCCTGCGATGCGGCGTAAAGCAGCATGCTGGCGTTGGGCGCGAAGCTGGGCGAATCGTCCACATTACCCGGGGATACGAAGCGCACCTGCCCGCCCAGACTGCGGTCCATGATGGCGATACGATACACGTTCCCGTTGCCCTGCACCATCGCAATCTGCTTACCGTCATAGCTGACGGAAGCGCTGGCGTTGAAGCCACCCTGGAAGGTCACGCGGGTGGCCGCGCCGCCGGCGGCGGACATCTGGTAGATCTGGGGCTTACCCGAGCGATCCGAGGTGAAGAGGATGCTCTGGCCGTCCGGGGTGAAGGTCGGCTCAGTGTCGATCGCGAAGTTGTTGGTCACCCGCGTTTCGGTGCGGCTGGCCACGTCGATGACGAAGATCTCGGGGTTACCCACGTAGGACAGGCTCACCGCCAGCTTGCTGCCATCGGGTGACCAGGCGGGAGCGCTGTTGATGCCGCGCGGGTGCGAGGCGATCAGGCTGCGCGAGCCCGTATTGATGTTCTGGATATAGACCGCCGAGTTGCCACTCTCGAAGGAGACGTAGGCGATCTTGCTCCCGTCCGGCGACCAGGCCGGCGAGAGCAGCGACTCACGCGAACGGGCGACGACCTGCGGATTGAAACCGTCCGAGTCGGCCACGATCAGCGAGTAGGTCGCGTTGTTACCCACGCCCACGGCGGTGATGTAGGCGATGCGAGTCCAGAAGGCGCCGCGGACGCCGGTGATCTTTTCATAGATCTGGTCGGCGATCTGGTGGGCGACGCCACGCAGGTCACCCGCCGGCGCGGTGAAAGACTGGGCCAGCAGGCTCTGCTGCTTGTTCACGTCCCACAGCTCGTAATCGATCTTCAGGTTGCCGCCGCCGGCGTCGCTGATGCGGCCGATCGTGAGGAAATCCTGCTTGAGCAGACGCCAGGTGGCGAACTTGATGTCCGAGCCCTGAGACGGCGTCTCGACGATGTCGGCCTTGTCCAGCGAGCGGAACTTGCCGGAGCGGTTGAAATCCGCGCGAATGACGTCGGCGACGTCGGTCGGAAGCGGCGCACCGCCAGCCTGGGCAAACGGCACCACGGCAATCGGGGTGGCCGTCTTCAGGCCGCCGACGATGTCCACATTGAGGGACTGGGCAGCGGCCGGACCGGCCACGAAGGCGGTCAGGGCAACCAGGAGGATGGCGAGGCGGGAAAGCATTCTGCGCATGGGCGGATTCATTGCGACCTGGGGTTGGGGGACGGCGACGGCATGTTAGCGCGCTGGAAGCGGCCAGCGTGACCCGATTATGAACCGCCCCGCCCGGCGCAGCCGGATCGGGGCGCGACACATCATTGCGGCCTGAACGTGAAGGTGAGGTTGCGCTGGAAGACGTCCTCGAAGCCCTGATAGGGCAACGGCTGGGCGCGCAGCACCGCGTTCTCGATCGAGGCCTTGCCCGCCGCGTCATAAGGACAGCTGGCATCGGCCTTCGCGCTGAGCACCTGCCCACCCGGAATCTGGGTGATATGCACCGCGCAAGGCGCGTCCGGCATATTGTCCGGGCGCAACCAGTTCGGCGTCACCGCGTTCTGGATGGCGGCGATGTACAGAGCCTGCTTGCTGTTGTCCTTGCCGTTCTGGCCAGTCTGAACCTTGTCGGCAGGGGGAAGATTCTCCCGGCCGTCGTCCTTGGCGTTGGCCAGATCCTTCAGCTGCTGCTCGGCTTGCTTCTTCTTGCTGTCGGCCTGCTTGGTCTGCGACTTGGCGGCATCGAGCTGCTTGAAGATCTCGTCGATCTGCTTCTGTTTTTCTTTCTTCTTCTCTTCCTGCTGCGCATCCAGCTCGGCCTGACGCTGACGCTGTTGCTCTTCCTGCAGACGCTTCGCGTCCTCGGCCTTCTGCACGGCGTCGTCGACCACCTTCTCCTGATCCTTCAGGGCCGGCGTCTTGGGCGGCGGCGGCAACGTCTCGACCTTGGGCTTCTCCGGCTGCGGCGGCGTCGGCGTGGGCTGCGCGGGCGGTGGCGGCACGGTGTTGGGCACCGGCTTCTGCGTGTGCTTGGGAGGCGGCGCGCCCGTCGGACCGATCAGGGTCGCTTCGATGATCTGACCCGGCAACTGGATGGGCGCCGGACACTTCAGCGGATTCCAGTCGGCGGGCAAGCCGATGGCGTCGGCCCACTTTTCGTAGTCCGAGCACGGGATGATCGCGAGACCCAGGAAGGCCACGATACCGATGTGCAGGAGCGCGGCGAGGACGACCGCGCGCGGCGTACCGTTACGGTTTTCCATTCTGCGCGCCCGACTCCGGCTGGCTCATCAGGCCGATCTTGGAGACGCCCGCTTCCTGGAGGATCGGGAGGATCTGGTAAACCTTGCCGTAGCCCACGCGCTGATCGCCGGCGACGAGCACCTGAAGCTCGGGATTGGCATCGTGGAACGCCGTGATCTTGCTCTTGAACTCATCGGCGCTGACCGGCTCGCGCTTGGTGCCGTTCGCGGTGAGGTAGATCTGCCCACCCTCGTCCACCGAAACGACGATCGGGTCTTTCTTGTCCTGCAGGGACTTGGCGTTGGTCTGCGGCAACTGGATGTCGACGCCGAGGTTCATCATCGGTGTGGTGACCATGAAGATGATCAGCAGCACGAGCATGACGTCGATGTACGGCACGACGTTGATCTCGGACTTCAGCTTGCGCTTGTGACGGCGATGTGCGTTACGCGTGGCCATGGGGCGGCGGGCTCAGGCGACGTCGTCGGCGTGGATCTGGCGCTGCAGCACCGAGGAGAATTCTTCCTGGAAGACCTCGTAACGCGACGCGACGCGCTCCACCTTGGTGGCGAAGCGGTTGTAGGCCCAGACCGCCGGGATGGCGGCGAACAGGCCCATGGCCGTGGCGATCAGGGCCTCGGAGATGTGCGGGGCGACGACCGAGATGGTCACGTCCTTCATCTCACCCAGACCCTGGAAGGCACCCATGATGCCCCAGACGGTACCGAACAGGCCGATGTAGGGGCTGATCGAACCGACGTTGGCGAGGAATTCGAGGTTCTGTTCGAGCTTGCCGATCTCGCGGGTGCCGGCCACGCGCATGGCGCGCTCGGAGCCTTCCATGATGCGGTCGGCATCGGTCACGCGGCGCTGGCGCTGGCGAGCGAATTCGCGGAAACCCGCCTCGAAGACGTTCTCGATGCCGTGCTGCCCCTCGCGGTTGCCCACCTCGCGGAACAGGGCGGCCAGGTCGGCGCCGGACCAGAAACGGTCCTCGAAGGTCTCGGCGTTGTCGTGGGCGGTCTTCAGCTGGCTGTACTTGCGGATGATGATGACCCACGACAGGAACGAGAAGACGAGCAGAAGCAGCATCACCAGCTGCACCGGCAGGCTCGCTTCCGCGACCAGCTTGAAAATGTTCAGTCCACCGTTCATCGCTTGAAGGCTCTCCGCCGGGTATCTGGGGCTTAGGTAATAGGGAAGGTCTGGGGGAACAGCCCGGCCGGAATCTGGGCCGGACGCATGGTGTCGAGGTTGACGCAGGCTGCTCGCACCGTGGCTCGCAACAACGTCGTGCCCCCACACACGATCTCCTGACCGAACAGCATACTGGCTGAACGCCTCTCTTTGACGGCGACCGTGACCTGGAGTTCATCATCCAGACGGGCCGGACGCAGGAAGTCCAGGTGCATCTCGCGGACGACGAAGCCGAGCGAGGTGGATTCCCTCAGGGCCAGCTGGTCGATGCCCTGGGCGCGCAGCCATTCGGTACGGGCCCGCTCCATGAAGCGCACGTAGTTGGCGTGATACACGACACCACCGGCGTCGGTATCTTCCCAGTAGATGCGGACAGGAAAGCTGAAATCGCTCATGCGTCGTCCGAAAAAAGGTCGGGCATGGCCGTCTGACGCGGGGGCGGATTGAGCCCGAGGTGGCGCCAGGCCTTGGCCGACGCCATGCGGCCGCGCGCGCTGCGGATCAGGTAACCCTGCTGGATCAGGTAGGGCTCGACCACGTCCTCCAAAGTGCCGCGATCTTCACTCAGGGCCGCCGCGAGCGACTCGACACCGACCGGGCCGCCCTCGAAGTTCTCGATAATGGTACGCAGCAGGCGGCGATCGAGGTCGTCGAAACCTTCCGCGTCGACCTTGAGCATATCCGTCGCGGCCCGGGCCAGGGCATGGGTGATCTTGCCGTCGCCGCGCACTTCGGCGTAATCGCGCACCCGGCGCAGCAGCCGGTTGGCGATACGCGGGGTACCGCGCGAGCGCCGGGCGATCTCGATCGCGCCATCCATATCGCAGTCGATGCCGAAAATTTTCGCGGCACGCCGGACGATCGCGGTCAGCTCGTCCACGCTGTAGAACTCCAGCCGCTGGATGATGCCGAAGCGATCGCGCAGGGGGCCGGTGAGCAGGCCCGCGCGCGTGGTGGCGCCGATCAGGGTGAAGGGAGGCAGATCCAGCTTGATCGACCGGGCGGCAGGGCCCTCGCCGATCATGATGTCGATCTGGAAGTCTTCCATCGCCGGATACAGGACCTCCTCGACCACGGGCGACAGCCGGTGGATCTCGTCCACGAAGAGGACGTCATTGGCTTCGAGGTTGGTCAGCAGCGCGGCGAGATCGCCGGCGCGCTCGAGAACGGGACCCGAGGTGGAGCGCACGTTGACGCCCAGCTCATTGGCGATGACGTGGGACAGCGTGGTCTTGCCCAGCCCCGGGGGCCCGAAGATCAGGACGTGATCGAGCGCACCCTGACGACGACGCGCCGCTTCGATGTAGATCGACATCTGCTCGCGCACCGTCTCCTGGCCGAGGTATTCGGCCAGGCGCTTCGGCCGGATGCTCGCCTCCAGGGCGTCGTCATCCATGGCGGCGGTGGCGGAAATAATGCGGTGCTCGGACATGCCCGCATTATGGCATGCCGCCTCAGATCTCGACCTGCGCGCCCAGCTCGATCAACCGGTTGCCCGGAATCTGAAAGAACGCCGTGGCCGGCATCGCGTTACGCGCCAGGAAGGCGAACAGCTTGTCGCGCCACAACGCCATACCCGGACGCCGGGCATCCGCGACGATCGTTTCGCGGGACAGGAAGAACGTCGTGTCCATCATGTCGAAGTCGAGCCCCCGCGAGCTGGCGCGGGACAGCGACAGCGGAATATTCGGATCCTCAGCGAAGCCATAGCGCAGCTGCAGCCCGAAGAAGCCGCCACCGTACTCGATGACTTCCATCCGCTCGTCGAAGTCCGCCACCGGCGTCTCCAGCATTTCGACGGTAAGGAGCACGTTGCGCTCGTGCAGCACCTTGTTGTGCTTAAGGTTATGCAGCATGGCGTGCGGCACGGCGTTCTGGTTGGCCGTGAGGAACACGGCCGTCCCCGGCACGATCAGCGGCGGGTGATCGGCGATATTCGCGACGAAGGGTTCGAGGGCCAGGCCGGACTGCTTGATCTCGCGGACCACCAGCTCCCTGCCCCGCCGCCACGTCGTCATCATGGTGAAGATCACCACACCGAGCACCAGCGGGAACCAGCCTCCATGAGCGATCTTGAGCGCGTTGGCACCGAAGAACGCGAGATCGGTGATGAGGAAGATGACGCCGACGGTGATGACCGCCGACCAGTGCCAGTTCCAGCGACGGCGCGCGACCACCAGGGCGAGCAGCGTCGTCATCGTCATCGTACCGGTCACGGCGATGCCGTAGGCCGCGCCCAGATTGTTCGACGAGCGGAAGCCGATGACGGCGAGGAACACCAGCACCATCAGCAGGCGATTCACCCAGGGCACGAAGATCTGGCCGGACATCTCGTGCGAGGTGTGCACAACGGCCATGCGCGGCGAGTAGCCCAGCGACATGGCCTCGCGGGTCATCGAGAACGCGCCGGAGATCACCGCCTGCGAGGCGATCACGGCGGACGCCGTCGCCAGCGCGATCATCGGATACAGGAGGTTCTCCGGCACCATCTTGTAGAACGGGTTCTCGATGGCGGTCTGATCGTGCAGCAGCAGCGCGCCCTGCCCGAAATAGTTGATCAGCAGCGCCGGCAGGACGAAGAAGAACCAGGCCAGGCGAATCGGCTTCTTGCCGAAGTGACCCATGTCGGCATACAGCGCCTCACCACCGGTGAGTGCCAGCACGACACCACCAAGCGCGATGAAGGCGGAGCGGCCGTGCTCCGTGAAGAACTTCACGGCGTAGTACGGATTCAAGGCCCAGAGCACCTGCGGATGCTGGATCAGCTGGCGCAGCCCCAGCCACGCTAGCACCAGGAACCACAGCGTCATGACCGGCGCGAACGCCTTGCCGACGATCTCGGTGCCGTGCCGCTGGATCGCGAAGAGCACCACCAGGATGACCAGGCAGATCGGCACCACGTAGGTGTCCAGCGATGGCGCGGCGACCTCCAGGCCCTCCACCGCCGAAAGCACGGACATCGCCGGCGTGATCACGCCATCGCCATAGAACAGCGAGGCGCCGAAGATGCCGATCGCGGCCAGAACCCAGCGCGCCCTTGGCGAACCGCTGACGCTGCGCTGCGCGAGCGCCATGAGCGCCATGATGCCGCCCTCGCCCTTGTTGTCGGCGCGCATCACGAAGGTGACGTATTTGAGCGAGATCACCATCAGCAACGACCAGAAGATCAGCGAGAGCACGCCGAGCACCGCGGCAGGCTGCGGCGTCATGCCGTGCGTGCCGAGCGTTTCCTTCATCGTGTACAGCGGGCTGGTGCCGATGTCGCCGAAGACGATACCGATGGCGCCCAGAGCCAGCGCGGCCAGTTTCTTGCCGCGCGCGTTCTGAAGTTCTTCGGCGGGATTGTGATGGCCCATGGCTCAGCCCCCCAGGGCGGCGCGGAGCGCCTTGCGGATGATGGCTTCGGCGGTGTCGCCGTCGGCGGCGGCCTTCTGGACCAGACGCGACGCTTCGACCGGCTTGTAGCCCAGCTGCTGAAGGGCCACCGTGGCTTCACTTACGGGATCGACCGGCGCGGACACGCCCGCCCCCATCGCCGCCGGCAGGCGCACGCCCACCGCGTCGACGCGGTCACGGAGTTCCACGACCATCCGCTCGGCGGTCTTCTTGCCGATGCCCGGAATCTTGGTCAGGGCCACGACGTCGCCCGCATGAACCAGGCGCGACAGCTCATCGGTCGACACGCCCGAAAGCACGGCCAGCGCGATCTTCGCGCCGATACCGCTCACCTTGAGCAGGTTGCGGAACATCGCCCGCTCGGCTTCGTGCATGAAGCCGTAAAGCGACACGCCATCCTCTTTCACCGCGTAATGCGTGAGAAGGATGACCTCCTTGCCGGTCGCCGGAAGGTCGTAAATGGTCGACATGGGAGCGTCGACCTCGTAACCCACGCCACCCACCTCGATGAGGAGGGAGGGCGGCTGCTTGCTGATAAGAGTGCCTCGCAGGCGGCCGATCATCGGCGACGTCTCCATGCCGTGCGCGGGATACCCACGCGTTCAATGCTGGAACGGGTATGCGCGTGGGCGATCGCGATCGCCAACGCGTCGGCGGCGTCCGCCTGGAGCGGACCCTTGATACCGAGGATCATCCCGATCATGTGCTGGACCTGGGTCTTGTCGGCGCGGCCGGTACCGACCACCGCCTGTTTGACCTCGGTCGCCGCGTACTCATGCACGACGATTCCCTGGCTGACAACGGCACACACGGCCGCGCCACGCGCCTGACCCAGCTTCAGGGCCGAGTCGGCGTTGCGCGCCATGAACACACGCTCGATCGCGGCTTCCGCGGGAGCATGCGTACCGATGATGGCGCAGAGTTCGTCAAAGATGCGTTTCAGCCGGAGGGGAAAGGTCGCTTCCCCGCCGACAACGAGCGCGCCATGCCAGACATGGGTGAGCGCGCCATTGTCGGCGACGTCGATGAGACCGACGCCCGTACGCTGGCTACCCGGATCGATGCCGAGGATGCGGGTCATGACAGCGAATTAATACGCAAGACGATAAGGGGCCGGAGGCGTCACGCCTCGTCCGCATCCTGCGTCGGGAGAACGGCGTTGTGGTAGACCTCGTCGACATCGTCCAGCGCATTGAGCCGGTCGAGAAGCTTCTCGAAATGCTCCAGCGCCTCGCCCGTCGGCGTGACCAGGGGGCCGTTGGGCCGCATGACCACGTCGGAGCCTTCGACCTCGAAGCCCGCCGCCACCAGCGCCTTGCGCATGGCCTCCACGGCGATCGGGTCGGCGGCGAGCAGCACCGTACCGACGCCGTTTTCGATGACGATGTCTTCCGCGTTGTTTTCGATCGCGGCCTCTTCGAGCTTGCCCTCGATGTCCGCGTCGCCGCCGGTATGGATCAGCACCTGACCCACACGGGTGAACTGGAACGCGACCGAGTTGGTCGTCCCGAGGTTGCCGCCGAGCTTGGTCAGCGACGCGCGGACGTCGGCGACCGTGCGGGTCTGGTTGTCGGTGACGCAGTCGATGATCAGCGCGGTGCCCGCCGGGCCGTAGCCCTCGTAGCGAACCTCGTGCATGTCCGCCCCGCCCTCGGCACCCGAACCGCGCTTGATCGCGCGATCGATGGTGTCCTTGGTCATGTTGGCGCCCAGCGCCTTGTCGACAGCCGCGCGCAGGCGCGGATTGCCGTTGGGATCGGGCACGCCGCCACGGGTGGCGATGGTGATTTCGCGGATCAGCTTGGTGAACACCTTGGCGCGCTTGGCGTCTTCGGCATTCTTGCGACCTTCGATGGAAGGGCCTCTACCCATGTTCGATTCCTGGACTTACCGGACGGACGAGGGCGCGATTCTATCCGCAATCACGTCGGGGGGCTAAGGGGGGTATCGAAACGCCCCTCCCTCAGAAAGACACCGACCTGCCTGGCGACGTCCGCCGACACCAGCATGCCGGTGTGGCTGGTCTCCAGAACGCAGTGCGCGCAAAGCCCCGGCAGGCGGGTTTCTTCCACGCCGACGGAGCCATCGTGCTCGGCGCCGAGTTCGCCGACGAAAGCCCCCAGACCGACCGGCATGCGGCCGGCGATCATGCCGACCTCGCGGGAACCGTCCCAGCGGTCCAGACCGTGCTCGAGCAGACCCCGGGCGCGCCCCAGCAGCATGTCGCCGCCCCAGCGGTGGGTCAGCCCACGGGCCGCGCCACTGCCATTGAGCGGCGAACCGAGGCATACGATGCGACCCTCGGGCAGGTCCTCGTCGCGGCAGGCCAGCAAAGCAAGGATGCCGCCCAGGCTGTGCCCTACGACGTGGACGGGCCCTGGCCCCAGATGGCGGATGCGCTTGCGCAGCCGCGCGATCGCCTGCTCCGGCGGCGCGGCCACGCTCATGTATTCGAACTGGTGAACCCGGAAACCTTCCTCGCGCAGCCGCCGGCTGAGCATCGCCATGGCGAAGCCCCGCATCCACAAGCCATGGAGGAGCAGGACATCGGCAGGCGAGTCACTCATGGACGCGGGGCTCCGAGGGGTCAGGCTTTCAGCGCCTCCGCGGCGGCGACGCGGACGTGCAGTTCTTTCAGCTGCGGCTCGGAGACCGGCGACGGCGCATCGGTCATAAGATCCTGGGCGCTGGTGGTCTTCGGGAAGGCGATGACGTCACGGATGGATTCCGTACCCGCCATGAGCGCGGCGATGCGGTCGATGCCGAAGGCCAGGCCGCCATGGGGCGGCGCGCCCATGCGCAGCGCCTTGAGGAGGAAGCCGAACTTGGCCTCCGCCTCGTCCGCGCCGATGCCGAGCAGGTCGAATACGGTGCTCTGCATCTCGGGACGGTGGATACGGATGGAGCCTCCACCGATCTCGTTGCCGTTGAGGACCATGTCGTAGCCGCGGCTCACGGCGTCAGCGGCATGGGCGCGAAGATCGGCGATGTCGTCGACCTTCGGAGCGGTGAACGGGTGATGGAGCGCGACGAAGCGTTTTTCTTCGTCGTCGTACTCGAACATCGGAAAGTCGGTGACCCACAGCGGTTTCCAGCTGTTTTCGACCAGACCGCGATCGCGACCGACACGGATGCGCAGGGCGCCCATGAAGTCGGTAACCGTCTTCCATGCGCCTGCACCGAAGAACACGATGTCGCCGTTGCCGGCGCCCGTGAGCGACAGCACCTGTTCGAGCGCGGCGTCGTCGAGGAACTTGGCCACCGGCGAGTTGATGCCTTCGCGACCCTTGGCGAGGTCGTCGACCTTCAGCCAGGCAAGGCCCTTCGCGCCGTAGCGACCCGCGTATTCGGTCAGACCGTCGATGTCCTTACGCGACAGATCCGCCGCGCCAGGCACGCGCAGGGCCGCCACGCGACCGGCCGGGTCGTTGGCGGGACCGGAGAAAACCTTGAACTCGACGTGCTTCACGGCCTCGGCGATGTCCGTCAGCTCGAGCGCGATGCGCAGGTCGGGCTTGTCGGACCCGAAGCGGCGCATGGCCTCGGCATAGGTCATACGCGGGAACGACGCATCGAGCTCGACCTTGCGCACTTCGCGGAAGACGTGGCGGATGAGGTTCTCGACGAAGTCCTGGACGTCACGCTCTTCGACGAAGGCGAACTCCAGGTCGAGCTGGGTGAATTCCGGCTGGCGGTCGGCGCGGAGGTCTTCGTCGCGGAAGCAGCGGGCGATCTGATAGTAGCGATCGAAGCCGGCCATCATCAGGATCTGTTTGAACAGCTGCGGCGACTGCGGCAGCGCATAGAACTGGCCCGGGTGCACGCGGCTCGGGACCAGATAGTCGCGCGCGCCTTCCGGCGTGGCCTTGGTCAGGATCGGGGTTTCGATGTCCTGGAAACCGGCGGTATCGAGATAACGACGCAACTCGCGGACCAGTGCGGTACGCGTGCGCATCATCTGCTGCATCTCGGGACGGCGCAGGTCGAGGTAGCGGTAGGTCATCCGCATGTCCTCGTTCGGCGTCTCGTGCTGCGCGAACGGCAGGTCGCGGGCTTCGTTGAGGATCTCGACGGAATCCGCCAGGAGCTCGACGGTGCCGGTCCTGAGCTTGTCGTTAGGCGACAGACGCTGGCGAATCTGGCCCGTGACGCGGATGACGAACTCGTTTCCCAGATCGCCAGCGACGGCGAAGGCGACGGCATTCTCGCGCTCGATCACGACCTGGGCGATGCCCTCGTGGTCACGAAGGTCGACGAAGGCCACGTGGCTCTGCAGGCGAAGGGTGTTGACCCAGCCGCACAGGGTGACTTCCTGACCGATCAGCGACTCGTCGATGAGTCCGCAAAAATGAGTGCGCATGCGCTTGAAGCTTCGTGGGAAAAGACCCCGGATCGTAACACGACCGGGGTCCCCAGGCGCCGACGGGAGCCGCTCAGCGGCCGATATCGAACTTCGCGCGGCAACCGTGATCGGCCCAGATGCCGTCCCGGGTGAAGCCGTAGCTGTAGCCCTCGCGACAGGAGGCATTGGAGTTCTGTTCGACCAGGCGAGCACCGCGGCCGAGCGGCCAGCGGCAGAACACGCGCTTGTTGTCTTCGCTGTCGCAGGAGACGATCTGGCCGCTGTTGCCGCCATACCCCGGACGACCGCCACCGGGACGACCATCGTCACCCCAGCCCGGCCGACCGCCATCGCCCCAGCCCGGACGGCCGCCGCCCCAGCCGCCGGCCTCCTGGAAGATGCCGCGGCAACCGTCGTCGACCCACAGGCCGTTGCGGTCCATGTCCCAGGTGCGACCCCGTATGCAGGCGGTCTTCGAATCCTGGCGGATCAGGCGGGCGTCACGCCAAGGCACGCGGCAATAGGAACGCCGGCCGTTGTCACTGAAGCAGTTGACCGTGTCGCCGCCGCGCTGGGCATGGGCGACGTGCGGCGTAGCGAACAGGCCCGCGCCCAGCGCCAGCATGCCGACCAACCCAAGAATGCGTTTCATACCCCTGACCTCCGATGTGTGTGGCGCAAAAACTATCGGAAGGATCCGCAACGCTGTTTGAACGGATCGCAGGAAAACGTTGCCGCGAAGAGCAGTCCGTCAGTCGCCCGTGGACTTCGAGCCCGCTGCGGGAGCGGGAGCTGGAGCGGGCGCCGGGGACGGAGCCGGCGCAGCGGCCGGCGCGGGCGCGCCGGACGAGCCTTCCGCAAGATTTCGCTTTTTGTCGCCGTCCTTCTTGAAATCCGTCTCATACCAGCCACCGCCGGCAAGGCGGAACTGCGGCGCGCTCAGCATCCGGCCGACCTGCGGTTCGCCGCAGCTGGGGCACACCGACGGATCGGCGTCGGACATCTTCTGCAGCCGCTCGAAACGATGACCACAGGCCTTGCACTGGAATTCGTAGATGGGCATGACGCGGGAGCCTTGGGATTCAGCCCGGCATTATCTGGCCGGCGCGGGGATTTTCAATGATCCGCCCGGCGGCACGAACGCGGAACCGGGCACAGGATTTTGCATTGCACCAACATGGTCTTACGAGCCAGTTTCGTGCCAAACCCTTAAAAAAGGGGCTCTTCATGCCTTCGTTTCACCATTATGGCGCATTTGTTACGAGCGTGTTGACGCACCGCAAGGTGCGTGCATAGCGTGAATCCAACGCGGCACTTTCGCCCGCGTCCGCGGGGTGTCCCGCCTCGCGTACCGTAGCTCGCCCTGGGGACCCATCAATGACGACAGGCAAGACCCTACGACGCAAACCGTCGGCCAGCTTCTGGCTACCCGCGCTTGGCCTCATGATCGTGACGCCCGGCTATGCACAGGACACCACACCGCCCCCCGATACGAAGGAGGCACGCCAGCTCGATCAGGTGGTGGTCACGGGTACACGCAGCACGACGCGGACGGAAGCGAATTCGCTTTCCCCCATCGACGTACTTTCGCCCAAGGATCTTACCTCAACCGGCAGTACCGACCTCGCCACGGCGCTCGGACGCCTGCTGCCCTCCCTGGACTTTCCGCGTCCCGCGATCAACGACGGTAACGACGCGATCCGCCCGGCCAGCCTGCGCGGCCTGTCCCCCGACGCCACGCTGGTCCTCGTCGACGGCAAGCGCTATCACACTTCGGCACTGGTCAATTACAACAACTCGGTGGGACGCGGCGCCGCACCGGCCGACCTCAACTCGATTCCGATCTCCGCGATCGACCACATCGAGGTGCTGCGTGACGGCGCCGCGGCGCAGTACGGATCGGATGCGATCGCCGGCGTGATCAACGTCGTGCTCAAACACGGCGCCGGCGAAGGCAAGAACTCGATCAATGCCAACTACGGCATCATGGACAAGGGCGACGGAGAAACCAACGGTATCGACGGGTCGCTCGGCATCGACCTCGGCGGCAAGGGAGCCGATGCGAAGGGCTGGGCGCGTATCGCGTTCAACTACCAGAATTCGATGAACACCAACCGCGCCTCGCCGGTGAGCCTGTTCACCCCGGAAGAGGCCGCCGACGGCAACGTCGCCCACCAGCGTTATGGCGACCCGGCGGTAAAGACCTATCAGGTACTGACCAACTTTCAGTACGCGGTCGCGCATAACGTCGACGTCTATGGCTTCCTCAGCCTCAGCCGTCGCGACGTCGTCTCCAACGGCTATTACCGCGGCGCCACCAACGCGCGCAACGTACCCGACATCTACCCCGACGGGTTCCTTCCGCAGATCGTCAACCATACCAACGACTCCACCGGCGTACTCGGTGTCAAAGGCGTGACCGACGGCGGATGGCGCTGGGACGCCTCCGGCAACTACGGCATCAACAGCCTGGTGTTCGACGTACAGAACAGCATCAATACCAATCTGTACTACTCGACCGGCGCGTCGCCGACGTACTTCAACGCGGGCACCTTCAAGAACTCGCAGGCGCTGGCCAATATCGACATCGGCAAGGATTTCAGTGTCGGCTGGCTGCCCAATCCCCTGACGCTCGCTTTCGGCGCCGAGTACCGCAAGGAGAAGTACCAGATCGATGCGGGCGATCCGGAGTCGTACTACTTCAATCAGAACACGCTGATTCCGGGCACGGACACGCCGTATGCGGGCGGTGCGCAGGTGTTTCCGGGCCTCAACCCGACCGCTGCCGGAAGCTTCACGCGACACAGCGAGGCGGCGTACGTCGATCTCGAAACCGACCTCACCGACAAGTTCTCCGCCGGGGTCGCCGGCCGCTACGAGCACTACAGCGACTCCGGCTCGACACGATCGGGCAAGCTTTCCGCGCGCTACCAGTTCGTGCCTGAGTTCGCTCTGCGCGGCACCATCTCGAACGGCTTCCGCGCACCGTCGCTGGCCCAGCAGAACTATCAGTCGGTCGTGACCATCATCGACCCCACGACCGGCCAGCTTGCGCAGACCGGCACGTACCGCACCTCCGATCCCGCGGCCGTCGCCCTCGGCGCCAAACCGCTGAAGCCGGAGAAATCCGCGAACTACAGCATCGGCGCGGTGTGGGAACCGACCGCGGATTTCAGCGCCACGCTCGATCTGTACCAGATCCGTATCTGGCACCAGATTCTCTACTCCGACACCATCAGCCTCACCGACCCGTTGCTGGCGGCGTATTTCAACAGCGTGGTACCCGGCCAGCAGGTAACGGCGATTCAGTACTTCGCCAACTCGGCCGCCACACGCACGCGCGGTGCCGATCTGGTCCTGAACTATCGTGTGCCGACGACGAGCTTCGGCCAGTTCAACCTGCTGGCAAGCGGAAACTACAACAAGGTGAAGGTGCTCTCGGTCGGGGCGACACCAGCCGTGTTGCAGGAGAACTCGTCAGGCCCGATCGAACTCTTCGGCCGATCCAGCCAGGGCATCCTGACCAGCGCGACACCGCGAACGAAGTTCCTGCTCGGTGCCGACTGGACACTCGGTGGGTTCAACGCCCATGCGGACCTGACTCGCTACGGCTCGGTGATCCGCGTGAACACCGATCCGAGCACCGACCAGAAGTTTCCGGCGCGCTGGCTGCTCAATCTGTCCGGCGGTTACACCATCGGCCAGTGGAACTTCGGCGTCGGCGTGGATAACGTCACCAACCAGTACCCGCAGCGCGTGAAGCCGACCAACAGCGGCGAGGACTACTTCAGCGGCCTGCAGTACTCCGCGCTGTCGCCGTTCGGCTTCAACGGGCGGTATTACTACGCGAAGGTGGGGTTCCGGTTCTGAAGAACCGAAACGTGTAGGAGCGCGCCTTGCACGCGATCGTGAAGAATCGCGCGCGAGGAGCGCTCCTACACGGGCTTTTATGCCGCCTCGAAGATCAGGTGATTCCCATCCGAATCGACCCGGATCGTCTGCCCGGCCGAAAACGCACCCTGCAGGATCCGCTGCGCCAGCGGATTCTCCAGCTGCTGCTGGATAGCCCGCTTGAGCGGGCGCGCACCGTAGACCGGATCGAAGCCCGCACTGCCCAGCAGATCGAGCGCCTTGTCACTCAGTTCCAGCGACAGCTGACGATCGGCCAGACGCTTTGCCAGGTAATCCAGCTGGATGCGGGCGATCGACCGGATCTGCTTCTTGTCGAGCGGGCGGAACACCACCAGGTCGTCCAGACGATTGATGAACTCCGGACGGAAGTGCGCCTGCACGACACCCAGCACGGATGCCTTCATCTGCATGTAGTCGGCCTCGCTGTCGCCCGCCTGCTCCTGGATCAGGTTGGAGCCCAGGTTCGAGGTCATGACGATCACGGTGTTGCGGAAATCGACCGTGCGACCCTGACCGTCGGTGAGGCGACCGTCGTCCAGCACCTGCAGCAGGATGTTGAACACATCCGGATGCGCCTTCTCGACCTCATCGAGCAGGATCACGCTGTACGGACGACGACGCACCGCTTCGGTCAGGTACCCACCCTCTTCGTAACCGACGTAACCTGGAGGCGCGCCGACTAGGCGGCTCACGGAGTGCTTCTCCATGAACTCACTCATGTCGATGCGGACCATCGCGTCCTGTGTATCGAACAGAAAGTCCGCCAGCGCCTTGCACAGTTCCGTCTTGCCGACGCCCGTGGGGCCGAGGAAAAGGAACGAGCCATAAGGACGGTTCGGATCCGACAAGCCGGCACGCGCGCGACGAATCGCATCCGACACCGCGCGCACCGCCTCTTCCTGCCCGACGACACGGGCGTGCAGCGCACTCTCCATGTGCAGGAGTTTTTCGCGCTCGCCTTCGAGCATCTTGTTGACCGGAATACCCGTCCAGCGAGCGACGACCTCCGCGATCTCCTCGGCCGTCACGCGGTCCTGCAGCAGTGTGAAGTCCTGCTTCTCGGCCTGTTGCGCGGCCGCCAGCTGCGCTTCCAGAGCGGGCAAACGGCCGTACTGGATCTCGCTCATCGCGCCGTAATCCTGGCGACGCTGTGCGGCTTCGAGTTCGAGGCGAGCCTGTTCGATCTGCTCCTTGATCTTCGTCGCGCCCTGCAACATCGCCTTTTCGGACTTCCATACCTCGTTGAGGTCCGAGAATTCGCGATCGAGGGTTTCGATATCCGACTCGAGGTTGGCGAGGCGCTGCTTCGACTCGTCGTCCGGCTCCTTCTTCAGCATCTCGCGCTGGATTTTCAGCTGGATCAGCCGGCGTTCGAGGCGGTCGAGTTCTTCCGGTTTGGAGTCGATCTCCATGCGGATACGCGATGCCGCTTCGTCCATCAGGTCGATGGCCTTGTCGGGCAGCTGACGATCGGGGATGTAGCGCGCCGAAAGCGTGGCGGCCGCCACGATGGCCGGATCGGTGATCTCAACGCCATGATGGACGGCATAGCGCTCCTTCAGGCCGCGCAGGATGGCGATCGTGTCTTCCACGCTCGGCTCACCCACGTACACCTTCTGGAAGCGACGCTCGAGCGCGGCATCCTTTTCCACATACTTGCGGTATTCGTCGAGGGTCGTGGCACCGATGCAATGCAGTTCGCCACGCGCAAGCGCCGGCTTGAGCATGTTGCCCGCGTCCATCGCGCCGTCGGCCTTGCCCGCACCGACCATGGTATGCAGCTCGTCGATGAACAGGATGACCCGACCTTCCTGTCTGGACAGGTCGTTGAGCACGGCCTTGAGGCGCTCCTCGAATTCGCCACGGAATTTCGCGCCCGCGATCAGCGCGCCCATGTCGAGCGAAAGGACGCGTTTGTCGCGCAGGCCTTCCGGCACTTCGCCATTGACGATGCGCTGCGCCAGGCCTTCGACGATGGCCGTTTTGCCCACGCCGGGCTCACCGATCAGCACCGGATTGTTCTTCGTGCGGCGCTGAAGCACCTGGATCGTGCGTCGGATTTCCTCGTCACGGCCGATCACCGGATCGAGCTTGCCGTTCTCGGCCCGTTCGGTCAGGTCGATGGTGTACTTCTCGAGCGCCTGCCGCTGCTCTTCCGCGTTCTCGGACTGCACCTTCTCACCACCGCGCAACTTCTCGATCGCGGCCTCGAGGCGCTCCTTCGTCGCGCCCGCGGCCTTGAGCGCACCACCCACTTCGCCACGATCCTCCAGCGTCGCCAGGAGGAACAGCTCACTGGCGATGAACTGGTCGCCACGCTGCTGGGCCAGCTTGTCAGTGAGGTTCAACAGGCGGTTGAGGTCGTTGCCGAGGTTGATGTTGCCCTCCTGGCCGCTGACGCGCGGCAGGCGGTCGAGGATCTCGCCCACACGCTGACGCAGCGCGGGTACGTTCACCCCGGCCTGGGTGAGCAATGGACCCGTCGAACCGCCTTGCTGGTCGAGCAGCGCGACCAGGACGTGGGCCGGCTCGAGCATGTTGTTGTCGCGGCCCACGGCCAGCGACTGTGCGTCCGCCAGGGCCTGCTGGAAACGCGACGTAAGTCTGTCCATTCGCATCGTAAGGTGTCTCCCAAAAGGTGATGGCGCGACCCGGGACCTCCCCGCGACCGCCTCTGGCGCAAGAGATGCGGCTCGAACATTAGTCCTTCAACGGTCAAAAGCGAGCACTTTTTTCACGCGAGCGCCGGCATCCTCGGGGGATAGCCGCCCGATGGAAACGCCGTGACAGCCGACCGCGACACCTTGCCCCGTCCACCTGTGGATCTGATCGACAGCCGGACCGCTCTCTTCCTCGACGCCGATGGCACGCTCCTGGCATTCGCCGACGACCCCGCCGCCGTCGCGCCCGCGGACGGCCTGATGGATACGCTGGATGCCCTGCGCAGGGAACTCGGTGGCGCCGTGGCACTGGTCAGCGGACGGGCCATCGCCGGGCTCGACGCGATCTTCCATCGTCCGGACTGGGCGGCTGCCGGGCAGCACGGCCTGGAGCGCCGGGACGACAAGGGCCAACTGGTGACGGTGCCGGTCGACGAGGAAGCCCTGGCCCGGCTGCGTGCGACGGTGCACGCCGTCGCGGCGGAACTGCCGGGGGTTCGGGTGGAAGACAAGAGCTGGTCGGTGGCGCTGCACTGCAGGGAACACCCCCGCTACGAAGCCGAACTGGCCAGACGCACGCCAGAGATCGCGGCGGCGTTTCCCGGCTTCGAACTCCAGCCGGGAAGCTACGTGTTCGAGTTCAAGCCGCGCGGCATGGACAAAGGGGTGGCGGTCGCCGCCTTTCTGGCAGAAGCGCCCTTCGCGGGCAGACGCCCGGTCTATCTGGGTGACGACCTGACCGATGAACACGCCTTCGCCGTCGTCAACGAACGAGGCGGCGCGTCCATCCGGATCGGCACGCGGACCCCGTCGCAAGCCGCTTTCACATTGTCTAGCCCGAGCGACGTTCAGAATTGGCTGGATTCCGTGAAAGCCACGTTGACGCAAGGAGCCGTACGCGCACAATGAGCCGACTAGTCGTCATATCGAACCGCGTGGCGCTGCCTAAGCAGACGCAGACCGGTGGCCTTGCCTCCGCGATGAACGCGGCGCTGCAGGAAATGGGCGGCCTCTGGTTCGGCTGGAGCGGCAACATCGCCGCTGAGACCGGCAAGGAGCTGCACGAGGTCAGCGACGGACACATCGAATACGCCACGATCGACATGTCCAAGGCGGACCATGACGATTACTACAGCGGCTTCGCCAACCGGGCGCTGTGGCCCCTGTTCCATTATCGGGGCGATCTGGTCGACTACCGGCGCGACCACCTCGAAGGCTATTTCCGGGTGAACCGCGCGTTTGCCAAGCGCGTGGCGAAGCTGCTCAAAAAAGACGACATCATCTGGGTACACGACTACCACCTGATTCCGTTGGCTTCCATGCTGCGCGAGCTGGGCGTCGAGAACCGGATCGGCTTCTTCCTGCATACGCCCCTGCCCGCCGCCGGTCTGCTGATCACACTGCCCCGCCACCGCGAACTGCTCGAGCCGCTGGCGTCCTATGATCTGGTGGGCCTGCATACGCAGCGCGACCTGCGTGCGCTGGAAGACTATTTCCTGCACGAACTGGGCGCTGCGATGCGCACGGGTGGCCGGATCCGCGCCGCCAACGGCCGCATCTTCCGCGCCGGTGTCTTCCCGATCAGCATCGATACGGCCGAAGCGGTCGAGCTGGCCCATCGCGCCGAAGACAGTGGTGCGGTCGCCAAGCTCCGGGCCAGCATCGACGATCGCCAGCTGATCATCGGCGTCGACCGCCTCGACTACTCCAAGGGCCTTCCGGAGCGCTTCGAGGGCTTTGCGCGGCTGTTGCGCGACCACAAGGACATGCGCGGCCGGGTCTCGCTGCTGCAGATCGCCCCGCCTTCGCGCTCGGACGTTCCGGAATATCGCTCGCTGCGCCGCGAACTCGAGCGCAGCGCCGGTCACATCAACGGCCAGTACGCCGAGCCCGACTGGGTGCCCATTCGCTACGTCAACAAATCCTTCGGGCACAAGGTGCTCGCCGGGTACTTCCGTGTGGCCAAGGTCGGCCTGGTCACGCCCCTGCGCGACGGCATGAACCTCGTCGCCAAGGAATACGTGGCCTGCCAGGACCCGCAGGATCCGGGCGTGCTGGTGCTGTCGCGCTTTGCCGGTGCGGCCCAGGAACTGGACGCCGCCCTGCTGGTGAACCCGTCCGATCTGGACGAGGTATCGGAAGCGCTCAAGCGAGCCCTCGAGATGCCGCTGAAGGAGCGGCGCATGCGCTGGCAGTCGATGATGGACGTGCTCGAGCGGAACGACATCACGACGTGGCGCAACGCGTTCCTGCATGCGCTGATGGAACCGCCCAGGGTGAAGCCGGAAATCTACGTGCAGCGGCCCATGACGGCCCCCTGAGGCCGTCGCCTCAGCGGGTCCAGATGAGGCTGGCGAAGCGGCCGCTGGCCGCACCGTCGCGACGATAGGAGTAGAGCCGGTCGTCGCGGAAGGTGTCGAAGCCGCCACCGGACACGTTCGTCACTCCCGCACGGGACAACTTGCGCTGCGCCAGCCCATACAGATCGCAGTGCCAGTGTCCGGGCCGCGTCGGCGTAAAAGCCGCTTCGGCGCCCGGATCCGTGTCGACGAAGGCCGCACGGACCTCCTCGCCCACTTCGTAAGACGCTGCACCGATCGCGGGCCCCAGCCAGGCCTGAACACTATCGGCATCCATCCGGGCCACGGTGCGCTCCAGAACACCGGCCGCCAGTCCGCGCCAGCCGGCGTGAGCGGCGCCGATGGTCTCGCCGTCCGTTGAAGAAAAAAGCACCGGCAGGCAGTCCGCCGTCAGGATGGCCAGGACACGGCCCGGCCCGCGTGCGATCGCGGCATCGGCCACGGGCTCCTCACCGTGGGCGCCCGGTGCGTCGGCCACGTCGACACCGTGGACCTGGCGCAGCCACAGCGGCGCCTCGGGAAGCCCGAGGGCCGGCAGGAGGGCCGCACGGTTGGCGGCCACCGCCTCCGGCGCATCGCCCGAGCGCAGGCCCAGATTGAACCGTCCGTACGGACCGACCGATACGCCGGGGCCGTTCCGGGTGGCAACGACGGCGCCGACGCCCGCGGGCGCCACCCAGTCCGGAACGATCCAGGCCTCGGTCATGCTCAGTCCTCGATCGGATGCAGCTCGGTGTCGAGCCGCAGCGTCGCGATCAGGGCGTCCTGATCCGCAGGCCGCGGCGAATCGAACTCGAGACGCTCACCGCTGATCGGGTGGTCGAAGGCCAGCTTCTCGGCATGCAGAGCCTGCCGACGGAAGCCGCGCAGGGCGTCGATCAGCTCCTGGCTGGCGCCGCGCGGCAGGCGCAGCCCGTTGCCATAGAGCTGATCGCCGACCAGCGGATGGCCGATATGCGCCATATGCACGCGAATCTGATGGGTACGCCCCGTCTCCAGGTTGCACTGGAGGACGCTGTGCGAGCGGAACCGCTCGCGCACCCGGTAATGGGTGATCGCTTCCTTGCCGCCGTCCACCACGTCGCGGACCCCCTGCTTCAGGCGATCGTGCTGGTGACGGCCGATCGGCTGATCCACCGTACCGCCGGCGACCATGGTGCCGAGGACCACCGCTTCGTACTGCCGGTGGACGTCGTGGCGCGAAAGCATGGCGACCAGGCCCGTGTGCGCCGCCAGGGACTTGGCGACCACCATGAGACCCGCCGTGTCCTTGTCGAGGCGATGCACGATACCGCCGCGTGGCAACTCGGCGAGCGACGGCGCGTGATGCAGCAACGCGTTCAGCAGGGTGCCCGCCGGATTGCCCGCCCCGGGATGGACGACCAGCCCCATAGGCTTGTCCAGCACCAGGAGGTCGTCGTCCTCATAGCGGATGTCCAGAGCGATATCCTCGGGCAGGGCGTGGACTTCCGCCTCCAGCTCCGCTTCCAGCACCACGTGCTCCCCACCCCGGACGAGATGCCGCGGAGCCACCCGGGCCCCGTCCAGCAACAGTTTCCCGTCCTTGATCCAGCCCGTCAGGCGGGATCGGGAGTAATCGGGGAACATCTCGGCCACGGACTGGTCGAAACGCCGTCCAGCGGCCGTCACCGGTACCGTGGCTTCATGCCGGACCGTCGTCATACCGACCCGCCCGGCCGAAGGCCGGTTTCGGCTATCATGCCCATTCGCTTAAGCATCCGAACTCTCTCAATGCGTGCAACCAAGATCACCATTCTGCTCGTCCTCGCCCTGTCGATGAGCGCCTGCTCGATGTTCCGCAGTAAGAAGGAGACGATCGACACGATGCCGGTCGACCGGCTGTATGCCAATGCTCACAACTCGTTGGAGCATTCCGATTACGCCGCGGCCGAGAAAGCGTACCAGCGACTGATCGCTCGCTTCCCGTCGGGTGACATCAATGAACAGTCGCAAATCGAACTGGCGTACGCGCAGTACAAAGACAACAAGCCGGATGACGCTTACTCGACGATCAACCGCTTCATCAAGACGTTTCCGACCCACAAGCATGCAGATTATGCCTATTACCTGCGCGGTCTGATCAATTTCGATCGCACGGGCGGCATCATCGAGCGCTACCTGCAGCGTGACAACTCGGGTTCGACCCGTCGCGACCAGGGTTTCAACCTGACCGCATTCGACGATTTCAGCCAGCTGACGCGTCGTTATCCGAACAGCGCCTACGCCACCGACGCCCGCCAGCGCATGATCTTCCTGCGCAATCAGCTGGCCCGCTTCGAGATCAACGTGGCCGAGTACTACCTGCGCACCAAGGCCTATATCGCTTCGGCGGATCGCGCCCAGTACGTGATCGAGCACTACCAGCAGTCGCCGGAAACGGGCGACGCCCTGGCCATCCTGACCCGCAGCTACCTCGGTCTCGACCGTCAGCCGCTGGCGGACCAGAGCCGCAAGGTGCTGGCCCTGAACTATCCGGACCACCCGTATCTCACGGACCCGAACTGGCCGCACCATCCGTCGATCTGGCGCAAGGCGATCCCGTTCTCGGGGCACCATTGATCCCTGGATGACGAAGAAAACCGGCGAAAGCCGGTTTTTTTTGGTTGGTAATGCTCTGTAGGGGCTCGGCTGCACCATCGGCTTTGTTTTGACGCAGCGTGTGGTGTCGCGTTGAAGAGCCGGCGGGTGCCACCCTCGCGTCCACGCCTGCGGCGACCCCTCAGGGAAAGGCCGCTCCGCGGCCGTGTATCAATGGCCTTCGGCCGGGTCGGGCTCCAACTGGGGGTTTTCGAGTCGGCTGTCCCTGCCTCCCCGAAAACGGCCGGTCATCCCTGACCGGCCCCCTGCGGGCCTCTTCCAGTCGGAGCCCTCGCCTGCGGCTACCGGACGCGAGGGTGGCACCCACCGGCTCTTTGGGGGACTGAGGTTGCGGGTGGGTCGAGCGGCGGTTCGCTCCGTTGGATGGGACCGCTCGCTTGCCTGGGGTGTATGGCCTCGTTCGCCTTAGCCTGGCTGAGGGTTCGCGAACAGGGTTCGCTCCTACCCGGCGCGGCGAGTGCGAGCGTGCGGGCAGGCAGGCAGGCAGGCAGGCAGGCAGAGCATGCGGCGTGCGGTATGAGGCGTGCAGCGTGCAGGGGCCATGCTGGCGGCGGTGGCTTTGATGCGGGCCAGCCTGCTGGCAATTGCCGACGGAGCGGTGAAGCCGAAACCCGCTCGACCACCACCCACCTCAGTGCAGGCAAGAGACGGCGGGGGTGACCCTCGAGGCCGGTAGCCGCAGGCGAGGGCTTCGACTGGACAAGGCCGCGCAGGCGGGGCCGGTCAGGGATGACCGGCCGTTTTCGGGGAGGCAGGGACAGCCGACTCGAAAACCCCCAGGCGAAGCCCGACCCGGCCGAAGGCCATTGATACACGGCGGCGGTAGCCGCCTTTCCCTGAGGGGTCGCCGCAGGCGTGGCCTCGAGGGTCACCCCCGCCGACTCTCCAACGCGACACAACACGCTCGCGACAAAGCCAAACGCGATGGCGCCAGCCGAGCATTCAGCTCTTAGCTCTTAGTTCTTAGCTCTAAGTGGCTCACCGCCACCCCGAAGTAATCGGATACCGCCGCTCGCGTCCGAAAGCCTTGGTCGTGACGCGCGGCCCCGGAGCCGCCTGACGGCGCTTGAACTCGTTGATGAAGACCATGCGGATCACGCGACGCACCGTGGCGTCGTCGTGGCCGGCGGCGATGATGTCTTCCGCCGAGGCCTCGCCCTCGATGAAGTGCTCGAGAATCGCATCGAGTTCATCATACGGCGGCAGGGAATCCTGATCGGTCTGCTCATGGCGCAGTTCCGCCGACGGCGGACGCTCGATCACAGCCGCCGGAATGGCTCCGTCGATCGCCGAGCGCCACCGCGAAAGCGCGTAGACCACGGTCTTGTAGACGTCCTTCAGGGGCGCGTAGGCGCCGCACATGTCGCCGTACAGCGTGGCGTAGCCCACCGCCATCTCGCTCTTGTTGCCCGTGGACAGCAGGAGCTTGCCGGTCTTGTTCGACATCGCCATCAGCAGCACGCCGCGGGTTCGCGATTGCAGGTTTTCTTCCGTGATGTCGGGTTTGCGACCCTCGAACACCGGCGCCAGAGCGCCGGTAAAGGCCTCGTAGATGCCTTCGATGGGTAGCACGTGGTACTCGACGCCCATGTGCTCGGCCTGGGCCTTGGCTTCCCGCAGGGACAGGTCCGAGGTGTATTCCGTCGGCATCATGATGGCCGTGACCTTGTCCTTGCCCAGCGCATCGACCGCCATCGCGAGCGTCAGGGCGGAATCGATACCGCCCGACAGACCCAGCAACACACCGGAAAAATGGTTCTTGCCGATATAGTCGCGGATACCGCGGACGATACCGTCATACATCAGCGCCTCCGGCGAGCGGGTATCCGGCGCCGGCCAGTCCACGGCCGTGAGGCGACGCGTGGCGGTATCTAACTCCACCGTCAGCAGCATTTCCTCGAAGGAGGGAGCGCGCGCCGCAATCTCGCCATCGGCCTGCACCAGCAGCGAATGGCCGTCGAACAGCAGGTCGTCCTGACCACCGACGAGGTTTACGTAGGCGATCGGCAGCCCGGTCTCGCGGGCGCGGTCGCGCAGCAGTGCCTCCCGGGTCGCGGCCTGGCGCTTGTCCCACGGCGACGCGTTGATCACGAGGATCAGCTCCGCGCCAGCGCCGGCGAGGCGGCTGGCGGGGTCCGATTCCCAGATGTCCTCGCAGATCAGCATGCCGACCTGCACACCCTCGATCGCGAACACCCGCGTAGCGTCGCCATGCTGGAAATAGCGCTTCTCGTCGAACACGGTGTAATTGGGCAGCGCCTGCTTGTGGTACGTCCACTCCAGGGTGCCTTCGCGAATGAGCGACGCCGCGTTGTAAACCTCGCCCTGCGCATCCGGGTAGCCGACGACCGCCGAAATACCCGTGATGGCCGGCAGCAGGGCATGCAGTTCGCGATGGCAGGCTTCGAGGAAACTGGGACGCTGCAGCAGGTCCTCGGGCGGGTAGCCGGACAGCGTCAGCTCGGGGAAGGCGATCAGCGACGCGCCGAGGCGATCGCGCGCTTCATCGGCCAGCGCCTTGACCCGTCGCGCGTTGTCGGCTGTGGCACCGACGGGGAAATCGAACTGGGCCAGGGCGAAGCGAAAGGTGGACATCGGGAATCCGTGCGGTCGCGGGGACTGCCTATGATAAGCCACCGTTGCGCCGACGCGGGCTCATTGCACCGGTACGTCGTAGATCGTGTCGCCATCGGCCGCGCCGGAGAGGGTGAAATGCCACCACTCCTGCGGGTAATTGACGAACCCGCGCGCCGCCATGGCCTTCAGCAGGCGCTGGCGGTTCTCGTGCTGAAGCGGTGTGACGCGCGGATCGTCCGTATGCGCCAGCGGATCGAAGAAGTCGAAGTCCGTGCCCATGTCGAGCGGCGTGCAATGGAAGCCCTCGCACCGCATCAGGGTGAGGTCGACCGTCGCGCCCTTGCTATGACCTGACACCGGAGCGATGTACTCGCCCAACAGCTGGTCCTTGCGCAGGGCGGGATAATGCGATGCCCTCGTGCGGGTATCGGACAGATCGCCCGCCCAGCGGACGAAGGCCGCCACGGCGCGCGCCGGGCGATAGCAGTCCCACAGACGCAGCCGGTAGCCCTGCGGGCGCAGATCGCTCTCCACCTGAGCAAGGGCCCGCGCTGCGCCGGTGCGCAGCAGGCAGGCCGGCGCGAGATAGCCCGGCACCGTGGCGCCGGTGAAATTGTCCGGGGCCGCGTACTTCATGTCTTCCGCGATATCCGGCGCCATCGTGCGGATATTCGTCAGCCCCGCGTCGGCGGGCGTACGCGCCGCGGACAGGTGCGGCGTGTCGGTCGCGACGGAGCGACCGCAGGTGAGCACCAGCGACAGCAGCAGGAGGGGCCAGGGCCGGATCGTCATGTGCCCATCTTGCCATGCCCATCGAGTCGCATTTGCTGACATCATGCCCCGTCGCCTGCGGAGAAACGCATGATCGAATCGGTTTGGCCCTATCTGGCCGTCATGCTGCTCGTCGCGGGCTTCTGGCCGGCGATCGAGCGACGGTTCGGCTGGAAGGTGTTCGAGGTCCTCCCGCCCATCGTGCTGACCTACCTCAGCGTCACCGCCCTGTCGGTCGCCGGACTCTGGTCAGCATCGCCCGGCATCCACGCCGCCCAGTCGGTCATCGTGGGGCACCTGGTTCCCGCCCTGCTCTTTCTTCTGATGATCGGCTGCGATCTGCGCGCGATCTTCCGCCTGGGTCCGCGGGTGCTCGGCGTGTTCGTCTGCACCTCGATCAGCCTGTTTATCGCCTTTATCGTGGCCTTCCTGCTGTTCCGTCACTGGCTGCCGGGCGATGGCTGGAAACCGCTGGCGTCTCTTTCGGGCAGCTGGGTGGGCGGAACGGCCAACCTCATCGCGGTGAAGCAGGCCATCGGCATGTCGGACACCTCACTGGCGACCGCGCTGCTCACCGATGCGCTCTGCTATTCGATGTGGGTGGTGGTGCTGTTCTCCGTTGCACGCCTGGCACCGGCGTTTAACCGCTGGACACGTGCGACCTCCAGTGCCGACCTCATCGTGACCGAAACCGCACCGCGCGCGCCGGCGACCATGGACGGCGTGCTGCTTTGGCTGGGCTTCGCGCTGCTGGTGGCGGCACTGGCCCCGGGCGTGGCCGCGCTACTCCCCGTGGGCAGCATGGTCTCCGCGACCACATGGACCATTCTCGTCGCGACGGTCGCCGGTCTGATCGTCGCGCATACGCCACTGGCACGCGTGCCCGGCGCACAAGCCGTGTCGAGCGCCCTGCTGATTTCCGTCGTCGCCGTGCTCGCCTCGCAAAGCAGCTTCGCCGGTATCGCCGCCGCGCCGATCTACCTGTTGTGCGGGGTCACGGTGATCGCGTTGCATGCCGTGCTCCTGTGCGCGGCGGCGCGCGTGTTCCACTTCGACCTGTACCTTTGCGGCATCTCCTCACTGGCACATATCGGCGGCGTGGCGGCCACACCGGTTCTGGCGGCCACATATTCGCGCTCGCTGGTACCGGTCGGCATCCTGCTGGCGCTGCTGGGTTATATCCTTGGTACCGGCTTCGGCCTCGTCGTCGCGGCCGTGCTGTCCAGACTCGCTTTCTGACCGGGATCCCCGCATGCCCCTGTTTCGCCATCGCCTGCTCTTCGCCGCCCTCCTCGCCGGATTTCCGGGGATGGCGTCGCTGGCGAGCCCACCGCCGATCGTCGATACGGGCATCCCCGGCGTGACGGATGCCCAGCTCTCGCCTGACTGGTGGGTCGCACGGCTGCCGGACGCGGATCGCGTCGTCCTCGACGCGCCAGCCATCGCGGCGCTGAACGATAAGCTGCGGCGCCTCGATCCCTCGATGCACGACATCCGCCATCTGCCATCGTCGCTGACGCGCGACCAGGTCATGGTCTGGATCGACAGGGTCTCTCAGCGCCCGGCCCGTGCGTTGTTCGACGCGAAAGGCCAGTCACTGCCGGCGAGCGCCATCGATTCGATACTCGCCAACGATGCGACGAACGCCATTCCTTCAGAAGTGACACCACGCTATGGCATGGCCGTGCGTCGCGCACCGCTACGCAGCCATGCCACCGATGCGCGCGTGTTCACGCAGCCCGTCGATACCGACATCGATCGATTCCAGGAAAGCGCGCTTTTCCCCGGCGACCCGGTCGTCGTCGTGCACAGCAGTGCCGATGGTCGCTGGGTGTTCGCGGTCAGCGCACGCTACGCGGCATGGACACCGGCCGAGGCGATCGCCTATGGGACGGCGGCGCAGGTATTTGCCCATGCCGACGCCACCCCCTTCCGCGTCATCACCGGCGCCGCACCGCACACCGTGTTCACGCCCGAGGCACCCGCGCTCTCGGAGCTGCAGCTGGACATGGGCACGCGCATCCCGCTGGACACGTCGCTGTCGCCAGGCCAACCGGTCAACGGACAGCATCCGTATACCTCATGGGTGCTCAGTTTGCCGGTGCGCGACGCACAAGGCGCTCTGTCCTTCCGGCCCGCGCTGCTCCAGCGCAATCAGCCCTCCGAGGCCGACTATCTTCCGCTCACCCGCGCCAACGTGATTCGCCAGGCGTTTCGATTTCTCGGCGAGCGCTACGGCTGGGGGCATGATTTCAACGGCCGCGACTGCAGCGGATTCGTCTCCGACGTTTATCGCAGTATGGGGGTGCAGATGCCGCGCAACACGGGCGACCAGGCGTCGAGCCCGGGTCTTTCGCACACGGCATACACGTCGAAGGA
Source organism: Luteibacter mycovicinus (assembly GCF_000745235.1). Taxonomy (NCBI): domain Bacteria; kingdom Pseudomonadati; phylum Pseudomonadota; class Gammaproteobacteria; order Lysobacterales; family Rhodanobacteraceae; genus Luteibacter; species Luteibacter mycovicinus. The sequence continues at coordinate 1,430,820 of NZ_JQNL01000001.1, forward strand.
CGGTCACGATGCCCGCGTCGCCGCGGCGATGGCGCTTGAGGTCGGTGACCTCGTCTACATTCCGGGCCACGTAATGATGGTGATCGGTAAGGTGGACGGCCAGCCGTACGTGATTCACGACGTCGGTGGTATCAGCCTCCGTGAGGGAAACACCACCCTGCATCGCATCAAACTCAACGAAGTTTCCGTCACCCCGCTACTGCCACTGATGTTCGGCAAGGACACCAGCTTCGTCGATCGCATGACCAGCATCGTCCGCATCCGGTGAGGCCGTGCCATGAAGATCGTTGAGATCCGTCTGTCCATGCTTCGCGTTTCGCTACGCACACCGTTCCGTACGGCGCTTCGTGAGGTGGACAGCGTGGAGGACATCGTCGTGACAGTCCACACCGATGATGGCCATGTCGGCTACGGCGAGGCGCCTCCGACGGCGGCGATCACCGGCGAGACGTATGCGTCGATCATCGCAGCCGTACGTCGGCATATCGCGCCGCGTCTCATCGGCGAGGACATCGCCGATCTCAACCGCGTCGTCGGCCTCATTCAAAGCGCATTGGAGAAAAATACGAGCGCCAAGGCAGCCGCGGAGATCGCCATTTACGATCTCTGGGCGCAATACCACGGCGCACCGCTTTACCAGCTGCTCGGTGGCGGTCATCCACGGCTATCCACCGACCTGACCATCAGCGTGAACGACGTCGACACGATGGTCGCCGATGCACTGAACGCCATCGCCCGTGGCTACACCTCGCTCAAGATCAAGATCGGCAAGAAGATCGACGACGATATCGTCCGGGTGCGGGCCATTCATACCGCCGTCGGCGAATCGGCGCTCTTGCGTCTCGACGCCAACCAGGGCTGGACCGCCGCGGAAGCGGTGCGCGCGATTCGCCAGCTTGAAGACGCTGGCGTGCGCATGGAACTCGTGGAGCAACCGGTGAATGCGCATGATCTGGAAGGCCTGCGACACGTCACGCGCCACGTCGATACGCCGATCATGGCGGATGAAAGTGCCTTCGGCCCGAAGGATCTGCTCGAACTCATCCGCCTGCGCGCCGCGGACATCGTCAACATCAAGCTGATGAAGACGGGCGGCATCTCCGGTGCACTGCGAATGGCGGATATCGCCGCCATGCACGGTATGGAATGCATGATCGGCTGCATGCTCGAAAGCAGCATCAGCGTGGCGGCGGCCGTTCATGTGGCCGTTGCAAGATCCAACGTCATCACGAAGATCGACCTGGATGGACCCTCGCTGTGCACGTTCAATCCGGTGGACGGCGGCGTCGACTTCGATGAGTCGCACCTTTCCATACCGCCCCTTCCGGGCCTGGGCATTCGCTCGGTTCGCGGCCTCGAGCCTCTCTGAATGGTGATCCGCATGCGTCGCCTCCCTCGCTTTCTGCTTGTATCGCTTCTTCTTTCGATCATGGGGCTCGCCATCGCCTTCGAGGCGCCCGTGGCCTGGTCGGTATCGCGGCAGATGATCGTGGTCACCACGGAGAACTGGGACGCCACGCAGGGAATGCTTCGCCGTTTCGAACGCGAAGAAAGTGGCTGGCGGGCGGTCGGGTCGCCGGTACCGGTCACGATCGGCAAAGGTGGCAGCGCATGGGGCATGGGACTGCATCCGCCGCAGACCGACGGCCCGCCGAAGGTCGAAGGCGACGGGCGCAGCCCGGCGGGGATATTCCGGATCGGCGAAGCTTTCGGTTACGCGGAACGAAACGGCACGGCGCTCCCCTACCGGGGGCTCACGGCGTCCGATTACTGCGTCGATGTCGACGGCTCGCCCTACTACAACCAGCTGGTCGACGAAAACAAGGTAGGGCACCGCGCGGTGGAAGGGGCCACGGAGGCGATGCGGCGCGACCTGCACTTCAACGGCGACCACGCCTATCGCATCGGTTTCGTCATCGAACACAACGCCGGGGGACGCAAGGGCGCGGGCAGTTGTATCTTCGCGCACCTGTGGAAGTCACCGACATCGCCGACCGCCGGATGCACGGCGATGACCGACGAAGCCATGGAAGGACTGCTCGCGTGGCTCGACCCGAAGAAGAAACCCGTGTTCGTGCTGCTGCCGCGAGGCGAATACGCGAGGCTTCGTGGCGCCTGGAATCTGCCGGCGCTCTAGGGCGCCAGGTGGTCACTCATTGACCAGCGAAACGCAAGTCGATGGTGGGAAAGACGAATCGTCAGTTATCCACACCCTTATGCAGATCGTATCCACATTCGCTGTGGATAAGCGCGCTCTATTCGCCGGGGCGGTGGGCAAAAAATAAGCAGCGCAACGCAACCGACTGTCACGCGACGGGTTTCCGGAGTTATGCACATGCTTATGCAGCGACTGTCCACACAGGCTGTGGATGAATCGCCATCGCCCCCGACTCTCGCTGTCAGCGAATGAAGCGATCCATGTGAGCACTTTGCCAGCGGCGTGCTTCGCCGACAGAAGAGCCCGTAACGAAAGGCTAAGCTGCCTGGCCTGTCTCTCCAGCACACGGAATCGTGATGACTGATACGCGCCGCCTCACCTGCCCGAACATGGCCTTCGCCCTCCTGCTGACCATGTCCCTGCCGGCGCTCGCTGCCGAAGGCGACGCCAGCGCGCCGATACCGCCTCGGCTCGACATCCATCTCTTCGTACACGATGACGTCCGGCACTACATGTCGCACGAACGGATACACGCCGGTTATGTCGCGTGGTGGCTTGCCGACATGAGCAAGGTCGTGCCGTTCGCGCGCATCCAGGTGCGTTACCTGCCGCCGGTCAACGGCGTTACCGACATTCCTTACATGCACGACGCCGCGCTGGGCGACTGGACCCACACCGTCATGGCCTGGGCCGACCGCGAGGGGATGACGCCCACCCATACGCGCAAGTTCCTCCTGATCACCCCCCAGGTACCGCAGCCAGGCGCGTCAGGCATTGCGTGGCAGGGTGGCAGCACGGCGATGGCATCGATCAACGGGCGTTACCGGGTGGTGGCTCACGAGCTGGGCCACCTGTTCGGCGCAGACCACGAGCATGGTGCGGTCAACTACACGGGAGGCTGGTGGTGCGAGAGCAACATGTATGCCTCATCCCTGAGCCTGCGCGGCAACTGCTACACCTATACGCCGGAGAACCAACGGCGCATGCGGAAGTACATCATCGAGAACCCCGGGGCGGACGTCGGGAGCCGACGAGGCCCGCTGGTCGCCGACTGACGCCCGCTGATCAGGAAATGACCAACATGAGCTAACCACTTGCCCACGTTGGGCATCCCCGACTTATGCACAGCGTTATGCAGGCGGTATCCACACAGGCTGTGGATGAAATGCGCGCATAAAAAAACCGCGACCCGAAAGCCGCGGCTCTTTAGGCTCGACGAAGCGAACGGGGTATTACTTCATCAGACCCGCGAGGGTCTTGCCGAGGTCGGCCGGCGACTTGACCGTGGTCACGCCTGCCTTCTCGAGCGCGGCGAACTTGGCTTCCGCCGTGCCCTTGCCGCCCGAGATGATCGCACCGGCGTGGCCCATGCGCTTGCCCGGAGGTGCCGAGGCGCCCGCGATGAACGAGACGACCGGCTTCTTGACGTACTGGCTGATGAACTCAGCCGCGTCTTCTTCGGCGCTGCCACCGATTTCGCCGACCATGATGATGCCTTCGGTCTGCGGATCGTCCTGGAACAGCTTCAGGCAGTCGATGAAGTTCAGACCGTTGATCGGGTCGCCACCGATGCCGATGCAGGTGGACTGGCCGAGGCCTTCGTTCGTGGTCTGGAACACCGCTTCGTACGTGAGGGTGCCCGAACGCGAGACGATACCGACCTTGCCCGGCTTGTGGATGTGGCCCGGCATGATGCCGATCTTGCACTCACCCGGGGTGATGACGCCCGGGCAGTTCGGACCGACGAGCACGACGTCCGGGTGCGACTTGAGCACGTTCTTCACGCGCATCATGTCGAGCACCGGAATGCCTTCCGTGATCGTGACGATGATCTTGATGCCGCCGTCGATGGCTTCGAGGATCGAGTCGGCCGCGAACGGGGGCGGCACGAAGATGACCGAGGCGTCGGCACCGGTCTGGTCGACCGCGTCACGCACGGTGTTGAAGACCGGCAGACCGATGTGCTCCGAGCCACCCTTGCCCGGCGTGACACCGCCGACGACCTTGGTGCCGTAGTCGATCGCCTGTTCGGCGTGGAAGGTACCCTGCTGTCCGGTGAAACCCTGGACCAGGACCTTGGTGTTCTTGTTGATCAGGACGCTCATTAGAATTCGCTCCTCAGGCCGCTGCGGCCACGGCCTTGCGGGCCGCATCGTTGAGATCGTCGGCCGGCGTGATCGCCAGACCCGAGTTGGCCAGGAGTTCGCGACCCTTTTCGACGTTCGTGCCCTGCAGGCGCACGATCACCGGGATCTGCAGACCCACTTCCTTCACCGCGGCGATGATGCCTTCGGCGATCAGGTCGCAACGGACGATGCCGCCGAAGATGTTGACCAGGATGGCCTTCACCTTGTCGGAGGACAGGATCAGCTTGAACGCTTCGGAGACGCGCTCCTTCGTGGCGCCGCCGCCGACGTCGAGGAAGTTGGCCGGCTCGCCGCCTGCCAGCTTGATCACGTCCATCGTGGCCATGGCCAGACCGGCGCCGTTGACCATGCAGCCGATCGTGCCGTCCATCGTCACGTAGTTGAGGTTGTGCTGGACGGCGGCCGCTTCGGCGGCGTCTTCCTGCGTGAGGTCGCGCATGGCGGCCAGGTCGGCGTGACGGAACTCGGCGTTGTCGTCCGAGTTGACCTTGCCGTCGAGGGCGGCGAGGTTGCCGTCTTCGAGAATGGCGAGCGGGTTCAGCTCGACCAGGGCCAGGTCCTTCTCGTTGAACAGCTTGTACAGGCCAAGCATGATCTTGACGAGCTGACCGACCTGCTTCGGATTCAGGTCCATCTTGAACCCGAGATCGCGGCACTGGTACGGCTGCAGGCCTTCGACGAAATCGACCTGGAAGGTGTGGATGTCTTCCGGGGTTTCGGCGGCCACCTGCTCGATGTCCACGCCGCCGTGCTTGGAGGCGATGAAGGAGATCGACTTGGTGTCACGATCGGTGAGGATCGAGAGGTACAGTTCCTTCGCGATGTCGGTCGCGTCGGTGACCAGGACCAGGTTCACCGGCAGCGCACGGCCGGCGGACTGGTAGGTTTCCATGTTCGTGCCGAGCATGCCCTTGGCAGCGGCGCGCACGTCGTCGAGACTGCGGCAGAACTTGACGCCACCGGCCTTGCCGCGACCGCCGGCATGGATCTGGGCCTTGACCATCCACTGCGAACCACCAAGGTGCTTGGCGGCGTCGACAGCGGCATCGGGAGAGTTGGCAACCTTGCCCGGCGGCACGGCGATGCCGTACTTGGCGAACAGTTCTTTAGCCTGGTACTCGTGGAAATTCATTCGATACCTCGAGCGAACGGGAGAAGCGTGTGAATGCATGCGGGCCGGGAGCGGCCTGCACGGGAGTGGGGGATGAATCGATCGATTGCGCCAAAATGACGCAATACGGCCGCGTATTTTCCCGGAAGGCGCCCCGGATGGAAAGAGGCGCCGCGACATTTCGTCGCTTTTCGCCCTTTTTCGCTGCTGGAACTGCGTGTTGCCCCGGGGTCGCCGCCGCCTATACTGGCGGTCATCGAGGCCCTGGGGGGCCACCGGCGGAGAACCACCCACGTGTCCACGCCCGCGCCGACCTTGGCCGCCCGCTCCCGTGCGGTGCAGACCACCGCACGCCACGAACTGTTCTTTTTCAACTACTTCCGGCTGGGCCAGGCGGCGGTCTACACCGCCCTGGCGTTCCGTCCGGAGCACATGAACTGGCCGGCGCTGCCGGAACCCGTATTCGCCCGGGTGCTTGCGCTGGCCTACCTCTTCGCCGCCCTGGTCATGGTTTCCCGGACCCGGGGCACGTTGCATCGCCCCATCCTCATCGTCTCGATCGGTCTGACCCTGGACATCGCAGCCGCCTTGCTCGCCCTGGTGCTGATGCACGATGTCCGCATGGGCGTGGCGATGATGCTGGCCGTCAACATCGCGACGGGCGCGCTGCTGCTGCCCTTCCGGCTGTCGATGTTCTTCGCCGCGCTGGCCACCCTGGGCATGCTCGGCCATTCCCTGTTCGACCTGGAAGCCGCCGCCAGCTCGGACCGCGAGCTGGTGGAGTACGCGCTGTTCGGTGCCGCCTATTTCGCCTGCGCATCGCTGTGCTACGTCCTGGGGCGCAACATCCGCGCGTCGGAAGCCCTGGCCGAACAGCGTGGCATCGATCTGGCCAACCTGTCCCAGGTCAACGAACTGATCATCCGTCGCATGAAGACGGGCGTGCTGCTGGTCGACGAAGGCAACCGGATCCATCAGCTCAACGAGTCGGCATGGATGCTGATGGGCAATCCTTCGGCGGAGCAGCGCGACCTGGGGAGTCTGGCGCCCGAGCTGTCGCGGCGCCTGTACCACTGGCGCACGTCCGGCAAGCTGGACGAGAGCGCGACCATGCTGGCCGATGGCACCCCCGAGGTGATTCCGCGCTTTTCCCGCCTGGCGCCCAACGACGACTCCCACGTCCTGATTTTCCTCGACGATACGTCGCTGGTGTCGCGCCGCGCCGAGGAACTCACCCTCAGCTCGCTTGGCCGGCTGTCGGCCTCGATCGCCCATGAGATCCGTAACCCGTTGGCGGCGATCCACTATTCGGCGCAGCTGCTGGCCGAATCCACGGACATGAACGACACCGACCTGCGTATGGTGGAGATCATCAACAACCACTGCTCGCGCCTCAACGAGATCATTGAGAACATCCTCCAGCTGTCCCGGCGCGAGCGCTCCCGGCCGGAAACTCTCGACCTGAGCCAGTGGGTGCATCACTTCGTGACCGAGTACCGCCAGGGCAACGATCTGGGTGCGGACATCCTGCGCGCGGTGTCCGGCAGTGAGCCGGTCGCCGCCGTCGCGGACCCCCAGCACCTCCAGCAGGTCATCTGGAATCTGGTCCAGAACGCGCTGCGCTACGGCCGCCTGCCCGGCGAACCGGCGCGCGTGATGCTGGTGGCGCGCCATTCCGAAGCCGGAATTCCCATCCTCGAGGTGATCGATCGCGGCCCGGGCATCCCGCCGAAGGTGGCGGCCCAGATCTTCGAGCCGTTCTTCACCACCCACGAATACGGCACCGGGCTTGGTTTGTACCTGGCCCGCCAGATGACCGAAGCCAACCAGGCCGCGCTGGAATATGTGCGGGTCGCAGGGGGTGGCAGCTGCTTCCGGATCAGCCTGACGCCGCCGGCGCGTACCGCCGCCTCGGTCCCCCTGGCGGCCCGCGCGTGAACGCCGCGCTTTGCGCAGGCCGCCCGGGCGGTTACATTTGTCCCCATTACCGAACCTTTCGGATCCAATGAGCAAGCAGTCCGTACTGGTCATCGACGACGAGCGGGATATCCGCGAGTTGCTGACCATCACCCTTGGTCGAATGGAACTCGACGTGGACGCTGTGGGCAGCGTCACCGAAGCGCGGAATGCGCTGGCCTCCCGTCGCTACGACCTCTGCTTCACGGACATGCGCCTGCCCGACGGCAGCGGCCAGGAGATCATCGAACTGATCGCCGCCAGCCACCCGGACATGCCGGTGGCGATGATCACCGCCTACGGCAACGTCGACGCGGCGGTGAACGCGCTGAAGGCGGGCGCGTTCGATTTCGTCTCCAAGCCGGTCGACATCCATCTGCTGCGTCGTCTGGTGCGAACCGCGCTGCGTCTTTCCGAGGAGCGCAAGTCGGAAGCCGGTGCCAGGGGCGTGCCCGGTGCCGATCGTCTGATCGGCGATTCGCCGGTGATGGTCGAAGTCCGCGGCAAGATCGCCAAGCTGGCCCGCAATCAGGCACCGGTCTACATTGGTGGCGAATCGGGCGTCGGCAAGGAACTGGTCGCGCGCCTGATCCACGAACTGGGTCCGCGTGCCGCCGGCGCCTTCGTGCCGGTGAACTGCGGCGCCATTCCTTCCGAACTGATGGAAAGCGAGTTTTTCGGTCACCGCAAGGGCAGTTTCACGGGCGCTCACGCCGACAAGGAAGGCCTGTTCCAGGCCGCCCAGGGCGGCACGCTGTTCCTCGACGAAGTCGCCGAGCTGCCCCTGCACATGCAGGTGAAGCTGCTGCGCGCCATCCAGGAAAAAGCGGTACGCCCCATCGGCGGACGCGACGAGATCCCGGTCGACGTGCGCATTCTGTCCGCCACGCACAAGAACCTGGCGGGGCTGGTCGAGCAGGGCCTGTTCCGACAGGATCTGTTCTATCGCATCAACGTCATCGAACTGCGCGTGCCGCCTCTGCGCGAGCGTCGCGGCGACGTGCCGAAGCTGGCCGAGTTCGTGTTGAAGCAGCTCGCCGTAGAATCCGGCGGCGGCGCCCCGGGCCGCCTGCAGCCCGATGCGCTTGCCGCGCTGGAGGCGTACCAGTTTCCCGGTAACGTCCGCGAACTGGAGAACATCCTCGAGCGCGCGATGGCGATGTGCGAAGGCGATATCATCGAAGCGGATGATCTGATGTTGCCGCAGCGTGTGGCGGTGCCAGCGCCTGCTACCGCCGATCCGGCCGTTCCAGCCAACGGCGCGGCCGCCGTCGTGGCGCCAAGAGCGGCAAGCGGTGCAGACGGATCGCTCGAAGACTTCATCTCGAACATCGAGCGCGACACCATCATCAAGGCACTCGAAGAGTCGCGCTACAACAAGACCGCGACGGCAAAGAAGCTCGGCATTACCTTCCGCGCGCTGCGCTACAAGCTCAAGAAGCTCGGGATCGACTGACCGGCGATCAGCCGGGACGCGAAGCGCGTCCCGGCCTCTTGCGCGTTCGGAGCCACGCCTGCCAGGCGACGTAGCCGCGGCGGCAGGCAAGCGTCAGCCCCCAATAGAACACCACCGCCATCAAGGCATTGAGTACGAGCCATCCGAAAAGTGGCCAGGCTCTACGGAACTCGAGCTCCGGCGACGGAAGTCCAAGCCATGGAGTGATAAAGAGCGGGACGCCCATCACTCCCCGCACGATGTCGAAGTGGATTCCTTCGACACACCGGGGAGAGTCACACGACGTTTGCCAGAGAAGCACCAGCACCGCGAGCACCAGGTGCAGCAGGGACCCCGCGGTGAACCATGCGATACGCGTGCGACAAGCCATCCTCCGCTGAATGGCTCTCGCTTTCTTGTGTGTGTCCCAGTACATCAGGCACCCCGGAGAATTAATGGGTGCCCACGTTACTTAGCGACAGAAGCCCGCGATATGGAAGGATTCTGAAAAATCAGCCTGATTTCGCTTCGCTCGCCTCAAGCGCCTCGCGCACCTTGCGCAGCAACGCCCTGGACTGGATCGGCTTATCCAGCACGTACAGATGATCCAGCTGGGGCAGTTCGTCCAGGTTCGGCGGTGAATCCGGGCGCGCGAGCAGCAGTACCGCGCGACTGTAACCGTGCTCGAGCAAGGCGGCCAGCGTGCGCACGCCGGTGAACAGGTTCATGTCCGCGTCCATGACGACCAGGTCGGGAACACCGTGCGCTTCGATCCACTGCAATGCCGCCGTACCACTCTGGCTCGCGCCGGCCTGGTAGCCATAAGCGTCCAGCGTATCGACCAGCAGTGACAACTGCACCGCCTCTTCGACGACGACCAGCACACGCTCGGCTTCGCCCTGGAGCGACGCATCCATGATCGATGCCGGCGCCGAATCTTCCTCGTCGCTGCTCAACGGCAGGTAAAGATGAAACTGTGTGCCCTCACCCAGAACACTGCGAACACGCATGAGGCCACCGTGACTGGCGACGATGCGCTTGCATGAAAGCAGGCCCAGACCCGTTCCGCTTTCCTTCGTGGTGAAGAACGGCTCGAACAGGCGCGCGAGCACTTCCGGCGGCATGCCCAGACCGGTGTCGATCACCGACAGGCGCAGGTAACGACCTGGAAGCGGCTGTTCACCCTCGAGGAAGAAGTCATCCGCGAGGTTGGCTTGCGCCGTCTCGATGCGCAGCGTGCCGCCGGCGGGCATCGCCTGGAAGGCGTTGAGGCTGAGATTGAGCAGGCACTGCTGCAACTCGGTATGGTTGCCCTCGAAGGTCACATCCGGATCGAAGACCTCCACGCTCATCTGCACCGTGCGCGGCACGCTACCCTGGAGCAGCAGCTTCAGCGCATCGAGCAAGGCGCCCAGGCGAACCTGCTCCGCACGACGCGCGCCACGCGCGAACGACAACATCGACGACACCATCTCGAGCCCGCGCCGGCCGCAATCGCGAACCAGCGTACCCAGACGCGCGAGGCGCGGATCGTCGGCGTAATCCTCAAGCGTGTCACCCGCAAGCAACAGCGGCTGCAGAAGATTGCGAAGATCGTGACTCAGGCCACCCGCCAGCAACGCGAGGCTCTCGAAGCGCTGGGCGCGAATCAGTTCCTGTTCGGCACGTGCACGGGCACGCTTCTCTTCACCCTCGCGCAGCGCGCGGCGCACCGCCGACGCGAGGCGCGCCGTATTGTGTTTGAGGATGTAGTCGGTCGCGCCGTTGCGCAGCGCCTCGATAGCCGCCTCTTCACCCAGCGTCGCCGAGATGAAGATGAAGGGAGTCGCGACGTCGCGCTCGCGCAACAGCTGTAGCGCACGCTCGCCGCTGAAAACGGGCAGGCTCAGGTCGGAAAGGACGATGTCCGGATGGAAGTCATCCAGCCCGGCGATGAACGTGGCCTCCTCGTCGACAAGGAGCACCTCGTAATCGAGTCCGTCCTGCTCCAGTTCGGACAGGATGAGCTCGGCATCGAACTCATTGTCCTCGACCTGAAGGATGCGCACCTTGTTGTTCTTGCCCTGCCCGCCCATGTCAGTCGCTCGGCTCGTTGGTGGGAATCACTCGCCTTCCGGGCGCTGGTTCAGCACCGCCCAGAAGTGGCCGAGGGTCTGCACGGCCGTGAAGAACTGCTGTACGTCCACGGGCTTGAGCACGTAGGCGTTGACGCCGAGATCCCAGCTGCGGGCAAGATCGCTCTCTTCGCGCGACGACGAGAGGATCACCACCGGCAGACGCTTCCACTTTTCCTCGGCACGGAGCTCCTTCAACACTTCGAGCCCATCTTTGCGCGGCATCTTGATGTCGAGCAGGATCACCGACGGATCGCCCTCCGGGCGATTCGCGTACGGACCGCGGCGGTGCAGCCAGTCGAGGCAGTCGACGCCATCCTCGACGTGCACCACGGGATTGGCGAGCTTGGCCTCACGCAGCGCATCGATGGCCATCTCGGCATCGGCCATCGAGTCTTCGACGATGAGGATCGTGCGCAGGTCGCGCTGATTCATGAGTCACCTGTCTGGGCACCCGGAACGTCGGATACCGGCAATGAAAAATGGAAAGTGGCGCCGCGATCGGTTTCCCCCTCGGCCCACGTCCGCCCACCATGGCGCGCGATGATGCGTCGCACATTGGCCAGGCCGATACCGTTGCCCGGGAACTCCGAGGCACGATGCAGGCGCTGGAAAACGCCGAACAACTTGGTCGCATACTGCATGTCGAAACCGGCGCCGTTGTCGCGCACGGTGAATTCGTAATCGCCCGCGGACGTACGCTCCAGCGTGACCTCGATGATCGCGCGCTCGCGGTTACCCGTGTATTTGACGGCGTTGCCCAGCAGGTTCTGCCAGACCGTGCGCAGCATATTCTCGTCACCGACGACGATCGGCATCGGCGCGATGCGCCATTCGATCTGACGGTCGCGCGCTTCGGTTTCGACCAGTGCGCGCGCCTCCTCCACCAGCGACTGCATGTCGACCGGTTGCAGGCGCAACGCGCCACGGCCGAGGCGGGAGAACACCAGCAGGTCGTCGATCAACTGTGCCATGCGCCGTGACGAACTGCTGATCACGTCGATGTAATGCTTGACGCGGTCGTCCGACCGGTCGGCGAGGTGCGCTTCGAGCTTGCCCGCGAAGCCGGCGATATGACGCAAAGGCGCGCGCAGATCGTGCGATACCGAGTAGCTGAAGGCCTCCAGTTCGCGGTTGACGTCGGAGACCTGCTCGACCTTGCCTTCGAGCTGGCGATTGAGCTCGCTCACCTTCTGCTCGACCAGCGCGCGCGCCGTGATGTCGCTGACGGTCAGAAGCACCGCCGGAGCGTCGCCATCGGACTCTTCGATGCGGCGTGCATTGATGACGACGAAGCGATCGATGCCGTCGACCGTGCGCTGGGTCAGCTCGTAATCCCAGAGTTCCCGATCGCGCGCCACCACGTCGTTCAGGCGCTGCAGCAGAGACGTGTCGCTCCACGCGCCTTCACCGATCTCGTTGAGGGGCGGATTCTTGTCGCTCTCGGTATCGAAGCCGTACAGCTCGGCAAACGCGTTGTTTACCAGCAGCGTACGAAGCGACGCGTCCAGCATGGCGATCGGCTCGCGTACCGCCTGGACGATCAGCTGCGAGCGATGCACGGCGCCCGAGGCCTTGGATTCCGCTTTCAGACGGATCGCGATCTGGCGCTCGGAGACGACCACGACGATCGCCAGCAGGGCGATCTGCGCCAGCGACGCGATCAGCAGCACCGTGCGGTTGTCCGTGGCCGAATCGACCGCCTGGCCTCGACGCTGCTCCAGCAGGGCCGACTCCTCCGAAAGCAGATCGATCACCGTCTGCCGGATGGGGAAGAGGATCCTGAGGTCTTCCATCGTCCTGAAGGCGCCATCGCGGTCGCCCGCCTTCAGCTGCTGCAAGGCCTTTTCACTGAGCGAGGCGCGACTATTCGCGGTCGCCTCGAGGCCACCCAGGCGCATGAGCTGCTCGGGATTGTCGGCCATCATCGTACGCAGTTCGGCGATGAGGCCGGGCACCAGCTTGCGGGTGGCCAAAACGCGTTCTTCCAGCGCCTGATCGGGCGGCGCCCCGGCGACGAGGCTGTAAGCCGCCGCTTCGCTACCGCGCAGGATCGCATCGGCGCGGTAGACGTTGGCCTTGATCTCAGCGGTATGGGTGACCCAGTCACGCGTGGTCAGCGCGGCATCCGAACTCGACCGGTTGACGACGTAGGGCAGCGCGACGATGACCAGCACGGCCGCGAGCAAGCCCGCGATCCGCCAGCGCGCTCCGATCCTTACCATCATGTTGCCGTCATCCCCACAACGATACCTGCCCTGTTAAGGGCACGATTATAGACGCGGGATGTCTTGATTCGCTGACGGAACACGGCACGACCCCTGAAACACGAGGACGGGCGCGCCATTCCTCACTGCCTGCCGGAACCGGCAGGAGAGATGAGGAATGGCGCACCCGTCCTTATGGAGGTCTGCTTTTTGCCCAAAAAGCCGTGAAGACATCGTGAGCGCACTCGTTACAGTCTCAGGGTGACGCATCGCTCATGGAATAAGGCGCCGAGGCCGGACCCTGCCCCCAATCCTTCGCCGGCTCGGCCTGCATGCTGAAGTGCAGCTCGCCACCGGCGACGATCTCTTCGTGGCGGATGAACGTCCGGTCCAGCGGCTTGCCGTCCAGCGTGACCTTGCCCACGTACGGATGCTTCGCATCCAGGTGGTCGGCCGAGACCGTGAAGTGCTTGCCACCCGGCAGATTCAGCGTGGCCTTCTCGACGAACGGCCGACCGATGACGTACTGGTTGCTGCCTGGCGCCACCGGATAGAACCCCAGCGAGCTGAAGATGTACCAGGCCGACATCTGCCCCAGGTCGTCGTTGCCGACCAGGCCGGTCGGCGTCGGTGAGTACTGGGTCTTCATGATCTGGACGAGGCGCTCCTGGGTTTTCCAGGGCTGACCCGCGTAGTCGTAGAGGTAAGCGACCTGATGGCTCGGCTCGTTGCCGTGAGCGTACCAGCCGATCAGGCCGGTGATGTCTTCCACGTGCGCAAACGACTTGGGATCGACCTTGGCGTCGAATACCGAGTCCAGCTTCCTGACGAAGGCGTCCTTGCCGCCCAGCGCGTCGATCAGGCCCTTGACGTCCTGCGGCACGTACCACGAGTACTGCCACGCGTTGCCTTCGGTGTAATCGCTGCCATAGGCGGCCGACGACGGGTCGAACGGCTCGCGGAAACCGCCGTCGCTCTTGCGGGCGCGAAGGAAGCCGGTCTTCGTATCGAAGCTGTTCTTCCAGTTGCCGGCACGCTTCATGAAGGTCGCGGCGACATCGTCCTTACCCATGGCCTTGGCCATCCGTGCCAGCGACCAGTCGTCAAACGCGTATTCGACCGTCTTGGACGCCGCCTCCGGTTGCCGATCGATGGGCACGTAACCGAGCTTCATGTAGTCGTCGATGCCGCCATACGGCCCGTACGTGGCGCTGGCCACCATGGCCTCGAGCGCCTTATCCGGGTCGTAGCCACGGATGCCCTTCATATACGCATCGGCAATGACCGGTACGGCGTGATAGCCGACCATGCACCAGGTTTCCATGCCCTGGTAGGCCCAGATGGGCAGGATGCCGAAGGGGCTGGACTCGCGCGAGGCGATCAGTGAACTGACGAACTGGCTGCTCATGTCGGGGCGCAGAAGCGTGATCAGCGGCTGCTGGGCGCGATAGACGTCCCATAGCGACCAGGTCGAGTAGAAATCGAAGCCCCTGGCCGTGTGAACCTGGTTGTCCGGGCCGCGGTACTCGCCGTTGACGTCCATCGACAGGCTTGGCGAGATCATCGAGTGGTACAGCGCGGTATAGAACATCCTGCGACTCTCGGCCGGCGCCTTGACGTCCACCGTGGACAGCACCTTCTCCCACGACTGGCGGGCCTCCACGCGGCGGGCATCGAAGTCGAAGCCTTCACCGTCCTTATCGAGGTTGGCCACGGCGTTGTCTTCGCTGACGGAGGAAACGGCCACCTTGACGATCAGCGGCTTGCCGAGGTCGCCGAAGTCGAACACGCCCTCGAGCGCACGTCCGGTCATGGCGTCCGCGTCTTCCGCCCGGTTACCCGGACCACCGAAGCCCCGGTACGGCACGTTCTCTTCGCGGTTCTTCAGGCTGCGCGACGTCATCGGCTGGTTGAAACGCATCGCGAAATACAGCTGACGACCGGGAGCCCAGCCCCGCGTGGTCCGGCCGCCGGTGACGGTGCCGTCCTTACGCACGCGAACCGACGACCACAGCACCTTGCCGTCGTAGTCGTAGATGCTGGGACGCAGGTCGAGCAGCAGATGGGCCGGCTTGCCCTTAGGGAACGTGTACCGATGCCAGCCCACCCGTGAGCCGGCGGTCAGCTCGGCACGAACGCCATAGTCGGCCAGCGTGACGGCGTAGTAACCTGCCTCGGCTTTCTCGCTCTTGTGGTCGAAACGCGAGCGATAGCCGCTGCCGGGCTGGTCGGGGGAACCGGGATCCAGCTTGACGTCGCCGGCGATGGGCATGACGAGCACGTCGCCCAGATCGGAATGGCCGCTGCCGGAGAAGTGCGTATGGGAAAAACCCAGAATGCTCGAGTCGCCGTACTGATAGCCGGCCGCCCATTTGTAGGCGTGCTTGAAATCGGGCATCGCCGTGTCCGGCGAGAGCTGGATCATGCCGAAAGGCACGGTCGCACCGGGGAACGTATGACCATCGCCACCCGTGCCGATCGTGGGGTCGACGGCCTCGAAGGCACCGGACGGTTTGTCCGCGGTGGCCGCGAAGGCGAGGGCCGGCAGGGCCAGGGCGAGGGCGGCGGACAGCAGGCCGCGGCGCAGACAGGTGGAGCTCGGCATCGATGGTTCCCCTCAGATCGTTTGGATCGTGACAAACAGGTCGAACGTAGCAAAGATAGCGCGGCTGCGCATGTTGCAGTGCGTGATGCATCCCGAACCCTACCGCGCGATGATCGCCCGGTTTAGATCGTTTGAAGGAGCCACAATGCCCAGGATCACCCCGCAACGCCGCAAGGTCACGCTCGCCGATATCGCGCTGGGCTGCGACGTGTCGCGAGCGACGGTGTCCCTGGTGCTGCGCGGCAGCCCCCTGGTGAACTCCGCCACCCGTGCGCGCGTCGAGGCGGAGCTCAAGCGCCAGGGCTACGTTTATAACCGCGCCGCCGCCAATCTGCGTCGCCGGACGTCCTCCAGTATCGGCCTGGTCATCAACGATCTGGGCAACCCGTTCTTCGCCGAATTCGCTGCCGGCGCCGATGAGGCCCTCGCCAGCGCGGGTTACGTCACCCTGCTCGGCAACACGGGGGAGTCCCCCGATCGCCAGCAGGCGGTGCTCAACTCGCTGGTGGAACACGGTCCGGCAGGCATCATCCTCTCGCCCGCCGAAGGCAGCGAGGGCGAACAGGTGCTGGCCGCGGTCGGCATGCACACGCCCCTGCTGGTGTTCAACCGCGAACTTCCGGACGACGAGGGCGCCCATCGCTGGGACACGCTCGAGATGGACAACGAGCACGGCGCCCGACTGGCGACCGAACACCTCATCGCGCTCGGCCACGAGCGCATCGCTTTCTTCGGCGGCCACCGCGATTCCAGCTCGGTCGCCCAGCGCCGCCGCGGCTACGCGGGCGCCATGCAGGACGCGGGACTCAAGGTCGATCCCAGCTGGCTGGTGGAGAGCGCGCCCACTCGCCTCGAAGCCGCCCGGCAGACCGGCGCCCTGTTCGCACGCGATCCCGCGCCTACGGCGGCGGTTTGCTACAACGACGCCGTCGCGCTCGGGCTTATCCTTGGCCTGACCAAACGCGGCCGGCGCCCGGGCGAGGACTTCGCTCTGACCGGTTTCGATGACGTCGCCGAGGCCTCGGTATGCGTGCCGCCCCTGACCACCATCGCGGTCGATCCGCGTGGCCTGGGCCGACGCAGCGCCGAGCTCATTCTTGAAAGACTTACCAACCCCGAGACGGACACCGCTTATACGATCGCGCCAGTACGGCTGGTCGTACGCGAAAGCAGCTGCCCGCCGTCTTCTCCCTGACCCACCAACTGGAGCGCCCCATGGCCACCGGATCCACGCCATTGCCCACCTCTTCGCCCTCGTCGGCGAATTCGGGCGACACCCGCTACACCTATTTCCCGCTCGCTCTCGGCGTGATGACCACGATCTTCTTCATGTGGGGCTTCCTGACCTGCCTGAACGACATCCTGATCCCGCACCTTAAGGGTGTGTTCGAGCTGAACTACTTCCAGGCGATGCTCATCCAGTTCACGTTCTTCGGTGCGTACTTCATCATGGGCCTGCCCGCGGGCAAGCTGGTGGCGGCCCTCGGTTACAAGAAGGGTATCGTCGCCGGCCTGATCATCGCCGGCATCGGCGCGGCGCTGTTCTGGCCGGCCGCCGGCATGCGCGTGTATCCGATCTTCCTCGGCGCGCTGTTCATCCTGGCCACCGGCATCACCGTGCTGCAGGTTGCCGCCAACCCCTACGTCGCACTGCTCGGTCCCGAGAAGACGGCCTCCAGCCGCCTTACGCTCGCCCAGGCGCTGAACTCGTTCGGCACCTTCCTCGCGCCGTTCTTCGGCGGTGTGCTGATCCTGTCCAACGCCGTGAAGAGCAGCGACGACATCGCCAAGCTCAGCGCCGCCGAGCAGGTGAGCTACCGCGCGACCGAAGCCAGCGCCGTGCAGGTTCCGTACATCGGCCTGGCCGTGGTCCTGGTGGTGATCGCCATCGGCGTCTACCTGTTCAACCTGCCCAAGCTGGAAGAAACCACCGAGAAGGCCGACGAAAGCCACCACTCGCTGATGGACGCCCTGAAGACCCCGCACGTGTTCTTCGGCGTGCTCGGCATCTTCTTCTACGTCGGCGGCGAAGTGTCGATCGGCAGCTTCATGATCAACTACCTGCAGCTGCCGGAAATCGGCAACATGACGGGTGAAGTCGCCGCCTCGCACGTGGCGTTCTACTGGGGCGGCGCGATGGTCGGCCGCTTCATCGGTTCCGCCCTGCTCGCGAAGTTCTCGCCGCGCGTCCTGCTGGCCGTGTTCGCCGCGATCAACGTCCTGCTCGTCATCACCACGATGGTGACCACGGGCACCGTGGCCGTGTACAGCATCGTCGCCATCGGTCTGTTCAACTCGATCATGTTCCCGACGATCTTCTCGCTGGGTATCGAGCGCATGGGTCCGCTCACCAGCAAGGCGTCGAGCCTGCTGATCATGGCCATCGTCGGTGGCGCGCTGATCCCGGTCATCCAGGGCGCGATCGCCGATCACATCGGTCTGCAGCACGCCTTCTTCGTCCCGCTGATCTGCTACGCGTACATCGTGTTCTACGGCCTCAGTGGCTCGAAGATCCGCAACGTCCCGGTCGCCGCCAAGGCCGGTTGACGCTCCTGACGACGGCCGGCGCGATGCCGGCCGTCGTCTTTCCAATCCCTCGCCCGAAAAGGACAGGCCGTACGCATGTCTTCCATCCTCTGCTTCGGCGAGGCGCTGATCGATTTCCACGCACAGCCCCAGGGCGGCGCCGGTCAGCCTCCCGCCTTCGTTCCTTTTGCTGGCGGTGCGCCCGCCAACGTCGCTGTCGCCGCCGCCCTCCTTGGTGCCACGGCACGCTTTGCCGGCATGCTCGCGCGCGACATGTTCGGCGACTTCCTGCTCAAGAGTCTCAAGGATCTCGGTGTCGGCACGGACGATGTGGCCCGCACCGACGAGGCGCGCACCGCACTCGCTTTCGTCGCGCATGACGACAAGGGCGATCGTAGCTTCAGTTTCTACCGTCCGCCCGCCGCGGACCTGCTGTTCCGTCCCGAGCACTTCCGTGCCGGGGCCTTCGACGATGTGTCGATCTTTCACGTCTGTTCGAATTCCCTGACCGAAGCCGCGATCGCTGCGACCACGGTCGAAGGCATGCGTCGCGCCCGGACCGCCGGCGCGCTGGTCAGCTTCGACATGAATCTGCGACCCGCCTTGTGGCCGAAGGATGAAGCGCCGCTGCCGCGCCTCTGGGAAACGCTGAACGAAGCCGACGTGATCAAGCTCAGCGCCGAGGAGTTCGCGTTTATCCACGCGGGCGCCGGCTCCGACGATGCCGTGCTCGAGCGCCTCTGGCGCGGCAAGGCGCGCCTGCTGCTCGTCACCGACGGCGGCGAACCGATGCGCTGGTTCACCCGTGAGGCAAAGGGCGAACTGAAGGGCTATGCGGTCGAAGCCGTGGACACGACCGCCGCCGGCGATGCGTTTGTCGGCGGCCTCCTCGCGCGTCTCGACCATGAAAAGGTCACACCGGCCAGCTTCGACGCACTGATCGCGGACGAAGCACGCCTGGTCGACCTCGTCCGTTTCGCCGCCGCCTGCGGCGCGATTACCGCCACCCGCAAGGGCTCGTTCACCGCCATTCCCGACCAGGCCGAAGTGAAGGCCTTCATGGAGAAGCACGCATGACGACTGTCCCCCTCCCCGATTTTCACAACGTCGATGTCCTCCGCGACCATGTCGCAAAGACCATGGCGTTCTATAAGCCGAACGAAGTCGACCCCGCGGGCGGCTTCTTCCAGTACTTCAAGGACGATGGCTCGGTCTACGACAAGACTCATCGCCACCTCGTCTCCAGCACGCGCTTCGTGTTCAACCACGCCATGGCCTACCTCGAGTTCAGGAAGCCCGAGGACAAGGAACTCACCATGCACGGGTTGAAGTACCTGCGCGAGGTGCATCTGAACCCGGAAACCGGCGGTTACGCCTGGACCATCGCCGACGGTAAGCGCGACGACCAGATGAATCACTGCTACG
This sequence comes from Luteibacter mycovicinus, assembly GCF_000745235.1. Taxonomy (NCBI): domain Bacteria; kingdom Pseudomonadati; phylum Pseudomonadota; class Gammaproteobacteria; order Lysobacterales; family Rhodanobacteraceae; genus Luteibacter; species Luteibacter mycovicinus. The sequence goes on from NZ_JQNL01000001.1 coordinate 1,450,504, forward strand.
GCCTGGCCTTCATGCTGCTGGCCTATTCCTGCGGCGTCAAAGTCGGTTTCGACGAAGCGAAGGCATGGCAGGGCGAGATCTGGGATCTGCTCGAAAAGCGTTACTTCGAGCCGACGTACGGTCTGTACCGCGACGAAGCCGACAAGGACTGGAACTTCACCGGTTACCGCGGCCAGAACGCGAACATGCACATGACCGAGGCCATGATCGCCGCGTGGGAAGCCACGAAGGACGACCGCTACCTCGACCGTGCGCTGCTGCTGGCCGAGAACATGACCCAGCGTCAGGCAGGCCTCACGCCCCAGAAGCTGGTGTGGGAGCACTACCACAGCGACTGGACGATCGACTGGGAATACAACCTCGACAATCCCAAGCATCTGTTCCGTCCCTGGGGTTTCCAGCCAGGCCACCAGACCGAATGGGCCAAGCTGCTGCTCATGCTCGAGCGTTACACCAGGGGCACGCCGAAACATAAGCCGTGGCTGGTGCCAACCGCGAAGCATCTGTTCGACGAGGCGCTGGCCAAGGCCTGGGACGGCCAGTATGGCGGCATCGCATACGGATTCTCGCCCGAGGGCGACGTCTGCGACGACGACAAGTATTTCTGGGTGCAGGCCGAATCGCTCGGTGCCGCGCAGCTCCTGTTCGAGACCACGGGTGAGAAGAAGTACGACGAGGCTTACGAGAAGATCTGGGCTTACAGCTGGGAGCACTTCGTCGATCACACGTATGGCGCGTGGTATCGCATTCTCAAGCGCAACAACGAGAAGTACGACGACGAAAAGAGCCCCGCCGGCAAGACCGACTACCACACCATGGGCGCGTGCTACGAAATCATGGCCTCCCTGCGCCGTATGCAGAGGTGACAGGGCCTGCATTGAAGGTATGCGGGCGATTCATTCCCGCCCGCATCCCTTCAACGCTTCGATGGCAGCGACTGCTTCAGCGTCGCCATCCCATCCCACGGGTCCGCCGTCAGTGACCTCGCCCGTTTCAACGCTTTTGACAGGTCGAATGCAGCGCCTGTCTTGAGCCGCGCTATCTCCTCCCAGCGTACCGGCATGGCGACCGGCGCCCCCGCGCGTGCACGCAGCGACCATCCCGTGACGCTGGTCGCACCCCTCGTGTTGCGTAGCCAGTCGATAAAGATCAGCCCTTCACGCTTCGCCTTGCTCGCTTCCGCGATATACCGTGTCGGGGCAGCATCCACCATGTCGCGCGCAACGCCTTCGCAGAAGGACTTCAACACCTCCCACGACGGTCCGCGGTCGAACGGCGCGACCACGTGCAGACCCTTGCCTCCCGATGTGCGCACAAACGATTCGAGGCCGGCGGCGGCCAGTCGCTCGCGGATGGCCCGGGCACATGCGACCACAGCCTTCCACTCGACGCCCGCAGCGGGATCGATATCGAAGATGAGACGATCGGGCCGATCCGGATCCTCGACCCGTGCACCCCACGGATGAAACTCCAGCGTGTTCATCTGTATGAGTTCGAGAACGCCTTCGACATCCTCGACGTACAGGTATTCCGCGGTACCTCCGTCCTTCTCTTTCAGCTTTACCGCTTTGACATGCTTGCCCAGCGCATCCGCGTGGTGCTTCTGAAAGAAGCACGCGCCCGTCGTTCCGCGGGGACACCGCACGACCGACAACGGGCGTCCATGCAACTCCGGCAGCATGTGTGACGCCACCGCTTCGTAGTAAGCGGCCACATCACCCTTGGTCGGCCCGCCTTCACCGAACACCTCGCGGTCGGGGTGCGTGATGGCGACGCCGTCGACGATAAGCGGATCCATGGCGTCAGCCCGCCCGGCGGCGCTTGGCAGGTGTCTTGCGCGCCGCCGTCTTCTTCACGGGCGCCTTTTTTGCCGCCGTTTTTTTCGCGGCGGTTTTCTTCGTGGCTGTTTTTTTCACGGGAGCCGCGCCGACCGCATCCTTCTTCGCAGGCGTTCGCGTCTTTGCGCCCAGGCTTTTCTTCAGCAGGGCCATGAAGTCGACGACGTTGGTGGTGGCGTTCTCCGGTGTCCGGTCGTCTTCATCGTCCACCGTGGTCGTGACGCCCTTGGTCTTAAGACGCTTCTCGATCGTCTTGCGCAACTTGTCGCGGAACTCGTCCCGGTAGTCACCGGGCGACCATTCGGCGGACATCGACTCGATCAGGTCCGAGGCCATCTCGATTTCGCGTGGCGATATGCGGTATGACGACGCGCCCTTGTCGGGCAGCTCGTAATCGTTCATATCGACGATTTCGGACTGATAACGGAGGATGTTGAGAACCAGACCATCGCCCTGCGGCATCACCGCCGCGAGGTACTCCTTCGTGCGGATGACGACACGCGCGATACCGATCTTGCCGGTCTTCTTCAGGGTTTCGCGGAGCAGGACATAACCCTTCTCAGCCTTCTTGGCCGGAAGCAGGATGTACGGCTTTTCGAAGTACGAAGGCGCGATGGAGGCGGCGTCGACAAACGCGTCGATTTCCACCGTCTCATGCGCGTCGCTGGCCGCATTCTTGATGTCGTCCTCTTCCAGGACGACATAACTGCCCTTCTGATATTCGAACGCCTTGACGATGTCCTTCCAGGGCACCTCTTCGCCGGTATCGGCGTTGACGCGCTCGTAGCGAACCGGTGTGTTGCTCCGCTGGTCGAGCATACGGAAGTGAATGTCGTTGCGGCGCTCGCCCGACATCAGGCGGATCGGCACGTTGAGCAGACCGAACGACAATGTACCGGTCCAGATGGGGCGGGCCATACGGGCGATCCTCGGGCAGCGGGAGGCCCGAGCATCGCGCCGACGACGTGCAGGGAACGCCAAAGGCGTCCCTGCACACTGCTTTTACTTGCCGGCGTCGATCACCGGCAGCTCGATCGCACTGGCCGTACCCGGCGCGTGCCAGATCTGCTGCGTGGCCTTCCGGTAGTCGGACGGCCTGGCAAAGAAGATGTTCGGCACGAAGGTCTGCGGGTTGCGGTCGTACAGCGGGAACCAGGAGGACTGCACCTGAACCATGACGCGGTGCCCCGGCAGGAATGTGTGGTTCACCGTCGGCAGTCCGAAGCGGTATTCGAGCGGCGTGTCAGGCGTCAGCGGCTTCGCCTCGCTGAACCCCTCGCGATACCGCCCGCGCAGGATGTCCATCGACACCGAGAGCTCGTAGCCCCCCATGGCGGGCGTCGACGCGTTCGTTTCGGGATAGACGTCGATCAGCTTGACCACCCAGTCGCTGTCCGTGCCGCTCGTCGAGGCGTAGAGATTCACCTGCGGAGCGCCGGCAACGCGCAGGGGAGCCGTCAGCGGCTCGGTCATGTAGGTCACGACATCCGGGCGTCCATCGGCAAACCGCTGATCCTGGACCAGCCACGTCGTCCATGACTGGCGATCGGCAAAATGCACCGGGCGCGGTACGTAGGGCACCGGCTTGGCGGGATCGGAAACGTACTCGTCATACTTCGGCGCGCCGTCCACGGGGGCCGTAAACGACAACTTTCCATTGGCACTGAGATACAGGGGACGGGTCGTTTTACCCTGCGGCCACGACGGGAAGCGGTCCCAGTGGTTTTCGCCGGTGTTGTAGATCAGCACCGGAGGCGTCTTCGCCCTGGGCGCGCCGTCGACCAGGTACTGGTTGAAGAACGGCAGGAGCACGTCGCGGCGGAACTGCAGCGCGGTGTCGCCGTCCCAGTTGAGCGCACCCAGCGACGAGGCGTTGTAGTTCACCTGACTGTGCCGCCACGGACCCATGACCAGGAAGTTCTTGTCGTTGCCCTTGTCCTTCGGCTCAACGGCTTCGTAACTATGGATGGCGCCCCACATGTCTTCCTGGTCCCACAGGCCCTGCAGCCACATGACGGGTACCTTGAGCGGCTGACGGGCCATTTCCTTATCCAGCGCCTGGTCCTGCCAATAGGCGTCGTAGGCGGGGTGCTCGCTCAGCTTGCGCCAATAGGGCAGCTGATCGAGGCCGGCGGCCCGGGCGTAATCACCTGCCGAGCCCGCCGTGAGGAAATTCGAGTAGTCGTCGTAGCCCGCATGCGTCACGGCGTCGCCCTTGCCGCGTTTCGAATTCTGGCCGGCGATGTAGTCGAAATTGGTCTGGCGGAAGGCACCGTAGTGGAACCAGTCGTCGCCCATCCAGCCATCCACCATGGGGCTTTCAGGCGCGGCCACCTTGAGTGCCGGATGCGGATTGACCAGCGCCATGACCACCGTAAAGCCCTCGTACGACGAACCGATCATGCCGACCTTGCCGTTGGACTCGGGCAAATTTTTCGTCAGCCAGTCGATCGTGTCGTAGGCGTCGGTCGAGTGATCGACCTCGGACGAATTGAGCGGCCCACGAAGGGGACGCGTCATGACGTAGTCGCCCTCGGAGCCATACTTGCCACGGATGTCCTGGAAAACACGGATATAGCCGGCGTCGACGAAGACCTCGTCGCCCTCGGGCAGCAGGTCGCGCATCGTATGGGCGTCCGTGCGCTGGGCGCGCCCGTCGGCGTTGTAGGGGGTACGGGTCAGCAGGATCGGCGCGTGCTTCGCGTTCCTGGGAATCACGATGACGGTGTGAAGCTTCACGCCGTCGCGCATCGGGATCTCGACGACACGCTTGATGTAGTCGTTGGCCGCCAGGGGGCTCTCGAACTTCGCCGGGATATCCGGCGTCATGGGCGCGGTCTGCGCCGCGGCGAGGGACGAGGCGACGGCGAAGGAAAGCGCCAGCATGGGAAGCAGAACGGAACGGGACGTCATCGGGATTCCTGTGGCTGTGGGACGGAGGAGCCGCCCTAGCGTGCCGCATCCTGAATGGAAGGGCTACGACCTTTCTCAGCTCCCGCCCGCGTGGCACGCTCCGTGCGGGCAAAAAAATGCCGCCCCCAAAGGGACGGCACTTTCTTCGCACAGGAGTCCCGAAGGAACCCGAAGCGACTTACTTGGCAGCAGTCGAAGCGGCAGCCGGAGCGGCCGGAGCCGTCGAAGCAGCAGCCGGAGCAGCGGTCGGAGCCGTCGAAGCGGCGGCCGGAGCAGCCGGAGCCGGGGCAGCAGCCGGAGCCGTCGAAGCGGCAGCCGGGGTGGCAGCCGGAGTGGCGTCTTCCGACTTGTTGCAGCCCGACAGGGCGGCGACGGCGACAAACGCCAGGGCGGTAAGGGAAATGACCTTCATGATTCTTTGCTCCTCATTTTGTAATACATAGGCGGATACGACGATGGAATTCCGCCCTGAATAGGCAGTACCCCACGGATTTTGCCGCACCAGCAGGCGGATAACACTCGCGTCCTCGACGAACCGGTCCGAAGATAGGCTCGCCTAGGATGCAACGACCATAGTGAAGCGTGGATGTCCGGCGGCGCAGCGCTAGACGTGCTCGCAGACATTTTCAGAATAATCGCGTTCCCCCCTCGGAAGCCAGTCCCTACTCTGTCATTCGGAAGTTGCCGTCGGCGCCCTGCCGACGGCCAGACAAGGAGAGACGCTTCATGAGTACCCCCCACATCCCCCACCCGCGCCGTCGCTCCCCCATGCGACGCCGCTACCTCACCGCCCTCGTAGCCGCCTTCCTGCCTCCCGTGGCGGGCGCCGAAACGCCGCTGTTTCTTGCCGGGGCCGACAAGAACCTGGACGTCCCCGACGGCACGTATGAAACGCGCGCCGCCTCTTCCTACGTCCTTCAGGTGGAAAAAAAGGGCGCCGCCCATGTCGGCCATGCCACGTTCGACACGTTTGGCTTTCAGTCGCACGCCGTCTTCATCACCGATAACCGGAGCGAACTGACGATCGAAGGAGGCACCCTGCATACACGGGAAAACCTGGCATACGGCATCCGTGCCAGGGATACCGGCATAGCCGCGAACGTCACGCTGACCGGCACGACGATCATCACCGAGGGAGCCGGCGCCCTGGGCGCGGCCTTCGAGGGAAACGCCGGCGGCGTCCTGACCGGAGGCAGCATCACGACCGGCGGTGACACGGCGATCGGCATCCGCGGCATCGAAGGAGGCAACGTGTCGGTCAAAGGGACGACCATCACGACCCGGGGCAAGACCGCTCATGCCCTGTATGTAGACGGCTCCACGCCCGACAGAGCGACGGCATCCGCGCTCCAGGCGACTGAAACGACGGTACGCACCGACGGAGACGACAGCACGGGCGTGCACGTGATGCTGGGCGCGACGGCCTCGTTGACCGACGTAAACATCAGCACGGGCGGCGAGTCGGCGCATGCGCTCGATGCAAACACACTGCATGGCCAGATTACGATCCAGGGCGGCGAGTGGCATACCCGGGGTGACGAGGCAGATGGCCTCTACGTTCTCGACGGCCAGCGTATCGTAGCGGCGCGGACGAACGTGACGACCACCGGGAAAAACGCGATCGGCATCGATAACCGCGCATCGTCCGTGGGCCTCGACAGCGTTTCCATCACGACGGCAGGCGAGTCCGCATTCGGCCTCAACGTCCAGGGTGGTGACTTCAACGCTTCGCCAGGCCTCGATGCCGCAGATACGAAGATCCTTACGACGGGAACGAAGGCGCATGGTGCGGTCGCCCGAGGGGATGGCCGTATCGACTTCACCGGCTCATCCATCGAAACGGAAGGAGACGACGCCCACGGCCTCGTCGTTAACGATGCGGACGTACGGGCCCGCAATACGAACATCGTCACTCAGGGCGCAGGTGCCTTCGGTGCCCGGGTCGTGCGTGGGGGCGCACTCGACATGAAGGGAGGCTCGCTCATCAGTGACAAGGCCTCGGCGCTCAGTCTGAGCGACTCCGGGCGTCTTCGTTTCGACGGCACGGTCATCAGGGGTGGCAACGGCGTGTTCGTCGACCTGACTCCCGAATCGGAGCAGCCCATCACCGTCACGCTTCAGAACGCGGCAACCGCGGACGGCATTATCCGCCGCATCCCTGCGGACGGTGACGCCGTTCCCGACAATACGAAGCTGTCGCTGGACATCACCTCCGGCGCTCGCTGGACGGGTGCGACCTCCATCGTTCGCGATCTCTCCCTCCAATCCGGGGGCACCTGGAACGTGACCGCCGACAGCCGGGTCGACCACCTGAGCAACCATGCGGGCGTCGTGACCTTCGCGCCTGAGCGTCCCGATGCATTCGCCACACTGACCATTTCGGGAGACTATGACGGAAAGGACGGCGTCTTTCGTATGCGCGCGCGCCTCGGCGATGATTCGTCGCCCGCCGATCGCATCCATGTGCTGGGCAACACATCCGGCACCAGCGGCATTGCCGTCGACACCCTGGGCAGCCAGGGCGATGTGACGCAAGAAGGTATCCAGCTCGTCCGCGTCGACGGTCGCTCGGACGGCGTCTTCGCGTTACTTGGCCGTGCGGTGGCCGGTCCTTACGAATATTTTCTCCACAAGGGCTCGTTGAAGAATCCATCCGACGGCGGTTGGTATCTGCGATCGTCGATCACCGACCCCGTCGTCGACCCGGTTATCGTGCCGGGCGATCCGGACACCGATCCCGTGACCGAGAATCCGGACGTCCCGGCCGTTGTCGATCCGCCGCGCCCGCCACCCCCGGTGTTGCGCCCCGAGGTCGGCACCTACCGCGCCAACCAGACGGCGGCGCTCGAAATGTTCCAGGGCGGACCCGGCGGCGGCGAGGACGACGAGCGCGAAGGCGTGAGGCAAAGCGTGTGGGCACGATTCGACCGGCGCCATACCGCTTTCAACATCGGCGACGAACTCACGACGACCGCGTCGACCAGCGAGCTGACCCTCGGTGCCGATCTGCTTCGCAGCGATTCCTCGTCCGAAGGCTATCTGGGCGTCATGGCCGCGGCCGGGAGCGCGGACACGCGTGCCACGTCGGCGCTGACACACTACTCGGCGAAGGGGCGCGTGCGCGGGACGGCCACCGGTCTTTACGGCGGCGTACGTCTGGACGATGGCACGTACGTGCGCGGGTGGGCCCAGTACGCTCATTTCAACCAGCGCCTGGAAGGCGATGCCCTGGCGGATGAGCGCTACGGGAGCGGCGCCCTGAGCGCCAGCCTCGAGGCCGGCCGTCGCTGGCGCCTGGCGCTCAATCGCGACACGGACGTCTATCTCGAACCGCAGGCGCAGGTCCTCGCGACAAGGCTTCGTGGTGGCTCGCTCACCGAAGCCAATGGGACACGCGTCACGCCGCTGCATGCGAGTGGTGCCACGGGGCGCCTCGGCCTGCGCGGCGCGGCACGCTGGCACACGCCCGGAGGCCACACGGCATCGCCCTACTTCTCGGCCAGCTGGCTGCGTCGCCTCGGCCGCCTGGATGCGACGCAAATCGGGACGGATACCTTCAACGCAGGCGTGCCGCGCAATGCCTACGCGCTGAAGCTGGGTCTGACCTTGCTACGTGCCAACGGGTGGCGCGCGTGGTCCGACGTCGAAACGCGCTTCGGCACGCATGGGTATCGCCGTGTCACCGGCAGTCTGGGCATTCGTCGCGCCTGGTAAACGCGGGTCCCGGGTCGCCGTCGGCGACCCGGGATGACCGATGCGGCGTCCGCTGTCAGCCGACTACCTCAGGCGATGAAACAACGCCGCGCTTTGCCGTTACCGTGCTTCCTATGGAGGCCACGACGATAAAGCCGATCGCGCTCCACTGCGAAACGGTAAGCAGTTCGCCGAGCAGCAACATGGCCCATAGCGAAGCTACCGCTGGCTCAAGGCTGACCATGATGCCGAACGTTTCACTCGGCAGGCGCTTCAGAGCCATCATCTCCAGCGACATCGGGATCGCGCTCGATACGATGGCCACACCCAGTCCCGCCAGCAGAATCGCGGGGTGCGGCAGGGTGGACCCCGCGTGGGCGACACCGTAAGGCACCACGACCAGACTGGCCGCCACCAGACCCAGCGAGACCGAATGACCCGCATGCAAATGGCCGGCCTGCTTACCGAAAACGATATAGAGCGCCCAGCAAACGGCCGCACCGAGCGCGAGCGCTACGCCCGTGGGATCGACCGTATGCTGACCGGCCAGCGGTAACAGCATGCCCAGCCCAATGACGGCGAAGGCGAGCCAGACGAAGTCGATCGCCCTTCGCGAAGCGAGCATCGCCACGGCCAGGGGCCCGCTGAACTCGATGGCAACGGCGATACCGAACGGAATGGTTCGTAGCGCCAGATAGAAAAGCAGATTCATGACGCCCAGCGTCAACCCGTAGCGGATCACGAAGCCGGCGTCACGCCGACTGAGCGGCCAGCGCCAGGGCCGCCAGAACAGCACGAGAACGATCGCGGAAAAACCCACGCGGAGCGCCGACGTGCCCTCCGCGCCGATGAGAGGAAACAATCGTTTCGCGAACGACGTGCCGATGCACAACGAGGTCACCGAGCCGAGCACGGCCAGGGCCGGCAGCCAGAGAGAGGTTTGGCGGGGAGTCATGGCGCCACTGTAGCGAGGCATTGGCGAGCATTCCATGGGCGCCGTCCGGACGGCGATGAACAGGCGGACACTAGACTGATAATCTCGTATGGACATATAGTCCACTCAGACCCGCTCGTATCCGCCACGCTTCCAGGACCGACTGATGACCACCCTTCCCGATTTCCAGCTGGAGACCTACTTTTCCCGCTGGGAGTTCTCGGTGCGCTACAACCTCGCGGCTTCCGATGCGCAAAGCCTCACCGTATCGGCACTGCTCGACCTGGCGGACGACCGTGATCGTGCCGCGTTCGGATCTCTGCCGCTGAGCTACACGCAGACGTACGGCGCCCCTGAACTTCGTGAAGCGATCGCGTCGACCTACGAGGGCAGGCAGGCAGCCGACATTCTCTGCTTCGCCGGAGGTGAGGAAGCGCTCTACATCGCCATGCGCGTACTGCTCGAGCCCACCGATCACGCCATCGTGGTCACGCCCAATTACCAGTCGGCGGAAACCATCCCTGCGGCGATCTGCGACGTCACCGGCGTCGCGCTCCGTCCCGGCGATCACTGGTCGCTCGACATCGACGAGATAAGAGCGGCCGTACGACCGAACACCCGGCTGATCGCCATCAATTTTCCGCACAACCCCACCGGAAAAATTCTCGAGCAGGATCGTTTTGACGCACTGATCGCGCTCTGCCGCAAGCACGGCATCTGGCTGCTCAGCGACGAAGTCAACCGGCCTCTCGGAGCGACAGGCACCGTGCACTTGCCGCAGGCCACCGATGTCTACGAGCGCGGGATATCGATCGGCGTCATGTCCAAGGCATACGGACTGCCAGGGCTGCGCATTGGCTGGATCGCCTGTGCCGACCACGAACTCCTGCAACGCATGGAGCGATACAAACACTACACATCGATCTGCAACTCGGGGCCTTCGGAACAGCTTGCGCTGATCGCCCTGAAAGCCCGCGACGCCATCCTCGATCGGCAGCGACTGCTTCTCGACCGTAATCTCGAACGCGTCGACGCCTTCTTCCGCGAGTGGAGCGAGCGATTCGAATGGCGCCGCCCGGACGGAGGTTGCATCGCCTTTCCGCGCTACCTCGGTCCGGAAGGCGTCGAAGTCTTCGCGAAGCGCCTGGTCGAAGAAGCGGGAATCCTGTTGCTTCCCGCCTCCAACTACCAGTCCACGCTGACCGCGACGCCTGACGACCGTTTCCGCATCGGATTTGGTCGCAACGAAACAGGTGATGCCCTGACCGAGCTATCCGAATACCTCCGGCGCACGAGCTGACAGGTCTATTTCAGGAGCTGGTCGATGACTGGATCCATCTTGGACTTGACGCTCTGCCACTTGGCGACGGAAAGCCCGCCCTTACCCTTGAGATGATATTCCGCAAAAGCCACCTGGCGGCCGTCGCGTTCCAGGCGCAACTCGGCGTGAGACAAGTAAAGAGCAAAGTCCCAGGACTGAAGCGCCGTGTATGTGAGCACGTACGGGCAGTTGTCTGCCCCGATCGTCGAGTAGACGTCCGTGGCGATCCCGTGACGTTTGAAGCCTTCGCGTAAAACTGGCAGGAAGTCCTTGACGATGACGTCCGGATTCTCACGAATGCACACGTGATCGACGTGCAATGCCGGATCGAGCGGCCTCACCTGAACGGATGTGCAGCCAGCCGCAAGGAGCGGCACTAAAGTCAGTGGCAGATAACGCATGAATGGTCCCCGGTTAATTGAGAACGGGCGCCCAAGGGCGCCCGTTTATCGATCATTCCCTGCCGATCAGGATCAGAACGGGATGTCGTCGTCGTCGAAGCCTTCGTTGACCGGCGGTGCGGAACGCTGCGGAGGCGCGTTGCCACCACGGGGCTGGCCGTAGTCGTCGCCGCCACCACGCTGCGATTGACCGCCACCGTAGTTGCCGCCGCCACGCTGCTGACCGCCACCACCGCTACCGCCACCCCAGTTGCCACCGCCGCTCTGGCCGGCACCGCCGCTGCGAGGCGCCTGCTGACGTGCGCCACCGCCCTGGCCGCCGCCGAAACCGCCACCGCCTTCACCGCCACCCTGGCCGCCGAGCATCTGCATCTCGTTGGCAATGATGTCCGTGGAGTAGCGCTCGATGCCGTCCTTATCGGTGTACTTGTCGGTGCGAAGAGAACCCTCGATATATACCTGACGCCCCTTCTTCAGATACTCACCGGCGATTTCGGCCAGCTTGCCGAACAACTTCACACGGTGCCATTCGGTGCGCTCCTGCTTTTCGCCCGACTGCTTGTCGGTCCAGGCTTCCGACGTGGCTAGACGCAGACTGGTGATGGCCGTACCGCTACCGGTGTAACGGGTCTCGGGATCCGCGCCGAGGTTGCCGACAATGATGACCTTGTTGATACCGCGTGCCATGGATTTCCCTCGTATTCGTGTCATTGGACGCCCGATCCGGCGGATCGTCGTCACTCCCGCCCATCATAGCGAGCCTGCGGCAAGCGCGGGCTGGCGGGGTCGGACCGTGTAGTTTGGGCGATGGCCGCCATCACCGCAAACCCCGATGCGCAGGCCGCCGCCGGAGCGCGCTGTCGTCCCAGTCTCATTCCCAGGTGATCTCGATCACCGCGGTGGCCGTCGCATCTCCGGCGCCAAGATCGCCTGTCCTCACGTACCTTGCCTCGAAGGCGAGCTGCGGGGAGCCACCCGGCCAGGAGAAGCCGACAGGCGTCTTTCCATCGGGAACGATCGACTCCCCCGCTCCGGTCCGCATCTCGATCGCGACACCACGCGCCGTACCCTCAGGCTGGAGCAGCCGGGGATCGGGCGGATACGGACGAGCGCGCAGTGTCACGGCAGCGCGCGTCGCACCGACGCAGTCGACGCCGGAAAATGCTGCGCGACGCCATGGGCTAGCCGCACCAACCCGTCCCAGGTCGCCGTAGGCGACGCTTCCGAGGTCGATCCGGATCCGTTGATCCGCGAGCCCGCAAGAAGCGACCACGGCTCCAGTGACCTCGAAATCGAGACGGTCGTCCGCCCGCGTCCCTTCCGGGGTCACGGCCATGAGTAACGCGGCCATACCGCCCTTTGTGAGGGAGGCGATCCTGATCGTCATCTGCATACTCCTTCGTAATGTTTCAGTCCGGCCCGTTCGCCTGCCAGCGTCGGCCGCAGATCGCAGCCGCCTCCCGCCTGATCCGACCAGCGCACCCTCAGGGCGGGCGTGCCGCCGTCCGAGCGAAGGAACGACCGACCGCCCTGCCCGATCACCCCGATCGAGCGGCCCTGGTCGTCGACCACCTCCGCACCGAACGGCAACGGTGCCCCATCGCTGCGACGCCCGGTGAGGAGAATCGTCGCATGTTCGTCCGTCTCGAATGGGACAAGGACCACCGCGCCTGCCGTGGGGACCACACGCGCATGAGTCGACGCCAGTGAGACCCCGAGCGGCAGACCCGTGGGATCGATGTCCACACTGTTCCACCGGTAAGGGGCGAGGCTCGGCACGATGGCGTATCCGCGCCTGTCGACGTGAACGGATGAGGCCGACGCCAGGCGCGCGCCCCGCGCATGACGCGCCTGCACCAGTCCGGAGGCGTTACCCAGGAAGGGTGCGAGGGTGATCCCACCCGCATGAGCCACGATACCGCCCGAAGCGGACAGCGAAGCCGCTCTGCTCACACGGGACCGCTCGACGGCGACGCTGAGATCGCCGCCACCGGACGCACGGGAAACCGATGCGTCCAGCCGTGGACCACCGGCATGTGTCGCAGCCGATGCGGCATACCCCCACGCACCCTCGCTACCAGCGCTCCCGAGCAGACCGGCCCGCAGTTGCTTGCCGTCCGGCCCCATGCGCAACGCGGCCTGCGACGCCACGCGCGAACGCTCACCGTCCAGGGGAAGGGAGACCGATACCTGTGCGGTGTTTTCCGAGGCGCGGCCAGACGAACGCGACGCCGTTCTTAACGAACGACGTAAAGAAACGTCCACAACGGCCGCGCCCTTGACGTGGCTCCATGACAAGGCCTGATCCCACTCCCCGCCTCCGCTGTCCGGCAGGTGCGTGTAGCCGAACGCGAGGCCGAATGAGCCGCCGGCTTCGTCGAACATGTGTTGATATGAGATATCCGCTCTTCGCTGTCGCGCGGGTGAGCGATCGGCGTTCATCGCTCCCGCTGCCATTCGCTGCGCCCCGCCTGACACGGTGGCTGAGATCACGCCCCCACGATCCGACCGATGTCCGTAACGCAGCCGCCAGAGCGTTCCGACCGGTCCCGCACGCCGGGCCAGCGCGTGCGTCACATCGGCCGAGAACGCGCCGACCAGCGTGTCGACCGCCGCGCCACCCACCAGCCACGTGCCGCTTCCGATCACACGCTGTGCTGCCTGTACGGTCCAGCCGTGGCGCACACCGCGACGCCAGGCGGCTTCGAGCAGCCACGGCTGGCGAGACGAACCTCCACGCCATCGGCCCATGCCCATCGAGTAGCGGGTAGCGCCTTCACGCATCAAAAGCGGCAACGAAAAGTAAGGCACCCTGTAACGAATACGGCGACCGTCGGCTTCGACGATCTCAACGGAGAGATCCCCTCCCCGTCCCGCCACGCCCAGATCGTCGATGACGAAGGCACCCGGTGGAACGGACAGCTCCCTGAGCAAGCGACCGCCCTGACTGACCGTCACCCTCGCATGGGTCGCCGCGACGCCGCGTACTTGAGGCGCATAGCCATCACCCGCGTCGGGACGCATACGCACGTCACTGGCAAGCCTCACGCCGCGAACGAGGACCGGCTCCAGCAGATCGTCCCCCATGATGACGTCTCCCGCTCTCCAGCGTGCCTGGAGCCGGTCGACAGCTCGTTCGGCGAACGTGTGTCCCTGTCGGTATTGGCCCTGCGACCATGATCTGGCGTGACGAAACCGGTAGCGGCCCAGATTCAACCCCGCATCGCCGGTGAGGAACAGGGAGCGCGAGGACCGATGCCGTAACGCGCTTTGGTGAAAATTGGCGCGCCACGCCAGCAGCGCGGCTGTCACGCCGTCCTTCCATTGCTCGCGAGGCGCGACGCCGCGGGGACGACGTACCAGCCACGCTTGCGGAACTTCAATGTCGAGGCGCTGCTCGGCGACGTCGAGCCGCGCCGTGCTTTGCGGGATGCGCTCGCTGATAGGCGCGCAATCGTCCTCTGCGGACGACGACTCTTTCCTGACGAGGCCAAAACTTTCGAGCTCTGCCCGACTCAGGCATGGCGAAGCATCGTTGTCCGTGTAACGCTCGACAAAGCGTACGGTGCGGCGTACCTGCCACTCGTCGTTCATCCAGATGTCGACGTCGTAGACGCCGGGCAGGACGGGATTTCCATGGGCATAACGGGAGAGGTCAAGTCCCATGGCGAGACCATCCGGAAGAAAGCCCGCGTCGAACTGAACGGATCGTGCGTCCTGCGCACAGACCATGCAACTCATGAATATCCCGGCCACGCCCACCATGCACGCGCTCACCCACCGAGCGGGGAGAGCGCCATACCGGAGCCTGATCGCGCTGGATCCGTCCATGAATCCTCCCCCGGATCATGGGGCCAGCTTCGCCGTCCCGGGGACGACGGCGCCATAGTCGTTGATGACGGCATAGGAGACGCGCGTGAGCTCAGGACCCGTGGCCGATGAGACAGGGATGGTCAACGATCCACCCAGCATGACCATGCCACCCCCGAGAGGCACGGTCGGCGCGGTCGGTGCATCCGACGGACTCAGTCCGATAGCGTTGAACGACACGACATAAGGCGAAGGATTGGCAACGCGCAGCGACGCGGCGCCGTCGCTACGAACCAGCGACCAGACGAGCTTCGCGGGCGCCTGATCTACCGTCGACGACAGCCGTTCCGGTCGATGGAACAGCTTGAGTCGATGTCGAAAAGCGAATTGGAGAACGTTGGAACCCTCGGCCTTGTCCGCTTTCGGAGGAATCTCGAGGACGTTCAACCAATAGAGTTTTTCTTTGTCGACAGGCTTCACATCGCCCACATGAACGATACGCACGGCATGCCCGTGACCCGGGTCGATCCGGAAGACCGGCGGCGTGATGACAAAGGGGCCGCGCGCGGTCTGCGGCGACGAAGCTTCATCGCCGTCGTCGATCCACACCTGCACCAGCGCTGGCTCGTCCCCTTTATTCTGCAGGCGGACAGCGACGTCCCGGTGCGCGGCGGGAAAGACGACACGCGTAGCGCCGATGACGATTGCCGGTTTGGCCGGGCTCGTCATCAAAGCCATGACGACGCCCGCGGTCCACGCCATTTTCTTCAGCATGCTCGTTCCTTTTGCATGAGAGATACGACCGGACAGAGGGGCCGGTCGTCGTGATTCGCCACGCGGGATGCAGGTCAGTCGTAGACGACCTGAAACCCGACACGAGAATTCGCCGTGCCCTGCGTCGCACCGCCAAGGCTGTAGTAGCGCGCAAGCAATTCGATCGTTGCGCGGTGTCCCTCGATGACCACCGGCCTGGACTCGCCCGTAAACAAGTGAATCGGCGTTCCGTCACCGTTGGCGATTTCGATCTGAACGTTCTTCGCGGCATCGGCGGCGGCATCGATGTTCAGTCGACCCGCCGTGCGATCCATCGCGGGGCTCGATGGATCGAAACGGATCTTCGCTTTCAGTCCGTCGGCGCAATCGTCGTTGCCGCCCACGACGATCAGGAAGCCCTTGTCGCCCGCCACGTCTCCCGGTGCCGCCAGTTTTGCCACGGAGATGCCGTCAAGTCCGACGGATTTCTTGACGGCCCCGCCACCCGGCGCCTGTCCTTCGACGTTGCATGTGGTGGCGACGATACGACCGGTGATCTCGATGGAACCGTCGTTTGCCGCGAGTGCAGCGGACGACGAGACGGCGAGAGCCGACGCGATGAACACCGGGGAGAGAACTTTCTTATACATGGCGACGGCCTCTTCAGTGGGAAAGGACGCGCACCGGAAAACGTGCGGGACGGCGCGCACACGAAGTCTGGTCGAGGACCCGGAGGCGATCGATACGCAAATTCTGAAATGACGACTACAGATGCCGCGATACATGCAGGCACCCATGACGCGAGCGACGCGCTACGCCGACATCCGTGTCGGCGAGTCCTTCAACCCCGCCGCATTCAAGCCGCCGAGGCGACGCCGCCGGCAGCCATACGCCGCGTCCCGCGAACGACCAGCGGCAGCCACAGCAGGGTCATGGCGGCCGCGCAGCCAAATACACCGCGAAGGCCGAGGTGGCCCAGCGCGAGCCCGCCGACGGCACCACCGACAAAGGCGCCGAAGAATTGCGAGCTGGAATAAGCCCCCATCGCCGCGCCGCGGAGGTCGGCTGGCGCAAGACGGGAGACGAGACTCGGCAAAGCGGCCTCAAGCAGGTTGAAGGCGGCGAAGAACACGGTGGCGGCCGCACCGAGCACGATGACGTGCGTTTCGGCGAGCGCCATGCCCGCCAGCGCCAGCCCGAGCACGCAGACACATCCGACCACGACGTGCGACGCGCGCCGCATGTCCTTCATCCGGGGTAGCATTGCGCCCATGCCGAGCGCGGCGATCGTCATCACCGGCAGATACAGCATCCAGTGGTGCGCCACAGGAATACGCATGACGTCGGTAAGAAGAATGGGCAGGCCGACGAATGAGGCGGTCAGCAACGCGTGCAGAAAAAACACCGACCCATTCAGCACGAGCATGCGACGGTCGAGAAACATCGAGGCCAGCTCGCGCCACGACGCGGCGGCCGGGGCGCCATGATGGGTCGGCGTGGGCACGCGCCACCAGAGCATGGCGATAGCCGCGACCGCAAGCAGGGAGGTGAAACCGAACAGGCCGGGAAGACCCGCCACGGCTTCGAGCGGCGGCCCCAGAATGAGCGCCAGAAGAAACGAAACCCCGATCGATACGCCGATGATGCCCATGACCTTGCTTCGATGGGCCTCGCTCGTCAGATCCGCGGCCAGCGCGGTGCCAGCGCCAGCAACGGCACCCATACCCTGCAACGCACGTCCGGCGACGATGCCGGTCAGGGTGTGGGAAAACGCGGCGACCACTCCGCCCAGGGCGAAGACGAGCAACCCCAGCGTGATGACCGGCTTGCGACCGATCCGGTCGGACAGCAGTCCCAGGGGAATCTGCAAGCACATCTGGCCGATCCCGTAGACACCCAGGGCCAGGCCGATCAGCCAGGGCGTGGCATCCGGCATGGCTCGCGCGTAGACGGAAAATACGGGAAGGATGAGGAACAGCCCGAACAGACGCAGGCTGATCACCGCTGCCAGGGTCAGCGCGGTGCGCCGTTCCAGGGAACTGAGTTTGCTCACCAAGGGTTTCCGGGCGCGAGGCCGATCGATGTCATCGGAAGCGGATTATACGGACACCGGCCAAATCCACGGCGTAACCACGGGTGAGCCCCTATACTGTGGGCTGTTTTGCCGCACACGACCTGTAGAGATGGACTCCATAGCCGCCCGCCCGACCTCCCTCGACTTCGCTGGCGTCCGTACGCTCGCCGCCGCCGACATGAAAGAAGTCGATTCGCTGATCCGGCACCGGCTCTCGTCGGATGTCGTGCTGATCAATGCGATCGCCGATCACATCATCGCGGGTGGCGGCAAGCGGCTTCGTCCGATGCTGCACGTGCTCGCGGCTCGCGCGGCCGGTTATGACGGACAGGATCACGCCAAGCTGGCGGCCATCGTGGAGTTCATCCATACGTCGACACTGCTGCACGACGATGTGGTGGACGAGTCCGACATGCGTCGCGGCCGCAAGACGGCCAACGCACTATGGGGCAACGCGGCCAGCGTACTGGTGGGCGATTTTCTCTACTCGCGCTCCTTTCAGCTGATGGTCGAGCTCGACGATATGCGGATCATGCGCATCCTCGCCGACACGACCAACACGATTGCCGAAGGCGAAGTGCTGCAACTGCTCAACATCGGCAATGCGGACGTGGATGAAGCCGCCTATCTCGCCGTGATCGAGCGCAAGACGGCCGTTCTTTTCGCCGCGGCGACCGAACTGGGTGGCGTGCTGGGCGGGTTGCCAGATACGCAGGTCGCGGCGCTCCGTCGCTACGGTATGGAGCTGGGTTATGCCTTCCAGATCGCCGATGACCTGCTCGACTACGTGTCCGATGCGGAGACGCTGGGTAAAAACATCGGCGACGATCTTGCCGAAGGCAAGCCCACCCTCCCGCTGATCTACGCGATGCAGGTGGCCGACGAAGACCAGCTGAAATCCCTGCGGCATGTCATCGAGCATGGCGGACTGGATTCGCTCGACCTGATCATCGCGGCGATTCGCGACTCCGGAGCGATCGAGCGCACGCATGAGAAAGCCGTGGGGCACGCGACGGCAGCACGCGACGCGCTGTCGGCACTTCCCGCTTCGCCGTACCGTGACGCCCTCGCGGCGCTCGCCGATTACTCGGTCGAACGCCGCTTCTGAGGCGTTACTTCTTCGCCGCGAACGACTCGCTGAGCCACGCCCGCATGGCGGCGTAGGCGCGCTTGGCCACCTTGTCGTCATACCGGCAATTGCCGGTCGGCGTGGTGGCTTCCTTCTCGGTGAAGCAGTGCACGGCGCCACCGAAATCCGTGGAGGCCCAGTCGACCTTGCCATCGCGCATTTCGGCCTCGAACGCCGCGCGCTGCTCCGGAGGCACGTTGGCGTCATCCGCGCCATTGAGAGCCAGCACGTGAGCATGGATCTGCGCGCCGAGCTTCGGATCGTCTGTGGACAGCAGGCCGTGGAAGCTCACGACAGCGGCGACATCGGCGCCCGTGCGAGCCAGGTCGAGCACGGCCGATCCACCGAAACAGAAGCCGATGGCGGCCAGCCGTGACGGATCGATGGGCGCGTTCTTCTCCTGCGCCTTCAGTTCGTCCAGTGCGCGCACCACGCGCTGCCGCATGATCTTGCGATCGGCGTAAAGCGGCTTCACCGCCGCGCCGGCTTCCGCTTCGGACTTTGGACGCGTGTCGCCACCGTACATGTCGGTGAGCAGGATGACGTAGTCCTTGCCGGCGATGTCCTTAGCCTTGGCCACCGCCATATCGTTGACGCCATACCAGTTCGGCACCATGACCAGGCCCGGCCGTCTGGCGGTCACCGCATCGTCGTAGACCAGAAAGCTTTTATAGGTCACACCCTGGTCGGTCCACTGGACCGGTTTTGCCACCATCGCCGCGGAGGCGGCTCCCACGTGACCGAGGATCAGCAAGGACAAGGCAAGCAGTGAACGGCGCATCGGCGTGACTCCCTGGAAAGTGCCCAAGGATAGGCCTCGCGACGGGCGCGCCGCCAGACCGGTCAAAGTCCCGCGGCGTGCCTGGCGAGTTTACGTTTGAGCGGCACCAGTCCGTTCACGAGCCGGACGCCCAGGCCGCGCGCCGCGACCAGCGGCCCCGCCTGCCACGCATAGATACGCCCGAGCGCGTCGAACGACCACGCGTCCAGCCCGTCGGCGCTGTTGCGTCGTCTTGCGTAGCGGCGAAGCACATGCGGAGCCGCGATATCGCGGCCCGCGTCCCGTGCGGCGACCAGCGTGTCGCGCAACTCGGCCACATCGCGCAAGCCCAGGTTCACGCCCTGCCCGGCCAGGGGATGAACCGCATGGGCCGCATCGCCCAGCAACACCAGCCGCCCGGACGCGTAACGATCGGCCAGCTTCAGCCGCAAGGGAAATGCGGCGCGACGGCTGACGGAAAGCACGGGTCCGAGACGGAAGTCGCTGGCCACGCCGAGCGCATCCCGGAAAGCGTCGTCGTCCAGCGCCATGATGCGCGCGGCTTCCGGTTCGGGCAGGGTCCATACGATCGAACAGCGGCCATCGGCCAGCGGCAGGAACGCCAACGGCCCGGACGGGAGGAAACGCTGCCAGGCCGTACTTTCGTGCGGGCGCGCGGTCTGGACATGCGCCACGACGCCGCGCTGCGCGTAGTCGCGACCATGCGTACCGATGCCAACCATGGCACGCAACGGGGAATCCGCACCGTCGGCGGCCACGACGACGCGCGCCGAGATGAACTGACCGTCGGCGAGTTCCAGCTGGGCGCGATCGTCGCGTTCGCCATAACCCACGACCTGCGCGGGAACGATGCGACGAACACCCGCGTCGTCCAGCGCATCCCAGAGCATGGCTTGCACGAGATTGTTTTCGACGATGTAACCGAGTACATCGCGACCTTCGTCGGCGGCGTCGAAATCCACCGTGGCACCGTTCTCTGCGTCCCAGACCAGCATGCGCTCGTAGCCGCAGGCGCGTGCGTCGCGGATGGCGCCCCACACCCCGAGGCGGTCCAGCAGGACGACCGAAGACGGCGCAAGACCGACAACGCGCAGGTCGACTTCGTCCGATGCGTTCCAGGCGGCGGGCTCCCGTGCGTCGACGAGGGCCACCGAGAAGCCCGCCTTCGCCAGACTCAATGCGGCGGCGGCACCCACCATGCCGCCGCCGACCACGGCGACGTCCAGCGGACCGCCGCGACGACGGGAGGAGGTTGCGCTCCAGCTATCGCTCACGGGGTTTTCTCCCGGACCGCGAACGGTGCGTTGGCGCGAAAACCCATGCCTCGGCGGCTGAGGGCGTGGCGGAGGGGCGGCACGCGGTCGAGCGCCAGCATCGCCAGTGAGCGCAACGGGCCGAGAAACGGCTGGTCGAGGCACGCGAGGCGGACGAGGCCGTGGCTCATCGCCATCGTTCCCTCACGGTCGGTGGCGCGCCGCGCGGCGTATTCGGCGAGCAGCGACGGAGCGCCAGGATCGGTAGCGCCCGTTGCGAGCTCGGCAAGCGTCAGCGCATCGCGTAAACCAAGGTTGAAGCCCTGCGCGCCGATCGGATGCACCGTCTGGGCGGCATTGCCCACCAGCACGGCGCGGTTCGAGGTGAGCGCTTCGGCCGCGACGCGGCGAATCGGATACGGCGAACGTTTACCCGGTCGGGTCAACCGGCCAAGCCGCCAGCCGAAGCGCTCCTGCGCCAGGGCTGCAAACGCCTGATCGTCCATGGCGGCCACTTCGTCGACCCGGTCCGCGGCAACGGTCAGCACGACGCCGACCCGGCGGTCCGTCAGCGGCAGCACCGCGACGGGACCATCGTCGGTAAAGCGCTCGAAGGCGCGGCCACGCGGATCGCGCTCCGGCGTCATGGTGGTCACGAAGAGCGCCTGCGCGTAGTCGTGCTCGCGGGTTCCGATGCCGAGCTGGCGCCGGACTCCCGAGTGCGTGCCGTCGGCGCCGACCAGCAGCGACGTGTGCAGCGATCGCATGCCAGCGTCCGTGACCACGTCGACCGCCCAGCCCCGGTCATCCGCGTGGATGCCCTCGACCCGCGCGGGCGCCAGGCGGGTAAGGTGCTGGCATCGATCCAGGCGACGCAGGAGCGCCGCGCCCAGTTCACGGGCCGGAAGCGTCCAGCCCAGCGCGTCCACGCCTTCCTCGGACGCGTTCATGCGGACACTGCCGAAGTCGCCGGCGCGGCTCGTATGAATATGCGTGATGGGGGTGGCCCGGTCCTCGGCAAAATCCCACACGCCGATCGCCCGGAGGCCGTTGACGGTGGCTCTGGCCAGGGCAAGATTGCGCTCGTCGTAACTCGGCTGCTGCCCGACCGTCGGTGCGGCCGCCTCGATGAGGACGGCGGGCAGCCCGGCGGCATCAAGGGCAATGGCAAGACTGGCGCCGACCAGGCCGCCGCCGACGATCACGATAGGTTCGGGAGAGGGACTCATGGGCGGAATCATAACGCCGCCACGTGAATGCGCCGCCGTTGCGGCCGCCTGCCACAGTGACGACAGCCCTCGCTAGAATGCCCGGATGGGCAATCGACTTTCCAAGATCTACACCCGCACCGGCGACGACGGCAGCACCGGCCTCGGCGATGGCAGCCGTACCGGCAAGGACTCACTGCGGGTAGCCGCCTACGGCACCGTGGACGAACTCAACAGCGCACTGGGCGTCACGCTGGCATCCGAGAGCGTCGATGATGACGTTCGCGAGGCACTGGTCCAGATCCAGCACGAGCTCTTCGACCTGGGCGGTGAGCTGTGCATCCCCGGCATGGCCATGATCCAGGCCACGGACATCGACCGGCTCGAGGCCGTGCTGGACGGCTTCAACGCCGACCTGCCGGCGCTGAAGGACTTCATCCTGCCCGGCGGAGGGATGGCGGCGGCGACCTGCCACGTGGCCCGGACCGTCTGCCGGCGTGCCGAGCGCGAGGTGGTCGCCCTCGCCCGCGAAGAAGCCATCCGTCCCGAGGCACAGCGTTACCTGAACCGCCTGTCCGACCTGCTCTTCGTGCTGGCACGTGTCCTGGCGAGGCGCAGCGGGCACGGCGAAGTACTCTGGCAGCACGAACGCCGCCCGCGCGGCTGAGTCCGCGGTGTAAGCTCGCGGTGCCGGTGCGGCGATCCACGTCGCGCCTCCCGAGGGGTTCATGCTCATGGGTGACGTGCCATCGTGCCGCGGGGTTGGGGATTCTGCTAAGTTGGCGGCCTTTCGCAAACCGGATAAGACCGAGCCCGTGACGTCACGCATGAGCATCCTGCCTAAACGCCGCCTGCTGGCGACCGCTGTCGCCCTGATCGTCTCGGCCCCCGCCTGGCAAGCGCAGGCGCAGAGTGCGCCGGTCCAGGGTGAAACCCGGGCCGTCGTCGCGCCGGTCACCACGGCCGCTACCGCCGCGCCCGTCCCGGCGGAAACCTGTCCGCTCGGTTCCTTCATCTGCCCGCCGCGTCCCATCAGCTACGCGCTGTGCCGGCCGAACGCGATGCTCGATTTCTACGAGCCCGGCATAACGAAGGACAGCTCGCTGCGCGACACCGCCGTGACCGACGTCCATTCGGGCATCGACGACGGCAACACCAGCGGCGTCAAGGTCGAGAGCCCGGAACCGGACCAGTACCACATGACCGGCGGCGTGCGCCTCGAGCGCGCCGATCAGGTGCTGCGCGCCAACGACGTCACGTACAACGCCGACTCGACGGCCTACGATGCCAAGGGCAACGTGAAGTACCAGGAGGCTGGCATGCTGGTCTCCGCCGACCGCATGACGGGCACCACCACGCCGAACGACGGCGACGCGTACAACGTCCGTTACCAGCTGCTGCAGTCGCGCGGCAACGGCGTGGCCGATCACGCAAAGATTCTCGACCCGCAGCACGGCCGCTTCCACATGGCGTCCTATTCCACCTGCGACGTGGGCGCCCGCATGTGGGAGTTCCGCGCCAAGACGATCAATCTCAACAAGGAAACCGGCGTCGGCGAGGCACGCAGCGCGACCATGCGCTTCAAGAACGTGCCGTTCATGTACCTGCCGTACTTCACCTTCCCGCTGGACGACCGCCGGAAGAGCGGCTTCCTTTACCCGACGTTCGGTTCGTCGAGCCGCTCGGGCCTGTTCCTGAACACGCCCTACTACTGGAACATCGCACCGAACTACGATGCGACGATCACGCCGGGCTACTACAGCGACCGCGGCTTCATGCTGGGCACCGAGTTCCGCTATCTGCTCCCGCGCTCGAATGGCACGTTCGACATCCAGTACATGGCCCACGACAAGGGTCCGGATCAGGACGAGAGCGGCACCAGCGACCGCGACGGTTCGAAGCAGCGCTACCTCGTCAAGATCGTGAACTCGACCAATCTGGGCGACGGGTTCAATCTGGGCGTCAACATCAACCGTGCGTCGGATAACCAGTATTTCCGCGACTTCAGCAATGACCTGTACCAGTCGGCGGTCGGCATCCTGAGTTCGAGCGCCTATGTATCCAAGGGCGGCAAATACTGGAGCGCGTCCATCGGCGCGGACGACTACCAGAACGTGGACGCCGGGCTGCCCAACTACGTGGTGCCCTATCGCCGCTGGCCGCGCGCGACGTTCAACATGCAGGCGCCGATCAACAACTGGCTCGACGCGGGCGTCGACACGGAAGCGGTGGCGTTCCGGAAGCCCGACCGCTCGCCCTTCGACCCGAACAATGCCGCTCAGCTCGGTCAGGTCGACGGCAATCGCCTGGATCTCGCACCTTACCTGGCGGCCGATTTCTCGGGCGCATCCTGGTTCGTCCGCCCCCGCGTGGAATACCGCTATACCGATTACCGGCTGGATTCGGACTACTCGTACTACCACTACGCCAAACAGGACCCGTCCCGCTCGGTACCGATCTCCAGCGTCGACGCCGGCCTGATCTTCGACCGCCAGACGAATCTGTTCGGCAGCAGCTACACCCAGACGCTCGAGCCGCGCCTTTACTATCTGTACGTGCCGTACCGGAACCAGAACAACCTGCCGACCTTCGACACGAACGCCATGTCGTTCGACTTCTGGCAGCTGTTCACCACGAACCGGTTTTCCGGCGCCGACCGCCAGATGGATGCGAACAATCTGACCGCAGCGCTCACGACGCGCCTTCTCGACGAGACAGGCGTCGAGCGCCTGTCGGCCAGTCTCGGCCAGATCAAGTACTTCAATGGTCAGAAAGTGCAGATGCCGAACGTCGCTCCGACCGACTTCAGTCGTTCGGATTACGTCGCCCAGCTCGCGATCCAGTTCAACGACAAGTGGCGCCTGAACAGCTCGTACCAGTGGAACCCGAACAAGCAGCCGAGCACCTACCTCAACGACCAGGGCGCCATCTACGATTCGGGACGTAATACCGACCTCGCCACCATCGGTATCCAGCGCCGCATCGCCGGCGACGGCATCGTCAACTTCTCGTACCGCTACCGCCGTGGCGTGATGGAACAATTCGACACATCCGCGGTCTTTCCTGTGTCCGAACGTTGGCGGGCCCTGGCCCGCTGGGTCTTCGCCCGCCGCGACGTCCTGCCGGTCACGCTGGATAACGGTGCAAGCTTTACCACGTTCACGTACTCCCACCGCACCCTCGAAGCCGCGGTGGGCGTCGAGTACGACAGCTGCTGCGTCGCCTTCCGCGTGCTCGGCCGCCACTACGTACACGACTACCTCCGTGAGACGGACAACGCGGTCATGTTTGAGGTGGAATTCAAGGGCTTGGGCTCGCTCAACCCGCAATCGGGCGCCTACCTGCGCCGTGCTATCCTTGGCTATCAATAAGTGGGGCAAGCGCCCCGGGCTCCCTATTCGATGAAGCAGATCCTTTCGTACTCCCTGCTCGCTGCCTCCCTTCTGGCGGCGATGCCCTCGGCCCATGCCCAGTTGATGCCGTCGGCCCAGCCGACCGTCGCGGGCGCGACCGCCGGCAACGGTTCCCTCGACCGCATCGTCGCCGTCGTGGAGGAAGACGTCATCCTGCAGAGCGAGCTGGACGAGGCGATCAACGCCATCGTCCGCCAGTACGCGTCGAATCCGGGCCAGTTGCCGCCGAAGGACGTCCTCGCCCGCCAGGTGCTCGACCGCCTCGTGCTGATGAAGCTCCAGGTCCAGCGCGCCAACGACCAGAACATCCATGTGTCCGACCAGGACATCGATCAGGCCGCCGGCAACGTCGCCCAGCAGAACAAGATGAGCCTCGACCAGCTGCGTGGCGCGGTGGAGCAGGACGGCTACAGCTATGCGGCGTTCCGCCAGCAGCTGTCCGACCAGATCATCGCCCAGAAGCTCCACGAAAGCGTCGTTCGCGACCAGGTCACGGTGACCGACGCCGAGGTCAACAACCTCCTGGCGAGCCCGAGCTACAAGGCGGGTGAAGTCCACCTCGCCCACATCGCGATCAGCACGCCGGCCAACGGCGGCGCCAGCGATATCGCCGCGGCGCAGGCGAAGGCCGACGAGGCCATGAAGGCGATCAAGGGCGGCATGGACTTCAACGCCGCCGCCATCCGCTTCTCCGACGCCCCCGATGCACTCGACGGCGGCGACCTCGGCTGGCGCCGGCTCGACGAAGTGCCGCCGGCTTTCGCCGATGCGGTCGGCGGCCTCAAGCCGGGTGAGACCACCGGCGCACTTCGCGGCCCCACCGGCTTCCACATCCTGAAGCTGGTCGACACGCGCGCTCCGGGCCGACAGATCGTCACCGAGTACCACGCCCGCCAGATCCTCATCAAGCCCTCCGAAATCGTGACCCCGGAGCAGGCGGAGAAAAAGGCGCAGGACCTCTACACCCGCATCGTCGACAAGAAAGAAGACTTCTCCAAGCTCGCCAAGGATGAGTCCAAGGACAACACCACGGCGAACAACGGCGGCGACATGGGCTGGTTCGCCAAGGACGCCTGGGGTCAGGCCATCGCCACCCAGATCGAACAGCTGAAGGACAACGAGGTCTCGCACCCCATCCAGACCGATGCAGGCTGGATCGTCCTGCAGCGCCTGGGCACCCGCCAGAGCGATCTCACCGATCAGCTGCAGCGTGATCAGGCCCGCCAGGCCATCGGCAACCGCAAGGCCGACGAGGCCTACGAGAACTACCTGCGCGAGCTGCGCTCCACGTCGTTCGTCGACATCCGCGTCCCCGAACTGAAGGACCCGGACGACAAGCAGGCGTCGGCCTCCACGCCGTAAGCCCGTCATGACCGCGACCACCCTGCCAAGGCTCGCCGTGACCGCCGGTGAGCCTGCCGGGGTGGGACCGGAACTGGTCGCCCGCCTGGCGGCCAGCGACTTTCCGGCGGACCTGATCGCGATCACCGATCGCGCCCTCCTCGCTCGCGCCGCCGCGGCGACGGGTGTCGCCCTCCAGATCATCGACGATGATGGCCACCGCATCGCCACCCGGACACCGGGCAGCATCCGGGTACGTCACGTCCCGCTGGGCGCGCCGGAAGCCTGGGGCCACCCCGATCCACGCAACGCGCGGCATGTTCTCGACATGCTCGCCCTCGCGGCCGATGGCTGCGTCAGCGGCGAATTCGACGCCGTGGTGACCGGTCCGGTGCAGAAATCCAGCATCAACGAAGGCGGCGTGCCTTTCAGCGGCCACACCGAGTTCTTCGCCGAGCGTGCGGCTGCCGATGTGGTCATGATGCTCGCAAGCCCCGAGCTTCGCGTCACTCTGGCCACGACCCATCTCCCCCTCTCCGCCGTACCTTCCGCTGTCACGCCCGAGCTCCTGGAGCGCACGCTGCGCATCGTCGCACGTTCGCTACTGCGGGATTTCGGCATCGCCCGACCCCGCATCGCCGTGCTGGGCCTCAACCCGCACGCGGGCGAAGGCGGTCATATGGGGCGCGAGGAGCTGGACACGATCATCCCCCTGCTCGATCGCCTGCGCGACGAAGGCATGGAGCTCCTGGGCCCCCTGCCGGCCGATACCGCCTTCGTCCCAGCCATGCGTCACCGCTACGATGCCGTACTGGCGATGTATCACGATCAGGCATTGCCGGTGCTCAAGAGCGAAGCGTTCGATCGCACGGTGAACGTCACGCTCGGCCTGCCCTACATCCGCACCTCGGTCGACCACGGCACCGCGCTGGATCTCGCCGGCACCGGCCGCGCGGATCCCGCAAGCCTGTTCGCCGCGACCCGTCTCGCCATCGATCTCGCCCGCCACCGGGTCACACCATGAACGCACGCCCCAAAAAGAGCTTCGGACAGCACTTCCTGCACGACAAGCGCTACATCGACCGGATCGTCTCTTCCATCGCGCCGAAGGACGGCGATACCGTCGTCGAGATCGGCCCGGGCGAAGGTGCGATGACCTTGCCGCTGCTCGCCGTGGCCAGGCGAATGACGGCCATCGAGCTCGACACCGATCTCATTCCCGGCTTGCAGGCGCGGGCCGACGCCATCGGCGAGCTGCGCATCGTGCATTCCGACGTGCTGAAGGTGGATTTCACCACGCTTGCCGCCGAACTGGGTGCCGAGCGGCTGCGCATCGCCGGTAATCTGCCTTACTACATTTCCAGCCCGATCCTCTTTCACTGCGTCGAGCATGCGTCCGCGATCCAGGACATGCACTTCATGCTGCAGAAGGAAGTTGTCGACCGCATGGCCGCCGAGCCCGGCAGCAAGGTGTACGGGCGGCTCAGCGTCATGCTGCAGCTGGCTTGCAAGGTGACGCCACTGTTCACCGTTCCACCGGGCGCGTTCCGCCCGCCACCGAAGGTCGATTCGGCTGTCGTTCGCCTCGTGCCGCTACCTCCCGAGCAGTTGCCCAAGGGCGATCCGGCCAGAATTCACGCCGTGGTGAAGGCGGCCTTCGCCATGCGCCGCAAGACGTTATCGAACACGCTCAAGGGGCTGGTGGATGCGTCAACGATGCGTGAACTCGGGATCGACCCGCAGGCGCGCGCCGAGACGCTGGCGCCCGGAGACTTCGTGAAGCTCGCAAACGCGGACTAACCGCGTTCAGGGCATACTTGCCCACCCCCTCCGCGTGCTCGACAATCCCTCCATGAACTCTAAACACCCCTACACGATCGACGTGGAGGTCGAAACCCGCTTCGTTCCCGACCAGTCGCAGCCGAAGGACAATCGCTACGTCTTCGCGTACACGATCACGCTCCGCAATGCGGGCGATTCCGGTGCGCAGTTGCTCACTCGTCACTGGGTGATAACCGATGCGAACGGCAAGGTCGAGGAAGTGCGCGGCGACGGCGTCGTCGGTGAGCAACCGTGGATGCGTCCGGGCGAGTCGTTCGAGTACACCTCGGGCGCCGTACTGGAGACATCGGTCGGCACGATGGAAGGCAGCTATCGCATGGTCGCGGATGACGGCACGCAATTCGATGCGCCTATCGCACCCTTCGTGCTTTCGATCCCGCGCACGCTCCACTAGGATCGAACCATGGAAAGCGTGCATGCCGGCAACGGCGCGATGGAGCGACTGGACTGATGGCCGTCTACGCGATCGGCGACGTCCAGGGTTGCTACCCCGAACTTCAGCGAATGCTGGAGAAGATCCGTTTCGACCCGTCGAACGACAAACTGTGGTTCTGTGGCGACCTCGTCAATCGCGGCGGTGAGTCGCTGGCCACGCTGCGACTGATTCACTCGCTGCGCGACAGCACCATCATCACCCTGGGCAACCACGACCTCTCGCTGCTGGCCATCGGCCAGCGACGCGAGGACGCGCAGCAACGGGTCAATCCCGAGTTGCGCGAGGTGCTCTTCGCCGAGGATGCGCCAGTGCTGCTCGAGTGGCTGCGCATGCAGAAGCTGCTGCACCACGACGAAACACTAGGCTGGACGATGATCCACGCCGGTATGGCGCCGATGTGGACGCTGCGACAGGCACAGCGCGCCGCGCTCGACGTCGAGCGCGAACTGGGTGGCCCACGCCACCAACGCCTGCTGAAAAACCTGTTCGGCAACCGCCCTCCGGGCTGGAACAACCGCCTGCAAGGTGTGGAGCGCCACCGCGCCACGATCAATACGCTGACCCGCATGCGCTATTGCGATGTCAACGGACGCATCGACTTCGAGGGCAAGGGCACGCCGGGCACGCAGAAGCCCGGCATGTATCCGTGGTTCGAAGTACCGGGCATGCGTCGCCGCGAGACGAAGATCGTCTGCGGTCACTGGTCGGCTCTGGGTCGCTTCGCCGGTCTGGGCGTTTACGCCATCGATACCGGATGCGTCTGGGGCGGCCAGCTGACCGCGCTGCGGCTGGACACGGAAGAGCCGGAATACATCACGGTGAATGCCGAGCCGCACCGGCATAAGCCTAAGGGTGGCGGAGATTGAGCGGGTGCGGATTTAGTGCTTCGTAGGCTTTTCGCGCGCAGGGCGCGCTCCTACATTTTGCCCGACAAAAAAACCCCGCCGATTGGCGGGGTTTTTTTTGGGTCAGGTCAGCTGGCCGTGACAGTGCTTGTACTTCTTGCCCGAACCACAGGGGCAAGGATCGTTACGACCGACCTTGGGACCATCGTTGACGACGGACTGCACGACCGGCTCGGCGCCGACGTCGCTGCCGGCGGGAAGGCCCGCCGCCTGTGCATCGGCGTGCTGGTACTGCAGACGCTGGGCTTCAGCGGAACGCTGCTGCTCGGCTTCCATCGCCAGGACTTCGTCCTCGCTGCGGATGCGGATACGCGCAAGCATCTGCACCACTTCGCCCTTGATCCGGTCGAGCATCTCGGAGAACAGCTCGAACGACTCGCGCTTGAATTCCTGCTTCGGCTGCTTCTGCGCGTAACCACGCAGATAGATGCCCTGACGCAGGTAATCCATGCTGGCGAGATGTTCCTTCCAGGCGTTGTCCACGACCGAGAGCATCACGTGCTTCTCGAGCGAGCGCATGGTTTCGGCACCGATCTGCGCTTCCTTCTCGACGAACAGCGCATCGACCGCTTCGCGCACATGGTCGAGGATGCCTTCAGCGTCGACTTCCTTCTGAGCTTCGACCCACTGTGGGAGGTCGAGCCGGAGGTTGAGTTCACTGGCGAGCTCGCGATCCAGGCCGGCGAGGTCCCACTGGTCGTCGATGCTGTCGGCAGGCACGAACCGACGCACGAGCGCGACGACGACGTCCTGGCGGATGTCACCGATCATGTCGGAAATGTCGTCGATCTCGAGGAGCTCGTCACGCTGCGCGTAGATCACCTTGCGCTGGTCGTTGGCGACATCGTCGAAATCGAGGAGGTTCTTGCGGATATCGAAGTTGTGCTGCTCGACCTTGCGCTGGACCTTTTCGATCTGCCGCGTGATCAGACGGTCCTCGAGGGCCTCGTCTTCCTTCATGCCGAACATCTGCATCCAGCGACCGATACGCTCGCCGCCGAAGATGCGCATCAGGTTGTCCTGAAGCGACAGGTAGAAGCGCGAGGAACCGGGATCGCCCTGACGGCCCGAACGGCCGCGCAGCTGGTTGTCGATACGACGCGACTCGTGACGCTCGGTGCCGATGATATGCAGACCGCCGGAGGCGAGCACTTGCTCGTGACGCTTCTTCCAGTCCGCCCGGACCTTCTGCTTTTCGACGTCGGACGCATCCTCCGACAACGTGGCCAGGGCGGCCTCGAGGCTGCCACCGAGCACGATATCGGTACCGCGACCCGCCATGTTGGTGGCGATGGTGACCGAACCCGGCGCACCGGCCTGCGCGACGATGTGCGCTTCGCGCTCATGCTGCTTGGCGTTGAGAACCTCGTGTGGGATGCGCTCCTGCTTAAGCAAGCCCGAGACCAACTCGGACACGTCGATGGACGCCGTGCCGACGAGGACGGGCTGACCGCGCTCGTGGCAGGCCTTGATGTCCGCGATGACCGCTTTGTACTTCGCATCCGGACCGAGGAACACGGAATCCGGATTGTCCACACGGACCATCGGCTTGTGCGTCGGAATCACGACGACTTCCAGCCCGTAGACGGTCTGGAATTCGTAGGCTTCCGTGTCCGCCGTACCGGTCATGCCGGCCAGCTTCTTGTACATGCGGAACAGGTTCTGGAACGTCACCGTCGCCAGCGTCTGGTTCTCGCGCTGAATGGGCACGCCTTCCTTCGCTTCGACCGCCTGGTGCAGGCCGTCGGACCAGCGACGACCCGCCAGCGTACGGCCTGTGAATTCGTCGACGATGATGACTTCGCCGTCGCGCACGATGTAATCGACGTCACGCTGATAGATGCCGTTGGCACGCAGCGCGGCATTGAGGTGATGCACCACCGCCAGGTTCTTGGAGTCGTAGAGGCCACTGTCGGCCTCGATGACACCCGCCTCGCGCAACAGCTGCTCCGCGTGCTCCATGCCCTCTTCGGACATGTGCACCTGCTTCTGTTTTTCGTCGACCATGTAATCGCCGGCGCCGTCTTCTTTTTCCTGACGGTTGAGGCGCGGCACGATCTTGTTCACCGCGATGTAGAGCTGCGGGGAGTCTTCGGCCGGGCCGGAGATGATCAGCGGGGTACGGGCTTCGTCGATCAGGATCGAGTCGACTTCGTCGACGATGGCGTAGTGCAGGCCGCGCTGATTGCGCTGTTCCTTGCTGAGCGCCATGTTGTCGCGCAGGTAGTCGAAGCCGAATTCGTTGTTGGTGCCGTAGGTGATGTCGGACTGATAGGCCGCACGCTTGTCCGCGTGGTCCATACCCGGATACACCACGCCGACCGAGAGGCCGAGGAAGTTGTAAAGCTTGCCCATCTGCGCCGAGTCACGACGCGCCAGGTAGTCGTTGACCGTGACGACATGGACGCCCTTACCCTCCAGGGCGTTCAGGTATACCGGCAGCGTACCGACGAGGGTCTTGCCCTCACCCGTGCGCATCTCGGCGATCCGGCCGGAATGCAGCACCATGCCGCCGATCATCTGGACGTCGTAGTGGCGCATGCCGAGCACACGCCTGGCCGCCTCACGGGTGACCGCGAACGCCTCTGGCAACAGCTTGTCGAGGGTCTCGCCGGCAGTGATCCTGCCGCGGAACTCCTCGGTCTTCCCGCGCAGCTCATCGTCGGAAAGTTTTTCGAATTCGGGCTCCAGGGCGTTGATGCGCTTGACCGTCTTGGACAGGTCGCGCAGCACACGCTCGTTACGGCTGCCGAAAATACTCGTCAGGGCACGATTGAACATCGATCATCCGGATCTGAAACGAAAAAAGGCTGCCGGACGGCGCAAAGCCGACCGGCACGAAGGGACGATCATACTACGCCCGCCCCCGGCTTTCCTCGGGGTGGCGGCGAGCCGTGCCGGATTCAAGGCTGTCAGCGGTGGCTGCGGACGAAAGCCAGCGGATTCACGACCTTATCGTGGTACCAGACCTCGAAATGGACGTGGGATCCCGTCGAACGGCCCGTGGAGCCGGCCTTCGCGATCACATCGCCGACGCGGACCCGCTGTCCCGGCCTGGCGACCAGGGCGCTGTTGTGCGCATAACGGGTCATGTACCCATTGCCATGGTCGATTTCGATGACGTCGCCATAGCCGCTCCGCTGACCCGCGAAGGTGACCATCCCCTCCGCGACCGCCGTCACGGGCGTACCCGTAGGCGTGGCGATATCGATCCCGGTATGCCGGGCGCTGTGACCACTGAACGGGTCCGGGCGGCCGCCAAAATACGACGAGATGTACCCGTTCACTGGCATACCCGTGGGCCGCAGGCTGGACTCGATACTGCGATCCATCAGCATGTCGCGCAGGGCTTCGAGCTGCGCCTGCTGGGTGTCGAACTGCCCGGAGAGCTGGTCGATGCTCTTGTTCAGGGACTCCGGCAAAGTGTAGGCATCCGGCTCAGCGCCGGTGGTTACTTCAGGACCGCCCTGGCCGGGCTCCTCGTCGAAATTGAACTCGCCGTCGTCCAGTTTGCCGACCTGGGTCAGCCGCTCGCCCAAGGCGTTCAACCGGACCGATTGTGCCTGGAGCTGCCCAAGCTTGACGGCGAGTGCGTCGAGGTCCCGCTGGGCGTCACGCTTGATCTGAGCGACCTGTGCGTTCTGGTCGCCCACCTCGCGCTGCAAGCCATGGATGTCGCCCATGGCGCGATCGCGAGGGCTGGCGACGGTAAGTGCGATGCCGGCGCCGACACCGGCGATGCCAACGATGCCAGCGAGCACCATCGCGGCCATTTTGCAGCGCAGGCGCCTGCAGGAGAGGTCGAGCGTTTTCGGCCCTTTCTGGCCACGTGACACGAGTATGATCTGCATACGTTCCACATCGAATAGTTAAGCCGGTCCATGCCACCGCCGCCCAAACCGTCCCGTCATGCCACGCGTGGACTCAAGTCCATCGTGGAAGTGGGACCTGTCGTCTCGCTCGCCTCCCGGGCGCGCGAACTCGACCAGCTGGAACGTCAGTTGCGCGCGACACTGCCTGCACCGATGCGCGACCAGATCCGTTTTGCGGACCTGCGCGATGGCCGGCTCGTCTTCCTTGCGCCCTCGTCGGCCTGGGCTTCGCGAGTGCGCCTGTACCAGACGCAGATCCTCGAAGCCGCCCGCGCCATCGGCGCGAAGGCCCACTCGGTTGCCGTGAAAGTGGCCCCGCTGCCGCCCGTGGAAGTCATCCCCGACCGGCATAAACCGCTTTCCACCGAAGCAGCCCGCCATCTGCGGTCCGCCGCGGCATCACTCTCCGATCCCACGCTGCGGGATCTTTTTCTGTATCTGGCACTCCAGGCCGAAAACGAAGATTAATCCGTCACTTACGACCCGGGATGCGGGTCCGTAAGCACCACCGCATCCAGCGAGGTGGCGAACTTTATAGCACGCCTCTACCAGGCGAACACCTAAATTGCACATAAAGTTCACGGGGTGAGGGGGCTGTCACACGTGGTTTTTTCTTGGTTTTGCCGCCTTGGGGCTTGGCTTTGAAGGGCTCGGCTTCGCCATCGCGTTGGCCTTGTCGCGGCGTGCGGTGTCGCTTGTAAGAGCCGGCGGGTGCCACCCTCGCGTCCACGCCTGCGGCGACCCCTCAGGGAAAGGCCGCTACCGCGGCCGTATTTCAATGGCCTTCGGCCGGGTCGGGCTCCGACTGGGGGTTTTCGAGTCGGCTGTCCCTGCCTCCCCGAAAACGGCCGGTCATCCTTGACCGGCCCCCTTGCGGGCCTCTTCCAGTCGCAGCCCTCGCCTGCGGCTACCGGACGCGAGGGTGGCACCCGCCGGCTCTTTCGGACGGTGAGGCGGCGTGGGGTCGAGCGCGGATTCGCTTCGTTGGCTGGGACCGCTCGCTTGCCTGGGGCGCATGGCCTCGTTCGCCTTAGTGGGGCTGAGGGTTCGCGAACGGGGTTCGCTCCTACCCGGCGCGGCGAGTGCGGGCGTGCGGGCAGGCACGCAGGCAGGCAGGCAGGCAGGCAGGCAGGCAGGCAGGCAGGCAGAGCATGCGGCGTGCGGTATGAGGCGTGCAGCGTGCAGGGGCCATGCTGGCGGCGGTGGCTTTGATGCGGGCCAGCCTGCTGGCAATTGCCGACGGAGCGGTGAGGCCGAAACCCGCTCGACCACCACCCCACCTCAGGGCACGGAAGAGACGGCGGGGGTGACCCTCGAGGCCGGTAGCCGCAGGCGAGGGCTTCGACTGGACAAGGCCCGCAGGGGGCCGGTCAGGGATGACCGGCCGTTTTCGGGGAGGCAGGGACAGCCGACTCGAAAACCCCCAGGCGGAGCCCGACCCGGCCGAAGGCCATTGATACACGGCCGCGGTAGCGGCCTTTCATTGAGGGGTCGCCGCAGGCGTGGCCTCGAGGGTCACACCCGTCGGCTCTTACCGCGACACCGAACGCTCGCGACAAAGCCAAACGCGAGGGCGAAGCCGAGCCGTAAAACGTCAATCTCACGCGCCCATAAAAAAAGCCGCGATCGCTCGCGGCTTCTCTCGTTTCGCTACGCCCCGGTGAGGCGTCGCCTTACACCGCCTGGGCGGGATGGGCGTAGGAGATCGGCGCCTTGGCCGGATCCTTGAAGCTGACTTCTTCCCACGCCGCGGCGTCGGCCATCAGGCTACGGAGAAGCTTGTTGTTGAGCTCGTGACCCGACTTGTGCGCGGAGTAAGCGCCGATCAGGCTGTGGCCCAGCATGTAGATGTCGCCGATGGCGTCGAGGATCTTGTGCTTGACGAACTCGTTATCGTAACGGAGGCCGTCTTCGTTCAGCACGCGGTAGTCGTCGAGCACGACGGCGTTGTCCATCGAGCCGCCGAGCGTGAGGTTACGCTCGCGAAGCATTTCGATGTCACGCATGAAGCCGAAGGTGCGGGCGCGGCTGACTTCCTTGACGAACGACGTCGTCGAAAAATCCATCTCGGCCTGCGAATTGCGCTTGTTGAACAGCGGGTGATCGAACTCGACGGAGAAGCCGACCTTGAAGCCGTCGAACGGCTCCAGCCTGGCCCACTTGTCGCCGTCTTTCACGATCACCGGCTTCTTGATGCGGATGAAACGCTTGGCCGCGTCCTGCTCCTCGATGCCAGCGGACTGGATGAGGAAGACGAACGGACCCGCGCTGCCGTCCATGATCGGCACTTCCGGCGCCGAAAGATCGACATATGCGTTGTCGATGCCGAGGCCGGCCATGGCCGAGAGCAGATGCTCCACCGTGGACACGCGGACGTCGCCCTGGATCAGGGTCGTCGAAAGACGCGTATCACCGACATTCTCCGGGCGGGACTTGAGCTCGACCGGGGGATTGAGGTCGGTGCGGCGGAACACGATACCCGTGTTCGGCGCGGCCGGACGAAGCGTCATGTACACCTTGTCGCCGGTATGGAGGCCGACGCCGGTGGCGCGAATGATGTTCTTGAGCGTGCGCTGCTTGATCATGTTGGGTCGAACCTTGTTGGCAGCAGCCTAAAGTAGCGATCATGCTAACACAGTCTTAACCTCGGGATAAACAAACCGGACGGTACAGTCCAGTGTTGCTTCACCGTTCCTTCAGCATCAGCTGCGATCCATTCTCATCTGGCCTGCGACTGAAACGTTCGTCCGTTCAATCACTTGCAAGTAACTGATATCACTTGCAGGTTTTCCTGAGGCGAAGCGGCGACGCTCCGCCACCCGGACGGGATGGCGGCGGAGCGTCGGGCGGTCCGACGTCGTGTCGGGCCGTCCTCACGTTTTCCTTAACGTGCCTGGATCTGCAAGTACCGCTCAGTCAGCCTGACGACGCAGGAACGCCGGGATATCGAGGTAATCGATCGCCGGCTCGGCGTTCTTCGACGGTGCCGGTTCCGACCGGACCGACGGAACGGAGTCGGCCTGCGCGTAATCGACCACTTCGTTGCCGGTGCCTGTGCGCAGGACGACCGGGCGGGGACGCTGACGCATCTCGACCTGCTGCTGCACCGGCTGGCGAGCCGGCTGCTTGGACGAGGCCGCGGCACCGCCACGGTTGAGGCCGGTGGCAACGACCGTCACGCGGACGTCGTCCTGCATTTCCGGGTCCAGCGAGGTGCCGATCACGACGGTCGCATCTTCCGAGGCGAAGTCGTGGATGACGCGGCCGATCTCGTCGAACTCGCGCATGGTCAGGTTGGGACCCGCCGTGACGTTGACCAGGATGCCGCAGGCGCCGGCCAGATTCACATCTTCCAGCAGCGGATTGTTGATCGCGGCTTCCGCGGCGGCCTGTGCGCGATCGTCGCCGCGGGCGGTGCCCGAGCCCATCATCGCCATACCCATTTCGCTCATGACGGTGCGGACGTCGGCAAAGTCGACGTTGATCAGGCCGGGGGCCGTGATCAGGTCGGCGATGCCCTGGACCGCGCCCTGCAGCACGTCGTTGGCCGCCTTGAACGCGTTGAGGAGCGTGACCTCACGACCGAGCACCGAGAGAAGCTTCTCGTTGGGAACGGTGATCAGCGAGTCGACATGCTGCGACAGGTCTTCAATACCCTTCAGGGCGACCTGCATGCGGCGACGGCCCTCGAACGGGAACGGCTTGGTCACGACCGCGACGGTCAGGATGCCCTTCTCTTTCGCCAGCTGCGCCACGACCGGAGCCGCACCCGTACCGGTACCACCGCCCATGCCGGCGGTGATGAAGACCATGTCCGCGCCTTCGAGCATTTCCTCGATGCGCTCGCGGTCTTCCAGCGCGGCCTGGCGGCCGACTTCCGGGTTGGCGCCGGCGCCGAGACCCTTGGTGACATTGCCGCCCAGCTGAAGATGCGTGCGCGAGGCGCAGCTCTTCATCGCCTGGGCGTCGGTATTGGCGACGACGAACT
The DNA here is from genome assembly GCF_000745235.1 of Luteibacter mycovicinus. Taxonomy (NCBI): domain Bacteria; kingdom Pseudomonadati; phylum Pseudomonadota; class Gammaproteobacteria; order Lysobacterales; family Rhodanobacteraceae; genus Luteibacter; species Luteibacter mycovicinus. The sequence goes on from NZ_JQNL01000001.1 coordinate 1,488,409, forward strand.
CGACGCCTTCGATATTGGAATTGACCATGTGCGCCACGGCGTTGCCGCCGCCGCCACCCACGCCAATGACCTTGATGACCGCATTCGGTGCCAGCTTTTCGATGAGTTCAAACATTTCCCGTCCTCCGCAGAACTTTTAGTTTTTTTGGTTTATGTCCCTTGTCCGACTCCTGTCGGCCATGGGTTGCGGGCCATCCCTTGTGCCCCGGCGCCCCCCTTCCATCGGGCACCGACAATCCGGTGACTACTGCTTAGAAATTCTTGGTGAACCAGCTACGGAACTTCTCGACCATGCTGCCGACATTGCCGGCGGCGGAACTCGTGTGGCGCGCGCCGCCGGTCGACCGCGAGCCGTGCAGAAGCAGGCCCACGCCGGTCGAATGCAACTCGCTGGAAACGACATCGCCCAGGCCCGACACGTGCTGGGGCACGCCGATGCGAACCATCTTGTGGAAGATTTCCTCCGCCAGTTCGAGCGCGCCTTCCATACGCGAGGCGCCTCCGGTCAGTACGATGCCGGCGGCGACGAGGCTCTCGTAACCCGAGCGACGCAGTTCGTCCTGCACCATCTCGAAGATTTCCTCGTAGCGGGCCTGCACCGACTGCGCGAGCGCCTGACGCGCGAGACGACGCGGCGGCCGATCGCCCACGCTCGGCACCTGGATCGTTTCTTCCGCATGGGCAAGCTGGGCGAGCGCACACGCGTATTTGATTTTGATCTCTTCCGCGTGAGCGGTTGGTGTGTGCACGCCATACGCGATGTCGTTCGTCACCTGATCGCCACCGACGGGCAGCGACTTGGTGTAGCGGATCGCGCCCTGCGTATAGATGGCGATATCCGTCGTACCGGCACCGATATCGACGAGGCACACGCCGAGCTCGAGCTCGTCCTCGGTCAACACGGCCTTAGCGCTGGCGACAGCGGCGGGCACGAGTTCATCGACCGACAGACCGCAGCGCTGAATGCACTTGGAGATGTTCTGCACCGCGCTCGCCGCGCCCGTGACCAGATGCACGCTGGCCTCCAGACGCACGCCGCTCATGCCGACCGGATGACGGATACCGTCCTGACCGTCGATACGGTATTCCTGCGACTCCTTATAAAGCACCTTGCGATCGGCCGGGATCGCCACGGCGCTGGCCGCTTCGAGTACCTGCTCCAGATCGGCCGACATCACCTCGCGGTCGCGGATGGCCGCGGTGCCGTGCGAGTTACGCGTTTCCAGATGGCTGCCGGAGATCGAGGCGTACACCGAACGGATATCGCAGCCGGCCATCAGCTCGGCCTCTTCGACCGCGCGCTGGATCGAGTGGACCGTCGATTCGATGTCGACCACCGAGCCACGCTTCATGCCGCGCGAGACGTGCGTGCCGATACCGATGATTTCGATGGCCTCACCCGGCTCGTATTCGCCGACGATGGCGACGACCTTCGACGTTCCGATGTCGAGGCCGACGACGAGCTGTTTGTCGTTCTTGTTTCTCATGATCCTGCTCAGCTTCCGACCTTGGGTGTGGCCGTGGTTTCCGGTTGCGGCCACCGGATGGCGAATCCGTTGGTGTAACGAAGGTCGGCGTAGGCGAAACCGCTGTGCCGACCGGCGACGAGTTGTGGGTAGACATCGAGGAAGCGGGCCAGACGGCGATCGGCCTGCTCGCGATCGCCGATAACGATTTCGGCGCCGCTCTCGGTCGTGACGCTCCAGCTGCCGCGCTCGCTGAGGCTGACGCCGACGATCGACAGGCCTGTCCTGCCCTCGAACGATTTCTGTGCCTGTGCGTAGAAGCTCACCACCTCGGCCAGACGCGAGTCGGGCCCACGCAGCCGCGGCAGGTCGCCCATCTGGTCGGCGCCCGGCGCGTCGAAGACGAGCCCCTGGCGGCTGATCAGACGGTCCTCGTTCCAGCGCGCGAACGGCTGGCGCTCGTAGATGCGTACCAGCAGCGTGTCGGGCCAGCGCTTGCGCACTTCCACCGACTCGACCCACGGCAGCGCACCGATCGAATGACGCACGGTTTCCAGATCCGTCGCGAAGAAGCCCTTGCCGAGGCTCGGCAGCACGGCGCTGCGGATCTGTTCGGCGCTGACGTGCGCGAACTCCGCTTCGACCTTGAGCTGCGTCACCGGCCAGCGGCCGACGGCGAACCAACCCTGCATCACGCCGACCACGGGCAAAACCACCAGTGTGATGGCGATTCCCCAGGCGACCAGACGCGTGGCGGCGGAACCCTTCATGCGCGGGCGGCCTCCCGTTCCATCGAGGTTTCCAGCACGCGCCAGCACAGGCCCGCATAGTCGAGGCCCGCGACGGCCGCAGCCTTGGGGACCAGCGAATGCGAGGTCATGCCGGGCGCGGTGTTCACTTCGAGCAGCCAGTTCTTCCCATGGCGATCGCGCATGACGTCGACGCGGCCCCAGCCGAAGCAGTCGAGCGCGTCGAAGGCCTGCAGCGCGAGCGCGCGCATGGTGTCCTCGGCTTCGCCCGACAGGCCAGGCACGATGTACTGGGTGTCTTCCGCCACGTACTTGGCGTTGTAATCGTAGTACTCGCCCTTGGGCACGATCTTGATGGTGGGCAGCACTTCGCGACCCAGGATGCCGACGGTGTATTCGCCGCCCTCGCTCGCATCGCCCTCGATCAGGGTTTCCATCAGCATGTCGCCGGGATAGCGGCGCGCCAGTTCGACGGCGGCATCGAGACCGGCTTCATCGAACACACGCGTCACGCCGACGCTGGACCCTTCCCATGCCGGCTTCACGATCAGCGGAAAGCCGACGTCACGAGCGGCGGCGTGCACGTCCGCACCGCGCGGCAGCGCCTTGAACTTCGGGGTCGGCAGGCCGAGTGCGATCCACACCTGCTTGGCGCGGACCTTGTCCAGCGACAGCGCCGAACCGAGCACGCCGGAGCCGGTATACGGCACGCCGAGCGACTGCAACGCGCCCTGCAACTCGCCGTTCTCACCACCCGCGCCGTGCAGGATGTTGAACACGCGTGCGAAGTGACCCGCGCGCACCGCGTCGAGCAAGGCCGGGATACCGTCGATCGGATGCGCGTCGACGCCCAGCGAACGCAGCGCTTCGAGCACGCCGCGACCGGAGTCGAGCGACACCTCGCGCTCGGCGGAGTTACCACCCAGCACGACGGCCACGCGGCCGAAATCGGCGGCGTCGGTGACGATGCGGGGGAAACGGGTCGTGCTCATCACTTGCTTGTCCTCAGGTTGCCGGCGCTGGCCAGCTCGATGGCCGCCGCGCCGATATCGCCGGCGCCCAGCAGCATGATCAGGTCGCCGTCGCGCGCCAGCGCGGACAGCGTGGCGCGAAGGTCGCGCGGATGGTCGACGAGCACCGGGTCGGTCTTGCCACGGGCACGGATAGCGCGCGCGAGGGCCTTGCCATCGGCGCCCGCGATCGGCGATTCGCCTGCGGGATAGACCTCGGTCAGCACCAGCACATCGACCTCGGCCAGAACCTTGGCGAAGTCATCGAGCAGGTCGCGCGTACGGCTGTAGCGGTGCGGCTGGAAGGCCACGACCAGACGGCGGTCCGACCAGCCGCCGCGCGCGGCGGCGAAGACGGCGGCCAGTTCGCGCGGGTGATGACCGTAGTCGTCGACGAGCAGCGCGCTGCCGCTGTCGAGTGCGATCTCACCGCGACGATGAAAACGACGACCCACGCCTTCGAAACGTGCCAGCGCACGCGCGATGGCCTCCGCTTCGACGCCCAGCTGCCAGCCCACGGCCGCCGCGGCGAGCGCGTTCTGCACGTTGTGTCGGCCTGGCAGATTCAGCGTCACCGGCAGCGCGTCGACCCTGCCCGGCAGATGCAGGTCGAAATGCATTTCGAAGCCGAGCTGGCGGACGTTGGTGGCCGTCACGTCCGCGGCGGCATTGTCGATGCCGTAAGTGAGCAGGCGACGCGAGGTGTCTTCCGCGAGCTTCGCCGTCTCTTCGTCGTCGATGCAGAGCACCGCCATGCCGTAGAACGGCAGCCGATGCAGGAAGTCGCTGAAGGCCTTCTTCACCAGCGCGAAGTCGCCCTGGTAGTTCTCGAGGTGATCGGCGTCGATATTGGTGACGACGGCCATGACCGGCGACAGCATCAGGAACGAACCGTCCGACTCGTCGGCCTCGGCGACCAGATACTGGCCGGTGCCCAGACGGGCATTCGCACCGGCGGCGTTGAGCTGGCCGCCGATCACGAAGGTCGGGTCGTAGTCGGCTTCCGCCAGCACGCTCGCGACGAGGCTGGTGGTGGTCGTCTTACCGTGCGTTCCCGCGATCGCGATGCCACGACGGAAACGCATCAGCTCGCCGAGCATCTCGGCACGCGGCACCACGGGAATGCGTGCGGCACGTGCGGCGACCAGCTCGGGATTGTCCTGACGGATCGCACTGGACGTGACGATCACGTCCGCGCCGTCGATGTTCGACGCCTCGTGACCCACCTGCACTTCGACCCCGAGCTTGGCCAGACGCTCCGTGGTCGTCGAGTGCGCGCGGTCGGAGCCGGACACGCTGTAGCCGAGGTTGGCCAGTACTTCGGCGATACCGCTCATCCCGACGCCGCCCACGCCGATGAAGTGGACACGGCGGAACGAGGTCATGAAATCGTCGTGGGCGCGCAAACGACCGGGCGTCATGCGGAAACCTCCATGCAATGACGGGCAATCGTGGATGCGGCGTCGGGCTTGGCCAGCGTACGGGACGCATTGGCCGCGGAAAGGATCTGCTGGCGGTCCAGCAGCATGTCGTAGAGCAGACGGGCCAGCGCTTCGGGAGAGCCGGCCTGATTCAGCGCCTTGTCGGCGATGAGGTGAGCGCCACCGGCATCGACCATCGCGCGCGCGTTCACCGTCTGGTGGTCGTCCACCGCATGCGGGAACGGTACGAGCAGCGCTTCGAGGCCCGCGGCGCAGAGTTCGGCCACGGTCAGCGCACCGGCGCGGCACACCACCACGTCCGCCCACTCGTACGCACCGGCCATGTCTTCGATAAAGGGGACGACGTTGGCCGCGACGCCGGCGTCGACATAGGCCGTGCGCGCTTCGTCGAGGCCGCGCTCGCCGGTCTGGTGGACGACTTCAGGCTCGCAGGCCGAGAGATGCGCGTCAGCACGCATGAACGCCAGCGCCTTCGGCACGGCCAGATTCAGGGTGCGTGCGCCAAGGCTGCCGCCGAGAACGAGCAGGCGGGGGCGACCGGCACGACCGTCCATGCGCTGCGCCGGTAGCGGCAGCGCGGCGATGCGCGCACGCACCGGATTGCCGACCCACTCGCCGTTCGGCAGCACGTTCGGAAAGCCGGTGAGCACCTTTTTCGCGAAGCCGGCGAGCTTGCGGTTGGTGAAGCCGGCGACCGCGTTCTGTTCATGCACGACCAGCGGAATGCCCGCGATACGCGCCGCCACGCCGGCGGGGCCCGCCACGTAGCCACCCATCGAAAGCACACAGGCCGGACGCAGGCGGCGCAGCAGTCTGAGCGAGGCAAGCAGCGCACGCGCCAGCATCACCGGCGCCATCACGCGCGTCTTCATGCCTTTGCCGCGCAGGCCACCGACGGCCACCGTGTGCAGGTCGAGGCCATGCGCGGGAACCACGCGGGTCTCCATGCCGCCTTCTGCACCGAGCCACGCGACGGGGACGCCGCGCGAGCGCAGTTCGTCGGCCACGGCAAGGCCGGGGAAGATGTGGCCACCGGTACCGCCGGCCATGATCAGCACGGGGCGGCTCATGCGGCACCGCCATAGGCCGCCGAATCCGGCACGGCATTGGCCGGCAGGCGCACGGCGGTCTGTCGCGCGTCTTCGGCGCGGTTGATTTCGAACGTGGCGCGCAGCAGCACACCGACCATCGCGCAGGTCATCAGCACGGACGAACCGCCCGAGCTGATCAGCGGCAGGGTCAGGCCCTTGGTCGGCAGCACGCCGAGATTCACGCCGATGGATACCATCGCCTGAAAGCCGAGCATCAGCGAGATGCCATAGGCGACGTAACCGGAGAAGCGCTGACCGAGCTCGACGCCCTTCAGTCCCATGTAGAGACCCCGGCCGACCAGCACGATGTAAAGGAAGATGACCGTGACGATGCCAGCCAGGCCGAGCTCCTCGGCGAGCACCGCAAGGATGAAGTCCGTATGCGCTTCGGGCAGGTAGAACAGTTTCTGCACGCTGGAACCCAGACCCACACCCGTCCACTCACCGCGACCCACGGCGATCAGCGCCTGGGTCAGCTGGAAGCCGTCGTTGAACGGATCCTTCCACGGATCGAGGAACGAGGTGAGGCGCTTGATGCGGTAATCCTCGGCGGTCGCCGCGTAAATCAGGGCGGGAACCAGGGGCGTCGCCAGCACGAGAAGGTTGCGCATGCGCGCACCCGCCAGCCAGACCATACCGACCGTGGTCGCGACCACCAGAGCCGCCGAACCGAAGTCGGGCTGTGCCAGCAGCAACAGCACGATGAGACCGGCCACGGCGACCGGCTTGACCACGCCGAACAGGTCGTACTCGACGCCTTCGCGGTGACGGACCAGGTAGCTCGACAGGTAGCCGACGAGGATCAGCTTCACCGCCTCGACCGGCTGGAAGCTGGTGACCAGCAGGTTGACCCAGCGACGTGCGCCGTTGATGCGCATGCCGAAGACCGGCAGGAACACCATCAACAGCATGATGATGCCGACCAGCAGCAGCAGGAAGCTGTGCTTCTCGAGCGTCTTCAGTTCCGTGCGCATCGCGGCGGCGGCCAGGCAGCCACCGAGCACGAGAAACACGAGATGGCGCTTGAGATAGTAGAAGGCGCCCTGATGCGAGCCGTCGGCCACGGCGATCGAACTGGACGTGACCATGATCACGCCCAGCGTCGCGAGCGCGAGCGCAGCCAGGAGCAACGGGAGATCGAAGCTCCCGCGGGGACCCTGGCGGCGTTTGGCCTGCTTGTTTCCGAAGCCGAACATGATGGCTTAGCGCACCTTCAACGTAGCGAGACCGATGAGCACCAGCACGACGCTGATGATCCAGAAACGGACGATGACCCGCGGCTCGGGCCAGCCCTTCAGTTCAAAATGGTGATGGATGGGCGCCATACGGAAGATGCGCTTGCCGCGCAGCTTGAAGCTGCCCACCTGCAACATCACCGAGGCGGTCTCCATCACGAAGACGCCGCCCATCACCAGCAACACGATTTCCTGACGGACGATCAGCGCGACGCAACCGAGGGCGGCACCGATGGCCAGCGCGCCCACGTCACCCATGAAGACCTGGGCCGGGTAGGTGTTGAACCAGAGGAAGCCGAGCCCCGCGCCCGCCAGCGCGCTGCAGAAGACCGCAAGCTCACCGGCGCCAGGAATCGCCGGGATTCCGAGGTATTCGGAAAACAGCTTATTACCGGCGAGGTAGGCAAAAATGCCCAGCGCGCCGGAGACCAGGACGCTCGGCATGATCGCCAGGCCGTCCAGACCGTCGGTGAGGTTCACCGCGTTGGAGAAGCCGACGATGATGAAGTAGCCGACCACGACGAAGAAAATGCCGAGCGGGATCGCCACCTGTTTGAACAGCGGCACGTAGAGCGCGATCTCCGCGGGCAGCTGGTGCGTGCGGTAAAGGAACACGGCGGCGCCGAGACCGAACACAGACTGCCAGAAATACTTCCAGCGGCTGGCGAGGCCACGGCTGTCCTTCAGGACCAGCTTGCGGTAGTCGTCGTAGAACCCGATGACGCCGAACAGGACCATCACCGCCAGCACGACCCATACGTAGCGGTTGGACAGGTCCGCCCAAAGCACCGTGGCGATCCCCACGGCGAACAGGATCAGCAGACCGCCCATCGTCGGCGTACCGGCCTTCGCAAGGTGCGTCTGCGGGCCGTCGCTGCGCACCACCTGCCCCGCCTTCAGCGCGGCAAGCTTGCGGATCAGCAACGGGCCGAGCAGCAGCGACACGGCCAGCGCGGTGAGCGCCGCCATGATCGCGCGGAACGTGATGTACTGGAAAAGATGCACGGAAGCGAAGTGCCGAGCCATCCATTCCGCCAGTTCAAGCAGCATCGGAGGCTCCTTCAGCGTATTTCTTCAAAGCCGCCACGACCCGGTCCATGCCGGAGGAACGTGACCCCTTCACGAGGCACGTGACGCCCTCATGGATTTGCGTGCAGGCTGCCTCGATAAGCGCTTCCTGCGTGGCGAAATGTTGTGCACCCGGACCGAACGCCTCGACCGCGGCGGCGCTTTTCGCCCCCGTGGCCAGCAGCCGCTCGATACCGCGGCGGTGGGCGAGCTCGCCGATACCGGCATGCAGCTTCACGGCCTCGGGCCCGAGTTCGGCCATATCGCCCAGCACCAGCCAGCGCTCGCCCAGGGCGAGGGCCAGCGTGTCGATCGCCGCGGCGGCCGAGCCCGGGTTCGCGTTGTAGCTGTCGTCGATCAGTGTCCAGCCACCCGGCATCGGTTCGAGATTCAGACGGCCGGCGACAGGCGGCACCTGCTCCAGACCTTCGACGATCTTTTCGACGGGAACGTTGAGCGCCGTCGCGATCGCGGCGGCGGCCAGCGCGTTGGCCACGTTGTGACGGCCCGGCAACGGCAGGTGCACGTCGCCGTCGCCATGCGGCGTGGACAGGACGAAATGAGTGCCGTCAATGCGCTCTTCGACGATGTCGGCACCGATGTCCGCACGATGGTCGAGCGCGTAGCGCAGCACGCTGCGGCTGCCGGCCAGGTTCGTGAAGAAGCCGGCGAAGCGCTCGTCATCCGCGTTGATGATGGCGACGCCATCGGCCGGAAGCGACCGGTACAGCGCGCCCTTGGTTTCGGCGACGCCTTCGATCGTGCCCATGCGCTCAAGATGCGCGGGCGCGATGGAATTCACGAGACCGATATCGGGCCGTGCGATGGCAGCGAGGTAATCGATGTCGCCCGGCTTGCCCGCACCCATCTCGAGCACGGCGTACTCAGTGTCTTCCGGCATCGCCAGCAGCGTGAGCGGCATGCCGATCTCGTTATTGAAGTTACCGGCATTGACGTGGGTACGACCGTGACGCGACAGGATGGACGCGGTCAGCGTCTTCACCGTCGTCTTGCCATTGGACCCGGTGATACCGACGACACGCACATTGCCGCGTGCGCGAGCGGCGCTGGCGAGGTCGCCGAGGGCGGCCTGCGTATCGTCGACGATGACCTGCGGAATCGGCGCGTCGACCGGACGCGTCACCAGCGCGGCGACCGCACCTTTCGCCGCGGCCGCAGCGACGAAATCATGCGCATCGACGCGCTCGCCCGGCAGCGCCACGAACAGGTCGCCGGCCTTGAGGGTGCGCGTATCGATGGAAAAACCCGTCACCTCGACATCGGCGCCATGCAGGCGGCCGCGGGTCCAGAGGGCGACGGCGGACAGGCGCATCATGCGCGGGCTCCTTTCTTGCCGGAATCCATCGCCTCGCGGGCGACGGCGAGATCGTCGAACGGGCGTTTGCCGTCCGGACCTTCCTGATAGGTTTCGTGACCCTTGCCGGCGATCAGCACGACGTCGTCGGCCTTCGCGTCGGCGAGCGCCAGCGCGATAGCCTGCGCGCGGTCGCGCTCGACCATCACGGTCTCGGGGTGAATGAGGCCGGCGACGATCTGCGCGACGATGACGTCGCCGTCCTCGCTGCGGGGATTGTCGTCGGTCACGATGACCACGTCGGCCAGACGCTCGGCGATACCGGCCATGATCGGGCGCTTGCCCTGATCGCGGTCGCCACCGGCGCCGAAGACGCAGATCAGCTTGCCCTTGGTATGCGAGCGCAGCGCCAGCAACGCCTGCTTCAGCGCATCCGGCGTGTGCGAGTAGTCGACCACCACCAGCGGCTTGCGGCCGTCGCCACCGAGGCGGCTCATGCGGCCGTTGACCGGTTGCAGGGATTCCAGTGCGGCGTGGATGCGCTCGAACGGTTCGCCCAGCGCGCCCAGCACCGCCGCGACGGCGAGCAGGTTGGCCACATTGAAGCGACCCAGCAGCGCGCTGCGCACGGTACGCATGCCCCACGGCGTATTGAGGTTGAACGACAGTCCCCGGGCCGAGGTCACCACGATATCCGCGCGGACTTCGGCGTCTTTCGCGGTGCTGTCGGTCGCCATCGAGGTGCGCAGCTTCGTCACGGACTCGGGCAGGCCCTTCGCCAGCTTCGCGCCGAACGGGTCGTCCACGTTGATCACCGCGGCGCCGAGACCGTCGAAGGCGAACAGACGGGCTTTCGCCGCGCCGTACGCTTCCATCGTGCCGTGGTAATCGAGGTGATCGCGGGTGAGATTGGTGAATACGGCGATGTCGAACGCGATCGCATTGACCCGGCCCTGCTCCAGGGCGTGCGAGGAGACTTCCATCGCCACGTGCGTCGCGCCGGCGTCACGGAATTCGCCGAGCAGCGCCTGCATGCTGATGGCATCGGGCGTGGTGCGTTCGCCTTCCGCGATCGCACCGTGCAAGCCCGCGCCGAGGGTGCCGACGGTCGCGGCCTTACGGCCAAGGAACGTCAGCGCCTGTGCGATCAGCTGTACGGTCGAGGTCTTGCCGTTGGTGCCGGTCACACCGATGACCTCGAGCGCGGCGGATGCATTGCCGTGAAACCGCGCGGCGATCGGGCCGGCCTTGTCGCGCAGCTTGTCGACCGCGACCACCGGTATGCCTGCGTCGACCGCGTCGAACGGCGTCTCGGCCAGAATGACGACGGCGCCCTGCTCGACGGCCTTTGCCGCGAAGTCGATGCCGTGACCCTTCGTGCCACGCAGCGCGACGAAGGCCTGGCCTTCGTCGATCTCGCGCGAGTCGAGTGAAAGGCCGGAGACGACGATTTCGCCGGCACCGGAGGCGTCGGCGAAACCGTCGAGCAGTTCGGCGAGGGTCAGGGTCACGGGACCACCTCTTCCGCCGCGCTGTCGTCCGCTTGCGGCGGTGGCGCGTTGGCCGTGCCGATCAGGCCACCCTGGCTCGGGCCGCCGACATACCAGCGACCGACGTTGTCGGGCGGAATGTCGAGCAGGCGCACCGCGCCTTCCATCACCTGGGCGAAGGCGGGGCCGGCGACGGAGCCACCGTAGTAATGACCACCCTGCGGGTCGTTGATGACCACGACGGTGACCAGGCGCGGGTTGCTCGCCGGAATCATGCCGACGAAGAGCGAGATGTAGTTCTTGGCGAAGTAGCCGCCGACGGAGAACTTGTGCGAGGTACCGGTCTTGCCGGCCACGCTGTAATTGGCGACCGAGGCGAACCCGTAGCCCGTACCGCCCGGCTGCAACACCGTCTCGAGCATGCGCACGAGCTCGTGGGCGATCTCCGGCGTGATCACCTGGGTCGGGGGATTGTCCGCACCCTTGATGAAGCTCGGCGCGCGCAGCGCACCGCCGTTGGCGATACCGGCGTAACCCGTGGCCAGCTGCAGCGGGGTCACGCTGAGGTTGTAACCATAGGCCATGCGCGATTTTTCGATCGGCTTCCAGGTGCGGCTCACCGGCAGATAGCCCGCGGCTTCGCCCGGGAACCCGCTACCGGTGCTGTTGCCGATACCGAACGACTTCCACATCGAATAGAGGAAGTCGGTATCGAGCGTCATCGCGATCTTCGCGGCACCGACGTTCGACGACTTGGTGATCACACCGGTCGGGGTCAGCGTGCCCCAGTTATGGGTATCGCGTACCGGGTGGCCGCCCATCATCCAGGTGCCCGGCGAGGTCTCGATCAGCGGCGAGGTCGGCGTGTACTTGCCACTGGTCAGCGCCGCGGCCATGGTGAACGCCTTCATGGTCGAGCCCGGCTCGACCACGTCGGTGACGGCGCGGTTGCGGCGATCGTTGGGCGTGCTGCCGCGCACGGCGTTCGGATTGAACGACGGCAGGTTGGCCATGCCGAGCACTTCGCCGGTGTGGACATCCATCACCACGATCGAGCCCGAGTCGGCCTTGTTCTTTTCCAGAGCGTCTTTCAGCGCGCTATAGGCGAGGTACTGGATGCGGCGGTCGATCGACAGCGTGATGTCGCGACCCGGCTGCGGCTCACGCACCAGCTCGACGTCTTCCACCACATGGCCCATGCGGTCGCGGATCACGCGCTTGGCGCCCGGTTTGCCGGACAGCCATTCATCGAACGCCAGCTCCAGACCTTCCTGGCCGTGGTCATCGATGTTGGTGAAGCCGAGGATGTGGCTGTTGACCGCACCCGACGGGTAATAGCGGCGGTATTCGCGCTGCGACGAGATACCCGGGATCTTCAGATCGACGATCGCCTGTGCGTCTTCCGGACGCAGCTGACGAGCGATGTACATGAATTCCTTGTCCGCGCGCTGCTCGATCTTCTGCTTCAGATCGTCGGCGTCGACGTGCAGGGCCTTGGCCAGCTCAGGGATGCGGTCGGCGTTCTCGAGTACTTCGGGCGGGTTGGCCCAGATCGAGGCGACCGGGGTCGACACGGCCAGCGGCTCGCCGTTGCGATCGAAAATCGTGCCGCGGGACACGGCGATGGGCATTTCGCGCAGGAAGCGCGCGTCACCCTGGTCCTGATAGAACTGCTTACGCACGACCTGCAGATCGAACGCGCGCACGACCAGACCCGACGCGGCGACACAGAGCAGCGCCACGACGACGGTCATACGCTTGCGCGGGCTCGGGCCCTGACCGCGACGGCGGCTGGGCACGACGGGCTTGCCGTAGCGCGCCTTCATCGGCGCACCAGCTGGATGTCCTGCGGCTTCGGCGTGAACATGCCGAGCTTGCCGCGGGCGTCCGCATCGATGCGGCTGGGTTCGGCGTAGGTGGCCTGCTCGAGTTCGAGGCGACCGTATTCCACGCCAAGGTCGTCCTTCTGGCTCTGCAGATGGGACAGTTCGACAAAGAGCACGCGGCTCTCGTGGCGCGTCCACACCACCCCGATCGCGCTGGCGATGACCGCCAGCAGCAGGATCGAGAGGCAGATCGCGCCGAAGACCTTCATGCGAGCTTCTCCGCGACGCGCAGCACGGCGGAGCGCGAACGCGGGTTCGCGGCGACCTCGGCGTCGGACGGAAAAATCGCCTTGCCCACCGGCTTGAGGCGGGCCAGCTTCGCCGCCGCGGGCGGTCCGCGACGACTGCCCTGCACGCGACCTTCGTGGGCACGAATGAACTGCTTCACCGTGCGATCTTCCAGCGAATGGAAGCTGATCACGGCGAGGCGGCCGCCCACGTTGAGCAGGTCGAGCGCGGCGTCCAGGCCACGCTCGACGGATTCGAGTTCCGCGTTCACGCGGATGCGCAGCGCCTGAAACGTGCGCGTGGCGGGGTTCTTGCCTGGCTCGCGGCGACCGACGCAACCGGCGACGAGGTCGGCCAGCTCCGCGGTGCGGGTGATCGGCGCGGTCGCGCGGCGCTCGACGATGGTCCTGGCGATGCGGCGGCTGAAGCGCTCTTCGCCGAAGCGCCAGAGCACGTCGGCGATCTCGGCTTCGTCGGCGTCGGCCAGGAACTCGGCGGCACTGATACCGCGCGTGGTGTCCATGCGCATGTCGAGCGGCGCGTCGGCCATGAAACTGAAGCCGCGGCTGCGATCGTCCAGCTGCGGCGAGGACACGCCGAGATCGAGCAGGATACCGTCGAGGCCGCCTTCGAGCGCGGGCCACTCACCCATCGTGGCGAAGTTGTCGTGGCGCAGGGTGACACGCGGGTCGGTGGCGAGACCGGCTTCGGCGACGGCGATGGCCGAGGGATCGCGATCCATGAGGAACAGGCGGCCTTCATCCGAGAGACGGGCAAGGATCGCCGAGGCATGACCCCCACGACCGAACGTCCCATCCAGATAGCGCCCGTTCTCGCGCAAGGCGAGGCCCTCCACCGCTTCGTCGAGCATCACCGGGATGTGTACATCGACCCCCGCCATCGCCACATCCCGCTCCCGTTTCACCAGCACCTCGAATTAGTTCGTCGTCACAACTGCAGTTCCGCCATGTCGTCGCTGATGTCGTCCTCGCCGATGGTCTGGCGGATCTTCGCGAGGTGGGCCTGTTCGCTCCAAAGCTCGAACTTGTTGCCCATCCCCAGCAGGATGGCTTTTTTCTCCAGTCCGGCCGCCGCGCGTTGGCTCGATGGAAGGAGGATGCGGGCCGCTCCGTCGGGTTCGACGATGGCCGCGGCACCCACCAGTTTCATCTGCAATGCGCGATGGACGGCCTTGACGCTGGGGAGCGCATTGACCTGGTCGCGCACCTTCTCCCACTCCGCGTACGGAAAGATCCAGAGGCAACCGGTATCGAAAGGGTTGTAAGCGATCACCAGACGGTTCGCGCAGGCGTCGGCCACCAGATCCCGATACGAGGTCGGGATCGTCAGACGACCCTTGTCGTCGATCGTGATGGCTGTCTCACCTTGGAACATTGTCTGCAGTCCGCCCCACCGAATCCCACGATTTCACACTGGGGCCCACGATAGTCTCGGGTCCTGAGACTGTCAAGGAAATTTTTCTTGTGAATCAAGGAGAAAGCTCACGTTCATCACCAATTCCAGCCGTTTCTGAGGAAGGGGCGGGAGGTGGTTGAATCGTTGAGGTTTTTTGCGAATGAGTCCGGGATTTCAGACGTCTGCGAAATGTGAAATCAGGGGTGGGGCTGAACTCACGTTCACCGAACTCGCCGTCGACGTCCGTGACGAGGCCGCAAAGACAGGTGGGAGCGACATTCGTCGCTCCCACACCGCTCAAGAAGAGAAGGAGTCGGCCTGTAAGCCGGGTTCTGTGCGTCTTGCGACGTGACAGTCATTCTTCTCGGCCTGGCGTCACCGCCAGGCTCCAGCAACCTACCCGGGGACGACGCGGGCAACGTCATAGTCCCCTTATTTGGTCTTGCTCCGGGTGGGGTTTACCGTGCCATGCGACGTTGTCCCCGCACGCGGTGCGCTCTTACCGCACCCTTTCACCCTTACCTGATCCCCTTGCGGGGCCATCGGCGGTCTGCTCTCTGTTGCACTGGCCGTCAGCTCACGCTGCCCAGGGGTTACCTGGCACCCTGCCCTATGGAGCCCGGACTTTCCTCGATACGCCCGAAGGCGCGACGCGACTGTCCGGCCGACTCCACTTCCGATTATAGCCGGAACGGGACGGTTACAATGTCCGGCCCTGCTCACCGGATGCACCGATGTCCCCGCCCCGTCCCGGTACGCTTCATGTCGTCGCCACCCCGATCGGTCATCGCGACGACATCAGCGCGCGCGCCATCGAAACGCTGCGCCGGGCAAGGGTCATCGCCGCCGAGGACACCCGCCACACCCGGCCGCTGCTGCAGCACCTCAATATCGATACGCCACTGGTCGCGCTGCACGACCACAATGAGCGCACGGCAGTGGATGGCCTGGTGGAGCGCATGCGCGGCGGCGACGATGTCGCCCTGGTCTCGGATGCCGGGACGCCGCTGATCAGCGATCCGGGGTTCCGTCTTGTGCGTGCCGCCCGCATCGCCGGCCTCCGGGTCAGTCCGGTCCCGGGCCCCAGCGCGGTCATCGCCGCCTTGTCGGTCGCCGGCCTGCCCAGCGACCGCTTCGTCTTCGAGGGATTTCTCTCCGCGAAAGCGGGCGCCCGCCGCTCGCGCCTGGCGGAACTGGCCGGCGAATCGCGCACGCTGATCTTCTATGAGTCGTCGCACCGCATCGTCGAGTCGCTCGAAGACATGCGCGAAGCGTTCGGCGCGGATCGCGAGGCCGTGGTGGCCCGGGAGCTGACCAAGATGTTCGAGACCGTGCTGGGTGACCCGCTCTCGGCGCTGGTCGAGCGCGTGTCAGCCGATCCCAACCAGCAGAAGGGCGAGTTCGTGGTGATGGTCGCCGGGCGGGAAGCCGGCGAGGACGAACGCCTCAGCGAGGGACTTCGCGTGTTTGCGATCCTCAAGGACGAACTGCCTCCGGCCAGGGCGGCGAAGCTGGCGGCCGCGATCACCGGCGCCCCGCGCAAGGCCCTCTACGGCGCCTGACCGGACGCGCCTCACGCCGGCCTCGCGAAACGATGGGCTATGATCCGAGCGTTTCAGCGCCGGAGGGCGCCGACGTGCCTATCAAGGAATTATTTGCGATGCGACCGATCCGTGCCTCGACCCTTGGCCTCCTGCTCTGCGCCGGCCTCGCCGGCTGCGTGACCCAGGGCGGCGTCCAGCAACGTACGACCGCGCCCACCGGCGAGGCGACGCAGGCGGCGCAGGCCCTTTACATCAAGGGACAGTTCGATCAGGCGGCTCAGGCTTACCTTGCGCTGGCTGCGCAGGACAGCGATCACCGCGACTATTACAAGCTGCTGGCCGCCGAGTCGTACCGCCAGGAAGGCGCCCTCGATCGCGCCGCACCGGTCGTCACGGACATCCGCCGCTCGCGCCTCGAGGGCGAAGACTCCCTGCGCTTCGATGCGTTACGCGCGGAGATCGCACTGAAGAACAACGACCCGACGACCGCCCTGTCGCTGACCGGCAAGCCGTCGTCGCACGTCTCGCCCCAGGTCTCGCAACGCCTGGCCGAATTGCGCGCACGGGCTCAGGCCGCGTCGAACGATCCGTGGAGCGCCGCGCAGACCCGTGTCGAGCTCGACGGCCAGCTGCACGGCATCGACCGGGAACAGAACCGCCAGCAGATCCTCACCCTGCTCACCGGCCTCGGTACCCAGCCCCTCGCCGAGCGTGCCGCGGCATTGCCGGCGAACGATCCGATGAAACCCTGGGTGTCGGAAGCACAGTCCCAGCTCGGCAGCGTCGACCGCTCACCGGCGGTGCTCGATCAGGCCGTCGGTACGGTCAGTGGCGAGAAGGGCGTACGCGAAGGCTATAAGGTGCCGACCAAGGTCGCGCTGCTGCTGCCCCTCAGTGGCCCGCTCGCCGGTGCGGGCGCCGCCATCCGCGACGGCTTCTTTACCAATTACGTCGATGCGAGCCGCACGGGTGCGACGCGTCCGGACGTCGCGGTCTACGATTCGGGCAACGATGCGGCGCATGCCGTCGCCGCCTACGACAAGGCGGTCGCCGAGGGCGCTCGCTTCGTCGTCGGCCCGCTCAATCGCGAAGGCGTGTCGGCCATCTTCGCCAAGGGCGCCCTGCCCGCACCGATGCTCACGCTGAACTACCCGAGCGACAACAAGAACCTGCCGCCGTCGGGTGCCAACGAGTTCGGCCTGCTGCCTGAAACCGAGGGCGCGCAGGTAGCCGACCACATGGCCGACCGCGGCATGAAGACCGCTACGTCGATCGTCTCCACCGACGATTTCGCACGCCGCGCCGGCAACGCCTTCCGCGCCGAGTGGCAGGCGCGTGGCGGCACCCTGGCCGGCCAGATCACGCTGGACTCCGGCAGCATCGATTTCGCGTCGCAGTTGTCCGAACCGGTTGGCCAGGATCCGGCCACCAGCGGCGTCTTCATCAGCATGAAACCGCAGCAGGCGCGTCTGCTGATCCCGCAGCTGCGTCTGGCGAAGAACAACCTGCCCGTCTTCGCGACCTCGCACGTGTACGGCGGCAGCGACGACCCCGCCGCCGATCGTGACCTGGAAGGCGTGGAGTTCTGCGACGCGCCGTGGCTGTTCGACGCCCAGCCGGGCCTCGCCCGTCGCAGCGAACTGAATGCGGCCGTGCCCGCGACGCGCGGCGTCACCGCCCGCCTGTTCGCCTTCGGCATGGATGCCTGGGGACTGGTGCCCTATATCGACTGGATGCGTGGTCATCCGGGCAGCTACCTGCCCGGCGCGACCGGCCAGCTGGTCGCGGATGAGTTCGGTCGCGTCCGTCGCGTACTCATCTGGGCGCGCTTCGCCGACGGCGTCGCCCGCCCGGTCGCGGGTAGCCTCGAACTCGAAGCGCCGGCCACGGCCCCGAACGTCGAAAGCGGCGGGGGCTGATTCCCACCGGCGCGAACAGGGAGGTTCGCGTGACCACGACGAAGAAGACCACCGAGCGCCGCGCCACCGGAGACCGTTTCGAAGGCGCGGCGTTGTCGTTTCTGCGGGAGCGCGGACTACGGCTGGTCCGCTCCAACTTTCTCTGCCGTCACGGCGAGATCGACCTCGTCATGCGCGACGGCGAGACCCTCGTTTTCGTCGAGGTACGCTATCGGCGCAGCGCCGCGTTCGGCGGCGCCGTCGGCTCGGTCACGGCCGCCAAGCGACGCAAGCTGATCAGCGCCGCGCATCTCTGGCTGGCCTGGCATCCGCACGATGCGCGCAGGCCATGCCGGTTCGACGTGCTGGCGTTCGAGGGCGACGGGATCGAGTGGATTCCGAACGCCTTCGAGCTCTGATGCATCGTGGACCGGACCGGCCTCAGGCCGTCGCGAGAAACGCCTCACGCCCCATCGTCGCCAGCTCCGCCACCGAGTCGATCGTCATATCCGGCGGCGTCTCCTCGAGATCCGCGCCGGCCGCGGCCGCGTAATGCCCCTGCCTGACGAATACCGTGGTGACCTTGTCGCCCAGCAGCTTCTTGAGCGCCACAAGGATGCGCGGCTTGTCGTCCACCATCACGTAGTGATCGGCCGGATAGCGCCGCTGCATGTCGTCGAGCATCTCTTCTTTATGGATGTAGATCAGCACGTCCTCGCGGAACGCCTCCCACAATCCCGCGCGGCGGATCTTGCGCGGCTGAAACACGGTGTCGCCGTCGGACATGATCACCGGGCGACCGATCGTGCGCAGGTGATCGATCGCTTCGAGCACGCCGGGAAAACGACGTGCCTCGAAGGGGTAGTCGAGCAGGAAGAACGACAGATCCATATAGGCCATGTCGCTGTCCTGTCCGCGCAGGCGCTGCAGCGCACCGAGGTAGTCCGCATAACCGACCTGCTTGCGGATCTCCTTGTCGATCGCGTTGTACCGATCGCGGCCTTCGGCCCCGAGACGTTCTTCGAGGCGCGCGGCGAGATCCGCGCCGAAACGGTCGTTGTCGATCAGGGTGTTGTCGACGTCGAAGAGAAATACGAGGGAATCGTGGGTGGACACGGTAGATCCTTGCACGGGTACGTTGTCCGCTATATGGGGACGGTCATTGTGATTCGAAGGCCGGCCGGTGCGATTGGCCTGGTGTGCTTTTGTGAGCGCGATGGCGCAAGCCGGGCCCTCAGGCCCGACGCGGCGGCACCAGCGAAAGCCTCTTCGCTCCCGAGGCTTTGTGCGGTGCCAGCAAACGCTCGATCTCGTCAGGCGGCAGCGGGCGTGAGTAGAGGAAGCCCTGCCCTTCCTGGCAACCCGCTCGCAACAGGAACTCGTGCTGGGCTTCGGTCTCGATGCCCTCGGCGATCGTGTGCAGGTCGAGGCTGCGCGCGATCGCCACCATGGCTTCCGTAATCGCCACATCGTTGCCGTTGGCCGGCAGGCCGGTCACGAAGGAGCGGTCGATCTTCAGATAGGCGACCGCCGGCAGCTTGAGGTAGGCCAGCGACGAATACCCCGTGCCGAAATCGTCGATCGCCACGCCGACGCCAAGGCTGTGCAACGACTGCATGGAGCGCTCGGTGTCTTCGCCCAGCCGCAGAATCGCGCTCTCGGTCAGTTCGATGAGCAGGCGCTGGGGCGCGATTCCCGTATCGAGGAGCGCTTGGCTCACACCGGGCAGGAAGTCCGGATGGCCGAAGGAACTTGCCGACACATTCACCGCCATGCGCAGCGGCGGCAGTTTCGCGTCATCCCAGTGTTTCAGCTGCGCGCACGCGGTTTCCAGCACCCATTGATCGATCTGACGGATCAGGCCGAGGTTCTCGGCGATCGGGATGAACTCATCCGGCGGCACGTTGCCGCGTTCCGGATGGCGCCAGCGGATCAGCGCTTCGACGGCCACGATGCGGCCGGTCTTCATCTCGACACTGGGCTGGTAGGCCAGCGTAAACTCCTTGCGGACCAATGCCTGGCGCAGCTCGGAAGCCAGTTTGAGCCGGCGCCGCGCGTCCGCGTGCATCTTGGGCGTGTAGAGCCGCAAGGCATTGCGCTCTTCGGTCTTGGCCACGTACATCGCGGCGTCAGCGTTGGCGATCAGGGTGACCGCGTCGTTGCCGTCCAGCGGGTAACCGGCGATGCCGATACTCGCGCTGACGAACAGCTCGTAATCGCCCAGGTCGAAGGGCTTGGCCAACGCCGCCAGGACGGCCTCGGCGACGGCGAGCGCCTCCTCGCGCGAACGCAGGTCGGCGATCAGCACCGTGAATTCGTCGCCGCCGATGCGGCCTGCCACGTCGTGCGGCGCCAGCTGGGCGCGAATGCGCTCGGCCACGCGCATCAGCAGCGCGTCGCCGGTCGCATGGCTGTAGCTGTCGTTGATGACCTTGAAGGCATCGAGGTCGACGAACAGTACCGCGACCGCACCGCGTTCGTGGGCCGCGCGGGTGATGGCCTCCGCGCAGCGGCGCTCGAACTCGGAGCGGGTGACCAGGCCGGTCAGCGGATCGTGGGTCGCCATGTGCTGCAGACGCTGCCGGTCGGCTTTGCGTGCCGTGATGTCGGAGACCACGGCCACGTAGTGCTGCGGCCGGCCTTCGCTGTCGCGGATGGTGCTGATGCTCATCAGCTCGGGATACGTCGTGCCATCCGCACGGCGGCTCTCCACCTCGCCCAGCCAGTTGTCGCCGGCGGCGATATCGTCCCACAGGGTCTGCGGCAACGGACGGCCGTCGGGCAACGTGCGGGTGGCGTCGAAGCGCGTGCGTCGCAGCGTCTGCACGGGCATGCCGGTGAGCTTGGTGTGCGCGGCGTTCGCCGAGGTCACGCGGCGGTCCGCGTCGGCGATGATGACGCCCTCGGCGATGCTGGCCAGCGCTTCGGAAGCGATTCTGCGCTCCTGCTCCATCGCTACGCGATCGGAGATATCACGCACGATGGCCTGAGAAACCTGGCGTGAGCCCCAGACCACGAGGCTGCTCTGGGTCTCCACGGGACGCACGCTGCCGTCGCCGTTGCGCAGCATACCGGCGCCGGCATGGGGTGAGCCATCGACGAACAGGCTGGCCAGCTGGATGCCGATCAGTTCGCCCGACGGACATCCCACCCACGCGGCGGCGCGGTGGTTGGCGTCGAGGATCCTGCCGGTTTCCTCGTCCACCATGAAAATGGCGTCGGCGGCGCTGTCGAACAGGAGGCTGTAACGCTCCTCGGTGCCGCGGATGCCGACGAGGATGCGCTGAGCCATGCGCAACCAGAGAAGCGAAGCCAGCGCGGCCACGCCCAGCACGGTGAAGAACAACACCTTGCCAAGCCAGGAGGCGCCGTTGGCGATATAGAGGGAGAACGCCTTGGTGCGCGGCTCGACGTAAGTGTTGAGCGCAGCGATACGGCCGCGCTCGTCGTCGAGCAGGGACGGGGACGGTGTGCCCGACGCGTAGGCATGCTCGAGGCGACCGGCGATCTCGTCGATTTCGGCAAGACTGGCGTCCACCGAACGCCACTCGGCGATCGCTTCGCGGACGTAGGGCATGCCGTCGAAGTAACGAAAGATGAAGACCATGCCGGAAATGGCCTCGGGGATGACCCCGCCGCGGGCAAATCCGTCTTCGACGGCCGCCTGTTCGTAGCGACCGCTGGCGATGGCGTCGCGGGAACTGCGGTCGGCCATCAGGACGGCGAAATTGCGCCGGTAAGCGGCAAGATCGCCGGGGCGGCCGTGCGCCGCGTACTCGTCGAGGTCGATCACGGCCTGTTTCTGAGCCTTTGCCCAAAGACTCTCGCCGTTGAGAAAACCGGCGAGAGTCACCTGGGTCTGCAGGGCAACCCACGTCAATGCGAGAACGAGGCCCACGACAGCGACGAGCGCATAGGCCAGCGGCCTGAGGCGTCTCGACAACGGTTGTGGGTGAATGGTCTCAACGCGACGCATCGCTTCCTCGGATCTCGTACTTACGTGATATTGCGCCAGAAGATGCCCAACATGCGAGTTACGCGGCAACCTCGTTCAACGTGCGGACGAGAGCCGGGGCATCCATGCACCGGTCGAGCGTGATGCTCATGCCGATATAGCTGCGACGGACACATTCCTTGATGTGCTCGATCTGATCCACCGGTGGATTGGTGCCCAGGATGGTGCAGACGATTTCGAGCGCCTCCCACGGATGGGTATCGTCATACGCGGCGTGAAGCTGAAGCCAACGCAGGCCGGCTTTGCGGCCCGAAATCGGCAGGCTTTCCGCATAGGCCTGGCTGTCATAGATAATCTGCGACCAATCGCCGGTCGCCCCCTCCACCGCATAGTTGGTCGCGGCGATGCTGGCGGCCAGGGAGTCGTCGCGGCTGACCTCCTCGCACCAGTTGGCCAGCGCCTGACTGCCCTTCGGGGGTTCCGCCGTCAGGACGTCCTCGCGGGACACGCCCGCCGACTCCGCCCAGTTCAGCCAGTACTCGGCGTGGTTCTGTTCCACGCGGATGTTCCGCACCAGCCAGCGACGGGCGAGGTCGTCGCCCGGGCTGCGGCCGTAGCGGGTCTTCAGCAGGCTGTGCGACATGTACCCCGGGAACCGCTCGATGACCGGCCACACACCGACCATGAAGTTGCGCGTGGTCACCGGGTCGAGCGTGGCCGTCTTCATCGCATCCCACATGGGATGGCTGACGATCTGCCGCCGCGCATCCTCACAGGACGACACCATGTCCTGTGCCCAGAGCGGATAGCTGGCGATGTTGGTCTGCGAGCCGGTGAGTTCGAAACGTGCGTTCATATAGATCTCCCTAAAGATCTGCTGCCAATTGAAGGTCCGGGCGAGCCCGGGCGACCCGCGGCCCACCCATGCCGACCCCGTTGCGGGGCCGGACAGTCATTAGGGCATATCCCCCGGCAGCCTTCGTGGGGCCATGACCGATGGGCTATCGTGGCCTCCCCTCTTCAATGGACGCGCCCCATGGCTACGATTCACCGGATTCTTGCGACCGCGATTTCCTGCGGACTCGCCTCCTCGGCGGCCCTGGCGGCCGATCCGTCGGGCATCGACCTGAAAGGCATCGACCACGCGGTACAGCCCGGTGACGACTTCGACGGATATGCCAGCGGCGCATGGAAGAAAACCGCGGTCATTCCCGCCGACCGCGCCAGCACGGGTGTGTTCCTCGAAGTTTTCCAGAAGGCCGAGAAGCGCAACGCGGAACTGATCAAGGCCGCGGGCGAAGGCAGCCCTGCCGCCGGCAGCAACCAGCGGCTGATCGCCGACTACTACAAGGCCTACATGGACGAGGCGGCGATCGAGAAAGCCGGCCTGGCGCCGTTGCAGCCCGCGCTCGGTGCGATCGACGCCATCGGGGATAAAGCCGCCCTGTCGACGGCGCTGGGAGCGCAGTTGCGTGCGGACGTCGACCCGATCAACGCGACAAACCTCGACACCGGCCACCTGCTCGGCCTGTTCGTCGCGCAGGGCCTCGAGGATCCTTCGAAGAACATGCCGTACCTGCTGCAGGGCGGACTGGGCATGCCCAACCGCGATTACTACCTGAAGAATGACAAGGACATGGTGGACGCCCGCGCGAAGTACGCCGCGTACGTCGAAGCGCTGCTGCGGCAGGCCGGCACGCCCGATGCCGCCGGCAAGGCGAAAGCCATCGTCGCACTGGAAACGAAGATCGCACAGGCCCAGGAATCCATCGTCGACAGCGAGGACATCCACAAGGCGAACAATCCCTGGCCGCGCAGCGCGTTCGCGTCCCGGGCGCCAGGTATCGACTGGGACGCCTATTTCAAGGCGGCAGGCCTCGACGACCAGCCGACCTTCATCGTCTGGCAGCCGGCCACCGTGACGAAGTTCGCGGCGTTGGTCGCCAGTGAACCGCTGGACACGTGGAAGGCCTGGCTGCGCTTTCACACCATCAACGAAAATGCCTCCGGCCTGTTGCCGAAAGCCTATGACGACCTCGCCTTCGGCTTCTACGGCAAGGTGCTGACCGGCACACCGAAACAGCGGGACCGCTGGAAGCGGGGCGTGGGCCGGGTCAATGTCGATCTCGGCGATGCCGTGGGTCAGATCTACGTCAAACGCTATTTCCCCGCTTCCTCGCGTGCCGAGGTCGAGGACATGGTGAAGAACATCCTGAAGGCGTTCGATGCCCGCGTGGATACGCTGGAATGGATGTCGCCGGCCACACGACAGAAGGCCAAGGCCAAGATCGCGACGATCAAGGTCGGCGTCGGCTACCCCGATACCTGGCGCGATTATTCGAAGCTGGAGATTCGTCCCGACGACGCGCTGGGCAACCATCAGCGCGCCACGCTGGCGGAGTACCGCCATCAGGTCGCCAAGCTGCACCAGCCGGTGGATCGTGCCGAGTGGTGGATGACCCCGCAGACGGTCAACGCGGTCAACCTGCCGTTGCAGAACTCGCTGAACTTCCCCGCCGCCATTCTCGAAGCCCCGTTCTTCGATCCGAAGGCCGACCCCGCGTCCAATTACGGTTCGATCGGCGCCGTGATCGGTCACGAGATCAGCCACAGTTTCGACAACACGGGCGCCGAGTTCGACGCACAGGGACGCCTGGCCAACTGGTGGACCGATGCCGACCAGAAGCATTTCAAGGATGCCGGTCAGCGGCTCGTCGAGCAGTTCAACCAGTACGAACCGCTGCCGGGCCTGCATATCAACGGCCAGCAGACGCTGGGTGAGAACATCGCCGACCTTTCAGGCCTGACCATTGCCTATGCGGCATACAAGGAAAGCCTGGGTGGTAAACCCGCACCGGTCATCGACGGCCTCAGCGGCGATCAGCGATTCTTCCTGGCCTTCGCGCAGTCGTGGCGGACCAAGACCCGTGACGCGGCGCTTCGTGCCCAGGTGATCGGTGACGGTCATGCGCCGGGTGAGTTCCGTGCGCAGACGGTGCGTAACCTCGACCCCTGGTACGACGCGTTCCAGCCGAAACCGGGGCAGAAGCTGTATCTGGACCCGAAGCAGCGGGTGAAGATCTGGTAAGGCGATAAGGCTCGCCGGATCCGTCAAGGCAACCGACGGATCCGGCGCTCCAGGGCACCCAGCGCTCCGTCGATCGTCAACGCGAGTGCCCCCACCAGCAGCGCGCCCTGGATCACATACGCGGTGTTGTTGCCCACAAGCCCCTCCACCACAGGCGAACCCAGCGTCGTCGCACCGACCGCCGACCCGATCGTCGCCGTGCCCACACCGACAATGGCCGATAGACGCACGCCACCCATGATCGGGCCCGCGGCGAGCGGCAACTCCACTTCCCACAAGCGGCGCCAGCGTCCGTAGCCCATGCCGTCCGCCGCATGCAGCGCCGCGGCCGGCACGTTGTCGAGCCCCGCGATCGTCTGGCCCAGCACCGGAAGGACCCCGTACAGCGCCAGCGCAAGCAGGGTCGGCGCGGCGCCGAAGCCGAGCAAGGGGACGGCGATGGCCAGCACGGCCACGGGTGGAAACGTCTGCCCGATCACGGCTACCGCGCGCACCGTCGGCAACAGTGAGCGCCCGCCGGGACGTGTCGCCAGCACTCCGAGTGACAGGCCCACGGCGACCGCCACCAGGGTAGCGACGAACACCAGCGAAAGATGTGCGGCCGTCAACGTGAGGAACGAGGTGCGCGTGTACAGGGGGTGGCTCAGCACCGGCCACCCGGCATGGAAAACGGGCGCGGAAAACGGCAGCACCAGCAGTAAGGCCAGCAGCGCCACGGCGGGAAGGATCGCTCTCACGGCCGCGGCGCCACCAGATCGACGAGGCGAATGACGCCGAAGGGCCGCCCATGCTCTTCCACCGGTAAGCGGTCGCGCCCCTGCGCGAGCATCGACGCCAGTGCGTCCTGCAACGAGGCGGCGATATCGAGTGCATCACCGTCGGCCTGCTCGCCGGGACGCGCGCTTTCGCGCACCGAACGCACGGCCAGTTCGCGCAGGCGGGTGCGCGTACCGCCCACGAATTCGTGCACGCGTTGGTCGGCGGGCTCGCGGATGAGCTGGAGCGGTGTGCCGACCTGCGCGATCTTGCCGTCGAGCATCAGCGCCACGCGATCGCCAAGGCTGAAGGCCTCGTCCATATCGTGGGTGACGAACAGGATCGTCGTACCGCTGTCGCGCTGAATGGTCTTGAGACTTTGCTGCAGCGACTCGCGCGTCAGCGGATCGAGTGCGCCGAACGGTTCGTCCATCAGCACGATGCGCGGCCGCGCCGCCAACGCGCGCGCCACACCGACACGCTGCTGCTGTCCGCCGGATAACGTGGCCGGATAGCGATCCGCGATTCCGGGCTCGTCGAGTCGCAGCAGTTCGATCAGCTCGGCCACGCGCGCACGGATCGCCGCGTCGGCCCATCCGAGGAGACGCGGCACCGTGGCGATATTCTCGGCCACCGTACGATGTGGAAACAGACCGACCGACTGAATCGCGTAGCCGATCCCCCGACGCAGGGCCTCGACGTCGCGCGTCGCCACGTCTTCACCGTCGACGTGCACGGTGCCGCGATCGACCGGTTCGAGCCGGTTGACCGTGCGCAGCAGCGTGGATTTGCCCGATCCCGACGGGCCGACCAAGACGAAGAATTCGCCATCCTCGATGCGCAGGGAGA
Source organism: Luteibacter mycovicinus (assembly GCF_000745235.1). Taxonomy (NCBI): domain Bacteria; kingdom Pseudomonadati; phylum Pseudomonadota; class Gammaproteobacteria; order Lysobacterales; family Rhodanobacteraceae; genus Luteibacter; species Luteibacter mycovicinus. The sequence goes on from NZ_JQNL01000001.1 coordinate 1,514,895, forward strand.
GGTCATCGATGACGACGTGCTCGCCGTAACGTTTGTGGACGCGATCGAACTCGATCATGCGGGAGTCTCCGTCAACGCGAGCAGACCCTGAAAAAGAACATCGGCCGCCAGTGCAAGACCGATGATCGCGAGCGTACCGAGCAACACCATGTCCGTGGCACCCTGGCCGATGCCGAGGAAGACGAAACGGCCCAGGCCGCCCGCGCCGATGAGCGCGGCGACGGCCGCCAGCCCGATCGTCTGCACCGCGACGATGCGCAGGCCGGCGAGCAGTACGGGCCAGCCCAGCGGCAACTGCACGCGCGCCAGCACCTGCCAGCGGCTCATGCCAAGGCCATGCGCGGCCTCCAGCGCCTCTGGTGCCACCGCGTCGAGTCCGGCGACCGTGTAGCGGACCACGGGAAGCAGCGCATACAGAACGAGAGCGAAGACGGCGGGCGCCGCGCCCGTACCGCCGAAGCCGATCGCACCCAGCGCCGGCCATGCGTTCGCCAGCCACGCGAAGGGACCGATCAACAACGCGAACGGCGCCAGCGAAGGCACGGTCTGCAGGAAGGTCAGCAGCCCGACCAGTGCGCCGCCTCCGCGCTTCGCGCGCCAGGCCCATCCTCCGAGCGGCGCACCGATCAGCAAGGCGACGGCCAGCGTGACGACGGCGATCGCGACATGGGTAAGCAAGGCATCGGCGAACGGGGCGCGTTGCGCAGCGTACTCACGGACAAGCGCGAGACCGTCGAGTGCACCGGCGGCCGCCATGATCGCGATGGCGACCAGCGCAGCGAACCACGCGACGACCTGTACCACGCGACGCGCCGGCCGCAACCGATCCAGCAGTAGCAGCGCGGCCGCCAGCCACGCCAACCAGAAGCCGGCACCGAGCTGGACGCGTGTGCTCGCCGCGGCGCGCATCAGCCACGCGTGGGCATCGATGCCCGCTAACAGCGGAAGCCCCGTCATCGCCAGCCAGGCGAGTAGGCCGACTACGATCCGCCGGCCCGGCCACCGTACGATCGCGCCGACCAGCGCGATGCCCCAGATCGCCGCCAGCACCCATGCATGCGGACTGTACGCGTGGCCGCTGAGAAGCCGATTCGGCGCGATGCGCAGGAAAGCGCCGAAGAGCGTCGCGAGAAGACCGAAAGCGGTCAGGACGATCACCGGAAGCGGGGAGTCGTCGGCGACACGCCGTGCGTCCTTCGGAAGTCCACCTTGGCTCAAGGCAGCATCCCCTGCTTGCGAAGGTAATCCGCGGCGACGACGGAAGCGTCCTCCCCATCGATCTGCGTGCGTGCGTTGAGCTGGCGAAGTACGTCCACGGTGAGCGGCCTGAACGCCGCTTCGAGCGACCCGCGCATGCCCGGATAACGACGCAGCACGGCGTCGCGCACCACGGCGGCCGGCTGGTAAACCATCTCGACGTGCTTCGGGTCGTCGAGCACCACCAGGCCCGTCACCGCGAGCGCGCCGTCGGTCGAATACACCATGGTGGCGTTGACGCCGGAGGTGCCCTCGGCCGCGGCCTTGATCGTCGCCGACGTATCGCCGCCCGCAAGCACCAGCAGCTGATCGCCGCGCAGCGCGAATCCGTAAGCGGACTGAAACGCGGGCAGCGCCGCGTCGCTCTCGACGAACTCGGCCGAGCCTGCCAGGTAGACGTCGCCACCCGCACGCACCCAGCGTGAAAAATCGTCCAGCGTACGCAGTCGGTGCCGCCGGGCGACATCGGGACGGACGCCTATCGCCCAGTGGTTGTCCGCGGGGGCGGGACGCAACCAGACCAGATGGTTGGCCGCTCCATCGAGCGAGGCGGCCAGCGCCCATGCCTTGTCCGCATCGCGAAACGCCGGATCGCTTTCCCTGTGGAAGAAAAAGGCGGCGTTACCCGTGTATTCCGGATAGACGTCCAGATCGCCGTTCATGAGCGCCCTGCGCACGATGGACGTCGGACCCAGCTGCGTGCGATCGACGACGGGGATGCCCGCGTGCTTCAGCACCTGCAGCACGATCTGGCCCAGCAGGGCGCCCTCATTGTCCGCCTTGGAGCCCACGCGCACCGCGTCCTGCGCCTGCACCGCAAAGGCAAAAGCGGCGAGGACGACGAGCAGGAGGCCGAGACGGCGACGCAAGCGTCAGCGCCCGAGCACGTCAACGAAGCCGCGCTTCAGCGCTTCGTCGATGGGCGTGGCGTTGACGCTTTCAGGGAGCGCGATGAATCGTGCCTCGAAGGCGCGCACGCCGTCCATGAAACGGTCGCCCCGGCCTGCGTCGCCCCCCTGATCGACGGCGTAGGCGAGTACGCGCGCCGCCTGCCCCGCGAGGTCGACCTCGTCGGGAAGCGCGGAGATATCGCCCCAGACCTGCTTGAGATAAAGCACGGCCTCTTCCGCGCGCCGCATGCGATGCAGCAGTCCTGGTGGCGGCGTGTGCTCGGGCAGGAAACGCGCGACGATATCGTGAGCCTCGTCCATGCTCACCGGACCGAGATCGACGCGAATGCACAGCCATGCGGTATCGAACAACCATGTACCGGGCTTCGGCTCCGCGCTATAAGGCAGTGCCTCGCCGTTGACCTCGACGCTCTCAGGAATTCCGGCGTCGAGGAACTGGACGATGTAGGAGCGCATCGCGTGCTTGCCATCGAAGGTTCCCTCACTGCGGTCGATGTGCACTCGATGGGCACGGTCGCCCCGTCGGCTGCGCACGCGGATGCGGGAGCATTCACCTCGCTGATAGCCCTGGCTCTCGCCGTCGTCGTCGTAGAGTTCCGTCGAGCCTTCGTCGCCCGGAAAGACCTGAAGAATGAGTTCGTCGGGGACGTTGGCCAGATCCCGCATGCCTTCCGGATAAAGCGGGACCACGCTGCCCGGGCGCACGAAGATGGGTATCTCCTCGAGCGTGTAAGAGCGTTCCAGCACCCGCCCTCCTTCGAACGACTCGGCGCCATCGCGGCTGTACCACAGACCGGGCGGCAGCCAGACCGGGAACGACGCCGTACCGTCCGCACCGACCGGCACGGTCACCGGGGCGACCAGAAGATCGTTACCGAACATGTACTGCGACGGATACGCGTAGGCTTCGTCGCATTCGGGCCAGTGGTAGTACATCGGCCGCACGATGGACAGGCCCGTATCGTAAGCGTGTCGCGCGGCAGCGTAGATATACGGCGCGAGCTGATAACGCAGGCGGATCGCCGCGAAGATCGCGTCCCCGTAAGGTGGCCCGAAATGCCAGGGCTCCTTGTGCAGACTGGCTTCCTTTGCGGAGTGCGTCCGCAACACAGGGCTGAAGACGCCCAGCTGCATCCAGCGCGCGTACAACTCCGGCTCCAGATGCCGCTCCGGTCGCGGGATGTGTTTGTGGAAGGTATGCCCGCCGATGTCGTGGCTCCAGTAGCCATACAACACGTTGGACGCCATCGCGGTGAAGTGCGGCTGGTAGGCCAGCGACGTCCACGAGATCACGCTGTCGCCGGAAAAACCGATCGGATAGCGATGGTTACCGAGCCCGCCCCAGCGGTGATAGATCAGGCCGCGACGATCGCCCTGACGCTGCATCTCGGTGAAGAACGCATGGTTGAGCCACCACGTGTTCGACAGACCCGGATGCGCCTTCGACTCCGGCCACTGCTGCCAGTCGAGCCACCAGAAGTCGACGCCCTCGCGCTCCAGCGGGCCCAGCACGGTATCGAACAAGGCGCGCATGTAGGTGCGGGAGGTGCCCTCGAACGGGATGGGCGCCCGGGTCGAGGTATCCCAGGACAGAGCCTTGGCCATCGCCTCGTATTTTTCTTCGTGCGGCAGCACGCCCGAAGCCGGATGCAGGTTGAGCGTTATGCGGAGCTTCTGTCCACGCGCCCAGCGCATGAAAGCCGCCGGATCGGGAAACAGACTGCGATTGAAGGTATAGCCGGTCCAGCCCGACGGCTCACCGAAAACGTCCTTGTGTTCGTGACCGGGACGCAGTGACAGCCCCGGGGTCGTATGCCAGTCCATGTCTAGCACGAGCACGTCGAGCGGGATGCGCTCCTTCACGAAGCGGGCGCCGAGAATGCGCAGTTCCTGATCGGAATAATTCCAGTAGCGCGACCACCAGTAGCCGAAGACGAACCGCGGTGGAATCGGTTGCGGCCCGGCGATGGCGGCAAAATCGGCCAGGGCCGCCGGGTAGTCGTGCCCGTAGCCGAAGAAGTAGAGGTCCTGGCGGTCGCCGCACGGACGCCCGGTCACCCAGCCCTCGTCATCGATGCCGAAACCGTCGGTATCGTCGACCACATGCCAGCCGTCGCGCGCGATCAGCCCTTCTTCCAGCGGCAGCTTGCTGCCGTCCTGCCAGGTGTCGCCGTCGTAGCGGTCGAGTGTACGGAAGGTTCCGCCGAGGTTGGCCTGCTGGACATCGCCGGGACGCCATTCGACCTCGTCGCCCGGTTTACGCCGGACGCGGATCCGGAGGTTGCCGGGGACGAAGCGGCCGCTGTCTTTCTCGTAATGCAGCTGCAGCCGGTCCGTTTCGATCTGGATGGCCACGTCGTCTTCGACGATCTGGAACGGCGGCGCGTCGAGCGCGCGGTGGACGACCACCTGGGTCCGTCCATCGCGAAACCGGCGGTCGGCACTCCATTCCATACGGATCAGGCGCGGCGTGAGGACCGTAAAGCGGACCTCGCCACGCTCGATGATGGCCTCGGGACGCGCCGCGGCGCCGCCCTCGGGTCGGCTGTCTGACTTCGCTTCCATGGGTGGGTGCACCCCTTGTCGAACCGGAGGTGGACCATTATGACGCGTCGCGGCATGGAACCGGTGAAAGCATGCGATTGACGGCGCCTTGCCGCTTCGTGCACTTACGCCAAGGCACCTTCTGGGCTCATCGAACTCAACGGGAGGAAACAACCATGAATGAAGACCAGATCCGCGGCGCCGCCAATACCGTCGGTGGACGCGTGCAGCGCGCCGCCGGTGCCCTCGTCGGCGATCACTCGCTCGAAGGCGAAGGCGCGATCCGCGAGACCGCCGGACGCGTGCAGGCAGCCGCCGGCGATGCCGTCGACAGCGTCCGCGACGTGGTCGCCCATCGTCCGCTCGGTGCGATCCTGAGTGGCTTCGGCGTCGGTATCCTCGTCGGCATGCTGCTGGCTCGTCGCGACTGAGTCGGCTTCACGCCACTTCGCAGCGATTGCGTCCCAGACGTTTCGCTGCATAAAGCGCGCGATCGGCCCGGTCGAATGCCCTTGCAGGGGTATCTTCCGGGCCGAATTGCGTGATGCCGCCCGACATGGTGACCGTCACGGGCTTGCCGCTCGCATGGAACGCCAGCCGCGCCACCATGGCGCACAGGCCCTCGGCTTTCAGTCTCGCCTGCTCCGGCGACGCGCCGCCGAACACGACGACGAACTCTTCCCCGCCGTAGCGCGCGACGAAAGCGTCGTCCGGTAACTCACGCGTAAATGTCTGACCGACGATACGCAGGACGGCATCGCCTGCCGCGTGGCCGAAGCTGTCGTTGATCGTCTTGAAGTGGTCGATGTCGAAGGCGGCCACGCATACGGCGCGAGCCGTGTTCCGCACATCCTGCTCGATGCCTTCCATGTGCCGCTCGTAAGCCAGCCGGTTGGGCAGGCCCGTGAGTGGGTCGGTGACGGCCAGCACGTGCTCGCGTCGGAGAGAATCCTGCAGCGAGGTGGTCTGTGTCTCCAGTTCGGCCACGCGGTCGCGCATGCGCTCGGCACGGTCACGATAGGCGGCCGTGCGGGCGTCCTCCCGCTCCCGGTATTCCCTGAAGTGGCTGTCGATCAGGGACAGGCGGGAGTTGACCTCCGCCTGCAAGGTGCCCAGATCGGTGGCGGCGAGCGTGCTTTCGCCGAGCGCCTTCATCTCCTCGCGCACGGTGGCATCCAGCTGCCGGCTGCCGTCGGTGGCGTCGCCGTGGTCGAGCTCCGCCGCAAGATATCGCGTCATGTCACCCAGGCGCGCGCTCACCGCGGCAAGCAGGTCCTGCAGGCGGGCGATGTCCGCGCGCAGCGACTCGACCATGTCGTCGGCAACGGGCGCATCCGCCAATGCTTCCGTAGCGACGAGCGTCGCCACCGGGGCGTCATCGTTGACGGCGGGCGGCAGGCGATCCAAGCCGGCCACCGCTTCGGTCAGCGAGTCCAGCAAGGCGTCCAGCACGGCCGGATTCGGTGAGTCGCGCAGAGCCTCGTTGAGCCGGTCGAGCAGACGGTCGACATCCGTGCCCTGCCCCCGCGCCAGCGCGGTCAGACGGACGGCGAGCCGGCGCAGGCCTTCTTCGAGATCGCGGAAATCGCGCTCGTCGCGCTCCATCCGCTCCAGCGCGAGATGGTATTTGCGCTCCCAGATGTCCTGCTCCACCCCGGTCCCCATGGTCTGGCTTACGCCCCTGTTGGCATCGTACCGGCGAAACGGCGCCGGTCATGGGAAGCATAACGGCCGGTGACCGCCTTTCTTGACGGTCCGGCTCCGACGGCCCTGCTCCGACCGCTCAGCCCCGGACGGGGCGCAGCATCCGGCAGATACCCACGATCGGCCGGCGTGGACCGCAGGGGTCGGTGCTGGCGGGGTCGCCGGCACGATGCGCCGCGAGGCTGTCGAACGAGGGGCGTCCCGCACCGCCGGCGCAGCCACAGGCCACGGCGAGCAGAAACCCCGCGCCGATGGCGATCGCACTCGTCTTGATTCGCATGACTGCTCCCCCGTCGTCACCTCCGACGTTAGGCCGTCTGGCGCGACGGAACAATAGTCCGAACGGTCGCCGGGCGATCCTTGCCGAAGATGCCCAGATGGCCCGCGGGCGTGAAAACCGCAGGACGCGACGGTTTGCTAAAATCGCCGGCATGCGCATCGGCCCCTACTCCATCGCGCCCGGCGTGGTGCTCGCGCCCATGGCCGGCGTGACCGACAAACCGTTCCGTCTCCTGTGCAAGCGCATGGGGGCCGGCCTCGCCGTGTCCGAGATGACCGCCTCCGACCCGCGCCTCTGGAACACCACCAAGTCGCTCCGCCGCATGGACCACGACGGCGAACCCGAGCCGGTCAGTGTTCAGATCGCGGGCTACGACCCGGGCATGCTCGCCGAGGCCGCGAAGTACAACGCCGACAACGGCGCCCAGATCGTCGATATCAATATGGGCTGTCCGGCGAAGAAGGTCTGCAACGTCTGGGCCGGCTCCGCCCTGCTCCAGGACGAACCGCTCGTCGCGCGCATCCTCCAGGCCGTCGTGAAGGCCGTGGACGTCCCGGTCACGCTGAAGATCCGCACCGGCTGGGACCGTGAGCACCGCAACGCGCTGACCATCGCGAGGATCGCCGAAGACGCGGGCATCGCGGCGCTCGCGGTGCACGGGCGCACCCGCGCGGACAAGTACGAAGGCGACGCCGAGTACGCCACTATCGCCGCCGTGAAGGCGAGCGTGCGCATTCCGGTGATGGCCAACGGCGATGTGGTGACGCCGGAAAAGGCACGCGACGTACTCGCGGCCACGGGCGCCGACGCGATCATGGTAGGACGCGGCGCGCAGGGCCGCCCGTGGATCTTCCGCGAGATCGCTCACCACCTCGAAACCGGCGGCTTCCTCGCGGAGCCGACGCCCACCGAGGTGCGCGACATCCTCTCCGGGCATCTCGAACAGCTGTACGCCTTCTACGGCGAGAAGATGGGCGTGCGTATCGCGCGCAAGCACCTGGGCTGGTATGCGAAGGACCGGCCGGAAAATGCGGCCTTCCGCCACGTCGTCAATCAGGCCGAAGACGCCGCCACGCAGCTCCGCCTTACACGCGAGTATTTCGATACGCTGGCGGCTGGGGTTTCGCTCGCCGCCTGAGGTCCAGGGTTCCAACCTGCCCACGGCCTCAGCCGAGCAACACGACGGAGGCGGCGGATGCCGCCAGACCACGTGTCGCGAAGCGGCTACCCGATTACGCCGCCTTCAGCACCGCCTGCAGCTTCGACCGGTCGAGCTCCTTCTCCCACGCACACACGACAATCGCAGCCACCCCATTGCCGACGAGGTTGGTCATCGCCAGCCCCGTGCCGAGGAACCGGTGAATGCCAAGGATCAACACCATGCCAGCAACCGGCACGACCGGCACGACGCTCAGCGTGGATGCCAGCATCACCAGCGCGGCTCCTGCGACGCCGCTCGCGCCCTTCGACGTCAGCATGCCCACGATCGCCACCGTGATCTGTTGCTGGATGGTGAGCTCGATGTTCAGTGCCTGCGCGATGAACAGGATCGCCATCGTCAGGTAGATGTTGGTGCCGTCGAGGTTGAACGAATAGCCCGTCGGCACGACCAGACCCACGGTTTCCTTCGGGCAGCCGAGGTCTTCCATCTTGCGCATCAGCGGCGCCAGCACCACTTCCGACGAGCTCGTGCCCAGAACGATGAGCAGCTCGTCGCGGATGTACGCGCAGAAACGAATGATGCTGAAGCCCGCGATCCGCGCGACGAGCCCCAGCACCAGCACGACGAAGATCACGCAGACCAGATAGAAGCTTCCGATCAGCTCCATGAGTGGGACCAGCGAGACGACGCCGTACTTGCCGATGGTGAAAGCCATCGCGCCGAACGCACCGATCGACGACACCGCGGTGATGTAATGCACGATCTTGAAGAACACCTGCGCACCCGCCTCGATCACGTCGTACACCGGCTTGCCGCGCTCACCGATCGCCGCCAGCGCGCAGCCGAACAGCACCGAGATCAACAGGATCGAGAGCACATCGCCCTTCGCGAACGCGTTGACGAAGGTCGTCGGAATGATCGACAGCAGAAAGTCGACCGACTCGATGTTGTGACCCTGCGCGACGTAGTTGCCGACCTCTGAAGCCTTCAGCGTGGAGGGATCGACGTTGAAGCTGCTGCCGGGATGAAACACATGGCCCGCGACGAGGCCGAAAAACAGGGCGACCGTCGAGATCATCTCGAAATAGAGCAACGCCTTGCCGCCGACACGACCCACCTTGCGCATGTCGCGCATGCCGGCGATGCCCGTGACCACCGTGCAGAAGATGATCGGACCGATCACCATCTTGATCAGGGCGATGAAGCCGTCGCCCAGCGGCTTCATCTTCTGCGCGTACTCCGGGGAAAGGTAACCGAGCGCCACGCCGATCACGACCGCGATGAGGACCTGTATGTACAGCTGCCGGTAGAAAGGCTTGCGCGGCTTCGGTGGCGGGAGGGTCGTTGCGGTGCTCTCGGACATGGAGTTCTCGGCGTTCGATCAGGCGAAGTCGTACAGGCGCGCAGGATTGTCGATGAGCAACCGCTTGCGCAGGTCTTCATCCGGGCAGAAACGGAACATCAGGTCGACCAGACCGCCATCATTGGGCATGTCTTTGGAGATGTTCGGATGCGGGAAGTCCGTACCCCACAGCACGCGGTCCGGTGCCGTTTCGATCAGCGTGCTGGCGAACGGGATGGCGTCGTCGAACGGCTTTTTGCCGACGGAGACGCGCTCGGCACCGCAGACCTTCACCCACGCCAGCGGATTGTCGCGCATCAGCTCGACCAGCAGGCGGAACGGTTCCTGCTCAACGCCTCTGGCGGCCTGCACGCGGCCCATGTGGTCGATGACGAATGGAATACGGATCTTCGACAGGGTGTCCTGGAGCTCGACGATGTCGTTCGCGTCCAGGTGCAGCACCACGTGCCAGCCCATCTCCGCGACGCGGTCGAGGACCCGCCAGAACACCTTCATGTCCGGGCGGCCGCCGAGATGCTGGACGAAGTTGAAGCGCACGCCGCGCACGCCGCCGTCGTTAAGCGCCACCAGACCCTTCTCGTCGATGCCGTCATCGACGATGGCGACGCCACGATAACGACCCTCGCCGCGCGCGATGGCGTCGAGCATCGCGGTATTGTCGGTGCCGTGGCAGCTGGCCTGGACGATGACGCCACGGTCGAAACCGAGAAAGTCATGCAGTGCGACCAGGTGTTCGTACGGTGCGTCGGGTGGGGTGTAGCTGCGGTCCGCGGCGTACGGAAAACGATTCGCCGGACCGAAGACGTGGCAGTGCGCGTCGCAGGACCCCGCAGGGAGCGCCTGCGCAGGTCGGGTCGGGTTCGGATCGGGGGGAAGGCAGGATTTCAGGGGATCATTCATTCGGGAGATCGTCCACATAGCGCAGACCGGCTTCGGCCAGTTTCGGTCGCATGTCATAGATGTCCAGCCCGAGTTCGCCGGCGGCGAGACGCTCGCGCTTCGATGCTTCGTTCATCACGCGCTTGCGCGAGGCCGCGATGGCTTTCTCCACCGTCGCATGGGTGACGACGACGACACCATCGTCGTCGGCGACGATCGCGTCACCGGGGCTGACCAGCTGACCGCCGATGACCACCGGCACGTTGACCGAGCCGAGCGTGGCCTTGACCGTGCCGCGCGCATGCACGGCGCGCGCCCAGACGGGGAAACCCATGCGACGCAGCTCGGCACTGTCGCGCACACCGGCGTCGATGACCAGGCCGGCGACCCCACGCGCCTGCAGCGACGTGGCGAGCAGGTCGCCGAACATGCCATCGGTGTTCCCGGTCGTGCAGGCGACGACGAGGATGTCGCCAGGGCGACACTGCTCCACCGCCACGTGCAGCATCCAGTTGTCGCCAGGCTGTGCGAGCACGGTGACCGCGGAGCCGGCGATGGACGCGTCGCGCTGGATCGGCGCGATGGGTGGCTGAAACAGACCGATACGACCCTGCGCTTCGTGCACGGTGGCCACGCCCATCGAAGCGAGCGATTCGGCCTGCTCCTTCGTGATCGACGGGCGATTGCGGACGACGATACCGATCATGCCAGGGTCCCTTGCGTGACGTGCGGGAATACGCGCTGGAACGCTTCGGCGTAGGTGATCTTGAACTCCGAATTACGCGACGCCTGGGCACCGCGCTGCAGACCGACGCGGGTGTAGTACTCCCACAGATGCTCTTGCGCGCGCATCGTTTCGAACGCGGCCTTTTTCTTTTCCCACACCGGGGTGATGTCCAGGAACAGCTCGGGCTTCCACTCGCACTGTTCCGGCTGATGCGGCTCGAAGAGAAACACGGGCGGCGCGCCGATCACCGGCACCTGCGGCTCATGGCCGTGGGCCTGCGCGACGACGCGCGCCTCCTGCGCCATGTGGGTTGCCAGCGGGTGGTCAAAGTTATACGGATCTTTCAGCGAGTGGCTGAGCACGAAGGACGGACGCAGTTCGCGGTAAACCTTGGCCAGATGGAACACGACGTCGAGATCGGCGCGCATCGGGTAGTCGCCGATGTCCATGAACTCGACGCTGGCACCGAGTATATCGGCCGCTTCCTGTGCTTCCGCGCGACGGTCGGTCTTTACCTTCTCCATCGTCATACCGGCCTGCCGCCACAGCTTGGCGGACTCGCCGCGCTCGCCGAAGGACAGGCAGACGATATGCACTTTCCACCCCTGTGCGGCGTGCAGCGCGATGGCGCCGCCGGCGCGCCAGACGAAGTCGGCGGAGTGGGCACTGACGATGAGAGCGGTCTTCTGGTCGGACATCATGGACTCCAGGGGGAAGGATCAGGCGGCAGGTCCGCGCCAGATCGAAGGTGAGACGGGAACGGTGCCGCGCATGAGCAGGCGGGCCGTACGAAGTAGCGCGGCGCGTACGACGCGGTGACCTTCGAGGCCGACCTCGACGCTGAATTCGCCGGTGGGGTGTTCGATGGAGAGCGTGCGTGTGTCGCCTTCGCTCTGCGTCGCCAGGTCGAACGCGACCGAGCCCGGCAGCACCGCGGCCGTGGCGACGGTGACCGCGCCCAGCACGCCGATCGACGTGTGGCAGTCGTGCGGGATGAAGGTGCGCGTGCCGAGCGTTCCACCGGCGCGAGGCACCGAAACGAGAGTGATCTTGGGCACCGGCTTCGAGCTGACGTCACCGAGGTTCATCAGCGGCGCGGCCTGCAGGCGCAGCGCCTCGATGCGTGCCTTCAGCGCGTCGTTGGCGTCGAGCTCGGCGGGAGTCTCGTCACCGCGCACGCCCAGATCGGCCGCCGCGACGATCATGACGGGCATGCCGTTGTCGATCAGGGTCATCTCGATGCCGTCCACCGTGTCGCGTACGTTGCCGGTGGGCAGCAGGCTGCCGGTGAGCGAGCCTTCCGTATCGAGGAAGCGACAGGTCACCGGCGCGGCCGGGCGCGGCACGCCATCGATACGAGCGTCACCGTCGTACATCGGGACGCCGTCGGGCGTGACGATGGTGATTTCGGCGATGACGCCGGTGTTCACCGTGCGCACGCGGCGCGTCGTCGTCCCCGCGTCGGCAGCGATCAGCCCGGCTTCGATAGCGGCCGGCAATGCGGCTGCCAGCATGTTGCCGCAGTTGGGCGTGGTGTCGACGCGCGCGTCGGCGATGCCGACCTGACCGAACAGGAAGTCGAGGTCGGCGGCGCCGTCGGCCGGAATCGAAAGAATGCCGGCCTTGCTGGTCAGCGTCCTGGCGCCGCCCAGACCGTCGATCTGGCGCTCATCGGGCGAGCCCATGACCGCAAGAATGACCGTATCGCGTGTGGCCTTATTGTCGGGGAGGTCGCGGGCCAGGAAGAACGGACCCTTGGACGTGCCGCCGCGCAGGTACCAGCAGGGAATCTCGTGAGCCATCGATGCAGGACGCCGTTCGGGAATAACAGCGACGATGGTCGTCCCGCGAGACCCCGTGAACAACGCGATGCCCTGCGTATCTGATATGCGTTATTCGCATATCACCGCTCAAGTCTTGCGTATTGTGCATTGCAGCATCAGGTCGGAGGATCGAGCTTGCCTTCGGCTATCAGCTCGTCGACCAGCAGCAGCGCGCGTTCCGTGATCGGACTCATCGGTCGCTGCGTGGGTGTCGCGACCACCAGCCGGGTCACGATATTGGGCATCACGATCGGCACGGCATGCAGGTCATGTGGCCCACGCCGCGAAAGCACCGCATTACGCGAAAGCACACCGTAGCCCACCCCGCGTTCGACCAGATCGAGCAGCGAGCGCACCGAGTCGATTTCCAGCCTTACGTCCAGCGATACGCCGTAACGCGCCGCGTCCGCCTCGATCAGCTGACGGACGGAATGCAGCGGCGAAGGGATGATCAGCGGGTACTGACCCAGCGTGGCAAGGGGGACATTCTCGGGCATCGAATGCCCGTCTTTCCGGCTGCCGATCAGGTAGAGCTCTTCGGAATGCACATGTCGGAAACGCATGTTCGCATTGACCGACGGGTTGTACAGCAAGGCGCAATCGAGGCGGCCGAGCTGCAGCCATTCCAGCAGGCTGGCGCTCAGTGCCTCCACCACGCTGATCTGCGCGGCGGGATAGCGTTCACGAAAACGCATCACCAGATCCACGGTGAGCAGGCTGCCCACACTGGGCGGCAGACCGATGGCGATCTTGCCGCCGAACACGCCGCGAGCCTGTCCGAGCTGCATGCGCGCGACCTCCACCTGACGGAGGATGCCGCGACCGTGTTCTACCAGTTCGCGCCCCGCATCGGTGGCCACGACGCCGCGTCCGTTGCGCTCGAGCAGGTGCGTGCCCAGCTCGATCTCGAGCTGACGGACCTGTCGACTGAGCAGGGACTGTGAAACGTCGAGCGTGGCGGCCGCACGCGTGAGGCTGCCGAATTCGACGATGCGGATGAAGCTCTGCAGGTGTTTCAGGTCCACGGTCGGTTCGCGCGCCATGTCGTGATCAGGACCCGATTATGTGCGCAGATGCGTGCAGGCTGCCTCACGGGCTGCCGATGCCGCCCAGGTTGACCATCACGCGAAGTCCGACAACGATGGCATTCGCCGGAACGCGCCTGACGCCTGCGGTGTTGCCGAGAATGTCCGGATGCACGATGTACTGCAGATTGGGAACCAGACTCACCACCGGGAGGAGCTTGTAGCTGTAGTTGAGTTCGGTCATCCATTCGTTACGATCGAACCGCGCGTCGGTACCGCTGTTTCTGTGGATGAGGTCGTCTTCGTAGGCCACCGCTTTGCGACTGAACCGGAAGAGCGTCGCCTGGAATCCCAGCGAGTCGTTGGGACGGCCGGCCGCAAGGCCAGTCCACAGCGCGCCGAATGTCGACTGCAGCGTGTAGTTTTCCGCATTGTCCAGCGGACCGGTCAGTGAGCCGAAGATCGCGAGATGGCGAGTATCGGTCGTCGGGTCGGGCTTCCAGATCACTTTGTCCGCGAGCACGTAAAGTCCGTAGCGGCCACCGTCGTAGGTTCGCGCCGTGCCACCCGACAGTGCGCGATGCTGCCCCTGGGTATTCAGCTCCGGATCGGTGAAGTCCGCCGAGTTGTACCAGCCGCCGATTTTCAGATGCCTCGGGTAGGGATCGTTGGCGAAGCTGGTCTCGTAGCCTGTTTCGACCGGGATCATCACACCGGTGGAGTCATTCAGGCCGAGGTTGAGGCCGTTGTTGTTCCTGCGCTCCGGGTTGATCTCGAACGCGCCGATCGACACATATCGCGCATCCGGCTGGTACTTAACGCGGGCGCCCCAGTTCACGTACGGGAAACCGCTGAAACCACCCGACGTATTGGTCAGCTGGAACGGGCAGTCCGGTGCCGAGACGAAGCGACAGCCATACGTCGACCGCGCGAACTGCCAGGTCGCGTTCATCCGTCCGGCGAGCACGTTGAGGTGGCTGCCTGCGAACTGTTGCTCCCATGTCAGGGTTGCCAGCTGCCATTGGCGCTTCGGATACCAGTAGCCCTGAACCTTCTGAATCACGCCGATATCCTCGGCGGCAAGGCTGTGCCCGTAGTAACGGGTGAAGGTGACATGCACTTTGGCGCCTGCGATCCCCGCCAGCCTGGCCATGTCGAGATCGGCACCGCCCACCACGCCGCCGCCGTTGGTTGCGCCGAGCCGCTCGCCACCGCGCACGCTGGCCAACCAGTCGTTGTCCCAGACAAAACGCAGCGAGACACCCTGGTCGCGAAGTTTGTCGACGGGACCTCGGGTGTCCTTCGCCGTTGCCGGCGCCGTCTGCCCCGGCTCCGGTCTACCGGTTGTCGCCTGCGCGTCCACGACGCCCGTGGCAACGATAGCGAGCAGGACGGTGGCGATGCGGTGGAACGTCATGAGCGCAGACCCCCTTCAGACAGCCGGGACACCGGCTGGGCGGGAGCGATGCTGGCGGTGCGGCGGCAGGCAAACAACGCCCGGGCGCGCCTATCAGCTATGCGTAAAACTCATGCCTTGCGTGACGCCATGACTTTGATGCAACGCATCAACCCAATTCTGCGGTCACACCGCGCGCAAAGGGTCGGTCTGCGGCAGTGCCGCATGACGAAGCGCCGGCGGCAATCCGGCATCACCGTATCGCTCGGTGTAGCGCGCGAGCGTCGAAACGAAGGCCTCGTCGGCTCCCCATGAAGCGGCATCCACCTCCACCGACTGCACGTGGACGTGGCTCAGGAGGTCGACACATTCCTGCCGGTAGCCCAGCGCGAGGAAACGCGCGGCGGCGCGGGAGCACTCGCCCAGCGGGGCCGGCGCGTAGCCGTGCGTACCGGGCCGCTCGCAGATCATTCCGGCGCCCGTCGCGCACGCGAGCTTCAGCTCGAGGACGTCCCGGAGACGTTCGTCGAAATCCTCACCCTTGTAGCGGCAACGGTCGCTCCACCAGGTCCAGTAATGAATGGTGTCACCTAGACCGTGCAGCGTGTCCGCGATCAGCGCCGGACCGCCGTCCAGCGGCGCGGCGGCGATGACCAGCGCCGCACTCTGCCCCGCGCGGACGTGCACGGACGCCGAAGCGCACTCGTCGCTGAAATCCAGCAGGTGCGAGCACGCCACGTAGGCGCCGTCGACGGTGCGTCCTTCGAGACCCGGAGCGGCATCCACGGCGAGCCCGCACGTGAGGCGGAACGTCACCTCGCCCTCGGTGCAGGTCACGATACGGACGAAACGGCCCGCGGCGACGGCGTCTCCCTGCCCCGGCCGCCCTTCGGCCAGCGCCATGAAGTCGACGACGCGAAGCTCGGCGGCGCCAATGCGCCCCGTGGACTCGATGACGTTGGTACCCGGCACGTACGCCTGGTCCCAGACGACGTCGCCGTCCACGTCGAGCAGCAGCAGGGACCGATCGACCCGTGACGACGCCAGCGCGGGCTTCGAGCGATCGAGCGACAGGCACGCCAGGGCGGCGTCGGCGCGCACGCGCCCGAACCCACGCAAGTCGCCGATGGGGAGGCCGCCCGAGGGTGTCAGGCCCTCATGCAGCATGGTGGCCGGCTGTTGTGCTTGCACGTCGGTTCTTCCTGGCGCCTGGGGAGGGACGCCGAGCGGCGCGGAGGTTGGGCCAGCGACCGGCAAGGCGACGTGAACACGCCGTACCTTCGTTCAATTTCGCCGGACGCAGCGGGGCGTAGAATGAGAAAAGGCGTGGGTACCCAACAGGTGACAGGCATGAGTGACAAAGACGTTCCGGGTTTCGAGCCCTACGACGGCCCGGCAGGCGGATGGGGCGCCCTGGGTGCCGTAGCCCGCGCCCTAAGCGGCCAGATGGCGATCGCGCGCGAATCCATCGCCTTGCACAAGGTCAACCAGCCCCAGGGTTTCGATTGTCCGGGCTGCGCATGGCCCGATCCGAAGGAAACCTCGTCGTTCGAGTTCTGCGAGAACGGCGCCAAGGCCGTGTCGTGGGAAGCGACGGCCAAGCGCGTGAAGCCGGAATTCTTTGCGACGAACAAGGTCGCCGATCTGTGGAATCTCACCGACTACACCCTCGAGGGGCTGGGTCGGCTGACCCATCCCCTCGTTTACGACCACGCCAGCGATACCTACCAGCCGATCGGGTGGGACGCCGCGTTCGAGCGCATCGGCGCGGCGCTGCGTGCGCTGCCCGACCCGGATATGGCCGAGTTCTACACCTCCGGGCGCGCGTCCAACGAAGCGGCATTTCTGTACCAGCTGTTCGTCCGTGAGTTCGGCACCAACAATTTCCCCGACTGCTCGAACATGTGCCACGAAGCCACCAGCGTGGGCCTGCCGCAGTCGCTGGGGTCGGGCAAGGGCACGGTGACGCTCGACGACTTCGAACACTGTGACGCCATCTTCTGCATCGGCCACAACCCGGGCACCAACCATCCGCGCATGCTGTCCACGCTGCGCGAGGCGTCGCTACGCGGTGTGCCCATCGTCGTGCTCAATCCCCTACCCGAGCGCGGCCTGGAGCGATTCACCTCACCGCAGCATCCGGTCGAGATGATCACCAACCGTTCGGTGCGCATCGCCTCGACCTATTACAAGCTGAAGATCGGCGGCGATGTGGCCGTGCTCAAGGGCATGATGAAGTACCTCCTGGTCGAGGACGCGAAGGCGCTGGCGGAAGGCATGCCTGGCGTCATCGATCGCGACTTCATCGAGGCGAACACCGGCGGTTTCGACGCGCTGGTCGCCGATGTGGAAGCCACCGAATGGCATGCGATCGAACGCAAGTCGGGCCTGACCCGCGCGGAGATCGAACACGCCGCCGGGATCTACGCCAGGGCCAGCAAGGTCATCGTCTGCTACGGCATGGGCATCACGCAGCATGCCCACGGCACCGAGAATGTCCAGCAGATCGCCAACCTGCTGCTCATGCGCGGCAACATCGGCCGGGAAGGTGCGGGCATCTGCCCGCTGCGTGGGCATAGCAACGTACAGGGCGATCGCACGGTGGGCATCACCGAGAAGCCTAACGCGGCCCTCAATGAGGGCATCCGTAAGACCTACGGTTTCGAACCGCCGGTCGAACACGGCCACGATGCGGTCGCGGCCGTCATCGCTATCCGCGAAGGGCGTTCGAAGGCGCTGGTCGCACTCGGCGGCAACCTGGCCGTCGCCATGCCTGACACGGAAGAAACCTTCGCCGCGATGCGCGGCCTCGACCTCGCCGTGCATATCGCGACCAAGCTCAATCGATCGCACCTGATCATTGCGAAGGAGTCGCTGATCCTGCCCTGCCTCGGCCGTACGGAACTCGACGAGCAGGCCACGGGGCCGCAGGCGGTCACCGTGGAAGATTCGATGTCCATGGTGCATGCGTCGGCGGGAACGCTCACGCCCGCCTCGGAGCATCTGCGCTCCGAGCCCTGGATCGTGCGTGGTATCGCCAAAGCGACACTGCCCGATACGAAGGTCGATTGGGACCGCCTCGTCGGCGATTACAACCTCATCCGCGATGACATCGAGAAGGTCTTTCCGATCTTCTACGACTTCAACAAGCGCGTGAACGTGCCGGGCGGCTTTCGTCTTCGCGTCGCCGCCAGCGAGCGCGCCTGGGATACACCGGACAAGCGTGCGCAGTTCCTGATCGCGCGCGGTCTGGACGAAGACGAGCCGCTGGGCGACGACGACCTGATGCTCACGACGATCCGCTCGCACGACCAGTACAACACGACGATCTACGGCCTCAACGACCGCTACCGCGGCGTGACCGGCCGACGCGACGTCATCTTCATGCACGAGAAAGATCTCGCCGCGCGCGGGCTCAGGCAGGGCGATCGCATCGATGTCTTCGCCACAGGGGTCAACGTGGCCGATGGTAAGGAGCGCGCCGTACGCGGCTTCACGGCCGTGGCCTTCGACATCGCCGAGGGTTCGGTGGCGATGTATTACCCCGAAGGAAATGCACTGATCGCGCTCGAGAGTCACGATCGCCGCTCGGGCACACCGGCGTACAAGTCGGTACCGGTGCGTATCGTGGCTTCCACCCTGCCGGCGGATCCTCGCGACAAACGCAAGGCATCGCATGCCGTCGCCTGATCGCCCGCCGCCTGCGGGATGCGCGACGCGGCCCGTGCTCCGTTACGAGCGCGGCCAGGCGACGGAAGATGACGACCGGCTTGCCGAAGAGGTGCCGGTCGCCATGCATTTCGACGGGCGGCCGTTCGCGGTGATGATGGCGACGCCGTGCGATCTGGAGGATTTCGCGCGCGGGTTCGCGTTGACGGAAGGCAAGGTCGCTTCGATCGACGACATCGTGTCCGTAGAGGTGAGTGAGGTGCTCGAGGGGATCACGGTGGATGTGCGGACGGTGGGAAACACCCGTTCCGGCGATACGCGCCGCGGTGAACTCCCCGGGCGCAGCGGCTGCGGCATCTGCGGCAGCCGCGAGCTCGAGGACGTGGTCCGCCACCCGGGCCCCGTCGGTTCAGGCCCCACGATTACCCCCGCCGCCATCGAACACGCTCTCGAACTACTCCGCGCGTCGCAACCCATCAACGCCTTCACCGGCTCCGTTCACGCCGCTGCCTGGGCCCTCCCCGACGGCACGCTGATCCACGTTCGCGAGGACGTCGGCCGGCACAATGCGCTCGACAAACTCATCGGCGTCCTGCTGACGTCCCGCGTGGATACAAACGAGGGTTTCGTCGCGATCACCAGCCGGGCCAGTTACGAAATGGTGACCAAGGCGGCGGTCGCGGGCATCACCGTGGTGGTCGCTATCTCCGCGCCCACCGCGCTGGCGGTCCACCTCGCCGCGGATTGCGGCGTCACCCTGGTGGGCTTCGCACGACCGGGACGTTTCAACGTCTACACACGCCCCCAGCGCATCGTGTAATCAGCACCGACGCGTGACGCGCGATGGATCAGCCCCGGCGTCGACGCAGGCTGTCTTTCACGTCCACATCGAAACGCACCGTCGTCGCGACCGTATCGTATCCAGGGATATCGAAGACCAGACCGTCCTTGCTGGGCAGACGCGACTGCAAGTCTTCAAGCGCCAGCCGCGGTACTTCCATCCGCCACTCGTGTGCATTGCCCGACAGCCCACACACCACGGCGTCGGTCGCATCGACGGCGTAGCGCATGGTGAATACCGTGCCGAAGGCTGTCGAACCGAGCAACGCGACGTCCTGCAACAGTTCGCTCAGTTCGTCCTCGTCGATGCGCACGCGGATCGTGTCGTTCTCCAGTTGCACTCTCATGCGTTCGCCTCACGCCATTCGTCGGGGGTGTTGCAGTTGACCAGCAGGCGCGTGTCCAGTGTGTCGATCGCGAGTCGCGCCGCACCCAGACGGGATTGCAGGGCCGATACGGAGCAGGTCCTTCCGGGCTGCGTCATGAGTTCGGCCAGCGCCGTGCGCGAGGCGCCGTCGAGCGTCATGCGCATAGGCAACGGGTAGCCGTGCCACACCGTCGTGCGCTCTGAGCGGGCGGCAATCAGCGGCTCCAGCACGGATTGATTCAGCCGGGGCATATCCACGGGAACGACCAGCAGCTCGCCATCCGGCAGGTATTCCACCGCGCTGGCGATGCCGCCGACGGGTCCGCTGCGCGGCCACCGGTCAGGTATGCCGCCGGGCCGGTCGCCGCTCACCGCCACGATCGTCGCACCGACGGCGCGTAACGCCGTGGCAGTCCGTTGCAATAACGTGCGCCCTTCGATGATCAGCGACGCCTTGTCGGCCCCCATGCGCGAGGACAAGCCACCCGCCAGGATGAGGCCGACGATCACGGCGCATCCGCCGGATCGAGCGGCCAGGCGTCAGCCGTATCGCCGAATGCGTCGGCGGCGCTCAACCACACATCCGCCTGTGTAAATGGCACGATGCGATAGGCCGCTTGTGCCCGCATCAGGCGAATCGCTTCGAGGCCATCGACATCGCTGACGCATTGGCCAAGGGCAAAATGATGCATGCCCTCGCGCATACCGACGCTCTCGCTCACGCGAACCCGCTGCGACCGCTCGGCGCCGAGACCCGCCATGGCACGAAGTACCGGAGCGACGAAGAAACGATAGCCGACGGCCACCGCGATCGGATTGCCGGGCAAGCTGACCACCATGGGCCCGTGATCGAAGCGCGCGGCAAGCAACGGCTTACCTGGGCGCATGGCCACTTTGTGAAAAAGCGTCGTTGCGCCCAGCGAAGCCAGCGCCGAGGGAACGAAATCGAAGCGTCCCGCGGACACGGCTCCCGTCGTGACGATGAGATCCGCCCCGGCCTGGAGAGCGTTGCGCACCGCCTCGTGGAATGCGTCGCCGATATCCGGGACGCGACGACGGAACAGGAGCTCGGCGCCCCAGCGAACGAGGCTTGCCGCGAGAAACGGACCGTTGGAATCGTGGATGCCACCGGGCGGCAACGGACCGACGGGATGCAGTTCGCTGCCGGTGGTGATGATCGCCACACGTGGCCGACGGGCGACGTCGATCGTTTCGACACCCAGTGCCGCCAGCAACATGATGGCCGCCGCATCGATGCGCCGCCCGATACCCAACGCGAGGCTACCTGCCTCGATGTCGCTACCGGCCGCACGCACGTTCTGCCCGCGGCGTTCGTCGATGGTGAAGCGAACGATACCTCCGCTGCGCTCACACCGCTCGACAGGGACGACGGTGTCGAACCCGGCGGGCATCCGTGCGCCGGTGGCGATTTCGCAGCACTGGGCATCCGGATAGCCTTCGGCGCCGTCGCCTGCCGCGTGCATCGCCGCGATCGTATAAGTCGCACCCGCGGCGATCGTCTCACCCGGTGCGCGTAGTGCGTATCCGTCCATGGCGGCGTTATCGAAGCCCGGGAGGGACATCGGGCTGACGATGTCGGCGGCGAGAATGCGTCCTGCCGCCGTGTCGACCGTGACGCGCTCGCTCTCCAGCTGGCGGGATTCGGCAAGAAGGAGGGCGAGTGCGTCGGGGTAGGAAATCATGGGAGAAGGGTAACCCTTCGTGGGACGGAGAGCATCGGTGACAGGGCTGGCTCCCACCAGAAGGCGGGCGATCTGGGGGAGCGTGCCTCGGTCGATCCCAAATCCGTTGGGAGCCAGCCTGCTGGCGATGCTCCGCCAGCAGGCCCGCCCGCCATTTACGCCGAACGGCGCGACGCCTCCTGCACCGTCGCCGGGCGATACGCCTCGAAAGCCACCGTTGCCGACGCACGCCCCTGGCTCAGCGAACGCAACGCGGTGCTGTAGCCATCGAGCTGCGCCAGCGGCACGTCGGCTTCGATCTCGGTTCGCTCCTGCGTATCGGCGAGGTGGACGATCTGCCCACCGCGACGCTGCAGGTCGCCCAGTACGTCACCGACCGCCGCGCCCGGCGTCGACACCGACACGCGCATCACCGGCTCCAGCAGCACCGTACCGGTCGCTTCCAGCGCCGACTTCACCGCGATCTGGGCCGCTCGATGGAACGCGGCCTCGTTCGAGTCCACCGCATGGGCCTGACCGTCGAGCACGATCACTTCCGCACCGACCACCGGGTAACCACGCGGACCTTCGAGCAGTGCCGAATGCGCACCCTTCTCCACCGCCGACTGGAACTGCTTCGGAATGACGCCGCCGGTCGTCTTGTCGACAAACCGGTTGACATCCTCGCCGGTCGGTGCCAGAGACAGCACCACGCGTGCGTACTGACCGCTGCCGCCCGTCTGCTTGGCCAGTTTGCCCTCGACCGGGCCCGAGGCCTTCGCGGGGGTTTCCTGGTACGCCACGCGTGGAGAACCGGTGCGCACCTGCACACCCCACTCGCGACGCAGCCGCTCGACCATCACTTCGAGGTGCAGCTCGCCCATACCCCAGACCAGCGTCTCGCCGGTTTCAGGATCGGTGCTCACGCGGAAGGAAGGATCCTCCTGCGCGAGGCGCGCCAGGCCATTCCCGAGCTTGAGCAGATCGGCCGAGCGTTCGGGCGACAGTCGCCAGGACAGTACCGCCGGCTGCGCCTGGATCGTTTCCAGCCGCACGTGGCGATGCGAGTCCGACAAGGTTTCGCCTGTCGCGACGTCTTTCCAGCCGGCAATCGCGACGATGTCGCCCGCCTCGGCGGCCTCCACCGCTTCGGTATCTTCCGCACGCACGACCGCCAGGCGGCCGACCCGCTGCACGCGATCGGTGCCGCTGCGCCACACGGCATCGCCGACGTGCAGGCGACCCGAATACACGCGCACGAAGGCCAGCGGACCATGCGCCTGGTTGACTACCTTGAAGACGAGCGCAGCCAGCGGCGCGTTCGCGTCAGGGGCCAGCGAGACGTCGCCGTTATCGGTGTGCGCGACGACGGACGGGCGATCCACGGGCGACGGCAGATACGCGACGAACGCATCGAGCAATGGCTCGATACCGACATTGCGGAACGCCGACCCCGGCAATACCGGGGAGCCGAGGCCCGCCAGCGTGCCACGACGCAGCGCCGCCGTGAGGACGTCGGCATCGATCGGCTGTTCCGCCAGCCAGAGTTCGGCAAGCGTTTCGTCACGGTCCGCCACGGCGGCCACGAGTTCGGCGCGTGCGTCGGCATGGGCGGCACGTTCCGTCCCGTCCCAGCCGTGCACGCTCGGCGTGCCGTCGTCATCGAAACGCCATGTGCGTTCGCCGACGAGATCGACGAGACCGGTCATGTGCTCGCCCTCGATCACCGGACGCGCGACGACCCACGGATTGGCACCGAGTTTGTCGCGCATCTGTGCGACCACCGCATCGAAATCCGCGCCCGGGCGGTCCATCTTGTTGACGAAGGCCATCAACGGTACGCCATGCCGGCGCGCCTGGCGCCATACGGTTTCCGATTGCGGCTGCACGCCGGCGACGCCCGAGAACACGGTCACCGCACCGTCGAGCACGCGCAGCGAACGTTCGACCTCGATCGCGAAGTCGATGTGCCCGGGCGTATCGATGAGGGTCAGCCGATGCGGCTGGTCACCTTGCGGAGTCCAGTTCGCGCGCACGGCCGCGGCGCCGATCGTGATGCCACGCTCGCGCTCGAGCTCCATATGGTCGGTGGTGGTCGCGCCGTCGTGCACCTCACCGGTGCGATGGATCGTGCCGGTCTTGTAGAGAAGCCGCTCGGTGAGCGTGGTCTTGCCCGCGTCGACGTGCGCGATGATGCCGAGGTTGCGCCAGCGGCCGACGGGAATGGTGGTTTCGCGAGTGGTGGTACTCATGGCTAACGATGTCCTGATGGGATCGCCAGGGGCTCGAAGAAGAGGTTCCGAGCGAGGCACTCCCCGATCCGACGACCGCCGCCCCTGGCAGAGCAGGACGGGTCAGGATCGGGGGTCGCGGCTGTTCTTCATGACACGGAGACTCCGGTAAAGGCCTGGAAAAAAGGCGGGTTTGGCCGAATGCGAGGCAAAAAAAAGCACCCTTGCGGGTGCTTTCGAATCTTCGAGGCCGGGCGCCGTCTTACGACAGCGGTCCACCTTGCACGGAGCGCGCGCACCCGCGACGCGCCCCAGGGGCGATCGGTAGGTCGAGCATCAAATCGTGCTTGCAGCGGAACATGGTGTGGCTCTCGTGGTGAGGTGCGGATCTTACGCCTCGTCGGCGTTCTGCGCACTAGGTAGGGATGGTTGGTGAGGTTTCAAGGCCTTGCTGCGCGGGAATCGCCTTGCGCGGGAATCGCCGGCAGGGCCGGCTCCTACCTGTCTGCGGTGACCCGGGCGGGTTCCGCGGAGAGGTAGGAGCCGGCCCTGCCGGCGACGCTCTTCAAGGCAACGCGTAAGCCACCACGTAATCACCCGACTTGGTCCCCAGCCCGCTGTGCCCGCCGGCGGCGATCACCACGTACTGCTTTCCGCCGACCGAGTACGACATCGGATTCGCCTGTCCACCCGCTGGCAGACGCGCCTGCCAGAGCACCTTGCCCGTCCGCTCGTCCATCGCACGGATGTAGTTATCCGCCGTGGCGCCGATGAACACCAGGCCGCCCTTGGTGGTCATGTTGCCACCGATATTGAAGATGCCGGTGGGCAGCGGCGCGTTCGTATGCGTGCCGAACGGACCGGTGTCGCGCGTCGTGCCGAGCGGATGCTCCCAGACCAGCTTGTGGGTGACCAGATCGATCGCGGCGAGCGTGCCCCACGGCGGCGGATTGCACGGCACGCCGAGCGGGTTCAGCCACGGATGCACCTTGCCGACATAAGGCGTGCCGTACTGCGGTGCCAGACCGCCGCCGACCTTCGGCTCGTCACCGGTGCCGTCCCACGGCTTCACGTAGCCCTTCTGTTCCGCCGGCTGGCGCGGCGCGAGGCTGATAATGAAGGGGATGTAGTTCGCGTTGGCGATGATCAGCTTGTTATACGGATCGATCGAGGCGCCGTGCCAGTCGATCACGCCATCGAAGGCCGGATAGACGATCGTGTCCTTCAGCTGCGGCGGCGTGAACTGACCTTCGTACGCCGCCTTGCGGAACTCGATGCGGCACATCAGCTGATCGAACGGCGTCGCGCCCCACAGCGATTGCTCGGTGAGATCCTTCGGTGTCAGCGACGGCATGCCCACCGAGTACGGCTGGGTGGGCGACGCGAAGTCACCCGGGACCGTATCGGTCGGCACCTTCTTCTCGGCGACTTCGGTCACCGGCTTGCCGGTGCGGCGATCGAGTACGAAGAACTCGCCGCGCTTGGTCGTCTGTACCAGGGCGGGAATCGTGCCGCCATCGGGACCGGGCAAGTCGACCAGCGACGGACCCGTCGGTACGTCCATGTCCCACAGGTCGTGATGCGTGTTCTGGTAGGTCCACTTCGGCTCGCCGGTTTCGATATCCAGCGCGACCGTCGAACTCGACACCTTCTCGTCGAACGGACGACGATGGCCGCCGAAGTAATCCGGCGTGGCGTTACCCATCGGCAGGTAGACCATGCCCAGATCCGGATCGGCGGTGTACACGCCCCACGCGTTAGGCGTGCCGCGTGTCAGCTGATCGTTCGGACCCGGCGTCCAGTTCTGCGGATCGTGCCCGACGTCCCACGCCCAGACCAGCTTGCCGGAGAGCGGATCGAACGCGCGCACGGCACCCGACGGCTCGCCTTCCGCCTGATTGTCGTAGACCCAGCCACCGAGGATCACGCGATCCTTCAGCACCATCGGCGGCGACGTCACGAAGTGGAAGCCGGCCGGCACATGGCCGAGATACTGCGTCAGCGAAACGAAGCCGTGCTCGCCGAAATCCTCGCAGGGCTTGCCGGTATCGGCGTTGAGCGCGAGCACGCGGGCATCGAGTACCGGCGCGATGATGCGACGCGGACAATCGGTCTGCGTGCCCTGCGGCGCTTCGTAATACGCCACGCCGCGACAGGCCAGATAGACGTCCGCATCGGTATTGGCTTTGGGATCGAAGCTCCACTTCTTCGCACCCGTGGCGGCGTCGAAGGCGACCACCCAGCTATGGCCCGTACACACGTAAAGCGTGTCGCCGATCTTGATCGGGGTGTTTTCGAAGTTGAACTCGTGACCCGCGTCGGTACCGCCCTGATCCTCACCCGGACGCATGGTGTCGCCCGTCCGTGCCGTCCAGGCGACCTTGAGGTCTCTGACGTTGGTCGCGTTGATCTGGTCCAGCGGCGAGAAGCGATCGCCCCTGGGTGTGCGGCCGTAGAACTGCCAGTCGCTGTCCGGCACCGAGGCGTCGTGGCCATCCGCCATGTTTCGGATGACCGCTTCGCCCTGCGTGCCGACGGGCTGCATGAAACCCGCCACGCCGAGACCGACGCTGACGATAACGGCCACGATCACCGCGAAGGCGCCACCGCCCGAGGGAGTGAGCTTGCGACGTACCCAGGGCATGACGAGATAAATACCGAGCACCACCGGAACCAGCAGTCGCGGTTCCAGCTGCCAGCCCACGAGCCCGACCTCGGTGAACGCCCAGATGGCCGTCCCGAGCAGCACCACGGCATAGAGCCAGAGTGCGCTGGCCGAACCGCGCGCGAGCAGGATGCCGGTCGCTACGACCGCGGCGCCAGCGATGAGGTAGTAGAACGAGCCTCCGAGAGCCGCGAGCCACGCTCCGCCTCCCACGAGAAAGAGACCGAGAAGCGCTATGACCACGCCGGTGATACGGGGCGGCCTGCGTGAATAAAGAGTGGACGGCATTTTATGACTCCGGTGGGTGACGCGGCAGGGGCGCGTCGCGTCGAAGCCGCGGTTCGCGCAAATCATAGCCATGGCAGGTATATGCAGCGTCTACATCCGGCCGGTCACAATGGGGCATCCCCCGATGGAGTATTCGCATGCGCTACATCAAGCTCGGCCGTACCGGCCTGGATATCTCGCCGCTGGTGCTCGGTTGCATGACTTATGGCGTTCCCGACCGCGGAAACCACGCCTGGACGCTCGATGAAGAACAGAGCCGGCCCTTCATTCGCAAGGCGCTGGACCTGGGCATCAACTTCTTCGACACGGCGAACGCATACTCCGACGGCACGTCCGAAGAGATCGTCGGACGTGCCCTGAAAGATTTTGCGAAACGCGACGAGGTGGTGATCGCCACCAAGACCTTCTTCCACTGGCGCAAGGGACCGAACGGCGGCGGCCTGTCGCGCAAGGCGATCTTCCATTCGGTGGACGACTCACTGGCCCGCCTCGGCACCGACTACATCGACCTGTTGCAGATCCATCGCTACGACCAGACCACGCCCATCGAAGAAACGCTCGAGGCGCTGCATGACGTGGTGAAGGCCGGCAAGGTCCGCTACCTCGGCGCCTCGTCGATGTATGCGTGGCAGTTCGCGCAGATGGTTTACACCTCGAGGATGCATGGCTGGACCGAGTTCATCAGCATGCAGGATCACTACAACCTGCTGCAGCGTGAGGAAGAGCGCGAGATGATTCCGTTCTGCATCGATGAGCACATCGCGGTGTTGCCATGGAGCCCGCTGGCACGCGGACGGCTGACGCGCGACTGGGACGAGGGCAGCGACCGGCAGAAGAGCGATGTCTTCGGCGGCACGCTTTACAACGCCACGGAAGACTCGGATCGCGCCATCGTCGCGGCGGTGAAGAAGGTGGCCGATGCGCGTGGCGTGCCTCGTGCGCAGGTGGCATTGTCGTGGGTGGCGCATCGTGACGGCGTGACTGCGCCGATCGTCGGGGCGTCGAAGCCGCAGCATCTCGATGATGCGGTGGCGGCGATCGATCTGGAGCTGACCGAGGAAGAGACGGCAGCTTTGGAGGAGGCTTATACGCCGCGGGCGATCGCAGGGTTCGCGTAAGCGTTGCTTGCGGCAGTTCGGCTATGTTGTTGCCATACGGCGGTCTCGCCGCGCCATCGCCTGTTCGATCACATCCGCGGCCGGCGACGCGCCTCGCTCGGCCCGGATGACTTCAGCCGCGCGCTGGGCACGCAAGGCCACTCCCTCGTCGGTCAGAAGCACGCGCAGCTTCCCCGCCGCCCGGTCAGCGCGGTAACGCGAAGCGGGCAATACATCGCCCACACCCAGCCGAAGCACACGCGCCGCATTGTCAGGCTGATCGAAGCCATGCGGCACCACGAGCGCCGGACACCCCGCGCGCAAACTCTCCTGCGTCGTGCCGACACCCCCGTGGTGTACCACCGCGGAAGCGCGCGGGAACAGCGCACCGTGTGACGCGTATTCCACAGCCATCACCCCGGCTGGCAACGTGTCGGGCAAGCGCGCGCGCATCTCGGGCGAGCCGGTGAGCAAGACGGCACGACGTCCGAGCGCGCCTGCCGCCGCCATGCTCTCGCGAAGGAAGGCCTCGCCCGCGTGCACCGCCGCCGATCCCAGCGTAAACACGATCGGCGCGTCACCCGCGTCGAGAAACGCCGACAGCTCCGGGGGAAGGGTTTCGTTGAAGGGCGAGTAACGGCAATAGCCAGTGACCACGCTGTGCGCCGGGGCATCCTGCGGCGCGTGACCCAGCAACGGCGAATACATCGCCAGCACACCATCGCGCGCGTGCTGTCCGCGATGAAACGGATCGCCCCACACCGACACCGGCGCCAGACCCAGCGACTGCCGGAAGCTGCGCACGGCACGTGTCCACGGTGCGGTCACCCGCTCGCCGATCCGGCGCACCCAGGCGCCACGACGCGGCGACGCACGTAAGAAACGGTCGAGTCGCGCCATGCCCGTCGCCGGCGGATCGAAAGCGGAAAGGAACACCGCGGGCGACAGGACGGCGGACAACCACGCCACGCGTGTCGTCTCGCCCAGAATCTGGCCGGCGAAGGCGAGCGTCGAGGTGACGATCGCATCGGCCTCCAGACATACCGGCGCCAGCGCGCGGTAGCTCGCCGCGACATCCTCCGCAGCCAGGTCACGTACGACGAAGCGCGGACCGCGCAGCGGATGGAACGCCCGGGCAGCGAAGGCGGCCTTGTCCTCGGGCTCCGCGATCCCGCTGGCAAGGACGAACCTCAGCCCGGCCTCCGCCACCGCCTCGCGATGAATCGCATGGGCACCGATGGTGACCCGATGGCCCCGCGCCACCAGCTCCCGCCCCACGGACAGGAACGGAAACAGGTCACCCTGCGATCCCACCGTCGCCATCACGATGTGCCTTGCCGCCATGCCTTACTCCCGATGCCCTGGCGCATCGTCGCGGGCGACATGTCGACGCGATGCATGCCTGGCTCGTTGACCTGCCCCGTCCGTAGGGCTAACCTCTGGGCCGCCAGCGGTCTTTATCTCTCTATTCGAATAGAAGGATAAAAGCGAAGAGGGAAGCCGGTGAGAATCCGGCGCTGCCCCGCAGCGGTATGTGGAGACGAGCGCGTCATCAGCACTGGATCGATGGCGATCCGGGAAGCGACACGCAAGGCGGCACCCAGGTGCCACATCCACGAGCCCGAAGACCTGCCGCCGGCCTGGGCGCGCGTGCCGTCATGGGTGCGTGTGCCCTGCCCGACCTGGGCCGTCGCGTTCGCGCGAGGGTCCGGTTCGCCCGCGGGGGCGAAGGTCGACGGCAAGCCGCATGACGCCTTCACGCTGCCGCACCTTCCGTGTGGCAGTGCACGTGCGTCCGCGACGAACCGCCCTTCCCTCCTCTTTGCCACGAAGAGGAATCATCCACATGCCACACGTTACCTACCCCGGTTTTCCCCGCATCGGCCGACGCCGCGAACTGAAGCGAGCGCTGGAAAGTCACTGGAGGGGTGAAACCAGCGCCGACGACCTGCTCACCGTCGCCCGTCAGCTCCGCGAACGCCACTGGCGCCTCGCGCGCGACGCGGGAGCCGACAGCGTTCCCGTCAACGACTTCTCGCTTTACGACCATATGCTCGATGCCGCCGTCGCGGTCGACGCCATTCCCCCGCGCTACCGTGGACTCCATCAGCGCGATCCGCTTGCCGGCTATTTCGCCATGGCACGCGGCCGTCAGGACGGCGAAGTCGACCTGCACGCGCTGGAGATGACCAAGTGGTTCGACACCAACTACCACTACATCGTCCCCGAGCTGCAGGCGGGCCAGTCGTTTGCCACGCGCGCCGACAAGGTCGTCGCGGAATATCGTGAAGCCATCGCACTCGGCCATGCGGCGCGCCCCGTACTCCTCGGTCCGCTGACCTTCCTCCGTCTGGCCAAGACCGTCGACGGCAGCGATCCCCTCGCGCTGCTCGACGCGTTGCTGCCGGCGTGGAGCGGTTTGCTCGATGCGCTCGCGGACGCGGGTGCCGACTGGATCCAGGTCGACGAACCGGCCCTCGTGCTCGATCTCGAGCCGGACTGGCAGGCGGCCTATCGCGGCGCTTATGCCGCCATCGGTGAACGGTCGCGTGGCCGCATCCTGCTCGCGACCTACTTCGGCGAGCTCGGCGGCAACCTCGAACTGGCGGCGTCGTTGCCCGTCGCCGGCCTGCATGTCGATCTAGCGCGCGCGCCCGGGCAACTGGATGCCGTGCTCGACGCGCTTCCCGCCGGTCGTGTGCTGTCCGCCGGCGTGCTCGACGGCCGCAACATCTGGCTGAGCGACCCGTCCGCCATCGCGCCGCGCATCGCCCGCGCACGCGAGCGCCTCCGCGACGAGCGTTTGTGGCTGTCGACGTCGTGCTCGCTGCTGCACGTGCCCATCGATGCGTCGGAAGAAAGGCACCTGCCGGGTTCGATCGGCGACTGGCTGTCGTTCGCGCGGCAGAAGATCGCCGAACTGCGACGCTACGCCGATGCCGCCGTCGGCGACGAGACGGCGCAGCTCGCGCTCGCGCGTCAGCAAGCGACGGTGGCGGCGCGTCTGCTTTCTCCCGACGTGCTGCGCGCCGACGTGCGGGCGCGCGTGCGTGGACTGACGCCCCAGTTCGGACAGCGCCGCTCGGCCTACGCGTTTCGCGCGAATGTGCAGAAGCAGCGCTTCGGCCTGCCCAACCTGCCGACCACCACCATCGGCTCGTTTCCGCAGACCACGGAACTACGCCTTGCGCGTGCCGCGCATCGCTCGGGCAAGCTTGACGACGAGGCTTATACGGCCGTGCTTCGCGAGGAGGTGCGGCGCGCCGTGACGTTTCAGGAAGAAGCCGGCCTCGATGTCCTCGTGCACGGCGAGCCCGAGCGCAACGACATGGTCGAGTACTTCGGCGAACAGCTGCAAGGCTACGCGTTCACGTCTCTGGGCTGGGTGCAGAGTTACGGCTCGCGCTGCGTCAAGCCGCCGATCGTCTTCGGTGACGTGGCGCGTCCCGCCGCGATGACCGTCGCCTGGTCCGCATACGCCCAGTCCCTGACCGCCAGGCCGATGAAGGGCATGCTCACCGGTCCGGTGACGATGCTGCAGTGGTCGTTCGTACGTGACGATCTCCCGCGTGCCGAGGTGTGCCGACAGATCGCCCTGGCCTTGCGTGACGAGGTCCACGATCTCGAAAAAGCCGGCATCGGCATCGTGCAGATCGACGAGCCGGCGCTGCGCGAAGGCCTTCCCCTCCGCCGGGGTGACTGGGCCACCTATCTGGACTGGGCGGTCGACGCGTTCCGGATTACCGCGGGTGGCGTCAGCGACTCGACCCAGATCCATACCCACATGTGCTACTCGGAGTTCAACGACATCATCGAGGCGGTCGCCGCGATGGACGCGGACGTGATCTCGATCGAGACCAGCCGCTCGCGGATGGAGCTGCTGGACGCCTTCACACGGTTCCGCTACCCGAACGGGATCGGACCCGGCGTCTACGACATTCACTCCCCGCGGGTGCCCGGCAAGGAGGAAATGGCCGATCTGCTGTCCCGGGCGCTCCAGGTGCTTCGTCCGGACCAGCTCTGGGTCAATCCCGATTGCGGCCTGAAGACCCGCGGCTGGCCCGAGGTAGCTGAGGCCCTGACCGGGATGGTGGCCGTGGCCCGGGCGGCCCGCGAACGGCTGGCGGAGGTGGCCTGACGGAAAAAGGGGCACCGTGTCCCCGCGCTGTTGGCCTTTCGCGCGCGGGGCGCGCTCCTACACGGCGGCTGTCGTAGGAGCGCGCCCCGCGCGCGAAAAGCCAACAGAGCGGGCGGCACCCCCCTCCCAACCCCCTCATACCCCTTCCCGCGCTGAACATCCATGCAATCGTCACCCGCCGGGGGTACCCTTGCCGCTGCAAACCGGCGACGGGGCGTGTATCATGGCGCGCCCCATTTATCTCTTTATCCGTAAAGAAGGATATATACCCTCGATGAGCAATTTCCTCTTCACCTCCGAGTCGGTCTCCGAAGGCCATCCGGACAAAATCGCCGACCAGATCTCCGACGCCGTTCTGGACGCCATCCTGGCCCAGGACCCGCGTGCGCGCGTGGCCTGCGAGACGCTGGTGAAGACCGGTGTCGCCATCGTCGCGGGTGAGATCACCACCAGCGCCTGGATCGATCTGGAAGCGCTGACCCGTAAGGTCATCCTCGACATCGGCTACGACTCCTCGGAAGTCGGGTTCGACGGCGAGACCTGCGGCGTTCTCAACCTGATCGGCAAGCAGTCGCCCGACATCAACCAGGGCGTGGACCGCAAGAAGCCGGAAGAACAGGGCGCTGGCGACCAGGGCCTGATGTTCGGCTATGCGACCAACGAAACCACCGAGTACATGCCGGCGGCGATCCACTACGCGCATCGTCTCGTCGAGCAGCAGACCAAGGTCCGCAAGAAGAAGAACTCGCCGCTGCCGTGGCTTCGCCCGGACGCCAAGAGCCAGGTCACCCTGCGCTACGAGAACGGCGAAGCCGTCGCCATCGACGCCGTCGTGCTCTCGACCCAGCACGATCCGGACGTCAAGCAGAAGGACCTCATCGAAGGCGTGCGCGAGCTGATCCTCAAGCCCGTGCTGCCGGCGAAGCTCCTGCACAAGGGCACCAAGTTCCACATCAACCCGACTGGCAAGTTCGTCATCGGCGGACCGGTGGGCGACTGCGGCCTGACCGGCCGTAAGATCATCGTCGACACCTACGGCGGCTGGGCCCGTCACGGTGGTGGCGCGTTCTCGGGCAAGGATCCGTCCAAGGTCGACCGTTCGGCTGCCTATGCCGCGCGCTACGTCGCCAAGAACATCGTCGCGGCCGGCCTCGCCGACCGTTGCGAAATCCAGGTCAGCTACGCCATCGGCGTCGCCGAGCCGACCTCGATCTCGGTGACGACCTTCGGCACCGGCAAGATTCCCGACGAGAAGATCGAGAAGCTGATCCGCAAGCATTTCGACCTGCGCCCGTACGGCATCATCCAGATGCTCGATCTGGTCCACCCGATGTACCAGCCGACCGCCTCCAACGGTCACTTCGGCCGCAAGCCGTACGACGTCACCGACAAGAACGGCAACACGTTCACGGCGTTCTCCTGGGAGAAGACCGACAAGGCTGACGTCCTGCGCGACGCCGCCGGCCTCGGCGCGACGGTTGCTCGCCGCAAGTAAGTTTTGTGCGACATGCGATAAGTTTTGTGCGACATGCGATAGGAAACGGGCGCCTTCAGGCGCCCGTTTTCGTTCAGGAACTTCAGAAAGTTGCCGCCGGGGTCACAATGCTTTCATGGCTGGAATGAGACATCTGACAGCCGTTACCGTGCTACCGGAGAATCCATGATGTCACGCACCCTGCCCCGCCTCATCGCGACCGCGCTACTCGTGGCCGCCGTTCCTTTCGCCGCCCATGCGCAGGACGACGCCAAGCAGACCGATTCCAAGGGCGGTACCCCGACCGATGCCGGCTTCGTCACCAACGCCAGCGGCGCAGGCCTGGCCGAAGTGGAGCTGGGCAAGATCGCCGTGACCAACGGCGGATCGGCCAGGGTGAAGTCGTTCGGCCAGCACATGGTCGACGACCACACCAAGTCGGGCGAGGAGCTGAAGAATCTTGCGAGCGGAGACCGCGGCTATGCCACCGCCGAGAGCCCGCCGCCCGCGAACCAGAAAGACATCGACGCGCTGAAGCGCCTCAATGGCGCGGCGTTCGACAAGGAATACGCGAAGGTAGCTGTCGCCGATCACGAGAAGGCCATCGCCATCTTCGAGGTCGAGGCCGAGAAGGGCTCGAACAAGGAACTGCAAGCCTTCGCTAAGAAGACCCTGCCGACGCTGAAGCAACATCTGAAGATGGCTCGGGCGCTGAACAGCGGAAAGTAAGACCTGTAGGAGCGCGCCTCGCGCGCGATGCTCTTAACGCCTGACGCACGACGGTCAGCGCAAGAGCATCGCGCGCAGGCGCGCTCCTACATTTTTAGGGGCGATGCCGGACGAAGCCGCGCAACGTCAGGCCCGGGGACGTGACGAATGCCGTCGGCTGGGCCATACCTTCATCGGCCGCGATGAAGAGGAACTGGTCGTCGTCCAATACGTAACTGGCGGGCAGGCGCTTACCCGCGTCGTCGCCCATGCTGTCGATCCAGGTGATCGACTTCGGCTGCGTGGTCGTATCAAGCACGAAGTGTCCGGCGAGCAGCACCTCGCCGCCTTCCCGACGTACCGAGAAGGTATCGCCCTCGATGATGGTGATCGCGCCATGCCCGCTGTGGTCATCCGGAGGGTCGATGATGCCGTTCGCTTCGAGCCGAACCTGGCGCCACTGACCCTGGAGGGTGTCGAAATCGTCCATGATTTTTATGCTCAGCCGTTACGGTTCGAACCCGACAGCACGTCCACCCACACCGCGAGCACAAGGATCGCGCCCTTGATGATCATCTGCCAGGAGTTGTCGACGTCCATCAGCTGCATGCCGCTGTCGAGGCTGGCCATGACGAGGGCGCCGATCAGCGCGCCGTAGACCGTGCCGGAACCGCCGCGCATCGACGTGCCGCCGATGAAACAGGCGGAGATGGCGTCCAGCTCGCCGCCGGTACCGGCGGAGGGCGAACCCGAACCGGTGCGGGCCACGGTGATGATGCCGGCGAAGGCGCACATCAGGCCCATCAGCGCGAACACGACCAGCTTGACCCGGGCGACGTTGACGCCCGAGAGGCGCGTCGCTTCCATGTTGCCGCCGACCGCGTAGATATGGCGACCGAACACGGTCTGGGTCGAAACGTAGGTGAACACGGCCAGCAGGCCGAGCAGGATCATCACCGGAATGGGAATGCCGTTGGCGTCGTTGAGCGTGCGCACGAAGCCGAAGATGACCGCGCCGATGGCGACCAGCTTGACCGCATCGACCCAGACCGCGCCCTGCTGCAGACCGAGCTTGCCCCGACGCATGCGCCGGCGGACGGTCAGCGCGACCATGGCAAGGAAGATGATGCCGCCGATCCAGCGCGACATCGCCACCGGGACGAAGCCCTGGCCGAGCTGGATGAGGTCATCCGGCGCTGGCGCGATGGTGGAGCTGCCGGTGATGTAAAGCACGATGCCGCGGAAAGCCAGCATGCCGCCGAGACCGACGATGAACGACGGCACGCGCATCTTGGTGACCACGAAGCCGTTGAACGCACCGATAAGCAAGCCGAGCACCAGCACGGCGCCGATGGACGTCCACGTGCCCCAGCCCTGGTTGACCGTAAGGATGGCGACCACACCACCCAGCAGGCCGAGCTGCGAGCCGATCGACAGATCGATCTCGCCCGCGATGATGACGAACACCATGCCGCAGGCAAGCATGCCGGTGATGGCCATCTGCCGGAACAGGTTGGACAGGTTGCCGGGCGTGATGAAGGCCTGGTCGGTCTTTACGTGAAAAAACACCCAGATCAGCGCGACGGCGATAAGCAGCGCGAGGATCTTGTAGCGGACGAACAGTTGCTGGATTTGCTGGGCCTGCATGGAGGAGCTTCCGTGGTGGCGCGTGGATGGGTTCGAAGGATCAGGCCGCGTGTGCGGGCCCCTCGGCGGCGTGTGAAATCGCGGCGGCGAGCACCTGCTCCTGCGTCAGACCGACGTTCTTGAAGTCGCCGCGAAGCTTGCCCTCGCCGACGACGAGAACGCGATCGCTCACGCCGAGCACCTCGGGCATCTCCGAGGAGACCATGATGATGGCGACGCCCTTGGCGGCCAGTTCGAACATCAGCTTGTAGATGTCGTACTTGGAGCCGACGTCGACGCCGCGGGTCGGCTCGTCGAGGATAAGCACCTTGGGGCCCGGCAACAGCATCTTGGTCAGGACCGCCTTCTGCTGGTTGCCGCCGGACAACCCGACGATCGCCAGTTCGGGACTGGCCGTCTTGACGCGCAGCCGCTTGATCTCGGTGTCGACCACCTGCAGCTCGGCCTGACGGTCGATCTGCCCGGCGTGCGCATAATGCGCCAGCGTGGCGAGCGTGATGTTGTCGCCCACACCCAGCAGCGGCACGATACCCTGGCGTTTACGGTCTTCCGGCACCAGCGACAGACCGGCCTTGATCGCCTGCTCGGGCGAACGGATCTTGATCGACTTGCCCTCGAGCACCAGCTCGGCCTCGTAGCGGCCGGGGTAGGCGCCGAAGATCGCCGAGACCAGTTCGGTACGACCCGCGCCCACGAGCCCGGCGATACCGACGATCTCGCCGCGACGCACTTCGAACGAGATGTCGTCGACGCGCTTGCGGTTCGGGTTGGCCACGTCCCAGCAGGTGACGTGCTTCGCCTCGAAGATCACCTCGCCGATGTCGTGGTCCATCTTCGGGAACAGGTTTTCGATCTCGCGCCCGACCATCGCGGTGATGATCGTGTGCGTGGTCATCTCGCTCATCGGCTTCGTGACGATGTGCTTGCCGTCGCGGATGACCGTGACCGTGTCGCACACGCGTGCCACTTCGTCGAGCTTGTGCGAGATGTAAACGCAGGCCACACCGTCGCGCTTGAGGTCCTCGATGATCGACAACAGCGTGTCGGTCTCGGAGGAGGTCAGCGACGACGAGGGCTCGTCGAGGATCAGCAGGCGCGCGTTTTTCGCCAGCGCCTTGGCGATCTCGAACAACTGCTGGTAGCCGCCGCCGTAGTTCATTACAGGGGCCGCTACGTTGACGTCCTTGAGCTTGAGCCGGGCGAGCAGCGCCTCGGCCTTCGCATACATGGCGTCGTAATCCATCACACCGCCGAATTTGCGGATCTCGTTGCCGAGGAAGATGTTCTCGGCGACGGAGAGCTGCGGTACCAGCATCAGCTCCTGGTGGATGATGACGATGCCGGCCGCTTCGCTGTCACGCACCGAGTGCGCCCGCAGCGGCTTGCCGTCGAACAGGATCTCGCCTTCCCACGTGCCATAGGGGTACACGCCGGAGAGGACTTTCATCAGGGTGGACTTACCTGCGCCGTTTTCTCCGCACAGGCCCACGCATTCACCGGGCCGCACGGCCAGGTCGATGCCATTGAGCGCACGCACGCCGGAGAATTCCTTGACGATCTGGCGCATCTCGAACAGGTATTCGCTCACGGTCTTCCTCACTCAAGGTGGCGCCCCGCACGAAGCGGGGCGCCCCCGATCTTACTGACCCACCTGGGCCTGGGTATAGAAGCCGTCCTTGACCACGAGATCGACGTTCTGCTTCGTCAGCAGGGTCGGGGTCAGCAGGATGGTGTTGATGTCGCCCTTGCCGTTGTTCATCTTGGAGGTGAAGTTCGGCGCCTTGCCCTGGGCGAGGTCGACCGCCAGGTTGGCGGCATCCGTGGCGATGGTCTTGATCGGCTTGTAGACCGTCATGGTCTGCGTACCGGCCTTGATCCGCTTGATCGCGGCGAGATCGGCATCCTGACCCGACACGGCGACCTTGCCGGCGAGCTTCTGGCCGTTCAGCGCGGCGATGGCACCACCCGCGGTGCCGTCGTTCGAAGCGACGATGCCCTGGATGTTGTTCTTGTTGGCGGTCAGCGCGTTTTCGATGATCGACTGCGCGTTGGAGGCCAGCCACTCGTTGGTCCACTGCTGACCGACGATCTTGATGTCGCCCTTGTCGACCAGCGGCTTGAGCACCTTCATCTGGCCTTCGCGGAGGATCTTGGCGTTGTTGTCGGTGGGCGCGCCGCCGAGCAGGAAGTAGTTGCCCTTGGGTGCGGCATTGACCACGCCCTGGGCCTGCATCTGACCGACCTTGTCGTTGTCGAACGAGATGTAGGCGTCGACGTCGGCGTTGAGGATCAGGCGGTCGTAGGAGATGACCTTGATGCCAGCCTTCTTCGCTTCGGCCACGACGGTCGTCAGAGTCTTGGCGTTGAACGGCACGATGACGATGACGTCGACCTTGCGCGAGATCAGGTTCTCGATCTGCTGGATCTGCTTCTGCTCGTTGGCATCGGCGGACTGCACCGAGACCGTGGCGCCCTTGGCTTCAGCGGCAGCCTTGAAATAATCGCGGTCCTTGGTCCAGCGCTCGACGCGCAGGTCGTCGATGGAGAAGCCGATAACCGGCTTTTCCTTGCTGGCGTGGGCCTGCGGCGCCGCGAAAATGCCGGCGCTGGCCATCGATACGGCGAGCAACGTGTATAGGGCCTTGTGCTTCATGCTCATCTCCATGCTTCTGGGTTCACCCTCTTCAGGGCGGAAATTCGTCGCCTCAGGCGGCGTCGGAATACAGCGGCTTCAAACGCTCGTACGAGCGGCGGAACAGAGGGTGACGTGTTTGAAGAAAATATGCATGACGCGCTGCATCGGGCTCGCGGACGGCGGTAACCTCCGGCATCGGACAGACCTCATCCAGCGTGGCTTGCGGGTCTACCGCCAGGCGTGCGAGACGGGCCGCGCCGAGCGCCGGGCCGACTTCGCCACCGGCGCGCAACACCAGCTTCTTGCCCAGAATGTCGGCCAGCATCTGAGTCCAGTAGGCACTACGCGAGCCGCCGCCGATGACCGTGATCTCGTCGGCCACCAGGCCGGTCGACTCGACCGCCAGCAAGCCGTCGAGCAGACCCAGGCCGACGCCCTCGAGCGTGGCGTTGGCGAGATCCGCGCGCAGCGTGCCCGGACCCAGGTTGGTGAATGAGCCGCGTGCATGAGCATCGTTGTGCGGCGTGCGCTCACCCGTGAGGTAAGGCAGGAACACCGGGCCGTCGGGTTTCAGGCCGGCGGCTTCGGCCTCCGCCAGCAGTGCCGGGACATCCTTGAAGCCCGTGAGGCGGGCGGTGAAGTCCAGGCAGCTGGCCGCGTTGAGCATCACCGACATCAGGTGCCAGGTGTCCGGCAAGGCATGGCAGAAGCTGTGCACGGCCTGCTCGGGGCTGGCACGGAAACCATCGGACACCGCGAAGTACACGCCCGAGGTGCCCAGCGAGAGCATCGCCTGGCCGCTGCGGACGATACCCACGCCGACGGCACCCGCCGCGTTGTCGCCACCACCGGCGGCGACGGGCACGGTATCCATGCCCCATCGATCCGCCAGCTCCCGGCTCAGCCGTCCTGCCGGCTGGCTGCCTTCGAAGACCTCGGGCATGTGCGAGCGATCCAGGCCGGTCGCGGCGAGCATCGCATCGCTCCACTGAC
The DNA here is from genome assembly GCF_000745235.1 of Luteibacter mycovicinus. Classification (NCBI taxonomy): domain Bacteria; kingdom Pseudomonadati; phylum Pseudomonadota; class Gammaproteobacteria; order Lysobacterales; family Rhodanobacteraceae; genus Luteibacter; species Luteibacter mycovicinus. The sequence goes on from NZ_JQNL01000001.1 coordinate 1,554,400, forward strand.
GCTTCTCGACATCGAGCCAGAGCGTGCCGGCCGCGTCGGAGGCATCGGTCATGTACTCACCGGTGAGCTTCAGCCGCAGGTAGTCCTTGGGCAGCAGCACCCTGGCGACCTGCGCGAAGATCTCGGGCTCGTGCTTGCGGACCCAGGCGAGCTTGGGCGCCGTGAAGCCCGGAAAAGCGACGTTGCCGGTGATCGAGCGGAAGCCCGGCACCTTTTCCAGTTCGGCACCCTCGATATCGGACCGGGTGTCGTTCCAGAGAATCGCGGGCCGCAGGATATTGTCTGACTTATCGAGAAGGGTCGCGCCATGCATCTGGCCCGAGAGACCGATGGCCGCCACGCGGCGGGCATCGGCACCCTTGAGGACATCCGTGACCGCCGCCTCGGTGGCCGCCCACCAGGCCGCGGGACCCTGCTCGGACCAGCGCGGCCTGGGATGGGACACCTCGAGCGGGCTGGACGCACTGGCCCGCACCGCCCCCGTGTCGTCGATCAGCACCGCCTTCACCGACGAGGTGCCGAGGTCGATACCGAGGTACATGCGTGCCTGTGCTTCCATCAAAACGAACTCCCTATCAGCCGTAGATATAACGGTTGACAATATTTTCGAGCAATTCCTGACCGCCGGAGACGTGCTTCGGGTGGATGTCGCGTGCGATCGCCTCGTCCGACAGGGAAGCGAGCGTGAAACCACCGTTGAGGATCTTCGCACCCAGCTCGGCATCCCAGCCAGCGTAGCGCTTCGCCTTGAAGTCGGCGAGGGCGTCGCGCTCGATCAGTTTCGCCGCGCGCTCGAGGCTCAGCGCCAGCGCGTCGATACCACCGATGTGACCGTGGAAGAGATCCTCCGCCGCGCTGCTCTGGCGACGCACCTTGGTGTCGAAGTTGTAACCGCCCGTGGTGAAGCCGCCGGCCTTGAGGATCTCATAGGTCACCAGGGTGAGCTCTTCGACACTGTTCGGGAACTGGTCGGTGTCCCAGCCGTTCTGCGGATCGCCGCGGTTGGCGTCGATCGAGCCGAACAGACCCAGCGCGATGGACGTGGCGACCTCGTGCTGAAACGAATGGCCGGCCAGCGTGGCGTGGTTGGCTTCGAGGTTGGTCTTGACCTCGTTTTCCAGACCGAAGTCCTTGAGGAAGCCGTACACCGTGGCGCTGTCGTAGTCGTACTGGTGCTTGGTGGGCTCCTGCGGCTTCGGCTCGATCAGGATCGTGCCCTTGAAGCCGAGCTTGTGCTTGTGTTCGACGACCATCTGGAAGAACCGGCCCAGCTGCGCGCGCTCGCGCTTGAGGTCGGTGTTGAGCAGGGTCTCGTAACCTTCGCGGCCACCCCAAAGCACGTAGTTCTCACCGCCGAGGCGATGCGTAGCTTCCATGGCATGACGGACCTGCGTCGCGGCGTAGGCGAACACTTCCGGCTGCGGATTGGTCGCGGCGCCGGCGGCGTAGCGCGGGTTGCTGAACACGTTGGCCGTGCCCCAGAGCAGCTTCACGCCGGTTTCGGCCTGCTTCTTCTCGAGCACGTCGACCATCGCGGCGAAGTTGTTCCGGTATTCGGCGAGGTTCGCGCCTTCCGGTGCCACGTCGGTGTCGTGGAAGGTGTAGAACGGCGTGCCGAGGCGGGAAAAGAAGTCGAAGGCGGCGTCGGCTTTCTCACGCGCCTTCTCCAGCGGGTCGCCCGCGGTCTGCCAGGGACGCTCGAACGTGCCGGCACCGAAGACGTCCGAGCCCGGCCACACGAAGGTGTGCCAGTAGCAGACGGCGAGACGCAGGTGCTCGGCCATGCTCTTGCCAAGGATCTGCTTCTTCGCATCGTAGTGATGGAAGGCGAGCGGATTGTCCGACTGCGGACCTTCGTAGGCGATCTTCGGAATGTGCGAAAAGTACGACATAACAAATCCTTGACAAACAGGGGGGCGAATTCCGTCGATGCTGACGATCCGGGGGCATACCGCGCAATTGCGATTTCAGTCGCCACCCCGGTACTTTTCTTTGCCGCGGTGCGTCATGGCCGGGAGCGCGGATTCCTGCTAGTTTTCGCCGCCATGGCACCGCACCGCATCGCCCTGCTTTTCAATGCCAACAAGGTGTATGACCGTCAGGTCATCGCCGGGATTGGGCATTACCTCAACAGCACGCGGGTAGAGTGGGACCTCTTCATGGAAGAGGACTTCCGCAGCCGGATGCGCGACATCCACGATTTCCAGGGCGACGGCGTCATCGCCGACTTCGACGACCCCGACGCCCCGGATGCGTTGCGCGACCTGCACATCCCCGTGGTGGCCGTCGGCGGCTCTTACCACGACGCTTCCGCCTATCCGGCGGGCGTTCCCTATATCGCCACCGACAATGCGCGCCTCGTGCGGCTGGCCTATGACCACCTGATCGAACAGGGCCTCACGCGCTTCGCCTTCTATGGCATCCCCCCGAGCCCGGGCAGCCGCTGGGCGCAGGAGCGCGAACGCGCCTTCGAGGCCATCGTTCGCGAGGAATCCATCGACGGCGTCGTCTACGAAGGCTCCCCCACCAGTGCAGGTGGCTGGGGCCACGCGGTGGAGGAACTGATCACGTGGCTGGCCGAGCTGCCCAAGCCCATCGGCATCATCGCCGTGACCGACGCCCGTGCGCGCCAGCTCCTGCAGGCCTGCGTCATGGGCGGCTTCGCGGTACCGGAGCAGATCGCGATCGTCGGTATCGACAACGACCCGATGGCCCAGCTGCTCACACGCATCCCGCTGACCTCGGTGATTCAGGGTGCCGAGGAGATGGGGCGCACCGCGGCGCACCTGCTGCACCAGATGCTGCGGGGCGTGGATTGCTCGAGCTCGCGCATTCTCGTGCCACCGGTAGGCATCAACGTGCAGGTCTCGAGCCGCTTCCAGCCGATGCGCAGCCCGCACGTCATGCGCGCCAGCCACTATATCCGTCAGTACGGCTGCCTCGGCATCAAGACCGAACAGGTCGCCGACTACGTGGGCGTATCGCGGACCGTGCTCGAGGAGCATTTCAAGCGCGAGCTCAAGCAGACGGTCCACCAGGTGATCCTGAAGCACAAGCTCGACACGGCCTGCGACCTCATCGCCAACTCCGACGTGCCGCTCGCGGACATCGCGCTGCGTTGCGGCTTCACGTCGCTGCAATACATGTATGCGGTATTCCGTCGTGAGTACGACTGCACGCCGCGCCAGTACCTCGACCTCCATCGCAAGACGACGACCTGATCGCCGTCCGCAGGGAACGCTCTACCCATGCCCGTATCGAATGCCACCGCCTGGGGCCATCTCCCCGACGGCCGCCCGCTCCACCGCTGGACCCTGCGCAACGCCCGCGACGCGCAGATCGACATCACCGACCTCGGCGGCACCCTGCTCTCGTGGCAGGCGCCGGACCGCCAGGGACGCGTCGGCGACATTCTGCTCGGTCACGCCGACGCGCAGCAGTACCTCGCCTCCACGGCGTATATGGGCGCCATCGTCGGACGCTGGGCCAACCGCATACGCGGGGGACGCTTCAGCGTCGACGGCATCGACTACCGGGTGGACCGCAATGACGGCGGCAACCACCTGCACGGCGGCCACGACGGTTTTCACCTGCAGCGCTGGGATGTCGAACCGGACGGCGACGCCTTGCTGCTACGCCTCGTCTCACCCGAGGGGGATGGCGGCTTTCCGGGCGAAGTGCGGGTGACCCTGCGCGTGCAGCTGGAGGACGACGGCAGCCTCGACCTCCGCTATGAGGCGGAAAGCGATGCCCCCACGCCGCTCAGCCTCACGGCGCACCCGTACTTCAACCTCAACGACCGGCGCCCGGATATCCGCGACCACGTCATCCGTATCGACGCGGATGAGTTCCTGGCCATCGACGCGGGCGCGATCCCGGTCGGCCGCCAGCATGTCGCCGGCACGGCCTTCGACTTCCGCGAACCGGCGCCGATCGGATCGCGGCTGCACTGGCCGGACCCCCAGCTACAGCTGGTAGGGGGCTTCGATCACTGCTATATCCCGCACGCCCGTCCGGGCGAGGCGGGCCGCGTCGTCGCCGTGGTCAGCGAGCCGTCCAGCGGACGCCGCCTCACGGTGAGGACCGACCGGCCGGGGCTGCAGTTCTACAGCGGCCAGAAACTGGCCGGCCAGCCGGGCCGTCACGGGGACGCCTACGGCCCGTTTGCCGGCTTCGCGCTCGAGGCCCAGGCCTTTCCGGACCAGGTCAACGGCAGCGAGGCCGAGGGTGCGATCCTCCGGCCCGGCGTCACCTGGCGCCAGCACACCCGGTACACCGTCGATACGGACTGAAGGGCAGCGCTGGCTCCCGCCGGGTACAATGGGGGATGTCTCTTATCCAACTCCTCAATGTCGACTACAGCGTCGGCGGCCCGCTCCTGCTCGAACAGGTGAATCTCTCCCTCGACGCCGGCGAACGCGTCTGCGTCGTCGGGCGCAACGGCGCGGGCAAGTCCACCCTGCTCAAGCTCATCGCCGGCGAGATTCACGCCGAAGACGGTGAGATCCGCCTGCAGGGCGGTACGCGCATCGCGCGGCTGACGCAGGAGGTCCCGCAGGACACCACTGGCAGCGTGTTCGACGTGGTGGCCGACGGCCTTGGGGAGCTCGGTCATCTGCTCGCGCGCTATCACCATCTGCTCGAAGAGGGCGACATGGATGCCCTCGGCGACGTGCAGACGCAGATCGAGGCCCATAACGCCTGGGACCTGGACTCGCGCGTCCAGCAGGTGATCGAGCGCCTCGAGCTTCCCGCGGGCACCGACTTCGCCGACCTCTCCGGCGGCATGAAGCGTCGTGTGCTCCTGGGCCAGGCCCTGGTTCGCGACCCGAACCTCCTGCTGCTCGACGAGCCGACCAACCACCTCGATATCGAGGCGATCGCGTGGCTCGAAGGTTTCCTCAAGAGCTTCACCGGCAGCATCGTCTTCATCACCCATGACCGCAGCTTCCTGCGCGCGCTGGCGACCCGCATCGTCGAGATCGACCGCGGCAGCGTCACCAGCTGGCCGGGCGACTACGACAACTACCTGCGCCGCCGCGAAGAGCGCCTGCACGCCGAAGCCCAGGCCACCGCGCACTTCGACCGCAAGCTGGCCCAGGAAGAAGTCTGGATTCGGCAGGGCATCAAGGCACGCCGCACGCGTAACGAAGGGCGCGTTCGCGCCCTCAAGGCACTGCGTCGCGAACGTGGCGAACGTCGCGAGCAGACCGGCACCGCCAAGATCACGCTGGGCAATGCGCAGTCGTCCGGGCGCAAGGTGGTCGACGTCAAGCACGTCACCCACGGCTACGGCGGGCGTACGCTGCTGAAAGACCTTTCCACCACGATCATGCGCGGCGACCGTGTCGGCATCATGGGTCCCAACGGCGCGGGCAAATCCACGCTGCTGAAGATCCTGCTGGGCGAACTCAAACCGCAGACGGGCGAATCCACGCTCGGCACCAGCCTGCAGATCGCCTACTTCGACCAGCACCGCTCCACGCTGAACGACAGCATGAACGCGCTGGACAACGTGGCCGAAGGCCGTGAATACATCGAGCTCAATGGGCAGCGCAAGCACATCATCGGCTACCTGCAGGACTTCCTGTTCTCGCCGGAGCGTGCACGCGCGCCGATCACCCGCCTGTCCGGCGGCGAGCGCAACCGCCTGCTGCTGGCCAAGCTGTTCGCGCAGCCGTCCAACCTGCTGGTGATGGATGAACCGACCAACGACCTCGATGTCGAGACGCTGGAACTGCTCGAAGAACTGCTCAACGAATACACCGGCACCCTGCTGCTCGTGTCTCACGATCGTGACTTCATCGACAACGTCGTGACCAGCACGCTCGTGCTCGAAGACGGCGGCGACGTCGGCGAGTACATCGGCGGTTACAGCGACTGGCTGCGACAGAAGCCCGCGATCGAGGCGGCGAAGGCCGCCCATGCCGCCAGCGCGAAGCCAGCGGCACCCGCCGCGGCACCGGCAGCCGCTCCCGTCGCCGCACCGAAGAAAAAGCTGTCCTTCAAGGAACAGCGCGAGCTGGACCTGCTGCCGGCGAAGCTCGAAGAACTCGAGACGGAGATCGCGAAGCGCACCGAGGCGATGAACGACCCGAAGTATTACCAGCAGGATGCGGCCGCGATCACGCGGGCGAACGACGAACTGGCGAAGGTGCAGGCCGAGCTGGATGCGGCCTTCGCGCGCTGGGAAGAACTCGAAGGCTGAGCAGAGCCCGGCTCCCGCCGGATAGCTGCCGGTTCTCGACCGGTCAGCTACCGGCGCTGTGAATCAACCCGTGTTCTGCAGACCCTGCGACACGCCGTTGACGCAGGCCACGAGTGCGTTGAGCAACGCATCGTCCTTGCCTTCGGTGGCACGCCAGCGTCGCAGCAGGTCGACCTGCAGGAGGCTCATGGGGTCCACGTACGGGTTGCGCAGACGGATCGAGGTCGCCAGACGGGGATCGCCGGCCAGCAACTCCGAGGCGCCCTTGAGCTTCAGCACCCAGGCCGCGGTACGCTCGAACTCGGCGCGGATCATGGGGAAGAACCGTTCGTGGAGCGGCCCGGCCAGCTGCGAGAACGCTTCGGCGATGTCGATGTCGGCCTTGGCCAGCACCATCTCGACGTCGTCCAGCATGGTCGAGAAAAACGGCCACTCGCGGGCCATGTGGACCAGCGCCTCTTCGCCGCACTCCTTCGCCACCACATCGAGCGCGCCACCGAGGCCATACCAGCCGGTGAGCACCGCACGGCACTGCGTCCACGAAAAGACCCAGGGAATGGCGCGCAGATCTTCCACGCCCTTCATGCTGCGACGACGCGCCGGACGCGACCCGAGCGTCATGCGCTCGATGACGTCGATGGGCGTGGCACCGCGGAAGTAATCGACGAAGCCCTCCGTGTCCACGAAGGCACGGTACGCCTTGCGGCTCTCGTCCGACAGGCGGGCCATGACGTCCTTCCAGCCGGCCTCGCGCGCTTCGGTCTCACGCGGCCGCAGCGAGGCACGCATCACCGCACCGAGTGTCTGCTCGAGATTGCGCACCGCGAGTGCGCGAATGCCGTACTTGCGGTGGATGACCTCGCCCTGCTCGGTAACGCGCAACACGCCACCGACCGAGCCGCGCGGGGACGCCATCAGAGCGGGCGTGATGCGCGACCCACCCCGGCTCGCGGAACCTCCACGGCCGTGGAAAAAGCCGATCCGGATACCCGCCTTCGCGGCGACGTCGAGCAGTTCGACCTGCGCACGCTGCAGGCTCCACTTGGAGGCGACCGTACCGCCGTCCTTGCCGCTGTCGGAGTAACCGAGCATCACCCACTGGCGATCGCCGCGTGCCTTCAGATGGGCACGATAGACGGGATCGTCCAGCAGTGCCTGCAACGTGCTCGCGCCACCGGCGAGGTCGTCGATGGTCTCGAACAGGGGCGCGACGTCGAGCGGCACGCGACCGTCTTCGAGCAGGCCACCACGGCGTGCCAGCGCGAGTACGGCAAGTACGTCCGCCGCGGTTTCGGCCATGCTGATGATGTACAGGCCGGTCGCTTCGGTACCGTAGCGCGTGCGCGAATCGGCCAGCGTCGCAAACACGTCACGCAGCATGCCCGCGGCTTCATGGTCCTCGCCGGCGACGAAGCTGCGCTCACCCGCCGCGTACGGACGCAGGGCTTTCACCCGCGCATCGGTATCGCGGCCCGACCAGTCCGCATCGTCGAGCAGAGCCGACAGGGCTTCGTCATGCACGCGCGCGTCCTGACGCACATCCAGACGCGCGAGATGGAAACCGAACGTCCGCGCACGCCAGAGCAGGCGGCCGACGGCATACGCACCCGCGTGCCTGCCGTCGTGCTGAACCAGGCTCTTTTCGATCAGGGCGATATCGTCGATGAAGGCGTCCGCATCGGGGTACGACTGCGCCTGCTCATGCAGCGTCGCTTCGAGTCGCGCCGCGACGAAGGCGAGAAAGGTGCGATACGGCATGTCCGCGTGACGGGGACGGATCCTCGCCGCGGCCTCGGGCAGGTCCTCGCGATACGTCTCCAGCCGACGCACCAGCGTGTCGTCCAGCGTCACGCGATCGTCGGTCTGGCTGAGCAGGCGGCCGAGCGCCGCCACGTCCTCCAGATAGCGCTCGAGGACCAGCGCGCGCTGCGCGGACAGCGTCGCGGCGATGGTCTCGGCGTTGACGTTGGGATTGCCGTCCATGTCGCCGCCCACCCAGGTGGCGAAGCGGAGCACCCGCGGAAGGGTCAAACCTTCGCCGTAGGTCTCGTCGATCGCCTGCTGGAGCGATTCGTACAGGGCCGGCAGCACGCGGTAGATCGGCCGCGCGATGTAGAAGCCGACATGATCGAACTCGTCCTGCACGCTGGGGCGGACCGGCGACGCTTCCGCCGTCTGCCAGCCCGACGACAACGCCATCAGGATGCGCGCATCGTCATCGCGTCGTTCCTGCGGGGTACGCGTGGGATCGAACTCGTCGACCAGCGCACGGACGATCTCCTGCTCCTTCTCGAGCAGCGAACGGCGCACCGCTTCCGTCGGGTGGGCGGTGAACACCGGCTCGACATCGAGACGGTCGAGCAAGGCACGCAGTTCGTCGCGACTCACGCCATCCCCTTTCAGGCGCGCCAGCACGGCGGCAAGCGATTCAGGCTGGGGCGCACCGCCTTCGCGCTGATAGTCGCGGCGGCGGCGGATACGGTGCACGCGCTCGGCGGTATTGACCGCCTGGAAGTAGGTGGCGAAGGCACGCGCCAGGGATTCGGCGTCGGCCGGGTCGAGGCCCGTCAACGGGTCGGCCAGGGCGTCTACCGCGGCGCCGCTGCGGCGGCGGTGGATCGCGGTGGTGCGCACATGCTCGACGCGGTCGAAGAAGGGCTGGCCGCCCTGTTCCGCCAGCATCTGACCGACGAGGGCGCCCAGTCGGCGCACGTCCTCGCGGAGGGGGTCGTCGTGGGGCAGGAATTCCGGATCGCGCGCAGCTTCCATCGGAGTCTCACGTGGGGTCGAAACCCTGAGAGTACCTAAAAAAATGTGTTCATCCCTGCATTCGGATTCCGCGATATAATCGGAAAACCGTTTTGCCCGCCGAGGGGCGCTGCGACCATGGGTCCGACCCATAGGCCAGGCTCGGCGCGGCGTCCCACCAAACGGCGCCCCCGTGAAACTTCCGGAGCTACGCCAGATGAACGCCGTTACCAAGATCAACGATGCCGACGACTTCAAGGTCCGCGATATCTCGCAGGCCGCCCTCGGCCGCCGTCGCATCCGCATGGCCGAAGAGGAAATGCCGGGCCTGATGCAGATCCGCGCCCGCTACGCCAGCGAGAAGCCGCTCAAGGGCGTCCGCCTTTCGGGCTCGCTGCATGTCACCAAGGAAACCGCCGTCCTTGCCGAGACCCTGCGCGAGCTCGGCGCCTCGGTGCGCTGGGCCTCCTGCAACATCTTCTCGACCCAGGACGACGTCGCCGCGGCCCTTGCCGACGGTGGCCTGCCGGTGTTCGCCTGGAAGGGCGAGTCGCTGGAAGAGTACTGGGAGTGCACTCTCGACATGCTGACCCACCCGGGTGAGCTCGGCCCGCAGCTGATCGTCGACGACGGTGGCGACGCCACGCTCTTCATCCATAAAGGTGTCGAGCTCGAAGACGGCAGCGACTGGGTCAACACCCCGAGCGGCAACCACGAAGAGCAGGTCATCAAGGACCTGGTCAAGAAGACCGCCGCCGCGCGTCCGGGCTGGTTCAAGAAGGTCGCCGCCGAGTGGCGCGGTGTCTCCGAAGAGACCACCACCGGCGTGCATCGCCTGTACCAGCTGGCCGAAGCCGGCAAGCTGCTGGTCCCGGCCATCAACGTCAACGACTCGGTCACCAAAAGCAAGTTCGACAACCTCTACGGTTGCCGCGAGTCGCTGGCCGATGGCATCAAGCGCGCCACCGACCTGATGGTCGCCGGCAAGGTCGCGGTCGTCTGCGGCTACGGTGACGTGGGCAAGGGCTGCGCGCACTCGCTGAAGGGCTTCGGCGCCCGCGTCATCGTGACCGAAATCGATCCGATCAACGCCCTCCAGGCCGCGATGGAAGGTTTTCAGGTCACCACGATCGAAGACACCCTCGGCCTCGGCGACATCTATGTCACCACCACCGGCAACAAGGACATCATCACGCTCGAGCACATGGCGGCGATGAAGAACAACGCCCTGGTCTGCAACATCGGCCACTTCGACAACGAGATCCAGATGGATCGCCTGAACGGCGCGAAGGACGTCACCCGCGAGACGATCAAGCCGCAGGTCGACCGCTACACCTTCGCCAAGGGCAACAGCATCTACATGCTGGCCGAAGGCCGCCTGGTCAACCTCGGTTGCGCCCACGGCCACCCGAGCTTCGTCATGTCGAACAGCTTCTCCAACCAGACGCTGGCGCAGATCGACCTGTGGAAGAACAAGGACACCTACGAGAAGACGGTGTATCGCCTGCCCAAGAAGCTCGACGAGGAAGTCGCCCGCCTGCACCTCGCGCAGATCGGCGTGAAGCTGACCGTGCTGACTCAGGACCAGGCCGACTACATCGGTGTACCGGTCGAAGGTCCGTACAAGCCGGATCACTACCGCTACTGATCGGCTGCGTTATCGCAAACGACGAAGGCGCCCCGCGAGGGGCGCCTTTTTTATTTTTTCACCGACAGGGGCGGCTGCTCGACCGCCGCCGGCGCGTCCCCCGGCGAACAGATGCGACCACTCGCCAGGCCCTCCACGAGCGCCTTCGCACCGTAGCGCACTCGCACCCGGGCGATCGACACACAACGACTGTCGTCGTAAACCTCGCCACTGACCCAACGCAACGGCGTCGAGGCTTCCGCGCCGGGCGCCAGCCGTACCGGCAGCACCACCGGACCGGGATGCATCCCAGCCGGCGCCTTACGCTCCGTGGCGAGGGTCTTCCCGTCGGCGTCCAGGAAGATCACCGTCGGCAGTCCCGGCAGCAGGCAGTCGGAGGAGCCCGTATTGCGCACGATCAGACGGGTGCCGCCGTGCGACATGCCGTTGAAGTTGCCGTTCTCGCCGTCCGTTCTCAGCGCCAGCGATTCCGCGCGGCAGGGTGACGCAGGGACGGTTGCGGGAGCGGCGGCGAGGGCGGTCATCGCGAGCAATGCGAGCATGGGTTGCCTCCTTGGGGGAGGCTCCCTTGTAGGAGGAAACGCTTGAACGCGGCTGCAACGGCGATTTAGCCATCTTTCCATCTGGATGGAAAGATATATACTCGGAGCACCTTTCAGGGATCCGCGTCCATGCCGGCCATCAGCTTCGAGTTCTTCCCGCCCAAGACCGACGAACAGCGCGATCAGCTCGACGCCGCGGTCAGCCGTCTCAAGGGACGCGGGCCGGACTACGTGTCCGTGACGTTCGGCGCGGGCGGCTCGACACTCAGCTACACCGACGACACGGTGAAGCGGCTGCGTGCGGATCACGGGCTCTCGGTGGCCCCTCACCTCTCCTGCATGGGCGGGACGAAGGCGGAAATCGGCGCGCTGCTGGACACGTACAAGGCATCAGGCTGCCGACGCATCGTTGCGCTGCGCGGCGACCTGCCCTCAGGCATGGCGACGCCCGGCGACTTTCGCTACGCGGCGGAACTGGTCGGCTTCATCCGCGAACACAGCGGCGATCATTTCCACATCGAAGTCGCCGCCTACCCCGAAACCCATCCCCAGGCCGAGAATGCCCTGGCCGATCTTCGCCATTTCAAGACCAAGGTGGACGCAGGCGCGGACGGCGCCATCACGCAGTACTTCTTCAATGCCGACGCGTACTTTCGTTTCGTCGACGACGTGACCCGCCTCGGCGTCAAGGTGCCGGTCGTTCCGGGCATCATGCCGATCGCGAACTTCAGCCAGCTGCGTCGGTTCTCGGAGCAGTGCGGCGCGGAGATTCCCCGCTGGATCGTCAAGCGCATGCAGGCGCATGGCGACGATGCCGCCGCGGTGCGCGAGCTCGGCGCCGATGTGGTCGCGGAGCTTTGCCGTCGACTGCTCGAGGGCGGCGCGCCGGGTCTGCACTTCTACACGATCAACCGCGCGCGCGCGACGACGTCGGTACTCGATCGCCTGTAGAGCCCGGCGAGCGGCGGGTCTTCTATACTCGAAGCCTTCGAGCTCATCAGGAATCCCGCATGCGCGCATGCGTCATGTTCGCCACCGAAACCTATGCCTTGCCGATCCTGAGGCCACTGGCTGCGGCGGCGGTGGCGCGCGGCGTCCAGGTTCGCTGGCTGGTGACCGACGCGGTGGCGCAGCGACTGACCGTCGACGAGCAGCGCCTGCGCAACATGGCCGACATACGCGCCTTTTCGCCGGACGCGACATTCTGCGCGGCGAACTGGGCGCCCCCCGGTGTCCCCGGTCTCAAGGTCCAGGTATTCCACGGTTTCAACGCCAACAAGCGTGAGCCCGACCGCGGGCATTTCGCCATTCGTGGGTTTTTCGACCTGTACACGACGCAAGGCCCGGCGACCACGCTTCCGTTCGAAGCGCTCGCCAGAGAACACGGCCATTTCGCAGTGGTCGAAACCGGCTGGCCCAAACTCGATCCCTTGTTCGCCGGGAACGTCGCCCATCCGATCGAGCGCGACGCACGGCCACTCATCATGTTCGCTTCGACGTTCAGCCACCGACTGAGCTGCGCACCGGCGATGCTCGACACGCTGCGCACACTCATCGCGCGTAACGACCGCCAGTGGTTGCTGACGCTTCACCCTAAATCGGATCCCGGGCTGATCCGCGCCTACCAGGCGCTCGAGGCCTCCAATGCGCGCTTCATGGACTCGGAACGCCTGGTCGATATGGAGCGCGCCGCCGACATGCTCGTGTGCGACACGTCGTCGGTGATCCACGAATTCGCGGTACAGAACAAACCCGTCGTCACCATCGCCAACCGTCGGCCCGAGCCTTTCATGCTTGACGTTGCCACGCCCGGCGACGTGGACGCGGCCATCGATCTCGCGCTTTCGAAGCCGCCGTCACTGATGGCGGCGATCCAGGCCCATGGTGACGACATCCATCCCTACCGCGATGGCCGCTCCAGCGAACGCGTGCTCGACGCGACGGATGCGATGATCGCCGCCGGCAAGGCGAAACTGCACCGCAAGCCGCTCAATCTGGTCAGACGCTACAAGGCGTGGCGCGACCGCGCGTCGCTGTTCCCGGCCTGATCCTCAGGGCTTGAAACCTTTCTGCAGCAGATACTGCTTGAGATATTTGCGGCGCACGTACTCGACACGAAGCAGCGCATAGACAAGACCGCGCCACCCGTCGAGAAAGCCGCCGCGGAAGACGTAGCCCTTGAGGAAACGGAACATCGGACTCAACACGATCTGCGCGAGCCCGGTGCGCTTGTTTTTCGCGAAGGCTTCTTCCGCCATCAGGTGCGCGTAGCGTTCCTGCTTGGCAAGCATCGCCGACAGCGAGCGGTATGGATCGTGATCCAGCCAACCGTCGATGGCGCGCGTCTCGCCCCTGACGACGACGGATTCGTGAATCTCCCGCGCGCCGTGCCAGCCGGCCTTGCGGCGGTCGAAAAGACGCACGACACGATCCGAGCCCGCATTGCCGTACTTCATCACCTTGCCGAGGAAGCGGTTGCGGCGAACGATGCGAAAGGCGGCCGTATCGCCGAAGCCCTCGGCAAAACGTTTTTCCAGGGCCGCACGCAGGCCAGGGTCGACGCACTCGTCGGCATCCAGGCACAGGACCCATTCGTGCCGGGCGGCAGCGACGGCAAAGTCCTTCTGCGTGCGAAACCCGTCGAAGGGGCGATGAATCACCCGGGCACCCGCGGACTCCGCGAGGGCCACCGTGTCGTCGGTCGAGCCGCCATCCACCACGACCAGATCGTCGCAGAACGACGCCGAGGTCAGGCAGGCGACGATGCGATCGGCTTCATTCTGCGCGATGACGCAGACGGAAATCGGCAGACGCGTGGCGTCGGGGGAGCGCTGGGCCATGGACTCGGTGGGGGGCTTGAGAAGCGCCTACTCTACCAAACCGGGGCCGCGGCTCCCGATAGCGTGCTCGCCGTCACCCTCCGTGGAGTCGCCGTCACCGATGATGGCGCACCCCGACCATGCGTGCCTGCCGTGATCCGCGCCCTCCTTCTGCTGGCCCTGCTTCTGCTCGCCCTCCCCGCTTCGGCGCAGACGGAGATTCACCGTTGCGTCGGCGCCGACGGGCGTCCCGCGTTCAGTGACCAGCCCTGCGCGAGCATCGGCGCGACATCCGTGCTGCCGCCTGCCAGTGCCCCTGCCTTCGCCTCGACCACGGGCGATTCGGCGGCCGGTCCGTCCGGCCCGTCGGCCGGGCTGCTCTGCGCGAAAAACCTGGCCGACCTGCGCCAGGGGATAAGCCAGGCGTTTGCGACCCGCAATGCCAACCGCATCGGCGGCCTGATTCTCTGGAATGGTTCGAGCCAGGGCGCCGTCGATGGCATCCGCGGAATCGAGTCGCTGATCCGGCAACCGCTGGTCGCACTCGAGGGCAACGAAGCCAGCGGCATCGACGCCGTGACCTCATCGCCCGGGGCCGACGCATCCACCCGCCGGGCACATTTCGACGTGGTGCGCGACGCGGGTTGCCTGTGGCTGCGGCCACCCGCCTGAGCCCTCCGGACGCGTACTGACGCAACGCGCCATGTGACCAGGGCCGCCACCCGCTATCATGAGCGGTCCCCTCCGGAGCGCTCACATGTCGCAGAACTACCCCGAATGGATCTGGCAGAACGGGCAGATCAAGCCCTGGCGCGATGCCACTGTCCATGTCATGGCCCACGCGCTGCACTACGGATCCTCGGTGTTCGAGGGTATCCGCAGCTATGAGACGCCGGATGGCGCGGCCATCTTCCGCCTTACGGATCATCTCAAGCGCCTGTATCTCTCGGCGAAAATCTACGATATCGAGATTCCGTACCCGATCGACGAACTGGCCGCCGCCTGCCGCGACGTCGTCAAGAAGAACGATCTTCGCGCCGCCTACCTCCGTCCGGTGGCCTTCCGCGGCCTGGGTGGTTTCGGGCTGTCTGCCGACTGCCCGACCGACGTCGCCGTGGCGACCTGGCCGATGGGCCCCTACCTCGGACCCGAGGCGCTCGAAAACGGCATCGACGCCTGCGTTTCCAGCTGGCAGCGTTTTGCACCCAACACGATTCCGGCAGGTGCCAAAGCCGGCGGCAACTATCTGTCGGGTCAGCTGATCGCGCGTGAAGCGCGTCGCCTCGGCTTCGGCGAAGGCATCGCGCTCGCCTCGTCGGGCCTGCTCAGCGAAGGCGCCGGTGAGAACCTGTTCCTGGTGTTCGACGGTGCGCTGCATACGACGCCCGCCAGTGCCTCCATCCTCACCGGTATCACCCGCCACACGCTGATGACCCTCGCACGCGAGGAAGGCATCGACGTGATCGAACGGGACCTGCCGCGCGAGTACCTGTACCTCGCCGACGAGATCCTCATGTGCGGTACCGCCGCCGAAGTCACGCCGATCCGCTCGGTCGACGGCAAGAAGATCGGCACCGGCAAGGCCGGCCCGGTCACGCGTCGTCTGCAGGAGCTCTTCTTCGGCCTCTTCAGCGGCAAGACGGCCGATCGCTGGGGCTGGCTCGAGAAGCTTTGATGCGTCGCGCGCAAGGCGCGCTCCTACCCTTGTAGGAGCGCGCCTTGCGCGCGATTTTCTTCAGTTGCAGAAGCCGTTCGGGAACGCGGACGAGCGATAGGCGTACAGCCAGCTCGTCTTGCCGCCGTCGTTGGCGATGTTCCAGTTGTTGCCGATCGAACCCAGTGCGGTGTTCAGCACCTGCGAGCGCTGCAACACCGGCGTGGTGAAGTACTTGTCCTCGTCCGCTTCGACGCGGAACGACAGCTCGGCCAGTGCGGGCGTCGCCGCACCGTCGATGTACCACAGGGTCAGTGCGAACTCCGCCTTCGACTGTCCGAGATCCGATTCCGGACCGTCGTATTCCTGCTGCGTCACCGTCACGCCGGCCACCTTCGACAGTGTCGACGACGAAAGCGACGACAGCGCCGAGGCACCAGGGAACTGCTTGATGAGATCCGCCACCGTAGCCGGCGTCGTCGTCGCGTCCTGCTTGGTCGAATGCGCGAGCACCAGACTACCGGGCGTCACATCGGTTTCCAGCTTCGTCGACGTGTTCTTGCCCGCGCCGGAGACGTCGGTCCAGTACGAGAGCTCTTCGTCCGGGTGACGGAACTTGAACTGGATGTCCGAGTGGTCGCCGGCACGCGTGCGGACCGAGTAGCCGGCCTTCATCAGCGAACAGCTTTTCGCCGTGTCGTAATAGGCCAGCGTATCGCGGTCGCCGGCGCTGAAGTTTCCGGTGACGGTCTTATCGAAGCCGAGCGCACTGAGACGCGTCGAGAGGTTCTGCAGCAGCGTCGCCGCAGCCGTCGATGGATTGCTCGCGAAGCGCGAGGGGTCGATCAGCACCTTGTACTCCTTGCTGTCGACGTAGGCCGGGGTATTGGCGTGGCTGGCGACGGAGCCCAGCAGGAGGCTCGCCGAGAGCAGCGAGAGAACCGTACGTTTCATCATGCGCGTGACCCTTACTTGTGGTGAGGAGCGGTGTTGGAACGCATGCCCGGCAACGTCAGCCGGTACACGAGGATGCGATTGTCGTTATCGATGTCGGAATCGCAGCGCTGGCCATCCATGACGCAGTGCTTCGCGATGAAGTCGTTATCGTTGCCGACCAGCAGGAACCAGTCGTCCGGATGCGACGCGTCGAGCGCGGGAACGAGGTCCATCGCTTCCCACTTCTCCGAGATCTGCGCCTTGCCCGACTCGCCGGCATGGATGCCCAGACCGAAGCGCGCGAGATCCGCCGGATCGATCAGGTTGATGAATGACTTCCACGTGACCGCGCGAATGTCGGCACGCAACACACCGCCCTCGCCCAGCACGGAGGCCGTGCCCGTCTCGTAGAGGGTGCCGGCGAGGTTACTGGCATCCGTCGTGTCGACCAGCAGCACGCTCTTGAAGACGATGGGCTTGCCGCCGTCCGCACCGTACCCACTGCCGTCGCGCGCGAGCATCAGGAAGCGGTGATCGTCCAGCACACGGATCTCGCTCTGCGCGGCCGTCCGGTTGGGAGCCCCTCCATGCCCGGTGTCGTCGTAGGAAGGCAGGCGAACGACGTAGTGGCCGATGGGCGATTTCGGTACCGCCGAGTGGCTGACGTCATAAACGAGTACGCGGGTCAGCGTGCGCCCGGACGCATCGCCGGGCGCGCTGTCCTGCACGAGGGCACTCTGCAAGACGACGAAGAGGCGCGTGCCATCCGGTGACAGTGCCATGCCCTCGACACCCTGATTGTTGCGCCGCCCCGAGGCCGGCGGCATCAGCGACGTAAAGTCGGGCCGACCCTGCGCATCGAGCGGACGCACCGCCTTCGGCGGCACGAGGATCCCCGTCAGCTTGCCCTGCCTGTCGAAGCGGTAGACGTTGGCCGCGTATTCGTCGCCGATGTAGAAGCCGCCGTCGCGGGTGAACTGCAACGATTCCGCATCGAGCGAGATTTTCCCGGCGCCGATCCCTTTCTCCGGCGACGGCAACACGATGCCGTGCTCCTTGCGCAGGCCCCCGGCAGGCTCGGCACCCGTGAACGGCTTGCCGGTGAAATCGCGCAACTCGCGACCGCCATCGACGGCGAAGGAGACCGTGCCCTTCCCGGGGTCGGCTCCGTCGGCCGACGGGAGCGTCATCGTGAAGCGGAACCGATGCAGGCGCCCGCGATAATCGAAGAAGACGTTGTGCTCGGGGTCGTTACGCCCCCGGTCGGGCAAGGTCCACAGCACGCCGGTGTACGTATCGCCTTCCCGCTTCCATGTGCCTGGCTCGATCGAGAGCGACGAGAACGACCCCAGCGTGTCGCCCAGGAAATCGATCGTCCCCGCCGGAAGCGACCCGGCGGCGACCAGCCCCTGATCGACGTAGGTCATGCCGCCGACGTCGACGCTGCGAGGCAGCGGCGTCGAGGCCAGGTCGGGCACACGCACTTCGAGGGTTTGTGCCAGCGCCCCGCCGTACAGAGCCGTGGCAACGATTCCGGCGATCAGACGACGCATCAGAAGCGCACGTCCAGCGTCGCGAAGAGCTGGCGGGGCGCCGAAGCGTGGAACACGTAGGCCGTACCGGCCGGGTCGCTGGACACGAAGGCGCTCGAATCCAGGTTGCTCGCGTAGCGCTTGTCGGTCAGGTTGGTCACGTTGAGCGTCAGGCGAATGCCTTTCGCCACCGAGAACGCGCCAAAGTCGTAACCGGCCGACACGTCCCACGTGGTGAAGCCACCGAAGCCCTGATCGTTGGTGTAGGTGTAGAAGCGCTCGCCGGTGTACTTGCCACGCAGCGAGGCAAACCAGGGGCCCTGGTTCCAGTCGATCTGCGTCGCGAAGAGCTTGGTCGGCGTATCGGTCTGGATCTTGCCGCGGGTGTGTTGCACGACGCCCGCCTGGGTGTAGTCGCCGGCGTAGGTCGAGCGGTTATACGACGCGGAGTTGTACCAGCGCAGGTCGCTGGTCGGCTGCCAGACAAAGGTGGCTTCGACACCGCGGCTGTTCACCCCGCCCACGTTGTAGAAGCGGTTACCGCAGGTGGGACCGACCGGCTGACGCGAGTCGCATGGATTGTACTGAAGGAGACGATTGTCGAAACGCACGTTGTACGCCGCCAGCGACGCGGCGAAATCGTCGCGCTCCAGGCGGTAGCCCGCCTCCAGGCTGCGCGACTTCTCGGGCTTCAGATCGCCCTGACTGTTCCAGATCGACTGACTGACCGCCTGCGGGCCCAGC
The DNA here is from genome assembly GCF_000745235.1 of Luteibacter mycovicinus. NCBI lineage: Bacteria > Pseudomonadati > Pseudomonadota > Gammaproteobacteria > Lysobacterales > Rhodanobacteraceae > Luteibacter > Luteibacter mycovicinus. The sequence continues at coordinate 1,573,231 of NZ_JQNL01000001.1, forward strand.
TTGAAGCCACCCTGGAACATGGCGATGTTCTTCGAGAAGCTGGCGAACACTTCCTGGCCCTCGGCCAGCTTGTAGCGCGCACCGAACTGCGGCAACAACGCCTTGCTCGCACTGAGCTTGCCCGTGGCGAACTGGTTGTTCGACGCCGGGTTGATCGGCGTTTTCGCCTCGCCCGGAAGCGCGTGCGCGTCCGACGTGACGTGAGGGCTCTTTACGCCGACGTCTACGGTCAGAGCATCGTCGAGGAAGCGCATCGTGTCCTGCAGGAAGGCCTGACGCGTATTCCACACGGTCCGCTGATCGAACACCCCCAGGTCGGGCTGTGTATCGACAGGTGCGCTGAGGTCGCGCGGACCCGTCACGTAGCTGCTGTAGCGCGACGCGCTGGAGACGTTGTGCTCGTACCAGACACCGCCTTCGAGGTGATGGTTGGCGAAGTCCCACGCGGCGGAAAGAATCGCCCCCGAGCGGTTGATGGTGTACAGCGTGTTGCGGAAGATGATCGGCAACTGCCGTGCTGTGCCCGGATACGAGTACGTACCGCTGTTCCAGTTATGCCCCTCACCCGCATCCTCGTGGTGGTAGACCTGCGCATGGATGGTCACGGAGTCGCTGGGAAAGAAATCGCCGGCGAGGTAATAGAGGTCGTCGCTACGCAGGATCTGGCCCGCCGTGAATGCACCGTCCGCATCCGTATCCGCGCCGCTGCGGTCGCAACGGCTCGCGTTGAACGTGGCGGCGTTGCAGTAGGCCTTGCCGAGCGCGCGCTGCCAGTTCGGGGCCGAACCGCCCCAGTCGTAGCCGAGGCCACGCGCCAGCTCGCTCTTCGACAGGTAGAAGTAGTCCGCCTGCGAGGTGCGCGACGTATCGGCGAAGCCGGTGAGGCGTGCCCAGTCGAAGTCCCACACGGCCTTGCCGTTGAACTGCTTCGTCGTCGACCCGTTGTACGCGCTCTGGTTGTTCCAGAGGTCCGACGTGGTGCGCGCGCCCGAGAGGTACATCGAGAAACCGTTGTATTCGCCCGTGTCGAAGCGCGCGTACGTACGGCGGTTGGCGTCACTGCCGAAAGTCTGCGACACGCGGCCGCCCATCGTCTTCAGCGGATCGTTCGAGCTGTAAGCGATGGTACCGCCCAGGTTGCTCGTCGACGGCGTGCCGAGGTTGCCGATACCTTCGGAGAGTTCGGCACCGGCGAAGTTCTCGGAGATCAGCGCGCGGTTGATCGAAAGACCGTTGTAGTTGTTGTAGGCACTGTCGCCGAGGGGCAGGCCATCCAGCGTGTAGCCGAGGCGCGTGCCGCTGAAGCCTCGCAGACTCAGCGTCATCGACTGCTCGTTCGTACCCAGGGCATCGGCCGACTGCGCATTCACGCCTGGCAGCGTGTTCAGCACCTTCTGCAGGCTGGTGCCAGGCGGCAGCGCCTTCTGATCGGCCGTACGCAAGCGCTGCACCTGGCGTGTCTCACCGGTACCGATGACGGAGACGGTATCGAGGTCCTGTACCTTCTCACGTTTGCTGGCGGTGCCAGTCGTATCGGTCGATGACGTGGTATCGGTATCCGACGCGTAAGCAGCGGAAGCGAAGGCCATGCCGAGGGCGACGGCCAGAACGGTGTGCTTGAACAAGGGACGGCATCCTTACTTGCGCGGGCACGCTGCGGCAAGCACCTCCCCTGAGGGCCGCCCATCACGTGCCGTGAAGCCCTGGATACTCGGACAGAAAAATGAAAGCTTAGTGACAGCTTTGGTTACAGCGACGTCTGGATGTCCAAACCGTGACGGCAGGCCCATCGCCGGCTGAGTAATGTCTCAGACGATCCGGATCAACGGAAATCGATCGTCGAGATGGCGCCCGCCATGTCGGGGCGCGGACGCAACGAGACGTCCCAGCCGTAGAGTTCACACAGGCGACGCACGATGGCCAGGCCAAGGCCCGCACCGCCGCCCGTCGCGCTCTCGCCGCGGATACCGCGCTGGAACAGCTTCTCGGCATCCTCCGGCTTGATGCCCGGGCCCGTATCGATCACATCGACGCGGCCGTCGAGCACGCGCACCGTGACCTTGCCTTCCATCGTGTACTTGATCGCGTTGCCGATCAGGTTGGTGAGTGCGACCGAGAGAACCGAGGCCGGCGCATTCACCGTGACGCTGCCGTCGGACACCAGCTCGATCTCGATCGGCTTGCCGCCCATCTGCGGGCGCTGGCTCTCGATCACATCGGATGCGACCCTGGCCACGTCGGTGGTCTCGCCACGCGTCGGGCCCCGGCGCTCTGCGCGGGACAGGAGCAACAGGGCCTCGATCAGTTCCGTCGCCTGACGCGACGCGCGCTCGATGCGCTTGAGCCGCTCGCGCAACTTGTCGGTCATGTCCGGCGAGCCCTGCAGCAGCTCGGTGGTGCTGGCAATCACGGCAAGCGGCGTGCGCAGCTCATGACTGACGTCGGAGTTGAACTCACGATCGCGCTCGACCACCGAGGTCAGACGCATGGCGTATTCATCGAGTGCTACGGCCAGCTCACCGACTTCGTCGTCGGCGAAATGCGGCGCCAGCGCCTCGGCTTTGCCGACACGACGGAAATCACGCAAACGCTTCGCCAGATCGGTCACGGGGCGCAACACGCGCGAGGACAACCACACGCCGAGCACCAGCGAGAACAGGCCGAACAGAAACACCGCGGCGATCACGCTGATCACGAGCTGCCGCTTGCCCAGCTCGTCACGCGACACGTCGAACTGCACGAAGCTGATGATGCCCTGCTCGTGACGGACGCCCACCTTGTAATGCCGCGGCTTACCGTCAGGGCCGGTCTCATAGAGATCGTGCACGCCGGTTTCCAGAGGCTGCCAAGTCAGAGGTGCCTTGTAGATCGTCCGATCGCTGTACGTGGCGGCCTTGACGATTTCGATCTCGGGACGCTTGTCCGGATTCGCTCGCACCTTGGCATTGAGCGAATCGACCTCGTCCTGCAAGGCGGAGTTGATCAGCTGCTCTTCGACGCGCGTACGGATGTTGATCGCCGCGTACGCGAAAAGAGCGCTCAGCCCGAGACCGAACAGCGTGAAGGTGACTACCAGGCGGAAACGAAGCTTACGTCTGGACCGCATCCGGATCGACCATGCGATAGCCAATACCGTGACGCGTGTGGATCAACGGTTTTTCGAAGGGTTTGTCGATCGCCGCACGCAGGCCATGGATGTGCACACGCAGGGAATCGGAATCGGGGAGTTCTTCGCCCCACACGCGCTGTTCGAGATCCTGGCGCGTCACCACGGACGGGCTGGCCTCCATCAACGCCTGCAAAAGCTTGAGGCCGATCGGGTTGAGCTGGATCGACTTGCCTTCACGACTGACCGTGAGGGTGTCGAGGTTGTACGTCAGGCCGCCGACCTTGAGGACGCGACTCTGCGGACCCTTGCCGCGACGGGCCAGGACCTCAAGGCGTGCCGCCAGTTCCTGCAAGGCGAACGGCTTGGTCATGTAGTCGTCCGCGCCGGACTCGAAGCCGGTGAGCTTGTGCTCCAGCGAGTCGCGTGCGGTCAGCATCAGGACCGGGGTCTGCTTGTGCGCCTCGTGGCGCAATTTCTTGGCGACATCCAGGCCATCCATGCCCGGCAGGGTGAGATCCAGCACGATGACGTCGAAGTCGTGGACCACGGCGAGATGCAGGCCGGTCACGCCGTCGCCGGCGAAATCGACCACATGGCCGCGGTCTTCGAGGTAATCCCCGATGTTCGTCGCGATGTCGGTGTTGTCTTCGATGACCAGGACGCGCATGCGGCACTCCGTTGGGCGGTCGCTTTTGGAATCTTATGATTATTGCGACAGCAAGCTTAACGGGGATTCCGTGAAGCGGACAGCACTAAAAGAGAGGCCCGGGCGGAAAAACCGCCCGGGCCGAAAGAACTACTGCCCCGATACCGTCACCCCGCGTCGCGGAATCACAGTGGGACCTTTATAGGGGACCGGCGTTTAAATCGCTGTTAATCCCTTGGGCGCCTTGGGCTTGCGAGCTTTGGGCGTGACCGGACGCGAGGCCAGGCGCTGCTCGCAGTGGGCGATGATCGCACCGGCCACGTCCACGCCGGTGCTGCCCTCGATGCCTTCGAGGCCGGGCGAAGCGTTGACCTCCAGCAGGAGCGGACCACGGGACGAGCGCAGCAGATCGACGCCCGCCACCTCCAGGCCCAGGGCCGACGCCGCCTCGATCGCCACCCGTCGCTCATCGTCGGACAGCTCGACCTGGGCGGCCGAGCCGCCCCGGTGCAGATTGGCCCGGAACTCACCCGGTGCCGAGGAGCGCTGCATCGACGCCACCACTTCGTTACCGACGACGAAGCAGCGCAGGTCGCTGCCGTTGGCCTCGCGGATGAACTCCTGGACCAGGAAGTTGGCGTAGAGGCCACGGAAGGCCTCGATCACGCTCTGCGAGGCCGAGCGCTTCTCGGCGAGCACCACGCCGGCGCCCTGCGTGCCTTCGTTGAGCTTGATGATGTGCGGGGGGTCACCCAGCATCGCCAGCAGGTCGGAGGTATCGTCCGGGTTGTCGCCGAAGGCGGTCAGCGGCATGTCGATGCCGCGGGAGGCCAGCAGCTGCAGGCTGCGCAACTTGTCGCGCGCGCGCAGCACGGCGTCCGACGGGTTCGGCGAGTACACGCCCATGAGCTCAAGCTGGCGCAGCACCGCCGTACCGTAGAAGGTGCTGGAAGCGCCGATTCGCGGGATCACGCAGTCCACGGGCCCCAGTGGCTTGCCCTTGAAGTGAATGGCGAACGACCCCGGCGAAATGCTCATGTAGCAGCGCAGGGGATCGATCACGCGCACCGTATGGCGGCGTTTGCGCGCGGCCTCCACGAGCCGCTGCGTCGAGTACAGCCGCGCGTTGCGCGACAGGATGGTGAGCTTCATGGATGGTCCCGGACGACGCGGCGCGGCGTCTGCGAATAGGAAAGCGCGGGATCGACCAGAAAGCGCCCGAAGAGCGCGGTCCGGCCGAGCAGAAGAGGAAACAGCATGTGTCGGCGGTCGGTCAGATTGACCTCCGCGACGAAGCGCTGGCCGGCCAGTTCGATCTCGGCCTCGATGAACCAGCGCGTGGTCCGATGACCGCCGGAGTCGGTGACCGTACGCCGCCCGGTGGCTTTGGCCTCGCAAGGCTCCGACAAACCGCCGCGGCGGGTGGTACGGACCTGAAAACGCAGCCACGAACCGTCCGCGCGCTCCTCTTCCTCAAGCCACTCCACGTGCAGCGACGAGGTACGCGCGCCCGTGTCGAGTTTGGCCTTGAGGACGGAGACGCCGAGCGACGGAAGTGCGAGCCGTTCGCGCCAGCCAAGGGTGATGACATCAGTCATGGGTCTGGAGCGACGGTATGGGGGACGACGGGACCGGGGGAACGATCCGGACTGCCGCGACGACATGTCGCGATAGCGAAAGCATGCCGAACCCCGAACCCGCGCGCAACTGTGACGGCGCCTCCGTGGAGAGACGCCGCCGTCACCGCCATGAAATCGACGTGAAGGCTTCCGGCCGCGCCGTCGTCAGTCGGCGCGGACGCCGCGCTGTCCGGCGATCATGTAGATCGACGCCGCTACACCGACCAGCGACACGATGGCGACGTAATGCGCGGGCCCGATGCCGCCGACACCTTTGGCCAGATAGCCGACCAGCACGGGCGTGGCGGCGCCGGCAATGGCGTAGGCGACGTTGTAGGACACCGAAATGCCCGAGAAGCGGATCGGCGCGGGGAACGACGCCACGAGGACCGCGGGCACGATGCCGGCGACACCGGCGAAGGCACCGGCAATGGCGTAGAGCGGATAGAGATGCGCGCCGCCCGCCTGGAGATCGAAATACAGCGCATAGGTGCTCAGCATGAGACCCAGCGAGGCGATCAGCATGGCTGTACCACGGCCAAGCCAGTCGACTAGCAGACCGCCGCCGATGCACCCGACGCAGAGCGTGAACGCACCGATGCTGCCGCCGGTGAAGGCGCGCGCCGGATCGATATGGAAGGCCGTCTGCATCAGGGTCGGGGTCAGCAGGATGACGACCACGATGGCGGCGGTGAGCACCCAGGTAACCGCCATCGACAGCAGCACGCCCGGCAGATGGTCGCGTACGACCACCCATGCCGGCAGTTCTTCCGACAGCTGCTTGCGCTCGCGCATCCGCGCGAAGACCGGTGTTTCGCTGAGCCAGCGGCGGAGGTAGACGGCGACAAAGCCGAACACGCCACCCAGCACGAAGGCGATGCGCCACCCGTGGTCCATCAGCGCTTCGGGCGTCATGTGGGCGTTGAGGTAGGCCGCGAGCAACGAGCCGATGAGAATGCCGAAGGTCAGGCCGGCCGACAGGCTCGCCACCGCAAGACCCTTGCGATGCGCGGGCACGTGCTCGGACACGAACACCCAGGCACCCGGCACTTCGCCACCGATCGCGATGCCCTGGACGACACGCAGCAGGGTCAGCAACACCGGGGCGATGACGCCGATGCTGGCGTAGGTCGGCAGCGCACCGATGAGCAGGGTCGGTACCGCCATCAGAAACACGCTGAGCGTGAACATCCGTTTGCGGCCGATACGGTCACCGAAGTGAGCCATCACGATGCCGCCGAGCGGGCGTGCGAGATAGGCGACGGCAAACAGGCTGAAGGCCTGAAGCTGCGCCAGCCAGTCGGAGCCGCCCGGCGGGAAGAAAAGATGCCCGATGGTCTTCGCGAAGTACACGAAGATCACGAAGTCGTAGAACTCGAGCGCGCCACCGAGCGCGGAGAGAATCAGCGTCTTGGCATCGCCGCGGTCGAGTGGTCGGCGGTCGATGGTTTCATCTGAAAGTGTTGCGCTCATGAGTGGTTTTCGATCGTCCCGCGGAAGAAAAAGGCGATGTGCGACGAAAGTCGCACACGACGGACGTCCAGACGTCTTGCGTGCAATATAGCTGCCATGTCTAGAATGCCGTCAAGTTTTTAACGGAATAGCCGATGCATCCACGTCGATGGATCTTCGCCGTGGCGTCGCTCACGGCCCTCTCCGCCTCCGCACTGCACGCGACCGATTTCCGACTCGCCGATGGGGAGGTCCAGGGGACACTCAAAACGCGGGTGGTCGCCGGCGCCGGCGAGCGCCTGAATGACCCGTCGAAGCATCTCGTCGGCAAAGGCTTCCGCTCCGACGGTAAGCCGAAGGGCGGCGATGGTGCGGACACGGCTGACGACGGCAACCTCAACTACGGCAAGGGCGATATCTACTCGAGCCTGTTCAAGGTTACCAGCGCACTGGACCTGAAATACAAGAACGTCGGTATCGTCGCCAGCGCCCGGGCATGGTACGACAACACACAGGAAAACCACGACGTACCCCAGGGCAGCGGCGCCAGCGCGTTCGCCGCCGATCGGCCGCTGGACGATCATGCACTGTCGAAGTCCAACCGCTTCTCCGGCTTCATGTGGCTCAACGCGTATGTCTACGGCCACTTCGCACTGGACGACGAGAGCGCACTGGACCTGCGCCTCGGCAAGCAGACGGTCAAGTGGGGCGAGGGCCTGTTCATGCAGGGCGTCAACCAGATCAATCCGACCGACTACACGACGCTGCACCGCCCGGGGACGGATCCCGCCACCGAAGCGCAGCTTCCGGTCGAAATGCTCTGGGGCAAGCTCACGATCGATCCGCACTGGAGTGTCGAAGGCTTCTACCAATGGAAGTGGCGCCCCTCCGAACTCGATCCCTGCGGCACCTTCTTCTCGGGCACCGACCTCGGCATCGATCCGGGCTGCGGCGGCATCGAGAGCAACGCGTATTACCCGCTCAATGCGTATAGCCCCGGTGCTGGCCAGTGGCTCAGCGACGGCTACCAGAATTCCGTCGGCGGCGTGCTGCCCCGTGCCAGTACGCTCGACGGTCGCGACCACGGTCAGTACGGTGCCACGCTGCGCTACACCTTCGATCGTCCGGCGACGAACATCGCCGCGTATTACCTGCGTTACAACTCACGCAACCCCATTCTCGATGCGACCACCATCGACGCCTCGCAACAGAACAACGGGGTGATTCCGCTACTGGTCGCCGCGGGCGCACCGCTCGCCGACGCGCAGTTGTCCGCACGCCTGTCCTCGATTCATGTGTTGTGGGAATACCCGGACGACATCCGTCTCTGGGGCCTTTCCGGCAGCACCATGCTCGGGAAGTGGAAGGTGGCCGGTGAGGCCAGCTACACGAAGGACCTGCCCGTACAGATCAATACCGCGGACATGTTCGCGGCACTGACCCGCAGCGGCGGACCGATCGGTGTGCGCAACACGCTGATTCCTCCGGGCGGGACGCTGCTCGGCTACGACCGCTACGACCGCACGCAGCTGCTGTTGAACACGACGCGCGCGTTTACCGGCGTGCTGGGCGCGAGCGGCGCCACCCTCGCGGCCGAGCTTGCCTATAGCCATACCGACCTGCCGAGCCTGACCGATGTGCGCTACGGGCGTGGCTTCCACTGGGGCTTCTCCAGCGAAGGCTTCGTCAACACCTGCACGGCCATCGTGAACCCCGCGGGGTGCCATAACGGCGGGTATTACACGCGGTCCGCATGGGGTTATCGCGTCAAGGGCGCGCTCACCTATCCGGTCGCGCATGGCTGGGTGCTGTCGCCAAGCCTGGGCATCGGTCAGGACGTGCATGGCTACTCGGTCGACGGGCAGCTGGTCGGTGGACGCAAGCAGGCGACGCTCGGCCTGGGCGCCACGCTCGACAAGACCTGGTTCGCCAACCTGACGTATACGAACTACCTGGGACATCCCACGTACGACACGCTGGCCGACCATGACTTCGCCACGTTGTCGATCGGAGCGAATTTCTGAGCGGCGCGATCCATCGGACTATCAGGCCTTCATGACTTCGCAAAGCGCGATCAGCTCCTGGAGGCGACGCGCTTTCGTCCGACGGACGAGGTCCGCGGCGATCTTGCCGATGAGCGCCTTGACCAGCTGGGTCTTCGACAAGCCTGTTTCGTTCATGACGTAGTCGACCTTTGCGTTCGCTTGCTCGGAGAGCTTGAACGAGAGTCGCCGGTTCGGACCGGACGCAGACTGCTCGGCGCCTCCCGCCAGCCCGACCAGTTCAGCCATGGCTTCATCTCCCCGCGCGTAGCGGTGAAGGTAGTACATGAGCAGTCGCTTGCGGAATTCCTTGCTTGCCTCGGTATCGACGAGGGATACGGCGGCGTCGAGCGTGTCCACATAGGATGCGGGAAGACTTGCTTCGAGCGGCCCCGTCGAGCGACGGCGTGATGCCGCTATAGCGGGAACCGATTGCGGCGGAACCAACAGGACTTCGCTGCAAACGTCGCAGATTCCCGCCAGCACGTTACGAGCCATGCCTGAGCCATCGGAAAAAGGAACATCCCGGTAACGGTAGGTCACCGTCACTCGGCCATCGAGATCACAGAGGGCCGGCTCGGTATCGCCCTGATGAAGAATTTTCATGACTTCTCCGTCCTGTGCACACTGAGCAGATCGACTGCTCCTTCGAAGAAATAGAACTTGATGTACCAACCGCCGCTGACGATCACGTGCACGTCGATGTCGGGTTGCCGATGGTGCGGTGTCACCCGATGCTCGGTGCCCCGGGACCCCATGAGGATCAGAAGCAGGTCTTCGAGATCGAGCTCGCCCGTATAGAAGACATTTTTCGAGTCAAGGGAGGCACGATGGGCGATGCGATATCGGCCCTCGATCAACGCAAGCAACACCTGCCGTTTCACGTCCTTGTATCCCACTGCACACGCCCCAGAGTATACGAAAGGTTTCGTATGATCAAGGTCGTTTTAAGGCCCCGTCATCGCCTTCGACACGCTAGTGCGCCGAGCAAGGCGACGCGGTCGGCGGGCGCACGCGAGGCACGTAAGGAGAAGGCCTGGCATGCTGTGGGATCTGCGAGTCAGCGAAAGACGACAAACTTCAGCCAGCCTTCCCAGATGTCCGACCAGCCATGCGCCAGCATGTTCGCTCGCAGGTTGCGGCGCCAGACAGCGAGGGCGCCGTAGAGCACGCCGAGGATCGCGATGACGAGGGCGTGGTTCCAGCCCTGATAGCTATGCGCCATACCGAAGAAAACCGCCTGACCGATGACGGCCAGGGCGGTGCTCTCGGTCAGCCAGAACAGCTGCTGCTGGAAGTAGCCGCGGCTCTGAATCTCCTCCGCGAAACCTGCGACGACGGAGACGATCATCCAGCCAGCCGCTTCGACGGGCGTCTGCGGCAACATCGAAGGAACCCCCTCCCCGGCCACCGCTGGCACGAGTTGCCAGGCGGCCCAGGCGACGCCTTCCCAGACCAGCCAGAAGACCGCCGCGATGGCGACGTCCCTGACCACCCCACGCAGCGACGTCCAGCGGCCGCCCGTGAGCGTTGCCAGCGTGCCGCCTTCGCGATGGACGCCGACCCAGCAGTAGTAAAGAACACCGACGTTGCCCAGCACGGACAACGTGTAAAAAGGCCAGGGTGACGCTCGCAGCGCCTGTGCCCCCTCGGCGACGGGCCCGGCGGCTGCGTGGCCGAACGACGAGAAAATACCCCACGCCGTGATCGAAAGGACGATGAGTACGTAACCGGCGAGGTGCCATAACGATGCAATGCGCCTCGGCTTTACGAACGGGGCACCCTGGAGCGAAGGCCCGGGCTTCGAACGATCTCTCGAAATGTCGCCGGTGTGCACGACCATCCTAGTCTCCTGCGGATGCCATGACCCCTGTGGCCGATGGCCAGACAAGCATCGGGAGGCGGACGGTCCAAGTCAACGCCACGACCGCGACTCACATCACGCCTTCTTGAGAAACTCCGTTTTCAGCACGAGCACGCTCTTGCCCTCACGGACCTCGATGGCGTCTTCGTCATCGGTGAGGTGGATGCTCTTGAACTGCTTGCCGCGCTTGAGGGTGATCGACGAACCCTTGACCTTGAGGTCCTTGATGACCGTGACGGCATCGCCCTCGACCAGCTCGTTGCCGTTGGAATCGCGTACCGCCATGAGTGCTCACACCTGATTTCGGGGGCGACAGATTACCACCGGTCACCCATCCGTCAGGCGGGTGCGCCATTACGGCTCAGCCAGGACGGCCGACCAGCCGGGGCGTGGTCAGGCGGCGTCGAGGCTCAGCCGGAAGATCGTTCCGCCAGTGGCGCCGGGATGTATTTCCACCTCCGCATGCATCGCGGCGGCGCTCTGCCGGATCAGCCACAGGCCAAGACCAAGCCCTTCGGCCTGCGGATCGGCCTGGCGAAACGCGCTGAACAATTCCTCGACTTTTTCCGCAGGAATACCGCAACCGTTATCCTGGATGTCGATCGTTATCTTTCCATCGCCGGATCGCGCCAGCATGGTGACCGCACCACCGCCGGGCGTATATTTCACGGCGTTCGAAAGCGCGTTGCCGAGCACGGTTTCCAGAAGCAACGGATGCCCTCGCACGATGGCGTCGGTGCGCCCGATGGTCAGTGCGACGCGCTTGCGCTGCGCCGCCCTCGTCCAGGTCGACGACAGAGCGTCGAACACCTCATGCAGAACGACGGGGCCGAGCTCGGCATCGCCGCCGGCGATGTCGGCATGCGTCGAAGCGAGCAGCCGGCTGAGCTGCTGGTCGGCGCTGAGAAGATCGGTCCTCGCGTCGTCCAGACGCGCGGCGTGCTCGCCGGACACGCCGCTGCGCACCTTCGACATGGCGTACAGCGCCGAGCGCAGCGGCGCCTTCAGGTCGTGCCCCGCAGTCGCGAGCAGCCGCGAGAGGTGATCGCCGCGGCGCTGCGACTGGCGCAGCATACGGCGGAGTTCCATCTGCGCCATGACCTGGCGCGCCAGGCGGCGCAGGGTGTCGATCTGGTCGTCATCCAGCGTCCGCGGCTGGGTGTCGAGCACGCAGACCGTGCCCAACGGCAAGCCATCGGCGGTTTTCAGCAGCGCGCCCGCATAAAAACGCAGGCCGGGTTCACCGGTCACCAGCGGATTGGCGGCAAAACGGGGGTCCTGGGTGGTATCGGGTATGACCAGCAGGTCGTGTTCGAGAATCGCGTGCGCGCAGATGGAGGTGTCGAGCGGCGTTTCCCGCACACCCAGGCCGACTTCCGCCTTGAACCACTGCCGGTCGGCGTCGATCAGGTTGACCACTGAGATAGGGGCACGGCAGACATACGAGGCGATCCGCACGATGTCTTCGTATGCGCTTTCCTTCTCCGTGTCCAGAATATCGAACGACGACAGCGCCGCAAGGCGGCGAGCCTCGGAAACGGCAGGCAGTTTGGGGGCGGGCGCGTGGGGCATCGGGTTCTCCGGGACGACGCATTCTGGCAGGTCGGCGCGTGGACGCAATGTCAGTCCATGCTCGCCTTCAGGCAGGCGTCGTCACGATTTCGTTCGCCTGCTTACGACGCCTCATGAACACGTCGGTGCCCAGACTCGGGGTTCTGCCTGAAGGAGTATCCGATGTCCGACTCGACCAACACCTCGCGCAAGATCCGCTACGGCTTTGTCGCCCTCGGTGACATCACCCAGGAAGCCATGCTGCCCGGGGTCGCGCACACCGGAAACTCGGTCGTCACCGCCCTGGTCAGCAGCGATACGGACAAGGCGGCCAAGGTGGCCGAGCGCTACGGCATCGGCAGCGTCTACAGCTACGACCAGTTCGACGAGCTGCTGGCCTCCGGCGGCATCGATGCGCTTTATATTGCGACGCCGAACTGGCGCCACGCCGAGTTCGTGATCCCCGCCCTGAAGGCCGGGATCCATGTGCTGGTGGAGAAACCGCTCGAGATCACCCACGCCGCCAGTCGCGAGATCCTTGCGACGGCCGCCGCGTCGACGGCGAAGCTGATGGTGGCTTACCGGCTTCATTTCGAGCCCGCCACGCTGTCCCTCATCGATCGCATTCGCGCCGGCGAGCTGGGCCAGGTGCATACCTTCAGCGCGACGTTCGCGCAGATGGTCGACCCGAAGAACCACCGGGCGACCAACGGTGCCAAGGCCGGACCGGTCTTCGACATGGCGCCCTACCCGATCAACGCGGCACGTTACGTCTTCGATGCCGACCCGATCGAGGTGGTGTCGGCTGTGGGCCTGCGCCATCCGGAGTCGGGACTTGGCGACGATTTCGACCACACCGTGGCCGTGACCCTGCGCTTTCCCGGAAACCGCGTGGCCCTGTTCACCGTGTCCTACTACGGCAACGCCGTCGATGCGTTCTATGTAGCGGGGACCAAGGGCAGTGTGCACATGCGCCCGTGCTTCACCTACGGCACGCCCTTCGAACAGACCATCACCGTGGGCGACAAGGAGCGGAAGATTTCCGCCCCGGCGACCGACCAGTTCGGCGGTGAGCTGAAATATTTCTCCGCATGCCTGCTCGACAACGAAGATCCGGAGCCGGATGGCCAGGAAGGCCTGATCGACGTGCTGATCGTCGAAGGCATCATGGAGGCGCTGGCCTCGGGCAAGCCGCAGAAGCTGGACCTGCCCGAGCGCAAGCGCCGGATCGATACGACACGACAGAAAATGAATCTGCCCAAGGTGGAAGCGCCGGAACCGGTCGACGCCGCCAAACCCTCGAAGTAATCCGGTCAGTCGTCGAGCAGATCCGCCACGGAGGAAAGGATTTCCGCCGGGCGGAACGGGTAGCGATCCACCTCCGCGCGGTCGGCGATACCGCTGAGCACAAGCACCGTATGCAGACCCGCTTCGATACCGGCGACGACGTCGGTATCCATGCGGTCGCCGATCATGCCGGTGTTGTGCGAATGCGCGCCGAGCTTGTTCATCGCCGAGCGAAACATCATCGGGTTGGGCTTGCCGACCATATAAGCCTGACGCCCGGTGGCCTTGGTGATGAGCGCGGCCACGGCGCCTGTCGCCGGCAGCGGACCCTCCGCACTGGGGCTGGTGACGTCCGGATTGGTGGCGATGAATCGCGCGCCCGCGCCGATCAGACGGATCGCCTTGGTGATGGCTTCGAACGAGTAGGTACGGGTCTCGCCGAGCACGACGTAGTCGGGCGCGGTGTCGGTCATGATGAAGCCCGCCTCGTGCAGGGCAGTGGTCAGGCCCGCCTCGCCGATGACGAACGCCGAGCCGCCGGGCGACTGGTCCTTGAGGAACGCCGCGGTCGCCAGCGCCGATGTCCACAGCTGCTCTTCGGGCACGTCGATACCCGACGTCCGCAGGCGCGCACTCAGGTCGCGCGGCGTGAAGATCGAATTATTGGTAAGCACGAGGAAGGGCTTGCCCTGGTCACGCCACTGGCGGATCAGCTCGGGCGCGCCCGGCAGGGCTTTGTTCTCGTGGACGAGCACACCGTCCATGTCGGTCAGCCAGCACTCGATGTCTTTACGGTCAGCCACAGGGTGTCCTTCGGAGGGGAAGCGGGATCGTCGACGAGGATAGCGCGCCGCGCAGGCAAGGATTGGCTCAGGGCGTCGCCGGCGTGCGTGCGGTCACACGAAGGACGGCCCAGCCGGCGAGACCCGCAAGGACGGAGCCTGCAAGGATGCCCAGCTTCACCTCGTCGCGTAGCTCGGGATGATCCGGGAAGGCGAGCATCCCGATGAACAGGCTCATCGTGAAACCGATGCCGCACAGCAGCGCCGTGCCGAACAGCTGCCCGCGCGAGGCGCCGCGCGGCATCTCCGCCCAGCCGAAGCGGATGGCGAGCCATGCGGCACCGAACACACCGATGAGTTTGCCCACGAGCAGGCCGAGGCCCACGCCGACCGTGGTCGCGGCGAGCCATTGCGCCAGGCCCACACCGGCGAACGAGATGCCGGCGTTGGCGAAGCCGAACAGGGGCAGCACCGTGATGGGGACCAGTCGATGGAGCGCGTGCTCGAGCCTCAGCAGAGGCGAATGGGTGCAGTCGCCGTCGGACGGCAGGCGCCCTTCACTGTCGCTAAGGGGGATGCACAACGCGGTCGCCACGCCCGCGAGGGTCGCATGGACGCCGGACTTCAGCACCAGCACCCAGAGAACGACACCGATGAGCAGATAAGGCCACAGGCGGCTGACGCCGAAGCGGTTCATCAGGGCCATCGTGGCAACGGCAAGCAGTGCCAGACCGAGATAGGCAAGCGACAGATCGGGGGTGTAGAACAGCGCGATGATGATGACCGCACCGAGGTCGTCGATGATCGCCAGGGCCGCGAGAAACGCCTTGAGGGACGTGGGCACCCGGCTGCCGAGCAAGGCCGCCACACCGAGCGCGAAGGCGATATCGGTCGCCGAGGGAATGGCCCAGCCACGCATCGATTCCGCGTTGCCCCGGTTGACCAGCAGGAAGATGGCCGCCGGCACGACCATGCCGCCCAGCGCCGCCAGACCCGGCAGGACTCGCAGACGGTTGGAGGCCAGCTCCCCGTCGATGAACTCGCGCTTGATCTCGAGGCCCACCAGCAGAAAGAACACCGCCATGAGACCGTCGTTGATCCAGTGCAGCACGCTCAGCGGGCCGACGTGCGCCTGCAGCGCGTCGAAATACACGGAGGCGAGCGGCGAATTGGCCACGATCATCGCGAGCGCCGCGGCACCCATCAGCACGAGGCCGCCCACGGCCGATCCGGCGGCGAAGTCGGCCAGCCGCTGGAGCGGACGCCATATCAGTGTCTTGAGCAACGGACTCTCCTGTCCCTGGTAAGTCCGTGATGGTCACACCACCCGTCGCCGAGGGCAAACGGGGCGAAAGACGCATGGCCGGAACGACGCGCCCATCACGGCATTACGGCGTCACTCCGCGCGCAGCCTTTTCTCGTGCGCGGCGAAGTCCTTCCGATATTTCTTTGCCAGCCCTGTCTTCTGGGGCGCCGTCAGGATCTTGCCGGCCAGCTGAAAGAAGATTTTCTCCTCCTCGCGCAGATGATCGTGCAGCTCTTCGGAAAGCTTGGCGAGGTTCGCCGTCCAGCTGCGACCCGCGTGGTTCCGCGTCTGCATTTCCTCGATCAGGTCATCCATCTTGTGATGGTCGGCCAGCGCATCGCGCGAGGAGTGCAAGCCGCGATCGTCCATCAGCATCGGCACGTAGAGGTAACGCTCCTCGGCCGCCTCATGCGCCGCGAGTTCGATCCGTAACGCGGTGAACAACTCGACCCGGTGAGGACCCGGCTCCGAGCGCTGCAGCTTGCGGACGAGTGAGCGCTGCGTGGCGTGGCTTTCGCGGAGGGCTTCGAAGATGGTTTCGGACATGGCGTCGGCTCTGTCATGGGACGGCCCGGGTGGGCGGGTGCCACGATCATCCCGATGCGGATGTCGACGAAGCGTCTGCCAGGCCACAGGTGCTCCATAGCCAGACCGCACACAGCGGGAACAACAGGAAGCAGGAGACGACCGAGAATATCCACGCGATCGTGCCGTACGAACCGGACATCCCGCCCGCACCGAAGAACAGGAAGAACCAGCAAGCGGTCACTACCGCCATCAGCAGCCATCGGGCCGGGTCACCGTGGGTCACGTTCTGACAGACACCCGGAAACGTCTTCCTGAAGAAGTGCCAGGCGATATAGCCCGACACCGCCATCAGAAACGGGAACTGCAGCCACACCGGGATGCCGAAGCCCTGGGCGGACAGCGCGATATCCGCATGCGTGGAGAGTGCCCTGATGGGCACATAGCTCCACACGTTGCCCGCGCACATCAGGCACAGCCAGTACACGAAGGACTGCAGCCCCCGCCGCGACCGCACCGCGTCCATGCGCGACACGGCGTCCAGGATGAAAAAGAGCACGCCGTTGCCGACGAACGGGCCGGCCAGTGCGATGAGAGAGGCCTGCCACCCGGCGCCACTCGCGATGATCGGCGCGTATTCCACGTTGTCGGAAACGTCGCCCAGCAGGAGGATGTTGCCGGGGGTAGCCGAGCCGTAATCGATGTCGAAAGGCGACTTCATCCAGCCAAACGCCCACGCGGCCATCGAGTGGCTGTATTCATGGGCCAGGTAGGCCACCGCGTGGGCGACGATGGTGAGTACGAACGTCAGGACAGCGAAACGAACGACGCGCCACCCGCCGGATCTTGCAAAGCCCATCCCGTCATCGACCATGTCACTCCCCCGGTGAGGAGCGAACTATAGCGCCCGGAGTCAGCCTTTGGACTGCTCCAGCACGCGGGATCCGGTGATGATCATCCGCAACATCGTCGAGATCTGCTCGATCACCTCGGGGTCGCGCTCAGGCGGCTGATCCATGGCGCTGGCGCCCATCGCGAAAACGAGGCGGGTGATCGCCTTGGAGACCAGCGCCGGTTCGTGCAGCGTCGCGCGCTCGGCGGCGGCGAGGCGGATCAGGTCGACGCGGAGCTCGTCCTCGAAGTACATCAGCTCGCGCTCGACCGCCTGCTTGAAAGCGTCCGACCCTACCGCGCCTTCGCGCAGCAGCACATGCAGGAGTTTGTCGTCCGCGCGCAGCTGCTCCATGAAGGTCTCGACCGAAACACGGATCACGCTGCGATCGGTCGAGGTAGCACGCTCCCGCGCCGAGCCGATGATGATGCGCAGCGAGCGCCCCGCCAGGTCGATCAGGGCGATGGCCAGCTCGTCCATGTCGCGGAACTGACGATAGAAGCTGTTGGGCGCGATGCCGGCTTCGCGCGCCACCTCGCGCAGGCTTACCGTGGACAGGCTGCGGTTGGGACCGATCAGCTTGAGCGCGGCGGCCAGCAGGTCCTCACGGGCGATCCCCGCCTTGCGCGGAGGCGTCGGGAAATCCGGGGACGGGGTGAGAATGATCGAGGTCATGAGGCGCTGATAACGGACTAGGCCCGAATCATACCCCCAGTCATGAATGCACAACTGTATACACAGCTGTGCGGATGCGCGTATAGTGACTCTATGAACGCCATTCCCGTTCCGAAAACCTCCTGGCGCCAGCGCGCCGTGCGCCGCGCCGTCTCACCGGCGTTGTTCGACTTCTGGGCGACCCGCCTCAACCCGTTGTGGACCCTCGAGCAGCCGTTGGCGCGCCTGGTCTCGCGCACGGCGGCGAGCCGCGACGCCGTGACCCTCGTGCTCCGCCCCAACCGGCATTGGCAGGGCATGCTCCCCGGCCAGCACGTCAATATCGGCGTGGAAATCGAGGGTCGCCGGCTGGTGCGCAGCTACAGCCCGACGCCACTGGACGACGGCACGCTGGCGATCACCGTCAAGGCGATGCCCGGCGGCGTGGTCAGCGGTCATCTGGCGAAAGCCGCCCGGATAGGCGACGTGGTAACCCTCGGTCAGGCCTTCGGCGAGATGACCCTGCCTTCCGACACCGACGACCTGCTCCTGCTGGCCGCCGGCAGCGGCATCACGCCGATGCGTGCCCTGGTGCGCTCGCTCGCCGCACGCGGCATGCCGGTCAAGGTCGACCTGTTGTACTGGGCGCGCGATCGCGCCGACCTTTGCTTCGTGGACGAACTCAACCAGCTGGCCGCTACCCACCCGCGGCTGCGTGTGCGCACCTTGCTCACACGTGCCGGGGTCGAGCCCGAGCGTCGCGTCGACGACGTGTCGCTGGAGTCGATCGAGGACCTGCAGGCACGCCGTGTGCTCGCCTGCGGCCCGGGCGGATTCGTCGAGGCGGCACGCGGGCGCCTTCAGGGCTACGTCGCGCACTTCGACGCGGAAGCCTTCAGCACGCCGGCCACCGTCGAGGGCGAAGCCGGCGAGGTACAGGTACACCTCGCTCGCAGCGGGCGCACGCTGACCCTCGCCCGCGGCACCTCGTTGCTGGAAGGTCTCGAAGCCCAGGGCCTTCGCCCGCGTCATGGCTGCCGCATGGGCATCTGCAACACCTGCGCCTGCGGCCGCGCCTCGGGCACCGTACGTCACACGCTGACCGGCGACCGCGACAGCGAGCCGTCGACCCCGGTACGACTGTGCGTCAGTGCGCCGAGCACCGAGCTGGTCCTGGACCTCTAAGGAATTCACATGGCCCGCATCAAGAACCGCATTCTTTCCGCCGCCGAGCTGCAGTCCTTCGGCGACGAGCTCGACGCCCTGCGTGCCCGCGTCGCTGCCGACGTCGGCGCACGCGACGCCCGCTATATCCGTCGCATCGTCGCCGCCGTGCGCTGGACCGGCGTGACCGGGCGCGCACTCCTCTTCTTCGGCGCCTTCGTGCACAGCGTGCTCGTCCCCGCCTGGATCGTCGGCACGATCTGCCTGGCCCTGTCGAAGATCCTCGACAACATGGAGCTCGGCCACAACGTCATGCACGGCCAGTACGACTGGATGGGCGACCCCAAGCTGCATGGCCAGACCTACGAATGGGATATCGTCGCCACCGGCGATGCCTGGCGCAAAACGCATAATTTCCAGCACCACACGTACACCAACGTGCGCGGCATGGACGACGACATCGGCTACGGCCTGCTGCGCATCTTCCCCGAGCAGCGCTGGCGTCCGTTCTATCTGATGCAGCCCGTCATCGCGGTGTTCTTCATGCTGCTGTTCCAGTGGGGTGTGGCTATCCAGGATCTGCGCATCGGCCGCTGGTTCGCGGGCAAGATGAAGACAGCGGAACTGCGTCGCAACTTCCGTCCGGTCGGTCGCAAGATGGCGCGTCAGCTGATCAAGGATTACATCGTGTTCCCGCTGCTGGCCGGCCCGTTCTTCCTGCCGGTGCTGCTGGGCAACCTCGTCGCCAACGGCATGCGCAACATCTGGACCTTCGTCATCATCTTCTGCGGCCACTTCACCGCCGATGCCGAAGTGTTCCCCAAGGAAACCATTCGCGACGAAACGCGCGGCCACTGGTACCTGCGCCAGCTGCGCGGTTCGTCCAACATCGCCGGCGGCAAGCTGCTCAACGTGCTGTCGGGCAACCTGAGCCATCAGATCGAGCATCACTTCTACCCGGACCTGCCGGCCAACCGCTACGCGGCGATGGCGGTCGAGGTGAAGCAGATCTGCGCCCGTTACGGCCAGCACTACAACACGGGCTCGTTGCCTAAGCAGTTCGGTCAGGTCATCTGGCGGATCGTGCGTCACGCCTTTCCCAGCCGCGTGCGTACGGCAACCCTGCCATCGGCCGCCCTCCAGCGGGGCTGATGCTCGCGATGGGAGACCCCGCGCCTTCCGACAGCGCGTCCTCCGCAACGACATCCACGAAGGCGTCGTTTCAGGCACTGCACGATTTCGGCAACATAAGCCGCTGACCGGCCAGCAAACGCGACCCGATGCACACATCGCCACCGCTCATTTTCGGCGGTGGATGCGCCTGTCTGGCTCATGACAATCAAATTCATGCCGTGTCCATCATTTCACCCGCTATAACTGGCTTGACACTGAACGCCGTTACAGGTATCCAAGGCCAAGGGACTACTTCGACTGATCGGGGGACCGGATGGCACGGATGCACCGAACACGCACTCTCCGCATGGCATCGCCATGAAATGGCCCAACGCGGGCTCCGTTAACGACGCAAATGACGTGACTCCCCCGCCTTCGGCAGGGTGGATCGTGCTCGTCTGCGCCATCTCAATCGCCACATGCCTGACGGTGGCGTACGCGTATTTCAAAGGTTGAACTGAACGACAAGGGGATGTCATGCGTCACGACGGAAATAGGCACCTTCACCTCACCATTCTTCCGACCGAGCGCTGCAATTTTCGCTGTACGTATTGCTATGAAGATTTTGCAATCGGCAAGATGAAACCGCCGGTAGTCGATGCGATCAAGAGCCTGATCAGACGACGCGTCGAGCAGGGTGGTCTTCGATCACTGCAGTTCGAGTGGTTCGGCGGAGAACCTCTCGTGGCCAAAGATATCGTCCACGATATTGCCGCGTACGCACACGGTTTCTACGAACGCGGTGAACTCGAGGAGTTCGAAGGCGGCCTGACGACCAATGCGTTTCTCCTCGACCCCGCCACGCTGCAACTGCTGGTATCGCGTCGCCAACGCAACTTTCAGATATCCCTCGATGGCGATGAGGAAGCCCATAACCGATCCCGTCAGTATGCGAACGGCTCGGGCACCTTCAAAGAGATCTGGGCGAATCTAACCGCGGCACACACGTCCGACCTCGACTTCGAAATCATCGTACGCCTGCATATCATGCCGGGAAACGAACAGGGCCTGCTTCGACTGACCGAAAAGATCGCCGTCGAACTCGGCGGAGACCCCAGGTTCAGTATCTACGTCCGCCACATCTCGGATCTCGGCGGAACGAACGAGAATCAGAAGGAAATGCAGACCATTTCCATGGACGAGGCACACCGCATCTCGCTGGTCATCGAGGAACGTCTCGTCAGGGCGGGCTTCAAGGTATCCAACGGCGTAGGTAACCTGTTCGAGAGCGCGATCAAGGTCACCGATATCAAGCGCAAATCCGACCTGCCAGTCGCTGGAGATGCATCACCTTCGGGTGCGGACGACCACGAGTTCGGCTACATCTGCTACGCCGCGAAGCCCAACCACCTCATGATCAGGGCCGATGGAAGACTCGGGAAATGCACCGTCGCTCTCAATAGTCAGGGCAACGTGGTCGGCCGACTCCTGGACGATGGCCGCGTTCAGATCGACGACGAGCGTATGAATTTCTGGCTGCGCGGACACCTGAGCCGAAACGCAGACGAACTGGGCTGTCCCGCGCATTCGTACGGATGAAGCCGCCGCTTTTCACGGATGAAAACTCAGGCGCCAGGACCCGCGCCTACCTCGTTGAGTACAACTGGAGAATGGACCATGAGTAACGGAACCACCGGACACGACATCGTGTTCGTCTACGACGAAGATGGCCTCTTCGACATCCAGGGCGACGCGGCCCCGTTCGATCTGACGGGCGGCATCCAGGGATCCATGGCAAACGTCGGCGAAGGCCTCGTCGTGTCTGGATTTGCATGCACCAATGACAAGAACTGTAAGTAAGGAAACGACATGAGCACTGAGAACAAGCTGTTCGTTTATGACGAAGATGGGCTCTTCGATATCGTGGACTCCACCAAGGCGGAACACCTGAGTGGCGGCATCCAGTCGTCCATCGGACTCAGCACCGAGGCGGTCTCCGGTGTCTTCTGCCACAACAAGGATTCGTGCTCCTGACAAGGGCGGGGGCCACGTGCCCTTGAATTCCCGGTGCCGCTTCGGCGGCACCGTTCGCGCAGCCAGATTAGGAGCGCAGCATGTTAGGTTATTACGTGGAGTCCGCATGGCACGGAACCCGCAGGCACCCACTCATGTCCGTCTTCATGATGCTTGCAGTCGCGATCGGCATCAGCGCTCCGTTCTCCGCCGTTGCGCTCGTGGAGAGCCTGGGGGGCGACCCGCTTCCCGGCTACAGCACATCGGTGTTTCATCCGCAGATAGAACCGCGCCCAGCCGATATCGTGGCAGGCGATAAAGCCATGCCGGCAGATCTGACGCTGCAGGATGCGAACGCGCTCTACCGGTTATCGTCTGCGCCACCTGGCGCGATCATGAGCACGAATCGCCTGCCTTCGAAGCGCGGGGACGACGCGTCCCCCCTTCGAATGACGCCTACGCGTGCGACCACCTGGCGCTTTTTCGAGCTGTTCGGTCTTCACTTCATCGTGGGACGCGGCTGGACAGAGGCCGAGGACCAGTCGCGAACGCCTGTCGTCGTGCTGTCACGCCGGGCCAACGATCGGATGTTCGGAGGTGAGAACAGCGTCGGCAGGGAGATGCAGATCGCCACCCGCAGCTTCCGCGTCATCGGTGTCGTCGACGACTGGAATCCGAAACCGCACTTTTACGATTTGGGCACGGGCGCGTTCGCCAACGCCGAAGACCTGTACATGCCGTTCGCCACGTGGCTCGACCTTCCTCAGGACTATGGATTCGGACCCGTAAAATGCTGGTCCTCGGCAGGCCAGACTGGCGAGAAGCCGACCGCTCCGAACTGCACGTGGGTGCAATACTGGGTCAACCTGGCCAGTGCGGACGCGGTTGCACGCTTCAGCGATACCCTGCGCGCGTACGTCAGGACACAGCGCGATGCCGGAAGGTTCCAGCTCGACGTTCGTCCGCGCGTATCGAACGTACGCAACTGGGTAGCCATCAATAATGTCGTTCCGCCCGCCGTGCGCATGCAAGCGGTCATCGGAACAGGCATCTTCGTCGTCTGCATGATGAGCGCCGTCGGCCTTCTCGTAGCCAAGTTCTCGCGCTACGGCTCCGAGCTTGCGATACGCCGCGCGCTGGGCGCCACGCGACACGACATCTTCATGCAGTGCTTCCTCGAAGCCGGCATCGCAGGGCTGGCTGGCGGTGTGCTGTCGTTGCCGCTGACATGGCTCGGCTTCCGCATGATTCAGAAACAGACGCCATCGCTGGTCGAAGGAATTCATATCGACTTCGCGGCGCTTTCCCAATCGGTCATGGTGGCGATTGTCGTGATGTTTGCCGTGGGCTTGTATCCGGCAGTTCGCTCATCCCGCATCGCTCCGGCACAACTGATAAAAACCGCATGAATCGATTTCTCATCATGGTCCCGACCGTGCTGGCCATGCTGCGGCGGCAAAAGTTCATACATCTCATGCTGCTTGCGGAGATCGCGGTACTCACCGCGTTGATCGTCAACGCTCTGGCAGTCGTTGCCGCCACGCAGCAGCGATGGCAGACACCGACCGGCGTCGACGAAGCCAACATCGGTGTCATCCGAAGCATAGGCGTCGTCGGCGCGGCTAACCCGTCAACGGCGGCACAGAACCTCCAGCTCCTCCGTGAGATCCCCGACGTTCGGTCCGCGGCATACGGCGCACCGCCATTGATGAACACCTCCACGATCGATGTCCGCCGTGATGCCGGCGCTCGGTCGGCTACCACCCGTGCATACCTCTTTCAGGGGAGCCAGGGGCTCACGGCCACACTCGGACTCGACGTGGTGGCCGGGCGTACGTTCACCTCGGATGATCCGCCACCTGCCGGCACACTGGACGACAACAGCGTTCTTCCCGTTCTCATCACGCGGGAGTTATCGCAAAGATTGTTTCCCGACTCGGATGCTCTCGGAAAGGTCGTCTACACCAATGGCAATCCCATGCGGGTGATCGGTATCGTCCGATATCTTCGATCCCAGCTTACCGGCGCCGACAACGACGACATGGGTGTCGTCAGCGAGATTCGTATCGAGAATGAAAATGTCGGTGGCGCATTCACCATCCGCGCGAAGAACGGCTCGCTCGGACGGGCACTACCCGCCGCGGCTGCCCTTATGGAGCAGCATAATACCGGCCACGTCCAGGCCGATGTCTTCACGCTCACGGGGAAGCGCCTGGAATACTTCGCCTCCGATATGGCCGTGTCGCGCATGCTCCTGACCGTGATTATCGTCCTTATCGTCATGCTTGCCTGCGGACTGGCTGGCCTCACGCATTTCCTTGTGAATAAGCGTCAGAGGCAGATTGGAGTGATGCGCGCCGTCGGTGCCATGAAGCGGGATATCGTCTTCTTCTTCGCCTGCGAAAACCTGATCGTTTCAGGTAGTGGCGCGATCCTCGGCATCGTCATGGCGATTTCCCTTCACGTCCATCTCTCGGAACGTTACGGTCTGGCGGCGCCCACGTCAGCACTGGTTCTGGTGACCGCGCTTGGAATGATGGCCGTCAGCCTGTCTGCCGTGGCGCTTACTGCCGGACGCGCGGTACGTCGCACCCCCATGACGCTTTTCGGATAAGCACCATGTCGCCGGACGATATGTTCAGGGAGCTCATCACCACCGATTCGCTGGTGGATACGGGGCGGACCGCCCGCAAGCCTGTCGCGGCATGGCTCGATGAACTGATTTACAAGACCGAGCAATTGCCACGAAATCGCACGCGCTCCCTCGGTGAATTCTCCTCGATCCAGAACAATTTTTCGCTCATCACCATGCTGATCGACGGCACGGAGGCGGCTCGGAACGAATGCGCCGCACAGATTGAACATGCTGTCCAGGAGGGGTTTCCCGGTGAGGCCATGCAGCCCTGGGTGAACCTCGCGCGACTCGACCGCATCGACGGTAAGGCGAGGGCCGCGGCACGGAAACTATCCGCCGTGCGACGTCTCGCCGAGTGCGGCCGCGTCACACTGGCGGGGACTCGCTTTGGTTCCGACGGCGCCGACAGGCGGTTCGCCGCAAGCGTATACGCCAGCGAAAATTTCTATGCCGCGCTGGCACAGAGCGATGCACTCGCCACTCATTTCCGGCGCGTAGAGCGCCAGTTGGGCCGCAAGGAACATCCACTCCTCGCCGAGCAACAGGTCGTCGCCGGCACCCTCACGGGCGACTTCGACATGGTCAACGCGGGATTGTCCAACCGAGCCTGGTTCATGGACGCGCGAACCCGCCTGGCCGGCATGTTCTACCGCGCCGCGTGGTCGTGGCGTCAGGGCGTGCCGGAACCGGTCGACCGTCTGGCTGTGGAACTGCTTCGGCAGTCATCCCCCAAGGCCGCCGAACGAATGCTCGACCATGTGGTGCTTCGCCTTGTGTATCGCGGTGGCCTGCTGGCCCTCCAACGCGGGGACCGAGAGCGTGGCGTCGCATTGCTTGAGCGAACCCGCCACTACGCCACGCGACTGTCCGATGCGGAGTATGTGGCTCGCGCGGGCGCCCGTCTTGAAACACTCGGAGAAGCGAGCGCCTGGAAAGTAGCCGCTGCACGGAGCGGCTACCGGTCTTTCCGCGGCGTGCCGTCATTCGCGGAAGGTCGGCAGGACCAAGGCATCGCTACGCGCATCGATAAGCTGAAGGAGCTTGTGCATACCATTCGCCGCAATGTTCCGCTGCGCACTTACGCGTCGGTGGAAGCATGAAGCGGCGTGTTCCGATCGTGCTCCAGGCCGAGCTGACCGAGTGCGGCCTCGCGTGCGTCGCCATGATTGCCCATTACCACGGGCATGGCATCGATCTGGGCTGGATGCGTTCCCGTTACGCGTCCTCACTATCGGGCATGTCCTTGCGCCGCACCGCCGAGATCGTGGCGGAGATCGGCTTGCATCCGCGCGTGATCAAGTGCCCGATGAGCATTCTCGCCCGCCTTGGCCGCCCGACCATCCTCTACTGGGGGAGCAATCACTTCGTGGTGTTCATCTCAGCCAAGGATGGCCGTTACGTCATCCATGACCCCGCGAAGGGTCGATGCGTGCTGAACGAAACGGAGTTCGCGCGTCTTTTCACCGGCTACGCGATCGACGCCCAACCAGGGCAGGATTTCACGCCGATTGTGCCCGCGCGAAAACCACGATTCAACGCGCAGGTCCGAACCATCATGCGCTCCCTGGTGGGAGCGGGCCTGCTACTGCTCTGTTTGGCGGTTTGCCTCGAGCTACTGGGGCTCGTTGGTCCATTACTGCTTCAGTGGGTCATCGAGCGTGCCATAGGAAGACGGGATGTCGATCTTCTCTATCTGCTAGCGGGTCTGTTTTCGTTCGCCATCCTGATCCGGTCCGTGCTTAGCCTGGCCCGTGACTGGTCGATCGCCTCGGTGAGTGCAGCGTTCGTTCGCCGATGGGGAGCGGACGTTTTCCGGCATCTTCTCCGGCTTCCGCTGGCCTACTTCGAAAAGCGGAACATAGGAGACGTGCTGTCGAGATACCTCTCGATCCAGTCCATCCAGTCGATCCTTTCGACCAATATCGTGTCTTCGCTCATCGATGGTGGGACTTCCCTCATCGCCCTGGTGTTGATCGCGGGCTATTCGTTGAAGTTCGCGCTGATCGCGCTGGTGACCCTGGCTTTCTACGGGGCGATCAGGCTCTACGTCTACACACCGCTGATGCTCGCCAATCAGGATCAGCTCAATGCCAGCGCGCGGCAGGAAAGTCTCATGATCGAATCCGTGAGGGGCATCGCCACGGTCAAGCTGTTCAACGACCACGAAGGTCGAACGAACCGCTTCACCTCGCTGTTCACCCTTACGCTCAACAAGCTGATCCGCGTGAAGTACCTCAGTTCGATAGCGAGATCCGCGAACGACTCCATCATGGGGCTCTGCCGTATCGGCATCGTCACTCTTGGCGCAAGGCAGGTACTGGATGGTCATTTCACCGTTGGAGCTTTTGTCGCCGCCATCGCCTACGTCGAAATGTTTCTTCTAAAGGGCGCCGCCCTCGTCGATAACATCATCGAACTGCGCTTGCTCGATCTGCATGTCGACCGACTCCGCGACATCACGGATCAGCCCCAGGAGGAGCTCGGCGCGGGTGCGCTGCCTGCATCCATCGGCACCCTTCGCTTCGAAAATATCGGATTCCGTTACGCGTCGGATGAGCCGTGGATAATTCGGCACTTCGACGAGACGATCCTGCCCGGTGAGTCGGTAGCGCTGGCCGGCCCTTCGGGGGTCGGAAAGACAACGCTAATCAAGCTCATTCTTGGCTTCCTCGAGCCTACCGAGGGTCGCATCCTCTATGACGGCGTCGATGTCACGATGATCGGGCGCGCCGCTTTCCGCGCAATCTGCGGTACGGTCCTGCAGAGCGACCGCCTCTTCTCAGGGTCGATCGAGGAAAACATCTGCTTTTTCGACCCCGCCATGGATAGCGCCAGGGTGTCGCGCGCGGCGCATCTCGCAGCCGTGGATGGGGAAGTCATGAGCTTCCCGATGGGCTATAAGACACTGGTTGGCGATATGGGCTCGGCCTTATCCGCAGGTCAGGAGCAGCGCATTCTGCTCGCGCGCGCCATCTACCGGAATCCACAGCTGCTGCTGCTCGATGAGGCAACCAGCCACCTGGACGTCGTCAACGAGCGGCTGATCGGACGACACATCGCTGGCTTGCCGATGACCAGGCTCATGGTGGCGCACCGCCCGGAAACCATAGACTCGGCTGATCGGGTCATCCATCTCCATTATCCGCACGAAAACGGAAAGCCTTCGGTAGCGGCAACGGCCTCCCGATGAACGTCAGTCCCGGGTTTTGGTCGCGGATGTCGACATTGGCCGCGTCGCCGACCGGACTACGCATGACCTGACCGGGCGGGCTATCGGCTGTTTCTGCGAATCAGCCATACCGCAAGCAGAGCTGCACCGCTCCCGAGAGCTACGGCGCGCACTCCTGGCTTGATCGCGACGTCCGCAACCATCCCCTCGGCAGCGTCGACCCGATCGGCCGCAAGCAGCATCAGCCAGTGGCGGAGGTCGTTCTCACTGTGGCGGAAAGCCCTGCGGCGTATCCACCCGCTGATTCCGCGCGGCGGAACAGTCGTGCCGAACACCGGCGGCCGAACGAAGTGCTCAGTCGATTGCAATATTTCGACCGCGCTCTCCTGCGCAGGCGGCGGCGTCCAGTGCACGCCTTCCAGCCGTGGCGGCGTGCGCTCCATCGGCACCGCCGGACGGTTCGCACGGTCAAGGTCGGCGCCCCAACCGGGGATGGTGCTGCGGTCAATGGGCTGGTTCATGCCGGCTCTCCGGGGACGATGGAAGGGTTCGGAGTCTTGACGGACGACCCCGTTGCCGTCGGCGGGATCAATACGGCCTTGATGCAGCCGTCTTTCTTGCCTGAGAACATCTCGTACGCATCACTGACCTCTTCGAGCGGAACGCGATGGGTAATGATGGCCTTGGGGTTGAGCCGGCCAGCGCGGACGTGCTCGATGAGGCGCGGAAGATGACGCTTGACGCTTGCCTGATTCATTCGCAAGGTCAGCCCCTTGTTGACCGCATTGCCGATGGGCACGGCGTTGAACGTCGGACCGTACACGCCGACAATGGACACGTTGCCGCCCTTTCGCACCGAGTTGATGGCCCAGTGCAGCACCGTGGCCGCTCCCGCCTGGAGCTTCATCGTGACACCGGTCAGCTGTTGAAGAGCGCTGCCTGCCGCCTCGCATCCCACCGCATCGATGCACACATCCGCACCGAGCCCGTCGGTCATTTTCTTGATATGGATGGCCATGTCGCCCACTTCCCGAAAATCAACGGTCTCGGCCGGGCCATACGCACGGACGAAGTCGAGCCGGTAGTCGACGTGGTCCACGACGATGACCCGCCCCGCCCCCATCAGCCACGCGGACCGGGCGGCCATGATGCCAACCGGACCGGCACCGAAGACGACAACGGTGTCGTTTTCCTTGATGTCGCCCATCTCGGCGGCCTGGTAGCCCGTGGGCACCACGTCGGTAAGCAGCACGGCGTCTTCGATGTCGATATCGTCGGGAATGACGGTTGGCCCGATGTCGGCGAAGGGCACGCGCACATATTCGGCCTGCCCGCCGGCGTAGCCACCCGTGGTATGTGAATAACCGTAGATTCCACCCACTGCGGTCGCCGACGGGTTCACGTTGTGACAGTTGCTGTAGAGCTCCCGCTGGCAGAAGTAGCACGTACCGCAAAAGATGTTGAACGGGACGAGTACGCGGTCACCGACCTTCAGTCGTTCGACGCCATTTCCCACCTCGACGACCTCACCCGTGAACTCGTGCCCGAATACCGAACCCACGCGCGTATCCGGGACGAGGCCATGGTAGAGGTGCAGGTCCGACCCGCAGATGCAGGTCCGTGTGACGCGGACGATGGCGTCGAACGGGTGTTCGATCACAGGATCGGGAACTTGCCGCGCGGCCACACGGTAAGGGCGGCGATAGGTGGTCGCGAGCATGGGAGACTCCGGGGGGGGGTTAATGCTCCAGCGTGTCCCTCGGTTCGTGACCAAAGCGGGAAAAATTGCATGGTCCTTGCTCACGCCACCTGAGCGCGTGTAAGCGGAGCTTCGAGGCAGCCGCCGGCCGCACGGGCGTACAGAGCCCGAAGGCAGGGGTATGGCGGCACCGAGCGGAAGCAACGGGCTGGCAGTGCGAGGCCGACGCCGCCTGCGCGCTTGGACACCCAGACGTCCATAGACAAAAAACGCACCGTACCTTGCGGCACGGTGCGTTTGGCCTCGCCTGTGGCCGGACCAGCCGGCGCAGGAAGTTACAGGGACTTCACCGGGTTCTGTGCAAGCACCTGCCAGGCAAGGGACTCCGCGGCCGTGGCCTGCGCAGGGGTGAGTCCCATGCCCGCCGCCGCGGCGTCGTTCGAGCCAAGGCTGCGCGGATCGCGTCCGGTGATCCGACCGAAGGCGATGAAGGCCTCCATGGTGCTGCTGAAAGCGCTGGCGTGGTAACCATCGACATTCCACGGATCGACCTTGCCCTCGTCGATACCATCGTATGGATTACGGTCGGCGACGCCCTGGGAAACCGCGGCGACGAACCCATCACCGACGGGCAGCATGCCGGCGAGCCCGGCGTTCGTATCCAGTGCCATCTGGTAGTTGTCATGCAGCAAGGCGACTGCCTGCTCGAGGGTCTTGCCCTTCCAGACGCCACCCGCGGCGTAGAGCTGGTCGGCACGCGCCCAGTTTTCCAGCACGTAGACCGACGCCGCGGGGTTCGGATGGGGGCCGACGGCATGCACGTAGCCTTCCAGCAGCGCCGAGTACTTCAGGAAACTCGCGGGGTTGAGCGGCGCCGATGGATTGAGCGTGCTGTACTCCTGCAGCACCACCACGTCCCACGCTTTCGAGCCGATGAGCGGCAGCCTGTTCTGGTAATGGTACGCAAGGGTCTGACCGCTCACCGCCTCGATGCTCACGTCATAGGACAGGCCAGCGTCGACGGTCATCTGCTTGAAGATACCGGGGACACCGCCCATGCCGGAACCGTTGAGGTCGGTCACGTTAGCCGCGTTGAAGTGGTAGGCCGGCTCGAACTCGCCGTGCGTAAAGCTGTTGCCTACGAAGAGCACGTTGCGGGCCGGCGTCGGCGTCGGGGGCGTCACCAGCGGGAGCACGTCGAACGACGAGGTGAGGTTGTTGAACTGCAGGTCCGTGAGGTTCGGTGCATCGGCCGTGATTTCCAGCGCGAGGCCGCCACGTCCCGGGTGCTGATAGAGCATCACTCGCGAACCTGCCGGGATGCGCACAGACGAAATCTTGTCGACGACCGGGCCTGACACGATGTCGCCGGTGGCGGCATCGGTGCAGAACGACGCGCCCTGGTACTGGTAGTTCTCGTAGAAACACGTGCCGGATGTCGTGGGAGCGGGTGCCGCTGTCGCGCCATCGACCCGAAAGGACGACGCGAGGTTGTTGAAAGCGACGTTGCTCAGGTTGGGCGTATCCGCCGTAACTTCCAGCACCTTCCCGGTGAAGTCGGGGTGCTGGTAAAGCGTTACCTTCGACCCGTCCGGGACGCGTACGGCTGAGATCTTGTCAACCACGGCGCCGGTGACATTACCCTCGAGCGTCGTCGGGCACCACTCCGCCCCCTGATAGTTGTAGTCGGCATAGAAGCAGAGGCCGCCCGTCGCCGAAGCGGTCATGGAGGCAAGAAGAAGTGGCATAGCCGCGCCCAGGCGGGAAAGCGTTCTGTACATGTCGGTCTCTCCGGTTGATGAGTGCGATTCTTCATCCCCAGCCACGACATCGCCTCCCCCGTACGGGTGTAGAAGCGCGCGAGATATGTGCTGCGCATCACCAAATGAGGCGGAAGATCCGTTATTCGAGAAGGTCTCTTGCCACCCAATATCCTTCTCGTGGGGCGCTTGACCGCGAAACCGGCGCGCTACGCCGGTCTGGGGGGACGTGGCCTGCGGC
This sequence comes from Luteibacter mycovicinus, assembly GCF_000745235.1. Taxonomy (NCBI): domain Bacteria; kingdom Pseudomonadati; phylum Pseudomonadota; class Gammaproteobacteria; order Lysobacterales; family Rhodanobacteraceae; genus Luteibacter; species Luteibacter mycovicinus. The sequence continues at coordinate 1,604,754 of NZ_JQNL01000001.1, forward strand.
GTCCGCGTCAGTAGGGCAGCGGATCTGGCTCTTGCGCAACGCTTTCCCAAATGCCATCGAGCAGCAGTTTTCGCGTACGGGCGATGTAACCCGGACGCGCGGCAATCACACGCTCCCGCGCTCGATCGCTGAATGACACGACGGAGCGATCGCGATCGCACAGCGCGGACACAACTGTCGGGCCCTTGTCGTTCGGCACCGAAGCAGGGGCGCCCGCACACAAGGTCTTCACTGGTCCGCTGAAGTGACCGACCCAGATCTCCACGCGGCGCCCGCGTTCCGCTTCGACATCGGCTACGGGCTCGTTGAAAACATCGCCTCGACTGTCAAACGCGGCTGCATTACCGTTGGCGTCGTGAATAACGAACGGAATATGATCCATCCGTTTGTCCCACAAATCGTAGGTGTCATTCGCCTTGACGGTGCCCGTTTCGGTGACTGCGGCACAGCCGGTCAAGCCACTCGTCGCAAGGAACAGCGTGATAGCGGTTCGCCTGGTCGTTAGTTTGAATCGCACGGGGTATATCTCCCTCTTACGGGCTACGCATGAGTTTCTCGCGAGCTCACGCTCTACGGTGGTGGAAAAGCCTCGGATCAGCGTGAGCTCACCTGAGGCTGGTCTTGAGCAGCGGTATGCCATCCGCCACCCAGGGCGCGGATGAGATCCACGCTTGCCTGGAGCTGCCGCGTGCGTACCAGCTCGGCTGTGCGTTCGGCCTTGAGCGCCGCGGTCTGCGCCGTGACTACCTCCAGATAGCTGACGACGCCCTCGTTGTACCGGTTGGTCGCCAAGGTCTCGGACTGCTTGGCGGCGTCGGCCGCTGCCATCTCCTGCTGACCTTCCCGGCCTAACTCCTGAAGCAAGGACAGGTTGTCTTCGACTTGCTGGAACGCGTGCAGCACCAGGCCGCGGTACTGCGCTGAGGCCGCAGCAAACTCCGCTTTGGCTTCCGCCTCGCGGCCGCGCCGCGCGCCGCCGTCCAATAGATTGAGAGAGGCCAACGGCCCAAGGCTCCAGAACTGGTTGCTGGCCGCCAGGAGATTGCCGTGCCCCACGTCCTGCCAGCCCAATGCCGCGCCCAGGCTGATGGTCGGGTAGAACGCCGCGCGCGCGACCCCAATGCCGGCGTTGGCGGCGAACGCACGGCGTTCGGCGGCAGCAATATCCGGCCGGCGCTCCAACAAGGTCGAAGGCACACCCAGCGGAATGCCAGGCAGGGTCAGAGCCGTGGTCTGGGCGGGCAGGAAAAAGGTCGACGGGGATTCGCCGACCAACGCCGCGATGGCGTGCTCGGTGAGTGCCCGCTGCACACGCAGCTCCGTTTCCTGGGCCTGGGCATCGGCGTATTGCGCGTTCGCGCGGGCAAGATCCAGCCCCGACGAAACACCCCCATCCATGCGCTTTTGCGTGATCGACTGGCCCTTGCCGAACGCGGCCAACGAGTCCTGGACGATGCGCAGCTCCACATCATCCCCCCGCAATGCGATGTACAAGTCCGCAAGGCGCCCCTGGAGGCTCAGGCGGGCGGAGGCCAGGTCCGCCTCCGCCGCAACGCTACGCGCCTTGCCTTCGGCCACCTCATTGCGAATCCGGCCCCATAGATCCAGCTCGTAGCTGGCGCTGAAGGCGACCGTCCGCGTGTCGTATTCGTTGGGCTGGTTGGAGCCCCGAAGCGGCCGGTTATCGGACTGCCGCGCGTTGGTCGGTGAGGCGTCGATGCCTGCTTGGGGCGACTGTTGCGCCCCAAGCTCCTGGAGATAGGCCCGCGATGCATCCAGACGAGCCAGAGCTACGCCGATGTCGGGGTTGTTGGCGTCCAGTTTGGATTCGAGGCCATCGAGAGTGGGATCGCCGTAGACTTTCCACCACGGACCGCGCGCGACAGCATCTTTGGGATCGGCCTGCGTCCAACCTTCGGGATTAGCGGCGCCCTTAAAGGCCTCCGGCAGGGCACCGGCGTTGGGCTTCACGTAGTCCGGCGCCAGCGAGCAGCCGCCCAGCGCCATGAACAAGACCAATGCTCCGCTACGGATGGCAAGATCATGCTTTCTTGGCATGGTGGCTCTCGTCGGTGGCAGCGGGGGCCAACTGGACCAGATCGCCTTGGCTCAGCGAATCGGTAGGATGATCGATGATGCGGTCGTCCGGCTGAAGGCCCTGGTCGATCTCCAGCTTGTCGCCCAGGTCCATCGCGATGTGTACATCGCGCAGCACCACATGGTGGTCCTTGCCGAGCACCGCGATCTGCGGCCCCTGCGCGCGAAACAGGAGGGTCGTGGCCGGAACGGTCACCGTGTGGGCGTCGGCGTGTGTGGAGAGCTGCACCTCGGCAAAGTCGCCCGGCAACAGATCCTGGCGCGGATTGTCGACCTTGAACTGCGCCAGCAACGTGCCGGAGGCCCGGTTGATGGCCCTGGACGTCCCGATGAGCGTGCCGTCGACCGTCTCGCCGCCATGGCCCAGCACGAGCAACTTCACCTTCATTCCGGGGACGATGGAGGACGCGTAACTTTGCGGCACCTGCGTGTACAGGCGCATTTTGCTGGTATCGGCAATGGAAAAGAGCGGCTCGCCCCCGCTGGTGTTCGCCGTGATAAGGTCGCCGATGTCCGTGTTACGCGCCGTCACCGTCCCGTCGAACGGCGCGACGATGCGTTTGAATGATTCCAACGCGGCCAGGCGGTCTACATCGGCCTGGGCGCCCAGCTGATTGGCGCGCGCCGTCTCCGCTTCGCTCGACTTTTCATCCGACTCCTGCTTGGACACCGAATGCGACGCGAGCAGGTTCTGCCAGCGCCTGGCGGTGGTGTCGGCCAGGCGCACATTGGCCTGGGCGCGCACCAGTTCGGCTTTGGCCTGTTCGAACTGCTGATCCAGTTCCGGCGTGTCGATGAGCGCCAGAACCTGGCCGGCTTTGACTTTTTCGCCGATGTCGACATTCCACTGCTTCAGATACCCTCCGACCCGTGCGTGGATGGGGGTGGCAATCCATGCATCGAGGTGACCCGGCAGCGTCAGACCCTGGTTGGCGCTGAGCGCAGAGGCAGAAATGACCTGCACGCTCGGCGTAAGTTGCGCCTGGGTCCACGTCGTCAGCTCGTGGGACTCCACGGACCGCAGAGACAGACCCGCAATCACCCCAACGGAGGCCAGGCCTAAGCCGATGGCCAGAATCAAACGGACACGGGGAGGCCGCCCGGGTATCGCGGCGGTGGCTTCATGCGACATGGGAGTGATCTCCGATAAGCGGCTGTTTGGAAGGGGCGGGAGCAGGCCGGCCGTGGACGATCGCGAAGATGACCGGCACAAACAGCAAGGTGGCAAGCGTGGCGAACATGAGGCCGCCGATGACCGCGCGACCCAGCGGGGAGTTCTGTTCCTGGCTGAGCGCCATGGGCAGCATGCCGATGATCATCGCCAGCGCCGTCATGCACACCGGACGGAAGCGGGTAAAACCGGCCTCGAGCGCCGCCTTGACCGGGTCCCCATGCTCGGCCAGCCGCTCGCGGCAGAAGGTCACCACCAGGATCGCGTTCGCAGTGGCCACGCCCATGCACATGATGGCCCCGGTGAGCGCGGGCACGGACAAACTGGTGTGCGTGAGAAACAGCATCCAGACGATGCCGGCAAGCGCTGCCGGGAGGGCGGTGATGATGACGAACGGGTCCATCCACGATTGGAAATTGACCACGATGAGCAGGTAGATGAGGACCACAGCCCCGACCAGACCGAACAACAGACCGCTGAAGGCTTCGTTCATCGTGCCGACCTGCCCGTGCAGGCTGACCAGGGTGCCCTTTGGCCGTTGACTTGCAAACTGCGCCAGAACCTTTTCCACATCACTGGCCACGCCCCCCAAATCCCGGCCTTGAATCGAGGCATAGATGTCGTACGACGGCATGATGTTGTAGTGAGAGACCACCGCATCGCTGGGCCCGCGGGTGAAGCTAGCCAGACCACCCAGAATTTGCGTGGCACCGTTGACCGAGGAGGTCACCGGCAGCGCCTTCAGATCGGACATGGAATCCATGAGGTATTGCGGCGTCGAGGCTACGATGGCGTAGGACACGCCGTTTTTCGGATTGAGCCAGAAGGCCGGGGCGACCTGCGAGCTGCCTGCCAGAGACGCCACCATGCTATTGGTGACATCCCGCTCGGTGATGCCCAACCCATCCGCCCGTACCCGGTCCACTTTGACGTTCAACTGCGGGTAGCTCGAGCTTTGCTGCAAGCGGACATCGACGATGCCATCCACCTTGCGCAGCTCCTTCATAATTCTTTCTGAGTAGGCTTCGTTGGCCACGCGATCACGTCCGGCGATGGAGACATCCAGCGGCGAGGGCGAACCAAAGTTAAGGATCTGACTGGTCATGTCGGCCGGCAGGAACGCGAACTGGGTGCCGGGGAATTCGCGCGGAAGCTTTTCGCGCAATTGCTTCATGAAATCGGCCGCCGGCCGATGGCCTTCCTTCAAGGCGATCTGGATATCGCCGTCCTGCGAGCCGATGGTACCGCTGCTGCTGTAAACCAGGTTCACGCCGCTCAGCGGAAGGCCGATGTTGTCGATGATGGTGTCGAGCTGATCGGGCGGAATGACGGCGCGGATGGCGCGTTCGATGTGATCGAACTCGGCCGCCGTCTCTTCGACCCGGGTGCCCATGGGCGCGCGCACATGCATCGAGATCGATTCCGAATCCACGGTCGGGAAGAAATCCCGACCCAATGCAGGAATCAGCGCAAAGGACACCACGACGAACCCGAGGAAGCCGACGACAAAGCGCTTCCGGCTGTCGAGAGCCACCGCCAGCAAGCCGTAGTAGCCGTCGCGGACATGCGTGAAGCGCTGCTCAAAGCCCATCTGAAACCGCAGCAGCCCGCGCACTACGGCACTGCGGCGCTTGCGACCGTGCTGGTCGCCCTCGTGATGATTGAGATAGGCGTCCTCGGGATGCGCACCCTCGCCGCCTTCCACATGGTGAGGCTTGAGCAAGAACATCGCGAGCGTCGGCACCAGCGTGCGGGACAGCATGAAGGAGGACACCATGGCGAAGATCACCGCCAAAGCCATCGGGCGGAACAGGAAGCCGGCGATACCGTCGAGCATGAACATCGGCACGAAGACGATGCAGATGCACAGCAGCGACACGAAGGCCGGCGTCACGATCTGCCTGGCGCCGTCCATGATGGCGTCCATCACGCCCTTGCCTTGCTCCAGATGCCAGTTGATGTTCTCGATGGTCACCGTGGCGTCGTCGACCAGAATGCCCACCGCCAACGCCAGGCCGCCCAGGGTCATCACATTCAAGGTCTGTCCGAACAGCGACAGCAAGGCAATGGCCGACAGGATGGACAGCGGGATGGACAACGCGATGATGACCGTCGAGCGCCAGCTGCCGAGGAACAGCAGAATCATCACGGAAGTCAGAAGAGCTGCGATGACGCCCTCGCGAGCCACCGAGGCCACGGCGGCTTTGACAAAGATGGACTGATCGCTCAGCAGATGCATCTGCAGCGACTTGGGTTGGGTCTCGGCAATGAGCGGCAACAGCTTCTTGATGCCGGCCACCACGTCCAGGGTCGACGCGTTGCCGTTCTTCAACGCGGGCATCAGCACGGCGCGTTTGCCGTCCACGCGGACCACATTGTTTTGCGGCGGCGCACCGTCGCGCACATGGGCCACATCGCCGATGGTGATCGTCGCGCCGTTGACGGTCTTGATGGGCAGGTTGTTTAGCTCATCGATGGCCGTTGGGCTGTTATTGAGTTGGATGTGATACTCGTAAGTCCCAATCTTGGCCGTGCCCACGGGGATAATCTGGTTCTGTGCGGCCAACGCGTTGCCCACGTCCTGCGCCGAAAGGCCTTTGGCCGCCAGCGAGCGCGGATTCAAGTCCAGCGTTACTTGCTTTTGTTTGCCGCCGTACGGCGTCGGTATGGCTACGCCGGGCACGGAAATCAGCGTCGGCCGCATGAAGTTCTGCGCGATGTCGCGAATGGTGGCTTCCGACAAGACCGGGCTCGACAGGGCCATCTGCAGCACCGGCACCGTCGAGGCGTTGTAATTGAGGATGAGCGGCGGTGTGATGCCTGGCGGCATCTGCTTGACCACCGTTTGCGAGATGGAGGTCACCTGAGCCGTGGCTGTGCGAATGTCCACGCTCGGCTGGAAGAAAATCTTGACAATGCCAACGCCCGGCAACGACTGCGACTCGATGTGCTCGATGTCGTTGACCGAGGTGGTCAACTGGCGTTCGTAGTAATAGATCACGCGGCCCGACATCTGGTCCGGCGGCAGGCCGTTATAGGTCCACACGACGCTGATGACCGGGATACCGATGTTCGGAAAGATGTCTGTTGGCGTGCGCAAGGCGGCCAGCGGACCGGCGATGAGGATCAACAGCGCCAGCACGATGAAGGTGTATGGACGCGAGAGGGCGATGCGAACGAGGGCTAGCATGCGGCGAGCCCGTGAGCCAATAGAGATGGCGGCGTCATGACGCGGACGGGTCGCTGCGCATGGCGCAGTGGCGCGGAAGGTTTCATCGGCGGTATCGCTCGGATCTGACCCGGGCAGAAGTGCCCTGGGTCATTATCCGAACCGATTCTTGTGGAAATCTTTTGTGCTCCGAATCTGTCGCTCGGCGCTCAGCGTTTACTCGCGGCGTCGGTCAGCGGATCCATCAGGATGTGCACCAGAAGTCCATTGCCCGACGGGGCCTCCAGAAGCGCGATGGACCCGTCGTGCAGCTCTACCGCGCGCTGGACGATGCTGAGCCCAAGGCCGTAGCCCGGCTCTTTCATGTCCGCACCACGGTAGCCACGTTGAAAGGCAGCCTCCCTGCGGTCCTTGGGAATGCCGGGCCCGTCGTCGGAGACCGCAATCAGGATCTTGCCGTCCAGGCGGCACACAGCCACATCGACCTGGCCACGCTCCGGGGTGTAACGGAGTGCGTTTTCAATCAGGTTGCGAAACATCGCCGTGAGTGCGACCTCATGGCCCGACACCCACAATTCGGGCTCTTCGTGGTTGAGGCTCAGGGAGATGTCTTTCTCCGCGATGACGGGGGCCAACTCTTCGATGACCTCGGTGGCCACCATGACCAGGTCCAGAGGGACGCGGTGTTGTGAGGCGGCCCCGGCTTCCAAACGCGCGACCGCAAGAATTTGCTCGATGCGGCGTCCCAGGCGGACCAGGCTTCGCCGCGCGTTGCCGACGGTGTATTGAACCTCGGCCGGGTCGTCGGCAATGAGCGCGCTTTCCATGTGAATCATAGTGGCTGCCAGCGGTGTGCGCAGCTCATGCGCCACATCGCCAGCAAATCGGTGCTCTCGTTCGACCGCATCTTCCAACCGCTCGAGTTGCTGATTGAGCGTCTCGATCAGTGGCTTGATCTCGTCGGGAGAGCGGTCGATGGAGATGAGCTTGCGACTGCCCGGTTCGCGCTGCGCGAGCACTGCAGTCAGCACACCCAGAGGCTTGAGTCCCTGTTTGACCGCGAGTCCTGCCAACACGGCGAGCAGAGGCAGCCCGATGATGAGCGGCAACGCGTGCTCAAGGATGAGACCGCGGGTGATGTCCGACCGGTTATCTGCCCGCTCCCCAATCCGCACCGTCAGGTCGAAGCGGTTGGTGAGGGTGAACAGTCGCCATTTGACCCCGTTATATTCGGCTTCATGAAACCCGCGTTCCCCCGGAGCCGGTGGGGGCAGGTCCGCCAGATTGGCGGTTGCCGCGACCAGTTTGCGCTGGGGGTCATACGCCTGAAAGCCGACTTCGGGCTCGTAGTTGCGTGGATGGACCGATACGACGACGGTACCCTTTTGCGCCTCGGTCGCGAGCTGCAGCGTCTTCGCCGGATCCTGTACTCCGTAGTTGCCATGCCCGTAGGCAATCAAGGTGCCCAGCGTTCGCCCGGCCTGGGCCAAACGCCCATCGAGCAACTGATTCATCTCGTGAAGTTCGCGCTGGTAGCTGATGGTCCCCAGCGGAATGAGCACGGCCACCTGGACAAGGATGATGAGCCAGGTGAGTCGCGCGCGCAGGCTGCTGGAGGTCACTTGGGTTCCCGGGGCATCATGTAGCCAATGCCGCGCACCGTGTGGATGACCTCGGGACTCAACTTCCGGCGCAGCCAGTGCACATGCACTTCGATGGCGTTGCGATCCACCACTGTGTCATATCCGTAGACCGACCCTTCGAGCGTTTCGCGGCGAACGATGCGGCCGGCGCGCTCGGTCAGGATGCGCAGCACCGAGAACTCCCGCCGGGTCAAGGTTACCATTTCACCTCGAAAGGTAACGCCATTCGTAGCCAGGTCCAGCACCAGACTGCCCACCTCCACTCGATTGTCCACCAGGCCCTGCGCGCGGCGGGTCAGCGAGCGAATACGTGCCGCCAGTTCCCCCAGGTCAAACGGCTTGACCAGGTAATCGTCTGCGCCCAGGTCCAAGCCCTTGATGCGCGACTCTGTCGCATCCCGCGCGGTCATTACCAGGATGGGCGTTTTCACCCCCGCGCGGCGTGCTTCAAGCAGCACTTCCAAGCCGTCTTTCCCAGGCAGGCCCAGGTCGAGCAAGATCAAGTCGATGCCCGTGTCAGACAACGACGCCGCGCCTTGCCTGCCGTCGGTCAGCCACGTTACCGCGTAAGACTGGTGCTCAAGCGCATGCTTGATGGCCTCGCCCAACTCGATGTCGTCTTCAAGTAGCAAGATGTGCATGCGGTACGGGCTCGAGGAACGAAAGCGACCATGATCGCCGGAGAGTCTTTTGCCAACCTTTTGTGCCCTGGCATCCAGTCTACGCCAGGGCAGTGACGCGATGTCTGGTCTCAACCGGCTCTTGCAGGAGCCCGAACTCCGTCTGGACCGCAGCCCCCCGGGCCACGCTTGCCCCGCCCTGACCGGCCGATTGGGCTCTCCATCGATCGACCGCTTCGGATTCACATGACCAACCCCCTGCCCGCCTTGCTCACCGCCCTGAACCACGCCATCGAGGCTGTTGCGCGCAATGACGACCCTTGGCTGCGCTCGATCGCCATCGCCGCCCTCCAGTGCGAGTTGGGGACCTGGTCTATCGGGTGCCCGCGGACCCCGACATCGCCCTCCCGCTCCAGCGCATTGCGCGCATGGTGGAGAATATTCATGAGGGCCATTCCGCCCCGTTCTGTTCGACGAGGCCGCGCCGCATCGAGGTGGTGTAGAGCGGGTCGGTCGCATAGGTGTTGGTGTAGGGATCGAGGATGTGATCATCCGCCGTGGCGAAGACCTCTCACCCGGCCTGATCGAGAGCTACCTTGAGAGACATCGCGCCGTCAAAGAATGCTGCGTGGTCGGAATCGACGACACCGACCTGGGCGAGGTACCTGTGGCATTTGTTGTCGCCCGAGGGGCCATACGATTGAAGTCGGCGCCCTACGGCAATATGCGTACGACGCCTTTTCAAGGGTATATGTCCCTGCCCATATCCACGTGATACCGACACTCCCAACCGGCAGCTTGGTCAACGCGCTCACGGCCAGCCCTAGCATTCCGAACGAGGCGCTTTATTCGCGATAAATCGCACCCTCAAAGTCGAGCACTCCCGCGCCTTCCTGCCGGTTGAGATATGCCTCTGCCGCCTCCAGCACATCGCCGCCAGGCACGCTGACCGCCAACAGGTTGCGCGCTTTAAAGTATTCCGTCACACAGCCCAAGGACCGGAGCGCATCGGCAACGGCATCGACAATGTTCTCATCGAAGCAGACCACGCGAAATAAAGAGTTCGGCGATTCCACCAGCACTCGGTCGAACCATCGAACGCCATCCTGAAGAGGTGCGCGGACGGTATCGCCGAGGCCGGCCTGGCGCGCAAAGAACGGGATGTTATCGATGGTGTAGGTATCTGGCGATCCTGCTGGTCTTGCCCAGACCGACTCACTGCCAACGTCTGGATAGCCGTCCTCGTCCGGTTGGATAGAAAAGAATACCTTCACCAATTCAGGCATTGATTTTGTCGCTCTTATCGAGGTTACAGTTTCGGCAGGCAGGTTGACCATTGTTTAACGATCCGTCTCCGCCCTGGACCTTGGGATAACGTGGTCCACATTAACCTCATTTCCGGGCGGAGTAACGCCGCGTTCACTCTTTGCGACGCCCGGTATTGAATATAGTCTCGCAATGAACACGGAGGACGGCCTGATTGGCCGCCCAATGATATCTCGATGCAACACGCTCTTTACTTCGCGGTGAACGATGTCCAATTGGGATTCAAAATAGATTGACCATCTGGCCGCAGAAGTTCGAGTTCGAACATCCGTCCATTCACATGGTAAAAATAGACGTCAATGAACTCGCCATCTGCATCCAACAATTTTCCTTCGACGGGAAATCCGTCGCGACCGCGGAAGCTATCTTGACCTCGATAAGGTGGGAGCTGCACATCGGGCAGGTGAAAGAGCAACCGAGATCCGTCTGGCGATTCGTCCGTGACCTCAACTTCATTGATATCTAGTAGGAACTGACTCCGAAGCACGTCATCTGCAATCAGATTTCCGAGCGTTCGGACTACAGACGATTCGGACTGCGTCAATTTTCGCATCTTGGCGCCTACTGCAATGGAAAGATTGTTCCGACATTTACCTTTCCGTCCTGAAGTGGAAATGCACGGAATTCGAGGGGTACTTCGTTCACGTTTAATCTGCCGCTGAAGGGGGCCAACCGTAGTACCTTCAGAGGCACTCCTCAGTGTCGCACTGACTTCTTTTCCTACGACACTCTCCACGTGCCCGACATCGAGCCCTGCCGACGAAAGCCGCGACGCGTAATGGCTGGTCTGAAACACGCTTGCTAGAGAGCCACATCTAAGACCGCCGCAGCCAGCCGGACCGCCTCTTTGGTCATCCCATGCAATGGCCGCACCAAGAACCGCGAACCGATAGCCGGGCGAAGCGACTCGGGGACCAGAAAGCGGACATAGAAACCGCTGCGTCGGGACAACAGCAAAGGCTTGGGCACAAAACGATACCTCAGACGATACCTCGGGGGAGGTCGCTCGGGCCCGCTGACGAAGCCGATAAAACCGTTGCAGAAAAGGCACTTAGCGCAATGATGGCACTGAGTGGAGCGGGTGAAGGGAATCGAACCCTCGTCAGTAGCTTGGGAAGCTACAGCTCTACCATTGAGCTACACCCGCATCGGCCCCGGATGGTAATACGAGATCGCCCACCGGCGAAAGGTGGCGGCTGGCTGAACGCACCGGCCGTCCACCGCACGGCGGGTCAGTCGCAGGCGCATAATCTTGCCGGGGCATCCCTACGAGGGCCGGAACATGCGTCGTGCGCTTTCGCTTTCCATCTTTACCGGGCTCGCGCTATGCGCAACCGGCGCTACGCTGGCGCAGTCGCGCACGGTATCCACGGCCAATATGCCGAAGCCGGGAGTCAGCTATATCGCCGGCCCCTCGACCCCGGTCCGCAAGGAAACCGTGAGTACGGGCACCCTGCCCCAGCCGGCACGGCTGTACGCGGGCGGTCAGGGCGGCACGGGCGCCTCGTCCAGGCAGGACGGGTATGACAGCGGCAACTACCCCCCGGACAACGGCAGCTATAACAACGGCGGTTACTACGGCGGCGGTTACGGCGGCGGTTACGGCAACGGCTATGGCAACGGTTACGGCCGGGATGACGGCTATGGCTACGGTCGCGGCGGCCGGGATCACGATCACGGCCAGCCCGGCAACGGCAGTCGCGACCACGACCGACGCCCACCCGGCAACTCGACCACCGTCGCCCAGTCCCCCGGCTCGGCCCATACCGGCGCCACAGGCCCGGCCATGAACCTCGCCCCGGACCGCAACGGCCCGCGTGGCCCACGCGACAGCGGCAACAACCGCGGTGAGAATGGCTGGAACGATGGCTTCGGCAGCCGCACCCCCACGCAACCCCGGTCTGGCGTGACCAACCGCGTGACCCAGCCCGGCATCGGCACACCGGTCCGCGGCGGCAATGGGTGGAACGGCCGCTGAGCCCCGTTACAATGGGCGGATGCAGATCACTCTAAACGGCGACGCGCGCGATTGCGCGCCCGGCACCTCGGTTCTTGCGCTGCTCGACGCTGCCGGTTACGGCGGCAAGCGCGTGGCGGTCGAGGTCAACCTCGAGATCGTGCCGCGCAGCGCGCACGCGACGCATGTGCTCGCCGAGGGCGACCGCGTCGAGATCGTCCATGCCATCGGTGGCGGCTGAGCCGCACCCCTCCAGGAAATCGCCCGCATGAACCACTTCTCCCCTGCCGCCGATGACGTCCTGACCGTCGCGGGCCGCACCTTTCACTCGCGGCTGCTCACGGGCACCGGCAAGTACAAGGATTTCGACGAAACGCGTCGCGCCACCGAAGCCGCCGGCGCGCAGATCGTCACCCTCGCCATTCGCCGGGTGAACATCGGCCAGGACGCGAGCCAGCCCAACCTGCTCGACGCGCTGCCGCCGGATCGCTTCACCCTGCTGCCGAATACGGCGGGTTGCTACACGGCCGACGATGCCGTGCGCACCTGTCGCCTCGCGCGCGAACTGCTCGACGGCCACAACCTCGTGAAGCTCGAAGTGCTCGGCGACGAGCGCACGCTCTACCCGGATGTCGTGCAGACGCTGGTCGCCGCCGAGAAGCTCGTGGCCGATGGCTTCGACGTCATGGTCTACACGTCGGACGACCCGATCCTGGCGCGTCGGCTCGAAGAGATCGGCTGCGCCGCGATCATGCCGCTGGCCGCGCCGATCGGCTCGGGTCTGGGCATCCAGAATCGCTACAACCTGCTCGAGATCGTCGAGAACGCGAAGGTCCCGGTGATCGTCGATGCCGGTGTCGGCACCGCCTCCGATGCCGCCATCGCGATGGAGCTCGGCTGCGATGGCGTGCTGATGAACACCGCGATCGCCGGCGCGAAGGATCCGGTCCTGATGGCGCATGCGATGAAGCTCGCGGTCGAAGCGGGCCGCGCGGCGTTCCGCGCCGGTCGTATTCCGCGCAAGCGCTTCGCATCGGCCTCGAGCCCGGTCGACGGACTGGTGGGCTGAGCATGACCACCGATGACGACAACAACGCCGGCGACGCTCCGTTCCACCGCCGCATCCGCAGCTTCGTGCTGCGCGAAGGCCGGATGACGCCCGCGCAGCAACGTGCGTTCGACAATCACTGGTCTCGCTTCGGCCTCGATTACCACGGTACCGGGCGCGACCTCGACGCCACCTTCGGCCATCGCGCGCCGCGCGTGCTGGAGATCGGCTTCGGCAACGGTGAAGCACTGGCCTGGGCCAGCGAGCACGATCAGGCGCGCGATTACATCGGCGTCGAAGTGCATAGCCCGGGTGTCGGCCGCCTGATGAACGCGCTGGCCGCACGCGATGCGCGGAACGTTCGCCTCTACAAGCACGACGCCGTCGAAGTACTGGAAAACGAGATCCCCCCGGCCAGCCTGTCCGAAGTACGCATCTGGTTCCCCGATCCGTGGCACAAGAAGCGCCATAACAAGCGTCGTATCGTGCAGCCGGCGTTCGTCGAATTGCTGGCGTCGCGCATGGCGCCGGGCGGCTTGCTGCATCTGGCCACCGACTGGGAAGCCTACGCCGAGCACATGCGCGAGACGATGGAAGCCGCCGGAGGCTGGCGTAACCGTGTCGGTCCGGGCGAGTCGGCGGAGCGTCCCGCGTGGCGCATCGAGACCCACTTCGAACGCCGCGGCACGCGTCTTGGCCACGGTGTCTGGGATTACCTGTACGAGTGGCAGGGTCGATAACGACAATCCGTTGACCGTGGGCGGCGCATAACGTGGGGATTCGTGTTCACGGAGTTGCCCATGTCCATCGCCAGCCTTGCCGACCTGATCGCCGAAACCCTCGAAGAAGCCGGCGTTCGCCGGATCTACGGTCTGGTGGGCGACAGCCTCAATGCGATCACCGATTCGCTGCGCGAGCGCCAGCGCATCGACTGGGTCCATGTCCGTAACGAAGAAGCCGGCGCGTTTGCCGCCGGCGCGGAAGCGCAGCTCACCGGTGCGCTCGCCGTCTGCGCGGGAAGCTGCGGACCCGGCAACCTGCATCTGATCAACGGCCTGTTCGACTGCAACCGCTCGCGCACGCCCGTGCTGGCGATCGCCGCGCATATTCCCAGCGCCGAAATCGGCAGCGGTTATTTTCAGGAAACGCATCCGACCGAGCTGTTTCGCGAGTGCAGCGTGTACTGCGAGATGGTTTCCGATGCGTCGCAGATGCCCCACGTGCTGGATTCGGCCATCCGCGCGGCCGTGGGCCAACGCGGCGTGGCCGTGGTGGTGATTCCCGGCGACGTGGCCATGCGCAAGTCGCCGGTGAAGAAGGTGACGCCCGCGGCCGGGCTGCTGCCGCCTTCGCCGAAGGTCATCCCTGCCGAGCGTGAGCTGGATGCCCTGGCTGAGCTGCTCAACGCGGGCAAGCGCGTCACCCTGCTGTGCGGCCGCGGCACGGCCGGCGCCCATGACGACCTGATCGCCCTGGCCGATGCGCTGCAGTCGCCGATCGTGCATGCGCTGGGTGGCAAGGAGTATGTGGAATACGACAACCCCTTCGACGTGGGCATGACCGGCCTGATCGGCTTCAGCTCCGGCTACTACGCGATGGAGGACTGCGACACGCTGCTGATGCTGGGCACCGATTTTCCGTACCGTCAGTTCTACCCCGAGGACGCGAAGATCGCGCAGGTCGACATCCGCCCCGGCAACATCGGCCGTCGCTGCCGTGTCGAACTCGGTGTGGTCGGCGATGTGGGCGAAACCATCCGCGCCCTGTTGCCACGGATCGAGCCCAAGCGGCTGCGCGGCCACCTCGACCGCTGCCTCGCCCACTATGCGCGGGCCCGCGACGACCTCGACCAGCTCGCCCGCATCGAACCCGGTCACGACCTCATCCATCCGCAGCAGGTCACCCGCCTGGTCAGTGAGCTGGCCGAGGACGATGCGATCTTTACCTGCGACGTCGGCACGCCCACGGTCTGGGCCGCGCGCTACCTGACGATGAACGGCAAGCGCCGCCTGCTCGGCTCCTTCGTCCATGGCTCCATGGCCAATGCCATGCCGCAGGCGATCGGCGCGCAGGCCTCCCACCCGGGACGGCAGGTGATCTCGCTGTCGGGCGACGGCGGCTTCACGATGCTGATGGGCGACTTCATCACGCTGGCCCAGCAGGGCCTGCCGGTGAAGGTCATCGTGCTCAACAACGGCACCCTGGGCTTCGTCGAGCTGGAGATGAAGGCGGCGGGGCTGCTCGAAACGGGCGTCGAGCTGAAAAATCCGGACTTCGCAGCCATGGCCAACGCGATGGGCATTCATGGACGACGCGTCGCCCGCGCCAGCGACCTGCCCTCGGCCATCGCGGAGGTGCTGTCGCACGATGGCCCCGCATTGCTCGATGTGGTCAGCAACCGGCTCGAGCTGTCGATGCCGCCGAAGATCAGCGGCGAGCAGGTCAAGGGCTTCAGCCTGTACGCGCTGAAGGCGGTGATGAGCGGGCGCGGCGACTCGATCGTCGACCTCGCGCTGAGCAACCTCAGCCGCTGATCGGACCCGTCAGCGCACGCTCCGCACGGGAGCGTGCGCTGGCGCAACCCATTCGTGCGCTTTTCTTCAGCCGGGAGCCACCCCCAGCGCGTATACTCCTGCGGCAACGATAGCCGCCTGGCAAGAGCATGCCACCGCACGTCTCCAACGACCGGATCGGAACCGCCGGCCAGTGGCACTGACCCTCACTCCTGAAATGATCCTCGTGCTGGGCCTGGTGGGCTTCACCATGCTCATGCTCGTTCTGGAGTGGATCCGGGCCGACATGGTCGCCCTGCTCGTCGTGGTCACGATCGGCCTCACCGGCCTGATCCCCGGCGACCAGGTCTTCAACGGCTTTGCCGGTAACGCGGTGATCGCCATCATCGCGATCATGATCATGGGCGCCGGCCTCGACCGCGCCGGCGTGCTCAACCTCACCGCGGCCTTCGTCATGCGCATGGCGCGCGGTGTCGAGTCCCGCCTCGGCGTCGTGATCAACAGCGTCACCAGCCTGTTCAGCGCCGTGATCCCCAGCCAGGCCCTGGCCGCCCTGATGATTCCCGTGACCAGCCGCCTCTCCGCGCGTACCGGCGTGCCGATGTCGCGTCTGCTGCTGCCGATGGCCTTCTGCATCCTGACGGCCACCAACACCACGCTGATCGCCAACTCGCCGCTGATCGTGCTGAACGACCTGATCGCCAGCGCCAACAGCAACCTGCCGCCCGGCGCGCACACGATCCCCCGATTCGGCCTGTTCAGCGTCACCCCCGTGGGCCTCGTGCTGGCCCTGGTTGGCGTACTGTTCTTCTATTTCTTCACCCGCAAGCTGCTGCCCGAGCGCGAAGACGAGCGCCTGAAAGTCACCCCCGGCCGCACCGAGAGCTACTTCGCCGACACCTACGGCATCGCCGGCGAGACCGCCGAGCTTACGGTCACGGCGGAGAGCCCGCTGGTCGGTATGAGCATCGGTGAGGCGGAGCAGCTGCACGGTGCCCCGCTGATCCTGGCGATCAAGAACGGCAACGAGAGCCGCGTCGCCCCGCCATCGGACCAGATGATCTGGGTCGGTACGGTGCTCGGCGTGCTCGCGCCAAAGGACGCCATCCAGGCATTCGCCAATAACCAGCTGTGTCGCGTCTCCATGCGCATGCGCCAGCTGGGTGAGCAGTTCAACACCACACGCGCGGGTATTTCCGAAGCCGTCGTGCCGCCCGGCTCCCGCTTCATCAAGCAGACCGTGGGCGATCTGCGCCTGCGCAAGCGCTTCGGCATCTCCGTGCTGGCGGTCAACCGTGGCGACGAGGTGTACCGCGAGGACGTGCGCGCGGTCAGCCTGCGCGCCGGTGACACCCTCGTGCTGCACAGCAAGTGGCGCGACCTGATGCTGGCCGAGGAAGACCGCGACTTCGTCGTGGTCACCGACATCCCCAAGGAAGAGCAGCGCCCCGGCAAGATCTGGCAGGCGGTGGGTTTCTTCGTGCTGGCCAAGTGCCTGGCCCTGTTCACCCACCTCGACCTGTCGGTGGCGATGATGACCGGCGCGGTCGGCATGCTGCTCACCGGCGTGCTGAACATGGACGAGGCCTACAAGGCCATCAACTGGAAGACGATCTTCGTTACCGCCTGCCTGATTCCCCTCGGCTGGTCGATGGATTCCACGGGCACCGCGTCGTGGCTGGCGCAGGAAGTCCTGGCGATCATGGGCGGTGCGCCGCAATGGACGCTGCAGCTGTGCATCGCGGTCCTGACGCTGATGTTCTCTCAGGTCATGTCGAACGTGGGCGCCACCGTGATGATGGTGCCGCTGGCGATCAGCGTGGCGGTGAGTACGGGGGGAAACCCTTCCGCTTACGCGTTGATCGTCGCCGTGTCGTCGTCCAATACGTTCCTGCTGCC
Source organism: Luteibacter mycovicinus (assembly GCF_000745235.1). Classification (NCBI taxonomy): domain Bacteria; kingdom Pseudomonadati; phylum Pseudomonadota; class Gammaproteobacteria; order Lysobacterales; family Rhodanobacteraceae; genus Luteibacter; species Luteibacter mycovicinus. The sequence goes on from NZ_JQNL01000001.1 coordinate 1,622,197, forward strand.
TTCGGGGCATCCGGCGTTGATGATGGTCGCGGGGCCGGGCGGTTATCGTTCAAAGGACTTTTTGCGGGTCGGGCTGCCGCTGACGTTCCTGGTTCTGGCGATTACGCTGGTGGTCGTCAACCTGATGTATCGCTGAGCGACGCACCGCGATTACGGCATTTCTCAGGCCAGTCGGACTTCCCCGTCGACGACCGACACCGGCACCGCACGCAGGCGATCTCCCCGGCATGGCCCGTTGGTGCAGTCACCACTCTCCGCCGTAAACGTCGCCCCATGCGCCGCGCAGATGATCGTGCCATTGCGCACCAGGAACTTGCCCGGCGCATAGTCCAGCCGCCGACCCGCATGAGGACAGACGTTGAGGTAGGCGCGGGCCTCCTCCCCCGAGCGGTAGATCAGCAGGGACTCGACCTCGCCCTGGATGACGGCCTCGGTTTCGACGGCGTTGCCATCGGGAATGTCCGCCAGCAGGCAGAGGGGAGCGGTGTCGGCGGTAGGAGTCATGGCACTTGTCTGTGGGGATGGGTTGCCCCAAGGTAAAGGGGAACCACGCATGTCATTGTGCCACACGGATTTTTAACCAATGCGCTTCGTCCTTCCGCCCATCCGCCGCTCTCGCAACCCGCTGGTCCGCGCCCTGTCCGTCGTGGCCGGTCTGGCCGTGCTCGGGGTGCTGCTCGTGTTCGGTGTGGTCGTCCTCGGCGTGCTGCTGGCCGGCGGCCTGGTGTTCCTGGCGGTCCGCCAGTGGAAGCTGGCCCGTGGCGGCGTTCGCCCGGCGCCGCGTCCGGCCGCGGCGCGCGCCACGCACGATCCGAACGTGCTCGAAGGCGAGTTCGTCGTGATCCGTCAGGGCGATCCGGTTCACCACTGAGCCACTGCGCAAGAAACGGATGGTGACGGTCGTCGCGTCCGCCTACGCTGGCCTTCAATGACAGGAGGCCCCGATGAAAGCCCTGGTTCAGACCATCCGCCCCGCCGCCGACGATCCGCTCGACCGCGTCCGTGCCGCGCTGGAGCGAGATGACGCGCCCAGCGATCTGGCCAGCCTGGCGACGATCGCCGGGCTCAGCCCCACGCATCTGCAACGCGCCTTCCGGCGCCGGTTTGGCGTCAGCCCGGCCGAGTACGCCCGCGCCCGCCGTTTCGGCCAGCTCCGCGATGCGCTTCGCGAAGGATCGGCCGTGACCGATGCGGTCTACCAGGCCGGTTTCGGCTCGGGCAGCCGCGTCTACGAGGAAAGCGACCGCCGGCTGGGCATGACCCCGGCGAGCTACCGGGCCGGCGGTGCGGGCGCCTCCATTCGCTACACCACGACGGGTACCCCGCTCGGCCGGCTGCTCGTCGCCACCACGGCGAAGGGCATCTGTGCCGTGACGCTCGGTGCCGACGATGAGGCGCTGGAAACGCGACTGGCCGTCGAATTCCCGCTCGCCGACCGGGAACGCGTCGACGAGGGACGCGACGAATGGCTGGACGCCGTGATCGGCCGGGTCACCCGCGAGCTGGGCTGGGAAAGGGGCGCCGCCCCCGACATGCCGCCACTCGATATCGCCGCGACCGCCTTTCAGTGGCGCGTCTGGGAAGCGCTGACCCGGATACCGCTCGGCGAGACCCTCAGCTACGGCGAGCTCGCCGCCAGACTTGGCGTGCCGAAGGCGGCACGTGCGATCGGACGCGCCTGCGGCAGCAACAAGCTGGCGCTGCTGGTGCCCTGCCATCGCATCATCCGCGAAGACGGCAGCCTCGGCGGGTGGCGCTGGGGAATGGAGATCAAGCAGCAGTTGCTCGCCACCGAACGTGCCATGAGCGCCGCTCAAGGCTGACCCTCGAAGGTTTCGCTACCAAGGCCAGGACGGCGGCGATATCTTTCGTGATTCGCGCCGCATCTTGCGACGCGTGCCTGCCCCGGGTTCCCCATGTCCGACGCCGTGTGTACCGCAAAAAAAATCCCCGCCACCACGCTGGCCGCCGCGCGCTGGCTGGTGCCGCTATCGCTGATGTCGATGTACCTGATCTGGGGTTCCACCTATCTGGGCATCCGCTATGCGCTGGTCAGCTATCCGCCCTTCCTGATGGCGGCGATCCGTTTCGCCATCGCCGGCGTGCTGATGTTCACCGTCCTGCGCGTGCGCGGTGTCGCCTTGCCGACCCCGCGACAGTGGCGGAACGCCGCCATCGTCGGCACGCTGTTGCTCGCCGGCGGTAACGGGCTGGTCTGTTTCGCCGAACAGTCGGTCAGCTCGGGCATCGCCGCCGTCGCGGTGGCCAGCATGCCGCTGTTCGCCGCGGTCTTCGGCGGCCTCTATCGTGAATGGCCCACGCGCGGCGAAACCGTCGGTCTGCTGCTGGGCTTCATCGGCGTGGTCGTGCTCAACCTGGGCGCCGGGTTGTCGGGCTCGCCGATCGGCGCGATCGCGTTGATCTGCGCCGCCATGGCCTGGGCCTTCGGCTCGGTGTGGTCCAAGCGTCAGGACATGCCGGCCGGCCCCATGAACACCGCCGCGCAGATGCTCTGTGCCAGCGTCTCGCTGGCGATCCTCGCGATGCTGCATGGCGAGCGCTTCCCCGCGCACCCGCAGCTGGGCGCCACCCTCGCGCTTGGTTATCTGATCGTGTTCGGCTCGATCATCGCGTTCAGCGCGTATCTCTACGTACTGAAGACCGTTCGCCCTGCCCTGGCCACCAGCTATGCCTACGTGAACCCGCCCGTGGCGGTGCTGTTCGGCGTCGCCATCGCCGGTGAGCACGTGGGCACGTTCGACCTGGCGGGCATGGCGATCATCCTCGTCGGTGTCGGCATCATCACCATGATGCGGACCCGCAAGGCCTGAGACGCCCCGGCAAGTGTGACGCAGGTCTCGTCCCGGGCCTGCGCGCCGATTTTTGAGAATTATTCGATGTCCGCGAATCTCAAGCCCACCTAGGCTGCTTTTCTCTTAGGTGGGAGCGCGGTATGACGGGCAGTCTGACCAATCCGACACAACGAACCCATCGGCGGCGGCTATGCATGGCGCGCGGCGCGACGGTACTGGGCATCGGCGTGGCCGCCATCGCGTCATGCCAGCGCTTCCGGGCCGACACCGAATCGATGTACGCCGATCTCGACACCTGCGAGGAACGGGGCGGCCGCTGGGACGTCGACCGCGCTCGCTGCGCGATCGACGTCGTCCTGGCGGACCACCCGCAACTGACCGACGACGCGCTTCCACCGGATGCGCCGTGAGAAATCAGAGCTCGCGCAACGCGGTGGTCACGGGCACCCGGGCGGCACGCAAGGCGGGGAACAGGCCGCCGATAAAACCGATCGCCAACGCCCATTTGATCCCCGTCCACAGGAGCGCGGCGCTCACGTGGAACCGGAACACCACCTGGCTGAAGTTCGCCCCGAGCGTCGACGCCGTGTAGCCATTGAAGACGATCCACACGATGCCCGCACCGATCACGCCGCCGAGCAACGCCAGCAACATCGTCTCCAGCATCACCGACACCACGACCGGTATCCCGCGAAAGCCGATCGCACGTAATGTGGCGATCTCGCGAGCCCGGGCCTGGATCGCGGCGAACATCGTATTGAGCGCGCCGAACACGGCACCGATCGCCATGATGATGCCCACCGTGATACCGACCGCACGCAGCACCCTGGTCAGGCCTTCGGACTGCTTGCTGAAGTATTCCTGCGTCGTACTGACGTCGACCTTCAGGCGCGGATCGCCAGCCAGCGACGCCTTGAAGGTGTCGAATGCCGCGGGCGAATCCAGCATGACCGTCACCGACTGCACGCTGCTGCCACGCCGGTAGGCCGAGGCGACGCTCTGCGTATCGCCCCACAGTTCCGATTCCAGCACGTCGTTCGACACGAACTCACCCACCACGGTCCAGGTCTGTCCCGCGAGGCGGATGCTCCTGCCGACATCGAGGCCCGCGAACTGCCCCCGCGCGCCCTTGCCGACGATGAGCTCACGCAGCCCCGGAGTGAACTTGCGCCCCTCGACGATCTTCACCTGATCGCGCAGCGACCACACGTCAGCGCTGACGCCACGGATGGGCACATTGGAATCGCTGCCGGGATCGCTCTTGCGTGGCAGGTTGGCGACGACGACGAGTTCGCCCGAGGCGATCGGCCGGCCCTGGGCATCTTTCTTCACACCGGGCGCCTGCATCACCACGTTGGCGCTGTCGCGATCGAGGATGGAATTGAGCTCCGCCTGCGAGCCGCCGCGCAAGACGATGGCCGTCCGGTCGTTACCCGTGGAGCGCAGGGTTTCGGCGAAACCATCGCTCATCGCCAGCATGGCGACGAGTACGCCCACCACGCCCGCGATGCCCACCACCACCACCGATGACGAGCCGAGCCGCTGAACCACCGTGGCGAGTCCCACGCGAGTCACCTGCCAGGTCTGTCGTCCGCGACGGGTCAGCGCCATCCACAGCGCGAACACGACGGCGATGGCGACGATGCCCTGCCAGGGCAACGCGATCCAGACGACGAGGAACGCGGCGACGATCAGCAGGGTCAGCAGGCCGAACCCGAACTTCTTCATGCGTTTCATGGTGAGTTCCTTCAGCGCCCGGCGAGCGCGTCGACGATGTTGAGGCGCATGGCACGGAGGGCGGGCAAGGCACCGACGAGGGCGCCGATCACCACCATCAGCACGAGGCCGAGAATCCAGGTCTGGGTACCGATGGGTGGCAGATTGAGCATGCCGCCGCTGCCCTTCGCCACGATCGGCACCACGATGCCGGCCAGCGCCAGGCCCAGCACGCCGCCGAGCACCAGCAACAGGATGCCTTCCGCCAGCACCATGCCGAGGACGCTGTGGCTGGAGAAGCCGATGGTCTTCAGCACGGCCAGCTCATGGGTTCGCTCACGCACGGCCTGCGCCATCGTGTTGCCGGTAAGCAGGATCAGCGTAAAGAACACCGCGCCCATGATCGCCGACACGATCAGCCCGATATCGCCGAGCTGTTTGGCGAACGATGCGTTGAACGCCTGCTCGGTCTGCGTCTTGGTCTCGTGGTCGGAGTTGGCGGAGAGCGCGTCGATGGCCCTGGCGACGCTGTCCGCCTTGTCCGCCGAGGTCAGCTGCACCGCGTACCAGCCTGCCGTCGTACCGACGCTCTGAAATGCGTTGGCGTCTTCGAAATACTTGTGATGGAAGAAGAACTGCTGGTCCGTACCGTTCGCCGCGCCCTTGGCCGGCTTGTAGATGCCGACGATATCGAAAGGCCAGGTCTTGTCGCCGTTGCGCTGCGGGAAGATCGTCGACTGCAGCGGCACCTTGTCGCCGATCTTCCAGCCGAAGCGTTTCGCCAGCGCTTCACCGACCACCGCGCCGGTACGGGTGTTTTCGTAGACCTTGCGCTGGTCCGCGGGCAGTTCGATCTCACGATAGATGTCGAGGTAATTCTCGCTGACGGCAAAGCTCAGCACGAAGTTCTTCGGATCCTGATAGATGCCGCCGAACCAGTTGGCGGCGGCCACGGCCTTCACCCCGGGAATCGCCTGTATGCGTGTGGAAAGGCTCGCCGGCAGCGACTGGATGATCGAATACTTCGACGTGGTGATGAGGCGATCCACGCCGACGACGCTGTCGCCCGAGGCGAACGCGGCACGTGTCGCGTCCAGCATGCCGAACAACAGGAATGTCGCCAGGATCGACACCAGGGTGAAGAAGGTACGCGTCTTGCGCCGGAACAACGCGGCCCAGATCAGATGCATGTATTTCATGCGGGCGTCCTCGGTCAGGCCACGGCTTGTCCGACAAGGCTGCCCTTGTCGAGATGCAGGGTATGGTTGGCGTACTCGGCCGCCTTCGGATCGTGCGTCACCATCACGATCGTTTTGCCGTGCTCGCGATTGAGTTCGCGCAGAAGACCGAGGATCTCCTCGGCCGACTGGCGATCCAGATCGCCGGTCGGCTCGTCGCAGACCAGCAGCGTGGGATCGGAAACGATCGCGCGTGCGATCGCGACGCGCTGTTGCTGACCGCCGGAGAGTTCGGACGGCTTGTGTGACGAACGATCCGCCAGGCCGACCAGCTGCAGCGCGATCGACGCGTTCTGCCTGCGCTGCGCGGCGGAAAGTCGGGTCAGCAGCAGCGGCAGTTCCACATTGCGCTGCGCGGTCAGCATCGGCATCAGGTTGTAGAACTGGAAAACGAAGCCCACGTGCGCCGCGCGCCAGCGAGCCAGCGCACCGGCACCCAGCCGGTCGATGCGGTCCCCGGCCACCGCGATGCTGCCACCCGACGGTGTGTCGAGACCGCCGATGAGATTGAGCAACGTGGTTTTGCCGGAGCCCGACGGTCCCATCAGCGCGAGGAAGTCGCCTTCCTCGATCTTCAGGTTCACGCCATGCAGCACCTCGACCTTCTGCCGGCCGCGCTCATAGACCTTGGAAAGATCCTGGATGTCGATCAGGGTAGCCATGGGACGTGTCTCCTTGCGTATCAGGGCGAAGGGCGGGTGGCGACGCGGACGGCGGCACCATCGGTGAGCGAATCGGGCGGAGTCACGATGACGCTGTCACCCGGGGCGAGGCCCTGCGTCACCAGACGCTGCTCGCCGTCGTTGCGTGCGGCGAGCGTGACGTCGTGACGCATCGCCTTGTCGCTCGCAACGACGAAGACGACGTCGCGGTTGTCGCGACGCGCCAGCGCGCCGGCCGGGACGAGCACGCCTTTGGGTGCGTCGGCCACCGGCTCCGCCCGGCGCTCGAGGAACGACACGCGCACGCCCATGTCGGGAACGATCCGCGCGTCCTTCGATTCCAGGGCCACGCGTACCTTCACCGTGGCCTTACCGCGATCCGCCGCGGGCACGATGGCGATGACATGCGCGCCGATCTTCCAGTCCGGGTAGGCGTCGAGCACCGCCTCGGCGGGCATCTCGGCTTTGACCCGGCCGATATAGGCCTCGTTGACGTCGACGTCGATCTCCAGCGAGTCCATGTCGACGATGGTGCCGACACCGGTACGGGTGAAACCGCCGCCCGCCGAAAGCGGCGACACGATCTCGCCGACCTGCGCGGCCTTGTCGGTGATCACGCCGTCGAACGGCGCACGGATCACCGTGTAGTCGAGGTTGACCTGGCCGACACTGACCTGAGCATCCGCGGCGTCGGCCTGGCGACGCGCCGTGTTGAGCTGGGCGCGATAGGTGTTGGCCTGCGTACGTCCCTGCTCGGCGATCTGTCTGGAGACCAGCCCCCGGCCGACCAGCGCCTCCTGCCGATCGGCGTCGCGCAGTGCCTGCTCGAGCTGGGTCTGGCTTTGCACCACGCTGGCGCGCGCCGCCGCCGCGTTCGCCCGGTTGGCGTCGAGGCCGGCGCGCAGGGCGTTGTCTTCCAGGCGCGCCAGCACCTGGCCTTTCTTCACCCGGTCGCCTTCCTCGATCAGCACCTCCGTGAGCGTGCCGGTAATCTGCGCGGAGACCGTGGCCTGGCGCCGCGCGGTGACATAGCCCGTCGCCTGCAGCACCGCCCCGGCTTCCGCGGCGCCGGCCGGCGCGATCGCGGTCGCCACCGTCACCTCGACAGGCCGCTGCGCGAGCCACGCCCAGGCCGCTCCGCCCAGGGCGAGCAGGCCGATGAGAACGGCCAGCACGATCAGCGCGATCTTCGTGGCGCCGCCGTTCCCACCCCCTGGGGATTCCCTGTGCGACTTGTCGATCTTCAGCTGCCGCAGCAGCTCGGCGTTCGAGTTCATGTCCCCGTGGTCCCCTGGCGATACGGATCGTCGGCAAGATCATGCGATCCGGGCGGACCGTGCACCACTTCCGCCCATCAGTCATCTGCCGTGACAGGTGTCACCTGATAGTCTTGGCGCCCATGAATACCGTCATCCCTTCGCCGGCCCAGCCGAGCATCCCCGTCGCCGGGCGCAGCGAGCGTTTCCCGGTCCGTCGCGTCTTCTGCATCGGCCGTAACTACGCCGACCACGCCAAAGAGATGGGCGCGTCGGTCGACACGGCCAATCCGATGTTCTTCACCAAGCCCGCCGATGCCCTCGTCACCGACGGGGCCGACGTGCCCTACCCGTCCGTCACCCACGATCTGCACCACGAAGTGGAGATGGTCGTGGCGCTGGGATCGGGCGGTACGGACCTGACCCTCGAGCAGGCCGCCGCCACGGTCTGGGGCTACGGCGTGGGCCTGGACCTGACCCGCCGCGACCTGCAGGCCCAGGCCAAGGCCAAGGGCTCGCCGTGGGACGTCGCCAAGGCCTTCGACCATTCGGCACCGGTCTCCGCCCTGGTTCCCGCCTCCGAGGTCACGCCGACCGCCGCGACGCGGATCTCGCTGGAGATCAACGGGGAGACCCGGCAGGCGGCCACCCTCGGCGACATGCTGCTCGATGTCCCGGCGATCCTCTCGGCGCTGTCGAAGCTGTTCGAGCTCAAGGCGGGCGACATCGTCTACACCGGTACACCGGCCGGTGTATCGGCATTGCTGCGCGGCGATCGTTTCCGTGCGACCCTCGAAGGCGTCGCCACGCTCGAAGGTCGCGTGGTCTGACTTCGCAAAGTCCTGACATCCGGAACGTTAGTTTTTTACGTTCGACGCCCAGACCCAGAAGGAGAAACCCACGATGAGCATCGTCGCGGAATTCAAGAAGTTCGCACTACGCGGCAACGTCATCGACCTCGCGGTCGGTGTTGTGGTCGGTGCGGCGTTCAGCAAGATCGTCACCTCGCTGGTGGACAACATCATCATGCCCCCCATCGGCTGGCTGATCGGCGGCATCGACTTTTCAGACTGGAAGTGGGTGCTCAAACCCGCCGACGCCGCGACCAAGACCGCCGAAGTGGCGATCCAGTACGGCGTGTTCATCAACGTACTGATCCAGTTCGTCATCATCGCGTTCGCCATCTTCATGGTGGTCAAAGCGATCAACCGCCTGACGCATCGCGAAGAGGCCAAGCCGGCCGCACCGGCCGCCGACGTGGTGCTGCTGACGGAAATCCGCGACCTGCTCAGGCAGCAGCCGCCGCGCGTCTGATTCCGCGCTTTCGGAGGGACGAGGTGACCGGCATGTCCGGCTTGCCTCGTCCCTTTTTGCTGTCTGGAAAAAAAAGAGGCCGCCGAGTGGGAGCTCGGCGGCCTGATCCGGGGAGAACGTTGCGCCGCGGGAGATGAGTCGGGAGACTCGCGGCGCTTATTGTTGGAATGGTTTTGGATCGGTCGATCAGAAGTCGTAGTTGATACCGAAGCGGACGTAGCGCGGCGTGCTGAAGTAGTTGATGCGGTCGTAGTTGGTGTTCAGCGCCTTGCTGCTGCCATAGATCGCATACGTCGACGTCGGCACCGACTCGTTCAGCAGGTTATAGACCATGACATTGAAGCCAAGTTTCTGGTCGGCCCACATCGGGCGATATTCCGCCGAGACCGAGATGATGTGCTGCCACGGCTGGCGACCCGCGTCGCCCGGTGCCGAGGCGACGCCACCGCAGTAGTGGTAGTAGCTGCCGTAGCCGACCGGGTTGCTCTCATCCGCGCCGTAGTAACCGATACAGGTCTTGGGTGTGCCCGACATCAGCGCGATGTTGCCCGAGAGCATCCACTCCGGTGCCGCCTGCCAGGAACCGTAGATCTTCAGCTGGTGCGTGCGGTCGTTGGAGAGCAGACCGTTGGAGTTTTCCATCAGCTTGCCGAAGTCCCAGTCGACCGTCGCCGATACGTCGGTCTGACCGATGTCCGAACGGACCTGGCCTTCCGTGTTGCCGTAGCTCTTCGAGTAGACGTAGTCGATCTTGGCCTGCCACTTGCCATCGAACGGATGCTCGAGGAAGGTCTCCAGACCGTAGTAGCTACGCTTGGCGCTCGGCATGCCGAAGTCGGCCGCGGAGACCGAGACGCTGTAGTAACCGCCGGCCGGGTTGACGATGCGGTATGTGTTGCTGCGGCCCGGATTGGACAGGTAGCAACCGTTGAGCGTGGAGGCGTCGACGTCGTAGCCGAGCGACTGCGCCTTGCTCGCGATCGTGGTGGTGTCGCAGATGTCGTCCAGGATGTTACGCAGCTTGCGCACCTGACCCTTCATGCCCCAGACGTAGTCCGCGTTGATCTGCTGGGTGAAGCCCAGCATGTATTCATCCTGGTACTCGGACTTGATGTTGCTGGAGGCCACGGTCTTCGCGTCCGGCGGTGTGCCGTACTCGTTATTGGCCGACACCGCGCCACCCGTGGACGAGGCCAGCTGGGTCAGGCCGGTGGGATTGCCGTTAGCGTCGATGCCCGTGTAGGTGTAGTACTCGTTGGTGTACAGCGAACCGGCGGCGGCGCGCAGCGCGACGGACGCCGGCATGGCGAGGTAGTAACGACCGGCGTTCGCATAGACCTTCAGCGACGAGTCGCCGTTCACGTCCCAGCTGAAGCCCAGGCGCGGCGCCCACTGCGGCTTGGTCATGCGCAGGAAGGCTTCACCGCTCGGGTTGTAGTTGGTGAACTGGTCGTTGCGCAGGCCGATCTTCACCAGCCAGCGATCGTCCACCTGCCAGCTGTCTTCGATGTACTGGGCGCGCTGCTTCACGCGCACCGACGCCGAGGTGCTGTAGAGGTACTTCGATACGTAGTAGCCGTCCTGACCGCCCGCACCCGTGCTCGGCGCGGCGACGTACGGACTGTCGCTGATGTTGGTCGCCGGATCGCCGTAACCGTAGATCCAGGCCGAGCCGGTCTCGCCATCGTCGACGTCGTGCGAGTTGAGGTTGTCGATACCACCGGTGATCGTGTGATCGCCGATCTTCCAGGCCAGATCGACGCGCAGGTTGCTGCTGGTGGCGCGGTGGTTCGGATCGTTCGCGGTCAGCACCGTCTGAGAGTTGACGATGGAATTGCCGCCGGTGATCGCCGGGTTCTCGAACTCGGAACCACTGATGTACTCCAGCGACGGGTCGTAACCCGGGGTCTGGCTGAAGTACGTCATCTTCTGCTTGCCGTACATGGCGGTCAGCGTGAGATCGTCGGTGATGTAGCTCGTGTACTTGGCGATCGAGACCCGGGCGCTGTTCTTGGTCGAGGTGTCGAAGCTGTTCAGATCGCCCGTCTGGTTCGTCGCGTAGTCGTAGTCGTACTCGTTACCCTTGTACGACGTCTTCGTCGACGCGCCGGTCAGCTCGAGGATATTGTTGTCGTTGATGTTCCAGTCGAGCTTGGTGTACCACTTCGGATTGTTGTACTCGTAATCGGTGTTGTACGACGACGTCGCGGGACCGACACTGTTACCGGCTTTCTTGTCGCCTTCGACCGCCGCGAAGAAGAACAGCTTGTCCTTGATCAGCGGGCCGCCGACATACGCGCTCTCGGTGGTTTCCCAGGACTTGTTGTCGGAATAACGACGGTAGAGATTGCCCGCGTTGGCACCGGTCACGTAATACGAGCTCGGGCTCACGCCCTGCGCGAACGCCGGTGTCCACTGAACCTGCGCACCGAAGTGCCATTCGTTGGTACCGCGCTTGCCGCTCTGACTGATCACGCCGCCGTCCGAGCGACCGTAAGCCGCACCGTAGCCGCCGCTGAGGATTTCCTGCTGATCGATCGCGCCATAGGGCAGGCTGATGCCGCCGAAGCCGCTGAGCGGGTCGGTGGTGTTGAAGCCGTTGAGGTAATAGGCGTTCTCGGTGACCGACGAGCCGGCGAACGAAACGAGCGAGCCACCCGTGGTACCGCTCTTGAAGCCGCTGTAACCCGGAACGACGCCTGGCGCGAGCAGCGCGATCGCTTCGGCGCTGCGCGCCAGCGGCAGCTTCGCCAGCTGCTGGGAGGTGATGACGGTGCGTGCGTCGACGCTGGACACGTCGATGACTGGGAGCGCGTTGGCCGACACGGTGACCGAGCTCAGGCTCGTCGCATCGCCGGACGCCGCGGCAAAGGACACTTCCGTACCGGAACCGACACGAAGGCCGACGTCGCTGCGCGTGTCGACGACCTTGCCGCCCTGCATGAGCGATACGGTATAGCTGCCGAGCGGCAGCGAACCCACCGTGTAACGGCCGTCGCTGCCCACGGCGACTTCACGCGTCACACCCGAGGTGCTCTTGACCTGGACCGACTCGCCCTCGGCGACGGGCGCCTGACCGAAGATGCTGCCGGTGGTCGACTGCGCGATGGCCACGGTGCTGCCCAGCGCCAGGGCCAGCGCGAGGCTGATCCGGCTCAGGCGGATGGATGTCGAATTCTTCACTAGGAAACTCCCCGAAATTTAGGATGCGCGACGCCACGAGGCCGGCACCCTGGCAAGGCGCCTTCCCCAACTGCCCGTGACGTGTGATTCGTTTTATGACTTCGTCGATGCGTGGCCGACGGGGCCACGACTTCAATTTAGTGTTAAGAACCTGCATCCATACGGCGGAAACTGCCGCATCATTCGGTCATTCGTCGGACGTTTGGACGTCCGAACGGTCTACCGGCGGCAACGCCCCAACCATTGCGGCCTGACGGAAACGACGCGGTGACGTACCGACATGGTCGCGGAAGCAGCGACTGAAATTGGTCATGTCGCCGAAGCCCCAGGCGTGGGCGATCTGCGCGATGCCGCGATGACGAAGGCGGGGATCGGACAGTTCGCGCTGGCAACGTGCGAGGCGCTCGAGTCGAACCCAGCGCATGAGGGTCAGGTCTTCGTCGGAAAACAGTTCGAACAGATGACTGGCCGAGAGACCGACACCCTTCGCGATCATGTCGATGCACAGCTCGGGATCGGCGAGGTGCTCGCGGGCGAACTGACGCACCTGACGCTTGTGGTACTGCCGCAGGCGCGAGGGGGACGATTCACTCGCGTCCACGGATTCCAGCGCGGCGGCAAGCATATGGGGAATCGCATCGGCCAGCCGGTCGGCTACCGGTTCGGACAGGCCCGCCGGATGCGCGAACATTTCCTGGAAGAGGACACGCAGGTAGCCCACGGGACCCAGGTGCCCGGGCAGGCCGACCGCCGCCACATCGTCCAGGCGTGGGATGGCGTCGCGCAGGACCGACAGCGGAAGATGGATCGACTGGACGCTGCAACGCCCCAGTTCCAGCCGGAAGGGCTGGGACAGGTCGATCAGGCAGAAATCGCCGCCGGCCAGATCGCTGTGCCGCCCGTGCTGCTCGACACGCGCCCGTCCGTCGAGCTGCAAGGTCAGCAGCACCGCCTGACGATGCTCGCGCGGAAGCGCCGCCTCGGTCAGCACGTGCGGCGTGTGCCGGAACGCGCCCAGGCGCAGGCGATCGCCAGCGTAGCCGTCCACGAGCGTGCTGGTTTCGAAGCGGCTGGGTGCCCGCTCGACAAAGGCCTGCCAGAAACGCCGGGCAAGCAGCCGGTTGTTTTCGATACCGTCATCGGAGCGCGACAACGGAGGAAATGCATACGACATGGACGACAAGGCGGTCATTCCGGTTATGAGGCGGGGGGAGGCGGAGGCGGCGGAGGTGCGCCGTCCGGGCCGGGGGGCGGCCCGACAGGCCGCTTGAATCCCTTCTCATCCATGCACTGAGCCATGAGGTCCGGCGGCACGGGGTCGTCCTCTTCGCCACCGAGTTCGTTCCAGCAATCGTCCAGCGCCGCCTCGACCTTCGGGTCGCGGTGCGCCTGGCGACCGTCCGGGGGACCGGGCGGCCGATCCTGGGCGACCGCCGCGGCGGCCAGGGCGATCCCGAAGGAGAAGAGCAGCGAAGGCAGCGCGTTGAACGGTTTCATGGCCATCCTTAGTGGTGTGCGGTGTCTGCACACGCTAAGTGGCTTCCGTCACGAGGGAATGTCCTTTTGTGTCCGCTTTGTGTCGGCTGTTTTGCCGCGGGGACAAACGCCTCGTAGACTGGTCTGGTATTTAAAGCAGCATGACCATGGACCTTCAGTCACTCATCCTCGTCGTGGATGACGATCCCGAACTGCGCGGGCTGATCACCGATTTCCTCGGCGGTCACGGATACCGTGTGCATGCAGCCGAAAACGTCGCCCAGATGTCGCTTTCCATCGAACGTGAGCGACCGGACCTCATCGTGCTCGACGTGATGATGCCGGGCGAGGACGGCCTGAGCGCGGCGCGGCGCCTCGCCGCCGAGAAGGGTCCCCCGGTCATCATCCTGAGTGCGCTCGGCAGCGATACCGACCGGATCATCGGGCTGGAAGTCGGTGCCGACGACTACCTAGCCAAGCCCTGCAACCCACGCGAGCTGCTGGCCCGCGTGCGTGCCGTCCTGCGGCGCAGCAGCCAGGACGCGCCTTCACCCGCCGAGGAAATCCGTCCTTACGGTTTTGCCGGCTGGCGCCTCGATCTGACGCGGCGCGACCTGCGCGATCCGACCGGCATCTTCATCAATCTTTCCGATGGCGAGTTCGCCCTGCTCCGCGCCTTCGTCGAACACCCGCAACGCATCCTGAGCCGCGATCAGCTGCTCGACCTCGTTCACCGGGGCCGCGCGGACGTGTTCGACCGCGCCATCGACACGCAGATCAGCCGGCTGCGGCGCAAACTGAATGACCGCGCGCAGGACGAAATGATCCGTACCGTGCGCAACGAGGGCTACATGCTCCTGCCGAAGGTCACCCGCCTGTGACGCGACGTTCCGGCCTGTCGATCTTCGCCCGCAGCTTTCTGCTGATGGTGTGCGCGCTGCTGATCGCCTCCGGCATCGGGGTGGGCGTACTCGTCCTCCGTCCGCCGACGCTGCCGCCCATGGCGAGCCTCTTCGACGTGGCGGCCGCCCTGCGGAACGACGGAGCGCCGTTCAGCCAGCGCGACTTCGACGACCGGAGGCCGCCCGGCTCCGCGCCACGCGACGGCCAGGCCACCGCCATGCTGCCCGGCGACGACCGCCGCGGCCCGCCCGGCATGGACTTCATGCCGCCCAACCCCGCCGACCTCGATGTGCGCACCCAGGCCGACGCGCCCACGCCCCCGGACGGTTCCGACAGTCGCCTGTCGGCACACCTCCTTCCGCGGCTGGCGGGCCTTCTGCGCGTCGCCCAGGATGACCTTCGCGTCTATGCGGTGGACAGCGGCATGGACCGCCACCCCGGCGCGATGCGCGTCAGCATGGGCGCGGGGTCGCTGGTCGGGTGGCGACAGGCGGATGGCCGATGGCGGGTCGCCTCGGTGCCCGTGGAGCCCTTTCCTTCCATGCTTCAGCAGGAGCTGTTCCTGCTGTTCGGCGTGAGCGTGCTGGTGCTGCTGCCCTTCGCCTGGTGGTTCGCCCGGGCGCTGTCGGCACCGATCCATCGTTTCGCCGAGGCGGCACAGCGTCTGGGTGCGGACACCAGCGCGCCGCCGGTGCCGCGTGAGGGACCGCCCGAGATGCGTCGTGCGGTCGATGCCTTCAACGGCATGCAGGGGCGCGTGAATCGTCTGCTCCACGAGCGCACGCACATGATCGCCGCGATCGCGCACGACCTGCGCACGCCGCTGACGCGCCTGTCGTTCCGGCTCGACGGCCTGCCCGGCCCGCTCGGCGCCAAGGTGGACGGCGACCTCCAGGAGATGAAGACGATGATCTCCGCCGCGCTCGATTTCATGCGCGACCGCTCGCTGGGCACGCAACGCCAGCCGCTGGATTTCCGGCTGCTGGTCGAGAGCGTGAGCGACGACCTGGTCGACGTGGGGCATGACGTGGCGGTGTTTTCCGGGCCGCCCGTGACGCTCGATGGCGATCCGGTGGCGCTGCGCCGCGCTGTCGTCAACCTCGTCGAAAACGGGATCAAGTACGGGCAAAGGGTGCGCATGCGCCTGCGCACCGTCCGTGGCGAATGCCTGCTCGAAATCGATGACGACGGCCCGGGCATTCCCGAGGCCATGCAGCAACAGGTCTTCGCGCCGTTCTTCCGCCTGGAATCCTCGCGAAACCGCGACACCGGCGGCATCGGCCTCGGCCTCGCCACTGTCCGCGCCATCGTGCTCGATCACGGCGGCAGCATCGTGCTGCGCAACCGCAAGGAAGGCGGTCTGCGCGTGGTGGTGAGCCTGCCACAACCGTAGCTTCGGGAGCCGTCCAGCCGTCCGGACGGCTGGACCATGACTTTCGACCTACGCGGCCGCACCCCGCGCCATGGTCATAATCGACCTTTACCGTCCCGGGGGTCACCATGCGTCATATCTTCCGCCTGCACACGCTGGCCGCGTGCCTTGCGCTCGCTTTCACCGCCCATGCCGCCGACAAGGCGACGACCATTCCGGACAAGGCGATCGCCGCCGCCAACGCCCTGCGCGATCGCGCGATGAGCGACGACACCGGCTACGAATTCGTGACCGGCCTGACCACGGAAGTGGGTCCCCGCGTGGCCGGCAGCGCCGCCGACGCGCGCGCCGTCGCCTGGACCGTGGCGAAGTTCAAGGCCATGGGTTTCGACAAGGTCTACACCGAGAAAGTCAGCTACCCGCTCTGGCAGCGCCGCAGCGAGCACGCAGCGGTCGTGTCGCCCTTTCCGCAGCCGCTCGCTCTGACCGCGCTGGGCTATTCCGCCGGCACCCCGCAGGGTGGCCTCACGGCCGAAGTCGTCGGCTTCGACGACCTCGATGCGTTCAGGAACGCCGACCCGGCCAGCGTGAAGGGCAAGATCGTCTACGTCTCGACGCACATGCAGCAGCAGAAGGACGGCCACGACTACGGCAAGGGCTCAGCCACGCGCACGGGCGGCCCTGTCCTGGCCGCGAAGATGGGCGCCGCCGCGTTCCTGCTGCGCTCGGCGGGCACCGATCCGCACAGCCGTACGCCGCACACGGGCGTCACCGGCTTCAAGGATCCGAAGGACGCGATCCCGGCTGCCGCGCTTTCCCTGCCCGACGCCGATCAGCTCGAGCGCATTCTGAAGGAAGGCAAGCCGGTCACGCTGAAGCTCGACCTCGATGTCGGCTTTGCGGGTACGTACGAAGGCTCCAACGTCATCGCTGAAGTCACCGGTCGCAAGCACCCGGATCAGGTCGTCGCCATCGGCGGACATCTGGATTCGTGGGACCTGGGCACCGGCGCCATCGATGACGGCGCGGGTGTGGCGATCGCCGCCGCCGCGGCGAAGCTGATCAAGGACATGCCGCAGCGCCCTGATCGCACGATCCGCGTCATCGCCTTCGCCAACGAGGAAATGGGTCTGTGGGGTGGACGCGCCTATGCCGAAGCGCATGCGAAAGACGTGGCGAAGTTTCAGCTGGGTACCGAATCCGATTTCGGCGCCGGCCGCATCTGGCGCATGAGCGCCAGCGTGAAGCCCGAAGCGCGCGGCGCGATCGAGCAGATCGCCAGGGTGATCGAGCCGATCGGCGTGACGTACGACGCGGCCCGGCCCGGCGGTGGTGGATCCGACCTGTCGCAGATGCATGCCAAGGGCATGGCCGCGCTCTCGCTGACGCAGGACGGCACCGACTACTTCGATTACCACCACAACGCCAACGACACGCTGGACAAGATCGATCCGAAGGCGCTCGCGCAGAACGTGGCGGTGTACGCGACCTTTGCGTATCTGGCTGCGCAGGCGGATGGAAATTTCGGTTCGGCGGCCGGTGCGTTCGCAAAAGACGGCGCGCACGACTAAATAGGACCATGTAGGAGCGCGCCAGGCGCGCTCCTACACAGCCGGCGCTTGTCGCGCCGGCTTCCGCGACGCCAGCCGATCCTGCAACCGGTTCATGTACAGATAGATCACCGGCGTGAGATACAACGTCAGGATCTGCGATACCACGAGGCCACCGACGACGGCCAGTCCGAGTGGGCGGCGCGTCTCCGCGCCCGCACCGATCCCCAGCGCGATCGGCAGCGTTCCCGCGAATGCCGCCATCGTGGTCATCATGATGGGACGAAAACGCACGCGGCAGGCCTCGAAGATCGCTTCATGCGGAGCCACGCCTCCCTCGCGCTGACGTTCGAGCGCGAAGTCGATCATCATGATCGCGTTTTTCTTCACGATGCCCACCAGCATCACGATGCCCACGAAGGCGAACAAATCCAGTGACGCGCCGAAAAGCACCAGCGTGAGCAACGCGCCGACCGCGGCGGCGGGAAGACCCGAGAGAATCGTCAGCGGATGGATGAAACTCTCATACAGGATGCCCAGCACGAGATAGATCACGAACACCGCCAGCAGCAGGAGCAATCCCATGCCCTTGACCGAATCCTGGAAGGCCTGCGCCGTGCCCTGGATACTGCCACTGAGCGTGCCGGGAAGATTCATCTGAGTCGTCGCGCGCTGAATGCTCTGCACCGCGTCGCTCAGCGACACACCCGGTGCGAGATTGAACGACACCGTGACCGCGGGCAGCTGGCCCTGGTGGTTCACGGTCAGCACCTGCGGCTTGCGCACGAATTGCGCGACGGTATTCAGCGGCACGAGCTTGCCGGTGTCCGAGGTGACGTAAAGCTTCGACAGTACCGCCGGGTCGTCCTGCATGCGTCGCTCCACCTGCAGGATCACCCAGTACTGCGTGGCCGTGCCGTAAATGGTGGAGATCTGGTTCTCACCGAATGCATCGCCCAGGGCGGACTGCACCTGATCCATCGTCAGGCCGAGCGGACCCAGCTTGTCGCGATTGACGGTCACCACCATCGACGGACTATTGAGGTCCAGATCGGTGGTGACATCCTGGAAACCAGGCAGCTTCTGAAACGCCGAGACCAGCTTTCCGGACCACGCGTAAAGGGCGTTCAGATCGGTCGACTGCACGGTGTACTGGTACTGTGCCTTGGACTGGCGCCCACCGACCTGGATCGCCGGGGGATTCTGGATGTAGGTACGGATACCCGGCACGTCGGCGAACTTGTGCCGAAGCGCCTGAATGATTTCGTCCGGCGTCGTATGCCCGCGGTCGCCGGGATCCTTCAGTCGCAGAAGCAGCGAGCCGGAGTTCACCGTGGCGCGCGCACCGCCGGCGCCGACGCTCGACATCACACCCTGGATATTCGGATCGTCCTGCGCAAGCTGCGCCAGCACTTTCTGTCGCGCGGACATCGCCGCGAACGAAATATCCGTTGGCCCCTCCGTGGTGACACGTAACTGACCGCTGTCGCCTGCCGGAATGAAGTCCTTCGGCGTGACGACGAACAGGACGCCGGTGGCGACGAGGCTGAGCGCGAAGACCGCCAGCACCGTGCGCGGATGGCGCATGCACCAGGCGAGCGTGCGCGTGTAGCCATCGGTCACGGCGCTGAAGCCCTTGTCGAACCAGACCACGATGACACTGCGCTTGTCGTGGTCGTGCGCCTTGACGAAACGGCTGCACAGCATGGGCGTCAGCGTGATCGAGACGAATCCGGAAATCAGGATCGATACGCTGATGACCACGGCGAACTCGTGGAAAAGACGCCCCACGATGCCGCCCATGAACATCACCGGGATGAAGACCGCCACCAGCGACAGCGTCATCGAGAAAATGGTGAAGCCGATTTCGGTCGCGCCTTTGATCGCCGCTTCGTAGGGCGTCTCGCCGAGTTCGATGTGACGCATGATGTTTTCGAGCATCACGATGGCGTCATCGACGACGAAGCCGACGGCCAGCGTCAGCGCCAGCAACGAGAGATTGTCGAGACTGTAGCCCAGCGCGAACATCGCGCCGAACGTGCCCAGCACGGAAATGGGCAGCGCGACCGCCGGAATCAGGGTCGCCGACGCATTGCCGAGGAACAGGTAGATCACCAGCACCACGAGAATACCCGCCAGCACCAGCGTGAACTGAACGTCGTGCACGGAGTCGCGGATCGACACCGAGCGGTCGTACATCACGTCGAGCTTGACCGACGGCGGCAGCGTCTCGGAGAAACCGGGCAGCAGCGCGAGAATCCGGTCGACCGTTTCGACGGTATTCGCGCCCGGTTGCCGCTGGATCGCCAGCGTGATCGCACGGACGCCGTTGAACCAGCTGGCCTTCTGGTCGTCCTGCACGCTGTCGCGTGGCACGGCGATATCGGAAAGCCGTACGGGCGCGCCATTGCGGTAAGCGACCACGATCTGCCCGTAGTCGGCGGCACGCATCAACTGGCCGTCCGAACGAATGGACAGCAACTGGCGACTTCCGTTGAGCGAGCCGGTGGCCTTGTTGACGTTGGCCGCGGCGATGGCGGTGGACATCTGATCGACGCCGATACCGGTGGCCGCCAGACGATCGGGATCGACGGCGATGCGCACCGCGTACTTCTGCGAACCGTAAACGTTGACCTGGGCCACGCCGTCGACCATCGACAGGCGCTGCGCGAGTTCGGTCTCCGCATAGTCGTCCACCGTCGACAGCGGCAAGGTCGACGACTGCATGGTGAGGAACAGAATGGGCGCGTCGGCCGGATTCACCTTGCGGTAGGTGGGTGGCGTCGGCATGTCCTGCGGCAACTGGCGCTGCGCCGCGGAGATCGCCGCCTGCACGTCCTGAGCCGCGCCGTCGATGCTGCGATCGAGGGCGAAGGTCACGGTGATCGTGGTCGAGCCCAGCGAACTGGACGAGCTCATCGAGTCGATGCCGGCGACCGTGGACAGCTGCGCCTCCAGCGGTGTCGCGACGGACGAGGCCATCGTCTCGGGCGACGCACCCGGCAGGCTCGCACTGATGTTGATCGTCGGGAAGTCGACGTTCGGCAGTTCGTTCACCGGCAGCTTCGGGTACGCGACGATGCCGAAGATCACCAGCGCCGCCATCAGCAGCGTGGTCATGACGGGACGACGGATACAGAGCTCCGGCAGGTTCATCGCACGCGCGCACCGTCGACGAGCAACAGCTGACCTTCGGTGACGACGCGTTCGCCCGCCTGCAGGCCCTTGTCCACGACGACCCGGTCGGCGGTCGCCGCACCCGTCGTGATGGGCCTCTGTTCCACGGTCTTGTCGGCCTTGACCACGAAAACGAAGGTGCCTGCGGATGAACTCTGCAACGCGATCACCGGGATGCTGACGGCATCGGTCAGCCGCGTCGTCGGCAGGGTCACTTCAGCGAACTGGCCCGCGGTGAGGCGGCCGTCCGCATTCGCGAAACGCGCTTTCAGGACGATCGTGCCGGTCGTGACATCGACGGCGTTGTCGATGAACTCCAGTTCGCCCTTCAGCGGTCCACCGGTGTCGCCGGGGATTTTCGCCTGGACGGGAAGCGCGCCGCGACGCGCGCTGTTGCGCACCGCGGCCAGACTGTCCTCGGGAATCGCGAAGGCGATACGGATGGGATCGACCTGATTGAGCACCACGATATCGGTCGTGTCGGCGGTAAGCGTCGCCCCCGGATAGGCCAGAGGCGCACCGGTGACACCATCGAAGGGCGCGGAGATCGTGGTGAAGTCGAGCTGCGTCTGCGCGGCACGCGCCGCGGCACGATCGCTGACGAGGGCGGCGCGGGCCACGCCGAGGTTGGCCTTGTACAGATCGAAATCGGCGCGACTGACGAAGCCTTTGCCGAGCATGTTCTGGTAACGCCCGAGGTCCGCCTCGGCCTTGGCCAGCTGAGCCTCGTCGCTGGCCACCTTGCCCTGGGCCTCGTCGAGCGCGGCCTTGAGCGGACGCGGATCGACCCGGGCAAGGAGATCGCCCTTTTTCACGTGGGTGCCTGGCGTGAAAGCCAGCGTATCGAGCTGACCGCTGACGCGGGAACGCACGTTGACCGTCGAATACGCCTCAGCCCTTCCGATGATCTTGAGCGACAGATCGATCTCACCGCGCTGCGCGACGGCTGTCGTGACCGGCGTGCCCGCCGATGCCTGCTTGCCGTTGAGCGATTTCGGGGCCTCCTTGCCGCCCGTCTCGTGACGCCATACGCCCACACCGGCCGCGGCGAGGGCCACCAGGCCGATGATGAGAACGAGTTTCTTCCCTGGGGATCGCTGCATGAGGACTCCGGCCGGAACCCTCAGGCTCCGGTCGCCGCGCTCGATGACGCGGACATGGTTTTTTTTCGGGTGGGCTATCCGTAAAAGCTAACGCATATCCGGCACCGAGGTTGACCCGGCGCTCAGAGTTCCTCGCCGGGACCATCGAGGCCCTGGAGGTTTTCCTTCATGCGGTCCATGACGGCCAGCATGACCTGGAGGTCGTCGGGCGAGATGCCCTGCGTCGCATCCCGGCGCAGGCCGCGTGCGATGTCTTCCATGTCGTCGATCACCCCGCGGGCCTGCTCCGTATCGTGCAGGCGCCAGGCGCGGCGATCCTTGGGGTCGGCGCGACGCTCCACGAAACCGGCGGCCTGAAGGCGGTCGATGACCCTGCCCACGGCGATCGGCTCCATATCGAGCTGCTCAGCCAGTTCGTTCTGGCGCATGCCTGGCCGGCGATGAAGCGCCTTCAGGGCACGCCACTGCGCGCGCGTCAGCCCAAAGCGCACGGCCCGCCGGTCGAAGTGCTTGCGGAAGAGCAAGGTCACGTCGTTGATGAGATAGGCGAACGAGATGTCTTCAACTTTGAGCGAGTCGGCCATAACCTTCTGAAACAATACAGAACTGACAAGGCGCCATCGTAGCCAATTGCGGGCGTGCCGTCACAAGGAGTTGAGCCATGAGCTTCACGATTCGCGAAGGCGACATCACGACGCTGGCCGTCGACGCCATCGTCAACGCGGCGAACGAATCCCTCCTGGGCGGAGGGGGCGTGGACGGCGCGATCCACCGTGGCGCGGGGCCGCGGTTGCTGGCGGCCTGCCGTGCGCTCCCCGAAAGCCCGCGAGGCGTTCGCTGCCCCACCGGCGAGGCGCGGATCACGCCGGGGTTCGACCTGCCCACGCGCTTCGTGATTCATACCGTGGGACCGGTCTGGTACGGCGGCACACGCGGCGAAGCCGGGCTGCTGGCGGCCTGCTACCGCGCCAGCCTGGCCCTGGCGAAGGAGCACGGCATCGACTCCATCGCCTTCCCCGCCATCAGCGCGGGGGTCTACGGTTACCCGCCCGAGGCGGCCGCCCGGGTCGCCGTCGACACCCTGCGCGGCGCGCCGTGGAGGCCGGCGCACGTGATCTTCTGCACGTTCGGTGCCGCGATGACGCGCGCGTACGAGACGGCGCTCAACCCCTAGCGAGGGTAGAGCGGCGGCAGGCCCGGCGTGTCACCGGTGACACCGACGGATTTCCAGACGAAACCCTTGGCGAACGCCGTCCGCAAGGCGCTCCGGTCGAGCGTGCCGCCAGCGAAGCGTGCGCGCTGCAGACCGGCGATCGCGACCGGTTGTGAGCCCGGGGCCAGAGCGGTCGACAGCGCACCCAGTGAGCGTATCGATGGCTGCACCGCGCGCGCCCAGATAAGCAGGTTGCGCTCGATGGCGGCAGGCTCGTCGGCGTCGACACTCTTGAGAAAAACCTCACGCGCCGGACGTTCGCGGGTCGTCGATAGCGTCGCCTCGTTCGGCCTCACGGCCGCGGCGACCCCTCCGCGTCGGCGCAGGATCACCCAGATACCGACGGTGACCAACCACAAGGCGAGCGCACCGAAGAACAGCCATCGCCACGGCAAGCCGGCTTCGACAACCGTAGAGCCCGCCGCTGACGAAGCGTCCGGCCGGACCGTTTGCGCGACCGGCGTGGTTCCGGCGGCGGCCACCGCCGCGCCGCTGGCGGGTGCGACCTCGATGTCGCGTGCCGGCAAGGTCGCCACTTCGGCCTTGTCGGTCACCACGTTCCACCAGTGCAGCGTCGTCTCCGGGATATGCAGGGTTCCCGGTCGCGTTGGCACCACGGCGAAGCCCTGCTGCCGGTGGCCCGTGATCCACGGCCCGCTGACGCCGCCACCGGTAACCGCCTTGTCGGGATAGACGTCCGCGCCGTCGAGCGTCGGCAGGGACAGCGCCGGCAGCGCCTCGAACGGCATGCCCGTCGCATCGAGCCGCATGGTCAGCGTCAGCGGTTGCCCGACGCGGGCCTTGCCATCGGGTGGCACACCGTCGAGGGCGAGTTTGAGTTCGCGGGCGGGTATCCACGCACCGCTGGCCGCAGCGGTCGGACGCGCGCGCACCTGGATGCCGCTGGGCTCGGCCACGGCATTGACGGGCGAACCCGCGCCGAAGAACGCATTGGCGTCCGTGGGATCCACTGCCGTGCCCTGAAAGGCTGGCGGCTGGATGGACAGCGCCCCGGCGCGCTGGGGAAAAATGGCGTAGTGACGCTCGACCACGTTGAACCGCCGGCCCCCGCGAACGGTCTGGAAGTTCGCGTCCTGCCCCACACGGCGGACCTCAGCCCCTTCCGCCGACGGATCGCCGAGCTGTCCATCCGCCAGATTGACGGCGAAGTACAGGCGCAGCGTGTAATCGATCTGCTGACCGACATACACCTGTGCGGGATCCGCCTTGCCCTCGAGAACGACGGACTTCTCCGCCGATGCCGCGCCGGTATCGGCCGAGGCGCTGACCTCCACCGAAAGGGGCTGTGTCCGCTGCCCCCCGATGACCAGCGACGGGACGGTCAGACGACCTTCGCGACGCGGTCGCAACGCGACGCCGAGCACGGTATGCGCCTCACGGCGCCCGTTGATGATGCTGAGGTTATGGCTGGTGGATGTGCCGAGAACCACGAAGTCCTGCATCAGTGGCGCGAGGTCCGGCGACGGGTCGGCGTCGTCGGCGACTTCGATGTTCAGGGTGACGGTTTCGCCCGCGCCGATCGTCGTGCGGTCGAGCGAGGCCGTTGGCCCGCTGGCTTGTGCCAGGACGACGACGGGCACGCACATCAGAAGGAAGGCAAGGATCACGCGACGCATCGTCATTCCTCCGGCTCCGTCCCATGACGACGCTGATACTCGAGCATGAACTTTCTCCGCAACAAACCGCCCGGATCGTCCGGCACGCGAAGCAGCGCGCGCTGCACGTCGGGCGGCAATTTCGACGCGGCATCGCTGGCGGACAATGCGCCCAGATCGTGCCCCTTGCCGTCGTCCTTCGCATCCGGCTGCCCCGCCTTACCGGCGAGCGCCTGATCCATCTTTTCCTTGAGCGCCGCCTGGGCGCGATCGGCCTGCGCCTGCTCGGCGGCGGACTTGGCTGTGGCGTCGCCCTGCGGCGCCTGCCCCTTGCCGTCGTCCTTCGCCTTGTCGCCGCCCTCGCCTTCGCCGGCCTTGTTCTGCGTGCCCTTGTCGGACGCATCCTCGCCTTTTCCATCGGCGCCCGACGGCTGCCCGCTCTGGCCGTCCTGTTTATCTTTGCCGTCCTGCTGCCCGGACGACTGGCCCTTGTCCTGCTGCCCCGACTGGCCGTGCTGATCCTTGTCCCCGTCCTTCGCGTCCTGCTTGCCGCCCTTGTCCTGCTGCTGCTTCGAACCGTCTTTCTGCTGCTTCAGGTAATCCGCGACCGCCTTGCGATTGGCGATCGCGTCCTCGTCATGCGGATCGATGCGCAGCGCACGGTCGTAGGCGGCAATCGCATCCTCGTAGCGCTGCTGTTTCGCCAGCGCGTTGCCGAGGTTGTACTGCGAATCGCCGTCCTTGCCTGACTTGAGCGCCGCCTCCGCCGCCGCGAAGTCCCCGGCCTTATACGCCGCCACACCACGCAGGGCAGGATCGCGTGCAAGCGCCTGGGCGCGCTTTGCATCGCCTTCGCGCAGGGCCTGCGCCGCCTGCTGATCGCGCGTGCGGAAGGCATCGGCGACGCCATCCGCATGAGCGGGCGGCGACCATGGCAGACAGGCCATCGCCAGAACGAGCAACCAGCCACGACGGAACGCCAGCGCCACCAGCAGAAGCACGGGCAGGAGCAGCCACGGTCCGCGATCCTGCCACTCACCTGCCTTCGCGCCGGAAACGGCCTTCCCGTCACCGTCGCCGCTGAGGAAAGCCCGGAGCGCCGCGACGTCGGAGCCGCCATCCGCCACGGGAACAAAGCGGCCGCCGCCGGCGGATGCCACGGCGGACAGGGACGCGTCGTCACGGGCAGCCAGCGCGATATCGCCGCGATCGTCCTTCAGGAAACCCCCGTCCCCGGTCGGCATGGGACCGCCACGCGTCGTACCGACGCCGAGCACCGACACGGTTGCGCCGGCCGCGCGCGCGCGGCGCGCTGCCGACGCGGCGGATGCATCGGCGCGATCCGTGACGAGAACGATCGACCCGCCACGCAGATCCGCGTGACGGATGAGGTCCGCCGCCATGTCGATCGCCTTGCCCGGATCATCGCCGGTCACCGGCATGGTGTCGGGCGACAACGCCGTGAGCAGATCGTCCACGCTGTGCGCATCCGTGGTCAGCGGCGCCACGATGAATGCCTCGCCCGTGTACGCGATCAGCGCGTTCATGCCGTCCTTGTTCGCGGCATACAGTTCGCGGATCTTGTAACGCACGCGGCTGAGGCGATCCGGAACGATATCCTTCGCGAGCATGTCCGGTGACATCGATACCACGACGACCTGCCCGGCTCGCTCGGCGAACAGCGGCTGCGACTGGCGATCCCATGTGGGCCCCGCCAGCGCGAGCACGGCGAGCGACGATGCCGCGACCACCGCCGCGACCGGCGCGCGCGATGCCGCGGGCTTGCCGTCGAGCAGATACGGAAGCAAGGCGGGGTCCGCGATCCGGGACAAAGCGCGGGACTCTCCCGATCGACCCCCCACGATCCACCCGATGACGGGCACGAGGATCAGCAACCACAGCCAGCGTGGCTCGAGGAAATGAAAGTCGGCGATCCAGGTGCTCATGCGCGCACTCTCCCACCCAGATAACGAGGCAGCGCGGCCAACGCGAGCAAACCCAGCGCGACGACGAGAGGCCAGCGAAACAGTTCGACATGCGGGCGCAGGGCGGCGCCCTGCTGCGGCACCGGCTCGAGCGCGTCGATGGCACGATAGGCGTTCGCCAGTTCATCCGTATCCGTCGCGCGGAAGAACCGCCCACCGGTCTGGTTGGCGATGTCGGTCAGCATGCCTACGTCCAGATCGGCCGACGGATTGACCGTGCGGCTACCGAAAAAGTCGGGCACGCGCATCGCTGTGGCACCGATGCCGATCGTATAGACACGAACGCCTGCGGCCTTCGCCGCGCGTGCCGCTTCGCGCGGCGCGATCGACCCCGCGTTGTTCACGCCATCGGTCAGCAGGACGACGACGCGCGCCTGCTCGGGCATGTCGGCGAGACGCTTTACGGCGACAGCCAGCGCATCGCCGATGGCGGTTTCCCGTCCCGGCAGGCCGACGACGGCGCCATGCAACTGCGCGCGCACCGCGTCGAGATCGTACGTCAGCGGCGTCACCAGGTACGCCTGCGATCCGAACAGGATGAGCCCCAGCTCATCGCCGGCACGCCGGTCGATGAAATCGCCCGCGATCGCTTCGACCGCGGCGAAACGCGTCACCGTGCGTCCTGCCAGGCGCATGTCGTCGAGCGCCATGCTGCCCGAGAGATCGACGGCGAGCATCGTCGCACGCCCGCTGCGCTGCTGCGGCTCCGGCGGGCCGAGTCGTTGCGGCCGTGCCGCCGCGGTGACGATACAGAGCCACGCCAGCGCCAGCAACAACGTCGATGCGAATGGCGCACGCATCCGGGCGGCCTGCATCAACGTCAGGCCGGGCTGTGGAAGATTCATTGCCTGCGCTGGCTTCACCGGTCGCAGGACGCGACGCAGAAGCCACGGCAGTGGCAGCGCGAAGAACACCCAGGGCCACGCGAAATCAGGCACCGACATGCGTCTTCGCCCTCCCCGCACGTGGGCGTTGCGCGTCGCGACGCATCGCCTGACGGACCCAGGCCTCGGCGTCGCGAGCCACGGCGGATGCGTCGAGCGATACCGCGGGGCGGTACAAGGCGACATCGAGCTCGGCGATGCGCGTGACATCCTGCCGGGGCGCCATCGACGCCAGCGCATCACGCCACGCGGCGCCGCGCAGGGTCACGCTTCGTGGATCGCGCGTGCGCGCCACGCGCCTGATCAGCTGACTGACCGTCGTCGCGAACGCCGCGGCGTCGCCGTCCTGCGCATGGCGCCGCGATGCGTCACGCAGTTCCTGCAACGTGCCGTCGACGTACCGATGCCACGCGGCACGTCTGCGCCAGGCCAGGATCAGCACCGCGGCAACGATCAGCAGCAGCGCGGCCAGCACCCACCAGCCCGGTGCCAATGGCCACCATGCGGAGACGTGCGGCACGTGAACATCGCGCAAGCGGGGTCCCTGATCCGGCATCAGCGCGTCCTCCTCGTACCCAGCAACGCGGTGACCGCGTCGAGCGGATCGTCGGTGGTGTCGATCGTGCGCACGCGCAGGCCAAGACCGCCCGCCAGCGCGGTCAGTCTGCGCTGCCCTTCGCCGAGGCCGCGGGCGAACGCTTCGCGCTGTCGATCGCCCTGAAGCGCGATGTCGTAATGCGTACCGCGATAAGCAAAGGGGTAGCGACCGGCGGGCGGTTCGCTGAGCTCTAGCGAATCGGCGAC
This sequence comes from Luteibacter mycovicinus, assembly GCF_000745235.1. Lineage (NCBI taxonomy): Bacteria > Pseudomonadati > Pseudomonadota > Gammaproteobacteria > Lysobacterales > Rhodanobacteraceae > Luteibacter > Luteibacter mycovicinus. Next base: position 1,650,462 of record NZ_JQNL01000001.1, read on the forward strand.
GCCCAGCACCGAGACTTCAGCCTTGCCGACCAGCCCGAGCATGCGGCCACGTGCGGCCTCGTCCACGGCGAATCCGTCGCTGATCAACAGCACGCGCGACGCACCGTGCATCAATCGTCCCGCCCGCTGCAGCGCGGAAGACAGCGTCTCATCGCCATCCGCGGGGAGCGCATCCCATGCGGCGATCGCACCGAGCACCGTCAGCGCGCCACGCGCTCCGCCCTGAGGCCTGACGACCTGGCGTTGTCCGCCAAAGGCAAGCACGCCCACGCGCTCCGTGCCGCGCAGTGCGTACCAGGCGGCTGTCGCCGCCGCGCGCGCGGCCTGCACGGACTTGAAGCGCGTGCGCGTTCCAAAACGCATGCTTGCGTTCATGTCCAGCAGAATGAGCAGGCGTCCCTCGCGCTCTTCCTGAAAGAGTTTGGTATGCGCGACACCGCTGCGCGCCGTCAGGCGCCAGTCCATGCGGCGTACATCGTCACCGGCCTGGTAGACGCGGGATTCGGCGTAGTCCATGCCGCGGCCATGCAGCCGCGCCGGGCGCTGGCCATGTCGCGGAGCGCGCGATACGACCTGGGGAGCAGGTGCACGCGCGACGCGGGAGCGCAGGGCGATCAGTTCCGGGAGCGAGACGTGGACGCGCCCTTCGACGTCGGTGACAGCGGCATTCACGGCAGCGGCACGAGATCCAGCAGGCGATCGATCACCGTATCCACGCGCACGCCTTCCGCTTCGGCCTCGTAGCTCGGCAACACGCGATGGCGAAGCACCTCGTGGGCGATCGCGTGAATATCCTCCGGGAGGACATAATCGCGACCGGCGAGCCACGCGTGCGCGCGCGCACAGCGGTCCAGCGCGATGGTGGCACGCGGGCTGGCACCCCAGGCGATCCAGCGCGCCAGCTCCGCACCGTATTTGCCGGCCTCGCGCGTGGCGACGACCAGCTGCGTGATATAGAGCTCCAGCGGCGCCGCCATGTGTACCGAGAGCACCGCGTCGCGCGCGGCGAAGACGTCCGCCGGGCGCAGCATGTGTGCCGGTGGCGGCGCCGGGTGCATGACCTCGCGGGCCTGCTGACGCGCGAGACGGAGAATGGCGAGTTCCGCCTCGGCGTCCGGGTAGCCTATGGTCACGTGCATCAGGAAACGGTCGAGCTGGGCTTCGGGCAGTGCGAACGTCCCTTCCTGCTCGATCGGGTTCTGGGTGGCCATCACCATGAAGAGGTCAGGCAGCGGCCAGGTGCGGCGGCCGATGGTGATCTGCCGTTCGGCCATCGCCTCGAGCAGCGCGGACTGGACTTTCGCCGGTGCGCGATTGATCTCGTCGGCAAGCACGATGTTATGGAACAGCGGCCCGCGCTCGAATTCGAACGTGCCGGTCTGCGACCGGAAGATATCGGTGCCGGTCAGGTCGGCGGGCAACAGGTCGGGCGTGAACTGGATGCGGTGGAAGTCGGCTTCCACGCGCGTCGCCAGCGCCTTGATGGCCGTCGTCTTGGCCAGACCGGGCGCGCCTTCGACCAGCAGGTGCCCGTCGGCCAGCAGGGCGATGAGCAGGCATTCGACCAGGTGAGGTTGCCCGATGATGCCCCGGGTCAGTTCCTCGCGCAGGCGGACGAAGGCCTCCTGGAGCGGGGTCGTGGCGGCTGGCGTCTCGGACATCGCGGTTCTCGTGTCGGTGGAAGTCCCCGATGAGACCACAGCGAGGCCGGGAAGTTTAGGCCCGGATGTCGTTCCCGGGTCACGAAACGAAAAAGGCGGCCACGAGGGCCGCCTTTTTCGTTGTCCTGATGACGCCCTTACTGCAGCGCGTCGGACAGGATCCGCGGCGTGACGAAGATCAGCAGCTCGGCCTTGTCGTTGGTCCGCGAAGTATTGCGGAACAACACGCCCAGACCGGGGATATCGCCAAGACCCGGGACCTTTTTGGTCGTGTTCGTCTTGGTGATCTCGTAGATGCCACCGAGGACGACGGTCTGACCGTTGTCGACGAGCACCGAGGTATTGATTTCGCGGGTGTCGATCTGCGGGACCGAACCGCCGCCCGGGCTGGCGACGAACTGGGCCAGCGCGTCCTTCTTCACGTTGATCTTCAGGTACACGCGGCTGTCGGCGGTAATCGTCGGCGTCACACGCAGCTCGAGCACGGCATCCTTGAACTGGACCGTGGCGTTCTGCGCGCCGCCGCCGGAGCTCGAGGCCTGGTAGGTCACATAACCGATCTGCTGACCCTGCTTGATGACCGCTTCCTGCTGGTTGGCCGTGATCACACGCGGGCTCGAGATCAGCTCGCTGCGACCCTCGGTCTGCGCCGCCGAAAGCTCGAGGTCGACCAGATAGTTCGCACCCAGGATCGCCAGGCCGATGCTGCCCGAGGGGTTCGCGACCGGCAGGTTGACGTTGTAGCCACCCGGCAGGGTGACCGCGGCAGGCGTCGGGATCGTCCCCGTGCCGCCGTTGGCGTTGTACTGGTTCACCGCGTTGGTATAGCCGACATCGCTGTTGTGGACGCTGGTAACCAGACCGCCCGTGCCGCCGGCCGTGGTACCGGTGGAGCCGCTGCTCAGATCCGGCGACGTACCGACGACCTGGTTGGCGTTGTTGTGGTTGTATCCCTGGACGCCCCAGCGCACACCCAGCTCGCGCGTGAAGGTATCGGTCGCCACCACGATGCGCGACTCGATCAGCACCTGCTGCACCGGACGATCGAGGGTACCGATCAGCTCGCGCAGGTCACGGATCTTGTCCGGCGTGTCGTTGATCAGCAGCGTGTTGGTGCGGTCGTCGAACGAGACGCTGCCACGCGGGGACAGGAAGCCACGCGTCGTATTGGAGCCGCTGCTGCCACCGCCGCCCTGCATGCTGCCCTGGGTCAGCAGCTTGGCGATGTCTTCCGCCTTGCCGTAGCTGATCGGGATGTAATCGGACACCAGCTCCGCGGAATCCTGGGCCTTCTGACGAGCGTCGGCGAGGCTCTGCTCGTAGCTGGCAAGCTCGGCCTGCGGAGCGATCCAGACGACGTTGCCGCTGCGACGCTTGTCCAGACCCTTGGCCCGCAGGATCACGTCCAGCGCCTGATCCCACGGCGTGTTGACCAGTCGCAGGGTGACGCTGCCGCCGACGCTGTCGGAGGCGACCAGATTGAGCTTGGCTTCGTCCGCGATCAGCTGGAGGGCCGAACGCACCGGGATATCCTGGAAATTGAAGGTCAGACGCGAACCCGAATACGTCGGATCCTGACCCTTCGCGGCCTTGCCCGTCGGTGCGGCGGCCTTCTTCGGCGCCACCTCGACGACATAATCGCTGCCGCTCTGATAGGCCGAGACTTCGACATCGCCCTTGGTGCGGACATCCAGGCGGGCACCGCCGGGAGCCGACTTCGATTCGATCGACTGCACCGGCGTGGCGAAGTCGAGCACGTCGAGACGCTGAGCGAGCTTGGGCGGCAGCGACGAGCCCGACAGGCTGACGATCACGTGGTCGCCTTCGCGGTGCATTTCCGGCGTCGTCGCCGAGCTGCCCAGCGTGACCAGCACGCGGCCTTCGCCGTTCGGCCCGCGACGGAAGTCGATGTTCGATACCGGCGTGCCGGCTGACGAAGGCAACGCCTTGGTCGGATCGGAAACGGTCGCCGTCGTCGTCGTGGCACCCGTCGGACCGTTGTTCACGGTGACGACGAGGTTCTTGCCATCGACGCGCGTGCGGTATGCCGACTCACGGAAAAGCTCGACCGTGACGCGGGTCTTGCCACCGGCGGAGACCACCGACACGCCCGATGTCGAACCCTTGCCGATATCGAGATGGCGGGTGCTGTAGCTGTTGGTGGTGTCCGGAAGGTCGATCGCGATACGCGGCGGATTGTTGGTCGTGAAGACCTTCGGATCCGGTGCCTTTTCCGAGAAAGCCAGCCGGAGTTCGATGCGGCCGCCGGGCTGCGCGTCGTAGCTCACGTTCTGCAACGTGTTCTCCGCCGACGCGGCACTGGCGAAACCGCCGGCGAAGGCCAGCGCGGTGCCGAGGATCCAGCGGCGCGTGCGAAGACGCGCGCTACCCGGCAGATGATTCAGTTTGGTCGTCATGTGCGTCATCCCCGAGTTCTTATTTTTCGCCGACCGCGATGCTTGCCGGACGCTCCATCCAGCCGCCCGAGCCATTCGGCACCAGTTCGACCAGATCGATCCGATCCTCGCCAACGGCCGTGATGCGTCCGTAGGCCTGCCCCATGTACTCATTGCGATGGACACGATGGATCACCCCACCGGGATCCTTCACAAGCGCCTCCAGGTTTGCACCAGCACCAACCGTGCCAACCATCTTGAGAGCGTCGAGGCCGAACATTTCCAGGGGTTCCTTCGGACGGTTTTCGTCCGGACGGGGACCACTGGCGACGTTGCTGTCCATTTCAGCCGTGCTCGGGCTGAAGGGATCGCGCGCGCCCTGGTCCTGGTAAGCGAACGTCTCGAACGTGCGGATCACCGGCAACGGCGGGATCGGCTCGCCTTTCTTGTGTTTTTCGGCATCGACCCACTCGCGCAGGTCGGAAGTGCCCTTGGTGCAACCGGCGAGCGAAATGACACCGAACAGCGCGACGGCCAGCGGGCGGGCGAGGGAGTAATGGCGATTCATCACTTATTCCCCTTCTGCAGCTTGCTCTTCGCCTGCGGCGTCTCGTCGTCCTCGAGGTAGCGATAGGTCTTCACGGTGCCCTGGAGAACCAGCTGGCCGTTGCCGGCCGCCTTCTTGTCGGTGCTCTTCGGGCTCAGCGAGACGTCGTGCAGCGTCAGAATCACGACGCGGGGCAACGAGGCCACGCCACTGATGAAGGTGCCGAACTGGTGGTAAGTACCGACCATGCGCAGGGTGATCGGCTTCTCGGCGTAGAAGTCCTTCGGCGTTTCCGGACCGGGCTGGAACAGCTCGGTCTCGATGCCCGCGGCCAGTGCCGTCTGCGAGATGTCGATCAGCAGCTCGGGCATTTCCGTCTTGCTCGGCAGCTGACGCAGCAGGGTCCGCAACATGTCCTGCATGTCGGACAGCTGCTGCTCCAGGGCCTCGAGATTGGCGGACTTGGCCTGCTTCTGCGAGAACTCGGACTTGAGACTGGTTTCCTTGGACTCGGCGCTGGCCAGGTCGTCCTGCTGGCTGCTGATCTGGAAGTACCAGCCAGCCAGCACCACGATCACGAAGACCAGGCCGGTGAAAAACATCTTGATGGGCTTCGGCCAGCCACCGACGTTGTGCCGATCGAGATTGCGCAGATCGTCAAAGAATTTCATTGTTTGACTCCTGCCGGGGCGGCGGCAGCCGCAGGCGTGGCCGCCGGCGGAGTGGCAGGCGCAGCCGGTGCCGCCGCGGGTGCGGGAGCACCCGGGCTGGCCGTGACGGCATTGGCGGCGTTAACCAGCGGCGCGGGTACCGCGGCGGCCGGCGGGGCCACCGTGGAGGCACCGGCGGGGGCTCCGTCCTGCGGATTGTCGCCCGGGCTCTTCAGGTGGACGTCGAGACCGAAGGCATAAGGCATGCGCGAGGCGTCATGCGTGTTCTCGGTCTTGCGCAGGTCGGCATGGCCCATCCAGGGCGACGCCTCGACGTTGCGCATGTACTCGGCCACGCTGGAGTTCGACTGGGCGACGCCGTCCAGCGACATCGAATCACCCGACTGCTTCATGCCGGCCAGGCGAGCCGATGCCGGGATCGTCTTCACCAGTTCGTCGAACAGGTGGACCATCTGCGACCGGTTGGCCTGCAGCTGTTCGATGATCTGCTTACGCTGGAGCAGATCGGCCCTGACCTTCTCCAGATCCTTGATCTTCGCGATGCGATCGTCGAGCTGCTTGATCTCGGTGGTCAGGTAGTCGTTTCGCTCGTTCTGGTTGTCGATCCGGGCGTCCATCCACAGCGACCAGCCGATGAGCACCACGAGGGCGGCGCCAAAGGCCAGGCCGAGCTGGATGTAGAACTCCCGCTCGCGCTGTTTACGGCGCTCGGCACGCCAGGGAAGTAGGTTGATCCGTGCCATCAGTCGAAGCTCCTCATGGCGAGGCCGACGGCAATCATCAGCGCGGGGGCGTCCTGGGCCAGGGTCTGTGCCTGCACGCGGCTGGACAGCGACATGCGCGCCAGGGGGTTGGCGACGACGCACGGCACACCCAGCTGCTGCTCGAGCAACTCGGTGATGCCGTCGATCGCGGCGCAACCGCCGGCGAGAACCACCTGGTCGACGCGGCTGTATTCGCTACCGGCGAAGAAGAACTGGAGCAGGCGGCTGACCTGCTGGACCAGCGACTCCTTGAACGGCTCCAGTGCCTCCATCTCGTACGACTCGGGCAGGCCGCCCTTGCGCTTGGCACGACCGGCTTCCTCATAGGAAAGGCCGTAGCGACGCATGATTTCGTCGGTCAGCTGCTTGCCGCCGAAGACCTGTTCGCGCGAGTAGATGGTCCGCTGGTTCTTCAGTACCGCCAGCGTGGTCATGGTCGCGCCGATGTCGACCACCGCCACCAGGGCGTCGCGCGACACCGCGAGCTGGTCGGCGACCATCCCGAAGGCGTTCTCCATGGCGAAGGCCTCGACGTCGACCACCCGGGCGGTCAGACCGCCCAGGTCGAGCGCGGCGATGCGCATGTCCACGTTTTCGGTGCGCGAGGCCGCCAGAAGCACGTTATTCATTTCCGGGTTGTCGCGAACCGGCCCCATGACTTCGAAATCGAGGCTGACTTCCTCGATCGGGTAGGGGATGTACTGGTTCGCTTCGACCTGGATCTGCCCCTCGAGGTCGTCCTCGGAGAGATCGGCGGACATGGGAATGATGCGGGTGATCACGGCCGAACCCGCCACGGCTGCCGCCGCGTGCTTGAGCTTGGATCCGGACCGGGCCAGGGCGCGGCGAATGGCTTCGCCTACCGCCTCGACCTCGACGATGTTCTTTTCAACGACGGCATTTGGCGGCAACGGCTCAACGGCGTAGTGCTCGACGCGGTAGCGTCCACCTGCCTGACTGAGCTGCAGCAGCTTTACTGCGGTCGAACTGATATCGACGCCGATGAGCGGCGCCGCTTTGGGTGTAAAGAGCCCCACGTTGTCCCCCTTCCCCGCGCCTTGTCGGAATTGGTCTTCGGCGCGAAGGCATTAGATCTAAAACTTAACGGATTGGCAACGGGCCGTTTCAGCCCTTACCGGCACTAATTCACAAATCCTGTCACTGGGTTAGCGAAACCCTCTCACACCCCGTCGAACCCGGGTCACCCGCCCCACCCCCCCGGCGAGGTTCTATACTCCGCGACGACCCATCCGCCGGTGACCCCCTCTCTTCCATGCGAATTCTCAAGCGTCTGCTGCGCATCGCGCTGTATCTCGCCCTGGCCGGCATCCTTTTCGTGGCGGGCGCCATCGGCGTCGCCTACTGGCTCCTGGCGCCACGCCTGCCTTCCGTGGCGGTCCTGCGCGACTATCACATGCAGGTTCCCTTACGAGTCCTGAGCTCGGATGGACGCCTGATCGCCTCCTTCGGTGAAACCCGCCGCGTCCCCGTCCACATCGCCGACGTTCCGGCACGCCTCAAGAATGCTGTCTTATCGGCCGAGGACGGGGATTTCTATAGCCACCCGGGTGTCGACTGGCACGGCATCGCCCGCGCGGGCATCCACGTGATCGTTTCCGGCGGTGACAAGGGACCCGGCGGCTCGACCATCACCCAGCAGGTGGCGCGCAACTTCTTCCTCAGCCCCGAGAAGCTCTATTCGCGCAAGCTGACGGAAGTCTTCATCGCGCTGCGCATGGAGAACGAGCTGACCAAGGACCAGATCCTCGAGCTCTATATCAACAAGATGTTCCTGGGCCACCGGTCCTACGGACTGGCCGCCGCGGCCTCGTATTACTACGGCAAGACCCTCGACCAGCTGACGGTGGCCGAATGCGCGTCGCTCGCGTCCACGTTCCAGTTGCCATCGGTGGTCAATCCGCTGAACAACCAGGCGCGACTGGTCACCCGGCGCAACTGGGTGCTGGGCCAGATGCTGTCGAACCGGTTCATCACCAAGGCCGAATACGACGAGGCCGTGAAGGAGCCCAACGACGCCTTCCCGCACGAGCAGCAGATCGAAGTCGATGCGCCGTACCTCGCCGAGATGGTCCGCCAGCAGGTGCTGGAGAAGCTGGGCAACGACGCCCTGACCGAAGGTTATGTCGTGCGCACCACCGTGCCGAGCGACAGTCAGGCCGCCGCCAACGACGCGCTGCGCGGACGCCTGTCCGCCTATGACCGCCGCCATGGCTATCGTGGCCCCGAGGGTCACGAGGAACTGCCCGCGCAGGCTGGCCCCGAGGACTACGACCGCGTTCTCGCGGGCTACACGAGCGTGGCCGGCATGATGCCCGGCATCGTGACCGCGACCGGCGCGAAGGAGGCCACGGTGTACCTGTCCGCCAAGGAAACCGCCACCATCAGCCTCGAGTCGATCGCCTGGGCCCGGCCCTACGTCAACGAAGGTCGCGCGGGAGCCGCTCCGACACGCGTCGACACGGTGCTCAAGCGTGGCGACATCGTCCGCCTGATCCGCAGCGAGAAGGACGACCTGTCCGAAAACGCCAGCGCCGCCGACACCGCCAAGGTCAGCACCGAGTCCCATCCCGAGCCGGCCAGGGGGCCGTGGCGCCTGACCCAGATTCCGGCCGTGCAGGCCGCCCTCGTGTCGCTGGACCCGGAAGACGGCGCGGTCCGCGCACTGGTCGGCGGTTTCAGCTTCGTACGGTCCAAGTTCAACCGCGCGGTCATGGCCGCACGGCAGCCGGGTTCGAGCTTCAAGCCCTATCTCTACTCGGCCGCGTTCGAGCGTGGGTTCACACCTGCATCCATCGTCAACGACGCCCCGGTAGCCTTCCCCGACCCGTCGCGCCCCGACGGCATGTGGACACCCGCGAACGACGACGGAAAGTTCGCCGGCCCCATGCGCCTTCGCGAGGCGCTCGTGCAGTCGAAGAATCTGGTCTCCGTCCGCTTGCTGGACGCGATCGGCCTGCGCTTCGCCCGCGATTACATGACGCGCTTCGGCTTCACGCCGGACGCCCTGCCCCAGAACCTCTCGCTGGCGCTGGGTACCGCCTCGGTCTCGCCGATGAGCATGGCGCGCGGCTATGCGGTGTTCGCCAACGGCGGGTACCTCATCACGCCCTATTTCATCTCGCGCATCGACGATCGCGACGGCAAGCCGGTTTACGTGGCGAACCCCGAGCGCGCGTGCTCGGATTGCCAGGAGCGCCTGCTCAATCCGACGCCCGCCGGCCCGCCGACGCAGCCATCGACGGCGCTGATCCCGGCCAAGCCGGCCGCCGCGAGCACGGCCGCCGGTAGCGGTACCGGCGATGCGGTGTTGCCTGCCGACGCCCACGACAATACCGCGCAGGCGCCCAAGCTGGCGCCGCACGTGATCGACGTGCGCAACGATTACCTGGTGACCTCGCTGATGCAGGACGTGGTCAAGCGCGGCACGGGCTCGGCGGCGCGCGCGCTCGGTCGCGACGATATCGCCGGCAAGACGGGCTCGACCAACGATCACCGCGACGCGTGGTTCGTCGGCTTCAACGGCGATGTCTCCACCGCCGTCTGGGTCGGCTTCGACGACTTCGGCTCCCTGGGTCGCGGCGAGTTCGGCGCCAAGGCGGCCTTGCCGATCTGGATGGACTACATGGGCGCCGTACTCAAGGACAAGCCGTCGCATACGCTGGCCATGCCTCCGGGCATCGCCACGGTGCAGATCGATCCGGGCTCCGGCCTGCCCTCACCGGGCGGCATGAACGAAATCATGAAGGTCGAGGATGTCGATCGTCTTCGCGAACAGGCGGCGCAGAAACAGCAGGAGGATCAGCAGGAACACGCCTACGACATCTTCTGATACGTCCACATTACACACCACACGGGGGTGAGTCATGGCACGAGGCGAGCACCACAAGATCCATGCGCAGGACCGGACGCAGCGGCATCGCGTCCTCGTCGCCCAGGAGGCGGCGCGCCTGATGAGCGAGCATGGCATTCGTGACTTCCACCACGCGAAGCTGAAGGCGGCGGAGCGGCTCGGTATCGTCGACACCCAGGCCCTTCCGCGCAACAACGAGATCGAAGACGCGTTGCGCGAACACCAGCGCATCTTCCAGGCCGATACGCAGCCACAGGCCTTGCGGGCACGTCGCGAGGCAGCCATCGAGGCGATGCGGTTTCTGCGCGGGTTCGACGCACGACTGGTCGGCGCGGTGCTCGAAGGCACGGCGGACGAGCACTCGGCCGTCTGCCTGCACCTGTTCAGCGATGACCCTGAAGCGCCCGTCTTGTTCCTGCAGGAACAGGGCATTCCGCTGGAGACCCAGACCCGCCGGCTGCGCTGGTCCAACAACGAACAGAGCGAACATCCGGTACTGCTGTTCGGTGCGGACGGTATCCCGTTCGACCTGACCGTGCTGCCACTGGACGCGCTGCGCCAGGCGCCGCTGGACCGTGTCGACGAACGCCCGATGCGCCGCGCCACCGCGTCGATGGTGCAGAACCTGCTGACGGAAGAGGACGTAGCCGCTTACAACGCGGCCATGTAGGAGCGCGCCCCGCGCGCGAAAAGCCAACAGGGCGGTGACGGGGTACCGCTTCATCGCTCCGTTGGCTTTTCGCGCGCGGGGCGCGCTCCTACCGCGCTAAAAAAAACCCCGCTTTCGCGGGGTTTCTTTTTAGCGCTTGTCGTTCGGGATGTAATCGCGAACGTCGGCACCGGTGTAGATCTGACGCGGGCGGCCGATGCGGGCCCCCGGGGTTTCGTGCTGCTCGATCCAGTGGGAGATCCAGCCCGACGTACGCGCAATGGCGAACATCACGGTGAACATCTCGGTCGGGATGCCCAGCGCCTTGTAGATGATGCCCGAGTAGAAGTCGACGTTCGGATAGAGCTTGCGCTCCACGAAGTAGTCGTCCTTCAGCGCGGCTTCTTCCAGCTTCATGGCGACGTCGAGCAGCGGATCGTTGACACCGAGCTCTTCGAGCACCTTGTGGCACATCTCGCGGATGATCTTGGCGCGCGGATCGAAGTTCTTGTAGACGCGGTGACCGAAGCCCATCAGACGGAAGGAGTCGTTCTTGTCCTTCGCGCGCTTGACCGCGGTCTCGACCTTGTCGGCGGTACCGATTTCCTCGAGCTGCTTGAGCACGGCTTCGTTGGCGCCACCGTGCGCCGGACCCCAGAGCGCGGTGATGCCGGCGGCAACGGACGCGTACGGGTTGGCACCGGTCGAACCGACCAGACGGACCGTCGAAGTCGACGCGTTCTGCTCGTGATCGGCGTGCAGGATGAAGAGCAGGTCGAGCGCCTTGGCGACCACCGGGTTCAGTTCGAGCGGCTCGCTCGGCACTTCGAACATGGTGTGCAGGAAGCGGGTGACATACTCGAGGTTGTTGCGCGGGTAGCGCGTCGGCCAGCCGATCGAATGACGGTAGATAGCGGCCGAAATGGTCGGCATCTTGGCGATCAGACGGATGGCGGCGAGCTTGCGGTCTTCCGGGTTATCGACATCGAGCTTGTCGTGATAGAACGCCGACAGCGACGCGATCGACGCGGCCAGCATGGCCATCGGATGCGCGTTGTGATGGAAACCCTTGAGGAAGTCCTTAAGGTTCTCGTGCATCATCGAATGATGCGTGACCTCACCGGAGAACTTCTCGAACTCCGGCTTCGTCGGCAGTTCGCCGTTGAGCAGCAGGTACGAGGTCTCAAGGAAGGTGGACTTCTCGGCCAGCTGTTCGATCGGGTAGCCGCGGTACAACAGGACACCCTTGTCGCCGTCGATGTACGTAATGGCGCTCTTGGTGCTGGCGGTGCTGCCGTAACCCGGATCGTACGTGAAGTAACCGGTGTCCTTGTACAGCGTGCCGATGTCGACGCACTCGGCGCCGAGCGTGCCGCCGATGACCGGCAGTTCGCTCACGGGCTTGTTGGATTCATCGACCAATTTGACGGTTTTGGCGTCGGACACGGCGAGCTCCTCTGTGCTTGTTCCCGCCGCTCCACGCAATGGAACGACGTAGCAATGGTTGGAATAACGGCACCCTGGGGAAGGTCCCGTACCGGCCGCAACCCGCGACCGAAGTTCCCCATTATCACACAGCGACGATTCAAACGTCCGTTAGGCCCGCGTGTAAATCGCACACGCAAAAAGACACGGGGCAAGCCATGGGCTCGCCCCGTGTCCTCTATCCTCGCGACACGCCACCCCGCAGGCGGCGCGCGGATGGTGCGGTCTTACTTCTGACCGTAGCGCTGACGGAACTTGTCGACGCGACCGCCGATGTCCAGCGTCTTCTGCTTACCGGTATAGAACGGGTGCGAGTGGCTCGAGATATCGAGCTTGATGACCGGGTACTCGTTACCGTCTTCCCACTTGACGGTCTCCTTGGAGGACATCGTCGACCGCGTCAGGAACGCGAAATCGGACGAAAGGTCCTGGAAGACCACCGACTGGTACTTCGGATGAATGTTCTCTTTCATGGCTTGAACCTGAGAAATAGCGGGGTGAAAAGAGCGGCATTGTAGCCCGGGGTCCGGGGTCGTGCAAGCCGGGACCCCGGGCGGGATCTCACACGGCGCCCAGTGCGCCCGCGATCAGCTCGCCGAAGCGGGCATGGTCGACCTCGAGCACGATGCGGGCGTTCGGCTTGCCGCCGAGACGGCCATGCCAGTCGACCACGGTAGCGCCACGCGTGAGGCGCCCGTCGAGCTCGATGGCGACGTGGCGGGTTTCGGCGCGCACGATCATGGCGGGATCCAGTGCCACGGCCATGGCCAGCGCGTCGGCCGCGATGAACCCGGTACGCTCGTGCTCGGCGTTGAAGCGGCGGGCCGTCGCGAAAATCTTCTCGAAGAACGAGGCGCGCTTATCGCCGGAGGCGACCCAGCGCTCGTAGACCTCGTCGGGGAAGGCGTGACGGACGGTCGCCTCCCAGTCCACCAGATCGAAGTGCTCGAATGCCTCGAAGACGACGTGCGCCGCCTCGGGATCGAATCCGATATTGAACTCGGCGGGAATCTTCCCCGTGTTGCCGTGACCGGTGACGGCGCCGCCCATGATGACCAGGCGCTTCACGCGCGCAGGCAGCGTCGGGTCCAGACGCACGGCCAGAGCCAGGTTCGTCAGGGGACCCAGTGCGACGAGCGTGAGCTCGTCCGGACGTTCCCGGGTCAGGCGGATCAGGGCGAGCGCGGCGTGCTCGGCCTCCGCGACATGCTGGGGCTCTGGAAAGCCGACATCGCCAAAGCCATCCGCGCCGTGGACGAACGCGGCGTCCTCATCGGGCGCACGCACCAGCGGGGACGGGCATCCGCCGAACACAGGCGTCGTCGCTCCGATCAGTTCGACCAGCGTACGGGCGTTACGCACCGTATGACCGAGGCCTACGTTGCCCGCGGCAACCGTCAAGGCGGCGACATCGGTATGCGCGTGCGCCATGAGGATCGCCAGCGCGTCATCCACGCCGGGGTCGGTGTCGATCAGCAACGGAAGTCGGGTCATCGGTTATCGGTCCGTGGACGGCCGGACAGCATACCGCCGGCCGGGCCCTTCAGACAGCCTGCGACGCGATCTCGGCCGTACCGAACTCGAAGCCGAGCTCCGACGCGACCTGGCTCACGCCAGCGAGCACCCGTCTGAGCGACGGGGTACGGGTCGCGATGCGCGAACGGAGATCGAGCGTGCAGGTAAGTCCCGCCTGGAGCAGATCCGCATGGGCCAGGTGCAGCGTATCCGCCTGCGACTGGGTCAGCAGCCCCTGCTCGCGCAGCACGTCGATCAGGCTGCTGCTGGCCGGCGTATCCAGAATAGGCGGACAGCTGGCGGCGTGCGCAAGCACCATGCCCTGCAGGATGAACTCGATGTCGATCAGCGCACCCACGCCCTGCTTCAGGTCCACCTGTTCGGCATCCGACCGGTCGCGCTCGCCGCGCCAGCGAGTCCGCATGGCGCTGACTTCAGCGAACACCCGGGCACCGTCCCGCTGCGTCGCAAGAATCTCCCGACGGATCTCCGCCAGCTGGCCACCCACGCGCGCGTCGCCGGCAACCGGACGAGCCCGCAGGAGCGCCTGATGCTCCCAGGTCCAGGCGCGATCGCGCTGATAGGCCTCGAAGGCATCCACGCTGGCGACCAGCAACCCCTTCGAACCGTCCGGCCGAAGACGCGTGTCGACATCGTAGAGCTTGCCGGCATGCGTCTGCGCGCTCAGCCAGTGCATGACACGCTGGGCGAGACGCTGATACCACCGGGTGCCATCGACCGGACGCGGGCCATCGCTCATCGCATTGGCGCGCTTGCCGTCATAGACGAAGACAAGATCGAGATCGGAGGCGAAGCCCAGCTCTTCACCGCCCAGGCTGCCGTAGCCGAGCACGGCGAAGCCGCTGCCCTCCCCGGGAAGGCGCCCGTGCTGAGCGGTCAGTTCGCGCGTGGCGAGCGCCAGCACCGCGGCGACCACCGCCTCGGCCAGTCCGGCGAGACGACGCGCCGTGGCGGTCGCGTCGGCACGACCGTCGTTGAAAGCGAGACCCAGCCGGAAGGCGATACTGGACCGGAATTCATTGATGCGCTCGAGTTCGTGCTCGGCGTCGCGCTCGTCGAGCGTGCCCAGCGAGCGGGCCATCTCCACCGCGATGTCCGCGCGCTTCAGCGGCAGCTGATCGATGCGCGGATCGAGCACGTCGTCGAGCAACAGCGGCTGCGCAATCACCCGCTCGGCAAGGAACGCGCTGTCCGCAAAGACCGTGGCGACACGACGGCGCGCACTGGGCTGCTCGTCGAGCAGCGCGAGATACGACGAACGGCGCGCAACGGCCTGCACCAGGCGCAGCATGCGCAACAGACTCGATGCCGGCGACGCACTGCTGCGGGCGGCACCGATCAGCTGCGGCATGAGCCGCTGCAGGCGCTCGGACGAACGTGCCGACATCGACCGCACCGATGCCGCACGAGGCAACTTGATCAGCTCCGACGCCACGTCCTGTCCGGGCCGGAAACCGGAGGCTTCCATCGTCGCCGCCACCAGCGATTCGTCCCGCGCGGCCTCCCACAACTCCACGTCGGCGGCGGGCGCGACGGCTTTTCCGCCTGCCTGCGGCACCAGCACCGCGGCGAATTCCGCCGAGACCGCGTCGCGGTGACGCGTCAGGACTTCGGCCAGCGCATCCCACGAGGGGTAGTTCAGACCCAGCGCCAGGCGCTCGCGCGACAGCTCGTCGTCCGGAATATCGTGCGTCTGCGCGTCGCGCAACATCTGCACACGATTCTCCAGAAGGCGCAGGAAGAGATAAGCCTCCCGCAGCAGCTTCGCGCGCGCCTTGGGGATATAGCCCTTTGCCTCGCACGCCCGCAGGGCGGGAAGCAGTCCCCGCACGCGAAGGGCCGGGTCGCGACCGCCGCGAATCATCTGGGTGAGCTGCACCACGAATTCGATTTCGCGAATACCACCGGGACCCAGCTTCAGGTTGCCGGCAAGGTCTTTCCGCGCCACCTCCGCATCGATCAGCGACTTCATCTCGCGCAGCCCGGCGAACGCCGTGTAATCGAGATAGCGCCGGTAAACGAACGGCCGCAGCATGTCCTGCAATTCGCGACCGGCCGTGCGATCGCCCGCCACCGGTCGCGCCTTGATCCACGCGTAGCGTTCCCAGTCACGGCCTTCGCGCTGGTAGTACTGCTCCATGGCGGCGAAAGGCAACGCCAGCCGGCCGGCGTTGCCGAACGGACGCAATCGCAGGTCGACACGGGCACAGATGCCGTCGACCGTCGGCTCGGCCAGCAACCGTACGAGCTGTCGCGTTTCCCGAATGAAATACTCGCCATTGTCGAGTGGACGCGAGCCGTCGGTCTCACCTCCGGACGCGTAGGCGAGCACGAGGTCGATATCCGAGGAGAAATTGAGTTCGTTGCCGCCCAGCTTGCCGAAGCCGATCACGACCATGCGCTGTTCGACACCGGCCGCATCGCGTGGGCGGCCGAAGCGCGCGTGCAACGAGTGCTCCGACCAGCGCAGGGCGGCCGAAAGCAGCGTTTCATACAGCGCGCTCGTCGACGACAAAGTGTCATCGACATCGTCGAGCCCGTTGACGTCGCGAAACACGATACGCAGCGCCTCCGCGTGCCGGAAACGGCGCAGCATCGCCATACAGCGATCTTCGTCGGCGGGCAGATCGAGCGAGGTGGCGCGCGTGCTCGCATCGGCATTGCCGCGCAGTCGCTCCAGTCCCGCTGGCGCAAGCAACTCGGGCTGACGTCGCAGGACATCGAAAGCGAAGTCCGAGGCGAGAAGCGTGCGGCGGATACGCTCGGCGACGCCCGCGTCATCGTGCAGGGGGATGCGTGCGGCGCGACACGCCGCCATCACGTCGGCGTAACGGTGGTCGATCAGCGCGCGGAGCTCGGGACTTTCGCGCGGTGTTGGCGTGGAAGCGTTCATGAGGCGGTCATTGTGCCCGAGACGAGGCCTGTGGCGGCCGGGTGAGAGGATTCAGATTTTTCTTACGAATCATGACCTTTTTTCGTCGCGACATGGCGCATCCGCCTGACAACCGGTTCATGTCCGTTGCGTTACAGTCCCTACCCCCTCGCTGACAGGGGCGTGACAAGAGGACGTTATGACTGTCAATTCAACGCGTTGGCGTGACATCGCCGGACGGGTCGCCTTGCCGCTCCTGCTCGCGGTCGCGTTCGTTCTCTATACCGGGTTCCTCGATGGGAATCCCGGCGTCGCCAGCAGTGCCTGGGCCGACCGCCCGTGGCACCTGTTCGCCAACGCCTTGCCGGGGCTCATGCTCGCCTTTCTGCTTCTGGTGCTGACCCGACGGGCATGGCTGTCGTTCGGCGTCGCGTTCATGGTGCAGGGCGCCGTGCTCGCGGTGAGCGCCATCAAGATGAAGAATCTCGGCTCGCCATTGTTACCTGCGGATTTCCGCATGGTGGGTCAGCTGAAGAATGGTGGCCTGCACCTGCTAGGCGGCTACCTGCCCTCGAGCCCCCTGCCGTATCTCGCGATCCTCGGCACCATCGGCCTCATCGCGATCGTCGCCCGGTTCGAGCCGGCGCTGTTCGCGCGCCGCACGCACGGGCGTCGACTGATCACCGGGCTTACCCTTTTCGCATTGATCGGCACGCTACTCGCGGGCGTTCCCGCGTGGTCGAAGATGTACAACAAGGACCGGCTTGGCATGCAGCCGTGGTCGGCCGCGTCCAACGCGGGCTACAACGGCGTCGTGACCACGATCATGCAGTTCCGCCTGCAAAACGCAGGCAAGAAGGAGAAAGCGGATCCCGCCGAGGCCGAGCAATTCATCGCCGCGACCGGCGGCGACCTGCGCCAGCACATGGCGGAGGCCGCCACCAATGGCCGACAAACGCCTGATATCGTGATCGTGCAGAGCGAGTCCTTCTTCGACCCCAGCGTCATCAGGGGCATCGAGCAGGAGGACTTCGCGCCCAACCTGCATCGCCTGGCCGAGCATGCCAGCACGGGCCAGCTGCACGTACCGACCTTTGGCGGCGGAACCATCCGCACCGAATTCGAAGTTCTGACCGGCTTGTCGCTGCGCTACTTCCCGACGATGCAATTCCCGTATCTGCAGATGCAGGCCGGTGTCATGCCGGGCATGGTCCGCGTATTGCGCTCGCACGGCTACGAAACCATCGCCGTGCATGGCAACGACGCCGGCTTCTGGAACCGCACGGCCGCCTTCAGATCGCTGGGTTTCGATCGCTTCGTTTCGCAGCCCGATTTCCCGAAGGGCTTCCGCAAAGACGGCGAATACATGGCCGACAGCGCCATGACCGACGAAATCATGAGCCAGCTGAAGAATGACGGGCCGCCCCGGTTCGTCTTCGCCATCAGCATGGAGGCGCATGGGCCCTACGACAAATCGGTGAACATCGACACGAAGGAGCGCGACGCCATTCCCGTGCCGGATGGCATCAGCGATGATGCCAAGCTGCAGCTGCGCAATTACATCTATCACATGCGTCACGCGGACGCCGAGCTCGGACGCCTCGCCGAGCTCCTCAAGCAGCGCGAGCGTCCGACGCTCCTGCTGTTTTACGGCGACCACCTGCCCGCATTGACCGAGACGTACGCCAAGGCTGGCTTCACCAACGGTAGCGACATGCTGACCCAGACCGTGCCGTACATCCTGATCGACGCACACGAGGACGGCCCCGCTCCGGTAAAGACCGATCTGGCATCGTGGATGCTGCCGGGGAAACTGCTGGAACAGGCGGGCGTGCATGACGATGCCTACTTTGCGCTGACGCAGGTCGTCGGTGGACAACTGGCGGCCCTGACACACGCACCCGATGCGAGGGAAGCGCCTGAAGACGCCGGCCTGAAATTCACCGACACCTCGATGCGCAACGTCGCGATGCTGCGCATGAAGCGGAAACTCGATCCACTGGTGGCGAAATACGCGCAGCCCGATCCGAACCTGGTCGCTCGTCAGCCCGGTGAAGCCGAAGAAGCCGCGGCGTCCGGTGCGGGACAGTAGGCCGCGGTCAAAGGTTTCGTGCGCAAAAATGGCATACGTAGCTATTTGTCATTCAAATAGCGCCTGCGTCACAAAATACCTGTCACCGCACTGTTAGCGTGGCTCTGCACTCGTCGTAGTGCAAAGGAGCCTGGGGGACGCACGTCGATCATCCGGTCGTCGGCACATGGACGATATCCTTCCAACGCAGGAGTCGTACGCATGAAGAGGTTCGCTTCAATCGGCAGGGTTGTGGCGCGCGCGGGCATCATCGCGGCCATGTTCTCCGTAACGCTGAGCGCCAGCGCGGCGGATACGTCGCAGGCAGCGCCCGCGCTTCAACTCACCCGCGTCGGCGCCATGCCGGCCACCGCGAAGCCCGCGGGCGTTCCGGACGATTACGTCGTCACACCCAATGGTTATTTCTCACCCGACTGCGTCGCCACCGTGCATGCAGGCGATCAGCTTCAGAAAAACGGTCTGATTAAACGTGCCTCGGGCACGACGGAGAAAGCCGCTACCTGCGGCAAGGCCAATTTCACGTTACAGGGCGAGCGCGTCGAAGCGGACGGCCGCCATACGCTACGGTCCGCGGCGACGCCGCCGCCGGCGCAGAGCGGCTGGGTGCAGTCGGCGAACTATGCGAGCAGCACTCCGATCGGTCGTATCGTGGCCACGTGGACGGTGCCCAGTGCGCCGACGACGCAGAGCGACCAGGTGATCTATTTCTTCCCCGGCCTGGAACAGTTGCCCAACGTGCAGTCCATCCTTCAGCCCGTGCTTGGCTGGAACGGTTACGGCGACAAGGCGTGGACGCTGGCGAGCTGGAACTGCTGTGTCGACGGCACGACGTTCCACAGCGATCCGATACCGGCAAGCGCGGGTGACAACGTCGTGGGCGATACGTACTCCACATGCGCCGCGGGCGAAGCCTGTTCGACGTGGAAGATCGATTCGCGCAACACGACCACGGGCCAGACCAGCTCGCTGACGACCAATCCGTATGCGGATCTGACCTGGGTCTTCGGTGGTGTGCTCGAGGTGTACAGCGTCGCGACGTGCGGGCAGTATCCCGGAGGACCGATCACCTTCCATGACATCGAGGTCTACGACCGCAACAACCAGCGCGTGGCGTCACCGCCGTGGCAGGGTAGCGATACGTCGGGCATCGACCCGCAGTGCAATTACGGACTGAGCACGACGCCGACATCGGCGACCATCGCGTACTGAACCGCGAACGGCGCTGAGTCACATCGAAGCAAAAAAAGAGGCCCCGCAAGCGGGGCCTCTTTCGTACAGCGAGCCGGAAGGCGAGGACTTAGAAGTCCATGCCACCCATGCCGCCCATGCCACCCGGGGCACCGTGGCCGGCGCCGTCGTCCTTCTTCGGCACTTCGGTCACGGCCGCTTCGGTCGTGATGATCGAGCCGGCGACCGAGGCCGCGAACTGCAGGGCCGAACGCGTGACCTTGGTCGGGTCCAGGATGCCGAAGGCGATCATGTCACCGAACTCACCGGTGGCGGCGTTGTAACCGAAGTTACCTTCACCGGCCTTGACCTGGTTGACGATGACCGACGCTTCTTCACCGGCGTTGGTGACGATGGCGCGCAGCGGAGCCTCGAGCGTGCGACGGGTGATCGCGATGCCGAGATCCTGGTCCGTGTTCTTGCCCTTGAGGCCTTCGAGCGCCTTGAGTGCACGGATCAGGGCGACGCCGCCGCCCGGGACCACGCCTTCTTCGACGGCTGCGCGCGTGGCGTGCAGGGCGTCTTCGACGCGGGCCTTCTTTTCCTTCATCTCGACTTCCGTCGCGGCGCCGACCTTGATGACGGCAACACCGCCGGCAAGCTTGGCGACGCGCTCCTGCAGCTTCTCACGGTCGTAGTCCGACGAGGTCTCTTCGATCTGCGCCTTGATCTGCTTGATGCGCGACTGGATGCCTTCGGCATCGCCGGCACCGTCGATGATCGTGGTGTTTTCCTTCGTGATCACGACGCGCTTGGCGCGACCCAGATCGTTGATGGTGGCCTTGTCCAGAGCCAGACCCACTTCCTCGGAGATGACCGTGCCGCCCGTCAGCTGGGCGATGTCTTCCAGGATGGCCTTGCGACGATCGCCGAAGCCCGGCGCCTTGACGGCGGCGACCTTGACGATGCCACGGATCGTGTTGACGACGAGCGTGGCCAGGGCTTCGCCCTCGACTTCCTCGGCGACGATCAGCAGCGGCTTGGCGGCCTTGGCGACAGCCTCGAGCACCGGGAGCAGCTCACGGACGTTCGAGATCTTCTTGTCGTGGATGAGGATGAACGGGTCGTCCAGCTCAACCTGCTGCGACTGCTGGTTGTTGATGAAGTACGGCGACAGGTAGCCGCGATCGAACTGCATGCCTTCGACGACGTCGAGTTCGTTCTCGAGGCCCGAACCTTCTTCGACCGTGATCACGCCTTCCTTGCCGACCTTGCCCATCGCCGTGGCGATGATGTCGCCGATGTTGGCATCGGAGTTGGCCGAGATCGTACCGACCTGGGCGATCGCCTTGTCGTCGGCGGTCGGGTTGGACAGCTTCTTCAGCTCGCCGACGGCGGCCGAGACGGCCTGGTCGATACCGCGCTTGAGGTCCATCGGGTTGATGCCGGCGGCAACGGCCTTGAGGCCTTCCTGGATGAACGCCTGGGCGAGGACGGTCGCGGTCGTGGTGCCGTCACCGGCCACGTCGGAGGTCTTCGAGGCGGCTTCCTTCACGATCTGCGCGCCGATGTTCTCGTACTTGTCGGCGAGCTCGATTTCCTTGGCGACCGAGACGCCGTCCTTGGTGACGGTCGGGACGCCGAAGCTCTTCTCGAGCACGACGTTGCGGCCCTTCGGGCCCAGGGTGACCTTCACCGCGTTGGCGAGGGTGTTGACACCCTTCAGCATGCGGGCGCGGACGTCTTCGCCGAAGCGGACTTCTTTAGATGCCATGATCGTTGAATCCTTGAATAGTTAGGTAGAGGGAGTCGGGAGAACGGGGCGAGCCGGGGCTCAGCCTTCCAGAACCGCCACGATGTCGTCTTCCTTCAGGAAGACCAGCTCTTCGCCGTCGACCTTGATTTCCTGACCGGCGTACTTGCCGAACAGGACCACGTCGCCTTCCTTCACGCCCATGGGGCGGAGCTGGCCGCTGGCGAGCAGCAGGCCGGTACCGGCGGCGATGACCTTGCCGCGGGTGGGCTTCTCGGTGGCGCTGTCGGGGATGACGATGCCACCGGCCGAGACGCGCTCTTCTTCGAGACGCTTGACGATGACGCGATCGTGCAGCGGGCGCAGTTTGCTCATGACTTCTCCAAACATGTGTTTGACGGGAAAGGAATTTAGGCCACCCTGTTAGCACTTGCCCAGGGTGAGTGCCAGAATTTTAGCCAGAACAGCCCCGGGATCGGAAGAACTATCTGGATGGTCGACAGATGGCGGCGGCGGCGGACCGTTCAAGGGCCGCGGTGCAAAAAAGCATCCGGCGCCGATGCAAGCCAGCTGGAGTTTGCCCGGTCATAATGACCAACGCCTTACTGGAGAGCCCCATGTCGCCGCTATCCCGCCTCGCGCGGAACCTCGTCGCCTCCCTCGGCCTGTTGCTCGCCGTTTCCCCGGCCTTCGCGCAGGATCCCGAAGACGACCTGCTGCCGGTCACCCAGGCCTTCCATCTCACCTCCGACGCGAGCCAGCCCGGTTCGGTCAGGCTGCACTGGACCATCGCGCCCGACTATTACCTCTACCGCGGCCGGATCAGGATCAAGGCGGCGGACGCCGGCGCCACGCTGGGCCAGCCGACCCTCCCGGACGGTCTCAAAAAGCACGACGAATACCTCGGCGACGTGGAGATCTACCACGGCGAGATCGAGGCGACCGTGCCCTATACGCTCGCCGACGCCGCGACGAAGACGCTCGCGCTCGACGTCCAGTACCAGGGCTGCCACGAGGTCGAGCCGAAGATCTGCTACCCGCCGAACACCGAGCACCTGACGCTCACGATCGGTGGCCCGTCGACCATCCCGGCCGCGGCACCCGCCAGCGCGCCGCCAGCCGCTGCCGGCGGCGCTTCGCTGCTGGGCGCACAGGCTTCGCTGCCGGGTACCGAAGCCCAGGCACTGCCCGCCGATCAGGCCTTCCGTTTCGAGGCGCTGGTCAAGGGCGGCGACAGCCTGCTGCTGCGCTGGACGATGCCGAAGGACTATTACCTCTACCGCGACAAGACCGAAATCAAGGTGGTCTCGCCTGCCGGCGTCAGCGCGGGCGAGCCCGACTGGCCGAGTGGCACCGCCCATCACGATGAGCACTTCGGCGACACCATCGTCTATTTCGACCAGGTCGAAGTGCCGGTGCCGCTTACCGGCGCGGGCAAGAGCGGCAAGGTCGATGTCGACGTGGCCTATCAGGGCTGCCTCGAGAACGGCATCTGCTACCCGGTAATGACCCGCCGGGTCAGCGTCGATCTCGCCACCCACGCGGCCACGATCGGCGGCGCCACCGAGGCGCCTCCGGCCAGCGCCCCGGCCGAGGTGGCGCCCACCCCGCCGCCAGCCGGCCTGACGCCCGCCGCCTCCGATGCGCCGGTCGGCTTCATCGCCGCGATCGGACTCGCCCTGCTGGGCGGCCTGGTGCTCAACCTCATGCCCTGCGTCCTGCCCGTGCTGTCGCTGAAGGCGATCACGGTGCTGGAGAGTGGCGAAAGCCCCGCTGCCGCGCGCAAGCACGCGCTCTGGTACACCGCCGGCGTGCTCGTCGCCTTCGCCGCGCTCGGCGTGATCATCGTCGGCATCCGCGCCGCCGGCCACGGGATCCAGTGGGGCGCCCAGTTCCAGCAGCCGGTCGCCATCGGCCTGCTGGTCTACGTCATGCTCGCCGTGGGCCTGTCGATGTCGGGCGTGTTCGAGATCGGCGGTTCGCTGGGCAACATCGGCAGCGGCCTCGCCTCGCGCTCCGGCGCCTCGGGCGATTTCTTCACGGGCGTGCTGGCCGTGGTGGTCGCCAGCCCGTGCACCGCGCCGTTCATGGGTTCGGCGATCGCCTTCGCCTTCGCGGCACCCGTGGCGATCGCCTTCCTGATCTTCCTGGCACTCGGCCTGGGCCTCGCCCTGCCCTTCCTGCTCATCGGCTTCGTGCCGGCCGTCGCCCGCCTGCTGCCGCGCCCCGGCCGCTGGATGGAAACGCTGAAGCAGGCACTGGCCTTCCCGATGTACCTCACCGCGGTGTGGCTGTTGTGGGTACTGACCAAGCAGCGTGGTGCCGACGCGACGGCGCTGGTGCTGGCAGGCGGCGTACTGCTGGCGATGGCGTTGTGGTGGTACGGCCGCAGCCGTCGTAGCGCGCTCTCATGGGTCTTCACCGCCGTGCTGGCTGTCGGCGCCATGGCCGCGCTGTGGACGGTGCATGGCCTTCCCGCAGCGACGACCACCGCCACGGCCAGCGACGGCTCGGTGCCTTACTCGGCCGACAAGCTCGCGGAACTTCGTGCCGCGGGCACGCCGGTACTGGTCGACATGACCGCCGACTGGTGCATCACCTGCAAGGCCAACGAAAAGGCCGTGCTGGACACCGACGCGTTCAGGGACCTGCTCAAGCGCACGGGCACCGTCTACATGAAGGGTGACTGGACCGACGTCAATGCGCCCATCGCCGCGTATCTGGAGCAGTTCCACTCGGTAGGCGTGCCGTTGTACGTCGTCTATCCGAAGGGTGGCGGCGACGGCAGGAAGCTGTCCACCGTCCTGACTTACGACGGCGTGGCGAAGGCGCTCGATACCGCGTCAGGCTCGTGACACGCGGCCCGACCTTCTGGATCGTGGCCCTGGCGATCGCCGGGGCAACGGTCGGCCTGTATGTCGAGCACCGCCGCGCCAATCCGTCGCCCCCGGACGGGATGACGGTGGCCGAGGTGGGCGATGTGGCGCCCGACGTCACCTACGTCGCTATCGACGGCACGCCTCATCGCCTGTCCGAATGGCGAGGCAGACGCGTGCTGATCAACTTCTGGGCTTCGTGGTGCGCCCCTTGCCGGCGTGAGATGCCACTCCTGAGCGCCGCCTCGGACCGCGACCATGGTCGCAAGGTCGCCATCCTGGGCGTGGCCGAGGACACCGCCGCCGATGCGGCACGCTATCTCGCCGAGCGCCCGGTGAACTACCCCGTGCTGCTGGTCGACAGCGACGCCCCCGGCAGCTCGCTCTCCTTCGGCAATACGCGGCGGGTTCTGCCCTACAGCATCCTCATCGGCGACGACGGGCGTATCCTGCGGCGCAAACTCGGCGGCTTCAGCGCGGCCGAGATCGACGAATGGCTCGCGCCTTAGATCTCCCGGAGAACTCCACCATGGATGCCCCGCTTTCAGACGACCAGGCGATCGATGCGACCCGTCGCTGGCTCGAACGTGCCGTCATCGGCCTCAATCTGTGCCCGTTCGCCAAGGCCGTGCACAGGAAGGGCCAGATCCGCTTCGTCGTCAGCGAGGCGGAGCAGCCCCTGCAACTGCATGACGATCTGGTGCGGGAACTCAAACGCCTGCGGGACAGCGATCCGGAGACGATCGACACCACGCTGCTGATTCACCCGCGCGTCCTCGGCGACTTCATGGACTTCAACGAATTCCTGGAGATCGCCGACGAAACGGTGGCCGAGCTCTCGCTGGACGGCGAGATCCAGGTAGCCAGCTTTCATCCGGACTTTCAGTTCGAAGGTACCGCACCGGACGACATCACCAATTACACCAACCGGTCGCCGTTCCCAACCCTGCACCTGCTGCGCGAAGCCAGCATCGACCGGGCGGTCGCCGCGTTTCCGGAGGCGGCCAGTATTTTCGAGGCCAACATGGCCACGCTGGACAAGCTCGGGCACGACGGATGGCGGACATTGTTCCCCGAGCCCTAGCCAAGACCATACGGGAGCGTGTGGAAAGTCGCGATCTCCAGCGAACTGCGTCGATCTTCACCGAACTGGACAAGTCCGGGGGACAGGCGCACACTGCGCGGCGTTCCGGATTTCCGGACCTACGGCACAGGTGAAGCGTGGCCAGGATCCTTGTCCTTCATGGACCCAACCTCAATCTCCTCGGCGTTCGCGAGCCGTCGGTCTACGGGCGCGAGACGCTCGCCGACATCAACAGCTCGCTACAGGGCCGCGCACAGGCGGCCGGGCACGACCTGAGCTGGTTCCAGTCCAATGCCGAGCATGAGCTGATCGCCCGGGTGCATCAGGCCCGCGACGAAGGCGTGGCCTGGATCCTGATCAACCCCGCCGCCTTCACGCATACCTCGATCGCCCTGCGCGACGCGCTGGCCGGCGTGGCGATCCCGTTCATCGAGATCCACCTGTCCAATCCGCACGCGCGTGAAGCGTTCCGGCACCACTCCTATGTGTCCGATATCGCCGCGGGCGTGATCTGCGGTTTCGGCGGCGACAGCTACCGCCTGGCGCTCGAAGCCGCACTTCTCCGGCTGGCCGTACCCGCCGCCTGAATTCCCCTTCGCGGCGCGCCAGACGGCGCCCGCACCTCCACCACCGACTAAGGGTTGCCCCATGGACCTGCGCAAGATCAAGAAGCTCATCGACCTGCTCGAGGAATCCAACCTCGCCGAGCTGGAAATCAAGGAAGGCGAAGAAGTCGTCCGTCTGTCCCGCGTGCCGAAGGGCACCGCCGTCGCCCAGCCGATGTATGCGGCGCCGGCTCCGGCGGCCGCCGCTCCCGCGGCAGCGGCACCGGCCGCGGCTGCCTCGGCACCCGCGGCGGCACCCGCCGAGTCCGGCCTTCCGGCCGGTCACGTGGTGAAGGCGCCGATGGTCGGCACGTTCTACTCCGCTTCGACCCCGGGCGCACCGGCGTTCGCCGTCGTCGGCCAGCAGGTCAAGGCCGGTGAGACGCTCGGCATCATCGAAGCCATGAAGATGTTCAACCAGATCGAGGCCGATGTGGCCGGTACCGTCGTCGCCGTGCTGATCGAGAACGGTCAGCCGGTCGAATTCGACGAACCGATGTTCGTCATCGCCTGAGGCCAGACCCATGCTCGAGAAGGTCGTCATCGCTAACCGCGGCGAAATCGCGCTGCGCGTGCTGCGCGCATGCCACGCGCTCGGCATCAAGACGGTCGCGGTGCACTCCACCGTGGACCGCAATCTGAAGCACGTCGGCCTGGCCGACGAATCGGTGTGCATCGGCCCGGGTCCCTCGGTCGACAGCTACCTCAACATCCCGCGCATCATCGCCGCGGCCGAGATCACCGACGCCGCCGCGATCCACCCGGGTTACGGCTTCCTCTCGGAGAACGCGAATTTCGCCGAGCAGGTCGAGGAGTCCGGCTTCGTCTTCATCGGCCCCACGGCCGACGTCATCCGCCTGATGGGTGACAAGGTCGAGGCGATCCGTGCCATGAAAGCCGCCGGCGTGCCGTGCGTGCCCGGTTCGGGCGGCCCGCTGGGCGACGATGTCGAAGAGAACATCCGCATCGCCCGTGAGATCGGCTATCCCGTCATCATCAAGGCGGCAGGCGGCGGCGGCGGTCGCGGCATGCGCGTCGTGCGCACCGAACCGCACCTTGCCAGCTCCATCGTGATGACCAAGCAGGAAGCCAAGGCGGCTTTCAGCAACGATCAGGTCTACATGGAGAAGTTCCTGGAAAATCCGCGCCACGTGGAAATCCAGGTACTCGCCGATGGCCAGGGCAACGCCATCCACCTCGGCGAACGCGACTGCTCCATGCAGCGCCGTCACCAGAAGGTCGTGGAAGAGGCGCCGGCACCGGGCATCACGCCGGAGATGCGCGCCGAGATCGGCAAGGTCTGCGTCGACGCCTGCCTTCGCATCGGTTACCGCGGCGCGGGTACGTTCGAGTTCCTGTTCGAGAACGGCCGCTTCTACTTCATCGAGATGAACACCCGTATCCAGGTGGAGCATCCGGTGACCGAACTGGTGACCGGCATCGACCTGGTCCGCGAACAGTTGCTGATCGCCGGCGGTGAGAAGCTCTCGATCCGTCAGGAAGACATCGTGCTCACCGGCCACGCCATCGAGTGCCGTGTGAACGCGGAAGATCCCGACACCTTCATGCCGAGCCCCGGCACGGTGAAGCGTTTCGAGGCCCCGGGTGGCCCCGGCGTGCGCGTGGACACTCACCTGTACGACGGCTACCGCATCCCGCCGAACTACGACTCGATGATCGGCAAGATCATCGTGCACGGTCCGGACCGTGCCACCGCCATCGCACGTATGCGCATGGCGCTGAACGAGACAGTGATCGAGGGTGTGAAGTGCAACATCCCGCTGCAGCAGCGGATCATGGCCGACATCGGCTTCCAGCAGGGCGGACAGAACATCCACTACCTGGAAAAACGCATGGCGGAACAGAAAGAAACGCCGCCAGCCGCGTAAAAAAAAGAACCCCGCCTCGAGCGGGGTTCTTTTTAATGAGGCATCGCGCCCCGCTCAGACCAGCGGTCCGATCTCACAAAGCGGCGTTCCGGCGCTTACGCCTTGCGTCGCCCACTGATCCGTACCCAGTCCTCCAGCGTGCGCACGTCGAGATCGTCGAACCACTCCGCGTAACGCGTGAGCAGTTCCTCGTGCTGCCCGATCAGGATGCCCGACAGCGCGAACGGCGCACCCGGCTTCACGGCGGCGGCAAAGACCGGCGCCAGCTCGCCCAGCGGACCGGCGAGGATATTCGCCACCAACACATCGGCGAGTTCGGCAGGCGCCTCACCCGGGAGATAGACGGCCAGATCGTCGCGCACCTCGTTGCGCTCCGCGTTGTCGTGCGACGACACGATCGCCTGCGGGTCGTTGTCGATACCGACCGCGCGCGCCGCGCCAAGCTTCAGCGCGGCAATGGCGAGAATGCCCGAGCCGCAGCCATAGTCGAGCACCAGCTTGCCGGCCATCTGCTGGCCGTCCAGCCACTCCAGACACATCGCCGTCGTCGGATGCGTACCTGTGCCGAAGGCGAGGCCGGGATCGAGGCGAACGACCACGATGTCGCCGTCGGCGGGCGGATCGATGTTCGACGGATAGACCCACAGGCGGCGGCCGAACGGCATCGGCTTGAAGTCATCCATCCAGACACGCGTCCAGTCCTGATCGCCCACGTCGCGCCACACGATCTGCGCGGGTTCGATGAAGGGGAGGTCGTCGGCAATGGCGGCGGTGAGACCGCGCCGATCGGCTTCCGCGTCGAACAGCGCGTTGAGCACGATCTGGTTCCACAGCGGAAGCTCACCGACGCCCGGCTCGAAGATCGCTTCTTCGTCGGGGGTTTCGGCATCGGCGTCCTGCAGGGTGATCGACAGCGCGCCGAGGTCTTCGAGCGCGGCTTCGACACGCGGCTGTTCGGCGGCGCGGATCGTCAGGGAGAGTTCGAGCCAGGGCATCGGAGGGCCAGATCGTTGGTCGGGAGGACGATTCTACCGGGCGCGCACGTTATGATCGAACGATGTATACGCAGTGTCCCGAGTGCCTGACTGTCTACAAGCTGGAAGCCGAGACGCTCGTCCCGGCGTGCGGCTGCGTGCGTTGCAGCCACTGCGACACGGTTTTCAACGCGCTGGGTACCCTCGCCGCGCAACTCCCGCCCGAGCCGTTCACCCGCCTTGCGGAGCACGCGCTCGACCAGACGCCGCCGCTGGCCGAGGTGGCGGTCTTCCGTCCGCGTCCGGTTATCGACGAACCTCCTGTGGAAGACGACGCGCCCGTCGGCGATGACTCCGGGGCCGCCGAAGATTTTTCGAAGCTCACCTTCACCCCCCGGTTTGCGAGGAAGCGCCGGCGGTCCTGGCACACGGCGGCGTGGACCGTGGTGTGCGTAGCCTTGCTGCTCGGCCTGGGCGCGCAGCTGGCCTGGGCGAAGCGCGACTCCCTGATCGCCGATCCCACCGTAGGCCCGGTGCTTGCCGCCGGCTGCGCCATGGTCGGCTGTCACCTGCCGCTGGTCCCGGCGCCGTCACAGCTGCGCCTGATGGCGCGCGATGTGGAGCAGCATCCCTCCGTACGCGACGGCCTCCTGATCACCGCCAGCGTGCGCAACGATGCGTCGTTCGCGCAGCCCTACCCCGTGGTCACCATCGTACTGTCCGACGCTGACGGGCAGCGCCTGGCGATGCGGCGTTTCCAGCCCGAGGACTATGTCGGCGACACGGGCGTGCGCGAGCGGGGCCTGCCGGGCGGCGCGACCACCGCCATGGTCTTCGAGGTGCAAGACCCGGGCCAGCGGGCGGTCGCTTTCGCCTTCTCGTTCGAATGAGCGTGCGAAAAAATTTCTTTTTGCAAGCCTGCACTTCCCGGTCCGGGACGAGTACACTCGGTTCCCTTCGCGACTCCAGACCCCGTTCACGGCGTGTCCAAGTCGCATTCCAAGCGACCATACCGAATAAGAACCGACCGGGGCCCTGCGTCCCGGCCTGTGAGAGGGGAATGCCTTGAACGCTGTGAGACTTGCTGCTGGTGAGGCCGCCAACGAGACCTCCATGCAGAGTGCCCTCAGCGAATGTGTCAGCCGTACGGTTCGTCGCTATCTCGCCGACATCGGTGACACCGAAGGCGGCGAAGGCCTCCACGCCCTGGTCATCCGCGAAGTCGAAGGCCCCCTCCTGCGCGAAGTGCTCGCCTTCCACGATGGCAACCAGAGCCGTGCCGCGGTCGCTCTCGGCATCAACCGTGCCACCCTGCGCAAGAAGCTGGCCGCCCACGGCATTTCCTGAGGCAATCCGTCCCGGGGCCGCACGGACGTCCGGGCGGCTATAATGGAGCGCTTTCCGCCCCGGAAGTGCCCATGTCCACGCCCGACCTCGTTCCCGTCCGCCGCGCGCTCGTCAGCGTTTCCGACAAGCAGGGCCTGACGGAACTCGCCCGCCGCCTCGCGGCCGCGAACATCGAAATCCTTTCCACCGGCGGCTCGGCGAAGGCGCTGCGCGACGCGGGCATCCCCGTGCGGGACGTCGGCGACCTCACCGGCTTCCCCGAAATCATGGCCGGCCGCGTGAAGACGCTGCACCCGCGTGTGCATGGCGGCCTGCTGGGACGTCGCGGTACCGACGACGCCGTCATGGCCGAGCATGGCATCCTGCCGATCGATCTTCTCGTGCTCAACCTGTACCCGTTCGAGCGCACCGTGGCCGATCCCGCGTGCTCGCTGGACGATGCGATCGAAAATATCGATATCGGCGGACCGGCCATGCTTCGCGCCGCCGCGAAGAACTGGAACGACGTCGGCGTACTGACCGATCCGGCGCAGTACGACGACGCGCTCGCGGAAATCGAAGGCAAGGGTGGCCTGTCGCGCGCCACACGATTCAAGCTGTCCGTCGCCGCGTTCAATCGCGTATCGAACTACGACGCGGCGATCAGCGACTACCTCTCAGGCGTTTCGCTTGACGGCACGCACACCGCGGTCTCCTCGCGCGCGGAATTTCCGGAGCAGTCCAACGGACGCTTCGTGAAGGTGATGGATCTTCGCTACGGCGAGAATCCCCATCAGGCCGGCGCGTTCTATCGCGACCTGTATCCGGCAGCGGGCACGCTCGCGACGTTCCGCCAGTTGCAGGGCAAGGAACTCTCGTTCAACAACATCGCCGACGCCGATGCGGCGTGGGAATGCGTGCGCCAGTTCGACGCCCCCGCCTGCGTCATCGTCAAGCATGCCAATCCCTGCGGCGTCGCCGTCGCGACGGACCCGCTCGCCGCCTACGAACTCGCCTACGCGACCGACCCGACCTCGGCGTTCGGCGGCATCATCGCCTTCAACCGCCCGCTCGACGCGGAGACCGCGAAGGTCATCCTCAAGCGCCAGTTCGTCGAAGTGCTGATCGCACCGTCCGTGGATGCGGGCGCGGTGGAAGAAGCCACGAAGAAAGCCAACGTGCGCGTGCTGGAAATTCCGCCCGGTGACGGTCGCAATACGCACGACATCAAGCGCGTGGGCTCCGGCCTGCTGGTGCAGACGGCGGACCATCGGCAGGTGCAGCG
Source organism: Luteibacter mycovicinus (assembly GCF_000745235.1). Classification (NCBI taxonomy): domain Bacteria; kingdom Pseudomonadati; phylum Pseudomonadota; class Gammaproteobacteria; order Lysobacterales; family Rhodanobacteraceae; genus Luteibacter; species Luteibacter mycovicinus. Next base: position 1,681,965 of record NZ_JQNL01000001.1, read on the forward strand.
CGACGAACTCAAGGTCGTCAGCAAACGCCAGCCCAGCGCCGCCGAACTCGACGACCTCCTGTTCGCCTGGCGCGTCGCCAAGATGGTCAAGTCGAACGCGATCGTCTACGCGAAGGACAACCGCACGGTCGGCATCGGCGCGGGCCAGATGAGCCGCGTGGTGAGCGCGAAGATCGCAGGACTCAAGGCCGAAGAAGCAGGCCTCGTCGTGCCGGGCAGCGCAATGGCGTCGGATGCGTTCTTCCCGTTCCGCGACGGCATCGACGCGGCGGCCGCCGCCGGTATTCGTGCGGTGATCCAGCCGGGCGGATCGATGCGCGATAACGAAGTGATCGCCGCGGCGGATGAGCACGATATGGCGATGGTGTTTACCGGCGTTCGCCACTTCAGGCACTGAGGTCGCGTGCTTTCGCCAGCAGCGCTGGCTCCTGCAGGGAACCCGTTACCTTGTAGGAGCCAGCCCTGCCGGCGATTCAACCCGCCGCATCGCATAACGTCGCGCCAGCACCGCACACGTCATCAGCTGGATCTGATGAAACAGCATGATGGGCAATACGATCAGTCCCAGCGGATGCCCGGCGAACAACACCTTCGCCATCGGCACGCCCGAGGCCAGGCTCTTCTTTGAGCCGCAGAACACGATCGTGATCTCATCCTCCGTCGCAAAGCCCAATGCTCGCGCACCGTAACGCGTGACCAGCAGCGCGCAGGCCAGCAGCACGATGTTCACCACGATCAGGCCGGCGAGCACCGGCACCGGCAACTGATGCCAGAGCCCCTGCAACACGGCGGCACTGAAAGCCGTATACACCACGAGCAGGATCGATCCGCGGTCGACGTAAGTCAGCAGCTTCGCGTGTTTGCGTACCCAGCCGCCGATCCAGCGCTGCGCGATCTGGCCGGCGACGAAGGGCACGAACAGTTGCATGACGATGGCGCCCACCGAGTGCCACGACAGGCCGCCCTGCCCGGTGCCCGCGATCATCAGGCCGACCAGCAACGGCGTGATGAAGATACCCAGCAGGCTCGATGCCGACGCCGACACGATCGCGGCCGGCACATTGCCGCGCGCGATCGACGTGAATGCGATGGACGACTGCACCGTCGAGGGAAGGGTGCACAGAAACAGAATGCCCAGGTACAGATCGGGTGAGACCAGCGGCGACAGTAGCGGCTTCAATACGAGGCCAAGCAGCGGGAACAGCAGGAAGGTGCTGGCCAGCACCGTGAGGTGCAGCCGCCAGTTGGTCATCCCGGCGACCACGGCCTCACGCGACAGCTTCGCGCCGTGCAGGAAGAACAACAGGGCGATGGCGAGGTCGGTGACCACCTCGAAGACGGCGGCGGCCTCGCCCCTGCAAGGCAGCAGGCTGGCCAGCAGGACGGTGGCGATCAGCGAAAGGGTGAAACCATCGGGGAGAAAGCGGCGCATGGCGGCGACACAGGGGCAGCGTGAATGGCACCTATTGCAGCTTCAACCGGTTGATAAGGCAATTCGTTTTATCTGATTCAGTGATACATTAATCGCATGAATGTTTCCCTGCGACAGCTCCGGGCGTTCCTGGCCGTCGCCAGCCACCGGCATTTCCGACGCGCAGCGGAGACCCTGCATCTCACGCAGCCGGCCGTCAGCCGCCTCGTGGCCGACCTCGAGGGCGAGCTCGACGTCCGCCTCTTCGACCGGAGCACGCGCGAGGTCGTGCCGACCGAAGCCGGCCGCTACCTCGAGCAGGCCCTGGCGCGCGTCCTCGATGAGCTCGACGGGGTCCTCGCCCATGCCCGCACCCAGGCGGATCCTCTGCGCGGGCGCGTACGAATCGCGGCGGTACCGACGCTGTCGGCCGGCCTGGTGCCCTTATGCATCGCCCGCTGCGCGATCGGGCACCCGTCGCTGGAAATCGTTCTGCGCGACCAGAACCAGACCCAGGTGCTGGACGCGGTGCGGGGCGGCGAGATCGACTTTGGCCTGACGGTGGAACCGGCGACCGTGGAAGAGTTCGACGCGGAGACGATTCTTCGCGATCCTTTCGACGTCGTGTGTCTCAGCGATCATCCGATGGCCTCGATGCCGATCGTGCCCTGGGACGCCCTCGCGAATCAGCCGCTGATCCTGCTCGACCATGCCTCCGGCAGCCGGCGCATCATCGATGCCGCGTTCACGTCACGCGACATCCCGATGCACGTGACACTCGAAGTGGGGCACCCGCATACCGCGTTCCGTATGGTCGAAGCGGGTCTCGGTGTGACGGTCACACCACGGCTGTCGCTGGATGCGTTGCGGCCGGGCCTGGTGGCGAGACGCCTGACGCCGGAGCTGAGCCGTGAAGTCACGCTGGTCCGCCGCCGGGCGCGATCGTTGTCGCCGCCTGCGCAGACGGTCTGGGAAACGTTCCGCGACATCGCGCTCACGCTGGCTTGAACGCGGCGGGCGCACCCTTCGCGCTTTGTGGCAGGAGGTCGGTCGATGAGCTATCAGCTTTATTACTGGACGGGACTGCAGGGGCGCGGCGAGTTCGTTCGTCTGTGTCTCGAGGATGCGGGCGCCGAATACGCCGACGTCGCGCGGATCGAGGGCGACGATGCGATCATGCCGTTTCTCAACGGCGATCGGGAGGGCGCCATGCCGTTCGCCCCACCCTTCCTGAAGTCGGGTCGCCTCGTGATCGCGCAGGTCGCCAACATTCTGCAGTACCTCGGGCCGCGCCATGGGCTGGTGCCGGAAGACGAGTCGAAGCGGCTGCATGCGCATCAGCTGGAACTGACCATCACCGACTTCGTGGCCGAAGTCCACGATACGCATCACCCGGTTTCCAACGAGCTGTACTACGAAGACCAGCGCGACGAGGCGAAGAAGCGTGCGAAGGATTTCCGCGAGCACCGCATCCCGAAATTCCTGGGTTACTTCGAGAAGTCGATCGAACGCGGCGGCGGCAGGTTTCCGCTACGCGAGCACTCGTACGTGGACCTGTCGCTGTTCCAGATCATGGCGGGACTGGAGTATGCCTTTCCGAAAGCGCTGGCGAAGCAGAAAGTACCGTTGCTGAGGGACCTGGCGAAACGCGTAGCCGACCGGCCGAATATCGCCGCCTATCTGGCGTCGGAACGCCGTGTGCCGTTCAACACCAACGGCATCTTCCGGCATTACCCCGAACTGGATGACTGAGCTTCGGGCAGGAGCCCGCCTGCCACGGCGGGCACCCATTCAACCCGTCAGTTCGAACCGGCGGGCTTCGGCGCGGCGCCCCACTCGTAGACCTTGTAGTAAACCGGGTTCACGGGGCCGTTCTTGGGGTCGTTGTGCAGCTTGCCGTCCGGGTCGGCCATATACGTCTGCGGCACGCCGTTCTTGGGCGTCACGACGACCATGAACAGCTTGCCACCCGTACGGTATTCCTCAACGCGGTCGCCATTGTCCTGATTGCGCACGGTCACCTGAGGTGCCTGCTGGCCGCGGGCGTCGACGGCGCCCCTGTCCTGCATGGTCGGCAGGTCGACCGGCGAGCGAACGCCCTGGGCGTCCGAGGTGGCCGGCGTCGACTTGCCGTCCTGGGCCTCATCATAGGTCACCGGCCGGTCTACGGGCTTCTGCCCCGAGCGGTCGGCTTCACCCGGCTTGACGCCCGGATCGTTCAGCCCCGGTGGCGGCGGGAGGGGGGCGAACTTCGGATCCGTGGCGGTTTGCGCGGCGGCGGGCAGCGCCAGGACGAGGGCGAGCGCGGCGACGAGGACAGACGAGCGGTTCATGGGGAATCTCTCCAGGCGGGGGAACGAGGATAGCAAGGCGCCACCCTGTTTCCACGTGAACGATCGGCCATGACGAACCCTGCGCGACCGGCCGTGAGAGAATCCGGGGATGCCTACACTCACGCTCATCGACGGGTCCTCGTACCTGTATCGCGCGTTCCACGCGCTGCCTCCCCTGACCAATGCTTTCGGCGAACCCACGGGCGCGCTGTTCGGTATCGTCAACATGCTGCGCACGACCATGAAGGCCGGTTCCGACTACGTCGCCTTCGTCTGCGACGCGCCGGGACGTACCTTCCGCGACGATCTGTACCCGGAGTACAAGGCCAACCGCCCGTCGATGCCGGACGACCTGCGCGCGCAGGTCGAACCGATGATGAAAATCGTCGGCGCACTGGGCTTTCCCATCCTTTGCGTGGCCGGCGTCGAAGCCGACGACGTGATCGGCACCCTCGCCCGCCAGGCGGCCGAGCAGGGCATCGATACGATCATCTCCACCGGCGACAAGGATTTCGCGCAGATGGTCGGCAAGCACACGCTGCTGATCAACACGATGACCAACACCACCATGGATGCCGACGGCGTCTTCGCCAAGTTCGGTGTTCGTCCCGAGCAGATCGTCGATTACCTCACCCTCATGGGAGACAGCATCGACAACGTCCCGGGCGTGGAAAAGTGCGGGCCGAAGACGGCGGCGAAATGGCTGGGCGAGTACGGCAACCTCGATACGTTGCTTGCCAATGCCGACAAGATCGGCGGCAAGATCGGCGAGAACCTGCGCGCGGCCATCCCGCGCCTGCCGCTATCCCGCGAGCTGGTGACGATCCGTACCGATGTGCCGCTGGAATTCGCGCCGGTCGACCTGTCGATGCGCGATCGCGATGTCGACGCACTGCGAGAGCTTTATGCGCGCTATGACTTCAAGGCCGCGCTGAAAGACCTCGAGGCAGGCACCGACGCACCGGCTAGGGCTTCCGTGTCCGCGGCGGGTTCCGCCGCGCCGGCGACATCGGCCGCTCCCGTGGTCGCCGCACCGGATGTCTCGCTGTCCCACCCCGGCGAATACGAACTGGTCCTCACCGAAGACCGCCTCGCCGCGTGGCTGGAGAAGCTCGAAACCGCGACGCTCATCGCCTTCGATACCGAAACCACCAGTATCGACGCGATGATGGCGGAGATCGTCGGCGTGTCGCTTGCCGTGGAACCCGGCAAAGCCGCGTATATCCCGCTGGCCCACGATTATCCCGGCGCGCCGACGCAGCTGCCGAGGGATCATGTGCTCAGCGCGCTGAAACCGGTCCTCGAAGATCCGAAGCGCCGCAAGGTCGGTCAACACGGCAAGTACGACATCAATGTCCTGTCGCACTACGGTATCGACGTGCAGGGCCTCGCGCACGACACCATGCTGGAATCGTACATCTTCAACGCCACCGCCACGCGCCATGACATGGACTCGCTGGCCCAGCGCTACCTCGGCTACACGACGATCAAGTACGAACAGGTCGCCGGCAAGGGCGCGAAGCAGATTCCGTTTTCGCAGGTGGACTGCGACACGGCCTGCCGCTACGCCGCGGAAGACGCCGACATCACGCTGCGCCTGCACCATGCGCTGTGGCCGAAGCTCGAAGCCGAGCCGTCGCTGCGTGACGTCTATCAGGACATCGAGGTGCCACTCGTACCCGTCCTTGCGAAGATGGAGCGCACCGGCGTGCTGATCGATGCGCACGTCCTGCGTCTGCAGAGCCAGCAGCTCGGCAAGCGCATGCTGGAATTGCAGAGCGTCGCGCACGCATCGGCCGGTCACGAGTTCAACCTCGACTCACCGAAGCAGCTGCAGGCCGTGCTGTTCGACGAGCTCGGTCTCGCGGCGAAGGTAAAGACGCCGACCGGCCAGCCCTCGACCAACGAGGAAGCGCTCGAAGCGATCGCCGAAACGCACGAACTGCCGCGCATCATCCTCGAGTACCGTGGCCTCGCCAAGCTGCGCTCGACGTACACCGACAAGCTCGCCGGCATCGTCAACCCGCGTACGGGCCGCGTACACACCAGCTACCACCAGGGCGCGGTCGCCACGGGCCGCATCAGCTCGTCGGACCCCAATCTGCAGAACATTCCGGTGCGCACCGAGGAAGGCCGGCGCATCCGCCAGGCCTTCGTCGCGCCGCCGGGATGGCGCATCGTCGCGGCCGACTACTCCCAGATCGAGCTGCGCATCATGGCGCACCTGTCCAGCGACGAGGGTCTGGTTCGCGCATTCCGGGAGGGAGGCGACGTCCACCGTGCCACCGCGGCGGAAGTCTTCGGCGTACCGGCCGATGAGGTCACCACCAACCAGCGCCGCGCGGCGAAGGCGATCAACTTCGGCCTCATGTACGGCATGAGCGCTTTCGGGCTCGCGAAGCAGCTCGGCGTCGATCGAGGCGAAGCATCCGATTACATGGGTCGCTACTTCTCGCGCTATCCCGGCGTCCGCACGTTCATGGACACGACCCGTGAGCAGGCGCATCGCGACGGCTACGTGCAGACGTTGTTCGGCCGCCGCCTGTATCTGGACAATCTGAACTCGCGCAATCAGGCGTTTCGCGCCGGTGCCGAGCGCGCCGCCATCAACGCGCCGATGCAGGGAACCGCCGCCGACATCATCAAGCGCGCGATGATCGCGGTATCGGGCTGGATCGAAGGCCGCGACGATGTCCGCCTGCTGATGCAGGTGCACGATGAACTGGTCTTCGAGGTTCGCGAGGACGCCGTTGACGAGATCCGCGCCGGCATCGAGAAGCATATGACCGGTGCGGCATCGCTCAGCGTGCCGTTACAGGTCGACATCGGCGTCGGAGCCAACTGGGACGAGGCGCACTGAGGGCGTACCAAGCGTCGTACCGCGGCGTTCATGGTCGTTTTCGGAACCACGGGGAAGTCCAAACGTAAGATTTCCGTTTTGTCGTTCATATTGAATGACGGCAACTCGTTGATAAGTCAGCCCATGAATACGGGCTGACTTTTTTTTGCGATCCGTTGCAACTTTCTCCTCGTTAGCGCGTCTATATCTTCGGACGCACGCAACGGCGTCCCATCGGTGGATCCCACCTCCCTGGGATCACCTCAGGACGACCCGGTCTTCCCCTGGGCCCGGTCATCCACCCCGCCCCGGAGGCTCCCCTGGCCTCCGGGGTTTTTTTTGCAGAAACCGGCTCTCCCCACGTTGCCCTCACATCCGTCAACGCATCCTCCCGCCCACATCGAACCGGGAGGAATCAAACATGCGTGCAGGCCTGATTGTCGTTGGCGTCATCCTTGTCGCGGCAGGTATCTGGATCACCGTCGGCGGCGGCAGCTATCAGAAGACCGACACCGTCGCGTCGCTGGGACCGGCCAAGATCGAAGCGACCCATAACAAGTCCATCCCGCAGTGGGTGGGCATCGCCGGGATCGTGATCGGCGGCATCGTCGCCGTCGCGGGCATCGCGCAGAAGCGCTGATCGCCCCGTCGGGCCAAGGTGGGAGCCCAGCCGCTACAATGGGCGGATGGATGTCTCCCACCTTCTCGACGATCTGAACGACGCCCAGCGTGAGGCTGTCAGTGCCCCACCCGGCCATTACCTGATTCTCGCGGGGGCCGGCTCCGGCAAGACCCGCGTCCTGATCAACCGCATCGGCTGGCTGACCCAAGTCGAACGCGTGCCGCCCTGGGCGATCCTGGCGGTCACCTTTACCAATAAGGCGGCGGGCGAAATGCGCTCGCGCCTGGACGGGATCATCCCTGGCGGTACGCAGGGGCTTACCGTCGGCACCTTCCACGGCATCGCCCACCGCCTGCTCCGCCGTCACTGGCGCGAGGCCGGACTGGTCGAGGGGTTTCAGATCCTCGACTCCGACGACCAGCAACGGCTGATCAAGCGGGTGATTGCCGGCATGGGGCTGGACGAGGCGCGTTTCCCGCCGCGTCAGGCCGCCTGGCAGATCAACAACTGGAAAGACGAGGGCAAGCGCCCGGACAGCATCGAGCACCGCGACCATCCGGTCACGCGCACGTTCGTCGAGGTCTACAAGGCGTACGAGCAGCAGTGCCAGCGCGCCGGCCTGGTCGACTTCGCCGAGTTGCTGCTGCGCGCGCACGAGCTCTGGCTGAAGGATCCACAGGTACTCAAGCACTACCAGGATCGCTGGCGCTACCTGCTGATCGACGAGTTCCAGGACACCAACACGCTGCAGTACGCGTGGATCCGCGTGCTCGCCGGCAACACGGGGCAGGTCTTCGTGGTCGGCGACGACGATCAGGCGATCTACGGCTGGCGCGGCGCAAAGGTGGAAAACGTGCAGCAGTTCCTGCGCGATTTTCAGGGCGCCAGGACCATCCGCCTCGAGCAGAATTACCGTTCCACCTCGACCATCCTCAACGCCGCCAACGCGGTGATCGCTCGTAATGGCGGACGCCTGGGCAAGCAGTTGTGGACCGACGGCGGTGAAGGCGAGCGCATCGCGCTGTATGCGGCGTACAACGAGCAGGACGAAGCACGCTTCGTGGTCGAACGCATCCGCGAGCACATCGCGGAGCATGGCAATGCCCGCGACTGCGCCATTCTCTACCGCTCCAACGCACAGTCGCGCAACTTCGAAGAACAGCTCATCCAGCGCGATACGCCTTACCGCGTGTATGGCGGCCTGCGCTTCTTCGAGCGCGCCGAAATCAAGGACGCGCTGGCCTATCTGCGCCTCGCCTCCAACCGTCATGACGACGCCGCCTTCGAGCGCGCGGTGAACACGCCGCCTCGCGGCATCGGCGACCGCACGCTCGACGAACTGCGCCGCCGCGCGCGCAGCGATGGCAGCTCGATGTGGGAATCCACACTCACCGAAGCCTCGATCGGTTCGCTGGCGGGCCGGGCGAAGAACGCACTGAAGGCCTTCATCGGGCTCATCGATAACCTGGCTCGTACCTTCGGCGGTCACGACAATGTCAGCGGCGACGACACCCCCACCGCGCTCGACCTCGCCGAGCAGATCGAACACGCCATCCTGCATACCGGTCTGCGCGACTTCTACGAAAACGACAAGCGCGGCAACGGGGAGGCCCGGGTCGAGAACCTGGACGAGCTGGTCAACGTGGCCAGCCGCTTCGAGATGACGCCGGAAGATGTGGATGCCGGGCTCAACGAACTGTCCGCCTTCCTGTCGCACGCCGCGCTGGAGGCGGGCGAAGGTCAGGGCGAAGCCTGGGACGACTGCGTCCAGCTGATGACCCTGCATTCGGCCAAGGGCCTCGAATTCCCGGTGGTGTTCCTCGTCGGCATGGAGGAAGGCCTGTTCCCGAGCCAGCGCTCCACGGAGGAAGAGAACCGCCTCGAGGAAGAACGACGTCTGGCGTATGTGGGCATCACGCGCGCCCGCGAGCGCCTGTTCCTGTCGCATGCGGAATCGCGCCGCATGCACGGCACCGAGATGCTCGCCCGACCGTCGCGCTTCCTTGGCGAGATCCCGCCCGAGCTGATCGATGAGCTGCGCCCGCGGGTGCAGGTGTCCCGCCCGGCGTATGCGGACCGTTACGCCGGCAGTCCATCGCTCGAAGAAGCCTCGCCGATTCGCCTGGGACAGCGGGTCAGCCACCCCAAGTTCGGCGAGGGCACCATCGTCAGTGCCGAGGGCGCCGGTGCGCACATGCGCGTCCAGGTGAATTTCGAGGATGCCGGGAGCAAGTGGTTGGTTTACGCTTATGCCAATCTGACCGCGTTGTAAGGGGCTCCAACGCCGATCGCCTGGCATGGACGACTACGCGGCTCATGCAAGCAAGGGAAGAAAGGCATGATCGTCGGGATCGACCTGGGAACCACGAACAGTCTCGTCGCCGCGTGGATCGATGGCGCGCCGCGCCTCATTCCGAATGCGCTGGGCGGCGTGCTGACGCCTTCGTGCGTCGGCATCGATGACGACGGCAGCGTCCTCGTCGGCGCGGCGGCACGCGAGCGCCTGCAGACCCATCCGCAGCGCACGGCATCCCTGTTCAAGCGGTACATGGGCAGTGCCCGGACCGTACGTCTGGCCGATCGCGACTATCGCCCGGAAGAACTTTCCGCCCTTGTCCTGCGTTCACTGAAAGCGGATGCCGAAGCATTCCTTGGCCAGCCCGTCACCGAGGCCATCGTCACCGTACCGGCGTATTTCTCCGATGCGCAGCGCAAAGCCACGCGTGTCGCCGGTGAACTCGCCGGGCTGAAGGTCGAGCGGTTGCTCAACGAGCCTACGGCGGCGGCACTGGCTTATGGCTTGCATGACGCCGGCGGCGAGACCCAGTTTCTGGTCTTCGACCTGGGCGGCGGCACCTTCGACGTGTCGATTCTGGAGATGTTCGAAGGTGTCATGGAAGTGCGCGCCAGCGCGGGTGACAACATGCTGGGTGGCGAGGATTTCGCCACACTGATTGCCGATCTCGCTTTTGTCGAGGGTATTCCGCAAGCCGCACGCGACGATGCAAGGTTCATGCAGCGCCTCGCGGCACGGGCGGAAATCGCCAAGCGTGAGCTGAGTACGCAGGGAAAGGCGCGCTTCGAGATCGCCTGGCGTGACCAGACCGTTGCCGTGGCGCTCGACGGGGACGCGTTCGAGAAGCTCGCCCAGCCCCTTCTGAACCGCCTGTGGCGGCCGATCGAGCGCGCGTTGCGTGACGCGCGCATTCGCGCCGCGGACCTGGACAACGTGGTGCTGGCCGGCGGTGCCACACGTATGCCGATGATTCGTGCGCTGGCGACACGCATGTTCGGGCGTTTCCCCGCGGTCGGTCACCCTCCCGACGAGGTGGTCGTGCTCGGCGCCGCCGTGCAGGCGGGCCTGAAAATGAAGGACAAGGCGCTCGACGAGACGGTAATGACCGATGTATGCCCGTACACGCTCGGTACGGAAGTGTCGCGACGGATCGAGAACGGCGCCCAGGCCGCCGGCTTCTATGCGCCGGTGATCGAGCGCAACACGGTGGTGCCGGTGAGTCGTGTACAGCGTTTCGTCCCGCTGACACCGCAGCAGAAACAGATCCGGATCGGTGTGTATCAGGGCGAGTCGCGCATGGTGCGCGATAACATCTCACTGGGTGAACTGACCTTGCCGCTGGAGCCGGGCCCCGGACACGCCGACGGTGTGGATGTTCGCTTCACCTACGACGTCAACGGCCTGCTCGAGGTGGAGGTCACCGTCGTCGCGACGGGCAAGGTCGAGCAGCTCGTGATCGAGAGCGGCGATACGCACATGCAACCCGCCGAAGTCGCCCGTCGCCTTGCCGCGCTTTCCGAGCTGAAGATCCATCCCCGCGACACCCTGGAAAACAGGACGCTGCTCGCGCGGGCGGAACGCATGTACGAGCAATCGCTGGGCGATCTGCGCGATCGTCTCGGCGACGTCATTCTCCGCTTCGAACAGACGCTCGCCACGCAGGATCCGCGACTGATCGCACGCGACGCGGCGGCCTTCCGCGAGGCGATCGACAGCGTCGAACGTGACCATTACCTCGTGCCGGATCCGGCGGTCTGACCGCCATGGAATCATCCTTCTTCGCCGTTCTGGGCATCGACCCCGACGCCGATGAGCGTGCCATCCGGCGCGCGTATGCCTCACGCCTGAAGGCCATCGATCCGGCAAGGGACCCAGCGGCCTTTGCGACGCTGCGCGAGGCGTATGAACAGGCTCAAGCGCGGTATCGCGACGGCGCGGGCGCCGACGTTCCGCGCCAGCACGCGGTGACGGACGATGTTCCGCCGACACCCGCGACAGCCAGCCTCGACCCCCGGGACGAAGCGAGCGCTGCCTTGTCGTCCTTTGCGGGCAGCCTTGTCGCGGAGCCCGGCACCGGCGCGCGTGTGCTTCTGTATCGCGTGACGCAGACCGTACGCGGCCACGTCGATGCGCCGGCCTGGTTCGAAGTGCTGCTGATCGCCGCGATCGCCGGGCAGGATTTGACCAGGCGCGATGAGGTCTTCGCCGCGGCGACGCAGGAATTCCACTGGAACGAGGTCGGCCGTCTCGCCGAGCTGGGCGATCACGGGCGCTGGGTCGAACACGTGCTCGTCCAGGAGACCGGATGGAAGGCACTGCCGGAACGCGTGCAGGAGCGGGTTTTCCACGCGATTCGCGCCGCCACACGCGAGGACGACGTGCGGGCGCCCCACGTGGTCGCCGCATGGCCCCTGATCGCCCGATATCTCGGTACGTATCGAACCTACCTGTCACTTCGCGTCACGAACGAGGTGCTCGAGGCCTGGCGCGAGGCGTTTGCGGCCTTGCCGCCGGCGCGTCGTCGCAAGCTCGAACGCAAGGCGGAGCGCGGTGCGGCACCGGCGGCGTGGTGGAGCTGGATCAGGGAGCGTTTCACCGGCGGACTTGCCTGGCTCTTCTACTTCGGCATGGCGGTCCGCATCGCCGTCGCCGTCTTTCGCCAGCTCGGATGGATGAAGTGACCGCGGGAACCCCGTGGCATCTGCAGGTGCTCGGGTTGCCGGGGTATGCGGACCCGGTCGCCGTCCGTCGCGCGTACGCCGCAGCGCTCCGTCAGATCGATCCCGAAACGGATCCCGCCGGTTTCGGCAGGCTGCGCGAAGCGTACGAAGCGGCCCGGGCCTGGTGCGAGGCGGGAGCAAGCGAGCCGCCCCTCGCCGTGTCGACGGACGTCGGGGCGCTCCGGGACGACGCCCTTGAGCCGGAAGAAGTGACCGCCGGCGCATCCCCCGACCATCCCCCCGTGACGGACAACACACTGGCGCTGGCCATGGATTTCGCCGCCGAGGTCGGTACCCACGGCGCCGGGCAGGTGACTGCTCTTCTGGCTGCATCGCTGGCGGAGGTGCGCAAGCAATACATCGATGCGCCGGGACTGTACGAGGAACACCTGATCGATCTGGTCGCGCTGCAGCGTATCGGCCACCGGGTGGACGTCTTCGCGGCGGCGGAAGAGCAGTTCCACTGGCACGAGGTGGGCCATCTTGCCGCGCTGGGCAAACGGGGCCAGTGGGTCGAGAAGGTGCTGTCCGAACGCGATGCGTGGAACGAGCTGGGTACCGACCAGCGCCATGGATGGCTCGCGGTCTTCGCCCGTGCCGAGACGTCGCTGGACACATCGCTGCTGCGACACTGGCCTGAGGTGGCAAGGCTCCGCGAGAGCTATCCGGCGTGGCTCGGCCTGCACCTTTCCCGTGACACGCTGCGAGCGTGGCAATCCATGTTCGACGCGCAATCGCCATCCTCCCAGGACATGTACCGGCGCATGGCGTTGCCCGATTCGGCTTTTCTCCCGGTCGGGGTCGCCCGTGCCCGCGAACGCGCACGAGGCAGGTCGTCCTCGTGGCTGGCGGTGCTGGTCATGTCGATGTGCGTGGGCATCGGACATCTGGTCTTTAACGGGTTCGCAGACAAACCTTCCGTGCCGTACGACCCGACGCCATTACCGGCGGATACGCCACGCCAGTGTGCCGATCTCTATCTGGAACTCGATGCGCCTGACGCGTTGGCCGGACGCGCACCTGTGGAGGCGGAACGCCTCAAGACACGTGCGGACCGCTGCGCCAGGGCCGGGCACTGGCATCCGCCAGTGCCCGGTCGCTGATCACGGCGACAAACGCGGCACCCCGTGCTGATCACGCTCTTCCACCGCGGTGACACGCGTATCGATACGTCCCGTACGGATCTCGGGCAGTGCCTCGGTGACCTCGCCGCGCGCCAGTGCCAGCGCGTTGCGATAGCAACGCTGGGCAATGGCGGGATTCTCTTCGCCGACGTAGACGTCGCCAAGCGCTTCCCAGGCGGCGACGCTGGGCTCGATGGCCAGCGCGCGCTCCAGCAGCGGCTTCGCCTTGCCCCACAGGCGCACGCGAACGCACATACGGCCGACTGCCGTAAGCAGTGCCGCATCGTTCGGATGCGTGTCGATCCAGGCCTCCGCCTTGCGCAGGCGCTGGTCGATGTCTTCCGCACCCATGCCGCCATAGGTGGCGATCAGTGTCGGCGACCATTCGCGACGCAGTGACGTCTCGATCTCGTCCATCGCCGCCATGATCTGACCATGACGCGCCGCCTGGCGCGCATACGCGTCCACGGCCGCGGGCAGGCGACGCTGCCCCTTCGGCAGCTGCGACCACAACGCGGCCAGTGCCGCGCCATCCGGCGCGCTGGCGATATACGCCGCGACGATGCGCGATTCCAGTTCGGTAAAGGCACGCGAGCCGAACTCGCCGCTCTTCTGCAAGGGTTCGATCGCGCGGACCGCGCCGCGTGCGTCACCCGAGGCGAGCGAGGCTTCGGCAAATTCGATCCAGCCCGCGGGCGTGAGCGCACCGCTGTTAGCCTCGGGCGCCAGCAGGGTGGCGGCGTCGGCCGGTTTGCCGGCACGACGCAACAGGCGGGCACGCAACACGCGGGCGGCACGCGGCGTTTCCTGCGCGGCCTGGTCGAGTGTTTCCAGCGCTCGGGTCGACTCGCCGTGACGCTCGGCGGCTTCGGCGGCGGCGAGCAGGGCGGGACCGCGAACGGAGGGGTAACGCGCCGCGCGGTTGAGGTCGCGCTCGGCTTCGCCGTGCCGCCCTTCGATCAGCGAGACGAGGCCATCGGAGAGACGGCGACGGCTGAGGTTGCGGTGACGACGCGTCATCGCCCCGAACGGCCAGCGGATCAGCGCCACGAGCGCGGTGATCGCCGCCCATGCCAGCAACAGGATCACGACGGCGGTCACCACCGTCATCTGCACGTTGGTGCCACGCAGGTGGATCAGCACGTAGCCGGGGCCCTCGGCGACCCAGTGCCACGCGAAGGCGGCGATCACCGCGACGAGAATGAGACCGACGATCCAGCGCCAGAGCTTCATGGCGTGGCCTTCGGCGCCGGAGCGGCGCTCGACGGAACGGCCGGTGCCGCAGGCGCGGACGCGCTGGCCGCATGGGCGGGACCACCATTGGTGTCGCCACCTTTCAGCGCATGCACGGAACGCAGGTTGCGCAGTTCCGCGAGGGCGGCGCCGAGCTTAGGCTCCTGCCCCTTCGCCTGACTGGCCAGCAGCGCGGCGATGCGCGAACGCGCAGCCTGCACGGCGGGCGAAGCCGGATCGAAGCGAGCGGCCAGCGTGGCATCCACGCGCTTCAACGCGGCATGGCGGCCCACGTCGTCATAGGCAAGCACGGCGGATTCCGCGTGGGCGACATCCAGCGCAGCCAGTTCGCGTGCGATGCGATCGTCGGCCAGACCCAGCGGGGTGCCGTCGTCGTGACTGACCTTGACGATGCTCCCCAGCGCGTCGCCGGCACGCTGCCAGAAGTCGCGATCCTGGGTGGTGTCGTTCTTCGCGTCGGTACTCGTCAGCGGCAGCGTCGGGATCTGCGCACGCAGTTCGGCGAGCGCCGCGAGGTCGCTGGCGCGCGCAGGCGGAGCGATACCGTTCAACGCTTCGCGCTCAGCCGCCAGGTTCTGGCGCACGGCGGAGAAAGCGCTGTCGTTGACGGCGGCCAGCGTCTTATCGGCCAGGTCGTAGGCCGACAACGCACCATTGGCATCACCGAACAGGGCGAAGCGCTCCTTCGCCATGCGCAGCAGGGATTCGGCTTCGTCGAGCAGCATCGCGTCATGACCGCTCAGGCTGCGCTCGGACAGGTTGGCTACCGCATCCTCGAGGTTCTTCGTACGCTCGGACACGCCGAGCATCTCTTCGCGTGCGGAACGATTCACGCCATCGGCGTCACCGACCCGGCGACGAAGATTGGCGTTGTCGTCGCGCAGACCGTCGACGGCGGCCTGCAGCGTGTCCACCTGCCCGCGCAGACCATTCGCCGCGCCCAGATCCTGGCGCATGTTCCAGACGGTCCAGCCGGTGTAGCCCGCCGCGCCGAGCGCGGCCAGCGAGAGCAGGATGGCAACGGCAAGCGCGCCACCCCCACGGCGTGGAGCGGGGTCGCGCGACCGTTGCGCACGGGCGGTCGGAGGCGCGGCGGCCGGGGCCGGCTGCGCCGGGACGGAATCGGTCGGTGGGGTCTCGGTCGTCATGGGCCGCATGCTAGCAGGCCGTACGCCAACGCATGGAACACATCCCTCAACGGCGCGTGAACGACACCTGGCTTGCGGCCGCGAGGAGGTCGCCCGGTAGCGCCGAGGCAGCCACCACCACGCGTTCGAAACCGACCTGCACGGCGATATCGCGCAGCCGCTCACTGCTGACGACGGCCACCGCCTGGATCAGGCGGCGCCACGCGGGAGCGATCAGGGCGCGGTGCAGATGATCGAGCGCCTCGGCGCTGGAAAGCAGGACGGCGGAGCGGCGCGTGAGCTTGAGGAGCGGGTCGATGTGCCGACGATCCAGCCGGGGCGCCACCCGGTGATAAACGTGGATCTCCGCCAGGAGGGCACCCCGTGCCACGAGTTGCTCACGGAGCAGCCCGCGCCCCCCTGCGGCGCCGATCAGGGCCACACGGCGGCCACGGATGTCCGCCAGTTCGGGAAGATCGAGCACACCCTCGCTGTTCTGAGACGTTTCTGGGAAGCGCGCATCGGGCAGGTTCGCGGTACGCAGGGCACGCGCCGTGCCGCGCCCGACGGCGATCACCACGGCGCGCGTGGCCAGCGGCAGCACGTCGGCGGCGAAACGCACGGCGGCAGGGCTGGTGAAAATCAGGATATCGCCCTCGAGTGCACGACGCAGATCGGCGTCGACGGCACTCGCATCCTCCGTGGCGCGCAACGAGAGCCCGGGTACGCTCACCGGAATGCCGCCGAGCTTGCGTACACGACGGCTCATCGGGCCAGCCGTGCCTGCGGGCCGGGTAATCACGACCGTGACGTTGCGAAGCGGGTGGGTACGGCTCACGTGAAAGCATCCTGCGAGTGATACGCCAGCATAGAAAGATGCGGGCCGCGTCACCAATGCCGAAGGTTGGGGCGCCATACGGATGCGAACGGTTTACCTCGCCTCGTAGACTTGACCGCTTATGACTTCGATACCCGACGATCTCGCCAGCCTCGAGCGCTTCATCCTCGACGGCATCCCCCTCGCGCAGGCCATGCGGGTGCACCTCGCCGAGTTCGATGGCGAACGCCTCGTCATGACCGCCCCGCTCGCCCCCAACATCAACGACAAGGCCTGCGCGTTCGGCGGCAGCCTGGTCACCCTGATGACCCTGGCCTGCTGGAGCCTGGTCGAGGCCATGCTGCGCCGTCGTGGCAGCGACTGCGATGTCTTCGTGGCGGACTCGACGGTGCGCTACCTGGATCCGGTCTGGACCGACCTGCGCGCGGAGGCCAGTCTGGCGCCCGGCGCGCGCTGGAGCTCCTTTTTCGCGACGCTGGACGGGCGCGGCAGGGCCCGCGCCGACTTCACCTGCGTCGTCCCCGGCGGCAACGGCAAACCGCTTGCCAGCATGGACGCGCGCTTCGTGGCTAAACGCCGGGCATAATGCCCGCCGACGCCTCTACGGATCCTGCCATGCGCCGACTCGCCCTGCCCTCCCTCGTGCTCGTGCTCGCGACCCTCTCCGGCTGCGCCACGGACATTCGTAACCAGGCGCTCAACAGCACCCTGATGAACTACGCGGGCTCGATCCGCTGGGGCGATTTCACCGGCGCGCAGATCTATATCGATCCGGATTATGCCGAGGAGCACCCGGTCAGCCAGGTCGAAATGAGCCGGCTGGCCCAGCTGCGGGTGACCGGCTACGACGAGGGCGGCGGCCCGCGGCCCGATGGCCCGGACGATGTCGTCCAGTTGGTCCAGATCAGCGTGGTCAACATCAACACGCAGGCGGAGCGGACCGTCCTCGACCGCCAGCGCTGGCACTACGACCGCGAAAAGAAGAAGTGGCGCCTGATGACGGGCCTGCCGAACTTCACACCGCAGTGAAGCCGCTATAATCGAGCGTTTAGCCCTATTGGCACGCGGAAGACCCGATGAACGACGTTTTGCAGAAGTTGCCCCAGTTCGTGAGCAACCATGGCGCGCTGGTCGCGCTTTTCGTGGTCATCCTGATCGCCCTGATCGCGGGCGAAGTCAGCGTGCTGTTCCGCAAGTGGAAGAGCCTGACGCCGGCCGGGCTCACCCAGCTGATCAACCGCGACACCCCGCTCATCGTCGACCTGTCGGCCAGCGCCGACTTCGAGAAGGCCCACATTCCGGGCGCAAAGAACGTGGCGATGAGCCAGTTCGACCCTGAAACCCAGAAGGACCTGAGCAAGGCGAAGGAGCTTCCGGTCGTGCTGGTCGACAAGGACGGGCGTGGCGTCGGCAAGGCGGCCAACCGCCTGATCAAGGCGGGCTTCGCCAGGGTGTTCGTGCTGGAAGGCGGCACCTACGGCTGGCAGGCGGCCCAGTTGCCGACAGCGAAAGGCAAACGGTAGGAGCGCGCCCCGCGCGCGATCCAGACCTGCGAAAGCGCCGGAAGCCCCTGGAGCCCCCCCCCTGGACCGCCAGAGCCCCCGGGGACCGCTAGAGCCCGTGAATCCCCGCGCGCCCGCGCAGGATCGCATCGAGCACATCCGGCGCCAGATCGAACGAGTCGAAATACAGCCGGTCCTCCGGAAGGCCGGCCTCGACAAAGAAGTCCCGGCCCGCCGCGATCATGGCCGGCGGCCCGCTCATGTAGAGCTCCACGCCCGTCAGGTCCGGATGGTCCGCCAGCAACGCGTTGTGGACCAGCCCCTCGCGCAACCCACCGGCCTGCGCTTCGTCCGGATCGGACAGCACCGGCGTGAAGGTGATGTTCGGCACCTTGCTGGCCCATGAGCGCGCAAGGTCGAGCAGGTAAAGATCCGCGGCGATCCGCGCGCCCCAGTAGATATGCATGGGACGACGCGTACCCAGCGCGATGAAGTGTTCGACGATGGCCTTCACCGGCGCGAAGCCCGTACCGCCGGCCATGAACAGCATGGGACGCTCGGAATCCTCGCGCGGCACGAAGGTGCCCAGGGGCGCTTCGATCGCGAGGCGATCGCCGACTTTCAGCGACTCGTACACCCACGACGTGAAGCCGCCGCCGGGGACGTGACGCACGTGCAGTTCGATGAGCCCGTCGCGGCGGGGGCCACTGGCGATCGAGAACGGGCGATGCTTGCCGTCCTCGAGGATCACATCCAGGTACTGACCTGGCAGCCAGTTCAGCCGGTCGCCCTGTAAAGGACGCAGCCAGATGCCTACGACATCGGGTGCGAGGAGGCGACGCTCGACCACCTCCGTCTCGACACGACGATGCGGAATGTCCTCGACGGAGGCGATCTCGCGCGCGCGAATGGCGATGTCGCCTTGCGGCACGGCCTGGCAGAGCAGGATCGCGTGGTGCTCGCTCTCCGACGCCGACAACGCCATGGGCGGATTGCGCGGGTAGGCGCAGTCGCCTTCGACCAGGGTGGCCTTGCAGCTGCCGCACACACCGCCACGGCAGGAGTACGGCAGCGCGATACCCGCCCGCTGGGCGGCTTCGAGTACGGTTTCGTCGGTCTCGGCGTCGAATCGCTTGCCGGACGATGTCAGGGTTACGGTGGGCACCTGCGCATTGTAGGACAATGATGGCTTGCTCATGGGACGACCCCACGTATGGCCATCTGGAAAAACCCCATCGACCTCGCTCGCGTCAACGGCTGGAGCCGGGGCACGATGATGGAGACCCTCGACATCCGCTTCACCGACTTCGGCGACGACTGGCTGCGCGGCACCATGCCTGTCGATCACCGCACGCAGCAACCGTTCGGTCTCCTGCACGGCGGTGCTTCCGTCGTGCTGGCCGAGACGCTCGGAAGCTCCGCCGCCCTGCTGACGCTGGACGTCGAGAAAGAAGTCGCCGTCGGCCTCGACATCAATGCCAACCATATCCGCGGCGTGCGCGGCGGCATCGTCACGGGCACGGCCAAAGCCCTGCATCTGGGTCGCACCACGCAGGTCTGGGAAATCCGCATCGAAGAGGAACAGGGCAAGCTGGTCTGCCTCTCGCGCCTGACCATGGCGGTGATTCCATCGCCGGGTGGCGCGCCGGGAAACCTGCGCTCGTGAGCGAAAGCGCGCCGTACGCCGCCCTCTCGCCGGATGTCGTGCTGGCCGCCGTGGACGCCACCGGCACCTGGAGCGATGGCCGCCTGTTGACGCTCAACAGCTACGAGAACCGCGTGTTTCAGGTCGGCCTAGACGACGGTGGTTTCGTGGTGGCCAAGTTCTATCGCCCGGGCCGCTGGACCGACGCGGCTATCGAGGAAGAGCATGCGTTCGCGCTCGAACTCGCCGCGGCGGAATTGCCGATGGTCGCGCCGCTGGCGTTCGATGGCCGGACGATGCTGCGCCATGAGGGTTATCGCTACGCCGTGTATCCGCGCCGGGGTGGCCGCGCGCCATCGCTCGAATCGGCGGACCAGCTCGAATGGCTGGGACGGTTGCTCGGTCGCATGCATGCGATCGGTGCGCGCCAGCCGTTTCGTGCCCGTACCACGCTCGACCGGGCGACGATGATCGACATGCCGACGCGCGCCGCGCTGGGTTCCGACCTGCTGCCCGCGCATCTTTTCGATGCGTATCGCAACGCCGCGTCGCGCGTGGACAACGCCGTGGCGAACCGCATCGAAGCGGTCGGACCGGTTCACCGCATCCGCCTGCACGGCGACTGCCATCCGGGCAACGTCCTGTGGACCGACGCCGGCCCGCACTTCGTCGACCTGGACGACGCGCGCATGGGACCGGCCGTGCAGGATCTATGGATGCTCGCGGGCGACGACGCCATGATGGATGCCTTGCTCGAAGGCTACGGCCAGTTTCGCGACTTCGACCCGACGGAACTGGCGCTGGTGCCCGCGCTGCGCGCGATGCGTCAGGTGCATTACGCCGGCTGGATCGCCGAGCGCTGGCACGACCCGGCCTTCCCCGCCGCGTTTCCCTTCGCGGCCGAGCCTCGCTGGTGGGAACAGCACATCGCCGACCTGCACGACATCGCCGACGACCTTTAATCACACCTTCCTGTTTTCTCGTGGAGACCGCTTTGAATTCCTTCTTCACCCGCATCATCGCCGTGTTCGAAATCGCCGGCGGCCTGTTCGGTCTGGTCCATCAGTTCGAGCGTCTGCTCAACGGACGCTTCAGCGGTGTCGATGCCATCGTCGCCGTACTGGGCGTGCTGCTTTTCGGCTTCATCCTCGTCGCCGGCGTTCTGCTGGCGAGTAACGACGGTCGCGGCACGCAGATGTCGATCTGGGCCCAGTTCCTCCAGGCCCCGCTGATCGCCACCCCGATGTTCAGCTATGCGCTGTCCAGCGGCGCCTTCGCCAATCTCTCGGTCACCCTGCAGCGCTCGCCGCACCTGGGTTTCGACTGGGCGATCGCGGAGCATGGCTGGCTGCTCGCCCTCGGCGGCCCGTCTGCCGCGCATCTGGGAATCAACCTGCTGGCCCTCGTTTCCTGGCTGGTGCTGCGCTTCGGCCGCTGAGCCCCGGTATCATGGGCGGATGAATACGCCAGCCCTGCCCGTCATCCGCCTCAAAAACGACCGCGTCCCCGGCCATCCGTGGGTCTGGTCGGCCCAGATCGTCAAACCCGACGACCGCCTGCCCCCCGGCACCGTCGTCGAGGTACACGATGCCCGGGGTCGCTTTATTGGGCGGGGTTTCTGGAATGGCCACGCCCGCGTGGCCCTGCGCCTGCTCACCACCGACGCGGACCAGTCGATCGACGAGGGCTGGATTGCCGCCCGCATCGCGCGCGCCGTCGAACTGCGCCGCGAGCTGCTCCGTCTGGACGAGGTCAGCGACGCCTGGCGTGTCGTGCACAGCGAAGGCGACGGCCTCTCCGGCCTCGTCGTCGACCGTTACGCCAATCACCTGGTGGTCGAATATTTCGCCGCCGGCATGTGGCGCTTCCGCGACGCCATCCACGCCGAACTGCAGAAGCACTTCCCGGGCGCCTCGCTGTACTGGTTCGCCGAGCAGCACGTGCAGCGCCAGGAGTCCTTCGACGTCCGCTCCAACGACGCGCCGGCCGCGGTCGATGTGCACGAGCACGGCCTGTCCTTCCATGCGGCGCCGGGCCTGGGTCACAAGACCGGCTTCTTCGCCGATCAGCGCGACAACCGTCGCCGCTTCGCGCAGCTGGCGCGTGGCCGCCGCGTGCTCGATCTGTGCTGCAACGCCGGCGGCTTCGCCGTGCACGCAATGAAGGCCGGCGCCCGCGAGGCCATCGGCGTGGACGCGGACGCCGCCATCCTGGAGGTCGCCCGTGAGAATGCGCGCATGAACGGCGTCGAGGCCACGTTCGAGCAGGGCGACGTCTTCGAATGGTTGCGCGCCGCGATCGACCGTGGCGACACCTGGGACGCGATCGTGCTCGATCCGCCCAAGCTCACCCGCGACCGCAACCAGGTCATCAACGCGCTGAAGAAGTACTTCGCGATGAACCGCACGGCGCTCGACGTGCTCGCACCGGGCGGCATCCTGCTGACCTGCTCGTGCACGGGTCTGGTCGGCGAGGACGACTTCCTCGAGATGATCCGCCGTGTCGCCCTCAACGCGGGCCGCGAACTGCAGGTCCTTCACGTCGACGGTGCCGGCGCGGATCATCCCGTGGCCAGCAACGTCCCCGAGAACCGCTACCTCAAGGCGGTGTTCTGCCGCGTGGGCTGACGAGGCGTTCACCGGGCCTTGATCGCCCGCTGGCCCACACTCCGGGCCATGTCCAGGAAGCCGCCCACCGACGCCCTCGTGGTCGTCACCGCCGAACAGGCCCACGCGAAAGCCGCGGGCCTGGTGTATGTCTGCGACACCGACGCGGGCATCACCCGATGCAAGCGCGGGCGGGCGTTTTCCTACCTCGACGCCGAAGGCAAGCGGATCACCGACGAGGATGTGCTTGCCAGGATCCGTTCCCTGGCCATCCCCCCGGCGTACACCCGCGTCTGGATCTGCCCGAACGAACGCGGCCACCTGCAGGCCACGGGACGCGACGCTCGCGCACGCAAGCAGTACCGTTATCACGCGAAGTGGCGCAACGTCCGCGATCGCGGCAAGTTCGAACGTGTCCTCGAGTTCGGCAAGGTGCTGCCCGCCCTGCGACGTCGCCTTAGCAAGGACCTGGCCCTGCCGGGGTTGCCACGCGACAAGGTGCTGGCCCTGATCGTCAGCCTGCTCGAGGAAACGATGATCCGCGTGGGCAACGATATCTACGCGAAACAGAACAACTCGTTCGGCCTGACCACCCTTCGCTCGCGGCATGTAGCCGTCCATAAGGGGCGCATCGAGTTCCACTTCCGCGGCAAGAGCGGCCAGTGGCGCGACGTGGAGCTGGACGACCGTCGGCTGGTGAAGATCGTGCGCCGCGTGCAGGAGCTGCCCGGCCAGCGCGTCTTTCAGTACCTCGACGACGAGGGCAACCGGCAGCCGGTGGATTCCGGCATGGTCAACGACTACCTGCGCAGGGTGACGGGCGGGGAATTCACCGCCAAGGACTTCCGTACCTGGGGCGGTACCGTGCATGCCGTCGCCACGCTGGCGGCAACGCCGCTACCGGACAAGGGCGGTCAGGCAGCCCTGCGCGCGACGCTGGCGGGCGCCGTGAAACAGGTAGCCTCCGTGCTCGGCAATACGCCTGCGGTCTGCCGCGCGTCTTACATTCACCCCGAGGTGTTCGAGGGGTGGCTCGTCGGCGAACTTCATCGGCATGTGCCACCTACCGGCCTCCATGCACCGCGCAAGTTGGAAGCGCTGACCCTGGCTTTTCTGCGACGGCGCCTTCGTGCGTCCGCCCGCTCCCGCTGACGCATGCGGATGGCTATAGTGCGCACACGGGGTTCGCGTTCCATTTTCCAGAGGTTGGTTTGACGATGTCGCGGTGGAAGGTGTTTCCCGTCATGTTCGGTCTGGCGACCGTGTCCGGTGCGCTGGCCCAGGAGGCGCCCGCCGCGCCCCCTTTCGCTCTCCCCGATGCGCAGAGCCACCGTGGCGTCGTCGACGACACGTGGATCGTCGCGCCGAAACGACTACCAGGCGCGACGCTCGCGGCGGTCAAGAATTACGCGGATGAAGGTGACATCGCCGCCGGCGTCTCGCTGCGCTATCACATCGATGGCGCGGACTGGATCATCGCCGACGTGTTCATCTACCCCGCCGGCGAAGGCGATGCGTCGAAGATGCTGAAACAGGCCGCGGACGACTTCCGCGAATCGGTCGACTTCGCCGAGCGCCAGCAGATCTACCGCAACGTGTGGTGGGGAGACGAAGCGCCGTATACCGCTTCGCTGGCGGGCGGCAAGAAACTCGAAGGCAGGTTTCTGCCGATCGTATTCGACGCGCAGCAGGACATGCTGACTTCGCGCGCGTACCTGTTCTATCGCAAGCTGTACTTCGTGAAGATTCGCCTGAGTACGACCGTGGACGCGGTCGACTCCCTGGCGGAGCGCGCCGACCGGTTCATCGGCAGCCTGCTCGATGGCGTCGATATCGTCAGTGTGGGCGGCTGCGGGAAGAAGATGGACATCATGGCGCTGCCGAGCGGTCAGACCGCCCCGGCGGATTTCACCGACAGCGTGAGCCCGGACGGTTTCGGTATCGCCATCAGCATGTCGAAAGCGGGTGGTGCCACCTACGCCACGCAGATGACCAGGGCGATGGCGGTTGCCGCGCGTCGGCAACTCGCCACGGGCTGCACGTCGCTCAATTACAAGCCGCCGGGCGACGACAGTATGCGTGCGGTGCTGCACTTACGCTTCGGGCCCGAGGACTGGGGTGCCGCGCCGCGGCACTGATCGGAAGAAGCGGCCGGGACGCGTCCCACGCCCGGCCGCTGTCGGTCACCGTGGCGAATCGTTGTCAAATCCTTGAGCCGACCCGCCACCGGCGGCGACACAGACAGCATGACGGTCGTTGCCGCTTTGGCATATAGAAGAATTCTGAAAAATCGCGCGGATCGTGAGCGACCGTCTCTCCACGTCGCCCCGACTGTCGCGCCTTGTAAACTGTCGTCTTCACCCCGCCGAGCGAGCCGATGACCACGAAACCGCGACCGTTTTCCATGATCCGCGACTTCGCGCTGGCCGACTGGTTCACGCTGGGCAACGCTGCCAGCGGCGTGGGCGCCCTGTTCTCGACCATGACCTACCTGCAGGAAGGTGGCGTCTGGCACCTCTACATGGCATCGGGGCTGGTGTTGCTGGCACTGATTTTCGACGTGCTGGACGGACGGATCGCGCGCTGGCGCCAGCGCGCGTCGCTCATGGGTCGCGAACTGGACTCGCTGGCGGACGTCATCTCGTTCGGCGTCGCCCCCGCCGTCATCGGCTACGGCTGCGGTATGCAGGGCGGACTGGACCGCGCCATCCTGCTGATGTTCGTCTGTTGCGGCGTGTCCCGCCTGGCCCGCTACAACGTCACCGCCGAAGCCCACGCGAACGAGGAAGGCAAGGTGACGCACTTCGAGGGCACGCCCATTCCGACCTCGATCGTCCTAGTCGCGGTGCTCTGCGCCGCGGCGGCCACCGGCGCCCTGCACGAACGGATGTGGCTCGGCAGCGTCCAGATCGCCACGCTGGGCCTGCATCCGCTGGCCCTGATGTTCGCGGTCTCCGGCGCGCTGATGGTCAGCCGCATCCGCATTCCGAAGCTTTGAGCGGGCAGGCGCCGACCTTGCTCAGGCCGTGACCGGCCGCGCCGGTTGACGGCGCCACGCGCGCAGGCCGATCACCGCCAGCACCACGAATCCCGCGTACAACACGGCCGTGACCGGCAGTGCCTTGTAGATGTATTCACCGACGTAGAGCACGTCGACGACGATCCAGAGCCACCACGCGGCGACGTGTCGTCTTGCCTGCCACCATTGCGCGACGAGGCTGAACGCGGTGAGCCCGGCATCGAGCCACGGCAGGGAGGCGTCGGTCCAGCGATGCATCGCGTAACCGAGGGCCAGTGCCGCCGCCGCGCCGACCGCGAGGTGGGTAAACGCACTCCGACCATCCAGATCGGCGACGCGGACGTGACCGCTCCCATCCAGATTGCGTCGCCAGCGATGCCAGCCGTAGAGGATCAACAGGGCGAAAGCGATCTGTAGCAGCGTGTCGGAATAGAGCCTGGCGTCGACGAAGATCCACGCGTAGGCGATGACGGAAACCAGCCCCACCGGCCAGCACCACGGACTGCGTCGCGCCGTGAGCCACACGGCGGCCGCGCTCACCAGCGCGGCCGCCAGTTCGAACCACGACAGCTCAAAGTTCATAGGTCACCGAGAGACGGGCCAGGCGCGGCATGCCGGGGAATAGGTAGGCGTCGCCGCCCGAGGTGCCCGTGTCGCGCCAGTAGAAGCGATTGAAGACGTTATCGACATTCAGACGCCACGTCATCGCATGGCCGCTCACGGTGGTCGCGTAACGAAGCCCGGCATCGAACACATGGTAGCCGGGCACGCGCGTGGCGCCGTCCGGCGTCGCCACGTTGCTGCTCGCGTAACGCCAGCCGCCCAGCACGGCAAGCCCCTGAACGAAGGGCAAGCTGTAGTCGGCGTACACGGCGGTGCGCCAGCGTGGCACGTTGACCACCTGATGATCTTCATAAGACGGCGCGCCGGTATTTTCCGCACGCGCGCGGATCGCATTGGCACTCGCCGTAATGCGCAGCCGGTCGGTAACCTGCCCGGCCAGATTCAACTCGATGCTCGTATGCACCTCCTGTCCCTGCTGGACAAAGGTGAAGCCTTCGGCCGTATCGTCCGGACGAGCGAACTGATACGACTGACGGATGCGATACAAGGCGGCCTGCAGGTCGAGCACATCGCTCACGGCATATTTCACGCCCGCCTCGACCTGACGCGAATGCAGCGGCGCGAGCGTCGTGCCACCGTTGGAAGTCCAGTAAGGCGCTTCGCGACCGAGCGAGATGCCTTCGCCGTAACTCAGGTACGTCGTCAGCGGCGTCGTCGGCTGCCACAACACAGCTGCCTGCGGCAGCGTCTTCGTCTCACGCGTATCGCGCTCGAGTGCGCCGGTGTCGTCGTAGGCGCGCTCGTCCAGCTTGACCAGACGCGCGCCGGCCAGAACCTGCCACTGCTCACCCATGTGGATGCGATCGATCGCGAACAACGTGCGCTGCCAGCTGGTCAGGCGACGCACGGACGCGCCGGGCTGGTTCGGCGACGGATCGAACACCGGAACGACGCGATCGTCGATGTTCGCCGTACCGACGTAGTCGTACACGTAAGGACGCTGGTCGACCGTGCGACGGAACGCGCTGGCACCGACATTGACCTCGTGATCCAGTACACCGGTGGCGAAGCTGCCCGTGACCACGCCCCTCACCTCGTCGTTCTGGCGCGTGTCGTCGGGACTGCGGTAGTCGTATACGTCGTAGTCGCCATTGGGCGCGAAGAAGTAGCCCGGTGTGGCCCCCGACGCACACGCTTCGGCATAGAAACACCCGTAGGCAAACGCGACGTTGTCGTCGATGACCGTATGGCTGTGACCCGCCGACACCTGGGCGTTCCAGGTGTCGCTGAAGCGGTAGTTGAAGCGCAGCGACGTGTTGCTCGAATGGATACCTACCGGTCGTTGCCAGGGCTGGTAGCCGAGCAGTCGGGTGCGACTCGGGTGCGCCGGAATCGACGTTCCACCGAGCAGCTGATAACCCGATGCGGAATTGCCACCGCTGGTCTGATAGTCGGTGTCGAGGAGCAAGGTCGCCTGTTCGTTGATTTTCCAGTCGGCGCCGATCGACAGGAAGCTGCGACGCCCATCGGTGTGTTCAATGGCACCGTGCGTCTTTTCGTTGGCGGCATTCACCCGCACGCCGAACGACGGGGTAAACCATGTGCCAACGTCGAGCGCTTCGTAGCTGGAGCCGTGCGAGTCGGTGCCGAGGGTGACGTTGTGCACCTCGGCTGGGCGCTTGCTGACGTAATTGACCAGCCCACCCGGCTCGACCACGCCCGCCTCGAGACCGCCGAGGCCCTTCAGTACTTCGACGCGCTCCTTACCCTCCAGGGCCTGCAGCTGCTCCGCGGACATCATCATGCCGTTGAAGCGAAAGCCTGTCGCGAGATCCAGCGGAAAACCGCGGATGGATACATCCTGGTAGTAACCCGCCGGCGCGTAGTTGTCGTTGATCGCCGCGTCTCCGCGCACCAGCTCGCTGAGCGTGCGCGGCTGGCGATCGTCGATCTGTGCGCGGGTGATCACAGTTATGGCGGCCGGAGTGTCGTGCAGCGCCGCGCTGCCGAAGCTGCCGAAGGTGTCCAGCTGCGAGTCCGCGGCGTGGTAGCCGTCGGTCGCCGACGCGTGCACGTCGATGGTCGGCAGGGTGCGGGCCTGCTGCGGAGCGGCACGGTCGTCCGAGGCCTGGGCCAGCGGAGCAAGGGCGAGCAGGGCCAGGGCGAATGGGGTACGGGCAAGAGTCATCGTCGTCTTCGGGTTCACGGACGAAGCGACGGCGAACCACGCCGCCCGACAGGGCGTTTGTGGTTCTGCAAGCTCCCTACGCCGGTACTAACCGGGTCAGGTTCCAAGGGACTCTCTCAGCCCGGCGTATGCCGGGCACCCCCGCTTCTAGAACGCCTATTGAAGCACGAAATGTCAGCGAGCGTGACGGAGGGCGTCGAGCAGTCCCTGCCCTTCGATCCCGGCGAACCAGCGGGCATGGCCCAGCAGGAAGGTCCGATAGGCCACGTCGGCGTGATCGCGGCGCCGCGTGATGCCTTCGAAGTACTCCACTTCGGAAAGCGCAAAATCCACGTGGACGACGGGCAGGACATCGGCAAGCGCGGCCAGGTCCGCCGGAGCAAGCGGCCGGACGGACCGATAGCCATCGAGCAGGCCGAGAGCCAGATCGATACGGGCAATCCCGCCCCGTTCGATGTCGAGCCACGCGATGGCGTTCCGCTCGATCGCCGTAGCCAGGTCGAACAACGCGAACGTGCGCGCGGACAGACCGAAGTCCAGCACGTCGGTGATTCGCCCCGCATCGCTCGCGTCGCTCCAGCAGAGGTTGGAGACGTGCCAGTCGCCGTGGGTCCACAAAGGCGCTTGTCGCGCTACGGCCAGGGCCGCAGCCCGCGTCCACCGGCCGAGAACCGCACCCACCTCGTCGCGCCAGTCGCGCTCGCTCAGATAGGCGACGAGCGCGGGGCGTCCGGCCATCTGTCCGGCCAGCACCGACACCGGATCGGATGCCGAGAGAATCTCGGCACGGGCGACCAGCAGATGGGTCCCCCGCTGCGGGGCATCGTAGCCTTCGGCCGCAAGGTGCAGCCGCGCGAGCATCGCACCCGCGGCGTGCGCGTGCGCGGCGCCGCCCGCGGGCGACCACGAAAACGCGTCGCGGTAGACATCGTTCCCGGTCGCGGACCGATGCACTTCGTAAACCCAGTCGCCCCTGGACACCGAGGAGCAGCCGGTCGCGTCACCGAGGACAAGTGGCACGGGGATCCCACGCGCGCGCAAGTGCGTCGCGAAACGATGTTCTTCGGCCAGCGTCCGCTCGTCGCGCAGACTCATGTGGTGCCGTTTGACGAAGACCTCGCCGGCCGAGGTGCTGACACGTGCCGCCGCCGACAGCGGGCGGGGACTGTGCCAGACAATGGCGTACGGCCCCTTCAACGAAGGGTAGCCGTCGAGCAGCGATGCCACCTCGTCTTCCGTCAGCGGCGGCCAGTCCGGTGCCTGCTGGTCGCCCGCGAGGCCGTGAGAAAGGTGGACTTCGTCGCTCATTCCGCCAGTGTATCGGACCCGCCATGCCCGCCTCACCCGCGCGCGGAAACGGCAAATTTACCAATTCGCCGTTTATTCGATGGCGAGCGGGCCGATAACCCTTCAAACTAGGCATGCCGATCGCGGAAAGCGTCGCTACCGACTGCTCCGATCGGCCACCCGGAAGGCAGAAGGGGTCGAATGTGCGTGCACTGAACAAGGATCCGTTAGTCTGGGGGCGCTATGTCGCCGTCGCGGGCGCGTATGCCGCCTGCTACGAGCTCACGCGCAACTTTTCATTTTCGCACTGGATGCTCCCTGCCGGCCTGCGCCTGGCCTGCCTGCTGCTTGTTCCCCGTCGCTTCTGGCCCGCGCTCGCTGTCGGCGAATCCCTTCCCGTCGCTGAAATGGCCGCGCTGCATGCGCATGCTTTCGGCGTGCTCTGGGCCTGCCTCGTCTCGATCCCGACGATCGGCCTGTGCATGCCGGGGGTGATATGGATCCGGCGTCATGCGGACCTGCGTCGCGCCGACGGCCAGATCAACATGAACATGATCATGGTGGCGACGCTTGCCTGCGCCCTCATTGGCGGCGGTGCCAGCACCTTTACGCTGTCGATCGTGCAGATGGGCGATGGCTCGCCCAATCCCGTGGTCGAAGTACAGGACTTTCTGATTTATTTCCTCGGTCAGTACCTGGGCGCCCTTACGCTCACGCCGACCATCATGGCGATGCGCGAGCGCATGGCTGCCCTGCCCGGTGGCATCGTCACCTGGCACGCCGTGCGGTCCAGCCCGCTGGCGCGCGATACGCTGCTGATCGTCGTACCCTCGCTCGCGATCCTGATCTTCCTCGCGTCACAGGTCGTCGAGGGCACCGCCGCGCTGCAGAGCGTACGCATGGCGATGGCGGTTCCCGTCATCCTGCTGACCTGGCGGCACGGCTGGCACGGCAGCGCGGTGGCCGGCATGCTCGCCAGCATCGCTCTCGCATCGACATCGTCGTTCCTGACGGAGCCGCTGATGATCCAGGCGCAGGTCGTGCTGTCGCTGGTGATCTTCACGTCCCTGCTGTTCGGTGTACGAGTGGCTCGCCGCATCGCGGCGAACCACCCGGTGGTACTGAAAGGCGCCTGCCGGGAACCCAGTCAGCGCTGACCGAAAGGTCCTGGGCGGAACGACGCCCCGGTCTTTCCATCTTCCTCGATCACGGACCGTGGCCATTGCAGTCGCGTACCGTGGGGCATTCGCCGGCAAGGAGAGCCGTAATGCGCACGGTCCCATCCGCCTGCGTGGCCGCCTTCACCTGGACCGTGCCGTCGTTATAGACCGTCTCCGACGTACCGCCGGCCGGGGTGTCCAGCGGTTCATCCGGCGTGGAGACGCCGGCCGCGTCGGAACCGACCGGCGTACCCACGAGCGCGTAAGGCGTGCGGGCGACCGCACCGCGCACCTTTCCGCTCGCGTCGTTGACCTGGATATACCGGGTCGTTCCGCGCTGGAACACGTAGACGTGGTAGTTCGGGCTGGCGCTGACGTCGGTCGCGTTCGGCCAGGATTGACCCAGCCCCGACAGAGCGGTCTGGGCGTGAGCGGCGCCGAGTCCGAGCGAAGCGACGACGAGGCAGGCGAGCGTGGAGCGGGCAAAGCTACGCATGGTGGATCCTCCTGGGCTGTGTGGAGCAAGTCTGGACGCTGTGCGCGTCAGATCCTGCGACTCGGTCAGGGCTGTTCCATGACCGATTTATCCACTTTCGCCCATCGCCAGAGGACCCTGGCGGGCGGCTGCCGATTACGCTCACAGCTGTACCGTCGTCAGGCGCCCCGGCACGCCCGCGGTTCACCATCGTGAGGATCACGCGCGCAGAAAAAGAAAAGCCCCCGATTTCTCGGGGGCTTTTCAGTGGTGGCTGGGAGACTAGGATTCCATCGATGTAACGCCTAGACCCGCCCACATATGCCTCTGCGCGGTCGGACGATATCGGGAGGCATGTCCTCGATAGTTGTCCAAGTCGGCGAAGGCTATCAGGTCCGCGTTCGGATGTGGATCTACTTCCGACGGCCGTAGGGGGACTGATTGGTCGGCTTCAACGAAATCTTCTCGCTGCTGGCCTTGCTGGCCACGGCGCCTGCCGTGCGTCCCAGTTTCAGCCCCATCACCCGGGTCGGCGTATTCTCCGCGGCTAGGGTCTTAAGGTTCTGGACTTCGGCCGAGGTCCAGGCCTTTCCGGAGTTTGTTGGCGTCTTCTTCGTCATGGCGAACTCCCCAAAAGGGCATCTGCTCGTGACCCTGCGTCGCGCGCCAGCCCACCCTAGAATCCCGCTGATTCCATCCCCACGCAACTGCCGTCCGGGTCAGGCCCAGCCCGTCGCCGCCGGCAGACCATTAAGCAGGTATTCGAGCCCCCAGGCGGGCTCCTGCCAGCACTTCCGCGCATGGTGCGCCACGTCCATATGGGCAAACATAGCCAGCACATATCCATCAGGGAACAGAGTGCGCGCGGCCGCGACCGCGGAAGCATCCAGGGGGTTGAACCGCCCTGGAGACTCCCACGGGGAGTCAAAGGGGCTGATGATCTCGCCAATAAAGACAAGCGCAGCCACCATGTGAGAGAGGTCCAGAATATGGACCGCATAGTCGTCCAAAGAGAGGTGAGCCGCCGATCGGTCCGCATGGAACTTGATGAAGCCGATCCGCTTCTCAAGCAACGAACTTTTTTTGATGAGGTCAGCCCGAGGCCTCGATAGGCGACGGAACAGATGCCTGAGGAACGTGAGTGCCGCTAAAGCATCCCCTCGCGACTCTTTCGATTGGTCGGCCCAAAAGTCGGCATGCTCAAGTAGGACTTGGTCGGACACACTGGCGAAGAACGCCCCGCTCAAACCCGATTTTTTCTCGTCGAAAACCTTTCGGCAGTCGAGGGTCAGCGAAGCGAATGCGGTGTGCTTCAGATAATGACGGAAGACAACGCCGGGATGCCCGGGAACAATGGGCGTGCCCCCATCCGCCGATCCTGCCGCAACGAAGGAATGGAACGCGGCAGAGGCAAAGGTGGCCCGCGCATTAACACCCCTCAGAAAATGGACGGAGCGCTCGAATGGGGTCATCTGAATAATCGGCTGGCTTAGCCGATCAATGCGGTCTTCGAGCTCCTTCCGCGCTTTCAGATCGTCATGCGCCTGGGTGATTACGAACTTCATGCGTTTCCGGAGGTGTTGTCGGCTAAAACCTCAGTTGAGCGGACCGTGAAGCAAAGTCAACGTCTGCGAGGCTACCGGACCGCCCTGACCGGTCGGCATTCGGTTCCAGCGCACGAAATGATGACCTTATGATCCGAGCACTGCGCCTCAAACTCGCCCGCGCCCGGCCCGCTCTGGACGTCGCCGCACCCCAGCGAGCCGGACATTTTCTGAGCGGCGAGCACGGTCGCTGCCGGGTCGAACCGGGGGACGGGCTGGGCCGCAGGGCTGACCACGGTCGGCGGAGCGCCGACCGGCGCCTGCGTAGGCGCTCCGGCAACCGGCTTGATCCCGTATTTGGTCCGAATCGAACTGGCCAGAAACCGCGCATCGAGCACGCCCGGCTGCTGGTCGTGGAAGAAGTGTGCGGTCACCCGGCTGCTAGGCGCATGGACCGTGATCGGCATGGACGGCACTCCCGACGCATAGACGCTGTTTCCAACGACATGCGCCTGGTAGTAGCCCGGGGTGAACACGGTTGAAGCGGTGTCGCTCATGCGAACGCCATCCACGGCGACGTAGGGAAAGCCCCGCTCCAAGGCGAGGTCGGCCGCGCGCAGCAGGACCATGTCTCCGGCGCGCTCATCCCCGGTGTAGCCATTGCCCTTAAAGCTGATCACGGCAACGTCGGGTGCCATCATGGTCTCGCTGAACCCGCCGCCGTTCCAAAACGACTTGGGCGCGTAACTGGTGTAGCACCCACCCAGCGGCAGCAGCGCGAGGGCGAGTAGCAGTTCCTTCTTCATGGTGGTCCCCAAATAGAGAGTTCAGCGAACCGCCCTCTGGGCTGGCTCTTAGGCTAGACCTATAACGGCCCGGCCAAGGCGCACTTTAGGATACAGCCGCGGCGATTTGAGGGCGGGCTGGACCTAGCGGGATCTTGGTTCGGACAGTCTATTTGGGCTTTTTGACCAGTTCACGCGCGGGTCGAGGCAAGATCTGGAGGCGTCGCTCCAACTCTCCGATGAAAGCCTCCCAGTCGGCGCCATAGACGCCGACTAGGCGTCGGCATACCAGGAGATCAACACCGCGTTGGCCCAGTTCGATCTCAGACACCGTCGTTTGGCTGGTGCCGAGTTGGGTGGCGACCTCGTCTTGCCGCAGGCCCGTAGCCAGCCGCAACTCTCGCAATAGGCCGCACAGCACCGTTTGCTCGGTGCTGTGAACGGACTTGAGTTTGGGAACCTTGGGCATGCGGACCTCGACGGGACACCGCACGCTACGGAATCGGCGTGTTTACACTATTTTCAGGCATGCACCCGAAAAACGGGTGTAACCTCTGTGACGCGTCGCTAACGGCGCTATCAAGGAAAGGAACAGGGACATGCTGACACTTCGCGACGGCCTCCTTCGGGGGCTGCTGGGTAGGTTTTTGCCCGTGCTTGCCGCGCTTGGAATCTTTGCTGTGCCGGGGGTCGCGGCCGCGCAGCGGGCCCACTACCTGATCGTCTACAACGACGATGCGCTGACCACCTTGCGTGTGGAGATCGCCCCGCACGGTAGCGGCGACTTCCGTCAGTTGGATATGTCCGGCTCCCTTGCCGGCGGGCAGAGCGCGCATACCACCGCGACCTACCCGGATGACCTCTGCTCGGTGGACCTGCGCGTGACGTATGCGGCGCCCAGCCCCGTCTTGACCATCACGGACTGGGACCTGTGCCGCAGTCCAAAGATCCACTTGGGGATGGCGCGACGTGCTGCCCTCGCCTCACCCGCTGCCTGACCGCCTGCCTCCCATGAGGACCTTCGTATGCTGATGCACTTCCTCCGCCTCGCCGGATGGCGATCTGGTGCCGTTCTGTTTGCTGCCATGAACATCCTGGTCGCCCTTCCCGCGACCGCTGGCACCTATGCCTATGGCCCGGGCGGGCTGCCGGATCTCTCTGGTTACCCCATCGGGCGGTCGGACTTTGCCGCGATGAGCGCCGGCCTCGGCAGCCCCGTAAGCCTGGATGCCGACGGCGCGAATCAGATCACGTCGGCGATTTTCTGGGTGCCGGCTCAGGGCTACTCCGTCCCGGCACCGATCACTCCCTCAGGCCAGGTCGCCCAGGCCGTCAGTTCGGGCTTTTTCTCGCGCCTCCGATCGCAAGCGGTCGGGACCGTGGCCGGGATGGTGCCCGGCGTCGGTGGCGTTGTGGCCGGCCAAGCCGCGAACGCTGTGGCGACTTCCGCCACCTCCGTTGGTGCCAATGGCCAGGCCATTCCCGGCTGGTGGTGCCGAGCGACGTATCCCGCCCCCGGTTACCGATTGGCATCGGTGTCGTGCTCCCCGCATGCCTATACCCCCCTGCGCTGAACCTCATTTCTCAAGGAGTTTGACCATGTCGGTAAAGATCGTTTTTGTGATCGTTTGGGCGCTAGGCGTGGCCTATTTCAGCGTCATGGGCGCGCCCCTGATCTTCGGCGCGCTTGCTGCGCTGGTTCCGGCCGGATTGGCTGCCGGCGTCCGCAGGATGATGCGACCCGGCCAACCCACACCGTCCAACGCGCCACGTGGCAAGGCACCTCTGACGGTCACGCCCCTGGCGAATGGCTGGACCGAGATCGATGCGTGCCCGCCTCCCCTCCCCGGCCTGTTCACGGCGCTCCCGGTCATCTTTGGCCTCATGGTGGCGCTCATCGTCGCCAACGTCGGCCCCTGGCACAGCCTCGCCGGCATGCTGCTGCCCGTGCTCATTGCTGGCGGGGTATCCGCTGGTCTGCTGGAAATCTGGTCTCACAGCGTCCAGAACCGGCGCCGGGGGCTCCAGCCCGCCGCATTCGCGGTGTCGGCTGACGCGGTGCGCTTGCCTTCGGGCGCCGTGGTTCCGGCGAGCCGTGTTTATGCGTTGACCCTTCGGAATGGTGTGGATCAGCATATCGGGCTCATGGTCACCAACTCGACGATCGCGGCGGCGGGTTCGATCGGGTCGGCTCATGCTGCTGCGAAGGTGGCGCGCATCGCGTTTCGAGTAGATCTGGATCACGACGGGCGTTCAAGCACCTTGGCAGGCGGGCTGACCGAGGCTCAGGCGAGATCGGTGGCGGCCGAAATCTTCCGGCACGTGCCGACGTTGCCCTAGCAAGTCGATCACAAGGGGCCACCGGCGCTCTCCAGCGACGTGGCCCTGATGATCATCAACACGTTTGCGTCAGGCGTTCCCCTATCGCCTCGGGAACGTCCGACCCAGAATCAGGACCCAGGTGCCAGCAAGAGCGCCAAAGCCATGCCCATAAAGGCGCCCACAACGGCCAACAGCGCGCCGAGCGCATGGCGACGGAGGAAGGGTTTTCGCATCGCCAAGAGTTGCGCCTTGGCTTGCCGAACCCCCTCACCATCGCCAGGGCGAATGAGGCGCTGGGGTCGGAACACAAAATCAAACCGCAGCGAGGGAGTCGCCGCCAGGTCCAGCCATTCACCGCGCGCCTGAGCGGTGCGTTGCGCCGCCCGAAAGGCTTGCTGCCCCCGCGCCAAGTTCCAAAGCGCGTAGCCCACGCCAGGCGCGATGCCTAAGAAAAAACCCACTTCGCTGGCACTCACTGCAGGGATTCCCGTTGGTTGGGCCTAGGGTCGTTCGGCCGCGGATTCGGTGGCAGCGGCATCGGCGGCGGCGCGGTGGTCGCCGGACCGACCGTGACCGTCGGCTGGACCGGGTTGGAGCCCAGCCAAGTCATGCCCCCCGACTGCGTCACCGAGGTATGGATTTCGACAGGGGCCACGGTCACGCGGGTCCCGAACGTCACCGACTGGACCGCCTTACAATCCGTGCACAGGCTTCGTTCGTAACCCAACGAGGCGCCAAAAAAATTGACGGCCCCTCCGGCCGCACCATTGCTGCTGGCTGCTGCCATTTCTTCCGCCGAGTCCGCGGGCGAGTAACTCAGCACCAAGCCGCCACCGGTGCCCACATCCGTGCTGGCCACGCCGCCGGCGGAGCCATAGCCGCCGACACGCCAGGTGCTCGGGCTCCAAGACGTCGCACTGAAGGTCAGTTGGCCGGTCACGGTGCCCCCGGCCAGGGCCGAAGCATTCAGCGTGCCGCCGATGGCAAAGGTCGCGCGCCCATCCGGGTCAATGTTGCGCACGGGATTGCTGTTGCCATACGCATATCGGTTGAAAACGAACAGGTCGGCCGCCTTGCCCGGTGCGGGGTCTACGCTCAAAAAGCGTCCGGTCTGAGGGTCATAATACCGGGCCTGCATATACACCAGGGCCGTATCCACATCCTGGACATGGCCGGCGTAACCGGGGCCATCGGCGGGCGAGCCCAAGGCTTGGCCGCCATACGGGCGATAGTCCACGGTGTTGAGAAGATGCCCAGAGGCATCGGCCGTGGCAAGCACCGATCCTTGCGGACTGGTGTAGTAATAAGTCACCGTTTCTTCAGCCGCCACAGGGCCCATGCCCAATGCCAGCACCAGCGATGCCCACGGACGCGCTCGACGGGTCATCATGACCGCGGTCTCCTTGCGAAGCGATGCTGTGCACGACCGCGTGCGCCGTGCCCCCAGTGCCCACCCCGGAGCACCCCTGGGCCCGATGATAGGGAAACGTGATCGGTTCGAGCAAGACCAGGCGAATTGGCTCGGTAGCCCGTCTGAGGCTTGCCCGAGCGGACGGATTCGAACGGACGGGGCTGACATGCACCAGACTTGGGTGGGACACGGAGATGGGCGGAGGTGACGCTGAGGGGCACCGCCTTACGAGCGACAGGCCGCCATGTGCCGAGACAGTATCCGGGAATTTGGAAAGAGTGCCCGGGAGAAATACGGTAGGCGTGACAGGGTCTTAGTAGATTTTATGCAGGAACACGTAGACACTGCCGCAGGAGAACCGCCTTTGCGGCCGACGTATGCGGGCGAGGACCTGGCACTGGACGTCCCGGGCCAACGTTTGTGGCTGAGAGATGCGAAAGGCCGGACGATGATCGTGGATCTGGATCAGATCGCCGCCTGGCAGCACGTCTGGGTGGACACCTCGAACAGTTGGGGAAAACGGTCCCGGATTCGCAACGAGTTGGTGTTTCGGCTCCGGCAGCTCGATGTCCCTACGGTAACGGTGCGGTTTCGCCGCTACAACGATGCCTTCCGCGGTAACCAGAACTTTGACGACGCCGCAGCATGGCAAGCCCGACTCACGACCCTGATCAATGGGTGATCCCCAATCAGGGCTGGCGTGGATGACCGTGCTCGACATAAGGAAGCACGCCTACTTAACTAGGGCCGCCTACTTAATGACGGACCCGGTGCGCTCACACCGGGAACCGCCGACGCAGTAACTGACAAGCCGCTGCTGAAGCCAACCTAACGCAAGACGAATATCTGTCAACCTCTCACTGGCTCGCGCCGAGCCATCAGGACGCGTAGACCCGTGGGTGCGATTCAGTGACACCTCGCCTCTCTTAGCGAATAGCATGGGACAACTAGACCGTCGACGGGGCGACCGTGGCCAGTTCGGTGAATGCGGGGCCGTCACTGACATCTGACGTTGATCGCATGCTTGGTGGAGATGAGACTGGAGGGCCAGTATGCCGCGCATGAGAAAGAAAGCGGACTTACCCCGCAAAGTTTGCGCAACCTGTGGACGTCCGTTCGCATGGCGGCGAAAGTGGGCCAAGGACTGGGAGCAGGTGACGCATTGCTCGGAGCGCTGCCGCCGCACCAAGAAGATTGCCACACGCGGCAATGAGTTGCTGACCGTCTGACCTATTCGAATCGGCTGTTTCAGCCCGTAGATTGGGCAGTGGGCCAAACCGAACCTGCGCAATGAATTCCTGCTTTGAGACCGCGATGGACCTATCTAATACCACGAGAAATCAGCACTACCTGCCACAGGTTGAGCAGCGGCTCAACGCAGCAAACCCCGACGCGTCGATAAAACGCCAGCGAATCTACTCATTCGAGGTGACCGATCGCGAACGCTTGTCCCTGCGGCTGGAGAATCCCAACGGTCGCCCAATCTCATCGACCTTAGCCTTCCAGGACCTATTTAGCTTCGATGTGGCATCGAACGACACATCGCGGCTGAACTTTGAGGCACTGTTTGAGCGCTACGAGCGCCGCATCTACGAGATATCGCAGCGGCTTTATCAAAACATCCGAGCAGATTTCAGCACGCTAAGGGAAACCGTAATCATCGTATCTGAGTCGCCGTTTTACGGTGACATCGTCGATCTTTTCACTTTCAAGATCCTTAACTTCGCGCGCAACCCGCACTCCATAACGAAAGCGCTAAATACTTTCGGGGGCCTGGCCACATATTACCCGACCAGTCCGAAGCACCTTTCATATTTTGAGCGAATCATCGAAGGCCAGCGTCCACACCAAAGATGGCTCTGCCAAGAACTTGGGGTGTCGGAGCAAGACTACATCACATGGCTAAAGGCGATTTTCATGCTTTTTGTCGAGGTTGATGCCGAGGGAACAGATTTTTTAACCAGCATGGTTAGAGGACTCTTCCAAGACGAAAAAAGTATCGTGGGAGTTATGGTGGCCACCTACGACGATCCGATTTGCCTTGTCTCGGACCGTGCGGTGACCACAAACATCTCCCAACACGGTGTAGAGGGATTTGATTTCAACGTATGCTCTCGGGCGTTCGTCCGTTATATCTTCGGGAAAGTTGACGCGATGGTCCCTCATGCGCCTCAACACCTCCTCGAAGGATTCAAACGTCCTTCGAAGCAGATCCATTTTCACCATCGGCACAACGATCTTGTCGTCTTGGGATCTTTCAATCGAAATGTCGTTTTCCAAAGCCACCGCCGCGTTTATTCGGCCATCAAGTCACCCGTGATTCCGCCTGAGCCTGAGAAGGTGCCTGGTTTCGAACAGTTTTCCCCGTGATGGTCGCATCGTCATTAGAGGGATTGCCTAAGGGGCCAATGTTCGCCGAAGCAATGCCCGCGTCCCGTTGGCACGGTCCCGCAAATGCGGTTCGATTTGGGCCACATGATCCAAATGCCCTATCAGGCTGCGGGCGGCGGCCGTCGCCGCAGCGGGGTCCTCCGCCTTTGCTAGATCTTCGAACTTCTGGCGGATCAAATGGTGTTGGGCCTTGGGAGCCTGGAGTTTTCCCCGATGGATGGTCACGCCCGTGATGGTCTTCGGCCTATCCTTGGTGAGCACCGTGGACTTTCCAGGATGGATCTTGACGCCCTGCTTCGCAAAGAGCCGACGCGCCCACTCCAGATCCGTGAGGGACGCTCCGGGCATGGTCATCATGATGTCGTCCACGTAGACGGTCATCTCGCCACCGCGACCCTTGGCGCGCCGATACAGTTGTTCAAAGGCCCGACGGTGGCAATAGAAGGCCAACACCTCGCTATGGACGCCACCGGTCGGTAAATGACGGCGGTGATAGCAACACAGTTTAGCCAGGAGAAAGGCCACGTCACCCGCGCACTTCATCTCCTGATGGAAGAAACGCCGAACGTGAGCAAAGGTCGTGCTCGGGTAAAAACTCTTAATGTCGAGTTTGATCGAAGGTTCGTCGGCTCGATGTAACTTAGCGTTGGTGAGGAACGACCGATCGCGCACACCCGATTGCCGGTAATCGGGCGGCATGACCCGACGCAGTAAGACCGCAATGCGCGCTTGAAGTTTGCGCATATCCGCACCTGCGGCTTGGATTTCGCGCCCTGTTTCGTTCGCCCAGGCCTTGTAACTGCCCTTGGCTTGATCGAAGCCTTCCAGTGCTGCGCGCGTTCCGGTCCATCGAAGCGCACGCATCAACTGGCCAACACCTTTGAGCCCATAGAGGGCGCATTGGTCAATGCGGTATTGCTTCCTGGGTTTTTCGAGGCGCTGCTTTTTCTTTCGCACCGGCATCTTCATCGTCGTTGCCCTGATCCATGACCCAATCCAGGAACTTCAGAAGTTTGTTGGCCTTCGCAGCCATCTTGTCGTCCGCCGCCGGGTTTGATCGCTCTTCGAAAATCAAAAAGGTGGACGCCGGCACACCAAACACCTTCGCGTAGCCTTCGAGGATGTCGAGCGAGGGGCGCTTCTTGCCGTTTTCGATCTCGGACAGGTAGGAGCCCGAAATCCCCAGCCGGTTGGCCAACGTGGCCTGGGTCATCTTGTGAAACTCGCGGGTTACTCGCAGTGCTCTATTCAACATCGCCATTCTCCAAGAACTTGGAGAAGAAGAGCGTTGCGCAGCCATCAGTGCCACCAGCGGCGGAGTTCGGCGATCACCCGCAAGGCGAACATCGCCCAGCGAAAGACCCGCGGGCTCTGGAGCCCCACCTTGATGTAACGCACCAAACGCTTACGCCAAGCACGAAGTCGGGCAGTTTTAATCATCGTTGTTCTCCTGGTTTCCTCCAGTGCCCTGCGTGGGGACGACCCCCAATCAGTCCTGGTAGACCCTCGTAACCCGGAGAACGGGTCAGACCACCTGCTTCGCCCTTCTGTCCATGGTGACGACGAGGCCCTCGCTCGTCGTCACCTAACCGCGTGCCGTCGAGCCTGTCTCATCGCCGTCCCGGTCGCAGCCGTGCTCCCGGGGGGATAGAGGCGTTTGCCTCCACGGACCTCTGTGCCAGCCGGTCCCAGTTGTAGCGAGGGGAGCATGTCGCGACCCTTCACTGCCTAGGGCCAGTTTACATCGGAGCGAACAAACTTCGCAATAGGCGAAATTTCCTCGCTTACGATCATGCTCATTTTCGGCCAGGAATTGCCCGACATGCCGGAAAAACAATTAGGTTCAACCACTTAGCGTTGATCTCATTCTTGCTTACAGATCAGTCGCTTAGGATTCCTGCCGCCCCTCTTGACGGCGCGGATCGTTCCGCTACAACACAGGTCGC
This sequence comes from Luteibacter mycovicinus, assembly GCF_000745235.1. Classification (NCBI taxonomy): domain Bacteria; kingdom Pseudomonadati; phylum Pseudomonadota; class Gammaproteobacteria; order Lysobacterales; family Rhodanobacteraceae; genus Luteibacter; species Luteibacter mycovicinus. The sequence continues at coordinate 1,723,374 of NZ_JQNL01000001.1, forward strand.
CCAGCCAGCCGGAGTCCTCGTCTGGCCGCAGCACGCCCCTAGTCCCGGAGGATCACCCGCCCAGTCAATTACTCCCCCAACGCGATGCCTCGCGCACAAAAAAGCCGAGGGGAGACCCCTCGGCTTACCAACTTTGAATCTTTAGAACACAGCGCAACGATTACGAGCCGGTGCGGACGCTGTTCTAGGGCCAAGGTCCCCCCTTGTCAAGCGACCCCGGCTCCCGCCGGGGCTGACGGGCAACTATTGTCCAAAAATCCTACCCCGGAAGCCTTTCATGCCTATCTACGACGCCGTCCGCGGCATCTTCAGCACCTCGTTCAACAACTGCCAGTTGGCCTCTGCATGTGGCGTATCGGAGGCCACGGTCCGTCGCTACCGCCGGATCATCCAGGAGAAGGCTTTGACCTGGGCCGACCTTTCCGGTCTGGATGACCAGGGTTTCTACCTGGCCTTCAACCGACCCAAGCGCGGCCGCGTCGCTAAACGGACGCCGGACCTGGCTGCGATTGATGCCGAACTTTCGGCATCGGGCATGACCCTCCAGCATTGGTATGAAGACCACATGGCGGCACTGGAGGAGCCGTCGGGTTTCCTGTCGTATACCCATCTGGCCGCGCTGCTTAAACGTCATCGGGGCAAGGCCTACCGCTCGATGCGCCAGGTCCACACCCCGGGCGAAAAGGTGTCGGTCGACTACTGCGGTGACCGTCCGCACTACATGGATGCGATCACCGGAGAGCGGGTGAACGTGGAGGTCTTCGTCGGTGCGCTCAACGCATCCTCCCTGATCTTCGCGACGGCTACGGCTACGCAGCGCGTGCCCGACTTTCTGGAAGCCCACATCAGGATGTTCGATTATTTCGGTGGCCGCACCGACGCTGTCGTGCCCGACAACCTGGCGTCGGCGGTCAGTCATCCGGGATCAACGCCGGTGATTCAACGGTCCTATGCGGATTTTGCCGCGCACTACGACGTGATGGTGATGCCGGCCCGTCCGCGCCGGCCGAAGGACAAGCCCAAGGCCGAGGCGAGCGTGAAGCTGGTCCAGCGGATGCTGAAGGTCGCGGCCTACCGCCGGCCCTTCACTTCTCTGGATGACATTAACGACGCGCTGGCCGCAGTGGTGGAACGCATCAACAACCGTCCCATGAAGAACAACCAGCCGAGCCGACGCGAACGGTTCGAAACCTACGAGCGCCATCGGCTGCTCCCATTACCCGAACAGGCTTACTCATTCGCGGAGTGGGTAACGATCAGCAAGGTGCCGGCGGACTACCACGTGCCGGTGCTCCTGAACTTTTACAGCGTGCCGCATCACTTGGTCGGCGAGCGGGTGGAAGTTCGACTGCGCCAGCATGAAGTAACGATCTTCAAGGATCGCAAAGTTGTTGCCGCCCATGCGCGGTTGGAAGGCACGGGTCAATCCACTTCGAAGACGGAACACATGCCGGAAGGTCACCGGGCCCAGGCCGAACGTGCCCCGGACATGCTGCGCGAGTGGGCCGAAGAGGCGGGCCCCCACATCTTGAAGTTTGTGCGCGAGAAGTTGGATCAGGGCCGCACGATCCGCGGCGTCCCTGCGGTCGAAGCCGTGCGTTCCCTCGCGCACAAACATGGAGCGGCCGAGGTCGACGCAGCCATTGCGCTGGCGTATCAGCGTGGGAAGGTTGATCCCACTTCGATCCGCCGTGTCGTTGCCGCCAAGGCCGAGCGGGTTGTTCCCAAGCGCCCACTGACCACGCGCAACAGCCGTGCGAACGGGGGTGCGTCATGCTGAATGACCTGACCCACGACCTGCGGGCTATGCGCTTACCGGGCATGGCGGTAGCGCTCCAGCGATGGGTGGAAAATCCCACAAATGCGGAGCGGTCCGCGCTCGATTGCGTCCATCACCTGGTCAACACGCAGCGCGAAATGAGCCAGCACCGTCGGACGGAAGGCTTTCATGTGCGGTTCCGCGTGCCACCCCAGATGACCCTGGCGGCATTCGAGCCCAGCAACGGCCGCGGGCTTTCGTCGCAGCGGTTCCGTCACCTGGCGGGACTTGCCTGGCTGGACGCAGGGCAGAACGTGGTCCTCACCGGTCCCAGCCAGGCGGGCAAGACCCATCTGGCCGTGGGGCTGGCCCTGGAGGCGTATGCCGCCGGCCATACCGTTCACGTCCAACGCGTGCCCGAACTCCTGGCCCAGCTGGCGTCCAATGCCGATGCGAAGGCCAACGCCACGCTGGTGGAACGGCTGTCGCGGCCCGCCGTGCTCGTGCTCGATGACCTGGCCACCGACGTGGCGACGGCCGACCAGACCTCATGGATCCGACGGCTCCTGGAACGACGGGCAGCACGCAAGGGGGCTGTGATCGTGACCTCGATTGCCGACCCCGACGAGTGGGGGCAGTTTTTCGACAACCCGGCGGCGGCCGACGGCATCCATGGCCGCCTCACGCACAACGCCCACGAGGTCACCCTCAAGCGGAGGAGCGCGGGCAAGACCACCGCGCTGGCGAGCGGAGACTGACCCCTCCCTCTCCACGCCAAACCCGCTTTTCAGCCCCGGCTCGTTCCGGGGCTTTCTTTGTGGCCGCCTGTCGCGCACAAAAAACCGCCCCTTGCGGGGCGGTATCCAGGCGCTGGTGAGATCATCGACATGACGTCGTATGCTCGCTCGCTTAGGTTTTTTCTAAGCCACCCGTGCGGTGGCGAAAAAGCGACCCAGTGCCTGGTAGCCATCAACCTAGCGGACCGCGGGGACCTGTCAACCCCTCCCACCTCAAATAAATCTGCCGGGGCGAAGGGCCCGTGGCAGCCGGTCGAGCCGCCATCCCAGATCTCATTCGTGGTCTACATCAGACTCGTGTCGAGAGATGACCAGACCTTACACCTGTTGGCTATTGAACCCTTCTCGATCCGGTCTGGGATAGCGCCACGATCTCGTCTGATTAGATCAATCGACCAATGACAACGATGCTATTACGCATCACGTCCGTCGTTCCCGATTGGCAACGCTGATCTGCCGAGCCTCGCAAAACGAACTGGTCGACCAATGGCCGCTCGCAAATCCTCCAGGCTTATTTTCTCATCCGGTTCTGATGAGACCCGTAGGACACTCTCCTCAGGACCGCGCTTTGTTACCTTCACCGAATGGACGCCGGGGAACCTTGCCACTATATCCACAACGTCCATTAGTTCGTCCGCGTCGATATCTTCGATTCGAATCAGAAGAATTCCAAAACGATCATCGATGTGCCGAAATCTGTTAGCGACCGCGGGGCTCTGCTCCATGCGCTGAAAAGCCCTACGCATGCTCCGAAGTTCTTCGAGAATGAACTCCTGACTCGTGACCTCTTTTTTGTCGATCTTCGCCACGGTGAACTCACCGAAGTGCTTGAGGAACGTGGTGTAGCCACTGTCCTTCTCGGCACGCTGGTGGGTCGCCGTGATCTTATCGGTCAACTTCTGCTTGAACTCTACGATCTTCGAAAATCGAAGATCCCGCGGATATTCTAGATGCTCAATAGCAGAGGTATCGAAGGAATAAGGAGTCTTGTCGTCCTTGATGATGATGGTCGGCTTATCGAACGCCAACCGCATCCCCAGTTCAAACATGACATTGGGGTTTTTGCCACTTACGTCGCATACGACGACGGGATTGTCGTAAAGGTTTTGGATGATCCGCTTATGGATGATTCCGACCTCATCCGCATTGCTTACGAGATTCGGGAAGAAGCCTGCGCCTTCGATTGCCTCGGTGAGGATATCGAGCACGTCGGACCAATGCCCTTCATCACACCCGTCGATGGCGGAAATGGGCATCACGACACCACAGATAGGGGCTTCCTTGTCTTTCGTCATCCGTTAGCGCTCCAGCGTGCGTGGTCAGTGATAGATCTTTCCAGTCCAACGCTCACAAAGAATGTGACCTTCATGGTGATTACATGCGTTGATTTCACTTCAAGATTCGTCATCAGGACCCCCGGCTGACCGTGGTGGCTTGCCAGGCTTAACCCTTGATGGCTTCTCAGACCGTGTCACCGCGTCTGATATGAAGGCGGTCAGTTCACCCGCGAAGCCGGGAATCTTGGCCATGGCGTCCTTCAACACCGGGGACGACAGCAGTTCGGCATAGGGGCTCGAATGGTCCGCATCTGCCATGAACCTCAGCGGCTCCTGGTCAAGATGACGCAGCGCCGATCCGAACAAATCTTTTTCGAACTGCTCATCGATGCGCGCCGCCTCACGCCGGTATCCCTCATACGCCGTCGCAAGCGAGGCTTTGAAGGAGTAATCCTCGGCCAGGCGGAACCGTTGAGATATTTGGCGAGTTGCTAACCATGCCACCCACAACGGGGCAGCAAGGGACACGATGCCTAGCGCCACTTGGACCCAGATCAACGCGATCCCGCGCTGAATGTTCGGTTCTTTTGTTAGTTCGGAAATCGCTTGAACACGGAGATATCCGAGAACTGCGCCAGCAGTCAATGCGCCGATCAGCAAGCCCACCCACCATCGGACGGATGTTCGAAGCCCGGCTGCTCGGCTGTTAAATGCCTCCGCCAGTGCGTGACTCGTGGTGGACCGATAGACATCTTCAATCCCGGACAACACTTTTTCCGCGTCGCCCTTCAACGCGGTCAAGCGGGCCATTGCTTCGATCGCATCCTGTGCGGCTTGCTTGGATTTTCCGGCCGCCTCGGTCGCCGATAGGAGAGCGGCGGCGACATCTTTGCGCGCGTTAGCGATCATCTCGGAGTCAACGGGAAGGTCCCCGATTAAATCGGCACCGTCCTTGATGGCAGCCAGTTGCTCATTGATCGTGTCCCTGTCGACGATGATGCTTTCGAGGGACTTCTTGGTCAGCTTCAGCTGCTTTCGTAGCCTGCCGGGCAGTGTATCTTCGTCCGGTTCTCTCCACTTGTCGCCGGGAAAGAGTATTCGCTCCCACTGCGCGAAGGTCTCAAAGAAGGCCCAGCCACCTTGCGTAATGTTTCCGTTCCCGAGATTGGAGACGCCAGGCGCCATCGAAGCCAAACGGCCGGGTATGGAAATAACCAAATTAGCTTGATGGTGCTCGTCGGCAATCTCCTCATCGAACGACGAATCCGCCTCACGCAGCCGGCGGGCCAAACGAGCAGGAACCTGTGCTAGTTCCCAAGGAGTGAGCGCGGGCGCATACCAGCCGATATTCTGAATAAGCGTCGCGTTACCCATCGCGGAAAAGTTTGCCTGCGTTCCCCTCGCGAACTCATCCAACGCCGCGCAAGCGGCTTCAACATTACTGTCCATGATCTTCCCCTGTTCCTATGGCCGGATTGTAGGCTAAGGGGGGGAGCCCACCGCAAGACGACTTCGGTGGACTCCATGCATCTTCGGCAAGGACCGCCGAATCAGCCAGGCCTCGGCCGCGGCACATCGAACGCCAGCCTCGGCCGTTGAATCGGCACCGCCACCGGCTTCGGTTCAACCCGGTCCGCCGCCACCAGCACCGCCATCCGCTGCCGCTGCTCTGAGGGCAGCACTTCCAGCAGCACCGGCAAGGCCCGCTCGTCGCGCTGCCGGAACTCCCACACCGCTGATGCCAGTTTGGCCTGGGCTCGCTCCTCACGCTCGACCAATTCGTGCTCTTCCGCACGCAAGCCGGCCAACGTTTCCGCGTTGAGTTTTCGGACCCGCTTCAGATCCTCCACCGCCCTGCCCTGAACATCCCGCTCATGTTGAAGTTCGATCAGCCGCCTCGGCATCGCCCGCTCACCGCGCCCGATTTTTCGAGCTGCCAGCAATGTCCACTTGTGCTCTTTCGCATACGTTTCGATGCGGACGTCGGCCCGTCCCCGATGCCGACGCGCTTCATCCAATTGATACGCATCTTCAAGGTCCGCAGCCGACGTTCGACTGATCTGCTCGCGATGTCCGACCAGTTGAGCCATCAGGGCGCCAAGGGTGCGCAACGCGCGCTGGATCGACCAGACCAACGCCGATAGTGCGAACAACGTTTGCCGGCCGTCGTCATCGGTCGGCGTCGGGCTGTGCGCCACAAACCGATCGGCTAAAGGCGCATCCGCTCGGCAACCCCGCGCGCGGGCCGCTGCCAACTCCACCTCCAGTGACGTGTTGACGACCTCCCCCTCTGGCGCGACATCGGCAGCCGATTCGACAGGGACCGCCGAGCCTGTCGGTTGGCACTCCCGCCGCACATCGACCCGGGCTTGCTCCTGCTGCGCGAGCAGCACCTCGTCGTGCGCCTGCTTGTAGACCTCGGACATCACCACGATGTCGCGGAGCAGATCGCCCTGCCGCGTAAAAAATCCCTTCTTCTCCAAGGCGACCTGGGCACGGGTCAGCCGCGGCTGAGGCACACGGTCGATGCCCAAGCGCTCGTAACTGCGCCAATCGTAGTCGGCCTTCAGGCCGGCCTCTGCGGTCAGTTCGTTGGCAAGGACCGACCACTCCCGGTTCATGGCTTCAACGATGCCCGCCGATGTGCGGCGGTTCGACAGCACGGAAAGTTTTGCGCCAAAGCCCTGCTTGCCCGCGTCATCGGTTCCGCTGTCGCCTTCCCGAAGGATGCGCCGGGTCGGAAAGAGGAGGTGTGCGTGGTAGCCCTGTTGGTGCGGTGGTTTGGGGTTTCCCATCAGATCCACGTCGGCATCGCGATGGATCCCGATCGAGACCGGGGTGTGAAGTTGCTCGCAGATGTAACGCGCCAGCCGCCGGGCCAACTCGGTAGCGCGTGCGTCATCGAGACCCAAGGGAACGGGGACCACATAATCTCGGGCCACTTGCGCGTCTTTGCGACGCTCCGACTCCTCCACGCGGTTCCAGAGTTCATCCGGGTCTTCAACCCAGTCGGGTGATCCATCGGGGGCGACCGTCATGGCGGCCACGATTTCCTCTCCGGCCTTACGGGCGGTGTAGTCGTGCCAGGTGCCGGTGCGGCGGTCGAGCAGGCGGAGACCGAGCCGATACGCCGCAGCGGCTACGGCCGAATGGCCTTGGGAGCGGTTGTGGGTGGTGAGGTGGGGACGGGAATGGACAGGCACAGGACTTCCTTGGACTGACATTAAGAAGGGGGTGGGGGAAACGGTGGCTGCGGTCAGCGCCAGATATGGATGGCTTAAAGCAACAACCGACTGGGATGTATTGATCCAAGCCTGATCCCACTGAATGTCAATTGCCGTTGAGACGCGGCGCTCGAAAGATTTCGGGAAGTGTGATGAATGTCACACTCTTTTTCAAAGTGATCCCGAGCCGCCCAGTTTTGCGGCCAGCATTTAAATGTTGAGGTAGATGCCACTTTTGCTCTGGGCCTTGGCTCCGCTTTGGCTTTGGGGTCTCGTCGTGTCCGTAGGACACTAAGGCGAGCCCTTGCCGTGTATTTTGATCTTTGCCGTAGATGTTGCGCTTGCTGCTCGGGCGCGTGGGCCAGCCCCAACGCCTTGACGACTTCCCGCCCTCCGCTAGGTTGGAGTAGTCCCCTCCCCCAGACAGGAACGCCCATGCCGACCGTTATCAACGACCATCCAGCGGAACCGACCATTAAGCAAGTTTGGCTCGCCGCCTTCACCGCGCTGCTGACGCGCCTGCCACCGGCACAAGCGGCGAAGGAGGCTGATGAGGCTTTGGAAATCAGTCATCAACGCTGGTCAACTCCGCGACCAGTTAAGACCTATGTCTACTCGCACAACCTGCCGATCGGCACCTCGCTCCAACTAAACCTCAAAGGACCGGGTGCCACCACTGGCACGGGTCACCTGTAGCCACGTCGACGCCGACTTACGATTGCGGAAGCCGGCAGAGTGACGGCTGGCAAATTGGGTTCCTGTTCAACACGCGCGGGCTCCGGTGACGTAACGGACTCGTCTTCCTTGCGAGATAGTTTCATCAAATCCGTAGACTTCTTGGTCCCTTGCGAAAGATCCAATGAGTCTAGGGGATCGTCTTCCTCGCGCGAGATCTTTACTGACTCCGTTGACCCCTCAGTCTCCCGCGATAGCTCCATTGACGAAGTTACTTCTTCGACTATGTCTCTAAAATCTCGTCTCTGCTCATCCGTCCAAGGCAAATATGAGCCAGGCAGAGGGCATACGTTGACGGGTCGTCCCAAAGTCAGAAATTCCGCAAAATCATTATTAAAATTTTCAGCAACGCCTAGAGCCATTACGTGGCTCGACAAGATTGCGGTTAGACGTCCAAAACCCGAAAGCAACACTACGAACCCAACGGAAACGTCCTTAGCATCGGCGCCTTCGCCGCGTGACTCAAACACTTCCGCAACTTGATAGGGGCCTGGAAGCGAACTCACCACTGTCTCTCTCATTTCGATCTCCTTTCGTTGTATTTGGCTACGCATCTGTCTCGCCTATCCATCCATTTATGCGCGCTCAACGTCCAAGCGCCGCGCGCATTGAGGGAATATCGAGCCAGACTGACCACTTGAGTTCGGGAAAGAAGGCGGCAAGTTCGGTCGCCGTCCACGGGCGCATGTAGTCGCCGGAGTGGACGTCTTCGCCCGGCTCGTGTCCCACCAGGGCACGCCTCCGTTCGGAACTTAGCGTTGTGGGCTGGAGGGTCTGGATCACGGTCTTGCGAAGGCTATGGAACCCCACGATCCCAGCCTCGCGCCGGGCGCTCACTTGGATCTTTCCAAGGTAGTAGGAGAAGCCCTTGGTGACCGCGTTGCCAGCACCGGCACGGCTGTCAATGCGCATGTCCGGGAAGAGGCGCATATGTCCTTCCTCTCGCAACCGGAGCACGCGGTCCCAGAGGCCTAGGGCCAAGAGATCGGGGTGAATGGGGACCAGGCGCTCACTCGCCGCCGTCTTCAGGCTCTGTCCATCGCTGTCCGCGCGGATCAGCGCGCACTTGATGCCATCCACTTCTTCGAAGTCTCGCAAGTGAAGTTGGGCAATCTCCGAGACGCGGGCACCGGTGTAAAGACCAATGAGGGGTGCCCAGCGAAGGTGATCGCCACGCATGCTGACGTAGGTTTCCGGATGGAAGATCCGCTTGAGGGTGGTTTCATCGAAGGCTTCCCACGCTTGGCCCTTCGCGCGCAGATCGCGTTTTTCCTTGGCCTTGAGGACCACCAAGCCTTTCACCGGATTTTCCCCCTTGGGGATATGGCCCGCGCGAATCTGAACTTCGAAAAGTTGCGCCACGTGTGACACGCAGTTGGCGACGTAACGCTTACTCAAGCCCGACCGCTGGAGATCATCGGCCCAAGCCGCAGCCATGGGCCGCGTGATGCTGTCCACGGTCCGACCGCCGCCCACAGCCTTCAGGAACAACTCAAAGTTACGCCTGCGCTGTTCCCACGTGTTCGGCTTGAGGTTGGGTGCCTCGATCTGGGCATAGGATCGGATGGCCATGCCTAAGGTAGGGGCTTTTGAGGGTCCCGACCTGAGCCCAGTCGCACCAGCCATCGGCGCAGTGTGGGCGACCATCAGGCCCAATGCCGCCAGGGCGGCGGTGTTGTCCTCGGGCGTGCCATTGGTGGACATGGCAAACGCGCCGTCAGCCCCTCGCCGGATCTCAAACTTGGCCATCCGCAGATCGTCCCTGTGGTTCCCCATCGCTCCCCATTGCTCCCTGCTATCGGCGAAGGCTTGAGCATACCGCGCGCTCAACACATACGACCAGCCTTGGGCCACCGCCAGGCTGCGGGTCCGCAAACTCTGCTTGATGACCTTGAGCCCGAAGGCAGTCCTTAGGTCGGCAGGAACGAGCAGGCGAAAATGGTAGACACCTGACGGGTGCCGAACGAGATGGTGGGGTAAGCGCATACGGTGGTGTCCAACCGACTGTCCAACCGCGCGCAGGCCCTGAAAAGACAAAAGCCCCCGCTTTCGCGGAGGCCTTTGTGGGCATGGCTGGGAGACTAGGATTCGAACCTAGATAAGCAGCGTCAGAGGCTGCGGTCCTACCGTTAGACGATCTCCCAATAAACCGGGTTTCGACGCGCTCTGACCTTGAAGCGTCGAACTTTGAAGCACTAAACCGATTAGCGCTTCGAGAACTGCGTTGCGCGGCGGGCCTTGTGGAGACCGACCTTCTTACGCTCGACTTCACGAGCGTCGCGGGTCATGAAACCAGCCTTACGCAGCGGCGACTTCAGCGCTTCGTCGTATTCGACGAGGGCGCGGGCGATGCCGAGGCGGATGGCGCCGGCCTGACCCGTGATGCCGCCACCAGCGACGGTGACCATGATATCAAACTTTTCGACATTTTCGGTCAGTTCGAGCGGCTGACGCACGATCATGCGCGAGGTCTCGCGGCCGAAGAACTGGTCGAGCGGCTTGCCGTTGACCACGATGCCACCGGTGCCCTTGCGAAGGAACACGCGGGCGGCGGAGGTCTTGCGGCGGCCGGTACCGTAATTCTGCTGGATAGCCATCATAGTTCCTTAGATTTCCAGCGCCTGGGGCAGCTGAGCGGTATGCGGATGCTCGGCGCCGCCGTATACCTTGAGCTTACGGTACATAGCGCGACCCAGCGGGTTCTTCGGAAGCATGCCCTTGACGGCGATTTCGATGACTCGCTCCGGATGCGTGGCGAGCAGATCCTTGAGACTCGTGGTCTTCAGGTTGCCGACGTAGCCGGTGAAGCGGTGGTACATCTTGTCGTCCAGCTTGGCACCGGTCACAGCCACCTTCTCGGCGTTGATCACGACGATGTAATCGCCGGTATCGACGTGGGGGGTGAACTCGGGCTTGTGCTTGCCGCGGAGGCGACGCGCGATCTCGGTCGACAGACGACCGAGCGTCTTGTTCGTGGCATCAACCACGAACCAATCACGCTTGACGCTTTCCGGCTTGGCGGTGAACGTTTTCATTTCAAATACCTGGTTTGCCGCCTTGCAGGGCGGAACACGGAATCGGTGAAAGCAAAGGCGCGAGAGAATAGCTGACTTTTCCCTCATCGCGCAAGCCCACCGTGCAGGTGAGCTTCGGGCCGACAATCATAACATGATGACCGGGCCGTTTCACAAGCCTCCCGGATGACGAGGCCGACGTGCGCGACAAGCAGCCGCAGCGACTTCACCTTTCTCCGGGAGCCGAGCATTGTAACGTGTGTCATCCCCGTTCGTCAGGAGTTTCTTCCATGTCCGTTCGCACCCTCAGTCCTTTCGACCGTTTGCTGGCCGGCGTGGAGCGCGCCATGGAAGCCGTCGCGGGCTCGCCGGAGGCCGTCCGGCGATCGCCCGGCGATGCGATAGCGGACGCGCCGATGACCGACGCGGAACGCCGCCACGCCGCGGGACTCATGCGGATCAATCACGTCGGCGAAGTCTGCGCGCAGGCGCTCTATGTCGGCCAGGCCGCCCTGGCCCGCACCGAGGAAACGCGAGCGCACCTGATGCATGCCGCGCAGGAAGAGACCGACCATCTCGCCTGGTGCGCCGAGCGACTGAAGCAGCTCGACAGCCGCCCCAGCCTTCTCAATCCGCTGTGGTATGCGGGAAGCTACGCCATCGGCGTCGCCGCGGCCGCCATCGGCGATCCGATCAGTCTCGGCTTCGTGGTCGAGACGGAGCGCCAGGTGGAAGCGCATCTGGCCGAGCATCTCGAGCGACTGCCCGCGCAGGACGATCGTTCGCGCGCCATCCTCACGCAGATGCAGGCCGATGAAATTCGTCACGCGGATGCGGCGCAGGCACGCGGCGGCATCGACCTGCCCTGGCCGGTTCCCGGCCTCATGCACGCGGCATCCGCGGTGATGAAGACGGTCGCTTATCGCTTCTGAAGGCGAGAGCGGTTCGACGATCCCTACGAGAAGGCCCGCATGTGCGGGCCTTCCTATTTTCGGACGGGTGCTGGCGCGTCAGGCCGCCTTGCCCACGCTGTCGAGTTCACCCAACACCTCATCGCTAAGGACGAGATCGCCGGCGGCGAGGTTCTCACGAAGGTGGGCTACGGACGACGTACCCGGGATCAGCAGGATGTTGGGCGAGCGGTGCAGCAACCACGCGAGCGCGACCTGCATCGGTGTCGCGTCGAGGCGTGTCGCGATCTCGTTGAGCGTGCCCGACTGCAGCGGACTGAAACCACCCAGCGGGAAGAACGGCACATAGGCGATGCCATCCTTCGCCAGTGCGTCGACGAACGCGTCGTCGTCCCGCTTCGCGAGGTTGTACATGTTCTGCACGCAGACGATGTCGCAGATGCCACGACCCTCGGCTACCTGCGCCGGCGTCACGTTGCTGAGGCCGATGTGCCGCACGAGCCCTTTCCGCTGCAGTTCGGCGACCGCCTCGACCATGCCGGCGATCGATCCCTCGGCCGGGCCGTGCGTATCGAACATCACACGCAGATTGACCACGTCGAGCACGTCGAGACCGAGGTTGCGCAGGTTGTCGTGCACCGCGCCGGTCAGCTCCTCGGCGGAGAACGCCGACAGCCAGCCGCCCTTGTCGTCGCGGCGCGCACCGATCTTGGTCACGATGACGAGGTCGTCGCGGTACGGATGAAGCGCCTCACGAATCAGCTGATTGGTGACGTGCGGTCCGTAGAAATCGCTGGTGTCGATGTGGTCGACGCCGCTTTCCACCGCGGCGCGCAGCACCGCCAGTGCCGCGTCGCGGTCCTTCGGGGGACCGAACACACCCGGGCCCGCGAGCTGCATCGCGCCGTAACCCAGCCGATGGACGGGACGATCGCCGAGATGAAACGTGCCGGACTTCTGGATCGGGGACATGGGAGAGCTCCTGGAAGGTGAGCTACAAAGGTAGGGGCTGCCGGATAAGGCGATAAGCGGGCACAATCGGGACGGCTTGTACCGCAATCCGCACAATGCGCCCGACCAGGGAATATGCCCGTGAAAGCCGACCTCGCCGATCTGAACGCCTTTGTGACGGTCGCCTCGGCCGGCGGCTTCCGCGAGGGAGCCCGCCTCAGCGGCGGCAGCGCCTCGGCCCTGAGCGAAGCGGTCCGCAGGCTGGAGGCTCAGCTCGGTGTCCGCCTGCTCAACCGCACGACGCGCAGCGTCTCTCCCACCGACGCGGGTAAGGGCCTGCTGGACCGTCTCGCCCCTGCCCTGGCCGAGGTCGACGACGCGCTGGATGTCGTCAATCACTTCCGGGATCGCCCGGCGGGCACGCTGCGTCTCAACGTACCGATGAGCGCCTCGCGGCTGGCGCTGCCCGCGATCGTGCCGCCCTTCCTGGCCGCGTATCCCGACATTCGTCTCGAGGTCCTGACCGACGAAAACTTCGTCGACGTTCTTGCCGAAGGCTGCGATGCGGGTATTCGCTATGACGAACGGCTCGAGCAGGACATGATCGCCGTGCCGATCGGACCCCGGGTCCAGCGCTACGCTGCGGCGGCCTCACCGGCCTACCTTGCGCGCCACGGCCGCCCGTCCCATCCCCGCGACCTGCTCGACCACGCCTGCCTGCGCGGTCGCTTCGCCAGCGGCAACATGCCCGCCTGGGAATTCGAAAAGGACGGGGAGACCGTGATGGTCGAGCCCACGGGGCCGCTGATCGTCCGCGCGGGCGGCGCCTCCGACCTCGCCGTGGAGGCGGCCGTGGCCGGCACCGGCATCGTGTTTCTGTTCGAGGACTGGATTCGCCCGCAGCTGGACAGCGGAGCCCTGGAACCCGTCCTCGAGGACTGGTGGCTGGCCTTTCCGGGCCCCTTCCTCTACTACCCCGGCAGGCGTCTGGTACCGGCACCGCTGCGCGCTTTCATCGACTTCATCAGAAGCGCCGCGACCGCGTAGGGCCGGATAGCGGAAGCCCCGCTTTCGCGGGGCTTCGGGGTCACATCAGGTTGCGGCCGTGGAACAGTTCCTCGATCTCGCGACGGAGCAGCGACTCGATGCGCTGACGCTCCTTGAAGGAGAGATCGTCGGCCTGGGCCTCGAACAGATAGGTGTCGAGGTCGAAGTCCTTGATGTGCATCTTCGTGTGGAAGATGTTTTCCTGGTAGACGTTGACGTCGAACATCTCGTACTTCTGACGGATGTGCTTGGCCAGGTAATCCTGCACCGAATTGATCTTGTGATCGATGAAGTGCTTCTTGCCCTTCACGTCGCGCGTGAAGCCGCGGACGCGGTAGTCGGCGATGACGATGTCCGACTCGAAGCTGTCGATCAGGTAGTTCAGCGCCTTCAGCGGCGAGATGACGCCGCAGGTGGCCACGTCGATGTCCGCGCGGAAGGTCGCGATGCCGTTGTGCGGATGCGTTTCCGGATAGGTGTGGACCGTGATGTGGCTCTTGTCCATGTGCGCGACGACGGCACCGGAGATGGTGTCGCGGCCGAGCTTCTCGACGACCGGCTCCTCCGAGATGAGGATCGTGACGGAGGCGCCCTGGGGATCGTAATCCTGCCGGGCGATATTCAGGATGTTGGCGCCGATGATCTCGGCCACATCCGTCAGGATCTGGGTCAGGCGGTCGGCGTCGTACTGCTCATCGATGTACTCGATGTAGTTCTGACGCTGCTGTTCCGAAACGGCATAGCAGATGTCGTAAATATTGAAGCTCAACGCCTTGGTAAGGTTGTTGAAACCTTGCAGGCGAAGGCGGGGAAGCGGTTTGACCACAGCGACTCTCCGAGGCCGGGAATAACGGCCAGCAGCAGACGCGGGTTAGCAGCTAGGGTCCCCGCAGCGATGTAAGCGACAGGCCGACAGTGTGCCCGGCGCTTGTGTACGGCGTGAGACAAGGGGTCCCGACGCCGAGGGGGTGAAATTATGGGGCAAGATGGCCCGGATTTGAACCAGCAGGGGCTGGATCGATTTAATTTGTGGATTTTGACACCCGGTTGTCTGCAATAATCGCCCCGGGGACATGGCAAGTCGACGTCGCCCGACGGAATCCCGGCGGCGGCGTGACGAAATTGGGGGACGCCATGCCATTGAGGCTCAACGGAATCAGCTGTGGCTCAACTCAAATATCTGCTCCAACAGGCTTTCGAGCGCTCGCAGGCTCCGACCAGCTTCGCGCCGGACCCTGCCGCCATGGGCCGCTTCCTCGACGCCTGCCACCGCCGCCGGTATCCGGGCAAGACCGCGATCATCCGTCCCGGTGACCCGGCCAACACGCTCTATTACGTGGTGGAAGGTTCGCTGGCGGTCTGCACCGAGGATGAGGAGGGTCGCGAGCTGATCCTGGCCTACATCAACCGGGGCCAGTTCATCGGCGAGATGGGCCTCTTCGTGGAGCAGGCGCAGCGGGAATCCCTCGTTCGCACCCGCACCGCCGTCGAAATGGCCGAGATCAGCTACGAACGCCTGTTCCAGTTGCTCGAGGGACCGCTGTCCGCCGAATGCCCAAAGCTGCTCTTCGCCATCGGCTCCCAGCTGACCCACCGGCTGCTGCGCACCTCGCGCCAGGTCAGCCGCATGGCCTTCATGGACGTGACGAACCGGGTCTCGCGGACCCTGCTCGATCTCTGCCAGGAGCCGGATGCCATGACCCATCCCGACGGGACGCAGATCCGCATCTCCCGCCAGGAAGTCAGCCGCATCGTCGGTTGCTCCCGTGAGATGGTCGGCCGCGTGCTCAAGCAGCTCGAAGAAGAGCGGATGATCGACGTGGCCGGCAAGACCATCGTGGTGCGCGGCACCCGCTGACCACGATGTACGCGGGACCGGCCTTGGGCCGTCCCGCCGTCCCGGCTAGCCCTGGTACACCATGTAGACATCCGCGCGCTCGTAGTGCGAGCCCGGACGAAGCGCGGGCTGCAGGACGAATCCCGCGCGCTGGTACATGCCCAGCGCCTTGGTCAGTTTGCTGTTCGATTCCAGGAACAACTCCGTGCCCCCGCGGGCGCGATAGTCGGCGATCGCCGCGTCCAGCAATGCCCGGCCGGCGCCCAGACCCCGATAATTCTCGTCCACACCCATCTTCGATAACTCGTAGACGCCCTCCCCCTCGTGGATGAGCGCGCACGTACCGACGACTTCGCCCGCGTACAACGCGAAGAAGATCGCGCCACCCTGCGCCAGCACCATCCCCTCGGGATCGGCAAACAGTGCGCGGTCGACGTCCTCGATTCGGAAGTAACGCTCCAGCCATTGCTGGTTGAGGCGACGGAAGTGCTCGCTCAGGGCGGGCTCGAAGGGCACCACCTCGACGGCTTCGCGGGTCAGTGCCGCCCGCTGATCGAGGATCGCCGCGACGAGGGGACGGCTCGCCAGCGCCTGCTCGCAACCGTCGATGGCGTCGAGCAGTGCCAGTCCGCGCGGACCCATCGACTCCGCCATGCCCCGGCGGATCGCCAGCCATACCGGGCCAAGAGCCCCCAGCGCGCGCTCGCCCGCGTCCGTGAGTGCCAGCACACTGCGGCGCCCGTCCTGAGGATCGCGCTGACGGACCACCATACCGGCATCGACGAGGCGGTCGGCGAGCTGACTGACGGCGGAGTGCGTCTGGCCGATCGCCAGGGCGACGTCGGTGACCGTGGTCGGGCCGACGTCGCGAAGAAAGCGAAGGACCGGAAACCAGCGCGACTCGATGCCGGCACCGCAGGCCCGGTAGACCTCATCCACGGCCTGATAGAAGTGATCGCTGAGCGCTTTCAGGCGACTGCCAAGCGCGAGTTCGCGCAGGGACGAGAGGTACATCGGGGATCCATGTCGTGGGGACGAGAAGCGAGGCTAGCGGCGGCGGGATGCCGCACGCAAGCGATACCCCCTCTTCATGTCGGGTAGGCGCCCCGATTCGTTATGGTGAGACCATCATTCACGATACGGACCGGCATGGACTGGAGCCAGTTCCTTCTATTCGCAGGCGTCGGGCTGTTGGCACAGCTGGTCGACGGCGCGCTCGGCATGGCTTATGGGCTGGTGTCCAATGCCGTGCTGCTCGCGCTCGGCCTGCCCCCGGCGGTCGCCAGTGCGACCGTGCATACGGCCGAGGTCTTCACCACCGGCGTGTCGGGCGGTGCGCACGCCTTCTTCGGCAATGTCGACTGGAAGATGTTCCGGCGCCTGGCCATCCCGGGCATGGCCGGCGGCATCCTTGGCGCCTGGTTTCTCGCCAGTGTGGACGGCGAGATGCTGAAGCCCTTCGTCTACGTCTATCTGCTTGTCCTGGGCACGGTCGTGCTTCTGCGCGCCGCCGGGCGCGGGGTGTCTCACCATCGGGTTCGCCACAAGGGAGCGCTTGGTTTCTGCGCCGGCCTCCTCGACGCCATTGGCGGTGGCGGCTGGGGCCCGATCGCCACCTCCACGTTGCTGGCACGCGGCGGCGCCGTCAGGCAAACGATCGGCACGGTGAATGCCGCCGAGTTCGTGGTCACGATAGCGATCTCGACGACGCTGATCTTCCACATGGGCATCCAGCACTGGCCTATCGTGCTCGGCCTGCTGACGGGCGGCGTCATCGCCGCGCCGGTTGCAGCGTGGCTGGTAAAGCATCTCCCGCCACGCTACGTCATGGGTGCCGTAGGCTGCCTGGTCGTGGGGATCAGCCTTTTCCAGCTGGGAGCGCGGTTCCTTCGCTGACTCGTGCCGTCAGAACCAGTGCACGACCTCGAGCTTGTCGGCCAAAGCGCGACGCGCCCTCTTCTCGACCTTCGGCGACGGATTGACCAGAACGGCCCGGTCAGCGGCGCGCAGCAGGGCGAGATCGGACAGGGAATCGCTATATGCAATGGCCCAGGGGCGCGCGACGCCCGCCTTGTCGAGCGTTCGGACCTTCATGCCCTCGACGTTGTGGACGGTGAAATGCACGCCGATCGGACCGCCACGCGTCGTCGAACCGATCAGCTCGTAGCCGGTCAGGTTGACCTCATCGAGAATCGCTTCGACGACGGTCAGGTCGTTGCCGCTGACGATGACCACCCGGTCGCCGGCATCCACGTGCCGCCGCAGCGTGGCGACGGCGTCGCGGAGGAAGACGCCCGGACGCCGCGCGTAGGCACGCGCAAACGCGCCGACCTGCCGACGATAGGCCGCTTCGCGACGGCCGAAGGTCACCACGCGGAGGAAGGTCCTGCCCAGGAATCGGCTACCGGCTAC
Organism: Luteibacter mycovicinus; assembly: GCF_000745235.1. Lineage (NCBI taxonomy): Bacteria > Pseudomonadati > Pseudomonadota > Gammaproteobacteria > Lysobacterales > Rhodanobacteraceae > Luteibacter > Luteibacter mycovicinus. The sequence goes on from NZ_JQNL01000001.1 coordinate 1,741,338, forward strand.
CGTGGGCAGCAGCAGTGGCACGAAAGGGACCACGGGAAGGGCGAGTAACAACCGCCAGCGCCCCATTCCGGACAGACGCTCCCGGAAGAACAGTTCGAGCGTCTGGTGACGGACGATCACACCGTCGAAGTCGAACAGCACGATGCGACGTGCGTCGACGGCGGTGGTGTCCCCGGACACCGCCGCCTCATGCCCCTGATTCATATCGGCTCTACTGCTTGTGCGTCTGGCTGGCCGTACCGAAGAGCTTACGCAGTTCCGCACCCGGATCCGCCGCGCGCATGAATGCCTCGCCGACGAGGAAACAATCGATGCCCTTGTCGCGCAGGATCTTCACGTCTTCCGGCGTGTGGATGCCGGACTCGGCGACCAGCGTGCCGTCTCCGACACGATCCTTCAGCCGGAGCGACGTGCCGAGCGAGGTCTCGAACGTCCGCAGGTTGCGGTTGTTCACACCGATGAGCGGCACCGGGAGGTCGAGCGCGATCTCGAGCTCGTCCTCGTTGTGGACCTCGACGAGGACATCGAGATCGAGCTCGGCGGCCAGCATGGACAGTTCGAGCAGGGCTTTGTCGTCGTAGATGACGTCCCCGTTTTCCTTGCTGGCAAAGGCGGCGACGATCAGCAGGATGCAGTCGGCACCGATGACGCGCGCTTCGTAGACCTGGTATTCGTCGACGATGAAGTCCTTGCGCAGGATCGGCAGCGAGCAGGCGTCGCGCGCTTCGCGCACGAAGTCCTCATGTCCCTGGAAAAAATCCGCGTCGGTCAGCACGGAGAGGCAGGCGGCGCCGCCGTTCTCGTAGCTGCGCGCGATCTCGGCCGGGTTGAAGTCGGCGCGGATCAGCCCCTTGCTGGGACTGGCTTTCTTGATTTCCGCGATGACCGCCGGGTGGCCGTCGTGCAGCTTGGCATCGATGGCGGCGACGAAGCCGCGGGTCGGCTCAAGTCCGGCGATGCGCGCCGCGAGGTCGTCGAGCGACCGCTTGCGCTTACGCTCGGCCACTTCTTCCGCCTTGCGGTCGAGAATGCGATGGAGAATGTCGGGCATCTAAGCGGTTCCTAGGGTAAGGCCGGGCAAGGGGGAACCCCGGCGATCTCAGGCGCCGAGCCGCTGGGTCGCGGCCACGAACGCGTCCATTTTTGCACGTGCGGCGCCGCTTGCGATGGTCTTGCGTGCCAGATCGATGCCGTCCTGGATCGTCGGCGCCACGTCGGCCGTGTAAAGGGCCGCGCCCGCGTTCAGGCAGACGATGTCGTGGGGCACGCCGGCCACGCCGGAAATGGCGTCGATCAGCATGGCCTTCGACTCCGTCGCGTCTTCCACGCGGAGGTTACGGCTCGACGCCATCGACAGACCGAAGTCCTCCGGCTCGATCTCGTATTCACGCACCACACCGTCGCGCAGTTCGCCCACCAGGGTGGCGGCGCCCAGCGAGATCTCGTCCATACCGTCGCGCCCCCAGACCACCATCGCGTGCTTCGCGCCCAGCGCCTGCAGGGCACGCACCTGGATGCCGACGAGGTCGGGATGGAACACGCCCATCAGGATGTTCGGCGCGCCCGCCGGATTGGTCAGCGGCCCGAGGATGTTGAAGATCGTGCGCACGCCCATCTCGCGACGGACCGGGGAGACCACCTTCATCGCGGGGTGATGATTCGGGGCGAACATGAAGCCGATATCGACCTCGCTCATGCACACCGCCACCTGGGCCGGCAGCAGGTCGATCCGCGCGCCGAGCGCTTCGAGCACATCGGCACTGCCGGATTTGGACGACACACTGCGGCCACCATGCTTGGCCACACGGGCGCCCGCGGCGGCGGCAACGAACATCGACGCCGTGGAGATGTTGAACGTCGATGCGCCGTCGCCGCCGGTTCCCACGATGTCGATGAAATGCGGATGCGTGCCGGCGTCGACCTTGGCGGAGAGGTCGCGCATGACCGTCGCCGCGCCGGTGATCTCACCGACCGTCTCCTTCTTCACGCGCAGCCCGATGAGAATCGCGGCCGTCATCAGCGGGCTGACGTCGCCGCGCATGATCTGGTGCATCAGCTCGATCATCTCGTCGTGGAAGATCTCGCGGTGCTCGATCGTGCGCTGGAGCGCCTCGGAGGGAGTCATCGGCATGGAGCGTGAATCCTTGTTCTTCGTCAGGCAGCGAGCGGCAACGGCATGCCGAGGAAATTGCGCAGCAGGTCGTGGCCGTGCTGGGTGAGGATCGACTCCGGGTGGAACTGCACGCCTTCGATGTCGAGGGTGCGGTGACGCAGGCCCATGATTTCGTCGAGCGAACCGTCCTCGCGCTCCGTCCAGGCGGTCACCTCGAGGCAATCGGGAATCGAATGCTTCTCGACCACCAGCGAGTGATACCGCGTGGCCTCGAAGGGATTCGGCAGGCCGGCGAAAACGCCGAGGCCCTTGTGCTTCACCGGCGACGTCTTGCCGTGCATGATCTCGCGCGCCCGGATGACCTTGCCGCCGAACACCTGGCCGATGGCCTGATGACCGAGGCAGACCCCGAAGATCGGCAGCTCGCCGGCCATCTCACGCAGGATGTCGATCGACACGCCGGAGTCGTCCGGCGTACCGGGGCCGGGCGAAATCATGATGCGCGATGGCGCCAGCGCACGGATATCGGCGACGGTGAGCGCGTCGTTGCGCACGACCTTGACCTCCTGCCCCAGCTCGCCGAGGTACTGGACGAGGTTGAAGGTGAAGCTGTCGTAGTTGTCGATCATTAACAGCACGGAAGATGTACCTTACTGATAGATATGATGTTTTTATGGACATGGCAAGTGACATGTCTCAGCTGGGACGCGCTCATCGAATGAATTATGTCCCTTTGAAAGAAGTGCGTCACTCTGGCTCCGCAAAAATAATGCAACGACACGGCCAAGCCACCCGCGAGTTGATCATGTCGGCTCGGCCGAATATAAACTGCTCAAGGTCAGGGATCTTCGCAAGTTCCGCACGCACAGCGGGCTCAGAAGCGGTCCTTCCAATTCAAATAGGGGGAGAGAGACATGGCAGGAAGAGATGCCAAGGCCAAGATGCAACCAGTCACAGCGAAATCGCCGCGCAAGGTCGGAACCAGGCTGGCGACACCGGAGCAGGTGCCATTACCTAAGCCAACGCCGGTTACATCGGTTGCTCAGTTCATTGCCGAACTAGACAAGTTGAAATACGTGTCCACAAGATTGTGGTATCGGGGCATTGGTAATGCGGAACACACGCTCATCCCTTCGTTGTTTAGGCATCCGATAGCAACGACACAATCTGCATTGAAGGAACTCGAGCTAAATCTCAACGACACATTCGAAATGCGCAGCCTGCCTTACGCTGAGTCGCGTGACTGGTCGGAGAACGAGTGGGAGCGCCTATTCTTCATGCAGCACTACAGGGTCCCGACGCGACTGCTAGATTGGTCGGGCAGCCCGCTTATTTCGATGCACTTTGCAGTAACGTCAGCCCAACTAGACAAGGATGGGACTGCCCTCACTGACGCAGCAGTTTGGGTCTTGGATCCAGAGCGTTGGAATAACGCCGCATACGCCGACACTGGGTTCCCCGGAGGGGTTCTATCAGCCAAAGACACTTGGCTGAAACGTTACAGCCCTTCTGAAGTCTACACATCGACTAGCACGCTACCTCCAATGGCTATGCGAGGCGTACACAACAGCGCAAGAATCGTAGCTCAACAAGGTTTTTTCACGGTGTTCGGACCCCAGGTCGAGTCGATGGAAACGGCATTTAAGTGGATAAAATCAGGGAAACGTGTTTTCCCTGATGATGCTCTTCGAAAATTCGTGGTGCCGCGACGCAGTGTCACAAAGATTCGGGACGAAATTTTTTCTCTGGGCATCTCGGAGTCAACGATTTATCCAGACCTCGAAGGACTCGCGGCTGAACTGAAGCGTACACTTGGATTCTGACCATGACTGATCACTCTCTCTTCAAAATCCACCGACTTGACCAAAAAACGCTTACATGGTGGAGAGCTCGGCGTGACAAGATCGACTTCGAGCCATCTTATCAACGCAAGGGTCGTCGCTGGTCTAACAGCGACAAGCAATATCTCGTAGATTCGATATTAAACGGCTTCGACGTGCCGAAGTTCTACATGGCTGACTTTACGTACGCGCCGTCGCCATTAAACGAGAAGAGAAAATCCTATGCAGTGATCGACGGGAAGCAGAGGCTGGAAGCCATCTTTGATTTCTTCGACGATAAATTCACACTCTCCTCGTCGTTCACCCTTCTGTCAAACCCAAAGACTGAACTGCGCGGAAAGACATATTCAGACTTAAAGCAAGATCATCCTGACGTCGCCGAAGAATTCGACAACTTCAACCCTGATGTCGTGGGCGTGATCAGCGACGATATTAAGTACATTGAGGAGCTATTTGTTCGACTTAACCGCGGAAAGCCATTGAGCGGCGCAGAACTTCGAAACGCCATTTCCAGCCCAATTTCTGAGATGATTCGCCGCATAGGAAATCATCCGTTCTTCTCTACAGCTGTTCGCTTCGACACAAACAAGGGACAAAACCTAAATTCAGCCGCTAAACTTTTGATGTTCGAAGTCTCGGGCTTGCAAGAAACGAAAAAGGTTAATCTTGACCGATTCGTGCAGCAACACGAAGGGCAGTCGTCGAGTGTCGAGGCGGCGGTTCCGATAGTATTCGAGACGCTGGAGCTCATGGCCGAGACGTTTCAATTCCGCGATCACATCCTCCAATCGGAAGGACCGGTCCCGGTCTACTACTGGCTCACTCGAAACGCGTCCGAGGATGAGATTCCGTACATCCGGGACTTTTTGGACGAGTTTCAGGAAATCATCAAAGCTCCACATTCGAGAAAGCGAGGATCGCTCGTTTCTCTGGAATCATGGACAGCATACAAAGCAGCGAGTCGGTCGGTAAACGACAAGACAAGCCACGAGTTGCGATACAAGGTTCTGCGGGCGAGCTTTGATAAGTGGCTTTCAATTCGAGTCTAGCGACATCTTCCTTGCGCCGAGCCGCCCGAACCCCAGATACAATTCGGCCCCTTACTGGCTCGGCGCTAACGATTTGCGCATCACGACGATAGACATCCACCATCTGCCTTGAAATCGGATGTTTTCGTCGAGACTTGACGCCTATGTGCGTCAGGAATTATCAGTGACAACGCAAAGCCACGCGATAGCGATGAAACGTCGCACATCCGCGGAGTCGAGTTCGCCCTCACGGACATCGACAATGCTCGAGCTCCGCTTCGGGCTATCCGGAGCGGAATAGCGCATTCTGCCAATAGTTGAATAGCGGCTGTGTTGCGCCGGATTGATCCGCAGACTCAGATATCTGCCAGTGCCGAAGTAATCGAATCGATGAGCATCGATGGCTCATTCCTGATCGTTGTGAAATGCCCACCCGCTTGCGCATTCCCGCCTTATATTAGGCGCTACTGCTCACGCGGCCTTCGCGTAGCCAGCCACACGCTCATCCCATGCGCAATCTCGATTTCAGCTCCTGGCAAGGCCTCTTCTCCACCCTCTTCGGGCTGGCGGTCATCACCCTGATCGGCGTGGGTATCCGCCTCCTCGCGCAACAGACCGTGCAGCAGCGACGCGAGCGTGAGAACCGGCAGATCAACGAACGCCTGCGCACGCTTATCGCTGCCTACAAGACGCTGGGCGGATCCTTCACCGGCAACCTGGCGGTCGATCCGAGCCACATGCGCGACCTGCGTCTGCGTGCGGCCGCCGCGGCTGCCGAGAGCGGCCCGACCGACATGTCCAGCGGCTCGGATCGCGCGCGTCGTGTACGTGACGCGGTGGAAGCCGCGCTATCGGACATCATCCTTCTCGGCACGGAGGAACAGGTGGCGCTGGCGGCACGTGCCGCCACGGAGATGGTCGAGGGCCGTCCCGTCCACATGCATGAACTGGTGGTCTCGCTCCGCACGTTTATCAGGAAGGTGCTCGACCTCGAGCCCGTGTCCGGCAAGATCGCCATCCCCAGACAGGGCCCTGCCCGCGTCGTGGCCGCGAAGGGCAAGGGTGACGGCGGGGCCAAATCCGAAGGAGGCGGCGCCGGGGGCGGCAAAGGCGGTGGCAGTGGCGGTGGCGGAATGGGCGGCGGCATGGCGGCCGGCGCGGGACTCGGCCTCGGCGGCGGACTCGCGGCCGACGACACCCATGAGCACCACGGCTGACTGACAGGAGACACCGCATGGCGACGCAACCCGGCATTCATCCCGAGGCTCTGCAACTCACCCGAAACGACTGGGTACCGAACAACGAGACCCTGCCCGTCCTGATCTACCGCAACGTGGTTCGCGGACATGACCTCGCACCGGTCATGGAAAACCTGTTCGGGAGCAATACGTGGCCGGCGGACTGGCGCGATGGTGTCTTCAAATACCACCACTATCACTCGACCGCGCACGAGGTGCTGGGCTTCGCCGCAGGTTCCGCGCGACTGCTGCTGGGCGGCCCCGGCGGTCACGAGGTGACCGCAAACGAGGGCGACGTGATTTTGCTACCTGCGGGTACCGGCCACTGCCGGCTCGATGCGAGTGACGACTTCCTTGTCGTCGGTGCCTATCCCAAGGGACAGTCATGGGACATCTGTCGTGAAGCGCCGACCACAGAGATGATCGAGCGCATCCGCACCCTTCCCTTTCCGTCAGCGGATCCAGTCAACGGCGGCACGCCGCCGCTGACCGCACATTGGCATCGGAACGCCCAGGGCGAACGCTGATCGTCAGCCGACCGCCTTCAGCAGCTCTTCGGTCGACGTCGTTTCGCCGATGCGCGGGAAGATCGTGTTGATGCTGTTCTCATGCGCCGACGCAACGAGGTCGGTCATCGCATCGGTGACCAGCACGACGTCGTAACCCAGTTCGCTGGCGTAGCGCGCCGTCGACTCGATACCGATGCTCGTAGCGATACCGACAAGCACGATCTGCGTGATGCCCTTCGCACGCAGCTGCGCATCGAGATCCGTCGTCTGGAAGGCCCCCCAGCGCTGCTTGCTCACGCGCATGTCGCTCGGCGCCGCTTCAAGCTCCGGCACGAGTTCGGCGAATCTGGGATCCGTGGGGAAAGGATGTTTCGGCGCGTCGGTACGACCCGGTGCCGCCTCGACCACATTGACGAGCACCACCGGGTGATTTTTCGCACGGAAGGCACGGGCAAGCGCCGCGCACTTTGCAACGATATCGGCGGACGGATGAACCGTCGGCAGCGCGACAATGCCGTGCTGCAGGTCTATGACGACGAGGGCGGCGTTCTTTTCGAGTTGGCTCAGCGGCATGGTAAAGCCTCAGGATGGGAGGGTGGGAGAAGACGTCACAACCGGGAGCGTGCGATCGGAGACTCGCGCGAGGCGGACACCGGTGCGATCGCGATCAGGGCATCGGCGACCTGCTTCACGAAGCGTCCCGTTGACTCATGTCCGCAAGGCGCCGCATCACAGCGGCCGCGGCGATAAGGTCCGCCTGCTCGTCCGAAGTCAGCCGCGCGACGGCGCTCGTGAGCCAGGCCTGCTTCGCGTCGCGTGTACGCTGGCGTGCTTCGATACCCTCTCGCGTCAGGCGAACGAGGAACTGACGCCCATCACTCGGGTGAGGGGTGCGCTCCACCAGCCCCTCTTCCTCGAGCACGCCGAGCGTCGCACCCATCGATTGCGGCTTGACCGCTTCGGCGCGTGCCAACTCCGCCGTGGACATGGCTCCACCCTCGAGTCGCGATAGTGCCGCGATCTGCGACCAGGTCAGCTCGAGGTTGTTGGATTCCGCGCGCAGGCGGCGGATCAGCTGGCCGCAGGCGGTGAGCAGATCGGCGGCGGCCGCTTCGGCGGATGGTGGCTTCGCAGGGCGTTTCGTCGGCATGCGGACAGGCTAGGGTCCGCAAGGCAAACTTGCAAGCCTAACTTGCAAGTTTGCCTTCGAAAATTCTTGCGGTCGTGCCACGGTGGGCTTGCGGCGAACGCGATCAGCTTGGATGCTTGGTCGTCCGCATCCCCAAGGAACAACGTCATGCAGTCCCTCGGCGCCATCGCCTATCTCGTCCGCGACTACGACGAGGCCATCGCGTTTTTCACCGGCGCGCTGGGCTTCGCGCTGATCGAGGATACGCCTCAGGGTCCCGACAAACGCTGGGTCACGGTCGCGCCACGCGGCGCCGAGGGGACGAAGCTCCTGCTGGCTCGCGCGGTCACGGACGAGCAACGTGCGCACGTGGGCAAGCAAGGCGGAGGCCGCGTCTTCCTCTTCCTGCAGACCGACGATTTTGCGTCCGACCATGCGCGTATGACCCGGCATGGTGTGCGTTTTCGCGAGGAGCCGCGGCATGAGCCCTACGGGACGGTCGTGGTATTCGAAGATCTCTACGGCAACGCCTGGGATCTCATTCAGCCCACCCTCTGACCGGAAATGACCATGAACGATCGCATTCGCGTCGCGGTACTCGACGATTATCAGCAGGTCGCCCGCACCATGGCGGACTGGTCGCCCGTGGAAGCACGGGCGGAACTCACGATCTTCCACGACCACCTCCACGATCACGACGCCCTCGTCCGGCGGCTGGCCCCGTTCGACGTGCTCTGCGTCATGCGCGAACGCACCGCGCTCACGGCGGATCTGATCGCCGCCCTGCCCCGTCTGCGTCTCATCGCCTCCACGGGGCTGGCCAATGCGTCGATCGACCTGAAAGCCGCCGCGGAGCACGGCGTCGAGGTGGTCAACACGGACTACTCGTCGACACCCACCATCGAGTTCACGTGGTCGGCGATCCTGGGTCTGGCACGCGACATTGCGGGTGAAGCCGCGTCCGTCCGCTCGGGAGGATGGCAGACCGGCCTGGGCACCGAGCTGGGCGGCAAGACGCTGGGCATCCTCGGGCTGGGTCGGATCGGGTCGAAGGTGGCGCGGATCGGGCAGGTCTTCGGCATGCAGGTGATCGCCTGGAGCGAGAACCTGCAGGAGGAAACGGCCAGTGCACTGGGTGTACGCCGGGTCAGCAAGCAGGCGCTGCTCTCACAGTCCGACTTTCTCACGATTCACACGCGTCTCAGCGAGCGCACGCGCGGCATCATCGGCGCTCCCGAACTTGCCACGATGAAGCCGGGCGCGCGCCTGATCAACAGCTCCCGCGGCCCGATCGTCGACGAAGCAGCCCTGGTCGACGCGTTGATCAGCGGACGCATCGCCGGGGCCGCGGTCGACGTGTACGAGACCGAACCCCTGCCTGCGGACCACCCGTTCCGCGACCTGCCCAACGTGCTGGCCACGCCACACATCGGCTATGTCACGGAGGAAATGTACCGGACGTTCTACGGCGACTCGGTCAGAAACATCGTGGAGTGGCTGGGCAGGAGGACCTGAAAAGAACTCAGAAGGACGCGACTTTCCTGCCGCCCTTCGCGGCCTCGCCTTCGTGATCGTCGCTGCCCTTGGGCTTGACCGTCATCAGTTCCAGAGGCTTGCCATCGGGCTGGCGTACCGACCAGCCATGCTGCAGCTCGGCGAGATCGTTGAGCTGTGGGCAGATCAGGTCGGTACGCTTCTCCAGTGCCTTCGAGCGCTTGTTCATCTCGCCGTCGAGGGATTTTTCCAGCGATTCCGCACGCGCCTGCAAAGCGGCTACCTTGCTGGAGTCGCCGGACAGGGCTGCCGTCACGGCGCTGGACGTGACCGACCCGACCAGTTCGCCAACGCTGTCGGAAATCGAACCGCCGATCGTCTCCTCCATCCGGTCGCCGGACCAGTGGCCGGCGCCCAGACCTTCGTCGATCTCACGCAAGGCCTGGGCCTGCTTACGCTTCAGCTTCTCCAGCATGGCGGCCCGCTGGTCGCCGTCGGCGAACGACAGTGTCACCGTGGTCATCGCCGCAAAACCAAGCTGAATACCCTCACGGGCGATCGTCGCGACCTGGGGCACCAGCTTGCGGACGCCATCCTCGTAACGGCGCAGCGCCTCGGCATCGACCTGGGAGACGGCAATCTGCTTACCATCCACGCGCACCGTACCGTCATGAAGAAAGATCTGAGCCGGCACGCCGTTCTTGCGATGGAAAGACAGGCCTGAACTCGTGACGTCGACATCGTAAGGCGTGGAGTAATCGCTCTTGCAGGTGTCGGTGCTGAAGTTGATCGTCCGCGCGCCGACGGCGCTGGCGGTAAGCACCGCTACGGCGGCGAGCGTGCCGGTGATCGTTGAACGGCGCATGGCCCTGCTCCCTGAGATGGATGACGCCGACTCAGATGCGGCCGGCTCGCTCATGGTTTAAACCGTTGCGATGAACGACGCATGGGCTGCAGGTCACGGGATGACGTTCGGCACGGTCAGGAAGCGATGCCGCGTTCCCGGGCGTACTCGGACAGACGACTGTCGTGGTCGAGCCCCAGCTTTCGCATCGCGTCGCGCTTTTGCCGGCTCACCGTCTTGACACTGCGACTGAGTCGCTCCGCGATCTGCGAGATCGACATCCCGCCGACATAGAGCCGCACGACCTCCATCTCCCGCGCCGACAGACGCGACGCGTCGCTGGGCGCCTGTACGCCCGCCTCGTCGAACTGCCGGCGGATCGTATCGCTGAGAAACGGACGGCCATTGGCGGCCTGCCTGACGGCGACAGCCACTTCCCTGAGGGGTGCGCGCTTGTCGCATAGTCCGAGCGCGCCGCGCGCTCTCATGGCTTGCAGTACGGCGGCATTGTTGACCATCGTAAGCACGACGACGGGCAACCTGGGATAACGACGACGGATGAGATCGATCAGACCGAGCCCGTCGCCGTGACGGCCGCCCGGCATCGAAAAGTCGGTGACCACGACATCGCACGGACACGCGGCGAGTACGTCGAGCAAGCGATCGCCGTTGGCTGCCTCGCCGACCACTTCGATGTCACCGGTAGCCTCGAGCGCGGCGCGCGTACCCATCAGGACTACCGGATGATCGTCGGCAATGATCGTTCGCAGAACCATGTTTTCCCTCAGCGGCGGAAATGCGCAGCCGCTTTCCATGCAATATGTTACTTCTGTTCGCATCGCGGAGATTACAGTAAAGCTCCGTTCGTGGTCGAAGGAACGCCATGAAGCTATTGAGAAAATTGGTCAAATTGGGATGTCTCGCCATCGCTTGGGGCGCGGCCCTCGACACGGCCTACGCGGGTGATCGCCCACCGTTTGCATCGGCATCGCTCTGGCAGAGCGATGGGCGCACGACGGACGATTACGCGTGGGCGTTACCATCATCGTCGGAAGCCGATGTCCCGCTGAGCGAGGACGAACGACGCTGGCTCGCGACGCTTCCGGTATTGCGCATCGGCATCGATCCGACAGCCGCACCGCTATCGATGATCGGCCGGGATGGCGAAGCCGAGGGTCTGTCGATCGATTATCTGGAGGCCGCGCTGCACGCACTCGGCCTCAGGACGCGGACGGTACCGACATCGGACTGGCATGAGGCGGTACGCGCCGCGTCAGCCGGCGACATCGATGTACTCCCGGCCGCGTCGGCGCGTAACGCGGAACTCGGCAGGCATTTCATCTTTTCGGCGCCCTACGCCGAATTTCCGGTGATGATCGTCACCCGGGAGGATTTCGCCACCATCGGCGACAGTCACGACCTCGCGGGACGGCATGTCGCGGCCAACCTGTCCCAGGGCGCCGTGGCCGCAGCGGTCAAGGCGATACCTGGCGTCGGCGTCATCGATGTCCGGACCACAGCGGATGGATTGCAGGCCGTGGCCACGGGCACGGCGGAGGCTTACGTCGGTGACATCGCCACCGCGGAGGCGCTGATCCGGCGCGATTATCCGGCGAAACTCAAGCTGGCCGCCCCGACGAACGAGCGCGCTGAACTCACCGTCGCCGTGTCGGCTCGCTACGCCCCTCTGGTCCCGTTGATCGACCGGGCTCTGGCCCGCTTGCCGGAACGCCGCTCGCAGTCGATCCGCAATACGTGGCTGCGTTCGCACTACACGTGGGGTGGGTCCTGGACGGAGATCGCACGCAAGGTCGGGCCAGCGGGCGTGCTCGCACTGCTGTTGCTGATGGCCGTGTCGTACGCCTACCTCCAGCTACGCAGGGAAACGCGAAGGCGCGTGCGCAGCGAAGCGCAGCTGGCCGATGTCACACGCCATATGCCGGCCGTCGTCTATCGCTTCATGTACCGGACCGATGGTCCCATCACCTTCATCTACGTCGGCGGCAACCCGGAGCCCATGTTCGGCATCGACGCGGAAACGATCCTTCGCGACGAACGTCGCGCCTTCGAACGGGTGGACGAACGCGACCAGTCATCGCTCCTGGCTGCGATGGCGCAGAGTGCCGCGACGTTGCAGCCCCTGCATGCGGAGCTTCGTGTCAGGGACGTCGCACCGGAACGCTGGGTGGCGTCCCACGCCTTGCCACGGCGCGTCGGCGACGCCGTCGAATTCACCGGCTACTGGATCGACGTGTCGGAACGCCACCGGCAGTCGAGCCAGCTGGCCTCGGCAAAGCTCGCAGCCGAAGCCGCCACTCAGGCAAAGAGCCGATTTCTGGCCACTATGAGCCACGAAATCCGCACGCCGATGCATGGCGTGCTCGGTACGCTCGAGATACTGGGTGAAACCGAACTGGACGAGGCACAACGGCGACTGCTGACCACGGCGGAGAGCTCGGCCGAGGCACTGCTGCAAATCCTGGACGATGTGCTGGATTTTTCGCGGATCGAGGCGGGCCGCGTCCTGATCGATCCCTCACCCGTGGACATCCGCTCGCTGGTATCCGGAGTCATCGACCTTCATCGCTGGCAGGCGGGCAAGAAGGGCCTGCGACTGGGCACTCGCATCGACCCCCGCCTCGCGGCATGCCTTCTTGTGGACAGCAGCCGCCTGCGCCAGATTCTGCTGAACCTGGTAAGCAACGCGGTGAAATTCACGGAGGAAGGCGGCGTCGAGCTGACGGTCGACGTCATCGAAGACACACCTGAAGTCCAGGCGGTGCGCTTCTGCGTCGGCGACACGGGGATAGGCGTCGCGACCGAGGATATCGACCGGCTGTTTTCTCCCTTCAGCCAGGCCGAAGCGTCGACGGCACGACGTTTCGGCGGTAGTGGACTCGGCCTGACCATCAGTCGCAGCCTCGTGGATCTCCTGCATGGGCAGATCGCCATGAGCGGCTCGCCAGGCGTGGGCACGCGGGTCACCGTGGATCTCAGCCTTCCCGTCTGCGAGGCGACGAGTCCGCCCGACACGGTGCCCGGGCCAACCGGCACCGTGGCGCGTATGTGCCATGTGCTGGTCGCCGAGGATCACGCGATCAACCGCGAGCTCGTCGCGGCGCAGCTCGAACGCCTCGGTCACCCCTACCGAATCGCCAACGACGGCGCTGAAGCGCTGGCCATTGCCGGGCAATGGCGTGTCGACGTGCTGCTCACCGACATCCACATGCCCGTCATGGACGGACATGAACTCATACGCGCACTTCGCGAGCGCGGCGAAACGATGCGCATCGTCGCCATGACGGCGGACGTCATGGCGACGGAACGAGATCGGTGCCTGGCCGATGGCGTGGATGCGTTCGTCACCAAGCCGCTGCGACTGGCGACCCTGCGCGACGCGATCGTACCGCTGGCAGGCGAGCCGCGGACGACCAGCGATTCATGGGACTTCGACCTGTGGCGCGAAACCTTCGGGGATCTGACGGCACTTCCTGCGATGGTCGATCGCTTCGCCGCGGGCCTTCGCCACGACGTCGACGAACTGCGTGCCGCGGCAACGCCCGGCGCCGCAGGCGAACGGCTGCATCGGATACTCGGGGGCATGCGCATTTTCGGCGTGTCGCCGGAGGCGATCAGCGTCGAAGCACTCCAGCGCGCACTCGTATCAGGTGCAGGAGCGGAGGACGCCATGGCACGGCTAGCCGACATGCCACCTTTACTGAATCGCTTCGTGGCCCGGTTGCGGGAGGCGGTGCAGCACGGGCCTCTAACTTGAGGACTTTCTCAAAAGAAAAGTCGATTTTTCAGAATCGTCTGATTCTTTGTCCCAGTGTCTCAAGTCCATCCTGTCAGGGAACGCGATCGCGCGGGGACGGAGGCAAGCATGAGCGGGCACATCATCGAGTACCACATCGCCGACGTAGGGGATGCCTGGGGCATTTTCCGCGATGGCATGCAGATCGCTGTCCGCACCGATGCGGCGGACGCCATCGCTTTCGCCAACTTCTTCGCCGATCGCGAGACGCTCATGGGCCGACACCGTGTGCACGTATCGGCTGACAAGGTGCTACATCGGACGCTGCGCGACCTGCGCAGAGCCGCCTGAGGGTCAGCGCCCGGTCGCGCCGCCGAGGTTGGTCATGTCCAGGTGCAACAGGCGCAGCCGCGCGATGTGCCGCCCCACCGCCGCACGGTCACCGGATGACGCCTCGAGACGAAGAAACGCCTCAAGCAGGCGATGTTCCATCTGTTCGAGAGTGCGTATCCAGGTCACGTCGGGATCGTGAGACAGCTTTACCGTGGCTTCCATCATCGTCCGACGAACGCCACTCATGGCGCCACCGACCAGCGCAGGCTTACCACCGGTGGCGCTCACCTGACCCTGCAGATCGCCTGCAATGGCGGTCAGGGAGTCGGCGGACTCTTCAAGGATCGCGCGGAGCCCTGGCTCGCGGACGCTACGGGCCGCCTGACGATAGAGATCCCGATCCGCGATGACGCGGCGGATCAGCCCATTCACGACACGGATCGAAGTACGTTCCATGGGGCGGACGTTAGACCCCCGGGACTTAGCGCCCCCTAAATGCGGCCTGTCCTGGTCAGCCAGCGGTCATTCGCCGCTCTCGAGCAGAAGCATCGGGTGCCCGCTCGCATCGCGCAGCCCTGACTGGAGGTCGAGCAACTGGCGGATGGACGGGCACAAGGCCTGTACACGGGGCCTCAGTGCGTTTTCCACGCGGGTCATGACACGCGCCTGCCCGCCGCTGGACACCGACGCGACCCGGTCACGCAGCGCGGCCGCACCCTGAAGATCGCCGTTCATCGCAAGCTGCATCGCTTCGCCTCCCACGTCCTCGGTCAGGATGGGCGTGATATCGGACACGATTTCCTGCGCGTAGGCGCGCATCGCGTCTTCCTGCCAGTCGCGGGTGCTCTGGCTGGCGGCAATACGTCGCTTGATGTCGGCCACCCGAGCGTTCAGGGCGCGATCGAGATCGCCGCTCGCCGCCGCACCCGGAGCAGCCGTCGCCGCCTCGTCGCGTACCGCCTGGGCAGCGATGTCGACCCCATCGCTCGCCAGGGCCTTCGCTTTGGGTAACAACGCACGGACGCTTCGTTCGAACAACGCGACGCGGTCCTGCTCGTCGGGCCTGAGGCTGACGTCACGACCGTCCGTGGACAGCGATCCGTCGTGCATTCGCACGGTGCGCGGTGCGACCTCCGGCCGCTCGAACAGCAGCGCGTCAGGCCGTACGGTCAGATCGTAGCTGCTTGCGATGCGGCAGCTGTGGTCGAGACCCTGGGCTGCGGCACCGCCCGCGAAGCAGAGGGCCAGTACGAATGCGGTCAGGCGAGCGGTCATGAAGGATCCCGGCGAAAGTGACTCGATACCTTTCGCCGGACTAATCCTCGCTGAACCGTTCTCACAGACCGGATGCCAGAAACTGCTGGCGGACCCGCACGCTGCCGAGCGCCCACGCCAGCCAGCCCAGCAGAGGCACCGACGCGGCCTTGAGAATGACGCTCACCAGCATGATGGTGTGCTGCCTGCTTGCGACCGTCACCAGATCCGGCGGCAGGCCCGGCTGACCGAGCACGACGCCGATCTGTTGCCACTGACCGTAGGCGAACCAAGCCGTGTAAGCCGCCCAGACCATAAGCAACAGGGCGACGAGGCGCATCGCATCCCGAGCCCATGCCCGCCAGCGCAGTGTGGACAGCGCGACGACCATGATGCCGAAGGCGGCCAGCGTGTAACCCACCGACCAGGCCAGGGCGATACGGGGACTGGGGCCGCCGGCAACGGCTTCCTCCGTCAGCGCCCCGGCCGCATGCGCGACGACCACGGACGCATAGGCATTGATGACGAAACCCGCCGCGGCGAGCAGCATCACCAGCCATACGACGATGCGCCACGGCGCGAAGGGGCGCGCATTGCGGGATGCCTGGAGCACGCTCAGGCACCCGCCTTCTTGAACTGGTCGAGATCGGACAACACCTGACCGGAGTTCTTCTCCGGGTCGACGTCCTTGTAAACCTTGACGATCTTGCCGGCCGGGTCGATCAGGAAGGTTTCGCGGCGGGCGTACTTCATGCCGAGCTTGTTGTTGAGCACGTCGTACTTCACGGCCGTGGCGCCATCGGCGTCCGACAGGAGCGGGAACGGCACGTGATACTTCTCGGCGAACTCGGCGTGCGACTTGACGTCGTCGAGGCTGATGCCGACCACGTCCGCGCCGGCCTTGTGCAGCTTGGCGATGTCGTCGCGGAAGGTGCAGACCTCGGTGGTGCAACCGGCCGTGAAGTCCTTCGGATAGAAGTACATCACCAGCCACTTGCCCTTATGGGTGTCGAGGGTGTGCCAGTCACCCTTCTGATCCTGCAGGCGGAAATCCGGGGCCTTCTCGCCGGCGACCGGGGTGGCGGCCCAGGCGGCGGCGGTAACTAGGGACAGGGCGATGACGCTGAGGAGGCGGCGCATGGGGGAAACCTCGAAGGGATGGAATAGCGTGAGTGTACTCGCCGGCCTCCCGGGGTGGCCTCACCCCACTCTGCCGGCCATAAAAAAAAAGGGCGCCCGATCGGGCGCCCCTCGAAACTCACCGCGGTCGCGATTACTTGCTGCCGAGACGCTCGATTTCGAACTTGCTCAGATCCACGCCGAGGTTGAAGCCACGGCCGGTGCCGGTGACGGCAAGCGAGACTTCGCCCTTGGTCATGGCGGCGCTCTCGGCGCTCTTCACGACACCCGCGTTGGCGCCGCCCGAAGCGTATTCGCCGTAGATTTCGCTGATGCCCTTGACGTTGGTGAACTCGCCCTTGCCGCCTTCGATGCTGAACTTGCCAGCCGTCAGACCGCCGCCACGGACGTGGATGAGCACGTCGGCGCTCTGGCCGTTGTCGCAACGGACGTGGCCGCGGCCGTCAGCCTTCTTGTAGATGGCGGCCCAGCCGGTGGTGCTGAAGGTCATGTGGCACTTCGTTGCGGCGGTCGACTCGGCCTTCGCCGGCTGCACCGTGAAAGCACCTGCCGCGGCCACTGCGATAATGGCCATACCCGCGATGCGCTTGATCATGTTGATTCTCCGTAAGAGTGAGTGGCAGGGACTGTGTGTGGGCGGATTCTCCACTCACGAATGTGAAGAAACACGGAGTCCCGCCGTGGCCGTTCAGGAAGCTGCAGGCTACGTGGACGGCTGGTGAACCCCTCTCGCCGCGTCGACACGGTCGCTCTACTATCGAATGCGGTCGTCATAAGAGATAAAGAGAGCTGCCATGCCCAAGAACATTCTCGTCGGCTACGACGGCTCGGAAACCGCCCGCCGCGCCTACCTGTTCGCCATCGAACTGGCCGCCTGCGCCCAGGCCAGCGTGCACGTGGTCTCCGTCTGGCAGCTGGACAACGGCGCCGACACGTCGGCTCTCATGATGAGCGACAACGGTAAGGATCGCCTCGATGCCCTGCGGGCCGAAATCGCCGCGCTCCAGTCCGCGCCGGGTATCCAGGTGGAGGTGGGCATGGTTCACGGCAGCCCGGGCGACGCCCTGCTCTCGTACGTGGCTCAGCATGGGGTCGACCATATCGTCATCGGGCACACCGATCGGGGTGCCCTGGCCCGCTGGCTGGTCGGTTCGACCTCGACCGACGTGCTGGCCAAGGCGCATGTTCCCGTGACCGTGGTGCGCTAATCGCCCGGCTTTGTCACAATTCGGCAACGCCCCGGGGGGGCAACACGTCAAGCGATCGAGGAACACCTTAAGTGAGCTACGCCGCCACCTTGCCATGGACGCTCGAACAACTGGACCTCTCGCGCATCGACATCGAGAAGGTCAGGCACAACGAAGACCTGTTCCTCCTGCTGTGCAGCTCGTCGTTCGTCGAAAGCGGTTCCGACCTGTACACGCATAACCTCGTCGATCATTTTGCCGGTGACGACGAGCTGCAGGCCTGGCTTCGCGATCACTGGGAGCACGAGGAAATGCAGCATGGCCGCGCGCTGGCCGCCTACGTTCGCCATGTGTGGCCCGAGTTCGACTGGGACGAAGGGTTCAGGAACTTCTTCGCGCACTACGGTTCCGTCTGCACCGCCGAAGAACTCGAGCCTAACCGCGGCCTCGAACTGGCGGCGCGCTGCGTCGTCGAAACAGGCACCGCCAGCCTCTATCGCGCGCTCAACGACGTCACCGATGAGCCGGTGCTGCGCGAACTGACCAACCACATCAAGAGCGACGAAGTCCGTCATTACAAACACTTCTACCAGCACTTCCGGATCTATCGAAAGCGCGACGGTATCGGTCGTTTCAGCACGCTGCGCGTGCTGGTCAAGCGCCTGAGCGAGATCAAGAACGAGGACAGCGACATCGCGCTGCGCCACGTCTTCAATGTGCGCTATCCGGAGAAAGCGCACGACGACGCGGAATTCCGGCGTGTCACCAGCAAGGCGGAAGGCCTCCTCAAACGGCATATTCCCGCGGAAATGACCGTAAAAATGCTGCTCCGCCCGCTGGACCTTCCCGCGAAGATGAACGCCATGCTCGAATGGCCGCTGACGCGGATCACCGAGAAGCTGTTCCTGCACTGATCATTTTTTCTTCGGCAACGGCGTCCACTTGTCGTTGTCGAAGCCGCCGGTTTCGAAGGTAAGAGTGGTTTCACCACGGGTGATCGTCACGACATCGATCGTGAGCCGCTTCGTCTTCGCAAGATCCTTGAGAAAGGCGGCATCGTTGCGGAACAGCAGTGCGGGTTCTCCCGTCGGCGGGCGGAAGGCCTTGATGGTTTTCGGCTTGCCGTCGAAAGTGGCCTTGAGGTCGCAGTCGCCCTTGCAGACGAAGCCCTTGCCGCCGGTCGCGTAGAGAAACACGCTCTGGCCCCAGGCGGTATGCCGCCGCAGGATCAGGCGCACCGTCTCTTCGCCCGTGGGGCGCGTGGTCTGGATCGTGGCCGTACTCTGCGTGCCGCCCTGCATGGGTGAGGTCTGGTAGAGCCACAACGCGGACAGGCGCGCCTTCTCGCTGGCGGCCTTGAAGTTGGTTTCCAGGTCGGCGAGCGTCTTTTTCACCTCGGCGGCGGCTGGCGTGTCCGGATATTTGTCGACGATCTCATGTCCCAGCTGCACGGCCGGGCCATCGTTGTGCAGCTTCAGCAACTGCTGGTAGGTCTCGAGCTTCTTCGCCGCTTCGTCGGCCTGATTGTTGGCGACGGGCGCCTGCGCGGCCGGCTGATCCTGCGGTGACGAACAGGCGGCGGTGAGCGCGGTAACGGCGATGAGCGTGGCGAGTCTGCGCATGATCTTGCGATTCCGGCATGGAAAGCCGTAGCTTCGCCCTTCGACGGCGCGATTGGCAAGGCGACGCGTAAAATGCGCGCACGCTCCCAAGGAAGTCCTCATGTCGTCCATGCCCCCGGCGCCCGTTTTCCTGCTGCGCCATCGCGCTTTCCTGCAGTTCTGGTTTGCCAGGAACGCGTCGAGCTTCGGCTTCCAGATGATGTCGGTCGCGGTGGGCTGGCAGATCTACGAGATCACCGGGCGCGCCCTGGATCTCGGCCTTATCGGCCTCGTGCAGTTCGTGCCCTCGGTACTGCTGGCGCTGCCGGCAGGGCATGTCGCGGACCAGTTCGACCGGCGGCGGATCGTTACGCTCTGCCAGGCGATCGAATGGCTCGCCATCGCGGCGCTGGCGGTCTTCAGCTTCACCGGCCACCTGAACGAAGCGGGCATTCTCGCGCTGGTCTTCGTGATCGGCGTCGGCAAGGCGTTCGAGTTCCCGGCATTGTCGGCGATGCTGCCGGCCATCGTTCCCGCCCACGTGCTTCCACGGGCGATGGCGTCCACCTCCGCCGCGGGACAGGCCGCGATGATCGCCGGCCCGGCGCTTGGCGGCCTGTTGTATATCGCGGGCCCCGCCGCGGTCTACGGTGTGTCCGCCGTGCTCTACCTCGTCGCGTTCACGCTGATGTCGCGGCTGTCGTACGACCACGCGCCGCCCCGCCGTGAGCCGGCGACCCTGAAAACGCTGTTCGCGGGCGTGCACTTCATCCGTCGTCGGCCGGCGGTGTTCGGCGTGATATCGCTGGATCTGTTCGCGGTGCTGCTGGGTGGCGCTACCGCGTTGCTCCCCATCTTTGCCAAGGACATCCTGCACACCGGCCCCTGGGGCCTGGGCATGCTGCGTGGCGCTCCGGCGGTGGGCGCGCTGCTGATGTCGATCTGGCTGTCACGACACACGCTCGAGCGCCGGGTCGGGCCGATCATGTTCGCCTCGGTGGCCGGATTCGGCATCGCAACGCTGGTCTTCGCTTTGTCCACCTCGCTCTGGCTGTCCATCGTCGCGCTGTTCGCGCTGGGCGCGTTCGACATGGTCAGCATGGTGATCCGCGGCGCGCTGGTACAGCTGGAGACACCCGACGACATGCGCGGCCGCGTCAGCGCCGTCAATGCCATCTTCATCAACACCTCCAACCAGCTGGGCGAATTCGAGTCGGGAATACTCGCCGCGGCACTTGGCGCGGTCAATGCGACCCTTATCGGCGGCATCGGCACGCTGGTCGTGGTCGGGCTCTGGATGTGGTGGTTCCCGTCCCTGCGGCACCGCCAGGGGCTGGTATCCGAGCCGGATCCCGTCGAAGGCGCCAGCGACACGATCTGACACACCCGTTGAAACGTGCTATTAGGGTGGACGTCTATACCGCCAAAAAGGGGACGTCCACCATGAAGCGCCTGCTCGCCGCCACCCTTGTCGCCCTCGCCGCGCCGGCTTTCGCCGCCCATGAGGGCCCAGCCAGTCTCGATGCCGCCCTCGCCCAGGGCAAGCGCGAGCACAAGCCGGTGCTCGTCGATTTTCAGGCGGTATGGTGTTATTCGTGCTACTTCATGGCCAGTCACGTGCTCAACGGCAAGGAGTGGACGGATCTCAACACTAAGGTGATTTTCTACGAGGCCGACGCCGACCAACCGGCCGACAAGGCCTGGATGACGAAGTGGAACGTGCACTTCCTGCCCACCTATGTGGCCATCGGCCCGGACGGCGAGGAACTCGGCCGCATCCTCGCCGAACGTCCCCGCGACACGTTCTATAAAGAGGTCGGCGGACTGCTTTCCGGCGATGCACGCCTGTCGAAGCAGAAGGCGGATGCCGCGAAGGGCTCGCTCGCCTCGGTGGCCGACGTACTCGATACCTACCAGCTGCGCTATCAGGGCACCGAAGGTATGGCGTGGTTCGACACGCTGCCACCGATGGTCCGCAACGTGTCCGACAAGGACAAACGCGTCGCGCTTGCCAAGCAGCGCCTGCTTCTCCTGCAAGCGAAGGAAAAGAAGGACGACGCCGCGATCGCCGCCGCGGCGACGAAGATTCTCGACGGCAATATCGGCTGCGATCGTCCTTACGTGCTGGACGATCTGATCGGTGCCACCGAAACGCGGCATCCCGACTCACGCACGGCCGCACTGAGCCCGCAGAAGGCACCGTACGAGCAGTTCATCGCGACGCAGGTCTTCACCGCGACTCCCGCATGTGCCGATCAGCGAAGCGCCGTGCTGACGGCTGCCGATCTCGATGCGGCGCTTGGCGATCACGAGGGTGAGCAGGCCGTCCTGCGCAAGGCGATCGATCTCAGCCGCGAGAAGCTGCACGGCGACCTCAGGAGCGATCGCAATCTCGCCGACAACCTGCGCGTCTACCTCGTGCGGGCGAAGACGGGCGATGAACTCGACACGCTGGAAAAGCAGCTCATCGCGGCGTATCCGGACGATTATGTGTACAGCTATCGCTATGGACGCCGCCTCGTGGAGAAGGGCGATGCGGCCGGCGGGCTCCCGTATCTGGACGCGGCGGCCACGAAGGCCTATGGCGCGAATCGCTTTACGGTGGCGACGTTCCGGGTAAAGGCACTTCGTGCACTCCATCGCGATGGCGAGGCGAAAAAGGTGGTGGCGGAGACTATCGCGGCGGAAGGCAAGGCGTTTCCGGAGCAGAGCAAGAAGCTGCAGGAGTCGTTGGCCGCTGCCGGCTGAGACGGGGCCGCCGGACACCGGGGCGAGCCGCTGGCGGACCCCGGCTCCACATCGTCACTCAGCTCTGTGACGTCCCGTAGACCACCGAATCCAGGTGCTCCACCTTCGCAATCGTGTCGAGCGAGACCGTCGCCGACCATTCGGGGCGGGCGGGGTCGATCAGCTTGACCACGCCGTTGACGCCTTCGGTGCCGGCTGGGTCCACAAAATTCTGCACCGTCGGCACCACCGCCACGACGCCCTCCATCCGCGAGCCGTCCCGCAGATGCAGCACGACCTTGGCGTTATCCCTCAGATCCCCGATGAGCGCCTGAAGGCGCTCGATGGATCCGGGGCCAGTGTGAATCGTCTCGGCTTCGCGGCTCATGGCATCGCTCCTCGTGAACAAGATCCCAGACGCTACTCTCCGCCCGTCGATGGAATGTCTACGTGGCACGCTGCTAACCTGCGCCTCCCTCCACGCGCGAGTCAGCCATGATCACGGTCCATCACCTGAACAACTCGCGCTCACAGCGCGTCCTGTGGCTGCTGGAGGAACTCGGCCTGCCGTACGAGATCGTCCGCTACGAGCGCGACCCGAAGACGATGCTGGCGCCCAGGTCGCTTCGCGCCATCCACCCGCTGGGTAAATCGCCGGTATTGGTCGACGGCGACATCACCGTGGCGGAGTCGGGCGCCATCATCGAATACCTGGTCGGTCGCTACGGCAACGGACGACTGAAACCACCCGCGGATACCGCCGATGCGCGGCGTTACACCTATTTTCTGCACTACGCGGAAGGCTCGGCCATGCCACCGCTCCTGCTCAAACTGGTGTTCGTCCGCATGGAGAGCGCCCCGGTGCCGTTCTTCGCGAAACCGGTGGCACGAATGATGGCGAAGGGCGGGCAGAAAACGTTCATCGATCCGCAGCTCAAGCTGCATCTGGACTACCTGGAAGGCGAAATCGGCCAGTCGGGCTGGTTCGCCGGTGACGAGTTCACGGCCGCCGACATCCAGATGAGTTTCCCGCTGGAAGCCGCCGCAAGCCGGGGCGGACTGGACGCGTCACGCCCTCGCCTGACCGCTTTCCTGGAAAGGATCCACGCACGTCCGGCCTATCAGGCGGCCCTGAAACGTGGCGGCGATTACGACCTGGCGCCGAAGCCGCCCCGCTGAATCGCCGCTCAATCGCACCCTCGGCTGTTTACACCGTGCTCACGGCGGGGATCGCAAAGTCGATCCCCGTCCGCATCACTTGAGAGGGAGTCACCATGAGCAGAAATCGTGAATTCGCGCGTCAGGTCGAGAGCGCCGTCAACGGTGTATCGGGGCGCGTCCGTCACTACGCCGATGAGGCCCAGAGCTCGGGCAACGATCTGCTCGATCGCACCCGTCGCGTCACCAACAAGTTCGCCAGCCGCAGCACCGGTCGTCGTGCGCGCTACCTGGCTGAGGATTTCGCGGACGAGGCGACCTATCAGTATCGCAAGCTGCGCAAGCAGGTCCGTCGCAACCCGGGCGTCACTATCGGCATCGCCGCGGCCGCTATCGGCACCTTCCTGCTGATCCGCCACGCGCTGCGCGACGACGACTGATCGACGTCGAACTGCCCGACGAAAGGCCGGAATCGCTTCCGGCCTTTTTTGTTACCCGACGTTTTTACTATCTCAAAGATCGGTTTCAGCCATCGATCAAGGTGTCGGCGGCATCGACTCGGCGTGCTGTTCGACAATCTTGTCGACGTGCCAGGTAACGCGCGACGCATCCATCGGCGCGTTCTTCGAATGAACTTCGGTGATCTTCAGCAGGTACTCGTTACCTGGCTTCCAGTCGAGGCCCTCGACCGGCACGTATGTCACCTGCCACGGTTTGCTCGGCTCCTCGCGGTACTGAAGACATTCGGTCTTCATGACGCCGGTGGTGCATGGCACCTTGCTGCCGGCGATATACAGCAGCCGCGATGCCGAGCCCTGCTGGGGCGAGGTAGCGCACGCAGCGAGCATGACGACGGCGACAGTGAGCAAAGGAAGGCGCATGGCAGGAATTCCGCAGTCGGTTGCGTTCATGGATAACAGCCCCGCCATCGACATGACGTGATGCCAAAAAAAGGAAGGGCCGGATCGCTCCGGCCCTTTTTACGCGTCGCACATGACGACTGTCAGACCGTCATCGGGTTCGGCTTATCCATGTCGAGCTTGTATTCCTTGATCGCGCGGCTGACGTCCTTGGCGTTGACCTTGCCTTCCTTCGCCAGCGCAGCCAGGGCGGCCTGGGCGATCCAGTAGCGATCGACCTCGAAGTGGCTGCGCAGGTGCGCACGCGTATCGCTGCGGCCGTAGCCGTCCGTGCCGAGCACCGTGTAACGCATGCCGTCCGGCATGAAGGCGCGGACCTGATCGGCGAACTCACGCACGTAGTCGGTCGCGGCGATCGCCGGACCCTGACGGTCGGCGAGCAGACCGGTGATGTACGGCACGCGCTGCGGCGATTCCGGATGCAGACGGTTCCAGCGCTCGGCGTCGAAACCTTCGCGACGGACTTCCGAGAAGCTCGGCACCGACCAGATGTCGGACGAGACACCGAAGTCCTTCTCGAGCAGTTCGGCGGCCGCGATGACTTCGCGCAGGATCGTGCCCGAACCCATCAGCTGTACGCGCGGCTCGTTCTTCTTCGCCTTGCCGCCGTCCTTGAACAGGTACATGCCCTTGACGATACCTTCCTCGCTGCCCTTCGGCAGATCGGGGTGGGCGTAGTTCTCGTTCATCACGGTGATGTAGTAGTAGACGTCTTCCTGCTCCTGCATCATGCGGCGCGTACCGTCCTGCATGATGACGGCCAGCTCGTAGGAGAAGGTCGGGTCGTACGACACCACGTTCGGGATCGCGCCGGAGAGCAGGTGCGAGTGACCGTCTTCGTGCTGCAGGCCTTCGCCATTGAGCGTGGTGCGGCCCGAGGTACCGCCGATGAGGAAGCCGCGCGCGCGCATGTCGCCGGCGGCCCAGCAGAGGTCGCCGATGCGCTGGAAACCGAACATCGAGTAGTAGATGAAGAACGGCAGCATCGGCACGTTGCTGATGCTGTAGCTGGTGGCCGCGGCCAGCCAGGCGCTCATGCCGCCGGCCTCACTGATGCCTTCCTGCAGCACCTGACCCTTCTGGTCCTCGCGGTAATACAGCAGCTGGTCGGCATCCTGCGGCCGGTACTTCTGACCGAACGGCGCATAGATACCGATCTGGCGGAACATGCCTTCCATACCGAAGGTGCGGGCTTCGTCGGCCACGATAGGGACGATGCGCGGGCCCAGCTCCTTGTCACGCAGCATGAGGTTCATGCCACGCACGAGGGCCATGGTGGTGGAGATCTCGCGATCGCCGGTGCCCTTGGTGATCTGCTCGAACGACTCGATCGTCGGTGCCTTGAACGACTGGTCGGACTTGCGGCGGCGCTGCGGCAGCGAACCGCCGAGCGCGCGACGGCGCTCGAGCATGTACTGCACTTCTTCCGAGTCCTTGCCCGGATGGTAGTACGGCACTTCGTCGAGCTTGTCGTCGGGAATGGGAATGTTGAAGCGGTCGCGGAAGGCGCGGATCGCGTCGGTGTCCATCTTCTTCTGGTTGTGCGCCGGATTCTGCGACTCACCCGCGGCGCCCATGCCGTAGCCCTTCACCGTCTTGGCGAGGACGACGGTCGGCATGCCCCTGGTGTTCACGGCCGCGTGGTAGGCCGCATAGACCTTGTGCGGATCGTGGCCACCGCGGTTCAGGCGCCAGATGTCGTCGTCGGACATGTTGGCGACCAGCGCGGCGGTTTCCGGGTACTTGCCGAAGAATTTCTCGCGCGTGTAGGCGCCACCGAAGGCCTTGCAGGCCTGGTACTCGCCGTCGACGGTTTCCATCATCAGCTGACGCAGCTTGCCCGAGGTGTCGCGGGCGAGAAGCGGATCCCAGTAGCTGCCCCAGGCGACCTTGATGGCGTTCCAGCCGGCGCCACGGAACACGCCTTCCAGTTCCTGGATGATCTTGCCGTTGCCGCGAACCGGGCCGTCGAGGCGCTGCAGGTTGCAGTTGATGACGAAGATCAGGTTGTCGAGGCCCTCGCGGCCGGCCAGCGAGATCGCACCCAGCGACTCCGGCTCGTCCGACTCGCCGTCACCCATGAAGCACCAGATCTTGCGATCGGACTTCGGAATGAGGCCGCGGTGTTCGAGGTATTTCCAGAACTGCGCCTGATAGATCGCCTGGATCGGGCCGAGACCCATCGAGACGGTCGGCACCTGCCAGTAGTCGGGCATGAGCCAGGGATGCGGGTAGGAGGACAGGCCACGGCCCTTGCCTTCCACTTCCATGCGGAACAGGTCGAGCTGTTCTTCGCCGATGCGGCCTTCGAGGAACGAGCGGGCGTAGACACCCGGCGCCGAATGGCCCTGATGGAACACCAGGTCGCCCGGGTGGTCCGCGCTGGGGGCGCGCCAGAAGTGATTGAAGCCGACGTCGTACAGGGTCGCCGAGGAGGCGAAGCTGGAGATGTGGCCGCCGAGGTCGCCCGGCTTGCGGTTGGCGCGAACGACGGTGGCGAGGGCGTTCCAGCGGACCAGCGAGCGGATGCGCCACTCGATGGCGGCGTCGCCCGGGCTGCGCGCTTCCATGTGCGGCGGGATGGTGTTCACGTACTCCGTCGTCGGATCGAACGGCAGGTAGCCGCCCGCGCGACGGGTCGAATCGACCATGCGCTCCAGCAGGTAATGCGCGCGCTCGGTACCGTCATGATTGATGACGGCGTTGAGCGACTCGACCCATTCCCGGGTTTCGGTAGGGTCGAGGTCCTGGTTCAGGATATCGTCGATCTGGTCCATGGATGCTCCGCTCGCGCTGGCCGCGCGCTCATGGGGTCTGAAGAAGCCCGCGGGTGGCGGGAAAACCTTCACATGATACCGCAACGTATTCGCATACGCGGCGGTATGGGGATTTGCCTCGTGATAAACCCGGCAATCAGTCGTTTACGACCGTCCTGGGCTTACCCGCACGGATCTGCGCCTCGACGCAGGCCACGGAGGTCATGTTGACCACACGGCGGACCGTCGCCTGGGGCGTCAGGATGTGCGCCGGCTTGGCCACGCCCATGAGAATCGGGCCGATGACGACGCCGTCGCACAGGGTGCGGACCATGTTGTAGGCCGTGTTGGCGGCATCCAGGTTCGGGAAGACGAAGACGTTGGCCTTACCTTCGAGCCGCGAGTTCGGGAAGATCCGCTCGCGCAGTTCGGGGTTGAGCGCCACGTCCGCCTGCATCTCACCCTCGACTTCCAGCTTGGGGACGCTCTTGCGGATCAGGCTGAGCGCCTCGCGCATCTTGCGCGAGTTGCGGGTCTCGCGGCTCCCGAAGTTGGAACTGGACAGCAGGGCGATCTTGGGCTGGATACCGAACAGCTTCAGACGGATGGAGGCCTGCAGCGTGGCCTCGGCGATCTGCTCGGCACTGGGATCTTCCTGCACGTAGGTGTCGAGGAAGAAGAACGTGCCTTTCTCCGTCGCCACCGCGGCCATGGCCGAGGCCTCCGAGACGCCCTCGTCCAGGCCGATGATGTCGGCGATGTATTCGAGCTTGCTCTGGTAGGTGCCGACCAGACCGCAGATCATCGCGTCGGCCTCGCCACGCTCGACCATCAGCGCCGCGATGACCGTCGGACGGGAACGCACCACCGCCTTGGCCGACGCGGGAGTGACCCCGCGGCGCTCCATGATCGAGTGGTACAGACGCCAGTAGTCTTCGAAACGCGGATCCGAATGGATGTTGCACATCTCGAAGTCGATGCCGGGTTTCAGACGCAGGCCCGCGCGCGCGATACGCTTTTCGATGACGTCGGGGCGACCGACCAGGATCGGCTTGGCCAGGCCTTCGTCCACCACCGTCTGCACGGCGCGCAGCGTCGTTTCTTCTTCGCCTTCAGCGTAGACGACGCGCTTGGGATCGGCCTTCGCCCGCTCGAACACCGGCTTCATCAGCAGGCCGGTACGGAAGACGAAGCTGGTCAGCGTTTCGATGTACGCCGGGAAGTCTTCGATGGGACGCTCGGCCACGCCGGAATCCATCGCCGCCCTGGCGATCGCCGGCGGCAGCTGAATCAGCAGGCGCGGATCGAACGGCTGCGGAATCAGGTATTCGGGACCGAAACTCGGCGGCTTGCCACCGTAAGCGCGTGCACTCACATCGGACGCTTCGCGACGTGCGAGCTCAGCGATGGCCTTGACGCAGGCCACCTTCATCGGCTCGTTGATGACGGAGGCACCGACGTCGAGCGCGCCGCGGAACAGGTAGGGGAAGCACAGCGCGTTGTTGACCTGGTTCGGATAATCCGAGCGGCCCGTCGCCATGATGCAGTCGGGACGCACGGCCTTGGCGTCTTCCGGCAGGATTTCCGGATTCGGATTGGCCAGCGCGAAGATGATGGGGCGGTCGGCCATCGTGGCGACCATTTCCGGCTTGAGAATACCGCCGGCGGAAAGACCCAGAAAAATATCCGCGCCTTCGACGATCTCGGCCAGCGTGCGCTTGTCCGTGTCACGCGCGTAACGCTGCTTGTCCGGATCCAGATCGGTGCGACCGCTGTGCAGCACCCCGTCGCGATCGAAGGCGAGGATGTTTTCGCGCTTGAGGCCCAGCGTCACCAGCATGTCGACGCAGGAAATGCCCGCGGCGCCCATGCCGGTGGTGGCGAGCTTCACGTCTTCGATCTTCTTGCCCGTGACCAGCAGCGCATTGATGACCGCCGCGCCGACGATGATCGCGGTGCCGTGCTGGTCGTCGTGGAACACGGGAATCTTCATCCGCTCGCGCAGCTTGCGCTCGACGATGAAGCACTCCGGTGCCTTGATGTCCTCGAGGTTGATGCCACCGAACGTCGGCTCGAGACTGGCGATGATATCGACCAGCTTGTCCGGATCGGTCTCGTCGATCTCGATGTCGAACACGTCGATCCCGGCGAACTTCTGGAACAGCACGCCCTTGCCTTCCATCACCGGCTTGCTGGCCAGCGCACCGATATTGCCCAGACCGAGCACCGCCGTGCCGTTGGTGATCACCGCCACCAGGTTGGAGCGCGCGGTGAGCTCGGCGGCGGAGGTCGGATTCGCGACGATTTCATCGCAGGCGGCGGCGACACCCGGGGAGTACGCGAGCGAGAGATCTCGCTGCGTGAGCAGTGACGTCGTCGGCGTGACCTTGATCTTGCCGGGGCGCGGAAGACGGTGATATTCGAGAGCGGCTTGCCTCAGTTCCTCGGAGATGGCCATGGAGTCCTGTGGGAGCTTAGGTGGGAAAGTAGCCCGCGATGTTAGCACCGCGACCGCGGTTCTCCCGCGCCGCGGTGTGTTGCATTGCGACATCCAGTGATATGAAAAACCTACATTTCTGCCTTGCGGAATCCGGCAGAACCGGGGCGCCCCGCTGCCTAACGTGGTCGGCCCTTCCCGTCTCCCGGCCGTCCTCATGCGTTTTATCGCTCCCTCGGTTCTCGCGCTTCTTCTCGCCCCGGGCTGGGCCTTCGCTGCCACGGTCACCGTCGACGAAACGGCCCTCCGTCAGCGGCTTCTTCGGCTCCCGCTGGCACCGCGCCCCGGCACCGATGTCGTCTTCCCACTGGCGGACGGTCGCGCGCGCGTCTTTCATGTCCGCGATTCCGGCACGTTGCCGCGCGGGCTGGTGAAGCGATTTCCCGGCCTTCGCAGCTTCCGTGGCGAGGATGACGAAGGCCGCACGCTTCGTCTCGACCTCTCCCCGCGCGGTATCCGGGCGAGCGTCCGGTCGGGCAGTACGGAGTGGCTCATCCGCCCCGGCGACACGTGGAAGAGGGAGCCGGAAGACTTCCTTGCCCTCGGCAACGCGAGTACGCCAGTCACCAAAACGGGTGGCGCCGCCCAGACGCGGCAGGCACCCACCGAGGCGGTCACGCCCCTGAAACGTCGGCGGAGCGCGCGCCAGGGAGGCATCGTGCGCTACGACTTCCGGCTCGCCGTCGCCGCGAGCAGCCGTTACGTCGCCAGGAACGGCGGTACCGTCGCCAGCGCGCTCGCGGAGATCGTCCATCTGGTCAACCGCGCCAACGAAGTGCTCGAAACCGACCTGGGTGTTCATCTCACCCTGGTGGATCGCAACCATCGCATCGTCGTCGCAAACGCGCGTGGCGACCTGTTCGAAACGCATGAACCCGGCCCGGCGGCCGTCACGTTGATCGACCGGGAAATCGGGTCGCGTCACTACGACATCGGCCATGCCTTCAGCACGTTCGAGGGCGGCGACAGTCATGTCGGCACATCGTGCAGCGACGCACGCGATGCGGACTTCTTCGCCACGCACAAGGCCGCCGCGTGGAGCGGGCATGCGGACCCGGCCGGGTCATCGCATGCCTTCGGTTATTTCATGCACGTCCTCGGACGCCAGCTCGGCGCATGGCCGACCGCCGATGCGTGCCGACGCGCCACACTCGACGACAGCGCCGTGGAACCGGGTGGCGGCAGCACGATCATGGGCTACGCCACGTCGGGCTGCGGCACGGAAGACCACTGGCTCCAGCCGCGCCCGGGCCTGTACTTTCACGCACGAAGCATCGAGCAGATCCAGGCGTGGCTCGGATCGCGCGGCGGGCGTTGCGCCGGGCGACGCCTGACATCCGCCGTCGCACCCTGGATCGATCCCGTGCCGCTGGCCGAAACCACCGTGATTCCGGCGCGTACGCCGTTTACCCTCGACGCCGCCGTGGAAGCGGCATCCCCCGGCGATCGCCTGACCTATACCTGGGAGCAGATGGATGCGGGGACAGGGCAGCGGGGGCCGCTCGTCGACGACGGGAAGGGGCCCTTGTTTCGCTCCTTCGCCCCGTCATCGACGCCGCAACGCACCTTCCCTCGTCTTCCGGTGCTGCTCGGTGACGAGCGGGCGAGTCCGGGAGAAACCTTGCCAACCACATCGCGCGACCTGCATTTCCGCCTGACGGTGCGTGACAACGCCGGCGCGACGGCCACGCTCGCCAGCGCGGACAGGCGGGTGCGGGTCGTGGACACGGGGCGCGCTTTTGCGATGGCGGCACCGGCCGCCGGGATCGTTGCCGTCGCCGGTGGCGCGCTCGACATCCGCTGGGACGTGGCGGGCACCACGGACAAGCCGATTTCCTGTCACTTCCTGCATGTCGACCTCTCGGTGGATGCCGGCTCGCACTGGCTTGAAACGCCGCTGGCCACGGACGTGCCGAATAACGGCTCGGCGACAGTGCGGCTTCCCACGGAAGTGACGAGCGATGTCGCCCGTCTTCGTCTTCGTTGCGACTGGCGACCTTTTTTCGCGGTATCGCCAGGCCCTTTTGTGATCCGCGCGCCGTGACGCGAAGGCCATCGCTTAGCGGTCTATCGGGATTCCCTTACAGATGTTGACCACGCACGTGTGGCGTCATGGAGCATCCACCCACATCGCATCTCGACGCGTCCCCACGCGAAAAGGAATTCCATGTCCCTGTACTCCCCTCCCCGACGCCTCGTACTCTTCACGGCCGTCACTGCGCTGCTATCCGGCCTCCCGGTCGCCTATGCCACTCCTCAGGCGCTCTGGTCGGACGTGACGCGTGCTGGCGCAAGTGCCCGGTCAGCGGCGACGACCAGCTCTCCCGTTCATCAGCGACGTGTCGCACTGCGCGCCGACGGTCTGGCCGCCTTCGGGCAAGCGCGGGCGGTCGGGCGCAGCAGCCAGACCGCGCAGACCATCGAGCTTCCTTTGCCCGTTAGCGGCGCCACTCGCTTCACCCTCGAGGACTCGGGCGTACTGCCCCCCGGACTGGCCGCGCGCTTTCCCGGGCTGCGCAGCATGATCGGTCGCGATGCCGAAGGGCGCACCGCGCGTATCGACATCGATGCGGCCGGCGCGGTGCATGCTCGTGTGACCGATCGCGCCGGCGACTGGATCGTTCAGCCCGAAACGCCGGTAAAACGCGCCCCCGGGGCTCGCTCGCGACATTCCCCGGCCATCCACGTCGTATTCCGGCGAGCGGATGCACCCGCAGGTCCCGCTTTGCGCGAGACAACGCCGCACGGCGGCGGCCTTCCCACCGCCGCGCCGGGAACGCGGGCAGGCAAGGCACGCACCGGCAGCGGCCAGCTCCTGCGAACGTTTCGCATCGCCATGAGCGCCAGCAGCGACTACGTCGCGAAGATGGGCGGCACTGTCGAGGATGGCCTGGCCGGCGTGGCGAAGGTCGTCAACCGGCTGAACGCGATCTACGAGAACGACCTGGGCGTGCATTTCCAGCTGGCGGAGAACAACGACCGACTCATCTTCGCGGATAAGGACACGGACCCTTTCAAAGGTCTCGGGGACGACGACCAGCTCGTCCTGCGCAACGCCGCCGTCGCCGCGCAGACACTGGGCCGCGAGAACTATGACGTCGGCCATCTCGTGCATGCTGTCGCTTCCGGCACCGCGGGACTGGCGGGACGCATCGGCAACACATGTCTTAACGCAACACGCACGATCGACATACGGCCGGGAACGAAAGTCACCGATCAGGACTACGAAGACGGTGGCGCGGATAAGGCGGCAGGCATGACGGGCAGCGCCGATCCCTTCGGTGACACGTTCCATGTGGATTACGTCGCCCATGAACTGGGCCACCAGTTCGGCGGACAACACACCTTCAACATCGCCGACTCCGGGTCGGATCAGCGCGAGCCCGATGCAGCGGTAGAGCCCGGCGGCGGCTCCACGATCATGGGCTACGCCGGCATCACGTCCGCCAACCTGCAGACGCGCTCGGACGATTACTTCCACGGCCGCAGCATCGGAGAGATCCGCGCGTGGCTGGATTCCGAAGGCGGATCGTGCGCCGCCACCCGCGTCAACCCGATCCGCACCCCGATGGTCGACACCAGCTACCCGTCCTATGTGGCGGTCCCCGCGCGGACACCGTTCGAACTGGCGGGGGCACTGAGCTACGTGCATGCTGGTGCCACACCTACGTACACGTTCGAGCAGATCGACCGCGGCCGCGCTCAGACCACGGCCGAACTCACGGATACCGGCAACGGACCGCTGTTCCGGTCGCGACGCCCCACTGCCAGCGGAAGCCAGACCTTCCCGGCGACCGGGGTGCTGCTTGGCAAGGAGCCGATCGGTCGCGGCGACACCTTCCCCATGCGCGATCGCACGCTGAACTTCCGGCTCACCGCACGCGACAACCTCGACCAGCTGGCGCACGTCGTCAGCCGCGATATCACGGTCGACGTCGTCGACACGGGCGCCGCATTCGAGGTCGTCGCTCCCCGGAAAAGCGCAACGCTCAGCCGCGGCAAGGCGATCGCCGTGAAATGGCGCGTCGCCGGCACCGACAAGCCCCCGCTTTCCTGCACGAGTGTGGACGTCAGGCTATCCGTGGACGGCGGCGAAAGCTGGCTCGAAGAGAACCTGCTCACCCGTGTGAGGAACAACGGAACGGCGCGCTTCACCATCCCCGGGACCGTCGCGCCAACGATGCGCGGTCGACTGTCGGTTGCCTGTAGCGACACGAGCACGCCCTTCTTCGCCCTGTCGCCCGGCGACTTCCGTATCCGTTGATCGACGCCGTTCAGAGGCCGAGCGAAATTTCCTCGGCCTCGACGCCCGCCATGTGGATGTGATTCACGAACAGCGAGAACGCCAGCTTCCCCGCCAGCCCATGCACGTGCTGCATCCACGGCGGGAGATAGCGCGGGGCCGCGATATCGCCGCTCGCGAAGTGCGCTTCGAGGCTCATGACGTCGTGCAGTGCCAGTTTGCCGGCGAAGAGGTTGCGCAGCAGGTCGAGACGGCGCTGCCGCAACGCCCAGCGAAAAAAGGTGTGCACCGCGAGCAGCCCGGTCAGGTAGACGTTGTCCTTCGCAAACGCCGAGCCGCCGCTGAGCGGCACGCCACGAAAGACTCGCTGCGCCGAGTGGAAACTGTCGGCGACGTTCTGCCCGCACTCACGGAAGTACCGGAACACCTCGACGAAATCGGCACCGTTCAGGGCCATGTCGATCGCCAGGATGCGCAGGCTGATTCGCTTCAGCCGCGAGATATCGATGGCGCCGGACATCAGCTCGGCGAACACCGCCAGGCCCTCCTGCGTCGCGGTGACACGTGGCGACGTGCGCGCCAGCGATGCCAGGACCGGCTGCTCGCGACCATTCAACGCGGTGAGCGAATGGACGAAGGCCTCATGGGCCAGCAACTGGTGACGATCGTATTCGGTAAAACGGATACCACCGCGCAGACGGATGCGGGTCGCGCCGGCCGCCGCCTTCGCGGTCAGCTCCGGATCCACCTCGACGGAGATGGTGCCTGGCGAGAAGAACGCGTCCAGCTGGGAGGCCATGTCGCGGCGCAGCTCTTCCGCGGGGATGTTGCCGGTGGCGTCTTCGGTTTCAAGGTCCGCGCCCAGTTCGTCCGCCAGGTCCACGAAATAGCGGGCGGCATCCAGGTTGCTGCGGTTACTGCCCGGTATGGCATCGCCGGGGCGACCGTAAAGCGCGACGGATGCCTGCGTGACGCCGTCGGTGCCGGCGGACTCGAGCATCTGCGTGGCGATCCGCCACGACTCGGCCGTGCGCCGCAGGTAGTCGGCGATCGGATGATCCTCGGACGCTTCGGCCTCGATCGCCTCCAGCTCGGCGCGCGTGTCGCCCAGTCGCGGCGGGTGGTAGGCGATGGTCGGGATCGAGAGCCGTCCGGCGCCAAACTCCGCGATCAGGCGTTCTTCGACCGAGGCGGGCCAGGAGACCGTGGGCAGGATACGGATGGCGCGGACGGCAGCGAGCAGGCGCTGGTCGAGCATCGCGTACCGCCGCATCTCGGCAGAGAGGTCAGACGGGGCGGCGTAGGCGTGCATGGGGGGCGAGTTTAGCGCGAGGAGATGTATTTCTCCCGGCGAATATGCTGGACGGGCAGACCATGGTCTTTCAGTGCCGAAAACGCGGCATCGACCATGTTGGGATTGCCGCAGAGGTAGGCGATATCCCCCTCGGCGCTGGGCTCCAGCTCCGCCAGCATGTCCTGAACGTAACCCAGGCGGTCGTGCGGACGCGGGCTGGGACGGGCGCCGCGGGACAGGCAGGCGTGAAAGGTGAAGCCCTCATGTTTGCGCGCGAAGGCCTCGAACTCCTCGCCGTAGAGCAGTTCACCCTCGTTGCGGGCGCCGTAAAGCAGCACGAAACGGCAGCCGCGACTGGCGATCAGGGCCTCGATCTGCGGCAGCATGGCCCGGTACGGGGTCACGCCGGTGCCCGTGGCGATCAGGATATAACGCGCGTTCCGGTCGCCGTCCATCAGGCAGAAGCGGCCGTAAGGGCCGCTGGCGTCCACGGTCTGGCCGTGTTCCAGGTCGCCCAGCAGCTTCGTCGCCGCCCCGCCCTCGACATAGCTCACGGCGATCTCGATCCGCTGGACCGGGCTGCTGCCGTCACCCACGCTGCCGACCGAGTAGCTGCGCTTGGTCGCCTTGCCGTCGTCGTAGTGGAAGTGGACCTGCAGGAACTGGCCCGGGACAAAGGCCAGCGGCTGACCGTCCACCCGCTCGAACGACAGGTGCCGGACCGAGGGGGCAAGCATGAAGCTGTCGGTCAGACGGAGCTCGAATTGTTCGGCCATGGAAAGTCTCTGTTGACGCCAGGGAACGAGGGGACCCGGCAAAGCCCGGTATAATAGGCGGCTTGTCATCCCGGCGCAGCCCATGACCATCCCCGCTCTGCACGTCACGAATCTCCGGAAAACCTACGGCAACGGCGTGGAGGCCCTCAAGGGCATCTCCCTGACCGTCCAGCCGGGGGATTTCTTCGCCCTGCTCGGCCCCAACGGCGCCGGCAAATCCACCCTCATCGGCATCCTGTCTTCCCTGGTCAACTCGACCTCGGGCGACGCCGAGATCTTCGGGGTATCGATCCACAAGCACCGCAGCGACGCGATGCGCCTGATCGGCCTGGTTCCCCAGGAGATCAACTTCAACCAGTTCGAGAAGCCCTTCGACATCTGCGTGAATCAGGCCGGTTTCTATGGCGTCGGCCGGGCGGAAGCCCGGGTCCGCGCCGAGAAGTACCTGAAGGAGCTGCGCCTGTGGGACAAGGCGCACCTGCAGGCGCGTACCCTGTCCGGCGGCATGAAGCGCCGCCTCATGATCGCCCGCGCGATGATGAACGAGCCCAAGCTGCTGATCCTCGACGAACCGACGGCCGGCGTCGATATCGAGATCCGGCGCTCGATGTGGCAGTTCGTCTCGGGCATCAACGAGGCCGGCACGACGGTGATCCTCACCACGCATTACCTCGAGGAAGCGGAACAGCTCTGCCGCAACATCGCCATCATCGACCAGGGCCGCATCGTCCAGAACACATCGATGAAGAGCCTCCTCGCCACCCTCGACGTCGAGACCTTCGTGCTCGACGTGGCCAGCGTGCCGGCCAGCCTGCCGACCCCGGCCGGCGTGGTGCTGCGCGCGCTGGACGACCACACCATCGAAGCCGAGATGTCCCGCTCGCACGACCTCAACTCCCTGTTCGCCACGCTTTCCGGCCACGGCGTCACCGTGACCTCGATGCGCAACAAGTCCAACCGGCTGGAGGAACTCTTCGTCCGACTGGTCGAGCACGGCCGGGAGAACGCGGCATGAGCGCCTCCACCAACCTCGTCGCGCTGGGCACTCTCGTCCGTCGCGAGATCATGCGCATCATGCGTATCTGGACGCAGACGCTGATCCCGCCGGCCATCACGATGACGCTGTACTTCGTCATCTTCGGCAAGCTGATCGGCAGCCGCATCGGTGAAATGCATGGTTTCACGTACATGCAGTACATCGTGCCGGGTCTGGTCATGATGAGCATCATCACCAACAGCTACGGCAACATCTCGTCATCCTTCTTCGGCGCCAAGTTCGGCCGATACGTGGAAGAGATGCTGGTGTCGCCGATGCCCAACTGGGTGATCCTGCTCGGCTACGTCATCGGCGCCGTCGTGCGTGGCGTGGTCGTCGGCGCACTGGTGCTGCTGATCGCGCTGTTCTTCACCGACCTGCACGTGTCCCATCCGATCATCACCTTCCTGTCGGTCGTACTGGGTGCCACGGTGTTTTCGCTGGCCGGCTTCGTCAATGCCGTATTCGCGAAGAAGTTCGACGACATCGCGCTGGTCCCGACCTTCGTGCTCACCCCGCTGACCTACCTGGGCGGCGTGTTCTACTCGGTCGACCTGCTCGGCCAGCCGTGGCGCTCGATCTCGCTGGTCAACCCGATCCTGTACATGGTCAACGCGTTCCGCTTCGGCGTGCTCGGCGTCAGCGACGTGCCCATCGTCACGGCGTTCATCGTGATGATCGTCTTCGTGGTCGGCCTGTCGGCCGTGGCACTGCGCCTGCTCAGCCGCGGCGTCGGAATGCGTTCGTAAGCCGATGCGCGTCAACAAGTACATCAGCGAGGCGGGACTCTGCTCGCGACGCGAGGCCGACGAGCTGCTCATCGCCGGCCGCGTTACGATCAACGACGAAGTCGTGAGCACGGGCGCCAAGGCGCTCGACGGCGACGTGGTCAAGGTCGATGGCGAGGTGGTGGTCGCGCGCACGCTGATCGCAAGCCCGTCCAGAAGCCGCGGCGTGTACATCGCACTGAACAAGCCGGTCGGTATCACCTGCACGACGGACCAGACCGTCGACGGCAACATCGTCGACTTCGTCGACCATCCGCAGCGCATCTTTCCGATCGGTCGGCTGGACAAGGACTCCGAAGGCCTCATCCTGATGACCAGCAACGGGGACATCGTCAACGAGATCCTGCGTGCGGAGAACAACCACGAGAAGGAATACCTCGTGGCGGTGAACAAGTCGGTGACCGATGAGTTTCTGCGCGGCATGGCCAGGGGCGTGCGCATCCATGGGCAGATGACCCGGCCGTGCAAGGTGAGGAAGATCGCGAAGTTCGGTTTCGCCATCATCCTCACGCAGGGTCTGAACCGGCAGATCCGCCTGATGGCCGCCGAGTTCGGCTACCGGGTGACCCAGCTGCGGCGCGTGCGCGTCGTCAACGTGAAGCTGGGGCACCTGAAGCCCGGCCAGTGGCGGAACCTGACCGAGGCCGAACTGAAGGGCCTCCTGCCCTCGCGGACCCAATGGTAGGTAGTTTCGCCTACGACGCATCAGCAATGACATCCGTGCAGGTGTGATCCCTCGTGGTGGACGCATACGCGGTGAAATCGGCGGCGCTACGTGCGGCTCCTGTGAGGATGCCATGCGCAAACTGTCGGACGAATACGGCATCGAGGTCAGGGTCAGCCACATGTTCGGCTCCACGGGTGAGCCGCTACTGGCCCGTGACGTGTTGGACAGCGCGCGCGCCGCCCAGATTCGCCGCGACCTGAGTCCGCGCGCTCTCGACCGGACGTTCAAGGGCTTTTCGTGGCGGCGGCGGTCGTTTCGCCTGGGTCCACCGCGCCTGCCCCGGGTCTCGGAGGGTTCGTCCACGGAAGACAACACCGTCTCTGCGGAACCGTCCGCCGCGCCCGGATGCTGACAGGGAGGGCTACCGGGGGACGATGTGCGATCATGCCGCCATGGATACCTTTGCTTCCCTGCCCCTAAAGCCCGCCCTGCTCTCCGCCATCGACGGCCTCGGCTACACGTCGATGACGCCGATCCAGCGGGACAGCCTGCCGCCGATTCTGGAGGGCCGCGACGTCATCGCCCAGGCCCGCACCGGTAGTGGCAAGACAGCGGCGTTCGGGCTGGGGCTGCTACAGCAGCTCGACCCCGACGAAATCCGCCTGCAGGCACTCGTGCTGTGCCCCACCCGTGAGCTGGCCGACCAGGTCAGCAAGGCGCTGCGACGGCTGGCCGTGAACATCCCGAACGTGAAGCTGCTGACACTCTGCGGTGGCATGCCGCTCGGCCCGCAGCTGGCGTCGCTGGAACACGATCCGCACATCGTCGTCGGCACGCCCGGCCGGGTGCAGGAGCACCTCAAACGCGAGAGCCTGCACGGTGGCGGCATCAAGATGCTGGTGCTGGACGAGGCGGACCGGATGCTCGACATGGGCTTCGAGGAAGCCATCGACGACATCGTCAAGCGCATTTCGAAGCACCACCAGACCCTGCTGTTCTCCGCCACGTATCCGGATGACATCCGCACGATGAGCGGACGCGTCCAGCGCGACCCCGTCACGGTCACCGCTGACGAGCCGCACGACGTCCCGACCATCGAGCAACGCGTGGTCGAGGTCGAGCCCGCGCAGAAAGCCGACGTGCTTGCGCGCATCCTGTCGCACGAAAAACCCGATGCCACCCTGGTCTTCTGCAACATGCGCAAGGACACCGAGAGTCTGGCCGCTGAGCTCGACCGGCGCGGCTTCACGGCGCTTGCCCTGCATGGCGACCTCGAACAACGCGATCGTGACGAGGTGCTGGTGCGCTTCGCCAATCACAGCTGCTCGATCCTCGTGGCGACCGACGTCGCCGCGCGCGGACTCGACATCGCCGCCCTGCCCCTCGTGGTGAGCTACGACATCGCACACGACGTGGACACGCACACGCATCGCATCGGGCGCACGGGACGTGCCGGCGCCAACGGCATGGCCATTTCGCTGGCGAGCTCCCGCGAGTTGCCGAAGATCAAGGCGATCGAAGAGCGTCTCGGCGGCACGATCCCGCGGCATCCGGCCCGCGCGCAACCCGAAGGGAAGAAAGTCCTCAACCTCGCACCGATGAAGACCCTGGTCATCGACGGTGGCCGCAAAGACAAGATGCGGCCCGGTGACATCCTCGGTGCGCTGACCGGCGACGCGGGCCTGGACGGCAAGGACATCGGCAAGATCGACGTGTTTGCGACGCGCGCATACGTGGCGATCCGACGGGATCTTGCCAACCGGGCGCTCGAGCGCTTGCGCGCCGGGAAGATCAAGGGGCGCACGTTTCGCGTACGCCCCCTGGGTTGACGGCTCGCTCAGTCGGCCACCTCGCCATCCCCCGGCGTGTCGATGCATGCGACTCCAACCCGGGCATCCGGCGACTCGGCCGACTGGTTCAACAGGTTCAGCTGCCCCCCATTGACCGCCACCTCAATGGACGTCAGATGCTGGTGCCGGAGACGGTCGAACGCCGTATATGCCGCGCTGCCAAAACCGAGAAACGAGACCCTCACGGTGATGTTACGGCGGTCCGACAGTGCCTGTAGTGCCGCTTCGCAAGACGCACAAGGCTCCTGACTCGAGAACCCATAGAGCTGACCTCCCGCCGGAACGCGACCCGCCAGAATGTCGCGCTCGATGCGCTGGGCGACCTTCAGCTCCGCGTCGCGCTTACGCTGCTGCGGAAAGTTGTCGCCGGGAACGGGAGACACGGTCACCGTACTCGTGTTGGGGCGTGCATCGTGCCAGGCGACGATGTCGGCGCCCTGATGCGTGAAGAAACTCCGGTAGGACCTGGGCGCACGAACGCCGGCCATTCCCGTGTTCGGCTCGTTATGGCCCGAGCGTGCGTGATACACGCGCTGCATCGACCGGCCGTTGACTGTGTACTCGTACGTGAAACTGACGAAGGTGGCCGTCGCGAACTGCCGCGAGAATGCCGCGAACTGAGCGGTGCTGGGTGTGCCGCCGTCGAGCACCGTTACATACCATTCCTGAGCGGGTCGTATGTGGGTCTGGAACGATGCGAGGATTCGTGCGTTGACGCTGCCCGTACCTACCGCGTCTACGCGACGTTTCAATACGGGTCCCGCTACGGACCAGGCCGACGCGAACAGCAAGCCAATGGCAAGAAGATAAGCCCCAAAACGCCCGTAACGATGTTTCATGGCAGGGACCTCCGGCAGATGAGCAGGTTGGCTCGTTCGACGAGACGGTAGAAGGTGATGTCGTGACTGCCCGAGGCGTCCCCAGCGAGCGCCATCTGTGCCTCGACGACCTCGACATGGTTCGACCAGTCCAGCGCCTGGTTCGTGTACGCGCCCGCCCAGGCGGGACGGACATCGGCAAAGGTGTCGATCAGGCGCGCCGCGACGTCGAAGCGGGAGAATGCTTCGGGCGCCTGCGCCAACTGGTGTGCGCGAGCGGCGCGATACCATCGATAGACGGCCCGGTCGGTTGCGTCGGTAAAGCAGATGGGGCGCGACAAGTCCTCGGGATTGTCGCCCGATGTCGTCGGATCTCGCTGCCCGTCGGCCAGACACGCCGTATAGAGGGGCGGTTGCGACGCGCGATAGGCGGCCGCCACCCGGGCGATGCGCAGGGGAGTCGGCAGTTCCCGCTGAGGTACCGCATTCGAGCCTTCGGCATTTGCCCGGCCCGCATTCCATAGCGACAGTTCCAGACGCAGGACATCCGCGAGGTAGGCGAGATCGGCGTCCGGAATATCCGCGAGATTATCGGCAGCCTCGAACCGTCCAAGCGCATGCGCGTTGACGCCCAACATGCCGTGGTCGTCGACCGGTGTGGTGTCGACCCAATGCCGGAGCACTTCCAAAGCCACGGCCATCTCCGCCGTGATCATGGAGAGCTCCGTGCCGCTGAGCTTGTATGCAAGATCGAAGTAACGCCGCCGCACACCCGCTTTTTCCAGGCTGGCGGAAACCAGGGGATGATGTGCGGTGATCGGAAGTCGTTGCGGATACCCAGGAAGGACCTGATATCCGATGAGCGCCTTATCGAAGCCCAGGTCCCATGCGATCTTTCGTCCGCTGGAAACATCGGCGGGGAAGACATCGGGGCGTGGCGGCTCGCCGGCGATCCTGGAGAAGAGATGCGGATGCAGGTCGCTGTATATGGAGCCCGGGTCCTTCAGATACTCGCTACGCCAGGCGACATCCGCCTGGAGAGGATGAAAGTCGCCGAGGCTCTGCGCGTCCATCCTGGCGAGTGAATGAAACGTCCACGCCTGAAACGCGTCACCGAGTGACGGGGGCGAGTGGAATCGCTCCGCCGTTGGCGTAGCGACGGCATGGGCGGACGCCAGCAGCAAAAAGACGATCGTCCTCCCGCGGTAACGATGAACACGCCGCGATGCTTTGAGGTGTCGTTTCATTCGGCGACCTCCACCTGCGACGTTCGCATACACGTCGGCACTGGCAACGCCCCGGAAGAAGCAGCATACGGGCGGTTCAACGAAGTGCCATTCAGCGCTGCATAAATCGACTCGATATACTGCTTGCGAAAGTTCTGAAAGCGTCGATGAGCGGAACCACCCTCGACGTAATGAGTGACTCTGACCGATATCCCCCATCTGTCCGAGAGCGTGCGCAAGGCGCTTTCGCAGGCCCCGCAAGGGGCTGCGCTGCTGAATCCGCGCAATGTTCCGCCCGAAGACACCAGACCGTCACGAATATCGCGCTCGATCTGGCGGGCGATCTTACGCTCGGCATCGCGGCCCGCAGGAAGCCTCTCGCGGTTCCACACTACCGTGTCTGCGGACACACGGGAAAAGTACGACGCGTAGGGCGCGGCGCGTCGTGAAGAAGGCAGGGCACGCCACGGGTTATTGGCGCCGGAACGACCATGGTAGACGTGCGTCATGGCCTTTCCGTCCCGGTTGTATTCGTAGGTAAAACTGACGATGCGATCGGTCTCCAGCGACTGGCCAAAGCGATCGAACGTTTCGCGAGCCACGGGTCGCCCATGAAAGGCATCGACGTACCATTTCCGGGCCGCATCGGCGTGCGCGTCGAAAGACGCCAGGAGCCTGGCCATGACACCTGACCTGAGAAAGTCATCCTTGAGCGGCTCTTTGATCACTTCCGCCGCTCCGGACGAATCAGCCAGGGAAACCAAAGCAACAAACAAGCCGCCGATGGCGAGTTTTCGTCGACGAAAGGTCATGGCTCACGACTCCGGCAGATGCGCTGATTGGCGCGGGTTGTCATGCGCAGAAAACCGGCCTCATCGGACGCCATTGAGCCAAGCGTCTGAGTCG
Source organism: Luteibacter mycovicinus (assembly GCF_000745235.1). Lineage (NCBI taxonomy): Bacteria > Pseudomonadati > Pseudomonadota > Gammaproteobacteria > Lysobacterales > Rhodanobacteraceae > Luteibacter > Luteibacter mycovicinus. Next base: position 1,784,465 of record NZ_JQNL01000001.1, read on the forward strand.
CGACCAGTTGCGCCTCGATGATTTCGGCGTGGACCGCCCAGTCAGCCGCCTCGTCGGCATAGGCGCCGGCCCAGACAGGACGAACATCGGCGAAGTGGGCGATCAATCGCGCAGCCTGGTCGAAATGGGCAAAGTCGTCGGGAGACGCCGCAAGCTCGGTGGCACGCCTTGCCCGATACCAGCGGTACACGGCACGATCTGTTGCATCCAGAAAGCAGATGGGCCGATCAAGTCGTTCCGGTGTGAGGCCCGCTTGCCCCGGATCATGGCTACCGTCGGTATGGCATGCGGAATAACCGGGTCGGCTGCCATGCCAGGCTGCCGCGGTTCGCGCCACGCGTAGTGGCGTCGGAATGGCGATGGCGCCATTGATGTCACCCGGGGGAACGCCCAGTTGGGCCACTGTGAGTTCCATTCGCAGGATGTCTGCCAGGTAGGAAAGGTCTTGTTCGGTGAGATCGGCCAGCGTGGTCGCGGACCAGAAGTGCGCGAGCGTGGCCCGGCGAATGCCGTACCGCTCCGGATCATCCATCGAGTCCGACCATCGGCTGAGCGTTGCGATGGAGAGCGCCAGCTGTGCGCCGAGCGTCGACAGTTCGGCGCCACTCAAAGCCATCGCCTTTTCGAGTATGTCCGGCCCGATATCCGCCTTGAACAGGTTGAAGCGCGCGTTATCGTCAAACGGTTCGACGTGATACCAGCCAAACGGCTGCGAGGTGACCTTGCGCATATCGGTGGGAAGCGCCTTATACAGCCCGAGATTCCAGGCGATCATTCGATTGACACCGGCGTCGATCGGGAAGGATCCAGACTCATCACTCTGCACCCGGGGACTCCGGGGCCAGACAAGGGTTGGATGCAAGCCCGTACCTTCGCTATAAGCCAACCCCTCGCGCGGGTTTCCTGTCCGAGGGATGTACTCGTTCGCCGCCAGAGCGACGGGAGCGGCGAGGTCGCTGTAGATCGAGTCGGGCGTCTCGAGGTATTCACTACGCCAGACTTCATCGGAGTGAAACGGAGATCTCGTTGTCGGACCGCCCTGCCCCGCGCGTTTCAATGAAAGCAGGGTCCACCGGGCGTGATGATCGCCGCGGATGAATTCCTCGTGGATGAGCCCCTGACTTCGGGCATCCGCGACGGACGCCGCCAACAGCGCAAGCAGAGGTACGCAGGCTTTCGCCGCTGTGACGACCTTCATGGTCGAGCGCATAAATGACCTCCTTGGTAGAGGCGGTCATTCCATCGATTTTCGTGCGAACGGACCATCGGGCGAGCCCGCGGAGAAGTGTAGGCACGACGGTGCAACCAACGAGGTTGGGAACTACGTACCCCGCGGCTTCGCCCGATGCGTCGCCGTGGCCGTCCACGGATCATCCGGCCACGGATGGCGGGGATACCGGCCCTTCAGTTCTTTCTTCACTTCCGGATACGTACGATTCCAGAAGCCCGCCAGATCCTGCGTCACCTGGATAGGTCGGCCTGCTGGCGAAAGCAGATGAAGCATCACGGCGATACGCCCATCGCCAACGCGCGGCGTGTCGGCAAGGCCGAACAGCTCCTGCAGCTTGACCGCGAGCACGGGCGGAGCGCCAGGCTCATCATCGCGTTCACCGTATTCCAGTCGCCGTGTCATGCCGCTGGGGACTTTCAGTTCTTCCGGTGCATGCGCGTCAAGCGCGCGGCGCTGTTCGTAGTCGAGCATCGCGCCGAGCGCCTCGGACAGTTCCGCCGCCTGGAGCGCATCCAGACGGCGCTTGCCGGAGAGGTACGGTGACAGCCACCCATCCATCGAGGTGAGCAAGGCGTCATCGTCGACGTCGGGCAGCCCCAGCTCGGGTCGCCATACGCGCAAGGCGCCGATACGTGCCCGAAGGCGGCGCGCTGCATCGCTCCACGGCAGCGAGGAGATACCTCGCGAGCGTATCGCGGCGAGCAGCGCGGGGATGGCATCGTCGGCACGCATCGGCAGGGGCTTTCGCGATATCGGCAATGCGTCGAAGCGGCGCTCCTCGAACGCTTCGGCGATCTGCCGCGTATCGTCCCAGCGCAGCACACGCTCGGTGACGAAGCGTCCGGCATGGTCGCGCTCGAGAACGTCGGGGTCGAACGGCGCGCCTGCGTAGATCAGGCTGTCACGCGCTTCGAGCCGCAGGTCGAGGACGACGATCCATGGTTCGCCGTGCAGCGCACTGTTCTCGTGCAGTCGTGCGCCGCGCCCGTTGGCAAGGAGGTAGCGTGACGCCTGCGACTCCTCTCTCCGGGCGACCCGGTCGGGAAAGGCATGCACGAGCAGATCGCCGACCGTATGCGTGTCGGGCACACCACTGGCCGCGGTACGCACGTCGAGCCGTCGGCGCCAACCCGAGGCCGCCTTCTCGATCGCTGCCAGCGCACCGATATCCGCCGAGCCGGCGCGCGCACCCCGCGCGCCCGCATCGCGCCACAGGTGCAGGGCCGCGACACGGTGACGGAAATCGTCGCTGCGAGCCTGCTCGCCGCGCAACGGCGAGCGCGCTTCCACCAGGGCGAGCAGATCGGCCACCAGCGACCGCAACGCCGTGGGCGCGCGCAAGGCCGCCGCGGCGAGCCGGGGCGTGGCTCCAAGGGCCAGCATGTCGCGCCCAAGCCGCGTCATCGCCGACGCGTCATCGAGCGCGCCAAGCCGCCGAAGAAGGTCGCGGGCCTGACTCATGGTCCCCACCGGCGGCGCATCCAGCCACGGCAAGGCGTCGCTGCCCCATCCGGCAAGCTCCAGCGCCAGGCCGGACAACTCCGTATGGTCGATCTCGGCCGAGCGTGAGGGCTCGAGGCGGCGACTCTGCGGCCATAGCCGGTAAGCTGTGCCTTCGGCTACACGACCGGCGCGACCCGCGCGCTGGTCGGCCGATGCCTGCGAAATGTTGACCGTCTCCAGGCGGGCGAAGCCGGAGTTCGGATCGAAGCGGGGCTCACGCGCGAGACCGGCATCCACGACCGCGCGGATACCCGGCAGCGTGACGCTCGATTCGGCGACGTTCGTCGCCAGCACGACCCGGCGTGTGCCGGGATCCGCAGGCGTCAGGGCCAGCTGCTGCTCCGCGAGCGAAAGCTCACCATGCAGGGCGACCACTTCGACGTGTTCGTCGCGCCGCTCGATCAGGCCCCGGGCTCGCTCGATCTCGCGACGGCCCGGGAGAAACGCGAGCACGTCGCCATCATTCTCCGCGAGCGCCTGCACCACGGCGCGTGCGAGGTGCTGCTCCGTCGTCTCCTGCACGCGTGCGGCGACGTGCTCGATACGGACAGGAAAACTCCGGCCCGGGCTGCTGATCCTCGGCGCATCGAACCATTGCGCGATCCGCTCGCCGTCCAGCGTGGCCGACATCACCATCAGGCGCAGATCCGGACGAAGACCGGCCTGCACATCCAGGGCGAGCGCCGCGCCGAGGTCGCCCGCCAGATGACGCTCGTGGAATTCGTCGAACAGAATGGCGCCGATGCCGTCGAGCGAGGGATCGTCCTGAATCATGCGACTGAGGATGCCCTCGGTCACTACTTCGATCCGCGTCCGGGGGCCGGTACGGGACTCGAAGCGGATCCGGTATCCGACGGTACCGCCCACGTCTTCGCCCAGCTGGGCCGCCATGAACGATGCCGCCGCGCGCGCCGCGATACGGCGCGGCTCGAGCATGATGATGCGCTGCCCCGCCAGCCATGGCGCGTGCAGCAGCGCAAGGGGCACCTGCGTGGTCTTACCGGCGCCGGGAGGCGCCTCGAGCACGAGCCGGGGCCGCCGATCGAGCGAGGCGACGATCTCGGGCAGCAGCGGCGAAATGGGAAACGAGGAAGTCATGCGCCGGCTATGGTACGCAAGCCGGCGCCGGATCGTGCGTTTCGTCAGCCGCCTTCCACGGTACGCGTTCCCGCAGGCGCGATGGCGGAGGCTTCCAATGGCCGCAACGCGCGGAACGACCGCCGGTAATCGTCGAGCACCCGCCTGGCTTCCATGCCGTTCGCGATCACCCGGGGGGTGATCAGCACGACCAGTTCCGTCCGCCGACCGGTGGTTTCCTTGTTGCGAAACAGTGCACCCAGCAGGGGGATGCGTGACAGGCCCGGCACGCCCACGGTCGACTGCGTGTCCAGCTCCCGAATGAGGCCACCTAGGAGGACGGTCTGTCCGCTCTGCACGGCGACCTGTGTGGTCAGTTTGCGCTTCATGATGGGAAGATTGGGACCGGTTGCCGTGCGGTCCGCGCGGCTGACCTCCTGTTGCACGTCCATGTACACCAGACCACCGGGATTGATCCGGGGCCGCACGTCGAGAATCACGCCCGTGTCCTTGTATTCCACCTGGCCGACCATGTTGCCGCTGCCGGCGGCGGTATTGACGTAGGTCTGCGTGACCGGCAGCTGGTCGCCCACCTGGATGCGCGCCTTGCGATTGTTGACGACGACCAGCGAGGGAGCGGACAGGATCTTGGTCTTGCCGGACTGCTCCATGGCCCGGAGCTTCACGCTCAGTTCGTTGTTGACGAACGAATAGAAGAGCGCATCCGGTCGCGCCTGCATGGCGTCGAGCGCGCCACCCAGCGCCCATTGCTGCTTGTTGCCCGGTTGGGTTACGGCACCGTTTCCGCCCGCCAGCCCTTCGAGGTACCACTGGACGCCGAAACGGAACTCGTCACTCAACGCCACTTCGAGGATTCGCGTCTCGATCTGCACCTGAAGCGGGACCGCATCGAGGCGCTCGATCGCCTTGCGCACATCGGCCCATTCCGAGGGACGGGCGCGGACCATCAGCTGGTTGTTCGCGTCGATCGCGGTCACGCGTATGCCGTTCGCCGCGGGACCCGCCGAGGATGGCGAAGGTACCGAAGGCGGCTGGTAGAAGTCCTTGTCGTCGGCGCCCGTTCCGCCGAACGCATCCGACGTATCGCCGCTGTCGTCGCCCAATGCACCCGTACCCAGACCCGGAGCGACCCGCCCTCCCGCATCGCCGTCGACCGCGGCACCGAAGACACCGGCAATGTACCGGGCGACATCGGACGCGGGCAGGTTGCGAAGATCGTAGACGAACAGACGCGGCTCGTTGCCACCACCGCCGTCGATGCGCGCAATCCATTCGCCCACGCGGGCCACGTGTTCCTCGCGCGTACCGATCACGACGAGACTACCCGTGCGCGCGACGGGAATGAAGCGGATGAGCCCGGCCACGGGGGCGCCGCTGCTGGCGCCGAACACGGATTCGAGTGCAGGCAGCAGCTCGTTGACCGACGCGTTCTTCAGGCTGAACACGCCGACCGACATGCCGCCGACCCAGTCGACGTCGAAGGTGTCTATGGTCGCCTGATAGTTGGCGAGTTCGTCCGGCGTGCCCGACAGGACGAGGACATTGCGTGCCGGGTCGGCAAGCAGGACGGCCTCCGGCAGCACGAACGGCGCAAGCAGCTTGGCCATTTCGGGAGCGGAGACATAACGCAGGGCATACAGGCGGGCGGACATGCCCGCAGCGGGCGCACCCGCTTTCAGATGGGGCACCAGATGCCCCGCCACCGCCTGCCCCGCCGGAAGAACGTTGTAGCGTCCATGCTCATGAACGAGGGCATTCCCCGTCCAGGACAGGAGGGTTTCGAGAATGGGCAGGGCTTCGTCACGCGCGACCGGTTGCGCGGTGGAGAAGGAGATCGTGCCTCTTACGCCAGGGAGCACCGCGTAGTTCGCCTCGAGCAGATCGCCGAGAATCGCCTTGACCACGGCCTCGACGGGTTGATCCTCGAAATTGAACGTCACCGCACCGCTGCCCTTCGCCGCCGCGCGTGGCGAGCGCAGCGCCTGCGGGTGAACGAAGCGACCGCTGCCCGCGTGGATTTCCGTCGACGCCGCGGTGCCGACGGTGCCATCCGTCTGGTTGGCGTCGTCGAGTGGCAACGGCGCGGGCACCGGCTTGTCGGTTCCCGCCATCGCTTCGCGTTCAAGCGCGACCGAAGCCATGCGCGATGAATGCGAGGCGCAGCCGACCATCAGCAGGGCCGATAAGGTGGCCGCGCCGAGTGTGGATGGTTTCATGTGCTGCTGCTCCTTCCTTGGGGGCGCGTGGTGCGCCCGCTACTGCGAGTCCTGTGCCTGCTGGCGCTGTTGTTGCTGTTCCATGCGGCGCTTCTGCACCGCCTGCTTCAGTGCTTCGATGCGTGCACGCTGCAAGGCGTCGTCATCCTGTCGCGGCGGCGACTGTCGTGCACCGGCATCGACCGGGTGCGGAAGCGCCGGACCGGTCATGCCCGACGACTGGGATGGTTCCACACGCATCGCCCCCGGTGGCAAGGGCTGAACCGGCGTCGCCTGCGGCGGCTGACCGGGGCCGTTTCCGGGTCGCCTGGCGTCCTTGGCGAGCGCATCGGGCGCGCTCACTTTGAGCGTGAGTTCGCGGTGCTCGCCACCGTTGTCGAATATGGCGCTGCGCGGCGTGAGCGACGCGAGCGTCCAGTGGCCTTCGGCCAGCGGTGAGCCCTCTTTTACGCGGACGGTGACATCCTTGCCCTTGTCGCGCAGCAGCGCCATGCGCAAGCCGGGCGTCACGATGATGCCCGTGAGTTCGAGGTCGCCGATGTTGCTGGCGTTGTCGTCGTCACCCGCGGCCGCGACCGGCTTGCGATCGGCCATGAACAAAGGACGCTGCCAGACCTCGGCAAACCGTACGAGCGGCACGGGCGTGGGCATCGCCACAGGGCGGGTCGCGGGCAGCGGCTGCGGGCCGGCGGGATCGTCCCAGCGAACGCCACGACCCACGCCTGCCGCGAGGACACAAAGTACGCCCACGAGGACGATGACGACACCACCCAGCACGGGTGTCAGACGACGCTGGCCGGCCGCATTCATGTCGCCGCCTTTGCCGTGCGGGCGGCATGGATGTAACCGGATACGGTGAACTGAACTTCCATGGGCGCCGCGCCGCCGGCGCGTGCCGCGACCGGGTTCCGGTAGATGCTGAAGTCCTCGATGAAGAGATACGGCGTGGCGTTTTCGATGTCGTGGATCACGGCCGTCATGGGCTGCATCTGGCAGCGAAGGCTGATGTTCACGGTGACCTTGCGGTAGGGGTCGCTCGCTTTTTCCTGACTCGGAACCGGCATTTTCTGGACCACGTCGCAGGCACCGTCTTCCTTGTGCGCCGCGGCGACGTCGACGATGCGCTGCATCAACCCGGCGGCGGCGGCGTTGGTGTCGTCGCCCGGCAGGAAGGCATCGCTGTGCGTCTGTCCCTGCTCGAGCGAGGCCAGACGCTTTTCGAGCTGCGGGCGCTCGGCGATGGCCGCCGCGTAACGCCTCTGCGTGTCACGAAGGTCGTCCATTTCGTCGGCCATGGCGGACTGCGGCGCCACGAACCACCAATGGATGAAAAGGAAATACGCGATCGCCAGGACCACGATCGCGAGAAGGATGGCGGCGACGCGGGATTCAGCGGGCTTCATGCGCACGGGGTGCCTCCTTCGCGCTGGTCGAAGCCGCTGCGACGGTTGTGCCGCCGGCCGGCGCGGATGCGCTGCCTGCACGCGCGGGGTGAGCCACGGCGGGGACTGTTTCCGGTTTCGGAATCAGTGCCTTCGCCTGCATGTAGAAGCGCTCCTTGCCGGAGGTGGGGTCGGCCTGGATGGTTCCCTGGAAACTCGGGTCGCCGATGCTGCGCGCGCCCTTGAGGGCATCGATGAGCCGTGCCGCCTGAGGACTCTGACCCTGGAAGCCCAGCTGACCGCTGGCATTGAGCGTAAAGCGTTCGAGCCAGGTGTCATCCGGCAGGCGCTGGGTGAGCTCCTCGAGCACGGGAAGCACCGCGGCCGTCTCCGTCTTGCGACGGGCCAGGAAACCCGAGGCACCCGCGCTGTCCGTGAGTTTCTGGCGCAAGGCCTTCACCCGCCGCGCATCGCTTTCCATTCCTTCGACTTCGGCACGCATCGCCTCGAGCGAGAGATGACGGTTGTGCAGCCACATCGCCATGACGCCGAGCGTCAGCAGAGCGATGGCCGCGACGAGAAAGAGATTGAGACGGCCTCGGCGATCGACGCGGCGCGGAGCGCGTGCCGGTGGGAGAAGATCGACACCGGCCAGATCGTATCCGTCCGCGACATCGACGCGGTCCGGCGCGATGCCGAGCACGGCGAGTTCGTCCAGCAGGGGATCCAGCGCGCTGCGAGGCGTGGCGGCGAGCTCGGCCACGAAGCGGCCCTCCGCGCCGGCCGCGCCGAGATCGCGCACACCGAAATGGATCTCCTCCGCCCGGAAAGGGGTCTGCCTGTCGAGATCGAAACCGACCACCTGACGCAGGTTGTCGCGCGCCGCGATCGGCAGGACGAGGCGGCGACGCAGGACCTGCGCCGCGGGCAAAACGAGGGCGACGCGCCGGTCGGCGGGATCGGCTTCGGCCAGCGCCTTCGCCAGGAGGGCGGTCCGATGCTCGGTCGTATCCATGTCGGCCGCCTCGGCCACGGCGAAACCCTCGCCGGCGCGACGCAACGACCAGCTGTCATCGTGTCGTTCGACCGCATACCAGCGTTCGCCACCGGCGAAGGTATCGCGCCAGCGCGCGGGCATCAGCGCCGACAGCTCGCCACCCCACCAGCGCAGGAACCCTGGCAGCGCGCTGCCTCGCCAGGCGCGGCGAAGTCGCTCGATCTGCAACTGGGAGGCGTCCTGCAAAGCGGTCATTCCTCGTCTCCTTCGCGCCAACGCAGTACGGCGTAGGGCTGATTTCCTGATCTTATCCCACGCAGTCGGATCGTCGATGTAAGGGAACTCCTGGTTCCGTCGTCAAGGATCGCCTGCGCACGTATCGTGTGCGTGACACCGTTGCCACCCGCCGCGGCCGCACCCGTGGCCTGCCCTCGCGCCGAGAGGATCGCCGTCGCGCCGGCGCTGCCGAGACCGGGGATCGCCGCCAGAGCGAGTGGCTGCGCGTGTTCGGTGTTGGGCCGTTCGCGACCCGACCAGATGGTCAGAACCGGGGCGACCTGCGCCCAGAGCTGCGCATCCATACCGAGCACCATGCGCCCCTCTTCCACCGTCGCGAAGGGCCCGTTGCGAGGGCCGTAGCCCAGGCCCGCCGCTTCATACTGTGGTTGCTTCGCGCCGTTGGGCAGCGCCGCATCGCCCGCGCGGCGCCAGTCCTGGATGGCCGCCGAGAGGTGGCTCGCCTTGTCGTCGTTCGCACCCGCCGCTTTGAACAGCCCTGTCAGGACGTCATCGGAAGCCGCGTTGAGATCGACCTTCCCATCTTCGTCGACGATGGTGAGGGTGACCTTCGCGTCGTCGAATTCGAAGAGGTAAGGACGACCGTCCGCCACCCACCGCGAATCGATGTCCGTGGACTGCAGCGCCTGAATGGCCCGGATCACACCGGCCTCCGCCGCGTAGTGCGCGCGCGTCTGAGCGAATTGATAGCGGGCCTGCAGGCCCTCGGTACGGGCCAGCGCCGCGAAGCCGCCAAGCATGATGGCCAGGAGCGTGCAGCCCCACAGCACGATGAGCAGCGCGACGCCGCGTTGCCTTACGTCCATCATCGGATCACCGGCCCGCGCGTTCCGCGCGTCAGGGAAAAGCCGTTGCGCGATGCCGTCGGATCGAGACGGATGGGCGCGACCAGTGTGGGAAAGGCGACGTTGCCGCCGACGTCGAGCGCCAGACGGACAAGGGAAGGCGTACGCCGGGTATCGTCCCAGCTCTCCTGCCAGTCACCTGGCTGGTTCTTGTCGTCCATGCCGCGGTAACTGAAGGCGCCTTTGCGAATGCCGCGAAGCAACACCTCGGGTTCGCCGATCGGCCTGGGCTCACCGCCGTTGGGCGGCAGGAGCGAAAGCGCGACTTCGAGACGATAGCCATCGTTGCCGTCGCGCACCAGCGACACGGCCTGCAGTTGCGGTCCGAGTCGTGAAAGGTATCCCGGCATGGGTGCGACGAAGCGCAGCGTCGTCGCGTCGCCGGAAAAAACGATCGGATCGCCGTCGTCGGTTTCAGCAAAGGGAACGATCAGCGCCTGGGCGATCTCGGTGCGCAGGTAGCCCTGGGCGGAACGGATCTCGTCCATGCGCTGGATGGCTTCGCTACCGCTGCGGACGATGCGCGACGCCGTACTGATGCCCGAATACACACCGAGCAGGACGATGGTCAGCAGCGCGAGCGCCGCCAGTACTTCCATGAGGCTGAAGCCACGCTGCCGCGTCATGGCTGTCCCTCCTGCCCCGAGCCGCCCATGCGCAGCGTGGAGAACCGCGCGTGCCGCTCACTGCCCTCCGGCCCCCACATGACGTCGAGGTCGATGCGATAGATCACGGCCGCGGCCATGGCGCCATCCGGCACCGGACGGGCACCGGGGACCTGATAACGGCTGACGTTCATCCGCCAGCGATAGGTGTCGTCGATGCGGCCCTCGCTGTCACCCTCGCGTATCGGGTCCATGACGAACGCGCCGTCGAGCAGCGAACGGGCACGCAGCGCGGCCTGGGTTCGCTCGTTGGCGCGTGCCGTCAGGCTCATCGAACTGCCCGCCACCTGCATCAGCGCCGCGAAGGCGATGGCAAGCACGGCGATGGCGGCGATGACTTCGAGCAGACTGAAACCATTCTGTCGGTCTATGCGCTTCATCGCGTGTCCACGACCTGGATGGCGCCGGTCAGCCACGCGACGTTGACGTGCCACTCGCGTGCGCCACGCTTGAGCGTGATGCGACCTCCGGTGGAACTGCCGTCGGGAAAGAAGCGGATACGCCCGGTGGTCGCGTTGGCCTGGTCTTCGCGGGCGCTGGTGATCGACACGCGCATGTCCCAGGGTAGCCGCACGTCGCCTTTGCCAGGCGCACGATAGGTGGCCGCCGAGGTGTCGACTTCGAGCGCCAGGCTTTCGCCTTTCACGATCGACTGCGCCCGCGTCCAGCGCAGCGCCGCCGCGAGTTCACCGCTGGCCGCGTTGACGCGAGCGCTGGCAAGCCCCTGGGTCACCGGGATTGAGACGGCCGCCGCCGCGATCCCGATCAGGAGGATTACGGCCAGCATCTCGAACAGCGTGAATCCGCGCGTGCGCATGGCCGTTATCCGTCCGTCCTGCCGGATTACTGCCAGTTGCCGTAGTCGGCCGAGTAGCCGTCGCCGCCCGCCTTGCCGTCCTGCCCATAGAACACGAGGTCGAAGCTGCCGTGCTCACCCGGGTAGCGATAGCCGAACGGATGACCCCAGGGATCCTTCAGATCGGATTCCTTGGCATACGGTCCTTGCCAGTTTTGTGCATCGGCCGGCTTGGTGGTGAGGTCGTCGAGACTGTGCGGCGGGCTGCCGTTGTCGAGGGCGTAGTTTTCGATCTTCTGGCCCAGCGTGGTCACCTGGGCCTTGCCGGCACCGTACTTGCCCTTATCGACGTTCTTGCCGACCTGGGTCACCACGATGGCACCGATGATGCCGATCAGCACGATCACGGCGAGCATTTCCAGCAGCGTGAAGCCGCGGGCGTGGCTGTGACGGAGGGTACGGTTCACGCGCATGGGACAAGCTCCTTGAAACGGGTTCGATCAGTTGATGTTGCTGGTAAGACTGAGCAACGGCAGCAGGATTGCCGCCATGATGAAAGCGACCATCACGGTCATGACGATGGTCAGTGCCGGCACCAGCGCCGCCAGCAGGCGGTCGATGGCGCGCTTGGCCTCGACGTCGAAGGTGTCGGCGACCTTGAGCAGCATGGTGTCGAGCGCGCCGGCTTCCTCGCCGACCTGGATCATCTGCAACGCCAGCCGTGGGAAGCGCTCGGTCTGGGCGAGGGAAGTGCCGAGTCCCGCACCACCCTTGACCCGCTCGGCGGCCTGTTCGAGTGCCTGGTCGAGCGCGCGGTTGCCGGTGACCTGACGGGCGATCGCCAGCGACGACAACAAGGGCACGCCGTTCTTGAGCAGGGTACCCAGCGTACGGGCGATGCGTGCCGTCTCGACCTTCAGAAGCAAGGGGCCGGCGACACGCATGGTCAACAGACGGCCGTGGAAAGCGAGCTTCGTATCGGGGTCGCGCAAACGCAGACGCAGGAAGGCGCCGAGCACGACCATGACCAGAACGATGGCCCACCACCAGTCGCTGATCACCGTGCCGAGCGCCAGCACGACCTGCGTGATCAGCGGGATCGGGACCTGCATGTCGGCGAAGATCGGCACGAACTGCGGCACCACGTAGGCGAGCAGCAGCACCAGCGAGCCGAGCACGCCGACCATCAGGAAAGCCGGATAGATCAGGGCATTGATGATGCTGCCGCGCAAGGCCTGCGCACGCTCGAGGTAATCGGCCAGGCGCCGCAGCGTTTCGTCGAGCGAGCCACCGGCTTCGCCCGCACGCACCAGGCTCACGTAGAGACGCGGAAAGACACCGTTCTCTTCATCCAGTGCCGTGGACAGGGTCGTTCCGCCGCGCACGCGATCGCGCACGCGCTCGACCAGATTCTTCGCGCGATCGCCCTCGGGGAGGTCAAGCAGGATACCCAGCGCGCGGTCCAGCGGCTGTCCGGCGCCCAGCAAGGTCGCGAGCTGATGCGTGAACTGCGCGAGCTGATCGCCCGTGAAAGGTCCCTTGCGAAACAGCGCGGCGATCCCGCCGCCCGATGCGGCACCGTCCGCGGGCGCGGCCTCCAGCGGCGTATGGCCCTGGTCCTGGAGGCGCGCCACCACGTCCGCGACGGAAGAAGCCTCCATCCGACCGGTAAGGGCTTCGCCTGCGGCACTGATCGCGCGGTAACGGAACATGCTCATGGGTGTGGGCCTAGGATTCCTGCGTCACGCGCAGGACTTCCTCGATCGTGGTGATCCCAGCCACCGCCTTCGCGAGACCGTCCTCGTACATCGTGCGCATGCCCTCGGCGCGTGCCAGCCGTTCGATCTCACCGGCATCGGCGCGCTGCATGACCAGGCGGCGCAGCGGATCGCTCATGATGAGGAACTCCATGATCGCCCGACGTCCGCGATAGCCCGTCGGATTGGCCGTGCTGGTGCCGGGCTTCCACAGACGGATGGGGCGCTCGTCGGTGTATTTGTGCAGCTCGAACTGCTCGATGACTTCGGGCAGGGCCTCGTACGGGACGGCCGTCTCGGGATCGAGCCGGCGAACCAGACGCTGGGCCAGGATGCCGTTGACGGTGGAGCCCAGGAGGTAATCCTCCACGCCCATGTCGAGCATGCGGGTGATGCCACCCGATGCGCTGTTGGTATGCAGCGTCGACAACACCAGATGGCCCGTGAGCGCCGACTGGATCGCGATCCGGCAGGTTTCCAGATCGCGCATTTCGCCGATCATGATGACGTCCGGATCCTGACGGACGATCGAGCGCAGCGCACCGGTGAAGTCCAGTCCGATCTGCGGTTTCACCTGAATCTGGTTGATGCCCTCGATCTGGTATTCGACCGGGTCCTCGACGGTGATGATCTTCACGTCGGGCGTATTGATCTGCGACAGCGCGGTGTACAGCGTGGTCGTCTTGCCCGAACCGGTAGGTCCGGTGACGAGCAGGATGCCATGCGGCCGGTCGAGCACCTCCACGAAGCGGTCGCGGAAATGCCCCGTGAAGCCCAGCGATTCAAAATCGAACACGACCGATTCGCGGTCGAGAATACGCATGACCACCGACTCGCCAAAGCTGGTCGGCACCGTGGAGACGCGAAGGTCGAGCTCCTTGCCCTGCACGCGGAGCTGAATACGACCATCCTGCGGCAGGCGACGCTCGGCGATGTTGAGCCGCGCCATGATCTTTACACGGGATATGACAGCCGCCGTCGAACTGGACGGCGGCGCTTCGACCTCGTGCAGCACGCCATCGATGCGATAGCGCACCTTCAGGCGGTTCTCGAACGGCTCGATGTGCACGTCCGATGCGCGCTGCTCGACCGCACGCTGAAGAATCAGGTTGACCAGGCGGATGACCGGCGCTTCGGAAGCGAGATCGCGCAGGTGCTCGACATCGTCTTCGACCGCCGCGGTGCCGTCGAGGCTTTCGACGATGCTGCCCATGGCGGAACGACCCTGGCCGTAATAACGCTCGATCAGATCGTCGATTTCCGAGCGCAGGCCCACGCGCAACCGGACCTCACGGCCCGTCGCCAGGCGCACCGCCTGCAGCGGGTAAGGATCGGCGGGGTCGGCCACGAGCAGGCCGAGGCCTTCGTCGCCCTCGCGCACCGGCACGACATGATATTGCTTGAGAAATCTTACGGAGAGTTCGACGTCGGCCGGCGGCAGCTCGGGAGCATCCTTGGCGGCGAGCAGGTCCAGCCGCAGCAGATCGGCCCAGGCGTCGGCAAGATCGCGCTCGGAGACCAGGCCAAGCCGCGCCATGAGCGAGGTCAGCGTGCCATCCGGGGTCTCATCGTGCAGGCGGCGCGCCCGCGCGAGATCGGTGTCCTTCAGGCGGCCGTGCGCGACCAGATGCGCGCAAACCTGGGCTTCGCCGGGTTCCCCGGTGAGCATGTCCTTATATTCGGTCATCGCAGACATGCCAACTCCACACGGTCCGTAGGTTACGTCTTGCCAGGCGGTCGTTCCTGACCGCGCGGGCCGCTATTGGTAGCACAGACCGTGTGTCGGGGGCGACCGGGAAACCTCCGATTCGCGACAGGGCTCAACAAGCGAAAGCCGGCGTTGCCGCCGGCTTTCAAGGACTTGGCGGCGCCGTGTAGGCGCCGCCGGGCGTAATTACCAGCCCACGCCTACACCCACGCCACCCGACGACTCGCCTCCGCTGATCGATGCGCCGAAGGTCAGGCTGGCACGGGGCGACAGGGCGCGCGAGTAGCCGACTGACAGGGCTCCCTGCCCCTTGTAGCCGCCGACGCCCACACCCATGCGGTTGTCACCGCTGACCCCCTGCGTGCTGAAGGCCATCTGCGACATCGCCGCGCCCATCGCGCCCACCTTGTTCAGGCGGTCGTTGAGGTTGCTGAAGCGACGGTCCACCGTACGCTTGTAGTCATCGAAGGCGCCGCCGCTGACCACATCGCCGAACTTCTGGTCGGTGTAGGCCTTGGCGCTGCTCAGCGTCGTCGCGTCGCCCTGATCGGCGTACGACTTGGCGGTGGCAACGGCCTGATCGACCTGGCCGAGATTGGCGGCGTCGGTGGGTGCCGTTCCAGTCGCGACGTTCGTCACGCGACGCTCCGCGCCCGCGCTGCCGACCGATACGGTATTGGCCTGATCGGCGACCGAATTCGCACCCAGCGCCACGCTGTTCGTCGCGGCCGCCGTCACGGTGGCTCCCGTACCCACGGCGGTGCCGTTCTCGGCGCCGACGCTGGCATTGGTACCCACCGCGAGATCGGTAGGATCCTTGGCGTAGCTACCCGCGCCGATGGCGGTGCCGTTACCGGTGCCGTCGACGACGGCGGCGGCGACCGCGGGCGCGGCGGCAACTACCGGCGCGGCGGCCACCGGCGCGGCAACCACGGCATCGGCCGTGACCGGTGCGGACGCGCCGACCACCGTCGGCGATATCACCGAATTGCGCCGCACGGGCGTCCCGCCCGGAATCGTGGATCCACCCGACTTCGACTCGAGCTGACCGACCCGCGTATCGAGGGACGACAACGCCCCGTCCAGCGCACCGACCGCATCGCCGACCGTCCCGTACGAGCTTCCCTGCACCCGGTAGACCGGGCCGACGAATCCGCTCGCGCCCATCGTCGCGCCGCCGCCGAGCGCCATCGCCACGGCGTTACCCGCCGCGTTCGAGGTGCCCGAGAAGGCGCTCGAGAGTGCCGTGTTCAGCTGCCCCAGGTTCACCGCATCGGTGGTCTGCGTACCCGCCGCCACGTTGGTGATCTGCCGGTTGCCCGACGCGCTGCCCACCGACACGGTGTTCGCGCGGGTCGCCACCGATCCCGCACCGAGGGCGACGGAATTCACCCCGAGGGCGCGAGCGCTGTCACCGATCGCCGTGGCGCTGGCCGCACCGGCGTTGGCGGAAGCACCGATCGCCGTCGCCGAGGTCTTGCTGGCCGTGGCGAACGCACCCTGCGCCGTCGACAGATCGCCGCTGGCGCTGCTTCCCGCACCGGTGGCCGTGGCATAGGCGCCCGTCGCACTGGCGTCGTCGGAGCCATCGCCGGCACCCGTGGCGGACACGTAGTGCGCCGCGGAGCTCACGCTGTCCGCAAGGTCCGTCAGCTGCTGGACGTTCGCCGCGTCCGTGCCCTGCGTGCCCGCGGCGACGTTGGTGACCTGACGCTCGCTGCCGCGCGCGCCCACGGACACCGTGTTGGCGCGGTCGGCATTGGCGTTGGAACCGAGCGCCACGCTGTTGGCCGTCGTGGCCGTCGAGCCGTTGCCAATGGCGACGGCGTTGGTGGCCGGCGTCGTGACGAGACTGTTGGCGCCGAGGGCGACACTGCCTGCGCCGCGCGCCGTGGAGAAGTCGCCCACGGAAACGCTGCTCGCACCCGAGGCCCAGCTGTTGATGCCCAGTGCCGTCGCGTTGTCGCCCGGCGCATACGCGAAGTAGCCGAGTGCCGTGCTCCCGACGCCTTCCGCCGCCGCGACACCACCGAGGGCCGTCGCATAATCCGCCGTCGCCTGCGCCCCCGCACCGAAGGCGGCCGCGCTGTCACCCGTGGCACCGGTGTAGATGAGGCCGAAGCCCGCCAGGTTGCTCGGGCCACCCACGGCGACCGAGCCCGCGCCAGACGCCGTGGTCGACGTACCGACCGCCGTCGAGTAGTCGCCGGTGGCATTGGCGACCGCACCCAGTGCCGTCGACTGCGCGCCGCTGGCGTAAGCGCCGACACCGGCCGATGTCGCGGCGAAACCGCTCGCCTGCGAGCTCGCACCTACCGCGGTACCGCCGACGCCGGCACTCGTCGCACCGGTATCGACCGGATTGCCGTTGGCATCGGAGATCAGCGCGTTGCCGTCTTCATCGATGGCATTGCCACCCACCGCGACGCTTCCCGCGCCGGTTGCCTGCGCGCCGGCACCGAACGCCGCGGCGTTCTTGCCACTGGCGACGCTCCCATACCCGTTGGCCGTAGCGAAGTCGTTCGCGGCAACCGCACCCGCACCGGTCGCCGTCGCTCCCGTACCGGCCGCGAAGGCGCCCGAGCCGGACGCGCTGGCGTAGTCACCGACCGCCTGCGCATCGTCGCTGCCATCGCCCGCACCATTGGCGCGGAAGTAATGGCTCGCATCGCTGGTCGCGCTCGACACGGCATCCAGCTGACCCTTGTTCACCGCGTCCGTCGCTTCGGTACCCGCGGCGACGTTGGTGATCTGCCGCTCGCTGCCGACATCGCCCACCGAGACGGTATTCGCGCGGTCGGAATACGAGCTCGCACCGAGTGCGACCGAATTCGCCGCACCGGCGATGGCGGATTCGCCGATCGCCGTGCTGCTCACGCCATCCGCCCAGCTGTTCCAGCCCAGCGCGGTCGCGTAGTCCGCCGTCGCCCAGGCGCCCGCACCGAAGGCGGAGGCACCCGTGCCCGCGGCCTGTGCCGGAATGAAGCCGAAGAAGGTGCTTCCGCCGACGGCGACGCTCTCGTCACCCGTGGCCTGCGCACTTTCACCGACGGCGATGCTGCTGGCACCACTCGCCGCGCTTTGCGTGCCGACGGCTGTGGAGAGATCGCCTGTCGCGTTGGCCACCGCGCCAAGCGCCGTGGCCTGTGCACCGCTCGCGTACGCACCGACACCCAGCGACGAAGCCGCAAAGCCGCTGGCCTGCGCGCTGGCGCCGACCGCCGTTCCACCGACATCCGCGCTCGTGGCGCCCGTGTCGACAGGCACACCGCCGCTGGTGATCAGCGGATTGCCATCGGCATCGACCGCCACGCCGCCGACGGCGACGCTTCCGGGACCATTCGCCTGCGAGCCCGCGCCGTAAGCCGCACTGTTCTGGCCGGTGGCGACGCTGCCGTAGCCCGTTGCCGTCGCATTTGTACCCGTCGCCACCGCACCGCTGCCGAACGCACTGGCACCGTCGGCCGCGGCGAATGCACCGGAACCTGCGGCGGTCGCGTAGTTACCCGAAGCCAGGGCATCATCCGATCCGTCGCCGATGCCGTTAGCCTTGAAGTAATGGCTCGCATCGCTGGTCGCACTGGATACCGCGTCCAGCTGTCCCTTGTTCACCGCGTCCGTCGCCTCGGTACCGGCCGCGACGTTCGTGATCTGCCGTTCGCTGCCGACGTCACCCACCGACACGGAATTATCGCGATCGGCCGTTGAGCCTGCGCCCAGTGCGATGGAGTTCTCGCCCAACGCCCATGCATTGGCGCCGAGGGCCGTTGCGTTGTTGCCGAGTGCCCAGCTATTCGTGCCGAGCGCGATCGCATTCTCAGCCTCGAGCCCGAACAGCCCGAAACCGGTTTCCGCGTACTGACCGATCGCGACACTGCCGACACCCGATGCGCTGGCACCGCCACCGACGGCCGTCGCACCGGCGCTGTACGCCGACGAACCATAACCGTTCGCTACAGAGAGACTGCCATCGGCAAAGGACTGCGAACCGGTGGCGGTCGAGCCTGCGCCAGAGGCCTGAGCGAGGAAGCCGCTGGCCGTGGATTGCTCACCCTGCGCGAATGCCGCGGTGCCCAGTGCCGTCGCGTAAGCACCTTCGGCCTGCGCGCTGGCGCCAACGGCGGTGGCGGCGAGACCGGAGGCCGTTGCCGGACCGACGGCTTCGCCGGTCGCGTTGTAGGTAATCAACGGATTGCCGTCGGCATCGAGGGCTTGCGCACCGATCGCTGTCGCGCCGTTCGCCGAGGCCTGCGCGCCGGAACCGTAGGCCGAGCTGTTCTGACCCGATGCAACGGATCCATAGCCGCCGGCGGTGGCGAACGACGCGTTGGTGCTCGCCCCGCTGCCGATGGCCGACGATCCGATACCCTGCGCGATCGCGCCCTGACCGACCGCCGTCGTGTAGTCGCCGCTGGCGAAACTACCCGAGCCGACGCTCGACGCACCCGTGCCGTCGGCAATCGCTCCATGGCCGTGTGCAAGCGATTCATCGCCGAACGCCGCGCTGCTCTCGCCGGTCGCGGTGGAACCCGTCCCGGATGCTTCCGCATTGGCGCCCGTAGCGGTCGAATTCTCGCCCGTCGCCGACGCGAGACCACCGACGGCTGTGGCGTTGTTCGCCGCCGCGTAGCTTCCGCTACCGATCGCGGATGCGAAGTCGCCCGTCGTCGTCGCCACCGCACCGACCGCCGTGGACTGCACACCACTGGCCAGCGACTGCGCACCGAGTGCGCTGGAACCGAGATCCTGCGCACTCGCGCTTTCACCGACCGCCGTGCTGCTTTCGGCGGCGGCGTACGTGTTCCAGCCCAGCGCCGTCGCGTAATCCGCCGTCGCCCAGGCACCGGCACCGAAGGCCGCCGCGCCCGTGCCCGTCGCCTGTGCCGGGATGAAGCCGAAGAAGGTACTGCCACCGACCGCGACACTCTCGTCGCCCGTGGCCTGCGCACTTTCACCCACCGCGACGCTGCTCGCGCCCGTCGCCGCGCTCTGCGTGCCGACCGCCGTGGAATAGTCGCCGGTGGCGTTGGCCACGGCGCCGAGGGCGAGACCCTGCGCGCCACTGGCATACGCACCCACGCCAAACGACGAGGCCGCGAAGCCACTTGCCTGGGCACTGGCACCGACCGCGGTGCCACCGACACCGGCGCTGGTCGCACCCGTATCGACCGGCAGACCCGCGTTGGTGATCAACGGATTGCCGTCTTCGTCCACGGCCACACCACCCACGGCGACACTGCCCGGGCCATTCGCCTGCGAACCGGCACCGTAGGCCGCGCTATTCTGTCCCGTCGCCACGCTGCCATAGCCTGTCGCCGTGGCATTCGAACCCGTGGCTACAGCTCCGCTACCGAACGCGCTGGCACCGTCAGCACCGGCAAACGCACCGGCACCGGAAGCGGTCGCGTAGTTTCCGGTGGCGAGCGCGTCGTCCGACCCGTCACCATTGCCAGTCGCCTTGAAGTAGCGCGTCGCGTCGCTCACGGACGTGTCGAGCTGTGCCTTGTTCACCGCGTCGGTACCCTCGGTACCGGCCGCGACGTTGGTGATCTGGCGCTCGCTGCCGACATCGCCGACGGAGACGGTGTTATCGCGATCCGCTGTCGAACCGGCGCCCAGCGCCACGGAATTTTCGCCCAGTGCCCACGCGTTGGCACCCAGCGCTGTCGCGTTGTTGCCGAGTGCCCAGCTGTTGGTACCGAGTGCTACCGCATTCTCGGCTTCGAGACCGAACAGGCCAAAACCCGTTTCGGCGTACTGACCGATCGCGACGCTTCCCGCACCGGAGGCGCTGGCACCGCCGCCGACGGCCGTCGCGCCCGCGCTGTATGCGGCCGAACCGTAGCCGGTCGCGACCGAGAGGTCGCCATCGGCGAAGGCCTGCGAACCGGTCGCAGTCGAACCGGCGCCGGACGCCTGGGCGAGGAAACCGCTCGCCGTCGACTGCTCGCCCTGAGCGAACGCGGCCGTACCCAGCGCGGTGGCGAATTCACCTTCCGCCTGTGCACTTGCACCGATGGCCGTGGAAGCGAGACCCGAGGCCGTTGCCGGACCCACCGCCTCACCGGTCGCGTTATAGGTGATCAGCGGTTTGCCGTCGGCGTCGAGCGCCTGGCCGCCGATGGCCGTGGCGCTGTTGGCCGATGCCTGCGCACCCGACCCGTAAGCGGAACTGTTCTGTCCCGCGGCGACCGAGCCGTAGCCCGTTGCCGTCGCGAACTGTCCGTTGGCGACGGCGCCCGCACCGGTCGCGCTCGCACCGGTGCCGTTAGCGAAGGCGCCGGAGCCCGACGCCGTCGCGTAATCGCCCGTCGCCTGCGCGTCGTCGCTGCCGTCACCGGCGCCGTTGGCCTTGTAGTAGTGCGCCGCGTCGCTGACGCTGTCGGCGAGCGCGGTCACATCGCCCTGCACGCCATCGACGCGCTTCGACAACGTGTCCACGCGCTTCGATACACCGGTCACGGTCGTCGACACCTGGTCGAGCTGACCCTTGTTCACCGCGTCCGTCGCCTGCGTGCCCGCCGCGACATTGACCACTTGGCGTTCGGCGCCGGCGCGGCCGACCGAGACGGTATCGGCGCGGTTGGCAATGGAGTCGCTGCCGATCGCAACCGCGTTCTTCGCGATGGCGCGTGCGCCGCGGCCGATCGCCGTGCTCGATACGGAGGCGGCATTCGCGCCCTGTCCGATCGCCGTACTGTCCGCACCCGTCGCGCGCGTCCCCTGACCGATCGCCGATGAAAAATCACCGGTCGCCTGCGCGTCCTGTCCTACCGCCGAGCTGGAATGGCCACTCGCCTTCGCGTCAGTGCCGATGGCGATGCTGAAATCGCCCATGGCCTTCGCCGCCTGACCGCACGCAAAGGCGTCGTCGCCCTTCGCGCTCGGTGCCTTGCCCTGCAGACCGAAGAGGAAGCCACCGCATACCGTGCCGTTGTCTTTCGCCTGTACAGGCGCACTGGCCAGCGCCAGCATCACACCGGCCGCCAGCGGCAGTGCCGCCATGGCGGCGCGAAGGCGTCGGGAGGCGCCGCCCTTGCCGTTTGCCCGAGCCAGCTCCGATGCCACGACCAGAATGCCAAGCGATTTGTTCCAGACCTTGCTGTAGATGGTGTTCATGTAACCTTCCTCCCAGATGTCCGCCATGAGCGATCGATGCGCGGGCGCGCTTTGCGCTGCCCGTCGCCTGTCCGTCGCGACCGCGGCGGACAAAGTGTCCATAAGGCCGGACGACGCGTCGTCGTCCGGCCATCCATACGTCTATTCGTCAATCCCCTGGAAACAGATCCCGGCATACCGGGATCTGTTCCGTCGCGTCACAGCGTGTACGCACCCAGGACACTCACGCCCGAATACGCCGCTTCCCCCTTCACCGTCAGCGTCCACACACCGGCCGCAGGCTTGGCGGCCGTGAACGGCTCGCTGTTGCCCGGACGGTTCGGCTGCGCCTTGACCACACCCTTCGGATCGGTCACCGAGATCGACACGTCGCCCGAGCCACCGTAGGTGCGCAGGGTCAGCGTCTTCGCGTTGGCCGGCACCGTCAGCTGGTACGCGGTCGTGGCACCGGCTGCGCCCTTCTGGCCGTTCAGGGCGGTGTTGTTGGCGAGCACGATCGCGGGCGGCGCGGCCGGCGGACCCCAGGCGTCGTACTGCGCCTGCGTCTGCGTATCGGACAGGCAGGCGTTGAGGCTCGACGCCTGCGCCGCCGTGACCAGGCCGTCGGTCGCCAGCTGCGTCGCATACGCGTGCACCGCGGAGCGATAGTCGCCGACCGTGGCAGCCGCACCGGCGAGGATCTTCGCGTTGGAGATCACGTTCGCACCGATGATCACGCCGCCCGGGACGAGGGTCGGAATGCCTGTGTCGCACGTGAGCAGCTTCTGCGAGGTGCGGTTGAGACCCCAGCCGATGTCCTGGAACAGCGCGGGCGTGAGGTCGACGTCGATCTGTCCGACGAGGTCCTGGTTGATCGCGTATTCCATGATCGCGTTCGGCGTCAGGCGCGTGTCGTAATGCGAGAACGACGAGCCCTGAGCGAGGACCGTCGGTGCATACAACTGCACGTTACCCTGCGCATCCGCACCGGCCAGACCCGTGCCCTTGCCGACCGCGCCGGTGAGACCGGTCAGGTTCGCCTTGAGCTTACTGCCGTCCGCCTGGCTGATCGCGATCACCGGAATGGTGACCGGCGAGGCGGGTGTGCCTCCCGGCGTGATCGCGCCCGCCTGGTTGTTGGCGATGAGCACCGCCTTGGCGCCCGCGCTCTGTGCGTTCAGCGTTTTTACGGTGAAATCGCAGGTGCCACGGTCGATCAGGGCGATCTTGCCGGCGAGTGCCGAGCCGTTGGTGATGGCTGTGCAGCCGTCCGCGGGGCTTGCCTGGACGACGCTGCCCGTGAAGTTGGAGGCCGTCGCCAGCGGACCGAACGAAGCCTGCGAGAAGGTGTAATCACCCACGGCGGCGGCCGGCGCGGTGACGTGGAAGACGTCCGGCGTACCGAGCGCCAGCGGTGCTTCGGCCTTCACCGTCGGCCCCGTGAAGACGAGCTTGCCGTCGTCCAGCGCGGCCGTGACGCGCTGCGCGGCGGTGAGGTCGTACCACTTCTTCTGCTGCGTGTCGTTGTAGACGAAGGTGGAGTAGATGTCGGGACGAGCCACGCCATCGTCACCGACATACGGCGACCCCGTGGTCAGGCTGTTGAAGCCCGAGAAACCGAGACCGTGCGCCATTTCGTGCAGCACGACGTTGAGGAAGTTGATCGAACCGGCGGGCGTCTTGCCGTCCAGACCGAAGTACCACTTCGATCCTTCGAGGCATCCCGTGGAACCCAGCGCACCGTTGAACTGGCTCTGGATATCGTCTTCGCCCGGCGCACCGTCTTCATGGGTCAGCGCGTCGAACAGCGCGGAGTGATACCACGTGTTGCGCACCGCGCCCGCGGGCAAGGTGCTGGTGTTGTCGAAGTAGAAGATGTACGTCGTGCCGGACGATCCGAGCACGCCCGAGGTGGCATCGCACGAGAGCGGCTCGAACGTCGCGCCGTTGGAGATGGTGACGTCGCTCTGCAGTACGGCGCCCCAGATATCCGCGGCGAACTGGTAGACGTTCAGCGCCTGCTTGCCGACCGTGGTGCCGGGGTTACCGCCGACCGGTGTGGCCGGGGTCGGATCGTCGAGACCCTTGCCGGTGCCGACGTCCTGATTGACGATCTTGATCTCGGCGGCCTGGGTGCTCACGGCGGTGAACAGTCCGGCGGCGGCGAGCGCGGTGAAGAGAAGGCTGCGGCGAATCATCGTGTGACCTCCGGTGCCTTCGGCGCAGCCTGTACGCCGTGGTCGTCATGGTGGATCGATACGCTGCCGTCGGGCTGGCGCTCGGCGACGACGCTGCTCATCAGCTCCTGCGGAACGCGCACGGCCCTGGCGTGAACGCCATTACCGAGGCTGACCGTACGGAACGTCGACTTCGCATCGGCGGCGGTGCGCGGTCGCGCGCTGAGCGATGCCGACTTGCCCGCGTTGACCTGGAAGGCCTTCGACAACGCCGCGCGCTCGGCGGCGGTGGGCTCGCGGAGGCGGCCGGTCGAAGGATCGATGGCCACCTGCACGCCCTGGACCATGACGGTCTGCGGCGCGGTGACCTGCGGCGTTTCAGCGGCCTGCGCCGCTGTCGCCACGGTGAAGATGCCCGTCAGCACCAGGCCCAGAGCCTGTGCCAGTGTTCGTGAATTCATTACCGATACCTCCCTAGTGCGGCGCCGGGACCCCTCCCTGCACGCCCACCGGCGAAGACCCCCTCGCCGGCGTAAACACCTCAGGATTCGACGTTCCCCTCAACGCCAATCCGGACCCACCGACGCATCGCGCGTCGGTGGGTCGTTACTCATGGCGCGGTGAAACTCGCTTGCACCGTGACGTTGGCGAAATCCTTCACCCCCACCACGGTCACGTACCAGGTACCCGCCGCGGGACGGGCGACCGTCACCGCTTCGTTGTTCGTGGACGGCTTCACCGACCGGTAGTCGTACGCGGTCGACGAAGCGGCTTCGCCGTTTTTCACGTAGAGCGACACATCGCCGCTGCCGCCGAAGCTGCGCAGCGCCAGCGACCGCGCACCCGCCGGCACATCGATGCGATAGACCAGCGTGCCGTTCGCACGGCCGGTCTGACCGGTCAGCGCGACGCCGTTGCTGAGCGCGGTGGCATCGCCGTCGCCCGGCTCGCCAGGCGCGTCATTGCCCAGCGCCTTGTTGACGGCGGCGTAGGCATCGAGGATGCCGGCACCGATCGCCTTGTCCGGCGTAACCGGGAATGGCGTCGCGGTCGAGGTCAGCAGCGTGCGGATCTCGACCGGCGTCGGCGTCGCCACACCGGCGGCCCTGGTCGCCGACAGGATCAGCGCGACGGAGCCCGCGACGTGCGGGGTGGCCTGCGACGTGCCAGCCATGCCGCCGTAAGCGGCGGTGGTCGGCTCATGCGTGCCGTTGTTGATCGCCGACCAGATGAAACCGGCCTGTACCGGCGAACCCGTCGTGCCGTCGTTGGCGTAGATGCCACCACCCGGTGCCGACAGGGCGACCTTGCTGCCGTAGTTCGAGTAGTAGGCGCGCTTGCCCGCGATGCCGTTGGAAGCCACGGTGAGCGCACCGGGGCAGCTGGCGGGCGAGTAGTTCGTCGCGTCCGCACCCGAGTTACCCGCCGCGACCACCACGGTCGTACCACGCGAGATCGCCGAGGCGATGGCATCCGAGGTCACCGCGTCGTCCGCGCAGGAACCACCGCCGCCCAGGCTCATGTTGATGACCTGCGCGGGATGCGTATTGTCCGGCACGCCGTCGACGTGGCCGCCCGACGCCCAGACGATCGCATCGGCGATGTCGGAGGTGTATCCGCCGCAGTGGCCGAGCACGCGGACCGGCAGGACTTTCGCCTTGTACGCGATGCCGGCCATGCCGGTGGCGTTGTTGCTGAGTTCGGCGATCGTTCCGGACACGTGCGTGCCGTGCCAGCTGGAATCCTCCTGCTCGTCGCCCGCCGACGGATCGATGCACCCGCCGTTGGCCAGCAGGTACTTGTCCTCGGTGGTCCAGTCGCCGGTGTCCCAGCCACCGGGCGCACGCGCATCCGTGCTGCGTCCGGAGACGAAGCCGTCGGAGATGAAGTCGTAACCCGCGTCGGCGAGCGACAGGTCGATGTCGGGATGCTGCGTGATGCCGGTGTCCAGCACGGCGACGGTCACGCCGGTGCCATCCGCGAGGTTCCACGCATTGGCCACGTTGCTGCCGCCGCGATTGGCGTAGCTGGTGGCGTCGGAACCGATCTTCTCGGCGGTGCCGGTCGGCGGCCGGAAATGCCACTGGTAGCCGGCGTAGTACGGGTCGTTGACGACGACCGGGGTGACATCCGTCGCACGAATGTCATCGATCTTCTGCATCATCGCGTCCGGCTCGACGTGCTTCACCGCCGGGTCGGCGGCGATCTGCCGGATCAGCGTGTCCGCCTCGGTGCGCGTCAGCTTGCGCGACGTGCGTATCAGGTCGGAACCGGTGGCCAGTTTGCGTCCGTAGACGGCCTGGATCGCGGCGACCTTGCCGGCACGCAGCTGACTGGATGTCCCTGCGGTACGCGAGAGTGCCGCACCGACGGACTGTGCCGCCGCGGAAGCGCTGACGCGTTCGGTGGTGCCGTCGCGATAGGTGACGATGAAACGGTCGTAGCCGCCTGGCGCACGCAGGCTGCTGACGTCGAAAGTCGCGCTGGGCGCATCCGCCCCGGTTGCGAAGATCCCGGGCGCGATGCCCAGGAGGAGCGAGGCGACGAACGTCCCCGCGGCGATCCGATTTACCATCTGCACTACCCTCTGCCCGTGGTATTGCTGCAGGCGACCGCTTGCCGGTCCCCTTCCTTTTTGACGTCTCCGGGACGTCCCCTGAAAAAAGGTTTTTTTGAGATCCTTCTGAACTCCCTCTGCGCCCTCTTCATGAGGACCGTCTGGGGAACCTAGCAGTAGGAAAATACGAACGTCAATAATTTGACGCGATGACGGACATCATCCGAACGGCCTAGGCGGGAAACCCCGGGATAGCCAGGATCGGACGTCCATATGCTTGTCAATTCATGGCCTTGCGCGGGAATAACACGCGCGCGCCGTATTCAAACACATGCACCAAAGCGAACCAATTCATGGACTTGATCGACATCGGCGCCAACCTCACCCACGAATCGTTCCGGCAGGATTTCGATGACATGCTTGCCCGTGCCAGCGCCCATGGGGTCGGCCGGATGGTGGTAACGGGAGCGTCACGCGAGGGAAGCGAGCACGCCCTGGCCATGGCGAAGGCCAGCGGCGGCCGACTTTTCGCCACCGCCGGCGTGCACCCGCATCACGCCATCGACTATGACGACGCGACCGACGCCCTCCTTCGCCAATGGGCACGCGAGCCGGAAGTTCGGGCGGTCGGCGAGACGGGGCTCGACTACAACCGCAACTATTCACCGCGCGAGGTCCAGCGCGAGGTATTCGAGCGGCAGCTCGCCATCGCCGTGGAGGTCGGCAAGCCGCTCTTCCTGCACCAGCGCGATGCCCACCACGACTTCCTCGCCATCCTGAAGCGCTACCGAGACCGGGTCCCGGCCGCCGTCGTCCATTGCTTCACCGACACCGGCGACGCGCTGCGCGACTACCTCGAACTCGACTGCCATATCGGCATCACGGGATGGATCTGCGATGAACGCCGCGGCGCGCACCTGCGCGAGCTGGTCAAGCTGATTCCGGCGGACCGGCTCATGCTCGAGACCGACTCGCCCTACCTGCTGCCGCGGACCATCCGCCCCATGCCGAAGGACCGCCGTAACGAACCGATGTACCTTGCGCATATCCGCGACGAGGTAGCGAAAGACCGGGGCGAGTCGAAGGAGGCTCTGACCGCATCCAGCGTCAGGACCAGCGAGCTGTTCTTCGGCCTCTGAAACGCGAGCCGGCGTCCGCTCAACCGGAATGCAGCCCGGTGAGCGACGCCTCGGCCAGGTCCACCTCGCGGACCAGATTGCGCAGCGTTTCGTCGTTGATCGTGTGGTTGCGGCGCAGCTCGTGGAGCTCGCGCCGTTCGGCACGCAGTGCGGCGAGACGCATCACCCGCTCGGTACCCGCCTCCGCACGGGCCTTCTCCGGGACGTCGCCTTCCTCGCCCGCCGCTTCGAGGCGCTGCTGGTAATCGCCCATGACGCGTGCCGCGATGCGTGAGGCCAGCGCGATGGCGTTCTCGTCACCACTCTCCTGCACACGCTGCTGCTCCTTCTCGATGCTGCGAATCGCCGCCTCCGCCGCCAGGGCACGCGCCTTGCGCTCTTCCCGCACGCGCGGATCCTCGCCAGGCAGTTTCAGACCCTTGACCGAGAGCGGTAGCCCGATCGCGCCGAACACCAGCGTGCAGAGAATCACGCCCGAGGCGAGAAAGATCATCAGGTCGCGCGTCGGGAACGGGATGTTTTCGCTCTTCATCAGTGGGAGGGAGAGCACACCCGCCAGTGTGATGGCGCCACGCACGCCG
Organism: Luteibacter mycovicinus; assembly: GCF_000745235.1. Classification (NCBI taxonomy): domain Bacteria; kingdom Pseudomonadati; phylum Pseudomonadota; class Gammaproteobacteria; order Lysobacterales; family Rhodanobacteraceae; genus Luteibacter; species Luteibacter mycovicinus. Next base: position 1,812,512 of record NZ_JQNL01000001.1, read on the forward strand.
GCCAGCGCCGTCGTCCATACCAGCCGCGTGCCCACCGGGGGGCGCTTCTCGCCACGGTGCAGCGCGCGCATGAACACGAAGCGCAACGACACCCACACCCAGATGAAACGAAGCAACACCAGCGCCAGGGTGATCGCCACGACATAGGCGGCGAGATGCCACAGCGGACCACCGCCCGCCTGCGCGATATCGACCTTCGCCCCGTCGACGATGGCGGGAAGCTGCAATCCCAGCAGCAGGAAGATGATGCCGTTGAAGGTGAACTCCACCATCTCCCAGACAGCCCGGCTCTGCATGCGCGTGGCGACGTAGCCACCCTTCATCACGTCGGTGTAGTTCATGCTCATGCCCGCCGCCACGGCGGCGAGGATGCCGGAGACACCGAAATGCTCGGCGAGCAGATAAGCCGCGAATGGCAGCAAAAGCAGCAAAGCCACCTGGGCCGCCGGATCCACTTCGCCACTCCAGCGCACCAGCCGGCGACGGAACAGACCGAAGCCGAGGCCCACGAGCACGCCCGCCGCGAGGCCACCCAGGGCCATCACCACGAAGTCGCCCGTGGCGGAAATCAGCGAAAACTTGCCGGTCATCTCGGCGGCGATAGCGAACTGCAGCGCCACCAGACCGGATGCATCGTTGAGCAGGGCTTCGCCGGAGAGGATATGCATCAGGCGCGGCGGAATCGGCGACTCACCGCTGATCGAGGACACGGCCACGGCATCGGTAGGCGACAGCACGGCGGCCAGCGCGAACGCTACCGCCAGAGGCACCGTCGGAATCATCCAGTGGACGAAGTAGCCGACCCCGACGATGGTGAAGAAGACCAGACCGATCGCCAGGGCGAGGATCGGGCCGCGCAGGAGGAACAGTTCGCGTTTCGGAATGCGCCACCCGTCGGCGAACAGAAGCGGCGGAATGAACAGCAGGAAGAACAGCTCGTGGTCGAACTCCACATGCAGGCCGAAAGGACGTGCAAGCAGCGCCCCTAACGCGATCTGGATCAGCGGTAGCGGCAAGCGGATCGGAAGGACACGAACGATCGCGCCGGAGAGCGCGATGACGAGAAGGAGGATGAGGATGGTGATGACTAAAGACATCAGGGAAAGCTAGCGATGGTGCGGATTTCAGGCAAGCGTCATCGTCTGACGGACCATGAACGGAAGGCCTTCTCCGAGCCTTTTCCGCCCGCTTGAACAGCGGCCGTCGAAAGACGCCGGAAAGGCCGAAGAAAGACCGCAGAAAGGCGCAAAAAAACGCCTAATCCCGCAAATACCTGCTTAGGATTTATTCCTATTGTTCCCATAGTTATTAGGGGTTTACGTTATTTTCACGCACTGGGATCAGGGCCATCGACCGGCCGACTCGTGGGGACGTAACGGGCGGCGGCGATTTGCGGTAAGGGACGACATTTGCAGTTCTTTGGGGAGAACCGACATGCACCACACGCGCTCGCTCGCACCCCTTTTCGATTGACGACGTGACGCCGCGCGCCCGCTAAGAGGCGTACGGCCGAACAACCATTCTTTCCATTCCGGTGATTCCACCGCCTCGAAAAGGCGGCCTGCCCACGTGCCGCGTGGGTATGGGGTTTCTTGTCCCGGTTTTCGTCATGCGTTACATCAGGAGGGTCGTTTTCATGCAGCACCACACCCGTTCCACCGCCCCGGCACGCCGCAAGCTCGCCCTTGCCGTCGCCTTCGCGGTCACCGCCGGCGCCGCCGGTGGCGCGCTCGCACAGAGCAACGCCACCGGCTCGATTTTCGGTTCCGCCACACCGGGCGATGTCGTCCATATCGAAAGCAAGGACACCGGCCTGCGCCGCGATATCACCGTCGATTCGGGCGGTCGCTATCGCGCCAACTCGCTGCCGATCGGCACTTACGACGTCACCCTGATACACGCTGGCACGACCGTCGATTCGCACAAGGGCGTACAGACCCAGATCAGCCAGGGTACCGACGTTTCATTCTCAGCCGCGCCGGCGGGCAGCGATGCGACCAGCCTCGGCGGCGTGCAGGTCACCGCCAACGCGCTGCCGAGCATCGACGTCAGCTCGGTCGACTCGCGCACGGTGCTCACCGCCGATCAGCTGTCCAAGCTGCCCATCGCGCGCACGTCGATCAGCTCGGTCGCTCTGCTCGCACCGGGCACCACGCCCGCGGCACGCGGCTACGGCAACGCGCTCTCGTTCGGCGGCTCGTCCGCTTCCGAGAACGCTTACTACATCAACGGTTTTCAGGTCACCAATCCGCTGACCGGCGTCAGCTCGCGCCAGCTGCCCTACGACGCGATCGATCAGGAGCAGGTGCTGATCGGTGGTTACGGTGCGGAGTACGGCCGCTCGACCGGTGGCGTGATCAACGTCGTATCGAAGCGCGGCACGAACGAGTGGAAGGGCGACATCCAGGTCCTGTGGTCGCCCTCCAGCCTGCAACAGACGCCGCGCAGCATTTACCAGACGGATGGCACGCTGTTCCAGAAGGGCAACCCCTATGTCCAGCGCAATCAGGACAACCTGCAGTATTCCGGGTCCATCGGCGGCGCACTGGTCAAGGACAAGCTCTTCATCTTCGCCGCGGCGGACTGGATCAAGCAGACGGGCGACTACACCGGCCCGAACACGGTCAGCGACCAGGAACGCGACACGGCCAAAACCACGCGTTGGCTGACCAAGCTGGACTGGAACATCACCGACAACAACATCCTCGAGCTGACCGGCATCGGCGACAGCGAAACGACGGATGCATCGATCTTCGGCTACAGCTACCAGACCGGCCAGGGCGCGTATCTCGGTCACCAGTACACCAAGAACTACAACGGAACGCAGACGAACGGCACGCCAGGCGGCGATACCTACATCGCTCACTACACCGGCTACCTTACTGACGATCTCACGATCAACGGCATGTACGGCAGAGCGCATTCCGATCATGAGCAGGATATCAATGGCGCTTCCGGCATCGCATGTCCCTCCATCACCGACGCGCGAGTGGAGTTCGCCAGCAACAAGCAGACGGGTTGCACCGTAGGCTCGAGCACGATTCTCTATCCGGGTTCGAAGGACAGCACGAAGGGCTGGAGTGCGAACATCGAATGGCGGGTCGGAGACCACGATCTGCGCGCCGGCGTCGACAACTACGTGCTTCGCGCGACGTGGGGCGCCGTGCCGGTGGGCGGCACTTCCTACACCTACAACGATGTCGGTGATGGAAGCTCCATCCAGCAGCGGCTCATCAATCTGGGCCTCGACCCGAGCCTGTACAACCCGGCGAACTTCCCCAACGGCTACTACGTCGAATCCACCGCCCTTTCGACGGGCGCTTCGGCGCGGACCAATCAACGCTCGCAATTCGTCGAGGACAACTGGCAGATCACCGACCGCTGGCACTCGTACGTCGGCCTGCGCAATGAGCAGTTCTCGAACTACAACGGCCTCGGCCAGGCCTACGCGCGCTCTCGTCATCAGCTCGATCCCCGCCTGGGCGTTTCATGGGACGTGTACGGTGACAGTTCACTGAAGGTGTACGCCAATGCCGGTCGCTACCATCTCGGGCTGCCGACGTCGGTGGCGGTTCGTGGCGCCGGCCCCTCGACGTACCCATCCAACATCTACAGCTTCACGGGTATCGACCCGACAACGGGCATACCGACCGGTCTCGGCACAGGCGCCTATTCCGGCACCTATTACCTGAATGGCGCGAATGGCACGCCGCCCGATGCCAAAACGGTATCGTCCCGCCAGCTGCATTCGTACTACCAGGACGAGTACATCGCAGGCTTCGACAAGCAGCTCGGGGACACGTGGGTCGTCGGCGCAAAGGCCATGTACCGCAAACTGCGCAGCCTGATCGACGACACCTGCGATTCCGCACCACTTCAGGCCTGGGGCGATGCCAACGGACTCGGCGATCAGGTGGCTGCCGGTATCGCCCGCAGCACGGGCTGCTGGCTGTACAACCCGGGCCGCGCGAATACCTTCGTGGTTTCGCCGTCCGACGGTCAGTATCTCGACATTCCGCTATCCGCCAAGGACATCGGCGAGCCGAAGCCGAAGCGCTCCTATTACATGCTCGACCTGTACGCGGAGCATCAGTTCGCCGACAAGTGGTACGGCAAGATCGACTACACGTACTCGCGCAGCTACGGTAACTCCGAGGGCCAGCTGGACTCGAACATCGTGCAGGCCGACGTGTCCACCACGGAAAGCTGGGACTTCCCGGCGATCATGGAAAACACCAACGGCGATCTGCCGAACGATCACAAGCATCAGCTCCGTGTGTACGGCACCTACGTACTCTCTGACGATTGGCAGTTCTCGACCGTTACCCGCGTGAGTTCGGGCGCACCGATCAGCTGCCTGGGGACCCGTCCCCTTTCCGTGGGTGGCGATCCGTACGGCTATGGTGCCAACTACTTCTGGTGCAATGGCGAACCTTCGCCGCGCGGATCCAGGGGCCGTACGCCGTGGACGTACACGATGGACGTGAGCGCAGCCTGGAAGCCGGCATTCGCCGAACACAAGCTGTCCTTCACCGTCGACGTATTCAACCTGCTCGGCAAGCAGGAAGTGACGCAGGTGTACGAGACGGGCGAGACGGCATCCGGTCTCCCCAACCCGCAGTACAAGCGCGCACGCTCCTTCCAGGACCCGCGTTACGTCCGCCTCGGCGCGCGTTACGACTTCACGCTCTGATCCGATAACGACATAACAACAAAAGAAGCAGTTTCCCCGGATATTGGCCGCTCTTACCGAGCGGCCTTTTTTTATATGGAAGCCGACTGAAAGCCGGTTGAAAGCTGAAAACGCCTCGCAAGGCTTACGCAGAATTCTGCTTTGATGAAACTTGTTTCATCCACGCGATAACGTCGTCGACGTGTTCTTACGTGCGTACACGGACGAACGCCCGCCCGGACGCGGATGCATGTTTTTGCGCACGCGCAAGACCCTTGCGATTCGACCGCGCACAAGCGGGGCAAGGTATTTCGTTCATGCAACTCCCCTTGAGTGCATCCCTCGCTGCGCCTTAGCTTCGCCGTGCTTGTTGCGGTTTCGTTAAGTCGCACATGCGGTGTTTCGATGCGGAGGATGTCGACACCACCAAGGGGCCCGGACGGCCATTTCGATTGAGTCACGACTCCGCGACCGCCCTCTGCCGACGGCGGCGCGGCTTGAAGCATTTGGCCAGTGGCCGGGGAGATCTACATGCAGCTGCGTCATTCATCGGACCGCTCACGGCGGCGTTCGCTTTCGCTCGCCATCGCGGTCGGGCTCGGCATCGTCAGCGCCGCGTCGTTCGCACAGAGCACCGTCGGCGGTGTCTACGGCACGGCGGACGCCGGTGCCCAGGTCACCGCCGTCAACAACGGCAGCGGCCTCAGCCGCAGCGCCACCGTCGGTAGCGACGGCCGCTTCAACATTTCGTCGCTGCCGCCGGGCGATTACAAGATCACCTCGACCACCGGCGGTCAGAGCACGACGCGCACGATCACCATCGTCGCGGGCCAGGGCTTCAACCTCAACCTCGCCGCACCCGCTGCCACCGCTGGCGCACAGGACCTGACCACTGTCTCGGTGACGGCCAACGCGCTGCCGCCGATCGACATCACGTCCAGTCAGACCAACACGGTGATGACGGCCGAACAGATCAAGCAGCTGCCGCTGGCTCGTAACCAGACGGCCGTGGCGCTTCTCGCGCCGGGCGCGACCAAGGGCGACAGCGCCTTCGGCAACCTGGCCTCGTTCGGCGGCGCTTCGGTTGCCGAGAACAGCTATTACGTCAACGGTTTCAACGTCACCAACTTCTTCCAGAGCCTGACCTACGCGCAGGTGCCGTTCGAGGCCATCGACCAGGAAGAGATCCAGGACGGCGGTTACGGCGCCGAGTACGGCAACTCCACCGGCGGCGTGATCTCGGTCAACACCAAGCGCGGTACCAACGAGTGGAAGGGCGGTATCGACTTCACCTGGAACCCGTACCAGCTGCAGGCCAACCAGCCGAATATCTACCTGCAGAACGGCGCGCTCAACCAGAACAACCGCCACAACAGCAACTACGTGATCGGTAACAACGGCAGCGGCAACGCGACCGACTTCGGCCAGCGCTGGAACGCCTGGCTCGGCGGCCCGCTGATCAAGGACAAGCTGTTCATGTTCGCCCTCGTCGGCGGTACGCGCACGGCGGACGAGCATTATGGCGACGCCACCGGTGGCGGCAGCTTCAACAAGACCACGATCAAGGACCCGCGCTACCTGGTCAAGCTCGACTGGAACATCAACGAGAGCAACATCCTCGAATACACCGGCTTCAGCGACACGAGCACCACGCAGCAGAGCATCTACGGCTACAACTACGACGAAAACGGCCAGCCGCATCGTGGCGACTACCTCGGTCAGCAGTACGACAAGACCGGCGGCATGAACAACATCCTGAAGTACACCAGCTACATCACGGATGACTTCACGATCTCTGCGCAGTATGGCAAGAGCACCAACAAGCGCGTCGAGCGCGCCACCACCGCCGATGGCACGGTCGAAGAGTACGATGGCGACATCTATAACGCCGTCAACTCGCCGGGCTGCCCGACGATCGTCGACCAGCGCTCGCCGGTCGTGGCCGGCTCGGTGCCTGCCGCGCCGCATTGCTCGTTCACCTCTGCGGGCGAACTCACCACGCCGAATGGCGAAGACAAGCGCAATGCCGGTCGCATCGACTTCGAATATCACATCGGCGATCACGAGCTGAAGGCCGGCTGGGCACGCGACCATTTCACAACCGACACGGGTACGGCGTACGAGGGCGGCTCGATCTACACGTACCAGCCGATCCCCGAAGACATCCTGGGTCATACCCCGGGCATCGACCCGGCGGACAACGTGGTCAAGCAGGCGGTGTTCGCCACGGGCGCGAAGGTCGGCATCACGCAGAAGTCCTACTACCTGCAGGACAACTGGCACATCACGGACAACTTCGTCGCACGTATCGGTGTGCGTAACGACGGCTTCAACAACACCAACAGCCTCGGCCAGACCTATGTCAGCCAGGTGCACAGCTGGCAGCCGCGACTCGGTTTCTCGTGGGACGTCCACGGCGACTCAACGCTGAAGGTCTACGGCAGCGCCGGCGACTACTCGCTGCCGCTGGACGGCAACGTGGCCCTGCGCGGCGCGGCCGCCTCGCTGTACCAGATCCGCTACTTCAGCTACACGGGTATCGATCCGGTCACCGGCGCGCCGACGGGCCTGGGTCCGGTCTCCGACGCCTACGCGGCCGCCAACCCGGCACGTGCCGTGACCCAGTACGCCAACGGCGAAGCCGGTGTCGTGCCGAACCCGGGCGCCGTCGCCACCAAGGACCTGAAGCCGTTCAAGCAGCGCGAGTTCATCCTCGGTGCCGAACAGCAGGTGGCCGACTGGACGTTCGGCGCCAAGGCGATCTACCGGAAGATCCTCACGGGTATCGACGACTCCTGCGACTTCCGTCCGATCGCCGCGGCCGCCAATGCGCAGTACGGCCTGAACCTCGACACCACCAGCCTGTCGCCGGCGGCGGCGAACGTACCGGGTTGCTACATCTTCAACCCGGGCAGCTCGGTGACCCTGCGCACGCCGGTCGATGCGACCGGTACGCTGTACGACATCCACCTGCCGGGCTCGGCCGTGGGCGAGCCGAGCTACAAGCGCTCTTACATGGCGATGCAGCTGACCGCCGAGCGCAACTTCGACAACACCTGGTACATGAAGGCGTCGTACGTGTGGTCGCACACCCGTGGCAACTCGGAAGGTGGCGTCGACTCGTCCAACGGCCAGGCCGACACCGGCACGACCGAGCTGTTCGACTATCCGGAGATCATGGCCGGCTCGAACGGTTACCTCCCGAACGATCGCAAGCACACCTTCAAGATCTATGGCGCCTGGCAGATCAACAACCAGTGGCTCGTCGGCGCGAACGGCATCCTGCAGACCGGTCGTCCGGAAAACTGCTACGGCCTGAACCCGATCGACGGCACCATCGGTGGCTACGGTGGCGGCGCTTATCTCTACTGCAGCGGCATGGTCGTGAAGCGTGGCTCGGTGGGTCGCACGCCGACGTACTGGAACATCGACCTCAACGCGACCTATAAGCCGGAATGGGCGAAGGGCGTGACGATCTCGGCCAACGTGTTCAACATCTTCAACAAGCAGCACACCACCTCGATCAACGAAGTGGGTGAGGACAACAACGGCAATTCGCTGTCCGACACCACGTACAAGATCCCGACCAGCTTCCAGCAGCCGCGTTACGTGCAGCTGTCGGCCGAGTACGACTTCTCGCTTTAAGCTCCACCACAAGAAGACAGGGCGCGCGTTCCTCCCGGACGCGCCGCCTTGCAAATCTCCCCGGAATCGCCGCCTGCTCCCACGGGCGGCTTTTTTTCTCTAGCGGGAGCCAACCCTGTTGGCGAATGCTCTTAGATCAGTGTTCCAAACGCTGTTCCATCAGTGTTGTTCCAGAAAAATAGCTATCGATGAATTCATTCACATGGTCAACCTGTTCACGCAACTTTGAAGCACTCTTGGCTGCAACGGTGGGAACATCAATTTTAGACCGGCCACCCGCATAGTCCGGGACATCTTGGTAGGTTTTCGGCAAGGCTTCGGCGACCAGTAGCACGGCATTCGCGTCAGTGAGAAAGACGCGAGCACTCACTGCGTAGTAAAGAACAAGCCGCGCAATTTCCTCCAAGCGTTCAGCAGGTTTCATACCACCAATCCGCTCGACTCCTCCGCAGGCGAGCTCAACCGCTGGCCAGTATGGAGGCATGATTGATCCGTCACTTCGAAGGCTCGCGTACATCGAAGGAAGCGTCTCCTGGCATTCTTTTATCACATCCTCATATTCGTCCTCCTCAAAACTTACGCTGTCAATCCGCGCATCTACGGGCTGCCCAACCAACTCTCGAGCAACGCTCTCTAGATAGACAGTTAGCTCTTTACTGCTCATCGATAGGGGACGACCAACAATTAGCCTATTGGCAATCGTGAAATCAGCGAGTTTGCTTAAATCATTCATGATCATCTCCATTGATCCCCTGCGACCGCATTATCGTCTGAGCAAATCCATTCTCTTGCTCTGCCAAATGAAATATTTGATCTGTTTATACGTGTATTAGGCAGTTCGCATCCAAGCCATTGATTTCTCCTCTTCTAAAGATCGCGAGGCACGCTCCGTAACTCGAACCTCCATGTGTTCCTGCTCAGACTCTGTCCCACTCAATCTTCGCGTGCGCCCGCGATGCGCACTGCGCACCCGTCGTAATCAACGTACCGACGCCACCGAGCGCAAGCAACGTGCGCCGCCGCTCAGGAATCTCGTCCTCCTGTAACGACTCCACAAGCAAATCGGTAATGGCCCGCGCGTACTGCAACAACTCGGTAGCATCGTTCAACAGCGCGTTGACACTCGCCTCGGGGTCAACGCGAAAACTCCCCTCACCAACCGCTCGGTACTTTTCTATCGATACCTCCTTAATCTGCCGCATATTGCGGTGACATCGCTCTGGTAGGAGCCAGCCCTGCTGGCGATTCACTCCGCCCTGAGTTGTGGCACGCCAAAACGCAAAGGCGTGCCACCATCGCTCGCACGATGAGCCTCATCGGCCTGTCCGTGACCGGACGCCGGGGGGTGTGTTCAAGAAGTGGTTCGCAACGCCAGTCGCTGTCTTGCGGCCACACGGCAACGCGCCGGATAGCTACGGCAAGAAAAAACTCAACTGACAACGGCAGGCGCCGCGGTTCTTCAACCGTGTCTGCGAGATCGGCAGACGGCCCGGTAACCGTTGAGGGGAGTGCCGCCGGGAAGCGGCACGCGTGAGAATGCCTTAGTATTTGGCATAGCCATGGTCAACCTTCTGCGTTGATTAGGGTCAGCGGACCTTGTGGTGCGTCAACACCCCTGGTCCGCGCTTCTCACCGCTTTGAGCGATGGTTGCCTGCGACGCGTGGATCGCTACTCCGCAGGCAACGGATACAAGCTAGCAAAAACGATTGCCGGTTGTCTTGAGAATCTGGACCGATTTCGCAATCGTCAGCGTTCGCCAACGGGGTTGGCTATCACCGGGGCGCGTGCCCAGCGTGGACTGAGGACGAAGACGACGACACCCGCGAGCATCACCGCGATGCCGAGCCATACGCCGGATGCGAAGTGCTCGTCGAAGACCAGCCACGACGTGGCGATGCCGGAGACCGGGACCAGGAGCGACAGCAGAGACACCGTCGCTGCTGGATAGGTCTTCATCAACGTGTTCCAGATGAAGTAGCCGAAGATCGTCGTGACGTATGCCTGAAACAGAATGGAGCCTACGGCGGGCAAGGCGATGCCGTGACTCAGCACGACGAACGGAGCCGAGCCACGCACTAGCCATGTCAGCAGGAGCAGTGCCGGGGCGGAGAACGCGCTCGACCAGACGATGAAGGCGAGCATATCGGCGGGTTTGTGTCGTTTCACGATCAGATTGCAGACGCTCCAGCTGACCGCGGCGAGCAATACCAGCAGCACGCCACGCGTCGTCACCGTTCCTTCCGTATAGCTAACTACGAGCAGCAAACCACCGCCGGCCAGCACCATGCCCGCAACTTGCGGTGCGCGAATGCGTTCTCCAAGCACTGCGGCGCTGAGCAACAGCGTAAAGAACGCACTGAACTGAAGCACCAGCGACGACAGCCCCGGTGACATGCCCTGCGACATCGCGAGGTTGACCACGAACCATAGCCCCACGCCGAACAAAACGCCGTAGATGGCGACGGCGCTCAAGGGAACATCGACCGGCCGACGAACGAAGAAAACCAGCGGCAACGCCGTCATCAGAAATCGCAGCGCGGTGAGGAGAAACGGGTCGAGGTCACGCAGGCCGGCTTCGATCACCGAAAAATTACTACCCCAGATCACCGTCACCAGCGCGCCGAGCATCAGATCGCGCACTCGCATGGCCGTCGTTCCTTCTGAGGTGGGGAAGCCGACCCTAAAGGAGGCGACCGATGACCGGAATACGATTATTCTGAAATTTCGCCCCGGGATCGTCTAGCGTGATCGCCTCGTCCTTTTCTTCCGACGACGTCAGTCCTGCTCGTCCTCGAAGCGCAGGTGCTTCACGCTGCGCCCGTGCCGCCGCACCAGCTTCAGTGCCTCGATGCCGACCTTGATGTGCCGCTCGACGAAGTTGGCCGTGACCGCCGCGTCGCTGAACTCCGTCTTGACGCCCTCGGGAATCATCGGCTGATCAGAGACCAGCAGCAATGCGCCGCAGGGGATGTGATTGGCGAAGCCGGCGGCGAAGATCGTGGCCGTCTCCATGTCGATGGCCATGCTGCGGGTGCGACGCAGGTAGTCCTTGAAGCCTTCGTCATGCTCCCAGACGCGTCGGTTGGTCGTGTAGACCGTACCGGTCCAGTAGTCGTGGCCGAGGTCGCGGATCATGGTGGACACGGCGCGCTGCAGCTGGAAGGCCGGCAGCGCCGGGACCTCGGGCAGCAGGTAATCGTTGGACGTGCCCTCGCCGCGGATGGCGGCGATCGGCAGGATCAGGTCACCGATGGCGTTTTTGCGCTTGAGGCCGCCGCACTTGCCGAGAAACAGCACGGCTTCCGGCTCGATCACGCTGAGCAGGTCCATGATGGTCGCGGCGTTGGGGCTGCCCATGCCGAAGTTGATCAGGGTGATGCCGTCGGCGGTGGCGTTGGGCATGGCACGGTCGCGGCCGCGTACTTCCACGCCGTGGTCGGCGGCGAAGCGCTCGACATAATGGCCGAAGTTGGTCAGCAGGATGTGCCGGCCAAAGCCCTCCAGGGGGGTGCCCGTGTAGCGGGGCAGCCAGTTGGAGACGATCTCGTTCTTGGTTTTCATGGGGGATCTTCACAATCCGGTGGCGCGGTTACCGGCGACGCCACGCCGGCGGAGATGCCAAATTCATTCGGCGAAGTGTAGCATCCGGTCCAGCGGAGCGAAGTGGAACGCAGCGGGCGTTTCGGGCGCCGCGAGGCCTCGAGCCGTGAATGGGAGTGGTGCCGATGCGAATCGGAGTGGCGATCGACGCGGCCTGTGACCTGCCGCATGACTTCCTGGAGCGCAACGGCATCGCGGTCATGCCGATCACCGTCAAGGTCGACGACCAGAAGTTCAAGGACGACCGCGACCCTGCCGAGATCCAGCGCTTCCGCGACCAGAAGCTGGGTAGCCGCAGTCATTCGGCGGAGACCGAGGCAAGCTCGGTTGAAGATGTGCAGGACCTTTTCCTCGACCGCATGGTCCGCGACTTCGACTGCGTCGTCTGCCTGACGATCATGGCCACGCGCAGCCCGATCCACGACAACGTGATCAAGGCCAGCTTCGCCATCCTGAAGAATTACCGGCCGGTCCGTGAAGCCATGGGCCACACGGGGCCCTTCCTGATGCGGGTGGTCGATACACGCAATATCTTTGCGGGCTCCGGCCCGGCCGTCGCGGAGACCGTGCGGATGATTCAGGCGGGCAAGTCACCCGCCGAAGTACGTGAACGCGCCGCTCATGTCGCCGATTGCTCGTACGGCTACATGCTCCCGCGCGATCTGAATTACCTGCGCTCGCGCGCCCGGAGCAAGGGCGATCGCAGCGTCAGCTTTCTCAGCTCGATGCTCGGCACCGCGCTCGATATCAAACCGATCCTCCGCGCGCATCGCGGCGAGACCGGACCGGTCGGCAAGGTCCGTGGTTTCGAGCACGGAGCGCAGGTGCTGTTCGAATACGCCGCCAAGCGGGTCCAGGCCGGACTGCTCGTGCCCTCGCTGTCACTCAGCTACGGCGGTGACCTGGACGACATGCGCAACCTGCCGGGATATCACCCACTCACGCGCATCTGCGGCGACGCCGGCGTCGAAATCCTCGAGAGCCCCATGAGCATCACGGGCATGGTCAACGTCGGCGAAGGGGCGATGACGATCGGTCTGGCTGGCGAAGACCACATCGCCGAGTTCTGACCATGCGCCCTGCCCGCGTCGCACTCGCCATGCTCGCCCTGGTGACCGGCCCCGCGCTTCATGCGGAGACGGTATACAAGTGTGTCGCCGCCGGGCAGACGATCTACCAACAGACGCCGTGCGCCAAAGCGCAGCGTCAGGAGACGATCCAGCTGGTGGACTCGGCTCCCGCTGACGGCAAGGTCGCTCCCATGCCCGGCGCACCGCCGCCCCGCGACGACGTCGACAGCCCGGAACCGCCGGCGCCGCCGGCTGCGTTGCCGCCGCGCATGTACGGCTGCATCCGCGCGACGGATGGCAAGCCATATACCAGCCACAACAGCCACCCGGAGCCTTATCTGGCACCGTCGGGTGTGGTGGGCGATTTCGGGGGGACATTGAGTGATACCTACGGAAACAGCCGCGCGGCGGTCGCGTCCGCACCGGAGCTCAACCGCGGCAAGGGCAGCGTCGGCGCGCTCGTCAACAACAACTACATCTGGGTGCAGGACCAGTGCCGTGCACTGAGCCCCGACGAGACCTGCCGCGTGTTGCGCGACGATGCCGATGCCAACCAGAAGGCGATCCGCAACGCGTTCAAGAGCGACAAGCCGCCGCTCGAAGCGAAGGACGCATCGCTTCGCCGGCAGCTTCAGGCCTGCGGCTGAGCCCGGCGAACGTCAGAAGCCGTAGCGCAGAAATCCTCCGTCCACCGCGATGGTCTCGCCCGTGACATAACTGGACGCGGGCAGGCAGAGAAAGGCGACGGCGCCGGCTACTTCTTCCGGCTCACCGATACGTCCCATCGGCGTGCGGTCGAGCACTTCCTCGAGGTATTCCGGGTCGGCCAGCGCGGGCTCGCTGCGCTGTGTCCGGATGTACCACGGGGCCACCGCGTTGACGCGAATGCCGTCTTCAGCCCATTCCACCGCAAGGTTGCGCGTCATCTGGTGCAGCGCGGCCTTGGTCATGCCATACGGCGAGCCCGTGCGCACGTGCGTGATGCCCGAGACCGAGCCGACGTTGACGATCGCGGCATTCGCGTGCTGGATCAGGTGCGGGTACGCCGCGCGGCTCATCTCGTAAGCCGAAAACACATTGAGCTCGAAGAGCGCACGGTATTCGTCAGGCGAATAGTCGAGTGTCGGACGCGGCGTGTTGCCGCCGACGTTATTCACGAGAATCGACAGGTCAACGTCGAGGTCGACTACCCAGTCGAAGACGGCGAGTCGGTCTTCCTGGTCGGAAAGATCGGCGGCCATGCCCAGGATTTCCACCTCGGGACACTCCTCGGCCAGCTCGTCGCGGACTTCCTGCAAGACCAGTTCATCGCGCGCGACGAGCAGCACGTCGGCACCGAGGGCCGCGAGTTCGCGCGCACAGGCGTAGCCGATGCCTTTACTCGCGCCGGTGACGAGTGCGGTGCGGCCGTCGAGGCGCCAGCTGGGAAGTCGTGGATGCATGTGTGGTCTCCTTCGATGACGGCATCCTACAAGGTATGCTCGGACGATGGACGTCCAGACTCCCCTGCTCGGCATCGACCGGGCCACCGTGATCCGCGAAGGTCGTGCGCTGCTCGACGCCGTGTCGCTGACGATCGCGCCGGGCCAGCACACCGCCATTCTCGGGCCCAACGGCTCGGGCAAGTCCACGCTGGTCAAGCTGATCGAGCGGCGCCTGTACCCGCTCGTGCATGACGACGCGTCGCCCGTGATCCGCGTCTTCGGCCGCGACCGCTGGAACGTCGCGGAACTTCGCTCGCTGCTCGGCGTGGTCTCGGCGGACCTTCGGCGCGAGTTCGAGACATCCGGCGAGACCGCACTGAACGCGGTGCTCTCCGGCTTCTTCGCGTCGATGACGCTCGGTCTCGACCATGACGTGACCGACGACATGCGTTCGCGCGCCGGACAGGCGTTGCAGCGTGTCGGCGCGGCGCACCTGGCATCGCGCGACGTATCGACGCTGTCGACGGGCGAAGCCCGGCGCGTCCTGATCGCACGCGCGCTCGTGCACCGGCCCCGCGCGCTCCTGCTCGACGAACCGTGTGCGGGACTGGATCCGGGTACGCGTCGGCGCTTCCTCGACCTGCTGCGCGAACTCGCTCAGGATGGAACGACGCTGCTGCTGGTTACCCACCATGTCGAGGAAATCGTCCCTGAGATCGGCCATATCGTCATGCTGCGTGACGGCACCTTGTTCGGGGAGGGCCCGAAGGACGAGCTGCTGGCAGCCGACCGGCTGTCCGAGCTGTTCGGCTGGCGTATGGACGTCGACCGGGTGAACGATTTCTACGGCGCGCGATTGCGCTGAAGCGCACGGAGCGCGAGACTCGGCCCGACCCTGAGGACATGCCCGTCATGACACATCGCGCCCTGCCCGTTCTGCTCGTTCTTGCCTGCGCGGCCTGCTCGAAACCGCCGCAGCCGGCACCGACCCCGCCCGCACCCCAGGCGCGCGTCGAAACCCCGTGGGATTCGCTCGAGGCGCAGAAAAAGAAGGCGCAGGACGTGCAGAAGACGGTCGACGATCAGGCCAAGGCGCAGGATGCGGCGCTGAAGGCGCAGGAACAATAAAACATCGCGCGCAAGGCGCGCTCCTACGGGTAGGAGCGCGCCTTGCGCGCGATGCCCTTATCGCCGTGCCATCACCGTGGCGAACAGAAGCAGTAAGCGTAAACGTTAGGCTTGCCCGCCTCCGCCGTGCGGAACAACGCGAACTCCGGCGCCAGCTTCGGCAGCATCGCCACCCAGGACGGCAGGCGCATGCCCCACGACAGGGCGACACGCGTTTCGGCGCTGTCGCCGACATTGGTGAGGAAACGCTCGACCGCGCCCATGGGCTTCTCGGCGTAACGCACGTTGAAGTCCTTGCCCAGATGAGCTTCCTGCGCGGCATCGTTGATGGCGTCCTCCAGGCTGCCGAGCTTGTCGACGAGACCGCGATCCAGTGCCTGCTGGCCCGTCCAGACACGTCCCTGCGCAATCGCGTCGATCGCGGCGAAATCCTTGCCGCGCGCCTTCGCCACGTTGCCGACGAAGTCGCGGTAACCCTTGTCGATGATGCTCTGGATCAGCACGCCGACCTTGGGATCGAGCGGACGCGTCACGTCGAACGCGCCCGCCAGCGGGCCCGTGGCGACGCCATCGCTCTTCACGCCGATCTTCGCCAGTGTGTCGGGCACGGTGAAGAACATGCCGAAGATGCCGATCGAACCGGTAATGGTGTTGGGCTCGGCATAGATCCGGTTCGCGTTCATCGAGATCCAGTAGCCGCCACTCGCGGCGACGTCGCCCATCGAGACGACCACCGGAATACCGGCATCGCGCGTGAGTTCGACTTCGCGGCGAATCTGCTCGGCCGCATACACCTCACCGCCCGGCGAATTCACGCGCAGGACCAGCGCCTTGGTGCGACGGTCGTTGCGCACGCTGCGAATGAGCGCCGCGGTGGAATCGCCGCCAATGGTGCCCTGCGCCTGCTTGCCGCCACTGATCTCGCCCTCGGCGACGACCACGGTCACGCCATCGCCGGTCTGCAGCACGTCGATATTGGACAGGCCGCGATCGGCGAGATAGCCGCCCAGGTCGACCTGACGGAAGCCCTGCTCTTTCTTGCCGGCGGGTACGCCCTGCTTGCGCAGCATGTCGACGAACTGCTGCTCCGTAGCGATGCCGTCGACGAGTTTTTCCTCGACGGCGAGATCGGCAAGGCTGCCTCTGGCGTCGCGGACGCGCTCAGCCAGCCCGTCCACGTCATCGCGCAGCGTGGCGGGGTCGAGGTGGCGACGCGCGGCGACTTCGTCGATCCAGGTGGACCAGAGGCCGCCCAGCCAGAACGCATCCGCTTCTTTCGATTCGGGCGACGCGTGATCGAGGATGAACGGCTCCGCCGCGCTCTTGAACTGGCCGACGCGGAACAGGTGCACCTGCACGCCGAGGCGGTCGAGCAGGTCCTTGTAGAACAACCGGTAGTTCGCCAGGCCCGTGGCCATCACGCCGCCCTGCGGGTCGATGTAGACCTTGTCGGCGTGCGACGCCAGGTAGTACTGGCCCTGATCGAGATTGGCGGCCCAGACCAGCACCGGCTTGCCCGACGCACGGAAACGGTCGAGCGCGGCGCCGACTTCGCGCAGCGCGGCGAAACCGCCGGCCTGGATGCGATCCGGACGCAGGACGATACGGCTGACGTGATCGTCCGTGGCGGCCGCGTCGATGGCGCGGACCATGTCGCGCACCTGCACCTGCTTCACGCCGTCGCCGGACATGCGGCTGAGCGCGCGTGACAGCGGATCGGCGCTGTACTGCTCGACCAGCGCGCCCTCGGGCGCGATCACCAGCACCGTCTTGTCGTCCACCCTGGCGTTCCGGCCGCCGAGGAAGAGCGCCAGCAGGAATACCGCCAGCAGACCGAAAAAGAGCACGTTGATGATGATCAGGCGGGTGACGTTGATGCCGCGACCGAGGCCGCGCATGAAACGACCGAAGCCGCCACCGCGACGCGGCGACGGCGCAGGGCGGGAGCGATCCGGCAGGGGCGGCGGCACGGCGTCGTAGCGATCCGACATCTAAGCGATTTCCTTGATGATTGAGTGCAGCGTAGCGCGTCGCAGGGCCTGCATCACGTGTGGATTGGCACAGGCGCGGCGTTGTCGGGATCGTCGCGCCAGCGGCCGCTCGCGCTGCTGCGCCAGAACCGCGCGAAGAGCAGGATCGCGGCCATGCTCAGGCCCGCGATCAGCCCCATCCACATGCCGCGCGCCCCCAGCCCCTGCGGAAAGGCGAGCCACCAGCCGATCGGCATGCCGACGCCCCAGTAGGCGAACAGCGTGATGCCCATCGGCACCCGGGTGTCCTTCAGTCCACGCAAGGCGCCGTTGGAGGCCACCTGGATACCGTCGGAGAACTGGAAGAACCCGGCGAGGATCAACAGCTGGGACGCCATGGCAATGACCGCGGCGTCGCTCGTGTACAAGCGGGCGATCGGGCCGGGCAGCGACAGCATGATGCCGGAGGAGATGAACTGCGTGACGAGCACCAGCGTGATGCCGGACATGCCGGCATAGCGCACGCCCGCGGCGTCACGACGGCCGGCCGCGTTGCCGACGCGCACCGTGATCGCCATGGACAGGCCGAGCGGAATCATGAAGGCCACCGAGGCCACGTTGAGCGCGACATGGTGGCCGGCGGTAACCGTCTCGCCGAGCCGTCCAATCAGCAGGGCCACCGCGACGAACAGGCCCGCCTCCATCAGCAAGGTCACCGCCATGGGCACGCCGATGTGCAGCAGCTGGCCGATCTGTTTCGCGCTGGGCGGCGCCATCCGCTGACGCAGGTTGAGGTCGCGGTAATTGCGGTGACGCCAGACGTAGATGCCGAAGCCGAGCATCTCCAGCCAGAGCACGATCGCCGTGGCGATACCGCTGCCACGCGCGCCCATCGGCGGAAAACCCAGCTTGCCGTACATCAGTACGTAGCCCAGCGGCGCCAGCACGAGCAGTCCGCCGAAGCTGAAGTACATCGAGGGTCGGGCCATCGACAGGCCCTCGGAGAGTCCGCGCAACGCGAAGTACGTGGTGAGGGCCGGGGCGGCCCAGCAGATGGCGTGCAGGAAAGCCCGCACGTCGGCCCGCATGGATTCGACCACGCCGAACAGGTCCATCAAAGGCGAGGCGTTCCAGACCGCGATGCCCAGCAGCAACCCAAGACCCCACGCGATATACAACGCCTGGTGGAACACCGCGCCGACCTCACCCCGGCGGCCGGCGCCGTCCAGCTGGGCCACGGTGGGCGGCACGGCCATCATGGTGCCGATGCCGGTGACGATGGCCAGGACCCAGATGTTGGCGCCCGTGACCACCGAGGCCTGCGTATGCGCGCCCTGGTGCCCGGCAAGCACGGCATCGACCACATTGGTGCCGATGGCGGAAAGCTGCGCGGCGATCATCGGCAGCGCCAACCGGACGGTGGCGCCGATCTCGCGGCGGGCGCGGGCGCGGTCGAAGGACATGGGAGGGCAATGGCGTGTGGGCCGCCCATTGTACCGGGCCGCGTGCGATGATCCGACCCCGTCAGGGGACAATGGGGAACTCACGGAATGAAAGAGCTCGAGCCGTCGCCCGCGCTGCTGTGCGCGAACTGCTCCGCGCCGCTGCGGGGCGCGTTCTGTCACGACTGTGGCCAGTCCATAAAAAGCGTGCTCCAGCCGGTCTCGCACATGCTGGAGGATGCCGGGGACATCTTCTTCCACCTCGACGAGCGCATCGTCCATACGCTGCCGCCGTTGTTTACGAAGCCCGGCTTCCTGACCCTGGAGTATTTCTCCGGGCGGCGGGTGCGCTATATCGCGCCGTTCCGGCTGATGTTCGTGTTCTGCCTGCTGGCTTTTTTCCTGCTACACCTGGCCATCGGCGACACGAAGTTCGGCAGTAACGACGGCAAGCCCGTCGCGGCGGATTCGATGGACGCCTTCGCCGCGGCGAAAACGCCGGACGAGGTGCACGCGATCTACAAGGATCAGGTCCGCGAACTCCATGAGTCGCTGGATGACCCGGAGACCCCGGCCGCGGCCAGGGCGGGCATGAGCGCCCTTTATGGCGTCGTTCGCAACGCCGCCAACACGCGCCTGACCGAACTGAAAGCACCTCCGATCGAACGGCAGGCCGACGAGCCGGCGTCCGATGTGCGACGGAGTGGCGAGGAGCGGGTCGACAGCTGGTTCGGCAACCACGCGAAGATCGACGTCGCCTGGCTGCCCGGTGCCGTCAACCGGCGCCTCGACGCCGCCTTCAGCCACTTCAAAGCCAACCTGATCCCTGTTCTCAACGGCGGTGCGCAGCGTCAGGAGGCCATGCATCGCATCCTCGAGGGATTCTTTTCGGTCCTGCCTCAGGCCATGTTCGTCATGGTCCCGCTGTTCGCCCTGATTCTGAAGGTGTTCTACGCGTTTCGCCGCCGGCTATACATGGAGCACGTGATCGTGGCCCTGCACAGCCACGCTTTCCTGTTCCTCTCCCTCATTGCGCTGACGCTGCTGGGGCTCGCGAAGGAGCCGGTCCGGTCGCATCTGGCGATCGGCGGCAGCGCGATCGGGCTGGTCCAGTTCGCCATCTGGGTGTGGATGCCGCTGTACCTGCTGATCATGCAAAAGCGCGTCTACCGCCAGGGATGGCCCATGACGATCATAAAGTACTGGCTGATAGGCAGCGTCTATTTCTGGCTACTGCTCTTCGTCATCGCCGTCGCCTTCGTTATCGGCATGACGCATTAGGACTATTTCCTAAGTAGAGAAGGGTTGTGCACAGGCGGAGTGGCGCCTTCGCATTTGTCAAGGTTTTGCGGACGCCCGCTGAACGATCGTGACAAGCAATTTGCAACTAATTGATTCATAAGTATATTTCAGCTTGGTTAAAATGTACGCAAGCTAACCCGGAGGGCCCAACCATGCGCCTTGGACCCCCTCCATCCGAAGCTCATCCACAGAGTTATCCACAGAGCCTGTGGATAACCTCGAAACCCTCCCGACGGCGGGCACTTACTCGCGATTCCTCTTCCCGGAGGTCTCAATAGGTCCCAAACCCATGGCGCGGTGGTCAATCATTGACCAGCAAAATCGGTATACCCCGGTAAACTAGGGCCGGCATGACACTCGTTCTCCGCGTCGCCTTACCCGTCCCTTTGCTCACCCTGTTCGACTACCTGCCGCCGGCGGTGGGCGAAGCGCGGGCGGGATCGCGCGTGCGGCTGCCTTTCGGTAAGGGCGAGATGGTGGGCATCGTGGTGGACCCGGCCGCCGAAGCCGCCGTGGGTGTGAAACGGCTCAAGCGGGTGAGCGAGGTACTGGACGATGCGCCTCTGCTCGATGCCGAGCTCATGGCCACCCTGGCCTGGGCGGCGGATTACTGGGCCGCCGCGCCGGGAGAGGCCTTTTCCAATGCCCTGCCCCTCGCCCTGCGCGAGCCGCGCGCCCTTCCCGCGACCGGGCGTGAAGTCTGGTCGCTGACCCCGGACGGGCAGGCGGCGCGCGAGGCGAAGCGGCGCAAGGGTGGCTCCGCCGCTTTGCTGGACGCCCTCGCCGGGGGCCCGCGTGCCGCCGACGAGCTGGGACTGGCGCTGCCCGACTGGCGGGCCGCCGCGCGTCGGCTCGCCGAGGCCAATCTGGTCGAACGGCAGGAGATCGAGGAAGCCGTCGCTCCGAACAGCCCCGCCCCCGGCCCGGCCCTCAGCGAGGAACAAACCGCCGCCGTCGCCGCCATTGGCGAGGGCTTTGGCGGCTTCCAGCCTTACCTCCTCGACGGCGTGACCGGCAGCGGCAAGACCGAGGTGTACCTCGCGCTGATCGAACGCGCGCTGGCGGAGGGCAGGCAGACCCTGCTGCTCGTTCCCGAAATCGGCCTGGCGCCGCAGACGGTGCGCCGACTGCGCGAGCGACTCGGCGTCGCTATCGAAGTACTGCATTCGAACCTGGCCGAGGGCGAGCGCGCGCGCGCCTGGCTGCGCGCCCGCAACGGCAGCGCACGTGTGGTGCTGGGCACCCGCTCGGCGGTGTTCACACCGTTGCCGTCGGCCGGACTGATCATCGTCGACGAAGAGCACGACGCCTCCTATAAGCAGCAGGAAGGTTTCCGTTACCACGCCCGCGACCTGGCCCTGGTGCGCGCCCGTGCCCACGGGGTGCCAGTGGTGCTCGGCTCGGCGACGCCCTCCCTGGAAACGCTCGGCAACGTCGCCGCGGGTCGCTACAGGCGCCTGGTGCTGCGCGGCCGCCCCGGCGCCACGCAATCGACCCGGGTGCAGATCGTCGACATGCGCGCCCAGCGGCTCGACCACGGCATGTCGCCCACGTTGATCAACGCCGTCGCCGCCTGTGTCGGTCGTGGCGAGCAGGCGCTCGTGTTCCGCAATCGCCGCGGCTACGCGCCTGTGCTGCTCTGCTACGACTGTGGCTGGCACGCGGACTGTCCGCGCTGCGACCGGCCGATGACGCTGCACGCGGGCCGTCGGCGCCTGATCTGCCACCACTGCGACAACACCGTGCCGGTGCCGGCGGCGTGTCCGTCCTGCGGATCGGCCAACATCAGCCCGCAGGGCCAGGGCACCGAGCGACTGGAAGAAGCCCTCACCGAACGGTTTCCCGAGGTGCCCGTGGTTCGCATCGATCGCGAGACCACACGGCGCAAGGACGCCTTCGGCGACATCCTCGACGGCCTGCGCGAGGACAAGCCCGCGATCCTCGTCGGCACGCAGATGCTGGCCAAGGGCCACGACCTGCCCAACCTGACGCTCGTCGCCATCGTCGGTGTGGATGAGGGCCTGCACAGCGTGGATTTCCGTGCGAGCGAGCGGCTGGCACAGCTGGTGGTCCAGGTCGCCGGCCGGGCCGGCCGGGCAAGCAAGCCAGGCAGCGTCCTGCTGCAGACCCACCATCCCGATCATCCGATGCTCCATGCGCTTCTTCGCGGCGGCTACGGCGCGGTGGCGACGGAGTTGCTGGAGGAGCGCCGGCTGCTCGAGCTGCCACCGTTCGCCCATCAGGTGCTGCTGCGCGCCGACGCGCACGGCCGCGCGGAGGTCGACGACTTCCTCGGCCAGGCCAACGCCGTGCTGGGCGATCCGGGCGACCTGCGTGTGGCGGGGCCCATGCCGGCCCCCATGCCGCTCAGAGCCGGTCGTCATCGCGGCCAGTTGCTGGTCGAGGCAGGCACGCGCGCGCGCCTTCACGCGTTTCTGCGGCCGTGGCAGCAGGCGCTTACCGCGCTGCCCGCGGCACGCAAGGTGCGCTGGTCGCTGGACGTCGATCCGATCGATCTGTACTGAGATTACTGAATCGATACCTTCGGATGCCTGTCACTTCACATCGAACGGCGCGACAATAGGGGTCTCATCAGGTAACGGAACTCTCAACGTGACCACTCAGCTCGAGCAACTGCGCAAGATCACCACCGTCGTGGCCGACACCGGCGACATCACCGCCATCGCCAAGTACAAGCCGGAAGACGCGACCACCAATCCGTCGCTGCTGCTGGCCGCCGCCGGTATCCCGACCTACTCGGGCTACATCGACGAAGCCGTGCAGTGGGCCAAGAGCCAGAGCAACAGCCGCGACCAGCAGCTGACCGATGCCAGCGACCGCCTGGCCGTGCTCGTGGGCCGCGAGATCCTCAAGATCGTCCCGGGCCGCGTTTCCACGGAAGTCGATGCCCGCCTCTCCTTCGACACGAACGCCTCGATCGAGAAGGCCAAGCGCCTGATCGGCTTCTACGAAGACATCGGCATCGACAAAGAACGCATCCTGATCAAGCTCGCCTCGACATGGGAAGGCATCCGCGCGGCGGAGAAGCTGCAGAAGGACGGCATCAACTGCAACCTGACGCTTCTCTTCAGCTTCGAACAGGCCGTGGCCTGCGCCGAAGCCGGCGCGTTCCTCATCTCGCCGTTCGTCGGCCGCATCTTCGACTGGTACGTCGCCAATACCGACAAGAAGACCTACGAGCCGGCCGAAGACCCGGGCGTGCAGTCGGTCCGTCGCATCTACGACTGGTACAAGCTGCATGGCTACGAGACCGTCGTCATGGGCGCCAGCTTCCGTAATATCGGCCAGATCCAGGCCCTCGCCGGTTGCGACCGCCTGACCATCTCGCCCAACCTGCTGAAGGAACTGGAAGAGAACAACGACGACCTGCCGGTCGCGCTGAAGGACAGCGGCCGCAGGGAAGACAAGCCGGCCAGGCTCGACGAGGCCAAATTCCGCTGGGGCCACAACGAAAACGCGATGGCCACCGACAAGCTCGCGGAAGGTATCCGCAAGTTCGCGGTCGACCAGCGCAAGCTCGAGGCACTGCTGGGCGCGAAGCTGTAAAGCCACGCGCGGCCGGGTGTAAGACGAAGGGGCCGCGAGGCCCCTTCTTTTTGCCCGTCGCCCGGTATCTACCGGCGGATCTTGAGAGAGAGCAGCCGCTTTATCGTCGTGCCATACGGCGGCCTGAGCATGGCCGTCACGTCGAAGCGGGCCTGTCGGTACACCGACCGCGCGTGGCTGAAGGTGAGAAACCCGTCGTGCCCGTGGTAGGCACCCATGCCCGAAGGACCGATGCCGCCGAAGGGCAGATCGTCCATCGCCAGGTGCATGACGGTGTCGTTGATCGTGACGCCTCCCGCGACCGTCTTCGCCAGCACGCGCTCCTGCTCCCCGGTGTCGTTGCCGAAGTAGTACAGGGCCAGCGGTCGCGCATGCGCATTGATGTAGTCGACCGCACCATCGATATCGTCATAGGGGAGGATCGGGAGCAGCGGCCCGAAGATCTCGTCACGCATGATGTCCATCGAATCGTCGGCGCCCAGAACCACCGTTGGCGCGATGCGGCGATCGTCGAAACGTTCGTCGCCCTTGCCGAGCACCCTCAATGTCGCGCCTTTCGCACGCGCGTCGTCGAGGTACCCGAGCAGGCGGCCATGGTGACGCTCGTTGACGATGGACGTGTAGTCCGGATTGTCTCGCAGCGTCGGAAACATCGATGCGACCGAGCGTGACAGCGCATCGACGAAGGCATCGACGTGCTTGCGCGGCACCAGCGCGTAATCGGGCGAGACGCAGACCTGACCGGCATTGAGTGTCTTGCCGAACAGAAGTCGTCTGGCGGCGAGTTCGAGATCGGCGTCGCGTCCTACGATAGCGGGAGATTTTCCGCCAAGCTCCAGCGTCACCGGCACCAGGTTTTCCGCCGCGGCGCGCATGATGTGTTTTGCCACCGATGTCGCGCCGGTAAACAACAGGTGATCGAAGGGCAGACGCGAAAACGCTTCGCCGACGTCGGAGCCTCCCGTGAACACCGCCATCTCCGTCTCATCGAAGGCCTTGCGGATCATTCGCTGCATCAGTACCGACGAACGCGGAGTGAACTCGGAAGGTTTGATCATCGCGCGGTTACCCGCCGCGAGGACGCCGGCGAGCGGCGCAAAGGTGAGATTGAACGGAAAATTCCACGGCGAGATGATGCCGACGACGCCCTTGGGCTGATAGTCGATCCAGGCACGCGCGCCGATCAGCGCCAGCGGCGCGGGCGAGACAGGCCGCCGTTCGCGTCGCATCCACCGATGCAGATGGCGCTTCGCGTGCTTCAGCGGCTCGATGGACGCGGCGATGTCCGTGAACATCGATGCGTCGACACTGCGATGACCGAAGTCCTCGCGGAGCGCATCGGTGATGTCGCTGGCGTGGTCGACGAGCAAGCCGATCGCGCGATCGAGGCGATCGATGCGTACCGACGCCGAGGGAGGGCCTTCGGCGAGCTGGGCGGCTTTCTGGCGCTGCAAGGTATCGAGCATCAGCCTAGTGTAGGAGCGCGCCATGCGCGCGAAAAGCCTACGCAGCGATGAAGATGTGCGGCTTCACCGCTGCGTAGGCTATTCGCGCGCGGGGCGCGCTCCTACAGGCCGACCGACAACCTCAGGTCGTCGACCAGCCACCACCCAGCGCACGGATCAGCTGCACACTGGCGCGGAGCTGCCGCGTCTCCAGGTCGATCACGCTACGCCGTGCGTCGAGCGCGGTCGTCTGCGCCTGCACCACGTCGAGGTAGCCCACCGCGCCTTCACGGTACCGGTTCAGCGACAGGTCGACCGAACGCTGCGCCGCATCGGCGGCGGCGCGCTGGTCGTTCAGCGCCGAGCCGAGATCGCGCAGCAGCGTCAGGTTGTCTTCCACCTGCGCGAACGCATTCAGCACGACATCGCGATAACGCGCGCCAGCTTCATCGGTCGCTGCCTGTGCCTGCGCCACGACCGCCTTGCGGCGACCGCCGTCGAACAGGTTGAGCGCGAGCGTGGGGCCGATCGCCCAGAAACGGTTCGGTGCGGTGGCGATGCTGCCCCACGCCGAGCTTTGCCAACCGCCCTGTGCGTCCAGCGTCAGCTGCGGGTAGAACGCCGACCTGGCCACACCGATACGCGCGTTGGCGGCGGCGGTACGACGTTCCGCCGCGGCGATGTCGGGACGACGCTGCAGGATCACCGACGGCACCTCGACCGGAATCGTCGGTACCTTGACCTGCTCGTCGTCGGTGGCGAGCTGGAAGCTCGACGCCGAGTCACCGACGAGAACGGCGATGGCGTGCAACACCAGCGAACGCTGTGCCTGCGCCTGGGTCAGCTGCGATTTGGCGCTGGACAACTGCGTCTGCGCACGCGCGACGTCGAGGCCGGAAGCGATACCCCCTTCATGGCGCGATTGCGTCAGGTTGAGCGCCTTCGCGAAGGCGTCGATGCTTTCGTTCAGCACCTTGATCTGACGATCGAAGCCATTGAGCTGGAGGTAGCTGTCAGCCAGCTGCGCCTGGAGACTGAGACGTGCGGAGGCGAGATCCGCCGCGGATGCCGCCTGCTCCGCCGTGCCCGCGGTGACGGTGTCGCGCACGCGACCCCACAGGTCGATCTCGTAGTCGAACTGCGCGCCGATGGTGTACGAGTTGTAGTAAGTCGGCGACGTGGCGCCGCGAAGCGGACGCGTGTCCGACTCGCGGTTACGCGTGCCGTTACCGTTCAGGCCGATCTGCGGGAACAGCCCCGCACGGACCTGGCGCGTGAACGCCTCGGACTGTTCGTAGTGGGCGAGTGCGGCCGCGAGTGACGCGTTATTCGCGACGAGCTTTGCCTGCAGGTCATTCAGGCGGCTGTCGCCGTAGAGCTTCCACCAGCCGTCGCGATCGAGGTGATCGGCGGGCCGGGCTTCGGTCCACGGCGATTCCGCGTTGGCGTATTGCGGGGCGACGGGGACGTCGGGGGTCTTGTACGCGGGTGCGAGGGAGCAGGCTGACAGGCCCAGTGAGACCACGAGGCCGGCGAGGATCGATCGTGTCGGGGAGCCTTCGCCGACAGGGTTGGCTCCCATCACAGCCCGCATGGCCAGGCCGGTCCGCTGCCGTGTGGAATCACGCCTTGGCATGGTCGGCTTCCGCTTTCTTCGGCGCGTTGACGCGGACGGTGTCGCCATCGGCGAGGCCATCGGGCGGACTCTCGATCAGGCGGTCGCCCTTGGCGATGCCCGAGCCGAGCTGCACGGTCTTGCCCATGTCGCGCGAGATGGTGACGTCCTTGAACTTCACCTTGTTCTGCGCATCGAGCACCGCCACGCGCAGGCCCTTGTCGTCGAAGACGAGCGCGCTTGCCGGCACGTTGAAGAGTGCCACGTTGCCAGGAAGGTCGAAGGTGACGCTCGCGTACGCACCCGGCAGCAACTTGCCGTCCTGGTTGTCGACGGATACCTGCACCAGCGTGGTGCCGGTCGCCGCGCTGATCGACGAAGACGACGATTCGACCGTACCGGTGAAGGTCTGACCGGGGTATTCCGGCACGGTGAGCTTCACCGTAGCGCCCTGCCTGATCGACGGCGCGTAGTTCTGCGGCACGTTGACGTACATGCGCAGCTTGCGCGTGTCCGACACGACGAACAGTTCCTGGCCACCGCCACCGGCGTTGATCAACGCGCCGACGTCGGTCTCGCGAGCGGTCACGGTACCGTCGAATGGCGCGGTCAGCTTCGCGAAGCCCTTGAGTGCCTGAATGCGTTCGAGGTTCGCCTGCGCCGCGGTCGCCAGCGCGTGCTTGGCGTCGTAGTCACCGGTCTTCTCGTCGACTTCCTGCTTGGAGACCGAATCCGAGTCGCGCATGGACTGCCAGCGCTTCGCCGTGGTCTGCGCCAGCGCCTCGTTGGCACGCGCACTGGCGAGATCGGCTTTCGCCTGAAGCAGCTGCTGGTCGAGATCGGGGGTCTCGATCTCGGCGAGCACGTCGCCTGCCTTCACCTTCTGGCCAATGTCGGCCTTCCAGTATTTCAGGTAGCCGCTGGTACGCGCGTAGATGGGCGCACGGGCATAGGCCTGCAGCCGACCGGGAAGGTTGAGGTCTCCACCGCCCTGCCCGCCTTCCGGGCTGACCACGTTCACCGTGGGCACGGCCTGATCGTCGGTCCACTCGCGCAGCTTATGCGAGTCGTTGGCGCGAGTGGCGACGCCGGCGACGACGATGGCGAGAACCACGATCGCGGCGATGATGCCAGCGAGACGGAGACGGCGCGGCGGAGGGGTGTGCAAGGTATCAGGCGACATGGACGGGCTCTCCGGAATTCGCCGGGGTGGGGGACGGGTGACCACGACGCGCGTGGATCATGCTGAAGACGACGGGGACGAAGAACAGCGTGGCGGTCGTGGCGAAGATCAGACCACCGATGACGGCGCGGCCGAGCGGCGCGTTCTGCTCACCGCCTTCGCCCATGCCGAGTGCCATCGGCGCCATGCCGATGATCATCGCCAGCGCGGTCATGAGGACGGGACGGAAGCGGACGAAGCCGCCCTCCAGCGCCGCGGCGGTCGCGTCGCCGAGCTCGGCGAGCCGCTCGCGACAGAAGCTCACGACCAGGATGGAGTTCGCCGTGGCCACACCCATGCACATGATCGCGCCGGTAAGCGCGGGCACCGACAAGGTCGTATGCGTGGCGAACAGCATCCAGATGATGCCCGCGATGGCGGCCGGCAGCGCCGTGACGATCACGAAAGGATCGCTCCACGACTGGAAGTTCACCACGATCAGCAGGTAGATCAGCACGATCGCGCCGAGCAGACCGAAGATCAGGCCGGAGAAGGCGCTGTTCATCGTCTGCACCTGACCGAGCAAAGCGGTGCTGGACGCTTTCGGCAGGAACTTCTTGTTCGCGTCGATCACTTTCTGGATGTCCGCGGCGACCGCACCGAGATCGCGATCCTGCGTCGTCGCGAAGATCTCCACCATCGACTGAATGTTGTACTGGCTGACCACCGAACTCGACGTCGTGCGCGAGACCGTGGCCAGGCCGCCGAGGACCTGCGAGCCGCCACTGCCCGTGCTCGGGCTGATCGGAACGTTCTCGAGGTCCGGCAGCGAGTCGATGCTGTACTGAGGCGTCTGCATCACGATCGGATAGGACACGCCGTTCTGCGGATTGAGCCAGAACGTCGGTGCGATCTGACTGGAGCCGGCCAGGTTGACGCCCAGGCTGCTGGTGACGTCACGCTCGGTGATACCGACCTGCTGCGCACGACTGCGGTCGACGTCGACCTTCAGCGTCGGACTGGCGTTCGATTGCTGGATGCGCGCATCCGCCACGCCCGGAATCTTGCGGATATCGCGCAGCAGCCGGCTGGCGTAACCGAAATTGGCGTCGAGGTTCGGACCACGCACCTGCAGATCGATCGGTGCGGGCGAGCCGAAGTTCAGGATCTGACTGATG
This sequence comes from Luteibacter mycovicinus, assembly GCF_000745235.1. Lineage (NCBI taxonomy): Bacteria > Pseudomonadati > Pseudomonadota > Gammaproteobacteria > Lysobacterales > Rhodanobacteraceae > Luteibacter > Luteibacter mycovicinus. The sequence continues at coordinate 1,841,733 of NZ_JQNL01000001.1, forward strand.
ATGTCCGCCGGCGGGAAGGAAAACGTCACGCCGGGAAACTCACGCGGCAGCTTCTCGCGCATCTCGCGGACGTAGTCGGCGGTGGGCGCGTGCCCCTCGTTGAGCGCGATCTGGATGTCGCCGTCCTGCGAACCGACCGTACCGGTGTTGTTGTACGTGTTGTTGATGCCCGAGGAGGACAGGCCGATGTTGTCGACGACGGTGCCGAGCTCTTCCCTGGGCACGATGCGGCGTACGGCGTCGGTCACTTCGGCGAACAGACGCGCGCTCTCCTCCACGCGCGTACCGATCGGCGCGCGGACGTGCATGAGGATCTGCCCCGAGTCCACCGAGGGGAAGAAGTTGCGACCGAGCATCGGCACCAGCGCGAAAGACAGCACGACGAAACCCATGAACCCGATCACGAACGCCTTGCGATGATCCAGGGCCAGTCGCAGCAGTCCGTGGTAGCTCTCGCGGATCTTCTCGAAGCGCGCTTCGAAGCGACGCTGGAAACGCACCAGGGGATTGCGCGACGGCGCCTTGCCCTCGCCGTGGGGATCGTCGTGATCGTGCGGGTGGAGCAGATACTTCGCCATCGTCGGCACCAGCGTGCGCGAGAGAATGAACGAGGCGATCATCGCGAACATCACCGCCTCGGCCATCGGCACGAAGAGGAAGCGGGCGACGCCGTTGAGGAAGAACATCGGCACGAAGACGATGCAGATACACAGCAACGAGACGAAGGCCGGGGTGACGATCTGCGCCGCGCCGTCGAGGATCGCCGTCTCCACGTCCTTGCCCTGCTCGAGATGCCAGTTGATGTTCTCGATGGTCACCGTCGCGTCGTCCACCAGGATGCCGACGGCGAGCGCCAGGCCGCCCAGGGTCATGATGTTCATGGTCTCGCCGATCGCCGAGAGCGCGGCGATCGAGCCGAGAATCGCCAGCGGAATCGATGTGGCGATGATGACCGTCGAGCGCCAGCTGCCGAGGAACAGCAGGATCATCAGACTCGTGAGCGCCGCCGCGATGATGCCCTCGCGGGCCACGCCCTCGATGGCCCCGCTGACGAACAGGGACTGGTCGCCGATCGGTGCGATCTTGAGATTGGCCGGAAGACCGTCCTTCATTGCCGCCACGCGCTCCTTGATGCCGGCGATGATCGCCAGCGTGGAAGCGGAACCGTTCTTCAGCACCGTCATCAGCACCGAGCGGTTGCCGTCGACGTGGACGATGTTGGTCTGCGGCGGCGATCCGTCGCGCACGTTGGCGACGTCGCGGATGAACACGGTGGCACCGTTGACCGTCTTCACCGGCAGGTTGCCCAGTTCGTCGATCACCGAGGGCGAGTTGTTGAGCTGCAGGGTGTATTCGTACTTGCCGATCTTCTGCGTGCCCACGGGCGTGATCAGGTTCTGCGCCGCGAGGGCGTTGGCCACGTCCTGGGCCGACAGTCCGCGGGCCTGCAAAGCCGGCGGATCGATGTCGATCTGCACCTGGCGCGTCTTGCCGCCGAACGGATACGGAATGGCGGCGCCCGCCACCGAGGTCAGCTGGGGTCGGATGATATTGAGGCCCAGATCGGCCAGGTTCTGCTCGGTCAGGCCGTCACCGGAGAGCGCCAGCTGGATGATCGGCACCGTCGAGGCGTTGTAGTTGAGGATCAGCGGTGGTGTCGTGCCCGCGGGCAGCTGGCGCAGCAGCGTCTGGGCCACGGCGGTGACCTGCGCGTTCGCCGTGCGGATGTCCACCGTCGGCTGGAAGAAGATCTTGACGATGCCGAAGCCCTGGATCGAGTTGGCCTCGATGTGCTCGACGTCATTGACCGTGGTGGTGAGCACCCGCTCGAAGGGCGACGACACGCGGCCGACCATCTGATCCGGCGGCAGGCCGGTGTACTGCCAGACCACCGCGATGACGGGAATCTTGATGTCGGGGAAGATATCCGTCGGCGTGCGCAGCGCGGCCAGCGGACCCACGATGAGGATCAGCAGGGCGAGGACGACGAAGGTATACGGTCGCGAGAGTGCGATCCGGACGATGCCAATCATGAGGGACGGATTCCGTGCGCGAATGTTGCGTCGCGGCGAATTTTGCGCCCATGACGATCGTCGTCGTAGTTAAGATTTGTTTATGAGCTAACGACCGGGGGGCAGGTGACTGAAAACACAGCGCCTTTTTCGTCCCCACCGACCGACAGCGAGTACCCGTGCAGACGAACGATCGCGCTGACGATGGCCAGCCCCAGACCGCAACCGGGCTTGGTACGGGTTTCGTCCCCGCGGTAGAAACGACGGAACACCGCCTCGCGCTCGCCCTCGGGAATACCGGGGCCTGTATCGGCGATATCGATCCGCGCGTCGCCGGCGGCGTCGGTGGTCGCGACGAGGCGAACCGCCCCGCCGTCCGGGGTGAACTTGATCGCGTTGCCGACGAGGTTGGCGAACGCCTCGAACATCAGTTGCGGATCGCCTCGCAGCGGCGGCAGTTTGTCCAGCCGGATCTCGAAGGCCTGCCCGCGGTCCTCGGCGAGCGGCGCATAGAAGTCATGGACGTTGCGCAGGACCGCGCCGATGTCCAGTTCCTCGAAGCAGGCGCTGCGCTGGCGATCTTCCAGTTCGGACACGCGCAGCAGCGCGCGGAAGCGTCCCAGCACCGTATCGATCTCGGCAACGCACGCTTCCAGCTGATCGCCTTCGGGCGTCTCGGCGAACTGTTGCTGCAGACGGTAAAGCCGCGTGCGCATGCGCGTCAGCGGTGTGCGAAGGTCGTGGGCGATGTTGTCGCTGACGCCCTTGACCTCGCCCAGGAGGCGCTCGATTTCGCCCAGCGTGGTGTTGACCGTCGCGGCGAGCAGGTCGACCTCGTCGCCGCCGCGGCTCACGGGTAGACGCACGCTTAGGTCGCCTTCGCGGATGGGCTCCATGGCTTGCTGAATCGCACGGATGCGGCGGGCTGGCCCTCGTGCGATGAGCACGCCGCCCAGTACGCCCGGGATCAACGTGAGCGACAGGCCCCAGAGCAGGCCGCGCCGGATGATCGCACCGAGGCCGTCGATCGTGGTGCTGTCCTTGATCACGACCAGGCGGCGTCCGTCGGGGAGCTCCCGCGTGATGCCGCGTGCCCGCATCGGCGTATCGCGCGAGGCATCCACCAGCATGGCCTTCACCGAGGTCACGGTGCCGTCCTCGCTCAGTTCATCCGGTACGCGGGCGATGTTGCCGGCGACGCGCCGGCCATGGGCATCGAACAGGCCCACGCGCATGAAGCCCTGGACGTCGACCGCACTGGCCGTCGCCACCGTGTCCGGAAGGTTCCGCGCGTCGGTGCCTTCCAGATAATGGATGCGTGCGACCAGCATCTGGTCGACCACGCGCGACAGGTAGCGTGACGCCTCCCACTGCACCACGCCAAGCAATACGACACACCAGATCGCGAACAGCGCCCCGTAGATGAGGATCAGTCGTGAGGTGGCGGAACGCCAGGCGTCAGTCAGCGGGCGCAAGGAGATACCCCGATCCACGAACGGTACGAATCAGAGGCGCCTGCCCCGCGCCGTCGATCTTGCGGCGCAGGCGTCCGATATGGACGTCGATCACGTTGGTGCCCGGATCGAAATGGAATCCCCAGACGTGCTCGAAGATCATCTGCCGTGTGACGACCTGACCGGCATTGCGCATGAGGAATTCGAGCAGGCGAAACTCGGTGGGCAGCAGCGTGAGCGGCTGACCGCCGCGCAGCGCGTTGTGCCTGACCAGGTCGAGTTCGAGGTCGGCGACACGCAGGCGGGTTTCGTTGGCGGCGGGCCGGCGACGACGCAGCAGCACTTCCGCTCGCGCGGCCAGTTCGTCCGGTGAAAACGGCTTGGTCAGATAATCGTCGCCGCCGGCGCGCAGACCGCGCACGCGTTCGTCGACATCGGACAGCGCGCTGATCATCAGTACAGGCGTATCGATACGCCGCTCGCGCAGCGCGGACACGATGTCGATACCGTCCATGCCGGGAAGCATGCGGTCGAGAGTGATGATGTCATAGCCATCGGCCAGCGCGCGGGTCAGCCCGTCGCGGCCATTGGCCACCCACTCGGCCGTCAGGCCGTGCGCGCTCAGCTCCGCGACGATGTCGCGGGCGGTGACTTCATCGTCTTCGATGACCAGTGCCCTGGGCATCCGCTTGGACTCCTGACTCAAAGGGGCAACGGAAAACGGCCCCACGAGGGGGCCGCTCCGGATCTTACGCCGAACGGGGCACTCAGGCCGCGATGGCGACGCGCATCTTCTTCATGGCATTCGCTTCGATCTGACGGATACGCTCGGCGGAAACACCGTACTCGTCCGCAAGATCCTGCAGCGTGGCCTTGTTGTCTTCCGCCAGCCAGCGACGCTGGATGATGTCACGCGAGCGGGCATCCAGGTTGCCGAGCGCCGACGACAGCGCGCCCATCTGGTTGTTGCTCGCGTCTTCCTCGGCGAGGTTGTCGTACGGGTCGGCGCCTTCGTCGACGAGGAAGGCGGCCGGTGCCGGCTTGTCGTCGTCATCGGCATCGGCCGGGGCCTCGAAGCCCACGTCACGACCCGACAGACGCGATTCCATCTCGCGGACGGTGGCTTCCGGGACACCCAGGTCGTGAGCGACGACACGGACTTCCTCGGCATTCATCCAGCCCAGGCGCTTCTTGCTCTTGCGCAGGTTGAAGAACAGCTTGCGCTGCGCCTTGGTCGTGGCGACCTTCACGATGCGCCAGTTGCGCAGGATGAACTCGTGCATCTCGGCACGGATCCAGTGCACCGCGAAGCTCACCAGGCGAACGCCCTGATCCGGGTCGAAACGCTTGACCGCCTTCATCAGGCCGATGTTGCCTTCCTGGATGAGGTCCGACAGCTGCAGGCCGTAGCCGTTATAGCCGCGGGCCACATGGACCACGAAACGCAGGTGGGACATAACGAGCTGCTTGGCGGCGTCAAGATCGGCGTCGTCACGGAAGCGGCGCGCCAGCGACTGCTCCTCGTCAAGGCTGAGCACCGGGATGCGATGAACCGCCGAGATGTAGGAATCCAGACTGCCGACGACGCTCGGGAGCCCGTAGTTACGGGTAACGAGTGCTTGAGACATGTGTGGAACCTCCTGAAAGTCTGTATGCAGATTAGCAGTCCCGATGTGAGAGTGCTAAGTCAGCCCGAAGTTCATCGGTTAACTGTACGCTATGGTACAGAAATACCCCCGGCCTGTCCAGAGTCGGTGCCGGGGTGTTCAGGAGGCAGACGGCTCCCCGGCCGCGAAAACGCGGCGCCGAGGGCGTCGACGGCGGCTATGTGTCCGCCGTTGCTACAGTTATTGGGGCTTGAAGCTGACTTTAAAGGGCGGAGACCAAAGCGGCCTTTGGCGGCAGCGACCAGTCGATCGGCGCCTCCCCGCGCGATTCGAGGTACGCGTTCGTGTCGGCGAAGTGCCCACAGCCCAGAAAACCGCGATGCGCCGACAGTGGCGACGGATGCACGCTGCGCAGAATCTTGTGGCGCCTGGCGTCGATCAGCTGGCCCTTCTTCTGGGCATGGCTACCCCAAAGCAGGAAGACCAGGCCCTCGCGCTCGCGGTTGAGGGCGTCGATCGCCGCATCGGTAAATCCTTCCCATCCCTTGCCCTGATGCGATGCAGCCTGTCCCGCTTCCACGGTAAGCACCGCGTTGAGCAACAGGACGCCCTGATCGGCCCAGGGCGTGAGGCATCCGTGGTCGGGGCGCGGTATACCGAGGCTGGCCTCGATTTCCTTGAACATGTTTTGCAGAGAGGGCGGCACGCGGACGCCGGGCCGCACGGAAAAGCTCAGGCCGTGCGCCTGTCCGGGACCGTGGTACGGATCCTGGCCGAGGATGACGACGCGTACGCGATCGAAAGGCGTGTGCGCGAACGCATTGAAGATCTCGGGGCCGGGCGGGTAGATGACCTTCCCCGCCGCCTTCTCCTCGCGCAGAAATGCCGACAGCGCCAGCATCTCCGGACGATCGAGGTAATCGCCGATCCGCTCCTTCCACGATGCTTCCAGCTTGACCCGCTCGTTCAACCTTCCGCCCTTTCACGCAGGTGTAGCGCCACCCGCAACTGGAACAACAGCTTCGTGATCAGCAACTTTTCTTCCACCGGCTTCTCGACGAGATCGTTCGCGCCGGCGCGCAGCAACGCGGCCTGGTTCGCGGGGTTTTCGTCGCCGGTCATGATCAGCGTGGGCAGCTGCCCCTTGCCGTAGCCGAACTCGTTGCGGATGCGTTCGACGAGATCGCCACCGGTGAGTTCACCCTTGAGGCTGACGTCGGTAAGAACGATGTCGGCGCCCATGTCGCCACGGGCCTTCGCCTCGTGCAGGTACACGATGGCGTCTTCGGCGCTGATCACGTGGTGCACCGTCAGGCCGTACTTTTCCATCATGCGGCGCGTGGCCAGGGCGACCACACGACTGTCTTCGACGTACAGCACCTCGCCCTCGGCACCGCCTTCCGGGCGCACGTAGCCACGGATGAATTCGGCCAGCGCGCCGAAGCCCAGTGACTTGTCGAAGTAGTCGGTGACGAACTCGCCGAGTTCCCGGCGATGAAGGCGCTCTTCCACGTCGCCGGAGACGACGACGATCGGCATGTAGATCTGCGGCGCGGATTCGCGCACGAAGCGTGCGATGTCCAGACCGTCCATGTCGGGCAGCCGCAGCGCCACGGTGACGAAGTCGAAGACCCCTCGCTGCAGTTCGGCTTGCGCCTCCGCGCCGGTGGAGACGCCCACGATCTCGACGCCCGGCACCTCGGCGCTGACCACGCGCGAAATCAGCTGGCGGACGACCTTGGAGCCGTCGACCAGGAGAATCCGCGGCGCCGCGCCGGCAACGCCTGAACCGATGTGAGTCGCCACCCCAAATCCCCTTGTCTAGACCGCCGCGGCGCGACGGATCTGTCGTGCACTCACCAGACGGGCACCCAGCCAGCCGAGCAACGCGGCGGCGACGGGTACCGAAAGCAACAACCACGCGGGCAACCCGCCGAAGCTCACACTGCCATCGTACGCGGCCGCAAGACGTCCCACCGGGCCGGCCATCGCAAGTTCGAGCACGACGGCCAGCACCACGGCCAGAACGCCGGCAAGAAACCCGAGCCAGATGCCCGCGTAGAGATAAGGACGGCGAACGAAGGGACGGCTGGCACCGATAAGCAGCAGCACACCGATCTCCGCGCTGCGGCTCTGGATATCGACACGAATGGTGTTGCCGACCACCAGAAGGGCCGCGACACCCAGCAAGGCCGCCAGCAGGCTCACCGCCCGCGTACCCACGCCAAGCAGCGCGTCGAGACGCTGGCGCCATGCGCCGGTGTCCTGAACCATGTCGACGCCCGGCGTGGCCTTCATCGCATCGACCAGGCGTCCGGCATCGTCAGCCGCCAGGCCCGGCCGGGGCTGGACCGAGAGGACGTATGGGAGCGGATTGACGTCGAGGGACTGCAGGGAGCCGGAAAACCCCTGAACTTCGGCGAGCTCATCGAGCCCGTCTTTGGGCGTGCGAACGACGACGTCCGCCACTTCCGGGCGCCCGCGCAGCGCGGAGGCGGCGGTTTCCGCCATGGCCGCGTTCTGGCCCGGCTTCATGAAGGCGCTGATGGACTGGTTGCGGCCCAGCGCGTCGCCCATACGCTCGACGTTGCCGAGCAGGAGGTAAAACGCGAGCGGCAGAGCCAGGGCCACGCCCATGACGGCGACGGTCAGCAACGTGCTGAGCGGCCGGGCCGCCAGACGGCGCCAGCTGATCGACAGGCTCCAGGCGTGATGCTCGCGCCAGGCGCCGACCTTGCGCCCTTCGCTGCGCTGGGTCTTCGGCGGCTCCGGCGGACGACGGGATTCGCGAACGGTATTCATACGACCTCCGTCGCAGGCACGTCGGCCACCAGCTTGCCGTGGTCGAGTACGACCACCCGCTTCTTCATTCGCTTGATCAGCATGAGGTCGTGGCTGGCCACGAGGACGGCCGTGCCGACCTGCTGGAATTCCGCAAAGAGGGTCATGATTTCCATGGCCAGCTGTGGATCGAGGTTGCCCGTCGGTTCGTCGGCAATCAGGACCGCCGGCTTCGCGACGATCGCGCGCGCGATACCGACGCGCTGCTGCTCACCCGTGGACAGCGCCTCGGGCAGCTGTTTTTCGTAGCTGAGCAGGCCGACCTTTTCCAGAGCGGCGCGCACGCGACGCGACCGGTCAGCCGGCGCCACGCCGGCGATCACCAGCGGCAGTTCGACATTGGCGAAGACCGTGCGATCCAGGAGCAGGCGGTGATCCTGAAAGACCATGCCCAGCTTGCGGCGGATGCGCGGGATATCCGACGAGCGGACCGTGTTGAGTTTCTGGCCGTCGAGGGTGACGACGCCGTTGGTCGGCCGTTCGATCATGGCCAGCAACTTGAGCAGGGTGCTCTTGCCGGCGCCGGAATGCCCGGTAACGAAGGCCATTTCACCGGCCGCGACCTGGAACGATACATCGGTAAGGGCCTGGTGACCGCCCTCGTATCGTTTGCTCACCAGATCGAAACCGATCACCGCATTACCTGTTGGCCCGTTGGACCCCAGAGGATAAGGGATGTCGGGTGGGTTGTGCGGGGTGGAACGTGCCGGGCATGTGCCGGACGGGATGCAAGAGCGCGCGCGGGGCGCGAAAGGCCTACGAAGCGGTGATGGGGTGCCGCTTCATTGCTTCGTTGGCTTTCCGCGCGCGGGGCGCGCTCCTACCGGTCGTGGGTTTACCGACCGCCGAACAGCCGGCCGATGCGGCGGAAGAAACCGACCTTCTCATGCGTATGCGGTGCAGGCGCCGGAGCGGCAGCGGCAGCGGCCGGGCGGTTCGCTGCGACCTGACGCGACGGGCGGCTGCCCTGACGCGACTGACCATCCGCGTGACGCGACGGGGCGGCTGCCTTCGGGCCTGCGGCCTGATCGGTGGCGCCGCTACCCTCGACGTTCTCCACGCCTTCGCGCGCGCCGCGGCCACGACCACCGCGACGGCGGCGACGCTTCTTCGGGGCGCCATCGGCAGCGATGGCCTCGGCGGCGGCCGGCAGCTCCTCGACCGACTCGGCAACGATCACGGTCTTTACCGGGACCTCCGTGGAGGCGGCGGTGAAGCCACCGACCGGGGTGTCCTCGCGCGGCGGGCGCGGGCGACGCTCGCGGCTGCCGGAGCGCTCGCCCGAGCGGGAACCGCCACGACCACCCTCCCGACCGCCACGACCGCCCTTCTCCGGCGGTGCGCCGCGCGTCGGGATGTGACCGCCCGTATCGTTCGGATCGTCGACTTCGTCCTGCACGCCGTCGGCACGCGGGCGCGGCGCCGGCATCACCAACATCTTCGCTTCGATCGAGGCGGTCGGAATCTTCTGGTTGATGTACGTCTCGATGTCCGGAAGGCCCATCGCGTAGAGGTCGCAGGCAAAGCTGATCGCGTCGCCTTCAGCGCCCAGGCGGGCCGTACGGCCGATGCGGTGCACGTAGTCCTCGGCATCCTGCGGCAGGTCGTAATTGAAGACGTGACTGACGGCGGGAATATGCAGACCGCGCGCGGCGACGTCGGTCGCCACGAGCATGTCGATCTGGCCGTCCTGGAAACGCTGCAGCAGCTTCTGGCGCTTGACCTGCGGCACGTCGCCCGAGATGGCGCCGACACGGAAGTTGTGGCGCTTGAGGCGATCGGTGATGCGCTCGGCGGCGGCCTTGGTGTTGACGAAGATGATGCTGCGCTCGGCCTTGGTCTCTTCGAGCAGGTTGAGCAGCAGCGGCATCTTCTCTTCCTTGGACGGGAAGTAGACGACCTGGCGGACGCGGTCGGCGGTGACGTTTTCCGTCTCGACGACCAGCTTTTCGGCCTCGTGCATGTGCTCGTAGGCCAGCTCCAGCACGCGATGGCTCAGCGTGGCGGAAAACAGCAGCACCTGACGCTGCTCGCGGGCCGGCAGGCGGCGGAAGATGAAGCGGACGTCCTTGATGAAACCAAGGTCGAACATGCGGTCGGCTTCGTCGATGACCATGACTTCGACCGAGCCGAAGCCGAACACGTCCTGCTTGTGGTAGTCGAGCAGGCGACCCGGCGTGGCGATGATGATGTCGCAGCCGTCGCGCAGCTGCTGGCGCTGCTTGTCGTAATCGACGCCGCCGTAGATGAGCGCGCTGCGCAGACCGGTGGCCTTGCCGATGGTCTGGAAGTCCTTCTCGATCTGGATGGCCAGTTCGCGCGTCGGCGCGATGATCAGGGCGCGCGGATCCGCGTCGCGGCGGTTGGGCGCGGCCGGATGCTTCAGCAGGCGGTCCATCAGGGCGACCAGGAAGGCGAAGGTCTTGCCCGTGCCCGTCTGCGCCTGACCCGCTACGTCACGGCCCGTCAGGGCGAGCGGCAGGGTCAGCGCCTGGATGGGCGTGCAGCGGGTGATGCCGGCGGCGGCAAGGCCCTGATGGAGAAGCGGATGAAGGTCGAGGTTTTCGTAGAAGACGTCGGTGAGAACGGTTTGGGACATAGGTATGAATGGCCTGGCGTCTCGTCGCGCGGAGGCGCGACGGCATCCCGGCGGCCGGGCGGGCCTCGGGACGGTGGGTGATCCGGCCGGCGTCACGGGAGAGTCGGGGGCGGCCAGGTGTCAGTCCGGCGGCCAGACGACGCGCCCGGCGCACGATGGCCGGAGGCGGCGGCGCGCGACCCGACGGTTCCCGCTGGCATAGGTGAAGAGGCTTGAAACGATTAACCTTTTCACCTATGTCAACGGAAACCATCCCGTCGGCGCCCTTGAATCGCTTGAATCGCGCCCCTAGTTGCGTTGGAATGAGGGCCAGCGGCTGCAATGGCCAAGACCTTCGGTTCCGGTTGGACCCGCGACATGAGGCTCCTTAGTGTAGCCGATGCAGGCGTCACGGTCGTCAACCCCCTATTACCCCCATTCTGGAGATCACGGTGAGCGAAAAGATCACCCATACGAGCGACTCTGCCTTCCAGCAGGAAGTCCTCGATTCCGACACCCCGGTCCTGCTCGATTTCTGGGCCGAGTGGTGCGGCCCGTGCAAGTCGATCGCTCCGTTGCTCGATGACTTGGCCGGCGAGTACGAAGGCAAACTGAAAATCGTCAAGATCAACATCGACGAAAACCAGCAGACGCCCCGCCAGTTCGGCGTCCGTGGCATCCCGACCCTGATGATCTTCAAGGACGGCAAGGTCGCCGGCACCCAGATCGGCGCCGTCGGCAAGGGTCAGCTGACCCAGTTCATCGAAAAGTCCCTCTGAATTCCCCGTTTCACCCACGCCGCCGCGTGAGGCGCTTTACGCCGCGCCTCACGCGATGCTAGGCTCTAGGAGTTCGCCGGGACACCGCTTGTCCCCTCCAGTCGCGAACCCTCTCCCTTCTTCTTTTAACGGCGCCCCGTGAGGTTTGCCCGTGTCCGATATCGAAACTAAAGATTCCATCGACGCCAAGGGCGCCGGCGACCAGCCTGCGACCGAACCGCGTCCCCGTACGCGCCGAAAGGCGCCAGCCGCCGCATCCGCGGTAGAGACGAGCGCACCCGCGCCGGCTCCCGTCGCGCCGCCGGCGGTCAAGTCTCCGCCGCCGCTGCCTCCGGTACCGACACCGGCGCCGCAGGCCGAGTTGCAGTTGAGCAACGCGCCGGCGTCACCGGCGGAGCCGCGTCCCGCGGCCCCGTCGACTGAAGCGCGCGACGGCGGCCAGCCTGCCCCTTCGCAGGGCGGCGGTCAGGGTCAGGGCGGTCAGCAGCAGGCCCGGGGCGACAACCCCAACCAGCAGCCGAATCGCAACGACCGTAACAACCCGAACAACCCGAACAACGAGCGCGAAGGCCGGGGCCGTCGTCGCCGGAACGAACGCAACGACCGCGGCGACCGTGGCGACCGGAACAACCAGCAGCGCCCAGGTGGCGGTAACCCCGGCAACGGCGGCAACTACCAGCACCCGCGCAACAACAACAACGGTTATCCCGTCGACGATGACGAGAACGCCGACGCCGGCAGCAACGATCGCCTGATCAACCTGACCGAACTCAAGCGCAAGAACGCGATCCAGCTGCTCGAGTTCGCCGAGTCGCTCGGTGTCCGCGAGGGCGTGGCCCGCCAGCGCAAGCAGGACGTCGTCTTCAATATCCTGAAGGCCCACGCCCGTTCGGGCGGCGGCATCTGGGCGGAGGGCGTGCTCGAAATCCTCCAGGACGGCTTCGGCTTCCTGCGCTCGGCCGACGAGTCGTACCTGGCCGGCCCGGACGACATCTACGTCTCCCCCAGCCAGATCCGCCGCTTCAACCTGCGCACGGGTGATTACATCACCGGACGCGTCCGCCATCCCAAGGAAGGCGAGCGTTACTTCGCGATGCTCAAGGTCGACGACATCAACGGCGATCCGCCGGAGGCGTCGAAGAACAAGCTGCTGTTCGAGAACCTCACCCCGCTGTTCCCGCGCAAGTCGTTCAAGCTCGAGCGCGGCAACGGGTCCACCGAGGACATCACGGGCCGCATTCTCGATCTGGTCGCACCCATCGGCCGCGGCCAGCGTGGCCTCATCGTCTCCCAGCCGAAATCCGGTAAGACGATGATGTTGCAGAACATCGCGCAGGCTATCCAGTACAACCATCCGGACGTCCATCTGATCATGCTGCTGATCGATGAGCGCCCTGAGGAAGTCACGGAAATCGCGCGTACGGTTCGCGCCGAAGTCATCAGCTCGACCTTCGACGAGCCGGCCGTTCGCCACGTGCAGGTCGCCGAAATGGTGATCGAGCGCGCCAAGCGTCTGGTCGAGCACAAGAAGGACGTGGTGATCCTGCTCGACTCGATTACCCGCCTGGCCCGTGCCTACAACACCGTGGTACCGAGCTCCGGCAAGGTCCTCACCGGCGGTGTCGACGCCAATGCCCTGCAGCGCCCCAAGCGCTTCTTCGGCGCGGCGCGTAACGTCGAGGAAGGCGGCAGCCTGACGATCATCGCCACCGCGCTGACCGACACGGGCTCCAAGATGGACGAGGTGATCTACGAGGAGTTCAAGGGCACCGGCAACATGGAAGTGCACCTGTCCCGTCGTATCTCCGAGAAGCGCGTCTATCCGGCCATCGATATCAACCGCTCGGGCACCCGCCGCGAAGACCTGCTCATCGATCCGGACCTGCTCGCCAAGATCTGGATCCTGCGCAAGCTGCTGCACCCGATGGATGAGCTCGCCGCGATGGAGTTCATGCTCGACAAGATGAAGAACACGAAGTCCAACGACGAGTTCTTCAATTCGATGAAGCGCTGATCGCGCCGCACCGGATCTTGCGAAGAGGCCGCCCATGGGGCGGCCTCTTCGTCTTTGGAGTGCCAGCACACGCGCCGGTCAGGCAAGTGAGAGGCTCGCGCGAGAATTTGCAACGTATCGACGGCGAAGGGGGGTGCCTTGTGCCACTGGCCGCCCCCGTTCTAAACTTCACGCCTAAGTGGACTGGGGGTTCCCGGTCGGCGTCATAGCCTCGGTGAGTTCACCGGGGCTTTTCGCTTTCTGCGTCAGGGAAAAGCTTGAGCCCCCACCCTTCGAAGTCGACGCCAAGCTTTTTGCGCCCTCCTTTGCAGAAGAACTTACGCTTGAGCACCTCAAATGCCCGATTAGGGCTTTGCGGTCGAAGGACCGACAGGCCGATGGGCCGGGCTACGAGATCGGCGAGTTGCAGTCCAGAGGAGTTCGTCTTCTTGTCGGCGAATTTAATGGCGAATGGCAGCTGGCGCCCCCACCTGTTAGCGCCGTCACAAATTCTCCGGAATTCCAGCTCCAGATCACGATCTTCTTTTTTACCTCGGCACTCAACGACGACGTGAGTCGGACGATCGCCCTGTTCTTTCTCCTCAACAAGCTCAAACAGCGTCTCGAGACAGAATCCGAGAGCCAGATGGTATGGATTGCTTTCAAGCTGAGCACGCTCCCTGAGCCTCGCCTTGCTGATGACGCAGCTGATCAGAATAAAGTTGCTCGTGTCGATCAACCCAGTGAGCTCGTCAAGAAAAACTTCCTTTTCCAGGCGATTGTTGAAGCGGAAGATTCCCTTTTCCTTCCGTATGTCGTGTTCGTGAAGCACGACGATGTCATGCCCGAAGTGCCTGAACTTGAATGACTCGATCGCGGGGACGATGGCATCCGCATAATGCCCTTTGTGAAAGACACAAAATGCCAGCACGAAAACAGGATAGTTCGGGTCTACGGTTTCAAGACCATGATCGCCGCTCTCGTCAACGTAAACGACGTAGTTACTGAACCGGCCTGCTGGCGCCACGGCCAGAGCCTCATCGACCGCGTGATCGACCCCGGGCGACAACGGCAGCACCCATTGGCCGGTCGGCAACGCCTCAGGCTCTTGCTCCTTGCTTGACCTTCGCTTGACGGTCATCGCCTCATGACTCCCTTGTCGATGCATATTGCCGCCAGAGTATAGGAAGCATCGACGCATGCCTGGATAGCTGCGCGACTGACGAGCGCCAGGGTCGGCAAGGGCAGAAGGTCCCGACCTCCTCGTTTTCACCGACTCGCCGACGCATTTGCTACCCTGCGCCGCCGGCATGCCACCTTTTCCCGGCGGGCATGCGCCCCCATCTGGGCCGCATCCGGCCAAAAAGCCCCCTCTTCAAGGAAAGCCCCGTGTCCATCCCCAGCGCCGCCAAGAGCACGCCCATCGGCGACCGTGACGATCTGGTCGCCTATCTCGCCAGGGGCGAGAAGCCGCGTGAAGCCTGGCGCATCGGAACGGAGCACGAGAAATTCGGCTTCTACAGCGACGACCTTACCCCGCCACCGTTCGACGGGGACCGTCCGGGCATCCGCCAGCTACTGGAGACCCTGGCGACGCGCTTCGGCTGGGACGTGGCCCGTGAAGGCGACACCCCGGTCGCGCTGACCAAGGGCATGGCGAACATCACCCTCGAACCGGCCGGGCAGCTGGAGCTCTCCGGTGCGCCGCTGGAGACGATCCACGAGACCTGCGACGAAGTCACCAACCACCTGAAGGAAGTCCGCTCGGTGGCCGAGGAACTCGGCATCGGCTTCCTGGGAATGGGCTTCCAGCCCAAGTGGCGTCGCGACCAGATGCCGTGGATGCCCAAGGGCCGCTACAAGATCATGCGCGAGTACATGCCCAAGGTCGGTTCGCTCGGCCTCGACATGATGACGCGCACCTGCACGGTGCAGGTCAACCTCGACTACGCGACCGAGGCGGACATGGTGAAGAAGTTCCGCGTGGGCCTCGCGCTGCAGCCGATCGCCACGGCGCTGTTCGCCAACTCCCCCTTCACCGAAGGCAAGCCCAACGGTTACAAGTCGTATCGTTCGCACGTCTGGACCGATACCGACGCCGACCGCACGGGCATGCTCGATTTCGTTTTCGAAGACGGTTTCGGCTACGAGCGCTACGTCGACTACATCCTCGACGTGCCGATGTACTTCAGCTATCGCGACGGCAAGTATGTCGACCTGTCCGGCCAGGACTTCAAGAAGTTCATGCGTGGTGAGCTGGCCGCCTTGCCGGGCGAGAAGGCCAACATGCGCGACTGGGCCGATCACCTGACCACCGCCTTCCCCGAGGTGCGCCTGAAGCAGTACCTCGAGATGCGCGGCGCGGATACCAGCACGTGGAACTCGCTGTGCGCACTGCCCGCGTTCTGGGTGGGCCTGCTGTACGACGACACCGCGCTGGACGCCGCATGGGACCTCGTGAAGGACTTCACGAAGGCCGAGCGCCATGCGCTGCGTGACGGCGTACCGAAGGAGGCGCTCGCGCTTCGCTTCCGCGACCACAGCGTGCGCGAGCTGTCACTGGAGGCGGTGAAGATCGCCCGGGAAGGCCTCAAGCGGCGCAACCGCACCGGTCACCGCGGCGTCGACGAATCCGTCTACCTCGAACCGCTGGAAGAGATCGCCCTCTCCGGCAAAACCCAGGCCGACACCAAGCTCGAGCTCTTCCAGAGCGAATGGAACGGCAGCGTCGATCCCGTGTTCCGCGACTACGCTTACTGAGTCATTGCCATGCAGATGAATGAAACGCGCCTGGGCCGTCTCGACGACCTCCTGATCTCGACCAACCGCTATTCGCTGGAGACGCTGGACGGGCTCTTCTCGGCGGCGATCGTGGGCCCGGCCGACGTCGACATCGACGACTGCATGGCGATCCTCGACACCGACGAGGCGACGCCCTGGGAGTCCGAGGCCGTGCACGCGGAGGTCGCCACGCTGCTCAAGGAATTCTGGGCGGTGATCGAGGCACGCGTGTCGGGCGATCCCAAGGTACTGGCGGAAGACGCCCTGCCCTTCATCGACTCGCCCGAGGAATTCGACGAGATCGAGGACGTCGCTTCGTACAATGGCGACTTCCCGCTCGCGAGCGACTGGGCGCTGGGCTTTCGCTTCGCCCTCAGCGAGTGGGAAGAGGAATGGTCCGAGTGGCTGGATGAAAAGACCTATCCGTTCGTCGGCATGCTGCTGACCCTGACGGCGGATCAGACCGATCCGGACCCGGGCACACCGACGGTGGCCCTGCCGTCGTTTGAGGAGCGGATGAACCTGCTCAACGAGATCCCGTTCCAGCTCGCGCAGCTCTATCGTCGCCGCCATCCGCGGCACGGCAAGCCCGTACAGCGCGACGAGTCGAAAGTCGGCCGCAACGACGTCTGCCCGTGCGGCAGCGGCAAGAAATTCAAAAAATGCCACGGCGCGGAAGGCCTGTAGGAGCGCGCCCCACGCACGATCCCGTCCGACTGGCCTGAAGGCCACCCACAAAAAAACCTCCCCGTCACCGGGGAGGTTTTTTTACTGGCTCATATCAGCCGATCGGGGGAGACGATCAGAACTGGTACTTGGCCGAGACGCTCAGCAGGTTGCCCTTGTCGTCGTTCTGGCCGACCAGACGGTCGTTGGTGGCATTGGTGACGCCAGCGATGTGAGCCTTGTTAACGAAGATGTGGGCGTAACCCGCGTTGACTTCGAAACGCTCGGTGGCCTTGTAGCCGATACCGAAGGCCAGCCACTTGCGGGTCGAGTCCGGCACGCGCGGGGAGCGGGTATCGTCGTAGGTCGGCGTCGTGTCGACGGCGACACCGGCGCGCAGCGTCAGCTTGTCGGTCGGGTAGTACTCGCCACCGGCGGACAGGAAGTAGCTGTTGCGCCAGCTGTAGTCTTCGCTGGTGGACGGCTGGTTCGGGTTCGAGTAATTGACCGTGAGGTCCTTGAACTCGTTCCACTTGGTCCACGACAGATCGAAGCCCAGGCCGAACTTCACGTCCTGGTGCCAGAAGCTCGCGGTGGCGACGGACGGCGTGGTGAAGTCAGCCGTACCGTTGGTGTGGGTGAAGGGCGGCTGGCCCGAACCGAGCAGCGCACCGACAGTCGGGTTGGACAGCACGGCCGTCACGTTGCTCGGCATCGTGAAGTTACCGGTGCCTTCCAGCTTGTGGCTGATCTTGCTGCGGTAGTTCAGGGCGATGCGGTCGTTCTGGGTCAGCTTCCACAGACCACCGATCTGCCAGCCGTAGGCCCAGTCGTCACCCTTGATCTTGGCGACGCCATCGCTACCCGGCGGAACCACGGCGGCGTACTGTGCGGCCAGGGCGCGGGCGGTGGCGGGCGGCAGCTGACCCGCGGCGGCGGCGCGCTGGATCAGGCCGAGGCCGACCGTGTTGTAGTTGATCGCACTGGTCAGTTCAGCGGTCGTCTTCTGCGCGATGAAGCTTGCGCCGAGGGCGAAGTCGTCCGTCACGTCGAACGACGCCGACAGCGTCGCGTCATACGACTTGAAGTCGGACTTGATGGCGTTGTAACGACCCTTCCAGTCGGAGTCGTATTCGGTCTTGAAACCGAACGGGGCGGTCAGGCCGAGGCCGATGTGCCAGCGATCGCTGACCTGGGTCGCGACGTAGAACGCCGGAACCGGGATCGTGGTGCCGGCGTCGCCGCCGTTGCCGCCCGAGATGGGACGACCCTGAGCGTCGGTCGCGGTGCCGTGGAACTTGGTGCTGAAGTTGATGCCGGTGACGTCGGCCTGGAACGTGGTGCCCTTGAGCAGGCTCATGGCGGCCGGGTTGTTCACGATCACCGAGGCGTCGTCACCTGCGGCGGCGGAACCGGCGAAAGCGCGACCGAGGGCGGCGGCGCTGTTTTCCTTCAGCTGGAAGGCGCTGGCGTGAGCGGCCTGCGGAGCCACCAGCGCGCCGGCGATGGCCAGCGAAAGGGCGGCGACGGCCAGCGAACGGGTATGGGTCAACTTCTGCATGCGTGGTGGCTCCTGCTTTTGTTCTGTTCTGGGTCGATGTCACGTGCGCGGTACGGAAAAGTTAGCCGTTTTCATACGCGCGTTTAACAATCTGGGTGGGACTCTGGACGACTTGACGAATAATTTGCAAGTGCATGTGCAACAAACTCGAAACATCCGACGTTTATGCACACTTGCGTCGCCCCTCTTTTGCTAACGTATGCTGCCGATCCGCAAGCGAGACCGCCGTCATGCACTGCTACGTCTACGCAAGCCTTCGCAAGCCCGATACTTACGTCTGGATGACCCGCCGGGACGGCTTCGACATGCTTCCCGAGCCGCTCGTCCTCCTGCTGGGCGAACTCCGCTTCGTGCTGGAGTTCGAACTCACGCCCCAGCGCAAGCTGCCGCACAACGACACTGAGCAGGTTCTCATCAACCTCGCGGGTTGCGGCTGGCATCTGCAGACGCCTCCCGGCGACACGCTCACCGTCTGCAATCAGCCGAACCACAATCGCGAGATCGACCCCGACCGGACGCTCGTCCGCGTCTGATCGGCCGAATCCGCGCACAGGCAGAGTGTGCGGCGTGGGTTAACACGTCGTTACCGCGTGATGCCATGCGCGTCCGTATACTCGCGCGCATGGCCAATCCCAAACGTCGTCGACCATCGCTGATCAAGGCGCTGCCCTGGTTCCTTCCCGCCCTCGCCGCTGTCGCCTGCGCGGGTCTCACGGCGTCGCCGCTTGCGCTGATTCCGCTGCTGCTCGCTAACGCCCTGGTGATGGCCGCGGTCTGTCACGCGATCGGTTTCGATCCCGAAACGAGCTTCCTGCGTACGGCCTTGCGTCGCGGCTCGGCGCACGTCGTGATCTTCACGGCCTACACCTTCGTCGTGTTCGTGCTCGTCGCCTGGCCGCTGCTCAAGCTGACGCAGGCGCCCAGCCTGGGCGTGGCGCTGTTACTGGCAGCGACGCTCGTGGTCGCGCTGGCGGCGCTGTGGCGCATGTGGCCGGCGTTCGGGCTTCTTTTCCTCTGGGACGATGCCTACCCCGAGGACAGCGGTAACGGCTCGTGGATATTCACCGCGGTGGCCCGCTCGGTCAGCTTCGGCCGCCACCTTTCCGCCGAGGAACGTTTCTTCTCGCATTTCCTGCCCGCCGCCTTCAGCCTGCTCGTACTCGCGTTCTGCGCCGTGGCCCTTTCCGGCCTCTACGGCGTGTTTCCCCCGGAGATGCGAATCGCCGCACTGGCGATCTATGGCGTGGTGCTGCTGCCCGTCGCCGGCATGGTGATCGCGAACCGCACCCTCCGTGCGCTGCTCTGCGAGCGCCGCGGGCATATCCGTACGGCCCGCGCCGAGCCCCGGCGTGAGCCGGGCATCGAGCCGGACGTGACTGCGCCGCCTCCCCCCATTCCCGTACTCAGCAACGAAGAAAGTCAGCCCGGCGTACGTGAGCACGCGCTCCTGGCAGCGGCCCGCGAAGGCGACATCGCACGGGCCGTGGCGCTCGTCGAAGCCGGTGCCGACCCCAACACCGCCGCGGAACCGGGCGATCGCGACCAGCGCCCCGTGCTGACGCTCGCCGCCCTTTCCCCCGACATCCGCCTGCTGCGTGCGCTGATCGCGCGTGGCGCGCAGGTCAGCCGTGCCCATCAGGGCGTGACCGCGTTGCACGCCGCCACGCGCGACAGCTGGCACGGTCGCCCTGAAGCCGTCCTCACCCTGCTGACCAACGGCGCGAACGCCGCCGCCACCGATGCCGAGGGCAACACCGCACTGCACGGGGCGGTGCTCAGCGCCGAGCCGACCGTCGCCGCCATGCTGCTCGATGCAGGCGCGCCGGTCGACGCCGTCAACGCCGCCGGCGACACGCCGCTGGCCATCGCGTGCCGCGCGGCCAACTGGGCACTCGTACGCTTCCTTCTCGAGCACGGTGCCAAACCCGCTCCCGTCGGCGGCGAGCCCGCCCTGGTCGCCGCCGCCGGTATCGCCGACGACGACGCGGAAGGTGTGAAGGTGCTGCTGCGCTACAAGGCACCAGTGAACGCCACCGACGCCCACGGACGCTCGGCCCTGATCGCCGCCTCCGCGGAAGGTCACGAGCAGATCGCCCGGGCCCTGCTTCAGGCCCACGCCCAGCCGAACCTCGCCGACCGGCATGGCACCACCGCCCTCATGGAGGCCGCGCGTGCCGGCGCTCACGGCATCGTCCAGTTGCTGGCCGACGCCCAGGCCAATGCCTCGCCGCGCGACAGCCACGGACGCGACGCGCTGACGCTGGCCTGCCAGTCGCCGCGCGCCCAGGCCGCCACGGTACGCGCGCTGCTCGCGCTGGGGGCCCAGCCGAAGGAAGCCGGCGCGGATGGACGCAGCGCGCTCGACCACGCGGCCGGTACGGGCCGCTGGGACTTCGTCGCCCTGCTCGACCCGGAGACGCCACTGCCGACATCGCTGAGCGAATCGGTCGTACCGGAGGCGGGTGCGGATTCGCCGATGCATCTCTACGATGCCTTGCGTTTCGGACACTGGGCCGTCGCGTCCACGTTCACCGCCAAGGTTCGTGCCTGGCCCGCGGAAGAACTCGCCGCGCTGTATGTCGATCTGGCTGGCACGGGCTTCGATGCGGCACGCGCGTGGCTGCTGGACCATGGCCTCCATGCCGAGGCGCGGCTGGCGCCCCCGGCCGACGGAACCGACACGACCGGTCGCCGGCTGTTCGACGCCCTGCTCCCCCAGCTTCCCCAGTCGGCCGACGCGCTGCTGCAGCTGATGCGCGCGGGCGCCACCCCCGCGGGTGCGGGCCTCCTCGGTCAGGCAGTGTGCCGTCTGGACGGTGCCGACGAACGCCTGACGCTCGCGATGCTCGAAGCCGGTGCCGACCCCTTCGGCGCCGACGCGCGCGGTCGCACGCCGGTGCACATGGCGGCTGCCACCGGCCGCAGCGCGTTGCTCGGTGCCTTGCTCGCCCGGGGCATGGACCCGAACGTGCGCGATGCGGGAGGCCGTACGCCCCTGCATGCCGCGCTGGAACAGGGCGGCGAGAGCCTGCCCCTCGTCCGCCTGCTGGTCGCTCATGGCGCGGACCCGGAAGCGGCGGACGTCAATGGCGAGACGCCGTACGGCCTCGGCATCGGCCATGGCGATGTCGAGCGCTGGCTGAGCTGGACCGCATGGCCACTGCCGCGCCGTCCGCTGCGTGCCGATGACTTACCCGCCGCCGCCGCCGCGGGCGACATACAGGCGGTCGACCGGCTGCTCGAACTCGGTTTTGCCGTGGACACGCGCGATGCGCAAGGCGCCACCGCCCTGCTTCGTGCCGCCGGCGCCGGAAGGCGGGATGTGGCCGAACACCTCATCGAAGCGGGCGCCGATCCCACGCTCGCCGCCGCTTCGGGCATCACGCCACTCGCCGCCGCGGTGAACGCGCGTCGCGACACGATCGTCGAAGCGTTGCTCGCGCGCGGCGTGGCGGCGGACCAGCGACTGCCGGGCGATACGACCGCCCTGATGATCGCCGCCGCCCTCGGCTACCCCGAGATCGCCGAGATGCTGCTCGCGGCAGGCGCCGATGCCCGCGCCGAGGACGCGCACGGACACACGGCGCTGCATGCCGCCGCGCAATACTGCTTCGGCAGCAGCGACAGCCTGCGCGCACGTCGCCTGCTCGATACGGTCATCGGCAAGGGTGCCGATGTGAACAAGGCGGACAAGGACGGCGTGACCCCGCTGCTGATGCTGCTGGGTGCGCATCTGCGCCCCGGTACCGAGGCGGATGCCACCCACCTTGGCGCGCTGGTACCCGTCCTGCTCGACGCGGGCGCGAAGATCGAACACGCCGACCATCGCGGCGTCAGCGCGCTGCACGCAAGTGCGATGCATGCGCTGCTGGGCCCGGCCCGCGTCCTGATCCATCGCGGTGCGAACCGTCAGGCGGCCGATGCGTTCGGCCGGACCGCCGGCGATGTCGCCCGGCATCTGGGTTACGTGGACATCGCGCACGAGCTCGGAACGCGTGTCGGCGCGATTCCGAGCGTGAGGCAGACGTTGCGGCAGCCGGCGCAGCCGGACTAAGACCACGGCCGCCTGTGGCTCCCTCGCGACGGGCTGTCGCGAGCGGGGCTCGCTCCTACAGCGAGCGCGCTCGCCTCTTCAGGGTCAGGCTTCCTTTTCGCGCTCTTCCACCGCATCGGCCTCGAAGAGCTGCTGCAGGTCGTGCAGGGCTTCCTTCGAGGACTGCATGAGGGCGGCATCGTCGTCATACACCAGGTACTGCGCGCGCAGCACCTGCTCGTCGTGCTTGCGGAACCGCGCGATACGGCTGTCGACGACGTCGGCCGACATGTCCAGCGACTGGAGCACGTGGCGGGTCATCTCCAGGCTGGAGTAGAAGGTCTCGCGCACGGGATCTTCGATGCCGATATCCATGAGACGGAACGCATGCTGACGGTTACGCGCGCGGGCGACGATCTTGAGGTGCGGGTACTGGCGCTTCACCAGCCGCGCGGTGCGGATGTTGGCTTCGGGATCGTCGGTGGCGATGACGAACACCTCGGCCTTGTCCGCCTGCGCGGCACGCAGCATTTCCGGACGCCCGGGATCGCCGAAAAACAGCGACGTGCCGCCGAAGCGGCGCGAGGTCTCCACCTGCTCCACCGAGCTCTCCAGCGCGACGAACTGGATGCCCTGCGCACGCAGCACGCGAGCGACGATCTGGCCCATGCGCCCGAAGCCGGCGATGATGACGCGGGGCGTATCGGCCTCGATGGTGTCGAATGCACGGTCCGGCTTGCGCACACGCTCATGCACGAGACGCGACGCGGCAAGCACGAGCAACGGCGTCAGCGCCATCGACAGCGAGATCGCCATGACCATGAGGCCACGCTGGCTGTCGTCGATCAGGCGATTCTGCTGTGCGAGGTTGAGGATGACGAAGGCGAATTCGCCGCCGCTCGCCAGCACGGCCGCCAGACGCACCGAATCGGCGGTGGTCAGCGAGGCGACCAGCCGGCCCAGCGGAACGATCAGCAGAGCCTTCACCGTGAGCAGCAGCGCCACCATGCCCAGCACGAGCAACGGCTTGGCGACCAGCAACGCGAGGTCGACCGACATGCCCACGCTGACGAAGAACAGGCCGAGCAGCAGCCCCTTGAAGGGTTCGATATTCGACTCGAGCTCGTGGCGATACTCCGAATCCGCCAGCAGCAGGCCGGCGAGGAAGGCGCCGAGCGTCACGGAGATGCCCGCCAGTTCCATCAGCCATGCCGTGCCCATGACCACCAGCAGCGCCGTCGCGGTGAACACCTCGGTGCTCTTGGCGCGGGCGACGAAGCGGAACACATGGCGCAGCAGCAGCCGGCCGCCGAGGATCACGGCGAAGATGGTGCCGACGACCCGGACCACGCTCATCGTGTCGGGACCGTGCGCGCCGTGGGCGACCGCGCCACCGAGCAACGGCACCGCGGCGATCAACGGAATGGCGGCGAGATCCTGGAAGAGCAGGATGGCGAAGGCCTGGCGACCGTAGGCGGCGCCGGCCTCTTTGCGCTCAGCGAGGATCTGAAGGCCGAACGCGGTGGACGACAGCGCAAGGCTGCCACCGACGATCACGCCCGCCTTCCAGGTCAGGCCGAACAGGAAGTAGCCGATAGCACCGAGAGCGAGCGCACAGGTGATCACCTGCAGGCTGCCGCTGCCGAACACCGCACGGCGCATCACCCACAGGCGGGACGGCGACAGCTCGAGGCCGATCACGAACAGCATCAGCACGACGCCGAAATCGGAGATCGTCGCAACGCCCTCGGTGTCGCTGACCAGGCCGAGGACGGACGGCCCGATCACGACGCCCGCCAGCAGGTAACCCAGCACGGCACCCAGACGGAAGCGTTTGGTGAGCGGCACGGCAACCACCGTCGCCAGCAGGAAGACGACGGCCGTCTCTAGAAAGTGATGTCCATCCATGCTGCGGCTCCCGGGAAATCGTCCCGGATTATGTCATGCGGATCCCGCTGCCGTTTTGGACGAAATGCCGCTCAACCCTTCAGCCAGCGCGCCACGTCCACCGCGAAGTAGGTCAGGATCGCATCGGCGCCCGCCCGTTTCATCGCCAGCAGCGATTCCATGACGACGGCCTTCTCGTCCAGCCAGCCGTTCTGCGAGGCCGCCTTGATCATGGCGTACTCCCCGCTGACCTGATAGACGAACGTGGGCGCGCCGAAGGCGTCTTTCACCCGCCGGACGATGTCCAGATAAGGCAGGCCCGGCTTCACCATCACGGCATCGGCGCCTTCGGCGAGATCCAGTTCGACCTCGCGCAGGGCCTCGTCGCTGTTGCCGACGTCCATCTGATAGGTGTGCTTGTTGCCCTTGCCCAGATTGGCCGACGAGCCGACCGCGTCGCGGAACGGGCCGTAGAAACTCGACGCGTACTTCGCCGAATACGCAAGGATGCGGGTGTGGATGTAGCCGGCGTCTTCGAGCGCGTCGCGAATCGCGCCGATGCGGCCGTCCATCATGTCCGAAGGAGCGACGAAGTCCATGCCCGCTTCGGCCTGGGCCAGCGACATCTTGATCAGCGCCTCCACGGTCGGCTCGTTCATGACGTAACCGTCGGCGTCGATCAGGCCGTCCTGACCGTGCGTGGTGTACGGATCGAGTGCCACATCACCGATAAGACCCAGTTCCGGAAAGCGCTTCTTCAGCTCGCGCGTCGCGCGCTGGAACAGGGCATCGGGGTTCCACGCCTCACGGGCATCTTCGCTTTTCACCCCGTCGCCGACGGACGGGAACAGCGCCAGCGCCGGTATACCCAGGGCGACGCACTCCTCGGCGAGCTTCAGCAGTTCATCGATCGACAGCCGGTCGACGCCCGGCATGGACGAGACCGGCTGGCGCACGCCTTCGCCATCGACCACGAAAGCGACCATGATCAGGTCGGACACGGTGAGCACGTTCTCGCGCATAAGGGCGCGGGAGAAAGCATCGCGGCGCATGCGGCGCATGCGGACGGCGGGGAAGGTCATGGGACGGAGGCCTGTTGGTTGGCGATCGCCCCATTTTACGCCTCGGCCGACGCGCCGGTGGTGGCAAGGCGTCGCAGGCGTCTCACGCCCCGCCGATACGCCCGTCGAGGGCAGCGCGTCGGCGGAACGTCGCCGTGAGGCGGCCCCGACCCATGCTTACACGTCGATTCGCAGCGTGCTTTCCGGATCGAAGAAGTGGACGCGCTCCAGATGGAAGCCCAGCGCGACGTCGCTGTCCGGCTGCACCGTCGAATGGGGCGGTACGCGCGAAACGAGCTCTTCGCTACCGTGACGCATGTTGAGGAACACTTCGTTGCCCACCGGCTCCACCACGTCGACATGCGCCTGCAGGCGTGCGTCGACACCGGGATGGTCGCTGACCGTAAGCAGGTCCTCCGGGCGTACCCCGACGATCAGCGGCTTGTCGATGTAGGGGCCGAGCGCGGCCGCCTCGGTGGCGAGCGCGAGCGAGCCATCCTTCATCTCCAGACGAAGCCCGTCGGCGCGACGCAGCGTCCCGTGGAAAAGATTCATGGCGGGGCTGCCGAGAAAACCCGCGACGAAAAGATTCGCCGGCTTGTTGTAGAGATTCATCGGCGTATCCAGCTGCTGGATCACACCGCCGTTCAACACCACGATGCGCTGACCGAGCGTCATCGCTTCGATCTGGTCGTGCGTCACGTACACCATCGTGGCGCCCACGCGGCGGTGAATACGCGCGATCTCCACGCGTGTGGACAGGCGCAGCTTCGCATCCAGATTCGACAGCGGTTCGTCGAGCAGGAAAACGGAGGGATCGCGCACCATCGCACGGCCCAGCGCCACGCGCTGCCGCTGACCGCCGGACAGCGCGGCGGGACGATGATCGAGGCGTTCGTCGAGGCCGAGCATGTCCGAAGCGCCGGCGACACGGCGATCGATCTCCGCCTTGTCCACGCCACGCAGGCGCAGGCCGAAGCCGAGGTTCTCGCGAACGGTCATGTGCGGGTACAGCGCGTAGTTCTGGAAAACCATCGCGATATCGCGATCCTTCGGCGGCACGTCGTTGACGACGCGGTCGCCGATGCTCAGCGTGCCACCCGAGATGGACTCGAGTCCGGCGATCATCCGGAGCAGCGTGGTCTTGCCGCAACCCGAGGGCCCGACCAGCACCAGCAGTTCGCCATCGGCGATTTCGAAGCTCGCCTCCTTCAGGGCCACATGCCCGTTCGGATAAACCTTGCGCACCTTCTCGAGGCGAACCACTGCCATCACATACTCTCCCGTTGTACCCGTGCCTGGCAGGCAACTGCCTGCCATTGACCCGGGCGATGGGGTATTCTGCCGACGTAAACGTTTACGTCAAAGTGCCGGTCCCCACCGTCACACCGGGAGGCTCTGCGTATGTCAAGACGGCGCAGAGCAAACCGTCACTAGACGCCAGCGCCCGCGCGAGGCAACCTTGCGGGCTTCCGTGATCTGACAGGTCCTTAAAACATGTCCAAAGTTAGCGCCGCGGCGCCGACCCTGCTCGCCGACCTCGGCGGCACCAACGTGCGCTTCGGCATTGCGCATCCGGAAGCAGATCAACCACTTATCCAGGAAAGCATCCGGCGTTACCACGTTAAGGACTACGCTTCGCTGGGCGATGCCGCCAAGCAGTACTTCAAGGAAACCGGCCACGAGGCGCAGCGCGCCATCATCGCCGCCGCCGGTCGCATCGATAACGGCGAGACGGTGAAGGTCACCAACAACCCCTGGGCCATCTCGGCGAAGAATCTCGCCGCGGAGCTGGATCTGGAGTGGGTTCACCTGGTGAACGACTTCGCGGCGCAGTCGATGGCCGTGATGCTGATGAGCGCGGACAAGGACGCCCAGGGCCACCAGGATCTGGTGGAAGTCGGCACCCTGCCCGTGCCGAAAATCGGCGCCAAGGAAGAGCAGACCTTCGTCGTCGTCGGTCCGGGCACCGGGCTTGGCGTGGGCGGCCTGCTCATTCGTGGCGACAAGGTCAGCGTGCTGCAGACCGAAGGCGGCCATGCCGGCTTCGCGGCGCACAGCGCCGAGGACATCGAGATCCTCAAGGTGCTCAACCTTCGCTACGGCCGCGTGTCCAACGAACGCCTGATCTGTGGCCAGGGTCTGGTGAATCTCTACGAGGCGATTTGCGAAATCTCCGGTCAGAAGCCGCAGGCCGACATCACCCCGGAAGAGATCACCAAGCGCGCCACCGACGAAACCTGCCCCATGTGCGCACGCGCGGTCGAAACGTTCGCGGGCATCTTCGGCAGCGTGGCCGGTGACCTCGTGCTCACGCTGGGCGCGTGGGACGGCGTGTACCTCACAGGCGGCATGACGCCGATCCTGCTGCCGTGGATCCAGAAGGGCAAGTTCCGCGAACGCTTCGAAGCCAAGGGCCGCTTCCGCGACACCATGGAGCAGGTACCGACCCAGGCCATCATGAACCCGGAGCCGGGCCTCATCGGTGGTGCGGCGCTGGCGATCGTCGAAGCCGGCGGTACGCCGCTGCGCCGTTAAGCCAGCCGAGTGGTAAACGTCATGCCGCGCGCAGGTGAAGGCCTGGCGCGCGGATGACGCGCATGACCGTGGAGAACCCGGGATTCCCGTCCTCCGGGAGTGCGCGATCGCTCCTACGCAGCACGGCGGGAGAGCCCGCAGACTGAGTGCTTCAGGCCGGCGGAGCGAGCAGCGCGTCGAGATCGCTTTCGTCGAAGCTCAGTCGCTCACGGCTTCCGCCACCTTCAAGCACGGCGTCGGCAAGCTCGGCCTTGCGGGCTTTGAGTTCCTCGATGCGTTCTTCGACGGTGCCCGCTGTGATCAGCCGGTAAACGAACACGGGCTTGTCCTGACCGATGCGATGCGCACGGTCGCTGGCCTGTGCCTCGGCCGCCGGATTCCACCAGGGGTCGTAGTGGATGACGGTATCGGCGCTGGTCAGGTTCAGGCCCACGCCGCCCGCCTTGAGCGAGAGCAGGAACAACGGCACCTCGCCGTCCTGAAAGCGCTGCACCGGCTCCGCGCGATCGCGCGTTTCGCCCGTCAGCGTCACGTAACTGATGCGCCGTCGATCGAGCTCGACCGCGATCAAATTGAGCATTTCCGTGAACTGACTGAACAACAGGACACGGCGGCCTTCGGCCAGCAGCGCGGGAAGCATGTCCATCAACAGTTCGAACTTGGCGGACTCGCGCACGCCACGGGCGGCCTCGAGCTTCACCAGCCGCGGATCGCAGCAGACCTGACGCAGCTTGAGCAGCGCATCGAGGACCACGATGCCGCTATGGGCGATGCCGCGCTGCGCGATGACCTCGCGCAGTTCCTCCGCCAGCGAGAGGCGCAGGCTTTCGTAGAGATCGCGCTGACGCGGCTCCATCACCACACGACGTGTGATCTCGGTCTTCGCCGGCAACTCCGACGCGACCTGCGCTTTGGTGCGACGAAGGATGAACGGCGCAATGCGACGGTTCAGACGGTCCTGGCACTCGATGTCCTGGTGCTTCTCGATCGGCGCACGGTAGTGGCGACGGAACGCACCTTCGTCACCCAGCAAGCCGGGCACGGCGAGATCGATCTGCGACCACAATTCGCCGAGGTGATTTTCCAGCGGCGTGCCGGTGAGGCAGAGGCAACGCGGCACCTTCAACGCGAGCAACGCGCGACGCGCCTGCGTGCGTGGGTTCTTCACCTGCTGCGCTTCGTCGAGCACCACGAGGGAGAACGCCTGCTTCTTCAGCGTTTCGACGTCGCGCGGAAGCAATGCGTACGTCGTGAGGATGACATCGTTCTCGCCGATGTGCGCGAACGTTTCCGCGCGTTGGGGACCATGCAGCGCCAGCACACGCAGACTCGGTGCGAAGCGCGCGAGTTCGGACGACCAGTTCGGCACGAGGCTGGTCGGCACGACGACGAGCGCGGGCGACTCGAGATTGCCGTTTTCCTTCAGCGCCAGCAGATGCGTGATGAGCTGGAGCGTCTTGCCCAGACCCATGTCATCGGCGAGTACGCCACCGGTGCCGGCTTCGGCCAGGGCGTTCATCCAGCGCAGGCCATCGCGCTGATAGCCGCGAAGCTCCGCCTGCAACGCCTCGGGAACCACATCGCTGGCGCGCTCGGCCGCTTCACGCAGACGCCTGGTGAAACCACGCAGCCGCTCGGGCGCTTCGAACGAGCCGCCACTGGGCAAGGCCTGCGCGAGCTCTTCGAGACGACCGGCCTGTACGCGAGGCAGATGCAGTTGCTGACGCGGCTTCTCGAGGTATTCGGCGAGCGGAGCGAGCAAGCCTCGCAATTCTTTCAGACGCACCGGGACGCGACGGCGTTCGTCGACAGGCGCGTACCAGACCGAGTCTTCAGCCTCACCGGGCGTCGGGCTCAGACTGAGCTGGTGCTCGGCCAGCGCCTGCGCGACGGCAGGCAGCAGGTTGACGCGCTTGCCCTCGACTTCGATGCCGATTTCCAGATCGAACGCACGGTCCGCGTCGTCTTCGTGCGCCTTCCCGTACCAGTGCACGGGACCCTCGAGCACTTCGAAGGGGAAACTGCGGTCGTACTCCAGCACGAAGCCATCGCCTTCGAGCCGGGGACGCAAGGCAAGCCATCGGGCCGGTGTATTGACCTCCAACGCACCGGCATAGCCCTTGCCCGGGAACAGCCACGCGTCATCGGGCAGCGTGTCGGCCATGTCCCAGGGCAAGCCCTCGGTATCGACCGCGGGATTGAGGCCTGCGCCTTCCAGCGTTTCCATCGAGGCGAGTTCTTCAGCACGGCGTCGCGTGATTTCAAGCAGCGCACCGTTGCGCACGCGTCGGACCAGCGGCTCACCGCCGCGCCCGGGCAGGCGCTCGCCTGCGTAGTCGAAGGCAAGCCTTCCATAGGCCAGGGGGGGCGTACCCGCGGCGAGCCGCGCATGCCGGGTCAGGGCGTGGAGTACGAGCACCGGGCGCGGGGAGACTTCGGCCCGACGCATGTCACCGAACACCTGCGGCGGCGGCACGCGCGGCCCCATGCGCGTGCCTTCCATCCGGGCGAGGAACGCGGCCGTGCTTTCGGGCGGCAGGGGCGGAAGATCGAGCCAGGCGCCTTCGTCAGGGGAACCTTCCAGCGGACCGATCTCGGCATGCTCCGCGTCGAGGAACCAGAGCGAGCCCACACGAAAAAGACGCTGACTGGTCGGAAGCGCCGGCACCAGCTTCTGGCTGCCGTCCTTTTCGAGGTTCCAGCGCCAGCTCAGGGGATGAGCCTGCCCGCGCGACAGCTTCAGACCGGCAACGCCGCCGAAGAAACACGGTGCGCCATCGAGCACTTCAGCCAGGAGCTGGTCGCCCAGCGCACCGGCGAAACGCGCGTAGCTGCGACTCTTGCGCAAGGTCTGCGGCAGGCCGAGCACCGTGGCCGCCAGACGCTTCTCGGCCACCGTGAGCGCGGCTTCGGGCAGGTGGCGGCTGTCCAGCGGCAGGGGGCGGAAGTAACGGCCCTCCGCACTCAACGTGAGCAGGACCGGAGCGACATCCAGCCGGGCCGCCGGCTCGTGGTCGTCGTTGACGCCCTCGAGGAAGAAACCCAGCACACTGCGCTCGGCCAGCGGAGGAGCGGCCGGCTCGTCGAATGCGCGCTGCCACGCCAGAGGCAGCACTTCTGCCATGGCGTGACGCCTGCGCTTGTCGTCCGGTTGATGCATCCGTATGCGAGCCTGTCAGCGCGACCAAAACAGGAAGCTTAGCAAAGGCGGGATGACGTGCCCGTAGGACTTTTTACCCGGCGGACCGGCCCGGTTCAGCCAGACGGGAGACGCGCCGCGGCGTCAGTCGCGGCGGTGGGGGAACAAATCGACGGGATATTCCGCCTTCTGCTCGCGCCCCATGAGGGTGCGCAGACCCTCTTCCGGGGTGACTTCGCCATGCAGCACCGACCGGACGGCGGCCGAGATGGGCAGGTCCAGCCCATGGAAGCCGGCGAGGCGGGCGACTTCGTCGGCCGTCACGACGCTCTCGACCACCTGACCGATCTGGCGAACCGCTTCCGTCAACGGAATGCCCCTGCCCAGGGCCAGACCCAGGCGGCGGTTTCGTGACAGGTCGCCGGTGCAGGTCAGGACGAGATCGCCCAGGCCGGCAAGACCCATGAGCGTCTCGGCACGCGCCCCAAGCGCGACACCGAGGCGAAGCATCTCGTTCATGCCGCGGGTGATGAGGCCCGCGCGGGCGTTGAGCCCCAGCTCCATACCGTCGGCGACGCCGGTGGCGACAGCCAGCACGTTCTTCATCGCACCGCCGAGCTCGGCCCCCAGGATGTCGTTACCCGTGTAGGCGCGGAAGTTGGGCGCGTGCAGCAGCACGGCGAGTTCCTTGCCGAAGGCGTCGTCCGTGGCGTGGACCGTGACGGCACTGGGCAGGCCGGCGGTCACCTCGCGGGCGAACGAGGGTCCGGTGACCACCGCGGCAGGCCTGCCGGGAAGCTTTTCGTTGACCAGTTCGTGCAGAAAACGCCCCGTACCCGTCTCGAAACCCTTGGTAGCCCACGAGATGCGGACACCGGGTTCGAGCATGGGCACGATCTGGTCGAGCAGCGCGGCGAACGCGTGGCTCGGCACCACGAGCAGAACGATGTCCGCCCCCCGCAGCACGCTGGCCAGGTCGCCGTCGTAGGCGAGTTCCGGCGGCAGGTCGAGGTCGGGCAGGTAACGCAGGTTGCGACGCGCCGCGGCCATTTCCGCGAGCGCGTCGGCGTCGCGCCCCCACAACCGGGTGGGGACGTCGTTGCGCGCCAGAAGCGCAGCCAGCGCGGTACCCCAGGAACCGGCGCCGAGAACGGCGACGGTGGGTCGGGAGGCGGAGGTCATCGCTCAGCTGTTGAGCGTATGGGTACCGGCGCCGCCTTCGACCTGCTGACGCTGCTGCTCGGCGTAGAGGGCGTCGAAGTTGATCGGCTGCAGCAGGAACGGCGGGAAGCCACCTTCCTGGATCATCGCCGAGACCATCTGACGGGCGTAAGGGAACAGCAGGTTCGGGCAGTACGAACCGAGGATGCCGTCGCGGTCGTCATCGGTGAAACCACCGATGCCGAAGATGCCGGCCTGGTGCACTTCGGCGAGGTAAGCGGTGCGCTCGCCGAGGTTGCAGGTGAGGGTGAGGCTGAGCACGACTTCGAACAGGTCGTTGCCGAGGTCGACGGCCTTGTGGCCGAGGTTGAGCTGGACCTGCGGCTGCGCCTCGGTCTCGCCCATTTCCTGGAACACCTGCGGAGCGTTCGGCGCTTCGAAGGAAGCATCCTTGACGTAGATCTTCTGCAGCACGAGCTGCGGCTGGCCGGCCTGGCCGTTGGCGGTGATTTCTGCCATTGCGTGAGTCCTCGAGAAGGCGTCGTGTGGGCGGGTTACGTGCCGCTGGCACGAAAGCCGGGATTGTTTCACACAACCCGGCGCCCCGCACAGTCCGGCTTGCGCGAGGACGTAGGATTCTGAGAGAATGCCCGGCTTCCCTATGCCAACCCGATCCGTCGGGAACGCCCGTCATGCGATGCGGGCCTCATTGTCAGGGATGTTCCACCCCCCTCCAGCCATCGCATGGCGCCCCGTAACCGGGTCGTGGCTGGGCCGTCGCCACCCTGGCCAAAGGGCGGTCCAACGAATCTAAAGGAGGTCATCATGGCCCGTAGATGCCAAGTCACCAATAAGGGCGTGCAGAGCGGCAACAACGTCTCGCACGCAAACAACAAGACCCGTCGCCGCTGGTTGCCGAACCTGCACGAGCGCCGTTTCTGGGTCGCCAGCGAGAACCGCTGGGTGAAGCTCCGCGTTTCCAACCACGCGCTGCGCACCATCGACAAGAACGGCATCGAAGCCGTGCTGGCCGACCTCCGTTCCCGCGGCGAAAAGATCTAAGGAGATCAACCATGGCAAGCAAGCGCGATAAGCACCGCCTGATTTCCACCGCGGGCACCGGTCACTTCTACACGACCACGAAGAACAAGAAGAACACGCCGGAAAAGATGGTGTTCATGAAGTACGATCCTGTCGTCCGCAAGCATGTGGAATACAAGGAAGGTAAGATCAAATAAAAATTGGCCGCCGAATGGCGGCCTTTTTTTATCTACGCGCGCAAGCCGCGTGGGAGCGCACTTCGTGCGCGAACCCTCAGCACAACATGCGTGCGAATGAGGCCTTACGCCACCTCGAGCCCGATGTCCCGGCTACGAAGCGGCTTTACGGCTCTTACGCATGTGCCAAACAAAAAAGGGCCCGCCAGATGGCGGGCCCTTTTTTCGAATCGGCTTGATCGCGTTACGCGCCGACCGCCGAGTAACCCTTCAGCCGCTGTGCAAACTGCTGCAACGAACGGATGCCGCTTTCTTCCGCCTCGACGATCCACTGCTGCAGAGACTTCAGCGCCTTGTCGGCACCGCGCTCTTCCATCAGGGCGACCAGGCGCGCGCGGAACTCGCACACCGTGGTGAGCGCCGGGCGATTGGCCAGCGCGGCATGCATGCGCTCACGCGCATCGTTGTCGAGCCAGCGACCACCGTCGGCCAGCGCACGACGAACACGACGCGGCACGGCTTTCAGATTGTCTCCGGCCTGACTGACTTCTTCGCGCATGGTCGGAAGGATGACGTTGCGGTAGTAGTCCGTCGTGGCCTGGAAACGCAGTGCGAGGACGCCCTTGAGCGTTTCGGCATCCGGCAGGTGCACGTTCGGACGGATGTTCAGCGTCGGCGCGACACGCAGCACCTTGGCCAGACGGAAGAAGCGCAGGCTGCAGATCACCGCCCAGCCGATATCGAACTCCCACTTGCGCAAGGCGAACTTGGCCGAGCTCGGGAAGGCATGATGATTGTTGTGCAGCTCTTCGCCGCCGATCCAGAAGCCCCACGGCGAGATGTTGGTCGCGGTGTCGGAGCTTTCGAAGTTGCGGTAACCCCACCAGTGGCCGATGCCGTTGACGAAACCGGCGGCCCAGAACGGAATCCAGATCATCTGCACGGCCCAGATGGCCATGCCGATCACGCCGAACAGCGCGACATCGATAAAAGCCATCAGCACCGGGCCCCAGTACGGGTGCGCGCCGAACAGCTTGCGCTCGAACCAGTCGTCGGGGGTGCCACGGCCGTACTTCTCCATGTCGGCCTTGTTGTAGCTGGCCTCACGATAGAGCGACACACCGTCCAGGAAGACCTTCTTGATACCGAAGACCTGCGGGCTGTGCGGATCTTCCTCGGTCTCGACCTTGGCGTGATGCTTGCGATGGATCGCTACCCATTCCTTGACGACCATACCCGTGGTCAGCCAGCCCCAAAAACGGAAGAAGCCGTTGAGGGTCCAGTGGAAATCCACACCACGATGGGTCGCGCTGCGGTGGTAGTACAGCGTCACCGTGAAAATGGTGAGCTGGGTGACCACGAGCACATAGACAGCGATCTCGCCCCAGCTTGCGTGGGTGAGGCCGTTGGCCAGGAAATCGAGCAGGGTGTCGAGCATCAGGTCGGTACCGCGCGGGAAGTGAAGGGGTCGTACAGGTACCAGTCTAACGAGCCGATTCCATACCCACCAGCACGGAATTCGGCGAAATGTGAAGCCCACTGTTGTGGTTTCCGAACCCCTTTCCGCACAATCGCGGGATGACCGCCCCCTCGCTCGTTCAGCATGATCACTCCCCTGCGTCGTTTTGCTCGCAAGATAGTGCGCGTTACGCGGTGTTCGGCGACGTAGCCGCATGAGCGCGGCCCATTTGCTGAATGTCGCAGACGTTACGAGACGCCGTGCCGGGCGCCTGGCCGTCGAGGGGGTGTCGTTTTGCCTGAACCGTGGTGAAGTCCTGGGCCTCCTCGGCGTCAATGGCGCGGGCAAGTCCACCACGCTTTCGATGCTCGCCGGTGCCCTTCGCCCTGACAGCGGACATATCGAGCTGGACGGCATGGATTTCGCTCGGCAACCGGCCATGGCGCGACGTCTGCTCGGCTGGCTGCCTGAAAGCGCCCCGCTGTGGCCGGAGCTGTCCGTCGACGAGCACCTGATCGCGTTTTCCCGGCTCCGCGGCGCCAGCCGGGCCGTGGCAAAGCGCGCGGCGGACACGATCGTCGCCCGCCTGCAGCTCGGCGACCTTCGCAGGCGCCTCGCGGGGGTCCTGTCGCAGGGCCAGCGCCAGCGACTCGGGCTCGCCTGCGCCCTCGTCCACGACCCGGCGCTGATCATTCTCGACGAACCCGCCAATGCACTGGATCCGGTGCAGGTGGGCGAGCTGCGCCGACTGATCCGCGAGCGGGCCGCCGCCGGTGCCGCTGTGATCCTGTCGACTCACGTCCTTGGTGAGGTGGTCGCCGTGTGCGACCGCGTGGCGATCCTTCACGAAGGGCGCCTGCGTCACGATGCGCCGCTGCACGACGACCACGGCAGCGACATCGAATCCGTCTTCTTCGGCATCGCCACGGGAGCCGGCGCATGAGCATCGCCGCCGTCGCCCGCCTGGAATGGCGCCGCCTCGCTGTCCGCCCGCTTGCATGGGCGCTCGCCGCACTCACCATCGCCTGGCTGGCCTGGACCTTCGTCCTGGGCCTCGGGCAATTTCTCGGTGCGCAGGTGAAGCTGGCGGGGATCGCCGACGCGCCGGGCTTCACGGATCTGGTCGCCATTCCGCTGCTGGCGGAACTGGTCAAGCTCGCGTTTCTGGTGGTCCCGCTGATGACGATGACCCAGCTCGCCGGTGAACGCCGCGCGGGCACCCTCGCCCTGCTGGCCTCCACGGGCCTGTCACCGACACGCATCGTGCTGGGCAAATACATCGCCGTGCTCGGATGGCTGGCACTTTGGCTGCTTGCCACGCTGGCGATGCCCCTGCTGGTCGGTGCCGAATCCACCGCCGACTGGGGCAAGCTCGCCGCGGCGACACTGGGCACGGCCCTGCTCCTGGCGACACTGGCCGCGATCGGCCTCGCCTGCTCCGCGGCGACGTCGTTCCCTGCCATTGCCGCGGCGATGGCACTCATCGTGACGCTCGTCCTCTGGACGATCGATCGTGGCGCTCAGGCGGCAGGCCTGAGTGGCGGCTTTCTCGGCTGGCTGACCATGGCCACGCATCTGCAGAACCTGCTTCGCGGGCTGGTGGTCTCCAGCGATCTCATCTGGTTCGCACTGGCCATCGCCCTGTCACTGATCCTCGCCATCCGCCGACTCGGCGCCGACCGGGAGCGCCAGTAATGCGCCGCCTCGATCGCTGGCTCGTCCTGCTCGGGCTGCTGGTCGCCACCGGTTGCATCGGCTTCCTCAGCACACGTCACACGTGGACGGCCGACTGGTCGCGAGGGGCGCGCGCCAGCCTCGCGCCGGAAAGTGTGGCGGTGCTCGACACACTGCACGGCCCGGTCGAGGTGGTCGGCTACCTCTCGCCCACCGGGCCACTGCGCGAGCAGATCGCCGCCGTCATCGAGCGCTATACGCGTGAAAAGAAAGACCTGACGCTGTCCTTCGTCGACCCCGACCTCGACCCGTCGGCCTCGCGCCAGCTCGGTATCGCCGGCGACGGCGCCCTGCTGGTGCGCTATCAGGGCCGCGAGCAGCGGGTCGAAAGCCCGATCAACGAACGCAACCTGTCGAACGCCCTCGAGCGGCTGGCCCGAGGCGGCGAACGCGTGGTCGCGTTCGTCACCGGCGACGGCGAACGCCAGCCCGACGGTCGCGCCAATGCGGACCTGGGCACGTTCATGACCCAGGTGGAGCGCCGCGGCATTCGTGCCGTACCGCTCAACTTCAGCCAGACGCGCGGGGTGCCGGATCACACCGACCTGGTCGTGCTCGCCAGCCCCACGAGCTCCCTTCCGGCGGACAGCGTCGCCGCGCTGGTCGACTACGTGCATGGCGGCGGCAACCTGCTCTGGCTCACCGAACCGGGTAACGAGGATCTGGGCACCGGCCCGCTGGCCGACGTGCTCGGCGTGCGTGTGCTTCCGGGCGTCCTGGTCGACGGTCAGGGCAGCACCCTCAACGTCAACGATCCCCGGATGGTCGTGCTCGGCGACTACCCGTTCCACGCCATCACTCGCGGGTTCCGGGAAAGCACCCTTTTCCCGCAGGTATCGGGACTGGCCCAGGTCTCCGACCACGACTGGGCCGTGGTGCCTTTCCTGCGCTCGGGCGAGCGCAGCTGGACGGCCTTCGGCGGTATCGATAACGCCAGACCGTCGACGATCGCCTTCCACCCGGAAGCGGGCGAACTCAAGGGTCCGCTGGATTTCGGCTTCGCCCTGAACCGACTGTCACCCAGCCCCGATCGCAATGAGCAGCGAGCCGTCGTGATCGGCGATGGCGACTTCCTGTCCAACACGTACATCGGCAATGGCGGCAATCGCGCGCTCGGCGAACGCGTGCTCGACTGGCTCCTTGGCGACGACGTACTGGTCGACCTGCCGACGCGCGGTGCACCGGACCGTGTGATCTCGTTGTCGCAGGAAGGGCTCAACGCCATCAGCTTCGGCTTCCTCATCGCGTTGCCGATGACGCTGCTCGGCCTCGGCGTCGGCATCGCCTGGCGCAGACGGAGACGCTGACGTGCGCACGCGACTGATCGGTCTGCTCGTCGTCCTCGCGCTGATCGTCGCGGTGGCCTGGCAATGGCGCGCGGATGAAAGCGATGCGCGCGCGCACCTGCTTACCGCGCTGGATCCGGACACGGTGAGCCATATCGAGCTGACCCTGAAGGGGTCGCCTGCCCAGCGTTTCGAACGGCACGACGGTCAGTGGCTGACCGATGGCACCCGGATCGCCGATCAGGGCCGTGCCGACGAACTCGCCTCACTGGCCGCCACGCCGGTCGCAACGTGGAATCCAGCCTCGACGTTCGATGAGGCAAAAATCGGGCTGGCACCGCCGGTCGCCGTGCTGGTGCTCGACGGCGTCCGCGTCGAGTTCGGCGACATGGCCGCCCTGGGTAAGCAGCGCTACGCGAAAGTCGGCGACCGGATCGCCTTCGTACCCGCTCAGGCCCTGCCGCGCGCACCACGCACGGCCTCGCTGCCGACCCACGACTCACCGGCACCCTGACCGGCAGCGGTTGCCAGCCGCCGCGGCAGCCCCCATCTTCGGCCCATGCCAGAACTTCCCGAAGTCGAAACCACCCGTCGCGGTATCGCACCTCACCTGGAAGG
Source organism: Luteibacter mycovicinus (assembly GCF_000745235.1). NCBI lineage: Bacteria > Pseudomonadati > Pseudomonadota > Gammaproteobacteria > Lysobacterales > Rhodanobacteraceae > Luteibacter > Luteibacter mycovicinus. Next base: position 1,880,138 of record NZ_JQNL01000001.1, read on the forward strand.
GCGTCGCGTGACGGGCGTCGTGCTGCGTCGACCCGACCTGCGCTGGCCGATTCCACCGGAAATCTCCTCGTTGCTGCCCGGGCAGGTCATCGAAGCGGTGGACCGACGCGCCAAATACCTGTTGCTGCGAACACAGGCGGGGACCGCCCTGTTCCATCTGGGCATGTCCGGCATGCTGCGCGTGCTTCCTCCCGACACGCCCGTGGGCAAACACGACCACGTCGACCTGATGCTCGAATCCGATCGCGTGCTGCGCTTTACCGACCCCCGCCGGTTTGGTGCGCTGCTGTGGCAGATGCCCGGCGAGACGCACGCCTTGCTCGAAGGTATCGGTCCGGAACCTCTGACCGACGCGTTCGACGGTGACGTGTTGTGGCGACTGTCCCGCGGCCGCAGCGCCGCGGTAAAGACCTTCATCATGGACAACGCGGTCGTGGTCGGCGTCGGCAACATCTACGCCAGCGAGGCGTTGTTCGCTGCGGGAATCGATCCGCGCCGCGCCGCCGGCAAGGTGTCACGCGAGCGCTACGCGAAGCTCGCCAGTGAGATCAAACGGATTCTCGCGTACGCCATCACACGAGGGGGCACCACCCTGCGCGATTTTCTCGCGCCGGATGGCGCCCCCGGATACTTCTTTCAGGAGTTGTTCGCTTACGGACGCGCCGGCGAGCCGTGCCGAACCTGCACGACGCCGATCAAGGTCGTGACGCTCGGACAGCGAGCGTCGTTCTATTGCCCTACATGCCAGCATTAGAAAAGACGACAAGGTATCGAGCGTTTCGCGGACTCCGAAGCGCATGGGCACGCCACTAGGCTGACAGTCATCCTACCGCGGCAGGGAATGCCCTCATGAAAAAACTGCTGTTCGCCGTGGCGACATCGATCGCTACACCGATGGCCCTTGCGGGCCCGACGGAAACCCTCGGCCTGGACGAACCCTTCGACCGCTACACGTGGCTGACCGCGCACAACGCCTTCACCAGCAACGGACTGATTCGGAATCAGCGGACGACGATCGCCGAGCAACTCGAGGCTGGCGTACGCGCGTTCATGCTCGACCTGCATCCGTTCGAGGGACGCGTGGCACTGTGTCATGCGAAGTGCACGTACGGCCCCGGCACCGAGCGGTTCGCCACGCTGTTGCAGGCGACCATCCTGCCCTACCTGGATACCCATCCGGAGGCGGTCATCACGCTCCAGCTCGAGGATTTCAGCACGCTGGCACAACTCAAAGCCGAGCTGCGACGTGTTCCCCGCCTGGGGAGCGTCACCTTCGATCCCACGACCTGGGATACCGAACGATGGCCGACCTATCGCGAGCTGATCAGCCGCGGCCAGCGCCTGTTGATCTTCAGCCTCAACGAGGCGAACAGCGGTGCGATCTTCACCGCGCACGGGACCGTACACATCATGCCGACCGTCCGCTACACCGTTGAGAACTACTGGAGCCTGGGCATGACGATACTGACCCACGACCGCAGCTGCCGCAGCCGGTGGGATGCGGACGTACAGCCCCTCGACCGCACGTCCATCCCCGGCAAACCGGGCTGGCGACCGCTGTTCACCATGAATCACTTCCACGGTTTACCGGTCGCACACCACGCAAGTCACGACAACGCCTTTGAAGAGCTGCGTAGCCGTTACCTCGACTACTGCCTTCCGGCAGCGAAACGCAAGCCCAACTACGTCGCCGTCGACTTCCACGACGAAGGCGATGCGCAGGCGTTCGTCGACTGGCTCAATCAGCTACCTGACGCGCGCTGAACCACGCTGACTCAGTCAGGCCAGCGCATCGCCGCATGCGAGTTGTTGAACAGCGGATCGCTCTCGTCACCGGAGAGAGCCACGGTCAGGCCACCCTTCACCCCATCGACCTCGACGGTCTGATCCTGCTCGAAATGCGCGCCCAGCGCCCCGAGGTCGACGAAGCGCTCGGACAAGGCGCCCGCGCGGTCGATGTCGCGATCGGGCACGTTGGTCAGGCTGATATCCGGACGACCGAACTTGCGCATGCCACGCGTACGGATCCACGAGCGCCCCTTGGTTTCCTCAGGGCTGCAGAGAATCAGCACGTGATTCCGCGTCGGCGCGCCACCCTGGACCAGGTAGTGCTCGCGCCAGCCGGCGGCATCGAAAAGGGTCAGGATCTGCGGATCGACGACGGCCTTGCCACCGATGTCGGTCAGCGCGGCTACAACGCCGAGGGTGTCACGCAGATAGTCGAGATTGTCGCGGTCCGGGAAGCGGCCGCGGATCGCCACCACATGCGGCGCCGCCTTGGCGGCGGCAAAGGCCTCGGGGCTATCTTCGCGGAGCAGGTCGCCGAGGGCACCGGACAGCGGGTACCCCTCCCAGCGCGACAGCACGGCGTTCTGAAAACGCTGCAACTCCACACCTTCGGGCAGGCCCGGGCTGCCATAGCGGGCAGCGGGGATGGCGAGATCCTGCGGAAAAGCGCCGAAGACGAAGAAGAGCAGGACCGCCTCCTCGTGACTCGGCTGCCAATGGGGGCGCGGCCAGCTGGCGGCGGTGGTCGTCGTCTCGGTCACGCGGGCTTTCCTTCGTCGGAATCGGATTCGCCGAGCGGCAGCACGGATTGCTGCAGCTCGATACGGCCTTCACCACCGGTAATGCTCTTGAACTCGGCGCGGCTGACGGAGACATAGCGGTCGTTGCCGCCGATCTCAACCTGCGGCCCCTGGGTGACGGCGCGGCCGTGTTCATCCACGCGCACCACCATCGTCGCCTTCTTACCGGAATGGCAAATCGTCTTGATCTCTTCCAGGTTGTCCGCCCAGGCCAGCAGATACCGGCTGCCCTCGAACAGCTCACCCCGGAAGTCGGTGCGCAGCCCGTACGCCAGCACGGGAATGCCGAGGCGGTCGACCACGTCGGACAGCTGCCAGACCTGGTTCCTGCTCATGAACTGGGCCTCGTCCACCAGCACGCAGTGCAAGGGTCCACGCGCGGCGATATCGCGCTCGACCATGACGAAGATGTCCTCTTCGCCGGCGAAACGCAGCGCCCGCGCCTGCAGGCCGATCCGCGAGGCGACGATGCCCTCGCCGTAACGGTTGTCCAGCGCCGGGGTCAGGATCAGCGTGCGCATCCCGCGCTCGTGGTAATTGTGCGCGCTCTGAAGCAGCGTCGTGGTCTTGCCGGCATTCATTGCCGAATAGTAGAAATACAGCTTGGCCATACGGGATCGGTCCGGAACGTGACCGGCCATGGTACCGCCAAGTGCCCGCCACGGCAGTCTCGCCGCCGTTGAGAGTGGCGAGTCCGGGGTCCGCCGACCTCCGCACCTGATACCATCCCCGTCCTCGTTCGCCTGTCCTCTCCGGCCCGAATCCCGATGCTCAATCCGCAACAACACGCGGCCGTCGAGTACTGCGACGGTCCCCTTCTCGTGCTGGCCGGTGCCGGCTCGGGCAAGACACGCGTCATCACCGAAAAAATCTCGCACCTGATCTCACGGCGCCACCTGGCGGCCGAGAAGATCGCCGCCATCACCTTTACCAACAAGGCGGCGAAGGAAATGCGCGAGCGCGTGGGCAGGCTGATCTCCGAACAGTCGGCGAAGGCGCTCACCGTGTGCACGTTCCACGCACTGGGGCTGAAGTTCCTGCAGATCGAGCACGATCGCGCGCAGCTGCGTCGCGGCTTCTCCGTGCTCGACGCCGACGACAGCGCCAACATGATCAAGGAGCTTTCGCCCAAGGGCGTCAAGCCCGAGGTGATCCAGGGCATCCGCAACCTGGTGGGCAAGGCCAAGAACGGTGGCCTGACACCCGAAGAAGCCATGGCCTCGGCGCGCAGCCCGCGCGAGATCGAAGCGGCGACCATCTACGACCTGTACCAGCAGCGCCTGGCCGCCTTCAACGCGGTGGACTTCGACGACCTGATCCGCCTGCCTCTTCGTATCCTCGAGACGGACGACGAGGCGCGCGCGATCTGGCAGGAGCGCCTGCGCTACCTGCTGGTCGACGAATACCAGGACACCAACGACGCGCAGTATCGTCTGCTCAAGGCCATCGCCGGCCCCAAGGCACGCTTTACCTGCGTGGGCGACGACGACCAGAGCATCTACGCGTGGCGCGGCGCGAACCCCGAGAACATCGACCAGCTCGGGCGCGATTTCACCAACCTGCGCGTGATCAAGCTCGAACAGAACTACCGCTGCGCCAAGCGCATCCTTCGCGCGGCCAACCAGCTGATCGCCAACAACCCGCACGTCCACGAAAAGAAACTGTGGAGCGACCACGTCGAAGGTCCGCCCATCCGCGTACTGGAATGCAAGGACAACGACCACGAAGCGGAACGCATCGCCTCGATCGCCGCGAGCCTGCATGAAAAGTACAAGGACAAGGGCATCCGCTGGGATGACTTCTGCATTCTGTACCGCGGCAACTTTCAGGCGCGCGTGATCGAGAAGGCGCTGCGTCTCGCGCGCGTCCCGTATCACCTGAGCGGCGCACTGTCCTTCCTCGATCGCGCGGAAGTGAAGGACATCCTGTGCTACCTCCGCCTGCTGACCAACCCGACCGACGACGCCGCGTTTCTGCGCGTGGTCAACGTACCCAAGCGCGAGATCGGCGCCACGTCACTCGAAAAGCTCGGCCAGATGGCGCAGGCACGCAATGCCTCGCTGCTCGACGCCGCGCGCAGTGACAGCGCGTTGAAGAACATCGCGGCCCGCCCCGCGTCGGCACTGGCCAGCTTCGCCCGCCTGATGGACGAGCTGCGCAGCCACGCCGTGCACGAAAGCGCGGCCGACCTCGTCAACACCGTCATCGAAAAGACGGGTTACGGCGCGCAGATCGCGGCATCCACCACGGACGAAGTGCTGCGCGAGCGCCGCCTCGGCAACCTTCGCGAACTGGTCGACTGGTTCCGCGCGATGGGCAAGGACGGCGGCCGCACCGGCGATATCGCCGCGCAGCTCGCACTGCTCAGCCACGCGGATCGGGACGACCCGGGCAATGCGTTGCGCATGATGACGCTGCATTCGGCGAAAGGCCTCGAGTTCCGTTTCGTCTTCATTGTCGGCTGCGAAGACGGCACGCTGCCTCACGAAGGCGCGATCGACGAAGGCCGTCTCGATGAAGAACGACGGTTGATGTATGTCGGCATCACACGCGCCAAGGAAATGCTGACGCTGTCGTTCTCGGCACGCTCGCGCAAGTACGGCGAGGTGCTGTCCAACGATCCGAGTCGCTTCCTCGACGAACTGCCCCAGGACGATCTGCACTGGGATGGCAAAGACCCGGATGCGGATGCCGAGGTAAAGAAGGAAGCGGCCGATACGCATATCGCGCGCATCAGGGCGATGCTGGCGGGCGGTGGATAACAACTGCGAATCCGGCAGGTCGTTCGAGGCGAAGCTGATGTACCGCGTGGATGGCCGCCAGATAACGTTAACCGGCGAACGCATGGAAGAAACGAAAGATGAAGACAGGTATTTTGCTAGCCCTGTGCATGACGGTTCTTACGTTTGGGACCTCCGCCTTCGGCGCTGAAAGTCTTACGGCTCAGGCAATGCGCCGCAGTGCGCCGAAAGGAATCACAGAAGCGCTCTATGCGTGCGTTGATAACGCCGGCCTCGACCAGGCACTGCTTGGAAAATGCCTCGCGTCGGAGCGAAGTATCCAGGACGCTCGTCTCAACAAGGCCTACGGGCAGTTAATGAGGAAGCTGGACGACAGAACCAGGGAGGCCGTCAAGGTAGCCGAGCGTGCATGGCTGGATTTCAACGTCAAAACGGTAGCTGCCGAGACTGCCATCGGCGGCACTAATCAGGTCGCCAATGTTGACGTAGCCAACGCCGAGCTATTCAGGTACTGCGAGCGCGCGAACGTTCTGGAAAATTATTTATTTTCCATCGGCGACTAGCTAGCCTCGGTTTCAGGGAAGGAGCGGATCAGATAAGCCGCTCCGCCTCCAGCTCGCTCTTGAGGTAGGCGTAGTAAATCGGAGCCGCCACAAGACCCGGAATACCGAACGCCGCCTCGAACACCAGCATCGCGATCAGCAACTCCCACGTCCGCGCGCGAATCTGCCCGCCGACGATCTTCGCGTTGAGGAAGTATTCGAGCTTGTGGACGACCACGAGGAAGACCAGCGCCGCGACGCCCACCCAGAGTCCGACGGACAGCGCCGCGACGACGATCAGCGTATTCGAAATCAGGTTGCCCGCGACCGGCAGCAACCCGACGACAAAGGTCACCGCCACCAGCGTTTTCGCCAGCGGCACATGGATGCCGAGAATCGGCAGAGCCACCAATAGGAACAACGCCGCGAGCGCCGTGTTGATCGCCGAGATCTTCAGCTGGGCGAAAATGATGTTGTGGAAGGCCTGAGCCAGGCGCATCGTGCGCGTCGAGAGTTCGAACGCCAAGGGCTTGGCCGGACGGCCACCGGCCCCGTGCGATACGGCAACGATCGCACCCAGCACGAGACCGATCAGGATATGCGCCATGACGCGCGCCGCGGTCGTGCCCACGAGCTTCAGGTCGCCCGCGTGCTCATGCGCCCATCCCATCCCTTGCGATCGGAAATTGTTGAAGCTGTCCGGCAGGCGAGTGGTCAGCCACGCCGGCAGCTGCTCGTGTGCCTTGTCGAGCAAGGGCACCAGCTTGCTGTCCCACAGTTCCTGGGGATCGCCGATATCGCGCCGGTAGAAGCTGAGCGCCGCGAACACCAGCAGGATGATCGCCCCGACCACGATGATCGTGACGACACCCACGGCGATCGGGCGCGCACGCTCGCCGGGGATCACCCGTCGGATCAACGGCGTCAGCGCCTCGACGACCTCATAGACCAGCAGGCCGGCCAGGAGGGCCGAAACCAGGTGCAGCATCAGCACGCCCCACAACGCCAGCGCCGCGAGGACGTAGGTGGCGATGCGGACGGCGCGGGAATCTCCAGGCGTGCGGATCATACGGAACTCCTTGAACTGGCGGCGATTCCACCAGCAAGGAGATGAACGTCAGATCAAGCGTTCCGCTTCGAGTTCAGACTTGAGGTAGGCATAGAAGATGGGGGCCGCGACCACGCCGGGCAGGCCGAAGGCGGCCTCGAACATCAGCATGGCCACCAGCAGCTCCCAGGCGCGGGCCCGGATCTGGGTACCGACGATACGTGCGTTGAGGAAGTACTCCAGCTTGTGGATGACGATCAGGAAGACCAGGGCACCCAGGCCGACGTACAGGGACACGGACAGGCCGACGATGGTGATCGCCGTGTTGGACAGCAGGTTGCCGATCACCGGCAGCAGGCCGACGATGAAGGTGACGATGATCAGGGTCTTGGTCAGCGGCAGGTGCACGCCGCACAACGGCAGGATGCAGAGCAGGTAGATCGCCGTGAACGCGGTGTTGACCAGGGATATCTTGATCTGCGCAAACACGATGTTGTGGAACGCGTCCGCCAGGCGCGCGCTGCGGAGCGACAGTTCGGCGGCGAACGGCCCCACCTGATGCGTGGGGCGGGTGCGGCTCAGCGCGACGATGGCGCCGAGGATCAGGCCGATGAGAATATGCACGAGTACGCGCGCCGCCTCCTTCCCAGCGAGCTGCAGTGTCACGGCGTGGGAGCGCGCCCAGTCCATCGCCGTGAAGCGCAGCGCTTCGACGCTGTCGGGCAGACGATCGACGATGGCCGCCGGCAACTGCTGGCGCGCCCGTTCGACGAGCGGCATCAGGCGATCCTGCCAGAGCTCCTGCGGGTTGCCGATCTCGTTGCGGAAGAAACTGATGCCGCCCAGGATCAACAGCGTGAGCAGCCCCACCACGACCACGCCTATCACCGCGACGGCGAGCACGCGCGCACGGTCCCCGGGAAGGCGACGTCCCATGAGCGGCGCCGTGGATACGACCATTTCGTAGACGAGCAGGCCGGCAAGCAACGCCGGCAAGAGCCGCAGCAGGAGAATGAGCAACAGTCCGACCGCGGCGGCGACGTAACTGGCGATGCGCACGGCGCGGGTCCGTGGGGTGGAAGCGTCCATGGACGACCTCGTCGTGTGTGAGACCGCAGTCTGTCAGTACGCGGGGCCACAGCGCCAGAGGCGTGCGCCTCGTCGTCAGGCTGTCGTAAACTCCGTGGAGAATCGCCGCCCCTCGGGTGCCGATACCCGATCCACAAGGGGTTTTGATGATGAAGTTCGCTCCGGTCGCGCTCGCGGCCGCTCTCGCCCTCGCGGGCTGCGCGCAGGCGCAGCGTCCCGCCGCGTCCACACCGACGGCGGTGTCGGCGCCTGCCGCCGCCGTCGAGGCACCGGCCACGGCCGGCGTCGCCGCCGACGACAATCTCAACGCGGTGGCCTGGTCCCAGCGCGCCAGCGAGCACGACTTCATCTACGTGCAGACGTTCCGCAATGCACAAGAGAAAATTCTCAAAGCGAAGCAGGATCCAAACTGGGACGCCCTGCCCCGGGACGACCGCGCGGTGCACCCCTCGCTCAAGGGCCTGAAGCCGGCCGTGATCCTCGACATCGACGAGACCGTGCTGGACAACTCACCCTATCAGGCGCGTCTCATCCGCTCCGGCGGTGAATTCAACGAGGCCGCCTGGGCCGACTGGTGCAGGGAAGCGGCCGCCCGTGCGCTGCCCGGCGCGGTGGAGTTCACCCGTTTCGCCGCGGACCACGGTGTCGCCGTCTTCTACGTCTCCAACCGTGCCAAGGATCTGGACGAGGCAACCCTCGCCAACCTGCGCTCGGCCGGCTTCCCGGTGGCCGGCAAGGCATCGTTCCTGGGCCTCGGAACGTTTGTCGAAGGCTGCGAGCAGGCCGGCAGCGAGAAGAGCTGCCGCCGTCAGCTGGTGGCGAAGAACTATCGCGTGCTGATGCAGTTCGGCGATCAGATCGGCGATTTCACCAGCATCCCCGGCAACAAGGAGGAAGGCCGGACCAGGGCCATGGCACCCTACACGGCATGGATCGGCGAACGCTGGTTCGTCTTGCCGAACCCGACCTATGGCTCATGGGAGCCCGCTTTGTTCGACAACGACTACGATCTGCCCCGTGCCGAGCGCCGCCAGAAGAAGATCGACGCGCTTCGCATCAAGTAAAATCAGATACTTAGATGGATGTTTGTGACGTATTGCTTTAGCAATGTCGTCCAACTATCATCCCTCTCGCCGAAACCCGTGGCGCCAAAAGCAATGCGGGCAAGGCCATTTCCCTTTCCGGCTTCGGGCTGGATAACCCCGTGAGACGATGAGTCTCCGGGGTTTTTTCTTGTACGCTCCCCGTCCCCGCTGTGCCGAGACGCGAGAAGCCCTCCCCTATGCGCCGCCCCCTCCTGCTCGTACCGGTCCTTCTGGCCCTGCTTGCGCTTGTCGCCGCCTGCGACAAGAAAAAAGCGGAAATGGCCGGCACGCCCGGCGGTGGCTCACCCGAAGACGCCACACGCGAGTCGCTCGCCCTGATCCGCGACGGCAAGTTCGACCTGTTCTGGAAGAACGCGCTCCCGCCGGCCGACTTCGACAATCTGCGCAAGGACTGGCCGCGTCGTAACGAAGCGGAGACGCCGATGGATCCGGACGACCGCGCCAAGTTCGAGGCCGGTGTGAAACGCCTGACCGATCCGGACGCGGAGAAGAAGCTGTTCGCCGACCTGCGGCCGACCCTCGTACGCTTCGATCGCGACTATAAAGACCAGATGCCCCTGATTTCCGGTGTGGGCCAGTCGATGGCGCTCACGGCGATCGATCAGGCCAAGGACCTCACCGTGCCGCAGAAGCGGCAGCTCCGGGAGGCGGTCAACGTCATCGCCCCGTGGACCCAGACGGTGGCCTGGGGCGATCAGGCCCGCGCGAAGGAAGCCATCGGCGTGCTGGTCGACACGGCCCGCAAGGCTGGCCTGTCCACGCCTGACGCGCTGCACCAGATGACGTTCGAGCAATCCATGGCGACATGGTCGACCGCCTGGCTCGGCTTCAAACGCCTGCTCGATGTCTATGGCCTGTCGGTCGACAAGAGCTTCGACTCCGTCAGCATCGATACACTGGAAAACAGCGGTGGATCGGCGCACGTCACGATCACCTACACCTTGCTCGACAAGCCGATCCAGACCGACGCGACCCTCGTTCTGCTCGATGGGCGGTGGTACGACAGCGATCTGCTGCAGCGCGTCCGCGACGACCACGCGCGCCTTGCGCCGCCGGCGCCATCGGCCACCGCGCCTGCCCCGGCGAGCACGGTCGCTCCTCCCACGCGAAGCCCAGGCGCACCCGTCGCGGTCGCCCGGGGCCGCTGAAGCCGTACAATCCCACGATGTCAGAAATTCCGATGAGTGCGGATCCGCACGTCCATGTCGCCCGTTCGCCCTGGTGGTTCAAGCTGCTGGGGCGGCTTCTCGAACCCTGGGTGCGGATCAAACGCGAGCCCGCCGAACCCGCCGTATTACTCAGGAGCGGGGCGGCCGTGTGTTACGCCATCGAGCGCGATGGCACCTCGGACGCGCTGATCCTGGAGCGCGCGTGCCGCGAGGCCGGCCTGCCGAGCCCGATGCAATTGCTCGATCTGCCGGGGCGCCGCCGTCGCTCGGTGTTCTCGCTCAGTCGCCGTCATGGCTGGCTGTTCGGTCGTACGGATGCCCGTGGTCCGAAGGAACCCATTGGGCAGCTCATCCGGGCGATTGAGGACGATCCCTCGCGCGACATCCAGATCGTGCCCGTCTCCATCTACGTGGGTCGCGCACCCAACCGTGAGAGCGGCTGGTTCAGCGTGCTCTTCGCCGAGAACTGGCTGGTCGTCGGACGCTTCCGGCGCATGCTGGCGCTGCTGCTCAACGGACGCGATACGGTGGTGCACTTTTCGGCGCCCGTATCGCTGCGCTCGGTGCTCGACGAATCGCGCGGTCTCACGCCGGAACGCCTGACGCGCAAGATCGCCCGCGTGCTGCGTACGCACTTCCGTCGCATCCGCGCGGCGGTCATCGGTCCCGATCTGTCGCATCGACGCACCGTCGTCGACGCCGTGCTCAACACCGAGCCGGTGCGCGACGCGATCGCCGCCACAGCGAGCAAGGAAAACATCACGCTGGCGAAAGCGCAGCGCCGCGCACGGGATTTCGCCCTGGAGATCTCGGCCGACTATTCGCATCCCGTCGTGCGTTCGTCCTCGTTTCTGCTCGCGAACTTCTGGAACAAGCTCTACGACGGCATCGCCATGCACCACTTCGACAAGGCACGCGCCGCCGCGCCGGGTCATGAAGTGATCTACGTGCCCTGCCATCGCAGTCACACCGACTACCTGCTGCTTTCATACCAGCTGCATCACTCCGGGGTCGTGCCGCCGCACATCGCTGCCGGCGTCAATCTCAACCTGCCCGTGGTCGGACCGATACTGCGTCGCGGCGGCGCGTTCTTCCTGCGTCGCAGCTTCAAGGGAAACGCGCTTTATTCCGTAGTGTTCAACGAATACCTCGCGCAGCTGGTTGATCGCGGCGTTCCGCTGGAATACTTCATCGAGGGCGGCCGCTCGCGTACCGGTCGCCTGCTTGCCCCGCGCGCTGGCATGCTGGTGATGACGCTGCGTGCGTTCCTTCGTGCGCCGCGCCGCCCCGTGCTGTTCCAGCCGGTGTATATCGGTTACGAGAAGCTGATGGAGGGCAAGTCGTACATCGGCGAATTGTCCGGCAAGCCCAAGGAAAAGGAATCGCTGCTCGGGCTGATCCGCGGACTCAAGGTGCTGCGTCAGCGCTATGGCCACGTCACGCTGAACTTCGGTGAGCCCATCGAACTCACCCCGATGCTCGATGCCGTCGCACCCGACTGGCGCGCGACGACCGCGGATCCGGACGTCAAACCGGAATGGATGAACAGCGTGGTCGACGATCTCGCCGACCGCATCCAGATCAACATCAACCGCGCAGCGGACGTCAACCCGATCAACCTGCTTGCGCTCGCCTTGCTGGCGACGCCCAAGCACGCGATGGCGGAAAACGACCTGCTCGCGCAGCTCGAGCTGACCAAGGCGATGTTCATCGAACTGCCTTATTCGGATCGCGTCACGATCACGCCCATGAATCCACAGGGCATCATCGCGTACGGCGAGCAGATGGGCTGGATCCGTCGCGTCAGGCACCCGCTTGGCGACGTGCTGGTCACCGACGACGAGCAGGCGGTGCTGCTCTCCTACTTCCGCAACAACGTTCTTCACCTCAATGCGGCCGCCGCCTGGGTGGCGGCGTGCTTCCTCAACAACCGCCGCATGTCCCGTTCGTCGGTCATCCGGCTGGGCAGGATCATTTATCCGTTCATCCAGGGCGAGCTTTTCCTGCCCTGGGATCAGGACGGTTTCGCCACGCAGATCCAGGAAACGATCGAGTTCTTCGTGCGCCGCGGCATCCTCGAGTCCAGCGCCGAAGGCCGCGTGCTCGAACGCGGGCCCGGCCAGGACGACGGCTCCTATCAGCTGCGTGTCATCGCACGCAGCATGTTGCAGGCCTTCGAGCGTTACTACATCGCCATCGCCGCGCTGGTGAAGAACGGTCCGCACACGATGAGCTCGGGCGAACTCGAAACCGCGTGTACGCTTACCGCTCAGCGCCTCGGCCTGCTCAATGAGCTGTCCGCGCCGGAGTTCTTCGACAAGGCGTTGTTCCGTGGATTCATCCAGAAGCTGCGCGAGGTGAAGGTCGTATGGACCGACAACGCCGGCAAACTCGACTTCAGCGACGCGCTGGAAGACATGGTGCGTGACGCACGCGTCATCCTCGCTCGCGAGGTGCGCCATTCGATCCTGAAGATCACCCCCGGCGGCGAAAACGACCGCGATCTCGACGCCCGCCCGCCGAGCGATCCCGGCGAAACCACCGCCGAGTCGCTGCACGAGCGGCACGTGGCGAACGAGACGATCCGCCACCGGGAACATCCGGCGGAGTAAGCGCCGACACGCTGTCGCTCTCAACGGGGACAGATGTCGGCGGGCGGTGTGCTTAACCTTTGCGCGGGATTCCCCACGCAAAGGACGCACCATGGATACGACTCCACCGCAGGCGCCGCCTGCCGTCGTCAGCAGCACCCAGCAGGAGGCCATCGATGCCCTCCAGCGATTGACAGACGCCCAGACATGGCTAGGCCGGCAGCAGGATGCGTTGCCGGTACTGCCCGCGTCTCTCATGATCGAGAGCCGCGACGCCTATCTCGCCGGGCTGGATGCTTACTGGCGACAATCCGTCGACGATGCGCCGGGAACGGCTCCCGTGACACGTGTCGCCGCACTCGCCACCCGGCTTGCGGCGATCATGCGCGACGAAGCCATCGTTCGCCGTAGCGACGACACGCTGGGAACGCTCGCCGTCGAGCTCGCCACGCGCTTCGCGCGCTCGGCCGACGGCCTGCCGCCGCCCGGCATGGAGGCGCGCTCGCTGCTCATCGGCGATGTCGCCTGTGCCGGCGCGGTTGTGCTGCTCGACAGCAACCACCCCGACATCGTCCTTCGCTTCCTGCCCGATCGCGGGTGGGATGCCTTCGCCAGCCTCGAGCAACTGCATGCGCAGACCGAGACGATGATGCGCGAGCGGCTTGCCGCCCAGCGAAAACTTCCGGGATTGCGCGCCGACGACACGCAGCGCGTGATCGCCAACGGGCGGTTCGTGGGATCGGCTCCCATCGAGGGTCCCGTGTTCGATGCGATGGCGCAATCGCTCGTCGCCCTGCAGAGAAGTGAACTCACGGACGCCTGGCCATCGTCGACCGATGCTCCCACGCCGGAGGCGGTGGCCGACGAAACCTCGTCCGCGCTCGATCTGTCGGTAACAGTCGACGTCTTCGCCATCCTCGGCCAGCGCGAGACTCGCCTCGCGGTGGCGCTGAACGAGGAGCGGCTCGCCCGTGTGCCGGCGGACGTGGCACAGGGCTGGCGTGACGCCGTCAGCGCCTACCGCCACGCCAGCGCGCGCTCCGGTGACGCCACGCGACAGGATGGCGAGGCACCGTCGACGCTGGCCACGTGGACGCGGACGGAACTCGCGTCCGCGCTGGCTTCCCGCGGTTTCCCGATCGACCCCGACGATATCGGTATCGAAGCCTCCGGAAGCGAAGCGCTTACGGTCCCCGCGCTGGGGACCGCGCCAGCCGACCCCGTTACGCGCATGAGTCTGGCCGCCTTCGCCTTGCGCAACACCGGCCACATCGATGCACGACGCCTTCGTGTCGTCTCGACCGCCTTACCCGACGGGGTGCGAGCGCCCGACATCGCTACCATCAGGGATATCGCACGCCGTCTCGATCTCGCTCCGCGTTATGAGGCTTATCTGCGCGCACGCATGAGCGACCCCGCCGGACGCGCGTTCCGCCAGTCGACCATGCGCCTGCAGCAGGCGCGGATGCGTGTCGAAGCGGCGTCCGCGCGCATGGCGACCTACCTTCGCGGCGAGACACCGGTCTTCCTCGACGACCACGAGGAGCGCGGCTATCGCCTGGTGGAAGCCGTACTCGACGCTCCCTCCGCGGCGGCGCGCCGTCGCGTCGGCGGTCACCGTGTCACGGTGCGACAGCTGGTCTATCGCGGCGCCGCTGTCAGCGATGTGCTCATCATCGGCGTGCACGATCCGGCAAGTTCACCGCGCGTCGTGATCTACACCCCCGATGCACCCGATGGCCGGCCTTTTCACGAATTCAGCGACCGTGCGACAGCGGGACGGCAGCTGTTCTATGCCAAGGCGTTCGAGCAATACCTGTTGCAGCGGCTGCCGGCGGAATTCAGCGAGCCCGTGCCCCAGGGGGGCGGACGTCGGTTCCGCATCTCGGAGGCGACCCGCCGTTCGCACTGGGTGCTGTCGGCCGCCGGTGACGGCCGTGGCACCCTTACCGAGGCCCGGTTCGAGGAACGCGACGTCGACGGCGACGTCCGTACCGCACTCTTCGACGCGGAGGTGGAACGCCAGGCCCGTGACGTCGCCTGGATCGGTCGAAGCACGGACCAGGCGGACAGGGAGTCGATCACCGCCACGCTGGCGGTCGTTCTGCGTGCGTTTCGCGGCCCGGAGGCACTGGTCGAGGACTCGCTCAGCGCTGTCGGCCAGGCGCTGCGTGCCACGTGGCGCTTTTACGATAACGTCAAGGCGGGTGACCGCCGCCAGGCGTTCGTCGATTTCACCGAAGCCTACACCGCATCGCTTCAGGTCGCCGGCTGGGGAGCGGGATTCGGCAAGGCGCTGCGCCCGCGCCTGTCGCTGCGTCCTCCAGCAGGCGGGCTGCGCAGCCTGGATGCCGGCCTCCGCCTGACGGACCCGCGTCAGCGGCTCGATCCTCGTTACGCGGCCCGGGATGTCGATCTCTCCGGCATACCGTCCGACGCTCTCGGCGTGCACCGGCTAGACGGCCGGCGCTACATCCGCCAGCAGGAGTCCGTCTTCGAAGTTCGCCATGACGCGGCCTCGGGTACGTGGCGGCTTGCCCGCCCGAACGCCCTGGATGCGGCTTTCGCAGGCCCGGCCATCGAGCCGGTGGCCTACGGCGGCTGGCGCCTGCGCACAGGTGTGGGGCTAAGGGGCGGCTGGGTGGACGACGCGGCATTCCCGCAACCCGCCTCGCGCGGCGTGACCGGCCAGGAACTTGCCGGTCTGAGCGACTTCCAGCGCTGGACGTTCGAGCAGTCGTTCGCACAACGGCTGCGCAGCGCGGGAGAAGCCAATCTGATCGTCTGGGATGTCACGTCGCAGCCGCACCCCCGCTTCGTCACGCTGCGCCAGCGGACGGCGTGGAACGACGCGCTCCGCACGGCCCGCGGCGCACCGACCGAGCCGCTGCCGCTCGGCGCGCAACCGGGGCCCGGCGCCTCGTGGCGCGTGCTGAGTCCGGGCGAATGGCCGAATTCCCTGTTTCACTACCCGGCGGGCTTTTACGGCGCCCTCGGCAACGGGTCGCAGGTGATTCCGCTGCAGGTGTCGCCGGGCACCGGGCTGCGCGGCCTGCCGGCGACACGCACACCGCCCGCGGCACGCGTCGCCGGGATGGCCACGGGCAACGTGCCGGGTGCGCGGTCACAGGAGTGGGTGGAAGTGCACCTGGACCGCTACCGGCACCGTCCGGGACCGAACGGCAGGCCGACCATCCGGGTGATCGAGGATCGTCGTGGCGCGGAAATCACCTATGTGATCCAGCCCGACACGGGGTTCTCCATCAACTTCCTCGGCCTTGAGCCGGGCGACTTCACCGCGGGACGCCAGGCCTTGCCGTGACCGCGCCCGCCGCTTCCCGACGAGCCCTGCGCTCGCCGGGGGGCGGCAACCGGGGTACCATCGCCGGATGGAAAAGACCGATACCACCCACTTTGGTTTCCGCGACGTGCCTGTCGCCGACAAGCAGAAGCTCGTCGGCCAGGTGTTCACCTCGGTCGCCCGAAACTACGACCTGATGAACGACCTCATGTCGTTCGGCATCCACCGCCTGTGGAAGCGCCATTTCGTGGCGGTGAGCGGCGTGCGTCGTGGTGACCGCGTACTCGATCTCGCGGGTGGCACGGGGGATATCGCCGCTCTGCTGAAACCCGTCGTGGGCGACGATGGTGAAGTGGTGGTCGGCGACATCAATGCGGCGATGCTCGGCGTCGGCCGCGATCGCCTCACCGATCGCGGACTCGTCTCCGGCTTGCGCTGGGCGCAAATGAATGCCGAGGCACTGCCGTTTCCCGACAACAGCTTCGATGCGGTGACGATCGCTTTCGGCCTGCGCAATGTCACCGACAAGGACAAGGCGCTGGCGGACATGCATCGCATTCTCAAGCCCGGCGGCCGCGCGCTCGTGCTCGAATTTTCCAGGGTGCAGAGTCCCGTCCTCTCGAAACTCTACGACGTGCATTCGTTTCGCATCCTGCCCCGCCTGGGCAAGCTGTTCGCCAACGATGCCGACAGCTATCAGTACCTGGCGGAGTCGATTCGCAAGCATCCCGACCAGGAAACCCTGAAAGGCATGATGCTGAAGGCCGGCTTCGGCCACGTGGAAGTTCGCAACCTGACGAATGGCATCGTCGCCATCCATCGCGCTTATAAGCTCTGAAAGCGCGGGGCTCGTTCTGACGAGGTTTATTCCGACGCGCTCGCTGTCGCGGCGCTGACCGGAAGTCGGTGAGCACGGGGACATATCTCCGTACGGCGACTGCCTAACCTTTGCGTGATATCCCACGCAAAGGACGCACATGGACATGACCCCGCCGCAGGCACCCCCTGCGATCGTCAGCGACGCCTCGCAGGCGAGCATCGACACCGTCGCCCGCCTCGACGCAGCGCAGGCCTGGCTGATCGCGCAGCAGGATTCCCTGCCCGTACTTCCCGACGCTCCCGACGTGGATGGCAAGGCCGCGTTTCTCGGCGCCTTGCATGCGCACTGGCAGGCCCCGGTCGACGGTGCGCCCGGCATGGCCCCGGGGACGCGCGTGAGCGCCCTTGCACAGCGCATGGCCGACGTGGCTCGCGACGACGGCGCCCTGCTACGCGACGACGGCACCCTGGACGCCGCGGCGGCGGACCTCGCCATGATCGCCTCGCGCGCAGGCGGAGCCCCGCTGCCCGCCTCCGTGACGATGAGTGAGCTGCTCGTCGGGGGCAGTGCCTATGCGGGCGCTTTCGTCGTCAAAGACGGCAGCCGGCCCGACCTCGTCCTCGCCTTCACGCCCGACCGTGGATGGGAACGCTTCGACGGTGTGGAAACGCTCCGGCAGGTGCTCGACCATCGCTTGCGCCAGGCACTCGCGTCGGGTCATGGCCTGGTCGCCGTCGACGACGCCTCGCCGCTCGTGCTCGGCGAGGGCGTGGCGGTAAGCGAACGTCCCCTGGGCGAACAACCTTTCGCACGCCTCGCGGAACGCATTGTCGCGACCCAGGCCGGGAAGA
This sequence comes from Luteibacter mycovicinus, assembly GCF_000745235.1. Classification (NCBI taxonomy): domain Bacteria; kingdom Pseudomonadati; phylum Pseudomonadota; class Gammaproteobacteria; order Lysobacterales; family Rhodanobacteraceae; genus Luteibacter; species Luteibacter mycovicinus. The sequence continues at coordinate 1,897,984 of NZ_JQNL01000001.1, forward strand.
TCGGCAGCGCATGGGATCGGTTCGCCGCGGGCGACTGCGACGTCGCCGGTCTGGTGGACCATGTCACCGCAGCCTTGCGCCTGTCGTCCTACGTCGATGTTCACGCTGCGCTCGATCAGCGCGACATACGGCTCGCGGAAGCGATCGACGAGGCACGTCTGCGCGACGTTCCCGTCGCCGTGCGCGACGACTGGTATCGCGCCCGCGCCGATTACCGGAACACGATGCAGGGCATGGGCGAAGCGAGGCGCGGTGAAGGCATGACCGAGGCCCTCTCGCTCGACGCCTTCGTGCGCGCGCAGCTCGCGGCGCGGCTCATACCGCTGGGCATCACGGACGATCCATCCACCCTCGCGGTCACCATGGCGGACATGCCGACCGGCGATCCGATCGCCACGCTGTCCATGCTGTTCGGCGGAACGCAGGGGCGGAAGGTGCCGCTGGTCGCGCTGGCGTTGCGCAATATCGCGTCGCATGGCCTGTCCGTGGGCGCGGTATCGCGCGAGGACGGGCAGCCACTGTCCGTACCCCTGAACGGTGCGGCGCTCGCGACAATGATCCGCGAGCTCGACGCGGGGCGGCGCTACGCGGAATACCTCGAATCGCGTCTGCGTTCGACACCGGCCGGAGCGACGTCGCGCGATTTCGCGATCGCGTTGCAGCAGGCGCGGATGCGGTTCGAAGCCGCCGACGCGCGGATCGCCTATTACCGCCGGGACGAGCCGCGAAGCTTCTACGACGATCAGGGCGAGTTCGGCTACCGGCTGCTCGCCGCCGCGCTCGATGCGCCAACGCCAGGACGGCGCGCGAAGGTACTCGGTCACGACGTCGTCGTTCACCAGCTCACGTTCAAGGGCGTACCTCTATCGGACATGGTCTTCGTCGCCCCGCGTGACAGCCGTGCCTCGTCGCGTGTGGTTTTCTATACACCCGACGCGCCGGATGGTCGCACGTATCGCGAGTTCGCTTCGCGCGCCGAAGCGGCACGGGAATTCCTGCTCAATCCCACTTTCGAAAGCTACCTGCTCGACCGGCTTCCCGCGGAATTCGCGCAGACCGAGCAGAACGGCAGCCGGCGGTTCCGCATGAGCGACGGTTCGCGTCTGGCGAACTGGGTGTTGTCGCAGCAGGGAAATGCGGGCCAGTCGCGCATGGACAGTCCCTTCGAAGAGCGCGAGATTCACGACGATTTCCTCAAGGCCATGTACGACGCCTCCGTCGATCACATGCTGCACGATGTGCGCGCGGGGTCCCGGACGACCGGCGAGGCCGATGCCGAGGGGCGTCAGGCCGTACTCGCGTCGCTCATGTCCGTCATCGCCTGGCAGGAACGCGCCGTCGCGCACACCGTGTCCAGCGTCGTGCAGTCGGTACCGCGCACGTTCCAGGCGTCCTGGCGCTTCTATGACAACGTCAGGGCGGGCGACTACTCGCAGGCTTACCTCGACATCGTCGATGGCTATACCTCGGCGCTGAACGTCATCGGCCTTCGTCCGGTGCTGCCACGCGTCGCCGGTGCGATGGTACGCGCACGGGCTTCGTCCACCCTGCTTACGCCGACGCGGCGAAGCATCCCCCGGGCCGACGCCGTGTTCGAGTCACGCTTCGAGGTCACCGTCGATCTGGCGGGAGCGACGCGCAGTTCGGAAGGTTTCCACGTGACGGGCGGGCGGCATTACCTGCGCCAGCATGACAAGGTCTACGGCGTCCGCTACGACCGCGAACACGCGACCTGGCGTCTCACGCGCGCGGGCGCACCCGATGCGAACTTCACGGGGCCGGCGATCGCCCGCTCGCCGGACGGCGTGTGGACGTATCGGCGTGACGTCGGCCTGCTCGGCGGCGCACCGCATGCGGTCACCCCGGAGATGCACGTGCTGCTGCGCGACCGGGGTCTCACCGATCCGGAGGTCGGGGCACTCAACTTGGCCCAGCGCGACATCCTCCTGCGCGAGCTGTCGCGGCTCGCCGGGGGCTCGGACGAGGCGGTCCAGGTGCTTCGCGGCACCGGAACCGCCGCTGTGCCGGCGGGCGCCCACGCATCGACCTGGCGCGAAGCGCTGCGTCTTGCCCGTCACCTTCCCGGAGCCCCCATCAACCGCTCGCTCGTGGCGTCATCCCGACTCGTGCACGACCTCAGTGTGGGCACGGCACCCGCGAACATGGTGGTCGTTCCGCCGTCCGAGTGGCCGGCGACCGTGTGGTATTACCTGCCGCGCGATCAGGCGGACCTGTTCCGGGGCGCTGCCGTCTCGATACGCCAGCACCGGCTGTTCACGCACACCGGGATTCCCGTCTATTCGCACTCGCCCTACACCGCGTTTCCCGGAATCGCCGGCGCCACGTACGGGTCGCTCAAGGGAGCGTGGCTGCGCATCGACCTGCGAACGATCGCCACACGGCAGACCGGGTCGTTGCTGCCTCCATTCGACCTGCTGCGGTACGGTATCGGCGATCCCGGAACCCTCACGATCCGGCCGAGACTGCCGACCGGCGCGCCGCGGGCGGCCCCGCCGAACGTATGGCTATGGGGGAACGAGTTCGAACTCGGCACCTGGCCGCGCCTTCCGCGCTGAAGGCCAACCCGTCGATCCGGTGCGTAACGCGCCGGATCGATCCGGGCATGAATGGCATACTGGGTGCTTCCTTCCACCGGAATCCCGCAATGCGCCTGCTTCCCGTCCTTGCCCTGACCATGACGTTTCCCGTCGTGGCTTTCGCGGCCGACCCGCACTCGTACGCCCAGCCTGACGCCGTCCGCGTCACCCACCTGAATCTCGACCTGAAGCTCGACTTCGGCAAGCGCGAACTGGCCGGCGACGCCACGCTCGATCTGGACTGGAAAGATGCCAGGGCGAAGGATCTCGTACTCGACACGCGCGACCTCAAGATCGCCAGCGTCGACGCCGTCGATGCGAACGGCAAGACCTCTTCGCTGAAGTTCGCCCTCGCACCGCGCGACAAGGAACTAGGGTCGAAGCTGACGATCCAGGCACCGGCGCACCCCGCCAGCGTGCGTATCGCGTACACGACCGTGCCGGAGGCCTCGGGCCTGCAGTGGCTGACGCCCGAGCAGACGGCGGACAAGAAGCAGCCCTTCATGTTCTCGCAGTCGGAGTCCATCCACGCCCGTTCCTGGGTACCGCTGCAGGACTCTCCCGCGATTCGCTTCACCTACGATGCGCACATCAGCGCACCGAAGGACGTCCGCGTGGTGATGAGCGCGATCAACGACGCGAAGCACCCGCTGAACGGCGACTTCCGTTTCGACCAGCCGCATCCGATCCCCTCGTACCTGCTGGCCATCGCGGCGGGCGACATCGCGGTGAAGGAAACCGGACCACGCAGCGCCGTTTATGCCGAACCCAGCATCGTCGGCAAGGCCGCGCACGAATTCGAAGACACCGAGAAACTGATCGCCACGACGGAGAAGCTGTACGGGCCGTATGCGTGGGGTCGCTACGACATCCTCGTGTTGCCGCCGTCCTTCCCCTTCGGCGGCATGGAAAACCCGAACATGACCTTCGCCACGCCGACGGTGCTCGTCGGTGACAAGAGTCTCGTCTCGCTGGTGTCGCATGAGCTGGCCCATTCGTGGTCGGGCAACCTGGTGACCAGCGCCGCGTGGCGCGACATCTGGCTCAACGAAGGTTTCACCACCTACGTACAGGGACGCATCACCGAGGCCGTTTACGGCAAGTCGCAGGCCGACGAGGAAGCCCTGCTTTCCGCTCGCGAACTCGAAAAGACGATCGGCGCCATGCCCGCCAACACCCAGAAGCTCACGCCGGACGCACGTGGCGTCGGCGCGGACGACTCCCTTTCCTCGGTGGCCTACGACAAGGGGTCGTGGTTCCTCCGTACCCTGGAGCAGCGTTTCGGCCGCGACACCTTCGATGCCTATCTGAAGGGCTACTTCGCGCACTTCGCTTTCCAGAGCATCGACACCGACACGATGTTCGCGTATCTGAAGGCCAACCTGCTCGATAAGTACCCGGGCAAGATGAGCGAAGCCGAGGCACGCGCGTGGATCTGGCAGCCGGGCATTCCGAAGAACGCACCGCTGCCGACCTCCGCGCGCTTCGACGGCATCGACAAACAGCGGGATGCTTTCCTGGGCGGTACCCTGGCGGCGGACAAGCTCGAGGCGAAAACCTGGAATACCCAGGAATGGATGTACTTCCTGGATCGAATGCCGGACGTGCCGCCGCTGGCGAAGATGAAGGAGCTGGACGCCGCCTGGCATCTCACCGGTACGCCCAATGCCGAAATCGGCATGCGCTGGTATGCCCATGCGATCGCCGCCGGCGACAAGGACGTCTGGACCGCCGCGGCCGAACACATGACCCGGATTGGCCGCCTGTACCTGACGACGCCGGTCTATCGGGCGTTCGCGCGGACGCCGGAGGGTCTCGCATACGCGAAGGCAACCTACGCCAAGGCGAAGAGCGGCTACCACCCGATGACGCAGCAGGCGGTGGAGCGCATCCTCGCCGGGACGTCGAAAAAGAACTGACCGCAGGTTCCTGCGCGCCGCTCCGGCGGCCGCGGGGCTTGCATCCTGCTCCCACGCCCCGCATCTTGCGGGGCGTCCTTCGTTCCAGGCTTCCGATTTCATGGCAAAGACCACCATCCCGGCCACCACCACGTCGCGCCCCCTCTGGCAGCGCCTGTTGCTGCGGCGACTCAAGTTCCTCATCGTCGTCGCGGCGGTGCTGGGCGTAGGGGCCGGAGGCGTCTACCTGTTCGCGCCATCCCTGTTGCTGAAGGCGGACGCCGCGCGTCTCGCGATGGCGGCACACATGGAGGAGAAGCAGGTCGTGGCGGGCGATACGACCTGGTCTTACTACGAGGGGGGAACCGGCCCCACCATCGTGCTGCTGCACGGCTTCGCCGCCAACAAGGAAACCTGGCTGGAAATGGCCAAGGGCCTGACCGATCACTTCCATGTCGTCGCACCGGACCTGCCCGGCTGGGGCGAATCGTCGCGCAGCGACAACGGCGACTACGGCATTCCCGCACAGGCGGCACGTATCGAAGCGTTCGCGGCGGCGACGGGACTGCAGCATTTCCTGCTGGTTGGCCAGTCGATGGGCGGCGCGATCGCCGGTGTCTACGCAAGCGAACACCCGGACCGGGTCGCGAGCCTCGTGCTGATGAGTTCGCTCGGACTGACCTTCAAGGACAACGACTTCGTTCGTGACGTGAAGGCCGGCAAGAATCCGTTCCTGCTCAAGGACCGTGCCGACCTCGAAGCCCTCCTCGCGCGGATTTTCCTCAAGCCACCGCATATTCCGGGGCGTCTCGAGGACGCGATACTGGACCGTAACGCGAAGGACCACGAGTTCATCGCACGTACGTTCGCCCAGCTGAAAGACCCCGCGCAGGCCTACGCGCTCGATCCCGTCATCGGCACATTGCCCATGCCGGTGCTCGGCATGTGGTGCCGGGACGACAAGATCATCGACGTCTCCGCACTGGATACGCTGCGCAACGGTCTGAAGAGCTCGCCAGCCATCAGCGTGACGATCATGAATGGTTGCGGGCACATGCCGATGCTCGAAAAACCCGATGAGACGGCGCGGGTCATCACGGGTTTCGCGCTGGCGCATTGAGGTGGCTTGTCATCGCCAGCGAGCCTGGCGATTCAGTCCGCGACGTCGGCCACCAACCGGTCCAGCTGCATCTTCAATCCGCTGCCATGCGCGCGGAGCCAGTTCCGCTGTTCCTTCCAGTCCGGGAAAATGCCTTCGACCCAGTGCCAGAAGCGCGGTGAGTGATTGCGCACCTTCAGATGACACAATTCATGGACGAGCACATAGCGTAGGGCCGCGGGTGGCGCCAGCGCGAGGGCGAGATCCAGATTGATGCGATCGCGCGTATCCAGACTGCCCCAGAGACTTTTCAACGGGCGGATCTTCAAGGCGGTGGGCGACGCGTTGATCATCGGGATATAGGCCGGCAGCCAGCGCGAGACGTCCTTTCGGATCTGTGCTTCGAAGTGGGTGGCAAGCAGACCGCGAGCCACGAGCAACGCCCGCGTGTGCGGACGTGGAATGACAAGGGTGAGGCCGTCCGCCGTCTGATCCACGCGGGGATAGGGACCCTCGGCCCAGTCAAGCGCGATTTCTTCGCCGCGGAACGGGAACGTCGTCGGCACACCGACTTTCAGGCGCGGAAGCGGCTCGGCATCGAGGTGAAACTCGCCAAGCTTCTGCTCGAGCCAGTCGGCATGATGACGGAGAAAGGCCGTCATCTGCGCCGTGTGCGTACCGTTGGGATAGGTGAGGCGGGCACCCTTGGGGGTGACGGTCAGGCGCAGCCGACGCGCGCGCGGGTGCGCCGACTTGAGCACGCGAATCGTGCCTCCGGTCGGCGTCGACAGCTCCAGCCACTCACTTTCTTCCGATGCCATGTCGCGAGTCTCTTTTCGATCCCGACGAACATCCCACCAACCCATATCAATTCCTGCGACGCAGCGCCTGAATCACTCGGGGCGCGGCAACTTGAACCATTGTTCCAGCTTGCCGAGGAGTCGCGCGTACTCGCCTGCCATCAGGGCGAAATTCGCGTCCATCTCCGCGGCAGCCGATTCAGGGCTGTCGCCCTGCTCGTCCAACACCACATCCGTGAACTTGATCTTACGCAGAATCAGGTCTTCACCGAGCACGAATGAGATGCGGTCGTCGAAGACCAGGCCGAGCTGAAACACCTGCTTACCCGTACGCAGATGCTCACGGATCTCATCGGTGTCGAGATCCTGTCGGCGGCACCGCGCGATGGCGCCGGAGGCGGTGGCCGGGTCGCGCAGTTCGCATTCGTCGCCGAGCGCCAGACCCGCCGGCAATTCTCCGGTAGCCACCCAGTGAGTCATGAGGATGCGCGGCGATTCCTCCGGCGCCAGCGGCACGGCCGGAAAGCTGCCCAGCGCCTCACGGATCTGGCTGAGCGTGTTCTCAGCCGACTTGCGACTGGATGTGTCCATGACCAGCCAGCCGTGCTTCTTGTCGGCATAAGCGGACATACGCGACGTACGCACGAAGGCGCGCGGCAGCAGCTCGTTCATGACGTCGTCTTTCATGCGCTTACGCTCGCGACCGCTGACCTTGCGGCCCTCTTCGTCGACGATCTTCTGCACGCGGTTGGCCAGTTCGTCGTTCACCACGGACGTCGGCAGGAGCTTGTCTTCGCCGGCGACGGTGACCATCGTGTTGCTGGCGACGGAATGGGTCAGTGCTTCTTCCTTGCGGCCGAGCGGGGAGATAAAGCCGCGCGTCGACATTTCCATCGGACCCACGGAACGAAGGCGATGCTCGGGCAGCACCTCGTCGAGGCGCTGGAGGTCGGCGGCGACCGGCTCGGAGAAACGGAACAGTGTCAGGTTGCGATAGAACATGGATCGGCGATTCTCTTGCGAATGAGGGACCGCGGCGGGCGCGAGGCGCCGCCGGCGTAGGAGCGCGGAATGACGGTCAGACGACCTGGGCGATCGCGGAAGCGACGCGGTCCAGATTGCCGTCGTTGAGCGCGGCGACGCAGATACGGCCGGTACCGACGGCGTAGATGCCGAACTCGGTGCGCAGGCGATCGACCTGCGCCGACGAAAGACCGGAATAGGAGAACATGCCGCGCTGTGCTTCGATGAAGCCGAAGTCGCCGTGCTTCGCCAGTCGCTCGACCAGACCACGACGCATGGCGCGGATGCGATCGCGCATCTCGCCCAGCTCGGTTTCCCACTGCGCGCGCAGCTCGGCGTGGTTGAGCACCGCCGAGACGACGGCGGCACCGTGGGTCGGGGGGTTGGAATAGTTGGTGCGGATGACGCGCTTGAGCTGCGACTGCACGCGAACGGCTTCGTCATGCGAACCGGTCACGATGGACAAGGCACCCACGCGTTCGCCGTACAGCGAGAACGACTTCGAAAACGAGCTCGCGACGAAGAACGGCAGGCCGGCATCGGCAAAGAGGCGCACCGCGATGGCGTCGGCTTCGATACCGTCGCCGAAGCCCTGATAGGCGATGTCGAGGAACGGCACGAGGTCGTGCTTGCGCACGGCCTCGATCACGCGCACCCAGTCCGCCTCGACGAGGTCCACACCGGTCGGGTTGTGGCAGCAGGCATGCAGGACGACGATCGCGCCCCTGGGCAGCTTCGCGAGGCCGCCGAGCATGGCGTCGACGTCGACACCGTGCGTCGCGGCGTCGTAATACGGGTAGTCGACGACCTCGAAGCCCGCTCCTTCGAACAGCGCGCGGTGGTTTTCCCAGCTGGGGTTGCTGATGGCCACGGGCACCGACGGGTTCAGGCGCTTGAGGAAGTCGGCGCCGACTTTCAGAGCGCCGGTGCCGCCCAAAGCCTGGGCCGTGACGACGCGGCGATCGGCAAGCAGCGGGGATGCGGCACCGAACAGAAGGTTCTGTACGGCGCTGTCGTAGAGGGCGATGCCGTCGATGGGCAGGTAACCGCGCGGCAGCTGCGCCTCGAGGCGGGCTTTTTCGGCCTCACGCACGGCGCGCAGGAGCGGCACATGGCCGTTGGCGTCGTAGTACACGCCAACGCCAAGGTTGACCTTGTCGGTGCGGGTGTCTGCGCCGAACGCTTCGTTGAGGCCGAGGATCGGATCGCGCGGTGCGAGTTCGACGGAAGAGAAGAGAGTCATGGTCGGCAGGCCTTGAAGCGGGTAGAGGAAATGATCAGTCGTTATCGTCACCGGCGTCGCCGCCGGTCAGCCAGGCATGTGCGTCGGCGCGCGCCGCGCCTTCGCGTGCGCCCAGCGCCGCGAAGTCGAACAGGCTACGGTCCGTCAGCTGTGAGGGCGCGATATTGCCCATCGCCCGGAAAATCGTTTCGCTGCGGCCGGGATGGGACTTCTCCCATTCCTGCAGCATGCGTTTGACCACCTTACGCTGCATGTTCTCCTGCGAACCGCACAGGTTGCAGGGAATGATGGGAAACGCGCGGGCCTCGGCGTAAGTCTCGATGTCATCCTCGCGGCAGTACGCAAGCGGGCGAATGACGACATGGCGACCGTCGTCCGAGAGCAGCTTCGGCGGCATGGCCTTGAGGCTGCCCTGGTAGAACATGTTCAGGAAGAACGTCCCCAGGATGTCGTCGCGATGGTGACCGAGAGCGATCTTGGTGATCCCGTTGTCCGACGCCCACTGGTACAGCGCTCCCCGCCGCATGCGCGAGCAGAGGCTGCACATGGTCTTCCCCTGCGGAATCACACGGGTGACGACGCTGTACGTGTCCTGCTCGATGACGTGGAACGGCACGCCCCGCCCTGTCAGGTACTCCGGCAGCACGTGCGCGGGAAAATCCGGCTGCTTCTGGTCGAGATTGACCGCGATCAGTTCGAACCGGACGGGTGCCTTCGCCTGCAGCGACAGCAGCATGTCCAGCATCGTGTAGGAGTCCTTGCCGCCGGAGAGGCAGACCATGATGCGGTCGCCGTCCTCGATCATGCCGAAGTCGGCGATCGCCTGGCCGACCTGGCGACGCAGGCGTTTGGCCAGCTTGCCGGCTTCGTAGCTCTGCTTGCGTGTGGCGTCGGGCGTGGCGGACATGCTCAGGCGGTATTCGGAGGGGACGGCCCCCTATTGTAGCCGCTGCGGGACCCCGCGCCCGGGGTTACAATCGTCGCTCCCCTCCTCGCCCGGCCCAACGCCATGCAGGTCCAGGATCCTCACGAGCTCCAGCAGCGCCTCGCCGAACTGAAGGTCGAGCATCGCGACCTCGACGCCGCCATCGACCATCTGGCCGCCGCCATCAGCCGCGACGAGCTCCAGCTGACCCGCCTGAAAAAGCGTAAGTTGCTGCTGAAGGACACCATTTCCCGTATCGAAAGCCGGCTCATCCCGGATCTGGACGCCTGAAGGACGCCGATGGACCCCGTTCGCCTGGAAAACCCCTACGTCAGCCTCGAGCCGCTGCAACTGGCCCACATCGAGCCGCTGGAGCGCGCGGCGGCGGACGGTGACCTCTGGAAGCTCTGGTTCACCTCGGTGCCCGCCCCGGGCCGGATGACCGACTACGTCGAAGCGGCGCTGCGCGGCCAGGAAGAGGGCCGGATGTCTCCCTGGGCGATCCGCGAGAATGCCTCCGGCGAGATCGTCGGCAGCACGCGCTACTACGACATCGTGAACGATCCGTCCCGGCTGGCCATCGGCTACACCTGGTACGCCCGGCGCTGGCAGCGCAGCCATGTGAACACGGCAAGCAAGCACCTTTTGCTGTCCAACGCCTTCCAGAACGTCGGCGCCGTGGCCGTCGAATTCCACACGGATGCCTACAACCAGGATTCCCAGCGAGCTATCGAGAAGCTGGGGGCCAGGCGTGAGGGCGTGCTTCGGGCCCATAAGCGTCGTCCCGACGGATCGCTGCGTGACACCGTCTGCTACAGCATCCTCGCCACCGAGTGGCCGGATGTGGACAAGTGGCTGCAGTTGCGGCTCGCGCGGCTGGCTCCGCCGCAGGCCTGAGGGACCGCGGCGCTCAGCGCGCCGCCACCGCCTCCGGGTGCGACGGCCGCACGATCAGCGTCGCCGTCATGCCCGCCGACAACACCACGCCCGCCGGCAGGTGGTCGCTGTCGATCCGCACCCGGACCGGCACGCGTTGCGCCAGGCGCACCCAGTTGAAGGTCGGATTCACATCGGCCAGCAGGTCGCTTCCGGTCGGGTTGTCGGCGTCGGTGATGCCGCGGGCGATGCTCTCCACGGTGCCTTTCAGGCGCGCACCACCGCTCATCAGGCGGATATCCACCGGATCGCCGATGCGCAGGCCCGGCAACTTGGTTTCTTCGAAGTAGCCGTAGATCCAGTAGGAATGGCTGTCGATCAGGGCGAGGCGGGCCGTGCCGGCACTGGCGTAGTCGCCGACGCGGACGTCGAGATTGGTGACGAAGCCATCCACCGGCGCGCGCACCTCCGTGCGGTCGAGATTGAGCTGCGCGGAAGCGAGTTCGACCTGAGCCTGCGCAACGGCGGCCAGTGACTGCTGCTGCGCCGCACTGGCCTGCTTCGTGCTGGCCTGCGCCTGCTGCCAGCCTGCCTTCGCGGCATTGGCGGCGGCCATGGCGTTAGCCTTGTCTTCCGCCGAGATCACGTTGTTGATCAGTTTCTGGCGGCGCTCGGACTGCGCCTCGTACATCTCGAAATTGGAGCGGCTCTGCAACGCGCCAGCCTGGGCCGCGTTGATGCTCGCCCCCGCGGCGCGCGCCGCCGCCTCGGCGGCATTGAGGTTGGCCTCGGCCTGCGCGACAGCGTTGAGGTAGCGCGCCTTGTCGACGACGAAGAGCAGGTCGCCCTTCTTCACCGTCTGGTTGTCGATGACCTTGACGTCCGTCACCAGTCCGGCGACGTCGGGAGCGATACGGACGATCTCCGCCCGCACGCGCCCGTCACGCGTCCATGGCGAATACATGTAGTGCTTCCACATGGCATGTCCGACGAAGGCGGCGATGACCACGACGACCGCGGTAACGGCGAAACGAATGATGCTGGCGAGTTTCATGAGGGTTCCACTCAGAACATGAACAGCGCGAAGGCGCCGAAGACACAGACGAAGACAGCGAGACGAAACAGCGGCGGGTGCCACACGAGCCGGTACAACCCCAGGCGACCCGCAATACCGTCCAGCAGCCACAACAGCAGCAGCGCCAGGACGAAGAAGACGAGCAGGCCGGGAACGAGCGCGTCGCCGAGTGCGATTTCACGAGGCATGAGCGATGTCCTTGGTGAGCGGGGCGTCTGGCATATAGGCGGCGAGGACGGATTCGCCATCGAGCAGCGCCATGCGGACGAGATGGAGGTGTTCGAGCAGATGAGCGACACCCTCATGCTCACCCACGCTGGCGATGGCGGTCGCGACGGCGTCGCGCGCCAGCAGGTAGCCGGCCGCATCGGGCTTCTCGTAGAAGCGCGCCAGCGTGCGCAAGGCGTCGTCGAGATAAGGACGAAGCGTCGGCGGCACATCCCCGCGCGCCATGTCGTGACGGAGTTCGATCAGCGCGCGCCCGGTCTCGTGGACCGCGAGGGCCCAGGCGATCAGGGACCGCGAGTCCGCACTGCCCGGCTGGGTCTGCGCGACGACCTGGCTGACCAGATCGTAGTTGACGCTTTCGAACCGATGGCGAAGGCCCGGCAGCGGCGCTTCGGCGGCAAGCGCGACCTGCCCGCGCAGACGGGCCAGCTGGCGCCGGCGCAGCCACGCGCTGCCGATGGCTGGCGGAATCACGACGAACGAGACGGCGGCGGCGCCAAGTCCCACGACCTGGGCGATGGCGTCATTGATGAAGTGAGCGGGATCGTAAACCTGCACGTTCTTCAGCGAGAGGATGTAGGCGAAGCCCATCGCCCAGCCGAGTCCATAGAACGCGAGACGCTGCGTCATCATCATGACCAGCCCGAGGGCCAGGAAAGGTGCGACGCACACGACGAGCAGCCCATACCCGTCGACCTGGGTCAGCAGGAGAAACTCGCAGATAAATCCGACCGCCATTCCCGACAGATAGCCGAGCATGACCTGCCAGGTCACGCGCGTCGGATTGGGAATCGTGGCGAAGAGGCCCGCGAAGACCGTCGCCAGCAGCATCGCGCTCGAGCCCAGCGGCCATGCGCTGTAGATCCAGAACGCACCGAGCACGAGCATCGTCAGCGTCGTGCGAAACGTGGCAAGGCCCGCACCGAGGAAGTCGTTGCCGCGATCGAAGCGCACGCGCTCGGCGGAGCCGGCGATCACCCGCGGCGTCTGCAGGGACGCCGCGGCGTCGACGTAACCGTGCAGCTCATCGACGAAGCGGGTCAGCAGCGAGGCGCCCGTGTCGAAGTCACGCACGTCCTGCGAGTCGGACAAGGACGCGCGCAGGCCCGGAACCGATGCGCGCATCGTGTCACGCGCCGACACCAGCCTGGGCAGCAGGACACGGGCGGCGGCGCCGGCCTCGATCGGCGCATCGAGTGCCTCACCGATGGGCGCGTAAAGCCGGATGAGCGTATCCGCGGCGAGATCGCGCTGCGCGCGCTTCAGCCGGTTGATCAGGTGATGCAGCGACTGGAAGCTGGTCGACGCGGCCATGAAGCGCTGGTTGAAAAGACGCAGGTGATTGCTGCGCGCACGCGCTTCGGCGTCCTCGAAAATCACCGAGCTGCGCAGGTCTTCGAGCGTCACGGCGGCGCGCACGAAGCGCAGGTGCGCTTTCTCCATGGTGTCACGCGCGATGCTTCCCCCCGTGCTGTCGCGGACGAAGCCGACGAAGCTCGCGAACTGCTCGCGGGCCGCGCGACGCAGGACGTCACGCATGCGACTCGGGAAAACGATGTCATTGACCAAGCCACTGACCATCAGGCCCAGCAGCACCTCGCTGATGCGAGCCCACGAAGAGTCGAAGACGCCGGGCGGATTGTCGATGACGGGAATGGCGACGATGGCCGCCGTGTAACCGCCCAGTACGAACGCGTACGACTTGAAGTTACGGTACAGCGTGGCACCGCCGGCGCAGACGCCGATCCACAGCGACAGCGCGAGAAGGAAGAGGTCGCGCTCCTGCGGGAAGGCGGCCACGATGGCGATCGCCGCCGTGGCACCGGCGAGGGTACCGATCGCACGATAGAAGCTCTTGGCCAGCACCATGCCCGACTGGCGGTTGGCGACGATGACCGTGGTCAGCATCGCTGTCGAAGGCGCCGGCAGGTCGAGTCGCATGGCGAGCCAGCCCGTCAGGAAAAAGGCGATCAGCGTCTTGACCACGAACAGCCAGACGTTGACCTCCTCGCGCAGCGTCTCGACGACGATCTGGCGGGTGTCGGGGGTGGCGTTTTGTAGTCCGGTGGCAGACATGGCGCGCCCTGGTTACTCCCCGAATCCAGCCAGCATCTTCTTCAGCAGGCCTTCCAGCAGCGCCTGTTCCGATGGCTGCAGATTACGGGTCTGCCGATGAAGCAGCGTGACGATATCCGGCAGGAAGCTCTCGATCAGTTCGAGGCCCTCGGGCGTCAGGGTCAGGGTGACCTTGCGGCGATCCTCGTCGCTGCCGGTCCGCACGATATAGCCCTTGTCGCAGAGCTGGGTCGTCAGCCGGGTGATGTTGGCCGACTTCTCCCCGGCGGCCTCTGCCAGCTGCGACGGGTTCATCGCGCTGTCCGGCGAACCGTAGAGCATCATCAGGATGTTGTATTCGGGATGGTTCAGCCCGAACGGCTTCGTCACGGCGTTGGCCTCGTCGTGCACTTCCTTGTAGATGTGCTTGATGAGGCGAACGAGCACGGCCGGCTCCCGCGGAAACGCCGGATACTTCGCGCGGGTGACGTCGAGGCGTGCTTCGGTGGGGGCGAAATCGCTCATGGGATGTCCCGTCTTCGGTTACCCCATAAGTATATAGTTCAGTTCTGTATTATCAATAGGTGTAATTTATCCGGAAGAAATTGCGGTGCAAGCGAGCAGGTTGTCGCCAGCCTTCAAACCCACCGCTTTACCCTTGAAGGCGCCAATTAGCCTTAAGACGCGCAGTGAACACCTTTTTGAGCTTTAACAGGGGCATTTCGCAGGCAGCTAGGCGCGCCTAGCCCAATACCGGTCACCTCGGATTTCGGAAGACACCGTCCGGCAGCGGTTCCGGTTGTTGAACGGCATCTGTGAGGAAGCGTCGGGACTGCTGGCCGACTCGCCCTGTCCGGCCAAGGTGTTCTCGGTCCTGCGCCAGATGAAGGCAGTTAGCCAAATCGAGCCAGCCGAGCTTATGCCGGGCAACCGGAATTGCACACTCCAGTTTGCCAACGCCATTTAAGCGGCGACCCCGACGCCCCTTGTTGCAGTGAGCCTAAGACGCCGACCGTCTCAGGCACGGCCGAATCCATGGCCCGGATGGAGCGGGAGGTCGCGGCCCTCTAGGTACAGACCTCTGCAGTGGAAGACTCGTGCGGGCCGGACGTCCTCCACCTGACAATTATCAAGGGACACTTGGCGAAGTGGCTGACGCAATTCGAACCGTTATTGACCATCCCAGCATAACTGCACCCCAGTGGAAAGTAGGAATATGTCGCTGTTCAACGGACCTAGAGCGGCCAGTCAGGGGTCTATCGTCAGTCTAAAAATTTACGATGAAGGACCATCCACTGCTACGCTTCATGGTGATATATCCAAATAACAGGCCTTCCCGCCGCCCGGCGCGTAAGGAAGACCTATAGGAGACGCCGGCTGGATGTTGCATCCAACCGGCACGTCCAATCTCCACGCTACGGCGTTCGGTCAATTCTCGCTGGTGTCGCCTAGTAGGTCCGCTAGCTTTCGGGTCTGCTTCGACGTGTACGTACTCGCGATATCGTTCAGATTCGTTCCCAACAAGAATCGATCCTCGTCCCAGCGCGCGTAGAGTGTGCCTTCGCCGGTATTCTCTGCACCATTGATCGGAAATTTGTACGTATCTAGGAACAGCTGCTCAAGGTATTTGGCGAGACGATTCCGGCACGGATAATAGGTCACAAACAGCGGACGATTCGGGGCGAAATCCTTGGTCGTGATGTGGTCCTTGATACGCGCATCTGCATACCCCTTTCCTACGTAAAGACACTCCATCAGGTACGTCTCGTGCGTACTACAGTGGTCAGCCTCCCTCCACAGGTGATAGATGCCCATGGCTTTGCCAACGCTCTTTGGAAGGTACGCGCTCAATCCGGGCAGCCCAAGCTTAGCATCCGACAGAATGTCATCGATATGGATGCGAGCGCAGTACTCGCTAATGTTGATGATTGCTTCAACCGCCACTGGATGCTTGAGTTCTTCGTTGCAGACGCTATCAAACCGGTGGTAGTCGGTGTCCGGGCATTGCACTGGGTAATCAACGCAATCGGCGATCGGCTTCATGGAACGGTCCATCAGGGGTGGGGTCGTGCGCCCGGCGCCATGCCGAAACACGGAGGATGCGCGGGAATTGACGATTCGATGACCATCCGATTGTCCTAGCCCGCGAGTCGTATGGTAGCCAGGCTCCCCGGGAAATCGTAGGCTTGGCGCCGCCGGTAGCGGTTGCCACCGGTACCTATTGGCAGCATCATCAAGGCACACGCACAGGGAAGTTTATGGAACTGAAAGATGCAGTGGCGCTTGCCGGCGTACTTGTCGGTTCCGCGCTCGCCACCGCGAAGCTGGTGGCTGATAAGGAGAGCAAAATCGCCGACGTCCGACGAGATTGGATCTCCGGTTTCCGCGATGCCCTGTGCGACTGCCTGGCATCGGCTCACGTCATTGCGGGTCGCATCAAGATTCGCCGAACGCATGCTACCAACGGATTGATTAGCGATACCGATCGCGAAGCACTCGAGAAGGAACTGACTGAACACTGGGCGACCTATCGGCACGCCTTCCAGATGACGCTGCTCCATCTGAATTTTTCGGAAAGCACGCTCGCCCTTTTGCCTATCTATGACATTCAGAATGGGCAACTACGTGCGCCTCAGTCAGATCGGAAGGCCTGGAAGCTCTTGACCAAACCGGCTTCAGCATCACCTTATTATCGCCGCCTGCATCGACTGCAATCGCCGGTCTCGATCTTTCGAGACAATCCGAAGGCAACGGCGGCGTCGGCTGAATTGGGCAGTACCTTGGTAGAACTTCGCGCCATCTTGCTTGGCGATTACGCAATGGTCGGCGAAGGCGCGACGTACGCACTAATCGAAGATTGCATTCATAAAGCCACTATGTTGGGTAATTTGGTTATTGAGCCCGAATGGGCACTCATCAAACGAGGTGAAACTGGGCACCGGGTAGCCATTGGGCTATCCGTAGTGATCATTGTCATCTGCGGTTTGATGCTGATTACCGCTTAGCGGTTCACAGTCGCGGCGCCGTGCGCGCTTTTGTGCATCTGTGCGCGAAGGAGCTCGTAGAACCGACGATGGTTTTGGTCATACGCAGCAGGCGCTGCCTCAGTCAGGTCGGCCGTCGCGGTCTCGGATTGCGCGTTGCTTTCGGCTTCGTCCGCGAGATCCCGATCCAACTTATCAAGGCTCGCCTGGCTAGTAAACAGCGCAGCCAAGTCCTCGTCATCGATATTGGCGTACTCAGGCAAGAGCTCAAGCGAGGAGTTCATGAACATCGAGCACAGCTTTTTCGGATGAGCCGCCATGTAGGCACTGGCGAACGACTGCAGTTTGTCCGGCGGAGCAGCTTTGACGTCCAGAAGATCGTTCTCAGCGACGTTAAGCGGATCATCCGGGAGAACATCCATCCAAATAGCTGGATACGGTGCTCCGCCCAAGACGCCCTTCAGCGCCATCATGTGGTCATAGCGGAAGATAACCGGCGCGACTTCGAAGCCGTCCTTCTTGTAGATCGGATCCTTTTTGAGGCGCATGCATTCGCCGGCAAGCATGTAGGCAAGCTCGAGCGAGATGGCGAGTCGCCGTGGTGAGGCCAGCGCCCCTAGACGAAAACCAGTATCAATCGACGGGCCGACATAGTCGAGCAGCTTTCCGTTCGGATCCTTGTAGAGGGCCTGAAGTTGCTTCTCGTTCCACCAGTTCAGGTAGTCGTCGTCCATGCCCTCGTCTGCGTCCGGGAGTGCCACGCGCAGCGCTACTTCCCTGTTGCGAAGCGGGAAATCCGCCAGCCACGCACAACATTTCACGTCCAACCCAGACTTGAGGAGGTGCTTGCGCACGTCCGATAGGGCAGCGATCCAAGCGTGCAGCGTCATCAAGGCTTGCGCGGGGTGGGTCAGGCGCTTGGAGAAGGTAACCTCATCGCCGATGGTCTTCCACAGCGTAGGAGCCTCGCCATAGAGGGCTTCCCGAGAACCAACGACGATGGAACGCTCGCGCACGCGCCACTGGCGCATGAAGGAGGCCTCAGCGATCTGATAGAACCTGAGCACCACATTGAACCAGACGCGGCCGTCAATACTGCCTTGCTTGAATGCCGTGGAGCCAACTATGTCGGCGCTAAGAAAAAGCCTCAGCTGCGGCTGAAGTGTCTGCCGCAAAGAGGCTAGTTTTTCCCGAGGCGATGGCGCAGCGCTCTCGTCAGACACGTGGAACCAGATTGAGAGACTGCGCGCGCACGCTGGCCGCTGACTGCGAGACCTTGAACTTGTCCGCAATAGCCAGAAGGTCGTGGTTGAACGTTTTCCAGGCCTCCCGGAAAGCGTTGCCAGGCATCAGGAACGCTGCGGCAAACCAGTTGGCCTCCCACTCCGCTTTATCGGATCCGAAGCGGTTAGCGCGCAGACGCTCGATCGGCCGACGGTTGATGTCGCGCTGATAGAAGAAATGAAGTGCGTAGTGACCCAGCTCGTGTGCGATCGTAAAACGGTCACGCAGCGGGCCACTATCTTGCGGCAACGAGATGACGAACGAACCGTCAGACTCCACGACGATAGCGCCGTAATTAGACTCATTCTCACTTAGATCTATAAAGCCGATCGTCCCGCCCAACCGAGCTACCAGCGGCTCCAGCGCTTCGCCGGCGCGATAACCCCACTGTTTGGCCAGCTCCTCGGCTACAGCGGAAACGTCGGCGCGCGACCAGCCCAAGGCGACGGGCGCCTCAGCATCAGCCGGTGGGACGGCAGCATTTGGGAGTGCACTCATTTGCGATCTCCTGCGGACTTATCGAACGTAGCTGTTCGGCCGAAAATTATATCAGCTGTCAGCACGCACTTTTACGCCATAGCTAAACGGATTCATAGCGCATTTTATGGCGCCGTATATAGGCCGTTTCGGCAGGTTAATGCCGTTTCTTGAGCCACTTACCGCATGAGGCGTGGCTACCGGTCCATTAAAAAGCATGCAATCCCATGATTGCAATACATTTCTTGCATTCCTCCATATGCAGCACCCATCGACAAGGCCGCCCTCACGCCCGGACGCGGAGGGCAACCAAGCCAGGAGGAGACTGGTCTCCACCCTCCCATCCTGGGGCATCCCTTGGGCGCCGCGACGGAACCAACTTACAAAGGTCCGCGATAGCCGCTGTCGTTGACACCATCGCCGATTCTGACGATGATCCGGCCATGAGATACCCTGGCGGCAAAGGCAAGTGCTATCAGCATCTGATCAATCTGATGCCCCGGCACCACACGTATATCGAGTCGCACCTGGGCGGCGGCGCTGTCCTTCGCCACAAGCTTCCCGCCAAGCGTAATATCGCGATCGAACTGGACGAAAGCGTAGTTGCCCGATGGAGAGCGGACGCCGAATCCAATGTGGAGCTCGTACAGGGCGATGCGTTGATCTATCTAAGTGGGTATTCATATACCGGCGGCGAGCTGGTGTACTGCGACCCTCCGTACATGCGGTCAACTCGCAGCGGCGGCTCGGTATACCGTCACGAATACGATGAGGACGATCATCGGCGGCTCCTGAGGGTCCTTGCCACCTTGCCCTGCATGGTGATGATCTCGGGGTATACCAACGGGCTTTACGAGAGCATGCTCGGTGACTGGAGGACCCATTCCTTCATGGCGAAGACCCATACAGGATTGCGGGAAGAGACCGTGTGGATGAATTTTCCTCCACCAACAGCGCTGCACGACTCGCGCTACTTGGGCGCTGATTTTCGCCAGCGACAGACTATTAAGCGGCGGGGACATGCGCTAAAGCGGCGCGTCGAAGGCCTGACGGATACCGAGCGAGCCGCTCTGATCCGATGGATGTCCGAGGCGTTTACGGAGGAGTTCCGGGAGGCGCTATGCAGCTAGCTTCGGTTGATCTGGGTATGCTCTCGGTAAATATTGAGCTTCCGGACGCTGACGCCGAGGTCATGGCGGGCGTCAGGTGGGGTGAAGTGTACGCCTTTCCCACGCCAGCGTACTGGGCGTATCAAGTGGTAGCACGCCGCCTCGAGTCCACACCCGTACGCTACAAGCTCGGAAGCACGTTACGCGAAGAACTGGGCGCGTGCCTGCTCGGAGGTCACGGCATCCCTGCAAAGGTTGGAATCGCCGCCTTCGAACATCTCCGCAGCCGAGGCGCGTTCGCCGACGCCACCCCAGACGAGTCGACGCTGGCTGAATGGTTGTCGGAATCCCTCCTAGTCGAAGGGCGTACCGTGCGGTATCGGTTCGCAAAGCAAAAGGCCGCTTATCTGGCGAAGAGCCTTAAGTGTCTCGACGAGGGCGGAGTTCCGACATCCACCGGCCGCGCGCTACGCAACTGGCTCCTAAAATGCCCGGGTGTCGGTCACAAGACAGCCTCGTGGGTCGCGCGCAATTGGCTTGATGCGGATGACATAGCAATCCTGGATATCCACATTCTGCGCGCCGGCATCTTCGCCGGGGTATTCTCACCCCATATGGCAGTCGAGCGCGACTACATCGACATGGAACGGTTGTTCCTCGATTTTAGCCAAGGCATGGGCGTGCGAGCCTCGGAACTGGACGCCGTAATCTGGTACGTCATGATGTCCGCGCCGCGCGCCGTTCAGTCGCTGGTGGACAGGTTGCCGTCCGACCTTCGAAGCGCAGGCGCCATGCCGTCAGGCTCGCGATCCCAAAAGCGCCGCGCCAACACCTCGCAACTTTCCTTCCTCGGATAACGACGAGACCCAAGGGTCGCCGGTAAGGCCTAAAAGACAGAAGCTCATATCCAATGCCTCTGCCGCAACCGCCATCACGCCCTGAAGCACACCCGCGTCTCGCAAAATTAGGCTGAATGCATCTTCGTACTTTGCGGCTGTTTTCCCGAATTCCGCCACAAAGAGAACGATCCATGCCGTGTCAGAAGGCACAACAGAACGACAACTCTCAATGAGGTCGTGAGGCCACGCCACATCGAGCAGCTGCAATGCGTGCCGTTTCCCGTTGTAACGACTCACGCGGGACTCGGCCGGGTCACACAAGAGAACATGCACGGGATGGATGGCACCCGCCGATGGCGCCCCACGCCGTTCGATCGCGAAGCCAAGGCTCGTTTCGGCACTCTCCTGACAGGCGCACGTAGACCACAAGAGAGCGGACAAGCTGCCCAGTGTAGGTGCATCAAAACATCGCGCGGAGCGCCGACCGGCAAACAGGCTCATGACCTGATCGTGGCCATCCGGCACTGGTAGCTTCAGCTCTTTTGCGTGCCGCCACGGGTGCTCGAGATACCGTTGGACCTCACCCCGCGGCCGCGGCGTACCCAGTGGCAGCCAGGTCGTATCCGAGCTCATGGTAGACCTCAAAGTATTTATTGCAGCCCCGACACTGGCCGCAGGCCACATTGGCCTTGTGGCAGCTATGCGCCCAAGCCAGTAAGGATGCCGGAATGCCACCAGCCCGGATCAGGTTGACCGTCGTGAGCTCGATCGCCGGCGCTGTCACGCGCAGCCCGCCCTCTTGGCAGGCCATCAACGCATCTAGATTTTCGAAGAACTCGATACGACCGTCGGCATGGGTACCGTCGCTTGCGACCGTTCCGATCATTAGCGTGTCTACACCCAGCGAGATCGCGCGCATGCCTGCCAAGGTTATGAGAAGCTGGTTGCGGTAGGGCCACCAATCGGTGCATGGCGCGTGCGCATCAGGCAAATCACCGGCCATGTCGCCCGACCCGAGGGCGCGGCAGTCCACCTGAATCGGTACGTGCGGTATGCTCAGCGACTCGCATATCGCCGCAGAGGCACGCAGCTCTGCTTGCGCCGCAAGCTGCCCATAATCAATCGTGAAAGCAACATCCGGCCGCTTCCACCACGCCAGCGCCGCGGAGTCCATACCGCCCGATAGAAGCAGCCCTGCAGTCATAGCGCCATGGCCTCCCAGACCGTTTTATAGATCGCTGTCGGAAAGTCTTTCACCATCTGGCAGTTCGATCCCTCGAGCATTTTTATGTCCTCGCCGACCTCGTTCTCGGCGTAGAAAATAACGGGCTTACCACGTGCCTTCGCGTATCCCACCTCGAAAATGGTTCCGGCATCCATGCCGTCCCCGATCGCAAGCACCAGGTCGCTCTCGTCGAGATAACGCAGATCCTCTGCGACAACCTCGTCTGCGGGCCCTGGACCGACCAAGTGATACGGAGACAAGACCTGAATATCCATCGATGCGAGCGAGCGACGCGCCTCCTCGATTACCCAAAGTTGCCCCATCGTAAAAAATGGGCCCGCCAGATAGACCTTGGCAAGGTACCTGGCATCATCGGATTTGCCTCGCTCACTTACCTTTACCGGCTCGGGCTTAAAGTTCGCAAGGTCTTCCGCCGTCGGCGGATATCGATTCTCCACGTAGAAGGCTGTAGCGCGCGAAGCACGGTCCGCAGCCGCCACTGGCGTAAGGCCTTCCTCTAGCCAGCCTTGCGCGAACACGGCAACGAAGACATCTCCCGATCCGACCTTGAAGACAGATGACGTCTGGTACGAGGAAACCATGTCCAACTCGCCGTTATGCAGGACAACGGCGCCGTAGGGTCCGCCCTTAAGGACGACCACCTCGGCAGCTTCTCGCTCGGCGATCGCCCGAGCGAGATCTTCGGCCGGCGCCAGTGGGTCCATATCCATAATCATCGCCGCCTCGTAGCGATTGAGGATGAGGGCCAAGTGATTTGCCCGCGACCCGCTGTGCATGAATCCTTGCGGCCCATCCACGTTCTGCGGGTCGTAGACGACGTAATCCGCATCTACTTCGGCATTGCCAGCGAGCATGCCAAAGATCACGGCCCTATCCGCTTTCACCTGTAAAGTCGGATGGCGGCCCGAGGCCGCCACAATGGAAGGCTGGCCCAAGCCATGGATATAGTTGAAGCGTGGGACGCGCTCTACCTCCTGGAATGAAATGCGGTAGCGCTGATCCCGGTTTCGATTTGCTATCGAAACCTTCGCATCCGCGTCCAGGTAAGTAGACAGCTCCACTTCGCTTCCGAGCTTGGTAATCGCCTCGGCAGCACGGCCGGCCGAACCAAAATACTCATCCCATTGTTCACGTACGACCACTTCGCGATAGACACCGCCGATCACCGTTATCATCGGACTGCCTCGACTTTAAGCCGCACCTGCCCGCCCACCGCATCGACTACGGTGGCCCTGTACCGCGTTCCTGCGTTGATGCATTCAATCAGTCGGACGATCCGGGCTGACGCGAGCCCTCCCGCTGTAACGCCGTGGTGTTTCACCACCACTAACGTCGTTATCGGGCCCGCCTCGAGCTCCACCTGGAGCACGTCTCCTTTACCCAACGTCTTAACAACTGTCGCGATTGGCGAACTGAGTTGCGTGTGGATGACTAGATCCTCACAAGCCACCGCAACATCAGGAAAGCCCCCGCCCCCGCCCCCGCCTGAACCAGACATCTTTCTCTCCTTGTGTCATTCCCGCCCAACTAGCCGGCGGCATATGCGCAAACCCTTATCGCCAAGAAGCGCCCCCAGCGCCAGGGCGGACCTTTTGCGAGTCGTTCCGAAGTTGCCGCAGCGCCTCATTAACCTTCCCTTGCGAGACCAAGCCGTCTGCAGTATCCCGCACCGTGCCGGTTACCGGTAGCTGCCGGTGCCACGACAGCGTGCGAGTCAGGCACCACGTACGATCCTGCATTTCGTCCAACACCTTGAGCACGTCGTTTGTTTACGCGTTCCAACTGAGCCGACCGGAGCGCCGGCAACGCGCCTCAAGCTCTTCTGTCGTCAACCCAAGCCATTCGCCTAGCTTAGCCACCAGAATTTTGCCCGTTCCGGGATCCGCAATGAACTCGAGGAACTCGGCAATACCGGCAAAATATTCGCTAATAAGTCGCATCCTCTATGGTGGAGTCGTACGGACTTTGAGAAGTGACAACAGTTCACGGACCCGCCCAGCAGGAACGTCAAGCTTTCGTGCAATCGCGATCTCGTCGCGGTCGGCAAGGACGGCACCAGCGCTGTAGTCGAAGTCGCCCTCGTAGAGACATTCGCCGAAGGCCGGCACGCCAAGCCTGCCCCGATCGCGGTCACGGCGCTGAGCGGGTCGGTCGGCCCAGTGCATGGCCCAGGCGACAGCCGCGAGGCCGGCGAGCATGCCGTCGAAGCGGGCGGTGACCTCGACGACAGCCAGTTCGGGTGGAAGCCCGGACCGTGTCCAGTCTTTCAATGGCGTGTAGTCAGGCGATGGCAAGAAGATGCAGGTCGTCTCCCTGGCCCGATCGGCAAACCAGAAGCGGCGGCCGTGGCCGAGGTTGCGTAGGTCGGTTACCCAGAGGCTGGCAAGAGACGCTTCGGTCGAACGGATCTGCAGGTCATCCGCGCCGAGCAAGGTCCAAGGGTCGGCCACCACGCTGAGGTGCTCGCGGAGCGCCGAGGCCGGAATCGCACCGGCAGCCTTTCGCGACCATGCAAGGATCGCGTCTGCCGGAAGCTCGACGTCGGCATCGCGCATGGACCTTGGTCAGAGCGCACAACATCGCCCATGCGCCATTGGTCGACAGAAACCTATCGGCGCCCGCCGACGTGCCGAGACTACAACTCAGACAGCCCGCCTCGTCGATTCGTCGGGCCAACGGCGTGCCGTCCCTGCCGACTATGCCGAAAACGTGCAGGGGCGCCACGGCAATGGCCCAGGCGGCGGCCGTCAGAATGTCCGGATGCGACCCGCCTTGAGAGACCAGCCAGATGGCGGCGTCCCGAGGTACCGTGAGGCTCAGCGCTTCCAAGGGCGCAATGACTGTGGCGGCATGGCCGAAGACCGCTAGATGCAGTCGTGCCATCCAGCGGGCTGCGACCTGCGCTCCACCGGAGGCCACGATGACCAGCGGAACGGCGCTGGAAGCATTGATGGCCCGGTTCAGTTGGTCCCACCGAACGCCGCTCCCTGCCGAGGTGACGGTCAGCGGCGAGCTCTTCCTGATACATGCGTCCCACGGACCTACTCCTAAGTACCGGCATGCGCGCCACATCGATCGCGCCTTCCTTGATGAGGACGGTCCGCCGCCGCGGTGCCAAGCTGTTTTGTGATCGCTTGTGACGCTCGGTGCGACTAGCCCGATGCCGCCCACGCAATGTTTATCGGTCGACTATAATGTGATCGAATTCACGAAATCAAACGTTGATTGTGCGCCGGCACCCCCTACAAGAGCCGGGTGTTTAATCGCATCGACATCACGCTTTTATCGACGCACCCGCCCGATTGCGATCGCCGCCAATGCGTTCCATGCAACGTCCGCTCGCTCACCCCGGGCATCGGTTCTGGCAATGGGTCGACCTAGCCTAGGGACTCAATATAAGCGAGTTCGGTGGTCAAGTTTTACGCTGACCTGCCGCTAAGTGCTCATCCTAATGGAGTCATATGCATGGAAATGAGCTGCGGGCTGTGTCACTCGCCTTTGTCATATCGCGCGCAAGTCTGCGCCTCGTGTCGTGGGACCGTGGCTTACGGTGTCAGTGGGCCCGAAGTGAGGATATGCGGCTCCCTTGGTCTAGTGGCGGGCCTGGTTTTTCTCCACCAAGGCAGTCCTTTTCTGGGCCTGCAGCTAGGCTTCGACGGTTACCTTATGAGCGCGGTGCTGGGTGCGGTCGCCGGCGGGTGCCTGATCACGTATCTGCGCCGCAACGCGGTGCGCTGCTTCCGGAACCCGGAGGATGTCCGCTAACCTCTGCCTGCTGGGACGTCCTGTTGGCCGCTGCGATGAGCACGCTGACGGTTTCAGCAGAGATGCGATGGTTGGGCAACAAGGAAGCAAGCACGCTTGATCAAGAGACGCTCGAATCGTGGAAGAAAGATCGCGACTGGCCGCATCACTGCCAGCCGACAGCATTCCACATGGCTGTGACGGAGGCCTTGGAGACGACCCGTACCGCCTACCAGCTCGGCGATGCGGAGCCGGTCATCACGGGCACCTTCCTTACGCGCGTGAAAAAAGTATCCAGCCGCTGACTTAGAAGCACGGCAGTCATTTCGCCGGTCCTCATCTGGAGGCACTCGTTTTTCCTCCCAAGGAAACTCAAAGCAGGACGTCATCGCTGCTGATTAGCCCTTACTCCCTAGGTTCATCCAATAGCGGAACACGTCGGCCGCCGAACAGATGAGCGCGCCGCGCACGGCTTAAATACAGCGACGTCGATACACCTGGCCACGGCAGTCCGACGGCTACCGAGCCTGGCGCCGCCCTAATGGGTCCGCACGCTCGGATCCCGGCAAATGTCACGGTGCTAGTAGGTGCCCTTAGCCCGGCCATAACGCCGAGATCGCCCCTTACCCCAGCAATTCCCGGCAGTCGCCTTCGTTCGTCACAACGATTAGTCCTGTTTTCATCAGGTTACGTTCGTGGTCAAGTTGAGGTTATCCGACACAGGTGGCGGACTCGCTGCGGCGCGCTGCTGGCATGGGCAAAGATGGAGCGGTTTAGAAGCCTCCGACGCAGAAGGTTGCATCGGTCGGCAACGAACGTCTACGCGCTCAACGCAACGCCTCGGCGAGCCGCAACAACAGCGCCGCGACCGCCTTCGGATCTTCCGGTATCGACGCATCGCGCAGACGTCTTTCCGCGTCGGCCACGATGCCCGACGCGGCGTCCAGTGCATCGATTCCCGCGGCGGTGAGCTCGGTTTTCTGCACCCGTCCGTGGTCGGGATCGGCCGTGCGCACGATGAGGTCCGCGCGCTCCAGCGCGACCAGGATGCCTTGCATCGTCTGTGGCGTCACAAAGGCGCGCCGTGCGAGCGTCGCGTTCGACGCACCCGCTTCGTTCTTCAGATAGGTGAGCACGGCGTATTGCGGCGTCGTCAGTCCGATCTCCCGCAGACCGGCGTCCATCCTCGTTCGCAGCGCCTGCTGGGCCATTTTCAAGGCGTAGCCGATGGTCGCGTAGGGATCGCCCATCTTGGGTCGCGATTTACGGCTGGTCATATCAGGGCCCTTACATTAGTATCAGCACACTGATATCTTAGCCCAACTCACGCACAGGAGAGATTGTCATGCCCCATCTGATCGGCCCCGACTTCGTCGGCATTCAAACCCATGATCTCGATGCGGCACGGGCTTTCTACACCGATGTCGTGGGGCTGAAGGTCGCAGCCCAAAGCCCTCCCGGCGCCGTGGTCTTCGATACCCGACCCATTCCGTTCGCCGTGCGCACGCCTGTCGCCGAGCTCAGCCGAAACGACAACCTCGGTGAGGGCATCGCTCTCTGGTTCGGATGCGACGATGCCGATGCGCTGCACGATCATCTCGTCGGGCACGGGACGCCCATTGTGTTCGCACCGAAAGATGGCCCTTTCGGCCGCTACTTCGCCTTTGTCGATCCGTTCGGTTACACGATCACGGCGCATACCGTCGCGCACTCCGGCAGCTGAGCAAGAGCAATGCCCTCATCCCGCCCGCGTCGCCACCACAGGCGGGACCGCCGCCGCGCGCAGGGCGGGCCCCAGCACGGCCAACTGCCCGAGAATCCACAGCGTCGCGCCACCGACCGCCAGATACCACGGCGGCAACAAGGGCACTTCGTAGAAGTGCATGAGCGTGAGGCTGGCAGCGTAAGCCAGCAGCACGCCTGCGCCGATGCCCATGCTGACGATGAAGAAATTCTCCAGCTGGAAGTACTGGACGATGTCGCGACGGGACGCGCCGATCGCCCGGCGAATGCCGATCTGCTTACGCCGCCGCTGCACCCAGAAGCTCGCCAGGCCGACGATGCCCAGCGCCGTCACCAGCAACAGGGTCACGATGATGCCGACGAGGAGACTCATCATCGCCCTGTCGTTGGCGAAGTGGGCGGCGCGCAACGCCGGCAGAGAGTCGCTGTTTTCACGGATCAGCACGGCATCCGGCGCCAATGCGGTCACCGCCTCGCGCGCCTTGTGCATCACGGCGGGTAGATCGCCCGGCTTCGCGCGAATCACGTAAGTGCCGGCCAGCGTGGGCCCGGCAAGCGACGGCGCGAACACCGACCAGTCCGTTTCCTCCGGCCCCATGGAACCGGGCCTGGCGATGGAGAGGTGTTCCATGACGCCGATGACACGGAAGTGGTTCTTGTCGACGAAGATCTCCTTGCCCAGGGGACTTACCCCAGGCCACATGTGATCGGCGGCGGCGCGTGTAATCAGCACATTCGCCTGGGAGGGAAAGAAGTCGCCCACCGGGCGGTAGTCCTCGGCGCCGGGCGCGCGCCCTTCGACGATGCGAATGCCCAGTGCCTCCAGCGTGCCGGGCGTGCCCAGATAAACGTCGACGACGCCACCCTCGCGCTGTCCCGCGGCGTCCAGCGTTACGCCTACGGTTCCCGCGCCGTGACTGAAGGGCACCGTGTTCACCACGTTGACCGCCGTCACCCCGGGGATGGCACGAAGCCCGGCCACCATCCGCGCGTTGAGGTCATTGGCGCGTCCCGGTTCGAAACCCGACAGATACAACGTGCCGAGCGAAGCCTCGTCGATACCGGTCACCAGCTGCATGGCTTGCCA
Source organism: Luteibacter mycovicinus (assembly GCF_000745235.1). Taxonomy (NCBI): domain Bacteria; kingdom Pseudomonadati; phylum Pseudomonadota; class Gammaproteobacteria; order Lysobacterales; family Rhodanobacteraceae; genus Luteibacter; species Luteibacter mycovicinus. Next base: position 1,926,316 of record NZ_JQNL01000001.1, read on the forward strand.
GCGTGCCGCGATCAGCGAGCACGCATTGCACATGACGGCGCAGGCAAGCGCGATCTGCAGCACGATGAGCGTGGTGGCGAGGCGGTGATGCCGGAGTGCGGCGAAGATGGGGTGCGTCCGCATGGCGATCGTCCTTACAGCGTCTTCAGGTGCAGCGCGGGGGCGACCCGACCGGCACGGATGGCGGGTAGCGCGCCCGCCAGCAGGCTGGTCGTCACGGCGAGAACGAACGTCGTCATGAACATCGATGCATCGAGTCGGACCATATCCGCATAAGGCACAGGTTGCTGGCGCACGAGCCACAGGCCGGCCAGGGTGAACAACCAGCCGAGCAGACCGCCGGCGATGCCGATGACGCCGGTCTCGACGAGGCACTGCATGACGACCGCCCCGCGCGTCGCCCCCAGCGCCCGACGCACACTGAAGTCCGCGCCACGGCGAAGGAACTTCGCGAGCAACAGGCCGACGGTGTTGCACAGGCAGATGGCGAGGAAGGCGAACGCAAGCCATACCTGCAAGCGCACGTCACCGGGTACGACACGATTGCTCGTCATCCATTCCATCAGCGATGGCACGGCCGTCAGGTCGTGACGGAAGCGACCTTGCGCCTTCTGTTGCGCGGCGTAGTCGGCCACGAAGCGGCGATACGCCGCGACTTTCGCATCGTCCTGCAGCCGCACCCACAACCTCACCCAAAGACACGGCGCATCCTGCAGATGGCCCGGAGACGGAGGAAGTTGCCAGCACGTGAACTGGACGAAATTGCCGTCGTTGATTTCGAGGCCGGACTGGAAGGGCGTCATCACGTCCTCGACCTTCCCGTAAAAGTCGGCCGTGTCGCCATGCGCCATACGGCCGCCATAGACGTCGTAAAAGAGCGGTGACGGACGCCAGGGTTTCAGCACACCCACGATGCGAACGTCGCTGTCGCGCAGGCGGATGATCTTGCCGATACTGTTTTCACCTCGGAAGAGCCTGTGGTTCAGATCGGACGAGATCACGGCGACCCGAGCGTGCTTCTCGTCATCCTCCGCCGTCCAGGCGCCGCCATATTCGAAGGGCGCCGCGAACATGGTGAAGAAGTCCGCATGAGTCGACAGCATGCTCAGCAGGAGTGGCGGCGATGTCGACGCCGGGACATGGACCTTGATCGTGCTCCCGACCAGAAGTGCCTGCTGATCCGCGCGCTTCGCCTTCCACAGATCCATCGCGGAGCGGTAGTCCATCACTTCGCTGGGATGCGTGGGCGTCGCATCCTGAGGATAGGGCGTGACCTGCACGTAATGGAGATGCTCGCTTCGACCCGGAAGCGGATCCCCTGAGAGCAGATGCATCACGGTCAGCGTGGTCATGCTCGTGCCGATACCGACCGCGATGGCCAGCACCATCAGGCCCGTCAGTACGGGATTGCGCCTGAGGCTGCGCACGGCCAGTTCCACGTAATAGCCAAACATCCCGGTCGGTCCCCTGCCCTTGTTCGCATACCCGGAAGAGCAAGAGACGGGCCAAACCCACAAAAGGACGCTAACTCGCGCTGGCTCAGCGAGTTACGGCACCGCGTGACACGCCGGCCCGGTGTCCGCGGACAGTGTCCGTGTCCGCGACCGTGTCCGCCACCGTGTCCGACCGGGCTGACGGTCACGTGCCCTATCCGTGCCGGTGCTTTCCCCGATGGGATCGGCCGCGCGCTGGCGATCAGCCTGCCCTGACCGTCAGCAGGTCCTCGATGCCCGCGCGCCAGAACAACTCGCGACGCATGCGGTCCGCGACGCCACTGACGATTTCCGCACCGTCCTGCGACGGATCGACATGCACCCGGAACGGCCGCTTGCCGAAGGGCAGCCCGACCACCTCGACGATCTTCGTTGCCACCTCACCCGCGTCGGCGTCGGCCGGTTCGAGCGCAGCCAACCCCTTCAGGATCGTGTCCGGCATCCCCTTGTACGGACCATCCATGTAGGCGGCCGCCCGCGGCTCATCGGAGGGCTTGCCCGCATGGGCGAAGTGGTTGGTACCTCTGGTGAAGGCGCCAGGCACCATGATCGAAGTCTCGATACCGAAGCGGGTCAGCTCGCCGGCATAGCTGACGGCGAGCGAGTCCATGGCGGCTTTCGCGGCGAAGTACGGAGCGAGAAACGGCGGCGTGCCACCGCGCGTGCTGCTCGATGAGACCCAGAGCAGCAGGCCCCTGCCCTGCGCACGCATCACCGGTAACGCGGCGCGGTTCACCCTTTGCGTGCCGAGGACATTGACGTCGTAGAGCTGGGCGTACTGCTCCGCCGTAAAGGCTTCAGCGGGACCGAACACCATATGACCCGCGTTGTGCACGAGGACGTCCAGAAGGCCATCGCGATCCACGATGGTTTTCACGGCCGCCTCTGCGGATGCCTCGGAGGTGACATCGAGCTCGACGACGCGAAGATCGACCTGCCGTTCAGCCGCTTCTTTCAGGACCGCTTCGGCGTTGGCGGCATTGCGACCCGCGACATCGCGCATGCTGGCATAGACCGTGTGTCCCGCCGCCGCGAGTGCGCGCGCCGTCAGCAGGCCGAACCCGCTGGATGCCCCGGTAATGAGGATGATCTGCTTCATGTCAGACCACCCCGCCGTTGGCGCGCAGCACCTGACCGTTGATCCAGCCGCCGTCCGGCCCCGCGAGGAATGCCACGGCAGCGGCGATGTCGTCCGGCGTGCCCAGGCGCTCCAGCGGTGACAGCTTGGCCAGTCGGTCGACCAGCTCGGGCGACTTGCCGTCGAGGAACAGGTCGGTGCCGGTCGGGCCGGGGGCGATCGCATTCACCGTGATATGGCGGCCACGCAGTTCGCGCGCCAGCACCATCGTGGTGGCTTCGATGGCCGCCTTGGTCGCGGCGTAGGCGGCATAGCCCGGCTGCAACAGGGCAACCACGCTGGAAGAGAAATTGACGATGCGGCCGCCTTCGCGAAGGCGCGTCGCCGCTTCGCGCATGGTGTTGTAGCTGCCTTTGACGTTGATCGCGAAGAGGCGATCGAAGTCCTCGTCCTTCAACTCGGCCACCGGGGCCAGCGCCATCACGCCCGCGTTGTTCACCAGGACATCCACGCCGCCGTAAACCTCCTCGGCCTTGTCGAACAGGCGACGCACATCCGCGGCGTTCGCGACATCCGCCTGCGCACTGATCGCCTGGCCACCGGCCGTTTCGATCTCCCGGACGACCGCCTCGGCCGCCTGCGCGCTACCCGAATAGTTCACGAGGACGGTAAAGCCGTCGCTGGCGAGCCGTTTGGCAACCGCGGCACCGATGCCGCGCGAGGCACCCGTCACGATGGCGATCCTGCTGTTTTTCACGTTCATATCGGTTCTCCGGTACCGGCGCGATTGCCGGGCGAGACCATGATGGGCGTTGGCTGCCCGCGGATAATCCACCTATATTGGGCTTCACTATTCCTTGCAATGGAACAAAAGATGGCCCTGGACCGTTTCGATACCATGCGATTGTTCGTCCGCATCGTGGAACGGAGAAGCTTCACGCTCGCCGCGACGGACCTCGACCTGCCGCGGTCGACGGTTACGCAGGCGATCAAGCGTCTCGAGGCCAGACTCGGCGTCCGCCTGCTCCAGCGAACCACCCGACATGTCAGTCCGACGCTGGATGGGGAGGCTTACCATCGCCGCTGCGTATCGATCCTCGCCGACGTGGAGGATGCGGAGGCGGCCTTCGTGGACGCTCGCCCGGCCGGTCTATTGCGCGTGGACGTACACGGCACCCTCGCCCGCCACTTCGTCCTTCCGTCGCTGCCGGAGTTCCTGGCCCGTTATCCCGCACTGAAGATCCACGTGGGCGAAGGCGACCGGTGGGTGGATCTCGTTCGCGAAGGGGTGGACTGCGTTTTACGTGTCGGCGATCTGAGCGACAGCACGATGGTGGGACGCCGCATCGCCTGGCTGGACGAGGTGACGTGCGCCAGCCCCGGATATCTCGAAAGACACGGTGGCATGCCCTCGTCTCCGGACGATCTCGCCGGGCATGAGGCCATCGGCTTCCTGTCGACGTCGACGGGAGCAACGCTGCCCCTGGAATTCGTCGTCGGCGACGACGTGCGGCACGTCACCTTGCCATCGACGGTCACGGTGACGGGCGCGGAGACGAATCTGACACTCGCGCGGCTGGGGCTGGGCCTGATTCAGGTGCCGAGATACCACGTGGCCGCTGACCTCGCGGCCGGCACGCTCGTCGAAGTACTGAAAGCGTTTCCGCCGACACCGTCGCCGGTATCTCTGCTCTACCCGCACAACCGGCAGCTGTCGCCGCGGGTGCGCGTGTTCATCGACTGGCTGGCGGTGACCTTCGCCCGGCACGCGGGCGAAGGGGTGAGACCGATCTGAGCCAGGCTCAGTTCTTCAGCGGGACGGTTTCGAACCCAGCCTGCGGCGCCGTGTTGTTGTTCTGCGGCGGAGGCGGCGGCGGGTTGTTGGCACGGCCCGGACCGGCACCGCGAGGCCCACACGAATACGCGCCCCACTCCTGCGAACCACCGTTCGGATCGCCGAGCGGCTTGACGGTATCCGCGCCCATCTTCGCGGCTTCGTTGCGTGCGAGCACTTCGAGTTCGTCGCGGACCTTCAGGTCGTTGCGATCGATGGGGCCGACACGACTCTGTACGGAGACGGTGACCTTGCCCTGATCGCGGCAGCTGGACACGTCGCCGTTCCAGGCGGTGCGGACATTGCGCGCGCTGTCATCGAGCTTGATGCCCCACGTGCAGGCCGAAAGGGCGAGCGGGATGAGGAGGACAAGGGCCTTGCGCATGGTAGAGCTCCGGAAGATCGTTCGATGGGTATGCTAGCCGGATGGAAGCGAGGGCGCGATCTTCTTCGATCGCGCCCTCGCGCCCGGTCACTTTTTCGAGGGGGCCGGTTTGGACCTGGCCGCCCTGGCAGGCACGGTGTCCTTCGCGGGCGCGCCATCGGCATCGATCACGTGCACTTCGCCGAGGTTCAGCGCACGCACCGGGGCCTCGATCTTGCGCAGATCGCCGACGATCACCCAGGTCAGCGCGTCCGGATGGATCACGGCTGACAAGGCGTCTTCGGCGTCCTTGCGGTCGACGCCTTCGATACGCGACTTCAGCGTCTGCACGTAGTCGTCCGGACGGTCGTAAATCAGGATGCCCGTGATCGCCCCCAGAACGGCCGAGGTGGTCTCGAAGCTACCGGGCAGCGCACGAACACGCTGCGCGCGGATCTTATCGATTTCCTCGTCGGTCAGCGGCTTCGGTCCGATAACGGCCTTTGCCTCCTTGAGGATTTCCGCAGCGGACTCGGCGGTCTTATCGGTCTGCACCGGCGCGTAGAACAACAGCGGGCGCTGACCCTGAGCGTCGGAAAGCATGCTGCCCGCACCATAAGCCCAACGCTTCTCCTCACGCAGGTTCATGTTGAGGCGCGAGGTGAACGTGCCACCGAAGGCACCATTGGCGATGCCGAGGTCGAGCGCGTTCTTCGCCTTGGTCGACGGCGCCAGCAGACCCGCCAGGATCAGCGACTGTGGGGCGTCGGTCCGGTTGATCAGGAAGACGCGCGGCCTGGGCTGCGCGGCGACTTCGCCGATGTTCTTCTTCGGCAGCGCGGTGGACGGCGCCTGCCAGTCGCCAAAGACAGCATCGAGTTTTGGCAGGATGTCGGCAAGCGTCGTGTCGCCGGCGACGACGATGCGCACGTTGTCGGGGCGCAGGTAGTCGCGCTGGAATGCGGCGAGATCATCGGCGGTGAGCGAAGCGATGGCCTTTTCGGTGCCGCTACCGGTGAACGGAATACCGTACGCGTGATCCTTGCCGTAAAGCAGCGGCGGCAGGGTGCGCAGTGCGAGTCCGGTCGGCTCGGTTTTCTCCTGCGCGATGCCCGCGATCCACTGGCCGCGCACGCGCTCGATGTCATCCGCCTTGAACGCCGGATTGCGCGTGATGTCGGCGAACAGCGCCAGCGACGGCGTGAGGTCGGTGTTCAGCGCGTTGAGGCCGACGCTGCAGTTATCGAGCGAGCAGCTGGACGACACGATGGCGCCGAGACGCTCCTTGCGGCGCGCGACCTCCACGGAATCGAGCGACTTCGTGCTCTCTTCCAGCAGGGCGGAGGTGAAGCTCGCCGTGCCCAGCTTACGGCCCTGATCCGCCGCGTAGCCGGCATTGAACAGAAGCTGCACCTGAGTGACCGGCACCGTGTGGCGCTCGGCAAGCACGACTTCGATGCCGTTCTTCAGCTTGCCGCGCTGCAGCTTCGGGAAGGACAGGTCGGGGAACGTGTCGACGGCGGGTACACCCGTGCTGCGGTCCACCTCGGACTTGCCGACGGTATACGTCTTCGCGGGGGGAGTGACGGCGGCCGGACGACCTTGCGCGTCGCCGAGACCCACCACGGCCTTGTCTTCGGCCGCGGGATCGAAACCCGGCGCGGCAGGCAGCACGGTCAGCGTGTAGTCGCCCTTGGCCAGCCAGGTTTTCGACGCCGCCAGCACGGAGGCCGTCGTGGCTTTCTGCGCGCGCTCGAGATCCTTCTTATAGGCTTCGGGATCATTTCGGTAGACCTGGCCCTCGGCAAGGATGACCGCCTTGCCACCGAAACCGCCGACCTTTTCAAGACCGCGCACGAAGCCGGCACGATTGGCGACCTTGGCGCGGAGCAGTTCGTCGTCGGTCGGCCCCTTGGCCAGGTAGTCCTTCCAGACGTCGGCGACCGCCGCTTCGACCTTCGCCGGGTCGACGCCGTTTTTCACGTCGACCGTAAGCTGCACCTGACTGGCCAGGGCGAAAGGCGAAATACCCAGGCTCACGTCGTCCGCGATCTTGTCCTGGTAGACGAGGCGCTGGTACAGCCGTGAGGTCTTGCCGCCACCGAGCACGGTCGTGGCAAGGTCGAGCTGCACGGCGTCGTCGGTGCCCAGCTGCGGCACGATCCACGTACGCACGATGCGCGTCTGCGCGACCTGGTCATGCTGGGTGCCCCGGGAGGATGTCTGCACCGGGGTGATCCACGCCTGCTGGCGAGGAACCGGCGGACCCGCCGGGATGTCACCGAAGTACTTCTCGGCCTTGGCCTTCGCCTGTGCCACCGTGATGTCGCCGGCGAGCACGAGGGTGGTGTTGGACGCGCCGTAGTAGTCGTGGAACCACTGCTTGACGTCGGCGAGCGAGGCCGCGTCGAGGTCGGCCATCGAGCCGATGGTGTCGTGGTGATACGGATGATTGGCCGGGAACGTGTTGACCAGGACGTTTTCGTCGACGCGGCCGTAGGGGCGGTTTTCGCCCTGGCGCTTTTCGTTCTGGACGACACCGCGCTGGGTATCCAGCTCCTTCTGGCCGATGGCGCCGAGCAGATGGCCCATGCGATCGGATTCCATCCACAGCGCCATGTCGACGGCGGTGGTCGGGACGGTCTCGAAATAGTTGGTGCGATCGAACCAGGTGGTGCCGTTCATGTCCGTGGCGCCGGCACGTTCGAAGGGCTGGAAGTAGGTGCCCTTACGGTTTTCCGACCCAGAGAACATCAGGTGTTCGAAGAGGTGCGCGAAGCCGGTCTTACCGGCCGGTTCGTCTGCCGAGCCCACGTGGTACCAGATGCTGACCGCGACGACGGGCGCCTTGTGGTCCTCATGCACGACCACTGTCAGCCCGTTGGGCAGCTGGAAACGGGTGTAGGGAATGTCGGGAATCGCATCGGGAGAGGTGGTGGCCGCGGCGGCGGCCCCGACGAAGGAGATCAGCCCGGCGGCGAGCAGGGCGAGGCGGTTCTTCATGCACGGCTCCAGTGGGCCTTCATGGCCCGGGTCCCGTGGAGGCTAGCCCGCGATGTCGTCCGGACGCAATCGGGCATGTCGGAGTGTGCGGACGGTGTCCGCTCGCACACGGTCAGTGTCCGCGGACAGGCATCCGTTTCGGAACGACCTGACAAACCTCATGCGAATCAGCTGATTGCGCGCCCTTAAAGACTGGCACGGCGTTTGCGTTACTAGTCATGCCCCGCCGGACGGCCTTTCGCTCCGGCAACACTGAGGACGACACCATGAAATACGAAATGCTGATGCTCCGCGCCCTGCTCGCCACGTCGATGTTCGTCTGTGGCCTGACTCTGTTCCAGATGGTCTGACCCAAGAAAACCCGTACCCGGAGCCACCGCCATGCAACACGAACTGCTCATCCTGCGCACCCTGCTCGTCGCTTCCCTGCTGGTCTGCGGCCTGATTGTCGGCAACATGCTTACGTACACCGGCGCGCCGATCCAGCTGGCTGCGACCAGCCAGATGAACCCCGTCGCGACGACCGCGTGCGTATCGGGCGAGGATGCCGCCGCGTGCCCACCGCCGGCGGCATAATGGGGGCATGCCCCACGTCATCCTGTTCCGACCCGAGATTCCGCCCAATACGGGCAATGTGATTCGTCTGTGCGCCAACACCGGCGCGACCCTGCACCTGATACGACCGCTCGGCTTCGAGCTGGACGATGCCCGGCTGCGCCGAGCCGGACTGGATTACCACGAGTTCGCCAGCGTCGCGGTCCATGACGACCTCGACGCCTGTCTGGATGCCATCGGCCGGCCGCGTGTCTTCGCCTTCTCGACCCGGGGGCGCCAGCTTCATACCGACGTCGCCTTCGGGATGACCGACGCACTGCTCTTCGGCTGTGAAACGGCCGGCCTGCCCGACGACGTACTCGACGCGATTCCGGAGGCGCAGCGCGTGCGCCTGCCCATGCGTCCGGGCAATCGCAGCCTCAATCTGTCCAACGCGGTCGCGGTCGCCGTGTTCGAAGCGTGGCGTCAGGCGGGTTTCGACGGCGCGGGCTGACCCGCGCAAGCTACAATCGGGGCATGACCCCCGAACGACCCTCCGCCGACGCCGGCCCGAACCGCTTCCTGCCCCGTCCGCTGCGCGTGCTGGCCGGACGCGCCATGGAGACCGCACTCAACCGCGCGGTCGACCTCGATCCCGACACCCGTGCCCGTCTCGACGCGCTCGATGGCCGCAGTGTGCAGGTGCATCTCGCCGGCCCCGAACTGGGTATCCGCATTACGGTGGAAAAGGGCCGCTTGCGCGTGGGACCGCCTGAAGACGGCGGCAGCCTGCGTGTCGTCGCCTCGCCCGGCAGTCTCCTCGCCATGGCCATGCGCCGTGATGACGACGGCGTGGCGCCCGGTAAGGTGGACATCGCCGGCGATGCCGAACTCGCTCGCCGCCTGGAGCGGCTCGCGCGCCAGTACGCGCCGGATGTCGAGGAAGCTTTCGCGAAGACCTTCGGCGACCGGATCGGCGTCCCCCTGGCCAAAGCCCTCCGCGATGGACTCGCCCACGCGCGCGACACGGTGTCGCACCTGACCGAGGACGGCGCCGACTGGCTTCGTGACGAAGGCAGGGTCGCGGTGGCGCCGGGCGAGATGGATATCTTCCTCGACGGGGTCGATACGGTCCGCGAACGCGCCGAGCGCGCGGAGGCCCGGCTTGCCCGACTCGAGCGTGCCCTGAAGGAGCGACATTCATGACGCCGCTGCGCCTTGCTCCACGCCTGCTGCGTGTCGCCGCCATCCTGCTCAAGTACCAGCTCGACGAAGTGATCGAGGGCGCGCATATCTACCGCCCGCTCAAGCTGCTGCGCCCACTGTTTCCCGGGCCGGCCGCCGACACCCGCGGCATGTCGCGCGGCGCGCGGTTGCGTCTCGCTCTGACCGAACTCGGCCCGATCTTCGTCAAGGCCGGCCAGGTGCTGTCGACACGGCGCGATCTGGTGCCGCCGGACATCGCCGACGAACTCGCGCTGTTGCAGGATCAGGTGCCGCCTTTCCCCGGCGCCGAGGCACGCGCGATCGTCGAGCGCGAATTGCGTGCGCCGGTCGCGACACTGTTCGCCAGCTTCGACGAGAACGCACTGGCGTCCGCCTCCATCGCCCAGGTGCACGCGGCCACGCTGCACGACGGCCGCGAGGTGGTGCTCAAAGTGTTGCGCCCCGGTATCGACAAGCGGATTGCCCGCGACATCGACCTGCTCCATGCACTCGGTGAGCTCGCCCAGCGCTGGCACCCGGCCGCGGACAAGATCCGTCCGCTCGAGGTGGTGGCCGAGGTCGAGAAGATGCTCGAGAACGAGCTCGACCTGCAACGCGAAGGCGCCAGCGCCAGCCTGCTCCGGCGCAACTTCGCCAGCGGCATCGACTTGTATGTCCCGGAAGTGCACTGGGACTTCAGCACCCAGGGCGTGCTGACCCTCGAACGCGTGCGCGGCGTCAGCGCCGATGACGTCGTCGCGATCGATGCCGCCGGCCTCGATCGCAAGGCGCTCGCCGAGAAGGGCGTGCGATTGTTCTACGAGCAGGTCTTCCGCGACAACTTCTTCCACGCCGACGCCCACCCCGGCAATATCTGGGTCGACACCTCGCGTGTGGACGAGCCGCGATTCATCGCGCTCGACTTCGGCATCATGGGTTCGCTGCCCGAGGCCGACCAATACTGGCTCGCCGAAAACTTCATCGCCCTGTTCGAGCGCGACTACGCGCGCATCGCGCAGCTGCATGTCGCCGCCGGCTGGATGCCGTCGACCATTCGGCTGGATGAGCTCGAGGCCGCTGTGCGCACGGTCTGCGAGCCCTACTTCACACGCCCGCTGTCGCAGATATCCATCGCCGAGCTGGTGGTGAAGCTCTTCCAGACCGCGCGTCGCTTCGAGCTCACGCTGCAGCCACAGCTGATCCTGCTGCAGAAGACGTTGCTCAATATCGAAGGCGTCGGTCGCATGCTCGACCCCGAGATCGATATCTGGGCCGTCGCTCACCCGGTGCTTCGCCGGATCCTGCGCGAGCGCTACAGCGTGCGGGCTACCCTGCGCGACGTGCGTCGTCGCCTGCCGGAATGGATCCATACGGCGCCGCGCGTGCCCGAGCTGGTGCGCGACGCGCTGCGTCAGGTCGCCAGCGGCGAACGCCGCGAGATAGCGGACCCGATCGCTCTCGCCCTGGCACGCGACGATGCGAGACGCATGCGGCGCCTGATCGCCTGCGGCCTGCTCGGCGCTACGCTGCTGATCTGTGCGGCCCTGATCGGTACGTTGTCGTCGCGTGGCATGTGGCCGGCGATCGCCGCCGCCGTGGTGGGTGTCGCCGCATTCATCGCGGGCTGGCCGCGCCGGGTGCCCTGACCGACGTGCTCGAGATCCTCTATCAGGACGACGACATCGTCGCCATCAACAAACCCGCGAACCTCGCCGTACACCGGTCGAAGTTCGTCGGGCCGGACGATGCGTTTCTGATCGACATGCTCCGTGAGCAAGTCGATGGGCCGCTGCACCTGGCGCACCGACTGGATCGCGCCACGTCGGGTGTCCTGCTCGTGGCACGCTCGCCGGAAGTCGCCGCCCAGCTTGGCGAACAGTTCATGGGCCGCAGTGTCCGTAAGCGCTACCTCGCCGTGGTGCGCGGCTGGCCCGATCCGGCGGAAGGCACCATCGACTACCCGTTGCCAGGCTCGAAGGACACGGGTCCACGACGCGAGGCCAGTACGGACTACCGGCAACTGGCCACGACGGAAGTCGACATTCCGCTGGGCCGTTACGAGAAACAGCGATACGCCCTCGTGCTCGCCGAGCCACGGACCGGCCGCTTCCGACAGATCCGCAAGCACTTCGCCCACATCCATCATCCGTTGGTGGGCGACAGCCAGCACGGACGCGGCGACCACAATCGCCTGTTCAAGCAGCACTTCGCATCGCATCGCCTGCTGCTGCACGCCGCGGCGCTCGAGTTCGTGCATCCCACCGCGATTCGCCCGATGTGCATCGAGGCGAGTCTGGACGACACCTGGCTGCGCCTGATCGAACGCTTCGCCTGGCGGGATGCCTACGCCTGGCCTGCGGCAGCGCACGACGGGATTTAGCGGGCCGGCTGCTAGAATCCGCAGCCATCATGCTTATCGTCACCGCCTCCATTGCGATTCCCGATGCCGAACTGATCGAGCGCTTCACGCGCGCGGACGGCCCCGGAGGACAGCACGTCAACCGAACCGAGAGCGCGGTCGAACTGCGCTTCGACGTCGCGTCGTCGCCGTCGCTGCCCGACGCGGTTCGCGAGCGCCTGCTTGCCCGTGGCGACCGCCGGATCACGGATGCCGGCGTGCTGGTGATCCAGGCCCGGCGTTTCCGCGAGCAGGCGCGCAACCGAGATGACGCCCGCGACCGTCTTGCCGAGATCATTCGCGCTGCGACAGTCGTGGCGAAGAAGCGCGTTGCCACCAAGCCGACCCGCGCCTCGAAAGAACGCCGTCTCGCGGGCAAGACCCAGCGCAGCCAGACCAAGAAAGGTCGTTCCACCAAGTGGAGCGCCGAGTGACCCTCCCTCCCCTGGATGGCATTCCCGTACTCGGCCCGAACATTCCGCAGCTGCCCGTGTCCCGCTGGATGCGCATCTGCCGGTGGGTGATCAAGCGCAGCGGATGGCGTGTCGTCGGCGACATGCCGAACCTGCCCAAAGTCATTCTCATCGGCGCACCGCACTCGTCGTACTGGGACGGTGTGTGGGGCTTGCTGGTGAAGTCGGCCATGGGCATGGACGTCGGGGTGATGATCAAGCGTGAAGTCCTCAACGGGCCGTTGGGTCCTGTGGTGCGCAGGCTCGGCATGATTCCCATCGATCGTTCCGCGGCCACCAATGTCGTCGACCAGATGGTCAAGCGCTTTGCCGAGCACGAGAAGATGTGGGTCGCCATTGCGCCCGAGGGCACGCGTAAGCCCGTCAAGCAATGGAAGTCGGGATTTCTGCGTATCGCGCGAGCCGCCGGCGTGCCTATCCAGACGGTGTTCATCGATTACCCGACGAAGACATTCACCGTGGGACCGCTGGTCCATGCCTCGGGTGATATGGAAGCGGACATGACGCGCATCCGCGCCATGTTCGCGGGGTATCGCGGGAAGCATCGCGGGGTGTGAAGCGTGACGATCACCCGATGCCGTAGGACAGGCGCACGAGGTAATCGAGTGGGGTGTGGTTGATATTTTTTACGCGGAGGCGGTAGGTACCGGGCGGGAGTCGCGCAAGGTTGACCGAGATGCCTTCGGCGCGGGGACGCCATTCACCGTCCTGAAACTGCTCGAACGACAGGTAGCCTCGTCCGGCGGAAGCCATCACCGATCCCGTGCATCCAGTGCGCCACTCCCGGACGACCGCGAACTGTTGGCTCTGCAGCCTTCCACTAAGCCCTTCCAACCTCGTGTAGATCTGGCACGTACCCGCTGGCACGCCACGGGACCCCGCTTGCGCGGCGAGTGCGGCGGCAGACAGAAGTCCGAACGCAATGAGTACCACTACCTTCTTTTGATGACGCATAGATATTCCTTGGCGACGCGCAGAACCGCGCTTCGGCAAGGTATGCGGTATCGACGACCTCAAACGGCGATCTGACGGCAGTCAGGCGGCGAGACGACACGATGTTCGTCGGCAGCTCACGAGGTCGACTTACCCACACACTTCGCGCCAGTCACCTGCGCGTCCACGCGAACCAAACTGACATCGATTTTCCGACGCCAGCTGCATTCTCGTGCTAAAGAAGGGAGATCAACATGCAAATCGCGAATCGCACTCATGGCCCGCATCTGACACAGCAAGATCCCAATATCGTTCGCGGCCATGTCCAGCGAATCGGCACCGGGCGATTCAACACAGGCACCGCGACAGACGCTCTGCGTCGTCTTAAACCTGAGACGCAAGAGCTGATTCGCGATCTCGATCTGACGCATGCGACTCCCCGCCAGCTAAATTCCATTACAGCTCGACTGTTCTGGGAGGGAGCGATCGACATCGAGGGCGAGGATACGCTCGCGGCCATGGGCTATGACCGGGGGATCGATACGCCGTTCGATGTCATGGAACGGCTCAATGGCCACCTTTCATACGTTAGGAATTCGACGTCCGGAATCGACTGGACCGATACCATTCGCATCTATGAGAAAGGGATGGAACTGGCCACCGGCTTGCGCGACATGATCCGCGCGTTGCACCCCGAGCGGAGCATCGACACCTACGCATGAGTGTCAGCGTTCCGAATGCCCCGATTCATCGTAATCACGATGGGTCAGCAGACCGGGTCGAATAAGATCGATGAAGGCGCGTGCTTCAGGACTGAGAAATTTTCCTTTACGCATCACAACCCCATAGCTGCGCTGCGGGAAATACTGCCGCAGGTTTCGCACAGCAAGCTTCTCGCGATCCGCTTCCGTGATGCAGATGCCGGTGACGATGGAGATACCCAGACCCATCGCGACGTACTGCTTGATCACGTCCCAGCCACCGACTTCAATCGCGACGGTGTAAGGCACATGCCGTTGCTGGAAAACCATATCGACCAGGCGAAATGTCGTAAGCCGCTGCGGCGGCAGGATCAGCCCATAGGGAGAAAGATCTTCAAGCCGAATCTCCGACTTCGCAGCCAGCGGATGATCGGGCGGCATGATCAACATCGGGTCGTAGTGATAGACCGGCGCCCATGCGATGTCGTTGGGCACGTCGAGCATCGAGCCAATCGCGATATCGGCGTCGTCGGCACGAAGCAGCGCGAGGCCATCCTTACCCGTAACGTTTGCGAGCTGGAGTTGTACGGACGGATACCGCTCCCGGTACGCCTTCACGAGCTCGGGCAGCAGGTACTGGATGGTCGAGGATCCCGCCGCCACGGTCAGCTTGCCTGATTGCGCACCCCGCGTTTTCTTCTGGAATTCCCGGTCGAGGTTCTCGAAGCCTTCCACCAGTGGACGGGCCATCTCATAGAGGGCTTCGCCGGCGTCGGTCAGGGTGACGCGACGTCGTGTGCGCTCGAGGAGGGGCATACCCATCTCGCGCTCGAGCGCCTTGAGCTGCAGGCTCACTGAAGGCTGAGACAGGAATAAAGCCTCAGCAGCGCGGCTCAGCGTGCCCAGGCGGGTGGTGTAGACGAAGGCACGCAGCTGCTTCAGACGATTGCCCTTGTAGTAAAAGCGGCTCGTGGCATCGGGGCTCTCGCGGCCTTTCGTCCGTGTCGGAGCCGGCTTCGATGAGCGTCTGGCTCGCACAACCGTCTTCTTATCCGACATTTTCTTCCGATATTTCCGCGAGATACGTACTACATTAACATATTTAATATTGATCTTTGAAACATATGCTTTGTCAAAAGCATAGCCCCGGGCATAGCTTCAACTCCAGACCCGCATCCCGAGGCACGGACCCATGGCAGTTCCAAAGAGCGCGATCGATCCCCTCTCCGGCGTCCGCTTCGGTGACGGCCGCGACACCTACAGCGACATCCTGACGCCGGATGCCATCGCCTTCGTGGCGGGGCTGCACCGCCGGTTCGATGGCCATCGCCTGAGCCTTCTGGCTGAGCGGACGGCACGCCAACAACGCTACGACGCGGGCGAACTCCCCGACTTCCGCACCGATACGACGGCGATCCGCGATGGCGACTGGGCCGTCGGCCCGATCCCGGATGCCCTGATGGACCGCCGGGTCGAGATCACCGGTCCGGTCGAGCGGAAGATGATCATCAACGCCCTGAACTCGGGCGCGAAGGTGTTCATGGCCGACTTCGAGGACTCGAGCGCGCCGACCTGGGCCAACCAGATGGAAGGGCAGCGCAACCTCCGCGATGCGGTGAACGGCAGCATCGAGTTCACGAACGGCGAGGGTAAGGTCTATCGCGTCGGCAAGGATCCCGCGGTGCTGGTGATCCGCCCGCGCGGCTGGCACCTGCCGGAGCGCCATGCCGAGGTTGACGGTGACGTGGTCGCCGGTGCGCTCGTCGACTTCGGGCTCTATGCGTTCCACAACGCCGCCGCGCTGCACGAACGCGATCGCGGCCCGTACTTCTACCTGCCAAAGCTGCAGAGCATGGAAGAAGCCGCATTATGGGAATCGGTGATGACCTATGCGGAGGAGCAGCTCGGCCTGCCCCACGGATCGATGAAGGCCACCGTGCTCATCGAAACCCTCCCCGCCGTGTTCCAGATGGACGAAATCCTGCACGCGCTGCGTGCCCGCATCGTCGGGCTGAACTGCGGCCGCTGGGACTACATCTTTTCTTACCTGAAGACGTTCCGCGCCCATGCCGACCGGCTGCTCCCGGAGCGTGGCCAGGTCACCATGACCGTGCCCTTTCTCAAGGCGTATTCCGAACTGCTGATCCGGACGTGTCATCGCCGCGGCGCGTTCGCGATGGGCGGCATGGCGGCGCAGATTCCGATCCGCGGCGACGACGCCGCGAACGACGCTGCGATGGCCAAGGTCCGCGCCGACAAGCTGCGCGAAGTGACCGCGGGACACGATGGCACCTGGGTCGCCCATCCAGCGCTCGTCCCCATCGCGATGGAAATCTTCGATGAACACATGCCGACGTCGAACCAGCTGCATGTGACACGCGACGACGTGACCGTTTCGCGTGACGCGCTCATCGCGCCCGCCATCGGTACGGTCACCCGCTCCGGCTTCGACAATAACGTCGAGGTTTGCCTTCGCTATACGGCGGCGTGGCTTGAAGGCCTCGGCTGCGTACCGATTCACAACCTCATGGAAGACGCCGCCACCGCGGAGATCGCCCGCGCGCAGCTCTGGCAATGGCTGCATCACGGACCGGTCGAGTTTAGCGACCACGCACACATCGACTTCGGCCTCTTCGACCAGGCACTTGCGGCCCATGCGCACCGCCTTCGCGGCAGCGACCTGCCCGGCGCATCGCGCGCCGATGATGCGGCCCGCCTGATTTCCGCACTGACTCACGCCGACGAACTACGCGACTTCCTCACCCTTCCCGCTTACGAACACCTGTCCTGACCGACCTCTCGAAGGAGCCTTACGATGAAGACGCATAACGCCGAGCACATCACGCTGGACTGGACCAACAACGAACGCTGGAAGGGCGTCGAGCGCCCCTACGCCGCCGAGGACGTGGTGAAGCTGCGTGGCACGGTCCAGGTTGAGCACACGCTCGCCCGCCGCGGTGCCGATCGCCTGTGGCGCGCCATTCATGACACGCCTTACGTCAATGCGCTGGGCGCGCTCACGGGCAACCAGGCGATGCAGCAGGTGAAGGCCGGGCTCCAGGCCATCTACCTTTCAGGCTGGCAGGTCGCCGCCGATGCGAACACGGCCGGGGCGATGTATCCCGACCAGTCGCTCTATCCGGTCGACTCGGTGCCTAACGTCGTCCGCAAGATCAACAAAACGCTGCTGCGCGCGGACCAGATTCATCACGCCGAGGGCAAGGATGGTCTCGATTGGCTGGTGCCGATCGTCGCGGACGCCGAGGCGGGCTTCGGTGGCGTACTCAATGCGTACGAGCTGATGACGCACATGATCGAGGCGGGCGCCGCCGGCGTGCATTTCGAAGACCAGCTAGCCAGTGCGAAGAAGTGCGGCCACATGGGTGGCAAGGTGCTCGTGCCGACACAGGAAGCCGTGCAGAAGCTGATCGCCGCACGACTGGCGGCCGACGTCGCCGGTGTGCCGACGCTGATCGTCGCGCGTACGGATGCGATGGGTGCCGCACTGGTTACCTCCGATGTGGACGACTACGACAAGCCTTTCCTCACCGGCAAACGCACCGTGGAAGGTTTTTACGAAGCGACGCAAGGCATCGATCAGGCGATCAGTCGCGGGCTGGCCTATGCACCTTATGCCGACCTGCTCTGGTGCGAGACCTCGACGCCCGATATGGAAGAAGCGCGCCGGTTCGCCGAGGCCATCCATGCGAAGTATCCGGGCAAGAAGCTGGCGTACAACTGCTCGCCGAGCTTCAACTGGAAGAAGAACCTCGACGAAAGGACGATCGCGACGTTCCAGAAGCAGCTGGGCGAACTTGGCTACGCCTTCCAGTTCATCACCCTGGCTGGCTTCCATGCGCTGAACTACTCGATGTTCCAGCTGGCACGTGGCTACAAGGATCGCCAGATGGCGGCCTATGTGGAACTGCAGGAGGCGGAGTTCGCCGCGGAGAAGGATGGCTATACGGCGGCGAAGCATCAGCGCGAGGTCGGCACCGGCTACTTCGACACGGTGAACCAGGTGATCTCAGGCTCGTTCAGTTCGCTCTCCGCGCTGAGCGGTTCGACGGAAGAACAGCAGTTTCATCCGGCCTCAGCGGCGTAACGCGTTCGACGCGAAGCGCTTTGCGCCTGGGCACGGCTGCGAAAGTATGTTCGCCGCCGTGCTCATATTCACTGATGGACCATGCGAACGCCGCCTCGCGTCGCGGCGGCGATCAGCGCTCGGGCGGCACCAGGGCGATCACCGTCCAGCCGGGCTTCGGCTCCAGCACTTTCTTGCCCGAAGCG
This sequence comes from Luteibacter mycovicinus, assembly GCF_000745235.1. Taxonomy (NCBI): domain Bacteria; kingdom Pseudomonadati; phylum Pseudomonadota; class Gammaproteobacteria; order Lysobacterales; family Rhodanobacteraceae; genus Luteibacter; species Luteibacter mycovicinus. The sequence goes on from NZ_JQNL01000001.1 coordinate 1,944,623, forward strand.
ATGCGAAGGTCGCCTTTCTCCTCGACCCCGAACAACGGCACCGTGCGCGAACCGTACTCTTCGATGAAATGCGGCCAGTCGAACGTCTCGGTCAGTCGCGTGGACTTGATTCGCCATCCCTCGTGCAGCAGTTCCGCGAAGCGCGCGTGCGTCATGTCTTCGGTGAACAACGCGGTGGCGACGAGACTCCCCGCCAGGGAGGCGCGACCGTGGCTTTCCTCGGGCGACAGGTTGCGCAGGCGGAATACCTTGTCGCGACCGAATTCCTCGCGATAGTGCACGCTGGCCAGCGAGTTCAGTTCGCGATGTGTCGATACGGCGAGCAGGTGGCCGATGCCCGCGAGATCGAGATTGCGATCCGCCGCCTGCGACGAAGGATTGCCGAAGAACGTCGACAGTCCCGCCATGCGCGCCGTGCGAATGCCGTTCCAGTCGTCGTCGGCGACGACGACACGCAGCCCCTCATTGGCGGCCAAGGCGCGCGCGATCTCCAGCGCGACGATGTCGGATCCGTAGATCAGCACGCCACGCGGTTCGGGATCGGCAACCTTGAGCCAGCGTGCCAGCGGACGCGCCGTCGCGCTCTGGAAGACCACCGTGCCGATGATCATCAGGAAGACGAGCGGCACCATCTTGTCGGCACCGGCCATGCCCGCCTTCTCCAGGCGAATGGCGAACAACGCCGACACGGATGCGGCGACGATGCCTCGCGGCGCGACCCAGGCGATCAATGCACGCTCACGCCACGACAGCCCGCCGCCAACGCTCGCCACCAGGACCGACAGCGGACGAATGACGAGCTGCGCGACGAAGAAGATCAGCACACCACCCAGCAGCGCGCCATCGGGAAGCGGCCAGTCCAGACGCGCCGCCAGCAGGATGAAGAGCATCGAGACCAGCAAGGTGGTCAGGTGCTCCTTGAAGTCCATGATGTCGTCGATGTGTACGTCACGCATGTTGCCCAGCGCGATACCCATGAGGGTCACCGCCAGCAGGCCCGACTCGTGTGCCACCGTGTTGGACAGCGTGAACGTAGCGAGCACCGCGGCCAGCGTGCCGAAGTTCTGCAGGTACTCGGGGATCCAGTGGCGACGCAGCAGGTTGCCGTGAATGAACGCGGCGACGCCACCGACGATCGCGCCACACGCGATCGTGCCGAGGAAGATCTGGATCGAGTGACCTTCGCGGTGCGAGACGATCGCTTCATAGACCAGCACCGCAAACAGGGCGCCGATCGGATCGATGATGATCCCCTCCCAGCGCAGGATGTTGGCGATACGGGCATTGGGCCGAACCGTGCGCAGCATGGGCGCGATCACGGTCGGGCCGGTCACGCAGGTCAGTGCGCCGAACAGCAGCGCCAGTTCCCAGCTGAGACCACCGATCCAGTGGGCCGCACCCGCCAGCATCAGCAGCGCGATGATCGCGCCGTAGCTGACGAGGCCACGGACCGCGTGCCCGATACCCTTCAGCTCGCTGAAGCGCAGGGTCAGGCTGCCTTCGAAAAGGATGACCGCCACCGCAAGCGATACAACCGGGAACAACAGGTCGCCCAGGACCTTGTCCGGGTGAAGGAGCCCGGTCACCGGGCCCGCCAGAATGCCTGCCAGCAGCAGGAAGAGGATGGCCGGAAGGCGTACCCGCCATGCTACCCACTGGCAGAGGAAGCCGATGCCAAGCATCAGTGTCAGCAGGATGCCGAGTTCGAGTCCCATGATTTTCCCTGTTCCAAAAAAGAAAACGGCCAGCGCCAGAGGCGGGCCGTCAAGAAGAGCATAGGGAATCGTTGGTGAAGATAAAGGCCGGGCCCCGGTGCTGGAGCGGGGGGAGGGAGGGGTATCCAGCACCGGAGCGGGGCAGACAGTCCATTAGAGAACCGCCTGGTACAGAATCATGCTCCTGGCCGGGGGATTCGTCAACTGGTCAGTACATGAAATAAGTCTTAATCGGCTCGGACATCAGCGTCAGGGCCACCGGCGGCTCTCCGGTAGCGTTTACTGAACGAGCTGAGCATGATGACGTCCCGGCCCGGGTCGTACCCACGACTCCCCTCCAACGTGACTAGGTCGCGCGGATCGCACTGGCCGGTTCGACGCGAGCCGCTCGGCGAGCTGGTATGAGGGTCGAGACCTGACTGAGCAAAACGACCAGCACGACGCCCACCATCACGTCCGTGACAGGAAGCCGTGGCATCTCGTAACGGGACATCAAAAGCATATTGAGGCCCACGGCAAGAATGATTCCCGTGGTCGCGCCACTGCCGACGATCAGAAGGTTTTCCAACTGAAAGTAGCCGAGGATGTTCCTTCGCGTTGCCCCAAGCGCGCGACGTATACCGATCTGCCGTTCGCGCTGATCAACCCAAAAGCTGGTAAGTCCGAAGACTCCCGCCGCCGTGACGCCCAGAAGGATCAGCGATATGCCGCCCATCAGCATCGCCATACCCAGATCGGCGCGGTAGGCCTGTTCGCGCACCGATGCATACGACTGGATACCGTCGTCCGCGATAACGCGCTGCGGATTGGCCTTGTACAACGCGCTGGACGCCGCTTGCATCGCAGCATCGAGCTGCCCGGCCTTGGCACGGATCGCATAGCGGGAGAAAGTCGAATTCATTCGGCTCGGCACCAGCAGGGAACTGTACGCGAAGCTCGTGCTGAACTCGCTGGTTCCCGGTGTCTGCAGGCGCTCCATGATGCCGACGATGGTCGCCGGAGCGGCGCCGCCATCCAGATAAACCCGCTGCCCCAACGCATTGGCGCCGGGGAAGAGTCGACCAGCGAGTTCGTTACTGACGATGATCGCAGACGGAGTGTTGGTGTCACCCAGCGCCTTGTGATCGATCTCACCGGCGTTGAAGGTTCGCCCTGCGATCAACCTGATGCCCAGCGTGGGCACCACCGATTCATCGACGAAATAGAAGCTGGCCTGGGCGTTCGGCTTCCGCTGGTCTGGCGTCAGAGCGACGCCACCGTTCCACGCTGCCGAGTTAAGCAGGGGCAACGAGTTGATCGGCGTGGCCGAGGCGACCTCGGGCACGCTGCGAAGCGTACTGAGGTCCTCGCGCTGCATCGTGTCGAGCCGCTGAAGTGCGTCGGGTCCGTCGGCGGCACCGCCGCCCACCCACTGCTGTGTGACGAGGAAAAGGTCCGACTCGGCCAATCCCGTCGGGCGCCCGATGCGCTCGATGCGCGAACCGATGATGAACACCGAATTGCAGACTATCGCGAGAGTCAGCGATATCTGCAGAACGATGAGTATCACTCCGGCTTTATGTCGGCGCAGCGCGGAGATCATGGGATGAATCGTCATGTGCCCCTCACTGCGACTTGAGTTGCCAGGTGGGTTGCACCAGCGCTGCCCGGAACGTCGGATACAGACCGGCCACCAGCGTCGATCCTAGCGCGAGGCCAAGAGTGAGCAGCAGCAAGCTTGGGTCGATACGTGCTAGCTGTGCGATGTCCACGGGCAACAGCCAGTGAACGCACGCGACACCGACGCCGGTGAGCGCGATGCCAAGCACCCCGCCGGCGAGGCCGATCATCCCCGCCTCGGTGAGAAACTGGGCGTAGATCGCATGGCGAGGCGCACCCAGCGCTCTGCGAACACCGATTTCACCGCTACGCCTGAGGAACCTGGCCAAAAGAAGTCCTGACGTATTGACAAGACAGACCACGAGCAAGCCAAGTGCCACCAGCAGTGACGCGCCCGTGTCCGCAGGCACCACATGCCGCGCATCCAACCACGCCGGGATGTCACGCAAGCGATTATTCGGCTCCCAGGTGACGGCGCCCGAATCGCGCAGCTGCCGTGCATACCCGTCGAGGTAAGCCATGTAGGCGGCGACGGAGCGCTCATCGTCCAGTTGCACCAGGTACGAAATCCAGACGCAATTCGAACGCGTCAGGCCCGCGATTCCCGACTCGGTGGGAGTTTTGCTGCAGCCAGTGTTGCCTGTAGTTTCGATGCCAGCCGCTATCGCCGTATTGAACGGGAGAAACGCGTCTTCGCGAGTTGTCGTGAAGCCACCCGTATTGACCACATCGAAGAAGCGCGGCTGCGGATCCCAGTGACCGACAACGCCGACGATTCGGTAGCTCCTTCCAGCCACCAGCAGGCTTTGACCTACGCTATTACGCCCCTGAAACAGCTTCCCGTTGAGCCGTTGGCTGATAACGATAACATTTGCACGCCGTTCATCGTCCTGAAGTGTCCAACCCGCCCCGTACAGGAAAGGCACATCGAGCATGGGAAAGAACTCGCTGCCCACGGCATGGCCGTCGATATTGACAGGGTGACTCGCCGCAGCCTCGGCTTGCACAGCGGGCGAAATCTTATACATCGGTGCTTGCGCGGTACCTCGATGCGCGCGGGTAAGCGCAACGGCGGTAGCGTAGTCGAGAGAGGACCGAGGCTCGCCATCCTTGTCACGCTCTGTCGGGCCCCAGGTATCGACCTGCGGGACGAAAATCCGCCCCGATTTCCACGGCATGGGATCGCCCGATACAGCCCGGTAAACAGAGAAGGTCGTCATCGAAGCGGCGACGCCAAAGGCTATGGCTAGCACCATCAATGCCGTCAGACCCGGGCTTCGCCGGAAACTCAAGAGTGCCAATTCAGTGTAGTAAGAGAACAAAGTGTCCGTCTCCTGGTTCCATCCACAGCACCGCACAGCATCTTCCAGACCGGTGCAGGCGACTCGCGTTGATTCAGTTGTCGAGGTAACGCGAGCTTAGCGAGCAACTAAAACACGCGCCCGCGTCATCAGCATCCGACATTCCGCGACGTAGCTATAAAAGCTCGTGACAATCGCATCAATGCGAAATTGTCTTAGCGTGATGTAGCACGCAGGCCAGGCTTTGCGATAGCCATGCCTTCAAAAAAGCTCTTTTCTGCTATTGAAGAGCACGCATTAGGCGGTGCGCTGTAGGCGTTCCACTAAATGAAAGTGAGAAATGGGCTCGCGCTATTTAAGGCGAGCTGAGAAGAAATGGCACAACATCGACAAACGTCTTTGGTAATCGATTCACGCGTCGCGAGTGGGGATTCTCGCCACAACTGCCGAATTCGCGCATGAGCTCGGCAGAAGCGAGTAACGGATCAACGTGCCGATGACGATGCGTCAGAACCGCCGGTAATGCAGCGCCTCCGCCAGATGCACCTGCTCCACACACCCCGCCCCGCCCTCCAGATCGGCGATGGTCCGCGCGACGCGCAGAATCCGGTGATACGCCCGCGCCGAGGCACCCAGCTTATCCAGCGTCACCTGCAACCACTCGCGCTCCGCGGACGGCAGCGCGCAGTCGCGTTCGAGGTTGACGACGCTCAGCTCCGCGTTCGCCTGGCCAGCGCGCAGCAGCGCTTTCTCCCGGGCCTTGACCACCCTCGCTCGGACGGTCGCGCTGTCGTCGTCCCTGGGCCCACGCATGGCCGAGAACTCGGCGATGGAAACGCGTGGCACTTCGACGCAGATGTCGATGCGATCGAGCAGCGGGCCTGAGATACGCCCGCGATAACGCTGTACCTGGTCGGGCGTGCAGCGGCACTCATGCAGCGGATCGCCGTTGTACCCACAGGGGCACGGATTCATCGCCGCAACGAGCTGGAACTCGGCCGGGAACGTCGATTGCCGCGCGGCGCGTGAAATTACGATCTGCCCGGACTCCAGCGGCTCGCGAAGCACCTCGAGCACGTGCCGACTGAACTCGGGCAACTCGTCGAGGAAGAGCACGCCGTTGTGCGCCAGCGAGATCTCGCCAGGACGCGGATTGGCCCCGCCGCCGACCAGGGCGACGCCTGAGGCCGTGTGATGAGGTGCGCGGAAGGGACGACGGCGCCAGCAACCCGGCTCGATCTCCTCGCCGGACAGCGAACGAATGGCGCAGCTCTCAAGCGCTTCCGATTCGGTCATCGGCGGGAGGATCCCCGGGAGACGCTCAGCCAGCATCGTCTTGCCGGTGCCGGGCGGACCGATAAGCAAAAGATGGTGACCACCCGCAGCGGCGATTTCCATGGCGCGGCGCGCCTGATACTGGCCGCGCACGTCACGCATGTCGGGGCCGCAGGTCGGCAGGTCGTAGAAGTCGGCCGTGGCGGGACTGGTCAGATCGCCATTGCCGCGCAGCCAGGCGCAGACCTCGGCGAGGCTGTCCGCCAGCAGGATGTCGCCCTCCCCGATCAACGCGGCTTCCGCGGCGTTGGCCCGGGGTACGACGATGCGGCGGCCGCTACGGCGAGCGCGGATCAGGGCGGGAAGGATGCCGGGTACGGCACGGAGCTCGCCGGACAGAGCAAGCTCGCCGAGGAACTCGCAATCGTCGAGCCGCTCGCGGGGCACCTGGGAGCCCGCGGCGAGGATGCCCAGCGCGATGGCCAGATCGAACCGGCCACCGTCTTTCGGGAGTTCGGCGGGTGCCAGATTCACGGTGACCCGACGGGCCGGGTATTCGAAGGCGGTGTTCTGGATGGCGACACGAACACGATCCCGCGCCTCGCGCACCGCCGCTTCAGGCAGACCGACGATGGAGGTGGAAGGCAGGCCGCCGGAGAGATGCACCTCGACGATGACCTGTGGCGCGGCAACGCCTTCCTGCGCGCGCGAAAGGGTGACGGCGAGGCTCATGACGGGGAGTATCGTAACCGGTTACGCATCCACAAGGGATGCGAACGTCGGCGATCCTGAAGGGATCCGGCTCGCATACGCACTCCTTGCGCCTGTTCGGAGAAAAATAACCGCCCCCGACCGCTCTCGGGGTGAGGGTGACGGATCGGGGGCGGTCCCGGGCTGTGCGGCCTTCCCTATTGGCCGCGCTGCGCAGCGCTGACTTCCAGGTCGGCAATGCGCTTTTCCAGAGCGTCGAGCTTTTCTCGCGTACGAGCCAATACCTGGCTCTGCACATCGAATTCTTCGCGGGTTACGAGATCGAGGCGGCGTAGTCCCTGCGCCAGAATGTCTTTGAAGTTGGCGTGCATATCCTCACGCGCTTGCGCCAACCCTGGCGGAACCAACGATGCCAACCGCTGTGCGAGTTGATCGATACCCTGCACATCCATCTTGCGCACCTCGATGTCGTGGAATGAAGTTTAGGTGATTCGTTTGTAGGCGCTATAGGCGGATGCCTACACGTCGTGTAGGGTTTCCCCTACAAAAATGCTCCCGGAGGACGCCGACCGACCGCGGATGGCACAATGACCGTCCGCGCGCCGACAGCCGGACGCGCCCCGAGGAGTGTTACATGAAGCTGGTCGTCGCCATCATCAAGCCGTTCAAGCTGGACGACGTCCGCGAAGCCCTCGCCGATGTGGGCGTCCAGGGCGTCACGGTCACCGAGGTGAAAGGCTTCGGCCGGCAGAAGGGCCACACCGAACTGTATCGCGGGGCGGAGTACGTGGTCGACTTCCTGCCCAAGATCAAGCTCGAGGTCGCCATCACCGATGATCAGGTCGAGCGCGTGGTCGAGGCCATCCAGCAGGCGGCCCGCACGGGCAAGATCGGCGACGGCAAGATCTTCGTCAGTCAGCTCGACCAGGTCGTGCGTATCCGTACCGGCGAACTGGACAACGACGCCCTCTGAGTGCGTCTCCGGCGATCAGACCGCCTGCTCCAGCCGCTTGAAGCGGCGGTGGTGCACCAGGTTCCCCGCGTAGTAGGCCGCGTAGTAGCCGATCGTCAGACCGACCACCAGCATGGTGAGCGGGCTGTTACCGGGCGGCGGCGTATGGGCGACAGCTGGGCCCTCGCCCTGAAACAGGGGGGCCAGCACCAGGAAGCGCCAGGCCATGCGGCCCAGCAGCAGCGCGGTGAGCGCGGCCCCAAGCCAGGGATTCGGGATATAGAAGTCGCCGCCCTGGGGGCTCGACTCGAAACGGGTGAGGCGCAGGCCGACGAAGGCCAGCGCACCGCCGAGCACGAGGCCGCCGAGGGCGCCCTCCGCAAGCCGGATGTCCTGCAGACCCGAGGTCATCATCAGGCAGGCGATCGCCGCGAAGATGACGATGCGAGCGGTCATCCGCTTCGTCCGGATCGGCTGCCGGCCGAAACTGCCGCGAACACGGCGGTAGACGGCGAAGGCCATCAGCGGGGCGACGATGAACGGGATGGTGGTCGGAGCCAGCATGGGCGCGGTCTCGGTGGTGGTGACTGTGACGCTACCTTACGGCGACCGTGGCGGGCATTCGAGGGCGGGATGTGAGGTGTTGGGGGTGACGGGTGTCATGCGGCCCGGTTTCGCGCCAGCCCGTGAGGACTGGCGCGAAAGGACATCGCGCGCGGGGCGCGCTCCTACACGAAGCGGCCAGCGTTATTTGGCTTTGCCCTGGTTGGCGACGGCGGCCATCTTGGCCGCGATCTCGGCCTCGTCCCCCAGGTAGTAGTGCCTGACCGGGTTGAGGTCGGCGTCGAACTCATAGACAAGCGGGATACCGTTGGGGATGTTGAGCTCGGCGATGTCGTCGTCGGAGATGCCGTCGAAGTACTTCACCAGCGCGCGCATCGAGTTGCCATGGGCGGCCATCAGCACGCTCTTGCCGCTCTTGATCGCCGGCGCCAGTACGTCGTGCCAGTACGGCAGCACGCGGGCGACGGTGTCCTTCAGGCACTCGGTCAGCGGGACGTCGGCAATGCCGTCGTAGCGGCCGTCGTCCGCGAACGACATCTCGCCCGGCTTCAGGGCCGGCGGCGGCGTGTCGTAGCTACGGCGCCAGATCTTGACCTGGTCTTCGCCGTACTTACTGGCGGTCTCCGACTTGTTGAGGCCGGTCAGGGCGCCGTAGTGGCGCTCGTTGAGGCGCCAGTCGGTGACCACCGGGATCCACATCAGGCCCATCTCGTCCTGCACATGCCACAGGGTGCGCACGGCACGCCTGAGGTAGGAGGTGTGGGCCAGGTCGAAGGTGAAACCGGCGTCCTTGAGCAGGCGACCGGCCTCACGGGCCTCGGCCACGCCCTGCTCGGTCAGGTCGACATCGGCCCAGCCGCTGAAGCGGTTCTCGAGGTTCCAGGCCGACTGGCCGTGGCGGATCATGACAAGCTTGTACATGGCATCCAACGTCAGGAGGAAAAATCCGATGGTGGAACCTCGCCCGCGAGGCGTCAACTTACGCGGCGACGGCAGGCAGCCGTGCCGGAAGTCACGCTAAACCTTGCGCGGGGCGCGCGCATCTCAGGTGTCCCAGTCCACTCGCGGAGTGCCGCAGCATGCGTCGTAGCCTGATTTCCCTCCTCATCGCCCTGTCCCTCGCCGGCGCCGCCGTCGCGGCCGACGACATCAGCAAGGTCAACGGCACCGCGTCGGTCGACGCTGGCCAGAACGCGGGCGACGTCCATACGGTGAACGGCTCGGTCCGCATCGGTTCGCGCGCCACGGTACAGAAGGCCAGTACCGTCAACGGTTCGGTCGAGCTCGGCGAAGGAGCCACCGCTACCGCCGTGAAGTCGGTCAACGGCGCGGTCTCCCTGCATGAGCAGTCGCGTGTGAGCGATGACGTGCAGACGGTCAACGGCCGGGTTCAGCTCGAGCGCGGTGCCGACGTCAAAGGCCACCTGTCCAACGTCAATGGTGAGATCTCGCTCGACGGCGCGCACGTGGGCGGCGGCATCGAGACCGTCAACGCGGACATGGATATCGGTGGCGGCTCGAAGGTCGAGGGCGGCATCCTGGTGAAGAAGCCCAACATGGGCTGGCACACCAACAACGACCGCAATCCGAAGATCGTGATCGGACCGCATGCCGTGGTCCAGGGCACGCTGAGGTTCGAACGCGCGGTCGATCTCTACGTGAGCGACTCCGCGACGGTCGGCAAGATCGAAGGCGCCACGCCGCACACGTTCTCGGGCAGCGCCCCGTAACTCAGATCCAGTCGCGCGGCTTCAGGTATTCCTGCAGCCGCGCTTCGGGGCTGTCCGCCTCGGGCGCGTACGCGTATTCGAAGCGAACGCGTGGCGGCAGACTCATCAGGATCGATTCCGTGCGCCCGCCCGACTGCAGACCGAACAAGGTGCCGCGGTCGTAGACCAGGTTGAACTCGACGTAACGACCGCGACGATAGAGCTGGAATTCGCGCTCGCGCTCGCCGTACGACGTGTCGCGACGGCGCTCCACGATGGGCAGGTAGCCGTCGAGAAAACCCTGACCGACGTCGCGCGTGAAACTCATGCACCGCTCGAAGCCGCCCTCGTTGAGGTCGTCGTAGAAAAGACCGCCGACACCGCGCGTCTCGCCGCGGTGCTTGAGGTAGAAATACTCATCGCACCACTGCTTGTATCGCGAGTACACGTCATCGCCATACGGCGCGCAGAGGTCCCTGGCGACCCGATGCCAGTGACGCACGTCCTCGTCGACCGGATAGAACGGCGTGAGATCGAAGCCGCCGCCGAACCACCACACGGGCTCCGCGCCTTCTTTCGAGGCCTCGAAGTAACGCACGTTGGCATGCGTCGTCGGGATGTGCGGGTTACGCGGATGCAGAACCAGCGAGACGCCGGTGGCGATGAAGCTGCCGCCGACGAGGTCGGGCCGGTGCGCCGTGGCGCTCGGCGGCAGCGGCGAACCGGCGACCCGCGAAAAATTCACGCCCGCCTGTTCGAAGATGGCGCCGTCGCGCAGGACGCGCGTGCGACCGCCGCCGCCCGCAGGGCGCGTCCAGGCATCCTCCTCGAACGTCGCCTTGCCGTCGATCCCCTCGATGGCGGCGCAGATGCGGTCCTGGAGCCCGCGCAGGAACGACTCGGCAAGATCGGCTTGTTCGGACATGACGGCGCAGGATCCTTGGGCGGGAAATGTCGCGAAGCTTAGCAAGTCGGGCCGGGAGGCCCGCTGCGGCACGCCGCCGCGTAACGATGACGGGGTCAGGGATGACGGGTCAGGAAATACGTGCGGCCATGCGGCGGTTGCCCGTGAGCGCGGCCCAGCGCATGCCGATGTCGATCCACATCAGATAGCCCGCTTCCATGAGCATCCGCACGACATAACGACCGCTGAGCGCGAGCCGGGGTTCGGCGGCGATGGGCGAGGCGTCGAAACCCAGACGGCGGGCGAGGTACAGGCAACGCGCCAGATGGTAGCGACTGGTGACGAGCCAGACGGCGGGCAGCCGGCCTTCGTCCGATGGACGCAACAGTTCGCGGGCGTGCCGCAGGTTTTCGAGGGAATCGATCGACAGCTGCTCGAGCGTCATCGGCACATCGACGGGCCAGCCGGCGGCGACGAGCCAGCGACGTCCCGCCTCCGCTTCGCTGACCGAGCCGCCACTCGTGCCGCCAAGCAGCAACACGCGGTCGGCGGCGCCGGCGAGCACGTTTTCGCGCCCGCGCGCCAGACGCTCGGTGAAGTCGGCCTCCGGCAGATCGTCGACCAGGCGACGCCCGAAGATCAGCAGCGCCCGACGATGCCCTCCGGCGATCGGGCTGCGTCGGGCGAGGCCCCATACGTTGATCACGTGCGCGACGTAGACCAGGCCCAGGGTGCCGACGAAGACCACGACGGTGACGAACGCCGCGATCAGGATGTCGCGGTCACTGAGGTAACGCCAGACGCCGCGACGCAGGGGTTTGAGAAGACCGGCCATAGACAGCGGAGTCTGGCGACTTGGCTGGCGAGGCGCAACGATGCGGTCCTGCGAATGAATGGCCATGTCATGGGTGCCGTCATTCACGCGACGCTGCGGCTCAAAAAGGATAGGCTCGCCGCATGCCTCATCCCATGCCTCCTCTCGCCATCCGCGCGTACACGGCGACCTCCGCGCTCGGTCGCGGTCTCGACGCTCACGCCACCGCCATCGCCACCTCCCGGGGCGGCCTTCAACCCAACGACTTCAGCTCAGCGCCCCTGGATTGCTGGATCGGCCGCGTCGCCGGACTCGAAGACGAACCGCTCCCGCCGGCTCTCGCCGAATGGGAATGCCGGAACAACCGCCTGGCCTGGCTGGCGTTGCGTCAGGACGGTTTTATCGATGCGGTCAGGGACGCACGCGAGCGCTACGGCGCATCGCGCGTCGCCGTCCTGCTCGGCACGTCGACCGCCAGCATCGGTGCGACCGAAGAAGGCTATCGACGCCTGGAAGGAGGCCGGATGCCGGCGGATCTCCATCGCTCCGTCCTGCACACCCCCCATTCGCTGGCCGGATTCGTCGCCACGGCGTTCGACCTGGAAGGGCCTTGCCTGACCGTCGCCACCGCGTGCTCCTCCAGCGCCAAGGTGTTCGCCAACGCCGAGCGGATGATCCGCCTCGGACTGATCGACGCCGCCATCGTCGGTGGTACCGACACGCTCTGCGACAGCGTCCTGTTCGGGTTCAATTCGCTCGAGCTCGTGTCACCTGAACCCTGCCGTCCGTTCGACGCTAACCGTGGCGGCATCTCGATCGGCGAGGCGGCCGGCTTCGCGCTCATCGAGCGCGCCGTGGAGGGTGGCGGCCTGCCGCTGCTGATCGGCTACGGCGAAGCCAGCGACGCGCATCACATGTCGACACCGCATCCCGAAGGGCTCGGCGCCGAGCTCGCACTGAACGACACGCTGGCGCGGGCGGGCATCGTCGTGGGCGATGTCGATTACATCAATCTGCACGGAACCGCCAGCCAGAAGAACGACGAGGTCGAGGCGGCACTGGTGGCACGGCGTTTCCCGGCGAGCACACGCGCCAGCTCGACCAAGGGCTTCACCGGTCATACGCTGGGCGCCGCGGGCATTCTCGAGGCCACGCTCACGCTGTTGTCGATGCGCGACGGCGTTGTGCCCGCGAACCTGGGTGCGACGACACCGGATCCGCTGTGCGGGCCGCAGATGGCGTGGACATCCGAGCGCGGCGATCTTCGCATCGCCCTGAGCAACTCGTTCGGCTTTGGCGGAAACAACGCCTGTCTTGCCTTCGCCCGGGCGGAGGTTGCCGCATGAGCGCCGCGCTGACCGTATGGATCAAGGGTATCGGCACGTGGGCACCCGGCGCCGACGACTGGCAGGCGTTCCGCGAGATCGCCAACGGTGCCGCCGCGCCGGGTGCGACCACGCGGCCCGTGGCCGACGTCCTGCCGCCGAACGAACGGCGACGCGCTCCGGAAAGCGTGCTGCTGGCCGCCGCCGCCGCGGGCCAGGCCGTGCGAATGAGTGGCCTCGACGCCGCCGCGTTGCCTTGCGTTTTCGCTTCCGCGCACGGCGACCAGGTGATCACCGACTACATGTGCACCACGCTGGCGACGGCACCCACCGAACTGTCGCCCACCAAATTCCACAACTCCGTGCATAACGCCCCTGCCGGCTACTGGACCATCGCCACGCATTGCCATGCCAGTTCAAGCGCGGTGTCCGGTGGCGAGACGAGCTTTGGCGCCGGACTGCTCGAGGCGGCCACCCTTGCGGTAGCCGACGAGCGCGATGTCCTGCTGGCCAGTTACGACATCGCGGGCACCGGCCCGCTCGGTGAGATGACCAGCACCACCGGCCCGTTCGCCTGCGCGCTGGTGTTGTCGCCGCGTCCGGAGGGCGCCCTGGCGCGCCTCGATCTGACGCCGTCGGCCGGCAATACGGGCGCTGTCGCGCTGGGTGACGCCTGGATGGACGACATCGCGGCCAGCAGCCCCTCGGCCCAGGCGATACCGCTGTTGCGTGCACTGGCCCTCGCACGCCCAACCGCCCTGCGCGTGGCCGCCGCCACCGGCCTGGACCTTCACGTGGATATCGAGGCCGTATCATGAACGCCACCGGTGATCGCTGCTGCATCCTGATTCCCTGCCTCAATGAGGAACGTGCCATCGGTCGCGTGGTTGCCGAAGCCATGGAGCTGGGCTTGCCGGTGATCGTCGTCGACGACGGCTCGGACGACCGCACGCCCGGGATCGTGGGTGAGCTGCCCGTCACCCTGATTCGCCACGCGACAAGACGCGGCAAGGGCGAGGCCCTGCGCAGCGGCTTTCGCGAGGCGCTGCGTCAGGGTTTCGACAACGTCATCACGATGGACGGCGACGGACAACACCTGGCGTCCGACATCCCGGCGATCCTCGAAGCTCACCGCCGCTATCCCGGCAGCATCGTCATCGGTGCGCGGCTGCTCGAGCGCGAACAGCAGCCGCCCGGACGCCGCCGTGCGAACGCCGTGGCCGACTGGGGCATCTCCTGGGCCTGCGGTCGCCCGGTGGCGGATACGCAAAGCGGCCAGCGCCTGTACCCGCGTGCCGCGCTCGACCTCGTCGATCTTCCCGCCGAGAACTTCGTCTTCGAAGCCGCGCTGCTGATCACGGCGTGCCGCGAGCGCGGCATCGGCGTGGTTTCGGTGCCGATCGCCTCGCGCTACGAGGGCGAGTTCCGCCTCAGCCACTTCCAGCCGGTGCGCGACGTCACCCGGATCACGGTGTATACGGTAGGCCGCATCTTCCATTACGGTCACGTAATGGCATGCTACCGGTCCTCCCGCGCGACACCGACGATTGTCGCGACGGCACCTGGGACACGCGACACGCACTGAAAACGCTACGCGCACGCACCGCGCAAGGGGTCGATACGATGGATCGCAAGTTATATGACGCAGTCATCCTTGGCGGTGGCCTGGCCGGACTGTCCCTGGCGCTGCAGCTGAAAGGCGCCTACCCCGACATGGACATCGTCGTGCTGGAGCGGCAGGCACGACCGCTGCCGGTGGCGGCGCACAAGGTCGGCGAGTCGACGGTGGAAATCGCCGCCCACTACTTCACGCATACGCTGGGCCTGCGCGAACACTTCGAGACGGAGCACATCCGCAAGTTCGGCTTCCGGTTCTTTTTCTCGGAAGGTCGCGACGACCTCGCCGACGTTCTTGAACTGGGGGTCAGCGCTGTGTTGCCGACGCCGAGCTACCAGATCGATCGCGGCATTCTGGAAACCTTCCTCGGCGAGGAAGCGGTACGCCGCGGCATCGATTTCCGCGAGGGCGCCACCGTCCGTGGCTTTGACATCGGCAAGGGTGACGACAGCCACACGGTTCGCTTCAGCCAGTCCGGCAGTGACCACGAGCTGCAGGCACGCTGGCTGCTCGACGCATCGGGGCGTGCGGGCATGATACGGCGCAAACTCGATCTCACCCGCGACAACGGCCACCACGCCAACGCGGTGTGGTTCCGTATCGACGATCGCCTGGAGATCGACGGCTGGTGCGATGACGCCGAATGGAAGGACCGCGTGCATCCGCCGGAGCGCTGGCGTTCCACCAATCATCTGGTCGGCCCGGGCTACTGGCTGTGGCTGATTCCCTTGTCGTCGGGGGCGCATTCGGTCGGTATCGTGGCCGACGCCAAGATGCATCCCCTGGATGGCATGCGCGATTTCGAGAAGGCGCTGGCGTGGATCCATGAGCACCAGCCCGTGGTCGCGCGCGAGATCGAAAAGCGCCGCGACAAGTTGCTGGACTTCGCCTTCTTCCGGCATTTCTCCTATGGCTGCTCGCGGATGTTTTCGTCGGACCGCTGGGCACTCACCGGCGAAGCGGGCGCGTTTCTCGATCCGTTCTATTCGCCCGGCAGCGACTTCATCGCCATCTCCAACACGTACATCACCGAACTGATCGGTGTGGACCGGCGCGGCGAACCGCTGGCGCCGCACGCGCGTGCCTACGAGCGGCTGTTCTTCTCGTTCTACGAGAATACGCTGCACATGTACCGCGGCCAGTACAACCTGTTCGGCGATCCCGAAGTACTGTCGATCAAGGTGATCTGGGATTACGCCTATTACTGGGGTGTGCTCTGCCAGATCATGTTCCAGGAGCGACTGGCCGACACGCACTTCATCGGGCGCCTGGCGCCGGAGCTGCTCGCCGCGGCCGACCTCAACAAGGAGATGCAGGTCTTCTTCCAGCGCTGGCACGCCGTGTCCGCGCGCCGTAACCCGAAGATGATGCTGGATCAGCGCGACCTCACCTGGTTCGCCGACATGAATGCCACGTTGCACGATTCGCTCAACGAAAAAGCGCTCGGCGATCGCATCCGCGCCAACGTGCACATGATGCGGCTGCTCGCGGCCCACGTGGTCGAGCGTGCGGCGGCGGATCATCCGTCATTGATCGAAGGTGCGGAGCATCTGGTGGATGTCGAGGGCGCGCGGACGACGCTGTTCGCTCAGGTGGCGTGAGTCGCGCGATCTGAGACGCCGCGGATCGACACTACGGCGGTCGGTCCGGAGGGGCCGGTCAGGCTCCTCATCAGTCACCCTTTCGCGCTGCCCCTCCGGCCCGGCGAATCAACCCGCCGGGTGAATGACCGCGGCCCGACCCGAGGCGATCTCGACGCCATCGTGCGCGATACGAAAACTGTACTGGGCACCGGACGTATCGGCCATCAGGCACTCCGCGTGCACGTCGAGGCGTCCTTCCAGCGTGTCGATCCGTTCGACCGCCAGCTTCACCCCTCGCAGGCTGACCAGCATCCCCGGACGGGGCTCGGTGTCCCCGCGTTCCTTCGCCAACAAGGCGCCATGCACCGCCATCGCCTGTGCGCCATATTCGGCCAGATGCAACGCGTGCAGGCCGTGGGGGCCGCGCAGCGGATGCGTCGGCAGTACATGGCTCGTGCTGAACGCATGGAGGGCGGATGCGTCAAAGGCGACCACGCCGTCGAGCAGGCACATATCGCCCGCATGCGGAATCAGGTCGATGAACTCGTGTCTGGACAGCAGGGACACGGTCATCCGCCGTGGGCATCGGAGTGCCCGGAGAGAGCGACGGCGGCGGCTGGCTCCTCTACGGACTCCATCTCCTGCCAGAAGTCGTAGAAGTTGAACCAGTTGAACGGATAGGCGCGGGCGTAGTGCTCGACGCGCTGGGCGTAGCGCGCCACGACCGCATCGAGGACGGCGGCGCGTTCCGTACGAGGCACGTCGATGCCTTCGGAGAAGGCCTCGAAGATCAACCGGTAGCGGTTGCCGCCCAGATAGATACCCATGCAGACCACCACCGGAACCTTGAGCACGGCGGCGAGCTGCCACGGCCCCGTGGGAAACGGCGCAGGCTTGCCGAGGAACGGCACCATGCGCGTCGCTTCACCGCGATGCCCGCGGTCGGCCAACAGCGCGAGCATGCCGCCCTGCTCCGCGGCTTCGGCCATTGCGAGCGCGATGGATGCGCCTCCCAGCGCCGCGTCGATCACCGCGGCGCCGACATCGGGCGCGAGCGCCTCGAGCACGGCGGTCAGCGCCGGTGTCTTCTGCTTGTCCAGCACGACGCGCAGCGGCACATCGGGACGGCGTCCGCCAAGCGCGCGCAATGCTTCGAAGCTACCCTGATGGGAGCCGATCAGGAGAACACCGCGTCCCGCATTCAGGTGTCGGTCGAGTTCCGGCAGGCCCTCCACCTCGACCTCGAAGTCGCGCTCGCCACGGGCCAGAAAAAACAGCCGGTCAAGCAGCGTCGCGGCGAACATGTGGATATGGTGAAACACGTCATATGCGGTCACCGGCCGGTCGAGCACGCGCGACAGATAGGTGCGCGAGGCCGCGCGTTCGTCGGCGCGACGCAGGAAGAAATACAGCGCGATGGGATAAAGCAGCAGGCGCGCGACGCCCCGTCCGAGGCGCAGGGCGATCGTTCGGATCAGCCAGATCGCAAAGCGCCCGCCGCCTTCCCGTTGTTTCCAGTGACTCATGCCCGGCCCTCGAGCGTGCCGCGGACCAGGGTGTCGGAGCCGCGGCGAACGGTGAAACGCACCCGCGCGGCATCCAGCCCGGTCAGCTCGACCTCGGCATTCTCATCGGGAAGCAGCGGCAGCAGGAACTTCGCGTCGATCACCTGGCCCACGCCGACACCGCGCCACGCGCGCAACGCGTCGGCCGCGGCTTCGAGCAGCAGGACGCCGGCAACGATGGGGCGACCGGGAAAATGTCCGGCGAAACTCGGGTGCGCCGCGTCGAAACGCAGCGGGCGCACGAACGATGCGATGTCGGCTGGATCGGTCATGGGCATCTCAGGCTCACGGTCGGGGCGAAGCAAAGCACGCTCCGGGCGAGTGGTGCCTGAACGACGATCAGGCCGCAGCGCGGTGCTGTTCGATGTGCTCGGACAGCGTGCGGAGGCTGGTGAAGATGGTCCGGTTGTCCGGATTGTCGGACTTCAGCTGGAAGCCATAGCGCTTGGACACCGCCAGGGCGATTTCGAGGGCGTCGATGGAATCCAGGCCCAGGTCGCCGCCGAACAGGGGCGCTTCCGGGTCGATGTCGGCCGGCTGCACCGACTCGAGGTTGAGGCTCGTGACGATCAGTTCGGCGAGTTCGTGCTGTGCTGCGGTTTGCGTTGCCATTGTGTTTCCAGGTCCTGGATTTCCTGCCTCCCCCCGGATGGCAGCGGTCGCGGAGTTTATCACAGGGCCCCCGGGCAAGCCCCTGCGGCCACTCAGCTTCGTGAAGAATCGACCGTTCACGTTTCTCGCCGACGGCGTGACGATATGATGCCCCGAACGCGTTCTATGGACTACCTGATGCCCCACGGCAATGAAATGCGGGAGCGCACGGCGCTCACCGCCCACCCTTCCCCGCTGGTGCGTTACCGCGACGGCTCCGCTTCGCCGGGTCCGCGGACGCTGGCCCTTTTCGGCTTTGGCTCGACACCTCGTGACATCGACGATCCGCGCTGGCTGCGGGTCGTCCTCGATCCGCTGGGCGACGCGCCGCTGGAAGCGTGGGAAGTGGATGCCACGGTCGAGGCGGGCCGCCAGGGCGATCTGCGCTGGTCGCGCGGAGGCGGCTGGCTCTACGCCGCCGTCGAATGCCACGAGGACGACCATGGCGGACCCGAAGGCGCGGCCGTGCATGCGTATGGTTTGCTCTCGCGATTCGTCGAGGCCGCCGAAGAACGGCACGTGCAGCGCATCTGGAATTACCTCGGCGCGATCAACGAGGGCTCGGGCGACGACGAACGCTACAAGCACTTCTGCACGGGGCGTATCCGCGGCATGGGCGACGTGTTCGCGCAGGGCTTTCCGGCTGCCTCGGCGATCGGACATCACGGCGATCCCGGGCTGTTGCAGGTGTATCTGCTCGCGACCGACCGGCCCGGCACCCGCGTGGAAAACCCGCGTCAGGTCAGTGCCTGGCAGTATCCGCGTCAGTACGGGCGCACGCCCCCGAGCTTTGCGCGCGCCACCCTGCTGCCGGCGGGCGATGTACTGGCGATTTCAGGCACCGCCGCGGTCGTGGGTCACGCCTCCGCGCACGCCGGGGATCTCGAAGCTCAGCTGGCGGAAACGCTGCGGAATCTCGATGCCCTGCTCGAATCCGGCGGCATGCCCGCCGGCCTCGATGGCGGGGCGCCGCTGAAGGTGTACGTGCGGCATCCCGAGGATGAAGCCGCGGTGCGGGCCTTCGCGGCAAAGCGCTTCCCCTCCGCCCCCTTGCTGCTTGTGCACGGCGATATCTGCCGGGCGGAGTTGCTGGTGGAGATCGATGGATGGCGCTACCGGGGCTGATAGGCTTACGGCTTCCTGACGGGCCGCACCCAACCCTCGATCGCCGTCTGCCGTGCACGCGAGATCGTCAGCGTATCGGCCGGTGCGTCCTTGGTGATCACCGAGCCCGCACCGATCGTCGAACCGGCGCGCAGGGTCACCGGCGCAACGAGCGAGCTGTTTGATCCCACGAACACCCGGTCTTCGATCGTGGTACGACTCTTGTTTACGCCGTCGTAATTGCAGGTGATCGTGCCCGCACCGATGTTGACCTTGCTGCCGATCACGGTGTCGCCCAGGTAGCTGAGGTGATTGGCCTTCGATCCCTCCGCGATCACGGCGTTCTTCGTCTCGACGAAGTTTCCGATATGCACGCCGGCCGCCAGGTCGGTCCCCGGGCGCAAGCGGGCGAACGGACCGATCGTGCAAGGCCCGTGGGTGACCACGCCATCCAGGTCGCAATGCGCGAGCACGACGGTGCCGGCAGCCAGCGTCGCGTTGCGCACGCGCGTAAACGGACCGATGCGCACGTCGTCGCCGAGCACGACCTCGCCTTCGAAGATCACATTGACGTCGACCTCGACGTCGCGTCCCGCGCTCACGCTGCCACGCACGTCCAGCCGCGCCGGATCGGCGAGACGGACACCCGCGAGTGCCAGCTCGCGCGCGGCGCGTTCCCGGTACAGCGTCTCGAGACCGGCCAGCTGCCACGGGTCGTTCGCGCCTGACGCTTCGACCGGATCGCAATCGACGCAGGCGGCGGGCGCTCCTTCGGCCGCGGCCATTTCAAAGACGTCGGTGAGGTAGTACTCGCCTTGCGCGTTGCTGTTGCCCAGCGCACGCGTCCAGGCGAGAAGGCGTGCCGCATCGCCGGCGACGATACCCGTGTTGACGAGGTCCACCGCGCGCTGTTCGGCGTTGGCATCCTTTTCTTCGACGATGTGACGGACCTTGCCGGCCGCATCGAGCACGACGCGCCCGTAACCCTTCGGATCCGCGAGGCGCGTCGCCAGCATGGCGAGACCCTCGCCGGTGCCGACCAGCACCCCCAGCGTTTCGGCGCGGATGAGAGGAACGTCGCCATAGAGGATGAGGACGCGCCCATCGAGCTTGCCATCCGCCTCCAGGGCCTCGAGCGCCGTGCGCACGGCATGTCCGGTACCCAGACGCTCGCGCTGCTCGATCCAGCCCAGCGAGCCATCGGCGGCGAACGCATCGCGCACCTGCTGCCCGTTATGTCCGTAGACGACGTGCACGCCAGCGGGATTCAGCGCACGCGCGGAACCGATCACGTGCGACAGCAGGGGCCGCCCGGCCAACGGCATCAGCACCTTGGCGGATGCGGACTTCATCCGCTTGCCTTCGCCCGCGGCGAGGATCAGGACGTGAAGGGGCGTAGCGGTCATGGGCTCTCGTACCTGCCTGGAAGTGAGGGCCGCACTGTCGCGCGTTTGGCCGGCGCTGCCAAGTCGGCTACTCGTCGTCCTTCCGTTTGCTGAGGTTTTCGAGGTTCGGCTTATAGGCCTCGACGAAGGCATTGCGCAGGATGCCGATGATGGCGTCCGACGTGGAAACACTCTTGTCGTCGATGTTGCCGGATATCGCCACACGCGTCGCGAACTGGTCCTTGGACTGGTTCTTGAACAGCTTGGCCACGCCCTCGGCCGCCGCTTCGTAGACGATCTTCAGCGGACCCTTCTTGTCTTCCTCCACGTCCTGCTTCCAGCTGAAGATCTTCAGTCCGTGGAAGAGTGGCTTGGCGTAGCCACTGAGCTTGCGATCCTTGGCCTGGAGCTCCATGACGAAGTCGCCTTCGCCGCCCGCGAAATCGAGGCCGGAATACGCGCGCGCGAGATCGTTGGCCTTGACCAGCTTGATGTCGTGGACGGTGATCGAATAATGGAAGTCGCCGAGGCGTTCCACCGGATCGATGTCGGCATGGGTTTCGAGCGGCGCGTCGCCCAGCACCTTGGCCGTCGCGTGCATATGGGCGACCCGGTCGCCGCCTTCGCGCTGGACGTTGGTGAGGTTGGTCACCGTGCCGTTGACGTCGGTCATCTTCAGATCGACCTTCGGGCTGGACACGAAGTTGTTGAAGGTGATCGTGCCATTCATGACATTGATTTCGTCGAACCGGAACGGCGCCAGGGCACGCAGCTGCTCGCGCCAGTCCACGCCCTTACCCGTCTGCTTGTCGCCCTCCGACTTGCCGTCCACGAAGTTGACGACGGGATCGTAGAAATCGATCTTGCCGCGGAAGTGACCTTTCACCAGCGCGCGCCAGGTCAGCGAAATGTCCGCGCGCGTGGTCTTGAACAGCGGGACCGGCACCTTGCCGTCGACCTTGGTGACCGACATCTGGTCGATCGAGTACGACCCGCGCCACAGATGGATGTCGATGTCGGCAATCCGTCCGGCGTAGGCGCCCATGTGAGCCAGGCGACCGTTGAGGTAGTTGAGCACGACATACGGCAGCGCGACGCGGGCCGCGATGAGCACGACGGCGACGATCCCCAGGATCCAGAAGCTTCGGCGGTAGCGGGTGCGCATGAGACTTTCACCTTGAAACGACAGCCCAGTGTTGCGCCGCGGCAGTCATTTCCGGATGAAGAAGCAAAAAAACCCCTCCGGAGAGGGGTTTATCGGCGATACGGTGTCGCTCAGTGCTTCAGCGTCTTGCGCATGCGCTCGAGTGCCTGGAGCTGCGCCAGCGCCTCGGCCAGCTTGGCCTGGGCTTCGGCGACGTCCATCTCGGGGCCACGGTTGGACAGCGCGGCCTCGGCTTCTTCCTTCGCCTTCAGGGCCGCCGCCTCGTCGAGGTCGGCCGCGCGGGCGGCCGTGTCGGCGAGGATCGTCACGACCTGCGGCTGCACCTCGAGGATGCCGCCGGAGACATAGAACTGCTGGCGATCGCCGTTGGTGCCGACCACGTCCACGTGGCCCGGCTTCAGGCGGGTGATCAGCGGCGCGTGACGCGGCGCGATACCCAGCTCGCCAAGCTCACCGGTGGCGACCACGAGCGTGGCTTCGCCGGAGTAGATCTCGGCTTCGGCGCTGACGATGTCGACGCGGATGGTGTGGGTCATGGGCTTGTCTTCCGTTGGTCGGGAATGGGAGGAGAAGGTCGCTTACGCGGCCTTCTTCGCACCCATGTCCTCGCCCTTCTTGATGGCTTCGTCGATGCCGCCGACCATGTAGAACGCCTGCTCGGGCAGGTGATCCAGGTCGCCGTCGAGAATCATCTTGAAGCCGCGGATGGTTTCCTTCAGGGCGACGTACTTGCCCGGCGAGCCGGTGAAGACTTCGGCCACGTGGAACGGCTGCGAGAAGAAGCGCTCGATCTTGCGGGCGCGCGACACCGAGGCCTTGTCTTCCGGCGACAGCTCGTCCATGCCGAGGATGGCGATGATGTCCTTCAGCTCCTTGTAGCGCTGCAGGGTGCCCTGCACGCGACGGGCCGTGTCGTAGTGCTCCTGGCCGATAACCGAGGCATCGAGCTGACGGCTGCTGGAAGCGAGCGGATCGACGGCCGGGTAGATACCCAGCGAGGCGATATCGCGGCTCAGCGTGACCGTGGCATCGAGATGCGCGAAGGTCGTGGCCGGCGACGGATCGGTAAGGTCATCCGCGGGAACGTAAACGGCCTGGATCGACGTGATCGAGCCGGTCTTGGTCGAGGTGATGCGCTCCTGCAGCACGCCCATTTCCTCGGCCAGCGTCGGCTGATAACCCACGGCCGACGGCATACGACCGAGCAGCGCGGACACTTCGGTACCGGCCAGCGTGTAGCGGTAGATATTGTCGACGAACAGCAGGACGTCCTTACCCTTGCCCGACTCGTCCTTCTCGTCACGGAAGTACTCGGCCATCGTCAGGCCGGTCAGCGCGACGCGCAGGCGGTTGCCCGGCGGCTCGTTCATCTGACCGTAGACCATCGCGACCTTGTCGAGGACGTTGGAGTCCTTCATCTCGTGATAGAAGTCGTTACCTTCACGAGTACGCTCACCCACGCCGGCGAACACGGACAGACCCGAGTGCGCCTTGGCGATGTTGTTGATGAGCTCCATCATGTTGACCGTCTTGCCGACGCCGGCGCCGCCGAACAGGCCGACCTTGCCGCCCTTGGCGAACGGGCACATGAGGTCGATGACCTTGATGCCGGTTTCGAGCAGTTCGCTGGCCGCGGCCTGCTCGTCATACGACGGGGCTTCGCGGTGGATGACCCACTGCTCTTTCTCGCCGATCGGGCCGGCTTCGTCGATGGGGTTACCCAGCACGTCCATGATGCGACCGAGCGTGGCGGTACCGACCGGCACCTTGATGCCTTCGCCGGTGTTACGGGCGAGCAGGTTGCGGCGCAGGCCGTCGGTGGAACCGAGCGCGATGGTGCGCACGATACCGTCACCGAGCTGCTGCTGCACTTCGAGGGTGATCTCGGTGCCGTCGATCTTCAGTGCGTCGTAAACCTGCGGCACCTGGTCGCGCGGGAATTCGACGTCGACGACCGCGCCGATGATCTGAACAACTTTGCCCTGGCTCATGGAATGCTCCGGATGAATCTTCGTAAGGTTCTGTTCGGGCGCCGCTCACTGCGTCGCCATCGCGTGTAGCTTTCGGTCAGACCGCGGCGGCGCCGCCGACGATCTCCGAGATTTCCTGGGTGATCGCGGCCTGACGTGCCTTGTTGTAGACCAGTGTCAGTTCGCCGATGACCTTGTTCGCGTTGTCCGACGCGGCCTTCATGGCGACCATGCGCGCGGCGTGTTCGCTGGCGAGGTTCTCCAGCGCGGCCTGATACACCACCGACTCGATGTAACGCGTCATCAGGTGCTCGAGGACCGTGCGCGCATCGGGTTCGTAGATGTAATCCCAGTCGTGGGTCTGCTCGACCTTCACGCCCGTGGATGCCTCGCCTTCGGCGTCCTCGAGTTCCTTCGCCACCAGCGTGAGCGGCAGCAGGGCCTCGATGGTCGGCTTCTGCACGATCGTGTTAACGAAGTCGTTGTAGACCAGGAAAACGCGATCGAGCTTGTTGTCGCCGTAGGCGTCGAGCACGACCTTGATCACGCCGATCAGGTCTTCCAGCTTCGGTTTTTCGCCGAGGTGCGTGGCCGAACCGATCAGGTTGACGCCCTTGATGCGACGGAAGAACTGCACGGCCTTCTGGCCGACGGCGACGACGTCGATCTCGGCACCCTTCTCCTGCCACTCGCGGATGCTGGTCAGCGTGCGACGGAACAGGTTCGAGTTGAGACCGCCCGCGAGGCCGCGATCGGTCGACACCACGATGAAGCCCACGCGCGCGACGTTCTGACGCTCGGTGAGGTACGGATGGGTGAAGTCCGTGCTGGCCTGGGCGACGTGCGCGATGACCTTGCGCATCAGACGCGCGTAAGGACGCGACGCCTTCATCAGGTCCTGCGCCTTGCGGATCTTCGACGCCGAGACCATTTCGAGCGCACGCGTCACCTTGCGCATGTTCTGCGTGCTCTTGATCTTGGTTTTGATTTCGCGGCCGCTAGCCATGGCTTACTCGTCTGTAAAGGGTGACGCCGGATCACGGGGCGGACGTTGCCGCCGCCCCGCGGGTCTCGCTATTACCAGCTACCGGTCTTCTTGAACTCGTCGGCGGCCGACTTGAAGGTCGCCTCGATGTCCTTGTCCCAGTCGCCGGTCTCGTCGATCTTCTTCATCAGGTCGCCGTGATTCTGGCGGAAGAAGGCGTGCAGGCCCTTCTCGAACGGCAGCACCTTGTTGACCGGCAGGTCGTCGAGGTAGCCCTTCTCGGCCGCGTAGACCGAGACGCCGAGTTCGGCGATCGACAGCGGCGAGTACTGCGCCTGCTTCATCAGTTCCGTGACGCGCTGGCCACGATCGAGCTGAGCGCGGGTCGCGGCGTCCAGGTCCGAGGCGAACTGCGCGAACGCAGCCAGCTCGCGGTACTGGGCGAGAGCGAGCTTCACGCCGCCGGACAGCTTCTTGATGATCTTGGTCTGGGCGGCACCACCGACGCGCGACACCGAGATACCGGCGTTGACGGGCGGACGGATACCGGCGTTGAACAGATCGGTCTCGAGGAAGATCTGGCCGTCGGTGATCGAGATGACGTTGGTCGGAACGAACGCGGAAACGTCGCCGGCCTGGGTTTCGATGATCGGCAGCGCGGTCAGCGAACCGGTCTTGCCCTTCACTTCGCCGTTGGTCATCTTCTCGACGTATTCGGCGCTGACGCGCGAGGCGCGCTCGAGCAGACGCGAGTGGAGATAGAACACGTCGCCCGGGTAGGCTTCGCGACCCGGCGGACGCTTCAGCAGCAGCGAGATCTGGCGGTAAGCCACGGCCTGCTTGGAGAGATCGTCGTACACGATGAGCGCGTCTTCACCGCGGTCACGGAAGTACTCGCCCATGGCGCAGCCGGAATACGGCGCGACGTACTGCAGGGCGGCCGCCTCGGATGCCGAAGCGACGACCACGATGGTGTTGGCCAGCGCGCCGTTCTCTTCGAGCTTGCGCACGACGTTGGCGATCGAGCTGCGCTTCTGGCCGATGGCGACGTAGATGCACTTAATGCCCGAATCTTTCTGGTTGATGATCGCGTCGATCGCGACGGCGGTCTTGCCCGTCTGGCGGTCGCCGATGATCAGCTCGCGCTGGCCGCGGCCGATCGGGATCATCGAGTCGATGGACTTGTAGCCCGTCTGCATCGGCTGGTCGACCGACTGGCGCCAGATGACGCCCGGAGCGACCTTCTCGACCGGGCTGCTGCCCGCGGCGTCGATCGGACCCTTGCCATCGATCGGGTTACCCAGCGCGTCGACGACGCGGCCAAGCAGGCCCGGGCCGACCGGCACTTCGAGAATGCGGCCGGTCGTCTTGGCGGCATCGCCTTCGCGCAGGTGCTGGTATTCACCGAGCACCACGGCGCCGACCGAGTCGCGCTCGAGGTTCAGCGCGAGGGCGTAAGTGTCGTTCGGCAGTTCGATCATTTCGCCCTGCATCACATCGGCCAGGCCGTGGATGCGCACGATGCCGTCGGACACGCTGATGATCGTGCCTTCGTTGCGTGCCTCGGCGCCGAGCTTGAACTGCTCGATGCGGGTCTTGATCAGCTCGCTGATCTCGGACGGATTCAGTGTGGTGCTGGACATGGTCGGTTCCTTGGGTCGCGCCGCTTTCACGGCACCCGGTGGTATGAGAATCAGTGCGTCAGCGCGCTGGCCAGCCGCTGCAGGCGGCCTCGCGCGGAACCGTCGATGACCTGCTCGCCCGTGTCGATGACGACACCGCCAAGCAACGCCGGATCGACGTGCGTATCCAGTTCGATCTCACGCTTGAAGCGGCGCTTCAGCGAAACGCGAAGCTTGTCCGACTCGGCGGCGTCGAGATCCATCGCGCTCGTGACCTTGACCAGCAGGGTCGACTCCGACTCACGCTTGTAGTCGTCGTACAGCGAGGCGATTTCCGGCAGGAGCGCCATGCGGCCGTTTTCCGCGAGCTCCTCGAGGAAGCGGGCGAACGGCGCCTCGGCGGCCATGCCTTGCGGCAGGTGCAGCGCGACCAGCTGGGTCGGCAGCACGCGCGGATCGTTGCCGAGGCCGGCGACGCGCTGGTCCGCGGCGACGAGCGCCGCGAAGTTCAGCGCCGACGACCAGTCGGCCAGCGAACCCGACGCATGCGCCACTTCGAAGGCGGCGCGTGCGTAGGGACGGGCGAGGGTGAGCGCCTGGGCCATGATCAGATCTCGGCAGCGAGCTGGTCGAGCAGGGCCTTGTGGGCCGCCGGATCGATTTCGCGCTGCACGATCTTCTCCGCGCCACGGACGGCGAGGGCGCCGACCTGCTCGCGAAGCTGCTCACGGGCACGCTGGGCCATCGAAGCGATCTCGTCCTGGGCCGAAGCCTTCAGGCGGTTGATCTCTTCGATCGCGTCGGCGCGGGCCTTCTCGAGAATCTGGTTGGCCTGCTGCTGCGCCTTGTCGATGATGTCCGTCGACTGCACGCGGGCCTGCTTGATCTCGGTGGCGACCTTGGCGTCGGCATCCTTCAGCTCGGCGCGGGCGCGCTCCGCCGCGGCGAGCCCTTCGGCCACCTTCTTCTGGCGTTCTTCGATGGCACCGTTGAGCTGGGGCCAGATGAACTTGGTGGTGAACCAGACCAGGATCGCAAAAGAGATCATCTGGCCCAGGAAGGTCATGTTAATTTCCATGATCTCTCCAAAGACTCCGAACGCTGGGGTACTGACGGTCGCCGTGACGCATTACGCCACGGCGACGAAGACGAACGCTTGCTCAGCCGCCGGCGGCGGTGCGCAGAACGCCGATCAGCGGGTTCGAGAAGGCGAGCAGCAGGGCGATGGCGAGGCCGATAATGAACGCGGCGTCGATCAGACCGGCGAGCAGGAACATGCGGCCCTGCAGCAGCGGAACCAGTTCCGGCTGACGAGCGGCCGACTCGAGGAACTTCGAGCCCATGATCGCGATGCCGAGGCAGGCGCCGAGCGCGCCGAGGCCGATGATCACGCCGATGGCGATGGCGGTCATGCCCTGCACGTGTGCGAAGAGTGCGGTGAGTTCCATGGTGTTCTCCTGGGATATCTAAGAATGACGAATGGGTGGAAACGAAACGAAACTGGACTGAGCGGTCTAACGTCGGTGCGGTGAGTTAGTGGTGTTCACGTGCCGTGGCGATATAGACGATCGTCAACATCATGAAGATGAACGCCTGAAGGGCGATGATCAGGATGTGGAAGATCGCCCAGGCCGTGTTGAACACGACACCAGGCACGAAGCCGATCCAGCTCACCATCAGGCCGGCGATCAGCATGAACACCAGTTCGCCACCGTACATGTTGCCGAAGAGTCGCATCGCGAGGGACACGGGCTTCGACAGGGTCTCGACGACGTTAAGAAGCAGGTTCGGGATGAGCAGGACGATCTTGGCGCCCATGCTCTCCGCATGGAACGGCGCGGTGAGCATTTCCTTACCGAAACCGAAGCCGCCCTTGGCCTTGATGCCGTGGCCGATGACGATGAGGATCACCGCGAGGGCCAGACCGACCGTGGTGTTGATGTCAGCCGTGGGAACCTGGCGGAAATAGGTGTGATGCGCGACTTCGGCACCGCTGAACGTATGCACCAGCCAGCCGGGCAGATCCACCGGCAGCAGATCCATCGCGTTCATGAAGAACACCCACATGAAGATCGACAGCGCCAGCGGCGTGACCGTGCGGCGGTCGCCGTGGAAGGTGTCCTTCACCTGAGTGTCGACGAATTCGACGGCGAGTTCGACCAGCGCCTGACCCTTGGACGGGACACCCGACGTCGCCTTGCGGGCGAACAGCCAGAACCACAGGCAGAAGATGGCGCCCAGCACGAAGGACACCACGATCGAGTCGAGGCGGATGTTCCAGAACCAGAAATGATCGGCGCTGAAATTCACCGTCATGTGGTTCAGGTGGTGCTGGATGTATTCGGTCAGACCGCCTTGCGGTTCGCTCGCCATGCCTCAACCCTTGAATCTGAATGCAAATACGTTGACCGTGAAACCCGCCACCAACCCCACGAGCGCGGGCAGGAACGGCAGTTTCCACTGGACCAGAATGAGCGCCAGCCCGCCGACGAGGACGATCCATCGAAGGATCATTCCCACCAGGAACCTCATGAACGTCGCCGCGCCTCCACCCAGCGCGCTGAACGCTCGCGCTGCGAAAAGCGCGTTGGCGATAGCGACGATCAGGGCGGCTGCAAACGCGGCCAGTCCGGCGGCACGCCCCTGCAGTGAAAAAGCGAGTCCCGCGATGATAGCCACCCCGATCTGCGCGATAACGACGCGCATGGCGAGATGACGACCGGCGGCAAGACTGTTGAGCAACGCGAGGCTCCCGTGGTTTCGCTCGAGGCGGCACCTTTGGTTCAACGGGCCACGGTCTAATCTGGAAAAGTATACCAGCGCCGTAAACGACGGGACAAGCGACGAAAGTCCAATAACCACCCGCCGGCGCGACCGTCCGTCGCGTCGTTGGCGAGGGAGCGGCGGTGGATCAGGCCCTGGCGGGCTGACCTACCAGCGCGCCGAGCGAGGTGGCCGTCTCAACGGCCACGTCGAATATGCCACCGGCGGCCGATGCGGCACGCTCGACGCCTTCCCGCTGGAGGTCCCCACCGCGCGCCATGATGGCGCGCATCGCGTTCGCATCTGTAGCGAGCATGGCATCGGCCATCAGGCCGGATGCCGCACGCGCATGCCCTTCCATCGCCTGCAGGTGCAGGTCGGCCACGCGCTCCATGCCGCGCCAGGCCAGGGCCTGCGCGGAAGTGGCCTGCTCGACGAAGCGGGCAAGATCGGCGTAACCGTTTACGTGAGGCATCGAGTGCATCCGTGGGGAACGGGGAGGTGCCGGAGTGTAGACCTGTCTGCGGCGGCGCAGCAACCGCTAATTGTTGCGATGACAGCCTTTGCCTCAGTCGCCCGTGTATTCCGCACCCGAGGTACAGGTCTCGTTGACCACGACCTTGGCCAGACCCGGCACGTCGACACGCAGCCGCTGGAAGATCCAGCGCGCGAGATTTTCACTGGTCGGATTCTCGAGACCTTCGATATCGTTGAGATAGTTGTGGTCGAGGCGGTCGTAGAGCGGCTGGAAGCGCGCCTTCAGGTCGCCGAAGTCCATGACCCAGCCGAAGACGGGGTCGACCGGGCCTTCCACGTGGAGCTCCACACGAAACGAATGACCGTGCAGCCGCGCGCACTTGTGGCCTTCGGGCACATTCGGCAAGCGATGCGCCGCCTCGATGTTGAACGTCTTATAGATACGCATGAGGGTGAATCGATCTCTGATGACTGGACAGTGTAGCGGACCGGGCTTCAAACGATCTCAGCGACCGCCTTCACGACGTGGTTCGCATTTTCGAACCGTCAGGGCGTCGTTTCGTGGACTTTTACGACCGGAACGGTTGCAGTGGTAACTTGTCCGACGGAGCCGGGGGGCGTCCGTTGAGGGGATTCGTGCTCACTGAGGAGGCATCCATGTGCCTTGGTCGTGACTCGCTCGACCGCCCGCACCAGTGCGGGCTGGCCGAAGAAGTGTTTGCCGCCCTGCCCATGCCCTGCGTGGTGTGGCGCGATGAAGGCGGGCGCGCGGTGATGGCCAACGCCGCATTCCGGCGGGAGTTTGGCGTGGGCCGCGGAACAGCCGGACCGCGCTGGATCGCCGACCACCTGGAGCCTTCCGGCGGCGCCGATGAATTCGCCTTCCGCGATCCGCACGGCCAGCCTCGCCGCTATCGCGTGACCCGGCAGCGTCTCGAAGCACCCAGCGGTGCGTTCCAGGCCGTTTTCCTGATGCCCCTCTCCGATGATGAGAGCGTGGCGGCGGATTCTTCTTCTCCGGCCAGCCCCGTCTCGATTGCCGCCACGCGTCCGGACCTCGGCCTGACGCGAAGGGAATCGCAGGTGCTCGACGGAATCATGAGCGGCAAGCTCAACAAGGTCATCGCCAGCGAACTGCGGATCAGCCCGAAGACCGTGGAACTCCACCGCGCCAATCTGATGGCGAAGCTGCGCGTGCATAACGTCGTGGAACTGGCGAGGGCCGTTCTGGACGGGCCTCCCTCCCGTCCCGACGAGCGGGTCGCGGACACCGACCTGTCGGCCGCCTGAGGCATAAAAAAAGCCGCATCGTGACGATGCGGCTTTTCTCGTTTTGGTGGCTAGAGGCGGGCTCGAACCGCCGACCTCAGCATTATGAGTGCCGCGCTCTGACCAGCTGAGCTACCTAGCCGTGGAACCTGGTCGTTCGTAAGCGAGGCTCACGAAGGCCGGGCAGTTTAATCGGGGCTGAGCTTCCGTTCAAGTGGTGCCTTGCCCCGTCTTCTCGCGCTGTGGTTGAATCGGGCCCATCGCGCACGTTTCCGGCCTGCAAGGCTGGCGCGCGGCATGGATTCGCGGAGGGCGGATGATCGACGCAGATGGCTATCGACCGAATGTGGGCATCGTTCTCCTCAATGGGGACGGGCGCCTGTTCTGGGCGCGCCGTGTCAATCGCGACGGCTGGCAGTTTCCTCAGGGGGGCATGCGCAGCGACGAAACGCCGCTGGAGGCCATGTATCGCGAGCTGGAAGAAGAGACCGGCCTGCTCGCCAAGCACGTGGAAGTCCTCGCCGAGACCCGTGGCTGGCTGCGCTACCGGTTGCCCAGCCGCTTCGTGAGACACCATCAGCGCCCCACCTGCATCGGCCAGAAGCAGGTGTGGTTCCTGCTGCGCCTCAAGTGCACCGAGGACACCTTTCGCCTGGATGCCTGCGAAAAGCCGGAGTTCGACCTCTGGCGCTGGGTCGATTTCTGGTATCCCGCCAACCACGTGGTGAACTTCAAACGCCAGGTGTACGAGCGCGCCTTACGTCAGTTCGCACCCACGGTCGAGACCGTCTGTTCGGTCACGGTGGGTACCTGCCCACAGCAGGCCGAAGCCGAACGGCTCGCCCGCGGCGGCGAATGATGGCGCGGTAACCTCGCGGCTGAATTTCACATCTGTGTAGTTGACAATCGTTCGCATTCGTATTCGAATGCCGACCCATGTACATATGCATGTGCAACGCCGTCACCGACCACGCCATTCGCCGCGCCGCGGCCGATGGTGTCGAATCGTTCGCCGAGCTCCAGGCCCGCACCGGCTGTTCCGACTGCTGCGGCGCCTGTGAGTCCGAGGCCCGGCAATGCCTCCGTGAGGCGGTCTCCGAGATGCGCCCGGTGCTGAGCTTTCTCCCTACCCCGGCCTGATCTCGCGCCCGCCTTTGCGGACGCAAACCGTCTTCATTCTCGTTACGTCATCGCTTCTCCGCGAGTCGTATAGTCGCCGCTGAATATCCAGGGAGACACCCCCATGAAGGGCGACGCGAAGGTCATCGAATTCCTCAACAAGGTCCTCTACAACGAGCTGGCCGCCATCAACCAGTACTTCCTGCATTACAGGATGTTCAAGGACTGGGGCTACAACGAACTCGCCAAGCACGAGTACGAGGAGTCCATCGAGGAAATGAAGCACGCCGACAAGCTGATCGAGCGGATCCTGTTCCTCGACGGCCTGCCGAACCTTCAGCACCTGGGCAAGCTGCGCATCGGCGAGAACGTGGTCGAAGCGCTGCAGGGCGACCTGGATCTCGAAATGATCGCGACGAAGGATCTGCGCGAGGCCATTGCCTACAGCGAAGGCATCCACGACTTCGTCAGCCGCGACCTCTTCAAGTTCATCCTGGGCCAGGAAGAAGAGCACATCGACTGGCTGGAGACGCAGTTCAGTCTGATTTCGGACATCGGTCCGGAGCGCTACATGCTCAGCAAGGTCGGCTCGCTCGACAAGCACTGATCAGGTCGCTACAAAGCCACATAAGGCCGCCGCCAGGCGGCCTTTTTCGTGGAACGAGGCGGGGTTCCTTGACCGCGGCGGAAGCCGGGGGCTATACCATCCGGCCTTCACGCCTTCTCCACGGATCCATTCATGGCCCCAAGCCATCCACCCCGCTTCGTCGTGCGCCGGCTCGACGACATGTCCGTCGAGCGGCGAAAACGGCTGCTGATGGGCGCCGCGTGGCTGGGCAGCCTGTTCCTGACCACGCTGCTGACCTTGAGTCTGACGGCGGGCAAGGCGCCGGCCGGCAAGCCAGGCCATGGCCCCATCGTGGCGCACGAGACCGAGGCCGAAGACCTGCGCCAGCAGGTCGCCAACCTGCAGCGGGCGGGCCAGGTCAGCGAGATCGCCGCCAGGGAACTCAGGAGAAACCTCGCTGAGCGCGATGAGGAGATCAGTGGTCTGCGTACGGATCTGGCGTTTTATTCGCGCCTGGTCGGCGGTAACGGGCAGCGCGACGGCCTGAAAATCCAGGGCACACGCACCACGGCGATCAAGGGCGCGCCGAACGGATGGAACGTGGTGATCACTCTGACTCAGAACGCGCGCCGGGGCGATGAGGTCAAAGGCGATGTCCACCTCGCCGTGGAGGGTATCCAGGACAACAAGGTGCGTACCCTCGAAGGCGCCGCTCTCGGCCAGGCCGCATCCGTGGATGGTCTGCCCTTCGCCTTCCGGTATTTTCAACAGATCCAGGGCAGCTTCACGCTGCCGGCTGGGTTCCAGCCGACGCGGCTGCGCCTCGAAGCGCGGCCTGCCGGGGACGACACCGTCAGCGCCACCGTGCCCTGGGCCGAGGCAACACGCAACGACGAGGCAAGCGATGTTCAACAGTAAGGGGAAGAACCAGGGGCCGGCCGTCGGTATCGCCGCCACGAGCCTGATCGCGCGGGGCGTGATCATTCGTGGAGACGTGCTTTTCAGCGGCTCGCTGCACCTGGATGGCGCGGTCGAGGGCTCCGTCCACGCCGACACGGGTAGCGACGGCTTTCTCACCATCAGTGAGACGGGACGCGTCACCGGGCGGATCGAGGTGCCACACGCAAGCATCAACGGCGGCGTGACCGGCGACATTGATGTGTCCGAAAGGCTCGAACTGGCGCCGCTGGCGCGTATCGAAGGCGACGTTCACTACCAGGTGCTGGAAATGGCCGCCGGTGCACAGGTCAACGGCAAGATGATCCATCGGGCGCCCCCGACCGTACGGCAGCTGGCCCAGGCGGGTATCGAGAAGACCCCGACGCTGTCCGAGGCTTGACCTGTAGCCGATCGGCGCCATTATGGGAGGCATGAACAACCCCTTCCCCATGGCTCCGTCGGCAGCCGCGCCGGATTACCGCTCGGCGGGTTCGCCCCTGATCTTTACCGAGGCCGCCGCACGAAAGGTGCACGAGCTGATCGACGAAGAGGGCAACCCCTCGCTCAAGCTCCGCGTGTATATCAGCGGAGGCGGCTGCTCGGGTTTCCAGTACGGCTTCACCTTCGACGAAGAGCAGGCCGAGGACGACCTGGCCGTATCGCGCGAGGGCGTGACCCTTGTCGTCGATCCGCTGTCGCTGCAGTACCTGACCGGCGCCGAGATCGATTACGCCGAGTCGTTCAGCGGTTCGCAGTTCGTGATTCGCAATCCGAACGCGAAGACCACGTGCGGCTGCGGCTCCTCGTTCAGCGCATGACCGGTCGTACCGCGTGAGCTACGGAACGGAGCGCCACACGCCCGTAGAAGGTCGCGTGCGGGATAACGTCTTCGCCGGCGTCGCCATCGACCGTATGGCCGAGCGCCGCGACGATCGTCTCTGGGTCGAAGAAACCGAACGCGCCGACGACACGCGCTTCCTGGTGCTGGACAGCGAAGGGCAGGCCTTCGTCGACGAGCGTGGCGAGCATCCTCAGTGGATGACTCCCGTGATGCGGGCCGAACGCTTCGGCGATGTGGTCTCCACGCTGCTGGGGATCGCCAACGGAACGGCATGGTTCGCGCTGGTGCTCGACGAGGCGCATGCTGAGATCTTCGTCGACCTGACCTCCGCGCGACGCATGTCGCTGCGCGAAGCCGGGTTGATCCTGCCGGCCTTCGAAGCGGGACTCTTCGCGTTCGCCAAGGGCATCACGCATTGGCAGCGGCAGACGCGTTTCTGCAGTCTCTGTGGTGCTCCCACGCTCGTCGTGGCTTCGGGACATCGCGTGCAGTGCACGAATCCCGACGGTCCGCACATGCATTTTCCCCGCACCGACGCCGCGATCATCGTGATCGTGGAGGACGGCGACCGTTGCCTGCTGGGCCGACAGCGCGGCTGGCCGGCGGGCCGGTATTCCACACTGGCCGGCTTCATCGAGCCGGGCGAGTCGCTCGAGGATGCGGTCAGGCGCGAAGTGCGCGAAGAGTCCGGCGTGGAGGTACTTCACGCGACCTACCACTCGTCACAGCCCTGGCCCCTGCCGGCCTCCCTGATGGTCGGTTTCACGGCCACGGCCAGAACCCGCGAGATCATCCTCCGCGACGACGAGCTGGAAGACGCCCGCTGGTTCACCGCCGACGACATCGTGTCCGGCATGCGTTCGGGTGAACTGGGCGTACCGCCGCCGCTATCGGTCTCGTATCGCCTGATCGGACACTGGCTGGCGCAGCGGAATATCTCCCTCGAGGAACTGATCGCGAGTTCGCCGGCCCGCTGACGGTTCGCCTACAATCGGGCCATCGATCTGCGGATTCCGCTTGCCATGGCTCTACGTCTCCTCGCGATTCTCATCTCCCTGGCCATCGTCTGGAGCGTGCCCCGGCTGGCGCGCTGGCGTGACGACCGCTGGTTCCGGGGCTGGGTCTCCCGCTTGAGCGATCTTTCCGGTCCCGGTCGCGTCGCGGTCGTGCTGCTGGTTCCCGTCATCGCGGCGGCGATCATCGCCGGCGTACTCCGTGCCCTGCCCTTCTTCGATCTGGCATGGCTGGCTTTCGCGATCGTCGTGCTGACCTACGCACTCGGACCCCGCGAAATCGAGACCGATATCGACGCGATCCTGCGTGCGAGCGATACGCTTCGCCGCGACGAGGCCCTGATCGCGCTCCGCCACGACGAAGAGACCCTTCCGTGGTTTGCGCCGGCTCTGGTCGAGGCCGCCTTTTACGGCGCGCTTCGTCGTCGCTTCGGCGTGCTGCTGTGGTTCCTGCTGCTCGGGCCGGCCGGCGCGCTCGGCTATCGCCTCGCGCAGTTGCTGGGTCGCGACGCGTCGCTATCCGTCGACACGGACACGCGTACCGCGGCACGTCGTCTGGCCGATGCGCTCGACTGGATTCCCGCCCACCTGATGGTTTTTGCGATGGCGCTGGTCTCCGATTTCGACGCCGTCATGGGCGCATGGAAGCAGTGGCATCGCACCTCGGGGAGCCCGCGCTCGCGGCTGGACCCGGACTTCCTGGGTGCCGTCGCCCGTGCCGGTGTCGATGCCGACGTGGAAGCCGGCGACGGCTACGCGCAGGACGTCAGCGACCCCGTCGTCGAACTCGAAGATGCTCGCCGGGTCATACGGCGCGTGCTTGTGGTCTGGCTGGCAGTGGTTGCGCTGATCGTGCTGGCCGCCTGGGTGGCGTGATATCGACTTACGCTGATCTGAGGCGAAGCCCTACGCGCAAGTGAAGGGTTGACTGAGCCAGACTCGGGGCGAAGGACTGACCTCGCCTCGTAGGGGAATGCGGCACGCTTCGTACTCCCCCCTGCCAAGGATATGGCAACCATGAAAACCCGCACCCTTGCCCTGGTCCTGATGGCCAGCCTGAGCACTGGCGTACATGCCCATTCGCCGCCCGCCTCCGCACCGAACGACAGCGCCATCCACTTCCTGCGACTGAAGGCGCTCCCCGAGGCCATGGCCACGGCTCAACGCGATCCGGCTCGCTGGCGAACCCCCGACGAACTCCGCGGCCTGTCCTACCGGGAAGCCGCCGCGGAGCGAGAACCCGTCGTCGCGTGGATCTCCGGTGACGCCCTGAGCGACGCCACCGTTCGTTCGCTTGCAAGCAAGGCTCTCCACGAGGGCATCGGCGTATTGGTGACCTCGCCCGAAGGGACCACCCGTCATGAGGCGGAAGTCTTCGGCATCGAAGGCCAGGGACGGACATCGCTGTACAGGCGTGGCAAGGATGGCGTACTGGAAGTCTCGACCCTCGACGACACCACAGCCGACGTCGAAACGTCCCAACGGCTCTATCGCGAGCTGGCGGCGGCTCCAGCGTTCAGGGCATTCGCGCGCAGCGCCACCCTGAACGGTGCGAACTCCGCGTCCGACGACATACCCGACCACGTGCCACACGAGCGCTTCCGCTACAAACCCATCAGCGCCCATGGAAACAAGGTCGTCCACGACATCGTCGTACTGCGCGATGCGCGCACCAGCGGGGACAGCAAGGTTATCGTCGTCAAGGCGGGAGTCGATATCGCGCCATGGGACAACGGCGTCTACGGCAAAAACCGCCCCGCCTTCGAACGTGATGGTATCCACGACTTCCTCGCCATCGCGGGTCGCTACGAATTCAGGACGCTTGTGGATTGGGAAGGCAAGGACCGTGGCCCGGAGCTCCGTCTGGACCGGATGGTTCCCGACACCTCGCCGGACGTGAATCGTTCCGTTGCGAAGAGCAGCCAGGTGAGCACGTCCTATGGCGTCAGCACCGCATTCAAGGCTGAGGATGCACTCAAGGGTATCGGCATCTCCGCCATCGGCAAGGTCCCGTTCGAATTCTCCGCCAATCGCACGTACACCGACTCCACCTCGGTATCGATGGAGACGGAGTCCTATTACATCGACGCCGTGACCGAGAATTACGGCCGAGCCCAGGGCGTGACCTGGAACATGCACCTCGCCAACGATGTCGCAGGCAGCCCCGGATACTTCAACGCGAAGAGCAAGTACAAAGTCAGCACGGCGATGGTCACGCCGATGATGCGCAAAGCCTCCGCCCAGCTTATGTCGGTATGGCGAGTCCGTGGCGACTACGAAGGAAATCTGCTGATCGGTACGGGCGGGCGCGTCGAGAATCGACGCTACGGATGGAACCGATCGATGGGCGTTTCCTGGGACCGCAGCTCCGATGTCCATCCCGACTACACGGCCGACATTCCATGGTGGTTCTGGCACAAGGGCAACGACCCGTGGGCGCATCTCCGCCAGGTACCCGCGCAGCCGACGCAAGTGGTAAAGATCAACCTTGGCTCACCCTTTCTCACGTCCAGCCCGACGGTGCTGATTCAGTCGAGCAGCGGCGAAGGCCTTTGCATCACCCAGGGCCCCTTTGACGAGAAAGCCGGCGCCGCCCAGCTCACGGAATGCGACGAAGCCGAAAGCCATCGCGCCCAGCAATGGAACATGGATTCGGAAGGCCGATACCGCAACCGCGAGAGTGCGCAGTGCCTTCAGATCGACACGAAGAGTGGCACGGTCGGCACGGCGAAGTGCGCCATTCGTCACAACCAGCGCTGGAAGTGGGCCGCGGATCGCGTCGTGTCCCTGATGGACGGGGGCACGCATCATCGCCTCGAAGTGTCGAATGACTCGCTGATCGCAA
Source organism: Luteibacter mycovicinus (assembly GCF_000745235.1). Classification (NCBI taxonomy): domain Bacteria; kingdom Pseudomonadati; phylum Pseudomonadota; class Gammaproteobacteria; order Lysobacterales; family Rhodanobacteraceae; genus Luteibacter; species Luteibacter mycovicinus. Next base: position 1,982,974 of record NZ_JQNL01000001.1, read on the forward strand.
AGTTCGATGCCGTGCGACATGATGAAGTCGTGGTCAACACGGAAAACGCATTGCTGCCACCGTGGAGCAACTATCCGCTGGCACCGTCACCCGGCAGCACCATTCCACGCCTGTCGACGAATTCGCCGACGGTGCCGGACAGCTACCTGAGCTACCGTCGTGTACCGGCAACGGAGCGTTGGCAGACGATCCCCCTCAGTCGCTGAAGCAGGAAAATCGAATCGCCGGCGCTCAACGCGCCGGCGATGCCCTCAGGCTTTGTCGCCCCGCAGTTCGCTGACACGCGCTTCCAGTGACGCTGCATTCGCGGCCTCCGCAGGCAGCGGTGCACCACCCACCAGTTCGATCTTCGACCAGAACCGGCGTGGCAGACGCGCACGGCGCAAGGCACCGTCACGGCGACTGAAGATACTGCCCCACATGCCTCGCAGCGCCAGCGGCACGACGGGCACCGGCCGACGCGCAAGGATGCGGTCCACGCCAGGGCGGAAGGTCTGGATGTCACCGTCGCGCGTCAGACCACCTTCCGGGAAGATGCAGACGACCTCTCCGGCCGCCAGCGCCTCGTCGATCTCGTCGAACGCCTTGTCCATCAGCGCCACATCCTCGTTACGCCCGGCGATGGGAATCGCCTTCGCGGTGCGGAAGACGAAGCGCAGCACCGGGATGTTGAAGATCTTGTAGTACATGACGAAACGCATGGGGCGGCGCACGCTGGCCATCAGGATCAACGGATCCATGAAGCTCACGTGGTTGCACACGACCAGCGCGGCACCTTCGTCCGGCACGTTCTTCAGACCGTCCACCCGCACCCGGTAAAGCGTGTGCACGAGCACCCAGGTGATGAAGCGCATCATGAATTCGGGAACGAGGGTGAAGATGTACACCGCGACCGCGATGTTGATCAGCCCCGTCACGAGGAAGATCGTCGGCACGGAGAGTCCCAGCGCCGTCAGGCCGATGCCGAAGCCGGAAGCGGCACAGATGAAAAGCGCATTGACGATGTTGTTGCCCGCGATCACGCGCGACAGGCGGTCGCGAGGCGCGCGACTCTGCACGAAAGCGAACAGCGGGACGACGTAGAAGCCCGCGAAGGCTCCGATCATGGTCAGGTCGAGCGCGGCGCGCCACGCTCCAGGCACGGCGAGAAAGGCCAGCCAGTCGAGCGAGGCGCCGGGCGTCACACCGGGCCGCGCGAAGAACAGATCGACAGCGAATACAGTCAGGCCGAACGCGCCCATGGGCACCAGGCCGATCTCGACGCGTTTGCCCGACAGCCTCTCGCACATGAGCGAGCCCACGCCCGTACCCAGCGAAAACAACGTCAGCACGAGCGTATTGACCGAACCGTCCCCGCCGAGGATGTGGCGCGTGTAGTTCGGCAGCTGCGCGATCATGACGGTGCCGAAGAACCAGAACCACGAGATGCCGAGCACGGCGTTGAAGACCGCGCGATCGGCGTTCGTGATCTTCAGCACCCGCCAGGTTTCGCTGAGCGGGTTCCAGTTGAACTTCAGATCGGGCGCGGTCGCGGGCGCGGGAGGTACGGACCGGCTGACGAGGTAACCGGTCACCGCGATCGCGATGGTCGTCAGCGATGCCGCGAGCGTTCCGTAGCCGGCGATCAGCATCAGCGAGTTGCCGACGATCATGCCGATCAGCATCGCAAGCTGCGTACCCATCTCGACCAGCGCATTGCCACCGACGAGTTCGCTACGATCGAGGGTCTGCGGAAGAATGGAATACTTGATCGGGCCGAAGACGGTCGAATGGATACCCATCAGAAACAGGACGACGAGCAGCAGCGATACGTGGTGAGTGAAGAAGCCGACGGCCGCGATGGTCATCGCTGCGATTTCGAAGAGCTTCACGTAACGGATGATCCGGGTTTTCTCGAACTTCTCGGCCAGCTGTCCCGCCGTGGCGGAGAACAGGAAATACGGCAGGATGAAGAGCGCGGGCGCGAGGTTCGTGTATAGCGAGACCTCGGCGTCCGGCAGGCTCATCTGGAAGGCGACCAGCATCACCATCGCGTTGCGGAACGCGTTGTCGTTGAAGGCGCCCAGCGCCTGGGTCCAGAAAAAAGGTGCGAAGCGGCGCGTGGCGAGCAGTGAGAACTGGGACATCCGTGATCGACCCTCTGATTTTTCCGGAGTGTAGCTGAGACGTGGGTCACCGTGGCCGGCACACCCGGTCTCGTCGCGGTGCGCTGCGTTTTCAGGAAAAACCTCACGGACAGCAACGTCGGGTTCCTACCTCGCCGCCTGCCAGCAGATGCCATCCTGACCGGCATGATTGCCCACGATCCAAGGAAGACATCCCATGACAAGAAGGAAGAGAGCACCGGACCGCACGCGCCACCCCGAACCCTGGCTTGTCGCCACCGTGCTCGCGGCGGCGCCTTTCGCGGCCGTCGTCGCCCAGGACGCGCGCACCGTCGGCGGATACGTGCCACGCCTGGAAGTACGCGACAGTGACGTCTTCGACAACGGCCGGAGCATCCACCACGACATCGTCGTCGTCCGGGAAGTGAGTCCGAGCGTCGACGAGAAGGTCGTCATCGTGAAGACCGTCGTCAACCAGCTGCCTACAGTGCAGGGTCTCCACATGTGGGGCGGGCGGGAGAGCGAAGACAACTACGGAAACATTCTGACCCTGCCCCTGCATTACGAGGTGGAAACCACCCTGACCGCACCGGACCTGCAGGACGGACAGGTGCGCCTGATATCGCAGGCACCCCGTTCGGATGGCGCGACCGATCGCACCTTCGTGGACAAGGTCGGCGTGAAGACCAGCGTGGGCGCGGGCGCGAGTACGGAACTGACGGCGGCCGTGTCGAAAGACAGCGGTTTCTCGTGGGGAAAACTGCCTGTCTCGTTCAACGCGGGATTCGAGCAGACATCGGAGCGCAGCGTCACAATGACGCTGAAAGATTACTTCACCGAGAGCGCCGTCACGAAGAACGCCGCAGGTGAGGCATCGGCGCTGTGGCGATTCCGGCTGGCGCCCGACATCGCCAACGACGTTTGGTATTCGTACTCGCACTATCGGGTGGGGCCAGGCTGGCTGTTCACGCTCCCCACGACGACTCCGATGATGCAGCGAGCCACGATCGAGACCGTCTCGGAGTGGCGCCTCCCGGGTGGCTACAGCGGTCCCATCGACATCGCCACGCGCAGCTCCGTGGACAACTCCACGCGGCTCGCGCCGACGTCATCGATGGAGACATGGCGCGACGACGACGCCGGCATCGGCCATCTGACGCGCATCGACCTCGGCTCGCCGCATCTCGAACGGCAACCCGTCGTGAGATTGCAGTCCCTCGCAGGCGAGGGCCATTGCCTCACCCAGCCTCAGCGGGACCAGCCTGCCGTGGCGTTGGCGCCGTGCAAAGGCGGCACCGACGGTGCGGAGCAGCAGTGGTATCTCGACAGCGACCATACCTACCGCAACGTCGCGAGCCGGCTCTGCCTTGCCGCGGATCCGGCGGGTGGCGGCGTCAGGACCGAATCCTGCGCAGGCTCCATGCTGAACAAGCAGTGGCAGTGGCGCGCCGACCGCCTGCACTCCACTTACATGGACGGAGGTTCCTGGCGCCTTCATGTACGCGACGGCGTACCCCGGGCTATCTTCGATCCCGTGCGACACCAGGAGATCGGCAGCAACCCGTTCCATCATCTGCTGCGACCGTGGTCGTCGTATCCGCAGGCACCGACACCGGGCGATGTCGTCCCGGCTGTCGCGGGTGCCTCACCCGCCATCTCCCAGGGACTGCTGCGGCACAAGGCGGTCAGTGCGGAAGAACGTTGGCAACCCTTGCCGATCGATTCAAACCGTTAGCCGATGTGGCGTGGCTGCCTTACGTTCGCGAGAGCGCGCGGTGTGCGATGTCGTGGCGGAAATACATGTCGGCGAACCGCACGCTGCCGAGCGCCTCGTAGGCCGACGCGCGGGCGGCCGCCACGTCCACGCCCAGCGCGCAGACGGTGAGTACCCTGCCCCCGGCGGTGACGGCCTGCCCGTCGGCATTGTCGGCCGTACCCGCATGGAACACCTTCACGTCCGCACCGAAGTCACCCTCCGCGCCGGTGATCACATCGCCGGCGCGGACCTTGCCCGGATAGCCGCCCGCGGCGAGCACCACGCCCAGCGAGGGGCGCGGATCCCACTCGGCGGTGACGTCGCCGACGCGGCCATCCAGCGCCGCCTCGATCAGATCGACCAGGTCCGAACGGAGGCGAAGCATGATCGGCTGCGTTTCCGGATCGCCAAAGCGCACGTTGAACTCGATGACCTTCGGCGCGCCCGCCTTGTCGATCATCAGCCCCGCATAGAGAAACCCGGTGAACGGCGCACCGTCGGCGATCATGCCGTCGAGCGTGGGCTGGATGATCTCGCGCATGACCCGTGCCGAGACCTCGTCGGTCACGACCGGGGCAGGCGAATACGCGCCCATGCCGCCCGTGTTCGGGCCGAGATCGCCGTCGTCGCGCCGCTTGTGATCCTGGCTGGTCGCCATCGGCAGCGCATGCCTGCCATCGGCGATGACGATGAAGCTGGCTTCCTCCCCGTCGAGGAATTCTTCGATGACCACACGGGACGAAGCGTCACCGAAGGCCTGCTGACCGAGCATGTCCTCGAGCGCGGCTTCCGCGTCGGCGAGCGTCATGGCGACCACCACGCCTTTACCGGCGGCGAGGCCGTCGGCCTTGATGACGATCGGGGCGCCGGTACCGCGCACATGCGCGAGCGCAGGCGCCAGCTCGGTAAAGACCGCGTAGTGCGCCGTAGGAATGCCGTGGCGGGCGAGGAAGTCCTTGGCGAAGGCCTTGCTGCCCTCCAGCTGCGCCGCGGCGGCGGACGGGCCGAAGCAGCGCAGGCCTTCGGCGGTGAAGCGATCGACCACCCCGGCGACGAGGGGAACTTCGGGGCCGACCACGGTGAGGCCTACGCCTTCGGCTTTCGCCAGGGCCACGAGACCGTCGATGTCGGTGACCGGGACCGCCGCGTTACGGAGGCCCTGCTCACGTGACGTACCCGCATTGCCGGGAGCGACGATGACCTCGTCGACGCGGCCCGACTGGCCGAGTTTCCAGGCAAGCGCGTGTTCGCGACCGCCGCCGCCGATAACGAGGACCTTCATGCTGCTTCTCCCGACAAGTAGCCGGAGATTCTATCAGCCGCGTGCGGCCAGCATTTCCAACAGGAGGCCGCGCGGCAGTTTGCCGGTCTCGTTGCGCGGCAGCGCCTCCACGACGCGCAGCGGGCGCGGCAGAAACACCGGGTCCATCGCCTGGCGCAAGGCGGCCAGTACGGCCTGCTCGGTCATCCCCGGCGCTACCACGAGGCCCGCGATGCGGCGGATGCCGGAGGCGTCGGCATCGTCGAGCTGGAACAGTACGCCGTCGCGCACGCCGTCGATGGCCAGCAGACGGCGATTGAGGTCGCCCAGCGAAGCGCGCTTGCCGGCGATCTCGAGCAGATCGGTGTTCCGGCCGCGGAGCTGGAAGCGGCGCCCGCCGTCGTGCAGCGAGACGATGTCGGCAAGGGCGATCGGTTCAGCGAGCTGCGGCGCGTCGACCAGGGTCCCGTCCGGCTGCGGATGCAGCGTCACACCCTGGTAGAGCGACCAGTCGTCGTCGGTCGCGGTGCGTCGACTGGCGAAGACGCAGGTTTCGGTCGAACCGAACACCTCGTGCAGGGGTGCGCCGAAGCGCTCTTCCGCCGCACGCGCCAGCTCCACCGGCATCGGTGCGGTCGCGGAGACGAACGCGGCGAGGCTCGGCAGAACGACGCCGGATTCGACCAGCGCGCGAAGGTGCACGGGCGTCGTCACGAGTGCGCGCGGTTCCGGCATCGAGGCCAGCGCGGCGGCGACATCGGCCGGGAAAAACGGACGCCCCGAATGGACGCTCACTTCGGACAGCAACGGCATCAGGACCGACATCTCCATGCCGTACATGTGCTGCGGGGGCACCGTGGCGACGACATCGAAGGCGCGTCCGATGGTGCCACCGAGCATTGCGGCGTTACCGGCATTGCTGGCGACGAAGCTGCCCCAGGTCTTTACATTGGGCTTGGGCCTGCCGGTGGACCCGGAGGTGTAACCGATGGCGACCACGGCGTCCGTCGGGATCGAGGGCACCTCACCGCCGGCCAACGACGTATCGTCCAGCGTCGGCATGCGCAGGTAGCCGGCCGGTGCGGGCGCCAGGGCCAGCTCGCCGATGGCGTAGGAGCCCGGGTGGCTGGCCATGACCTCGTCGACCGCATGCGTCGCGCGCGAAGGGGGCAAGAGGTTGATCTGACCACGCGTGACCAGCGCCGCGAAGGCGACGAGGAAGGCGTAACGGTCCTCGCAGAGGTTGACGGCGCTGTCGGCCTCGGGAAGCAACGCGGCCACCTGGCGGACGTGGGCCAGGAAGGTGGACGCGGTGACGGCCCGGCCGTCACGCCAGGCGATCGCGCGCGACGGCGCGCCTACCAGCAGCGGCAACGATGGCGCGGTCTCGCGCCCGGTGATTTCGTAAACGGTCGACAACGTGATTCCCCCTGTCAGGCGCGGATGATAGCGCCGGTGAGGGCGTCGCGTATGGTGGTCGGGCGCTCCTGGCCGCCCAGCGGAGCGTCCAGCGCACCATCGAGGCGGTCGCCGAAATAGCGCTCGAGGGTCGCTACGTCGCGAGCGGGCGGCTCGCCATGCGGGTTCGCGCTGGTCGACACCAGCGGTGCGCCGAACGCCCGGCAGAGCGCCGCCGATGGCTCGTGCGCCGTCACGCGCAGGGCGATGCCGGCGTGTGCGCCCGCCACCCATGCGGGTACGCGCGCGCTACGCGGAAACACCCAGGTATGTGGACCTGGCCATGAGCTGCGGACATCGCGAAGGATCTCCGAAGAAACGGCGGCTACGTCGATATACGGCTCGACCTGCGCGAAGTCCGCCGCGATGAGCAACACGCCCTGGGTCGGCGGACGCCCCTTCAGCGCGAACAGACGCTCGAACGCGCCTTGATCGTGGGGATCGCAACCGAGGCCAAAAACGGCCTCGGTGGGGTAGGCAATGACGCCACTCTCGCGAAGCCGGTCGGCGGCCAGGGCGACGTCGGGAAGAGTGAAACGTCGCATATCAGTCCGCGGCAGGCGCCGCCGTTTTCGATGCCGGGGCCGCGGTTTTTTTCACCGCCGCCTTTTTGGTTGCGCTTTTCTTCGTGGCGGCCTTCTTCGCGGCAGTCTTCTTCGTGGCCGTCTTCTTCGTCGCGGTCTTCCTGGCGGCCGTCTTTTTCACGGCCGTCTTCTTCACCGCGGCGTCCTTGGTCGTTGCCGTCTTCTTTGCCGCGGCCTTCTTTGTCGCGGTTTTCTTGGCGGCGCGACCACCACGCGGCTTCTTGACCGGTGCGGCGGCGAGCAACTCGCGACATTCGGCCTCGGTCAGCGACTTGGGCTCCTTATCCTTCGGGATGCGCGCATTCTTCTCACCGTCGGTGATGTACGGCCCGTAGCGGCCGTTCAGCACCTGCACGCCGTCACCGAAGTCGGTGATGATGCGGTTCGCGATGGCTTCGAGCTTCTCCTGAACGAGCTGCAGGGCCCGCGGCAGCTCGATGGTGTACGGGTCATCTTCCGGCTTGAGCGAGGCATAGGTGCTGCCCTGCTTCACGAACGGCCCGAAACGACCGACACCGACCGTGACATCGTCACCGGCTTCCGACTGGCCGAGGTTGCGCGGCAGCTTGAACAGCTCCATCGCCTCTTCGAGGGTGATGGTATGCATGCTCTGGCCGGGGCGCAGGCTGGCATAGGTCGGCTTGGCCTCGTCGTCCTTGGTGCCGATCTGGGCGTAGGCGCCGTAGCGGCCCAGGCGCACCGACACGGGCTTGCCCGATTTCGGATCGTCGCCCAGTTCTCGCGCACCGGTAGCCTCGTTTCGGTCGACCGATTCGGTCTTGTCGTCGACCAGCGTCTTGAACGGCTGCCAGAAGCGCTCGAGCAGCGGCACCCACGCCTCCTCACCGCGGCTGACGGCGTCGAGCTCGTCTTCCAGCCGGGCGGTGAAGTCGTAATCGACGTACTGCGTGAAGTGCCCCGACAGGAACTGGCTGACCGCGCGGCCGACGTCGGTCGGCTTGAAGCGCCGGCTTTCGAGCAGGACGTATTCGCGACTGAGCAGCACCTGGATGATGCTGGCGTAGGTCGACGGACGACCGATGCCGTATTCCTCGAGCGTCTTGACCAAGCTCGCTTCCGAGAAGCGCGGCGGCGGCTCGGTGAAGTGCTGGTCGGCCACGATGGCGGCGACAGGCACCACCTCGCCCTGCTTCAGGCGCGGCAGACGACGCTGATCTTCATCCTCGTCACCCTTCTGATCCTTGCCCTCTTCATAGACGGCCAGGAAGCCGGGGTCGATGACCGTGGTGCCCGTGGCGCGGAACGCGGAGTCGCCGACCGGAAATTCCACGGAAACCGTATTCAGCGTGGCGTGGATCATCTGGCAGGCGACGGTGCGCTTCCAGATCAGCTCGTACAGCTTGCGCTGGTCGTCATTGAGGAACGACGCGACGCTGCGCGGCGTACGCATGGCTGAGGTCGGGCGGATCGCTTCGTGCGCTTCCTGGGCATTCTTGGACTTGGACTTGTAGACCTGTACCGCGTCAGGCAGGGCGTTCTTGCCGTATTCGCTGGCGATCAGCCCGCGCAGCTCGGCGACCGCGTCATCGGACAGCGCCACGGAGTCCGTACGCATGTAGCTGATGAGGCCGACGTTGCCCTCGCTGCCGATGCTCACACCTTCGTAGAGGCCCTGGGCCACGCGCATGGTGCGGCTGGTCGAGAAACCGAGCTTGCGCGCGGCCTCCTGCTGCAGGGTGGAGGTGGTGAACGGCGGCGCGGGACGGCGCTTGCGCTCCTTGCTGGCGACCTCGCCCACCGTGAAATTGCCGGCGGCGGCACGCTCGAGCGCGGAACGCGCGGCGGTGGCATCGGCCTCGTTGGTGAGGTCGAACTGCTCGAATTTCTTGCCGTCGAGCCGCACGAGGCGGGCGTCGAACGCACCGTCCTTGTGGTTCAGGTTGGCCTGGATCGTCCAGTACTCGCGGGCCTGGAACGCTTCGATCTCGAGCTCGCGCTCGACGATCATCCGCAGCGCGGGCGACTGCACACGGCCAGCCGACAGGCCGCGCTGCACCTTGCGCCAGAGCACCGGCGAGAGATTGAAGCCGACCAGGTAGTCCAGCGCGCGACGCGCCTGCTGGGCGTCGACCATGTCGTGCGAGAGCTGTCGCGGATTGGCGACGGCTTCCTTGATGGCCTTGGGCGTGATTTCACTGAAGACCACCCGCTGGACGTCCTTGCCCGCCAGCAGGCCGCGTTCGCGGAGGATCTCGCTGATGTGCCAGGAAATGGCCTCACCCTCGCGATCCAAGTCGGTCGCGAGATAGATGCTGCTTGCCGCCTTGGCCGCCTTGGCGATCGCATCGACGTGTTTCTCGTTGCGTTCGATGACCTCGTAAGCCATGGCGAAGCCGTGTTCCGGGTCGACCGCGCCCTCTTTGGGTCGCAGATCGCGCACGTGACCGTACGACGCCAGCACCTGGAAGTCGGCCCCCAGGTACTTGTTGATCGTCTTGGCCTTGGCCGGCGACTCGACGATGAGGAGGTTCTTTGCCATGCGTTAACCGATTCCAAAGGCCGCCGGGGCGAGTGGACCCCAGGGCATGTATATATTTAGTGGGGGCATACCACCGTGATGCCTGTCAAGCGCCGGATGCTTACATCACGCGCTGATAACGGTTTCCGGGGAGGCTTGCGACCTCACCTTCCAGCTCCAGCATCAACAACATGGAAGACAATGGCCCCGCAGCGAGACCCGTCGTGCCCACCAGGGCGTCCAGAGAAGCGGGATCGTACCCCATGACGTCGAGCAGGCGGCGATATTCCTCATCCTCGCGCCAGTCGAAGGGGCCGCGCTTCGCCCGCCCGGTGGCCGGCTTCGCCTCGCCGGCGGCCAGCCGCTCACGCAGCTGAGCCCCCAGTTCCATGGCCGCGGGCGCCAGCGCCGCGAGGACCTCGTCGGGACGCTGGACCAGACGGGCGCCTTCGGCGATCAGCGAGTGACAGCCCTCGGCCAGGGGATTGTGGATGGAGCCAGGCAACGCGAAGACGTCCCTGCCCTGCTCCCCGGCGACGCGCGCGGTGATCAGCGAGCCCGAGCGCAGGCCGGCCTCGATCACGACGACGCCCAGGCTCAGGCCGGCGATGATGCGGTTGCGCTCGGGGAAATGGCGGGGCAGCACGGCGGTACCGGGCGAATATTCACTGACGATGGCCCCGTGGGCCGCGATACGGCGGGCCAGGGCGTGGTGTTTGCGCGGGTAGACCCGGTCGGGGCCGGTGCCGATCACGGCGATGGTCGGCTGTCCGGCGTCCAGAGCCGCCTCGTGCGCCGCGCCGTCGATGCCGTCCGCCATTCCGCTGGTCACCACGAGGCCACCCTCGGCCAGCCCGGCCGCGAACCGCCGTGCATTGGCGAGTCCCGGGACCTGAGCCTTTCGTGCGCCGACGATGGCGACCTGGGGTCGCAGGAGCAGCGAAGCGTCACCCTTCACGAAGAGCGCCGCGGGCGGATCCGGGATGGCCTCCAGCTGCGGGGGGAAGTCTTCTTCCGTGCACAGCAGCAGGCGCTGGTCGTCGGCGCACTTCACCCAGGCCAGATCGGCGGCCAACGCAGCCTCGTCCGGCTGAGCCAGCCAGTCGCGGCCCTCGGGTTTCAGGGAGCTCTCGTGCCGGGTCAGCCAGCCCAGCAACGCCGATGCGCTGCCACGTGCGACGAGCCCCTCCCGCAGGTTTCGCGGCGTGAGGCCCGGGGTCCGCAGAAGGATCAGCCAGGCGCGAAGGTCTTCGGTGTCGGTCATCCGCGCAGTGTAGACACTGCGCGGCGACTTACTGTCAGCGGGCGGCTTGACGCCACCGCCGATTATTCCGGCAGAACGAGCTTCTCGCCTTTCTTGATCGGCCGGAGCGCATCCATCACGAGCGCGTAGCTCACGTGGTCGAACGTGCGGAAAACCATGATGTGGCCCGCGAACTCGTCCGGCAGCTTGACCTTCGGCGACGTGTCGCGGCGCTTGTAGTTGCCCCTGACTTCGTCGGGAATGACTTCGCCCTGGTCCATCACCGTGAAGGTGGCACCGTTGTCGACGCCGTCGGCCGAGCCGGCGGAAATCGATACGACCTGGCGGCTGCCGGCGTAGTTGCCGTCCGCGATGCCGATGACGCGGCCGTCCGCCGGCACGCCCTTTGCGGCGTGCGGATAGAAGTACGGGTCGTAGGGTGTGTCGTCGATCTGCGTAAGGCGATCACCCTTGCGGATTTCCAGGGTCGAATCGACCAGGACCAGGCTCGTCACGTCGCCCTTGGTCGCGATGACTTCCGCCGTGCCGATGACCGATACCTCGACACCGCGATCGTCACCCTTGCCGGTGTGCGTGTCGTGACGCGAATCTTCCTGCCAGGGGCTGTTGGCCATCGAGGCATCGCTGTCCAGTTCGTCCGCGACGAACGAACCGTGGCCCGGGTTGTTCAGCATGTCCAGACCACCGGGGTTTCCGCCATGGTCGCGGAAGCGATTGGTCGGGCGGACGATGGCCCAGCGCTGACCCAGCTGCGCCGAGTCCAGATCACGGGCGTAGATCTTGTTGCCCGGCGAGGCGCGCAGATGCGATTCCTCGAACCCGACGAGGTACGGCAGCTGTTCGACCGCGTCGGCGTCCATGACACGCATTTCCTTCAGGAACATGCGCAGGTCGCCGAGCGGGATGGCCGCGACCGCTTCGTCGTCACGGCGGATGCCCGGCTGCAGGCCGACACGCGGACCGCCTCCGGCCATCGAAAGATTCAGAACGTCACCCGGGTAGATCAGGTGCGGATTGCGGACCTGGGGATTGGCCTGCCAGATTTCCGGCCACAGCCATGGCTTGCTCAGAAAGCGGGCGGAAATATCCCACAGCGTGTCACCCTTGCGGACCGTATAGGTATCCGGATGGTCGGGACGTAGCTGGGCCGCTGCGGCATAAACGGCCACAGTGAAGAACATGCCGCCGAGCAGCATGGCGAACTTCTTGATCATGCGGGATTTCCCCCTTCCCCGGTGCTGTCGCGAGTGTAACTGAATCGTTAACGGGCACAATACGTGGCGTCGCTCGCCCGGCCCCCGGCGCGCGCGTAGAATACAGGCTCATCCTACAGGTTGCCGCTGGTTGGATTTCGCCGATTTGCCCGCAAATTTGCGGTCAGGCAGGCGCCGCAGTGGCCCGCGCATACGTTCAAGGTGACACCGTGTCCACCCTCACCATCCTCGAATTCCCCGATCCCCGCCTGCGTACCGTCGCGGCGCCGGTCACCGTCTTCGACGCCGAACTCAAGCAGTTCGTCGCGGATATGTACGAGACGATGTACGCCGCGAACGGCGTCGGGCTGGCCGCCACCCAGGTCAACGTGCACCAGCGCGTCCTCGTCGCCGACATGAGCGACAACCGTGACGAGCCGATGGTGCTGATCAATCCGGAGATCCTCGAGAAGGACGGCCAGCAGGTCTATCAGGAAGGTTGCCTGTCGTTTCCCGGCATCTATGCCGACGTGACCCGTGCGCTGCACGTCAAGGTTCGCGCGCAGGATGCCGACGGCAAGGAAATCCTCGTGGACGTCGAAGGCCCGCTCGCGGTGTGCATCCAGCATGAGATGGACCATCTCGCCGGCAAGGTCTTTGTCGACTACCTGTCGCCCCTCAAGCGCGGCATGCTGCTGAAACGCATGGAAAAGCAGCGCAAGGCAAGCGCCTGAGCGTGGCCGGTCGTCCTCTGCGTGTGGTGTTCGCCGGAACACCCGACTTTGCCGTCCCGTGTTTTGAGGCCTGCCGCACTTCCGGCGCCGACGTCGTGGCCGTATACACGCAGCCCGACCGGCCCGCCGGCCGCGGGCGCAAACTCGCCGCCAGTCCGGTCAAGGAAGCGGCGCTCGCCGCCGGGGTCCCGGTCGAACAACCGGAATCGTTCAAGGCCCAGGCCGACCGCGATCGCCTGGCTGCCCACGCACCCGACCTCATGGTCGTGGTCGCTTACGGGCTGATTCTTCCCCGCAAGGTACTGGCGATTCCACGGCTGGGCTGCTGGAACGTCCACGCGTCCCTGCTGCCGCGCTGGCGCGGCGCGGCGCCCATCCAGCGGGCGATCCTGGCCGGCGACGAGGAGTCCGGCGTCGACCTGATGCAGATGGAAGCGGGCCTGGATACGGGTCCCGTACTGATCGAGCGGCGCACCCCGATCACCGGCGACGACACGGGCGGCAGTCTGCACGACCGGCTGTCCGCGCTCGGCGCGGACGCGCTGGCCGAAGGCCTTCGTCGTGTCATGAACGGCGAAACCCTTGTCGCCCGTACGCAGGCGGAAGACGGCGTGGAGTACGCGCACAAGCTCGACAAGGCCGAGGCTCGCCTCGACTTCTCGCTGACGGCGATCGCGCTGGAACGCAAGGTGCGGGCGTTCGATCCATGGCCCGTCGCGGAAGCCGATATCGCGGGCGAACGCCTGCGTATCTGGTCGGCGCGCGCGATCGACGCGGAGACGGCCGGCACCACGCCGGGACAGGTACTGCGCGTCTCGCGCGAGGGCATCGACATCGCCTGCGCCGACGGTGCCCTGCGCCTGCTTGCCGTACAGCGGCCCGGTGGCCGCCGGATCGGCATCGTCGACTACCTCAATGCGCGTCCGGAGCTGAAGCAGGCGGTCTCGTGAGTCGGACGATCTCGGTCCGTGCCCTGGCCGCCGAAGCGCTGGCCGATATCGCCCTGTCAGGGCACTCGCTGCGCGAAGTGGCCGACCGGGCTCTCCCCCGTCTCCCCGATGCCCGTGACCGGGCGCTTCTCACCGCCCTCCTCAATGAAGGTGCGCGCTGGTGGCCCCGGTTCGACGCCGCGCTCGACCGCCTCCTGGCCAAACCCATTCGGCGGAGCGAGCCGGTCATCCACGCCCTGCTGGTGACCGCGCTGGTCCAGCTCGAGATCCTCGAGATGCCGGGTTATGCCGCCGTGGCCGCCACGGTGGAAGCCGTGCGCGAACTACGCCGCCCGCGACTTGCCGGCATGGCCAACGCCGTACTGCGCCGCTGGCAGCGCGAGCGCGAGGCCCTGCTGGCCGACCTCGATGCGACGCCGGCCACGCGGCATGCTCATCCGGCGTGGCTGGCCAAGGCTATCGCGCGCGACTGGCCCGGCCACGCGGAGGCGGTCATGGCCGCGGCCAATCACGAGCCGCCGCTGATGCTGCGCGTGAATCGTCGACGCGCGGGGCGCGACGAGGTCGCCGACCGCCTGCGTGAGGCCGGTCAGGAGATCGCCGCGCACACGTGGCTGGCGGACGGTCTGGTACTCCCCCACAGCACCGATGTGACACGCCTGCCCGGATTCGCCGAAGGCCATTTCGCCGTCCAGGACGGCGCCGCCCAGGTGCCGGCCGACCTGCTCGATCTGGCCAGCGGCCAGCGCGTGCTCGATGCCTGCGCCGCCCCCGGCGGAAAGGCCTGCCACGCGCTGGAACGCTCGGACATCGCCCTCGTCGCCGTGGAATCCGAGGCGCGACGCGCACTGCGCATCACCCAGAATCTGGAACGCCTCGGCCTCGCTGCCGACGTCATCGTCGGCGACGCGGGCGACGTGCGGGCCTGGTGGGATGGCAAACCCTTCGATCGCGTCATGATCGACGCCCCCTGCTCGGCTACCGGCGTCATTCGCCGGCGACCGGACGTACGCCTGCATCGCCGCGCCGCCGACATCGATGCGCTCGTGGCACTACAGAGCCGCATCCTCTCCGCCTGCTGGGAAACCCTGGCACCCGGCGGCACGTTGCTTTACGTCACCTGCTCACTGCTGCGTGCCGAGAACGAGGGTGTGGTCGGTGCCTTCGTCGACGGTCGCGCCGATGCCTCCGTGCTGCCATTGACTCTGCCCGTGGGCCAGGCGGCCGCCATCGGCTGGCAGATCCTGCCCGGCGACGGCGACCTCGACGGCATGTACTACGCCCTGCTGCGCAAACAGGGCTAACCCGGCAGCGTGGCGAGCCTGAGTTCGCGGTAGAACGCTTCGGTGGCGTCGATGAAACGCTCCAGTCCGAACTCGGCCTCCGCATGTGCTCGCGCCGCGAAGCCCATCGCGGGCAGTTGGTCGCGCTCCTCGACCAGCCGGCGCAGGGCGGCGGCGATCGCATGCCGGTCGCGGGCCGGCACGATCCAGCCGTCTTCGCCCTGACGAATGTTTTCGGGCAACCCGGCGTAGTCGCTGACGAGCACGGGCTTCTCCATCGCCATCATTTCGCGGCAGGCGAAGGAAATCGTTTCGACGTCCCAGGAAAGGACGAATCCGGCATCGAGCGTCGCCACCAGCGGCCGGACGTCGTCGAGCCGGCCGGCAAAGTGCACCTGCGATGCCACGCCCAGGGCTTCGATACGGCGGCGGTCTTCCGCGTCGGGAAGACCGCCGGCAAGGACGACACGAAGGCGATCGCGCCAGGCCGGTTCCAGCGACGCCAGCGCTTCGACGAGATCCATCCACCCCTTGTAGCTGGCCGTACCCGCATTGCTGCCAATCAGCAGCGGTGCTTCCGCGGTGGCAGGCGCCAGCCATCCGGCACGAAGCGTCGTATCGGCAGGTCGCGGCGCGAAGCGATCGATGTCGACCCCATTGAAAACGGTGACCACACGGCAGCGCGCATAAGGCGAAGCCATCACCTGCCGGTGCACGTAGTCGCAGACGGCAATGACGCCATCGGTGCCGACGCGGGCCCGCCAGGCGTTTCCGATGCCGGACATCGGCTTGGAGTTGTGCTTGGTGAGCACGATGGCCGGGCGACGGCGCAGTCCACGCACGGCGGCAATGACCAGACGATGGTCGGCGGAGCCATTGACGTGGATGACGTCGAACCGATGCTCAGCCAGATAGGCCGACAACTGCTGACGCGCGCGGCGCCGTGCCGGCAGCTTGCCCAGGCCATTCGGATAGGGCTGGTCGAGCACATGCACGCCGGCAAGCGCGCGGGCCTCGCGATTCAGACGGCTACCCGGCGGCGCGGCGACGTGCACCTCATGCCGGCCCGACAGTCCGCGCGCGAGGCTGATCAGGTAAGTCGTATGGCCGCCACCGTCGCCGGCGTGGAAATTGGTAAACAGGAGCTTCATCGCCCGGGCGGGTCCTTACGGAAGCTGAATTGGCGCCGCTCACCCGGAACCGCACGGAGAGGCATCCGCGATCCGTTAAAGTACCATGCCCTCGCGCCGCCCCGGCGGCACGAGCCGGTGACGGCGAGGCCGCCGCGCCGTTCCGATCCCAGCAGGTGCCGAGTGCTCGACAAAACGAATCCGTGGCGCGTGTGGATCCTCTCGCTGCTCATCGCGATCATGCCGCTGTCCTTCGCCTTGCCGGTCAAGGCCAAGGCGGTCCCTGCGCTGATCCTGTTTCTGACGGGGCTCTGGGTGCTCGCGACGCGTGCCGACGTCCGTCAGGCCTATCGCCGCGCGGCGCCCGTCCTGGCACCCGCCGCCATCGCCTTCGTCTTCTGGGCCGTCAACGTCGGCGCCCACGGGGTGAACTGGCGCGAGTTCGACGTCACGTCGCACATCCTTGCGTTTCTGGTCATCGCGGCGACGTTCGCCCTGCCGCTGCGGACCGCCGCCCTTCGCTTCGGCTTCAGCGGATCGGCGGGCGTTCTGGGCCTGATCTGCGTCGAACAGCATTACATCGAGCATATCGACCGCGCCTACGGCATCAACAACGGCGAATGGGGTGCCATCGAATTCGGCATGTTCATGCTGGTGCTGTCACTCATCGCCATCGTGCAGGCCCTGCGGGGTGAGCTCCGATCGCGCGAGCGCGCGATGCATGCGGTCTTCGCCGTCATGGGCTTCTATGGCGCGCTGCTGACGCAGAGCCGCGGCCCCCTGCTTGCGTTCGTCCCCGTCTTTGCGGCACTGATGCTGATCCAGGGTCGCCGGACAGGACGCTGGCGCCAGAGCGTGTTGGCCCTGGTCATCGGTGTGGCCGCCGCCGGCCTGGCGGCGACGACGCTGCACGGCGAGATGGTGGAGCGCCTGGCCGCCGTGAAAGACGAAGTAGCCACCTACAGCGAACAGGACGCCACCGGCGCCGTGCGTGAGCGCCTCGAAATGTGGCGCACCGCACGAATGGCCGTGATCGCGCACCCCGTCACCGGCGTCGGCATGAACCAGTTCGGCCCCTTCGCCCGGGCGCGGATCGCCGATGGCGAGGTCAATCCGTCGGTCGTCCGCTATGACCATCCGCACAGCGAGTACCTCGAATGGGCGGCGACGGGCGGCATCCCGGGCCTGCTGGTCCTCGTGCTGCTCTTCGGTGGTTCGCTGATCTATTTCGGGCGGCATGCGCTGAACCGCGATAACGCCATCGCCATGCCGGCATGCGCCGGATTCTCGACGACGGCCATGTACGCGCTATGCGCCCTCACCGACAATGTCTTCTATCGGGCGATGCCGCACTCGTTGTATTTCTTTCTCACGCTGGGACTCGCCGTTTACGTCGGACGCGCGCTCGATCGGCACCGCACCGGCGCAGGAGCCTCCTGAGATGGCCCACATCAACCTCATCGCCTGGGACAACGGTCGCGGGCTCACGCACGATATCCGCCTCTTCGAGAACGCATTGCGCGAACTCGGTCACCAGGTGACGGTGACGCGGACGCCGCAGCGGAATCATGGATGGCCGTGGCGGGCCTGGGCGCAGCGTGCCGCCATGTTCGGGCGCTGGCTGACCGGCCGCGGTCCGCGGCGCTACGACCTCGGCCTGACGATCGAGCACGTGCACCCGGGCTACCTGCCGATGTCCCGGCGCAATGCGCTCATTCCCCATCCGGAATGGATGAGCAAACGCGACCGCCGCCACCTGCATCGTTTCGACACCATCCTGTGCAAGACCGACAGTGCCATGAAAACGTTCGGCGGGATGGGGCTGCGCACCGCCCACATCGGATTCATCAGCACGGACTGCCGTCGTGAAGGTGTCGCACGCGACCGGGCCTTCCTGCATCTTGCCGGCGGCAGCCGTATGAAGGGTACCGAGCGCCTGCTCGACGTCTGGCGCCGGCACCCGGAGTGGCCGACCCTGCATGTGCTCCAGTCACCGTCGGTGGCCGCACCGGACCGACCGCCGGCCGCACCGAACCTCGATCACCAGGTGACCTTCCTGCCCGACGTGGAATCGATCTACCGCCTGCAGAACGCACACCGTTTCCACCTCTGCCTGTCCGAGGCCGAGGGCTGGGGCCACTACATCGTCGAAGCCATGAGCTGCGGTGCCGTGGTACTGGTCACCGACGGTGCGCCGATGAACGAACTGGTCGACGACACGCGAGGGATGCGCGTCCCCGCGCACGAAAACGGCACGCTCAACGCCGCCACGTTGTGGAAGTTCGACGAAGAGGGGCTCGAAGCATGCGTCGAGCGTATCGTCGGTATGTCCGATGCCGAGGTCGAAGCCCTTGGCCAGGCCGCACGCGACTGGTACGACGCCAATCAGGCCGGGTTCCCCGCGCGTCTGGGGCACGCCCTGGACACGTTGCTCCGGTGAAGCGTTTAGAATTCCTGATCCCTTAACGGTGACGACGCCCTTGTCCAACAGCGCCTATACCCGATCGGAACATGTCCGCGCCCTCTGGCCATGGCTGCCCCTGTGGGCCGCGATGGCGTTGCTCGCGATCTTTTCCCACGGTCCGATGCCGATGTTTTCCACGCGGACCCTCGCGGTCGCCTGGGAAATGTGGGCGCACGGTCACTGGCTGGTGCCGTACATCAACGGCGAGCCGTACAGTGAAAAGGTGCCGCTGCTGTTCTGGATGATCCACGCCGGGTGGGCCGTGTTCGGGGTCAACGATGTGTGGCCGCGCCTCCTCGAGGTCCTCTTCGGCGGCACGCAGCTCGTACTGGCCTCCGTTCTGGCCGGGCGCCTCTTTCCGGCGCGCCCGTGGGTGGCCAAGGCCACGCCGTGGCTGCTGATGGGCTTCGCCTACGCGTTTCTGTTCGGCCTGCAGATCATGTACGAGGTGCTCCTCGTCGTCTGGGTACTGGCCGCGCTGCTCACCCTGACCCCGACCGCCACGCGTGCGGAGCCCCGCTGGTGGCTGTTCGGCCTGTTCGTCGGCGCGGGCCTGCTGACCAAGGGGCCGGTGATGGCCCTGCACGTGCTGTTTCCCCTGCTCTTCGGCCCGCTGTGGAACGACTGGGCGCGGCAGAACAAGGCACGCTGGTACGGCTTCGGCGTGCTCGGCCTGCTGCTCGGCTTCGCGATCCTGCTGGCCTGGGCACTGCCGGCCGGGCAGGCCGGTGGCGAGGCTTACCGCCAGCGTCTGTTCTTCACCCAGACCGCTGGCCGGGTGGTCGAAACGCATAACGCCGACCTGCAGAACCACGCCCGTCCCGCCTGGTACTACCTGGTTTTCCTGCCGGTCATCGTGTTCCCGCTCAGCGGCTGGCTGCGCGGGATCGTCGCGCTGCCGACGGCACTGTTCCGCAAACCATGGCGCGCCGGCACCGGTGGGGCGATCGCCTGTGCGGTCGTCGCCCTGGTGCTCCTGCTGATTTCCGCCGCGTTCGCGCATTTCCCGCCGCTGGCCGAGAAGCTGCTGCTGATCCTCGTGATCGCGCCGCTGTTTGTCGCGCTGATGCGACAGCCGCTGGAGACGGGACTGCGTTTCCTGCTGGTCTGGCTGCTGCCGGCGCTGCTGGTCTTTTCACTGGTCACCGGCAAGCAGCTGTACTACCTGCTGCCCGAACTGGCCGGTGTCACGATGCTGGTGGCCGCGTCGGTGGCCGACCTGCGCGAGCGCCACAAGGCGCTGGCCACGAGCTATGCCCTGGGCACCTGGCCGCTCTCGGTCGGCGCCTTCCTGCTCGCCATCGCCTTGTTCGCCATGCCGTCCGTGGTGCCTTCGCGCTTCCCGGACAACATGTGGCTGACCGGCATGGCGCCGTATGCGCGCTTCTTCGGTGTGATCTTCATCGTGCTCGGTGCGCTGTTGCTGCTGCGCGGCCGCGGCGAAATGCGCCGGCTGGCCTTCGCCGGCCTGATCGGCACCGTGTCGCTCAATGCCCTGTTCACGCTGGGCCTCTGGTACCGCTACGACCTGGCGCCCGCCTCCCAGTTCCTGGCGCAGGCCGACGCGGCCGGGCGCCCCATCGGCAATCTGGGCGTCTCGTATAACGGCCAGTACCACTTCGCCGGCCGCCTCATGCACCCGATCGCACGCATCAACGTCGTGCCCGGTATGGCGGCGCCCATGGAAGACGACGAAGACGACGCCGTGCACGACGGTGACAGCCTCGACGACTTCGCGCGCCATCACGCCGACGGCGTCATCATCTCCTACGCCAAGCATCCGCCCGCGGAAGCCTTCCGCTACGCCCGGCTGATCCAGCCGTCGCGCACCGGATGGCTCATGATCTGGGATGCCGGCACGCTGGCCGCGCTGCAATCCGGACGGGCTCCGCCCGAGCCGAAACAGCCGACCCTGCTCTACCCGCAGGAGTATTGGCGCACGCGGACGGCAGTCCGGTGACCGATCCCCTCGTCGAGCGTCTGCGAGCTCAGGTGGGCGGCCCGAGGGACGGGGCGCTGCTGCGCTTCTCCATCGGTAACGCGCTTCTGGGCGACGGGATGTACGACGAGGCCGCCACGTCGTTCCGCGAGGCGCTGGCGTTCGACCGGGACTACTCCGCGGCGTGGAAACTGCTCGGCAAGGCGCTGCTCGCGAAAGACGACGAGACGGGCGCGGCCGACGCATGGCGCGAGGGGGTCGACGCGGCCACGCGTCGCGGCGACATTCAGGCCGGCAAGGAGATGACCGTTTTCCTCAACCGGCTGTCGCGGAAGAGCTGACCTTGTAGGGATCGGGGCGGTCGTGCGCCGTGAACCGCTTGTAGTGCCACTGGTACTGCGGAAAGGCACGTTCCACGCATTGCTCGACGCCACGATTCAGTGCCGCACAGGCGACTTTCAGGTCCGTGCTGTCGATGCCTCCGGGCGCCGGCAGGATGTGGATTCGAAAGCCTTCGCCATCGGCCAGGCGCTCGGCGAAGCTGAAGAGCACCGTCGCGCCGGTGCGAGCCGCAAGACGCGGCAGCAGCACCATCGTCAGCGCATCCACGCCGAAGAAGGGCGCGAACTCGCCCTCGCCTTCGCGCGGTTTCTGGTCGGGCAGGATGCCGACCGTGCCACCGGCACCGAGACGCTTGAACAGCGTGCGCACACCGGCGCCCTCGGCCCGCACCTGCTCCGGCGCCAGCTTGCCCCGCACCTTGCGCAACAAGGCCTCGATGGCCTGAATACGTGGCGGGCGATACAGAATGGCCATGGGCGTCTTGCTGCACAGCCAGTAATTGAGCAGCTCCCAGCAGCCGAGGTGTGGCGCGGCGATGATGGTGCCCTTGCCGGACGCGAGCGCCGCCTCGAACAGCTCGCCGCCGACCACTTCGCGGACCAGGCCGAGCGACTGGTCGGCGCCGGCGCCCCAGATCGCCGCTACCTCCGTGACCGACTTGCCGGACTCTTCCATGGTCTGGACGAGAAGCCGTTCGCGATCCCCTGCCGACAGCTCCGGCCGGGTCAGTCGCAGGTTGACCGCGCTGTAGCGGGCGCTGCGCGACTTCGAGCGCAGCGAACGGCGCCCGATCCACGCGCCTGCACGGTGAACGATCCGCAGGGACAGCAGGCTGACCAGACGGAGCAGGAGGTAGAGGAGATAGATATCCGGACGCATCCGGAGAAGTGTAAGGCAAGGCGGCCCGGGCCGACTCCGCCGCTGTAAAGCCTCGCGCGCACGCTTTAAGCTTGGCGCCCCCTGGCCGTTAAATCCCTACATGATTGCATTGATTCAGCGTGTCGAATCCGCGCGCGTCGACGTCGACGGGCAGACGGTGGGCGCCATCGGCGCCGGCCTGCTTGTTCTCGTCGCGGTGGAGCCGGGCGACGGCGAGGCCCAGTGCACCCGGATGCTCGAGCGGCTGCTTGGCTACCGTGTGTTCTCCGATGCCGAGGGCAAGATGAACCTGGCGCTGTCGGACACCGGCGGCGGACTGCTGCTCGTCAGCCAGTTCACCCTGGCGGCCGATACCCGGAAGGGCATGCGCCCCAGCTTCACCACCGCGGCGCCGCCGGAAGAAGGCCGGCGCTGGTTCGACCGGCTGGTCGATCTGGCCCGGGTGGCCCACCCGGGGGTGGAAACCGGACGCTTCGGTGCCCATATGAAGGTTCACCTGATCAACGATGGCCCGGTCACCTTCCGTCTGGAGGTGCGCTGAGGCGTCAGTGCGCGGGGCTTCGTCCCCGTCTCCCTCCTTATCGTGGCGCGATCGCCCGGCCTCCAGCGGCCATCTGGCGCGATTCTTGCGTGATCCCGATGAGTCCGATCCACTTGAAAACTGGTCAAAAAATCATCAAATGACTATACTGATCGGTTCCTGTAACCCGCGGCGGTCGGCATGACTAACAAAGCTCACGAGCAGCAGTCTGAAATCAAACAGCTCATCTCCAAGGGCTTGGAGCAGGGCTACCTGACCTACGCGGAAATCAACGACCACCTGCCCGACGACATCGTCGATCCGGAGCAGATCGAAGACATCATGGCGGTGCTCAAGGGCGTCGGCATCGAGGTCCATGATTCCGCGCCCGACACCGACACCATCTCCGATGGCGCCGCCCCCGGCACCAGCACCGACGACGAATCGGCCGCTGAAGAAGCCGTGGCGCTGCTGTCCGCCGTCGACGCCGAGGTGGGCCGCACCACCGACCCCGTCCGCATGTACATGCGCGAGATGGGCACGGTCGAGCTGCTCACCCGCGAAGGCGAGATCGCCATCGCCAAGCGCATCGAAGAAGGCCTCAGCCAGGTCCAGACCGCGCTGGCCAGCTTTCCGCTGACCATCCAGCTGCTGCTCGAGGAATACGATCAGCACGTCGAGGGCAAGCGTCGCCTGAGCGAGATCCTGGCCGGCTTCGCCGACCTCGAGGAAGCCGCCGACCAGGCCAAGGCCGAAGCCGCCGAGGCCGCTGAAGCCGCCGGCGACACCGAAGGCGACGACGACGAGGAAGACGGCGTCGAGGGTGCCGAGGAAGAGGAAGCGGGCCCGACCGGCCCGGATCCCGAGGAAGTGAAGCGCCGCATGGAAGAACTGCGTTCGCTGCACGCCAAGTTCCAGAAGACGGCGCCCAAGGCCGAGATCGCCGACAAGAAGGTCGCGAAGATCCGCGAGCAGATGTCGGAAGCCTTCCTCAATCTCAAGCTCCCGTCGGCGCTGATCGACAGCTTCGTGCGCAAGCTGCGCGAAGTGGTCAACGACATCCGTCACCACGAGCGGATCCTCATGGACATCTTCGTCAAGCAGGTGAAGATGCCGCGCGCCGAGTTCCTCAAGAGCTTCCCGTCGAACGAAGGCAACCTCGAGTGGGCCGCGGAGCTGTCGCGCAAGCGTCAGAAGTGGTCGCCGAATATCAAGAACTACCGCGAAGTCATCGACGGCGAACAGGAGAAGCTGGCCGCCATCGAGCGCACGCTGTACCTGCCGCTGACCGACATCAAGGAAATCAATCGCGCGATGTCCGTCGGTGAGGCCAAGGCCCGCCGCGCCAAGAAGGAAATGGTCGAGGCCAACCTGCGTCTCGTCATCTCCATCGCGAAGAAGTACACCAACCGCGGCCTGCAGTTCCTCGACCTCATCCAGGAAGGCAACATCGGCCTGATGAAGGCCGTGGACAAGTTCGAATACCGTCGCGGCTACAAGTTCTCGACGTACGCCACCTGGTGGATCCGTCAGGCCATCACCCGCTCGATCGCCGATCAGGCCCGCACCATCCGTATTCCGGTGCACATGATCGAAACGATCAACAAGCTCAACCGCATCTCCCGCCAGATGCTCCAGCAGTTCGGCCGCGAGCCGACGCCGGAAGAACTGGCCAAGGAAATGGAGATGCCGGAAGACAAGATCCGCAAGGTCCTGAAGATCGCGAAGGAACCGATCTCCATGGAAACCCCGATCGGTGACGACGAAGATTCGCATCTGGGCGACTTCATCGAAGACACCAACGCCAGCTCGCCCATCGAGTCGGCCACGGAAACGGGTCTCATGGAAACCGTGCGCGACGTGCTGGCCGGCCTCACCCCGCGTGAAGCCAAGGTCCTGCGCATGCGCTTCGGCATCGATATGAACACGGATCACACGCTGGAAGAAGTCGGCAAGCAGTTCGACGTCACCCGCGAGCGCATCCGCCAGATAGAAGCCAAGGCCCTGCGCAAGCTGCGTCACCCGAGCCGCTCGGAAACCCTGCGCTCGTTCCTCGATATCGACTGATATCGGGTCACCGGTCGATGCGAAAACGCCCGCTTACGCGGGCGTTTTCTTATGTCTTGCCAGGAACCTGCTCTGGTAGGAGCCAGCCCCGCTGGCGATTGGGAAACCCCTCACCCTTCACCCCTCCCCTCCGCCCGCTCCCGAGTCACCACCCCCGCGCGCAACCCCATCGGCCGAAGCAACTTCGCCACCGTATCCAGCGTCGGACTTTGCTGTCTAATGGCGACATACCCAACTGGGCTTAAGGAAATTGCATATGTCGTATTACCGCCCCGCTTCGATGATCGCTTGCGCCCTGATGGCGACGCTCTCGGCAGAGGCTTATTCAGCGCCTCCGCAAACTGCACCAGCGGCCGCTACCCCCTCGTCCCAGAGCCCCATCGCCAAGGACCTGAAGAGCCTGCCCCTCGCGGACCAGAAGCGGTTCGCCGCCGGTCGCTTCCTTGGCTTCTACACGCTCAACGGGCGCACCACGGGCGACGTATGCCGTGCGGAGGGCGTCGACCTCTCCGCCTACGTGCAGGCGTTCCAGCGCAAGCACGACGCCGAGTACGAGCGGGCCGACAAGATCATGGTGGCATCGGGCTTCTCCACAGCCGAGATGGCAGCCGCGACCGATGCCAACCGTGGCCGGCTCGAGGAGAAGGTTCGCCAGTCGATGCAGGACCTCGCCGGCGCGCTACACAAGACCACGGTGGCCGAGGCCTGCGCCTATATCGCGGCCCACGTGAGCGACGCCGTGGCGGGACAGTCGTTCGCCCAGCAAAACCCCGAGATCGAAGCGGTCCTGATGTCGAACTGACAAGGGCTGTAGGCGAATGGGCATTTCGGTGCCCTGCGCCAACCGTTACACTTCGCAGCCGTGCGGGCCTATAGCTCAATGGTTAGAGCAGGGGACTCATAATCCCTTGGTTCCAGGTTCGAGTCCTGGTGGGCCCACCATTTGATTCAGCTGCACATGGCTGATTCGCCCGGTCGAGGCGCCTCTCGCGGTGCCATCGCCTCGGACTGACGCCGTCCGCTACCTTCGCACCAGGCGCATCGCTCGAAGCCCCGCTTGCCGGCGAACGGTTCACGGACGAGTACCGCCGAAGGCAATGGCCGCCACGCTACTTCGGTCTGGTAGATAAGAGTCCCTTGGCGGATCGGATGCTGGACCGGCGACGTATGGAGATCGCCATGCGTACGAAGGCGACGGACTGCTGTCAGGAGTTGACCTGTCGGTCGCGATCCCTCCTTGCGCGGAAATCCGCCAAAGGCAAGCCGCTCTGTCCGATATCTTCGATTTCGTGTTCCTGAAAGAGAACGATCGTGTCGTCATGGGGCTTGCCCATGACGCCGAACAGCAGGTCGGCAATGCCTTTGTAAACGGCCGACTTCTGCTCCTGAGTGGTTTTTTCTGCGCCAGGACGTGTGCCCTCACGGGTCACGAGAATGTTCACGATCGGCATAACGACTCTCCCGAATAAAGGGGACGCCAAACGCCCCCATGGTTTGCTCAGCGACCGGCGATCAGGCCGCCGTCGACATGAAGGATTTCGCCTGTCGAGAAGGCGGCGTCTTCGAGGTAAAGCACCGCGCGGACGATGTCTTCGACTTCGCCCAGCTTGTTCATCGGGTGGAATGCGGCCAGCTCATCGACAAGCTTCGGATCGTGCATGGGTGTACGGATGACTCCGGGCGCCACGGCGTTCACCCGAATGCCGCGCGTCGCGTACTCGATAGCGAGGCTCTTCGTGGCGGAGTTCATTCCGCCTTTGGTAAGCATGGCGATGAAGGCGGGCCCCCGGGAGCTGGCGAATTCGGCCGTTGACGCCGTGATCTGTACCAGATGGCCGCTGCCCTGTTTCAGCATCACGGGGACGACCTGCTGGGTAGTGAAGAAAAACCCGTCGAGATTGGTCTTCAGCTTCAGCCGATAATCTTCTTCGGTGTAATCGACGAACGGCTTACCGATGAAGATCCCGGCGTTGTTCACGAGGGTGTCGATGCGACCGAACGTGTCCACCGCAGCGGCAACGAGGCGCCTTGCGGTCTCCGGATCGCCGATGTCACCCGCCACGGTGAGAAGGTCCGGATCGGTCGAGGGCTTGATGGAGCGGGACGTGGCCACCACGGCGTAACCGCGTGCTCGAAATCCTCTGACGATGCCTTCGCCGATACCCTGCGACGCGCCGGTGACGATGGCTACTTTCTTGGTGTTTGACATGGCTGTGGTCCGTTCTGCTTGCGGGATGGGCAGAACTTAAGGCACTGTCGCTCCTTCGAAAATTAGCTATCTTCGATCAATGACTGAGCAAAAACGCACAGACCTGGATTGGCAGGATGTCCGGGTCTTCGTGGCCCTGGCGCGGCAGGGCAGTCTCTCCGCAACGGCTCGGATGCTTTCGGTCAATCACGCGACCGTTGCGCGCAGGGTGCAGTCGCTGGAACAGGCGTTGGGCGAAAAGCTCGTCGAGCGGCGACCGGAAGGCTACGTGCTTACGACGGCTGGGACGCAGGCGCTTATGGCGGCCAGCGACATGGAGCAGGCAGCGCAAACCCTCAGGCGAGGCGTGGCCGACGGGTCGCCGAGCGGGCTGGTCCGGATCAGCTCGTCACCAGGCTTGTCAGCCGGCTTTCTCGCCTCGCGCCTTGCCCCTTTGGCGTTGCGATATCCACAGCTCGATATCGATCTTGCCCATACCCTGCGGTCAGTCAGCCTTGAACGGCACGAGGCGGATATCGCCATCCGGGTCGACAAACCCAAGGACGGTGACATCGTTGCGCGCCCGCTAACCACCATGGGTTACGCGTTCTATGGGACCGAAGAGACATGTCGCTCGGTCGAAGCCGGCGGCGAGCCGGTGTTGATTGGCTTCAACGAAGCGGACGGGTATATCACTCAGGCCGTATGGATGTCGCAGCGCTTCCCCCGGGCGCGGGTGGCGTTCCGCGCGAAAGACCAGTTCCTGCAATCGATCGCTGCACAGGCGGGCGTGGGCCTGGCGCTCATCCCGCACTACATCGGCCGCAGTACACCCCTGCTCCGTATCTGCGATCTCGGATCGGTACCGGCTGCCAGGGACGTGTATCTTCTGACCCGAAGCCGCGACCGCAAGGACGCGTCGATTCGAGTCATCGCCGACGAGATCGTCAGCATGTTCAAGCAGGCGCGCGATCTTTTTCGATAAGTGAAGATTCTAATCGACTGCGCTCGTGGCCACATGTCAGGCTTAAGTATGTCGTCCCCCCGTTAATTAGCACCAACCATAACCAGGGGCAGCCGGATCGTTTTGTTGCCTGAATTCGGCGGACGTCAGCCCGCCACGACTGTCGTGTGGGATCTCGCGTTTGTAGTCAGCTAGCCATAGCTGTCCCTGCTCTCGCACTTCCGTCAGGTTCCGAAAGACGCGCATATCCGTTGCGCCCCGCCGAAGGCTGCCGTTGAAACGCTCGATGAAGCCGTTCTGCATCGGTCTACCGGGCTCGATGACATCCAGGAAGATCCCTTAGATCCTTTGGCGGCGAGCGTAGTTGTTCACCTCTGCTCCGAAGGCTTCCGAGCGACCCGGACTGCGGTCACCTGCGCGCGATGGCGTCACCGGTTTGGCAAATCGGCCTTCCAACCGCTAAGGTCACGTATAACAACAAGCCTAAGAGTTGCGAATCCTGACTGTGGCATTTCACTCAGCTCGGCGGATCAACTCAATCTGCCGGTAATTCAGCTCAAGGACGCGCCGCCGAAGCTGAGAGGCAAGAGGCTCCGACTGCGCGCTCGACGCCGCAAGGAAGAAAAGATCGTCTTGCATGCGATTCAACTCGAGCGATAGCAGCGAAGTGGGCCCCTGAACTAAACGATGATCGTCACCCACGCCATCCTCATCCAACAACCTCTGGGTTGCCAAGTCGAGCGTATCAAGCTGGACCTGCGTCGCCGCCACGATCGACCTAATGTCTTTCGCGTGAATGAAGTCGAGCAAGCTACAGCAAATGTCCACAGCATCGAGCGCCGCCGAGGTATAGAACGAATCATAATCCTCCGAATCCGGCATGACCTTCTCACACTCATTACTGGTCAGGAAGGCCGGCTCACCCCACCGGCCATCCTCCATGGTCTTCCAGCATGCCGCCAATGAAGCCATCACTTCGCCCATGCCAGCATGATTCGTCTCCGCCTGGAACGCGTAGAACATGGGTAACGCACGCTCCAGCAGACAGATCCCGAAGCCAAGTCGCTCCAGATCGCTAAGCTCGATCAATTTCTCTTCAAACTGCGCAATATCGTAGTCCATCACACTTCCAAGGCGGGTTTCATTATTTAAGGGGTGACAGCGTATCGATGCCCTCACGATCTAGAGTTTGCACGCATGATGGGCAAATAGGGCGGCTGGCAGCGGTACCCGTTGGAGTCAGTCCCATTTCCCTTGCCGCGTTCACGCCATTGACTTCAGCATGCATCCTCGGAACGCTTTTTCCGTAAACCTGCCCCTGTCGACCCACCGTAAACTTACGCCAGACATAAACCGAGGTCTCCGGGCGAAATATCCCCAAGGAGACCTACGAAGCGCAAAAGCAAATTCACCGAGAGCCAGATCGTTGCGACGCTAAAGCAGGTCGAAGGCGGCAGGCAGGTCAAGGACATGTGCCGGGAGCTGGGCATTTCCGAGGCGACCTATTACACCTGGAAATCGAAGTAGGGCGGCATGAAAGCGTCGGACGTTCATCGCCTGCGCGACCTGGAAGCAGAGGACAACAAGCTCAAACGCATGTACGCAGATTTGGCGATAGAGAACCACGGGCTTAAGGATCTCATTGCAAAAAAGCTGTAGACCCGGCGCATAAGCGCCCGCTCATCTCCTGGTCTGTCGAACACCATGGATGGAACGAGCGCCGGGCATGTGAGGCACTGGGCTTCTCGCGATCCACGCTGCGCTACAAGGCTCGCCCCGATCGGGATGAGCCCGTCATCGCTCTCTTGGCTGAGCTGGCTGAGCGATTCCCCGAGCGCGGCTTCGACAAGCTGTTCCAGATCATCCGTCGGCGTGGTCTGCCGTGGAACCACAAGAGGGTCTGGCGCGTGTATTGCCAGATGCAGTTGAATCACCGCCGACGCGGCAAGAGGCGTGTTCCGACGCGCCACCCGCTACCGTTGGTCGCTGGCGAAGCGATCAATGGCAGCTGGTCGGTCGACTTCATGTCTGACGCGCTCTGGGACGGTCACCGGTTCCGCACGTTCAATGTCATTGATGACTTCAACCGCGAAGCACTCGCCGTGGAAATCGATCTCAATTTGCCTGCATCGCGCGTTGTTCGCACCCGAGGTTTCGCGATTCGTGCGCGTGCCGAAGCATCGGAAGACGTGCCCATGCACGTTCGCCCATGCCACTCACTCGATCGAGGGGGACGGCGCCGTTTTGAGACCTCTTTCCCCCGCACGATGCTCAGTTCACAAGTCGAGAAGCAACTGACGATGAGTCCACAACAACGGAAACCCTGGTGACGCTACTTTTAGAGTCCACCCAAACCGATACCCTAACGCTTCCAGGCGATACTTCCTGATCAAGCACTCGATCGATTTCGGCAGTAGCTATTGCGATGATGCCATTGGGCACAAGCAACGAATGACTGGCCACCAATTCGAGACCTTTGGTTGGCGCCACTTCTGACAAAGACACTTCAACATCACCATCCATGTAGGGCCTTACCGCAACCGAAATGCATGATTCTGTTGCCGAGACTATTTCGTCGTCTTCATATTCCGGAACGATCGCATCTTTGTTCCTTGGATCTACGATGAAAATAATGCCATGTTCCGCACTGATCACAACGCTCTTCATTCCTGATTCCTTAATTTCTGCTGTCTAACTTCTCCACCCTGACGGCGCATGCAGCTCATGCAGTGTGGATAAAACTCAGTGGCCTTTCCCAACGATTGCGGCGGTTGATGGTCAACGACCGCATT
Organism: Luteibacter mycovicinus; assembly: GCF_000745235.1. Lineage (NCBI taxonomy): Bacteria > Pseudomonadati > Pseudomonadota > Gammaproteobacteria > Lysobacterales > Rhodanobacteraceae > Luteibacter > Luteibacter mycovicinus. The sequence continues at coordinate 2,013,326 of NZ_JQNL01000001.1, forward strand.
TCCAGATGTGGTCCCAGAATCCTTGGTACCACACGTGTCGAACTGCCCGCGGCCAGACCCATGGGGTCGCTTTGGACATAGCGCCCGTCGAGGGCTCGTAATAGCGATGCCCGTTGTAGACCAGCCCGCTTTCGGCATCGGCATACTGCCCCGCGAATCGAAGGTTGAGCGTCAGCGTACCGATCGGCGATGCCTCGTCAAACGCGTTCGACTGCAACGGCCACGACCACACCAACTGACCCGTCGCGTTGGTCACCGCGCGCGGGGCGTCAGAGCCGTCCGCATACATGAAAGATACCCACCTATCGATGGTGGCCTTCACCCGCCAGCGGGACCGTTTTCGCATGTATGCCACCGAAGGCGACCTAGAGCAGATCCGCGAACGGCTGGGCCTGGACCGGCTCAAGGCCAATGCGCTGGAGGAAGGCCGTTTCAACGCCAAGCCCACCGCGCTGGAGCGCTTCCGGGGGCCTTGGCGAACTCGATCAGGCGGTGCGTGCCAAAATCGAACGGCTGCGCCATGTCATCGTCGCGCGGCACCCTGGGCTGGGCCAAAAACCCCGCCTCTCCATGGGCTCGAATGACCACCCGGGAAAAGGCCCTATCGCTCTACAGCCAAGGCCTGCGCTGCTCGGCTATAGCCCGGCAACTTGGGGTGAGTCGGCAACGGGTCGGCTACATCGTGGCGCACGATGCGGCAGCGGGAGGCACCCCCATGGCACGCGTGGTTGAGCGGCGCCGTGCCGTCACCGCACGGCACCCGGCCGGGGTTACGGCCGCACAACTGGCGAGCCAATGGGGCGTCAGCATGGCAACGATCAGACGGGATCTTCGGGCGACCCGGCGCGCGTTCGGCTGACCCCATAGCCCAGACGTTCCATCACCTCTGCCACCGCAGCGGTGATGGCCTCTGGACCCACGCCAGCATCGACAGCAACCTGCAGCGTCAACTCCACGCCGATTGCAGTGCCGAGCACAGAGCGCTGCGGCCGGCGAGTGCCGATGAAAGCGGAAGCACCAAGCCGAGGCGGTAAACGGGAACCTGGAACCAAAGTCGATCGATACGCGAAAGCCGGATGAAAACCGACGGATGATTGAGCAGATCGACAGCAGCGGACGCCGGGCGGGTCGCGCGGCTGGTTATCCAGCACCCGCATCCAACGCCTGGAGTTGTTGATCAATCGATACTGTCCCAGGAGCGTCCCAGCAGTAAGGTTTTTCTAGTGTGTCCGCGCGACGCTCTGCGCTGGCAGGATCTTCCAACTGTTGATCTCGCGCGCCAAAGCTGGATCCCTGCGAAGCTCGTCTAACAGCTCGGCAATCTTTGCGTCCTTCCCTCGCCGCCGACGAAGTGGGTTCAAAAGTAACACGCGATGGGGCAGCTCTTGATTTCGGATCAACTCAATCAGTTCTCCCAGTCGGTTGGGAGGACAACTTGCGGCGACTGCGGCAGCTAGGCCCATTTCGAAGTCACCCCCGTCTTGCGCCATTCGGTTTCGTTCATGCACATACAACGCACGGAGGTCGTCCCAATAATCTTTCGCTTCTTGAGTTGCCAGCGCGCGTGCGATCGATTCAAGAGTCGCTTCCGAATATTGATTGTGCAAGTGCCGAGCCAGAATGGGAATTGCCGCGGTATATTCTTTCGTTGGAATCATGGGCAGAAGGTTGACCATATCCACTTTGACGCCAACCGCCAAAAGCTCCGATAGGAGAGCGCGTTGCTCATTTTTTCCGCGAGTCATCCGCTCTTGCACTTTTGCTTCGAGATCAGCTTTCTTTCTCTTTCCATCTTCAGTCAACATAGGTGATCCGAGTATCAGTTCATTGGCAACCGGAAGTGATTGACTGTCCCCGCATCGATCAGTTCCTGGAGAGGCTGTGTGATCTTAGTGCTCTCGTTGGTATAAAGATTGAACGGAACTTCACGACTTGCGGCTATCTGAATATAGTCACGCAGCTGCTCGGTCAATCCCTGAGTTGCAACATTCTTCACCTCGCTTAGCGATCGGCCCGAAATGAAGCCATCCGGAATCCGCATCCGCCCATTGACATTGACGGCGACCTTATCGCCGATGTCCACCATTTTGCGCACCGCCTCTTCACCCCTGCGGCCCTTAGAGGCGATCTGAGCCATGCGCTCGCCGGCATTAAGAGCACGACTGGCACCGCGTAACTCGCCACGAGGCGTGTGGCGAGCGTGTGGCGAGTTGAGCCCGAAGGAGATACTCGACGTGAAATAGGAAGGAGGTCGGCAGCCCCCTCCGGAACGCCGCGCGGAACGGGGATGCGGTAGTCCCGAGCGATTTGCGAGTCTTTGCGCTGTTCCGCGGCTTCGACGATGTTCCACAGCAAGGCCGGGTCCGTCGCCCACGCTGGGGATCCCGCTGGCGCGATGGTGTTGGCAAAGATGACCCTGTCGACATGTCGGCGCGGCCGGTAATCGCGCCAGCGTTTGGCGCGGTCGTCGAAGAGTCGCAAGCGCATGCGGTAGGCCGCACCCGACACAGCGGAGTGGCGCCGAGAGCGCGAATGGACGGAAAGATGGGGGCGAGCGTGATGCATGCGGCTTCCTTGTGCTTATGATGATGGGAATATTTCTTCAGCGCAGACGGTCGAACAATCTGAAGGGCGCTGGCGCGCTGCGACGGAAAGAGCACGCCGCCTCGCATGTCCATTCAAGCATCGGGGCCGAAAACGTCAATTGCACAAATCCGGCGAATCACGGAATTTGTGAGGCCAAACCATTGCGCGAATCGATGTCCAAACGGTGTCCGCCCGGAGGCGTTGGTGCAGGCCGACAGACGCGTGAGCGGGCCTGCGGGTGTCGCAAGAACGTACAACCCGTAGGGGTTGTCCCCAAAGGGCGCGTTGTTCGGAGAACAAGTAGACGCGCACTGCACCACGTAAATCGTCCTACTCTGCGTCGACTCCGCTTATGCCAAATCTACTTAAGAAGACTGGCGGTTGCAGTTGCTGACGAAACCAAGGATGGCGCAAGCATGCGGGAACGCAACGGCATCGCCCCGTCACCGCTCGCGCCAACTGCGGTCCGTATGCCTCGAAAAGGAAGCGGCCAGGCCATGACATGCGCGTGCTTCCCCTCGCTGCTCCCGGCGTGGGCGTATTAAGAGTGGCTCTTTCGCGCGTCCTGGGCACACTGGAACTGCTGAATGTGGCAACGACACTGAACGGTCAGGAACGCTATCAGACTATTTGACAGCGACGTGTACTACGAAGTGTTCAGCCGAGCGCCTCGCCTGTCGTCGGTCACGCCATCACAAGCCATGGCCCCGGTGATGCCGTCGGGTTCTTTGCACCGGCAACGAGTTGCCGATACTTCGCCGAGTCACGACCGCCCGGCGTGGTGCCCTTATGGCGGGGATCGTCGACAAGGTGTCGCCCTAGGCAGCGTGTTGGCCACCTTGCTCGTGGCCTGTGCAACCCCAGCCCGCGGCGCCGTGTCGCCGTGTCGCCCCGCCCAGGCGGTTCAACGAGCGCAATCCCCAACCTGGACTACCCGATGACTTCAGCAGCATCGAGCCCGGCCTTGTACTCGCTCACACTGGTTGACCAGGGATCTCGAAGAGAGTTACCGCATATTCGAAAATGCTCGCTGGAATCGCCCTACCTACGCAACGGTGAACGGTTCCTACCTTGACCATCAATTTTCAACCGATGATTGGGGCGCCCCAGCCGTCGTAACTCACCTGGAAGAGCGCGGCAATGCACGTCATGAATCCCGACACCGAAAGAATGACTTGCTGCTCGACCGACATAGAAATCGTCGCGACAACGCGGTAGTCGCCGCCGCTCGATGTCAGCATCGTCGTGGCATATTGATAGTCACTCAAGAATCCGGCTACGGCCGACGCTTGGGCTTCGTCTTCCGAGACGAAGACGAAATCGACTGATCGATGGCGAGCAAACACGTCGCCCTGTCGGTCACGAAGCCGCAGCAAATCGATATCCGCTTGGGCGTTGGATGCCAAGTCTTTCACGATGCTCATCGCACACCCCTAAGCGACCCATCTACCGGTCAAATAGCATCTATCTGCAGGGAGAGAAGCCATTTGTTCTCGCGACCAGCATATTGATCTCGAATGCGGTCTTCAACATGTTCAGCGTCCCACACCGCTGTTCGCTCCAAGGCCGAACACTCGGCGCGCGTGGCCGGCCGCATAATACCGGCATCATAAATCTGAAATTTCTCAGGATTGATCGGGTCTTGAATGAAGGTTGGCGGCGCCTTCAACGCTGCAACGCGCTCGGGACGAGCAGTAACAAAGGGCCACCGGCCGGTTGTAACTGCGCTGTTCATGACCGAAACATAAAACATCGGGGCCTGCCGAATGACCTCATCAATTTCCGAAGCGTTTCGACCGTCGAAGAAGGCAAATTGAGATTTCTCAAGGACGACAGCATAAGCTGTAGTCCCGGCTTCATCGAGTGCTATCGACACTACATCACCGACCCGGGGGCGCCCACCACGCTTCTTCGATTCATTCATTCACCGAACTCCGTTCGTGCGGCTTTGATGTATTCGTCAATCGAATCATTTGTGGGACTTATGCCATTAATTGCGTTTCCGGAGGTCCCTCCGGATCGCTGGGAACCGCCGTAATTGTCGATCATAATTTGCTCTTGGCCACGAATGGCGTTGGGATTCGACGAAGAATACATGAGGATGGCCGGACCGAACCCCTTTCCCGTCATGTGGTGATTGGCATCACGCCGAGCGACATTCTCGGTCGGCGACCGCGTCCCGCTCGTTCGACCCGTGTATATCTCGCGCGTGGCAGAGTTTGTCTTGATATAAATCTGATAGGTTTTTTCAGCTTTCGATTCTGTCTTAGGTAAATTTTCACCAACGTCTGTGCGCTGCTCCAGGCCTAGTTCCTGAGCAACTTGGTGTTCTGGAAATGTTTCCGGCAGCAGACCAGGCGCAAGGGTTGCGGGAGGCGTGAAGCCCGGAGCCGCCATGTTTGGACCAATTGGCGGATTAAGCCTGGACAAGGCCGCCCGAGTCTCAATGTCCAACTCATCTGCGTCAACTTCCTGCTGACCGTTCGGATCAACCATACGAACAGGATTGGTGATGGCGTAGGTAAAGCGCCCAAATCGCAGTGCGTTGCCCGCTGTGGTGCCGACCGGGTCCGCTGAAAGAAAGCGACCCACGCTCGGGTCGTAGTATCGGGCTTGCATGTAAACCAAGCCCGAATCGACATCGTTTACATGCCCCGTATATCCCGGCCCCTGCTCCGGCGTACCCAGCGCCTGCGTACCGTAAGGCCGGTAATCCGCACTGCTAAGGATATTTCCCGACGCATCGGCCTTGGCCAGCACCGTACCCTGAGGACTGGTGTAGTAGTAGGTCACGGTCTCCGCAGCGCGCGCCGATCCCGAGGCGGCGAACAGAAGTGCCAGAAGCAGCAGCGCCGCTGTGATCCAGTTCGGACCTCGCCGGCGTGATGAACGGACAGTGGTCGGAGAGACGGTTTCCATGGAGGCACTCCTGATCGTCATGGCGTCACACTCCGCGCGGGGCTGTAAGCCGAGCAGCCCACGGCGTTGCAGGCACGAACCATGTAGGTGATGCTGACGGTCTTGTCGTGCAGCGAGCTGAACGACAGGTCGGGTCCGTTGTAGACCAGCTGATTGTTCTCAAGCAGCTCGTAGCGTGTGGCATAGGGTTGGGCGACCCACTTGACCAGCACCGTCACCTTGGTGCCATGGTAGGTGTTCGTGAACGTGGGTCCGGGAGGAGCCGGCGGGATATTGGAGACGGTGACGACGGCCTGCCCGCTGTAGGGGCCGCATCCGCCGCCGTTGCACGCCTGCACCTGGTAGACATAGGTGCCATCCCCCCGGCCGCTGGTGGACCAATTGGTGGCGCCATTGTTCTGCACGCCGGTCCAGCCGCCTCCGTTCACGGACTCGATGAGGTTGTAGGACGTCGCTCCACCCACGCCAGTCCACGAGATGGTGTAGGCACCGCTATTGGTGGTTCCACCGCCGGCGATCGAAGGGGCCGACGACGGAGGTACGGTGACGATCACCACACCGCTGGTGGCATACCCGCTGCATCCGTTACCGTTGCATGCGCGGACGCGGTAGTACCAGTTGCCCGACGCCGGTTCATTGATCGTCGCGCTGGTCGCGGCACCGGCGAAGACCTGGACCCAGTTGCCATCCTGGCTGTGCTCGACCTGATACGAGGTGGCATAGCTGGAGGCGGCCCAGCTCAGCGCCACGGCGCCTGTCGAACTGCCCGGCGCCGTGATGTTCGCTGGCGCTGGCGGCACATGCGCGACCGTCACCGTCGAGGAAGCGGTGGGCGTGCTGCAACCGTTCGCATTACACGCTGCCACACGGAATTGATAACTGCCGTCCGCCGGGCCGCTGACGGTCGTGCTGGTGGACGCGCCGGTGTAAAGCGTGGCCCAGGCGCCACTGTTGACCGACTGCTCGACCGTGTAGCTGGTCGCATGGCTCGCGGCCGACCAGCTCACGGCAATGCTCGACAGGTCCTGAGCCGCGGCCGCCGTGACGGTAGCGGGCGCGCCGGGGGCCAGCGTCGACGGCGGCACCACGAAGGAACCCGACCCTGAGAGCAGCGTGTTCTCACCGCCGACGGGCGAGATGCCGTGGACGTAGATGGCCTCGCCCGCGTACTCGCCGCGCTGCTCTTCTGTGAGCGGGATGCTGAAGCGATGCTTGGTGCCGGTCGAGTGGCAATCGGCCTGGATCGTCTCCTCACTATCCAGGTTGGCGGTGAACGCACCGATACCCGTGCCGGAACCGGCCGGACCGCCGACGTAAAGGTGCACATCCACCGACGCGGCCAGTCCGCTGGCGCATGCCCATCCCGTGATGACTGCGTCGGTGCCGGTGCTTACGCCTTCGATGGTCCCGAGGATGACCGAGGTGGCAGCTTTGCGGCTGGCCACCAGCTTCTTGCCCAGATAGACAAAACTGGTGCCCGCCGTGGTCGCGTTGTCGTATTGCCACATCAGCTGCCCTGCGCTGTTGTAGGCGTAGTAGGTCGTGCCTTGAGGCGTTACCGCCTTCACCCGGTGGCCCGACGCGTCGTAGAGATAGTCGCCCTTTCCGTCGACGGACAGCAGTCGATTGGCCAGGTCGAAGGTCATCGCCTGCGTGTCTTTCTTGGTCGTATTGCCCTGGGCGTCGTAGGTGAAACTGTGCACCGTCGCCCCATTGTTGCTGATCGAGGCCAGGCGATTGTTCGCGTCGTAGGTGTAGGTGTTCGTCCCGTTGCTGTCGGTCAGGCTGCGGATGTTGTTGAGGGTATCGTAGGTGTAGCTTTCCGTACCCCAAAGATTGTGGGCGGTGACCGACATCAAGCGACTCAGACCATCGTAGGTCATGGTGCGCGTGCGTTGATCCGACCCCGACTGGTCGGTGATGCCGACGATGTTCCCCACGGCGTCGTACGTCATGTCTTCGCTCACCGCCGGCTGAGCGGCAGAGCCAAAACTGAAATTCAGCAGGAGCTTGCGATCGTTTTGTTCGGCGGAATAGACCGCGCCGTTGCCCAGCGTCGCCGCTTGCAGCTCTCCGTTGGCAAAATAGGTCGCGCCCGTCGCATACGCACCTGCCGTCGTCGGCTGACCCAGCGCGTTCGGCGTGGCCGCAACGGTGGTGCCATCGGGATATTGCGTGCTCGCCAGGCTTCCGTTGCCGTCGTAGCCATAGCCCAGGGTCCACGACCAACCGTCCACCGAGAGCACCTCGGCCGTCAGTAGCCCAAGCTTGTTGCGACCGTATGCCCACGATGCCGAACCGGTGGCATTGGCGTTGCTTCCGGAGCTGGCCGAGACGGCCGATGCAAGCTTACCGAGCGCGTCGTAGGTGAAGGTGGTCGCCAGCGAACCGTTCGGATAGGTGACCGAGGTGACGCGATTCATCGCGTCGTAGGCACTGACCGTCTTTGCCGAGTCCGCGACCTGATCGTAGCCACAACCATCCCCGTTGAAGGGCTGACCCGCCGCGGTCCACACCACGTTATCCGCCGCATCGTAGGCGGTCATCGTGCTGCCGGTCTCTGGCTCCCAGGACCGGCACACCCGATGCTGTCCGTCGTAGGTCATGGTCCGGGTGAGATCGCCTTGCACGACTGCCAGCACGTTGCCGTAGATGTCGCGAGTGATCGTTTGAGTGACGCTTTCCGGCGCTTCCACCTTCACCACGTTGTCGAAGCCCGGTTGGTCAAACACCTGGAAGTGACTGGTCGTCACATTGCCCCTTCGGGTCGGTTACGGTGCGCGCCCCACCGGCCGGGTAGGCCGTCGTAGACACCAGATTGTTCAGTTCGGAAAACTGGGTGGTGGTCACCGGACGCCCCAACACGTCGTAGGCGGTTCGGGTGCCCTGTACCAGCGCACCAAGGTCGAGCGTGCCCGACTGGGGATATGACTCGAACGTCTTGCGTCCAGCCCAGTCGTATTCGGTGCTCGACGAGACCGCCAGGGCACCGGTGGTGGCATCGGACCTTGTCGCCAGGACGGGACGCAGGAGAACGTCGAAGTCGGTCCGCTGACTCAGGTTGCCCTGCGTGATCGTGCGGACCCAATGGCTGCCGCCCAGCCCACGAGCATCGGCGGAAAACACATACGCGTAGGTCTTAGGCGCCCATGCGGTGCTGTCGCCCGCCGGGTAATCCACACGTGCAATGCGCCCGATGGCGTCGTAACCATAACTTGTCGTGGAACCGGCCTGATCGGTGATTGCAGCGATCTGCCCCAATCCATCGACAGCCACCGTCTGGCTGGTGCTGTCGGGGTAGCCAATGGTGGTGGGAATGCCGCGGACGTAGCTGCCCAGCGTGGTGGTCTTTCCATTGCCATCGGTGAAGCTGGCGAGCTGGCCTTGCGCGTCGAACGTGTAGTCCATGACCTTCACGCCAAAGCTGTCGCGTTCGACCGGTGTCGCGGTGCCTGGGTCATAGACAGTCTTGCTGACTGTCTCGCCGCTCGTCAGGTTGTCTGTCTGCGAGGGAAGTCCGAGCACCCACAAGGCGGTGTTATCCGTGGCGGTCGACCGCTCACTGACGCTGTAGCCGAAGTTGTTGGATCGGGTCACATCCTGCGGTCGCGCAAAGACATCAAAAGCGGTGACATTCCACAGGTAAATGTCGGGCGTCGCGTTGGCTGCGGGGTCGACCGTCGTCTGTCGCGTCGTCATCGGCAGTTGCTCTTGCAACTGAGCCGTGTTGATGCGCTGCTGGGGCGCATAACCCCAGGGGTGAACGTAGGCTGCTGCCCGCGCGTCCAGTGTCGCATCGGGGTTCACATAGCTGTACGAGGTCGTGCGACGCAAAGCGGTGGTCGTGTCGCCGTCGAAGACCTCTTCCTTGAGCAGCTGGCTCTCCGTCCAGTCGTACCGGTTGGAGAAGGTGCTGCGCTCCACATGACCATCGGGATACGCCACATCGGTAGACACGGTCGTGGCGCAGGCCACCGTCGTGCAGTCTTGTGCCCAACTCTCGTTGGCCGCCGAGTAGCTGTAGCTCCACCCCAACCCATTCGGCGGCAGGCCCGTGCCGGTCAGCACCCGCTGCGTGATGGCCATGCTGTAGGACGCGTTGGGGATAGCCGCCCAGGTGCCCGGATAATTGGGCGTGGCAGGCACGTTCGGCCCGGACATGCACTCTTGCGGCACATACGAGCGCCCTCGTTTGAGCGGCGCGACGGTGTAGCTCGCTGCCAGGCCCGAGGGGTGCGTCACCGTGGCGGTGATCGGCGGGCTGTCCATGTTGCCCGGCACGCCAATCGCGCCGCAGGTACCTCCGGACGTACGAGAATCGATCCATGCGCCATTGAGCGGGTCGAGGTTATACCCCCAGCTACTCCCGTCCGGTTGCTGCACCGAGGTCAGCGTGTAGACCAGATTCGCGGTCGACTTCACATAACTGTAGGTCCACGTCCGCGTGCCCGCATCGCCGCCCTGGACGGTGATCGTGCTGACACGATGGCTGCTGGCCCCGGTGTCCGGATCGGTCTCGTACGTGAGGGTGACATGGCGACCGTCCGACGCAGCGATGTCGGTGACATCATCCCCGCTGTAGGTGTAAGAAACCGAATTACCGAAGCGGTCTTCGATGCGGGTCACAAGCATCCGGCCTTCGCGGCGGGTGATGAAGTCCTCGGCGGACGCAAAGATGTGGATCCCGGCAAACGTCTCCGGGCCGGAACCGAGCGGACGCGTCAACGACGGCATGTATCGATAGGCGATGTGGTCCAGCCAATATTTGGTGCCATCCGGTGACACGGCCAGGAAGCCTTCGATGGATGCATCGTTAGCCGCCTGCGGCAAACAGCCCACCGCCCAGTTGGCGCGGGTCACGATGGGGTAAGCGAGCCCCGCCACGCCAGGCGTGGCCGTGTTCGCCGCAGACCGCGTCAGCAGATCCTGGTTGCCCTGACCCGGGATGCGCAGTTGGTAGCCCTGCCACCAGGTCTTTGGCTCCCAGTCGGCGCGCTCCGAATCGCCCGTGGGGGCGGCAACGCTGGGCGGTGGCCCGAAGCTCGAGCAGATCGCGTTGGGATTGCTCGCCGCGACCTGCCATCCGGTGACGTTGTTCTGGTCCGCCGTGACCGTGAAGATCTGGGGTAGTTCGATATCCCAGTCGCCGAAAGCGCGCGCCTGAAGATCGGGGCGATCTTCCACGCCGTGAAGCGCGAACGTGCGGCCGATGGTCAAGGCAGGTCCGGTGCCTGTCAGGGAGACGTCGGTCTGGCTGAAGCTGAGCGAGCCATCTTGCAACCCGATGCGTTCGCCGAACGGCGTGTCACCCAGCGGCTGGATGTCTTCGTTGACCTTGATGAGCTTTTTGTACTCATCCTCAGGCTTGGCGGTGGTCTGGCCGAGCGCAACGGTAGGCACGCCCGCCACGCACAACAGCATGACTATCCACAGCCCGCGCATCATCGGACGCGCATGGCGCGTCCACCCCTGATTCGTCCCTTGCATCGCTTTCCCCAGCCAGTGGCCCCCTATCGAGCGTCCGACTTTAGAAATCAATTCGGGACGAGTACAAGCGTGTTCGTCTATGTCAAGAGCGAGTGAAAGCCATCAGCGTCGGTGCAAAACGTTTGCAGTACAGTGGGTTGCTTCGTACTTTCCTAGTGGCTGTAGGGTTTCGCCTACACAACGCGGTGGACGACACCTACAAGTCGCGACTCTTCTGCTGAGTACGGCACCGGGTGCAGGCGGGAATGCGAACGAAGGGAACGGTTGCCTATCGATCGTCAGTCGCAGACGCGGCGATCTGCGCGCCTCGGGATGCAATGAAGATCACAGCGCTATCGGTTCAACGCGTCTAGACTTGCCTGAGCCACCCTGACAGAGCACCGCGGCTTTCAAAGGAACCAAAAGCTCACCTGGTTCGTCCTGAAAGCGTCGGTCTATTCACCGCGTTCAAGTTTTGCTGGTCGCAGAAGGCAATCGAAACGCCTCGACAAGGGCGATAGCACTTGATGTAACTCTGAATATCGCCGCAAGCTTCTTGCACGGAGCGTTTAACTTACGCCTCCGCACCCTCACCTGCCATCGGCTCTGAGCGCCACTTGGCATTAGGCAAGTTCGAGTCCCATCTCCCTTTTTCACGTCGGCAGTCCCGAATGCCTCCATCGAGGGCGTGCCACGTTCAGTAAGAATCCCAGACATGTCCCGCTTGCCGACAGCCCCGGCCTGCTGCATATTTCGCCCTCTTCCCGACTGAGGCACGCGCATGGAATGGAGCGACGTCCGCATATTCCTTGCCGTGCTCAGAAGCGGCTCCTACGGTGAGGCGGCACGTCGTCTCGGGGTAAGTCACCCTACGATCGGGCGGCGGATCAAGGTGCTTGAAGACGAGGCGGGGCAAGCCTTGTTCCGGCGGACCTCCGACGGACTTGTCCTGACCGATGCCGGCGATGGCATCGTAAGTGCCGCTGAGGCGATGGAGCAGTCCGCGCTGTCGATGGAGCGCCGTCTCCTGGGAAACCACGAACGATTGGAGGGCATTCTGCGCATTGGATGTGCCGACTGGTTCGCGGCTCACGTGCTCGCGCCGGTGTTCATGGCACTGATCGGCCAGCATCCCGCCGTGGTTCCGGAGGTCATCGCGGGATACCGTTTGTCGGATCTCGCTCGTCGCGATGTGGACATCGCTTTTCGCATCGTGCCGTTTACCGAACCGGACGTGGTTCAGCGTCGCCTGATGAGCATGCCCTACGGACTTTATGGATCGCCCGCGACGATGAAGCAAATGGCCGACGACGCTGCATCCGTCGGCCTGATCGTCATGAATGAAGCACAGTCGCACTTTCCTGATGTTGCATGGATGCGCGACCGATTTCCCGGCGCTCGCCTCGCGTTCGCCAGCACCAGTCGGTCGGTGCAGGCGCAGATGTGCCTCCGGGGCGCGGGTCTGGCGGTCCTCCCACGCCCGCTGGGCGACGCTACGGCAGGCTTGCTGCGCGTCGATACCGGTGAGGCGCCACCCAGCCGGGACGTGTGGGTGGGATACCACCAGGATCTCAAGCGGATGGACAGGCTTCGCGCGTTGATCGAGATCGCGGACGCCATGCTCTCGACCCCCGATCAGGCCTCATGACGCACTCCGGTTGCCCTGTCTTACGCTTCGCGCTCAGAACTCCCTGAAGAGACTACGAAGCACCACGGTCGAATCGGTGAAGTTCTTCACGTCATCCATCACTTGCCGGGTTTTCGGGTTAGCCAGGGCGTCGTGTACACCCTGCTCTGACGAAAAGGTGTAGACGCCGATCGAGATCCAGTTTCCGCCCTCGGCGTACGGGAAGAATGCTTCCGCCGATTGAAGCCCATGCTCGCCCCAGCACGCCCTGGCCAACGGAAGGTGCTCGTTGGCGTAGTAGTCCCGGTCGAAGCGCGTCCCGGCATCACCCGTGCAGATCACCATCATCTTCGTCATCGTCTTTCACCTGTGTTTTTGCCGCCCTCGAAAAGGGGCGAGAGCTCATGCGGCGATGCCGCCGTCGACGAGAATGCCCGAGCCTGTGACGTAGGCAGCCCCAGGACCCGCGAGGAAGGCAACGGCTTCGGCGACCTCCTGGGTCTTCCCGTAGCGGGGAATGGAAAGGCTCGGGAGAATGGACGCGGCGAGAGAGCCATCGGCAGGGTTCATATCGGTGTCGATGGGACCCGGACGAACCAGATTGACGGTGATGGCACGAGCGCCGAGCTCGCGGGCGAGACCGCGGGTGAAGCTTTCCATCGCGGACTTGGTTGCCGCGTAGACCGCGATGCCCGCAAACGGAACGGTCAAACCCGCATTGCTTCCGATCGTGATGATACGCCCGCCGTCCGGGATGTGTTTTAGCACCGCCTGGGTGGTTACGAAAACGCCGCGCACATTGACGTTGAGCAGCAGGTCCATGTCCTCGAGGGACTGGTCATGAAAAGGACCCGCGACGAGGACGCCAGCGTTATTGACGAGGATATCGAGACCACCCAGATCGGCCACGGTGCGTTCGACCGCCGCGATCGAGGCTTCCGGATTTGCCGCGTCGGCCTGGATGGCGAGGGCTCGGCGGCCCAGGGCGCGCATGTCGGCGACGATGGCCTCGGCCTTCTCCATCGACTTCTCGTAGGTGATCGCGACGTCTGCGCCGTCGGCGGCCAGTTTCTTCGCGATAGCCGCGCCGATGCCGCGTGCGGCACCGGTAACGAGGGCACGTTTACCGGCCAGCGGAAGGGATGAGTCGTTCATGGCAAGGACTCCTGTGGGCAATCGCTTTGTCGCGGGAAGATCATGTCTCTCCAACCTTCTCGCATCGCTCAACCCTCGTCCTGCCACCGGCGAAGATCGGTCTGATCGTGGTAGGGCATGCGATCCGGTGTGGTGATGAATTCCATCGTCGTACCCCAGGGCATCCGGCAATAGCAGACCTTGTTGCCGGGGCCTTTCTCGGTCGCATAGGGAATGGGGCGCGGTGCGGTAAGCGGCTTGCCGCCCGCGTTCTCGAAGCGCGCCACGGAGGCGTCGATATCGTCGGTGTACAGCGCGAAATGCGTGATACCGAAGTCGCTCGCGCGGATGGGCTGTGCCTGCTCCGGTCCGTGCATCTCGAACAGTTCGATATCGGGGCCGGTCCCGATCTTCATCATCGCCTGAGCCCGGACGACGGTGCCGGGATAGGCGCCCACTGCCCGCTCGAACTCGGGGCCTTGTCGCGGCGGATCCTGCGGACCGAAGGACTGATACAGAAGCTCGGCGCCGAAGGCCGCCATGAGGAAGGCTTTCGCTGCCTCGATGTCCGGAACGGTGATACCGACGTGATTGACGCCGCGAATTTCAGGAGCGGACATGATGGTTTCCGTTTGAGATGAGAGTTGGAATCGTGAGGAAAGGACTCGCTGGCGCACTTTCCAGGGATCACGTGGCTTCGAGAAAACCGAGCAGCGCCGCGGCAACCTCTCCGGGCTGCTCATCGACGACATAGTGACCACACCTCTCGATCGAGCCGCCCGTCACGTTCGTCGCGAACTCTCTCAGCATCGACACCATGCGCGGTCCGAACCGCCGGTCGCCGCCCAGGGCAAGAACCGGCATGTCGAGCGGCTGCGTCTTGTACTCCAGCGCAGCCGCGTGATCGCCAGCGAGCGTTCGGTACCACTCCATACCGCCGCGTGTGCGCCCTGGAAGCGCCATGGCTTTCGCGAAGATATCGATATCGATCGGATTGAAGCTGCCGTGGTCGTAAAAACGCTCCGCCATGAAGGCCGCGACGTAGTCGTATTCCCGGCCATGGATCATCCGTTCCGGCAGATCGCGATTCATATGGAACGAGAAGTGCCAGAGCCTTGCAATGGTCTCCTCCCACTCACTCCAACCCGGGAGGGGAACGTCGAGCACCGCGAGATGACTGACCGCATCCCGGAACAACGCCGCTTGCGCCAGCGCGACCATGCCGCCTATATCGTGCCCGCATACCGCGTAGCGCTCATGGCCGAGGGAACGCATGACCTCGTGTGCGTCGCGTGCCATCGTCGCCTTGTCGTAGCCATCGAGCGGGCAATCGGAGAAGCCGGCGCCGCGCAAATCGATAGCGACGACACTGAGATGCCCGGCGAGTAACGGCATCACGTGATGCCACTCCCACCAGGTTTCAGGCCAGCCGTGCAGGAGAAGGACGGGCGGACCTTTGCCGCCGGTGACGGCATGGATCCTGATGCCGTTTACCGTCATCAGCTGTTGGCTGAAGCCCGCTACGGTCGGATATATGTCGAACTTCATCGAAGAATGGCCTTGGTTTGCACCGGCGGGTCGCGCCGATGCCTTTTAAGCTACCAAGAGGCGTTTGCTTCGAGCACTGACAAAGCTGCGCATTGAATGTGCAGATATGTTCGGGGCGGATACAGCGAACGACGGCGCCGTGAACCGGCCTTCCGGACAACTCACTGGGGAGAAGGCGTCGCGTGACCCACATCACGACCCTGTTATCGCGCGGAAAGCTCCCACTTCATCTGCTTCAACCAGAGTTTCAGTCGTTTCACGTCATCGAAAGAACGAAGATCCTGTTCGAACGCCTTGATGTAATGGCGCAGGTCGGTGAGGCTCGCGGTGAGATGGCGCTTCACGCTCGCCGGCGACACCGTCGCCATCGGGCTCAGCCCGCATCGGGCCAGGTATTCGAACTGCACCTCGGAAAGCTCCTGGTCGAGCCCACGCAGCTGCTCCTTGAGGATCGTATTCCAGCGTTTGAGGCGTTCCTCGCCGATGCTATCCAGCGCCGTCTGGTCGATGTGTTCCAGTTCGAGCTGGATCGCGAGCAGGTCCAGCAAGCTGCGGCTGGCGTAAGCTCCGTTGACCCGCTGCATCAGGACTGCCTTGCGTTCGCGTTCCACGGGGTCGGGTTCGCGGTCGGGATGCAGCATGCTGGCCAGCTTACGGTAGACCTCGCGCAGGGACTGGTGGACTTCCGCCTCCTCGGTACGCGCGCGCTCCTCGGCGGCTTTCGGCTTCTTTGCCTTCTTTCGCTCTGCGTGAAACTCCTCCTTCGCTTCGCGATGCCTGCGCTCGGCATCTTCCTGCTCGTCGAGTTGTCTCTGGATATGACGGAGCACGGCTTCGGGCGAATTCAGGTCGACGTCGTCGGCGATATCGACACCGAACTCGGTCTCCAACGTTTGCTTCAGATCCGCCAGGGCCTCGGCGCTCTTCGCGTCGTCCGCCCCGCTGTAGCGACGATAGAGTTCCTCGACGGCGGGATCGTCGCTTGACTCCATGAGGTCGCCGGCGATGTGACTGATGAGATCCTCGATCGTCTGGCGCTCGCCCTTGGTCAGCCCCTTTGCGTCGTGCGACTGATCGAGCTTATGCAGCATCTGAATGCGTATTGCTTCGAAGCTGTTCTGCAGCGGCACGACTTCATCGGTGTACCGGCGCCGGAAGTCGGTGCCGAAGACCTCCCACTCGGCCAGCGTCGCACGGCGCCTGGCGATCTTCTCGCTGAGCGTGTTGAAGGCTTTCTGGCCCTTTGACAACGGCTTTTCGTTGCCATCGCCGGCGACTTTGATAGCGTTAATCGTTTTCTTCGTCATGTAACCATTCCGACATGATCCTCAGGCGTCCAACAACGATTTCACTTCGTTCTGGCTCGGCAAGCAGACCGGGTAACGTATTGATAAAATCCGGATTTACAAGCAGGTTGGCAAAGGTGCGTCCTACCGCGTGGCGGACAGCAATAGGAGCCGTCGTCAGCTCCCGAACCAGTTCCTCTCGGCCATCAACAATATTCAGTACGTCTTCGAGGTCGTGACTGGCGGCAATATCACAAGCGCCGCGATCGGCAAACGCCTCCAACTTCGTCGCGACGAACGCAACGGCACTGGCCACACGGATCGCAAGCTCGTCGCCGAGGTTGAGAACTTCTGCTGTCGCCACTGTAAACGGGTACCACCGGTTCGAAAATCCCAGCACTCCGGCGTCCACAGGCATCAGATCAAAGATGACCCCGGACTCGCGATGGATCCAGCGGCAAATGACGCCGCTGTCCACATCCCGGCGAAAGCCTCGCTCGGCAACGCGCTCCTCCACTCGGTGAAACTGCGCACGCGCTGCTTGCACTACCGCATCGACATCTCTCGTCGCGCGAACGCTTTCGGCCAGCGGATCGGTAATCAGCAAGCCAGCAACCGCACCTCCAATAAAGACGACTTGCTCGCGAAGATCGCCCAGCGCCTCGGCGACCAAACGTAGGTATGGAAGATTCGGATCATCCTGGCGCATCGGCAGTTCTCAGTTCGTTGGCCAGATAGTCTGCCGCCAGAGAGCGTTCGCGCGCGCGGCCTGATCGCAGCGCGTCCTGTAGGGCGAGGAGGCGATGCAACGTCGGATCTCTCAGCGCCGCGAACGGGACGGACCGATATAAAGGACTCAGGATTGGCCCCTTCGCGCTTCCGCCGATGTGTGCCCAGACCGGCGCTTCGCCGGGAACGGCGGTGATCGCATCAGACAACGGCTCAGCCCCAAAGCTGGTCGGGACCCCTCGCTTGACCGGCCCGAGGACCGCAGGCCAGACGTATCTAACTCCGTGCAGGGCAAAATCCAACAACGCAGGTCGAACCGGCGACCAATCGCCACGGCCGGAGCTCACCGCTAGCCCCGACGCCACGGCGCGCTTCACGCTGGCATGCACCTCCGAGGGGCTCATCGAAAGTGCTTGACCCAGCGCGGCATACGTCCAGCGCTGCCGCGGATTAGCCGCGACTTTGAGCAGCACGAGAAGATCCTGCGGTTTCAGTTCCACGGCGGCGCCTCATATTCGCTATTCGCGAATAGCGAATATGCGTTACCGGCGGGCTGCGATCAAGGCCTGATCCCGGCAAAGCGTGCTTCACAGCTCCTCTCGCGGCCTTAAACCGTCACCGGAATGACCACCGACACCGCAAGCAGCCGCCCCTCCCGCGGCGGAAGGCTTCTGCTCATTCCACGCGTGGCGGATTCCGTATCGGTCCTGACCACTGCTGGATAAGGCGCAACCAACGCCCGAACGGATCCGGATTCCACACGAAGGTGGCCACGCTCTCCGCAGGCATCCGGTACTCGAAGCGGTGGCCACCCTCTACCACCGACACGGTACGCGCCTCTGTGCGTATGTTGACCAAGACGAGCACGATCGATCCGTCGGCTTCGTTGCGGAAGGCCACATTGGCCAGTCCCATCTCCGCATCGGTGTCGTTGGACTTGATCCGCACGGCGCCGGGAAGGACGAAGCGGCTGAAATGCCCCAGCGCGTAGTACTCGTCATTCCGGCTCACGCGTCCCGTCGTCGAATCGACGGTGATCACGCCCTTGCACGCCGCACATCCGCCGAAGTGCGGCCCGTGATTTTCGTCGAGGGCGAGATTCCAGTAGATGACGCCACGTGCCCATTGCCGGGTGCCCGTGACCAGAAGATTGCGCGTAAACCACAGCAGCTCGCCATTCATGCTCAGCGGCCAGTCGCCTCCGGAGCATTCGGTGATGAACGTATCCTTGTCGGGATGCGCTCGATGGACGGTACCCTGTTCGTGCTGGCTGCCTTCGTAGCAGTGCCAGGCGACGCCGTCGACGTAGGGCGCCGCGTCGGGATCGCCGAGCACGGCCAGCGGCTCCTCGGGATGACTCCAGTTATGGTCCCACTCGAGGATCCGCGTACGTGGCGAGCGCCCGGCGAGCTTCGGCCCGAGGTATCGACCGATGATGCGCGCGCGTGTCTGGGGCGACATGGGCATCGCCAGGTAGCTGATCGGAGAAAACCTCGGCTCGTTCTGCAAGGTCAGCGCGTAAATCGGAATGCCGTGGCGCCGATACGCGTCGACGTAGCGCACGAGATAGTCGGCATAAGCGCCCTCATATGTCTCGAGCAGTTCGCCGCCGATCAGGTTCTCGCTCGTCTTCATCCATACCGGTGCGCTCCATGGCGACGCGACGATCCGCAAGCCAGGGTTGATGGCGAGGGACTCCTGCACCACCGGGATCAGGTCGGGGATGTTCTCCGCGACATTGAAGTGTTTCAGGTCGGGATCGGTCGCACCGAACGGCAGATCGTCGAGCGTGTAGAAGTGCGGCGAGAAATCGGACGCACCGATGGTCAGACGCATCATGTTGAAGTTGAGACCGGGCGGCGGTCCGTAAAGCTCCTTCATCAACGCATCGCGCTGAACTTCGCCCAGCGTGTTGTGCAGAAGCCAGGCGGACGAGTCCGTCATCGCCGCGCCGAAACCGACGATGGACTGATAGGCGACGTCGCTGTCGATCACGATGTCGGCAGGTGACGATGTAGCCTCCGTCATTGCAACGCTCGGCTCCGCCGTAAGTTTCTTTCGATGATCCGCCGTACTCAGCCAGACATCGACGATGGGCAGGATCGGACCGGCCGGCGGCATGACGTCGCTGCGGGCTATCGGCGGGCGCTGGGAGCGCGGAGCGTTGAGCACCGCCACCGTGATCGCCGCGATCAATACCGTGAAGAACACCGCCAACGAACGGGACGGCTCGCGCGCTTCACCCATGCCGGACGCCTGTCCGCTCGACCGCGCGGCAACTCACGTCGCTGAAGCCCGTCGTGCTTCGATGCGTTCGCGGATCCGTGCCGAGTCCGCACTCGACACCGCGTTGTAGACGAACATGCACAGGTCCGGCCGGCCATCCACGGCAAACGCCGAATACTCCAGCTCGAGCAGCCCGAGTTCCGGGTGATGAATGCGCTTGAGACCTTCGCCATGCGCGCGTACGTCGTTATCGAGCCACATCGCCTCGAACTCCGGACTGATGCGCGAAAGGTCTTCGACGAACTGGCCGATCTCCGCGGTCGCTCCGGCGCGCGCCACGTCCGCACGGAACGCACCGACGACGAAGCGAGCCACGCTTTCCCAGTCGTCCTGGTGAGCACGCACGCGCTGGTTCGAGAACATCAGATGGAGGATGTTGCGCTGGTCGGGAGGCAGCAGCGCGTAGTCGGTCAGCACGGCGGCGGCGGCCTCATTCCACGCCACGACATCCCACAGAGCCGTCCGCACGATCGCGGGGCTGACCTCGAACGCATCGAGCACGCGTTGCAGCCGCGGGGATACACCATTGGCCGCACGGTAGTGCACTTCAGGCAGCCGGCCGAGCCCGAGCATGAAAAGGTGCTCGCGCTCCGGCTCGGTCAGCATCAGGCCGACGGCGATGCGGTTGAGTACGTCGGCGGATGGCGCACCGCCCCGGCCCTGCTCCAGCCACGTGTACCAGGTGGGACTGATGTTGGCGCGCTGGGCGACTTCTTCGCGACGCAGGCCCTTCGTGCGCCGCCGGCCGCCGACGAAACCGAATGTGGCGGGGTCCAGCCGGGTGCGCCGGTCGCGCAGGAAGGTACCGAGTGGATTGTCGACAGGGACGGACATAGCGATCCTGTTGGTTCCTATACCACGATAACGTCACTACTTTAACAGTATGAGCGACGCGCCCATCGTACTCCTACAACGAATTGGGAGCAGCACTCATGCGTATCTTTCTCACCGGCGCCACCGGCTTCATCGGCTCACGAATCGTGCCGGAACTGATCGCCGCCGGACACCACGTCCTCGGCATGACCCGTTCGGACTCCGGCGCGCGGGCGCTGCAGGCGGCGGGCGCCGACGTACACCGTGGCGAGCTTGAGGATCTGGAGAGCCTCCGCGCTGGCGCGGCGCAGGCGGATGCGGTCATTCACACGGCGTTCGACCACAACTTCGCGAACTTCGTCGCCAACTGCGAGAAGGATCAGCGGGCGATCCGCGCCCTCGGCTCCGCCCTGATCGGCTCGGACCGGCCGCTGCTGATTACATCGGGTACGGGCATAGGCAGCCCGGGCCATGGCGAGCTGGCCCGCGAGGACGTGTTCAATGCGGCGCACCCGAACCCGCGCACGCTCACGGAGATCACCGGTAACGAACTGCTCGACAAAGGTGTCGCCGTGTCGGTGGTGAGGTTGCCTCAGGTGCACGACCCGGTTAAGCAGGGCCTGATCACGCCGCTGCTGGACATCATTCGCGCCAAAGGAGTCTCCGCTTATGTGGGCGACGGACAAAACCGCTGGCCCGCGGCTCATGTGCTCGACGTGGCACGCCTGTACCGTCTGGCGATCGAACAATGCAAGCCGGGTACGCGCTACAACGCGGTGGCCGAAGAGGGTATCACGGCCCGCGCCATCGCCGAGGCGCTGGGCGAAGGCCTCGGCATCCCGGTGAAATCGATCGACGCGAGCGAATCCGCCGCCTACTTTGGCTGGATGAGCGCCTTCATGAGTATGGATCTTTCGGCGTCCAGCGCGTGGACGCGTCAAGCCCTGGGATGGAACCCGGCGGGCCCGACGCTCCTCGAGGATCTCAGGCGTATGGATTACTCCGTCGCCGCCTGAGCAGGGTCAGAAGCGCAATCAGTGCTGGTTGCGCTTCTTCTCGTCCTTCGCCGCCTTCTTTTCCTTCATGGTCTTGGCGGGCTTCTTCTTGTCGCTCTTCTTTGAATCCAATCCCTTGCTCATGACGTTTCCCCGGTGATTGCCACGGCGGATCGCCGTCGCATGCACCGAGGTTACGCCGATTGCGTGGCGAGTTACACGCTGCCGAACAGGCCGCGCGCGTATTCGTACTCGGCCAGCATTTCCTCGAAGCTGAGCGCACGGTTCCACACCGCGGCATAGCGGGTCAGCACCGCGCCCTGCCCCGTCGCATCGCCGCCGTCCTTCCAGGCATTGATCAGCACCTTGCCGTTGAGCGGACGTGTCGCCAGTCCCGGATAGCGCTGCTCACGCAGGTTGTCCTCATACGCCGGGCAGAGGAAGCGCACGCTGCCACTCACCGCGTCGACCGAGACGATGGCGAAGCGCGGCTTGTAGCGCGTGTCGAGCGACTCGCTCGGGCCGCTGGTCACGGCCTTCTGGCTGCCCGTGAGGGCAAGACGGAAGCTGGTGAGCTCGGAGTTGGCGACACCGGTGTCGTACGAGTGCTGCAACGCCAGACCCGCCTGACGCGGACTGAAGCCCTGGAAGGTGCTGATCGCACGCCCCGCGTTGCTACCCGGGCCCACGGCATACGGGCTGCAGAAGATCGCCGCGAACGTGATGCTGGCGGTCTCGTCGATGTCGGTCTGGAAACCCTGCGTACCGTTCGCCGACTGCGTACCCGACGCGGTGAAGCTCGGCCGCCCGATCAGCGTGAGCGCGGCGCGACCGCTACCCGACTGATCGACGACGTCGCTGCGCGCATTGCCGTTGAAATGCCACTCACCGGTCGGCTGCACACGATTGACCCAGCTAAGCGCCACATCGGCGACCAGTGCGTAGTTATGCATCGGACGCGTCTTGCCCGTGCTGGCGATGTACAGATCGGTGTCGCCGGCGCTGTCACGGATGTTGGTACGCGGGCCGCCTTTACGTCCGGCGATCGATGCGGGCTCGGACGGGTCACCCCAGCCGAGGGAAATCTTGGCGGCGGTATCGGGAAGATCCGCTTTGAGCGTCACCTGCAGGGTGTCGCGGGAGATGACCTTCACCGCGGCGATCAGATTGTTGTCGGTGGGGCTGGCCGGAACGATCTTGTTGTTCGCATCGCGGACGTCCAGACCGTAGTTGCGCGTCGCCGCCACCCAGCTCGTATCCAGGGTGAGCACGCCGGCCGGCACGTTGAAGGCCAGGTTGATCGTACGCGCGTTGACCTTGACCGCCGCCGCGACATCGAGCGCGGGGTTGCGCAACGCGACGCCCGCCGAACGATCCTGGATCAGCTGGTAGAGCGCACGGGCGAAGTAGCGCCCCTGCCATCGATGGCTCTCGTTGGTCAGGTGCAACATCGGCTGATCCGCCGCCGCCTCGTCCGCGTAGTCGAACATGTATTGCGGGTTGACCATGCGCAGGTAAGGACTGGCCAGGCAGGCGTCGCGCTGCGCGAGCGCGATGAACGGATTGCAGAATGCGGGGCTGGTGGCGCCGTAGCTGTTGTGGCTGGTCACCTGGCCGATCAGCCATAGCGGACGCCAGCTCTGCTCGGGCAGGTTGACCTGGCAGAGCTTGAGCCAGTGCGCGCGTTCGAGTGCGGTGAGTTTGGTCTTGTAGCTGGCACGGGTTTCCGAAAGGCCTGTGGAGTCGGCCTCGCCCTGCTGCCACGTGGTGGCCAGCCAGCCGATATTGCTGCCGTCCTTCTGGCCTTCGGCACGCATCAGCCCGAGCATCGCTTTCAGACGCAGCGCACTGTTGTCCCAGCCCTGGTAGCCACCGAGATTGCTGTCGTCGAGGAAGCTGGCGAAGTAACCGATCGGACGGCCACCTTCCGCGCTGGTAAACGCGCTGTAGCGGCTGTACTGCGACGCGGCCGGTACGCCGGTCAGCGCGGCGGTGTATTCCACCAGCCCGTCCGCGCAGGCATTGGTACCGACTTCACCGCCGGTGCCGTGACCGCCGTCGTATTCCACGAGAGGTACGAGACCCGTCATGGCGGTCGCGTCGGTACCGGGACGTACGCCACCGTTGAACGTCACGTTCGCATAGATCTGCTGCAGCGTGAGCGCGGGGCGGCCACCGGTGCCGACCGCGTTCGACTGGCCGTGGAACATGATCAGCTCGCGCCGCGAACGGATGATGGTTTCCGCCGCGGCGATGGCATTGGCTTCGGGAAACATGCTGCCCGTGACGAGCGTGCCTGCCTTGGCGGGTGAGCTGAACAGCCACGACAGGCCGACCGTACCGGTCATGCTGGCCAGACCCAGGCCGCCGGCGGCCGTGGCGCTGTTCCGCAGGAACTGACGACGGGCGCTGTCGGGCTCGGTGGCACGGGCCGCGCTCACGTCACTGTGCCAGGGCCGCAGGTCGAGGCTGCCATCGGCGCGACGCAGGTTCAGGGAGACACGCTTGAAGATCCAGGGTTGTTTCATCGTGACGACTCGGATAACGCCGGGGTGAAACACCCTGGGCGACGGAAGGGGAGGAGGATGGCGTGCAAGCCCGGCAAGCCAACCGTCAAAAAGTCGACGACTGACGTTTTTATGACCCGCAATCACGATGTATCACGCGCGTCGGCCGGCGTGTCTCTTCGTATTCGGCAAGAAGGCCATCCAGACGTCCTTTTGTGAGCCACGCCGCACTCTGTCCTCATGACTCGTAAGCCGCGTGACAGCGGCGTTACGGCCGCTCGTGGCCCTCGGCCGCGTCAGTCCCGTGCGTCGCTGAGACGCACGTAAGCCCGACGCCGTACGAAACGATCGGCGAAACATTGCCGTCGCATGTGAATGGGCACCCCATACTTGTGGCCAGCGACCTTCCACCACCCTCAGGGTGTGCGTTTCCTTAAAGTACGCGCGCCGGACGCCAGGATGCGAAGGGACGAGAAGGGGGAACAGGGATGCGCAGGAACGCGCAGGGAGGCGCCAGGGATGCAGCGGATGCAGGCACGCGCGCAAGGAGGCGCAGGGATGCGCGACGCGCGCAGGGATACGCCGGGATGCTATTCCGATCCCGGCGGATGCCCGAACCGCGCCTTGAAGGCGTTGGCAAAATTGGCCGGGTTGGAATAGCCGACCCGGTAGGCGATCTGGCTCACCTGCCATTTGCCCTGCCGCAACATCTGCCGCGCGACTTCGAGACGTCGATCTCTCACGTGCTGCAGCATCGAGCAACCGAACTCCCGCCGGAAGATACGTCTGAGCGTCGTTTCGCCGACGCCGAGGTCACGGGCGAGTTCGTCGACAGCGGGCGGACGGGCGAGGTTGTCGTCCAGTAAGCGCCGGGCTTCATGGGCGAGGTCGCGATGGGCCCTCAGCGTGCGCGTCGCCCCCTGACGCGAGGCGCCCAGCTGCACGGCCAGCTCGACGAGAATGCCGAGACTGAGGCTCTCCCTGTGCAGCCGCTGCAACGCGCCGGTATAGGGCGAGTGGTAGAGGCGCTCGAACAGTGACGCGATGGCCTTGCTGTCGCGCACGCGTTCGAAGCGAAGATGATGTTTCTGCAACGCCAGCAGCGGCGCCAGCGTGCGGTCGCCCTCCTCGATCTGGTCGCGCAGGAAGGCGCCCGAGATACGCAGGCCACCCAGTCGCACGTGGCTGCCGCCAGGCAGTGTGTCCACGACCTCCGCCGGCTCGCTGAGGCTGAGTAAGGACAGCGCCTCCGGCGTGTACTGGTCGAACATCTCGCGATCGACGCGGTGACGCCAGCGGCCGGCCATGACCTGCACGATGGAGATGCTGTCCGGCAGGACCTTGTCGATGCGCAGCGGGTCGATGAAGTGCAGGTCGCAGTCGAAATACTGCATGGATGGCCGCACCAGCGTCGCACGGTAGTGCCCGATGGCGCGCCCGGCCACGGCGCGCGCCTCGATGAGATTGGCGCGGTCCAGCGACTCCGGCGCGTCGAAGCTGACTTCCGTGTCGCGGTAAGGCGTCCACACGGCCACCGGGATTACCCTGCCTGCGCCGCCGGCGTAATCGCGACACCGCCGCGGGGCCGAAGCGCCAGCCGGACAAGGTAGACCACGATCAGGACATTGGCGACGAGAATCGCGACCTTCAGCCAGCCGAAGCGAACGATGCACTCGTAGATCTCCACCGGTACGAGCGAACCGGTGGCGATCACCGTGAACCACTCGGCCCAGTGCTTGCGCATCCACAGGCCGATGCCTTCGGTGGCGAAGATGGCGGCATAGATCAGCGCGACGATGCCGACGGCCTCGACCTTGGCCGGCCCCATCTGCTGGAGCAGATGCACCAGGCTCCAGCGCAGGTCATTGCTATCGGTGAGCTGAAGATGCTCGAGCCACTGCACCAGCTGCCTGAAACTGTCTTCGCGGTCCAGATGGAACGCGGCGCTGGCGATGAGGATCAGGCCGACCGTCTTGACCGCCTTGTAGACGGCGATGATGCGCAGGCCGGCAGGGTGCTTGGTGTCGGAAGTCATCGGCGAACTATAGAGCGCCGTGGCGACGAAGTAATGAATCCGCCTCAACTATTTGCGAGGTTTCTTCCGGGCGCGCTTGCCGATGGTGGCCGGCTGGAGCGAGCCCGCGGGGCCCGCCACACCGTCTCCGACGCGCTCCATCCACGACAGGTCGTCGACATAGGCGAGGAAGTGCTGGAGGTAACCGGGCGACGACTCGCGCATCAGCGCGATGGCGCGATGGACCAGTGCCGAGGAGTTGAGCGGCCCGGCGTTTTCGGGGACCGGAGCCATCGACTGGCGCAACTGGCTCTCGGTGCGGACCCGGGACCATATGCGGCGAAAGGCGTCGAGGGAAGGCAGCTCGGGGTAAGCCGCGCGCTCAGGTGACGGCTCGCGATCGCCGGCGGCCAGCGCGTCGACCAGCTCGCCAAGCGTGCCGCGGACGGCCGTCGGGCCGACACCGGGCCGGTCGCCCTCGACGCGCCCGACGTCCGCGGCACGCAACAGCGCGAGCCGCCGGTCGAGGATCTGGCGCAACTCGCCTTCCTGTCCGGCGGCTCGCCGCTCCATCGCCTCGATGAGGTGGCGGCGTAGCGTGTGGGTCGACGAAGCGCTCACGGGGTCGCCGCTGCCGGCGCCGACGGCCTGGGCATCGGTGCGATCTCGACGCGGCGATTTTTCGCCCTGCCCTCGTCGCTGGAGTTGGCGCTGACCGGCTGCTCCGAGCCGAACGCCGCGGCGAAGACCGACGAGGGCGGCACGCCATCCGCGATCAGGGCGCGCGTCACGGTCAGCGAGCGCTGGGCGGAAAGCTCCCAGTTATCGGCGAAATGCCGGTTACCGTCGCGGACCGGCTGATCGTCGGTGAAACCGCTCACCATCAGCACCTCGTCGCGGGTCTTGAGATAGCCGGTGAGTGGCCCGGCAAGGCTCTTCAGCACCTCGAGGCCTTCCGCTTGCAGCTGATCGGAATTGAGAGCGAAGAGCACGCTGCCGCGGATGCCGATGCGCCCGTCCACCAGCGTCACACGTCCGGCCGCGAGCGGCGCGGCCAGCGCCTGCTCGAGGGTGACACGGCGTTGCTCTTCGGCCTGCTTCTGCTTCACCGCTTCGTCCAGCTTGCTGGTGAGCTGCAGCTGCATGCCGATCACACCGACGAGGATCAGCACGAAGGCACCGAGCAGGACCGACATCAGGTCGCCGAACGCGGCCCAGATCGGTGTACCGGCTTCGCCTTCGAGCTCGAAGTCGTCGCTCATGCGCTGCCCGCTCCGCTGGACAGACGCTGGCTCGCGACATGCTGCATCTCTTCGATGATCTGCTTCTGCGACAGCACGCTGAGGTCGACCACTTCCCGCGCCTGCGCCACGTAATAGGCCAGCTGCTCGTCACTGCGCGCAAGCGACGTATCGAGGGCGCCAGCGATGAGTTGCAGACGCTCCATCAATGCTTCGTTGGACTGACCGAACAGCTGCACGGCGGCACCGAATGCCTCACCCAGGCTTGCCACCTCGATGGCGCTGCCGGTGAGTTGTGCCGCGACGCTGCCGAGTTTGCCGGTCTCCGCCTCCACGTGGTCGCTGAAGCGCGTACTGACGCGTTCGAGCAGATCGGCCGATGTGGTGACCAGTGCGTCGACGGCGGTGCGCTGCTGGGTGGACGCATGATTGACGGCGTCGAGCAGGGTCTCGAGCGTCGCCAGCAGACGGCTGCGTTCTTCGAGCATGGAGGTGTCGCGGACCATACTGTCGGAAAGTTTCTGACGCAGTTCGGCGACGACCTCGGCGGCGACGCGCGGCGCTTCCGATGCGGCGTCGACCAGCCGCGAAATCTCCGCGATGGTTTCGCCCGCATGCGCCTGGGTGCGTGCCGAGACATCCGTCGCCGTGCGCTCCAGCGTGTCGCAGATCGCCTGCTCGCGGGCGGCGGCCTGCTCGGCCGTCTTTACCCACTGCGCACTCAGCGAGTCGGTCATGGCGGCGAGGGACGCGGTCCAGGCGGCGAGACGTTCCTCGTCACGCGCGGCGAGGGTCGACTGCAGATCGGCGTGCGACTGAGCGACGGTGCGTACGAGCGACCCGGCCTGGTCGTCAAAGATGGTCGCCGCGGAGGCGAGCGCGTCCTGATGGCGTGTGACCAGTGCTTCGTTGGCCGCCTCCTGTCGCGACAGGGCGTCTTTCCATGCGGCCGATGTGGCCGATGCCGATGCGTCGAGACGGGTCGCGACGGCATCGACCAGATCCGACGAGCGCTCGCCGAAACCGTCGACGAACCCGTCCAGTGAGGCGCGCAGATCCGCCGCCATCGCGTCGTTGGACGCCTGCTGCCGGACCAGAGCGTCGTTCCACAGGGCGGCCACATTCGACGTACTCAGCTGGAAGCCCGCCGACAGGCCTTCCAGCTGCTGCTGCACCGCACGGGTCACCGTGTCGTGCAAGGCGGCTGTCTCGCGGGCAAGGCCGGCCATCGTCGACTCCATGACCGGCTGAAAGGCCGCGCTCGCGGCGCGTGCGCTCTCGGTGACACTGTCCTTCAGCGACTGCTCGACGGAGCCGGCGAGGCGCGTGTAGATCGTCGCGGTGGCCGCGTGGAAGGCTTCCTGGCTGGCTAGCTGACGCTCGCTCGCGGCCACGTTGTGCGTTTCCATGGCGGTCATCATCGCCTGCAGGCGATCCATCAACGCCGGCATGGCTTCCGTCTGCTGCTGGAGCAGCCGGAACGACTCGTCGCGCTGATGCGACCGCGAAAAGACGCGCAGTGTCGTGGCGGCTTTCGCATCCAGAGCCTGTACGGCGTGCAGGCGCTCGCGGCGTACCAGCGCCGAGAGCAGGCCGAGCATCGCCGACGTCGCGACACCGGCGATCGACGTACCGAACGCGAAGCCCAGGCCTTTCACGGGCGCGGCGAGCGAGCTGCGGATGGCCTGCAGGTCGGTCGCGCTTTCCAGCGCCAGCCCCGTACCGCGCAACGTCGCCATCATGCCGAGCAGCGTACCCAGCATGCCGAGCAGCACCAGCAGACCGACAAGATACGGCGTAAGCGCCGGTGTCGGCAGCGCCACGCGCTCGCCTTCGACACGCAGGCGCACGGCGTTGCGCAGGCTCGGATGCAGGCGATCCAGCCAGCCGGCCAGACCGGACGGAGCCACCTCGAGTTCGCCCACGGCCTGACGGAGCGTGGTGGTCGCCTGATGGTATCGATACAGCTCGAGAGCGCCGGCGAGGTAACACGCGGCGATCAGCAGCGCGACCGCCGCGCCAAGCGGGTTGGAGCCCACATAGCCCGCACCGATCCAGATGACGGCCACGAGGCCCACGAGGAACACGGCGAGATGAAGAAAGTTTCTGAACATGATTTCTCAGTTATCGGGTACGGAGCGCGGCGAGCAGCGCCTCGACCGGTTGGAAACGAACATCGACTTCGGCCAGCAGCACGGCCTGCATGTCCTTGCGGAAGGCATCCAGCCATGCCCCGGCATCGTCGGGGCGGGCCGCCTGGCGCAGCCGGTCGAAGTGATGGGCGAGCAGGGCGGGCACGTTGCCCATCAGCGACTGCTCGCGACCGCTCAGCGCGAGCTCCATGACGGCGTCGACTTCCGCGAGGCGGGCCATCTCATCCGATGAGGCCGCCAGAATGTCCCGCAAACGCCCACGCAGGTGCCCGGTGTGGGACTGCATGGACCTCTGGAGCGTGGTGTAGCGCTGCCGAAGCGGCGCGAAGTCGGGCGTCGTGCCCGCGACGATACCCCGGGCGACGAGCTCACGGGCTCCGGTGATGGCCTGGACCAGCGTTTGCCTGACCCGGGCGCACTCGGCCGCTTCGTCGTCGACGGGGTGCGACACCTCCGCGGCGATCGCTTCCACCTTCCCGTCCAGCGCCGCCGACAAGGCAAGCGCATGGGTCCAGTCGAGCCACTGGCTCAACCGGTCCGGCAACGCGGCGTTCGGGCGACCCGTATCAACGTCGGTGAGACGCGACAACAGGCGGATGAACGTGGGTCCACGGACGCTGGTCCGCTGGTGTGCTTGCACGGGTTCTGCTGGCGAAAAAACGCCCATTTTACACGCGAATGGCAACGCCCCGTATCGATCGACAGGCCAGACCGGCCCTGAGCAAGCCGCCACCCGGCTTGCGCGTTCGTCGGCATCTGGCCACGGGAGCCCTGCGTTACTATCGGCGGTCTTCCAGTCAGGGGATGTGGCCAATGGGTATCTTTCGCCGGCTCGCGGGTGTCGCTGGCTCGCTTTGTCTTTTCTGGGCGGCACTGGATGCGACGGCGGCGGATACGACGGCACCGTGGTGGAAACACGCTCTCGTCTATGAGATCTACCCCCGCAGCTTCGGTGACAGCAACGGCGACGGTGTCGGCGACCTCAACGGAATCAATGCCCATCTGGATGACCTGCAGAAGCTCGGAGTAGATGCGATCTGGATCGCGCCCATGTACCCGTCGCCGCAGGCGGATTTCGGCTACGACATCTCCGACTACCAGGCCATCGACCCGCAATACGGCACGATGGCGGACTTCGATCGCCTGCAACAGGCCGCAAAGCAGCGCCACATCCATGTCATCCTCGACATGGTGATGAACCATACGTCCGATCACCACGCGTGGTTCGTCGAATCCGCCAGTTCACGGAATAACCCGAAATCGGACTGGTACGTGTGGAACGACGGCATCCCTGCCGACACCGCGCACCTCTCCGCCGTGCAGCGGCGGAACATCCATGACGGCAAGGCGCCGCCCAACAACTGGGAGTCGATGTTCGGCGGCTCGGCATGGCAGTGGGTGCCGGCGCGCCACCAGTTCTATTACCACCGCTTCTACATCCAGCAGCCGGATCTCAACTGGCGCAATCCCGACGTGGAGAAAGCCATGTTCGGCGCGATACGCTTCTGGCTGGATCGCGGCGTGGACGGCTTCCGGCTCGATGCCATCTCCGTGCTGTTCGAGGACACGAAGCTACGGAACGATCCCGAACGTCCTGGTACGAATGCGCAGGGCGAGCCGAACCTCAACTACCTCTACAGCGACAAACTGCCCGAGGTCCATGGCGTGATGAGACGCCTGCGTGCACTGGTCGACAGCTATCCGGGCCAACGCGTGCTGATCGGCGAAACCTACGAGCCCAACATCAAGCTGCTGGACGAGTGGTATGGCACGAAGGAAGTGCCGCAACTGCAGTTGCCGATGAACCTGCAGCTGGGCTTCGGCTGGCAGGCAAGCTTCGACGCCACATGGTTCCGCACGCGCCTTCAGGAGTCGCAACAGGTTCACGGGCAACCGTTGCTCGTTGTCGATAACCACGACAATCCACGTTCGATCGATCGGTTTGGCGATGGCACGCATGACGTGGAGCGCGCGAAGGTCGTCGCGGCGGCGCTGCTGACGTCCCGCGCTGTCGCCCTCACCTACTACGGCGCTCCCATCGGCATGACCACCGCGACACCCACGCGGGTCGAAGACGTGCGCGATCCGGTCGGCGTCACCGGCTGGCCGAAGGACAAGGGGCGTGACGGTGAGCGCACGCCAATGCAGTGGACGCCGGGGCCGCAGGCCGGCTTTTCGACGAACCCCAGAACGTGGCTGCCGGTGAATCCCAACCACGCAACGGTCAACGTCGAGGATGAGCGGAAGCAACCCGAGTCGTTGCTCAACTGGCATCGTCAGCTGATCGCGCTTCGACGGGACAACCCGGCATTGCGCGATGGCGCGATGACATTTCTGGATACCCGCGATCCGAACGTCCTGATCTATCGACGCGAGGGAGAACATCCGGTGCTGGTGATGCTCAACTTCAGTGGTTCGGCGCAATTGGTGCCGAAGCGGCTGATGCAGGGCAAGGTCAGGACGCTTGCGGCAAGTGAGGTTTCCCTGCGTGGGCTGGAAACGCTGGACGGGGCGTCACTTCCCGCTTACTCGGCCTGGATTGTCACACCGGATTGATCATCTCGGTTCGGCAAACGACATAAAGCGTGCCGGCTTCATCGCCTGCTGCTCCGACGGCGAAGCCTGTTCCTTCGAGGGCATCGGCAACCCAGCCGGGCACGCTTTTTTCCCATTCAACCCGATCGAACGTGTGCGGGTAGTTGGCCTTGTTCGGACTCGGCGAATGCAACCAGACCGCATTGTTCGATGGGTCGTCACAGAGGGTGGCAAAGACCTGTATCGGTTGAGTACGGGTCTTCGCGAGCGTATCGAACGCACGGAGCCAACTCACCGTAGTCGAGGCCGCGAGATCCTGATTCTCCGGATGGTGGCGCCGCGATCGCAAACCTGCCGGGTGGGCATGCCAGTAGTCGAACCAGCCGTGGATGTCGATAGAGTCCATGTGCCGCCTGACACGCTTCTCCTGACGCTGCCAGAACCTCTCGATCTTCTTTCTATATCGATGATCCATATCGGCAATCCTTTTGATGGGTCATGGGGCGAGATTGTAAATTAGACCGGGGCGGAGTCGCCCCCGGCCTGGGGGCGGCGGAGGAAAATGAAATGACGAACGAAGTCATCAGCGCGATTGTGGTCGGATGGCTGCTCCTTTTCCTGATCACGCGAAAACGCGCACGTCGACAGCCATTCGCCGCGCAAACCTTTACCTGCCATCGGTGCGGCACGATCACCCCGCACAATGCAAGAACCATCGGCGCGCTGCGAGATGGGAAATCGCGATTCTTTTGCCGCCCCTGCCATCTCAAATGGCTTAAGACGCAGCCCCCGGGCATCGGCAAGCGGCGGCCGCTTTCGAGCCGCCGTAGCGAATCGCAGGGCGGTTGCCTGGGATTAGTCGCGCTGCTCGTCTCCGTGCCGTTGCTGGGACTAGCAGCGTGGACGTGGCTCTAGCAGATACAAGACCGCAGATCATGACCGGCTAAGCTTGAGCATGGGCCACCTGCCATACGGACGATGCCATGACCGACTCACCTATCCTTCTCGCCTGCCCGCATTGTGGAACGATGAACCGCGTGGCACGGGAGCGCCTCGGCGCCGCGCCGAACTGCGGCCATTGTCACCAGGCGTTGTTTACCGGCAAGCCCGCGGTTCTGACCACGTCAACGTTCGACAAGCACGTGCAGCGCAGTGAACTGCCCTTGCTGGTCGACTTCTGGGCTACCTGGTGTGGGCCCTGCCTGTCGATGGCGCCGCATTTCGAATCGGCGGCGAAAACGCTGGAGCCGAGGTTTCGTCTGGCGAAGGTGGACTCCGATGCAAACCCCGATCTCAGTGCGCGCTATGGCATCCGGAGTATCCCGACGATGATTCTGTTTACCGGCGGGCGCGAGGTGGCGCGGCAGTCGGGGGCTGTGGGTAGCGCGCAAATCGTGGCATGGGCGGAGGCGAAGTTGTCCGGAGGGTAGGTAGTTATTAAAGCTTAGGCCCTTAAAGTTTAATAAGGGTTTGCCTTATTAAAATTTAAGGGCGCTATACGCTGCGACGGATGGGGGTCGGCTTCTCCGCTTTGTTGGCTTTTCGCCAGCAGGGCTGGCTCCTACCGACAGCGTCGCCCCGCGATTTTGAGAGATCGAGGTGGATCAGAGCTCGGCCGATTCTTTCCAGAGGTCCGTGCCGCCGTCGCTGGCGTAGCGATCGATTTCCGTAAGTTCGGCGGCGGTGAAATCGAGGTGCTTCACGGCGTCCAGCGAGTTGTCGAGCTGTTCGACCGTGCGGGCCCCGATCAGCGAGGAAGTGACGCGCGGGTCGCGCAGGGTCCAGGCAATGGCCATCTGGGCCAGCGTCTGGCCACGGCTTTCGGCGATGGCGTTCAGAGCGCGGATGCGCTCGAGGTTTTGCTCGCTGAGCTGTTCCTTGCCGAGTGAACCTTCGCGCGTAACGCGTGCGTCCGCAGGGATGCCCTTGAGGTACTTCGATGTCAGCAGGCCCTGCGCCAGCGGCGAGAAGGCGATGCAACCGGTGCCCAGGTCTTCCAGCGTGTCGAGCAGGCCGTCTTCGATCCAGCGATTGAACATCGAATAGTTCGGCTGATGGATGAAGAGCGGCACGCGCTCTTCGGCGAGGATGGCCGCGGCCTTGCGCGTGAGTTCCGGCGAGTAGCTGGAAATACCGATGTACAACGCCTTGCCCTGACGATGCAGATGCGCGAGCGCGCCCATGGTCTCTTCCAGCGGCGTGGTGGGGTCGACACGGTGCGAGTAGAAGATGTCGACGTAGTCCAGACCCATACGCTTGAGCGACTGGTCGCAGCTGGCGATGAGGTACTTGCGGCTGCCGCCGATGCCGCCGTACGGGCCCGGCCACATGTCCCACCCGGCTTTGGACGAGATGATCAGCTCGTCGCGGTACGGCGCGAAGTCGCTCGCCATCACGCGGCCGAAGTTCTCCTCCGCCGAGCCATACGGGGGGCCGTAGTTGTTCGCGAGGTCGAAGTGCGTGACGCCGCGGTCGAAGGCGCGACGCAGGATGGCCCGGCCGGTTTCGAAGACGTCGGCTCCGCCGAAGTTCTGCCAGAGGCCAAGCGAGATCGCCGGCAAGTCGATACCGCTGCGTCCGCAGCGGCGATAGGGCATGAGGTTGTCGTAGCGGTTGGCGGCTGCCTGGTAGGACACGGTGGGGCTCCGGTTCGTACTCGAAAGCCCCGATGGTAAGCGATGGCTGTGTGAACAGCTTGACGGTTCATGCGCGCGCCTGCTCAAGGTTTCTTCGCCCGGGGTCGCGAATCCTTTATTCTGCTGAGCTGTTCCGGGAGCCGGGCCCAGGTGTCAAGCACAGGCGAAACAACGCGGATGCCGCGCACGGCTACTTTCGCCTCGGCCGTCAGGCTATGGTCGGGCATGCTGCTCGCCTCGGTGCTGGTGCTGGCCGCCTCACTCCTCCTGGGCGGGACCGACTCGACCATCGCCGCGTCGTGGCAGGCACTCTTCAGCGCCGCCGATACACCGATGCACGCGATCGTCTGGGAGTTGCGCGTGCCGCGCAGCGTCGCGGCGTACGGCGTCGGCGGGCTGCTCGCGCTGTCCGGCTGCCTGATGCAGATCCTGGTGCGGAACCCGCTGGCCGACCCCTATACCCTCGGGCTGTCCGGTGGCGCCGCGGTGGGCGCCCTGGGCGCCATGCTTGCCGGCGCGGGTGCGTTGGCCGTCGCCGCCGGTGCGGCCGGGGGTGCGTTGTTCGCCTGCGTCGCGGTGTTCGTCCTCGCTCACCGCGATCTGCTGTCGCGCCAGCGCGCCGCGCATCGCGACGATTCCACCGACCTCATCCTGATCGGCGTCATGCTCGCCGCGGGGCTGGGAGCCATCGTCAGCATGATGCTGGTGCTGGCGCCGGACAAGAACCTGCGCGGCATGCTGTTCTGGATGATGGGCGATCTGAGCGGCGTGGCGAACTGGTCGCTGCCCGTGCTCGCCCTGCTCGCATGCGTGCTGCTGGTCGCGCCGCTGGGCCGCCAGCTGAATCTGCTGATGCGCGGCGAAGAGTCGGCCAGCGCGCTCGGTGTGCGGCCACCGGTCGTGAAGGCCGCGATCTTCGTCATCGCCTCGGTCGCCACCGCGATCGCCGTGACCACGGCCGGCACGGTCGGCTTCGTCGGACTGGTGGTCCCGCACGCGCTACGACGGCTGGTCGGCAACGATCAGCGCGTGCTGATTCCGGCGTGCGCGCTGGGTGGCGGCATCGTCGTCACGGTCGCGGATACGCTGGCCCGTGTGGTCGCGGACCCGATCCAGCTCCCCGTCGGCGCGGTGATGGCGGTGATCGGCGTGCCGACCTTCATGTTCCTGCTGGTGCACCGGCGATGACGACCCGCCTGACCACCGAATCCCTCAGTCTGACCGTGCGCGGAAGAGAACTGGTGCGCGCGCTGGACATGAGCGTGGTACCGGGCCAGGTGTGGTGCGTGCTGGGCCCCAACGGCGCGGGCAAGTCCACGCTGCTGCGTACACTGGCCGGCTTACGCGCTGCGGACGGTGGCCGGGTCCTGCTCGGCGGGCACGACATCGCCAACTACCGTCCGCTCGACCTCGCCCGACGCCGCGGCTTCCTTCCCCAGTCGGTGGTCGACGCGTTTTCGTTGTCGGTCCTGGATGCCGTGGTCTCCGCGACGCATCCCCGCCTGTCGTTCTGGGCGTGGGGCGACGAAGGGGACGACGCGGCGCGGCGGGCACTGGAAACGTTCGAGCTGGCCGAACTGGCCGGCCGCGACGTCACCACGCTGTCCGGTGGCGAACGCCAGCGCGTGAACATCGCCACGCTCTTCGCGCAGGATGTCGACCTGCTGCTGCTCGACGAACCGCTAACGTCGCTCGACCTGCACCACCAGATGAAGACGCTGCACGAGCTGATGCGCGTCGCCACGGACCACGGCAAGTCGGTGATCTACACCGTGCACGACATCAACCTGGCCTTCCAGCATGCGACGCATGCGGTGCTCATGGATGGCAAGGGCGGCGCTCTGGCCGGCCGAACGAACGACGTGATCACGAGTGGGCATCTCTCGGCCGCGTTCCGTCATCCCATCCACGGCGTCACGCTGGGCGACGAGCTGTTCTTCCGCGCCGAACGCCTCAACGGTGTCTCACGATGATCCGTCCGCTCGCCCTGCTCGCCATGCTGATCGCACTCCCCGCCTCCGCTTCGGTGACGGTGACCGATGACGCAGGGCGCACGGTCACCCTGCCGGCGCCGGCGAAGCGCATCGTCAGCCTCGCGCCGAGCATCACCGATGCGCTGTTCGCGGCCGGTGCGGGGCCGTACGTCGTCGGTACCACACGCTACAGCGACCATCCCGCCGACGCGAAGCACATCGCGATCATCGGCGACGCGACCATGCTCGACCTCGAGCGCATCGTGGGACTGAAGCCGGACGTGATCGTCGTGTGGCGAAGCGGCACGCCTGCCGCGCAGGTAGAAAAGCTGTCGCGCCTGGGCGTGCCCGTGTTCTACGCCGAGACCACGCGCCTGGCGGACGTGGCCGCGGCCACCCGACGCTTCGGCAGGCTGGCCGGTACCGAGGCGGTGGCCGACCGCGACGCCGCCGCGTTCGAGGCCGAACTGGGCAGGCTTCGTGCGGCTTACGCGGGCAAGCCGCGGCTCAAGGTTTTCTACCAGATCTGGGACCGGCCGCTGATGACGATCGGCCACGCCCAGATCATCGACGACGCGATCACGCTCTGCGGGGGCGTCAATGTCTTCGCCGACCTGACCCAGGCCGCGCCGACGGTCACGCGCGAGGCCGTCCTGGCGCGCGACCCTGACATGATTCTCGGCGGCGGCGACGCCGGCGCATCGCTGGCGGAGTGGCGCAAGACCGGCTTTCTCGCCGCCGTGCGACACGGCAACGTCGTGCCTCTCGACGCGCCTACCCTGGCCCTGCCCTCGCCATCGATCCTGCCGGGCGTCGCCGAGTTGTGCCGGGTCATCGACGAAGCACGGAAACGGGCGGCTCGCTGACGGTCCCACCATTGCGGTCGTCGTCACATTTGCCTGCCTAGACTCGGGACGACACGAAACGCTGATGGAAATACGCCCCATGCCAGGCGCTCCGGCCGGTCACAATCCCGATCTTTCCTGGCTCGACGGCGGCGGCGAGACCGGCGCGCTCATCCGTGCGTTCGATTGGGCGACCACCGACCTCGGGCCGCTCGAGGGATGGCCGCAGAGCCTGCGCACGACCACCGGCCTGCTGCTGCTTTCCCCCGTGCCCATCGTGCTGCTATGGGGCGAGAAGGGCTACATGATCTACAACGACGCCTATTCCGTGTTTGCGGGAGGGCGCCATCCACAGCTGCTAGGCTCCGAAGTGCGCAAGGGCTGGGACGAGATCGCCGATTTCAACGACAACGTGATGCGCGTCGGCCTTGCCGGCGGCACGCTCGCGTACAAGGATCAGCAACTGACGCTGATCCGGCGCGGCCTGCCCGAGCCGGTCTGGATGAACCTCGACTACTCGCCGGTCGTCGACGAAAGCGGCAGCCCGGGCGGGGTCATCGCCATCGTGGTGGAGACCACCGAACGGGTCCGCGCCGAGCAGTCCATCCGCGGCAACGAGGCGCGCCTGCGCTTCCTCGACACCTTGCGCGAATCCACCGCCAAATACACCGATGCCGACCAGCTGCTCGCGACGACGACGCGCATGCTCGCCAGGCATCTGGGCGTGTCCATCTGCGCCTACGCCGACATGGACGAGGACGAAAACGGTTTCACCATCCGCGGCGACTGGTGCGCCCCGGGCTCTCCCAGCATCGTCGGTCGCTACAAGCTGACGGACTTCGGCCGCCTCGCGGTGACCAGCCTGTCCGCGGGCAAGCCGTACATCGTCCGTGACAACCGGGCTGAACTGCCGCCCGAGGAGTCCGAAGCGTTCCAGCAACTCGGGGCCAGCGCCACCATCTGCATGCCGCTGATCCGCGGTGGCCGGCTCACCGCGCTGATGGCGGTCCACGACCGCGAAGCCCGCGACTGGCAACCGGATGACCTCGCGCTGCTCTCCGAAGTGGTCGAACGGTCGTGGTCGCATATCGAACGCGTGCGTGCGGAGGCCGCCGTACGCGAGAGCGACCGCCGTTTCCGTGAAGCGCTCGAGGCCAAGGTCCACGAACGCACGGCCGCGCTGATGCAGGCCGAGGAGGCGCTCATGCAGGCGCAGAAAATGGAGGCGCTGGGCAACCTCACCGGCGGCATCGCGCACGACTTCAACAACCTGTTGATGGTCATCCAGGGCAGCCTCGAACTGCTGCGTGAGCGCCTGCCGGAGGAACCGCAACTGTTGCGGCTCGTGGACACCGCGCGCTCGGGCGCGGAGCGTGGAGCGGTGCTGACCCGGCGCATGCTCGCCTTCGCCCGCCGGCAGGATCTGAAAGCCGAACGCATCGACCTGCGCGTGCTGGTCGAGGGCATGACCGAGCTGATGCAGCGTTCGCTCGGTCCGACGATCGTCATCGAAACCCGCTTCGGCCCGGAACCGGCGACGATCGAGGGCGATGCCAACCAGATCGAATCCGCCCTGCT
The DNA here is from genome assembly GCF_000745235.1 of Luteibacter mycovicinus. Lineage (NCBI taxonomy): Bacteria > Pseudomonadati > Pseudomonadota > Gammaproteobacteria > Lysobacterales > Rhodanobacteraceae > Luteibacter > Luteibacter mycovicinus. Next base: position 2,052,197 of record NZ_JQNL01000001.1, read on the forward strand.
CAACCTCGCCGTGAACGCGCGCGACGCGATGGACGGTGTGGGCACCATGGCCATCCACATCGACGGCGTGGACGTGAACCACGCGCATGGTCCGCTCGTCGCTGGTCGCTATGTGCGCCTGTCGCTGAGCGATACGGGCGCGGGCATGGACGACGCGACGCTGAAGCGGGCCACCGAGCCGTTCTTCACCACCAAGGGCGTCGGCAAGGGGACCGGCCTCGGCCTGTCGATGGTCCACGGGCTCGCCGAGCAGTTGGGCGGCTCTCTCTTCCTTACCAGCCGTCCCGACGTGGGCACGACCGCCGAGATCTGGTTGCCCGCGACGGACGCCGATGCGGGTGACGATCCGGCGCCCGTCACGGACACGCCGGTCCTCGTGCCTGCGAATCCCATGCGGGAGGACTCGCCCTGCATTCTTGCCGTCGACGACGACGACCTGGTCCGGGCGACCACGGCCGAGATGCTCCAGGAGCTGGGTTACCGCGTGGTCACCGCGCGCTCAGGCGCCGAGGCGCTCAGCCTGCTCGAGCGCACCCCGGTGGATCTCGTCCTCACCGACCACGCGATGCCGCAGATGACCGGCGCACAGCTGGCCCAGCGTGTCCGCGAGCTCGCTCCCTCACTGCCGGTGGTGATGGTCACCGGCTACGCCGACCTCGCCGGCGGCGCGCACGTCGACATCCCGCGTCTGGCCAAACCCTTCTCGCAGGGTGCGCTCACCGAGATTCTGGCGCGCGCCCTGAAGCGCGCGCAGGCCTGATCGACGGCGGGACACCGGTCTCTCCTCTGAATTCGCCTTCAGCGCGCGTCTGCAGGCGATGTCGCAGGGCTGGCGGATGACGCCGTGGTAAGGGCATCGCCGGAGAGTCGCAGATTGGCCGCGAGATAGTCGCGCATGGCAGGGTCCGGCGGTGTTTCGGCCATGCTGCCGAGATGGCGGTGCAGGGCATCGGCGATGAGGTACAGGCTTGCTTCCCGTGCCAGTGGCCGCTCGTTGCTGTGTCCCGCGGCCGGATCGACCAGCAATGTCACGTCACGATCCAGGTGTTTCAGCTGCGCCGCATATCCGAGTACACCGCGCAAGGCCACGCGCTGATCGTCGCCGCCGGCGATGATCGTCAGAGGGCGTCGCATACGCGTCGCGTTGGCCAACGGCGACTCGTCGTGCATGCGTTGCAGCGTGCCCCTGTCACCCAGGCCAACCTGCGTCATCCAGAGTTCGAACGGCAGCGGCGACGAGAGCGAGTTGGCCTCCGTCGAACGCGTGATCCAGGCGATGTCCCAGGCAAAGTCCGATGGCGGCACGAGCGCCACACCCACCCGGAACAGTTCGGGCTGCCACGTCACGCCGAGCAGCGCCGAATAACCACCGAACGACGCGCCGACGATACCCACCCGGCGTGGATCACCGACACCCGCAGCGAGTAGTGCGCGCACGCCCTCGACGATGTCGCGTTGCACGCGCCCGTTACCGAAGTCGCCCTGCGCGGCGAGCATATAGTCGCGGCCGAAACCGGTGGACCCACGAAAGTTGGGCTCGAACACCGCATAGCCGCGATTCACCAGAAACTGCGAGACCCCCGTGCCGAATTCGTCGGCGGCGACATTGCCCCACGGACCGCCATGGACCAGGGCGACCAGTGGCAATGTCGCCGGGTCGGCACCGGGCGGCACGCGGACGAAACCATGCAGGCGCATCCCGTCCGACGCCGTCCAGTCGAACGGCAGCTGCGTCGCCATCGACGCATCGGGCAGCCATGACGCCACGCCGCCGTCGCGGCCACGCAGCGGTGGCGTCGTGAGCACTTCGGTAAAGCGGTCGTGCGCGGGATCGAAGAGGTGGTACCGCGCATCCTGCTGCGCTCCACCCCGCTCGACGACGAGCCAGCGATGCGCGCCCGGCTGGAAGCGCAGCGCCTTGCCCGGAAACCGTGCGCGGATCCGGTCGACGCGCGCCTGCGTCGCGGGATCGAGCCCCTGCGCCGCCCATGCGATGCCGCGATACGCGAGGATCGTCGGGCGCCCGGTGGCAGGGTCCGCGGTCGCCTCGTCGACATCGGCCACCTGCGCGGGGTCGCCGGCAAGCGGCCGCATCGAACCGTCCGGCTCGAGTCGCTGCAGGCGACGGAGGCTGCCGCCGATGTCGCTCATGAAAAGGGCACGCGCATCGGCGTCCAGCACCGGCCACAGGGCGCAACGCCACATCGCCTCGCACCGGAGCACGCGCTCCCGGTGTCCGTCGCGATCGATGCGCAACGTGTCGACACCGGCGCCATCGACCTGCTGCAGCCAGCCGAGGCGGCCATCGTCCGCTAATGCAAAGCCCGTGATCCTGCCCACCGCGTCGGCCAGCCGCTCCTGCTGACCATCGACCCGCACGCGGGAGAGGCGCCAGCCACCGGGCGCACCGTCGGCGTCCAGGACGCGCTCGCGAACGATGACCGCGGCGGGCGACGTTGCGTCCACCTCCATCACCTCACGCCCACCCGGGCCGCCGAGTTCGATGAGGGTGCGCGTTCCCGCCTGCCCCGCCGTGGCCAGCGCGAAGAGATGTCGAGGCGACACCAGCAGCAGCCAGCGCCCGTCGTGCGACCAGAGCAGATCCGTCGCGTCGCTGCCGGCCAGGACCTGGCGCGCCTCGTCGGCGTCGGTCGGGGCCAGCCACAGCGAGCGTCCGTCCTCCGGTCCGCGCAGCCACGCCATTTGCCGGCCGTCCGGGGAGAGGGACACCGCCGTTACGGACGGCCGAACCAGAAACGCCGCCCGCTCGAAGCGAGGCGACGCCGGTCGCGAGCGCTCGCGTCGCAGCGCGTCGGCGAAGGCGCCGTCAGCCGCCAGCGCGGGCATCGCGAGGACGAGCGCCATGAGCGCCCCGAACCATAGCCGGCACGAATTCATTACGGTCTCCTGGTAACGGATCAGACGGTGGCGGGAGTCGCCAACGGGCGAACCGCGCGCTCGGCGCGCGGCACGATCAACGCCAGACTGGCGACCGCGGGCAGCCCGACCAGCGCACAGGTCGCCGTCCAGGCCAGGCGACTGCCGAGGGACAAGCTGCGACGCCATGCGACCCACGCCCCGATCGACGCCGCGAAGAGCGACAACACCGCGGCGAGCCAGCGCATCGATGCGGGCACGGGAGGCGTCGCGTACTCGCGATACGGCGACGGCGTGGCGAACAGGCCGGTCGCCCGATCGCGCAAGGTGTAGAGGACCGGCGAGAACCACCAGCTGCGATACCGATAGAACTCGGGGAAATCCGGATCCAGCGCACGTGTCGCCACCGGAACCACGTCGCCCTGGTCGTCGACCCACAGCACCGTCTGGTACGGCGGCGCTCCGAGCATGTCGAAAGGACGGCGGCTGAAGGTGAACGAGACCAGATAGCCGTCGACCAGCTCGACCATCTCGGCGCGCGTCTGGTCGCCGGACAGTCCCGGTATCGCCACGCGTTGTCGCGCCGCCGGGGGGACCGGCGCGTCGAGCAGATGCCTTCCGTCGAACACATAGAGCGCACGGTCGCTGAGGATCACCAGGCTTCCGCCCACCGGCTGCGTACCGAGCAGCCGCTCGCCTTTACCGACGACCAGACGCGGCACGATGCGTCCCACGCTCGCGACGTACTGATACAACGTCTGCCCGGCTATCAGTGCCACATCGCCCTTACCTATGCCGGGCAGGATGCCGGCAGGTGTCGCGATGGCGGGGAACGCCGCGTTGCCGGCACCCACACCGAGTTCGCCCGCGCGCCGGCCATCCGTGAGCCGCATGCCTTCGAAACGCATGCGGTCGTGGCTGAAAGTCCAGCGAATGCGCGTGTCGGCGTCATCGAACGCGGTCGGCGCGGTGTTGCTCATCTCCTGCCACGGCGTGACATCCGGCAGCTGCCGCTCGATCTCGTGCACGTCGGACAGCGACACCTGCTCACGCCAGATCGGCGCCTGTCCGCTACTCGCGTCGTGGAGGCCCACCAGCATGCGTTCGCGGCCGGTCATGCGTTCGGTTTCGACGAAGCCTCCGTGTGGGGGCGTCGCCATGTTCACCGGGTGGGTGCCTTGCATGATCCACGCGAGCTCGCCCATGAAGCCCAGCAGATTCAGCAACAGGTAGGCGGCGATCTGCACGGGAACGGCGGTCAGGACGATGGCCGGCAGCGAGCGCGGCGCCGCGCCAAGATCCGGTCGGAACGCGACCAGCAGAAGCGCCAGCAACCAGACGCAGGCCAGGCCCTGGACCGCGAGCAGCAGCGGGCCGCTGGCCTGCGCGACGAACAGCCAGAACAGGAAGACCAGCGCGCACGACGAATAGCGCCTGTCCGCGAGCACGCCGTACGCGCCGGCGAAGTAGCCGGCGCAACCGACCAACCCGGCAGCGGCCGGTACGATCAGGTGACGCAGGTCCACCACGTGGCCCGTGCCGCGTGCCTGCCATGCCAGTGCGATGAGGACCGGCAGCACGACAGCGCAGGCGATCGCCGCGAGTCCCGCCCCGATCAGCGCGGCGGCAATACGACGGGGCGCGAGCGGGCGGTGCAGCAGGTTCAGCCACTGATTGGGCCGCCGCCATGTGCCGTACTGATGCAGCCCGAGCAGGATGCCGGTAAGCACGTAGCAGGCGCCGATGATGCGAAAGACGTGGATCGGCTGCTGGCCCATATCGACCAGACGCATGAAGAATGCCAGGGCGAGCAGATGAGCGGTGGCGTAAAGCAGTACCCAAAGGCGGTAACGCAGCCATTCGGCCTTGAACAGGTCGCGCATGATCGTTCTCCCTGTGCGACGCGTGGCGGTCACGCCGCGGTCGGCACGGCGTGGTGTTTGGAGAGGAAGCCGTTCACCGCGCGGTCAAGGCTGACCGGCAGGCGATGGATATCGCGTGCGCCGCTGGCGCGCAGAAAATCGGCGAAGCCGTCGCCCTGGTCGAGCACGAGGTAATGCTCGATGCCGTCGATGCGCTGCGCGTCGAGCAACCCGGGAACGACCCGGGGGTCGGGCCCGCGGAACGGGATGTCGGCCACCCAGTGCGCGACACGTGCGCGGAACTCGTCGGGAGGCGAGACATTCCTCAGCGCGCCGCGCTCCATGATGATGAGGTTGTCGGCCACGCGCTCGATCTCCTCCATCTGGTGCGAGCAGTAGATCACCGTGCAGCCCTCGACCGCGTTGGAATGCAGCAGCGTTTCCAGAAACGCGCGTTTGGCCACCACGTCGAGACCCAGGGTGGGCTCGTCGAGCACGAGCAACGCCGGACGCTGGGCCAGACTCAGCGCGAGATTGAATCCGGCCCGCTCGCCGCGCGACAGCTGCGAGACCTTCTGCGTGGGGCGTACGTGATAATGGCCGATGACCTCGTCGAACGCCGGCTGGCTCCAGGCCGCGTACTGGCGCCGCTGCATCGCGGTGACAGCAGCTACGGTCATCCATCCGGGCAGGGTGTGCTCCTCGTTGACGAAGCCGATCCGCTGCCGGTCTTCCGGGCGCAGGTCGCGACAGTCGCGACCGAGGATCCACGCATCGCCCGAGGTTGCCGGCAGGAAGCCGAGCAGGATGCGGAACAGCGTGGACTTGCCCGCGCCGTTCGCACCGACGATGGCGTGGATACTGCCCGGCGCGATGGCGAGATCGAGCTGGTCGATGGCGACCTTGCCACCGTAACGCTTGCTCAGCGCCCGTGTTTCGACGACGTAGTCGTTCGCGCGATGCATGTCGCTCCCCTGGAAATACATCAGGCCGACTTCCGGGTCAGCACGGCCAGCGCCTTGTCCAGGCGGCCCATGGCGCGCTCAGGCGGATAGTCCAGCGCCGCCACTTCATGCACGAAGGTCTGGATCGCTTCGTCCATGCGCCGGTCGCGCTCATCCTCGCTCAGCCGCTGGCGAGGTGGCGCGACGTAGAGGCCGAGGCCTTGTCGCGACTCCAGCCAGCCTTCCGCCGTCAGTTCGGCATAGGCTTTGGCCACCGTGTTCGGGTTGACCGTCAGCTGCTGGGCCAGACCGCGCACGCTGGGCAACTGCGCCCCCGGCTGCAGCTCTCCCGTGGCGATGCGTAAGCGCACGGCGTCGACGATCTGCTTGCCGATCGGACGGGAATCGCCGGTGGCGATCTGGATGGGAAGGGCCTGGGTACGAGCCATCGGAGTGCACCATGTGTACTAGTGCATGTAGTACAGCAAAAACGCGCCTGTCCCGTCAACGGGTCCGCATGCCGGCCAATCGTCCTGAGGCGCTGCGTCGGCGGCAATAACCAGCACGTGACGTACTGGCTATCGCCGCATCGGCGGCCCCCGCATGGCTTATAAGCCGCTTAGCCGGTTATTTCCCGGTATCGGCTTTCGGCGGCAGGCGGTAGCGCTGCTTGCTGTACGCCCAGCTCGGCCACAACGCATGCGCCAGCGCGGTCTTTTCCAGTGACGGATCCACCGCGACGGGGACGAGCTTTTCGCCATTGGCGGAATACTCGTGATCGAGCAGGTAGTGGTACTGCGTCGGCGCCTGATTCGGGCGCAGAACGATCAGCTGGTCGCCCTTGAGATAACCGTAGTTGTCGCCGTACTGCATGATCGCGCGGTCCGGATAGCGCTGGGTCAGGTCCGCGCCGAGCATCGGATGCTCGCTGCGAATGCCGATCAGCGAGAGCAGCGTCGGCGCGAGGTCGACCTGGCTGACGATGTGATCGTCCTTCTTCACCGGCACGCCCGCGCCGAGGATCAGTGCCGGAATGTGGAAGTGACGCACCGGCACCAGGCTCGCGCCGAACACGCGTGCGTCGTGATCGGCAACGATCAGGAACACCGTGTGATTCCAGTACGGCGACTGCTTCGCACGCTCGAAGAAACGACCGATCGACCAGTCCGCGTAGCGCACCGCGTTGGCGTTGCTTGCCGGATCGCCTTCGGCCTTGATACGGCCGGCCGGGTACTCCCACGGCGTGTGATTGGACACGGAGAATGCGACGGTCAACGTGGACTTGTCACCGTCGTCGAGCAGACGCTGATGCAGTTCGTTGAACATGTCCTCGTCCGACGCGCCCCACGAACCCACGAACTGCGGACTGGTCTTGAACGTCGCACGGTCGACCACTTCATTGAAGCCGTTGCCGTAGAAGAACGAGCGCATGTTGTCGAAGTGAGCTTCGCCGCCGTAGAGGAAGCGCGTGTGGTAACCGAACGTGTCGAGCAGCGCACCCAGGGTGAAGAAGTCACGCTGGCTACGCGGCAACTTCAGCACGGCTTCCGCAGGCGTCGGCAGGAAACCGGTGGTCGTCGCCTCGAGGCCGCGCGCGCTGCGCGTGCCCGTGGCGTACGTGCGCTCGAGCCACCAGCCTTCATTGGAGAGCTTGTCCAGCTCAGGGGTGTAACCGGCGCCGCCGAGGCTGCCGACGAACTGCGCACCCAGGCTCTCCTCGAGGATGATCACGAGGTTGAGCGGTTTGTCACCCTGACGCGTCGGCTCCTGCCGATGCAGGCTCGGGTATTGCGGGTCGATCGGCGCGCCGTCGAAACCGGCGGTCTGGCGCACGATGCGGTTCATTTCGTCTTCCGGCATCTTGCCGTAGACGGCGGAGGCCGACCGCTCGTTACCCAGCGCCAGCGCGGCGTTCAGCACGTTGTAGAGCGAGTTCAGCGGCAGCGTGTTGACCATCGCGTCGTTGGTGAAGGCGACCTGCGAGGCATTCAGCGGACGATGCTGCAACGTGCCGCGGCCGGCCAGGAACAGCACGGCGAAGGCCAGCACCGTAACCACCGGGCGCAACCAGCCGCGTAGCGGCGCACGATCCGGCTGGTGGGTCGGCAGCAGACGGAAACCCAGCCAGGCGATCAGCGCGAAGACGATGAGGCCCGCGCCGACCGAGAGCTTGTAGCCCTGCCACAGCATGGAGGCGACTTCTCGGGGGCTGGTCAGGTATTCGAAGTAGAGACGGTTCGGACGCGTGTCGTATTCGGCGATGAACTGCGGCGTCGATACTTCGAGCAGCACGTAGAGCAGCCACCAGAAGCGCAACCACCATGCCGCGATCCGGGTGGGCCAGCGGCGGTGGCCCAGCCACGGCGAGAACAGCGCGGGAAGCGCAACCACCATGGCCAGCAGCGAGAGGTCGATGCGCCAGCCACCGAGCAGGATCGGCCAGAGGCCGCCCGCATCGTGGACGCGGGTCCACTGCCAGACGGACAGGCCGACGCGCGAAAGCGTCAGGAAGACGAGGACGGCGACGATGAAACGCCAGGTAAGCTTGCGCACGATGGAAGTCCGGACCGGGGCGTGGCGGGCCGCCACGCGTGGAAAAACGCCAGTTACAGGCGCATGACTTTACACTGTGCGCCCCACGAACGACTTACAGCCGGCTTTCATGCCGCCGCATGAGGATCCACGATGTTCAGACTGGCCGAAGCCAAGCCGATCGCCACCGGGCATGTCCGCGAGGTGTACCAGCATCCCGACGAGCCCGACCTGCTGATCAAGGTCATCGCCAGCGAATCGATCGAAGCGCGCTGGAACGCCGCCCCGTGGTATCGCCGCATGGCCCGCAGCGGGCCGTACAAGGACTTCGTGCGCGAGTTTCGCGAATACGTCAGCAGCATCTATACCGGCGGCTATGACGACGTGCCCATCGCCCGGGTCGTCGGCCTGGAGATGACGGACATCGGGCTGGGGCAGATCGTGGAGAAGGTGCGCCGGCCCGACGGTGGTCTGGCGCCTACCCTCCACGACTGGGTCAAGGCCGAGGGGTTCACCGCCGTAACGCAGAAGGAGCTGGAAAGTTTCCATGCGCGGCTGCTCAGCCATAACGTGATCGCCGCCGACCTGCATGCCTGGAACGTGGTGTACGGCGAGGATTCCCGCGGTGGGCCGAGGCTGGTGATGATCGATGGCTTCGGCGAGAAGAACATCATTCCGCACTGCTCGATGAATCGGGCGCACAACGCATCGCGGACCAACAAGAAGTACGAGCGGATGCTCAGGCGGACGAAGGCCGAGGCGCCGGCGCTTTGAGGCCCGGCAAGATTGCATCGCCAGCAGGGCTGGCTCCTGCCAGAGCGCGGCATTTGGTGGGTGCCGTAGCCCTGTAGGAGCCAGCCCTGCTGGCGAAAGCTTCTAGCGATCGGTCACGAGCCCTGACGGCACGCATGCCGCTTTCGAAGCCGCCGAAGGCAGCAAGGAATACCGTAGCCCGTTGGCCAGCCCGACGAACACGACCCGCTCCTTCACCACGCAGTCGTCCAGCGCCTGCCCGGTCACCAGGAGCCAGCGATGCGACGGATCTTCCCTCTGCCAGGCACGCCCATCGGCCAGTTGCTCCGGACCGCTCCTGCTGAAGCCGAATTCCTTCACCGGCCGCACGGCCTGCAACAGGTTTTCCTCGCGCCACAACACCAGGCCAAGCTGTCCGTCGGCGCCGATCAGCTGGTCGGCGCGCATCATCACCTGTCGCGCCGATTCATTGGCATTCAACGCCGGGTAGGTCATCACCGGCCAGACGATCCAGCCCGCCGCCATGCCCACCAGCAACGCAATGACACCGCGTCGCGTCCGCCAGAGCGCCGCGCAGACGAGGAACAGCACACCGATCACCACCAGCGCGAGCCACAACGTATGGCCGCCGTCGGTCAGCTCGTAGCGGGCCGCCATCTTCTGCGCCGCTCTGGGCTGCTTCAGCAGCGCCCACAGTCCGACGCCGCCAAACACGGCGCCGCAGATTGCAGTGAGTGCCAGACAGAACCGCTGCAACCAGCGTGCCTTCAGCAACTCGCCGATGTAAGGCGCGATCGCCAGCGCCAGCATCGGCAAGGCCGGCAGGATGTAAATCGCCCGCTTGCCCCGGGGGATCGAAAAAAACACCAGGATGAGCAGAAACGACACCAGCGGCATCCAGACGCGCGGCTCGCGCAGGCGCAACGCCTCGCGCCAGCGCGGCAGCATGAGGGGAATCAGCAGCCATACCGGCACCCATTCCTGCAGGATGACCCCAAGGAAGAACCACGGGTACTCCGCGTGCTGCCAGGAGTTGGCGTACCGTTCCGCCGTCTGGCGGAACAGGATGTCCTGCACGTAGGCCAGGTATTCCGGCGTGCGCAGCCCGTACGCGGCGATCAGCATCGGCGCGAGCCAGAGCGACACGGCGATCAGGAAAGCCAGCGCACCGCCGGCCCAGCGCCAGCCGTCGCCCTGCGTGCGCGTGACGCCCGGCCATCGCCGGAAACGCATGACGCCGTAAGGAATCAACATGAGCAGCGCGACGATACCGACGCCCTTGGTGATCACCCCGAGCCCCGCCGCGAAGCACCCGAGCCAGTACATGCGCCAGCTCGGACCACGCAGGCAATGGATCAGGATGCCGACGTTGCCCAGCGTAATCCAGAACAGCGAGAGCGGATCGATCTGCGCATGCCGGATCACGTCGATGAACTGCATCGTCGACAGCACGACGATCGCCGCGTACAGACCGGTGCGAGCGTCCCAGAGACGGCGTCCGGCGTGCCAGACCAGCGCCAGCGTGCCCAGGCCCGATAACAGCGAGGTCAGCAGGAAGGCGCCACGCCAGCCACCGGTGAGCCACATCCACGCCGCCTCGGTCCACATGAGCATCGGCGGCTTGTCCGAGTAGAGCTCCATCCCACGATGGGGAAACAGCCACTGGCCGGATTCGAGCATTTGCCGCGCCACGAGAGCAAAGCGGGGTTCGTCAGGCGGCCACGGGTCGCGCAGTCCTATTCCCGCCGCCAGCACCGCCAGGGCGATGAGCATGAACCCGTAAAATTCACGTCGGGAGGATCGTTCGTCGTTCAAGTGCGGACATGGGACGGCGGCTGAGGTCGCGCCATCCTAGCCGACCTCTTGTGACAGACGCTTACAGACGCCTTATCAGGCGGCGTCGAGCTGAAAGAAGGCCACGCTGTCGACCAGTTCGCGCGCCCGTTGCTTCACGGCGTCGGCGGCCGCCGCGGCCTCTTCCACCAGGGCCGAATTGCTCTGGGTGACCTCGTCGATCTGACGCACGGCCTCGTTCACCTGAAGGATGCCCGCTGCCTCGGCGTCACTGACCGTGGCGATGGAACGCACGGAATGAGTCATGCGCTCGACGCCGCTGGAGAGTTCGGTCATGGCGCTGCCTGCGCTGCCGATGCGGCGGGCGCCGTCGGCGATCGTCTCGACCGATTCGTTCACCAGGAGGCGGATCTCGTTGGCCGCCTGCTTCGAGTGACCCGCCAGCGTGCGTACTTCCGCCGCGACGATATGAAAACCGCGTCCCGCCTCACCGGCACGTGCCGCTTCCACGGCCGCGTTGAGTGCGAGGATGTGGGTCTGCGAGGCAATCCGGTCGCTGACGGCGGTGATGTCGGCGATCCGGCCGGACACGTCGGCGATGCGGTCCATTGCGTCGACCGCGTCGCGCATGGCGACCTCGCCTTCCTGCGCGCCGAGCAACGATGCTTCAGCGATGCCGCGCGCCTCGCGCGCGTTCGCGGCATTGCCGTTTACGCTGCTCGTGAATTCCTGCATGGACGAGGCCGTCTCTTCGAGCGCGGCGGCCTGCTCGCTCGTGCGCGACGAGAGGTCCAGGTTGCCTTCGGCAATCTCACCGGTCGACTGCGAAATTTCTTCCGCCCCCTGGCGGATCGTCGTCACGACCTGGCGCAGCTGTCGGTTCATGCGGGCCAGCGCGCCCAGCAACTGCGCCGTCTCGTCACGGCCGTGGACGAGGATGTCAGTCGAAAGATCGCCTTCGGCCACGGCTTCCGCGACGGAGACGGCCCGACCGATCGGCCGCGTAATGCTCTGCGCGAGCAGCACGGTGATCACCACACCGAGCGCGACCGCGCCCAGCACGACCGCACCGAGCAGAATCAGGGCGGCGCGGAAGGCCGCGGCGCTTTCGTGTTCCAGACGGGCCGAGGTCACCGCCGACTCCTTCTGCACCCGGGCCACGATGTCATCGATCGCGGCCGTCGGAGCGCGGTCGATTCCCTTCACCAGCCCATCGACGACGTGCGCACTTCCCGGATTGGACGCCGTGTACTGGGCAAGCGCGGCAAGGTATTTCTCGCGCAGGGTGGCGTGCGTCGCTTCGATGGCGTCGATTTCGGCCACGGACGACCCCACGCCGGCCAGCTGCGCACGCAGCCGCTCCAGGTCCGCCTTCACGGCGTCCGCCTGCGTGCCGAACGCCGCGCGGTACTTCTGGAAGGCGGCGGGATCGGCACCGCGAAGCAACAGGTCCTTCCATTCCTGGACCTGCTTCTTGAAGTCGACCTGGGCCACGCGAGCGGTATCCGCCGCGGTGGAATAGGCCAGCGCCGTGCGGGCCGACGCCACCTGGACCTCGTGCATACGGGCAAGGCCGCGCCAGCCACCGATGCCGACGATGACCGTCGCGGCAAGGAGAATGGCACCCAGGACGGCAAGCCGGGTGGCGATACGAAAACGGTTGAACGACGTCATGACTGGGGACCGGATGGAGACGCAGTCCGCTTGCATCGTGAGGGATAGGCTCTTTATCGGCACGGTCCACCACGCCTTGACCGGTATCGGCCGATGCAGATGTGAAGGGGCCCATTTCAATTTTCCGGAGCTGGCACGTCTAGGGTGTTCGCCGGTGCGGAAATCGGCGTTCGTCCCTGCCCGTACGGGCGCCGATTTCCCACCGTGCGACCATTGATACCCAGCCCCATGAACGCGGTCAGACACACCATGGACTCTTCCGAGGCAGGCGCCTCACCGGGGGGCAAGCGCGCCGCCCAGGTGGTCGCCCTGTTCCGTGAGCACAACTCGGCTCTTGTCGCCTTCCTGCGGGCACGGCTGAATTCGCTTGCCGACGCCCAGGAGGTGGCCCAGGAGGTCTATCTGAAACTGCTTGCGCTGGACGACGCGACGAAGATCGATTCGCCGCGTGCGTTTCTGTTCCGTGCGGCCTCCAATCTGGCCGTGGACAAGCTGCGGATGCGGAACGTACGCGCCCTGGCCCCGGTCGATCCCGATGCCGACGACTGGCATGTCACGCCGATTCCCGAACAACACGCGTCGGCCCACGAGCAATGGCGCGACCTGCGTCAGGCCCTGGACGAGTTGCCACCCAAGACCAGCCGCGCCTTCGTTATGCACGTGATCGACGGACGCGACTTCGCCTCCATCGCGAAGGACATGAAGCTCAGCGAGCGCATGGTGCGCTACCACGTCGGCAATGCCCTGGCGCATTGCCGAGAACGCCGCGACCGCGCGGAGAACCCCTCGTGACCCTGACCCCCGTTAGCATCGATCGCCCTGTCGAACACACCGCCGCGGACTGGTGGGCCCAGCTGCGCGATCCCGACCTGCCCGAACAGGCGCTGCTGGACTGGAGCGACTGGCTCGAGGCCGATCCGCGCCATGCGGAAGCGTTCGAGCGCGCCTCGGCGCTGGCCGAGGCGGCGGGCGCCATGGCCCCGTCGCTGCGCGAACGCTTCGTGCAGCGTTACGCCCCGGCCCCGCTCCATCCGGATCGTGCACGGCGGCCGCGCATCGCGATGGCAGCCGCTGCGGTGGCGGCGCTGGCTCTGCTCGGGGCGGGCGCATTCATCGGCCTGCGCCCGTCCCATGAGGCTTCGACTCGCCAGTACGCCAGCGAACGTGCCGGCCATCGCGATATCGACCTGCCCGATGGCTCCAGCATCGAGCTGGGGGGCGCGACCTCGGTGACCACGCGCTATGGCCACGACGAGCGGGCGATCGATCTGGATGCGGGCGAGGCCTTCTTCCGGGTGGCGCATGCCGAGCGTCCGTTCGTCGTCAATGCCGGGCCACTGCGTATTCGCGACCTCGGCACGGCGTTCAACGTGCGCCGCACCGGCGACCGGGTCACCGTGGCGGTGACCGAAGGCCGGGTGCAGGTATCGCCGACGGGCGCCCAGGGCGACGACGGCACCATTGAACTCGGTGCCGGGCGCGAAGTCTCATTCGATCCGGAGACTCACGCCATGCGCATTCTGGACGTCGATCCGGCCACGGCTACCGCGTGGCGCGGCCATCGGCTGGAATTCGTCAATGAGCCGCTGTCGTCCGTGGTCGACAACGTCAACCGTTACAGCAGCCGGCCTATCCGCCTCGCCGATCCCGCGCTGGGCAGGCTGACGTTTACCGGCACCGTGCAGGTCGATACCATCGACAGCTGGGTGGCGGCACTGCCCCGGGTGTTTCCGGTGCGCGTCGATGCCTATACCGACCGGCTGGAACTCACCCGTCAGACCGCCATGACGCGGGGTGCCAGGCCGCGCTGAACACCACCGTTGGGGCCGCAGGTCTTGCAGTACTCGCTTCGCGGGCGCCGGCGCGCAATCTCCGGCGCGCTGGCGTTAGTGCTCGCGCACGGCGCCGCCTGCGCCGCCGAGGTTCCGGCCGATGGTTTCAGCTCCGCTCCCGTCGCGTTCGCCATCGCGCCGCAGCCGCTGGCCACGGCGCTGCTGGCCTGGGGTAAACAGGCCAACGTGCAGGTGCTCACCGCGTCCGGCTCGATCGCAAGCTGGCGATCCGGTGGTGCGCAGGGTGTTCTCACGCCGAACGCCGCCCTCGATGAACTGCTGCAGGGCACGGATCTCGAACGGGAGTCATATGACGCCCGCACGGTCGTCGTGCGCCAGCGGCAGAAACCCGGCAACGCGACGCCGGCGCCCGGCGATCCGGCCGCTCCCTTCGATCCGGCGGATGTCGTTCCGCTGGCGACGGTCGACGTGCAGGGTCTGGTGCAGGACGGCGGTTTCAAGGCGGACACCACCCGAAGCGTCACGCGCAACGATGCCCACCTGACCGATGTGCCGCAGTCGATCTCCGTGGTGACACGCGACGTGATCGAGTCACAACAGGCGGTCGATATCGGCGATGTCGCGCGCTATGTCGCCGGTGTGCAGTACGTCGACGGTTATGGCGGCGCGCCGCTGTTTCTCATCCGCGGTTTCGATGCCGGCCATGGCATGACGGATGGCATGCCTAATGGCATCGCTCGCACCGAGGATCTGCCACCGCTGATCGGCATCGAACGTGTCGAAGTACTGCGCGGCCCCGAAGCCATTCTTGGCGACGCGTCGCAGAACAATAATTTCGGTGGCTCGGTCAACGTCGTGATGAAGCGGCCACAGGCCGAGACGGTGCGCACGCTCACGTATTCACTGGGCAAGTACGACGGTGGCAGGCTCGGTATCGATCTCGCGGGCACCGCATCGAAGGACGGTTCGGTGACGTACCGCCTTGTCGCTGCGGGGCAGCGCGGCGAGAAAACTGACGAAGGCGATGGTGGCGGTCATGGCGCTTACGTCGCGCCGTCGCTCGCATGGCAAGGCGAGCGCACCCGTGTCATGGGCGGGCTGGAATTCGTGGACAACCGGGTCCCCGGACCGGAGCACACCGTCCTGCTCGGCGCCTCGCTGGCCTCCGCGTCGCCGTATCGCTCCGTCCCCGGCACACCGGGCGACACCTCGACCTACCGCACCGGACGCGCCGTGTTCGAGCTCGATCACGAGTTCGAGGACTGGACGTTCCACAGCCAGGGCCAATACGTCCGCCAGCGCAGCGACGGCAACAGCTGGTCGTATGTGTCGAGCGGCTTCGGCACGCAGAGCAACGTCCTGTCGGCCGTCGCGCGCTCGTTTCGCTACACCGGCACCTACTGGACCTGGCAGAACGACCTCACCCGCACGTTCCGCTACGGCGACGTCACGCACACGGTTCTGGTCGGCGTCGACCTCGCCCGCACCCACGCGGGTGACGGCGGCAGCGGCACGACAACCGAAACGGAAAGCGGCGCCGACGACATCACCGATCGCGATGCCTACGTAACGACCCGTCCGCTGGCGTACGACCTGCGCACTGGCGCGACCATGTCCGCCAAATACAATGCGCTGATCGCGCCGGTGAGTACCACGGTGCAGACGCTCGGCGGCTCGTGGCAAACGAACGCCGGCGTCTACCTGCAGGATCAGGTCGCGATCGGCGACGACTGGAACGTCCTTGCCGCCCTGCGTCGAACGACCTACAAGCTGGAGACGCACTGGACCGACGGGTCTCCCCGCACGATCCGCAAGGCGCGCTGGATTCCCAAGCTGGGCATCGTCTACAAGCTGACGCCCGGGATAGCGCTGTACGCCGACTCGTCGACGGGTTTCCAGCCGGACCCGCTGCTGGGCAAGGACGGCCAGCCGTTGCCCGTCGCCACGTCCCGCCAGGTGGAACTCGGCGGCAAATTCGACCTGTCCGACCATCGCGCGCGACTGACCGCGGCGGTCTATCGCATCCATGTCGATCACAGCGTCGACCTGGTATCGCCGGAACCGCCGTTCTTCGCCACGCCCGGACCGGGCCAGACCAACCGCGGCGTGGAGCTGGAGTTTTCCGGTCGTGTCGCCGAGGGTCTCGATGTGCTGGCCAGCGTGACGGAAGCACGTATCCACAACAACGACGACACCCGCCCCACCGGTTCTCCAAGGCATCAGGCCGCCGCATGGGCGAGCTATCGTTTCGGCGACGGCGACACCAAACCCTGGGGCATCGGCGCCGGCATCCTCGCCCGCAGCCGCAGCATCGGGCGGACCAGCGGCGATGGGCAGTACTTCGGCATTCCCGGCCAGGCCAGCGTGGAAACCAACGTGTCGCGGTACGGCAGGAACTGGCGGCTGACGCTGGGCGTGAAGAACCTCTTCGCCCGTACGCTGTACGCGGTGAATTTCGATGAGACCTTCGTACCGATAAGGCAGGGGCGCGTCGTCCTGCTCTCGGGTTCGTACGACTTCTAGGCCTTCGCGAACGAGCGCAGGGCGACCTCGCAGGCTTCGCGCCGGAACGTATCGCGTTCATCACGGCCGCTGCTCGCTCCGATGCGCGGAATCTCGTAACACCCGTCGATACCCGGGACACCGCCATGCCGGCGCCAGAAGCGGTCATAGGACGCCGCCGTGACGCCCGCCCGACGATCCAGCGGATGCGCGTCACGGGACACGCCGCGCACCCGGTCGATGCCGAAATACGTCGCCAGCGCGCGAACCACCGCGAGCAGCAGGTCGCGCGGACGCAGACCGCCCGTGGCACGGGTGAACCGCGCAATCGCACCGCGTCCGAGGTAGGCCCACGACCCGCGCATGGCGCCGACCAGCAGGCCCTCCGTCCCGCCGAACGTGATCGCGCAGGAGGAGATCACCTCTTTGTCGCCGTTGAGCAGGAACAGGCCGAGTTCGCCCGTGGCTTCGTGCTCGGGCGCGCGCGCATGCAGATACGCCACTTCACCGCCGCCGAGCGGCAGCGTCGCCAGGCGCACGTCGTGGCCACGGATCAGACGCTCACGCAGGCGCTCCGGAAACTTCCGGGCGACAAACCGGTAATGCGCTTCGACGAGCCGGGCGCACGTCGCCAGATCGAAGTCGCGT
This sequence comes from Luteibacter mycovicinus, assembly GCF_000745235.1. Lineage (NCBI taxonomy): Bacteria > Pseudomonadati > Pseudomonadota > Gammaproteobacteria > Lysobacterales > Rhodanobacteraceae > Luteibacter > Luteibacter mycovicinus. The sequence goes on from NZ_JQNL01000001.1 coordinate 2,069,576, forward strand.
GAGATGTAATGGCGCTGCCAGCGCTCATAGACCCGCGGATTGAGCTCAGCGGCCGCGCGCATCGCCCGCGAGCGCCCGACCATGTCCAGCCACGCCGTCTGCCGCCGAAAGGCGGCGAGCGACCGAAGCAGATAAGTGAGACGCCGTTCGGGAACCGCTCCTTTGCGTCGCAGGGAAGCACGGCGTCGCGCGTGGTCCAGCACCAGGGCCAGCGTGCCTTGCCGCTGGCGGGGCGTCGCCCAGGCCAGGGTGAGGTCGTGCATCGCTTGCGACTCGGGGTAAGGCGTCTGCATCTACCCAAGACGTCCGGGGATCCCGAAATTGAAACGCCCTCAGGGTGTGCGGCGCTTCCTGCGCTGGTCCTTCCAGACGATCCAGGCGCCCAGCAGGGTCATCAGGGCCAGACCGAACCACGTGATCGCGTAGGACAGATGGTTGTCGGGGAAAGCGATGACGGTCAGGCCGCCGACCGGACCTTCGTTACCCTCGCCGCGACCGGGCGAGGAAGCCGCGTCCGCGTCGACGAAATAGGGCGCGGTGTCGTCCAGACCCTTGGCCGCGGCGATCGCCGCCACGTCACGGGAATACCAGCGATCGCCCGCGGGGTCGTTGTCCTGCAGGAACGCACCCTTGGGTTCGCTGATCCGCAACAGGCCGGAGATCGTGGTTTCACCGGCGGGACCGGGGGTACAGGTGGCCTTGCCGCCGCACCATGTCGTGGACACGAAGCCGCGGTTGACGATGACCGTGTCGCCCGAACGCGTACGCAGCGGGGTCATCAGCCACGAACCCATGCCCAGCTCCGTGCTGGCACGCACACGCACGCTCTTGTCCTGCAGGAACGTGCCGGTCAGCCTGACCCGACGGTACTCGTCGTTGGCGGCGCTGACCACGGGCCACTGCCCACGGCCCGGCGCGGTGACCGGCTCAGCATGCACGCGCTGGTCGACGCGGGCGATCAGGTCGTGTTTCCACGCGCGGCGGTGCACCTGCCAGGTGCCCAGGGCGACGAAAGCGACGAACAGCACCGTGCCGAGCACCGCCAGCAAGGCCAGAACGAAGACGCCGCGCGGAGGGCGCGGCGTCGTGGCTTCGTTTGGAACGTTGGTGCTCAAGGCAGGTTCTTGACCTGTTGCTCGGTCATGTCATGCGACATGCCCGGCATCATGTTGGCGTTCATGTGGAACATGACCCAGATGGAACCCGTGAGCGTGATGACCACCAGCACCAGGGTGAAGATCAGGGCCAGCATGTTCCAGCCACCCTCCGACTTCGTGTTCATGTGCAGGAAGTAGATCATGTGGACCACGATCTGGATGGCGGCGAAGAAGAGCACCACGATCGCAAGCGTCTGCGAGTTCGGGATGACCTTGCCCATCACGAGCCAGAACGGGATCGCGGTGAGGAACACGGCGAGGAAGAACCCCGTCATGTATCCCTTCAGCGTGCTGTGGCTGGCACCGTCGTCGTGATCGTGGTGATCGTCGTGGTGGTGATCGTGCGATTCGATGTGCGCGCTCACGGCAGCACTCCCATCAGGTAAACGAAGGTGAAGACGCCGATCCAGACCACGTCGAGGAAGTGCCAGAACATCGAGAGGCACATGATGCGACGCTTGTTGGCGGCGGTCAGACCGAAGCGACCCACCTGGAACAGCAGCGTGACCAGCCAGATGCAGCCGAAGGTCACGTGCAGGCCGTGGGTGCCGACCAGGGTGAAGAACGAGGACAGGAACGCGCTGCGCTGCGGACCGGCACCTTCGTGGATCAGGTGGGCGAACTCCCACATTTCGATGCCGAGGAAGGCCAGACCGAACAGACCGGTCACGACCAGCCACGCCATCATCGTGCCCTTGCGATTCTTCTGCATCTCCAGCACGGCGAAGCCGTAAGTGATGGAAGACAGCAGCAGCATCGTGGTGTTGACGGCGACCAGCGGCAGCTCGAACAGGTCGGCACCCGAGGGGCCACCGGCGTAGCTGCGACCCAGCACGCCGTAGACGGCGAACAGGCAGGCGAAGATGAGGCAATCGCTCATCAGGTAGATCCAGAACCCGAGCAACGTTCCGTTGGCCGGGTGGTGATCTTCCTTCATCCAGAACTCGAGTTTCTGGCCATCCGCGACGACGGCGGGCGAAGCGTGATTATCAGACATGGGCGGCAAGCTCTTCCGTGCGGATGGCTTCGGTACGAGCCACTTCGTCGGCGGGGATGTAGTAGTCGCGCTTGTAGTTGAAGGTGTGCGTGATGGCGCTCACCAGCAGGCCGACGAAGGCCAGGCCGGCGATGAGGAACATGTGCCAGATCATGGCGAAGCCGACCACGAAGGCGAAGCCCGCGATGACGACGCCCGCTGCCGTGTTCTTCGGCATGTGGATCGGCAGGTAGCCACCGAGGCGACGCTCGTGACCGCGCTCCTTCATGTCCCACCAGGCATCCGAGTCATGGATGATCGGGGTGAACGCGAAGTTGTAGTCCGGCGGCGGCGACGAGGTCGACCACTCCAGGGTACGGCCGTGCCACGGATCGCCGGTGACGTCGCGCAGCTTCTCACGGTTGCGGATGCTGACGAAGATCTGGATCAGGAACGAGGCGATGCCCAGAGCGACCAGCACCGCGCCGAAGGCGGCGATACGGAACCAGATGGCCAGCGACGGATCTTCGAAGTGGTTCATGCGGCGGGTAACGCCCATGAAGCCCAGCACGTACAGCGGCATGAATGCGAAGTAGAAGCCGGTCAGCCAGAACCAGAACGAGCACTTGCCCCAGAACGGGTCGAGGCGGAAGCCGAAGGCCTTCGGGAACCAGTAGTTGATGGCGGCGAACACACCGAACACCACGCCGCCGATGATCACGTTATGGAAATGCGCGATCAGGAACAGCGAGTTGTGCAGCAGGAAGTCGGCCGGGGGCACGGCGAGCATGACGCCGGTCATGCCGCCGATCACGAAGGTGACCATGAAGCCCATCGTCCAGAGCATCGGCACGTCGAACTGAATGCGGCCACGGTACATCGTGAACAGCCAGTTGAAGATCTTCGCACCCGTCGGGATCGAGATGATCATCGTGGTGATGCCGAAGAACGAGTTGACGCTCGCGCCGGAACCCATGGTGAAGAAGTGGTGCAGCCAGACCAGGTACGACAGCACGGTGATGACCACGGTGGCGTAGACCATCGAGGCGTAACCGAACAGGCGCTTGCGGCTGAACGTCGAAACGATTTCCGAGAACACGCCGAACACAGGCAGCACCAGAATGTAGACCTCGGGGTGACCCCAGATCCAGATCAGGTTGACGTACATCATGGCGTTGCCGCCGAAGTCCGTTGTGAAGAAGTTGGTACCGGCGTAGCGGTCGAGCGCGAGCAGCACCAGCACCGCCGTCAGCACCGGGAAGGCGGCGACGATCAGCACGTTGGTGCACAGCGAGGTCCAGGTGAAGACGGGCATCTTCATCATGGTCATGCCCGGCGCGCGCATCTTGACGATGGTGGCGATCAGGTTGATACCGGACAGCGTGGTGCCGACACCGGCCACCTGCAGCGACCATATGTAGTAGTCGACACCGACATCGGGACTGGCCGCGAGGCCGGACAGAGGCGGGTAGGCCAGCCAGCCGGTACGGGCGAACTCACCGACGAACAGCGAGGCCATGACCAGCAGGCCGCCAGCGACCGTCATCCAGAAGCTGAAGTTGTTGAGGAACGGGAAAGCCACGTCGCGCGCGCCGATCTGCAGCGGCACCACGTAGTTCATCAGACCCGTGACCAGGGGCATCGCCACGAAGAAGATCATGATCACGCCGTGGGCGGTGAAGATCTGGTCGTAGTGATGAGGGGGCAGGAAACCGGGATTGTCGCCGAAGGCGATGGCCTGCTGCATACGCATCATCAGCGCGTCCGCGAAGCCGCGGAGCAGCATGATGATGCCGAGCACCATGTACATGATGCCGATCTTCTTGTGGTCGATGCTGGTGAACCACTCTTTCCAGAGATAGCCCCACAGCTTGTACTTGGTGATCAGACCGAGCACCACGATGCCACCCAGGGCGACGCCCGCGAAGGTGGCGATCAGGATGGGCTCGTGGTACGGAATCGCATCGAGAGTGAGGCGTCCGAAGATCAGTTTGGCTAGATCGGGCATGTTCATTACCGGACTCGCTAAGGCTTGAATCGAAATCAGGCGGCCGCTGTTACAGCGGACGTCCGGCAGGGGTCATCGGCTGGCCGGCCACGCCGGCGCCGAGGCAGTAGGCACCGACATAGCGCGGGCCGGCATCGGCCAGACCTACCCGGGCGCGGGTCGCGGCGTCGAGCGAGGTCACGTTGTAGGTACCCACGACACCCTGCCCACCCTGCTTGTCGATCGCCATCATGTCGCTCTGGCACATGCGGTTCGACTCGACGCAGCGGTTGAGGATGGCGTTGTAGAGGTTGGGTGCCACGGTACCGTAGAAGTGCACCGGGTCCTTCTCGCTGGGCTGCTCGAGCTTGAGGTAATCCTCGCGGCTGAGCGTGTCGCCACTGGCCTTTGCCTTGGCGACCCAGCTGTCGAAGCCCTCATCGGACAGGCTATGGAAGGTGAAGCGCATGTCCGAGAAGCCGGCGCCGCTGTAATTGGCCGAAATGCCTTCGAAATCGCCGGTTTTGTTCATCACCGCGTGCAGCTTCGTCTCCATGCCGGGCATGGCATAGATCATGCCGGCCATCGACGGGACGAAGAACGCGTTCATGACGGACGAGGCCGTGATGTGAAACTCGATGGGGCGATCGACCGGGGCCGCCATCTCGTTGACCGTGGCGATGCCCTGTTCCGGGTAGAGGAACAGCCACTTCCAGTCCAGCGCCACGACCTCGACCACCAGCGGCTTGGTGCCGGGGGCGACGGGGCGGGTGGCGTCGATCTGGTCGAGCGGACGATAGGGATCGAGCTTGTGCGTGCTGGTCCAGGTGATGGCGCCCAGCGCGATGATGATCAGCAGGGGAGCCGACCAGATCAGCAGCTCGAGGACCGTCGAGTGGTTCCAGTCCGGGTCGTAGCCCTTGTGATTCTTGTTCTTCTCGCTGTATTTCCAGGCGAAAAGGAAGGTCATCACGATCACGGGGATGATGATGATGAGCATCAGCACCACGGAGATCATGATCAGGTCGCGCTGCTGCCTCGCGATGTCGCCCGAAGGGCTGAACAGCACGGCATCGCAGCCCGAAAGCAACAGGGCAAGGGCGGGGATCAGCAATCCGCGCAACATCTTCAAGGACATTCGCATGATGGAGGCAACCGTGGGGACCATAAAATTTACGCTGAACGGGTGGGCAAGGCCATAGGACACATTGTCCCATGGTCTACGAGCCATTGACCTCAAGCTTCGCTATGCTGTACCCAACTCTCCAGCCGGGCCGGGTACGATGACGACCATTTCGCAAGCGCATCAAGGGATTGCAGGCGTCGAACAGGACGTCCGCCGCCAGCACCAGACCAGCCACGCCCCGGTCGCCCCCGGCGAGATCGCCGTCGGTGTCGTCATCGGCCGCGCCTCGGAGTACTTCGACTTCTTCACCTACGGCATCGCGTCCGTGCTGGTGTTCCCGTCGGTCTTCTTCCCGTTCCTCAGTCCGCTGGACGGGATCCTGCTGGCTTTTACGATCTTCTCGTTCGCCTTCATCGCCCGCCCGATCGGCACCACCCTGTTCATGGCGATCCAGCGGACCTGGAGCCGCGGCACCAAGCTGACGGCCGCCCTGTTCCTGCTGGGCACCTCCACGGTCTGCATCGCCTTCCTCCCCGCCAATACGACCGGCGGCTATCAGGTCATCGTGATCCTGTCCCTGCTGCGCTTCTTGCAGGGCATTGCGCTCGGCGGCTCCTGGGATGGCCTGCCCTCCCTGCTTTCGCTCAACGCCCCTAAGGAAAAGCGGGGCTGGTACGCGATGCTGGGCCAGCTGGGCGCCCCGATGGGCTTCCTGATCGCCGGGTCGCTGTTCCTCTTCCTCAATACCCAGCTGTCCCGTGAAGACTTCCTCGGCTGGGGCTGGCGCTACCCGTTCTTCGTGGCCTTCGCCATTAACGTGGTGGCCCTGTTCGCCCGTCTGCGTCTGGTGGTGACCGAGGAGTACACGCAGTTGCTCGAAGAAGGCCAGCTGGAGCCGATCGGCATCATCGAGATGTTCCACGCTCAGGGCTACAACCTGTTCATCGGCGCCTTCGCCGCCCTGGCCAGCTACGCGCTGTTCCACATCGTGACGATCTTCCCGCTGTCGTGGATCTCGCTGAACCGCTCGCAGGACATCAATAACGTCCTGATCGTGCAGATCGTCGGCGCCTTCGTGGCGATCCTGGCCACTGTGGCCTCCGGTGTGCTGGCCGACAAGTTCGGGCGTCGCAACACGCTGGGCACCATGGCGGTGCTGATCGGCCTGTTCGCCATCGCCTCCCCGTGGCTCCTGGGCGGCGGCAAGGTGGCGCAGGATGCCTTCCTGCTGATCGGCTTCGCCCTGCTCGGCCTGTCTTACGGCCAGGCGGCCGGTACCGTGACCGCGAACTTCGCAAAGCGCTTCCGCTATACCGGCGCGGCGCTGACCTCCGACTTCGCCTGGTTGTTCGGCGCCGCGTTCGCCCCGCTGGTGGCGCTGGGTCTGTCGATGCGATTCGGGCTCGGCGCGGTCAGCATCTATCTGCTCTCCGGCGCCGCCTGCACCCTGTTGGCCCTGCGCATCAACCGAGCGCTGGAAACCGACCGCAACAAGGCCTGACGCGATGACCGGGGAGCGGCCGCATCGCTCCCCGGTCATCGACAAGGCAGTCGGGACCTTCGGAAAATAGCCGCCCGATTCGCGTGCTTCGACGCTGCCAGCATGCCTTACGCTATGCGGCATGCTTTTCGACCTGCCCGACCACGACACCTTATACAGAGCGTTACTCGACCGGGACCCGGCTTACGACGGCCATGTGTTCGTCGGCGTCACCAGCACCGGCGTGTTCTGCCGGCTGACCTGCCCGGCCCGCAAACCGCTGCTCGAGAACACCCGCTTCTACGATTCGATCGCCGGCTGTTTCGAAGCCGGCTTCCGGCCGTGCCTGCGTTGTCGCCCCCTCGATCCCGTGGGCCAGCGCGAACCGATGGTCTCGGCCCTGCTCAAGCGGCTGGAGGACGACCCCGAGCGGATCTGGTCCGAGGACGACCTCACCGCACTCGGCTACGACCCCTCAACCGTGCGACGCAGCTTCAAGCGCCACCTCGGCCTGACCTTCCTGGACATGGCCCGTCTTCGCCGGGCAGGACAAGGGATGGACAAGCTGGCTGGCGGAGCCACCGTCATCGAGGCTCAGCAGTCGGCCGGGTACGCATCGGGCAGCGGGTTCCGGGAGGCGATCGTACGCCTGCTCGGCGACGTGCCGGTGGCGCTTCGCGGGCGTGAACTGCTCAGGGCCGACTGGATCGAGTCGCCCATCGGCACGATGCTGGCCGTGGCCGACTCGCACGCCCTGCATCTGCTGGAATTCTTCGACCGGACGGCGCTGCCGACCGAGCTGAAGAAGTTGCGCGAGTCCACCCGCTCGTCGATCGGATTCGGGCGCACGCCGGTGATCGACCGGATCGAGCGCGACCTGCGCGACTATTTCGCGGGCACGCGGCTGGTGTTCGAGACGCCGCTGGCCCTGCATGGCTCGGTGTTTACCAAAGCGGTGTGGGATGAGCTGGTGGCGATCCCGCCGGGGACGACGCGGAGCTATTCGGAGATCGCCGCCTCAGCGGGAAGACACACCGCGGTGCGTGCCGTGGCGCGTGCCAACGGAGCGAATCAGCTGGCGATCGTGATTCCGTGTCACCGGGTGATCGGCGCCGATGGATCGCTGACCGGGTATGGCGGCGGGCTGTGGCGCAAGGAATGGTTGTTGCGCCATGAGCGGAAAGTCATGGGGCTGAGGTGAGGTTGCCGCGCCGAAGCGCGGATCGCTGCCAGGAGTCAGCGCCCACCGGTGGCTTGCAAGACGGCGCGGCCTTCAACCGATCACAGGATACGGTCCGTCCCCGAACGCCGCATCGTGGTAACCCTTCTTCCCGATAGCCCGTGCCATGTCGCTGCGGAAGTCGACACCCTCGCGCAGGCACGTCAGCACGAACGCGAAATCGCGTTTCGGCGTCCAACCCAGATCACGCGTCGCCCGCGCGCTGTCGTAAACGCGATCCAGCGACGGCAGCAAGCGCCAGTCACGCGCGGCGTACAGCGCATCCACGTCAGGATAGAGGCGACGCACCACCGAGGGCGCGTCGTGGCGTAACGCGTCCACGTCGTCCCGGGAAAACGGCGTGGTCGCCGAAACGATGTAGCGACCGAAGCGCAGCGCACGTGCGCGCTCGACAGCGAGCACGTGCGCGCCAACGACATCCTCGATATCCACGCGCCGGTACAACAACTCGTTCGCCTGCATATTCGCGGTATCGAACGCGTCGCGCACCTGTGCGCTGTCGTCATCCTCCGGGAAAAAACGCGAGGTGCGCAGCACGAGTACCGGCAGGCCATCCTTGCGTGCGACGAGTTCGCAAAGGTCCTCCGCGGCGATCTTCGTCGTGCCGTAGATGTTTTTCGGTACCGGCACGACGCCCTCATCGATCCAGGCGGCGGGCTCGCCGGGCGCCGGCGACAACGCCGCGCCGAAAGCACTCGTCGTGCTGGTGAAGACGAACGAGCTCACACCATGCAATACGGCAGCTTCGAGCAAGGCGAGGGTGCCCGCGACGTTGGTATCGACGAACTGTCGTTTTGAATGCGTGACGACGTGCGGTTTATGCAGGGTCGCGCCGTGGATCACAGCGGTCACGCCCGACATGGCGTCACGCACGAACGTCTCATCGGCGATAGAGCCTACGATGTCGGTGAAGGGCGAACGTTTGATGTCGAGGCCGCGTACCTCGCGACCCTCCGCTCGCAAGCGTCGCACCAGGGCTTCGCCGAGGTGTCCCGCGCTACCGGTAACGAGAACGGTCATGCGCCGACCGCCTTACCAGATGAGGTCGTCCGGCACGACGAACTGCTTGTAGTAGTCGTCGTCATCGTCGCTGGTCGGCAGCGGATCGCCCTCCTTGCGGCCGTGGTCGAGCACGATCATGTCGGTCGCGCGGGCGTGGATCTTGTCCGCGGGCAGACGGGGAATCAGCTCGTAGCCGTCGTCGGCACGGGCGATGACCAGCGCCCCCGAGGCCAGCTGGTTGCGCAGCCACTCGCTGACGAAGATGCTGGCGATCTTGTCGCCGTCGTTGAAGCGATAGGCGATGTCGCCCTCGCGCTTGACCTTCGTGGTCTCGATGATCTGCCGGACCTGGGCGCGGATCTCCTTTGCCCGGGCCTCGGCATTGCGTTCGGCGGCCAGAGCCCGGTCGCGCTCGGCCCGCTCAGCCTGGAGGCGGCGGACGTCGACCTGATCGGCCGCATCCGGCGCGGGAGCCTTGCCCTGACGGGCCTTGGCCTGTTCACGGGCGACCTTGGCGACCTTGTCCTTCTTGACGAGGCCGGCCTTGAGAAGCTGTTCCTGGAGCGGATTGCGCATATCGGCGATTTCGTACGTGCGAGGTCCCCGATTCTAACGCCGAACGGGAGCGGCGGGACCGGGGCGTCACGCGGCCCTCAGAAGAACTCGACCTGCACCAGCAGGGGACGCCGGAACTCACCGCCGCGCACCGTCGGCTGGGTTTCACGCAGACGCGCGTTGAACTGATAAGAGCGGCCAGTGCCCACGGCGTTGACCAGGAACGGCACGCCGGGCCGGAGCGTCGTCTTCGTATCGTCGCTGGCGATTTCGAGACCGACGTTCTTCGGGCCGGTCAGGGAGAAGAGCTCATCCAGTACAGGATCGGCGTCCGTCGCCTTACCGAAGGTGAAACTGGCGATCATCCCGACCGGCTCCGCGCAGGACTCCACCCTGAAATAGAACGGCAGACATAGCGTGTCGCATTCATGACCACGCCCGCCCCGGCAGGCGTGGGGGCAAGCATCAGCAGCGCGGCAAGCACACACGCTGGCAGGCCGGGATTCCATTTCATCGCGTGCATCCGGAGTCGTTCCTTCACGTAAACAGTGCGACCGCCGGCCAGGCCGGCGGTCGACTTCCTTCCTTAGTTCTCGAAGCGGACGGTGTAGGTCACCGAGCTGTTGGCGTCACCCGCCGTGATGTTTCCCGTGCGCTGATACGAAGCCGAATAGGCCAGCAGGGCCTGGTTGCCGACGACGACTTCCTTGACGCCATCCTGCTTGTCGTTCCAGATGTCGATCGGCTGACCATTCTTGTCGAACAGACGAATCTGCACACCCGTCGCGGCGCCGACGGTCTTCAGCGCGCCCGTGGCCGGATCCACCGTCGAGCCGGTGTCGTAGCTCGCCCACACCTTCGTTCCATCCGCGCAGGTGGTTTCGCCGGCTTTACCAATGTAGATGCGGTAGCCCGTGTTACCCGAGGTATCGCCGACGTTGGCGAAGTCGGCCGCGTTGACCGCACCGATGTTGACGGTGAAGTCCGGGCCGTTGCCCGGCGCACCACCGTCGACCGTGCAGGTGACGTTGGTGATGGAACCGGTGAACGTGACGGTGCCCGTCGAGGCGAATGCCGACGGAGCGGCGAGACCCGCGATGAGCAGCGCGGAAGTAATTGCTTTGAGGTTCATCCAATTAACCCTTTTCAGATCTTGAGAAACGGTCCCGACGGGACCGCCGGCCTGGGGAGACACGGGGTCACCCCGCGCATCACGCAGCCGAGCTCGACTACGCGAGCGCTCTGAGAAGTCTGTCGGATATCTCCGACATGGCATATGGAATAAAACTCAAAAATCCGATTTTTTTCGGATCTATCGTACGCCGGCGGCCTGGAATGGGCGCGATTCTCATGACACGACGTCTCACGACGTGTTAGGCGAACGACGCCATGTAGGAGCGCGCCCTGCGCGCGAAAAGCCAACGAAGCGCAGACGCGGTACACCTTCACCGCTTCGTTGGCTTTTCGCGCGCAAGGCTGTAGTGGCCGGGTATTTGAGGACCACGCATAGGAGCGTTAAGCCGCCATCCTCTCAAACTCGGCTGGCGGGCGGTAGTCGAGCGCGGAGTGCAGGCGCTCGTGGTTGTAATAGCGAACCAGGTAGTCGATCGCGTCTTGTGATGCCAGAGCTCGGGTCGGGAAGGTTTCCTCGCCGAACCACTCCTGTTTAAGGCTTCGGAAGACGCGTTCGACGACGGCGTTGTCCCAGCAGTTCCCCTTTCGGCTCATGCTTTGAACGATGCCGTGCCGGGCCAGATGTTGGGTGTAGCGATCGGAGGTGTACGAGGCGCCCTGGTCGGTGTGGATGACTAACCCGGGAGCCGGCTGGCGCAAGCCGATGGCCAGTTCGTTGGCCTTGATGGCCAGTCGTGAATCGGGCGTGTGGCTTGTGGCCCAGCCGACGATTCGCCGGGAGTACAGATCGACCACGATGGCCAGATAGAGGAAGCCCTGGCCCGTTCGGATGAAGGTGATGTCGCCGGCCCAGGTCTGGTTGGGACGCGCCGGATCGAACTGTCGGTTGACGATATTTTCGGCCGGTGCAGGTTTCGTGTTGCGTCTGGCGTAATGAAACCGCTTCTTCCTCAGTCGAATGTCCAGCCGGCGCATCAGTGTCGCCGCCCGTTCGCGACCCACACGAAAGCCGTGCCGGCACAGGCTGCGCGCAAGGCGGCGTGCGCCATAGCTGCGGCGACTATCCCGATGAATGGCCAGAGCGGTCTGGGCAAGCCCTTCGTCGATGGCGGGAGCCGCCTTGACGGGGGCGTAGTGCCGGCTCCGGGGCCAGCCAAGAATCGCGTAGACCTGTCGTATCGACAAATCCCCTCTCACCTTTTGGACGATCTCGGCTTTCGCAAGATGGCGGCCAGGTGAGAGGGCAACTGTTTTTTTAGGACGTCACGCTCCTGTGCCAACACCGCACGAGCGTCTTCAGAGGCTTTCAGCTGTCCCTGAAGCTGCGCGATGAGGCGCCGCTGCTCCACCGGATCGTCCGGTATCGCCGCTTGCCGTTCACGCCATTCCTCCACCCATCGCCTCAGGGCCGTCGGCCCCAGACCCATCATCTGAGCGGCTTGAGGCGGGGTATATCCCACCTCGACCACCAGTCGTATTGCCTCGGCTTTGACCGCTGCCGGAATTTTTCTATGAGCCATGATTCACCTCGCAGGAGATTTTGCTCCTACTTGGTGGTCCTGAAAAACCCGGCCATTACAGGCACGCTCCTACCGGATGACGTTGTTTATTGACCGATCTTGCGCAACGGCTTGCCGCTCATCAGGTTGCGTTCGATCTGCTCGAGGGTGACGCCCTTGGTCTCCGGCACCAGGAAGAAGGTGACGAAAATGAAGAGCGCATTGAGCGCCGCGTAGAGCCAGAAGGTCTGGGCGTTGCCGATACCGCTGAGCAGGCTCAGGAACGTGGCACCGACGATCATGTTGGTGACCCAGTTGGTGAAGGTCGATGCTGCGATACCGAAGTCACGTCCTTTCAGGGGCTGGACTTCCGAACACAGCGTCCAGATCAGCGGGCCGGCGGACATCGCGAAGCCGACGATGAAGACCAGAAGCATGCCCACGGTGAAGAACTGCTCGCCACGCGAGTTGATGCCCAGACCCATCATGGTTCCCACCACGCCCAGGCCCACCGCCATGATGGTGAAGCCGGCATACAGGATGGGCTTGCGGCCCAGCCGGTCGACGAAGGCGAAGGCGATCAGCGTGGCGAGAACATTGGTCAGACCGACCGCCGCGGTGAACCACATCTGCGCGTGCGTGTCGTAACCCATGTCCTTGAAGATGCGCGGCGCGTAGTACATCACCACGTTCATACCAGTGAATTGCTGGACCGCCTGCAGGAGCACGCCCAGGCCGACGGAGCGACGGAAATTGGCGTTCTCCTTGAACATGCTCCAGCCGTGCTGCTTCGTCTTGAGCTGCTCGTCGATCGCCGCGATTTCCTTTTTGACCACCGCCTCATCGCCGCGGAGTTTCGCGAGGACGATCTGCGCATCCTCACGACGACCGCGCATCAGCAACCAGCGCGGGCTGTCCGGCAGGAAGAACAGGCCGATGAGAAAGAGCACGCCAGGCGCGGCGATGATGCCGAGCATCCAGCGCCAGTTACCGCTGGCGCTGAAGGCCGTGTCGGAAAGGAAGGCCAGCAGGATGCCCGTGGTGATCATCAGCTGGTAGGTGGAGATCATCGCGCCGCGAATCTTTTCCGGCGCCACTTCCGCGAGATACAGCGGCGCGGTGAAGGTGGCGACACCGATCGCGACGCCCAGGACCAGGCGAGCCACGATCAGGATCGCGGGCGACCATGCGACGGCGCAGAAGAGCGACCCGGCGATGAAAACGATACCCGCGAAGATCAGCGAGCGCTTGCGGCCCAGGGATGCCGACATCCAGCCGGCACCCAGCGCGCCGATCGCCGCGCCAGCCATCATCGAGCTGACGATCCATTCGATCGTGTGATCGCTGACCTTGAACTCCGCCTGGATGAACTGCGTGGCGCCGGAGATCACGCCGATGTCGAGGCCGAACATGAGGCCGGCGAGCGCCGCGAGGATACAGGTCGTGACGATCGCCGCCTTGGGATGCGCGGCGGCGACCTCTTGCTGAATGGGGGCGTCCATGGGGTCGTTCCTTCAGGTATGTGAAACCTGAATTGGATGCCTCGACATGTGTTCGACCTGTATGCGTCGCGTCGCCTCTGGGTGAGACGTTATGCCGCGCTTCAGACCCATCCGCCGTCCACGATGAAGTTCTGTCCGGTACACATGCGGCTGTCGTCGGCCGCCAGAAAAAGGGCCGCCCGCGCCAGATCCTCGGGCATCAGGTGACCCGGCAGGCATTGCACGCGGCGAATCTCCTCCTCCCCCTCTTCGTCGAGCCACATCTCGCGCTGCTTGTCCGTGATGACCCAGCCCGGCACCAGACAGTTGATCCGGATACGATCGCGACCGAGTTCCCGGGCCATGCCATAGACGAAACCTTCGATGGCTGCCTTGGCGGTCGCGTACATGGGGTAGCCGGCGTTCTTCTTCATCCAGCCCGTCGAGCCGAGGCAGATCACCGAGCCACCGCCCAGGCTACGCATATCCGGCAGGATCGCCTGGGTGGCGAAGTACTGGTGTCGCAGGTTCGTGGCCATGCTGCGGTCGAATTCCTCCGGAGTGGTGTCCGAGATGTCATGGCGCACGTCGTTTGCCGCGTTGTTGACCAGCACGCCCACCGGGCCGAGGTCCGCGCGGACCGTGGCGATCGCTCCGCGGAGCGCCTCGACGTCCGACAGGTCGCAACGCAGGAAACGGGGCCGGTGGCGCGCACCGCCGAGGCGCTCCGCGAGCGCTTCGCCCGCATCGGCCGCCACGTCGAGGAAGGCGGTTTTCGCGCCCTGGGCCGCAAAGTGCTCGACGAACGAGGCACCGATGCCGCTGGCACCCCCGGTAATGACGACGGTACGATCGACGAGGCTGGGATACGTGGCGAACGAGGTCATGCGATGGCTCCATGGGCGAAATTCGATCCGCCGCGTATACCAGAGTTCACGCCGTTGTCGTGTATGTCTTTGCTCACGCAACAGAACGCCACTCAAACGCGGTGTTTTCGACAAGCGAGTCGGGGCATCGCCTGTGGTAGTTTCAAACAGTTGAATGAACTATGTACGTGGCTGCCTTGAACGACCGCATTCCTCCCGATTCGCCCGATGATCCCACCGTGACGACGCGCGACGCCGCGGAGTTGCTTGGCATTTCCGTGAGCACCGCTCAGAAATGGATCGAAGGGGGCGCACTGACCTCGTGGAAGACCCCCGGCGGTCACCGGCGCATGCGGCGCAGTGCCGTGCTGGCCCTGCTCGAGGAGCGCATGGCACCCCCGGGCGAGTCACCGTTGACCCTGCCGGAAGAGCTCCGTCCGGCGCGTCACCCCGATTATCCGGTTCCCGCGGACGAGGCACGACGTCTGCGCTCAGTGGCGCGCAGCGGGCTGCTCGACACCGCGCAGGATCCGGTCTTCGACCGTATCACCTGGCTGGCCTGCCAGATGACCGGTGCGCCCACGGCCGCGATTGCCCTGCTTACCTCGCGGCGCCAGTGGTTCAAGTCCCGGCAGGGTCTCGCCCCGGAAGAGACGCCCCGCGGCTGGGCGATCTGTAGTCATGCGATCCTGGGGGAGGACATCCTGGTGGTGGAAGACGCCCGTAGCGATGAGCGTTTCCAGCGCAACCCGCTGGTGACGGGCGACCCGCATATCCGCTTTTACGCCGGCCACCCGCTGCACGCGCCGGATGGCCAGGTGCTGGGCACCCTGTGTGTCTTCGGCGACGTGCCCCGTGGCCTCAGCGAGCTCGAAGCCAACGGTCTTCGTGCACTGGCCGCCATCGCGGAAGACGAAATCCGGCTGCACATGATCGAGCACGGCAGGCGCTGGCATCAGCCCCCGGGCGACACCCAGGGGTCGTAACTGCCGAAGTACCAGAGATGACCTTCGGGGTCGCGGGCCGAATAACCCGCCCCGCCGTATTCCTTCTCTTCGTACTCGTTCACGATGTGGGCACCGGCGGCTTTCGCCGTTTCGTAGTGCGCGCGGACATCGCGCACCGTCACGCAGGCGCACTGGGTCTGGCGCCCGCCCACCTCGTCCGGCTGAACCATGTGCTTGCTGAAAGCCGTGTCATCCCGTGCCGAACCCAGCATTACCATGCCGCCGCCATAGGTCAGCTGGGCATGATCGACGACGTCCTGATCCTCGGCGTTGACATAGACGGCCTGTTTCTCGAAGCCGAACGCCTTGCAGAGGAAGTCGATCGCCTCGAGGGCGTCGCGGTAGCGCAGGCAGGGAATGATCGTGCTGTGCATGGCGCGGTCTCCGGTCCGGGACGCCTACCGTAACGCCGCGCCCCGGGTCACGCCAGTTCGGCCACCGCGCGACGGACGTTGTCGATACCGCCCGCCTGCTGGGTCGTCGCCACCGCCACATCGGAGACGCGCTCGAGCAGGGTCCCGACGTTGCTGAGGATGTCGCGCATCGCCGCACCGGCCTCCCCGCTGCGCTCGCTGCCTTCCCGGACGCGCTCGAGCGTCCCGTCGATAAGCGCACGAATGTCGCGAGCCGACTCGGCGCTCTGCTGGGACAGCATGCGTACTTCGTTGGCCACCACCGCGAAGCCACGGCCATGGACCCCGGAGCGCGCCGCTTCGATGGATGCGTTGAGCGCCAGAATGTTGGTCTGGAAGGCGATCGAATCGATCATCGCGACGATGTCGGAGATGTCACGTGCGCCACTCTGGATCGCGGACATGGTGGAGATCACCGCGTCGACCATCGCACCCCCGTCCACCGCCGAGCGGCTGGCCGCGTTGGCCAGGTTGTTGGTGACCCGGGCTTGCTCCGCGATCGCCGGCACGGTGTCGGCCAGTTCGGAGAGCGACGCGTGCAGGGTGCGCGCGGCACGCGTCTGCGCGGTGACGTCGGTGGCGTACTTGACCACCTTGAAGGGTCGGCCGGCCATGTCGAAGATCGGGTTGTAACTGCCCTGGATCCACACTTCGCGACCGCGATGGTCGACCCGGCGATATAGCCCCGAGTCGTATTCGCCACGACCCAGTTTCTGCCAGAAAGCGAGGTAGTCGGAGCCTTCGCGATCGGCCTGATCGACGAACATGCGGTGGTGCCTGCCGATGACGTCGGCACGCTCGTACCCCATGGTGGCGAGGAAATTATCGTTCGCCTCGAGGATGATGCCCTCCAGGGAGAAGCTGATCACCGCCTGCGCCTTGTCGATGGCTGCCAGCCGGCCTTCCATGTCGGCGGCGCGCAGGCGTTGCTCCGTGACGTCGGTGGCGAACTTGACGACTTTGACCGGTCGGCCGAACGCGTTGAGCACCGGGTTGTAGCTCGCCTGGATCCAGACCTCACGGCCGTCCTTGCCGCGACGGCGGTACAGGCCCATGTCGGGCTCGCCGGAGCCGAGGCGCTTCCAGAACGCGGCGTATTCCGGTGAGGCGGCGTCTTCCGGGTCCACGAAGATGCGGTGGTGGCGACCCACGATCTCGGTGCCGTGGGCGTAACCCATGGCATCGAGAAAGTTGCGGTTCGCCTTGAGAATGGTGCCGTCCAGGGCGAACTCGATAACCGCCTGAGTCCGGTCGAGCGCCTCCAGCTTGGCGTGCGCGCACGCATCCGTTTTCACGAACATCCGGCGAACGCCGGAAAACACTCCGATGGCCATGATGACGGTTCTCCCCTGTTGAGCTTCAGACCGTCGTTATCGACGATCCGGGGGGTGCCCTGAACGCCCGCTGCCGGAAACGCGCAGCGATTCGCCGAGGCCGCCTATTCCACAGCGCCGATGCCCAGCTCGCGGGCGTCCGTACGCCCCCGGTCGTCGACCACGCGGACGAGGAATCGCCCGGTGCGATCGGGGGCCCACATCAGGCTCTGGCCGCTCGGGACGCTGCCCAGGTAAGCGTCGTCGACGAACCAGTACAGCATGCGCGACGCGCCGTCCGCCGTCGCCGTGAACGCCACGCGCTCCGTACCCAGGCGGGAGACCCGGATCTGGTAGGTGCTGCCCTTCAGCGGCGAGGTGATTCTGGGCGGATCGCCAACCAGCTGGCCGCCGCCCTGGCAGTCCGGCAGCGGGGGCGGTGTCCGCCGCGCCAGACCCGCCTGGGCGAAGACGCGAGCCAGATCCGACGGCCAGTACTCATACACCTCGGTACGCGTGCGTTGCGGGTCGTACGGCGGACACGCCGGCTGACCCGTCGCAGTGTCGATGACCACCGGACGGTGCACGGTACTCACACGGATCGGCGACTTGCCGGGAATGAACCAGGTGCTGCCCACCTGCGGGCACCAGGCGTTGGGCAGGTCGCCGCTGGCCAGGCAGATCGGCACGCGGCGCAGGTTCGGCGGGTTGCGCCGGACGGGCTCGGCGAGGCGTGGCCGTTCCGCGCGCAGGGCATCGGCAATGCGGAAGAACAGCGGTGCCGCGGCGTCCACGCCGACGAAAGCCGGATTGCCCACCCCGTCGAAATTGCCGATCCAGACGACCAGCACGTAGGGCCCGAAGCTGCCCGCGGTCCATGCATCGCGGAAGCTCCATGACGTCCCGGTCTTCCAGTAGATGGGCAGGCGCGAGGGTTGCGCGGCGACCGCGTCGTCAGGGCGCGGGTTCTGCCGCAGCATGTCCATGACCATGAAGCTGGCCTCCTCGCTCAGCACACGCGAGCCTTGCGTACGTGGCTGGGTGGCGAGCGTGCGCAGTGGCCGCAGTTCGCCGCGGTTGGCCAGCATGGCGTAGAGACCGCCCAGTTCCTGCATGGTGACTTCACCGCCGCCGAGGACCAGAGCGAGGCCGTAATGTTTCTCGCTGGCCATGCGCGAGATGCCGGCATCGTGCAGGAACTGATAGAGGTTGGGGCTGGCCAGCTTCGCGGCGATCTGCACGGCGGGAATGTTGCGGCTGCGGATCAGCGCCTGGGTGGCGGTCACCGGGCCCAGAAAGCGACCGTCGAAGTTTTCCGGTGTATAGGGACCGAACGCTGACGGCACGTCACGTAACACCGTTTCCGGATGCAGCAGGCCCTGATCGAAACCCAGCGCATAGATGAAAGGCTTCAGGGTGGATCCGGGCGAGCGTTTTGCCTGCGTGCCGTTGACCTGGCCCTCGATGGAGGAATCGAAATAGTCGGCGGAGCCGACCATCGCCCTGATCCCCATGTCGCGCGTGTCGATCAGGATCGCCGCGGCATTTTTTATACCGCGATCGCCACCGTGCTCGACGTACTGGCGAACCTGACGCTCGAGGCTGTGCTGAAGGCCGAGATCCAGCGTGGTGACCACGCGCATGTCGTCGCCACCATCGAGGCGACGCTCGGCGAGTACCTGCTCGACAAAATGTGGCGCCTCGAAAGGCAGCCGGGACAGCGGGCGAAGGCTCAGCGGCAGAGCGAAGAGCGGTCGCGCGGCGACATCCTGCGGGTGCTTCGCCACCCAACGCGCGAACAGCCGGTCGCGCGACTGCTTCAGCGCCCTGTCGATCACCGTGGCCCCGCCGACCGTGCCGGGCACACCGCGCGACGGTTCCTGCGGAATGACCGCGAAGGTCAACGCTTCGGGCAAGGTGAGTCGTGCGGGTGGCTTGCCGAAGTACGCGAGACTGGCCGCGCCGACGCCTTCCACGTTGCGGCCGTAAGGCGCGGCATTGAGGTATGCCTCGAGAATGTCGTGTTTGGAGTACCGCAGTTCCAGCTGCATCGCCCGCGCGGCCTGCACCAGTTTGCCGCCGGGGCTGCGCGTATCCAGATGCCAGATCAGCCGCGCCAGCTGCATGGTGATGGTGGAACCACCCTGGGGATTGCCGTGACGTACGTAGGTGACCCATGCGCCGCGCGCGAGGCCCCAGGCGCTGACGCCCGGATGCCAGCGGAACCAGCGGTCTTCGTGCAGCAGGACGCCGTCGACGAGTTGCGGCGAGATGTCCTGCAAGGGAACCCAGAGCCGGTAACGGTCGTCGCTGGCGAGGGTAAGCCGGAGCAGCCGGCCGTCGGCGTCGTAGACGGCGGTCGATGAGGGGAGCCAGGCGCGCAGGGGCTCGTGGGGCAAGAGGCGACACGCCACGGGGACGATCGCGATGAGCAGCAACGCCACGAGGGCGTTGTGCCATGGGATCCGGGCGAGGCGCTTGAGAGGGTTCATCGGGACGTGGGCACGACGGGAGGGTGACGGGGCCCGTTATCGCCAGCAGGGCTGGCGACCCGGGGTACCCGTTACCCCCGACAGATCACGGCTTGGCCGTCACGGTGATGCTCCCGCCACCTGGCGCCCGCGCCTGCGTACCCCGGTCATACAGCGACTCGGCGAAGACGGGCGGAATGACGAACTTACCCGCATTCGTCGCCTTGATACGGTAGACGAACTCCTGCACGTCGGTGCTGGCCATGCCATAGACCACCACGCGGTCCTCGCGAACGTCCGCGTAGTCGGGCTTCCACGTGGATTCCGGATTGCCGATCGGCGAATGCCATGCCGGGGTGTTGTCGCCTTCGCCGTCACCTTCCCCGTCGTTGCTCGCTTGCTCGTCGGCACCGCCGTTCGCATCGTTATCCGACGTGGCTTCGTCCGACGAGGGCGCATCGGCATCCGCAGCCGGCGCCGTCTGCAACACCGGTTCGAAACCACCGGGCAACAGGTCGACGATAGCGATGTCGTCCACGGCGTCGCTCTTCGTCGCGCGGATACGCACGTGAACGTCGATCTCGTCACCCGTGGCGACGCTGTCGATCGACTTGCCCTTGGTATCGGTGTAGGTCCGGGTGATTTCCAGACCGTCCTTGCGCGTTTCGGCCGACGGCTTGCGATCGAAACCGGTCTGCGCCACGCCATACCACGCCGGGGCGTCGGCATCGTTGACCAGACGCAGCCGCTGCGTACCCGCCGCCCAGTGCGCGTCGACCAGCACGCCCTTCGGCGCGCCGATCGGCGTAACGGTGCCATCGGCCGCGACCGAACCGATCGACAGCTTGCTCACATCGCCACCGGTCTCCTTCGCCCATGCATCCAGCGCGAGGATGATCATGCCGGAGGACAGGGTGTTGTAGTGGCCCTGCCCGAGCGGACGCACGAGGTTGTCGATGGTCTCGGGCGGCAGTGCCTTCGCCTGTGCGGGGAAGTGCTTCGCCAGCAGATACAGCACGGTGGCATCGCGGATCGGCGCGTCGTAGTAATCGAAGTACGCGTACGACTCATCCGTCGGCTTGCGACCGAGCAGCTTGCGCGGCTGCGCCATCAGGTCGTTCGCCAGCTTGTCCTGATGCAACAGCTGGTACGACGCTGCGATCCACGCGGCGGCGAGATCGCTCTTCCAGTCCTTCGGGAAAACGTCCTGCAGACGTCCCTGCACCGAAGCCAGGTCGTTGGTCGTGACGTTACCCTGACGGGTCAGCAGGTAGATCGCATAGGCACGCTGCCGCATCTGCACCAGCGTGTCGCCACTATCGTCGGCGGCAATCTGGCGCAGCGCTTCATCGGCCGAGACCAGCATGTCGCGCGGCACGGCCACGCCGTGATCGGTCGCTTCGATCATGTAATGCACGGCGTAGTCGGTGGCGAAGGTGTGCGTATCCGGCGTCGCCGTCCACAGGCCGAAACCGCCCTGCCCGTTCTGGCGTGCGCGCAGCACGTCGAACAACGCGGCCACCGGATCGGCGGGAGGCGTGTCGTCACCGAGCATGCGGGCTTTCTTCACGTCGCCGAACTCTGGGCGGTTGCCGAGGATCAGCGCCGGCATCGCCGCGCTGATGACCTGCTCCGTGCAGTAGTGCGGGAAGTCGACGAGGTACGCGGCAAGGCCACGCGCCAGCACCACCGGCACCGACGAGAACGCCGCGTCGCGCTTGGCGTATTCGTCATGCATGTCGCGCAACGAGGTCACGTCCGCGCGGCCGTGGGCATCGACGCGGCCGAAGGCCAAATCGGTACGCATCGGCGAGGCGGGGCGGACCGAAAGATCCACCGACTGTTTCGCCGACTTGCCGTTCGCGCCCGCGGTGAAGGTGAGGTTGCCCGAACCGAGCTTGTTCGTCGCCCGTACCCGGAAGATCGCCACGCCCTCGCGCATCTCGCCGAGATTCAGCGTTTTGGACGCGTCCCCGACCAGCTGCAGTTGCGGACCGAGTCTGAGGCTCACCGCCACCGGGATTTCCTTTCCGCCAAGTCCGGTCAGGTTGTTGGCGACGCCGACACTGATCTCGGCTTCATCGCCCGGGGCAAGCGTCGTGGGCACGTTCGGCGACAGCACGAAATCGCCGCGCACGGTGGTCGCGCCTTCGAACGTACCGATCTTCTCAGGCGACACACTCACCGCCATGACGCGCAGCTTGCCGTTGAAGTAGTCGGGCACCTTGTACGTCAGGTCCTTCGAGCCGTCGACATCGACGATGCCGGACCAGTAGGCCACCGGCTTGTCACGCTTGCGCTTGAACGGGTTGAGCTGGCGGCCGATGGCACCGTCCGCGTCACCGCCGGGTGCCGCCATCGTCATCAGCTTCTGGAAGTCCGGGATGATCAGATCCAGGATCTGCGAGGTCGACACTTCGAGCATGCGCTTGCGGAAGAAGTACTGCAGCGGATCGCCGAGCTTGTAGTGCGCGACCTGCAGGATACCCTCGTCCACCGCGAAGACCACCGCACGCATCGGCGTGGTCGAGGTGACGTGGAAAGTCACGGTGTCGCCGGGCTTCACCAGCGACGGCGACTCCACGGCGAGCACGTTGCGACGCGCGTCCATGTTGACCGAGAACGGCACGACACCGAACGACAACGGGCTCATGAAGATTTCGTCGGACGACGGATCGCGCACGTACTGCACGTTGATGTAGCCGTTACCTTCAAAATCCGCCGGCACGGTGATGTGCTGGACGCTGCTGGTGGTGTCGGCATGGAACCAGGCGTGCGCGTAGACCTTGTCGCGTTCGATGGTGATCAGGCCGCTACCCGCGTACGGAGCGCGGATCGCGATATCGACCGCCTCACCCGGCGCATAGTCCTTCTTCGACAGCGTGAGCTGCAGCTCGGCGTTGCGCTCGAGCGAGCGCGACACGTTGCCCTCACCGGCGACCGACCAGGCCACACGGTTGACCTCCTTGCCCTGCGCGTCCTTCACCACCAGGGCGAAGTTGCCCGGCTTGTCCGTGGGCAACGCCACGTCGAGGCCGGCGGCGGGAATCGTCAGCGGGGTTTCGGAGACCACCGTCTCGCGTGCCTTCGACTCATACTTGAAGACGCCGGAGTCCTGCCTGGTCAGCACGGAAACGAAGCGCGTTTCGACGATGTCCTGCTTGAGGCCGTTGAGGTCGATGCGCTTCGCCGACGGATCGATGGCGACGAGATTGACCGTGCGCTTCGCGTCGCGGCTCACGTAGTCGAGGTTGTCGACCGCCTTGTAGCCGACCAGCCAGTCGTTCGACGAAACCATACCCTGGGTCGCGGCGGCTACGCTGCGGCCACCCTCAGCTTCATACGCCTTGGCGAGGAAGTAGAGCTGGTAGGTCGCGTCGGCATACTTCGACAGGTCCAGCGCGAACTCCGCATGACCCTTGTCGTCGGTCTTCGCATCGGCGAGCTTTTCTTCGAAGCCTTCCTTCGCACGACGGATGTCGTAGAAGTGGTAGTCCTTGTAGCTCGGGAATGACGGGTACGCGGGGCGCAACGTCAGCGACCCTTCGACGCGGCGATCCGCCGCCGGGGTCCCGAACAGGTTCTGCACGTCGACCAGTGCCTTCAGCTGCGCGGGCTTCACCCAGCCTTCGGTCACGGCGGTCGACAATTTGGCCGCGACCTTCATGCGGTCCGGCTGAAACTCCTTGACCTGCACGGTCGTGCTGCCGATCTGCGAGTACGGCTTGCCGTCCTTGGCGATGTACAGGTTCACCGTCCAGTTGCCGGTGGGCGACGTCTCGGACGTGGTGTGGTCGAGCTCGGCGAAACCGGCGGCGTCCATGGACACGGTCTGCTGGCGCACGGTGGTGCCGCGCGGGTCGACCACCTCGGCGATCAGGGGCATACCCGCCACGCTGCGCGTCCAGCTGTTGGCGCGCACGATCATGCCGATATGAAACAGGTCGCCCGGACGGTAGATGCCGCGATCCGAGAACAGGTAGCCCGAGAGCTGGCCCTGGCTGTGCGCGTTGGGCTCACCGCCGATGTCGAAGCGCGAAAAGTCCAGCGTACGGTCGTACGAGGTCACGGGCAGGAACGACAGATCCTCGCCCTGGCGCACGACGTACATCGCCGGCGCTTTTTCCTGGGTGAAGCCCTTCAGGCTGGCGAAGTGAGCCAGGCCATCGGCGCCCGTGGTCTGCGTGAACAGCGTGCTGCCGTTTTTGGCGATCACGGCGACCGAGGCGCCACTTACCGGCGAGCCATTGCGGATGGACTGCACGAAGATGTCCTGGCTTCCGTCCATCGACTTCTTGGCGATGACGCCGAGGTCGGTGATGACGACCAGGCGCTCGTCCTTCGGCCAGTCGTAAGGTGCATGACCGCTATCGTCATCGTCTTTCGCCGCTTCGGCCGCGGCGGCATCCGCATCGGCGCCCGCGTCGCGGGCCGCGGCTTCGCGGGCTGCCTTGACGCGCCGGTCGCGTGCTTCCTTCTCGGCGTTCTCGTCATAGCCGGACAGTTTGAGCAGGAACACGCCCTTCTTGCCGGACGCGAGGTACTGGCCAAGATCGAAGCCTTCGTAATGCGCCTTGCCCGGGCCTTCGTCCGGGAACGAAACCTTCTTTACGAAGCGGTCGACGATGTGGTCCGAGGTGAAGCCGTACATTTCCGGCTTCGCGTAGCTACCCTCGTTGAGCGAGACCAGATGCTGCAGCTGGTCCGGCAGCACGCGGCCGATCTCCACCCGCATGCCGGGGATATTGCGCGAGACCACGGAGATCCGCTTGTCACCGCTGAGCGACAGCAGTGAGCCGTCGGCCATGAAGCGGAGCAGGCGCGGGTAGTCGGGCACCGTGAGCAGCTCGGCGCGCGACTTCGCCATGATGTAGCCGCCGAACGAGGTCAGGCCCTTGTCCACACGGACATAGATCTGCTGGCCCGGCTGGGCGTGGTATTTGAAGCTCTGCGTGGCCGACCAGTCGCTTTCGGTCGGCACCACGTCGGGCTTGATCGCCGTGAACGAGCGCAGGTCGCTCTCGCCGATGGTGGAAACGCCGTAGCCCTTATCGCTGCGGGGCACCACCCAGACGTGCAGCCGCTTCGCCAGCTCGGTATCGCTGACCGGCCCGCCGAAATTCATCACCACGACCTGCTCCGGCTCAAAGCGGGCGTTGTCCACGAGCGTCGCCGAGATCTCGTCGACCTTCAGGCTATACAGGCCGGGTACGCGCACCGCGGTTTCCAGCGCTTTCTCCGTGCCGTCGCCGCCTCGGCTGCTTACCGCGCCATCGTCCAGCCTGAGGCCGACCGAACCGTCGTCGCGCGGCAGCTGCAGGGGCTGCGAGTGGACGAACGCGTTGAGGCGACGATCGTCATAGGTGACGGAGAACTTCAGTTCGCTGCCGCGCTTTTCATTCCCGTTGCGCAGGTCGAGCTTCAGACGCTTTTCGAGCTGCGCGGCATCGACCGGGTAATTGAAGCCCAGTTGGACGATGGTCTTCTTCTTGGTCGGATCCTGCGGGTCCTGGTAGAACTCGCCATTGACGACGCGCGCGGTGAAGGGGACGGTCGAGACGGTGAAGTGGTCGTCGGCCAGCACCGCCTGCGGCGCGAACACCTTCGCCTTGTCGAAACTGACCTCGATCTTCCGGCCCACCGGCCAGTCCGCGGACGGCACGAAGGTGAGTACGCGATCGCTCTCCCACTTCCACTGGCCGGGCAGTTTCGGATCCATGGCGATGCCGTCGGTCACCGGCTTGCCGAGCGACTCGATCTTCGCTGCCGACCCCGAGAAGGTCACCGTGAGCGGATGGATCGTCACCGGGACATGCTCGTACTCGCTGATGTCGGGCGCGGGGGCTTCAAACGTGATGCGGTTGGGCTCGACCGGCTTCGGTCGGTTTTCCCACCAGTGCCAGCCGAACCAGCCGGCGGCGGCGATCAGGATCGCACCCGCAACCGTGGCCGTGAACTTCAGGGGATGGCTGCGGGCGGCGCGGCCGGTCGCGGGGACCCAGGCGGGTGCCGACCAGGCCATGTTGCCGAAGACAGGCCGCAGCACGCGACCGAGCAACCAACCCAGTCCGCGCAGCAGGCGTACGGGCAGCATCAGGATGAAACGAAGCAGATCCATGTTTCCCTTCCGATCCATTCAAAAGTTGACGAGCACGTCCGTCCGCCGCACAAGCGGCGAACCAGCGGTCGTTCGTGATCCCCAGTGACATGCTGCACGCGATCGATGTCACGGCGGCGACCGGATTCTGGCATACCAGCGCCCCTCTTCGGGCTTTTTCGGGCGCGCTGGCAATAGGAAAATTCTGAAAAATCGGCCTCATGCGCCACCCCGTGACTGATGTCACGGGCGTGGGTTGTCGTCGTGTCGTCCACAGGGAACTTACGTTATGGTGCGGGCGCCCGCTTACCGACCAGCGGGCGGCGCGACGGGCAAGGATGTCGGCCGGGCTGACATGAATTATCCGCACCGGGGGAAGCAGGGCGACGTGCGGACAGAGACGGTGAACACCATGAGCGATCACGCCACCCTTCCCATCGACCGCGCCGTTGCCGCGGGCGAACGGGAGTTCCGCGAACTGGCGGACTTCGCGCCGGTGATGATCTGGCGTACCGGCACCGATCGCCAGGGCGACTGGTTCAATAAACCATGGCTGGCCTTCAGAGGCCGATCCATGGCGGAAGAGGTAGGCGAAGGCTGGGTCGAGGGCATCCATCCGGAAGACTTCGACCGGTCTTCGTCGGTGTTCTTTCATGCGTTCGGCGCACGTGAGCCTTATTCGCTCGAGTACCGGCTGCGCCGGCACGATGGCGTTTATCGATGGATCGTCGAAACCGGCACGCCTTACGAGCGGGGCGGCGCGTTTGCGGGCTACTGGGGCAGTTGCACCGACATCACCGATCACCGGGTGGCGCAGCGCAGCCAGCGGGTGCTGATCAACGAGCTCAGCCATCGCCTCAAGAACACGCTGGCGGTCGTCCAGGCGATGGCTGAGCAGACCTTTCGCGACGGGCGGCCGATGAATGCCGCGGTCACCTGTTTCAGTGGTCGTCTGCGTGCGCTTGCCGCGGCCCAGGACCAGCTGATCGCCACGGCGTGGGAAGAGGTGCCGCTGAGCGACGTCGTCGAGGCCACGGTGCTTCCCTTCGATTGCGGCGGCGCACGGATTCACAGGGAAGGGCCGCCGCTGATTCTCAGCGCCGAGACCGCGGTCAGCCTGACCATGGCGCTGCATGAGTTGCTGACCAATGCGGTCAAGTACGGTGCCCTGTCGAACGACACCGGAACGGTAACGATCGCCTGGTCGTGCGCCGAGCCCGCAGGCGGCCGGTTCCGGCTGGAATGGAAGGAACAGGGTGGCCCGACCGTGTCCACTCCGCTGGAGCGCGGCTTCGGCACACGCTTCATCGAGCGAGGTGTCGGGTGCCGGCAGGGCGGTGGTTCGCGTCTGCTTTTCGAACCCGACGGCGTGCGCTGGGTCCTGGAAACCGAACTTCCGGCGACGTCTGCCCATCGCGCCCAGGTCGCCTGATTCCCGGCGACCTTGTGCCGGACCGATAGCTGCCATGGCGGTTTTCGCGCACGCTGTCGCCAGCGCGGAAGGGCAATCGATAGTTTCTCCTCATGAAGAAATTTTCAGGTTTCGGGCGATGAAACATCGTGCTGCGGCGAGTATCGTCGTGGCTATGAACATCGACCGGATCGACCACCTCGTCCTCACCGTCAACGACATCGATACGACGGTGGACTTCTACACGCGTGTGCTGGGCCTGGAAGTCGTCACCTTCGGTGAAGGGCGCAAGGCGCTCGTCTTCGGCAGGCAGAAATTCAACCTTCACCAGAAGGGCAGGGAATTCGAGCCGAAAGCCGCGGCCCCGACGACGGGCGCGATCGATCTATGTCTCATTTCAGGCACGCCGCTCAAGGATGTCATCAGCGAGTTGAACCAGGCCGACATACCCATCGAGCAGGGTCCCGTGGGAAGGACGGGCGCCACCGGCCCGATCCAGTCCATCTATATCCGCGATCCGGACCTCAACCTGATCGAGATATCGAACTACGCATGATCGCAGACCACTAAGCGCTCAGTCCGGGTGCCGCGTCCGGCGCTTAATGCGTAATATCGATCTTCACATCCGTCCCATCCGGCAGATCCTGCATCTGCTGCAGCACCGAACCCGTCAGTTCGAAATGCTCGATCGCCGGCACCGGATTCAGATTCTCGACGGCGTACTCGCCTTCGGCGAAGATCGGCAGCGTGACGTAGGTGTAGCACTCCCCTTCCGCCCGCGTCTTGCCCGCTTCAAGCAGCGCTTCGATCAACGGCGGCAGAAGCCAGTCGTCGGCAATCTCTTCGCGTAGCAGCTGATTGAAGCCGGGCACGCTCTCGGCCACGCGCTCCACTTCCGCGGTGCCCGTATTGAGCCAGAAGATGCCGCCTTCGTCGGCCTCGTAGAACATGTCGCCGAGGGCCGTGAACAACAGCGGCGTATAGCCGTCGCCGATGCGCCAGGCCCAGGATTCGGCGAGCGCGTCGATCGCGTCCTTGTCCGGGGTGCAGATGAGGTCGTTCCAGGCGAGGGCCATGGGGATGGGCCTTTCAGATCGATGGGGATGTCGCAGTTTACCCTCCCCCGCCCGATCAGTCCTCCGCACCGGCGATGACGGCTTTGACGAACGCCGCACGGGCCGTGGCCTGGGCGTCATTGGTGGCGACGGGCCACGCGGCCAGCTGGACGATCACCAGCTCGCGCGCCGGATCGACGTAGAGCAGCTGGCCGAAGATGCCGATGCCGGCGAAATCGCCGTTGTCGTAGGTCCACCACTGGTAGCCATACCCGCGGCCGGGAACGCCGATGTCGGCATGCTTGTGCGTGGCATCGGCAAGCCAGCCGTCGGCGAGCACTGGTTTGCCGTTGGACACGCCGCCATCGAGCAGGAACTGGCCGAGACGCGCATAGTCGCCCAGCGTGGCCGACACGCCGGAACCTCCGGCTTCGGTGCCATCGACCCCGTCCTTGAGCCAGATCGCATCGGCGGCCATGCCGTAGGGCTTCCAGACCTTCTCCGAGAGATACGCCGCCAGCGACGTGCCGGTGGCGCGCTCGACGAGAATGCCGATCAGATCGGTCTCGCCGGTCTTGTAGACCCAGCGTTCGCCCGGCGCGAATTCGCGCGGCAGCTTCGACATGTACGATACGAGCAGCGGCACGCCGGGCTGACGCGCCCCCTCATACATCTGCGCGACATCCGATGTCGGATCGACATAGTCCTCGTTCCAGCGGACGCCGGAGGTCATCGTCAGCAACTGGCGGACGGTGACGTCTCGGTAGGCACCCGCGGCGAGTTCGGGGATGTAGCGCGTGACCTTGTCGTCGAGGCTGTGGATCGAGCCGTCACGCAGCGCGGCGCCGACAAGGGTGGACGTGAACGACTTGGCGACCGAGAAGGAAGTCCATCGTGTCGATGGCGTGGCGCCGAGGCCGTAGCGTTCGAGGCGAACCTTGCCGTGCTGAAGCACCATGACGCCAGCCACGCGGTGCTCGGCCATGTAGCTGTCGAGCGTGGTGGCATCGGCGAAATGCGGCGTCAGCGGCGTGCCGGTGGGCAACGGGTGCGCGACGCCGTGACGGACGACGTTGCTGGCGTACTGGGTTTCCATCGCGCGGAAGTTCGCTTCGCGCTGCGACTGGTTCCAGAAGAGCACGTCGGTGCGGCGGGCGTGAGGTGTGGCGCATGCCGTGAGGAGGCTCAAGGTGAGCACGAGGCAAAACGCTTTCGCCAGCAGGGCTGGCTCCCGCCATGGCAGGTTCGTTGGGCGATGCGTGTTCATCGGGATGTCCTGGTGCGGCGGCGGATTTCGAACGCGCCCAGCGCCAGCGATGCGATGGCGAAGGGTCCGAGGCCGTAGATGACACGATAGGCGAGCAGCGCGGCGAGGACCTGCGCGCGCTGTTCCTGCGGGAACGCCGCGAGGGTCAGCGCTTCGAACGCGCCAATGCCACCGGGGGTATTGCTGATGATGCCGGCGAGGATAGCGCCGACGTAGATCGGCGCGAAATCGAGAAAGCTGCCGGCGACGTCCGCAGGCAACAGGAAATACATGGCGGCGATCGCGCCGATCATTTCCACGGTGCCGATCGCGACCTGTGCGGCCGCCGAACGCGCCGAAGGCACCGGCGTGGAGAACTTCCAGATCCGCAGTTCATCGTGCTTGCCGGCCAGCCAGCGCAGGAGCAGGACGAACAGGATCACCAGAGCGACGCCGGGCCAGCGCCCCCACCCATGCGCGATCGACGGTTCGAGCAGCAACGCGATCGCCGTGACCGAGGCGAAACCGAGCGCCACCGCGAAGCCGACCAGCCCGACCACGCGGGCCACATCGGGGGCACTCACCCCGCGTGTCGACAACATGCGGTAACGCAGCGCGGTACCCGTAATCGCATGAAAACCCAGCGCGTTGCAGATCGCGTGCGTGGTCGCACCGGAGAAGATCTTCATGCGCATCGAGACCTTGCCTGGCACGACGGTCTCCACGGCGAAGACATCGTAGGCCGTGAGGCAGGACCAGCTGACCAGCGTGGCGCCGATGGACGCGAGGACATGCCAGCGCGGAATGCGGTCGATGGCCGCACGGATGTCCTGCCAGGACATGCGCGCGATATAGCGATGCAGCAGAAAGATCGCCACGCCCACGAAGGCCGCCGCCAGCAGGTATTTCGTCGCACGGCTCGCGAAAGCTTTCAGGGTTGGCTGGGCGTGTTTGTCCGTCACCGCGTCACTCTGACCGTCGGGCCTCGCCCGAGAAAGGCGGGCATCATCCCACGACGGCGAGCGGCGCGGGGGCTAGACTGGGGGACCGATTCCTCTGCGGTGGACCCATGCTTCATTACGACGGCTCTCTCTGGCTGACCGACGGCACCCGCCGCTGGGGCGGCCCCGACCGCATCGAGCTCCTCGCCCAGGTGGGACAGACCGGTTCCATCACGGCGGCGGCGAAGGCGGTGGGCATGAGCTACAAGGGCGCGTGGGATGCCATCGCCGCCATGAACAACCTGGCGGGCGAGGATCTCGTGGTCCGTTCCACGGGCGGCAAGGGCGGCGGCGGGGCGCGGTTGACGGCGAGGGCCGAACGCCTGGTCGCCTCGTTCCGTGGCATCGAGACCGAGCACAAGCGATTCGTGGAGCGGCTGGCGTCGCTCGGCGAGGATGCTACCGACGACATTCATCTGCTGAGACGTTTCACGATGCGCACGAGTGCACGCAACCAGCTGGCCGGCACGGTCAGCGCCGTCACCGAAGGAGCGGTCAACGACCGTATCGATATCGCGCTGGCCGGGGGGACGACCGTCGTCGCCACCGTCACCCGTGAGAGCACCGCCAGTCTCGCGCTCTCGCCTGGACGGCCCGTCGTGGCGCTGGTGAAGGCGAACTGGGTCATGGTGGGCATGCCGGGCGCCGGGCGTCTGTCCGCGGCCAATCAGCTGCCGGGGCGGGTGACGGAGGTCTTTCCCGGTGCGGTGAATACGGAAGTGACGATCGCGCTGGACGGCGGCGGGACGATCGCGGCGATCGTGACGAAGGAGAGCGCTGAGGGAATGGAACTGGCGGAGGGCACAGCCGTGCTGGCGATCTTCGATGCCTCGTCGGTGATTGTCGGGGTCACCGACTGACCTTGCCGTCGCGGATTTGGATGGTATGGCCATCCAGCGCGTCGACATCGGCCGCATCGTGGGTGATCACCAGCAGTTGCAGATCGAGACGGGTTTGCAGCGCCAGCAGCTCGCCACGCATGCGGCCGCGCAACGCGGGGTCCAGCGCGGCGAACGGCTCGTCGAGCAGGAGCAGGCGCGGCTCGGAAACCAGTGCGCGCGCCAGTGCGACGCGCTGGCGCTGCCCGCCGGAAATGCGTGACGGGTAGCTATCCGCGACCGCCGTGAGTTCGAACGTCTCGAGCCACCGACCGACCCGTTCGCCATGGCGACGCCGCGCCGGGTTGAACCAGCCACGCGACAGTCCGAAACCGACGTTCTGCGCGACCGTCAGGTGAGGAAACAGCGCGTAATCCTGAAACAGATACGCTACGCCGCGTTCGCGCGAGGGAACGTCCACCCGCGCCTGCGTGTCGAGAAGTGTCCGCCCGTCGACACGCACGTGCCCTGCGTCCGGAGAGATCAGTCCGGCCATCGCGCGCAGCGTCAGACTCTTGCCGGCACCCGAGGGTCCATACAGCACCACGCGACGATGCTCCGACGCGAAGGCGACGTCCAGCTCGAAGCGGCGGTCGTCGGCGTGCAGCGTTTTGCGGACCGCCACGTCGACACTCATGGCCGCGACCGCCGCGTGTGATCCGGCGACAGCCAGCCGGCGAGCAGGAGCGCCACCACGCAGGTCACCGACGTCACGACGACCATGATCGCAGCGGTATCGTCGTGGCCGGCCTGCACGGCCGCATAGATCGCGACGGACAGGGTCTGCGTACGCCCGGGCAGATTGCCCGCGATCATCAACGTCGCGCCGAACTCACCGAGTGCGCGGGCGAAGGCGAGCAGCGCACCCGCGGTAATGCCGCGCGCGGCGAGTGGCAGCGACACACGAAAGAACACCGCGACCTCGCGCAGACCCAGGACGCGCGCGGCACTTTCCAGCTGGGGATCGACCGCTTCGAAGGCGGCACGTGCCGCCTTCTGCACGAGCGGAAAGGCGACCAGCGTCGAGGCGATGACCGCGCCCTGCCAGGTGAACACGAGTTCGATCCCGTGCCGGTCGAGCCAGCCGCCGAAGGCGCCCTTGCGACCGAGCAGGACCAGCAGGTAGTAGCCAAGGACCGTCGGCGGCAGCACCAGCGGCAAGGTCAGGATCGAATCGACGAGCTCACGCGCAGGGGAGCGCCAGCGCGACAAGCCGAAAGCCACCGCGACGCCGAGCACGAGGTTGATCGCGGTCGCCCACAAGGCGACCTTGAGCGACAGCGCGAGCGGAACCCAGACGTCGCCCACGCCGGCTCAGGGTGCTTCGAAGCCGAAGCGGGCGAGAATTCCGCGTCCTTCGGCGGATTGCACGAAGGCTTCGAACGACTTCGCCTCGGCCACCTGCTTCGAGGCCGCGACCACGGCGATCGGATAGCTGATCGGCTTCGGAGTCGGCACGGTGGCGGCGACGGTGACCTTGCCTTTCGCGATCGCGGCATCGGTAGCGAAAACGAAACCGGCGTCGACCTCGCCGCGGGCGACATAGTCGAGGCTCTGGCGCACGTTCTGCGCCAGCACGCCTTTGGCGGAGATGGTGTCCCAGAGGCCCTGCCGCTCCAGTGCGGCCTTCGTATAACGACCCACCGGCACCGACGCCGGATCGCCGTAGGCCACGCGTTTCACCGCGGCGGCTTTCAGATCGGCCGGCGAGGACACCCTGACCGAGGCGTCCCTGGGCACGATGAGAACCAGACGGTTGGTCGCGAAGTCCTGCCGCGTCGACACGTCGATGGCTTTCGCTTCGACCGCCTTGTCCATCGCGGCCTGGTCGGCCGAGGCGAACACGTCCGCCGGGGCGCCACTGGCGATCTGGCGCAGCAGCACGTCGGAGGCGGCGAAGTTGAGGACAACGTGGGTACCGGGGTGTTTCGCCTCATAGGCCTTGCCGACGGACTGGAAGGCGTCGGTGAGGCTGGAGGCCGCCGAGACGACGAGATCGGCCGCGGAAGCAAGGCCTGGACCGAGGACAAGGCACAGCGCGACGAGAGGGCGGAGGCGCATGGCGTCAGTCCGGCAAGGAGAGGTTGGGCAATATAGGAAGGTATATGGCGGGGGGTCAAATGCGCCGGCTGCCGCGAACCGGGGAGCGGGACCTTCACGGTCACCGCCTCCCGGTCGGGCCATCCCCGCTGCCGATGCGCCTCAGCCCGCCGCCAGCACCACGAAGCTGCGCGGTGGCGCAATCATCTTGCCGCCTTCGGCCACGGTATCCACCGCGAGATCCAGATCGCTCGAGAACGCCACGCTCCAGGCACCCTCGGGCAACGCGAACTCCACCCCGCCATCGAAGGCGTTGATCAGGATCAGCACCGTCTGATCCGCCGCATGCTCGCGCACGCCGGAGGCCTGGCTGCGCCCGTCGAGCAGGATGCCGATGGAACGCGCACGCGGATCGTCCCAATGCTCAGGCTGCATCTCGCCACCGCCGGGGTTGAGCCAGACGATGTCGCGGATGCCCGATTCCTCGTCGTAACGTCCGTTGAGAAAACGACCGCGACGAAGGATCGGATAACGCTCGCGCAAGGCGAGCAACTCACGCACCGACTGGGCCAGGCTGCCCTCGGTCGGATCGTCATTCCAGTCGATCCAGCTCAGCTCGTTGTCCTGACCGTAGACGTTGTTGTTGCCGTTCTGCGTGTTGCCGCGCTCGTCGCCGGAGAGCAGCATCGGCGTCCCCTGCGCCAGGAGCAGGGTGGCCAGCAGGTTGCGCGACTGGCGCTGCCGCATGGCGCGGATGCCCATGTCGTCCGTCGGGCCTTCGGCGCCGTGATTGAACGAATGGTTGTTGTCCGAGCCGTCGCGATTGTCTTCGCCGTTGGCATCGTTGTGCTTGCCGTTGTAGCTCAGCAGGTCGCGCAGGGTGAACCCGTCGTGCGCGGTGATGAAGTTCAGCGACGCGTACGGGCGACGTCCACGCTTGTCGAACAGATCGGCGGAACCCGTGAAACGCCGTGCGAACTCCGGCAACTTGCCTTCCTCGCCTATCCAGAACGCGCGCACCGTGTCACGGAACTTGTCGTTCCACTCCACCCAGCCGGGCGGGAATTCACCCACCTGATAGCCGCCGGGACCGCAATCCCACGGCTCAGCAATCAGCTTGGTCTGGTTGAGCACGGGGTCCTGCGTGCAGGCGTCGAGGAAACCGCCGTTTTCGTCGAAGCCGTACGGCTCGCGACCGAGGATGGTGGCGAGATCGAAACGGAAACCGTCCACGTTCATGTCCGTGGCCCAGTAGCGCAGTGAGTCGGTAACCATCTGCAGCACGCGGGCGTGACTCAGGTTGACCGTGTTACCGGTGCCCGTGTCATTGATGTAATAACGCTTGTCTTCGGCCAGTCGGTAGTAGCTGGCGTTATCGATGCCCTTGAACGAGAGCGTCGGGCCCATTTCGTTGCCTTCGGCCGTGTGGTTGTAGACCACATCGAGGATGACCTCGAGACCGGCGCGGTGATACGCCGCCACCATGTCCTTGAATTCGCGGGGGTCGCCGCTCGACATGTAGCGCGTCTTCAGCGCGAAGAAGCCGATGGTGTTGTAACCCCAGTAGTTGCGCAGGCCCTGTTCCAGCAGGTGCTGGTCGTCGAGGTAGGCATGCACGGGCAGCAACTCGATCGACGTGACGCCCAGATCGCGCACGTAGTCGATCACTTCTTCCGTCGCCAGGCCGGCGAACGTGCCGCGCTTGTCTTCCGGCACCGACGGGTGCTGCATGGTGTAGCCACGCACGTGCGTTTCCTGGATGACGGTACGGTTCCAGGGGATGTGCGGCTTGCCGTGTTCGATCCACTTGTACGTCGGATCGACGACCATCGCCTTGGGCATGAACGGCGCGCTGTCGCGCTCATCGAAACTGAGGTCGCCGTCGGCGTGGCCGACGGTGTATCCGTAGAGTTCGTCGGCCCAGATCAGCTCACCGACGATGTGCCGGGCATAGGGATCGAGGAGCAGCTTGTTCGGGTTGAAGCGGTGCCCGTTCTCCGGCTCGTAAGGGCCGTGGACGCGGTAGCCGTAAAGCTGACCCGGACCGACGCCCGGCACGTAACCGTGCCAGACCTCATCGGTGTACTCGGGCAGGTCGATGCGGCCCGTTTCGTTACCCGCTTCGTCGTAGAAGCAGACCTCGACCCGCGTGCCATGGGCGGTGAACAGGGCGAAGTTGGTGCCTTTTCCATCCCAGGTCGCTCCGCGCGGAAACGGCGAACCCTCGCGGACGGGGGAGGCGGAGTCGTAACGGCGATCGGGCATGGCGGCGTCCTCGTGGGGGTGGCGCACGATGACCCAGCGCACGACAGGAAAACGTGAGGGCGCCTCCTGGCCGACATACCTCAGCGACACCGCGCCGCAGCGCCTTCACGCCCGGACGTGGCATCATCCCTGGACCCACATCCAGGGTTGATCGAGGGGACGCCGCGTTGCGTCGAACACAGGGACACATGCGTTGGCTGGGATGGATGGCGACAGTCGCCGTCTGGCTCACCGTGCTTGCGCCCACCGTGTCCAGGGCGCTGCCCGCGTTCGCCTTCCCCGATCTCGGCGCCTGGTGCGACCGGGAAGCTGTCACGGCGCACCACGGTATGCCGGGCCACGGTCACGACATGGGCGGCGCTCAGGACGCCGACGACGCCTGCGGCTACTGCGCCCTGTTCGCACAGACGCCTGCCCTCGGCGGCGGCTTCTTCGTCGCCCGGTGGCTTCCGCTGGCCGGCTACGTCGATGCGACGCTGCCGGCCCGGCGTGCCGCGCCGTCGCTGGTCCGCCATCACGCTCCCACGCGAGGTCCGCCGGTCGCCGCGCACGCCTGATCGTTTCCGATCCCGCCGTACGCCAACGACCCACGGACTATCGCCATGACCCTGCTTCCTCTCGATGGACGCGCGCTCGCGCGCGCTGTCGCCTGCGCCATCGGTGCCTCCACGCTTGCCGCCCATGCGGCCGAGACACCTGACGCCCCCCAGACCACCAACCTTCGCGAAGTGCGCGTTTCCGCCGTCAGCAAGGGGACGCGTGTCGATCCCGACATGCCTTCGGCGGTCGAGACCGTCGACGCCGCCAGGCTCGACCGCCTCAACGTGATCAACGCGGAAGACGCGCTGAAGTACCTGCCGTCCTTCGGTATCCGCAAGCGATTCGTCGGCGACGAAAACGCCACGTTCTCCGTGCGCGGCACCAGCAACCAGCAGAGCGCGCGCGGCCTCGTCTATCTGGACGGCTTGCTGCTGTCGAACCTGCTGGGCAACAGCTGGTCGAATCCGCCACGCTGGTCGATGGCGTTTCCGGAGAACCTCGACCGTGTCGAAGTCCTTTATGGCGCGTATTCCGCGCTGTACCCGGGCAACGCCATCGGCGCCACGGTGCTGATGACCACGCGCATGCCCAACAAACTCGAGGTGACCGGCGACGTCCAGGCCTTCACCCAGCATGTCGATACCTATGGCACGGACCGCAACTACGGCGGCAGCCGGCAGAGCGCGACCCTCGGCGATCGTTCGGGCAGGTTCGCGTTCCTGATCGGCGTCGCGCATCTGCAATCCAACGGGCAGCCGCTGGTCTACGCCGTGCAGAACCGCGCCACCCGCGCCGGGACGACGAACCCGGTGACGGGAGCCATCGGTGACACGGGCGCCACGGGGCTTCCGCGTGAGGTCCTCGGCATCAACAGCGAAGGCCAGGAAGCGACCAGCCAGGACGAGGCCCATGTGCGCCTGACCTACGACTTCACCCCGGAGCTGACCGGCGGCGTCACCGCGGGCTACTGGAACCAGGATCTCTCCCATCGCACGGCGACGTACCTGCGTGACGCCAACGGCCAGCCGGTCTGGTCCGGCCCGGTGAGCATCGACGGCCGCCAGTACACGCTACCGGCCAGTTTCTTCGCCCCCAGCACGCGGCAGAGCCGCAACTATCTCTACGGCGTTTCGCTCGGCACGCACCGGGACAGCGGGTGGAATATCGAAGGCAACGCGTCGTACTTCGACATGGACCGCAACCGCGACCGTGTGGCCGACGCCGTGACCTACAACGGCAGCGGCCTGTTGACCGCAGGCGACGGCAGCCGCTGGCGGACTTTCGACCTGCGGGTCAGCCATACCCCGGACTCGCCGGACGCCAACTCGCACACCGTGAGCTTCGGCTACCACTTCGACGGTTACCGCCTCGATAACGTCACGGACCTGCTCTCCGCATGGCGTACCGGCGGCGCTGGCGCACTCACCGCAGCCAACGGCGGCAGCACGCAGACACAGGCGCTTTATGTACAGGACGCCTGGCAACTCGACGAGCGCTGGCGCCTCACCGCCGGTGCGCGCTACGAGCAGTGGCGCGCGTTCGGTGGCACGCGTTCCACCGCCAGCGCGACCATCGGGTACCCGGAGCGCAAGGAGTCGCACACCTCTCCCAAGCTGTCATTGACCTATGCCGCGAGCGACAACCTGTTGCTGCGTCTGTCCGGAGCACGCGCCTGGCGCTTCCCCACCGTGAACGAGCTTTTCCAGGGAACGTTCAACGGTATCGCGATCATCAACAACGATCCGAATCTGAAGCCGGAAAACGACCTCTCCCGCGAACTGTCGGCCGAGTGGTACCAGGCCCATGGCGTCGCGCGGCTCACGGTGTTCCGCAGCGATACGCGCGACACGCTCCTGAGCCAGACCGACACGACCGTTTTTCCGAATGTCACCAGCGTGCAGAACATCGACCTCGTACGCACGCGCGGTGCCGAGGCAAGCTATGACGGACGTGGCGTGGTCTGGGATGCGCTCGATCTCACGGCGAACGCGGCGTATACGCAGGCGACCACGGTTCGGAACCATCGTAACCCCTCGTCGGAGGGCAAACAGTTCTATCGCATCCCCAGATGGCGAGCGAACCTGATCGCCACCTGGCATGCGAGCGAAACGGTGGCACTGACGCTGGCCGGTCGCTATTCCGGACGGCAGTACAACACGCTCGACCACAGCGACATCGACCCCGACACCTTCGGCGGAGCCAGCGCGTTTCTTACCTTCGACGCCAAGGTGCAGTGGCAGGCGAGTGAGCACGTGAACCTCGGTGTCGGCGTGGATAACCTCACCGACCGGCGCTATTACGTCTACTACCCTTACCCCTCGCGCACGTACATGATGGAGGCGAAGTTCCGGCTCTAGGCCGTGGCAGCCCCGCGGCGATGCTGCGCCATCGTCAGATGCTCGTCGAGCATGAACGATGCCGGACCTCCGTTCCAGAGCCTGTCGAAGAATGCGGCGACACCCGCGTTACCGGTCGCCAGATCGCAGGTGAAACGAAGCAGTTCCGTCCCGGGAACGGCGAGCCCTTCAGGCCGCCGGACCAGGAACAGTTCGATGCCGCCGGCGACGCGATGGGCCTGCGTCAGATAGTGCGCGGCACGCTCGGGCAACACCGCGGCCAGATCGAGCAAGGTCTCACCGATCCCGGCGAGACCATCGCACAGTCCCGGTGAGATGGCGTGGCTACGCATCAGGTCCGCTTCGCAGGTCAGCAGGATGTCCCGGTAACGGCTATCGCCGGTCGCCGCAAGGAAGCGGGCCACGACGGCAAGGACGCCGGCCGTGCCATGGCGCAGGTAAGGCACCAGGGCGCCGCCCTCCACGGCGCGACGCCATGTGCGATCCCCGTCGGCATTGAATCCGTAGTGATCGAGGTCGAAGGCGAGCCCTTCGCGCGCCGCGTCGAAGAAGCGGGACTCGTCCGTCGCCATGAACAGGTGCAGCAGGAACAACGCGATGCCCGCGGCACCGTAGCCCAGCCCCACCGCTTGCATGGCTTCGCCGCGGTGCCAGCCCCGCTTGCCGTGCACGCACGGCCCTGCCGCCAGCAGCGCGTCACCCGCCGCGATCGCCGCCGCCAGCATGGCGTCATCCTGCGTACGTCGCCAGACCGCGATTCGCGCCAGGCCCCAGCCTGCGATCCCGTCATACAGCCCGTAGCGTTCGCGAATGGGCCCGTCGAGTGTCGACGCGCCCAGCAGCGACAGCGCGAGGTCTTCCCTGCCCGCATCGAGCAGGACCCATGCGATGCCCGCGTCACCGTGCATGAGGTCGCATCCCCGATGTCGTCCCTCGTGCACGCCCGCCAGCAGGTACTCCATCAAGCTGTCGGGGGCGGGCCGGCCTCCGCGCTGGCGGGCGTGCACGATGCCTGCCGCGCCGTACGCGACGCCCCAGGGATGGCGCTCGAAGACCTGCGGGTCCGCCGGCACGTAGCGATCGGGCCGCGCGCCTGCCGACAATGTATCGATGTAACGGAACAGATCGCCCGCGGCGTTCGCGACGGGCGCCACGGTGCGCCGCAGATGCGGGACCAGAAGCCGGTCGTCGGCGAGATGCGTGAGCGCACCGCGCAGGTTTTTCATCGCGGCGACAGGCGACGGGCGCTTCGTCGGCTCGCTGTCCATGAGCGCGGCGATCGTCGTGGCGACGAGCGCGGGATACCCCATGTCTTCGCACAGGCGATGCGTGATGCGCATGGCGGCGTGGGGATCGAGCGGCAGCATCGCGTTGACCGGAAGCATGGCGGCGAAAAGGTTGGCGCCGAAAGCGTAGCGATCCTCCGCGCACGCGCTGGCGTGATCGTCACGCTGTGGCGATCGCGAAGCGAACCCCGGCGTGCACAGACCCGAGGGGCGGTCGAGCCCACGATCGACGGCCGCTTCGAGGTCGATGATGCGCACACGCCCGTCCGTCGCGATCATGATGTTGTGGAACGAGAAATCGCCCAGCGTGACGCCTGTCGCATGGATGGCCTCCAGCGCGTCCGCTATACGCTGGAACACGTCGCACAGCTCACGCAGGAAGCTCGCGACGTGGGCTTGCGTCGCTCGTGTCTTCAGCCACGGGTAGCGCTCGGCGAGCCACCGGCGCAGGGTCTGCCCGTCGATATACTCCTCGACCAGATACTGGTGCTCCCATTCGGTGAAGTAGGCGACGGGCGACGGCGTGACGCCAAGTGGAGCGAGCTTGCCCAGCAGGCGGTACTCCTTGAGCAGCAGAGTGGTGGCCGACTGCGTGCCGCCGATGTGGGGACGGGCCTCCTTGATGACGACGTGGCGTCCCGAGTCGCGATTCAACGCCAGATAGATGCCCCCGGCCGAGGAAAACGTAAGCGCGCCGCGAACCTCATAGCGTCCGCCGTCCAGGCGCAGTACCGATGAATCGCCGGCATCGGTATCCTGCGGAAACGGGTCGCGGACCCACGGCGGCAGGTGCACGTATGCGGCGCGTATATCCGGTTCCTTCTCGCCTGACGGGTTGCGCAGGAAATATTCGCGCTGCCCACCTGCCGACACCTCGTATTCGCCACGAATGCCACCGAAACGATAATGCAGGATGCGCGATCCCGGAAGGCGCCGGTCGCTGAGAATGTGGGGTCCCTCATAACCGGTCAGAACGGCCTGCAACTCTTCCATGACGTAGCGGAAGGCTTTCGGATCTGCCGGGTAGATCGTGATGAACTTTCCGGAGCCTCCGCGCGGCCACCGTTTGCCATTCATCGCGGCATGCATGCGCGCGTCGGCGGCGAATTTGAACGCGACGCCCAGCGAGCTGAGCGTCGCCGCCACGATCGAGAGCACGATCGGCGCGGTCGGCGTCACCGATGAGACGTGAATCTTCCAGCCCTGTGCCGGCAACGGCGTATCCGGCGGCAGGCAATGCATCCAGACCCCAGAGCGGTGCATGCGCCAGCTGGCCGGAACGATCCGGCGCACCGGCTCGACGAAATCCCGCTCGTCGATGACGCGACTGCCATGCGTTTCGAAGAATTCGCGGTCCACCGCGGTGTAGTACAGCAGTTCGGTCCGTCGTTCGGCGGGCATGACTGTCCTTGGAATGGCACGCTGAAAAACCGGCATGCGGTGCGACCCGGACGTCGCACCGCATGCCTTCGCCCCAGCCGGATCACGGCAGGAGTTACTGGCCGTCGATACCGTCGACGTTGGCGAACGAGCAGGCGCCGTTGCTGCATGAGCTGGTGGGCGTATCGGCTTCTCCCGCGGTCAGCGGATCGGCTTCGAGCATCTGCAAGCGGAGGACGTGGTCCATGTGATTCTCCTGGCGATATCGACGTGCTGCCTCCCCCCCATGGAGAAGCGCGTAAGCCAATCTAGGAGGGCAGCGCGATCGAAAACAGCGGGAGAGACGTGCCGGCTCGACTTTTTTTCGCGCGGTGGGCAGATAAATGGCCGTCCCGTTCGAAACCGGTCAAGCCGCCTGTCCGGAATCGGACAGCGCGTCCGGAAACGGACAACGTCAGGTTCAGGGTCAGGTGCCGAGAGGGAGCACCACGATCGCCGCCGCACCCGGACCGTCGGACCGGTTACGCAGGTCGACGCTTCCCGCGTGCGCTTCGACGATCAGCCGGGTAAGGCTCAGGCCGATACCCGAGCCGGTTGGCTTGGTGGTGAAAAAAGGCACGAACAGTGAGGATCGTTCGGGCAGGCCACCGCCTTCGTCCTCGATCGTCACGCGAACCTGCGCACCTGCCACCATCCAGTTCACACGGACGCCGCCGCCCGACGCCAGCGCCGACTCCACCGCGTTGCGCAGCAGGTTGATGAAGGCCTGGTCGAGCTGGGCCTCGTCACCGTTGACCACGACCTCGGCCGAACCTTCGACGCCGATCTGCATCCGGTCTTCCAGACGCGCGAGCCGACGCAAGGAAAGGTCGAGCCGGAACGCCTGGGCGCGCAGGGGTGGCAAACGAGCAAGGCGCCCGTAGCCCGCCAGGAAACGTGCCAGCGAGTCCGAACGCCGCTCGATCACCTCCAGGCCTTCACGCAAGTCGTGCTCGACGGCGTCCCCACCGTGCTGATCAAGCAGGGCCGACAGGCTGCCCGCCAGCGAACCGATCGGTGCGAGCGAATTGTTGAGCTCGTGGCTGAGCACGCGAATCAGTCGCTGCCACGCGTTGCGCTCCTCGTCCCCGAGTGCTGCACTTACATCGTGCAGCATCACCATCGTGTTCTCGTAGCCTTCGCTGTACCAGACAGCGCGGCGGACGATCCAGCGCCCGGTTCGGGCTGGAAACTCCCATGAGAGAATCGCGTTGTCCGACGCGACGACCACCGGCATCAGGCCCATGGCATCGGCGTCGCGCCCGATGACGCTGTCGTGAGCCGCGCCGATCAGCTCACGCGCGGCAGGATTAATCATGACCAGGCGCTGCTCGCGGTCGACAACGAAGATCGGGTCCTGCAGGGCGGTGAGCGTCTTGCCCAGGAAGCGCAGGCTTTCGGTGCGTTTTCGCCGCCCTTCGCGCAGGGTGTCCGAGACGGCGTTGATGTCCGCGATCATGCCTCTGAGCGGGTGATGCCGCGAAGGCAGGCTGCCGCGCACGCCATAATCGCCCTCTCGCAGTGCGGCGAGAAGACTTCCCAGCGTGCGCCAGGCCGCCAGC
The DNA here is from genome assembly GCF_000745235.1 of Luteibacter mycovicinus. Taxonomy (NCBI): domain Bacteria; kingdom Pseudomonadati; phylum Pseudomonadota; class Gammaproteobacteria; order Lysobacterales; family Rhodanobacteraceae; genus Luteibacter; species Luteibacter mycovicinus. The sequence continues at coordinate 2,112,440 of NZ_JQNL01000001.1, forward strand.
ATGCGCCACGCGAAGCACGCGATGGCGGCCGCACCGAGGCCCATTCCGAGCGCGAACAGCATCGCCATGTCCATCCCTGTCAGTTGACCTGGTCGAATCCGCCCTTGGCACGATGCTTGTCGATGCGACGGTACAAGGACTGCCGCGAAATGCCCAGCGCGTCGGCGGCTCTCTGCAGGTTGTTGTCGTTGCGTTCAAGGGCTTGCCGGATAAGCATCTCCTCCGCTTCTGGCAAGGTGAGTCGATCAAGCACCAGCGGTGCGCCCGACGCGGGAAGAAGCGCCAGCGTCTCCGCATCGATGTCGTCACGCGGGGCGAGCAGGACGGCGCGCTCGATGACATGCTCGAGTTCGCGCACGTTGCCCGGCCATCCGTAGGCACGCAGGGCGCGCTCGGCGGATGGCTTGAGGTTCATCGCGCCGCGTCGCAGACGGGCACATTCGCGCAGGAGGAAATGGCGGGCGAGCGGGACGATATCCTCCCCGCGATCGCGCAGGGCGGGGAGTCTTATCTGCATCGCGTTCAGGCGGTACAGCAGGTCGCGACGGAACCGGCCGTCCCTTACCGCGGCGTCGAAGTCGGTATGGCTCGTCGAGATCACCCGCACATCCGCGCGCCGTGTGCGCATCGAACCGCTTCGCTCGAACTCTCCTTCGTCGAGTACGCGAAGCAGCTTCGCCTGCTGCTGCAGCGTCATGTTGCCGACCTCCTCCATGATCAGACTGCCGCCGTGCGCCAGTTCGAAACGCCCGGGTCGGGGCGACGGCTCGTCGTCCCCGAACATCTCCTCCGAAAAACGCATGTCCGACAGACTGGCCATGTCGACGCGGATCAGTGGTTGGTCGGCACGGGGTGACATGGCGTGGATTTCCCGCGCCAGCAACGACTTGCCGCTGCCATTTTCGCCCATCACCAGCACGCTGGCGTCGCTGGCGGCGATACGATGCGCGAGGTCCACCACCCGCCGCATCGACGTCGATTCGCAGATCCGCGTCGCGTCGGCCGACCGGCGTGCGAGCGCGGTTTCCGTGCGCAGGCGAAGGTTCTCCTCACGCATCGTCCGCAGGGCGATCTGCGCACGCACGGTGTGCACCATGCGCGCGTTGTTCCAGGGTTTTTCGACGAAGTCCGCGGCGCCTATGCGCATCGCACGCACGGCCAGGTCGATGCTGCCCCACGCCGTCATCACGATGAGCGGCAGGTCCGGGCATTCATGACGCAGGCGTGCCACCAGGTCGAGCCCCTCCGTGCCCGAGGTGGTGTCGGCACCGTAGTTCAGATCCAGGATCGCGCAGGCCACGGCCGTCCGGTTGACGACGTCGCAGGCGCCAGCGGGCGATTCCGCCTCCACCGAGGGAATGCCTTCGGCTCGCATCAGCAGGCGCAGGGACAACCGGATGTCCGGGTGGTCGTCAACGATCAGGACGGGCAAGGCATGGTGACTGTCGGACATGGCGCTCGATCCTCCTGAGATGCATGAAACGGCGTGCCACACTCAGCCGCCACGCAGGATGGGGAGTGGTTGAAGGTTAGCCGCCCACCATGCGGGACGTGCGATCGCGACGAGCGCGGCGGCGATGAATACGAGCACGGCGGCTGCCACCGCCACGGCGTCGACACGCTCGACCTGTGGCCATGGACGCGTCAGCACGGCCGCGATAGACCCGAGCACCGCGCCGGCGACAGCGGCGAGGAAATAGCCGGTGATGGCGCCATGGACCAGTCGCCGTCGCGGTTCGCCCAGCGCCGTACGCAGGGCGAATTCGCGGTGGCGTACAGCCAGATCGACGGACTGACTCGAATACAGACCCACGGTCGCCAGGACCAGGGCGGCAAGTGCCGCGGCGGCGAGCAGATTCGCGTTGCGCCGCGCCTCCGCCGTCGGTTCACCCACGAGGTCGGCAAGCCGCCGGTACGCGCCTGCCGCGACAAAAGGCGCCACCTCGCGCAGTCGGGACGCGAACGCCTCTTCGCTGCGTCGCTCCTCGGCGGCCGGCACCCGCCACACCGCGTACATCGGCATCAGGCGGCGAATGAACGCATAGATGGCAGGGTCGACCTGGCTGAGCGGGACGAACACCGTGGCGACCGCACGCTCCGACGGTCCCGCTACGCGTGTGTCCGCGACGATGCCGACGATGCGCAGCGGTGGCGTCACCGCCAGGCGGGAATCGGACCGGACGAAGCCGCCGAGCGTCCCGCCCATGGTCTGCACGAACGTCGTGTTCACGACGGCGACCGGCGTGGCCCCGGCCCGGTCGGTATCGTCGATGGCACGGCCCGCGAGGCGCGTGAGGCCCAGCGCTTCCGTCGTGCCCGGCGTCACGACGGCGAAGCGGACGAAGTGACGGCGACCCGTCGCGTCGAGGAAGGGCATGACCAGACCGTCACCCCGGGGCAGCAGGTTGGTGAATCCCAGTGGCCCGCTCAGCGACGTTCCGTCCGTGCCACGGCGGAGGTCATCGAGCATGCCGAGCACGTCGTCGCGTGTCGGATAGGAGGATACGTCGAGGTGCATCGGAGCAAACTTACCGCCTGTCGCATCGAAGCCCGGTGCGACTTTTTCGAGACTGACGAGGCGAGCGACCGCCACCGTCGCAAAAACCAGCAGCGCACCGGCAAAGGCGGACTGAACCAGAATCAAGCCGATGCGGGTCGCCCGCGCCAGCCTTCCCAGCCCATGACGTCCGTCCACCGCGATACGCTCGCGCAGGAGGTCGGCGAGGCTGTCGTGCACCATGCCTGAAACGGCGGCCATCAGCACCAGAGCCACGTCCACCGCCATGGCGGTCAGATACACGCGGGGAGATGTCTCGATCGGCAGGGCGCTGCTCAACCACGTCTCCGGGACGACGTCCTGAAACGCCTGCACGATAAGTGCGCCGGCAGGAAGGCCGAGGCCTGCGGCCAGCACACCGATGGCGAGCGCTTCCTTCACGGTGGACGACCAGGGTGAAAGCCCACGCGCTCCAAGCGCCATGCGTATCGCGGTATCGCGTGACCGGGTGAGACCTCTCCCGAGCATGAGATTCGACAGTGCGATGCCCGCCGCCGCGAGAACGCCTCCCGCACAGGCCATCAGGCCGAGCAGTGGAGCCCTGGCGTTTCTTACCAGAACGAGCGCCAGCGGCGTCGCCCCCACGTCGGCGTCGGCGCCGGCATCGAGAGGGTGACGACTCGCTTCCCGGGCCGTGCGCCCGGCGACCTCGGACGACAGGGCGTCGACCGTGGCGCCCGGCCGGAGGCGCGCCACAGCGATCAGGTTGTCGGCCGCGTCGTCTGCCGAGCCGGAGACACGCATTGGCAGGACCACGTCCACATCCTGGAAAAACCGGTACCCCTTCGGCAGGACGCCGATCACCGGCATGCGGCGCCCGTCGACGATAACCTCCCGGCCGAGGATCGACGGGAGACCGCCCCCGTGGCGACGCCAGAAATCGAAAGACACCATGGCGCCCATGCCGTCGGTGAGATTCCTCCCCGCGGCGGGCGCGACCCCGAGCGTTGCGAGAAAACCCGGGTCCACACGCTGGCCCTGGAGCAACCACCGCTGCTCACCCATGACGAGGTTCACGGCGCGGGGAAGACGCGTCGCGCCGCGCGATTCGACACTGGCAAGGCCGTCCATCGCCCCGACGAATCGCGGCGATGCGACGCGCGTCGGATCGCCGCGGTAGCTGGCGCCGTAAACGGCAAGACGGTCGACGTCCGCGAAAGGCGGCGGCCGCCACAGCAGCGAATCGACCAGGGTGAGCGCCGCGGTGAAGGCGGCGATCCCTAGGGACAGGGTGATCGCGGCAAGCGCGAGAAAGCCGACGCGCGCCCCACTTCCACGGTTCACGGGAGCGAGCCCGCAAGCTGCCGCTCGTCGAGTCCGGACCCCGCCTCTCTCTGCCACTCGGCGTAGCTCGTCTCATCGACCAGTCGGCCGTCGAGCAGCCTGACGATGCGGTCGGCGGCTCCACGAAACCGCTCCTCGTGAGTCACCAGGCAGATGGTCCGGCCTTCGGCATGCAGGCGTCCGAGCAGCGCCATGAGTCGTTCGCCACTGGCAAGATCGAGGCTTCCCGTGGGTTCGTCGGCCAGCAGAATGGCGGGATCCCCGGCAAGGGCGCGCGCCACCGCGACCCGCTGTTGCTGGCCACCCGACAACTGGGCCGGGTAATGACGCACGCGGTGGGACATGCCGACGTCTTCGAGCGCCCGCAGGACCCGCTCGCGACGCTCCCGCCGCCCGATGCCGCTGCGATAGGTCAGTGGCAAGGCCACATTGTCGAAGACATCCATGTCGCTGATCAGATTGAACGCCTGGAAGACGTAGCCGATCCGCTCGTTGCGCAGCCTCGACCGTGCCACCCTGCCAAGCTGCCCTGCCTCCACGCCTTCAAAACGCACTTCACCCCCGCTGGGATGGTCCAGAAGGCCCATAAGCGAAAGCAGCGTCGTTTTGCCGCATCCCGACGGCCCGGCGATCGCGAGGAACTCCCCCGGGCGGACGTCGAGGTGAATGTCGGTGAGCGCATGGTGTTCGATGCTTCCGGCACGAAACACCTTGGCGATGCCGCGCATGGCGATCACGGGGGAGTTCGCACGCGGTTCCATGACGCGTTTCCTGCGTTCGTGCGGGGGGACTCCGAGACTAGCGCGCCAACTTCACGTTGTCGTGCCACCGAGCCGTGCGATGCAAACGATGGCGGGCGTATTGCCGGATTTGCGTGGTGATCCCAAGCGGTGACGGGACCTCACTCAGCCTTTGGTAATGGCTGCTCATACCCGGGGCCGGTAGCCCTCCTTTATGACAAAGCTTAGAATTGGCTTATGGGGAGGAACGCGGAAGTCTGTCCGCGGCAATCGGAATGCGCGGGGTCGCCAGCGGGGGCGGCCCGACAGCGCTGGTACGGAGTTCTCTCGATGGTTCAACGTTTTTCTCTTGGTGGCCGTGTCGCCTGGCTCAAGCGCTACGACCCGGATGGCTGGCTGCGGCCGGCGCTCGTCACATTGTGGAACGGCCTGGTCACTCGCCTGGATCTCCAGGCGCTGCGTTCGCCGCCCCGCCATGCGGGTGAGGCGGCCAAGGCCGTGGAGGCCCGGCGGCTGCAGACGCTCAGCGCCTGCGGGGCACCGGTGCCCCGCATCCTGGGCGAGGGCCCGCGCAGCCTGATCCTGAGCGATATGGGCCCCACGCTCGCGCATCGGCTGAAGCGCCTCACCAGTGCCAACGATGCCGATGTGCTGGTCAGGCAGACCGCGCGGGCGATCGGCGAGCTCCATCGGCACGGCGGCTATCTCGGCCAGGCGTTCGCGCGCAACATTACCGTGGGCGACTCGGGCGTCGGTTTCATCGACTTCGAGGAAGACCCGAGTGAGATCATGAGCCTGTCGCAGGCCCAGGCACGTGACTGGGTGATGTTCACTACGGGGGTAGGTCCGTATTTTACGGGCCGTATGGATGTCCTTACGGGCCTGATCCATGACGAGGCGGTCGCAATGGAACCCGCCGTGGCCTCCGAAGTGCGCCGCATCGCCCAGCGTCTGAGCTTTCTGGAGCGTGCCGGACGCCTGCTCGGTCGCAAGACGGCCGCCATCGCCGGCGCGATCGGCGCCATGCGCAAGGGCTTCGCACTGCTGGCGATCGGTGCGTTCATCGTCGATCTGGCCAGCGACGGGGACTGCGATATGTGGCTGGCGATGATGGATGTGGTCCAGCGCGCCACGACCTGAGTGCGCTGGCGCGTTACCATCCGGCGTCGCCCCGATCTCCTTCCAAGGTTCGCCGCATGGCTGTCCCCTCGACCGATTCGTCCTGGTTCCTTCCGCACGACCGTGAACTGGGGCGGTTGATCCGCGATCTGGACTGGTCGGCGACCGCGCTCGGACCCATCGACGGGTGGCCGCCGACCCTTCGGCATGCGCTCGCCGCCATGCTGCGCGCCGACGCGCCAATGGCGATCTTCCAGGGACCGGAGGGCGTTTTTCTCTATAACGACGCCTACCGCGCCATTGCCGGCGTGCGACATCCCGAGGTCCTGGGCCGGCCGATCGTGCAGGCATGGCCCGAACTGGCGGAGTTCAACCGGAACGTCCTCGACGTCGTGCTGGCCGGCGGCACGCTCGCCTATCGCGATCAGCATGTCGTGCTCGATCGCTCCGGCGAATCGGAGGACGCCTGGCTGCACCTCGACTTCAGCCCGCTGGTGGATACCTCCGGCGTTGCCGGTGGCGTGTTGGTGGTGATCAAGGAAACGACCCGGCGCGTGGAGGTCGAAGAGCGTCTGCGCATCGCCCAGCAGGCCGGCGGCGTCGGTTCGTTCGAGTGGTTTCCCGAGACCGGTCGCCTCGAAGTGTCAGAGGAATACCGCCGCATCTGGGGTCTTCCCGCCGAAGGTATCGTCACCGACGCGATGCTGGGCGAACTGCTTCATCCCGACGATCGCCACGAGGCCGCGCCGCAACGGCTGGATCGGGCGAACCCGCTCGATTACACCGAATACCGGCGCATCGATCCCCTCACGGGCGAGGTCCGCTGGATCGCACGGCGTGGGGAAGTCATCGCGCGCCCGGGTCAGGCGCGCCGCCGCTTCATCGGCATCGTCATGGATATCACCGCGCGGAAAGCGGCCGAAACCGAGCTCGCCGCTTTCGCCGCGACGCTGCAGGAGCGCGTCGCCCAGCGCACCGCCGAACTGCTGCGCACCCAGGACGCGCTGCGCCAGAGCCAGAAGATGGAAGCGATCGGCAACCTGACCGGCGGCGTCGCACATGACTTCAACAACCTCCTGCAGGTCATCAGCGGCAATCTCCAGCTGCTGGCCGAGGATGTCGGTGGCAACGAGCGTGCGGAGCGACGCGTCCGGCACGCCCTGGCGGGCGTGGCGCGAGGCTCGAAACTCGCATCGCAGCTGCTGTCGTTCGGCCGGCGACAGCCGCTCGCGCCCAAGGTGGTCAACATCGGCCGCTTCATCCGCAACATGGACGACCTGCTCCGGCGGACGCTGGGCGAAGCCATCGAGGTGGAGACGATCGTCGCCGGCGGCCTGTGGAATACCCTGATCGACCCGGGCAACGTGGAAAATGCCCTGCTCAACCTCGCCATCAACGCGCGCGACGCGATGGACGGCCAGGGCAGGCTCACGATCGAAGCCGGCAACGCCTATCTCGACGCGCAATACGTCAGTTCGCTCGACGACGGCGACGTCACCGCGGGCCAGTACGTGCTGCTTGCGGTGACCGACACGGGCCATGGCATCGACGCGACCATCGTCGACAAGGTGTTCGAACCGTTTTTCACCACCAAACCGGAAGGTCGCGGCACCGGTCTGGGCCTTTCCATGGTCTATGGCTTCGTCAAACAGTCCGGCGGCCACATCAAGGTCTACAGCGAGCCGGGCGAGGGCACGACGGTGAAGCTCTATCTGCCGCGAACCACGCAGTCCGAGGACATCATCGTCGACATCGATGCCGGTCCGGTGACGGGCGGCCATGAGACCATCCTCGTCGCCGAGGATGACGAAGCGGTACGCGATACCGTCGTCGCCCTGCTCGCAAACCTGGGCTATCGCGTACTCAAGGCGCGCGACGCGCAGAGCGCACTCTCGATCGTCGACAGCGGTATTCCGATCGATCTGCTGTTTACCGACGTGGTGATGCCCGGCCCGCTGAAAAGCCCGGAACTGGCCCGCAAGGCACGCGAGCGTCTTCCGGGGCTGGCTGTGCTGTTCACGTCGGGCTACACGGAGAACTCGATCGTGCACGGCGGCCGCCTCGACGAAGGGGTCGAGCTGCTGAGCAAACCCTATACGCGGGAAACGCTGGGTCGCAAGCTGCGCCAGATCCTCGCCGCGCAGGCGCAGCGCCATGCCGGCGACCCGGCAGCGCCGTCGGTCGCGGCGCCCACACCGGCAGCCACCAAGGCTCTCCGCATCCTCGTCGTCGAAGACGACTGGCTGGTACGCACCACGGTCGTGGAGATGTTGCAACTGCGCGGCCACGACGTCCGCGAAGCCGGCGACGGCACGCGCGCCACCGCCCTGCTTGACCAGGAAGCGGCGGACCTGGTCATCACGGACGTCGGGCTTCCGGGCATATCCGGCATCGAGCTCGCCGCGACATTGCGCCAGCGCTTTCCGGACCTGGCCGTGATCTTTGCCACGGGTCATGCCGGTACGGCCGGTCTTCCCGACGATGAGCGCAGCGCCGTGCTGGCCAAACCGTATGGCTCACAGGCACTGACCAAGGCCGTCAGCCGCTTGTTTCCATCCGGCTGAGCGGCGCGATCCGTGCGCCTCAACACATTGTGGCGCAACGACGTAATCGTTTACATGTAACGGCATTTACGTACCCACTTCCGGGGCCGATGCCAGTATCCTTGCCCGCCTGACGCGCCCTCACGCGTCCACTTCGCTTTCAAGGCAGAACCCATGAACCGTGATCCCCGCATCGAAGACCTGATCGCCCGCATGACCATCGAAGAGAAGGTCGGCCAGCTCGGGTGCTTTGCGGATGCCCTGCGTCCGTTCGCGCCCGACATCAACCCGGAAGCGAATGCGCTGGGTGCGGCGGAGGTTCGCGAACAGATCCGTGCGGGCCGCGTGGGCTCGCTGTTCAACGGCGTCGGCGCGGCCGAGGGCCGCGAGGCGCAGCGCATCGCCGTGGAAGAAAGCCGCCTCGGTATTCCGCTGCTGCTGGGTGCCGATGTCATTCATGGCATGCGCACCGTATTTCCGATTCCTCTGGGTGAGGCGTCCACGTTCGAGCCCGACCTCGCCGAGCGCACCGCGCGCGTGACGGCCGTCGAGGCCACTGCCGCCGGCATCCACTGGACCTTCGCTCCCGCCGTGGACATCGCGCGCGACCAGCGCTGGGGACGTGTGGCCGAGGGTGCGGGTGAAGACGTGGTGCTGGGCTCGGCGTTCTCCGCCGCGCGTGTGCGGGGTTTCCAGGGCGCCGACCTCAAGGCCGACGATTCGCTGCTTGCCACGCCGAAGCACTTCGCCGCCTACGGCGCGGTCGCGGGCGGCATGGAATACAACGCCGTCGATATCTCCCCGCAGACGCTGCGCGACGTGCACCTGCCGCCTTTCAAGGCGGCGGTCGATGCCGGTGCGCTGACCTTCATGAGCGCGTTCAACGACATCAACGGTGTACCCGCATCGGCCAACCGCGAACTGATGACCGACATCCTGCGCGGTGAATGGGGTTTCGAAGGCCTCGTCGTTTCCGATTACACCGCCGACATGGAACTGATCGCGCATGGCTTTGCCGCCGACGAACGCGACGCCACGCGTCTCGCCTTCGTCGCGGGTGTCGACATGAGCATGCAGAGCGGCTTCTACGCGGCGAACCTGCCCGACCTCGTCGAAAAGGGCGAGGTACCGATGGACGTGCTGGATGAAGGCGTCCGTCGGGTGCTCACCGTGAAGCAGGCGATCGGCCTGTTCGACAATCCCTACCGCTCGCTCGATGCCGTGGCCGAAGCGGATACGTCGAAGCGGGCCGGGCACGACGAGCTGGCGCGCGATGCGTCGCGTCGCTCGATCGTGATGCTGAAGAACGACGGCGTGTTGCCGTTGCGCAAGGCGGGTCAGAAGATCGCCCTCATCGGTCCGTTCGGTACCGATGTCGACAACATCGAAGGCTGCTGGACGTTGTTCGGCGACAAGACTCGGTACGTGACCATCGAGGCCGGCCTTCGTGCCGCTCTCGACGATGCGGGCTCGCTCGAGGTGGTCGCCGGCAGCGGCATCGAAGATGCGATCGACGGCGGGATCGATGCCGCCGTCGCGGCGGCGAAACGTGCCGACGTCGTTCTCCTCGCCATCGGCGAACCGCAGGTCTATTCCGGTGAAGCGCAGTCGCGCACGCAGATCATCGTGCCGCCCGCCCAGCAGGCGCTGGCCGAGGCCGTCGCCGCCACCGGCACACCGGTCGTCGTCCTGCTGAAGAACGGTCGCGCGCTGGCCCTTACCGGTGCCGTGCGCAGCGCCTCGGCCATTCTGGTGACGTGGTTCCTCGGCACGCAGACCGGCCCGGCGATCGCCGATGTCGTGTTCGGCGATTACAACCCGGCCGGGCGTCTTCCCGTGAGTTTCCCGCAGGACGCGGGCCAGCAGCCGTACTTTTACAATCACCTGCGCACCGGCCGCCCGGAACTGGCGGATCAGCCGCCCGCGTTCAAGGCGCGCTATCGCGAAGTCACCTTCGAAGCCCTGTACCCCTTCGGCCACGGGCTCAGCTATACCTCCTTCGGTTACGACGCGCCACGCGTGAAGGCCCGCGTGCGCTGGGACGAAACCATCGTCGTCTCCGCCACGGTGACCAATACCGGTGGCGTCACCGGCGAAGAGGTGGTGCAGCTTTACATCCACGATCGTGTCGCCAGTCGCGTGCGGCCCGTGCGTGAACTGAAGGCGTTCCGCAAGATCCTGCTCGCTCCAGGTGCCTCCGAAGAAGTCTCCTTTGAGCTGACCCGCCGCGATCTCGCTTTCACTCATCGCGACGGCACGACGTTCGAAGCGGAGCCGGGTGAGTTCAATGTCTGGATCGCGGGCTCGTCCGCCCAGGGCGAACCGGCCACGTTCATGCTCGACCCAGCCTGATCGGCATAATGGCGCCCTCTTCCTCGAAGCGGAGCGCGCCATGCACGACCTCACCGGCAAGATCGCCCTCGTCACCGGCGCCGCCAGCGGTATAGGTCGCGCCATCGCCACGGCGTATGCCAACGCGGGGGCGCGTGTCGTGGTCGCCGATATCGCCGCCGACAAGGCGGCCGAGACGGCCGACGCGATGGGCCACGGCGCCATCGGCATGGCCATGGATGTCACCGATGAGGCACAGGTCGACGAGGGCTTCGCGCGCACGCGGCGTGAACTGGGTCCGGTCGATATCCTGGTCAGCAACGCGGGTGTGCAGATCATCGCGCCGATCGTCGACTTTGCTTTCGCCGACTGGAAGCGGATGCTCGCCATCCACATGGACGGCGCGTTCCTTACCACGCGCGCGGCCATGCGCCAGATGATCGATGCCGGTCGCGGCGGATCCATCATCCTGATGGGGTCGGCTCACTCGCACGTCGCCTCGAAATTCAAGGCGCCTTACGTGGCGGCAAAACATGGCCTGCTCGGGCTTGCGCGTGTCGTCGCGAAGGAAGGCGCCACCCATGGCATCCGTGCCAACGTCCTCTGTCCAGGCTTCGTGCGTACACCGCTGGTCGAGAAGCAGATCCCCGAGCAGGCTAAGGAACTGGGCATCGGCGAAGACGCCGTCATCCGCGATGTCATGCTACGCGACACGGTGGATGGTGAATTCACGACGCTCGAAGACATCGCCGACACCGCACTGTTTCTTGCGGGCTTCGGGTCGAACGCGATGACCGGGCAGTCGCTCCTGGTCTCGCACGGCTGGCATATGCAGTAAGCGGAACGACGGCCGGCGACCACATGATCCGTCGGGAAGCGCCAACTCCATGCAAGCACGAGGCTGATACGACCCGACACCACGCTTCACTAACGTGAGCGTCCTTTTCCGCCACCCAGGCCAAGGACGTCCTCATGACAACATTACGCTCGCTGGCTTCATCGGCCGGCATGCTCGCCGCGTTCGCGCTCCCGGCCGTCGCACAGGTCGCTCCGTCGCCGGTCTATCAGGTACCGTCGGTGGCCACCCAGGGCATCACGTGGTCGGCATGCACGGATCAGGATGCTGACCCGGCGATCCATACCCTGCTCGGCGACCGGCTACGCTGCGGCACGGTGAGCGCTCCCCGCGATCACCACCGTCCCGCCGACGGCAGCATCCGTCTTCGCGTTCTCCGCGTAGCAGCGGCGGATGCCGCGAAGCGCCAGGGTACGCTCTTCGTCAATCCGGGCGGTCCCGGCGGCGATCCCAGGCAGTTCGCCGCGATGCTGGCCGCGATCTGGATGCACGCGAAGCCGGACGACCGCGTGCACGGCGAGAAGAAGCGCATGGCCGATGCGTTCGATCTGGTCGCCGTGGTGCCCCGGGGGATGCCGGGCAGTGCGCCTCTGACCTGCGCGGGAGAGTTTCCCGACGCCCGCTCCATCCTGCTCGACCGCACGCCGCGCAATATCGCCCGGTGGGACCTGTTGCAACGCCGGCTCGCGGACGCCTGTCGCGCGGACCCGCTTCACCCGTACATCAGCACCGAACAGACCGTGTACGACCTCGACCTCGTTCGTCGGGCCCTGGGCGAAAGCACGTTCAACTACCTTGGCACGTCGTACGGCACGTGGCTCGGCGCGTGGTACGGGGCTACCTATCCCGAGAAGGTGGGTCGGATGTTGCTGGACTCGTCCATGGATTACACCTCGTCCATGGAGGAAAACTTCCTGCTTACCGCGCAGGCGGAACAGGAGCGCTTCGACCGGCTCGTCGTCAAACCCGCGGTGGCCGCGTCCGCGCTCTACGGCCTGGGCGAGGACCAGGCCGCCGTCCGCGGCGTTCTCGCGACGATGCCCTATCGCGTACAGCGGACATGGACGGGAGAATACCGCTCGCCTGAAAGCCTTAAAGCGGCGCTGGCCATGTCCGAGTGGCTGCGTGTCCAGCCTGAGCTCGACCGCGACTCGATGGCCACGCGAATCGCGACGGACGTGCTTCATCCGGACGCGGAGGTCGACCAGCGAATCCGCGCCGAAGCATCGCGCATGCTGGCGGCGCTCTACACCCCCGCCGCCGACGATACGCCTTCCCCACTTCCGGCCATGTCCGCGATGCTCGTCGCCGTGCCTTGCAATGACACACCTGGAACACGCGACGCCGGTATCTGGCACGAAACCATTGCGCGCTACGCGCGGGATTACCCCGCCGCCCGCAGTGGCGACCTGGTCAACGCATGCGTGTTCTGGCCGGGTCCGAATGCGGTGAAGCCCCCCGTCGAGCGACTGGCGCGCGCGGGCCAGATCCTCATCATCGCCTCCGAGCACGATACGGTGACGCCGGTGTCCGGCGCACTGAGGATGATCAACGCCCTGCCCAATGCTTCGTTGCTGGTACTGCGAGGCAGCGACCGCCACTCGGTGTTCACGCTGACCGACGAAGCCTGCGTCGAGCGTACCGGAGCCCGTTTTCTGCTCGATGGGCGAAAGCCCACCGAACAGCTGACCGAATGCCAGGTGGATGGCGCGAGCGCGCCGGCGCCGACATCCGCGACACCCCAGGTGACCCGATTCACGGACACCGCTCGCGTGCAGCAGTGGCGTGACCGGCTCGATCGCCTGTTCGGGCAGAAGCCGAGACTCTATCCATCCCCGCGCTCGACATCCCATTGAAGGCCATGACGGCCCGTTTTCCATCTGTAAAGGACGACCATGATGAAACATCGATTCACGGCCTTCGCACTGGCCCTGCTTCCGCTGGCCAGCTTCGCGAACCCACAGATCGCCTGGACCGATTGCACCACCGATCTGGTGGGACCCGGCGGAACGGCCCTGGGTGACCGATTGCAGTGCGGCACGCTGCGGGCACCGCTTGACCATATCGCACCGGACGGCCGGTTTTTCGATGTCGGCGTCGTGCGCATACGCGCCGCCGCCGCCGACCAGCGGCAAGGTTCGCTGTTCGTGAACACCGGAGGGCCCGGAGCCCACCCGGGAAGGCTCCTCGTGGCCATCGCCCGCGGGTGGAGCCAGGAAGACCCCGACGATCCTGACACCGCCGACAAATATCGTCTGGCGCAGCGTTTCGACATGATCGCCGTCATTCCCCGCGGGCTTCGCGGTGGCACGGAGTACCGGTGCCTCACCGGGTTACCACCTCGCTATGCGTTCCTGCCCAGCCACCTGGACGACGACAACTGGCGGAAAGTCATCGAGGAGGCCAACGCACAATCGTCGGCATGCGCCGCGCCACCCGAAGCACGCTTCATCAGTACCGAACAACACGTCCACGACATGGACATGGTCCGCCGCGCATTGGGCGACGACTCGCTGAATTTCTACGGCATCTCGTATGGCGGTAGGGTCGGGGGCTGGTATGCCGCCATGTACCCGACACGTGTCGGTCGCATGCTGCTCGACTCGCCCATGCTTTTTACCCACGACTTCCGTGCGGCGATGGAGATGACGCAGACGGCGCGGCGAAAGCAGTTCCAGAGGGCGCTCGCGCCCATCGTCGCCGATCCCGTTCTTTATGGCCTCCCGGACGACCCGTCCGCGATCACCTCGTCGTTCGACGACCTCCCGGGACGTACAAGGGAAATGTGGTATCCCGTCCTCGACTCGACGCCAAGGCTGGCGGCCGCGTTGTGGATCGCGGGCTGGATCCGCGAGGCGGAGCCTGAGTCGCAGTCGAAGCTCGAAGGCCGTATCCGCCGCCAGACCTTCAGCGCGGACGCCTCGCTGGATCGCGGTATCCGTTGGGCCGCGATGCAACTGGCGGCACATTACTTCGCGCCGGCACCCACCGTCCCCCGCTTCGACGCCGGACAGGACGGCGACTCCGTCCGTCTTGCCGTCGGCTGCAACGACTCGCGCTGGGCGTTCTCCGATGACCAGATCCGCGCACGCGCTGTAAACGGCGCCGCGCGATACCTGCACTCGAACGGTGACGACATTCTCGAAGAACTGGTGTGCTCCCGCTGGCCCCATGCCACCGCACGATTGCCGGACCTCACGCGTGTGGAGCAGGCGCCGCCGTTTCTCCTGCTCCAGTCCGAGCATGACGTGGCGACGCCAGCGGAGGGTTCGAGAAATCTCCTCGACCGCTATCCCAATGCCCGGCTTCTGATGGCTCGCGGCTCATCGGTGCACGGCGTGTTCAACTTCACGACATCGCAATGCATCGAGCGAACGGTGGCCCGGTATCTCCTCGACGGCAGCCTCCCCGACAGTGAGTCGCGCGAGTCGTATTGCGAGGGTACCAACGAGAATCCCCTGTCCGCGCTGCCACACACGCCGGTGCCCGCGTCGACGCCGGCCACGCCCGCAACGCACGACGAATTCCGATGACGGATCAAGGACGATCATGAAAACCCTGGTACCTCTGACGTTGGCGCTGCTCGGCGCCGTCGCGTCGCCTTCCCTGCTGGCGCGCGTGCCGTTCATCACGTGGGCCAGCTGTCCGGCCGAACTTACCGGCGGCACCTGGCCCGAACTGGGTGAGCGGCTGCACTGCGGGAAGGCGCGGATGCCGTTCGATCATCTCAGGCCGGATGGACGCACCATCGAAGTCGGCGTCGTAAGGATCGCCGCCGAGGATCAGTTCAAACGGGAAGGAGCGCTATTCGTCAATGTGGGTGGCCCCGGCGGGCAACCGGCGGCCTTCGTCGCGTCGATGGCCGCGGCATTCGGCGCGGTTGAAGCGTCCGATCCGTTGCACGGCGACCGACGGCGACTTGTCGAACGCTTCGATCTCATCGCGGTGATTCCTCGCGGACTCCGGGGCGGCTGGACCTACGAGTGCGACGCGGTCGCACCGACACGTCACTTCCTGCCGGCACATCGCGACGACGCCAACTGGAAGCGCGCCATCGCCGATGCGCGCGCGCAAGCCAACGCGTGTTCGGTGCACGCCGAAACCGCCTACCTCAGTACGGAGCAGCACGTAAGGGACATGGACGCCGTCCGCGCTTCGCTGGGCGACGACACGCTGAACTTTTACGGGATCTCGTACGGGGGCCGGGTGGGTGCGACGTATGCGGCACTGTACCCGGAGCGCATGGGCAGGATGCTGCTCGACTCGTCTCTGATGTTTCACCGCGGCTACCGCACCGCCATGGAGCTGACGAATGACGCGCAGCAGGATGCCTTCGAAAAACGCGTGCTGGCTCCCATCCTGCACGAGCCATGGCGCTATGGGCAGGTAAGCGATGCCGGCGAACTCCAGGGCGCGATCCGTGGCTTCGCCGACGAGCTGAGGCCCGCATGGCACGATGCGCTGATCAGTCCCGCCCATCTCGCCGCCGCGATGACGATGGACAGGTGGGTCAAGGCATCCGGCTGGCGCAACTGGCGAAGCCTGCAGAGTCTGGCGGCTGCCAACCGGTTCAGCCTCGATGCCGCGACAGACGGTGCGATACGACAGGCCGCGCTGGAGCTCACCCAGCGTGGTGCGAGCACCGTGGCGGGCCAGGTTCGGGGGCGTCACGGCAACGCGCATCGGCATGACTCGCTGGTCGACCGTCACGGCGAGTGGCTCAACCTCGCGGTGATGTGCAACGACGAATCCTGGGAGCCGATGCAGGAGAAGATTCGCGCCCGCGCGGACCGCGATGCATTCACTTACACCGAGGCTGACGGCTCGCAGATTTTCGACCAGCTGACCTGTGCGGCCTGGCCGGCGCGGGTCGCGCGCAGCCCCGACTTCGGCGTGCTCGAAACGCGTGCTCCCTTCCTGCTGATCCAGTCCGAGCATGATGCATCGACGCCACTGATCGGTGCGCGCGCGATGCTCGCCCGATTCCCTTCCAGTCGGCTCGTCGTCGCGAAGGGCAGCTCACAGCACGGCCTGCTGGCTCAGTCCGCGACACCGTGCGTGGAGAAGGCCGCCATGGCGTATCTCCTGGAGGGCCGACTCCCCGAAGGCCCGGACAGGGAGACGGCGTGCGCGTTCGTGCCCGGCGAGCCTTACGAAGATCTCACGGCGTCGTATGAGTGGGATGACGCACGGCTCTGATCTGGAAAGCGCGCTCAGAACATGATCTGAGCGCGCACCTCGACGATGTGCGGGTCGATGCGCAGGTCGCGCCGGTCACTGGTCGCCCTGACGTAGTTGCCCTGGAGTTTCAGGTATTTCGTGATGTACCAGTTCGCACCGAACGTCCAGTCGTGCTCGGTACCGCCCAGCACCGGGCCGTCGTCGAGGTCGAGCGTGCTGTAACGAACGAGGAATTCGAGTGCGCCCCAGGGCCCCTTCGGAACGACATCGGCGACGTTGCCGCTGTTATAGGTGCGCGATTCGCCGGTGACCACCCAGCTGCCGAACGCGTACCAGCCGTGTGCGATGAAGGCGGGCTTGTCGACCAGCTTGACGCGGGCGTCGAGGTATTCGCTCTGAACCGACCACGGCCCCCCGATCCACAGGCCTTCGAGACCGCGGCGATCGACATGGTCGGCCACGCTGAGCGTGCCGGAATCGATGAGGCGCTGGGTGATCAGGCCGGCCTCGGGCAAGGCGCGCAGACGGATGCTCGGCGGGGTGTAGCGCCCGCGTCCGTCCGTCGTGCCGTCAGGTGTCTCTCGCGAAAGGGACAGGCCAAGGTGCAACACGTCGCCCGGCGAGTTGTGCGGCGTCCATGCGGCGCGCCCTGCCACCATGCGGCCGTCGAGATCGCCCTGCAGGTTGCCGCCGTCGTAGTAACCGAGTTGTATCAGGTACTGCTTGCGGGTCAGAGCCCAGTCGATACCGAGGCGTCGGTTCGCGTACACCGCCTGCATCGGCAGCGAGGATTCCAGAAAAGACGTCGTTCCCGTGCTGGTGTTGCCCTCGAAGCCGACGGGCGTTTTCATGAAACCCACGCGTAGCGCGCCGTAGTCGTCGCCGAGCAGCGCCTTGCTCTGCACGCGAAAAAACGTATCCAGCCAGGTCTTCGCCTGAAAGTCGAAGACGACCGTCGCGTCGTAGACACCTTTTTTCCGTACGAAGAACCCGAACTCCTTCCGGCGATTGGTCTGCGCGTCTTCGTAGGTGCCTTCGTCGTGCGAAAAGCGGTCGAGGTCGAACTGGTATTTCAGCGTGAGGCCGAGATCCGTGCCGTCGGCGAAAACGTGATGGGTCGGCCAGTTGCTTCGCCAGTCGTAGCTGGTGGCGGGTACGTCGGCGGCGAGCGCGTAGGCGGGAGCGATCAGCGCCAGCGCGCCGAGGATGATGGTCTTCAAGCGGGTCCCCTCCCGAGGCTCCCGGCGGACAGCCGGGCGTTATTCGTAAGACTATACAACGGATATAAGAATATCCTCAGATCTTGCGAATATGATCGGCCTGAATCGTATTTACTTGAAGGCGGTCGCTGTTTACCGCGGTGCCACTCAGCGCGGACGTTTCGGTTTCAGTCGAATCTCGAAGAGCGCTGGCCAGCGCTTGCCGGTCACGAACAGGCGATCGTGGGCCGCGTCGTAGGCGATGCCGTTGAGGACGTCATCGGCCGGGTCATCCATGCGGCTCGTGTCGACGAGCCCCGAGAGGTCGATCCAGCCGGTCACGTGCCCGGTTTTCGGATCGATACGGGCGATGCGTTCGGTCTGCCAGACGTTGGCGAGGATCTCCCCCTTCACCCACTCCAGTTCATTGATCATGCGCAGTGGCACGCCATCGGCTGTCACGTCGATGCGACCCGTCTGCGCCAGGGTGACCGGATCAAGAACCCGGATGGTGGGCGTGCCGTCGCTCATGTAGAGATGTTTCGCGTCGCGCGTCATCGCCCAGCCTTCGCCGGGATAGCTGAACTTGCCAACGGGCGCGAAGGTCTTGCGGTCGTAGATGAAGCCGACACCATCGCGCCAGGTCAGCTGCAACAGGTGGTCGCCCGAGACGATGATGCCTTCGCCGAAGTATCCGGGCGGGGTGTCGAGATGCTGCACGACGTCGCCGGTATCGAGCCGGACCTTGCGCACGCCCGAGCCCATGTATTCGCCCGTGCTCTCGTAGAGAAAACCGCCGTCGTAGAACAGCCCTTCCGTAAAAGCCTTCGGATCGTGCGGGTAGGTGCGCACCACCGTGTAGCCGTACACGGGAATGTCGGAGGCCGTCGCGACACTGCCACATCCGACCAGCCACGCAAACGCGGCCAGGACCGCCACGCGAATCGGAGAGGTTGTCATGCCGGATGCCTGTGAGTGAACTGCAGGCATCCTAACGGCAGTTTCGCCACGATCAAGGGGCGGCGGCGGCTCGCAAAATCGCGCCCATTCGCCCACGAGAAACAAAAGAAGGGGCGCCGAGGCGCCCCTTCGTTCACCCGAACGTCGCTCTCGCGATCAGATCGCGTAGTACATCTGGAACTCGAGCGGGTGGGTGCTCGCGCGGTAGCGGGTCACTTCCTGCATCTTCAGCGCGATGTACGCGTCGATGAAGTCGTCGGTGAACACGCCACCGGCCTTGAGGAAGTCGCGATCCTTGTCGAGCGCGGCGAGCGCTTCGTCGAGGCTGGCGCAGACCTGCGGGATGTTCTTCTCTTCTTCCGGCGGCAGATCGTAGAGATCCTTGTCGGCCGGTGCACCCGGGTCGATCTTGTTCAGGATGCCGTCGAGGCCGGCCATCATCAGCACGGTGAAGGTCAGGTAGCCCGACTGCATCGGATCCGGGAAACGGATCTCGATACGACGACCCTTCGGGCTCGACACGTACGGGATACGGCAGGATGCCGAACGGTTACGCGCCGAGTAGGCGAGCATGACCGGCGCTTCGAAGCCCGGGACCAGACGCTTGTAGCTGTTGGTCGTCGAGTTGGCGAACGCGTTGATGGCCTTGGCGTGCTTGAAGATACCGCCGATGTACCACAGCGCCGTCTGCGACAGGCCACCGTAGAGGTCGCCCGCGAAGAGGTTCTCGCCGTTCTTCGACAGCGACTGGTGCACGTGCATGCCCGAGCCGTTGTCGCCGACGATCGGCTTCGGCATGAAGGTCACGGTCTTGCCCTGCTGGTGGGCGACGTTCTTGATGACGTACTTCATCGTCATCAGTTCGTCGGCCTTCTTCACCAGGGTGTTGAAGCGCGTGCCGATCTCGCACTGGCCCGCGTTGGCGACTTCGTGGTGATGCACTTCGACCACCTGGCCGAGCGACTCGAGCACCTTGCACATGTCCGCGCGCAGATCACCCAGGCTGTCGACCGGGCTGACCGGGAAATAGCCACCCTTCACACCCGGACGGTGACCGCTGTTGGTGCCGTCGTACTTGTAGCGCGACGACCAGGCCGCTTCTTCGGAGCCGATTTCGTAGAACACGCGGCCCATGTCGTTCTGCCAGCGGACCGAGTCGAAGATGAAGAACTCGGGTTCCGGGCCGAAGAAGGCGGTATCGGCGATGCCGGTCGACTTCAGGAAGGCTTCGCCGCGCTTGGCGATGGAGCGCGGGTCGCGACCATAAGCCTGCATGGTGCTCGGCTCGAGCACATCGCAGTGCACGATCAGCTGCTTGTGAGCGCTGAACGGGTCGAGGTGGGCGGTCTCCGGATCCGGCATGAGGACCATGTCGGACTCGTTGATGCCCTTCCAGCCGGCGATCGACGAGCCGTCGAACATCTTGCCGTCTTCGAACGTGCTCTCGTCGATGGCGTGGGCGGGGAACGTGACGTGGTGGTGCTTGCCGAGCATGTCGGCGAAGCGCAGGTCGACGAACTCGATTTCCTCGTCCTGGATCAGGTTCAGCACTTTGGAAGCGGCGGACATACAAACCTCGAAATGGGTGTGGGCGGAATGCGTGTAGCAATCGCTATGCCAGCGTGTCCGCCATCGACGGGCGCCGGAATCAAGCTCTCCCATCATAGAACGGGCGTGAGGAAGATGTGCAAATGCACCATCATGGTGCATCGTTCTCGCTCACGCACCATTCCGGTCGATCCGCCATCATCGACGCGAGGTCCGCGAGCGTTTCTCCATCGTTTCCTACGCCGCTGCGTTTTCCCGAGCCGCCCGCATCGTTTACGCTTCGGTCCCTAGCGGGGGCCTCGCCCCTCCCACACCGCCGCCTTTCCCCGGGCCGGCGCACGCAGAGCCGCTCCATGACCAAGAAAACCGATAACGACACCCCCGACGCCGCGCGACGCCGGTTGCTGGGCGGCATGGCCACGACGGGCGCCATGCTCGCGCTGGGTGGCGCAAGCGAGGTGACCGCGGCCGGTAGGAAGGCGGCTGGCCCTGCGCCGACCGGTGCCGCACTGGATGCGTTGCTCGAAAAGCACATCGATAACGTGGTCGTGATCTACGCGGAAAACCGCAGCTTCAACAATCTGTTCGGGGACTTCCCCGGTCTGCAGCAGCCGCTGAGCGAGGTGCCGCCAGAACGTCTGATCCAGCGGGACCGCGACGGCACCCCGCTGAAGACCCTGCCACCCATCTGGGGCGGGCTCGTGCCGCACGAGCAGGTCGTCGACCATAAAACGTACAAGATCGGCGAAAAGGACATTACCGGCCTGCCGAACGCGCCGTGGGCACTCCACACCGGCGACGGCACCCCGCTGCCGCACGGTCTGGTAACGCGCGACCTCGTCCACGCGTTCTATAACAACCAGCTGCAGATCAACGGCGGCAAGAACGACGGCTTCGTCGCGTGGGGTGACAACGGTGCGCTGACCATGGGGCACTATGCCAGCGCGCCCGTTCACCTGCGCCTGTGGAATATCGCCTCGCAGTTCACCTTGTGCGACAACTTCTTCATGGGTGCCTTTGGCGGTTCGTTCCTCAACCACCAGTACCTCGTCGCCGCGCAGCCGCCGTTCTATCCGGACGCCGACAAGAGCCCCGCGCAGTTCAACATCGCGGTCACTGAAAGCGGCGACCCGCTCGACCATCGCCTGAAGATGGACGAGGAATCGCCGAAGAGCGCGATGGACGGCAAACCCAAATTCGCGCACCACAATACGCTGACCCCGGACTTCTGGGCGGTGAACACCATCGGTCCGCCCTATTCGCCGGGCTTCAACGTCGATCGCAAGAATCCGCTGCTTGCCGACGCCACCAGCGCCAACACGCTGGTGCCGCAGAAGCATAAACACATCGGCGACGTACTCTCGGCGAAGAATGTCGACTGGGCCTGGTATGGCGGCGGCTTCCAGGCCGCGCTCGACGGTAAGGGCGACGGTGACGATGCCAGCTTCCCGCAGACGCCGAACTTCCAGCCACATCACCAGCCGCTCAATTACTTCGTGACACTGGCTCCGGGAACCGAAGCGCGCAAGAAGCATCTGCGCGATGGCGGTCTTGGCGAGACGGCGGCGACGAATCATTTTCTTGCGGACATCGCGGCTGGGAAGCTGCCGCCGGTGGCGTTCTACAAGCCGCAAGGCGACCTCAACATGCATGCCGGCTACTCCGACGTGGAAGCCGGCGATCGTCATATCGCCAACGTCGTACATGCGCTGCGCAAGAGCCCGCAGTGGAAGAACATGCTGGTGGTGATCACGTTCGACGAGAACGGCGGCTGGTGGGATCACGTGGCTCCGCCCAAGGGCGATCGCTGGGGTCCGGGAACACGCATTCCCGCGCTGGTCGTGTCGCCGTATGCGAAGAAGGGCCACGTCGAGCACACGATCTATGACACCGGATCCATCGCCCGCTTCCTGACGCGCCGGTTCAAGCTCGAGAAGCTGCCGGGGCTGAAGATGCGTGAGGATGCGATGGTGGCGGCGGGTGGACCGGCGGCGGGTGATCTTACCGAAACGCTGGACTTTTCGGCGACATGATATCGCCAACAGGGTTGGCTCCCACCGGAGCATCTCCAGCAGCCCTGACCTCGGGACGCCGGCAGTGGTGGGAGCCGGCCTGCTCGTAGCAGCCAGCCTGCTGGCGACAGCCCGGACCCTCAGTGTCCGGGTGTACCGCCCGACGCGAAAGGCGGTTTCGCGAACCAGATGGCGATCATCGCCAGACCGAAGATCAGGCCGAAGACCCAGAACACGTCATTGACCGCCAGCGTCGCCGCCTGCATGTCGACGATGCGGTTGAGCGCCGCATTGGCGGTCGGGCCCTGCACGCCAAGAGCCTGGAAGCGATCGAGGTACTCCGTCGTCGTGCGGCTGCCCTCGACGACGTTCTCCGACAGCACCGCGTGGTGATACGTCGTGCGATGGGAGTACATCGTCGTGCTCACGGCCGTCGCGATGCTGCCTGCCAGCGTGCGGAAGAAGTTCGACAACCCGGATGCGCTCGCGACCTCCTCATCGGGCATGCCCGAGAGGATGATCTGGTTCACCGGCACGAAGAACAGCGCGATACCCGCACCCATGCAGAGCCGCGGGATGGCCAGCTCGCTGTACGGCGCGTTAGTGCTCAGCGTCGACATATAGAACGATGCGGCAGCGAACACCGCGAAGCCGATCGTATTGAGCAGACGCAGGTCGAACTTGCTCTGGAACACGCCGACGATAGGCGACAGCACGATAGCCAGGATGCCGATGGGAGCGACGACGAAGCCCGCCCAGGTGGCCGTGTAGCCGAGTACCTCCTGGACCCACATCGGCATGACCACCGTACCGCCGAAGAAGGCGAACATGCCCAGCGAAAGGCACAGCACACCCACGAAGAAGTTACGCCGGCCCAGCAGGCGCAGCTCCACCACCGGATGCTTGTGCATCAGCTCCCATGCGACCAGGAAGGTGATGCAGACCAGCGACACGATGGCGAGTACGACGATGGTCGTCGAACTGAACCAGTCGTCGTCGTTGCCATTGTCGAGCATGAACTGCAGGCAGCCCACGCCGACCGCCAGCAGGAACAGGCCGACCGCGTCGATAGGCATCTTCGTGACTTTCGACTCGCGGTCGCGAAGCAGCGCATAGGTGACGACGACCGCAAAGATGCCGACCGGGATGTTGATGAAAAAGATCCACGACCAGTGGTAGTTGTCGGTAATCCAGCCACCGAGAATCGGGCCGAAGACCGGCGCGACCACCACGGTCATTGCCCAAAGCGCCAGCGCGATAGGTCGCTTCGCGACGGGGTAGTTGTTGAGCAGCAGCGTCTGCGAAAGCGGGACCATCGGACCCGACACCGCGCCCTGCAGGAGGCGGAACACGATCAGCATCGGCATCGACGTGGAAAATCCGCAGAGTGCGGAAAACACGACGAACAGCATCACCGACACCATGAAGGTCCGCACTTCACCGAAGCGACGCGCCACCCAGCCGGTCAGCGGTTGCATCACCGCGCTGGCCATGGAGTAGGCGCTGATCGCCATCGTGCCTTCGTTGCTGCTCACGCCTACGTTGCCGGCGATGGTGCGCACCGACACGTTGACGATGGAGATGTCGAGCACCTCCATGAACGTGGCGAGCGCCACGCCCGCGGTGAGCAGGACCAGCGCACCGCCGGTGAGCGGCGGCCGGGATGCGCCGTTACCGTTCTGCCCAGCCATCGATCAGCCGCCGCGCTTCGCCGGGACCGGCTTGGGCGTCGTATCCACGGTGTTCTCGCGGATGATCTGTTCGGCGCGCTGGTCGGCTTCGCCCATCTCCTCCTCATAGACGTTGGTGCTGGCGAGAGGCTTGCTGCGGATCGTGTCGGACAGCACACGGCCATCGCGGTCGTGCGTATCGACGTTCACGTCGGTTGACAGACCGATCCGCAGCGGATGCTTGCGGAGGTCCTCCGCGTCGATCGCCACGCGCACGGGCAGACGCTGTACCACCTTGATCCAGTTGCCGGTCGCATTCTCGGCGGGCAGCAGCGAGAAAGCGCTGCCGGTGCCCGCATTCAGACCGACGACCTTGCCGTGATATTCCACGTCCGAATACATGTCCGTCGTCAGCTTCACCGGCTGGCCGATACGGATGTGCTCGAGCTGGGTCTCCTTGAAGTTCGCATCCACCCACAGGTCGGCGAGCGGCACGACGGTGAGCAGATCCTGGCCCGGCTGAATACGCTGGCCGACCTGCACCTGGCGACGGGCGGCATAGCCTTCGATCGGAGAGACGATCGCATTGCGCCCGTTGTTGACCCATGCGTTACGGAACTGCGAACGCGCCTGAATCACCGCGGGGTAGTTCTCGATGGTGGTGCCATCGACCTGCGCGTGCGCGGCCGCGGCTTCGCGCTCCGCGGCATCCAGCGCGGCCTTGGCCTGCTGCATCTGGCGCTTGCCGGTGTCGACTTCTTCGGCCGACACGGCGCGCCGCTCGAGCAGCGGGTGGCGGCGGTTATAGTCGTCACGTGCCTGCTCATACTGCGCACGGCGCTGCGGGATGGCGGCATCGGCCTGATTGGCTTGCTGCATCCTGGCCTGTGCTTCACGCACGGCCTGGGCGAGCTGGCCTTCGGCGTTCATCAGGGCCACCTTCGCATCGACGGGGTCGAGCCTGATCAGCACCTGACCCTGATGGACGCGCTCGGTTTCTTCCACGCCCACCTCCACCACCGTACCGGCGATGCGCGAGGAGATCGTGACCATATCGCCCTTGACATAGGCATCGTCGGTCGTCTCGCGCTGTGACAGCACGAAGATGTAGAGAAGCAGCCATGCCAGGCCGGCGAGGATGAAGACCGCGGCGATGATCGAAAGGATGATGACCTTCTTGCGCTTCGCCTTCGGGTCCTCGTCCTTCTTGTCTTTGTCGTCCTTGTCCTTTCCGTCCTTGTCCTTTCCGTCCTTGTCCTTTCCGTCCTTGTCCTTTCCGTCCTTGTCCTTGTCGCCGTCTTTTTTATCGGCGTCCTTCTTCTCGTCGTCCTTGCCGTCGGGCTTGTCCTGAGGCTTCTTCTCGTCATCGTCGCCGTCGTGACGGCCATCGTCGTCGCGCTCGCCACGCGGCGATTCGTCACCGTACTTGTGCAGGTACTTGTAGCGGTACTTGTACGGCTGCGGCGTCAGGCCGCCTTCGGCGCCTTCGCGCTGATCGTCGTTTTCAATGGTCATCGCGGGGAGTCCTTGCCGGCGGCGGCGGCCGGAAGATCGGGCAGGTCGTCGGCGTGGTAACCGCCGCCGAGCGCGTGGATGAGGGAAAGATTGGCGGAAAGCATCTGGCTGGTGAGCTGCAGGCGCGCATCGCGCTGCTGGTCCAGCTGCATGTCGGCATTGAGCCAGGTGCGGTCGTCGATCAGGCCTTTGGACCGACGGTCGGCGGCTTTGGCCTTCTGCGCGGCGCTGGCGTCGTACCGCCGGTCGACCTGCACGCGCTGGTTATCCAGCATCTGCAGCGTGGCGACACCTTGCGCGATATCGCCGGCCGCCTGCACGACGGCCCCGTCGTACTGCGCCACGGCGCTGTCGAGCTGGGCCTGCGCATTCTCGAACTGCGCACGCAGGCGGCCGCCACTGAAGATCGGCAACTGTACCGATGCGCCGATGTTGCCCAGCGTCAGGTCGGTCCGCGTTCCCGAGCCGAGATCCGGATAGGTACGCAGGAAGGCACCCAGCGCCATCAGGCTCACATCGGGGTAATAGGCCTTGCGCGCCTGGTCGATGTTCTTCGACGAGGCTTCGATCTGCCATCGCGCCGCTGCGATATCGGGCCGCCGTGCGAGCAGACCCAGCCGGGCGTCGTCGGGCAGCCGCGTATCGGGCGTGGGCAGCGGCGACGGCGTGAGGTTACCCAGGTCCTTCGGCGATACGCCGGCCAGCGCGGCGAGCTGGACGAGATCCAGGCTGGCGGCGCCTTCCAGCTGCGCCACGTTCTGCCGCGTCTGCGCGAGCTGCGCATCGGCCTGATCGAGGGTGGTCGGATCGTCCAGACCGCCATGCACACGCAGTTCGACCAGCTCGCGGTACTGCGACGAACTGTCGGATGCATGGCGGGCGACGGCGAGGCGCGCCTGCTGCGCCTGCCAGTCGAAGTAGGTGTTGACGACGTTGTACTGCAGCGACGTCGCCGCGGAGGCCCGCTCGGCCTCGGCGGCACGGGCCTGGCCGACGGCTGCCTCGACTGCGGCCTTCTGCTTGCCCCACAGGTCGAGGTCCCATGTCGCGAGCGCCCCTGCGGCGCCGCTGTTGCTCCAGCTCTTGCCGGGGTTCAGCTGAAACCCCTGAGCGTTTCCGGCGGCACCGGGTGCCTGACCCTGCAGGGACACGTCGTTGTACCCGTGCCCGCCATTCAGAAGCCCGCGTACCTGCGGGTTCAGTTCCGCCTTCGAGGCATCCACGGCGCGGAGCGCCGCCCGATATCGGGCTTCGGCCTGCTCCATGTTGGGCGAGCCGCGCATGGCGAGGTCGACGATACGATCGAGCTGCGCGTCGTCGTATCGTTTCCACCACTCAGGCTGCGGCCATCCCGCCTGGGACGTGGGCAGCCCGGCGACAGGTACTTCGTCGCGCGGAACGAAGGCCGGAGGACGCACGGCGGGCGCGCAGGCGGCGACCGCAAGCGCCGCGACAAGTACGCCAATGCGTAGCCCGCCGGTTCGACGGCGGAGCCGGAGGAATGTGTGCATGTCGAATCCGTGTGAAATTCCTTGCGAAAGGCGATGACATGCCCTTGCTGCGTCGCCGAAAATTAACAGTGGTTGACGTGGGCAACGCGTGACGGTTCATTGAGTGAAGCAAGTCGCACGGATTCGTGCTGCGGTGCGGCTAAGCTAGGGGACCTGCTCGACCACCGGATTTCCCCGCCCGTGAATGACCTGATCAGCGACATCCTCCTCGGCATCGTCGAGGGGATCACCGAATTTCTGCCCATCTCCAGCACCGGTCACCTGCTCATCGCCGAACGCTGGCTCGGCGCGCGCTCCGACCTGTTCAATGTCGCCATTCAGGCCGGTGCGATCCTCGCCGTGACGTTCATCTACTGGCGGACGATCTGGAACCTGCTGACCAACTGGCGTCGTCCGGAGACGCGCGATTACATCTTGAAGCTGGGCGTAGCCTTCCTGATCACCGCGGTGCTCGGCCTGATCGTCACCAAGCTCGGGTTCAAGCTACCCGAGACGATCACGCCGATCGCATGGGCGCTGATCATCGGCGGCATCTGGATGATGGTGGCCGAGAAAGTGGCTGCCAATCGGCCCGATCAGGTGTTCGTCAGCTGGCGCGTCGCCATTCTGGTCGGCCTGGCGCAGATGGTCGCCGGCATTTTCCCCGGTACGTCACGTTCGGCGTCCACGATCTTCGTGGCCATGCTGGGCGGCACCACCAATCGCGCGGCCGCTACCGAGTTCGCGTTCCTCGTCGGCATCCCGACCATGTATGCGGCGACCGGCTACGAGTTGCTGAAGACCTTCACGCACGGCGGCGCGGCCGGCGAGGACTGGACCGGACTGGCGGTGGCTTTCGTCGTGTCGACGATTGTCGCGTTCGTCGCGGTGAAGTGGCTGCTGGGGTATATCCGCTCACACCGGTTTACGGTGTTCTCGATTTACCGGATCGTGCTGGGGATTGCGCTGTTGCTGTTTCTGCCGGCTGGAGGTTAACGGCTAGCCGGGGCATGGCTATGCCGCTTCGTTGGCTTTTCGCCAGCAGGGCTGGCTCCTACAGGGCTGCGGCACGCCCGCCGGGTCCGCGAATCCTGTAGGAGCCAGCCCCGCCGGCCATGCTTTCCCGCAACAAAACCTCACGCAACAGCCGCGATACGCTCCACCGGCGGGGCCGCACGCAACCGCGTTAGTTCGGCTTCCTGCTGTTCGAGCAGCTTGCACTGCGGCGTGCTGGTCCGCTGGAACAGCTCACTGGTCCACTCGATGAAGGCCTGCACGCGCGCGGAGAGGTGACGCTTTTGCGGGTACACGATCCACAGGTTGGAACCGGTGGAGATCGTATCCGACATGATGATTTCGAGCGCGCCCTTCTGCAGGGCGGTGGCCGCCAGGCAATGCGGTGCCTGGATGATGCCGAGGCCCGCGACCGCCGCCTGGATCACCGACTCGCCGTCATTGATCAGCATGTGCGCATCGACATCGACGGCGACCCGGCCACTCGGCGAATCGAACTGCCACTGGTACGGCTTGCCCGTGCTGGGATGCACGAAGTTGACCGTGCGGTGGGCCTTGAGATCCTCGATGCTGGTCGGTGTCCCATGGCGCGCCAGATACGACGGCGCCGCGCACAACACGTTGCTGAAGTGGCCGATCTTCCGTGCGATCAGGCTGGAATCGGCCAGCTCGCCCATCCGGATCGCGCAATCGAACCCTTCCTCATTCAGGTCGAAGGGAAAGTCGCACATCGTCAATTCCAGACGAATGTCCGGGAAACGCTGCTCGAACTCGGCCAGATTGGGTATCAGCGCGGCCCGGCCCACCGCCGATGACGCCGCCACCCTGAGCTTGCCGGCCGGCTTGGTTTTCGCATACCCGAGAGCCTCGGTGGCTTCAGTGAGGTCCGCGAGGATCTCCTTGCATCGGGAGTAGAACGCGGACCCATCGTCGGTCAACCGCAGCGAACGTGTCGAGCGGAAGAACAGCCGCGCACCGAGGCTTTCCTCCAGTCGCGAGATCGCCCGGCTGACGCCCGACGGGGTCATTTCCAGATGCTGCGCCGCGGAAGAAAAGCTCTTGGCTTCCACTACGCGGACGAAAACGCTGATCGCTGAAAAGTCTTCCATCGTCGACTCCGGGGACGGTCATTCGTGACTGGGCGTCACAGGCGAGGTGATTGTAGACCCATTTTTCGCTTGACGGGCAAGACCTAGATTACGTCGCCTGGGTGAGACCGGCTTGACCTCGAGCGCGCTTGAGGTCGTACGCTGCGCCGCCGCACGACCTCCAGCCTACGTTTCGACGCTCTTCAAGGACCCCGTCATGAAAAAGAAACTCCTGTTCGGTTCGTCCGCACTTGCTGTCGCCATCGCCTCCGCGCTGTGGCTGAGCAGCGGCGGCCTTCCCTCCCATGCCGCCGAGCCCGCCCCGGCCATGCCGGCGCCCGAAGTCACGGTAGCCCAGGTCCTCCTGCGCCCGGTGTCCGATGCCAGCGCCTTCACGGGCCGCATTCAGGCGGTCGACTCGATCCAGATCAAACCGCGCGTCAGTGGCTACATCGACTCGGTGCATTTTCGCGAAGGGGCTTCGGTGAAGAAGGGCGATCTGCTCTTCACCATCGACCCCCGTCCCTACAAGGCCGAGTCCGACCGTCTGGCCGCCAACCTCGCGCAGGCGCGCGCTGAAGCCAAGAATGCCGACGCCAATGCGGCCCGCGGCGCCAAACTGGTCCAGCAGCATGCCGTCTCGCAGGAAGAGGCCGACCGTCTCGATACCGCGGCCGCCAGCGCCAAGGCGCAGGCCGCATCGGTGCAGGCCGCACTCGACAACGCCCGCCTCAACCTGTCGTTCACCGAGGTTCGCGCTCCGGTCGACGGCAAGGTCAGCAACGCGCAGATCACCGCCGGCAACCTCGTGACGCCCAGCGACACGCTGACCAGCGTGGTCACCGTCGATCCGATGTACGTCTACTTCGATGTCGATGAGCAGACCTTCCTCAAGCTCGATCGCCTGCGCCGCCAGAGCGGTCACGCGCCCGAGGTCGAAATGGGTCTGGCCGACGAGACCGGCTATCCGCACGCCGGCAAGATCGACTTCGTCGACAACCAGATCCGCGCCGGCGCCGGCACGATCCGCCTGCGTGCGGTGTTCCCGAACGCGGACGGTGCTTATACGGCCGGCCTGTTCGCCCGCGTCGAACTGCGCAGCGGCAACACCCAGCCGCGTGCGCTGATCGACGACAAGGCGGTCGGCACCGATCTGGGCAACAAGTTCGTCTACGTGCTGGGTAAGGACAAGAAGGTCGAGTACCGCCGCATTTCCACGGGCGCACTGGTCGACGGCCTGCGTGTCGTCGATACCGGCCTCAATGCCGACGACGTCGTCATCGTCAACGGCCTCCAGCACGTACGCCCCGGCGTCGAAGTGAATGCGAAGCGCGTGGCGATGGCCTCGCTGGTACCGGAGGGCCTGCGCAACGTCGCCGCCAACCGTCCGGCCGGCGTCGACAGCGTGGCGCAGAACCAGGACTGATCCACCATGAAAATCGCCCAATACTTCGTCAACCGCCCGAT
Organism: Luteibacter mycovicinus; assembly: GCF_000745235.1. Taxonomy (NCBI): domain Bacteria; kingdom Pseudomonadati; phylum Pseudomonadota; class Gammaproteobacteria; order Lysobacterales; family Rhodanobacteraceae; genus Luteibacter; species Luteibacter mycovicinus. The sequence goes on from NZ_JQNL01000001.1 coordinate 2,143,014, forward strand.
CCTCGCGGGCGTGCTGTCGGTGCTGTTCCTGATCGCGGGCGGTATCGCCGTGTTCAAACTGCCGATCAGCGAATACCCGGAGGTCGTTCCGCCGACCGTCGTGGTCAAGGCGAGCTACCCGGGTGCCAACCCGAAGGTCATCGCCGAGACCGTCGCTACGCCGCTCGAAGAGCAGATCAACGGCGTGGAAGGCATGCTGTACACCTCCTCGCAGGCGACCAGCGACGGCCAGATGACCCTCACGGTCACCTTCGCCCTGGGTACCGACCTCGACAACGCGCAGGTGCAGACGCAGAACCGCGTCGCCCAGGCCCTGCCGCGTCTGCCGGAAGAAGTGCAGCGTCTCGGCGTGACGACGACGAAGAGCTCGCCCGACCTGACCATGGTCGTGCATCTGACCTCGCCCGATCACCGCTATGACATGCTCTACCTGTCGAACTATGCGCGTACGCGCATCAAGGACCAGCTCGCCCGTCTCGACGGCGTGGGTGACGTCCAGCTGTTCGGCGCCGGCGAATACAGCATGCGCGTGTGGATGAACCCGGAAAAGCTGGCCATCCGTAACCTGACCACGGGTGACGTGATCAAGGCCGTACGCGAGCAGAACATCGAAGTCGCCGCGGGTTCGCTGAACGCGCCGCCCGGCCCGAACTCGAACGCGTTCCAGGTCAACATCAACACGCGCGGCCGGCTGGTGACCGAGGACGACTTCCTCAACATCATCGTGCGCAGCGACGCGTCGGGCTCGGTCACGCATCTGCGCGACGTCGCCCGTGTCGAGCTAGGCTCGAACAACTATGCGCTGCGCAGCCTGCTGAACAACCGCGAGGCGGTCGCGATCCCGATCTTCCAGCGTCCGGGCTCGAACGCGATCGCGATTTCGGACGAAGTGCGTGCCGAGATGGCGACGCTGAAGAAGGATTTCCCGCAGGGCGTCGATTACTCGATCGTCTACGATCCCACGGTGTTCGTGCGCGGCTCCATCGAAGCGGTCGTGCATACGCTGTTCGAAGCGATCGTTCTCGTGGTGCTCGTCGTCATCCTGTTCCTGCAGACCTGGCGTGCATCGATCATTCCGCTCGTGGCGGTACCGGTATCGCTGATCGGCACCTTCGCCGTGATGTACCTGGTCGGCTTCTCGCTCAACGCGCTGTCGTTGTTCGGCCTGGTGCTGGCGATCGGTATCGTCGTCGATGACGCGATCGTGGTCGTGGAGAACGTCGAGCGACACATCGAGCACGGTCTCGACCCGAAGATGGCGACACGTCAGGCGATGACCGAAGTTACCGGTCCGATCGTGGCGACGGCGCTCGTGCTCTGCGCGGTGTTCGTGCCGGCCGCCTTCATCAGCGGTCTGACCGGACAGTTCTATCGCCAGTTCGCCCTGACCATCGCCATCTCGACGGTGATCTCGGCCTTCAACTCGCTGACCCTGAGCCCGGCGCTCTCCGCGATCCTGCTGAAGGGCCGCGACGAGCCGAAAGACAAGCTCACGATCTGGATGGAGCGCAGCCTCGGCTGGTTGTTCCGGCCGTTCAACCGTGGCTTCGACCGCGCATCGCACGGCTATGTCGGCGGTGTACAGAAGATCCTGCGCTTCTCGGCGGTCGTGCTGGTGCTCTACGCCGGTCTCGTCGCCCTCGGCGTGCTCGGCTTCGCGAAGACGCCGACGGGTTTCGTCCCGACCCAGGACAAACAGTATCTCGTGTCGTTCGCGCAGTTGCCGGATGCCTCCTCGCTGGATCGTACCGAAGGCGTGATCCGCCGCATGGGCGATATCGCGCTGAAGGATCCGGGCGTCGAAAGCGCGGTGCAGTTCCCCGGCCTTTCGATCAACGGCTTCACCAACAGCACAAACGCGGGCATCGTGTTCGTCACGCTCAAACCATTCGAGGAACGTCGTTCCGCCGATCTGTCGGCCGAGGCGATCGCGGCTCGTCTGAACGGCCAGTTCGCCGGCATCCAGGACGCGTACATCGCCATCTTCCCGCCGCCGCCGGTCAACGGCCTCGGCACGATCGGCGGCTTCCGCATGCAGATCGAGGATCGTGGCGACCTGGGCTTCGAGGAGCTGTACAAGCAGACCCAGGGCATCATCGCCGCCAGCCAGAAGACACCGGAGCTCGCGCACCTGTTCACCAGTTTCCAGGTGAGCGTGCCGCAGTTCGACGCCGACATCGATCGCGAGAAGGCGAAGTCGGAAGGTATCGACCTTGGCGACGTGTTCCAGACCATGCAGGCGTACCTCGGTTCGCTCTACGTCAACGACTTCAACCGCTTCGGTCGCACCTATCAGGTGAACGTGTCCGCCGAACCGTCGTTCCGTCATGAGCCGTCCGACATCGTGGGGCTGAAGACGCGCAACGCCGCGGGCGACCTCGTGCCGCTGGGTTCGTTCCTCACCGTACGCCAGACCAACGGCCCGGATCGTGTGCAGCACTACAACGGTTATCCCACCGCCGAAATCAACGGTGGCGCGGCGCCGGGCTACAGCACGGGTCAGGCTCAGGCCGCGATGGAGAAGCTCGTCCAGGCCAACCTGCCCAACGGCATGACCTATGAGTGGACCGAGCTTACCTACCAGCAGATCCTCGCCGGCAATACCGCGGTGCTGGTGTTCCCGCTGTCCGTCCTGCTCGTCTTCCTCGTGCTGGCCTCGCTGTACGAAAGCCTCAGCCTGCCGCTGGCCGTGATCCTGATCGTGCCGATGGTGCTGCTGTCCGCGATCGTCGGTGTGATCGTGACCGGTGGTGACAACAACATCTTCACCCAGATCGGCCTGATCGTTCTCGTGGGCCTGGCCTGTAAGAACGCGATCCTAATCGTCGAGTTCGCCCGAGAGGCGGAGATCGGTGGCATGGACCGTGTGGATGCGGTGCTCGAAGCGGCCCGCCTGCGACTGCGCCCGATCCTGATGACCTCGTTCGCTTTCATCATGGGCGTGGTGCCGCTGGTGACCTCGCACGGCGCGGGTGCGGAGATGCGTCATGCGATGGGCGTGGCGGTGTTCGCCGGCATGCTGGGCGTGACCTTCTTCGGCCTGATCTTCACCCCGCTCTTCTATGTGCTGATCCGCGCCTGGAACGAACGCTCCGAGGCTCGCCGCAACGCGCGCCGCGAACGCCGTCTCCTCGACAACGCGGCCCGGGAGTCGTAATTCATGAAAGTCATGTTCCGTAGTACGGCCCTGTTCGCGGCCCTCGTTCTCGCCGGGTGCGCGAGCGTGGGCCCCGATTACCACACGCCGAAGGAAGCACCGGTCACCCTGCAAGGCGTCGACGCCACGCACCAGAACCATGGTGACGTGCAGGCGCAGTGGTGGAAGCAGTTCGGCGATCCGACGCTCGATGCGCTGATCGTCCGCGCGGCGAAGGGCGCGCCGGACCTGCGTATCGCGATGGCCCGGCTGAATCAGGCGCGTGCCGCGCTGGGTACCGCGAAGTCGCAGCAGATTCCCGACGTGGAAACCGTCGCCTCGTACCAGCGCACGCGTGCGCAGCAGCCGGGCTTCACCGATCAGCGCACGACGGTGACGCAGTATCAGGCGGGCTTCGATGCATCGTGGGAGCTCGACCTGTTCGGGGGCGTCCGGCGCTCGGTCGAGGCGGCTCGCGCCGATGCCGCCGCGGGCGAAGCCTCGTTGCAGGATGCTCAGGTCACGCTGTTCGCCGAAGTCGCACGCAACTACTTCGACCTGCGCGGCACGCAGCTGCGGATCGATGTGGCCAACCGCGACATCGCCAACCAGCGCGATTCACTGAAGGTGATCAACGCACGCGTGGAGGTCGGCACCGGTGCCGAGCAGGATCTGGCCAGCGCCAGGGCACGCCTCGCGGCGGTCGAGGCGCAGCTGCCGGTGCTCGAGACCCAGGCACAGGCCGATACGTTCCGCATCGCGGTGCTTCTCGGTTCGCGACCGGGTGAACTGGACGTCGATCTGTCACCCGCGACCTTCAAGCCGATCGACGTCAGCCTGGCCATCGGCGGCGCCGACGAAGTGCTGCAGCGCCGTCCCGACATCCGGATCGCCGAGCGCCAGCTTGCCGCCGCGAATGCGCGCATCGGCGTCGCCAAGGCCGACTACTTCCCCCATATCTCGCTGGGCGGTTTCATCGGCTTCCTCGCGGGCCGCAGCAACGACTTCGGCGGTGCCGACTCGCGTGCGTTCCAGGTCGCGCCGAGCATCTCGTGGTCCGGGCTCAACGTGCAGCGCGTCGCTTCCGGCGTGCGCGGCGCGCGTGCCCAGGCGGAGGAAGCGCAGGCCAACTACGACCGCACGGTGCTCACCGCACTGGAGGATGTCGACAACTCACTGGTCGGTTTCAACCAGCAGCGTGTGCGTGTCGAAAAGCTGGTCGTCCAGGCCACGGAGAGCCGTCGTGCGGCGGAGCTGGCCAAGTTGCGCTATGACGCGGGCCGTACCGACTACCTCGAACTGCTCGACGCGCAGCGCACCCAGCTCTCCGCCGAAGATCAGCTCGCGGAAGCCGAGGCCGCCATCAACACCCGCGCCGTGCAGCTGTACAAGGCCCTGGGCGGTGGGTGGCAGGCGTGCGGCGACAACGCGTGCAGCGAGGTTGCGAAAGCCCCATGAGCTCGGCCAAGGTTCATCGCCTGCCCGTAAAGACGAAGCGTATGAACCCGACCGCCGTGGAACCGCCGCTCAGCCAGCGCATCGCGCTGGTGAGCGGCGCCAATCGCGGGATCGGCTTTGAAGTGGCGAAGCAGCTCGCTTCGCTGGGTGTCACGGTATTTCTCGGCGGGCGTGAACTCGCCAAGGCGGAGAAAGCCGCGAAGTCGGTACGCGAACTGGGCGGAGACGCCCACGCCATACGGCTCGACGTCACCCGTGCCGACGATATCGAAGCGACGATCGCGACCATCGATGGCCGCTTCGGTCGGCTCGACATTCTCATCAATAACGCGGGCGGGCATTTCGACGTGCGAGCCCGCACGTCGAAGCCCGACATCGATGACATCCGTGGCGCGCTCGACGTGAATCTGCTCGGGGCATGGTGTCTCACGGCCGCCGCGCTTCCCCTGATGCGTCGCCATGGTTACGGCCGGATCGTCAATGTGTCGAGCGAATGCGCGACGCATGAGATGTGCGGCGACAACGCACCGGCGTATCGCATTTCCAAGGCGGCGTTGAATGCATATACGCAGGTCGCCGCGCGCGAACTCGAAGGCAGCGGCGTGCTCGTCAATGCGGTCTCCCCCGGATGGACGGCGACGGCCATGGGCGGAAGCGGCGGCCGACCGGTAGCGGAGAGCGCCGAGGGCATCGTGTGGGCTGCACTGCTGTCCGAACGCGACGCCGCGCACGGACAGTTCTTTCGCGACAAGCTCAGGATCGCCTGGTAGCTCCCTCTCGTCAGACGACCGTCGGGTAAGTCCGGCGGAACGTATGCAACCTGTCGAAACGAAACCCTTCAGCACCGGCTGCGATTCACCGGGAAATGATGTGCGCGAACCACTCCCACCCGCGCAGTTTGGCGGTGACGAGTTTCACGCAGGTCAGCATCGGTACGGCCAGCAGCGCGCCGGGAATACCCCACAGCCAGCCCCAGATCAGCAGCCAGAGAAGAATGGCGACGGGGCTGAGCCGTGACCGGCGCCCCTGCAACATCGGGGTCAGCAGGTTGCCTTCGATGGCGGTGATGCCGGCAAAGGTCGCGGCGGGAAGCAGCGCCGGGCCGACTTCCTGAAAGTGAAGGACGCCGACGACAGCAAGCACCGTGGTCGTCGTGATTGCACCCACATAGGGAATGAAGTTGGCGACGGTCGCGACCGTGCCCCAGAGCAGCGGATCGGGTACGCCATAGAGGTAGAGCATGCCGGCGGTGACCAGGCCCAGCGTGACGTTGATCGCGGCGGTGAGCAGCAGGTAGCTCGACACCTCGACCTGGATGCTGCGCACGATGCTCACGGTGTGCCGCTTGTACGCGAACGTAGGCGATATCTCCACCGCGCGGCGGAGGATCTCGTCGCCGTACACAAGAAAGAAAAACACCAGGAGCGCGACGGTCAGTACGCTTGCGAGTACCTTCGGCGCACCGGCCACGATGTCCCACGCCGTGAAGGCAAAACCCGCGTTCGCCTGAGGCGCGTTACGCGTCACGGCGCCGCCGACCAGATTCTGTGTCGCCCGGCTCGCCGCTTCGATCTGCTGTGTCATCGGCTTGATCTTGGGCGCGAACGCACGCATCGCCGTCGGTGCTTCGTGGAACCAGTTCAACGCGGGCGTGGACAGCGTGGCGATCGCTGAAACCAGCCCCACGTTGAGCGTCACCATCACGATAACCGCGGCGAGCCAGCGGGGAAAACGCACCCGCGCGGCGGCGACGACGATCGGGTTCAGTGCAAGGCCGATAAAGGCCGCGAGTACCAGTGGGACCAGCAACGACTTGCCCAGCACGACGGTATACAGAACCGCCAGCAGGATCATGCCGGTCAGTGAAATACGTATGGCGCGAAGGTGGCGCGAGATACGCCGGGTGCTGCGACTACTGCCGGGTTTACGCCGCCCGCGCGTGACCAGCGTGGACACGGCAGCCCCGGGCGCCGTCGTCGATGGCAACGGCGTAGGGAGTGGACTGGGAAAATCGCTCATGACACGTCGTCGGCCACATCGGCGACATCGCCGGCCAGATCTCCGAGCAAGCTGCCAGCGGCCATCGATATCACCTTTCCGATGATATCGGCCGTCCCACCCGCGACGAGCCCGCTGACGCCAGGCACCGCGAGTGGGTTGAGCTTGATGTTGCTGAGGAAAAAACCGCCGCCGGCCGCGATGCCGAGCACCGTCAGGGGATTTTCGTAGCCGCGCGCGATAAGCGCGGCGGCGGGTTCGACGACTTCGGCGCGTGCGGCGACAACGCGTGCGCGCGCCTCGGTCACTTTCGCCATGCTGCGGAAAATACCCATCGTCAGCCCCCTACCTTCGCTTCGCCTTCCGCCTTGCCCTGCTTCAACGCTTCTTTCGCCAGCAGCGCCAGCTCGTTGCGCGTGCCCGGCAGACTGAGCCAGTGCATGGCGCGCCGGAACACGAGGATAGCGACAATCAACAGCACCAGCTGGAGGCCCGCCAGTGCGGTCAGTGCCCAGGCCCAGGAGCCGAACCACTGCGCGAGGCCCCAGCCGGCAAGCGCCAGCAGAGTGAGTCCGAGCGCAACAGCAAAGACGATGGCCGCCAGGCCCATGAACAACATCATGACGATGCCGCTGCGGGCAAGGCCGAATTCAGCGCCCGCCAGCGCGATCTGCGCCGAAAAGAGGTTCTTCAGCCCGACGCCGAGGCGACGAATGTCATCCGTCCACGCCGGCATGGCGAACCTGGGACCCGCCGGCGCCTCGTCTCCGGGCGCCGGTCCGTCCATGTTTTCTCGCCCCGAGGGACCGTCTTCCAACATGCGTCAAAGCCCCTGCGGGTGGTGGATCAGTTGCGCAGGATACGGCCCGCGAGCCAGCCGGCGGCAAGCGCCAGCGCGATCGACTGGACCGGCTTCTCACGCACGTAGTCGCGTGCGGTGTCGAGCCAGTCGTTCGCGGTGTCGACGGCTTCACCATAAGCTTCCTTGCCGCGAAGCTTGGCTTCTTCCGCTTTCTCGGCGGCGCGGGTCGCGCCGTAGGCGGCCTTGTCAGTAGCGCTATGGAGCGTGTCTTCCACCTTGTCCGCCGCGCGATCGACGGCGTCCTTGGTGCGGTCGACGGCGCTGGAGGTTGCCTGCTTCACCTGCTCGGCACGTGCGTCGATGCGCTCGGCAGCCGAGACGGTGTTCGCGGCGGCAGTCGCGGCGTTGGCGACATGGTCGGCGGGCTTGTTCATGGCATGCATCTCCGGGATAGGCTGGATTTGGGACGGTACGACAAAGAGAGTGAGCGTTGGGTCATTGAGGCGGGGGTGGGCTGTCCGGCCCTCCTCCGCCGAAGACTCGGGAGCATGTCGCCGATGTACCGGCTTCCACGCGGGTCGCCAGGGCATGGGATCTCACCCGGTCAGACGCGCGGCCCACGTCCGCGGAAGAACGAAATGATGGCGAGGATCAGGAAGACCACGAAAAGGATCTTCGCGATACCTGCCGCCGTACCCGCGATACCGCCAAAGCCGAAAACGGCGGCGATGATGGCGATGACGAGGAAGACGAGGGCGTAATGAAGCATGTTGGGATTCTCCGGCAGGTAGGACGCGGTGCCATTTAGTCCCGGGAGCTGCGCAGGGCGCGTGAAGCCTGGAGCCACCTGTCAAAAGCCGTTCAGGCTGATGGAATCGGTCATCGACCGGTCGGCTCCGATGGGGGCCGGCCGGTCGGCGACCAGGTCAGGCCTTGACCTTCGGATTCAGTGAGTACGTCCCGGTGATTACCGCCTCGTCCACCACGTGCCCCTCGATCACGTCCCGCAGCTCGGCAAGGTTGAACCCTTTCTCGAGCGGGACCGTCTCCACGTCCAGCGCGTAGACGTGGAAGTGATAGTGATGCGGAATGCTGTCGTTCCACGGCGGGCATGGGCCGTCGTAGCCGTGGTAGTGACCCTCCATGTCCCGGTCGCCCTTGAACCAGCCGGTGTAGTCGTTCAGGCCCTGAACCGAACCGGGAGGACCGACCGGATCTTTCTTGCCGCGCGGCACGACGCCCTCACCGCAGGCGCCTTCGCCCAGTTCCCGGCACTCGAGCGGAATGTTCGCCATCAGCCAGTGGACGAACTCGACGCGCGGCAGGTCGCGACGCACTTCGCGGCCCTCGACGTTGACGTCGTCCGGCTTCGAGGGCACGTCGGTGTCGATCACCGCGATGGCAAAGGACTTCGCCGTCGACGGCACTTCGGTCCAGGCCAGATGCGGGGTGACGTTGCCGGCCGGCTTGATCGGCTCACCGATCTCCATGAAGGCGAAGTTGGCCGGAATCGGCTTACCGTGTTCGATGCTGTCGCTGGTTAAACGCATGGCGGTTCTCCTGGCTTACGAATTACTTCTTGTAGGTGACGCGATAGATGGCGCCGTTGTCGTCGTCGCTGATCAGCAGGCTGCCATCGGGAAGCGGCTGCACGTCGGCGGGACGGCCGGTGGCGTTCTCACCAACCAGGAAGCCCTCCACGAGGGGTTCATAGCTGGTCACCTTGTCGCCGTTGAGGCGCACCATCATCACGCGATAACCCGACTTGGCCGTACGGTTCCACGAACCGTGCTCGGCGACGATGAGTGCGCCCTGATATGCCGCCGGGAACTGCTTGCCCTGGTAGAAGCGGGCACCCAGCGCGGCGACATGAGCGCCCAACTTAAGCACGGGAGATGTGTAGTCCTTGCAGTTCCTGCCCTTGCCGAAGTCGGGGTCGAGTGTGTCGCCCTGATGGCAGAAGGGGTAGCCGAAATGCTGGCCGGTCTTCGTCACATGGTTGAGTTCATCGTTGGGCAGGTCGTCGCCGAGCATGTCTCGACCGTTGTCGGTGAACCACAGCGTCTTGTCGCTCGGGCGCCAGTCGAAACCCACCGTATTGCGGATGCCGCGCGCCACGACTTCGCTGCCGCTGCCATCCGCGTTCATGCGGCGAAGCTGGGCAAAGCCTTCCGAGTCGCGATCGCAGATATTGCAGGGCGCGCCGACCGGCACATAGAGCTTGTCGTCCGGCCCGAACGCGATGTACTTCCATCCGTGATGCGTTTCCGTGGGCAGCTTGTCGGTGATGACCTCGGGCGCGGGCGGCGCGTCGAGGTGGTTCTCGATGTCGCGAAGCACCACGATCCTGCTGACGGCCGAGATATAGAGGTCACCTTTGTGGAACGCGACGCCGACGGGCAGCTGTAGCCCACTGGCGACGGTGCGTACCTTCTCCACGGTGCCGTCCGCCGCATAACTCACGGCATAGACGCGACCCGCGTCGCGCGAGCCGACGAAGACGGTGTGGTTCGTGCCCACCGCCATCTCACGCGCGTTGGGCACCTTGTCGGTCCACACGGCGATATGAAAACCCGGAGGCAGTTTGAGCGATTCCATCGCCGGCGTGGCGGCGAAAGCGGGGGCGGCGAGCAGGGACAGGGCAAGAACGAGGGCGCTACGCATGGACGGACTCCCGTTGCGGTGATTCAGCCCGCGATGGCGTTGAAGCGGGCCGCGATGTAGTCGTCGGTGAAGCTGGTCATGCTGAAATCGCGGATGAAACCGCAATGTCCGCCATAGTTGGCGATATCGAGCTCGATGTTGGGCGGCAGGCGAAGCTGATGGAAGGCACTCACCGGAATGACGGGATCGTCGCGCGAGGTGAGGATGGTCGCGGGAACGTGCAGGCCCATGAGCCGGTCGCCCGCGACGGAGTAGCCGTCGAGGTAGGCCTCGAGCGAGCCGAAATCCGTATGGCGCAGCACCAGCGAACTGGTCAGGTCGCGCATGTTCTGCTTGAGCTCGTCGAGCTCGAAATAGGTATGCTGCGGGAACGCCTCCTGCTTGAGCCGCAGGGAGCGTCGCCACTTGTGCATGAAGTAGGCGTTGTAGAACCACGGCGCCTCGCTCTCCAGCGAGAACAGGCCCTCGGCCGGGTCGATGATCGGGCAGACCGCCAGCACGTAATCGATCGGAATGACCTGCTTAGACGCCAGCATGGCGGCGCGCAGTGCGAAGTTGCCGCCCAAGGAGAAACCGGCGACGCCGATCACACGCGAGGGGAACATCCGGGCGATCTCACCCAGCGCGGTCACCACCTCGTCGATGCGGCACGAGTGGAACAGCGCCTCGTTGAGGCCGTGGCTGTCGCCGTGGTCGCGGAAGTTGAGGCGGAAGATGTCCCAGCCGTCTTCGAGCAGGCGGCTGCCCGTCTGCAGGACGTAGGTGGAATCGACGCTGCCTTCCCAGCCGTGGAAAAGGATGGCCAGACCGCGCGACGCGCCACCGGTGGTCTGCGGGGTGAAGCGCCCGCTCAGGCGATCGCCGCTGCCCACGTCGACCAGCACTTCGCGTGCGTCTTCCCGCACCTTGTGCGCCCGTTTGGGCAGCAGGGTGCGACGGATGCCGCTGGAGGAGAGCATGGTCTGGACGTGGCCGCTACGCAGCGGCCACGGCGGATTCAGGTCGACGCCCTTGGGCAGGCTCATGCGGAGGTATCGGTATCCAGGGCCAGCGCGATGCGCTCGCGCGAGGCCTCCGCCATGCGGCGGCGCCCGTCGTCGGATAGCGGCACAGGCTCGAGGAAGTGCACTTCCGCGTCCATCGGGGCCTCGCCCAGCAGACGTAGGATATTGCCCACGAAACTCTCGTCTTCCCGGAAGCCCGCATCGATGATGCGACGACCCTGACGAGCGAAGCGCAGCGCCACCGGCTGTACCGGCACCCCGGCATCGAGCGCCGCCTGAAAGATACGGGCATGGAAGACGCGAAGCACGCCGTTGTGGCCCGTGCCGCCTTCGGGGAACACGGCGACCGCGCGCCCTTCGCGCAGGCGCTCCACCATCACCGCCATCACCGAGGCCAGCGAGTGGTTATTGCCGCGCCGGTGGAAGATCGTGCCGCCACGGGCAGCCATCCAGCCGACCAGCGGCCAGCCGGCGATCTCCGCCTTGGCCACGAAGCAGGCGGCACGCTGCGAATGAAGCAGCACGATGTCCAGCCACGACGTGTGGTTGGCCACGAACAGGACCGGATCGGGCAACGGCGTACCGATGCGGACGCTGCGCAGGCCGAAGATGCGTAGGAGCAGGGTCGACCACAGGCGGATCGCGCGATGCGCGAACGGCTCCTTGCCGTCCTTCATGACACCGCGCGACCAGCTAAGGATGCCGGCACAGATGACGATGGCGAAGAGGACGTGGAGCAACAGCAAGGGTATCCGCCACACATAGCGCAGCGGACGCAAACGGTCGCGGGGTGTCGGATTGGCGGTGGCGGCTTCCATCAAGCACACAAGATTAACGACCGGCGAACCCTGCCGCTAGGGGACATTGTCTTTCTCGTTACGCCACGCGGGCTTGCCTCAGGCTAGCTTGAGACATTTCCTAGTGGAAGGGCCGTCGAAGCCTTCACCGTGCGCAGGACGAAGCTGGTATTCACGTCGGCCACGCCCGAGGCGTTGAGCAGACGGTCCAAAAGGAACTGCGAAAAGCCGTCCAGATCGGCCACGTAGACCTGGAGCAGGTAATCCATGTCGCCCGTCAGGGCATAGCAGGCGACCACCTCCTCCCAGCCAGCCACCGACTCGGTGAACGCGTCGATGGCGGGCGACTCGTGCCGGGACAGCTGCACCCGGACGAAGGCCTGCAGACCCAGCCCGACCGCCCGGGGCTCCAGCCGCGCGCCGTACCCACCGATCACGCCATCCGCCTCGAGCTTCTGGACACGGCGCAGGCAGGCCGACGGCGACAGGTTCACCTCAGCCGCCAGATCGGCATTGCTCATACGACCGCTGGACTGAAGGGTCGCGAGGATACGGAGATCGGTGCGATCGAGCGTGGACTGCATGATTCTTTCTCTTGTTCGATCTTATACGCATGAATATTGCGCTCAACTATCGGCCTAGCGCAACAACACAAGCTCATTGCGCCGTTTCGGCGCTAAGCTGTTGTTTCACTCAGGCAAGCGTTCAAGGAGAGTCCCATGGAAAGCCCCCGCCGCGTCGAGCATCAGCAAACCGACCGCGGATACGTGCCCGTCTACGCGACCGGCATCGTGGAGCAACCGTGGGCGAGCTACTCGAAGACCGATCATGAGGTCTGGGACACACTCTATCGGCGCCAGCGCGACCTGCTGCCCGCGTACGCCTGCCAGGAATTTCTGGACGGCGTCGAGCGTTTCGGCTTCGGCGAGGGCGGCATTCCCCGCTTCGAGGATCTGAACAAGGTGCTGGGCGAGGCCACCGGCTGGGAGATCGTCGCCGTGGAAGGCCTGCTGCCGGACGAGGTGTTCTTCGACCACCTGGCCAACCGCCGTTTCCCGGTCAGCTGGTGGATCCGTCGGCCGGACCAGCTGGACTACCTGTCCGAGCCGGATCTGTTCCACGACCTCTTCGGCCATGTGCCCCTCCTGCTCAACCCGGTTTTCGCCGATTACATGCAGGCCTACGGCAAGGGCGGTATGAAGGCTTACGCGATCGGCCCCGAGGCGTTGATGAACCTCACGCGCTTGTACTGGTACACGGTGGAATTCGGCCTGATCCGCACCGATGCCGGCCTGCGTATCTACGGCGCCGGTATCGTCAGCTCCAAGGGCGAGTCGATCTACTCGATCGACTCCGCATCGCCAAACCGGGTCGGCTTCGACCTCGAGCGGGTGATGAACACCCGGTACCGGATCGATTCCTACCAGCAGACGTACTTCGTCATCGACGACTTCGCCCAGCTGTTCGAGGCGACCGGTCCGGACTTCACGCCGATCTATGCCCGGCTGGCCGACGGCACCGCCGTGGCGGCTTCCGATGTCGTCCCGGCGGACAAAATTTTCAATATCGGCACGCGCGAAGGCTTCGTTTCCGGCGGAGATAACTGAGCCTCAACGGCGCCCTAACGAATCGCCCCTTAGGATGGACGCACGTTCAGTCAACAGGGTGGGTTCATTGTGGTCGTCTTCGATATTCCGTTCGAGTCCGTCGGTCCGGGCCTCTGGGTGCTCCAGAAGAATGAGAATGAATATGCCGAGTTCTGTTCCCGCGAGGATGCTCTCGAATGCGCGCTGGCTGAGGCCCGTCGTATCGAGGCACTGAACGCGGCATCGGACATCGTGTTGAACATCGAAGGCAACGACGGCGTGTGGCGGGCATTCGACACATCGATCCGGCCCTACGCGTGCCGCATGCAGGCGGCCTGATCCGCCGGATAAACGAGCAGGATTCCCTGAGGGGCAGGTTGGCGTAAGAGCTGACCTGCCCTTTTTCTTTGAGCGGACAAAATAAAACCCCGGCAGCCAGGGGAGGAGCTGCCGGGGTCGCGTCGGGTCCAGGCTATCAGGGGAAATAGCGGGACCCGGGACAGATGGCCAATGAAACGCGGCGTCTGCCAACAGGTCGCCTCTCGGCGATCGAATACTTAGATAAGGGCTTTGCCGTGAAGTTCCCGTATCACGGGGTGGTCGTGTTTGGGGTCTGTTTAACTTCGGCCGCCGTGGCGTGGTCGGCAAGCCAGGGACCCACCTGCGCGACCCAGAGCGCATAGCCCTTCGGGTTCATGTGCAGCCCGTCTTCGATGAAGAGATCCGGCTTGGGCTGGCCCTGCGCGTCGATCATCGCGGGCGCCACGTCCAGAAAAGCCACGTTCTTCTGCGCCATGGCCCAGGTGCTGATCAGTTTGTTGGCGGCGTTGATGCTGGGCAGCAGGTTGACCCGGGCGACGCTGGGCTTGATCGAGATGAAGGCGATCGGGACATTGGGCTGCGCGGCGCGCACCTTCGTCACGAACGCGGCGAAATCGTCACGCACCTGTTCCGGGGTGTCGCCGCCCTGCAGGTCGTTGTCGCCGGCGTAGACCACGATGGCCGCGGGCTTGTACGGAAGCACGATGCGATCGGCGAAGGCGGTCGAGTCGTCCATGTCCGATCCGCCGAAGCCGCGGTTGATCACGCGGTAGTGCGGGAAATCGGAAGCCAGGCTCTTCCAGAAGCGGATCGACGAACTGCCGACGAACAGCACGGCGTTGGCCGGCGGAGGACTGGCTTTGTCCGAGGCCTCGAAGGCCTGGATGTCGGTTTCCCACCGGCTGTGGTCGGGATCCCTGGCGTGTGCGCCGAAGGACAGGACGAGGAAGATAAGGAGGATCGTCAGGCGTTTCATCCGGACGACCGTAACCGCTCAGGCCTCCGGGGGCAAACCGGGACGATCCACCGCGGTGACCTTCAGCACCGCCTCGATGCGCTGGCCGTTCCATCGATAGATGAAATGTTCGGCCTGCATGCAGGGCGCGATCAGGTCGGGGAAGAACACCGCGACGCACTCCCCGCCCGGGTGGCGCGCGCTGTCGTAGACGATGCCGTTGGAGCCTTCCTCACGCAGGGTCCGGGCCAGCTTGACGCTGGCCAGATAGGAGTCCGGATCGTGTTCGGCGGCCCAGCCCCCACGGATATCGTGCAGGCGTCCCGCGATCGAGGTGCTGTAGCACCGCACCTGGACGTCGGTGGGCGGTTCCCGCGTCGCCGCCAGGAAGGCTTCGCGGTGGTAGACCGTCTCTTCGATCGCGGTGGCGATGGTATGCGCCGCATAGAACACGCCCCAGTGACCATCGGAGAAGCGGCTGCCCTCTGGCGGAATGTGGGTGAACGCGGCCATGATCGGTGTCGTGCCGGGGCCGGAGACGCGCCGGTCGGGCGGCACCATGCTCAGCGCGCCCATTTCCTCGCGCAGGCGGGGGTTGGTCATCGACTCGATCGCCATGACGGCATCGATGTCCCTGGCATCGGCGATACGGTCGAACAGTCCCACCGGAGGAAAACGGCTGGGGACAATGCGGTAGGCGTGGGTCCAGCGAATCCGCCGCGACGGCGGTGCCGTCGTCATCCGTTCCAGCCGCGCTGCGCGTCCAGGTACTGACGGACGACATAGAGGTCGGCGACGTTGCCCGAGAGCATGCGATCCAGTGCCGAGTGGCCGCCGAAGAGAGGCGCAGTGTTGGGCTTGCGCACCCAGGCATCCGCCTGGCCGGGGTCGGGGAAAAGGATCTGGAGGTCCTTCCAGATGCCAAGCAGGTAGCTGATGCGCTCCACGACGTCCCTAGAGGGGGTTCCGTCCTGTAGCTTCTTCCATTTGAAGTACGTGGACTCCGGGGGATCGCCCAGCAGCGTGCGCTGCTCGGCGCCGCGGAGTTTCCAGCGCTCCGCGAGGGCGAAGAAGGCGCGCAAGGCCGGCCCGCCGAGATCATCGGCGTAACCGGGTTCGACGTGGATGGCTGGCTGCATCGACGGCTCTACCTGTGGACTTGTGATGCAGTTTACTCCATTTGTGGAGCTGTTCGTATACGGGCAGGCGCCAGCGGGGCTTGCTCCTGCCTGAGCGCCGTGACATTGCTCATTTCCTGGATGCAATCCACGCGTCGACATGCTGCTCCAGCACCGGCAGCGGCACCGATCCCAGCGCCAGCACCGTGTCGTGGAAGGCCCGCAGGTCGAACTTCTCGCCCAGCTCCTTTTCCGCCTTCTCGCGCAACGCGCGGATCTTCAGGTAGCCCAACTCATACGACAGCGCCTGCCCTGGCCAACTGATGTAGCGGTCGACCTCGTTGGCGATCTCGCGCTGGCTCAGCGCCGTATTGCCGGCGAGGTAATCGATCGCCTGCTGACGCGTCCAGCCGAGATGGTGGATGCCGGTATCGACGACGAGGCGACAGGCACGCCACATCTGATACGTGAGGAACCCGAAGCGCTCGTAGGGCGTGTGGTAGATGCCCATCTCCTCGCCCAGGTATTCCGAGTACAACGCCCATCCCTCGCCATAGGCGGAGATGTAACCGTCGCGACGGAAGTCGGGCAGACCCTGCTGCTCGGCCGACAGCGCCAGTTGCAACGCGTGCCCGGGCATCGACTCATGCAGCGTCAGCGCCGGCATGTTGAACAGCGGACGGGATGGCAGGTCGTACGTGTTGACGAGGTACGTGTCCGGGCCGCCGCGGCCGGACGTGTAATAAGGCGCGATATCCGCAGGCACCGGTTCGATGGCGAAGCGCTGGCGCGGTAACAGGCCGAAGTACTTGCCGAGCTTCGCATCGACCTGCTTGGCCACCCAGGCCGTGCGCATCAACAATTCGTCGGGCGTCTTCGCATAGAACTGCGGATCGCTGCGCAGGAAAGCGAGGAAGGCCGGGAAATCGCCCTTGAACCCGGTCTCCTTCATCGTGGCGACCATCTCCTTGTGGAGGCGGTCGACCTCGCGCAGGCCGATGGCGTGGATGGCATCGGGCGTCAGATCCAGGGTGGTGTATTCTAGGATCTGCTGTCGGTAGTAGGCCTTACCGTCGGGCAGCGACTCGGCCGCCAGGGTCGGGCGCGCCCCAGGGACGTACTCGTTGCGGAAGAACGTCAGCAGCTTGCCGTAGGAGGGAATCACATCCTCGGCGATGACCTTGCGTGCCTCGGCACGCAACAGGTCGGCGTCCCTGGGGGGCAGGGTCTTCGGCAGCGACCTGAACGGACCGTACAGCGCACTGTCTTCGGGGTTCTTCAGTTCGGCGACGGCGGCGATCGATACATCGCGTCCATTGAGCACCTCGCGCGGGACGGTGAAACCGCGCGCCAGGCCCAGACGCATGTTGTCGATCTCCTGGTCCATATAGGCCGGGATCTGGCGCAGGCGATCGATGTACTTCCGATAATCGTCGCGCGTGCGCAGGTCGTCGCCGTGAAGCACGTAGCCGATGTCGGACCAGAAGGCCGAGTCGCTGTTGAACGGCATCTGCCACTGCTGGAAGCGCTGGGCAGCCGCGAGGTTGGCGATCTGCGCGCGGTAAACGGCGTAGTCCACACGAACCGTGCCGCTCAGCGAGGCCGGATCGATGCGACCCAGCTGCGCCAGCACGTCGTTCCAGTAGGCGAGGCGCCTGGCCTGGCTGGCGGCGTCCACCGTATCCAGGCGGCCCTCGCCGGGCTGCGCTTCGCCCGAGGTCAGGATGCCCGCCTGCCCGCTACGCCATGCCCATTCCTTCGTGTAGATCGCCTTGAAGGCGTCGTCGGCCGGCGTGGCGGCATGGGCGGTACCGGCGACGAGGCCGGCGAAGGCGATGGCGCGAATCCAGGGGGACATGCGGGCTCCGTAGGGGGACGGGTAAACCCCGATCATCGCATCCGGACCGCCGAACCCGAAAACTATTCCAGGCCGGCGTAGTGCGTGCGCATGGTGTCGAGGTAAGCCCTGATGTCCCGCCCCGGTGCATCGACGAAGGTTTCTCCCGAATCCCGGCAACCCACGATGCGATCCGGGCGAAAGTTGCGGAAAGCCTGACGATGCCGGCACCAGGTGCCCAGCGTCCATGCGCCACCCCAGAACGACAGGCACAACGGTTCGACCTCACGCGTGCTCGCGCGCCCTTCCGCGTCGCTGTAGTCGAGGCAGAGCACGCGATGCGCGAGCACGGCCTCGTGCAGGCGATCGAGCATGGCCGCCACCTCGTTCTGGAACGTATCGCGCCAGATGGGGGCGAAGATGCGCGACTGTGCCGAGCGCTCGCGCAGGTCCGGGGGGAGCACGGCCTCGATCTTGATCATGGCGGCCTGCGCCTCGCGCGCCAGCCGCTCGCCGGCGAACGCGCGGACGAAGCGCGTACCGGCAACGAGTGCTTCGAGTTCGTCGGCGGAGAACATCAGCGGCGGGATGTCCGAGCCTTTGCGCAGGACATAGCCGACGCCGGCCTCGCCCTCGATGGGGACACCGGAAAGCTGCAGGTCCGCCACGTCGCGGTAGACCGTGCGTAGCGAGACCTCGAGTGTGGCGGCCAGCTGGCGCGCGGGCAGCGCGGTGCGCCGCCCGCGCAGGGCGTTGATGATGAGGAACAGACGGTCGGCGCGGCGCATACCCGGATCATCGCCTGCCGCGCGTGGCACGGAAAGCGGCGATGGTCATGCCCGCGCATCGTCCTGCGCTCAGGCGGCGGCCAGCGTCTGGGCTTTCGCCAGCGCCGCGTCCTGCGCGGCGGCGCGAACCACCGCCGGACGCGCCATCACGCGGGCCACATAGGCCTCGAAGACATCCCGACGCGGCACCAGGCCGAAACCCATCGTCCAGGTCAGCGCGCTGGCCCAGAGGATATCGGCGGCGGTGAAGCGGTCGCCGAACATCCAGGGGCCCTGCGCGAGCTGGGCCTCCAGGAGGTCCATGACGGTGTCGAAATCACCGTAGGGCGACTGCATCGCCGGCATCGGAACGTTTTTCGCCCAGCGATCGACGACGGCGGGCTCGAAGCACGAACCGTAGAAGGCGAGCCAGCGCAGATAGGGGCCGCGCAGCGCATCGTCGAACGCGGGCGCCAGTCCGGCCTCGGGATAGAGATCGGCGAGGTAGGTGAAGATCGCCGGGCGTTCAGTCACGAGACCACCGCGGTGTTCGATCGCGGGCACCTTGCCCATCGGGTTGATCTTCAGATACGCGGGAAGGCGCTGCTCACCCTCGACCAGGTTCATCACGTGCAGGTCGTACTGCGCACCCAGTTCCTCCAGCAGCATGAGGACGCTGCCCGACCGGCTGTTGGGGGCATGGTGGAAAACGACGCGACTCGGGTTCATGCGGTGAAGCTTCCTTTCGGGTGGCGGAGACTGTAGGAGCGCGCCTTGCGCGCGATGCTTCCGGAGAGGGGAGCAGGGTCACGGCCGGCGCGGCCTGCGGCAGGCTTTTCGCGCGCGGGGCGCGCTCCTACGGGCGTCGGCGAGGTTGCCGGCGATCTTTCATCCGGGGTGAAACGGTATTGCCCGTCCATCAGCAGTCCCCGCTTGCCGAGCGGCGCATACAGCTCGGCGAGACGATCCAGAAATCGATTCATGACGCGTTCCCTCCCCGGTTCGGCGGTGAAGGGACAGTCTGCGCGGGGGCTGCTGACAACGTTCTGTCAGCAGCCCTCTGGCGTCGTTCACGCCACACCCGGACAATGCATGGTTTCGCGCCTGAGTCCGTCCGAATGACGAAACCGATTTCGCTGATCCAGTTCCTCATCGAAGAAAAGCGCGAGGGGCATATCAACGCCCAGCTCAGCCTGCTGATCGAGGTCGTCGCCCGCGCGTGCAAGCGCATCTCCGTCGCCACCGGCAAGGGTGCCCTCGGCGGCGTGCTCGGCAATGCGGGTTCGGACAACGTCCAGGGCGAGGCCCAGAAGAAGCTCGACGTCATCTCCAACGAGATCCTCCTCGAAGCCAACGCCTGGGGTGGTCACCTCGCGGCGTGCGCGTCCGAGGAAATGGAAGATCCGCAGCCGATTCCGGATGCCTACCCCAAGGGCAACCACCTGCTGTTGTTCGATCCGCTCGACGGCTCCTCCAACATCGACGTCAACGTCTCGGTCGGCACGATCTTCTCCGTGCTCCGCTGCCCGGATGGCGTCACCGAACCCAAGGCGGCCGATTTCCTGCAGCCGGGGACGGAACAGGTCGCCGCCGGTTACGTGGTCTACGGCCCGTGCACCCTGCTGGTGCTGACCTTCGGTCACGGCGTGCATGAGTTCACGCTGGACCGCGAGCACGGCAGTTTCGTGCTCACCCGTCGGGGCATCACCATTCCCGCCGAAACGGCCGAGTTCGCGATCAACATGGCGAACCAGCGCCACTGGGAAGCGCCGATGCAGCGTTACATCGGTGAACTGCTGGCAGGCTCGACCGGCCCGCGCGGGCGGGATTTCAACATGCGCTGGGTCGCCTCGATGGTCGCCGACGTGCATCGCATCATCACCCGCGGCGGTGTCTTCATCTATCCGCTGGACGCGAAGATCACCGGCCACGGTGGCACCGGCAAGCTTCGCCTGATGTACGAGGCCAACCCCATGGCGTTCATCGTCGAGCAGGCCGGCGGCGCCGCCACCACTGGCCGCGAGCGCATCATGGACCTTCAGCCCACGGCGCTTCACCAGCGTGTGCCCGTGTTTCTGGGGTCGAAGAACGAAGTCGACGTGGCGACCCGCTACCACCTCGACGCGGACCACACCCGCGACTGATCGACCGCCGGGCGTCGCACACGCGCTGCCCGGTTTTAGCCATCCGTCCGTCATCCGGCCGCCGCCAGCGTGCCCGATGATCCGCCTGCCCTTCTTACGGTTTTCTTCCATGACGCTCCGCCGCGCCCGCTCCTGGCTTCCGCTCGTGCTCGCGACCCTGCTCACCGGTTGCTTCGGTGGAACCAGGCCGGATCAGCGCCCGGATACCGCCGTGCCGGTACTCGCGGCCAAGCCGCGTATCGGACTGGCGCTGGGCGGCGGCGCGGCCAAGGGCTTCGCCCATATCGGGGTCATCAAGATGCTGGAGGCCAGCGGCATTCATGCCGACGTCGTCTCCGGTACCAGCGCCGGCAGCGTGGTCGGCGTGCTGTATGCCTCCGGCATGGATGCCTTCCAGTTGCAGGAGCAGGCCTTTGCGCTCGATGAGGGCAAGATCCGCGACGTTCGCTTCTTTTCAGGTGGCCTCGTGCAAGGCCAGAAGCTGCAGGACTACGTCAACGAACTCCTGAAGAACACACCGATCGAGAAGTTGCATACGCCATTCGCGGCGGTGGCCACCCAGCTGGAGAACGGCGACCGCGCCATCTTCATTCGCGGCAATGCGGGCCAGGCCGTGCGTGCATCCAGCAGCATCCCCGGCGTGTTCGAACCGGTGGACATCAACGGCAAGCATTTCGTGGACGGCGGTGTCGTCAGCCCCGTGCCGGTGGACGCGGCGCGCCAGCTCGGTGCGGACATCGTCATCGCCGTGGATATCTCGGCGCGCCCCGATGGCACCAATCCCGACAGCATGGTCGGCATCGTCGGCCAGTCCATCACGATCATGGGACGTCGCCTGGCGGAGCAGGAACTCGGCCGTGCCGACATCGTGATCCGGCCGAAGGTCGGTCAGATCGGACCGACCGACTTCGATCAGAAAAACGTGGCGATCCTCGAAGGCGAGCGGGCCGCACTGGCCGCCATTCCCGCGATCAGGGCGAAGATCGCCGAGAAGACGGCCGCCATGGGCAGGCCGCCCGTCCCGGCGCGCTGATCAACCCGCGTCGATCAACGCCAGCGCCGCCTGACGGCCCAGCGTAAGCACCTCGTCCGACAGTCCCTGTTCCGCCACGGCGCGCGAGAGGGACATCGAACCCACCATCGATGCGAACACCGACATGGCCAGCGTGCGACGGCGTTTGCCACGCACCGACGCCGGCAGGGTCGACGCGATCAGCTCGACCATCTCGGCATAGCCTTCCGAAAACGCCGCGCGGGTCTCTTCCGGACGGCGGCCCATCTCGGCCGCCAGTGCGGCCGCCACGCAGCCCGATGCCGGATGATCGCGGTGATCCGCCGACAGATAGGTGTTGACCATCGCACGATGCGGCTCCGAACGTGAGCCCGCGACACGCACGGCCATCCGGTCTTTTGCCGACGTCGCAGCCGATGCCACGCTGTCGCGCACCAGGTCTTCCTTCGAACCGAAATGGTTGTAGAACCCCCCCTGGGTCAGCCCGACGTCGCTCATCAGGCTCACCACGCCGACGGCGTCGATGCCGTCCGCGCGAAACCGTTCAGAAGCCGCTTCGACGATCTTCTGCCGAGTCTGCTCCTTGTGACCTTTCTCATAACGCATTGCTTTCGCTCCCCTGGGGATCGATTCCCCTGCCCTGGGCCGATTCTAGCAATGCTTGCATATTGAAATGTCGAACGTCATGGGGATCACATCGTCGCGACGTTCAAGGCACTGCGTGTTGGCCTATGCTTGGCGTATTTCCGTCACGCCAACGAGGATCCCACATGAGCCAGGCCCATCTGTACGACATCGCCGTGAAGCAGATCGACGGTGTTTCCACCACGCTCGACACCTGGCGCGGCGACGTGCTGCTGGTGGTCAACGTCGCCTCGAAGTGCGGGCTGACGCCGCAGTACGAAGGCCTCGAGGCGCTCTACCAGCGCTGGCGCGACAAGGGCTTCACCATCCTCGGCTTTCCCGCCAACGACTTTCTCGCGCAGGAGCCCGGCAGCGACGACGACATCAAGTCGTTCTGCTCGACGACGTTCGACGTGCAGTTCCCGCTGTTCTCCAAGATTCCGGTGGTCGGTCCGCAGCGCCACCCGCTGTACAGCGCGCTGATCGAAGCGCAGCCCGAACGCATCGGTGAAGGCCCGATGCGTGATCGCCTGCAGGGTCATGGCATTCCGACCAACGAGGCGCCGGAGGTACTCTGGAACTTCGAGAAGTTCGTCGTGAACCGCCGCGGTGAAGTGATCGCACGCTTCGCGCCGGACGTCGAAGCGAGCGATGCACGCCTGCAGGCGGTGCTCGAGAAGGCACTGGCCGAGAAAGCCTGAGTCGCCTGGAGGCGCCGGGCCTAAAGTGCCCGGCGTCTGGCGACGTCCTCCGCGGTCACCTGACCCTGTTTTCCGCCGAAATGACGGATGACGTAGTTGGCCAGGGCGGCTACCTCCGGATCGCTGTACGCGTGACCGAAGGCCGGCATGTAGACATCCGTTTCGCCGATCCGCATCGTCACGCCGTGCAGGATCGCCTGGGTGACGTTCCGCCCGCTGGGGTCATTGACGCCACGCGTACCGACGAGGCTGGCGTACGACGTCTGCTGTCCGGCGCCATTCCATTGATGGCAGCTGGCACACGCACCTTCGAACAGGCGCAGACCGTCCGCGTCGGCCGTTTCATCGTCTCCGCCAGGCGCGGCCGCACTGGACGCGAGTACGGCTTTGGGCGACGGGTCGACGACCACCGGGTCATCGCCCTCGCGCGCAGGCACCGTGCGCAGCCAGGCGACGAGCGCCGCCGTGTCTTCCGGTTTCAGGAACTGCAGGCTGTGCGCGACCGCCTCGCCCATCGGCCCCATGGCCGACGCATGGCCATCCGCGTGGCCGGTACGCAGATACTGCGTCAGCGCCTCGTCGCTCCACTTGCCGATGCCGTGCGTGGCGTCCGAGGTGATGTTCCACGCGCGCCAGCCTTGCAGTTCCGCACCAGCCAGCGACTCGCCATGCTTCAGCCCGAAACCGACGTTACGTGGCGTATGGCATTCCGCGCAGTGACCGAGCGGTCCGGCGAGATAGGCACCCGCGTTCCACGCCGGCGATCGCGAGGGATCGTTCTCGAAGCGTTCGCTGCGGAAGAACGCGGCATTCCAGAAACCCATCGCCCAGCGCTGGTTGAACGGAAAGCCGAGATCATTCGGACGTTCCGGCTGGCGCACCCTGGGCAAGGTGAACAGGTAGGCCTTGATCGCCAGCACATCGGCACGGCTCAGCTGCGTGTACGCGGTGTACGGGAAGGCGGGATAGAGATGCTTGCCGTCCTTGCGTATGCCCTCGCGGACCGCACGCACGAAGTCGTCGTCGCTCCAGCCGCCGATGCCTGTCTCGACGTCGGCGGTGATGTTGGAAGAGTAGATCGTGCCGAACGGCAGCTTGAAGGGCAGGCCTCCCGCGAAGGGTTTACCGGTTTCCGGCACCGTATGACAGGCGATGCAATCGGCCGCGCGCGCCAGATACTCGCCGCGTGCGACGGGATCGGCGTTCAAGGGCGCACCGGCGAGCACCGGAGCGGTGCCATCGGCCGGATCGGTGCGATTGAGCGCGACATAGGCCACCGCTCCGATGATCAGGACGACGACGATCAGCAGAAAGAAGCGCTTCATGCGACGCCCTCCTTGCCGGTTCCCGCATCCGCGACACGTTTGAGCGCATCCGCCGATGCGGCGAGCGAGGTGCGCGAGACCGGCAACTCCGTCAGACGCACGCCGGTGGCAGCGAAGATCGCGTTGGCCAGGGCCGGCGCGGCGATCGCCGTACCGACTTCGCCCAGTCCTCCCGGCGACTCCCCGCTGGCGACCGTATAGACCTCGACGTTCGGTACTTCGTTGATGCGCAGCGTGCGGTAGTCGTGAAAGTTGCTCTGCTCGATCATGCCGTCTTTGAGGGTGATGCCGTTGAACAGGGCGGCGCTGAGGCCGAACAACAGACCACCCTGCACCTGCGCCTGCACGGAACTCGGATTGATGGCGATACCCACGTCGACGGCGACCACGGCGCGTCGCAGGTGGACCTGGCCCTGTGCCGTCACCTCGACCTCGACGATCGCGCAGACGTGGCTACCGAACGGCGACGCCACAGCGATACCGCGTCCGACCCGCGCCGGTAACGGCTGGCCGCCCCAGCCGATCTTCCCGGCGGCGAGATCCAGCACGCCCAGCGGCCGTGAACCGGGCTTCATCAGCGAACGCCGGTACGCCAGCGGGTCCTTGCCCGAGGTGTGAGCGAGCTGATCGATGAAGCTCTCGACGATGAAAAGGTTGTGCGTCGGACCGACGCCACGCCACCAGCCGACGACGAGCCCGGGCGGCATGTCGTGGCGGACCCACTCGACGAGCACGTTGTCCATCTCGTAAGGCAGATCGGCCGCGGACTCGATGGCGTCGCTGTCCATGCCGTCCTTGCCCATGCCACCGGGCGCCCAGCGCCCAAGTACCGTGCCACTGGTGATGCGATGCTTCCACGAGGTCGGGCGGCCATCGCCATCCAGCGTGGCCGAGATGCGGTCGAAGTACAGCGGCCGCACGCGGTCATGACGGATGTCTTCCTCGCGACTCCAGATGACCTTGAGCGGGTAGGCCACCTGCTTCGCGAAGGCCACGGCCTGTTCTACCTGGTCGGTTTCGAGGCGACGGCCGAAACCGCCGCCGAGGTACTGGTTGTTCACCGTCACCGCGTCGAGCGGGATGCCGCAGATGCGCGCGGCTTCCTTCTGCGCGCGCGTCGGAACCTGTGTGCCCGTCCAGATCTCGCACTTGCCGGGCGTGACGTGCACGGTGGCGTTGAGCGGCTCCATCGGCGCGTGCGCCAGCATGGGCGATACGAAGGTCATCTCCACCGCCTTGCCACCCGCGCCCGCCTCGCCCTTCGGCTTGCGCCCGACCAGGGCGGGGCCTTTGCGCGAGCTTTCCTGCAAGGCGGCGATGAGCGTGGCGGTATCGAGTTTCTCGTTGACGCCGTGGCGCCATTCGATCGTGAGTTCCTGGAGGCCACGATGTGCGGCCCAGTAGTGCTCACCCACCACGGCCACGGCATCGGCCAGCCTGATCACATCGATGACCCCGGGCACGGCGCGTGCCTTCGTCTCATCGACGGCACCGAGCGTACCGGCGAGTTCCGGGCTGGTACGTACGGCGGCATATTTCATGCCCGGCACTTTGACGTCGATGCCGAACTGCGTACCGCCGTTCACCTTATCCGGCGAGTCCACGCGACGCAGCGGCTTGCCGATCACGGTGAAGTCTTTGGGGTCTTTCAGTGTGACGGTCGCTGGCTGCGGCAGTTTGCCGGCGGCTTCCGCCACCGCCGCGAATCCGAGGGTGCGACCCGACGGCACGTGCGTGATGGTGGCGCGGGCCACCGAACAGCTGGCCGCATCCACGTGCCACTGCGCCGCGGCGGCGGCTACAAGCATCTCGCGCGCCACCGCACCCGCTTCGCGCAACGACTGCCACTGTCCGCGCGTGCTCGTGGAGCCGCCGGTGATCTGGCCGCCCCCAAGCAAGACCTGACCGTACAGCGCATCACTGGGAATCGAATGTTCGACGGTGATCTGATCCAGGCCGACGCCGAGCTCCTCGGCGAGCATCATCGAAATGCCCGTGTAGATCGCCTGCCCCATTTCGACCGTGGGCATGACGAGGCGGATGCGCCCATCGGCGTCGATCCGGATGAACGCGTTGGGTGCGAACGTCGGATGGCCATCGGCCGCGGCCGCCGCGTCATCCGCCGGTTGGCGTCGGGGATTCATCTGCGCGACCGCGGGACCGAGCCCGGCCGTCCACAGGAAGGCCACGGCGAGACCACCGCCTGCGAGCTTCAGCGCCGAGCGGCGCCGCGGATCGATCCCGTGCTCGTCGTGAGGGGAGGCAGTCATGGCGTACTCCCGTCGACGATGACCTGCAACCCTTGCGGCAGTCCCGTCGCCGCCTGCTTGATGGCCTCGCGGATGCGCACGTACGTGCCGCACCGGCAGATATTGCCGGCCATCGCAGCATCGATGTCGCGATCGCTGGGGTTCGGTGTGCGCGCGAGCAACGCCGCGGCGGACATGATCTGTCCGGACTGGCAGTAACCGCATTGCACGACGTCGACCGCCAGCCAGGCCTGCTGCACCTTCGCGCCTTCGGGTGTCGCGCCGATCGCCTCGATCGTCGTGACGGCGCGGTCGCCCACGGCCGACACGGGCATCTGGCAGGAGCGGACCGGCTGCCCATCGAGGTGCACCGTGCACGCGCCGCACTGCGCGATGCCGCAACCGAACTTCGTGCCGGTCAGTCCCACCACGTCGCGCAGCACCCAGAGCAACGGCATATCGGGTGGCACGTCGGCCTGCCGATCCTCACCATTCACGCGCAGCGTGTACATGTCCCCTTCCCCTCGGCTGGGTGGACGCTCGCGTCCACTGGCTTGATCAGATGTCGGGCGACAGATTACGCCGAATCGGGAGCCGTGCATTCCGCGAGAGGAGGTGTTTTTGCAGAAACTTCTTGCGGCGTGACGGGGGACCGGCACATCGCGCCCGTTATGTGCCGCGCTTTATGCCGACTCCATCGGCCGGTCCCGGCCAAGCCGCTGCGTCAGCGCAGCGGCTTGGCGGTCACGCCTTCGTTGGTCATCTTCACTGGCAGGATGTGACCGTCCTTGTCGAAGTGCATCTCGTCGATGCTGGTCACGCGATGGTTGCCG
The DNA here is from genome assembly GCF_000745235.1 of Luteibacter mycovicinus. Taxonomy (NCBI): domain Bacteria; kingdom Pseudomonadati; phylum Pseudomonadota; class Gammaproteobacteria; order Lysobacterales; family Rhodanobacteraceae; genus Luteibacter; species Luteibacter mycovicinus. The sequence goes on from NZ_JQNL01000001.1 coordinate 2,170,345, forward strand.
TTGGTATCGCCGAGCGGATGGCGGTGATAGACGATGTACCAGCTGTCGTCTTCTGCGACGTGAAACACGGAATGATGCCCGGCGCCGGTGGCGATCTTCGGATCCTGCTCCAGAATCTTGCCGATACGCTTGAATGGACCTGTCGGGGAGTCGCCGATCGCGTAGGCGACGCAATAGTCGGGCCCGGTCCAGCCACCTTCCGACCACATGAAGTAGTACTTGCCGTTGCGCTTGAACATCAGCGGGCCTTCGACGTACTCGGGCGCGGGCGTGATTTCCTTGAAGGTCGTGCCATCGGCCATCGGCTCGACGCCGGTGAAATCCGGCCTCAGCTTCACGATGTTCGCGTGCTTCCAGCCGCCGTAGATCATGTAGTAGGTGCCGTCGTCGTCATGAAAGACGAACTGATCGATCGGCTGCGCGCCGTTATGGAACTTGTCGATCAAGGGCTTGCCGAGCAGATCCCTGAACGGACCGTCGGGCTTGTCGGCGACGGCCACGCCGATGCCACCGACCTCGTTGTCGTTCTGGATGTCGTTGGCGGCGAAGAAGAAATAGTACTTGCCGCCTTTCTCGACCAGCGCGGGCGCCCACAGCGCCTTCTTCGCCCAGGGGATGTCTTTCATCGCCAGCACGCTGCTGTGCTTCGTCCAGTGCACCAGGTCCGGGGACGAGAACGCGTCGAAGCCGGTCTGCTGCGCGTACTTCAGCGACGTGGTCGGGTAGATCCAGTACTGATGATCGAAGATCGCGGCTTCGGGGTCGGCGTACCAGCCGGGGAAGACGGGGTTGCCGGCGTGTCCCGGCGGTGGAGCGGCGAATGCCGCCGTGGACATGCACGCGGCGAGCACCGCACCCCCAACCCATTGAGCTAACCGCATGCCGAGTACCCCGTTCGTCTGTGCAGAGCGGACGACCATAACGTTTCGGCCGTCCGGATGCCATCGGAGGTATCGTTTACCGTGATCCGCCCACGGAATGAAAACGTACGTATGTCCGCCGCTCCCCGCACCATCTGCATGCTCGTCTACCCTCAGGCGCAGTCGCTGGACATCAGCGGCCCCCTTGAGGTGTTCGCGCTGGCCAGCCGCCAGGCCCAGGATGACGAGCCCGGACGTGCGCCGCTGTATCGCACGCAGGTGTTGGCCGCGACGGACAAGCCCGTGGAACTGGCATCCGGCATGCGCCTGCTGCCGGATACCCACTACCGCGATATGCCCAACGAAACCGATACCTTGCTGGTCTGCGGCGGCATGGGTGACGCCGTCGAGCGGGTGCGCGCCGACACGAACCTGGTGACATGGCTGCACGAGGCGGCGCAACGGGTGCCCCGCGTTGCCTCGATCTGCAGCGGCGCCCTGCTGCTCGCCGAGGCAGGCCTGCTTGACGGCCGGGAGGCGACCACCCACTGGAGCGACATCCCCGAGCTGCGCGACCGCTATCCTGCCGTGCGCGTGTTGCCGGACGCGATTTACACGCGCGACGGCCATATCTGGACTTCGGCGGGAATCACGACGGGGATGGACCTGGCGCTGGCGATGGTCAGCGCCGACCACGGTGCCACGCTGGCGCTGAAAGTCGCGCGGCGCATGGTCATGGCCAACAAGCGCTCGGGCGGGCAAAGCCAGTTCAGCGAACAACTGCATGCACTGGAACAGCCGGAGCACTTCGCGTCGCTGGCGTCATGGATCGGCGAAAACCTGCGCAGGCGACTCGATGTCGGGATACTCGCCGATCGGTTGCACATGAGCCCTCGCCAGTTCACGCGCCGGTTTGGTGCGCACTTCGACGTGACACCGCTGAAGTACATCGAGCGCTTGCGCGTCGAAGCGGCAAAGCCCCTGCTCGAGAGCACCGGCAAGGACATCAAGCGTGTCGCCGACGAGTGCGGGTTTCCTTCCGACGAGGCGATGCGCCGGGCTTTCGTCCGCCGGCTGGGTAGCACGCCGGCCGAGTACCGGGCGCGCTTCGCGGCTAAGTGACCGTTTGCGCGGGTTCCATGTCCGCAAAAGCACCCAGAAACGTTTTAGCGTGCGGCATCGTTCACGGAGGATCCGCCCATGCGCCGCCTGCTGCCCTTGCTCGCCATGTTCTTCGCCCTGCCCGCGCTCGCGTCGCACGAACCGCACGGGTCCGCGCCGCCGGTCCGGGTTGGCATCGTACTGTTCGATGGCGTGCAGATCATCGATTTCGCAGGCCCTTACGAGGTTTTCGGTACGGCGGGCTTCGGCGTGGTTACCGTATCGCCGGATGGCAAGCCCGTGACGACGGCGATGGGGCTAAAGGTCACGCCCGATGCGAGCTTCGCCACGGCGCCGCCGTTCGACGTGTTGCTGATCCCTGGTGGCGACGTCGAGGATGCCCAGAAGGATCCACGCGTGCTTGAGTTCATCCGGCAGCGTTCGGTGCCCGCACGGCAGGTGCTCTCCGTATGCACGGGCGCCTTCATTCTCGGCGCAACGGGGCTGCTCGACGGCGACAAGGCCACGACCTTTACGCCGCGGATCGATGAGCTGGCGGCCGCCTTTCCGAAGATCGATGTGATCCGCGATGTGCGCTGGGCCGATAACGGCAAGCTGATCACGTCGGCCGGCCTTTCGTCCGGCATCGACGCGGCGTTGCATGTCGTCGCCAGGGTTCGCGGTACCGATGAGGCACGTACCGTCGCCATGCGCCTGGAATACGACTGGAAGTCCGACGGTGGGTTTGTGCGGTCACGGATGGCAGATCGCTTCCTGACCAAGAAGCTACTTCAGGCGGGGGTCGAGTGGCCGAAGGACGCGAAGTTCGATGAGTACGTGTCGACGGGCGATCTCGATCAGTGGGTCTCGCGATATCACGTGGAGACGGCGACGCCAGCGGCGGAGTTGCTCGACCGGCTGGATGCGGGTGCCCGGAAGAGTGGATTGTGGAAGGCGGCGGGGAAGCATCGGTGGACGAATCGGCAGGAAGGGCGGGATGTGATGCTGAGCTTCGAGACACAACCGGGTGCCGATGCCAGGCACTTCGAGCTGGACATCATGTTGAAAGCATCGCCAGCGCAGCCGTGATTTTGCGATTTGGGAGAGGTTGCGCGACCCGCGGCTCGTGCAACTGCTTGCCTTGATTGGGGCTCGACCAGGCGGTTTTCAGGTTCAGCCCGCCCTCCAAAGTCCCATCATGGCTGATGTTGGCCTCATCACGCTGACCATCAAGCAAATCCACAGCTTGGCACCCCGTTCGTCTGTACGGAGAGCGGACGACCATAACGTTTCGGCCGTCCGGATGCCATCAGAACCGGTAGCTGGCACTTCCCATGATGCTGCGGCGCGGACCGTAGAAGCAGTCGCCGCGCGCGAGGCATGAGGCGTTGTAAACCTGGTCGGTGACGTTGGCCGCGTTGACGGAGAAACGCCATGGGCCCTGCGTGTACGCGACCATCGCGTCGAACAGGGTCTTGTGGGGAACCACGAGCGTGCCCGTCTCGTCGTAGTTGGTACCGATGTAACGCGCACCGATGCCGAAGCTGAAGCCGTCGCTGTCGGCCGCGTTCACGTGATAGACGCCCCACGCCGATGCCTGGGTCTTCGGCAGACCCGCGACGATCGTGCCATCGTCGGGACGCGCCCTGGTCCAGGTGTACGTGCCGATCAGGTCGACATGATTGCCGATCCGCGAGTTACCTTCCAGTTCGACGCCGCGCGTCTTCGCCCGCCCCGCCTGTATCTGGTTCAGGGGATTCTGCGGATCCGGTGCGAGTCGATTTTCCTCGCGCAGATCGAAATACGTTGCCGTGATCAGCGTCGATCCGCCGACAGGCTGGTACTTCAGGCCGGCCTCGTACTGCTTGCCGCGCAGGGGCTCATAGGGCCGGTTGTAGAAGTCGAGACTATCCAGCGGCTGGAACGATTCGGTGTAGCTGACGTACGGCACAATCCCGCTGTCGAACCGGTACATGAGACCGAAGCGTGACGTGGTCGCGTTGTCCACGGAGCGGCTGCCGCCGGTCGTCAGCGTCGCACGGTCGTGACGCACGCCGACGGTACCGATCCAGTGATCGCCCCAGTTGATCTGATCCTGGACGTAGAGGCCGGTCTGACGGGTGTGGCTCGATGCGACAGGGAAAACATCGGGCGGCACGAAACCGTTGTGGTAGACCGGCGCATAGAGATCGAAGGGCGTGGCGTCGAGGCCGTTGCCCTGCGCGCTATCGGTGTGCGAATAGCTGATATCGAGGCCGAACAGGACACGGTGATGCATGCTTCCCGTATCGAAATCCCCTTCCGCATGGGTGTCGGTGACCAGACGCTTGTGCCGGCTGATGGCGACATAGCTGTATCGCGACACGGTGCGCTGGTCGTCGTCGAGGAACGGGTACGCAGGGTTCGAATAGACGTTCGGGTAGAGCGAGCGATAGTCGACGTTGTCGTGCGAGTACCGCGCGTTCTGCACGAACTTCCACGCGTCGTTGAAGCGATGTTCGAAGAACGACGATACCGAGCGCTGATCGGTATCGTAGCGATCGAAGCCCGGCTCGCTGACGAAGCGATTCGTCGGAATGCGCCCGTTCGGATTGGGCAGCAAGGTGCCCGCATGCGGCAGGAAGTTCAGTGACGAGCCGTTGCGGTCGAACTGGAGATTGACCAGAAGGCTCCAGCGCGTGTTCGCGTCCGGCTGCCAGGTGATCGACGGTGCGATGGCGCGACGGTCGTCGGATACGTGGTCGATCTGGGTGTCCGCATCGCGCAACACACCGATCAGGCGATACGCCCAGTGCCCGGCGGCGTCGAGGGGACCGGTGAAGTCGAAGGCCGTCTGCTTGCGCGCATGGTTTCCCAGCTGCACCTGCACTTCATGCGCCGCCGTGAACTGGGGACGCTTCGAGGTCAGACCGATCAGGCCGCCGGTGGTGCCTTGTCCGTAGAGGACCGACGACGGGCCGCGGACCACTTCGATGCGGTCGAGAAAATAGGGCTCCGTACGGGCGTAGCTAGACCCAAGCGCCTGACGGAGGCCGTCCAGATATTGCGTAAACGATGTGCCACGGACGAAGGCGTCGTCGCCGCGGCTGTCCACGCCGTAAGCGTCCGAGCGTACGCCTGCGGAGTAACGCAGCGCATCCTGCACCGTCAGCACGCCCTGGTCGATCATCTGCGTGTTCGAGATCACGGAGATCGCCTGGGGGGTCTCGATGATCGGCGTGTCGGTCTTGGTCGCGCCGGAGGCGTCCTGCCGGGCGTAGCCTTCGTCCACCCTCACCCCGTGCACGTCGACGGCGTCGAGCTGAACAGCCTTGTCGCTGCGGGCGGTGTCCTGAGCGAACGAGGCATGCGACGCCAGTACCCCTGCGATGAGCAGAGGCAGCGCCTTCGAAGGAAGGGTCATGAGCTTGGGTCCGTGGCTGGATGTCGTCGCCACTAATGCGAACGACTCTCATTACCATGATGACGAATCGCGTCCGGTTTCGCAAGATCCTGTGGCGTTAGCGTGCACGTGGCGGAAGACGCAGCCACCTGCCGGCAGGCGTTATTTCACGTGTCGTGTCTTCTCGAGACCCTCGAGTTCGCTCCTGGCATGTTTATCGCCAGCTGCGGCTGCCTTCCTCAACCAGAATTCAGCGCGCCGCTTATCCAGATCATCATCGCTGTTGGGTAAAAAACGAAGTAGCTCATCTCTGACACCTGCTGTCGTTGATAACTCGGGCAGACAAGCCGTGGCTCATCATTGCCCAGCCGCCGGGTGGCGTCGACCGCAGGCAGCCAGAGAAGGAATGTGTCCAAGATTGAGACCGGGCTGCCGATTGGGAAAATAGGGCTTGGATCTATCTGATCAAACCTCCGTCGAACAACGACTTGGCGGCTTGCCAAAGCATAACTGCCACGGACGCGGCGAACAAAGCCACGGTTACAGCAAACCCCGACAGAAGGAGACGCCCGCGCCTGCGCCGATGGCCCATTGCGTGCTGGTCTGATAGCCGTAAGTACTCTTGGCCAGCCCCGGAAGGGTCTTGGTCAGCCGACCGCCCGTCTTGTTATAGCTGAACGTGCGTCGGGCCGATGCTTTGCGAATTTGACGCAATCATAAATCGCTCTCACTCCGGTCGCGTCAAATGTAGCGTGTGATTCTTGAAGCTAAGTCTCTGCGCGGTGTTTAGAAAGCTTACGCCCCAGCTTCCATGCACCAACTACGATGCTCGATACCAGCATCGAGTTGGTGATTATCGCGGCGATGATGACTACCGCAGGATCGAAAACCCTGCTGATGCGCTCGATGGGGAGAAACGTCAGCGGGACGCTAAAAAGATTGTTCAACCAATTCTTTTGGTCACACTCGGCGTAGCAACTCACGGAATTCAGGCCGGTAATAACCGATCCTGCAAGGTGTGCCAGGAAGAACCCAAGCCAGGCTGCTGTTAGTTTCGACGTTTTCAAGGTTCGCCCCACATGCGAGTCTGGAGCTTCTCGCTTGGATAGTAGTCTGGGCCAGGGTAATAGACGTCGTCACCCAAGGAGCCTAAGTTGTTGAGCATTTTGTTTGGAATGGTAGGGAGTAAATGATTTTCGTAAGGGTGCTGGCCACCGGCCTTCAGTACTCCGTTGACAAAATCACCACAATTGAAGCGAAGCGCGTTGTAGGGCCGACCGATGTTCTTACGTGCCCAGTCGTTCATTGTCGCATCTGCTTCGGACGTAGTAGGGACGCCATACTGCATCGGATAGTCACTGCCCCATGTCGACTCGAAGTCGGATAACTTGTTGTAATTTCTCATTACATCGTATTGAACGCCGTCGCGTCTTCCTTGCTTGGAATAGTAGCTCCATCCTGACTTATCGCTCCCGACAAGAATGGCTTCGTGCCCTGCAGTTCGGCCGAATATCATGGCCGCGCTCGGATCGATGAGCACGATAGCGTCATGTCCATTCGGGTCGACCATTGCTAGAGGATCGTTCAGCGTATAGGCGTAGGTCGAGCTACCGGCATTCAGACCAATAGGGTCACTCTGTACGTAGCGACCCGTCGTGGCCTCATAGTCGCGGTTCAAGTTGTAATTCAACCCACTCTCGGCGTCAAAGTACTGTCCGGGAAATCGCAGATTCAACCCGTATCCCACCGCCGAGGTCGGCGCCTTCTCCCCGAACGGATTGCTCGCATACGGCCACTGCCAGAGTACCGTCCCGCTGGCGTTCGTGACGCTTCGCGGCGTGCCCAGGCCATCGGCATGCACGAAGGCGACCGATGTGCTGCTACCGCTGACATCCACCACGCCCACCGGCAGGGTACCGAGCCAGATGTAGTCTCTGGCCGCAGTCCCGCTGCTTTCCGACAGCAGCTGGCTGCCTTCGTCGTAATCGAAGCGCGTGGTGCTTCCCTTAGCCGTCTTCTGGACGCGCTGGTCCAGTGCATTCAGTACGTAGCTGCCGACGACCGTGCCATCACGCGTGACGCTGGTCAGTCGGTTGCGCTGGTCGTAGCCGTAGACGTCGGTCCCGCTCGCCAGGTGACTGCTCGTGGTGTTGCCTCGGGCATCCACTGTGCGGGTGGTGGTGCCGATACCGGTGAGCTGGTGGGTGCCGCTGGCGAAGCTGTATGTCCCCGTGAGCAAGCCCGGCGCCGTCTTGCTCAAGCGGTCGCCGGTCTTGTTGTAGGTGTATGCCTCGATGGCGTTACCGCTGCTCCCGGTCACGCCAGTCAGCCGATAGAGCGAATCGTAGCCGTAGGTCTCGGTCGGCGTGGCCACGCCCGCGGCGTTGCCGATGGCGGTGAGGTTGCCCATCGCGTCACGCTTCATGTGCAGAGTGAACGCGGTACTGACAATGTCGGTCAGGGCGCCGGTCGCGTCGTAGCTATAGGTGACGACCTGGCCGTCGCCGAGTTTCAGCGACGCGATCGGACCGAACGACTTGTAGACGACGCTGCTGGCGATCGTGGTGGCGACGCCACCCTTCGGTGTAGCGGTCACGGTGATGATGCTGCCATCGCCATCGCGAGTGTAGGCGATCAGCGTGCCGTTGGCTGTGGTGATGGACTTCAGGCGGTTTGCCGGCGTCCATGTGTACGCGGTCGTCGTCGTCGCGGCACCCACGGCCTGCTGCTTCATCAGCACGTTCCCTCGACCGTCGTAGCACCAGACGATGCCGCCATTCGCTTCGATGATGCGAGTCATATGACCCTTCCCGTGGCTACCCGTGCAGCCCGTCGCCGTGTCGGCGTCATCGTACTTGTACTGGATCGACTTACTGCTATCGGCGAAGGTCACCGTGAGCGGACGACCGAGGGCATCATAGGTCATAGCCCGCGCGTTGCCCGTGGCATCGGTGGACGTAAGGCGGTTGCCGGCGACGTCGAAGGTATTCGATGTGGTGCCGGTATCGGGGCTGCGCAGGCCAGTGACGTTACCCAGGCCGTCGCGGTCGTAGTATGTATTGAGTCCGCCCGGGTCGCTGAAACCGGTCACCCGATCGATGGCATCGTACGTGCTCACGGATTGGCTGTCTCTGGTCGCCGTGTCCGTACCCTGGTAGTTCTGCAAGGTGCTGACCAGGCGATTGAGCCCGTCGAATACCTGCTTCTGCTGGATGCCGAGCGCGTCGCGGCTGTGGACGAGATTGCCGTTCCCGTCATAGCTATCGCTGTCGGTCGCCGAGAACACGGCGCGGCCGAGCCCGTCGATGATCGCCGTCAACTGACCCAGCGTGTTGAAGGACCGGGATGTGGACTTGACCACGGTGCCCGCGGCGGTAATGGACTGCGCTTTGGTCGCGTTGCCTGCCGCATCCAGCGTGTAATGCATACGACGACCCAGTCCATCGGTGATATCGGTCAGACGATGGGCATCGTCATAGGCGTAGGTGGTGACGATGCCATCGGGATCGGTCACCGTCCGGACCGCACCGTCAGGCGTGTACGCGATGTGCGTCGTCGCATCGGCACCTGACGCGACGCCGGTGCTCAGCGCACGTACGACCGTCGTGGCAAGCTGGCCACGAGGGGTATAGCTGTAATCAGTGATCACGCCATCAGCGGACTTCGCCCGGGCAAGACGTCCCGCCTTGTCGTAACTGAGGTAGCTGGTCACCAGCCCGGCAGCGTCCGTGATCGTTGCGGGGTCCCCGGCGCGATGGCAGGCACCGCCGAGCGCCGCGCAACCGGACTCATCGGATGTCAGAAAGTAGCTGAAGCGGGTCAAGTCCGTGATATCGGTACGGGCGCCGTCCACGGTCAGCAAAAGGCCTACGCGGGGACATTGCGTCGCGTCCGTCGCATCACAGTAGGTGTACTTGACCTGGCGGATACCCTTTGGTGCATGCGCCTGACTGCCGCATGCATAGGTGACCGTCACGGAAGGATCGATGGCGCATTCCGCGGTGACTTGCCCGCGTGCGTTGTATGCCCATGCCTGCTTGGATACGACGTTGCCGTCGGCGTTGGACACCGCCTGGGTCAGCGGTACGCGATGCACCGTCTCCCAGGTCATGCTGGTATTTCGCTGTGCATCAGTTCCGGCTGCTTCGACTTGTCGTGTGAGAAGCCCTTGGGCATCGTAAGTTGTCGTGGTCACGGCGCCGTTAAAGTCCTTGGCACTTGCTGGGTAGCCGCGTGTATCGTACGTGCGCGCCTGCCAAGGCTGATTGCACCCGCCACCGCATGGCTGCGAGCTACCGGAAACCTTTAGCGTTCCGAGAATATTCTTAAAGCCGAGGTTGGTCTTCGTGCCCAGGGCCGTGGTCACCGTACTGACAGTGGGGAGCGAAGTGGACGTACCGTAGGTGACGGTCAACGCGTTGACACCGCCTGCCCGGCTGGAAGACAGGGCCCGGGAGCTGCTGTCATACGTCGTGCTCTCGAAGCGTTTTCCCGTCTCATCCAGTATCCCGGTGAGTAGGCCCGGGAGATTCTTGCCGCCGGTGAGGTCTGTTTCGTTATAGAGATATTGCCGGGTCTTTCCGTCGGGATACTGGACGCCTATTAGGTCGCCTGTGGATGCATCGTAGCTGTACTTCAGCAATGCCCCGTCGGGAAGGGTAACCTGCGTTAGCCTGCTCGAGCCGTCGTAGAAAAAGTGCAGCGCACGGCCGTCAGGTGCTACGGCGGAAATCAGGAGGTCGGGAGCGGGTGCGACGCTTGCTGGCGTACTCGGCACGCTGTAGTTAAAGGTGGTCGGTGCGCCCGAAAGCGGGGTAATCGATTGCAGCAGCCCCGAGGCCGAGTAGGCTTCGGTCTCGCGAACGGCGGCCAGGAATACTGAGTAGCCGATAGCCGTTCCACTGGCATCGTCCTGTTCGGTCAGCGTGTCGGCAACGTCGGCGTCCGGCGCCCATATGCCGTTTGTTTTGACGAATTGCTCGACTCTGCCATCTGGCCGATACAGGTTGATCGTCGTCGTCGAAAGCGATCTAAGCGACCGATCGAACGAGTGACGCCACAATGACCCGAGTGTGGTCGATGTCATGCCGCTCAGGCTGTTGTAGAACCGGCGAAACGTTAGTACCTGCAATCCGCCACGGTAGTCCGTTTCCTGAAGGAATTTATTGCCAGTGGCCGTATTGATGGGGTCAGCCTCGAGCGGCGTGGAGCGCAACGGTGACCCGTCGTGTCCGTTGCCGCTGTCGCAGTCACATCCGCCAGCGTTCTTCCCCACATCGTATGAGCGAAATGTCACGTTCACGGCCAAAGGTAAGTTATTACCCGCGCAACTCGTCGGCGTGACGTTATCGCGATACTGCATCTCCAGGATAAAGTTCTGAAAATTCTGATGTGGATTAAGGTTCTGGACGTAAAGGTAGCAGCCCGCCGTTGCTCCCTGCCCGGCGAGGTACGTGCTGGCAACCTTTATCATCTGGTCCAGTGAGGAGTACTGCTTGGCATCGGGAATTTGGCTGTAGAACGCGTAAGGTGGGCCAAAGTCGTTGGTGTCCGACAAGGCGTAGCTGGGCATGGCGAGGCCCCATTGCGCAATCAGCCCGCACACGACCAGGATCCATCGCCGAGCTCCCATCCTCTCCGAATGATGAGTGCGCTTCCTATACATAAGTCCGTCCCTGCTTGCTCAGTAGAGGAGATCGAGAACCTGCTGTGCAGGTGGCTGCCGTCGCATTCGCTTAATGCGCGGATTATCACGGGCATCGCCCGTCTGGCGTGTGGGCCTATGCCTCAATTACTTGTAGGGTTTCGCCTACATAACGTTATTTTGTGAACCGGGTCGCTCTTCTGGCTCAGGAAGCCTACAGTCCGGTCGTGGGGCTTCGACATCCACGATGGTTGCAGACGGGGCTTTGGGCGAAGGAATACAGATGAGTTCCGTGCTGCATGGGATTCGTCCCAGGAGATTTAAGTGCTTCATCGTTCTTCGTTACGACGCGTTCGTTGCACGCCGCGGCCGAGGCGCTAGCCGGGTGCAGTCATTCACCGAGGCATTACCGTGCTCATTAGAGATTTATGGCGATGCAGCGAGACGGTTGAGTATAAGAACGTTACACCCCAACAGTTACGCTCTACCCACCCACACGGGCAGACTGGGGGTCTCTTTCGTCAAGAGATTGCGAATGGCTCGTATTTGCGTAAAATCCTGAGGATCAGTACCCCCGCGCTCCCGCCATCCCGTTCCCTCATCGGGTAGCCAGTCGCGCTTCATCGACGCAAGGGCTATCCGATGTCTATTCCAGCACCCGCTCTCATCGAGCGGGCCAGTGATTGTTTGCCGCTACGACGCCTTCTGGTTCTGGCGCTTGCCGCCTGTACGGCGTTTTCCGCCCACGCCGACGACGACACCCGGGCGAAGAAGCGAAGCACCGACCTCGACAAGGTGGCCGTCACCGCCAACGTGATCGACGAGGCCAGCACGGCGACCAAGGTCGACCTGCCGGTGCTGCAGACGGCGCAGGCGATCTCGGTCGTGCCTCGCCAGTTGCTGGAGGACCAGGGCGCGCTGCGTATCGGCGAGGCCCTGCGCAACGTGGCCGGCGTATCGCGCAGCGACGTCTATGGCTTCTTCGACGGCTTCAATATCCGCGGATTCGACGCTTCCTCGTCGGCGACCTATCTGGATGGCCTGCAGGTCAACGACAGCATGGCGACCTCCGAGCTTGCCGGGCTGGAGCGCCTCGAGGTGGTCAAAGGGCCGGCCTCGGGCCTCTACGGCCAGGGACCGTTGTCCGGACTGGTCAATATGGTCAGCAAGCGGCCGACCGATGAGCGCTTCGCCAACATCGGCGTCGGGCTGGGCTCGAACGACTATCGCGAGGCCCGCCTCGACGCCAACAGCCCGCTCGACAAGGACGGCGACTGGCTGGGCCGGATCAACCTGGTCTGGCGCGACCAGGACTTCTTCGTCGACAGCTCGGGCGCGAAGCGGGTGTACGTCACGCCCTCGCTGACCTGGAAGATCGACGGCGACACCAGCCTCACTCTGCTGGGCACCTGGCAGCACGACAAGCTCAACCCGTGGTCTCCGACCACCGCCTACGGCACCATCCTGTACAACCCGAACGGCCGCATCCCCCGCAGCCGTGCCGTCAACGACCGCGATTACCCCGCGGAGCAGACGCGTGACCGACATAGCGCGGGGTGGATGTTCGACCATCGTTTCAACGATACCTTCGCGATGCACCAGGGCGTCCGCTACGAAGACACGCACAACACGTGGGACCACTGGTTGTTCACCAGCGGCATCCACGAGGACATGCGTACCGTCGATCGTTTCTACTACGGCCCCTATGACGAGCACGCCCACGACCTGCGCGTGGACACCAACCTCTCGGCTGACTTCAATACCGGTGATGTGCATCACCTTCTGCTGGTCGGCATCGACTATGGGCACCGGCAGTCGAGCGACATCAACAACTTCGACTACGGCCCGTATCCGTTCGACATCTACGCACCGACTTACGGCATCGTTCCCGGCCCTGAGACTATCGCCATCACGCCGTACTCGAGCGACACGCGGCAGACCGGTGTCTATGTGCAGGATCACGTGCAGTTCGGTGAAAAGTGGACCGTGACGGCGGGCGGACGTTTCGACCGCGCACGCGATGGCAATGGTGCGGATCAGCTGAAGACCAGCGCCTTCAGTCCCCGCGCCGGCGTGACGTATGCGCTGTCCGATAGCAGCGCGCTCTACGCCAACTGGTCGAAGTCGTTCAGTCCGCAGGGCGGCTATCCGCGCTTCGACGGCGGCAATATTCCGCCGGAACGCGGTGAGGATTTCGAAGCCGGCCTCAAGATTGCGCGACCCGACGGCAGCCTGCGCGGCATGTTCACCGCGTTCCAGCTGACCCGGCAGAACGTGGCGACCGAGGATTTCCTGCATCCCAACTTCTACGTCATTACCGGCGAGCAGCGTAGCCGTGGCCTGGAAGCCGAACTCGCCTGGCAGCCCCAGGCCGGTGTCGAGTTCACCGCGGCCTACGCGTTCACCAAGGCCGAGATCACCGAGGACAACACGCTGCCGGTCGGCGCTCGGCTCGCGGGCATTCCCCGCCACAACCTCAACCTGTGGTCGAAATACACGTGGCAGGAAGGCCTGCTAGCCGGCTTCGGCGTCGGTCTGGGCCTGAATTACCAGAGCGACCGGCCCGCGTCGAACTCCGAGGAAGTGGACCCGATCTACGGCCGCCCGTTTATCATGAAGAGCTATGTGCTGGTGGATGCGGCGCTGTTATACGACACGGGCCCCTGGAGCGCCCGACTCAACGTGAAGAACGCCTTCGACCGGCATTACTTCGTGACCGCGTCCTCGACGCGCACCAACTGGGGTGAGCCCCGCAGCGTGATGCTCAACCTGGAAAGGAGATTCTGACGATGGCCAGGCGCAAGGCCGCAGGCATTCAGTCCACTCGCGTGCTGGAAATCACGTCGCGTGCGGTTGCCGCCGTCTTCGGCGGCTACGCGATGGCGGCTTTGGTCGCCTCGGCCTTCGCTCGCTGGCTGCCTGTCGCGCGCGTCGAGGCGGTGATCACAGGCATGCTTTCCTCGTTCGCCGTGTACGCCACCGTTGTCATTCTCGCCTTCGCCATGCGCAGCGCGACGCGGGTGTGGTTGTGGCTGGCAGCGTTTGGCCTTCCCCTTGCGGGTGCGCTCGCATGGTCGATGCACGGGAGCGCGGCATGAACGGTGTCAACGGCGGCCTGCGCCAGTCGATGGCCTGGCTGCATACCTGGGCCGGCCTGCTGGTCGGCTGGCTGCTGCTGGCGATCTTCGCCACGGGCACCAGTGCGTATTTCCAGGACGAGATCACCCGATGGATGCAGCCGGAGATCACCGGCCAGCGCCAGATCACCCTGGCCTCCGAGCGCGCCCTCGACTGGTTACAGAAGAACCAGCCCGGCGCGGACAGCTGGTCGATCACCCTGCCCGGTCGGCGCGCCATCGCCTCCACCCTTTACTGGAAACCGGCCGGCGAGACGCGCCGGTCGCTGCGCGACCACACCATCACGCTCGATGGCAACGGGCAGCCCGTCGTGTCGCGCGCGACCATCGGCGGTTTCTTCCTCTACCGTATGCATTTCGACCTGCACTACATGCCCGTCCTCTGGGCGCGCTGGATCGTCGGCTTCTGTGCCATGTTCATGCTGGTGGCGATCATCAGTGGCGTCATCACGCACAAGAAGATCTTTGCGGATTTCTTCACGCTGCGCTTCGGCAAGGGGCAGCGCTCGTGGCTGGATGCGCACAATCTGAGCGCCGTGCTCGCGTTGCCGTTCCACGCCATGATCACCTTTACCGGGCTGGTCACATTGCAGTCGCTGTACATGCCCTGGGGCATGACGGTGGCCTATCCCACGGTGGCGGCGTACTCCGCCGATGCCTATGGCAGCGAGGCGCCACCGGTGCGTTCCGGCAACGCCGCGCCTGTGGCACCGATCGCGGAAATGATTCGCCAGGCGCGCGCGGCCTGGGGTGGCGCGGAGCCGGGCTATATCGACATCGCGTTCCCCGGCGACGCCAACGGCATCGTACGCATGTTCCGCGGCGGCGGCGACGGTATGGCGGCGCGTGCGAAGACCTTGCAGTTCGATGCGGCCACCGGCCACATGCATCCGGTACCGGCCGCGAAGGGTGCTGCGAGCGAGACCGAGAGCGTGATGGTGGGCCTGCATGCGGGACGCTACGCACCCTATCTGCTGCGCTGGCTGTATTTCCTGTGCAGCCTTGCCGGTACGGTGATGGTCGCGACGGGGCTCATCCTGTGGACGGCCAAACGGCGCGTGCAGCTGCCCGATCCCGAGCGCCCGCACATCGGCTTCCGGCTGGTCGAGCGGCTGAACATCGCCAGCGTGGCCGGTCTGCCGCTGGCATTCGCCTGCCATTTCCTCGCCAACCGCTTGCTGCCTTTGCGCATGGACGGCCGTCCGGACTGGGAAGTGCATGCGTTCTTCATCGCCTGGGGCGGATCGCTGGTGCTCGCCTGCCTTCTGTCGCCACGGCGCGGATGGCTCGCGCTGCTGGCGGCGTCGACCGCCGCCTTTGCCGCCATCCCCGTCGTGGACGCGCTGACCACGGATCGCTGGCTGGTGCCGAGCCTGTTGCACGGCGACTGGGTTTTCGCAGGTTTCGACCTGACCATGATCGCCCTTGCCGGCGCACTCGGGTTCGCCACGTGGAAGGTGTACAAGCGGCCGACCGTCGTCGTGAGACGCAAACGGGCGGCGACGCGGGAGGTATCGGCATGATCCTCTTACCGATGCTTGCCTCCCTGCTCGGATTTACATTGTTGTGCCTCGGCATGTCGCGACATCAGCGCGATCTGTTCGGCCGCGCGATGTCGCCTGGGCGTACCGTGGCGGCGAGATGGATCGGCTGGACCCTCGTCGTGCTTGCCTACGGCGGCAGCATGCTGATCGAAGGTGCCGCCCTCGGCGCCGTTTATGGCGTCGGCGTGCTCACCTTTGGCGCGCTGGTCGTGGCGTTCACGGTTACCGGAATGTCCAGGTAGCTTGCCGGTAGCCGGCTCAGTGTGCGCCGCAGCTACGACGACGACCGGACGACAGCGCGCCGTCAGGCATGCTCACCCGACGGAGCCCAGAACAGACCGCGCGAACTCGATCCGCTTCATGTCACGCCATCAACAGATCTTCGTAGAACGCTCCGATCGACAGGGTCGGGTGGGCGATCTGGATCTCGAGGATCCACAGACCCGGTACCGGCGCGCCGGCGAAGTCGCCGAGGTTGCCGGCCTTGTGCACCGCATGGGGGTAGTCGCCGACCCGGTGGCCCTTGGTCGCGTGGTTGAGGCGCCAGCCCATGGCGTCAGCCTGGGCGCTGACATAGTCATAAAGCGCGACGCCCGTGACACCGTCGCGCCAGCGTGCCTCACCCCTGGCGAACAGCTCGCGCGACGCGGCTGCGCAGGCATGCATGACCGGATCGTCGCCGACCACGAAGGTGTCGCCCACATCGCCCTCGTGGCCATCGAAGACGGGCCCCAGGTCGACGAAGTAGATGTCGTTCTCACCGAGCACCGTGTCGGGTGCCGAGCGCTGGCGGAACGTCTTCAGCGTGTTGGCGCCGAAACGCAGAATGCTCGGATGCCAGATGCGATCCATACCGGCAGCCTCCAGCCGTTCCTTCGCCAGTTGAACGGCCTCGGGCTCCGTCATGCCCGGACGGATGCGCGAGGCGATGTCGCGCAAGGCGGTCCAGGCGCGCTCGCGGGCACCCAGCATCCGGGCGAGATCGAATTTCCTGCCGACGTTCTCGGCGGTCGCTGCGGGCATGGCGGCGGTCCAGGCGTTTCGGGGGGGCATTATCCCCCGGCGAAGCATGCCGCCAACAGGGTGTGCGACACGCTTACCTCAAGGCCAGCCCACCGCACGCAGCCACGCGTCCACCTGCCGCGTATATCCCGGGTCGACCCCGAGTTTACGGTTGATTTCCATGTGATCCAGCGCCATCGGCAACGTCGCGGCTCGTCCACCAAGGGCGTTCACCTTCGCGGCAAACCGCTCGTTCGCCCCGCACGACTGCGCCCGCGCCGACGAACACACCATCAGCATCGGAGTGGCGGGCGCGCGGACCAGCCGGTCCAGCGGCGAGGCCGCCGGCCAGCCCGCCGGGTCGCGGCCGAACACGCGGTCATAGAAACGCGCATGTGGCGCGTTCATGATCTGGGGAAGATCCACGGCACCGCTGTCGAGGGATACCGTGGCCAGCCACGGTGCCACGCCCGCCTGACGGCCGATGTCCGGCGACACGGCAAGCAGGCTGACGAGGTGCGCGCCGGCCGAATGCCCCATCAGCACGATGCGTGACGGATCGCCGTGCCACTCATGCGCGTGACGCTGCACCCAGGCCAGTGCGCTGGCGACATCGGCCGCCTGCTCCAGCGGCGAGGCGGCAGGCCAGAGTCGGTAGTTCACCGACACGACGATCGCACCCTGCGAGCCCCAGTGCGCCAGCTTGCCGTCGATGACGCCGGGGTTGTCCTTGTCGCCGACGATCCATGCGCCACCATGGACCATGACGAGAATCGGTGCGTCATGCGCGCCTGCCGGCACGTGAACCTCGAGGGTCTGTTCGCGCGACGGCCCATAGGACACATCGGCGGCCGCCGCCGGCAAGACGATGAAGGCGATCAGCCAGGCGATAAGCCGGAGGATGGGGTACACCGGAGCTTCCTCAGTGGCAGGCGATGCTTTCGCCAGCCGCGTTGCTGCAACTGCCGGTGTGAGTGACCCCGTCCCGGGTGACCGTCGTGCTGCCGCTGTAGCTGTTCCCAGCCGCGCCGGTCGCCGAGGCGGTATGCGTGATGCCCTGCCCTTGCGCACCCGTGGTTTGTCCCGCGAACGTTCCACCCTGCGACCCGGTAGCGTTCGTGTTGCGATCGAAGCTCCCAGTGCCATCGGCGTTATGGGTGGCTGTCGCGCGGGTCGTTGCCGTGCCGCCGCCAGCTCCACGCCAGCTACCTCCGGCGTTGGATGTCACATTGCCCTGGCCGTCGGAGACCGTACGACGACCGTGCGCGCCCGCCGCACCGTTGGGACCCCGGAACCCCGCCGCGTGGCCGGCGACGGCACCTCCCGCGGCCTGCCCGTGAGCGCCATAGGCGACGAAACGACCCGATGCGGTCGCCACGCCGGATGCGAGAAGAAGCGCCAGGGAGCAGGCAATCGTGCGATACATGAGCAAACTCCATCTCGATGGCCGTCCGGCCGGAGGCGTCACTCTGACGAATGCCAGGGCGGCCCGCCGTCACACTTCGCAACCGAACGTTTCCTTGCCCCGCTTACGAAACATCCTGTTACATCTTCGCTCCCGGTCGTGTCCCGGACACGGCAGAATCGCACCATGACCGAGTCCACGCCCTCCCGCATCCTGATCGTCGACGACGACGCGCGCCTGCGCGATCTGCTCTCGCGCTACCTGCAGAGCCAGGGCTTCGCGACGGTGACGGCCGAGGACGGCAAGGCGCTGGACCGCGAGCTGAAGCGTCGACACGTCGACCTCATCGTGCTCGACATCATGATGCCGGGAGAAGACGGCCTTGCCATCTGTCGTCGCCTGCGTGGCCAGGGCGTGGATACGCCGATCATCATGCTGACGGCGCGCGGCGACGAGGTGGATCGCATCGTCGGGCTCGAGATCGGCGCCGACGACTACCTGGCCAAGCCGGGCAGCCCGCGCGAGCTGGTCGCCCGGATCAACGCCGTGCTTCGCCGTGGGCGCGCCGCGCCCGGCGCACCGCTCACCGACAACCGCCGCGTCGTCTTCGGGCCCTTCGTACTCGAACTCGGCACGCGCCGCCTGCTCCGCGATGGCGAACCGCAGCACCTGACGACCGGTGAGTTCGCCGTGCTCGCGACACTGGTACAGCGCCCGCGCCAGCCACTCACGCGCGACCAGCTGATGAGCTCCGCGCGCGGTCGCGACCATGAGGCCTTCGACCGGAGCATGGACGTGATGATGAGCCGGCTGCGCCGGGTCGTGGAAGACGATCCGCGCGAACCGCGCTGGCTGCAGACCGTCTGGGGACACGGCTACGTCTTCGTTCCGGACGGCCCGTGAACCGGCGGCCATCCAGCCTGTTCGCAAGGATCGCCACGCTGCTCGCCGTTACGGTCGGGTTGTGCTTCGTCCTGAGCATCGTCGCGATCCGGATCACCAGCGACGAAGGCGCGGGCCGCGTGGGCATACGCGGCGCGACGGCACGTATCGTCGTCGCGGATACGCTCATCGCCAGCGGCAAGGAGGCCGGGCTGGCCGAGATCCACGTGATCCGCGCGCCCACCGCGCCCGCAGGCAGGGAGCCCGTCCTTCCCGTCGTTCGCCGCACTCTGGAGGACATTCGCCAGGCCTTTCCCGGTCGTGAAGTGCGCATCGATGGCATGCACGATGCCACGCTGTGGATCGCTGCGCCGGCGCCCGCGACAGGCTGGCTGGGTGTGCCAGTGACCAACACCGGAAAGCCGGCCGTTCGCGCCGGCCTGCTCGCCATTGCGCTGGGCGGCGTGCTGATCGTGCTGCTCGCCGGACTTTACGCGCGCAGCATCACCGCACCGCTGCGGCAGCTTGCCGACAGTGCCGCCCACATGGTGAACGGAAGCGAGCCGCCATCGCTCCCCGACGGGGTCGCGCGTGAACTGACCGAGCTACGGTCTGCCCTCGCCCGCGCCGCGGCCGACGTTCGTGCCAGCGCACGTGAGCGCGACCTCATGCTGGCCGCGCTGTCGCACGACATGCGCACGCCGCTCGCCCGGCTGCGCCTCGGACTGGAGCTCTCGCCCGTGACCGATCCCGCGTTGCGCGGCGGCATGGAAGCGGACATCGATGCGCTCGACAGCCTCTGCGAACACTTCATCGCCTTCGCACGCGACGGTCGTGACGAAGCGACGGGCGACGTCGACTTGAGCGCGATCGTGCACGACGTGGCGGCTGTCGCATCGGCGCATGGCGAGGTGTGGACGTTGCGGCTGCCCGACGCGCCGATCATCCAGGGCAAGCCCCTGACCTTGCGTCGCGCTGTGGAGAATCTCGTCCGCAACGCAAGCCGACATGGTGCGGCACCGTTCGAAGCGACGATCGAGGTCACCGCGACGGAGATCCTTACGACGGTGATCGACCATGGATCCGGCGTACCCGAGACCTTGCTGCCCCACCTCGGCCAGCCGTTTTTCCGCGGAAACGCCGCCCGCAGCGATGCCACGGGCAGCGGTCTGGGCCTGGCCAGCGTTCGACGCACGGCGATCCAGCACGGCGGCGAACTGCATCTGCGCAACCTGCCGGAAGGCGGATTCGCCGCGACGCTGGTGTTACCGCGCGGCAATCCACGGACTCAGGCGGGCTTCGTGGGTTTACGCGTCGCATGCGAACGCCGTCTACCCGCGATGTGACGCGGATAGACGGGGGTGTCGTTGTCAGACCAGCTCAGCCAGCGACGCCGGATCGAACGACTTCATCGCCGCTGTATCCCCCGCACGCACCTTCGACACCCACTGCGGATCGCCCAGCAACGCGCGGCCCACGGCGATCAGGTCGAACTCATCGCGCTCCAGACGTTCGGCCAGACGCTCGACGCCCACGGGCGACGACGTCGCGCCACCGAACGAGGCAAGGAACTCGCCATCGAGGCCGACCGACCCGACGGAGATCGTCGCGGCGCCGGTCACCTTCTTCGCCCAGCCGGCGAAGTTGAGACCCTCGGCGCCGTCGACGTCCGGGAACTCCGGTTCCCAGAAACGACGCTGCGAGCAATGCAGGACATCCACACCTGCGGCCACCAGCGGCGACAGCCACGCTTCGAGTTCGGCCGGCGTATGGGCCAGACGCGTCTGATAGTCCTGCTGCTTCCACTGGCTGACGCGGAGGATCAGCGGCATGTCGGGGCCGATCGCGGCGCGCACGGCGGCGACGACTTCGGCGGCGAAGCGCGCACGCTCCGGCAACGTGGCGCCACCGTAACGGTCGGCGCGCTCGTTCGAACCGTTCCAGAAGAACTGGTCGATCAGATAGCCGTGCGCGCCGTGCAGTTCGACGACGTCGAAGCCGAGTTCTTTCGCACTCAAGGCGGCGCGCGCGAAAGCGGCGACGGTATCGGCGATGTCTTCGTCGGTCATGGCCACGCCGTGGCTGTCGCCGGGGCCGTTGATGCCCGACGGGCTTTCCGCCGACACCGGACCCACCCAGCCGGACATACCGCGCGTGCCGCCGGTATGCCAGATCTGCGGGCCCATGCGGCCGCCAACGGCGTGCACTTCGTCGATCACATGGCGCCAGCCGGCCAGAGCGGCGTCGCCGAAGAAGGACGGAATGTTGGGTTCGTTACGCGAGGCCGGGCGGTCGATCACCGTGCCTTCGGAGAGGATCAGGCCGACGCCATCGGCGGCACGGCGGCGGTAATAAGCGGCGTTGGCTTCTCCCGGCACGCCCGCGTCGGTGAACAGACGGGTCATGGGCGCCATGACGATGCGGTTGGCCAGCGTGAGGCCTTTGAGGGTGAAAGGGCGGAACAGCGCGTCGACAGCGGCCTGGGTCATGAGAAATATCGCACCTTTATTGAAGATGCGTGCGAGGGTATACAGGATATACTTGGCGTCAATAAGGCACTTGAAAGCTCTCAGGTATCTCCATGGAAACCCGCGCTGATCCGACCTGCTCTCCCACGCACTTCTCGGCCGGATGCCCCAGCCGCGTGCTGTTCGAGCAGGTCGCCGATAAGTGGTCGATGATGGTCCTCACCGTGTTGCACGGCGGGCCGTTGCGCTTCAACGCGATCCGGCGGCAGCTCGAAGGCGTCACGCAGAAGGCGCTCACGCAGTGCCTGCGCCGTCTCGAGCGCAACGGGCTGCTTACGCGACGCATCATTCCGGCCGCGCCGATCGGTGTGGAGTACGCGCTCACCGATCTCGGCCGATCGCTGCATCGGCCGTTCAAGGAGCTCTACATCTGGATGCACCAGAACCTGGATGAGGTCGAGGCGGCACGTGTCCGTTATGACGAAGCGTCATCCGCGCCTGCGGATGCCGTCGCCTAGGAATGTGACGACGGGTGCGCCTGAGCCCTGAGCCGGGCACTCGCCCGCGCTCTTACCGCATCCGACCCGTCGACCCGCGACAGGTACTGCAACACGTCACGCTTCGTCGAAGGATTGGCGGCGATACACACGCGCACTTTCTCGTTCACGTCGTCGGCCAGTTCGCGCAGCAGCGTCTCCGAGGCGTCGACGCGCTCGGCCACGGCGTGGCGGACGATCCAGTTCGCATCGCTGGCCAGACGTTCCAGCATCTCCGGCGGCGACGTGCGGTTGTAGGCGATAAACGGCCGCAGTTCGGGAGCGCGTGCGTGGATCTGCATCCACACCGCGAGCGGCACCGTCTCGCTGGCGGCGCGCTGGTTGTCATCGGGATCGTCGCTGACGCGCAGCCGAATCCATTCGTTGGCATTGTCGATCATGTTTCCCCCTTCCCGCGGATGCGCCCGCGAGCATCAACCCAGGCGCAGCACCGCCGCCGTCTGGGCAACGATGGTACGCCCGATCTCCTCCGCTGGCACCTCCCTGGCCAGGGCACCGGCCTGACCCGACCACAATGGCTGGAAATCGCCCTGCGCCATCGCTTCCGTCGCTGCCCGCAACGGCGTCAGCGGCCCGGCCGCCAGGGGGAACGGCGGTGCATCGGCGGAAAGGGGACCTACTTCACGCATCAGGCGGTTGATGGCGCCCCGCGCCGGGCGCCCGGTCAGCACGTTGGTGACCACGGTGTTGTCGTCACGTACGCCGCGCAGCGCGGCGCGATGCACGGCGGCGCTGGTCGATTCCGGCGACAGCAGGAAGGCCGTGCCCATCTGCACGGCGGAGGCGCCCAGACACAGCGCGGCGGCCATCCCACGTCCATCGGAAATGCCACCGGCGGCGATCACGGGGATGCTCAGCGCGTCGACCATCTGCGGCACGAGCGCCATCGTGCCGGGCTGCGTCGTCATGTCGTCGGTGAGGAAGTTGCCGCGATGGCCTCCGGCTTCATACCCCTGGGCGATAACGGCATCGCAGCCGCGCTCGGCCAGCCAGCGGCCTTCGGCGACCGTGGTCGCGGTGGCAAGAAGGATGGCACCGGTCGCCTTCACCCTGTCGAGCAGAGCCGTCTCGGGTAAGCCGAAGTGAAAGCTCACCACTTCGGGCTTCAGCTCTTCGACGAGCGAGCACATGGCGGCATCGAACGGCGCGCGCCCACCGGCGGCGGGCAGCTTTGCCGGATCCACATCGAATTCGCTGAAGTAGGGCGCCAGCCGGTCCAGCCATCGACGTGTCTGCGCCTCGGTCGGCGTCACCGCCGTATGCGCGAAGAAATTGAGGTTGATCGGTCCGGGCACGGCCGCACGAAACACCGCGACCTCCTCACGCACCCTGTCGGCGGTGATCGAGGCGCACGGCAGCGAACCGAGGCCACCGGCACGCGCCACGGCGATGGCGAGAGCGGATCCGCCGGAACCGGCCATCGGCGCGAGGAGAAAAGGATGCTCGATGGCGAACAGGTCGAGCACGCGACGGTCGGTCCAGACAGGCACAGCAAACTCCTCGAAGCGAACCGCGAAGGTCGATACCGGCAAGGATAGACCGGTCGACCTCCGCGTCGCGTAAAGTCTTCAGTGTGCTTCGGCTTTCCGCAGCGACGTGCGTGCCGCCGCGGCCTGGCTCTCGGTGACAGCGGACGCATGGTTGCCGAAGCCCGTACGCACGAAGGTTGCCACCTGCGCCACCTCCGCATCGCTCAGACGCTCGGCGAAGCCGGGCATGCCCAGCGGCGACGGTGCCTTTTCGGTCGACGGCAGGTGGCTACCGCCGAGGATCAGCCGCACCAGCGTGGTCGGGTCGTCCGCGAGCACGGTCGGGTTGCCCGCGATCGTCGGGAACACGTGCGCGTAACCTTCCGCGTCGGTGCGATGGCAAGCGGCGCAATTATCGACATAGATTTCAGCGCCGCGGCTATCGTTGATGCCGGCCTGCAGGGCCTTCGCGGTGGTGTCGTCGGGCGCGAAGCGCGACGGATCGTCCGCCGTGGCTGGCAGCGTCTTCAGGTACGCGGCGATCGCATGCAGATCGTCGTCCTTCAGCCACTGCATGCTGTGCACGGCCACGTCGGCCATCGGCTGACCGACCACGGCGCTGTGCGCGTTACGCGCGGTACGCAGCGTGTCCACGATGTCCTGTTCGCTCCAGCGACCCAGACCGTCGGCCGTGTTGCCACGCAGATTCACCGCATACCAGCCGTCGATCACCTGGCCACCGGACAGGTACGAGCCACCCTTCTCGTCAAGCGTCCGCTCCTGCAAAGCGAAGCCGCGTGGCGTGTGACAGCTGCCGCAGTGACCCGCGCCCTGGACGAGATAGGCGCCGCGGGCGATCTTCTCGTCCGGGTACGCCTTCGGATCGAATACCACGCTGTCGGCATCCGGTGCGAACAGCTTGCGCCAGATCGCCAGCGGCCAACGCATCGACAGCGGCCACGGAATCGCCGTGCCCTGGTTCGCGCGCGAGGACGGCTCGATGCCGCCGTGCCGGAAGTACGCGTACAGCGCGCGCACGTCGTCGTCGCTGAGACGCGCATACGACGGGAACGGCATGGCCGGGTAAAGGCTCGAGCCATCCGCCGCGATGCCATGACGCAGCGCGCGGTCGAACTGGTCGAGCGTGTACTTGCCGATGCCGTGGTCCGCGTCGGGCGTGATGTTGCTGCTGTAGATCGTACCCAGCGGCGTCGCCATCGGCAGGCCACCTTCGAACGGCTTGCCGCCCGGACGGCTGTGGCATGCCGTGCAGTCGCTGGCCAGGGCCAGGTAGTGGCCCTTCTCGATCAGGGCCTTGTCGTCCGCGGGCACATCGCCGGCGATCGCACGCGTGTGCGTGGGCCAGAACGCGAACGCCAGCGCAGCCACGAGCACGACCACGCCGAGGGCGATCAGGGTGAGGAAGAACTTTTTCATCTCGTTCTCCTTACGCCTGGACCATGGGACCGGGGTCCTTCAGGTACTTCTCGCGGATGGCCGTGGCGGCCCAGTACGCGAGGCCGCCGACCAGACCGGTCGGGTTGTAGCCGTTGTTCTGCGGGAACGCGTTGGCGCCGATGGCGAACACGTTGGGCACGTCCCACGACTGCAGATAACGGTTCAGCGCCGAGGTCGATGGATCCGAGCCCATCGTCGCGCCACCGCAGGTGTGCGTGCTCTGGTACTTGGTGATGTTGTAGTGCTCGCCGTCCTTCTTCGCATCGCCGAGGATCGACAACGGATTGAGGGTGCGGCCCATCTGCAGCGCCTGACCCACGAGGAACTGCGACGCCTTGATCTCGTTGTCCTGCCAGTCGAAGGTCATCCGCAACAACGGACGGCCAAACGAATCCTTATAGGTCGGATCCAGGCTCAGATAGTTCTGGCGATACGACATGCAGGCACCCTGCACCTCGAAGTAGAACGAGTGACGGAAGTTGTCCGCCGCCGCACGCTTCCAGTCGGTGCCCCAGTTCGGGGTACCGGCGGGCACGTTGATGCCGCGCACCGGACCCGCGCCGGGCTGACGCGCCCAGACCAGACCGCCGCCGACGAAGCCGAGCTTGCCGTTGTCGAGCTGATTGCCGTTGAGATCGTCCATCGTCGCGCCCGCGCCACCGATACCGATGAACGGGTTGGCCTGCACGCTCTTGTCGAAGAACATCACCGTGCGGTTGAGGTTCTGGTACGAGTAGTTGCGACCGATGGTGCCCGTCTGCGTCACCGGGTCATAGGCCTTGCCGATGCCCGATACCAGCATCAGGTGCACGTTGAACAGCTGGAACGCGCACAGCAGGACGATGTCCGCCGGCTGCTCCACTTCACGGCCCTGCGCGTCGAGGTACGTAACGCCCGTCGCCTTCTTGCCTGTGCTGTCGAGGTTGACCTTGAGCACCTGCGAGTTGGCGCGCAGCTCGAAGTTCGGCTTGATGCGCAGCGCCGGCAGGATCGAAACGTTGGGGCTGGCCTTGGAGTAATTCAGGCAACCGTAATCGCTGCAGAAACCGCAGGCATTGCACGGACCCATCTGGCAGCCGTACGGATTCACATACGGACCCGAGGCATTGGACGTGGGAATCGGATACGGATGCCAGCCCATTTCCTTCGCGCCCTTGTAGAACTGTTCGGCGCCGAGGTAATTCGGGTTAGGCCCCAGCGGGTATTCCTTCGAACGCGAGCCTTCGAAGGGGTTGCCGCCCTCCTGCAGCACGCCGTTGATCACGCCCGCCTTGCCCGAGGTGCCGCAGACGCGCTCGAACATGTCCAGGTGCGGTTCCAGGTCGTCATAGCTGACCGGGAAATCCTGGATCGTCATGTCGGCGGGAATGAAGGCCTTGCCATAACGGTGTTCCATGTTCGTACGCAGGTACATGTCTTCGGGCAGCGGACGGAAATGGCAACCCGACCAGTGCGTACCCGCACCGCCCACGCCCGTACCGGGCTTGAACGAACCCATCTGCCGATACGGCACGGCATCCGACGCGCTGTTGTGGCGAATGGTGACGGTTTCCTGATTGAGACTCTGCAGGAACCGGCGATGCACCGAGCCTTCGAGCTCATCGACGACCTTGGGATAGGCGAAGTCGGGCTGCGTATCGCGGTCGGCGCCGCGCTCGAGCGCCACGACATGGAGGCCTGCCTCGGTCAGTTCCTTCGCGAGGATCGCGCCGGTCCAGCCCATGCCGACGATGACGGCGTCCACTTTCGGTTTCACGGTAGCCATCGTCTCAACCCCTCTTGCCGGACAGATCGACCGGCGGCAGCGGATACGGTTTGTCGCGCACCGTAATCCAGTCCAGGTAATCGGCGCGCATGCCGGGGTAGCCGATCATCTTCCACGCGGCCATGCCGCGGTTGCCGCCATAACGGGGATCGGCGAAGTAGCCGTTCTTCACTTCGTTGAGGATGTTGGTGAAGAACAGCTTGGACGAGATGTCCTCCAGCTTGAGCTTGCCGCTCTCGGCCGCCTTGAGCAGTTCTTCCTGCCGGGTGTGCTCGAGCTGGGCGAAGGTCTTGCCGTCGAAGGTCTTCCTGCAATGCGCGTCGATCGCGTTGAGGCCGACACGGATGATGTCGCGCAGCGTGAGGCGGCCCTGATAGCCGAACTCCGGCGGGGCTTCGAGGAAGGGACCCTGCATGTACCAGATGGCGCCATTGGCGTACGGCGTCTGCATGTGGCGGTCGAGAAACTCGGGCACGCCGGTCTCGACGGCACCGGGGCCGACGTCGTCACTGGGGATCAGCCGGTCGCAGATGGCGACCATGCAGGTCCATTCCACGTCCTTGAAGAAATTCGGTTTGTACCCGGCACCGCTCTCAGCGGTGGCGCCGTCACCTGGCTTGTGCGTGGCTGTCGCGGCGAGCGGGAGAGCGGCAGCGAGCGGGGCCATGGTCAGGCCAAGCAGGATACGGCGTCGCGATTGCAACGCGGCGTTGGTTTCGTCCGGTGAGGACATGGCTGGCTCCGGGGCGGCAGGCTGGCTTAAGACAATAGAAAAACCACCGACGGTCTTACTGTCGGTCGATATACTTCAGTTATGAACTAATGTGACACGTGCATGTTACAGGTGTCTTATCGACCGATGTCGTCATATCTGCATTGCGTTTTTTACAGGGGTGCCGTGCGCCGCTCTGTGTCCTTACCCGGGGACAAACCGAACATCCGCGAATACTCCCGGGTGAACTGCGAAACACTTTCGTATCCCACGGCAAAGGCGGCACCGCTCGCCGACCTGCCCTCACCCGTCATGAGGCGACGCGCCTCGATCAGCCGCAGCTGTTTCTGAAACTGCTTCGGCGACAACGACGTCACCGCACGAAAATGCTGATGAAACGACGACGGGCTCATATCGGCGATGGCAGCGAGCCGCTCGACCGGAATGGATTGCGCAAACTCCGAGCGAAGCACCGCTACCGCGCGTGCCACGCGCTGGGCGTGCCCCTCCTGCCAGCCGAGGCGCCTTATCGCCGGACCATGCCGCCCGGCAAGCAACCAGTAGTGCAACTCGCGCACCAGCGACGTGTGCAGGATAGGCACCGCACCCGGCCGGTCGAGCAGCTGCATGAGGCGCAGCGCGCTGGCGGCCACCTCAGCATCGGTCGGCTCGGCACGGACATCCGGGCCACCGGCCGGCGTGCCCGCTTCCATCGCGAGCGCCAGCTCGGCGATCAGGCGCGTGTCCAGATCCATGACCAGTGAAAAGTACGGTGCGTCTTGGCTCGCCGTCACGATCTGGCTCACGGTGGGAACGTCGGCCGTGATCAGCAGCGAATCACCCGGTTCCAGCGACACGGTTTGCGCACCCAGGGTCACCTGCTTGCCGCCCTGAAGTACCAGACAGACCAATGGCTGGGAGATGGCGTAGACCAGTCCGCTGGGCTCGGTCGAACGGATCGTCGTCAGGCCGGGAATGGGCGTCTGGGCAAGCCCCGTCGCGTCGGCATGTGCGGCGACATAACGGCGAACGGCGGTGAGAAGGGCCTCGGTCATGAGGTGAAAGCTAACGCATCCCAGGCGCCGCATCGGCCCCGTTGGAGGAAAAGGCAAACAACGTCGAGGTTACGGCAACGACGCGGGAGACGCCGACACCTATCGTTTCCTTCATCCCAAACGGAGCCAGCGACATGACCACGATCACCCTGAT
Organism: Luteibacter mycovicinus; assembly: GCF_000745235.1. NCBI lineage: Bacteria > Pseudomonadati > Pseudomonadota > Gammaproteobacteria > Lysobacterales > Rhodanobacteraceae > Luteibacter > Luteibacter mycovicinus. The sequence continues at coordinate 2,198,940 of NZ_JQNL01000001.1, forward strand.
TACCGGCGGCAGCCGCGGCCTCGGCCGCAACACCGCACTGAGCGTCGCGCGCCACGGCGGCGATGTCGTCATCACCTACCGCAGCCGTCGCGACGAAGCCGATGCGGTGGTCGCCGAGATCGAGTCGCTCGGTCGCAAGGCGGTCGCGCTTCCGCTGGACACCGGCGACAGCCGAAGCTTTGCGGCGTTCGCGGAGAGCCTTGCGAAGGTCCTGCGCGAAACCTGGAACCGCGATACGTTCGACCACCTGGTCAACAACGCCGGACACGGCGATTACGCGCTGATCCAGGACACCACCGAAGCTCAGTTCGACTCGCTGGTCGACGTCCACTTCAAGGGCGTGTACTTCCTCACCCAGTCGCTGCTGACCCTGCTCGCCGATGGCGGTCGCATCATCAACCTGTCTTCGGGACTCACGCGCGTCTCGTATCCCGGGTATGCCGCGTATGCCGCCGCCAAGGCAGCGGTAGAAGTCCTGACCGTCTACATGGCCAGAGAACTGGGCAGCCGCGGTATCGCCGTGAACACCGTCGCGCCCGGCGCCATCGAAACCGACTTCGGTGGCGGTGCCGTGCGCGACAATCCGGAGATCAACAAGATCTTTGCCGACATGACGGCGCTCGGTCGCGCAGGTGTGCCCGACGATATCGGCCCGATGATCGCCAGCCTGCTTTCGGCGGATAACCGCTGGGTGACGGCGCAGCGAATCGAGGTGTCGGGCGGTCAGGCGATATGAGCGATTCGCCCTAAGCGATACCTGGGAGGGTGGCGATGGCGTCCACCAGATAGTCGATCAGACGTCGCACGCGCGCGACGTCCGATCTCCCCGGAACCATCAACAGGTTGAGCGGCACGGCCACCGGGCGATGATCCGGCAGCACGGGGACCACCGTCCCTGTCACCAGCAGGTCGTCCACCATCCATCGGTGAGCCGACACGATGCCTCGCCCTGCCACGACAGCCGCTCGCGCAGCCAGACCGTGGTCGACACGCAGACGACCTGTGACCGGGATCGCGTGACGCACACCGTCCGGACCGTCGAGCAGGAGGACGTCGCTGCCGATCACGTTCGACATGCGGATGCTGTCATGCCCGATGAGATCGTCTGGCGATGCAGGTGTGCCGCGAGAGGCCAGGTAGGCGGGAGAGGCCACCAGCAAGCGCTGACTGGAGCCGAGCGCGCGCAGTTTCATCGAGCTGTTGTCGAGGGGCCCGAGGCGAATGGCGATATCCACGCCTTCCCGCACCAGATCGATCCGCTCATCGGTGAGCCCGAGTTCCACCTCGATATCGGGGTACCGATCCTGAAATGCGAAGATCAACGGCGTGATGTGGAGGATGCCCAGAGCGCTCGTCGTCGAGAGACGAACCGTACCGGCATTGGCGCCGCGGTGATCGCTGACTTCGTCGGCGGCCTTCTCGACCAGCCGGAGGATCTGCAGAGCTGAGGCGTAGAAGCGCGCGCCTTCGTCGGTCAGGGTCATGCGGCGCGTCGTCCGACTGAGCAATGGTGCTCCCACAGCGGCCTCGAGTTCGCGCAGATGGCGCGTGACCGTCGACTGTCCCAGGCCGCTTTCGCGTGCCACCGCAGACAGGCTGCCTCGCTCCGCGACGCGCACGAAGGTGCGCATGCGTTCCAGCGTCAGATCGGATCTATCCATTTTTCGGCACTGAGTTATGCATCCATCCATATAGTGGATGGATCACCTGTTGGCTACCGTGAGGTCATTCGACATCCGGAGTCTTTATGAAGGTTTTGCTTGTTTTTGCTCATCCTGAGCCCCGCTCACTCAATGGTTCACTGCGCGATGTCGCCATCGCGGAGCTGCTGGCTCAGGGCCACGACGTGCGTCAGACCGATCTGTACGCTCAGCGGTGGAAAGCGGTGGTCGATCGCGATGACTTCCCTGCCCTCCGGAGTGACGACCGTCTGCATCCCGCACGTGCTTCGGCTGAAGCCTTTGCCTCGGGAACCCTGACCGATGACGTGCGCGAGGAACAGGAGAAGCTGCTCTGGGCCGACGCGGTGATTCTGCAGTTCCCCCTGTGGTGGTACACGATGCCGGCGATTCTCAAAGGATGGATCGATCGCGTGTACGCCTGTGGTTTCGCGTACGGCGTCGGCGAGCATAGCGACAGGCATTGGGGCGACCGTTTCGGCGAAGGCACGCTCGCGGGCAAGCGCGCCATGCTCGTCGTCACCGCCGGTGGCTGGGAGGAGCACTACGGGCCACGCGGGATCAACGGGCCTATCGATGACCTGCTCTTTCCGATCAACCACGGGGTACTGCACTACCCGGGGTTCGACGTCCTGCCGCCGTTCGTCGCCTACCGTCTGGATCGCATGGGCGAGGACGCGTTTCCCGCGATGGCCGAAGCGTTACGCGAGCGCATGCGCAATCTGGCGATCACGTCTCCGATTCCTTTCCGGCGACAGAATGGGGGCGACTACGAGATACCGAGCTTGCGCCTGCGTGACGGGCTTGGACAGGATACGGTCGGATTCGGACTTCATCAGGACACTGGCACGGCACCCTGTTGAAGCGGAGCCCATGGCTCGAAACCCGGTGCTCGATCGTACGGACCGAGCACCGGGTTCCGTGGGTGTCGGTCAGACCCCTTCGACCATGAACACCCGGTAGTCCGCACCCTTGAACCGATGCGCGCGCGCCTCGGTGTACTCCCGACTGTTGTACCAGGCCAGCGCTTCGGCCTTCGTCGGGAAGCTGATGATGACCGCACCCTCGACCTCGGGCCCTTCGAGCGTCTCGATCTCACCGTAGAACGCGTGCGGCGTGATGGGATGGTTTCCGCGCGCCTCACTGGCTTTCTCTGCGTAGATCTTCATCTCTTCCGGATCCTTGGTGCGATCGCGGGAAAACACGACATAAGTCGCCATAGTTCACATCCTGAGGGGTGGGTGGACTTACCAGGGAAGCGTCTTGCCGAGGTAGGTGAAGCTACCCGTCGGGCCGTTGGCATCGAGCAAGGCCATACCGACGCTGCTCTTCGCACCGGTCGGCACATCGATCTCGCCGTTGCCACCGTTCATCTCGGTCTGCACATAACCCGGATGCACCGCGTTGACCTTGATCGGCGTGTCGCGCAGTTCATAAGCAAGATGCACGGTCCACGAATTGATGGCGGTCTTCGACGCATCGTACGCCGGCACCTTGAAGCTGTAGATCGGCGAGTTCGGATCGACGTGCAGCGTGATCGAGCCGAGCTGGCTGGAGACGTTGACGATACGCGCCGCCGGGGCTTTCCTCAGCAGCGGGAGGAAGGCGTTGGTCACTTCGACGACCGCGAACACGTTGGTGTCGAAGGTCTCGCGCCATGCCTGCAGCGTCTGCTCGGACGGGGCCTTGCTCATGTCGTCGACGAGGATGCCCGCGTTGTTCACCAGGATGTCGAGCTTGCCGTACTTCTCGCCGACTTCCGCCACGGCCTTTCTGATGCTTTCGCTGTCGGTGACATCGAGCGCAATCGGTTCGACGGTGAGGCCTTCGGCCTTGAGCTTGTCCGCCGCCGCCTTGGTACGACCGGCGTCGCGGCCAGCCAGCAGCGCGATCACACCTTCCTGCGCCAGCTGACGGACGGTTTCCTGACCGATGCCGCGGGTGGCGCCGGTGACGAGGGCGACTTTCTGCGTGGTGTTCATTCCAGATCCTTGCTCGGTGGGTTGGGAATATCGCTGCGTTCGACATGTGGATGGCCTGCCGGACTTAAAACCCGTCAGTTCAGATATTCCTCGAAAAAAATACTAGACGACCGGTCTAATGGCGTGTAGAGTTCTTCCCATGAGCCCAGCCACCGCCATCAACGAATCGTCCGACGTCCGCGCCAGGATCCTGGCCACGGGTCAGCGCATCATGGGCGGCAAGGGGTTCTCTGCGGTGGGCCTCAATGAAGTGCTGGCGGCCGCCGGTGTGCCGAAGGGGTCGTTCTATCACTACTTCGGATCGAAGGACGCGTTCGGTGAGGCCTTGCTCGAGGACTACTTCGAGGAGTACCTGGCCGACATGGACCGCACGCTGCGCCAGGCCGGCGGACCGGTGGCGGCTCGTCTGGAGAACTACTTTCAGGCGTGGCGGGACAACCAGTCCTTCCACGACTGCCAGGGTAAGTGCCTTGCCGTGAAGCTGGGCGCCGAGGTGGCGGATCTGTCAGAAGTGATGCGCGCTTCGCTCAGGCGCGGCACCACGGGGATCATCCGCTACCTCGCCGAAGCGATCGAGGCCGGGGTGGCCGACGGCTCACTGTCGGTCGACGAGCCGGCGGCGGACGTGGCGCAGAGCCTGTACCAGCTCTGGCTGGGCGCCAGCGTCATGGTCAAGATCGTTCGCAACACCGAACCGTTCGACAAGGCGATGGCTACCACCCGCCAGGTTTTGAAGCTCCCGGCCTGAGGCCGGGAGGCGATACGGACGCTTCTTCGCGAAGCGTTTTTTTGCCCCTAGCTACTAGACGACTGGTCTACTTTTACCCAACCAATCAGGAGATTCCCATGAAAGTCCTCATCGTTCTGACCTCGCACGACCAGCTTGGCAACACCGGCCGCAAGACCGGCTTCTGGCTCGAAGAGCTCGCCGCGCCCTATTACACCTTCAAGGACGCCGGCGCCGAGATCGTTCTCGCCTCGCCCAAGGGCGGCCAGCCGCCGCTCGATCCCAAGAGCAACGAGCCGTCGTTCCAGACCGACGTCACCCGTCGCTTTGAAGCCGATGCCGCCGCCAACGCCCAGCTCGCGGCCACCGTCCGCCTCGACAGCGTCTCGCAGGCCGACTTCGACACCGTGTTCTATCCGGGTGGTCACGGCCCGCTGTGGGATCTGGCCGAGGACACGCATTCCATCGCGCTGATCGAATCGTTCATCGAAGCGGGTAAGCCGGTCGCGCTCGTCTGTCATGCCCCGGGCGTGCTCCGCCACGTCAAGGCGTCGAACGGCAAGCCGCTGGTCGAGGGCAAACAGGTCACGGGCTTCACCAATACGGAAGAAGAAGGCGTTGGCCTCACCGATGTGGTGCCCTTCCTCGTCGAAGACGAACTGAAGACCAGGGGTGGCATCTACTCGAAGGGTCCGGACTGGGGTTCGTACGTCGTTACCGATGGCCTGTTGATCACGGGCCAGAACCCCGCGTCGTCGTCGGAAGCCGCCGCTGTGCTGATGAAGCAGCTGTCGGCATGAACATCTTCGACGGTCCGTATTACCTGAGCATCGCCGGCAAGCTCATCGAGACGAGCGATCGCTTCGACGTCATGAATCCGGCGACCGGGACGGTGCTGGCGCAGGCGCCGGCCGCCAGCGCCGCGCAGCTCGACGAAGCGATCGCCGCCGCGAAAGCGGCCTTCAGGACCTGGTCGACCCTTGGCTACGAGCGGCGCCAGGTCTATCTCAACGCCTATGCCGATGCGCTCGAAGCCCACCGCGACGAGCTGGCCCGACTGCTCACCCTCGAGCAGGGCAAACCGCTCAAGACGATGGCGGAGCCGGAGGTCGACCAGTCGATCTCCTGGATCCGGCAGATCGCCGCGCGGCGCATCCCCGTCGAGATCGTGGAGGAGACCGACGACCACATCGTCGAGCTTCACCACACGCCGCTGGGCGTCGTCGGTGCGATCACACCGTGGAACTTCCCCGTGCTGCTCGCCTTGTGGAAGGTCGCGCCGGCACTGATCACCGGCAACACCATGGTGATCAAGCCCTCGCCGTTTACGCCGTTGTCCACACTGCGCTTTGGGCAGATCGCGCAGTCCGTGCTGCCACCCGGGGTGCTCTCGGTGGTTTCCGGCGGCAACGAGCTTGGCCCGCAGATGACCGCGCACCCGGACATCGCCAAGATCAGCTTCACCGGGTCCACCGAGACCGGCAAGCATGTGATTCGCTCCGCTGCCGGGACGATCAAGCGCCTCACACTCGAGATGGGTGGCAACGACGCGGCGATCGTGCTGCCCGATGCCGACTGGCGTTCGATCGTGCCCACACTGTTCTGGGGCGCTGTCGGCAATTCGGGTCAGTGGTGTGTCGGCATCAAGCGCCTGTACGTCCACCGTTCGTTCCACGCGGACTTCGTCGACGCATTCGTGGCATACGCCAAGCGGCAGAAGCTCGGCGACGGGCTCGACCCCGAGGTTACCGTCGGCCCGGTGCAGAACAAGATGCAGTTCGACAAGGTCGTCACGTTCCTCGACGACATCAAGGCGAACGGTCAGAAGATCGTCCTCGGCGGCGAGATCGACCCGAACCGTCCCGGCTACTTCATCCCCGTGACCGTCGTCGACAACCCGTCGGAAGATTCGAAGATCGTGCAGGAAGAGCAGTTCGCTCCGATCGTGCCGATCATCGCCTACGACGACGTCGACGACGTGATCGAGCGTGCCAACGACAGTCCGTTCGGTCTGGGCGGCTCCGTCTGGGGTCGCGACACCGCCGCGGCCGTCGCGGTGGCCAACCGCCTCGAGACAGGCATGGTCTGGGTCAACGAGATCCATACCCAGGGCGTGGACGTGCCCTTCGGCGGCCACAAGCAATCCGGCGTCGGCACCGAGCACGGCAGCGAAGGGCGCCAGCTCTTCACCAATCCGAAAACCATTCTGATCCGCAAGTAAGCGCCCAAGGAGAACCTCATGAAAACAGCATTCCGTCGCACCCGTTTCGCCGCCGCCCTGGCGATCTCCCTCTCCGTCTTCGGCGCCGCCGCCGTCACCGCCGCACCCGTGAAGAACATCGTCCTCGTCCATGGATTTTTCGCGGATGGCTCCGGCTGGAAAGCGGTGTCCGACATCCTGATCCGCGATGGCTACAAGGTTTCCATCGTGCAGGAGCCGGAAACCTCGCTCGCCGATGACGTCAAGGCGACGCTGGGCGTCGTCCACATGCAGGACGGTCCCAGCATCCTCGTCGGCCACAGCTACGGCGGTGCCGTGGTGACCGAAGCGGGCAACGATCCGCAGGTCGTCGGCCTGGTCTACATCGCCGCTTATCAGCCCGAGGCCGGCGAGAGCCTGGCCACGCTGACCGAGAAGAATCCCGGCGCGACCAAGGCGATCAAGAAGACGGCGGACAACTTCCTCTACATCGACCCCGCGCAGTTCCATGCCGACTTCGCCGCCGACGTGCCGGAGAAGGAAACCCGCTTCATGGCGGCCTCGCAGGTCATGCCTTCCGTCCAGGCGTTTACCGCCCCCGTGTCGACCGCGGCGTGGAAGACCAAGCCGAGCTGGGCGCTCGTCGCCACGCTCGACCGGACGGTCAACCCGGATCTCGAACGCTTCATGGCGAAGCGCGCAGGCAGCACCACGGTCGAGGTCGCCTCCAGTCACGTCGCCTTTCTCTCGCATCCTGCCGACGTGGCGAAGCTGATCGAGCAGGCCGCCAGCAAGTCGGTCAAGTAAGCACTCACGACATAGAGGGCAATACCATGAGCAAGCAAATCGAAGGAAAGGTCGTCCTGATCACGGGCGCGAGCACGGGCATCGGTGCGGAAGTCGCGAAGCATCTCGCGGCCCGCGGTGCAAAAGTCGCGCTCGCGGCGCGGCGTAAGTCGATGCTCGATGCCGTCGTGGCCGGGATCGTCGCGGCCGGTGGGCAAGCCGCGGCCTATACCCTGGACGTCACCGACAAGGCGCAGTTCGCCCAGGTCGTCGGCGCCGCGGTCGCCGACTTCGGCACGCTGGACGTCCTCATCAACAATGCCGGCCTGATGCCGATCCGTCCCATGTCAGAGGTCAATACCAACGAGTGGGACGCGATGATCGACGTCAATCTGAAGGGCACGCTGTACGGCATCGCCTCCGTGCTCCCGCGCTTCATCGAGCAGAAGCGCGGCCACATCATCAACCTGAGCTCCGTCGCCGGCGTGAAGGTCTTCGCACCGGGTGGCACGGTCTACTCGGGTACCAAGTTCGCGGTCAGCGCGATCTCGGAAGGCCTTCGCCAGGAAGTGGGTGGCGATATCCGGGTGACCTGCATCGAGCCGGGCGCGGTCGAGAGCGATCTCAAGCTCAGCACATCGGGCACCGCGAAAGACACCGTGCTGGATTTCTACAAGCAGGCGATTCCGGCGGCGTCGGTCGCACGGGCCATCGCGTTCGCGATCGAGCAGCCCGCCGACGTCGACATCAATAACATCGTGATCCGGCCGACGCAGCAGGTGTTCTGACCGGAGTGCATCCGGCGCGGCATGACGTATGGGCCGGTCGTGACCAATGGGCCATGGCGCCCGGCGATGGCCGGCCTACCTTCCATGGATATATCCGAGCCGAAGGAGGGATGCCGATGCGAGCCACTTATCTGGGATTGCTGTTGCTCGCCGGGGCATCGACCGTCACCGCCCACGATGCGCTGCTGGAACAGGCACTCGCCCGCAAGGCGGTGCCCACGGCCGATCTGCACGGCGTCATCCGTACGACCACGACGGTCAAGGGCGGCGACAAGCCCGAGCTGGATTCCGAATCCGTGGATCCGCGCAAGGAGCCGAAAAAGATCATGGCTTCCTACGACGAACTGCGGGACGTCATCGGTACCGATGCGCACGTGACGAAACAGGAAGCCGGACGGACGACGTACGCGTTTACGACGACGCGTCTGCCACGCGGCTATGTCCAGGCCGGGCATATCAACGTGAGCAGCGACGGCAAGGGCGACGACGAACGGTTCGATGGCGCGGTCACCGTGACGAAGAATGCCGGGGGGCATCCTTACATCGACCATCTGGATCTTCGCTTACACGGGACGGCGGGTAACTTCATCGCCAAGGTGAAGAAGATCGACGTCAGTTATGCGTTCGCACCGGCGGACGGCACGGACGCGATGCTGACGACGAGCTGCATGGTCGATGCGACGGTGCGGGCGTTGTTCTTCGTGCATCGTGAGGCGCATGCTGAGTCGGAGTGGGTGGCTTTGGCTGAGCACTGAGGTGGGTTGCTTTCGCCAGCAGGGCTGGCTCCTACAGAAGCATCGCCAATAGGATTGGCTCCCACCACAGTGGCTACTGCAGCAGCCGGTTGATTTCTTCGATGTCTTTCAGCTCGGCAGCGCCGACACTGCGCTTGAGCAGCAGTTTGTTGAGGATGAACTGGTGGCGTAGCGCGGTGTACTGCGTACGGATGTTCGCCAGCTGCGCGATCGCGACAACGACGTTGGTCAGGCTCTGGGTACCGATGTCGTAACCCGCGCGCATGGAAGCCAGCGCGTCGTTAGCCGACTTCACCGCATCGCGCGCATCGCTGACCTGTCCGATGCCCGCGGTGATCAGGTTGAAATAGTTGGTGGCATCACGCGCGGTCTGTCGGCGCAGCGACTCCAGGTCGTCCTGGTCCGCATCGCGCTGGTGTATCGCCTGGCGCACCTGCGACTGGGTGAGGCCGCCGCTGAACAGCGGCACGGCCAGCACCAGGCCGACCGTCGTACTACCCGGGCCATAACTCGCGCCTCCACGAACCGTGTTCGACCACGCGCCAGCCTTGTCGTAGCCCACCGAGAAATTGAGCGTCGGCAGATGACCGCTGCGCGCTGCCGAGATCGAGTGCTCATCGGCCGTCACCAGACGGCTCGCCGCGAGCACGTCCGGGTTCTGACGCATGGCTTCTTCGACCCACGCCTCGGCATTGTTCGGCGTGGGCGTTTCCATCGGGAGGTCTTCACGCAGGCTCTTCAGCGTGCCAGGGGCCTTGCCGGTCAGCTGTTGCAGCGCGCGACGCGCATCCTTCAACGCGGACTCCGCATCCACACGCGACGACTTGATGTAGAGGTAATAAGCCTTCGACTGGCTGAGGTCCGCCTGCGGCGCCAGCCCGTTCGCGAACTTGATGACGGCCTGGTCGTATTGCTGCTTGTAAGCGTCCTCGTACGACTGGAATACCTCGACCTGGTCCTGGTCGATCAGCACGTTGAAATACGCGGTGGTCGCGCGGACGTAGAGGTCCTGCAGCTCCCCTTCATACGTGGCGTCCTGCGATTCGGCGGTGAGCTTCGCCTGGCGTTCGCGCGAGAATTTCGCCAGGTCGACCACCGTCTGGTCGAGCTGAAACGTCAGGTCACGCTGCCGGCTGTGGCCGCCCGTCGTTTCGGACGAGGTGCCGCCGTTGCCGGATTCCACACCGGCGTAACCGGGATGAAACTGCTGCAGCTCCAGTCCGGCGGACAGCTGGGGAAGCAAGGCCGACCGCGCCTGCGGCACACCCTCGGCCACCACCAGACGACGCGCATCGGCGCCCGCCAGGACAGGATCGTTGGCTACCGCTTCGCGATAGATGTCCAGCAGGTCTTCCGCGCCGGCGACCGCCGGCAGCGCGCCAGCCATGGACAGCAACGCCGCCAGACAGCCCGATAGATACCTTGTTTGCATGTCCGCCTCTAAGCACGCCGATTATCCGAGGCACGTTGCAAGCGATATGCCAGCACGTGCGGACGGACATGCGTGCCATCGCGGTAACGCTCAGGCGTTGTTTTTCAAGGGCAAAGGGCGGGTCGCAACATCCTTCGGGCGAAGGGATACCCGGTCTGGGCCGGCAAGGACCGTGTCCGCGGACGTTCCCGCGCGGACACCGGCGGTCACACCGCGAACGACCTGACGAGCCGTGGCGGCTCGTCAGGTCGGCTCGGTCAGAAGCTCCAGCGGAAGCCCAGGTTCACCGCGTCGCTGCGCTGATGCGTGGCGACGTCCGCGTTGTAGTACACGAACGTGCTGGCCTTCGGCGTGATGTCGAAGCTCACGCCCACGCCGGCCTGCCAGTGGTTGCGTACCGGCTGCGAGCCCTGCACCGAGAAGGTCTCGGCCGGTGCGCCCGCGAAGGCGTTGTTCACGGTGGTCGTATCGTCCCGGGTGTTGTGCAGGTAGCGGACCATCACGATCGGGTGCAGCTTCGTGCCTTCCACGCCCAGGTCGACATCGCCGACGAGGCGGGCACCGACGCCGTATTGCAGGCTGCTGGCGCTGGTCCTGCCGACGCGGAGGTCGGCGTCACCGGCATTCTTTTCGGTGAAGGCGTCGTACTTGACCTTTGCGTAGTACGCACCGACGAACGGCTCCAGATGCATGGACTGGCCAAGCTGGAAGCGGTAGCCGCCCTCCAGCGAGGCATTGGCGGTCTTGCCGTCATAGCTACCGGTCGCCTGCGGCGTGAAGCTGCCCACCGCGATACGACGCGAGCTGTCCGCATTCTGCCAGCCGTACGACGCCAGGCCTTCCGCCCACCACTGCTTGTCGTTGAAGTAGAGCGCATGCAGGCCGATCGCCGCCTGATCGACATCGGTGTAATCGCCGCGACGATCCGCCTCGGTACGCGAGTTGGCGAAGTTGGCATGCACACCCAGGCGCAGGTCCGGCGTGACCGGCGCGTCCGTGCCGATGATGACGCCATGGATGCGGTAGTCGGTCTTTGCGACGTCGACGCTGTGGTCGAAGCTGCTGCTCGAGGTGTACGGTTCCGCCCAGACCGCCGGACCCGGCTCGCCGGTGTCACGCTGGAGCTTGAGACGATAGAACAGCGTGTCCTGATACTGGCTCTGCCCGGAAAGCTCGGCATTGGCTGCCGACGCGTACGTTTCACCGGTCAGCGAATCGAAGGCGCGGTAGACCTGCTCCGAGGTCAGACCACGCGCATTGCCCAGCAGGGTCGGCAGCGGGTCGCCCCCCGAGACAGCGATGCGCTGCAGTACCGAGGCCATGTCGCCCTGATTGGCGTTGAGGCCGGGGAACTGGCCGAAGCCGATACCGCCCGCGCCGAGACCGCTGCCCGCCTGGCTGTACGTCAGGACGAGGTCATTGCCTTCGGTCGCCAGATTCGTGTCGAGGAACGGGAAGGGACTGGTCGGCACGTTGCTGTACGCGCCGTTGATGCCGTTGGTCGTCCGCAGGATCGTGAAGCGGCTCACCGGCCTGAAGGTGGTGCTCGTCGGCGTGACCGCCAACGTGCCGCCGACGGTGGCCGCGCCATTGACGTTGATGGTGTCGCTCGTATTGCCGGTGCCCGTGCGGATCTGCGTGGTCGAGCCGCTGCCAAGCGTCAGGTCGCCCGTCGTCAGCACCGTACCCGGCGTACCGGTGCCTCCCGCCGCGCCGGTCGCACCCGGAATGCCGCTCGGTGCGATTGTGCCATCGACCACCACGGGGCCCGTCACCGTACCGCCGCCGACGATGCCGCCGCCGGGAGTCACGGTCGCCGGTCCGCCCAGCGAGCCATTGACCACGATGTTGCCGCCGACCGTGGTGCCACCCGGGAAGGTCGCGGTCGTACCGCTAGCGATCGTGAGCGTGCCGGCACCGATGTTGAGGTTGTCGATGTGGGTGATCGAGCCGCCCGGCAAGCTGGCCTCGCCGCTACCCGTGATGTTGACCGTGCTACCCGGCCCCGTCCCGTTGACCGTACCCGTGACACCCGGCAGCTGGCCGTAGGAGATATCGATCGTGCTGTTGCCACCCAGGTTGACGGTGCCGGCGATCGGGCCGGTCACCGTGACGACGTTGCCGGTACCGTCGAGACTGGCCGTGCCGTCCGAGCCGACGGCGACGCCACCCGTGTACGGATTGCTGGCATTGAGGATGCCGCCATTGACCGTCAGACCACCGGTGAAGCCAGCGAGCGATCCGCCAAGATTGAGGGTGCCGGTGCCCTCCTTGTCGAGGCCGCCGGTGCCGCTGAGCGTGCCGTTCAAGGTGAGGTCGGCGGGACCCTGCACGGTCACGCCGTTGCCACCGACCGTGACGTCGTTGCCGAGCGTTACCGCGGTACTCGCTTCGAGGGCGGCGCCGTCGATGTTGAGACCGCCCGTCCCCAGCGCGGTGTCGCTGCCGACGACGAGCGTGCCGCCGTCGACCGTGGTGCCGCCGGTGTAGCTGTTGTTGCCGTTCACGGCCAGACGAATCACGCCGTGCTTGATCAGGCTACCGGCGCCGGAGATCGCACCATTGAGCGTCAGGTTGTTGCTGCCCGGCAGGGTCAGTGCGGCGTTGAGTGCGACGTCGTTCCCCAGCGTGGTGGCTGCCGTCGCATCCAGCGTGGTCGCGCCATTGACGGTCAGCGCACCCGTGCCCAGCGCCGCGTCGTTGCCGACGCTCAGGCCACCGGCGTTTAGGGTCACGCCGCCACTGAAGGTGTTGGCGGCGCCGAGGGTGAGCGTGCCCGCGCCGTCCTTCACCAGCCCGCCCGTACCGGTGACCGTGCCATTGACGAGCGAGTCCGCAGCACCGGCGAGCGTAAGCAGGTTGCCGCCGAGACCGACCGTGCTGCCCGCCACCGCGTCGAGGGAAGCGATCGTCTGGTCGCCGCCCGCCGAGATGTCGAACGTGCCAGTACCGGCCAGAGTCACCGCGCCGGCGGGAGCCAGGCTGCCACCGGCGCCGATCGCCAGCGTGCCTCCGTTGATCGTCGTGCCTCCGGTGTAGCTGCCGACGCCCGTAAGCGTCAGCGTCGCGGCGCCGTTCTTGGTCAGGCTCCCCGCACCCGAGATCGCGCCGCCAAGGGTCAGGTCGTTGCTGCCGGGCACGGTCAGGCCGGCGTTGAGTGCGATGTCGTTCGCCAGCGTGACCGGCGCGCTGGCATCCAGTGTTCCCGCACCGGCCACCGTCAGCACGCCCGTGCCGAGGGCGGCGTTGTCGCCGACCACGAGACCGCCCGCGTTGAGGGTGACACCGCCGCTGAAGGTATTCGCACCGGCCAGCGTCTGCGACCCCGGGCCGTCCTTGATCAGGGCGCCCGCGCCCGAGATGACGCCGTCGTAGGTGCCGTTGCCGACGCCGTTGAGTGTCAGCGTGTTGCCGCCGAGCGTGACGGCGCTGCCGGCGACGCCGTTGAGTACGCCGATCGCCTGATTGCCGCCGGTCGCGATATCGAAGCCGGTGCCTGCCGCCGTGAGCGTCACGGCGCCCGTGGGCGACAGGCTGCCACCCGCGCCGATGGCGAGGATCCCCGCATTGATCGTGGTACCGCCGGTATACGTGTTCGTACCCGTCAGCGTTTCGATGCCGGTGCCTTCCTTGATCAGCCCACCGGTGCCGCCGATGCTGCCGCTGAAGGTGCCGTCCGTGGGGCCGCCGACCACCAGCGAGTTGCCGCCGAGGTTGACGGTACCGTCGCCGACCAGCGTGCCGAAGCTCTGCGTGCCGTTGCCGGCCGAGAGATCGAACGTGGCGCCGGTGGCGAGATTCACCGTGCCGCTGCTCAGCAGGCTCGCACCCGCACCCAGCGCCAGCGTGCCGGCGTTGATGAAGGTGCCGCCCGAGTATGTGTTCGTGCCGTTGAGCGTGAGCGTCGCCGCGCCGTCCTTGGTCAGGCCGCCGGCACCCGAGATGGCACCGTTGAGCGTGAGGTCGTTAGTGCCCAGCACCGCGAGCCCGGCGTTGAGGATCACGTCGTTCGCGAGCGTGGTGGCGACCGACGCATCGAGGGTCGATGCACCGCCCACGGTCAGCGCCCCCGTGCCCAGCGCGGCGTCGCTGCCGACGACCAGGCCGCCCGCGTTGAGCGTCACGCCGCCGGTGAACGCGCTCGCACCGTTGAGCGTCTGCACGCCCGCGCCGTTCTTCACCAGGCCGCCACTGCCACCGATGCTGCCGTTGAAGGTCGCATCCGTCGCACCGCCGAGCACCAGCGCGTTGCCGCCGAGGGAGACCGCGCTGCCCGCGACGCCGGTGAGCGAACCGATCGACTGGTTGCCGGCCGCCGAAATATCGAACGTACCCGTGCCAGCCAGATTCACCGCACCGGTCGACGCAAGGCTGCCACCGGCGCCGATGGCCAGCGTGCCCGAGTTGATGGTCGTGCCGCCGGTGAAGGTGTTTGCGCCCGTCAGGGTCAGCGTCGAGGCGCCGTCCTTGATGATGCCGCCCGCACCCGACACCGCACCGCTCAGCGTCAGCGCGTTGCTGCTCAGCAGATCGAGGTTCACGCCAGACGCGAGGGTGATGCTGTTGCCGACATTGAGCGCGGCCGTCGTGTCGAGCGACGCATTGCCGCCGACCGACAGGGCACCGGTGCCGAGCGCATCGTCGTTACCCAGCACCAGGCCTCCCGCATTGAGCGCGACGCCGCCGCTGAAGGTGTTCGCACCGCCGAGCGCCTGAATGCCCGCACCGTTCTTGATGACGCTGCCGGTACCCGCGATGAGACCGTCGTACACGCTGTTGCCGACACCACCCAGGGTGAGCGCATTACCACCCAGCGTCACCGTGCTGCCCGCGACGCCGTTGAGCAGGCCAATGGCCTGATTACCGCCCGCCGACATGTCGAATCCCGTACCCGGCGCCGCGAGATTCACCGCACCGGTCGCAGCCAGGCTGCCGCCTGCGCCGATCGCCAGCGTGCCGGCGTTGATCAGCGTGCCCCCGGTGAACGTGTTGGTACCGGTCAGGGTTTCGGTGCCGGTGCCTTCCTTGATCAGACCGCCGGTGCCCGCGATCGAGCCGGCGAAGACACCGTTGGTCGGGCCCCCGACGGTCAGCGAGTTCGCACCGAGGTTGACGGTACCGCCACCGGTGAGCGTGCCGAACGTCTGCGTGCCGTTGCCTGCCGAGAGATCGAACGTGGCGCCCGTCGCCAGATTGACGATGCCGGTGCTCGCCAGGCTGGCGCCCGCACCGAGCGCCAGCGTGCCGGCGTTGATGTTGGTGCCGCCGGTGTACGTGTTGCTGCCGTTCAACGTCAGGAGTGCCGAGCCGTCCTTGGTCAGGCCGCCGGTTCCCGCGATGTTGCCGTTGAGGGTGAGTGCGTTGCTGCCGAGCACGGTGAGGCCGGCGTTGAGCGCGATCGCATTGGCCAGGGCGACCGGGCCGCTCGCATCGAGCGTGGTCGCGCCGCCGATGGTCAGCGTGCCGCTGCCGAGCGCCGCATCGTTTCCGACGATCAGGCCACCGGCGTTGACGGTCAGGCCGCCGCCGAAGGTGCTGGTACCGCCGAGCGTCTGCACGCCCGCGCCCGCCTTGATCAGTGCGCCGTTACCGGTGAGCGAGCCGTTGAAGATCTGGTCGGTCCCGTTACCGAAGGTAAGTGCGTTACCGCCGAGCGCGATCGTCGTGCCGGCCGTGCCGGACAGCGCGCCGATGGTCTGATTGCCCGCGCCTGAGATGTCGAAGCCGGCTCCCGCATTGGCCAGCGTGACGCCACCGGTCGCGGCGAGGCTGCCACCTGCGCCGAGCGCGAGTGTGCCCGCGTTGATCGTCGTACCGCCGGTGTACGTGTTTGCGCCGGACAGCGTCAGCGTCGCGGCGCCGTTCTTGGTCAGGGCGCCCGCGCCCGACAATGCGCCAGCCAGCGTGAGTGCCTGGCTACCCTGCACGCTCAGGTTCGCACCGGCGGCGAGGCCGACGTTGTTGACCACGTTGATCGGCGCATTCGCATCGAGCGACGCATCGGCACCCACGTTCAGCGCACCGGTGCCGAGCGCACCGCTGTTACCGAGCAGCAGCCCGCCACCGTTGAGGTTCACACCGCCGCTGAAGGTATTGGCGCCACCCAGAGTGAGCACCGATGTCCCATTCTTGGTCAGGCTGCCCGTGCCTGACACCGTGCCGCCCAGAGCCAGATCCTGGCTGCCGAGAACGCTGAGTGCGCTGCCCGCACCGAGGTTGACCGCATTGCCGAGGCTGATCGCGGCGCTGTTATCCAGCGACACCGCGCCGCCGATGTTCAGCGCGCCCGTACCGATGGCGCCACTGTTGCCGAGCACGAGACCGCCCGTATTCACGGTCAGTCCGCCGCTGAAGGTATTCGCACCATTCAGCGTGAGCACCGACGCCCCGTTCTTGATCAGGCTGCCCGCACCGGCCACCGCACCGTTGAGCGTGACCGCCTGGCTGCCGACAAGCGTGAGCGCGGTGCCCGCACCGAGGTTCACGGCATTGCCGAGGTTGAGCGCCGTCGTGCTGTCGAGCGACCCGGTGCCGCCGACGTTGAGCGCACCGGTGCCGAGTGCGCCCGCGTTGCCCAGCAGCAGGCTGCCGGCATTGAGGTTCACGCCACCGGTAAAGGTGTTCGCGCCGTTGAGGGTCAGCTGTGACCCGCCGTTCTTGATCAGACCGCCGGCACCCGTGACGACACCGCCCAGCACGAGATTCTGCGCACCGGGCAGGACGAGCGATCCACCCGCGAGGTTGACGTTGTTGGCAAGGTTCAGTGCCGCCGTACCGTCGAGCGTGCTGGCACCGTTGACCGTGAGGTCACCCGTGCCCAGCGCGCCGTTGTTGCCGAGCAGCAGGCCACCGGCATTGAGGCTCACGCCACCGGTGAAGGTGTTCGCGCCGCTGAGTGTCTGAATACCCGCGCCCGCCTTGACCAGCGAACCCGTACCGCCGATGACGCCGGCATAAGTCTGGTTGGTCGCGTCGCCGAAGGTCAGCGCGTTGCCACCCAGCGAAATCGTGGTGCCGGGCACACCCGACAGCGCGCCGATCGTCTGGTTGCCTGCCGCCGAGATGTCGAAGCTCGCGCCGGTTCCGCTCAGATTCACCGCGCCCGTCGCGGCGAGCGAGGCACCGGTACCAAGCGCCACGGTGCCCGCGCCGATGTTGAGGCCGCCGGTGAAGGTGTTCGCACCGCCGAGCGTCAGCGTCGTGGACGCACCGCTCTTGATCAGGCTCCCCGCGCCGGTGATCGGACCGTTGAAGGTCAGCGGCTGGCCGCCGAGCACGTTCAACGCGGCACCGGATGCCAGATTCACCGCGTTGGCGAGAGTCAGCGCAACGTTGTTGGCATCGATCGTGGTCGATGCCGCGACGTTGAGCGCGCCCGTGCCGAGTGCGCTGTCGTTGCCGAGCAACAACGCGCCACCATTGACGGTGAGGCCGCCGCTGAACGTGTTCGCCCCGGTCAACGTGAGCGATGACGCGCCGGTCTTCACCACGTTGCCGGTGCCGGCGATGACGCCGCCGAAAGCAAGCGGCTGCCCGCCGAGCAGGTTGAGCGTGCCGCCCGTACCGAGGTTCACGTTGTTGGCCAGCGCGAGCGGTGCCGTGCCGTCGAGCGTGACGTTCGCGCCGACGCTGAGCGCGCCGGTACCAAGCGCGCCGTTGTTGCCGAGCAGCAGGCCACCGCCATTGAGCGCGACACCACCGCTGAAGGTGTTCGCGCCGGAAAGCGTCTGCACGCCGGTGCCGACCTTGACGATGCCGCCGGTGCCGGCGATCAGGCCCGCGTAACTCGTGCTGGTGTTGAGCCCGCCGGTCGTGAGCGTCGTCGCGCCGAGGTTGACGGTGCCACCGAGGCCCGCCAGCGAGCCGATCGTCTGGCTGGCACCCGCGGAGAGATCGAGCGTGCCGCCCGGCGACAGGGTGATCACCTGCGTCGGCATCAACATGCCGCCCGCACCGACGGCGAGCGAGCCGCCGGTGATCGAGAACGTGCCAGAGAGTGTATTGACGGCACCGAGCGTGAGCACACCCGTGCCCGCCTTGGTCACGTTGCCCGCACCGGACAGGGCGCCGTTGAGGGTCAGGTTCTGTGTTCCGTTGATGGTGAGCGTGTTGCCGGCGCCTACCGCGATAGCGTTGCCGCTCGAAAGCGTGGTCGCATTCAGGGCGGTGATCGTCGTGGCGGCGCCCGTCACGTTGACCGCGCCGGTACCCAGCGCACCGTTACCCGAAAGCAGCAGACTGCCCGCGGCGAGCGTGGTACCGCCTGTCCACGTGTTGCCGGCCGCCAGCGTCAGGGCGCCTGTGCCCGTCTTCGTCAGAGGACCCGAGCCCGACACGGCACCGCTCAGACCGAGATTGTTCGTACCGGCGACGGTAAGGCCCGCACCGGCCTGAATATTGAACGCCGTGGTAACGCCGAGCCCGTTCGTCGCGGCCTGGATAGTGCCGCCCGAGACGTTCGCGCTGTCGCCCAGATTGGCGGGATCGGCGAGGATCGCCGTACCGCCCGTCATGGTGGTGGCATTGGCCAGGCGGCCGGAGAGACCCCATATGCCGCCGCTGATAGCCAGGTTCTCGAAGTTGATGTATTGCGCCGCCGAGGCGCTGCTGATGCCATTGTCCGTCGTGCTTTTCAGTGTCAGCGTGTCGGTACCCGTGCCGCCGTCGACGATGCCGGCGGCGGCGAAGTTGAGCACCCCCACGCCAAGCAGATCGCCGATGGATGCGGCCACGCCCGTACCCGTGCTGCTGACGACGGACCCCGTATCGGCAACGAAGGTGTCGTTGCCCTGGCCCATGTAGACGCTGCCGGTGATGGTGCCATTGTTGGTCAGGGAGTTGCTGGTGCCATGCAGACTGATGCGGCCCTGCACCGTGCCCGTCGCGCCGTTCGTCATGACCGTGTTGCCCAGGCCGGACGCGACGATCGCAGGTGCGTCGGCGGCAAGCACCGCCACGCCGACGAGGGGCTTGCCACCGATAAAGCCGTTGTTGGTAAGCGTCGTCGTGCCACCCGCGCCATTGCGGATGTCGAGCGCCACGCCACCGAGATCGCCGATCGTGACCGACGCCAGGCCGATGGTGCCGTACAGGCTGGCGCCCGCGTTGTTCGTGATGACGTGGTTGCTCGCGTTCGCATTACCGACGACCGTGCCTTCCGACAGCAATGTCAGAAGACCCAGCAGCGAGGGGTCGATGCTTCCCGAGTTATTGAGCGTGACGTTGTTACCCGACAACGTCATCGCCGTACCGAGGCCGATTGCCGATGCGATGCGCCCGTCGCTCGTGACGTTAACGGTGAGGTTGTTCGCGTTCGTGCTGAAAGGGTTGCCGACCAGCGTTCCGCCGGAACAGGTGATGGTCGAGCCGTTGGCCGGAGCGATGGGTGCACAGTCGGCGATGGCCTGCTGGCTGACGAGACCGAACAGGGTCGAGGCAAAGGTGAGGTAGATACCCCTGCTCAGCGACGTGCGGCGGATGTTTCCCATGTGACGCTTGCTCATAACGCTCCCCGGTCCGCACGGCGTGTTCCCTGACCGGGAAATATCGGCCGCACTTCAGCCGCGACGCCGGAAAATCCGTGCCGCAAATAGACGTCTGATTGGTGACGCCGATGAGCCTGACGGAATCAGGCCCTTGGTATTCGGCGCAAGCCTAAGCGAGGGTCGAGAGGGGTCTATGCACAAATCTGGCGATGCATTTCCGCGACCTTTCCAGAAAGTGAAAACGTCGCTCGCGGAATTCGTGCGCATCGACAAATACGGCACGAAAAGACGACGTTACGTCTTCAGAAATCAGGTAGAGATACTTAAGGAATCGCAGTGTTCACGCCATTTCCGTATTTCATCGTGGCGATTTAACAAACGTCGCGACGGCCCCGCGGCGATCTCTTGACGCGTGGACCGCGAATGCACCGTTGCCGAATATGACTTGCGATTTCGCCCATCATTTTCTTCGCGCGCCGAATGTGCATAGGCATTAGCGGCACGCGAAGCGTTTTATCGCCGTTCCGCTCCGTCCGTCGACGGCAGAAACCGCACGATGCATGTCGATTCTCCAAGCCAGCGCATAAGCGGTGCGGTACGGTGGGCCCTCATCCAGGGAGAGTCTTATGTTCGTCATCCGCCACGCGTCCGAGCGAGGCCACGCCAATCACGGCTGGCTCGATTCCCACCACAGCTTCTCTTTCGCCGACTACCGCGACGAGGATCATGTGCACTTCGGTCCGCTACGCGTCATCAACGAAGACCGGGTCGCTGGCGGTGCCGGCTTCGGCACGCATTCGCACCGCGATATGGAAATCATCAGCTACGTGCTCGAAGGCGAGCTGGCCCATAAGGATTCGATGGGCAACGCTGTCGTCATCCGGCCGGGCGAAGTGCAGCGGATGAGCGCGGGTCATGGCGTCACGCATTCCGAAGAGAACCATGCCCACACGGTCACGCACTTTCTGCAGATCTGGATCATTCCGAACCAGCTGAACCTCAAACCGGGCTACGAGCAGACGTTCTTCCCGGATGACGAGAAGCGCGGCAAGCTGCGCCTCGTCGCCAGTCAGAGCGGTGAGCATGGGTCGGTGACGGTGCATCAGGATGTGCGGATCTATGCGGGATTGTTCGGCCCCGATGAAACCGCCCACCACAACGTCGACTTCGAGCGCCTGATCTACGTACACGTGGTGCGTGGGACGGTACACGTGAACGGGCATCCGCTGTCCGCCGGCGATGCGGTGAAGATTACGGAGGAGTCGCGCGTGGTGCTCTCGGACGGTGTGGACGCTGAGGTGCTGTTGTTCGATATGGCGGAGCTGGAACCGCCTCGCTAACGGTTCGGGCGGCGGCGTCTTCAGAAGACGCCGCCAATGGATGGACCGAGTCGCACATTCGCGCCATCACGATGCCGTTTGAGGTATCAAGATACCCATGGGCGGTCTTACCGTCGACACGGATCTTCTGCTTTGAATACAACGTTCGATGTCGCGATCGTCGGAGCCGGGGCTGCGGGTATCGCCGCCGCTGGCCGGCTCGCCGGGTCAGGCCTGAACACGATACTGCTGGAGGCATCGTCACGCATCGGCGGGCGGGCCTGGACCGTCGAACTCGACGGCATGGCCCTCGATCTGGGCTGCGGCTGGCTGCACTCGGCCGACCGCAACCCGTGGACGCGGATCGCCGAGCAAACCGGCTTTGAGATCGACCGGCGTAACCCGCCCTGGGGACGCTCCGTTCCGCGTCCTGGATTCTCAATCGAAGAGCAAGCGGCGGCGGGCGAGGCCTATGACCGCTGGCACGACCGGATGCTTACGATGCCTTTGCCGAGCGACGTCGCGGCGGACCATCTCGTACCGGGGGATCGATGGAACCCTTACCTTCAGGCATTGAGCGGGTTCATCAACGGGGCGGCGCTGGAGCACTTGTCGATCCAGGATTACGCCAACTACGAGGCAGTCGCCACAGAGGAGAACTGGCGGCCGTTGAGGGGCTATGGGACGCTGATCGCTTCCCACCTTCCCCGTGAAACCGTGTGCATGCTTGTTACGCCGCTCGAGCGACTGACCCTGTCGGCCAGGGGCGGCGTGACGCTGGCGACACCTCGCGGCGAATTGCATGCGACAACGGTGATCCTGACCGTATCGTCCAACGTGCTGGCTGGTGGCACGATGCGGCTTCCCGACGAACTCGAGCCGTGGCGCGAGGCGGCAGGTCGGCTTCCGCTGGGCTACGACGAGAAGCTCTTCCTGCGCATCGTGGATGAAGAGGCTTTCCCTTCCGAGCTTCACGCGATCGGGAATCCGTACGATGAGGCGACCGTGGCGTATCACGTCCGCCCCCTCGGGCGACCCATGATCGAATGTTTCCTCAGAGGTGCCAGCGCCAGACTGTTGGCGGATGGCGGACCTGTGGCGGCCTGCGAGCACGTGATGAAGGAACTTGTCGGCCTGTTCGGTGCGAACGCCCGGAGCGGCCTGCGCTTCCTGACGACATCGCAGTGGCGCCACGACACGCGCGTCAGCGGCGCTTATAGCCATGCCTTGCCGGGATACTCTTCCGCACGGCGCACGCTCGCGGCTCCCTTCGAGAACCGCATCTTCTTTGCGGGTGAGGCGACTCATGAGAGCGCGTTTTCCACCGCGCATGGTGCGTATGCGAGTGGCATCCGCGCGGCGGAGGAAGCGATCGCCGCGATGGCCGTTGCTAGCCGATGATTTCGCCGTCTTCTTTCACGAAGGGCGTGTCTAATGGGGGAATGATCTGCAGCACGATTTCGGACGGACGACAAAGACGAGTGCCGATATCCGTCACGACGAAGGGGCGGTTGATCAGGACGGGATGCGCGAGCATCGCCGCGATCAGCGCCTCGTCGCTTATCGACGCGGCTCCCAGCCCAAGCTCATCGAACGGGGTGCCTTTTTCGCGTATCGCCTGACGAGGGGTCAGGCCCGCGTCGGAGAGAAGTCGTCGCAGGGTCGCTTCATCGGGTGGCGCCGTAAGGTACTCGATGATGGTCGGTTCGATACCGGCGTGCCGCAGAATCGCGAGCGTGTTGCGGGACGTCCCGCAACGGGGATTGTGGTAGATCGTTGCGCGCATGGTCAGGCCCTGGAGAAGATCGCGAAGCGTCGAGGCATGCGATCTTACCTGTCAGACGAGCTCAGCCACCGGCGTATCGCCGTCAATGAAGCGGATCGTCTTCCGTACCGATGTGTTGCTATGAAGCGCTCGTTCGATCACGGCGGCCACATTGGCTCGGGACGTCGCATTGTCGCCATCGTACGTGGGCTCGACGACCGTGATGTTTTCCGAGGCGGCATCGAGTGTGAGCGCGCCGGGGCCCAGGATCGTCCACTGCAACGGGCTGTCCCGCAGATGCTCGTCCGCGGCCGCCTTGGCCGTCGCGTACGCGTAGAAACCGTTCTCCGGGTCGACATCGTCCGTTCCCGCGCCGATATACGACACCATGACGAACCGGGCGACATCGGCCAGGGAGGCGGCGTCGATGGTTCGGATCGCGGCATCGCGGTCGACCGCATAGGTTCGACCCGGATTGCCGCCGCCCGCGCCTGCGGACCAAACCACCGCGTCAAAGCCGCGGAGCATCCCGGCGATCGCTTCCGCGTCGGCGTGTTCGATATCGAAGACCGACGGCTCAGCGCCTGCCTTCGACACATCCGGCCCATGCGCAGGATTGCGGATGATCGCCCGGACCTCGTGATTGGCGGCCACGAGACGAGGGATCAGCTCGAGCGCGACCTTACCGTGACCGCCGATGATGACAATTCGGGACATTGCTGAGCTCCGTGCCTGGTGTGCCCCGAACATAACCAACCACATGTTGGATTTCTGTGGTCGTTACGCATCCGCCGGCTCGTCGAAGTCAGTGACCTGCGGACACGGGCCTCGTACGCGCCTCACCTTGCCTGCGACCTCGCCGATCACCAGATGCGGTCGATTTTTCGCGGCTCGACACCTGTCGTCAGCTCGTATGCAGATTCCGCGGTACGGTGATCAGGCCGAGCAACGCTGCCGCCGCGGCGCAGCCCGCGAGAAACACGAGCCCGCCGACGAAGCCAGGCGACACACTGCGCAAATAACCCAGGACGTAAGGCCCGGCAAATCCGCCCAGGTTACCGACGGAGTTGACGAAGGCGATGCCCGCGGCCGCCGCCGCGCCTGTCAGGTAAGCACCCGGCTGGGTCCAGAACACGGGCAATACGCAGTAACCGCCGATCGCGGCGATCACAAGTCCGCCAAAAACCACAGGCTGGCCGTGCCCCAGCGCGGCGATCACCAGTCCGGAGCAGGTGATCAGGCATGCCCCGGCAAGAAATGCACGATAACGACGCGTCTTGTCGGCCATGCGTCCCCAGAACACCATGGCGACCGCACCGATCCAGAACGGCAGCGCATTGAGCAACGTCACCATCGTCTCGCTCATGCCATAGCTGGACAGAATCTGCGGCTGCCATAGCACCAGTCCGTTATTGACGGTGACGATCAGCAGGTAGATGACACCGAAGGCAATCATGCGCGGATCCGTCAGTACCGACAGTATGCGTGGCTTGTGCCGCTTCTCTCGCTCCGCCGCCTCGGTGTTCAGTTCATTCTCGAGCCATTCGCGCTCTTCGGGCGCGAGCCACTTCGCCGTCGACGGCCCTTCGACGAGCTTGAAGTACGTGACCACGCCAAGTACTACCGATGGCATGCCCTCGATGATGAAGAGCCACTGCCATCCAGCGAGCCCCGCCATGCCGTCCATCTTCAGAACGAGACCGGACAGGATCGAACCGACGCCGCTGGCTACCGGGTTCGCCAGCATGAACAATGCGACGACACGTGCTCGATAGCGTGCGGGAAACCAGAACGTCAGGAAGAAAATGATTCCCGGAAAGAAACCGGCTTCGGCGGCCCCGAGAATGAAGCGCAGGACCATGAAGCTGGTCGCGCCCTGGGCGAAAGCGCACGCCGCGGAAATCAGCCCCCAGCTCACCATGATGCGTGCGAGCCACGTGCGCGCCCCGAACTTCACCAGCATCAGGTTGCTCGGCACTTCGAGTACGAAGTAACCCAGAAAGAAAATCCCCGCGGCCCATCCGTAGGTATACGGATCGATGCCCAGATCGTGGTTCATCGTAAGCGCGGCGAAGCCGACGTTCACGCGGTCGATGAAGGCGGCGATATAGAGCACCACGAGGAAGGGAATCAGGCGCCACATGGCCTTCTTCACCACCCTGCGTTCGAGTTCGGACGGAGTATTCACTGCGTGGGCTCCGACTCCGCACATGGACGCGGAGCCTGTGGGTTGACGTGGTGCGTCAGGCGGCCGGATGCATCAGAGCGCGCACCTGTTCGGGACGGGGAATAGGCCCAACCGCGCCGTAGCCCTGCGTGGATAGCGCCGCGGACGCGTTCGCGTAGGCGACCGCGGTCGCCACGCTGTCGCCGGCGGCGATACGCGCGACGAAGCTGCCGTCGAAGCAGTCGCCCGCTCCGGTGGTGTCACGCGCGTCCACGACGTGTCCGGCCACACGCTGACGCCCCTTCGCATCGGCGATCAGCACGCCGTCGCCACCCATTTTGAGGATGACGTGACGCGCGCCCTTGTCGAGGTAGTACGAGGCGACATCGTCCGCACGTTCCAGGCCCGTAAGCGAAGTCGCGTCCTCCAGGCTGGGCAGGAAGTAATCCACATCCGCGAGAGTCGCTTCGACGATCGCCCGCGCTCTCGAGACCGGCCACAGGCGGACACGGAGGTTGGGATCGTAGGTGATGACCTTGCCCCGTCCACGCAGGTGCGCGATCGCGGCGAAGACAGCATCGCAGGCTTCGACACTGATGGCCTGCGTGATGCCCGACAGGTGCACGTATTTTGCGCGGTCGAGCAGATCGTAAGGCAGGTTCTCGGGTGCGAGCTTGCTCGCCGCCGAGCCTTTGCGGAAGTAGGTGAACTCGTGGCCGCCGTCGTGATGCGTGACGAAGTAGATGCCGGTCGTGGCGCTGCGATCGATCGCGACGCCCGCCGTGTCCACACCCTCATCGTTCCACAGCGCCGTAAGGCTGCGACCGAAGTCGTCGTCGCCTACTCGCGTGACGTAGGCGACGCGCGCACCCTGGCGCGAGGCGGCGATCGCGAAGTTCGAGGTGTCGCCACCGAACCCACGCAGGTAGCGCTCGGGCTCGCCAGGTACCTGGTTGAACTCCAGCAGAGGCTCGCCGATAGCGAGCACCAGCGGTGCGGTATCAGATGCGGCCATACTTCGCCAACCCCTTCCGCAGCGACTTCTCGGCGATGATCAGCTTCGCCTGCTCGAGTTCGCGCGCATCGATTTCCTGTGAGAGCGCCAGCACCTCGGCAGCCTGCGCCCGAGGAACGACGATCACGCCGTCAATGTCGGCCACGATGATGTCGCCCGGGTTGACCGTGACGCCAGCCATCTCGACGGTAACGTTGGAAGCCAGCGTGCGATAGCGGCCTACGGTGGTTCCCGGCGAGACGGAGCGCGCGTAGACGGGGAAGTCGTAGTCGCGGCGGATCTCCGTGAGATCACGGACGCCGCCGTCGAGCACGGCGCCGACGTGGCCGTTGGCCACGGCGCCGGCGGTCATCAGACCGCCCCAGACCGCGACGTTCTCTTCCGCCTGAATGCTGATGACGATGACGCTGCCCGCTTCCGATTCGTCGATCGCGTCGAGGGCGTGCTGCGGAGGCAGCTTCTCGTCGGTCGGGCCTTCGGCAATGGTCACAGCCGGGCCGACGATCTTCTTGTCGTTGATGCGCGGCTTGATCTGCTGGTCCATGTAACCGCGCTTGCCGCAGACCGTGTCGACGGCATCGGCGACGGAGGCGGTGGCGACGGCGTGGAAGCCCTGGATGAGTGCGTTGAGTTCCATGCTTGCTCCTGGATGGATCGATAGGGAAAAGGGGCTTACCAGCGGTTGAGCCAGTTCAGCGGCGCCTGGCCGCTGAGCACGCGGGCCGCTTCTTCAGCCGCCTTGCGCTGCAGCTCGGCTACCGATTGCTCGGAATACCAGGCGGTGTGATCGGTCAGGACGGCATTGGCGCACTGCTTGAGTGGATGGTCCGCGCGCAGCGGCTCTTTCTCGAACACGTCGATGCCCGCGCCAAGGAGGCGCCGTCCGGCGAGTGCGTCGGCCAGCGCATCTTCATCGATGAGCCCGCCGCGTGCGGTGTTCACGACGATGGCATGCGGCTTCATCGCGGCGATGCGCTTCGCGTCGACAATGTGGTGGTTCTGCTCGGTGAGCGGACAATGCAGCGAGACGTAGTCGGCTTCGGCACAGAGCGTGTCGACATCGGTCAGTTCGATATCGGGATACTGCCCAGGCTTCACCCACGGGTCGTATACGAGTACGCGGGTCGCGCCGATGGCGCGCATCTTCCGCTCGAGCGCGCGAGCGATTCGGCCGTATCCGATCAGGCCGAGCGTGCTGCCCTGCATCCGGTACATCGGCTCGGCACGCGATACGTTCCACGCGCCCTGGCGCACCGCCACGTCACGGGTATTCGTACGACGCGCGATCGTGAGCAGCAGCGCCAGCGCATGATCGCTGACTTCTTCCACGCCATAGTCGGGCACGTTGGCGACATGGATGTGCTTCGCGGCAGCGGCTTTCTGATCGATGTTGTCGACACCGATGCCGTATCGAACGATCACCTTGCAGCGTTGCATGGCATCGATAACGGCGGCGTTGACCGGCGACTCGCGAACCAGCACGGCATCGGCCTGCGCCGTGGCGGCTATGACCTTGCCTGCGTCGCCATCACAGGGAGTGACCTGAACCGTCGCGCCGACCGCGGCGAGGATCGAGGTTTCGACGTCGTACGTTTCATAACCATCGTCGATGATGACGACCTGCTTCAGCTCGGACATGAGATTCCTTGGAACGGCCGGTGGTCGTGCTGCCACCGAACTGATATCTTAGATACCAAGGAAAGCATCTCTCAAGTTGCACTGCAACATAAAAGGCATCCCTGGCCCCCGTCCTTGCCGCGTCGCGGAGGCGCGTCCTAAGATGCCCGTCTGGAGTGGAGACTCATGACGATCGGAACCAAGCTCGCGCGCCCGCAATCCCTGACGTCCATCGCCAAGGAAAGCATCCGCAACGCCATCACCGGTGGCGAGCTGGGTTTTGGCGCGCAGCTTTCGGAGAGCGCACTCGCGCTTCGTTTCGGGGTAAGCAAGACGCCCGTTCGCGAGGCCCTGCTGCAGCTCAAGTCCGAAGGCCTGGTCGAGATCCTGCCCCAGAAAGGTACGTTCGTCTTCGATCCCGCCGAAGATCAGGTCCGCGAGATCTGCCGCTTCCGCGAGATCGTTGAGACGGCGGCGCTGGCCGAGGCCATCCGGATCGATGCGGCCGACCTTGCCCGCGTCCTGCGTGACACCCTTGCCCAGGGCACGGCGCTCGGCGGGAAGCATGCCGAAGACGCCGTTTTCCACGGCGCGATCATCGCCGGCTCGCGGAATGCTTATCTGGCTTCGTCATATCAGCTCGTTGCCGACAAGATCCAGGCGCTGCGCGCCCGCTTGCCTGAAGACAACGGCGTCGACGCCTGCCACGACACGCATACACGCATCGCGGCCCTTGCGGCGGCAGGCGACGTGTCCGGCGCCTGCGACACGCTACGCGACCATATCCGCAGCACCGAACAGTCCTATGTCAACGCGATCCACGCTCAGCCGGCGTCGACCTGATCTCTCAGATCGCCCGGCGTGCCGTAGCCAGCAAACCATCCAGCCAGGCCTGGTGACCGTTGATCATCGGATTGGGCCGGGTGGTCGCAAGGGCTTCGGCGGGCTTGCCCGTCTGGGTTTCCTGGGTCAGCACGCGTAAGCGGCCACCATCGAGCGTCTCCAGCAGCCAGGCGTGATGCACGTCGAGACGGGACTCCGCATCACCCTCGACCCAGCCATGCCAGGCGACGCGCCCCGGCTGACCGGCCGCCGGTGCGATGAACTCGGTCACTTCCGCTTCCACCGGAAAACCGAAGGTGGTGAAGCGAAATCGGGCACCGGCCGACAGCACGGGACCGCTCCTGTCGTGGAAACGGATGTCTGACGCGTTTTCGTAATAGGCGGGCCATGCCGAGGTGTCGACCAGGGCGGCCCAGGCAGCGGCGAGGTCCACGCCAGCGACGATCTCTTCGTTGGAGGCGAAGTTGGCGGTGGTGCCGGGCAGGTAGTCCGCCGGCCAGATGATCTCGTTCATGGCTGTTCTCTCCGAAAGTGACGGGCGGGACGCCCGTGGACGAGTAAGAGAATGCGGATTACCCTGTCATAACGCCAATCGATATGCCTGATTTGTATCATCATGAAGACCGATATCAGGAACCTGGATCTCAACCTGCTCAAAGCGCTGGATGCGTTGCTCGATGAGCGCAGCGTCACCCGAGCCGCGGCACGTCTTTCGCTGACGCAGCCTGCTGTAAGCGGCCTGCTGCAGCGTCTGCGGGACAGCTTCTCCGATCCACTGCTGGTGCGAACCCAGCGCGGGATGCTGCCGACGGCACGCGCCATGGAACTGGCCGGTCCGGTCAAACAGGTGCTGGGCGATATCGACTCGCTGTTGCGACCCGTGGCGTTCGATCCGACGACGGCGGAGTGGAGCATGACGATCGCCGCCACCGACTACGCCTTGCAGGCTGTGGTGGTCCCATTGCTTGCGGTACTGCGACGAGAGGCCCCCGGGGCACGGGTTGCCGTGTTGCCCGTGCAGAATCAGCCCGTCCATGCCCAACTGGAGCGGGGCGACCTCGATCTGGCTCTGATCACCCCGTCCGAGACGTCGCCGGGGCTGCATGCCAGGCCGCTGTTCGACGAACGCTATGTCTGCGTCATGCGCCGCGGTCATCCCGATGCCGCGGAAGCCACCCTGTCGCTCGATCGATTCTGCGCACTGGAGCACGCACTGGTGTCCTATGGCGGAGGTAGCTTCCGCGGCGTCACCGATGACGCCCTGGCCGGGGTTGGCCGCACGCGGCGTGTGAGTCTGTCGGTGACCAGCTTCCTCGTGCTACCGGAGATTCTCGAAGCCAGCGACCTGATTGCCGTCATTCCCGAGCGGCTGGCCCGACGCGCGCCAGGACTGGTGGTTCGTGACCCACCCTTACCCATTCCAGGATTCACCAAGACGGCGGCGTGGCACGAGCGGACTCATCGTTCGCCGGCACACCGGTGGGCGAGAGAGCGGCTGTTCTCACTGTGAATTGTTGCAGTGCGACTTGTGGCTCCGTCGAACATATCTAAGATATCAGTTGACTGGCGCCTTTACGGTCGCCACAGCCGTGCCGCTGCCGTTGTGGGGGGGCGGGACGAATCTTCGTTTCCCGGGAGTCAACTGTGAATCATTCGAATGTCATGTCGCTGCTGATGGCCTGTCTTGTAGCGGCCCTGCCCTGCGCGGCCGTGGCGCAATCCGCCGCCACGCCGTCCATCACGCCGGTCGCCCAGTGGAACCGCCTGGAGTTCGATCTCGACAAGACGGCGCAGACCGCCTACGACAAGAACCAGACGTACAAGAAGGTCCTCCTGCAGGGCACCAAGGTCGACGCCGACGGCAACATCTACGCGACCACCGCGCGCTGGGGTGGCCCCGAGGTTCCCGCGACGCTCTCGAAGCTGGTGAAGAAAGACGGTAAATGGGTGCTGCAGCCGTATCCGAGCGTCGCCATGAACCGCGTCGGCGATCCCAAGGCGCTGCAGGCCGTGCTCGGTATCGAGATCGACCGCAATGGCGTGATGTGGATCCTCGACCAGGGCCACGTCGGCGGCAAGCCGTCGCAGCCGGGCAGCCAGAAGCTGGTGCTGTGGGATATCAAGCAGAACAAGGAACTGCAGAGCTTCACCTTCGACGACTCGCTCGCCGACAGCAAGTGCTCGTTCCTCAATGACGTGGTCGTCGACAACGATCGCGATGTCGCTTACATCACGGACTCGGGCATCTTCTGCGATCCGCTCCAGGGCGGCCTCATTGTTTACGACCGCAAGACCAACACGGCGCGACGCGTGCTTTCCGACACGGTGTTCACCACCGACCAGACGGGTTTCCGCTTCCGCATCGACAACCGCGATGTCACGCCGGACAAGCCGATGCGTACGGGTGCCGACGGCATCGCGCTCTCGGGCGACAAGAAAACGCTGTACTGGACCAACCTCTCGAGCCATGCCCTGTATTCGCTCGACACCGCCCTGCTGCGCGACCCGAAGACCAGCGAGGCGGCACTTCGTACCGCGGTAAAGAACGTTGCGACGCTGCCTTCCAATGCCGATGGCATGGTCGCCGACCGTGACGGCAACCTTTACCTCACCGCGCTCGAGTTGAACGGCATCCTGCGCTGGGATCACGTCACGGGCAAGTTCAGCACCGTGGTGATTCATCCCGACATGTCGTGGCCGGACACCATCGGTTTCGGTCCGAACGGTCACCTCTACGTGAGCAGCGGCCATCTGAATCGCTTTGTCGACACGTCGATGGATTTCGACCACCCGACTTCGCCCAACTTCACCATCTGGGATATCGGCACCAACTCGCGTAGCTATCTCGCGAAGTAAGCGTCCGCGCCAGACACACCTGATTGACGACATCTGACCGGGCCGCGGCAACGCGGCCCCCTGGCGGCGCTTTGCCCGCCATCCAGCCCAAGGACCCATCCATGCGCATTCATCCTCTCGCCCGCGCCCTCGGCGCGCTGCTGGCGCTCGCCCCGTTGTCGGCCGCCTTCGCCACCGACAACGGCTATGAAAACACCCTGACCGGTGACTGGGGTGGCACACGCTCCTCGTGGGCTGATAGCGGTGTCGCCCTCGGTGGCGGCTACGTCGGCGAGTTCGCCACGAACACCTCCGGTGGCACACGCAAGACGTCCGCTTATGCGGACCAGATCTGGCTGAGTGGCGACTTCGATTTCCAGAAGATGTTCGGCTGGCAAGGCGGTTCCCTGCATGTCGATGTGGTCGACCGTAACGGCACGCAGCTCGACAACAAGGCCAGCCTCGGCTCGCTGCTGGAGACGCAGGAAATCTACGGTCGCGGCAACGTCACGCGCCTCACGCGGTTCTACCTGGAACAGAAATTCGCTGGCGACCTGGTCGATGTGCGTGTCGGTCGCATGGACGTCAGCAACGACTTCTTCCCGTTTACCTGCGACTTCCAGAGCCTGAACTTCTGCGCGAGCTTGCCGGGTTATGTGACGCAAGGCTGGTACACCATGCCCATCTCGCAGACCGGTGCGGTGGTCAGGATCAGTCCCGATCCGTCGTGGTACGTCAAGGTCGGTGGCTATCAGGTCAACCCGAACAACCTCAACACCGACCAGCGCTTCCGCGTGTCGGCACCCGGCCGTGACATCGGCAAGCTCGGCATCGTGGAGCTCGGCTTCAAGTCAGGCCAGGGACAGGGTGAACTGCCGGGCTCCTGGGTCGTCGGTGCGTGGCGCAACACGGCCCCCTACGCGGACTTGCGCGATGACGTGAACGGCGATCCGGCCGTGCTGACCGATGCCGATTCGATGATGCGCAACGGCCTGCACGGTGTGTACGCCACGGTGAAGCAGAAGCTCGTCACGAATGCCTCCGGCGGCGGGCTGACCTTGTTCGCCAACGTGGTACAGGCGGATTCGCATACGGACACCGTCGACCAGTTATTGTCGCTCGGCTTCTTCCTCGACGCACCATTCGCCGCACGTCCCGCCGACAGGATCAGCTTCGCGCTGGGACGCGATCGTGTCAGTGATCGCGTTGCCGATAACGCGCGCATCGCCAATGCCGCGGGCCTCGGTCCGGTCGCCGTTCCGCGTTACGAATACGACGCCGAAGTGAACTACAACTTCAGCCTCGGCCGAGGCGTGGTGCTGATGCCGAACTTCCAGTACATCCGTCACCCGGGCGGTCTGGACACGAATTCGAATGCGGCGGTTCTCGGGTTGCGTGTGGCGGCGTCGTTCTGACGACCGTCAGCTGGTTTCCCGCCGTACGGAAGGTGTAACCGGGAGGCCGCCCTGGCGAAGCCCGAACAGCTTCATGATCCTCTCGACGCGGACGGTGGGCTTTTGCCCGCCGTCCTTGAATTCCACGTTCAGGGCCATACCCATCAGCGGACGTGACACGAGATAGTCGGCGGCCACGTCCGCAAAGAACGCGGGATCGGGGATGACCAGGTGTTTCTTCGTGACCTGAGCTTTGAGCCACTGTGTAAGGCGTGCACGCAGGTGGATGTTTCCGAGAGCGAAATAGTCCCGGGTCGCATCGGGGAAGCTCTTGCGCTCGTCGATGACGAGGCGGAACAGGTTCACCGCCGTCGCCGTATGCGCGGCCTTGATCCAGCTCAGGAGGAACAGCTCGAGCAGGTCGGTCGCCTCGGTCGTCGAATTCACCTTCGCATCGAGCAGGTCGAGCGCCTTTAGCGCGACGCGCTCGATGATCTTCTCGATCAGTACGGCCTTGCTGCCGACAAGACCGTAGACCGTGCGCTTTGACATGCCAGCCTGCTTCGCGACCTCAGCCATGCTGTGCGCGTCGAGTTCATGCTGCGCAAGAAGTTGCTCCGCCGCGACAAGAATGCGTTCCATCTGCTCGTTCGACGTATGCATGGGCGGGCGACCGCGCCTTCGGGCTGACTGGATTGAAGGCACGGTTCCATTGAGTCCAGCGGATGTCGTTGCGCTACTTTATCACTCTCCGCATGAATGCTCATCGGTCGGTGCGCCGCTGAGGATCAAAAATGAGCAGAAGAACGCTACAAGCAGAGACTCTTCAAAGCTTTAGGCCTTTTTTTTTTGGGCAAACGCGCAAGCCGTTCCAGCGTTTAAACGTGAGCCGTAACCGCCTCTTCATTTCTACCGTCCACGTCGGATTCAGTATCCAATTGAATAATTCGATCAGCCGTGCGAATAGTTTCCTGTCGATGAGCGATCATCACGCGAGTGATGCTAAGCGAGCGAATGGCCTCGCTCACCAACGACTCCGAGTAAGCATCCAGGTGGCTAGTCGCCTCGTCCAGCAACAAAAGTCTCGGCTCGCGGTACAAAGCCCTCGCAAGCATGAGTCTCTGTTTCTGGCCACCAGAAAGGGCCGCGCCTAGGTTCCCCACCACGGTTCGGTAGCCCATCGGCATGGCGAGTATGTCGTCGTGGATCAAAGCCGCGCTCGCCGCTCGATAGATCCGATCACGCTCAGGCGCAGGATCACCGAAGGTAATATTATCCTCAAGGGCACCGGACATCAGTGAGTCCTCCTGCATGACAGCGGCCATGCAGTGGCGATAGCGCGACATGCCGAGCTTCAGGATTGGAACCCCTCCGTAAAGCACTTCCCCACTGGTCGGCTGGATGAGACCTGTTAACAACTTCACAAGCGTGGTCTTCCCGCATCCAGATCTCCCTACAATAGCGACAGACTCTCCCGGATTGATATCGAACGAGACGTTCTCGATAACCCATGGGCTAGCTTCGTCATAGCGAAAATATAGGTTTCGGACGCTTAGGCGTGGAAGAAGATCCGGGCCATCCCATTGCTCCTCATAGCCCGGCTCGACAGGTGACGAAACGATATCCGACAGACGAGAGAGGTGTAGCCCGAGCATCCTGATTTCGACCACTTTGTCCGCAAGGCCCGCGCCACGCGATATGAACTGGTCCGAGTAGGCGGCGAAGGCGATCATCATACCGACAGTGATCGCACCATCCAGCACCTGGATCGTCGCCAGCCACACCAGAACGACGCGGCCCAAGCCTTGCACGCATTGACTGAGTATGGTGAACAACGACGTTATCTTCTGCGCGGATAGATCGCTGTTTGCCAGATCTGTTACCGTCTCGATATAGCGTGAAGATCGACTCCCCTGCTGGCTCGCAAGTTTGATCGTAGCCACATTCCTGATTGCCTCAAGGATCTCGCTCTGCAGGTGCGCCGAGCTATTTATTTGCTCTTCGTTGGCCCTTCTTAAGGGCCAGAAGAAAATCGCTCTGAGAATCACATAGACGGACAGAACCGCCACAGAAACAAGCAATAGACGTACGTTATAGATGCCCATGAGAATCAGTGTTGCCATGGACATGATTCCGTCGATAACCGTTCCTACAAATTGCGACGTCAGCGTCTTCTGAATCGTCTGAGATGCGCCAAGCCGCGAGACGATGTCGCCCATGTGCCTTTTTTCGTACCAGTCGTATGGCAGCTTAAGGAGCCGCGAGAAGAAGTTCGAAGACCACTGGACGTTTAGGTTTGCGCCCGCCCACATGATCAGCCACGACCGGCACCCATTGAACGCCGACTGGAAAATGACGACAGCGAGAAATCCGAGGCCGAGCACCGTCATCAGATGACTGTCTTGATTGACGATGACGTGGTCGGTGACCCACTGCATGTAGAAAGGTATAGATATACCTAGCGCCTCGAGGACCAAAGCGACAAGGCCGACCTGTAAAAACGTTGCCGTCATCCCACGGACGTTCGAAAGCAATGAAGATAGCGTCAGTTCATTCGACTTCTCTCCACGAGAAAAGTCATCACCCGGAAAGAGTTCCAGCGCGACGTTACTGAACAGACCGGATAGCCTTGACAGCTTAATCCTTCGGACGCCAATAGCAGGGTCATGAATGGTGGCGTACGTACGTGTGATAGCTTTCAGAACGACGAAGTGATCGCCTTCCCAATGAAGAATCGCGGGTAGCCGCAATTGTGAAAGTTGCGACGGCGACGCATGGAGCGCCCTAGACTGCATACCAATGCTTCTCGCATTATCGGCCAGACGCGCAAGGGTTACGCCCCGCGAGGAGCTACCGAAGCTATTTCGCATGGTACTAAGAGTACGTCGGCTACCGTAGTAGCTGGCGACCATTGCGAGGCAGGCCAGACCGCAGTCGGCTACCTCGCTCTGATAGATCATGCCCAGCGTTCGACCAAAACCCATCTGCAGGCTTTGCTCCCAATTAGCGCGCATGCGATGACCTCGCGAAAGGCGAAAACATCCAGCTAAGCAGGGTTCTCTTTTCAATGGGAATGTCGACGTCCAGTGACGTTCCCGATAACAGAGGGATCGTTCTGTCATCCGCGCGAATATCGTCGTCATTTACAGAAATTTTTACGATAAACGTTGATTCGGAACCATCCGTCGATTTTGCACCTGTTGGCGGCTGATCGATTCCGCTCGACGATATCTCGGTCACTCGCCCGCGGAATTGTCCGAATTGCTGGAAAGGTAGCGACCGGTATTTAACGTGGACCATCTGGTTTAGTGTCACATGACCTATGGCGTGGCTGGGGATAAGCACTCGCGCATACATTCTGCTTCTGCCGGGAACTACGGTGGCCAAGATAGAATCAGCTTTTACGGCCTGCCCCGGCGAGAAAATCAGGTTAGACACCTTGCCGTCAGTCGGCGACCGGATAACCGAATCCCGCTGCGCGAGGTCCTGTGCCTCACTGCTACTCAATGCGGCAATCTGCCTTTGATTGTCGGCTATCTTGATCGCTGCGTTAGCCGCTTCGTCGTCTTGGTCTTTGCGAGCATCGTTCAGCTGTATGTCCAGATCCTTACGCTGACGCGATAGCGCCCTCAACTGAACCTGATCCTCCGTCCACGTCGCTTTCTGCTGCTGAAACTGTACGGCGGAAATCACGCCGGTTTCGCGGAGTGGCTTCATTTTTTCCCAGAGGTCTCCAGAATCATCGACCTTCTGCTGCTGGAGTCTGGTCTGCTCAGTCAGGGTGCGGCCCTCTTCTTCCAGATCCTGAAGCTTCCTTAATCGGCTTGTCGAAGCTGTTCGGGCCAACTGACGCTGTTCTTCAATCTGCCTTTCGAGCGCTCTTCGCTGGACTTCAAACTGGGTGTGCACCAGAAACGCGGTGTTTCCGAGTGGGCTGTCTATCCGTGACTCCACGATTTCAACCAAGGGTTCGCCCTTACGCACTTGTGCACCGATTGTCGTGAAGCTCTTCGAGATGTATCCGCTGAACGGACTGTGTAGCTCCATTACGCCGCCTGAAGGCACGAGCTGCCCCTGAAACGATTCCACGCTTGTGTAAGTGACGAGCGCGCATGCCGTTACCCCAGCTACCAGCAAGACACACCCCAGGATGGCTACGATCCACGCGGACGGAGGCGCGGCTAGAAAAACCTCATTCGCGGCTCTTGCATTTGCTCGCCCCCCAGATCCCTGAGTCATGCTGCTCTCCCGATGTCGTGCAAAAGAAACATATCGTCAGCGTTGCAGTCAACCGATTCTGCGCATCACTTCGCGAGCCTTGAAGAAACGCAAAAACATGCGCCTCCTCGATATTGAACTTGCGATTCCGATCGAATATATAACTTTAGACGGCCAAATGACGGGCCGCGTGTCCCTCGTATGAGGGCGCTTCGGGGAAGCAAGACATTTTGTTCGCTTATTTGAAGCCGGCCGCGCTGCGGATGGCCAAGGAGTTGGCGTGTCGAATTTTCGAGTCGAGACCGTACCGTTCGGTGTTCTACGTGTTCCTTTAAAGCCGAGCGACTTTCTTTCACGACTGCACGCGAGTGTGCGCTCCGATTCCAATTCGGAGGCATCCGAGCACGCATTTTCCTCCCGGCTTGCCAGTCAGATGGAGCAGATGTGGAACTCGCTCGACGACGCTTTCGTACGTACCGCGATAAAGCTTGCGTCGCCGGGCTTGCTTGAGCGGGCAAACGCTTCCGACATAGCAGCAATGGACAAAAAGGCCATCCGTCTCGGGATCGCCCTCTATAAGTACCTCTCGCGCATGGGCACACGCCCCACTCCGTTCGGCGCTTTTGCCACCGTCTCCCATGTTTCCATCGGCACTCGAACGTCTATGGAACTTAGCCCGGAACCACGACTTCACGCCCGGCTGGACAACGGGATCGCGATAAAGATTGCTCGCTTGTTCCGAGAGCACTTGATGAGCCACGACTTCCAGGCGATTCGCGTGCGCCTATCAAGCATAGCGTACGTTCTCAACAACACGTTGAGGTGCCTCATCATTGACTACAACGGCGATAAAGTGAAGTCGCGCTTGTCGGGCTTCCAGGTCAACGAAGGTTTGGCCGCGGTCATAAAGGTGGCGAAGGACTGGATTTCGTCAGGCGAACTCGTCGACATTCTGTCAATGGAGCTTAGCGTTCCTTCGGCTGATGCTATCCAGTTCGTGCGCGACCTTCTGGATCGACAAATCCTTATAACCGACGTTGAGCTCAATCTTACATCTGCCGACGCGTTCAAAGATCTTATTTCAAGGATGTCCGAATACCCTAGCGAGACGCTTAGGACGTACGCACTGAGCTATCGAGAGTTCGCTCAGCGCCTGGACGATATTCGGGATATCAGTATCGCTACGCTAGCCCAAACCGACGCTTTCGTAGACCTGGTGAGGTCTCGCCTTGGGGAAGATCAGGTCGATACGGGAAAGATTTTGCATGTCGACGCCTATCGGGATGGCGGTCCTGAAATCGCAGAAACCGACCTGAAGGAGATTTTGTCGAGTTTGGAGGATATCTACCATCTCGTCTGGAAGAGAAGTCCCGCGCTTGATCGATTCAAGGCGAGTTTTCGAGAGATGTTCGGTCATAGGCGGGTTCCGCTTTTGCACGCTCTCGATCCTGATACGGGTATCGGCTTTGGTCCAGCTCGTGCCTCAAGAAGCCCTTTGCTGACCGGCGTAGATATGGCAGCGAATACCGCTAGTAGTATTTCGTGGGACACGTGGCAAGCCACGCTTTTGGGCGGGATCACACGTGCTTTAGGTCAGGGGCTTGACGTAGTCGACCTCACTCCGGAAGAAGTGCGCTTGGCGAGCCGTTCGGACGCCATGTCGGATCCGGGGGATTATCAACATCCCATGGCCATACTGATTCTTCTCGATCGTGGCGAAGGCCAGCCATTCGAAGCGATCTTCAACGGGCTTAGTGGGCCTTCCGCTTTAGGCCTTATCGGACGATTCACGAGCGGTCTTCCTTCGATTTACCAGTTGGCTTCCGACCTAGCGGAGTCCGAGCAAGGGTCGTCTTCTGCCACGCTCGCCGAGATTATTCATATTCCGGGTGGACGGACGGCCAATGTCATTGTTCGCCGGCGCCTGAGGAGCGCAGAAATTCAATGTGGCCTGGGTTCTTCGGAAGGCTACGACAACCGGAATCTGCCTGTCTCGAGCATGTATGTTCAATTGAGGGACGATAGGGTAGTTATCACTTCAGAAAGCGGCGAGGAGCTTATTCCACGCCTGGCATCGGCGCATAACACCGCGGGCTACCAGCTTCCGGTGTACCAGTTCCTCAGCGCATTACAGAACCAAGATGGCGTATCTGGCAGTTTGTCAGACAGCTTGGTGCTCAGTGACTTGCCTTACATTCCACGTATACGTTTTCGATCGCTTATTCTTTCTCCTGCCCGTTGGATAGTGGATAAGGCATCCATTGATGAGATCACATCGAAAAAGGCGCCCTACGAGCAGTTCAGGCTTATAACTGCGTATCGTAGCGAGAAGGGACTCCCTCGTTACGTCACTCTCGTAGATGCCGACAACCTTCTTGAAGTCGATCTAGAAAGAGAAATATCGGTTCTTGCCATGATCGAGGAAATGCGTGGGCGAAGAAGGATTGTTTTACGCGAATCGATCGGTGCAATGAATTCGGCGCAAGTGAGTGTTGCCGGGAAGTCGTATCGGCATGAGCTCTTCCTGCCGCTCAATGTGCTGCGCAAGAGAGCCGTCGATCACGCTCGTCGTCTGCGGGAAGATCTTACCTTCGTTTCATCTCAACGCAACATTTCGCTTCCGCTGGATGGCTGGATTTACCTTGATCTGTTCTGCGGCGAAGCCTCTGGTGACATCATCGTCGCGTCTTCCGTTTTGACGTTTACTGAGAGACATCGAGGCGAAATAGATAAGTGGTTCTTCGTTCGATTTTACGAAGCTGGGGCGAGCCACCTTCGTGTGCGCATCCTTCCTTTTGCGAGTGTGCCCGTAGCGGATCTTTTTAGACGGTTCATGGAATCCGTAAAGGATTCGGTGCTTTCCGGAATTATCTGCAAGGTTCGGGTATCCACCTACGAGAGGGAAATCGAACGATACGGCGGCGCGTCTGCGATGGGCATCTGTGAGAGTCTTTTCACGGTAAGTAGCCGACTCGTAGCCAGCGTCCTCAGCGCGATTTCAGCCGACGCACAAAAGGAAGAATTGCGCTGGAAGCATGCTTTTCTCGTTTTATGGCAAACGTTGGAGGACGCTTTTCCAGATCTCACTGTTCGTCGAACAGTGGCAAAAGATATGTTCGACGGCTATCGCCGAGAGCTACCGTCGGGGGGAAATGTACTAGCCGCGGTGTCAAGCAACTACCGACGCGATAGAGCGGCGGTCAATCGCCTAGTCCTTCCGTCCGGAGAGGCCCACGACCTAGCGTTCACTGTGCTGCCAGAA
Source organism: Luteibacter mycovicinus (assembly GCF_000745235.1). Lineage (NCBI taxonomy): Bacteria > Pseudomonadati > Pseudomonadota > Gammaproteobacteria > Lysobacterales > Rhodanobacteraceae > Luteibacter > Luteibacter mycovicinus. The sequence goes on from NZ_JQNL01000001.1 coordinate 2,239,209, forward strand.
CGAGACTACACAGCGAGATTAATTGCAGATCTACGAAACACGCTGGATGAGCGGGATTTCGTGAGGGTGATAACGAGCATCATTCATATGGATTGTAATCGCTGGTTTCCTTTTCATGCCAGATCAAACGAAATGATGCTTTACGAATACGCAGGTAGAGAGATTGCTAGCTCGCTCTTGCGAGAGGCAGGCTAATTCAGGGAACGATTCACCTATCGGCGACATCCGTCCCCAGGAGGGGGAGGATGAGCCAAACACCAAGGGAAATACGAGAATGGAACGTAATGGTAACCTGAGCTCCGCTGTGTCCAACAAGCTAGCCTTGGCGGAGAACGTTATGCTCGAGCTGACGCCGTCTGAGATGAATGGCGTCGCAGGTGGGATGTTGCCGAATACCTCGACGCTGACTTCGGTCACGGTCACGGTTACTGTGACGGAGAGTTCTGCGGTTTGTACGACCATCTTGACCACTCTGTAATGATGAAAGGAGGAGGCGCGCGTGACGTGCCTCCTCCGTTTTCCACGCCGGGGCTGGCGCGCACTGTCCTGTAATAGCATCAGGGCGCCGTTGCGGCTTAAGACGGTTGGTCTATCGAGAAGAGTATGTTCGATTTTCTAAAGTCATTCCTGGATCCGGTCTGGTTTCGTCCAGACAACCTCGCAAGAACCTGGGTAGAGGAAAGGATTGGCGCCAAGTGCGTCCGTCTGCTGACGGTCCTTGTAGTCGTCATGTTGAGCACTAATGCTGTGTTAGTTCCCTTTGCCGCCTACGTCGACTCCGTGGGCATAGACATTGCGTTCTCGATGCTCGAGCTACAGGTGGTCGTCGGCTTGACGTTGTATCTCCTGCCAATCGTGCGCCTGATCAAGCGCGTGGCACCCCGGCGGATCCAGGTCGCTTGGCTTCGGCGAGCACGGCACTACAAGCTTTTTAAAGAATGGCTAACGACGACGCCGACCTCTTAAGGCCCGGGGGATGGACTATTCATGGCTTTTTTTCATAGGTCCAAGTCGCCGTTCAGCTTGACTTGAGATTTAGGAAACCTCGCGGTACCATATATTAGAGGCGTTGTCCCGATCCCTCCCGAAAGCCCGTCACGCCAGTGACCCGAAGGTGCGCATCGCGCGTCCCTGATGGCCCGCGTCGTCCTTTCCCGAACGGGACGGCGCCACCCCATTTCCCTTCCATCGGGTCACTTATTCCATCCTCGGGCGTGTCATGAAGAAATCACTGGCGTCGGGCCTCAGGGTCGCGACAGGCGTTGTGTTCGTGCTGCTTGGCCTTGCCAGCGGCATCGGTGGCGGCATCCTTGCCGGCTACGGCGGCTCCCTTTACTACCTGATCATGGGCGTCGCCGCACTGGTGTGCGCCGTGCTCCTCTTCGCGCGGCGTCGCGAAGTACTCGCGTTGTTCGCAGTCATGCTGGCGGGCAGCCTGATCTGGTCGGTCTGCGAAGTCCGCCTCGACTGGTGGCAGCTGCTGCCGCGCATGGACCTATGGTTCGCGCTGGGTGTCTGGCTGCTGCTGCCCTTCATCGTTGGCGGCCTGACCAGGGGCGCGAACCTGCGTGCCGGTCGCATCGGCCTTGCGGTGGCGATGGTGGCGACCGTGGCGGTCGGTGTCGCGTCGGCATTCACCAATTACACCGATCTGTCAGGTGTCGCGGCGGGTGAGCCGATGGCTGGCCAGGCGCCGGACCCAGCGTCGCAGGCGGCAAAGGACTGGCGCGCCTATGGCGCAACCGGCGAAGGCACGCGCTACGCGCCGGCCACGCAGATCACGCCCGAGAACGTGGCCAACCTGAAACCCGCGTGGACGTTCCATACCGGCGACTTCAAGGGCCCGGACGACCCGGTGGAAATCGCCAACGAGGTCACCCCGCTCAAGGTCAACGGCAAGCTGTACATCTGCACGCCGCACAACATCGTCATCGCACTCGATCCGGACACCGGCAAGGAGCTGTGGCGCTTCGATCCGAAGATCAACCGCGACGCGTCGACCTATCAGCACATGATCTGCCGTGGCGTCAGCTACTGGGACGTGCACGATCAGGTCGCCGCCAACGCCGCCGGTGACACCACCGCGCCGGCCACGCCCGCCGATGTGGCCGGCTCGCCGGAATCGATCGAATGCCCGCGCCGCATCTTCGCGCCGACGATGGACGCCACGATGATCGCGCTGAACGCCGATACGGGCGAGCTGTGCAAGTCCTTCGGCGAGAACGGCGTCATCGGCCTGACCCACGGCATGAGCATGAAGAAGCGCGGCTTCCTGATGCCGACCTCGCCGCCCACGGTGTCCGCCCATGTGCTGGTGGTTGCCGCAAGCGTCACGGACAACGCGTCGACGAACGAGCCGTCCGGCGTGATCCGTGGCTACGACACCATCACCGGCAAGCTGGTCTGGAACTGGGATGCCTCGCGCCCGGACGAAACCACTCCGCTGCCGGAAGGCCAGACCTACGTGCCCAACTCGCCGAATTCGTGGGGCGTATCCAGCGTCGACGAGAAGCTGGGCATGGTCTACATCCCGATGGGCAACGAGACGCCCGATACCTGGGGCGGCAAGCGCAACCCGTATGGCGAGAAGTACAACAGCGCCATCGTCGCGCTCGACCTGGCGACGGGTAAGGTGCGCTGGGTCTACCAGACCGTGCATCACGATATCTGGGACATGGACATCGGTGGTCAGCCGTCGCTGGTCGATATCGATACGCCGAACGGCAAGGTGCCCTCGGTGGTCGCCACGACCAAGCGCGGCGACATCTACGTGATCGATCGTCGTGACGGCAAGCTCGTGGTGCCGGCACCCGAGCGTCCCGTGCCGCAGGATAACGTCGCGGCGGGCGATCACGTGTCGCCGACGCAGCCGTTCTCGGCGCTGACCTTCCTGCCCGACCGCAACATCACCGAAGCGGACATGTGGGGCACGAATCCCATCGATCAGATGATGTGCCGCATCACCTTCAAGTCGCGCCGTTACGAAGGTCCGTTCACGCCGCAGACCGCTGGCCGTGGCGCGATCATCTCCCCGGGACCGCTCGGTATCTTCGAGTGGGGCGGCGCGACGATCGACCCGGTGCGCCAGCTGATGATCCTCAACCCGGATTACATGGGCTTCCTCGAGCGCCTGGTACCGCGTGCCGAAGCCGATGCGGAAGCCGGTGGCACCAAGGGCAACGAGATGGGTCTGCAGATGCAGACCGGCGCCCCGTTCGCGGTGGAGATCAAGGCCTTCCTGTCGCCGCTCGGCTTCCCGTGCCAGGCACCGCCGTGGGGCTATGTGGCCGCGGTCGACCTGCGCACCATGAAGAAGGTCTGGATGCACAAGAACGGTACGACGCGTGACAGCGCCCCGGTGCCGATCGCGTTGCCGCTGGGTGTTCCGAGCCTGGGTGGCATGGTCACCACCGGCGGTGGCGTCGCCTTCCTCGGCAGCACGCTCGACTACTACCTGCGCGCGTTCGACGTGCGTGACGGCAAGCTGCTGTGGGAAGGTCGTCTGCCGTTCGGCGGCCAGGCCACCCCGATGAGCTACGTGTCGGATACCACCGGTCGTCAGTACGTGGTGGTGATGGCCGGTGGCCATGGCTCGCTGGGTACGAAGATGGGTGACACGCTGGTGGCGTTCGCGCTGCCGGAAAACACGGCCGGCGCCAAGCCCGCGCCGTCGAAGTAAGCTCGCGGCGGTCGGGGCCACCGGGCCCCGACCGCCGTCTCACGACGACCGATAGCGGATAGTCACGCGCCAGCCGTAGCCCGCACCGATCGGAGCAGTCGGCGGGCTTCAGAAGCCCCCGCCGCGCCACTCCCCAAGAAACTGGCCCATCTGGGTGCCCGTCGTGTCCTCATCGTCGAAGCCCGCCGTTGCCAGCGCCAGGGCGAAGTAACCCAGCGATGATTTCACCTTGTCGTTGCTCAGACGGTAACGCTCTTTCAGCGCCGCATCGATGCAATCGTCGAGGTAACCGACAGCCGTCTGGACAGGGCCCTTATGGCGCCCGTGGTTGCTGTAAATCCCTTCTTCGATGGCGAGGTGTATGGCGTGGCGATCGTTACGATAGCCTTCGACGTCTTCGGCCGTTGCCGCGGTTGCCGTCGTGGCCGCTTTCTTGAGCTCTTCACCGGCGTGCGCAAGCCCGGCCGTGGGTTTGCCTCCCCAATAACCCAGCAGGTTCTCCAACATGTTCGTTTCTCCTCGATGGTGAGTGGACCGGCATCTGTCACGCGCCGGCATGACCATCGTGTCCATCCGCCTGTCGGGGGACTATCGGGAAAAGACTGAATCTGAAAAAGCACAGCGCTGTGATGGACCGTGCTTTGGGGAACGCGCGGGGCGTGGGTGAAGCGTGGGACGACGCGTTCCGCCTGACGGTGAAGACGCACCGGTGCCCGGCGACCGCGCGATCAATGGGCGCTCTGCAGGCCCTTGAGCAACGCTTCGTGGAAACGCGCCGGCTCCTGCATCTGGGGCGCGTGCCCCGCATCGGGAAACTCGACGAGCGTCGCGTGGGGCATTGCGGCCACGGCGTCTTTCGCGAGCTTCGGGTAGTTACCCAGCGTGGGCCGCACGTCGGCCGGCGCGAAATCCTTCGCGATGGCGGTGACGTCCTTGTCGCCAATCATGAGCAGCGTGCGCGGCTGCAGGCGCGGAAGCTCGTAGACGACCGGCTCGTTGAAAATCATGTCGTAGAGCAGCGCCGAGTTCCAGGCGACGAGGTCGCGTTGCGGCCCCCGGTACATGCCGGCAAGCATCTGCACGGAGGCCTCGTATTCGGGCTTCCACTGACCGGCGAAGTAGGTCGTTTTCTCGTAATTCCGGATACGATCGGCCGTCGTCTTCAGTTCGCGTTCGTACCACTGGTCCACCGACACCGGCGGCACGCCCTTGGCGCGCCAGTCTTCCAGACCGATGGGATCGACGAGCACGAGCTGCTCGACCTGATCGGGGTAAATGAGCGCGTAGCGAATGCCCAGCATGCCGCCGGTCGAGTGACCCATGACGATGGCTTTGTCGATGTGCAGCGACTTCAGCAGGTCGTTCGTGTTGTGTGCGAGTTGCTGGAAGGTGAACTGATAGCTTTGCGGTTTGGACGATTTGCAGAAACCGATCTGATCCACGGCGAACACGCGATAGCCGGCGCGCGAGAGCACGTCGATGGTCGGAGCCCACGTGGCGGCACAGTAATTCTTGCCGTGAAGCAGGACGACCGTACGGCCGTTGGCCTTACGTCCCTTCGGGGCGACGTCCATATAGGCCATCTGCACGTCCTGCCGCTGCGACCTGAAGCGGAAATGCGCGACAGGGTACGGATAACCGAAGCCCTGGAGTTCGCTGCCGTATACCGGGCCGTCTTCGGCGTGAATCGACGGCGCCAGTACAAGGAGGGCCAGTGCGAGCGCGGTGACGGCGTAGCGTCCGAGGATGTTGCGATCGGTGTCATTCATGGCGTTAGCCTGCCACGAGAAGATGAAGGGCGCGACCCATCCGATCCTGACCCGACGTCGATGCGGGCATCTTCGTAGTACGTGTAAAATGCACGCAACAGGAGGCGCGCCATGCCCACCACGAAGAAAGTGCCGGACATCCATCTCGCCGGAGATCTGAAGCACCTCCATCGCTCCCTGATCTCGATCGTCAGTGTCATGAACCGGCCGCGAAACGACGAGCGGCTTATCGCCGAAGCGGGCGTACGGCTCGACCAGGCCCTGTTTCGTCTGCTGGTGGTGATCGAACGAGTCGGACCGATCGGCGTGGTCGATCTGGCGGACCGGCTGGGTCGCGACTACACCACGATCAGTCGACAGGTCAGCAAGCTGGAGCGCATGGAGCTGGTCATCCGGCACGAGAATGCGCAGGACCGGCGGATGCGGGAGGCCGTCGTGTCGGCGAAGGGCAAGGCGGTCACCGATCAGCTGGATCTGGCAAGAGAGCGCATGGGGCGTGAGATCTTCAAGGATTGGCCCTCTGACGATATCTCGGACCTGGTCCGCCTGATGCGCAGGTTCGCGGATGCGCTGGAAAGGGCGACAGAGGGTTAGCGCGCATTCTTCATGCGCGGATTCCCGCAGGAATTCCCCGCTACGATTTTCTGCTGACAGTTTCTGACACACCGCGGTGATATTCCTTCATGGGCGCACCTCCCGCGCCATCCCAAAGGAACACCCATGGTTTCGCTGTCGCAACCCGCCCTGGAGGCCTTCTTCGCCGAGAACGACGAATCGCCGGTCGTCATGTTGAATCTCATCCGGTTCGAGCCCGAGGGCGGCCGGGAGAGATACCTCGAGTACCTTGGTATGGCCAAGCCGATCCTCGCTCGATTCGGCGCAAAGATCGTGTTCGGCGGGGATGGTCTGTCCGTGCTCAGCGAAGGGCGAACTCAGGGATGGGATGCCGTCGTGCTGGTTCAGTATCCGCGACGGTCGGCGTTTCAGACGATGGTCGCCGATCCGGATTACCAGGTTGCTTTCAAGGTCGGCGTATCGGCCATTGCCGATATCGTGCTGCAGCCTCTGAAGGCTATCGAGGATATCCGTTGACGCTGGCTTACCACGCCTTCGGGCTCGATATGGCCTGACCATCTGGCTTCGGTAGCTGCATCTGTTCGCCTGCGCTCAGTGGTTGCGTGGCGCACATCCTCTCGTCGGCGTGGCTCCATCGGTCGTTCGCTGCGACTGCGCCTCGCGCGAGGTACGTAGCGTTCCAACCACGGCGGGATACGTCAAAAACGCCGTTTTCGACAAAACCTTGGTATGAAGCGATCGAACCAAGTCGTCGCCGCTGCGCATACGATGGGATATCTGGCGACTTTTCGACGATGAACCGATAGTTCTGTCTCACTCCTGACTATGGCCGGCCCAGGTCGGGAGTGCGACAGAAAGCTGGCCCTTTAGGCCACCCATCAGTTCCCGCCCATAGGAGTTCATATGTCAGATGTCATCATCACCGGGAAGCAGCTCTCCTCATCGGCCTACTCCGCCGTCATTAACGCGCCGATCGAAAAAGTCGACATAGCCGATTGGCTCTTCAGTCTCCCCGAAGCCGAGTATCAGCGCTGCTGCTCTCCCGACCACATTTCCGCCGGTACCACGAGCACGGATGACGGCAAGCGGATGTCCATCAACGTGGAGATGATCGGCCAGACTCTGATGGTTCAGCACTATGTCGCTGAAATCGCGACACCCAGTCTTTGCAAGATGGTGTCGACCTCCGACGCCTTCACGCCGAATGGCCGAACGCGCGTCCAGGTCATCTGGACCCTCAGCGTCAGGAAGATCGACGACACGACGTGCGAGTACACCAACAGCGTCGTTGCTCATCCGACCCAGGACTTCCTCGATTTCATTGCCAAGCACGGCACACCGTTTGAAGTAGCCGCCGATGCACGCCAGCGGGATGGTGGCGATCACAACAGTCGCGAAACGCCGTTGTTCGCCGCCAGTATCGAGCGCCGTGCGCTTGCTCGCGGTGAGTCCATGACTGCCTGAGAGCCTCACCGATATGGCGCGCGGGGCGCCTCCCGGGAAGGCATCCATCACCTCGTTCGGCGGAAGGTTCCAGCCATAAATGCAGGGGCCTTCCGCTACCGGCATCCCACCTTCTGGGTATTGCCTCGCACGATAGCGCAAGGTTACCGTCCGTCGACGACTGAGCTCGCACGCGCTCACCTCAGGCCTCCCGATGTCCGCGCAGTTTACAAACCGGTCAATGCGATACCTGCGCGTCGCCAGCATGGCGACGCTGAATTGCACGGCGATGAACCGAAGCGGCGTGAGCATAAGCCGGCTTACGTGTCGAGGTGGTGGCCTGGGCCTCAGCGATCCGCATGCGCTCGAGAGCGCCTTCATGATTTCGCTGCAGCTTGATACGTATCGCGGCGAACTTTGGCGTAACGGGCGCCGGGTGCACACGGACAGTTGGCACGCTGGCGAGTTCACCGCGTATGACTACCGGGATCGCTGGAAGGCAAACCTGGTGAGCGCATTCGACTGCGTCAACTTTCACATTCCTATGCGTTGCTTCGATACAGCAGCGCTCGGTCTTCGCAATCCGGTGGAACATCTGGACGTAGCGCCCGGGCGCAGCATCGGGGATCCGATAGTCGACGGCCTCGCGAGAGCACTTGCCGAAGCTGCGAAGACGCCCGGAACGTCCAGCCGCATCTTTACCGATCACGTGGAAATGGCACTCCTGACGCATCTTGCTACGCGATACGGCGGGGCCCGCGTCGATTCGCGCAGAACCAGCGTGGGCCTGGATCAGAGCACGCTAAGCCGAGCGAAAGAGCTGCTTTGCGCCAATCTGGCAGGTCAGATATCGATCGACGAACTCGCAACGGCTTGCGGCGTGTCCAGCGGGTATCTCATCCGCGCATTCAGGATGTCGACCGGCCTCCCGCCGTACAAATGGCTGCAGAGGCGACGCGTGGCAGTTGCGATGGAACTTTTGTCGGGCACAGCACAGCCAGCGAGCAGCATCGCGGTCGCGTGTGGATTCGCCGATCAGAGCCATCTGACGCGCGTGTTCCAGCGCGTTGTCGGCATGCCGCCCGGTGCGTATCGCCGCGTGCATGGGGTTGGTGCTGACGTTGATCAACGACGAGGACTTCGCGTGCAGCATGGCGTCGGGCCTGAGACCGGCCGATCAAGCGACTTAGCCGAAGAGTGAGGCAGCACCGAAGACAAAGCCCAGCGATTGATACGCAGAGAGCGGACTTGTCTTCCCGCATCGTCTCGGTACAAATCTCAAAACAGATCGCCCTGCGGCGAATGAATCCTCGGCGGCACAAACTTCGACGTATCCAGCACCGTATCCCACGCCCGGTGCAGCCCCGCCTTCCTCGACGCCACCTGCACCCGCTTCCGAATAATGTCCGCAAACACCCCCTGCCCCCGCATACGCGTCGCAAAGTTCGAGTCGTAATCCTTTCCGCCATTCATCTGCTGAATCAGGCTGATGATGTGCGATGCGCGATCTGGATAGTGCAACTCCAGCCATTCGCGGAAAAGTTGTTTGAGCTCATGCGGCAGACGCACGCAGGTATAGCCGATAGATCGTGCGCCAGCCACACCGGCCTGCTCGATGATCGCCTCAACATCGCGCTCATTAAGCGCAGGGATAATCGGCGCGACCAGCACGCCCACCGGCACACCGGCCTTACTCAAGGTTTCCACCGCCTTCATCCTCCGGTGCGGCGCGCTCGCCCGCGGTTCCAGCTTCGACGCCAGCTTGTTATCCAGCGAATTGATCGAGATGAAGACCTGCACGAGATTTCGCTCAGCCATCGGTACGAGGATGTCCAGGTCGCGTTCGATCAACGCGTTCTTGGTCACGATCGTGCAAGGATGGTTGCACTCGTTCAGTAGCGCGAGCGCCGCACGCGTGAGCCGCCACTTCTTTTCGATCGGCTGATACGGATCGGTGTTGCTACCGATGTTGATCGGCTGGCAGGTGTAGTTCTTACGCGCCAGTTCGTCGCGAAGCACTTCCTCGAGGTTGGTCTTGGCGAAGAGCTTGGTCTCGAAGTCGAGGCCGGCCGACAGGTTGAGGTATCCGTGGGATGGCCGGGCATAGCAATAGATGCACCCATGCTCGCAACCGCGATACGGATTGGTCGCCCGATCGAAACCCACGTCGGGTGAGTCGTTGCGCGAGATGACGCTCCGGGCCAGTTCCTCGCGAACTTCGGTGGCGGGGCGGCGGTCCTCGTCCTCCCGATGCCAGCCGTCGTCCTCGGCCTGGTACCGCGTGGATTCGAAGCGGCCCTCCGGGTTGGAAGCGGCGCCGCGGCCCTTGTGTTGGCGGATCATGGGGATGGGTGTGGGCATGCATACAAATGTACGCAATTCGTGTCTCACGGGCTGCGATATCGTGGCGACGGCATGACTGCTCAGGCGACGCGCCGATCCTGATCGGTAGTCGCAACCTTCTCGTGACTTAACGGCGGATCGGAAGGGCGTCGATGGGCGTTTCCTCAAGGGTAACCTCGGATACCTGTCCCGCTAGAAGGATCCGGCATGCGTCAGTGGATTATGTTTCTCGCCCTCGTCATGGCGCTCCCCGCGCACGCCGAGCTCACGCCGGAGCAGAAGCAGGCCCAGCAGAAGACGATCGACAAGGATCTGAAGCGCATGAAGTACACCGGCCAGGAGACGCGCCGGCTTCAGGCGTCGATCCCGAACGGAACGCCCGGGCAGAAGCACGAGTACGGCAAGCTCGTGAAACAGCGCGACCAGCAGGCCGCAGGTACGCCATGGGATCCCGCGCGTTACCGGACGTTTCCGCCGTCCGAGACCATCAGTGTTGAGGCGCCGCGAGAGACCTGGCACCCGCCGGGGAATGCGGAGATTCCGTATACGTCGGCAGGCAGGAGCCCGGCTGTGACGAAAGGCCTCGAGGCAAACCGCGTTGCTTGCAACTCCAGCAGTGCCGGGTCGGATGATGCGGTGTGTCAGGCATTGTCGACGCGCTCGCAGTTCTAAGGTGGACGTGGCGAGCCGGATGAGCTTCTGCGACACGACACCGATTAATGTTAATCTGTTCCGACTTATTAATAATCTGATTATCGCATGCCGCATCCGATCAAGCTCGACGCCCTCCGGGATCTCGTGTCCAGTGGCGCAGTAAAGACCGCAACGATCCTAGGGGAGAAGGGGGGCTTTACAGTGCATGCCGACGCGGGAAGCAGCGAGCGCGTACTGACCAATCGCGCGGGTCAGGTAAAGATGTTTGCCACGACCGATACCGCTGTGCGTGAACTCGCACGTGCCGGACTTTCGTCTTTTCTTGTGGATATTTCTCAGTATCAGAAGGGCTTGCTCCGCGCTCCGCGCACTGACGTTTCCGATCGCGCAAAACGCGCATCCGAAGCGCTTGAGCACGAACGCTGGTTCCGGGCGAAGGTGGACGAGGCATTGCAACAAGAGGAACAAGGCGTCGCGACGTGGCATGAGCATGCCGATGTCTGGGAGGATGTAAAGAAGGCGACGGCTGCGATGGTTGCAAAGCGAAACCTGGAGCCGGTGGTAGCATCGTCTCCCAGAATCGCGAAGACGCGTGGACGCAAAAAAGGAATTTAAGCTTGCTCATCTACATGGGGCTCGCCGTAAAGGACCTCATCAGGGCTGCTGCCCACATCGTATCGACTGGCCATCCCGATCCGGACGCCTACCTCAACGGTATCCGCGACCGCATCGAAACGATGTACGCGATCAAGAACCCGGGCGTGATCGGACGGCGTGAAGGGACGGTAGAGTGGATGCTCAATCCACCGTCTTATGTCGCGGTGCTTAAGTGGGCCGGTCCAGACGCCAAAATCTATCGTGTACTTCCGACGGCGCGAATGAAGAAACCTCGGCCACAAATCGGTATCGGCTGCGTGCGCCGTCCTCAGGATCAGCGACGACGCGTCTCCGGCGGCGCATCGTAAGTCACCGACTTCAATCCTTCGACCGATCGCATCGCATCCGCCAACGTCGCCAGCTGCTCGCGACGTACCGGCTTCGCAAAGAGAATCGTCACCACGTCATCGCCATCGGGCTCGCGACGCAGAATCGTTTTCGCAAATGGAAGATGCTGCTCTGCCAGCACGGTTTCGCAGGCTGACAGCGCATTGGTCCCACTCAACCGTGCGGTAAGCCGCGGGCGCGTCTTCCGCTTGCCCGTAAGCTTGCGCTCGAGCGGCTTGAGCAACGCCAGGATGATCCAGATGATCGCCGTCGCCAGAACGGCGGCGACGTAAAGCCCGCTGCCGGCGGCGAGGCCGACGGATGCGACGGCCCACAGGCTTGCCGCTGTCGTCAGACCACGGACGATCTGGTCGCGTTCGACGAAGAGGATGGTGCCCGCACCCAGGAAGCCGACGCCGCTGATGACCTGCGCGGCGATGCGCGAGGGGTCGAGAACGACGTGTTCCTGGTTGATGACGTCGGCGAAGCCGAAGGCGGAGACGATGATCGCGAGAGCGGCGCCCACGCCGACCAGCATGTGGGTGCGCAGTCCGGCGGTCCATTCGAGGCGACCCCGGTTCACGCCGATGATGCCGCTGAGGATGGCGGCGGTGCTCAGGCGGAGGAGGAGGTCTAGCGGGTTCATCACGACACTATCGCGTGTCGGGGATCAATGAGCTGTGAGATGGGGGTTTTGCAAAGCACTGGCCCCGGTCATCGTGGACCGGGGCCAGGTTGCTTTCGTCAGCGGGGCTGGCTCCTGCAGGCGCGCGCGGCGCGTTCGGGCTCAGTCCTGGAGAGGCGCGTCTTTGGTTTCACGGACGAAGAAGAGGCCGATGACGAAGGTCATCAGGGCGACCGCGACCGGGTACCAGAGGCCGTAGTAGATGTCGCCTTTCCACGCGACCAGCATGAAGCCGATCGTGGGGACGAATCCGCCGAACCAGCCGTTGCCGATGTGATAGGGAAGGCTCATCGAGGTGTAACGGATGCGTGTCGGGAACATCTCCACCAGCCAGGCGGCGATCGGGCCGTAGACCATCGTGACGTAGAGCACGAGGATCGCCAGCAACAACACCAGCATGGGGTAGTTCGATTGCGCGGGGTCGGCTTTCTCGGGATAACCCGCGGCTTTGACCTGCGCGCCGATCTTCGCGGTGAAGTCCTTGTTCTGCGCGGTGAACGTCGCCTTGTCGAGCGAACCGCCCTCGAACGACTCGATGACCTCGTCGCCGATCTTCACCGTCGCCAGCGTGCCGACCGGTGCGGCCGCGTTGGTGTATGGAATACCTTTCTTGGCCAGCACGCTCTTGGCGACATCGCACGAACTGGTGAAGGTCTTCTTGCCGACCGGGTCGAACTGGAACGTGCAGGCATCCGGATCGGCCGTGACAACGACCGGTGCGGCAGCGGCAGCCGCTTCGACAGCGGGATTGCCGAAGTGCGTCAGGCCCCGGAAGATCGGGAACATCGTCAGCGCAGCGATCAGGCAACCGGCAAGCACGACGGGTTTGCGGCCTACTTTGTCGGATAGCCAGCCGAAGAACACGAAGAACGGTGTACCGATGAGCAGCGCGGCCGCGATCAGCAGGTTCGCCGTCGTGCCGTCGATCTTCAGGCTCTGGGTCAGGAAGTACAGCGAGTAGAACTGTCCCGTGTACCAGACGACCGCCTGCCCCGCCGTCGCGCCGAGCAGCGCGAGGATCACGAGACGAAGGTTCTTCCACTGGCCGAACGCTTCGGTCAGTGGGGCCTTGGACTGTTTGCCCTCGGCCTTCATCTGCTGGAACACCGGCGACTCGTGCAGCTGCAGCCGGATGTAGACGGACACGCCGACGAGCACGGCGGAAATCAGGAACGGAATGCGCCAGCCCCAGGCTTCGAACGCTTCGGTGCCGAGCCCGAGACGCGTGCCGAGGATCACGAGCAGCGAAAGGAACAGACCGAACGTCGCCGTGATCTGGATGAAACTCGTGTACAGACCACGCTTTCCGTCGGGTGCGTGTTCGGCCACATAGGTGGCCGCGCCGCCGTACTCGCCACCGAGCGCCAGACCCTGGAGAAGGCGTAGCAGAATCAACAGCACGGGCGCGGCGACACCGATCGTCGAATAGCCGGGCAACACACCGACCAGGAAGGTCGACGTACCCATGATGATGATGGTGACCAGGAACGTGTACTTGCGACCGATGAGATCGCCGATGCGACCGAAAACGATCGCGCCGAACGGGCGGACGGCGAAGCCGGCCGCGAACGCAAGCAGCGCGAAGATGAACTGGCTGGTCTCGTTCAACCCCGTGAAGAACTGCTTGCCGATGAGCGCGGCGAGCGAGCCGTAAAGATAGAAGTCATACCATTCGAAAACGGTGCCCAGGCTGGACGCGAGGATCACGCGCTTGTGGCTGGTTCCGATGGTGCCGTCAGCCCTCAGGCCGCTTGCGGTAGTCGCCATGTCGGTCTCCGATCAGAACCGGTAATTGCCGTTGAGCGTGAACTCGTTGCCGGCGGTCTTCTGCCGGCCGAGGCCGTTCGCCGTGGTCGAGTCGAGGTTGGCGTGGATCCACTCCACACTGAAATCGAACGGGCCCGTGGTGTATTGCAGGCTCGCCGCCTTTTGTCGGTTCTTTAGCAAGCCCGGGGTATTGGCGGCACGCCAGCGAAGCACGTCGTCCTTATCCGGCTTGCTCACCGAGGCGAACGCGTAGACCGTCCAGTGCGTGTCGAACTTGTAACCCGCCTGCAGGTAGCCGCCCTTGTCCTTGATGTCGCCGAACTGCGAGAGGTCGCCGAACAGTTCGCCGATCGCGTTGCCGGTATAGACCACGCTCTTGAAGATGAACTGACCCGGTGTCCACATACCGCCGACTTCGACCGCCGTGCTCTTGAGGCTGCTCTTGATCGGCGTGGGGGTCAGGCCGTCGACACCGTGCAGGTCGACCTTGCTGTAGTGACCGGCGGTGAAGACCTGCCAGTTGCTGCCTTTCGCGGTGAGGCGCGCCTCGATCTGCGGCTTGAAGCCCGCATTGCCCGCGGTCTGGTAGTTCGTCGTCGCCGTCGCGCCAGGACCATTCCAGCTGCCCTGCAACACGGCCATGTCGAAGCGCCACCTGGTGCCTTCCGACCCGTGATTGAGGTCCTGCATCCAGACGACGCCCGGGAAACGCCAGCCGATCACGCCGCTGCCATAGCCGAGCGGAAAGGCGATATGCGAGAGCGACTGGGGGATGTAGTCGAGTGGGAACATCAGGTCCCACATCTGGCCGATGCGGAACGTCGTGCCAGCGTTCGCGTTGGTGATGTCCATGTAGGCCTGACGCATCCGCAGTTCCGGCTGCGATCCGGCGTAGGCGCCGGTGCCGTTGAAGCCGCCGAAGAAGTCCATCTCGATGCGGCCACTGCCAGCCCAGTTTTCGTTGAACTTCGCGCCGGTGAAGTCGAGCCAGAAGCGGGTGTTGCGCACATCGACGCCGCTGACGCGGCCATCGGCGCGGTTCGCCCCGCCGGCGGGAATCGGATACTCCGAGTTGGCGCCGTTACCATAGGTGTACGCCTTGTTCTGCGTGAAAGCACTGGCGTTGATGAAGCCGTGCAGTGCGAGCGAGACGCCGGGCGCGGTGCCGGTGGTGAAGGCCGGTTTGGCAGGCACCGTGGCCACGACCTTCTCGACCTTCGTTACCTTCTCTTCGGTCTGCTGCGACTGCACCTGGGCGGCCTGCGCCGTCGTGGTGGCCTCGGAGGTCGCGGCTTTCTGCTCCTGGATCATCGCCTTGAGCTCGGCGAGCTGCTGCTCGAGCTGGTTCACCCGGGACTCGAGCTGGGCTTCGCGACTCGTGGTTTTTTTCGACCTGGTTTGCGCCTGGGCGAGGTCGGGAACGACCGCCATCGGCAGCATCAAGGCACAGGCGACACTCAGGGCGATGGCCTTGCGGCCACCGGAACGGTTCGTCTTCATCATGGTCTCCCCAACCATTGGCAGGGCGAGCATGTGGCAGGCCCATGACGCGTGCCATTGGCCAAAGGTCGAACCTCGACCAAAGTCGTAGCCGCTTCGCAGCTTTATGTTGCGCCGCGAGGCTAAACTTCGGGCATAGCCAATACGCCATCGTCTCCAGGAGCATGCATGTCCGACATCCACCCGGTCGATCCCGCCTTCGCCGCCACCGCGCGCGTCAGCAAGGCCGACTACGACGCCATGTACGCCCGCTCCGTCCAGGATCCGCAGGGTTTCTGGAAGCAGATGAGCGAGCGGGTGGAGTGGATCGTGCCGCCGACGAAGATCAAAGATGTCTCGTTCGACCCGGCCGACCTGCATATCCGCTGGTACGAGGATGGCCAGCTCAATGTCGCGGCCAACTGCCTGGACCGTCACCTCGAGGCGCGCGGCGACAAGACCGCCATCATCTTCGAGGGTGACGATCCGAACGAGACGCGTAGCCTCACGTATCGGGAGCTGCACACCGAGGTCTGCAAGTTCGCCAACACGCTGAAGAACCTCGGTGTGGCCAAGGGCGATCGCGTACTGATCTACCTTCCGATGATTCCCGAAGCCGCCGTCGCCATGCTGGCCTGCGCGCGTATCGGTGCGGTGCATTCCGTGGTGTTCGGTGGCTTCTCGCCCGATTCGGTCGCTGCGCGCATCGCGGACTCGGGCGCCAAGCTGGTCGTCACCGCCGATGAGGGTTGCCGGGGTGGCAAGAAGATTCCGCTGAAGGCCAACGTGGACGAATCACTGACTCGTCCGCGTACCAACAGCGTGGACACCGTGATCGTCGTGCGTCGTACCGGCGGCGCCATCAACATGCAGTCGCCGCGCGATCGCTGGTATCACACATTGATGGAAGGCCAGTCCGCGGACTGCGCGTATGAGGCGATGAACGCGGAAGATCCGTTGTTCACGCTGTACACGTCGGGTTCGACGGGCCAGCCCAAGGGCGTGCTGCACACCAGTGGGGGTTACCTCGTCTATACGAGCCTGACGCATGAGCTGACCTTCGACCTGCGCGAAGACGATATTTACTGGTGCACGGCCGATGTGGGCTGGATCACGGGGCACAGCTACGTGGTTTACGGCCCGCTGGCCAACGGCGCCACCGTGGTGATGTTCGACGGCGTACCGAACTATCCGGACTTCAGCCGCTTCTGGCAGGTGGTCGACAAGCACAAGGTGACGTTGTTCTACACCGCGCCCACCGCTATCCGCGCACTGATGCGCGAAGGCGATGCGCCGGTAAAGAAGACCTCGCGCAAGAGCCTTCGCGTCCTCGGCACCGTGGGCGAGCCGATCAATCCCGAAGCCTGGAACTGGTACTACCGCGTGGTAGGCGAAGAGCGCTGCCCGATCGTCGACACCTGGTGGCAGACGGAGACGGGTGGATTTCTGATCACGCCGCTACCCGGAGCCACCGCCTTGAAGCCTGGCTCGGCGACCACGCCGTTCTTCGGCATCGTGCCGGCCATCGTGGATGCCGAAGGCAAGCCGCAGGAAGGCGCCGCAAGTGGCAATCTGGTCATCACCGATTCCTGGCCCGGTCAGATGCGCACCGTGTACGGCGACCACCAGCGTTTTATCGATACCTACTTCAAGACCTACCCGGGCAACTATTTCACGGGTGATGGCGCCCGTCGCGACGAAGACGGGTACTACTGGATCACCGGCCGGGTGGACGACGTGATCAACGTCTCCGGCCACCGTATCGGCACGGCGGAAGTGGAGAGCGCGCTGGTCGCGCATCCCAAGGTGGCCGAGGCGGCCGTGGTCGGTTGCCCGCACGACATCAAGGGCCAGGGCATCTATGCGTTCGTCACGCTCAACGCGGGAGAGAACGGTGACGACTCGCTCGTGAAGGAACTGATCGCCGGCGTCCGCAAGGAGATCGGCCCCATCGCCGCGCCGGATTATCTGCAATGGGCACCGGGCCTGCCGAAGACACGCTCGGGCAAGATCATGCGCCGCATTCTGCGCAAGATCGCCGAGAACCAGCCGGATCAGCTCGGCGACGTATCGACCCTGGCCGATCCCGGTGTGGTGAAGAGTCTCGTGGAAGAAAGGCTGATCAAGTAATCCGCATGTCCGATGTCATCATCGCCGACGACCATCCTCTGTTCCGCGATGCCTTGCAGCGCGCGGTGCTTGCCGCGTTACCTGACGCCACCGTGCACACGGCCGACAGCGTACCCGCCTTGTTCGCGGTGATCGAGTCCGTCCCGGATGCGGACCTGTTACTGATGGATCTGCATATGCCCGGCGCGCGCGGGTATTCCGCGCTCGCGCACATTCGTGGGCAGTATCCAGGCCTGCCCACCATCGTGGTCTCCGGTCATGAGGAAGCACAGGTCGCGCGTCGGGCGCTTGCGCACGGTGCCTCGGCCTATATTCCGAAGTCCGCGGCGGTCGATCAGATCGTCGAAGCGGTGCGCACCGTGCTCGACGGCGACGTGTGGCTGCCTCATCAGCTGGTCGGCGGCAATGTCGAACTGAAGCCTGACGAGGCCGACGTCGCGGCACGCGTCGCGTCGCTCACACCGCAGCAGTTTCGCGTGCTGAACATGATTGCCGAAGGGTTGCTCAACAAGCAGATCGCTTATGACCTTGGAGTATCCGAGGCGACCGTCAAAGCGCATATGACGGCCATCATGCGCAAGCTCGGCGTGTCCAACCGTACTCAGGTCGCCCTGGCGGCGAGTCATCTGGATGTGGAGAAGGAGGCGTTTCCCGGCGCCAATTAAGAGCGTCGCGCGCAGGGCGCGCTCCTACATTTATGTGCATCGCACGCAAGACGCGCTGCTACCTGTAGGAGCGCGCCTTGCGCGCGACGCTCTTCCATTACGCCGCATTCGACCCTGCGCGCTTGGCCAATGCCACCAGCATCGCCCGCAATGCCGCCGGCCTCACCGGCTTATGCAGCAACGGATAACCCAACGCCCGCGCACGCTGTTTCAACTCGGTACTCCCGTCCGCCGTCACCATCGCCGCTGGCGGCATCGGTGCGACTTTCGTTCCCATCAGCCGCAACGCCTCGAGCCCGTCCATCTCATCGCTGAGATGGTAGTCCGCAAGGATCAGATCCACGTGCGTTCTCGACAGGATATCGAGCGCCGTCGGCAGGTCGATCGCTACACGACAATCGACGCCCCAGCGACCGAGCAAAGCCTGCATCCCGTCCAGGATCGTGTCGTCGTTGTCGAGACACAGCACCGTCAATGGCAGCTGCTCACCACCGCCGGGCCGCGCCATCGCCGGTGCGCGCTTACGTGAGACCGATGCCGTGCGCGGCACCGTGATGCTGAAGCAGCTACCGCGTCCGACGCGCGAGCGAAGTCCCAGCGGATGCTCGAGAATGCCGGCGAGGCGATCGCAGATCGATAGCCCGAGGCCCAGTCCTTTTTCACCCCAGGGCGACGGTCGCTCGAGGCGCTGAAACTCACCGAAGATGCGTGCCTGCTGTTCTTCCGCGATGCCTGGGCCACTGTCCCAGACCTCGATGCGAAGATGTTCTCCGACATGGCGGACGCCGAGCAGTACGCCACCCGAACGCGTATAGCGGAGTGCGTTCGAGAGGAAATTCGCGACGATACGGCGCAGCAGCTGTGCATCGGATCGCACGGACAACGACGAAGGAACCACACGCAGCGTGAGGCCACGCTGTTCGGCTACGACGGCGAACTGCTGTTTCAGTGAGTCGAACAGATCGGCCAGTGCGAACGGAACGACCTCGGGGCGGTAGCTGCCCGCATCCAGCCGTGACACATCCAGTAGCGCGTCGAGTAGATCTTCGGCAGCGCGGAAGGATGCGTCGATGCGCTCGGCCAGCCCGGCCGCTTCACCATCCAGGCCAGGGTGTTGTCGCAATGCGGAGGTGAAGAGACGCGCGGCGTTCAATGGCTGCAACAGATCGTGACTCGCGGCCGCGAGGAAGCGTGTCTTCGACGCGTTCGCCGCTTCCGCATCGCGACGCGCCATCGCGGTGGCGTTGAGCGCTTCGGACAGCTCGGCCGTACGGTCTTCGACACGCTGTTCCAGTGTCTCGTTCGCGTCGATCAGCGCCTGTTCGACCGACTTGTACGCGGTGACGTCCGTGAACGTTGTGACGAATCCACCGCCGGGCAGGGCGCGTCCGCGCATCTCGATGACGGTGCCATCGGGACGCACGCGGGAAAACACATGGGGCGAGCCCGCCCGCATGTAGCGAATGCGTTTGGCGACGTGTTCGTCGACCTCGCCCGGTCCGCACTCGCCCAGCTCGGCGTTCCAGCGAATGAGATCGGCGACGGGAAGGCCGACGTACACCATCCCGTCCGGGTAGTCGAACAGTTCCACGTAGCGGCGATTCCACGCGACCAGACGCATGTCGCCGTCGACCACGCTGATTCCTTGCGAGACGTTTTCGAGCGTGGTGGCTAACAGCTCGCGGTTGAAACGCAACTCCTGCGATGCCTCGTCGAGCAGCGCCATCGCTTCGGCGATATCCAGGCCGGTACCGGAGAGGGCGCCCATGAGAATGCGGCGCGCGCTGGCGGCGCCGACGGCGCTGGCTAACAGTCGCTCCGTGAACTGAATCAATGGTCGATCGGCGGCGTCCGACGGGGTGAGGGTGACACCGTGGCGCTCACCGTACTCGTGGAAGGCACGTGCGGTGACGCGCTCGCCGACGATGCGACCGGCGATCGTGCCGAGGTCGCGAACGGTGACGCGGCCGCGCCAGTCGCCCGCGCCACCGACGCTGCGCACGAACGGGTCCACGAAGAGCGCCGCATGCAGGCGTTCCGCCACGCTGGGTCGAAAACGCAGCGAGATGAAGACGAGGCAGCCGACGTTGATCAGCAACGACCAGAACGTGCCGTGCGTCACCGGCTCCCATCCGGTCAGGTGGAAGAGCTCCGTCGGCTTCAGCCAGCCGATGCCGAACGGACCTTCTTCCATCCACGGCGTGCCGAGCCACCCCGCACGCGTCATTGCCGGTAGCAGCAGGGTATAAGCCCAGACGGCGAAGCCGGCGAGCAAGCCGACCTGCACGCCCGTGCGACTGGCACCGCGCCAATAGAGCGCCGACACGATGGCGGGAGCGAACTGGGCGACCGCGGCGAACGACAGCAGACCGGTCGCGGCAAGGTTCTCGGCGTCCGCGATGATCCGATAATAGATGTACGCAAGCGCCGCAAGGCCAACGATCGCGATGCGGCGGATCAGCAGCACGGTGTTCGACAGATCGCCACGTTTCTCGAGGTCGAGGCGACGGATGCGCAACAGCGCGGGCATGACCAGGTCATTGCTGATCATCGTCGCGAGGGCGACAGCGGCGACGATGACCATGCCGGTCGCCGCGGAAAACCCGCCAACGAAGGCGAGCAGCGCCATGCCGCTATCGCCCAGCGCCAGTGGAAGATTCAGCACCCACGCGTCCAGGTGCCCACCCCGGACCTGACTCAGGCCCATGCCGGCGCTGACGATGGGAAGCACGGCGGCGGAGATCAGGATCATGTAGATCGGGAACAGCCATCTTGCACGGCGCAGATCGCGTGGATCTTCGCATTCGACCACGCCGATCTGGAATTGACGGGGCAGGCAGAACATCGCGCAGAAGGCGAGCAGGGTCTGTGCGACAAACCCGGGCGGCAGGCTGCCTTTCTCGATCTGGAGCACCGGCGCGCGAAGCGTTTCCTGCAATCCGGGACCATGCATGCAGGCATAGATGCCGATGGCGACGAAGGCCAGCAGTTTGACCAGCGACTCCACCGCGACGGCGAGCATCATGCCGTGGTGGTGCTCCGTGGCGTCGATGTTGCGCGTACCGAAGAGGATCGCAAAGACCGCGAGGAGGGCGGCACACCATAACGCGGTGTCGCCGAACCACCATGCCGAGTTACCGGCACCGAGCACGGCAAACGACATCGCCACGGCTTTGAACTGCAGCGCGATGTACGGAATGATCGCGACGACGGCGATGATGGCGACGAGCGCGGCGAGACCGTGCGACTTGCCGAAACGCGCGGCGATGAAATCGGCGATCGAGGTGATGTTGCGCTCGCGCGCCACGAGAACGAGACGCTGAAGCAGGCCGAATCCGAAGACGAACAGCAACAGCGGACCAAGATAGATCGGGAGGTAGGAGAGGCCGGACCGTGCCGCGGTGCCGACCGCGCCATAGAACGTCCACGACGAACAGTAGACAGCGAGCGCCAGGCTGTAGACGAGCGGGCGCAGTCGAGGCTGACGGGGATACAGTGGCCGCCGGTCACCGACGTACGCGATGACGAACAGCAGCCCCACGTACAGAAGGGCCACCAGCAGCAGAAGCCAGCCTGCGATCACGAATGGTGCTCCCCGGTTTGCACAGGTCGATTCTAGGGCTTTGCGGCGACCGTTGCAGGACTTGCTCCAACGCCCGATACGAAGCAGCATCGTCGGAATGACGTCGCCACTATCCGTTCCTCCCTTGCACGATGATGAGATCCATATCTGGCATGGGTCATGGGCCGGTGGTGCCGGTGAGGCGCATTTCGCCGAACTGCTCGCGGCATACGCCGGCCCAGCCGCTCCTCGTATCGCGCGCGCTGAACACGGCAAGCCCTATTTTCCCGCCCCCTTCGATACCCTTGGTTTCAGCTGGTCGCACAGCGGTGACGTGGCCGTTCTGGCGGTCGGAAGGGGGCCTGTCGGTTTCCAGGTCGGCGTCGACATCGAGACGATCCGGCCCCGCGCCCGGGCGCTCGAACTATCGCGTCGTTTCTTCGCGGCCAGCGAGACGGCATGGCTGGAGACGCTGCCTTCAGCGAACCTGCTGTCCGCTTTCCTAGCGCTGTGGACGGCCAAGGAAGCGGTGCTAAAGGCCCACGGAGGCGGCCTGTCCTACGGTCTGCATCGCGCGGCCTTTGAGATCGTCGGCAACTGCACGCACCCGAAGGACTTCGACGGCGACATAGCACCCGCGCGGGCCTGGCAGGTGCATCCGCTCGGGCTCGCCGACGGAACGGTCGCCGCGGTGGCCTGGCGCGGCGGTGAACGCTCGATCCGCGTCTTCACATCTGCGCTTTGAACCTTTTCCCCGCGAGCCGTGTCTCAGTTACGTGTGTGTGTGCGTGACCGTGGAGTGCGCCACAGGGATGTGGCGAGTTATGCTGGGAAGACAGTCATTACGCACGTCGCAATGGTGGCGTGCGTTTTTTTTGGACGGTCGATGACACTACTCAGCGTAAACCTGAACAAGATCGCCGTGCTGCGCAATTCGCGCGGCGGCAACGAGCCCGATATCGCCACCGCGGCGCACACCTGCATCGAGGCAGGTTGCGGCGGCATCACCGTGCATCCGCGGCCCGACATGCGTCATGTCACGCCAGCCGATGTCCGTGTCATCGCCGGTCTGTTGCGGGGACGCGTCGAATACAACATCGAAGGCAATCCCTTTGCAGGCCCACGCGGCGCTTACCCGGGTCTCCTCGAACTCGCCCGGGAAGTACGGCCGAATCAGGTCACACTCGTACCGGATGGCGACGGTCAGATCACGTCGGATCACGGCTTCGATCTGACGAAAGACATCGAGACGCTCAAGCCCATCGTCGCGGCGTTTCGCGAGATCGGTTGCCGTGTCAGTGTCTTCGTCGACGCCGGGGGAGACGGCTTTGCCGAGGCGGCAGCCATCGGTGTGCAGCGGATCGAGCTCTATACCGGGCCGTACGCCGAAGCGTTTGCCGAGGGCGATGCGCGGAAGCAGCTGGCTGCGTTTTCCGACACGGCGCAACGTGCCCAGCAGGCCGGCCTCGCCGTGAACGCCGGGCACGATCTGAGCCAGGCAAACCTGGGCACGTTCAAGTCGGCGATTCCCGGCCTGGCCGAGGTGTCGATCGGGCACGCGCTGATTGGTGAGGCGTTGTATCAGGGGCTTACCAATACGGTGAAGGCTTATCTCGAGATCTTGTCCTGAGGCGGCTGGAATCGCCAGCAGGGCTGACTCCCTACAGGAGCAAAAAAAAACCCCGCCGAATGGCGGGGTTTTTCGTCTAACCGGACAGACCGTGGATCAGTTCGAGTTAACGAAACCGATCTTGGTCAGGCCCTGGCCCTTAGCGTCGGAAAGCACGCGAGCCACGACCTCGTACTGTGCCGCGTCGTCCGCGTCGATCTGCAGTTCCGGCTGGTTCGACTGCGTGGCGATCACCGCGATCTGGGCCTTGAGGCCAAGCTCGTCAACCGGCGTATCGTTCCAGTACAGCGAGCCATCCTGGCGAATCTGCAGCCGGACGGGATCCGGCGGATTCTCTGGGTTCTGCACGTTCGGGTTCGGCTGCGGAAGATCGATCTTGATCTTATGCGACAGCATCGGCGCCGTAATCATGAAGATGATGAGCAGAACCAGCATGACGTCGACGAGCGGCGTCACGTTGATGTCCGCCATGGGACCACCAGAGTTGCCTGAGCTGAATGCCATGTTCGTTACTCCTTGCCGGTCGACATGAAGCCGACGTGGACCATACCGGCTTCCTTGGCATCGCCAAGGATCTTCTTCACCACCTTATATTCGGTGGTGCGGTCCGCACGGATCTGGAGTTCCGGCTGCGGCGACTTCGCCGCCGCAACCGCGAACTGAGCCTTCAGTTCAGCCTCGCTGACTTCACCGTCATTGAGGAAGTACGTACCGTCCGGCTTGACCGCGAGATCCATCGGTTCGACCGGGGTGTCATCCTTAACGTTCGGATTAGCCTTCGGCAGATCGATCTGGACCTTATGGGACATCAGGGGCGCCGTGATCATGAAGATGATCAGCAGAACCAGCATCACGTCGACGAGCGGCGTGACGTTGATATCTGACATCGGACCGCCGCTGTTGCCACCGCTGGACATAGCCATGGGTCAGCTCCTTACTTCTTGACGACGACCGGCGCCGTACCTTCGACGCGAGCGCCGGTGGCGAAGAAGTCGTGCAGGTCGTGCGCGAATTCGTCGAACTTGGCGTAGGTCAGGCGGTTGGAGCGCATGAAGAAGTTGTATGCGAGCACGGCCGGGATAGCAGTGAACAGACCGAACGCGGTCATGATCAGAGCTTCACCGACGGGACCGGCAACCTTATCCATCGACGCGGAACCCGAAGCGGCGATACCGATAAGCGCGTGGTAGATACCCCACACCGTACCGAGAAGACCGATGAACGGGGCCGACGAACCGACCGTGGCGAGCAGGGTCAGGCCGCCTTCCAGACGCAGGCTCTCGCGAGCCACGGCCTGGCGCAGAGCGCGGTCGATGAATTCCGAACGCGACAGCGTCTCGGCGAGGCGACCGCCAGCAGCCTGCTGGTGGTGAGCAACGGCCGACGCGGCGTCGAGCGCGATCTTCGAGAACGGTTCGCCCTTCGGCTGCTCTTCGAGCATACGGATGGCTTCCTGCGTCGACGAGGTGTTCCAGAAGCCCTGGATGACCTTGTCGGCGCGCGCACGCACCATGCTGTTACGGATGAAGTTGGCGACGATGAAGTACCACGAGAGCACGGACATCGCGACCAGCACCACGAACACGATCCAACCGAGCGGATCGAAGTTGTGGATAAGGTGATCGAAGCCCATCTGCTTGAGGGCGTCGGCGTTGGAGTTTTGACCTGGCTGTGCAGGCTGAGCGGAGGTGTCTTGCAACATAACGCTACCCTTGGGAAGTCAAGCGTGAACTTAAAAGATGTAAGTGTGGGGGCTTACAGCTGGTTTAGGTTGAACGTAACGGGGACACGTGCATAGCCTTCTACAGGTTGGCCGCCTCGTTTACCCGGGTTGAATTTCCAGTTCCTGGCCGCGTCTTCTGCTGCCTTGTCCAGTTCGCGGAAACCGCTCGACTGATCGACTTTGACATCCTTCGGCGAACCG
Source organism: Luteibacter mycovicinus (assembly GCF_000745235.1). Lineage (NCBI taxonomy): Bacteria > Pseudomonadati > Pseudomonadota > Gammaproteobacteria > Lysobacterales > Rhodanobacteraceae > Luteibacter > Luteibacter mycovicinus. The sequence continues at coordinate 2,264,499 of NZ_JQNL01000001.1, forward strand.
TCGACACCAACGAGAACCAGAAGTACCACCGTACCTTCGTGCCGCTGACGCACCGCCTGAGGCGGATACTTTGGCGGGTTACGCTGACGGTACGACATATCCGCGGTAGCTGCGATATCTGCCGGCGGAGCTGGCGGCGCGGGAGGCGCCGGCGGCGGTGCCGGAACAGGGTTCGAGCTCGCCTCTTCAACTGCCGGCGGCGGTGGAGCCGGCGGCGGCGGAGTCGGCGGCGGCTTCACCTGCTGAATGATTTTCGGCGGCGGCTGCTTGGGTGGTTCCGGCGGCGGCGGCGGCGGAGGGGGCGGGGGCGGCGGCGGCTCGATAAAATCGACCTGCACAACCTTCTCCTTCTGCTTTTCCTGCGTCTTGGGCGGCGCCATCGGCGCAACAAGCACAAGGAAAGCGAACGAGTGCAGAGCGATGGCGACTGCCAACGCGCTGGTGCGCCCCCAACTAAACGGCGCTTGGCCGGTTGATTCGTTACTTGAGGCCATCAGTCACTATCAAGAGCTAATCAAGCGGAAGTGAGCCCGCACTGCTGAGTCCGACGTTCGGCATTTGACATTGCCGAAAACGCAGGTTTCTGCAAGCGGAAAGATATGCAAGTTACACCAGCATATGGCGTTTGTATAGCGCCTGAAGGGAGGATTTATGACGCTTGAAAATCCCCACTCCCGGCACTTTACAGACGCTTACTTGGTGTTGTTTGCATTTTTCAACCAGGCGTTGGCCTTGGCAGACGTTTCAGGGTCCTGCGCCGCGAGCTTCATGTCCGCGATAGCACCCTGCTTGTTCTTCTGACCACGCTTGGCTTCCGCGCGCACCATATAGGCCTGGCCTTTATGCTGAACGCCCTTGCTGATGGCATCCGTCACCGACTTCTCAGCGGCGGCGTATTGATTCTTCTGCAGCTGGAGGCGCGCCACGCTGAGCGTGACCTCACCATCCTTCGCGAGCGGGGCGGCCTTCTGGTAGGCAGCGAGAGCCGCGCTCTCGTTGCCACCGGTGATGGCGGCGTCGCCCTGGAGCTTGTAGACCTCAGCCGACGGCTTGACGATGCCCTTGGCCAGACCATCTTCGAGAACCGCCTGCGCCTTCGACGCGTTGGCTTCCTGGCGGTCGGTATGGTCCTGACCGTCGATCAGGTAGACCTTGGCAAGATTGATGTAGAGCTTTTCGTCCTTGAACGCGCCAGCGGCACGGCCCTTCTCGAGCAGCGCGATCGCTTCCGGATACTTCTGCGCCTGGATCAGCGAGGAAGCCGCGTTCTGCATCGCGGTGGGGTCGTTCGGATTCTTGGCGAGTTCGGCCGATGCGAGCTCGGCGGCCTTGTCGCCCTGGCCCGTCTCCGCATAGCTGGCGGCAAGGATCTGGTCCCACGAACCCTGCGGCTTCGCGTCCGGCATCGACTTCGCCTTGTTGATGGCGGCGATGGCTTCCGGATACTTCTCGAGGCGGTAATCGATGTTGCCCTCGAGGCCGTACGAATCGGCGGTTTCCTTCTTGCCTTCAGCGCGCCATTCCTGCAGCGACTGCAACGCCGGAGCGTACTGCTCGTCGGCGACGAGGAACTGGGTGTACATGTACTTGAGCTGGAAGTACGTGTCGTTCGGCATGACGCCGATATCGAGCGCCTGCTTGAGCGTGGTGATCGCGCCCTTCACGTCGCCGTCGTTGTACTTCATGTTGGCGAGGCCCTGAAGAGCGAGCGCCTGCGCGTACTTGCTGCTGGTGGCCGTACCGTCAGCCAGCGGCGTCAGGATCTGGGTGGCCTTCTCCTTGTCGCCGTTGTTGGCGGCGTCGAGGCCCTCGTTGATGGCCTTCTGGTCCTTCTCGCTCTTGAGGTCGAGCTTGGGCTCCGTACGCGTGGCGTTCGGATACAGCGCTTCTTTCTTGTCCTTGGGCGCCGCGTCTTTGGCAGAGACTGCGCCAGTGGCGAGGGAAAGAGCGACCGCCGTGGCGAGCGCGAGCTTTGCGAAGGAACCCTGTTTCATCGAATGACCTCAGGCTGTAGGACTCGGCGCACAACAAGCAGCACCGGGGGACTACAGAGGTTAACCCGATTTCATTCCTAAGAACAAGTCGCAGTGCGATAAAAAAGAAGAGTCAAAACAATGACTTGTTATATGTTTGTTGGCGCGGTGCAAATTCACCAGCCTTTCGGCCCTTGAAAATGGCGTTTTCGTCTTTCCTCGGAGCGATGCCGCGTTGCGCAAAAAAGAAGAGCCCGGTCGCATCGCTGCGACCGGGCTCGACATCGGCAAGGGCAACCGTGGATCAGATATCCAGGTTGGCGACCTTCAACGCATTCGATTCGATGAAGTCGCGACGTGGTTCCACCGCCTCACCCATCAGCATCGAGAACATCTGATCCGCGGCCACCGCATCTTCGATACCCACCTGGAGCATGCGGCGCGTTTCCGGATTGACCGTGGTTTCCCAGAGCTGCTCCGGATTCATTTCACCCAGACCCTTGAATCGCTGGATGGAACGACCCTTCTTCGCTTCGTCGAGCAGCCAGTTGCGCGCATCGGCGAAGTTGACGATGCCCCGCGAAGCGTTACCGCGGCGGACGACGGCACCCGGCTGGATGCGCAGCTCGGCCAGCTGACGCGAGATGGTCAGGATGGCCCGGAACTCGACGCCGCCGAAGAACGACTGCGGCATGATCCAGGTGTGGCTCAGGCCGTGCTGCATGCGCTCGACTTCGATGGCGGCGCCCTGCTCGTTAAGCGCGGGACGGAAGCGAAGCGCGTAAGTCGGCTTACCCAGACCGCTGGCACTCAGACGCTTGGCAACGGCATCCAGCCAGGCCTGCATACCGGACGCATCGGCCCACAGCCCCTCTTCCATCGGCGCGTGTTCGATCATCGCAGTGAGGGACGCGGTGTCGAAACGGTGGCTGAGGCGGGCGATCTGATCGAGCGCCGACTGGTAGTCGTGCAGGAGCTTCTCGAGCGTTTCGCCGTTGACGCCAGGCGCGCCGTCTTCCGGTGCCAGCGACGCGTTATCCACGGCACCCGAGATCAGGTACTCGTTGAGCACGACATCGTCCTTGATGTACATCTCCTGCTTGCCCTGCTTCACCTTGTACAGCGGCGGCAGGCCGATATACACGTGGCCGCGCTCGATGAGCTCCGGCATCTGGCGATAGAAGAAGGTCAGCAGCAGCGTGCGGATGTGAGATCCGTCCACGTCGGCATCGGTCATGATGATGATGCGGTGGTAGCGCAGCTTGTCCGGGTTGTATTCCTCCTTACCGATGCCCGTACCGAGCGCGGTAATGAGGGTGCCGACTTCCGCGGAGGCGATCATCTTGTCGAAGCGTGCCTTCTCGACGTTGAGGATCTTGCCCTTCAGCGGCAGCACGGCCTGGGTGCGACGGTTACGGCCCTGCTTGGCCGAGCCACCGGCGGAGTCACCCTCGACCAGGAACAGTTCGGACAGCGCCGGATCCTTCTCCTGGCAGTCGGCCAGTTTGCCCGGCAGGCCGGCGATATCCAGCGCGCCCTTGCGGCGGGTCATCTCGCGAGCCTTGCGGGCCGCTTCGCGGGCACGGGCGGCGTCCACCGCCTTGGAGGCGATGGCCTTACCTTCCGCCGGGTGCTCCAGCAGGAATTCAGCGAGCTTGTCGTTGACGACCTGCTCCACCGCGGTCTTGACCTCGCTGGAGACCAGCTTGTCCTTGGTCTGCGACGAGAACTTCGGATCCGGCACCTTCACCGAAAGAACGGCGATCATGCCCTCGCGCATGTCGTCGCCTGACAGACCGACCTTGGCGTTCTTCGCCAGACCTTCCTTCTCGATGTAGCTCTGCAGCGTGCGCGTCAGCGCGGCGCGGAAACCCGTGAGATGGGTGCCGCCGTCGCGCTGCGGGATGTTATTGGTGAAGCAGAACATCGTTTCCTGGTAGGCGTCCGTCCACTGCATGGCCACCTCGACGGTGATCCCGTCCGCCGTCTCGGAGCTGAAGCTCACGACATTCGGGTGCAGGGCCGTCTTCAGCTGGGCCAGGTGCTGGACGAAGGACTTGATGCCGCCCTCGTACGCGAAGATGTCCTTGCGATCGTTGCGCTCGTCGACGAGCTCGATCGTCACACCGGAATTCAGGAACGCCAGCTCGCGGAGACGCTTCGCGAGAATGTCGTAGTGGAACTCGATGTTGTTGGTAAACGTGGCCGGACTGGGCAGGAAGCGCACCATGGTGCCCCGGCGAGTGGTGTCACCGAACGCGGCAATGGGAGCCTGGGCCTCACCGTGGGCGTATTCCTGGCGATATTCCTTGCCGTCACGCCAGATCGTCAGCCAGAGCTTCTCGCTAAGCGCGTTTACGACGGACACACCAACGCCGTGCAGGCCGCCGGAGACCTTGTAGGAATTCGCGTCGAACTTGCCGCCGGCGTGGAGCACGGTCATGACGACTTCGGCCGTCGAGATGCCCTCTTCCGGATGAATCTCGACCGGGATGCCTCGACCGTTATCCGAAACCCCCACCGAGCCGTCCTGGCCGATGACGACGGTGACGTAGTCGCAATAGCCCGCCAGCGCTTCATCGATGGCGTTATCGACGACTTCGAAAACCATGTGGTGCAGGCCGGTGCCATCGTCAGTGTCGCCGATGTACATGCCAGGGCGCTTACGAACGGCGTCCAGGCCCTTGAGGACCTTGATGCTGCCGGAGTCGTACGCGTTCGAATGGGTCGGATCGAGAGGTTCGTTCATGCGATGCCTGGTGGTGGCGCCAGAGTGCGGCCCCGATGCGGCGCGGAAGCGTCGGGACAGTCGGACGATTATAGCAAAGCCGTGACGGCACCCTGTTCCACGTGGAACACAGTGACCGGTTGTGCCGAAAGGGCGGCAGGGATCTCCGTTCCCGTGACGAAGACCTGAGCGTCGCGGCCGAGAAGCTGCGCGGCTACCCACTCTTGATGGGTACGATCGAGCTCAGATGCAAGATCATCGAGGCATATGACGGGCCATTCGCCACGGATGTCGGCGTGAAGCGAGGCCTGTCCTAACAGGCACGCCAGGGCGCACAGCTTCTCCTGCCCTCGCGACAGGTGTTCCCGTAGCGGGGCGTGTTCAAAGGTCACGGAGAAGTCCGCGCGATGGGGTCCTACGGTGGTGTGACCGCGCGCCAGGTCCCGATGACGCCGGTCCGCCAATGTAGAGAGCAGATCCGCCGCGTCGTCCCAGCCAGGCTTGTAACGAATGGTGAACTCGCCGAGCTCGGGCAGGACGTTTCCCATGAAACCGCGAATGTGTGGAAGCAACCGGTCGATATATCCGCGGCGAAAAGCGCTGATACCCTCGCCTGTCGTAGCAAGCTCGGCCTCCCACGGCTCGATCCATGCCGCCTCAATCGGGCCCCCGGCGCGAAGAAGGGAGTTTCGTTGTTTGAGCGCGCGCTGGTAACGACGCCACTGATCCACGAAAGCGTGTTCCACGTGGAACAAACCCCAGTCAAGGAAGCGGCGGCGTTCGTCCGAGGCACCAGCGATCAGATCGTGCGAGCCCGGTTCAAAGCAGACCACCGCACATTCCTGGACGAGGCTGCCCAACGACGCGGCGGCATCGCCGTCCACACGCGCTTGCCAGCGACTGCCTTCCCGTCCCAGCCCCAGACGCCGAACCCGGTCGTCTTTGCCCCGCACCTCGGCAAACACCGACAGCGAGCCGGCACCACGCTGAAGAAGTACATCCCGGGAGCCGGCACGAAACGATCGGCCGTGTGACAGCAGATACGCCGCCTCGAGAACACTGGTCTTGCCGGCGCCGTTGGGGCCGACAAAAACGTTGATGCCGGCTGCGGGGGTGAGTGAAACCCCTTCGAGGTTTCGCAATCCGGCAATCCTAAGTGACTCGAACTTCATGCTGCCCTGCTTTTCCTGGCCATGCGTCGAAACGAACGACGCCGGGGTGTCGAAGACATCCCCGGCGTCGGTGGCCGAACTTTAGCGTGGATAGGTGTCAGAGGCGAAGCGGCATCACCACGTGGCGGGCCTCATCATTGCCTTCTTCCTGCAGAAGACAGCTCGACTGGGCATCACGAAGGTTGATCCGGACCTTGTCGCCACGCAGCGCACCCAGTGCGTCGAGCAGGTAACCCACGTTGAACCCGACCGCGAGGTCGTCGACGACGGTCTCAGCTTCGACTTCTTCCTGGGCTTCTTCCTGCTCCGGGTTATGCGCAACGATCTTGATGCGACCCGGCGTCAGCTCGAGCTTTACGCCGCGGTACTTCTCGTTGGACAGGATCGCGGCGCGCTGCAGGGCGCTGCGCAGCACATCGCGCTCGATCGTGGCCGACTTGTCGGCGCCAAGCGGAATGACCGCTTCGTAGTCCGGGAAGCGACCATCGATCAGCTTCGAGGTGAACACGACGCCGCCGCGACGAACACGCAGGTGATTGCGCCCGAATTCGAGTTCGACCGAGCCCTCGCCCGCTTCGAACAGGCCAATCAGCTCGTTCACGCCCTTACGGGGAATGATGATCTGACGGCGTGCCGACACCGAGCTCTCCAGCTTCGTTTCCTTCAGCGCCAGGCGGTGGCCGTCGGTCGCGACGCAACGCAGCGTGTGCTCCTGCAGGTCGAGCAGCATGCCGTTGAGGTAGTACCGGACGTCCTGATTGGCCATCGCGAACGCCGTACGGTCCATCAGATCGCGCAGAACTTCCTCAGGCAGCGTCACGCGCTCGACGAGTTCGATCTCGTCGATGGTCGGGAACTCGCTCGACGGCAGCGTCGCCAGCGTAAAGCGGCTGCGACCCGCGTTCAGCGCGATGCGCTCGCCGTTGAGCTTTAGGTCGATTTTCGCGCCGTCAGGCAATGCGCGAACGATGTCGAACAGCTTGCGCGCCGGAATCGTGATTTCACCGTCCTGCACCGAGTCAGCCGCAGTCGTCGCGACCATTTCGACTTCGAGGTCGGTACCGGTGAACGAAACCTCATTACCGGAAGCGCGAACCAGGAGGTTGGCCAGTACCGGCAGCGTCTGTCGACGTTCGACAACGCCTACGACTTGCTGCAGGGGTTTGAGCAGAACTTCCCTCTGGATGCTGAATTGCATGCGCCCCTTCTCCTGCTTTTAATGTTTTTAAGATTTATTTAGTGGTTGTTGTTAGGGCGGTGGATAAGTAGACAAGACGGAAAAACTATTGAATTTCAGTACCTTGGCATTTCATATCGATTGCGCCTAACCGGTCGTGCTATGTGGGTGTCTTGTGGATAACTTCGAGGGTCGATTTCATCCTCTGTCCATCCACCTATTATCCACAGGTTCTCAGCCCGTCAAGATACGGATGAGCTGTTCCCAGTCCTGCCTCATCCGTACGTCTTTCTCGCAAAAGCCCCGGATCGTCCGGCATGCATGCAGCACCGTCGTGTGGTCACGACCGCCAAAGGCCTCACCGATCTCAGGCAGGCTGTGCTCGGTCAGTTCCTTGGACAGGGCCATGGCTACCTGCCGGGGCCGCGCCAGAGAGCGCACACGGCGTTTGGAGAGAAGATCCGACAGACGCACCTGGTAATAGTCGGCCACCGTCTTCTGGATGTTCGGCACCGTGACCGCCTGCGCGTGCGTATTCAGCAGGTCACGCAGCGTCTCTTCCGCGAAGTCCGTGGTGATCGGCTTGCGATAGAAGTTGGCCCGTGCCGCCAGGGTATTCAGTGCGCCCTCGAGATCGCGGACGTTGGACCGGATCCGTTTGGCCAGCAGCATCGCCACGTCCTCCGACACCTCCATATCCTTCTCCGCCGCCTTGGACAGAAGAATGGCGGCACGGGTCTCGAAGTCCGGCGGCTCGATCGCTACCGACAGACCCCAGCCCAGACGCGACTTCAGGCGGGGCTCGAGTTTGTCGAGCTCCTTCGGATAGCGATCGCAGGTGAGGATGATCTGCTGCTTGGATTCGAACAACGCGTTGAAGGTATGGAAGAACTCCTCCTGCGTCGTGTCTTTGCCGGCGAAAAACTGGATATCGTCGATCAGCAGCGCATCCACCGTCCGGAAGCGACGCTTGAACTCATCCATGTTCTTCTGCTGCAGCGCCTTGACCATGCCGCTGACGAACTGCTCCGAGCGGAGGTAGAGCACCTTCGCGCCGGGATTGTTCTGCAGCAGCATGTTGCCTGCGGCATGCATCAGGTGGGTCTTGCCCAGGCCGGTACCGCCATAAAGAAGAAGCGGGTTGTAAGCGCGGCCGGGATTCATCGCCACCTGCATCGCCGCGGCCTTGCCGAGCTGGTTCGACTTGCCTTCGACGAAGGTTTCGAACGTGTAATGCAGATCCAGGTTGTGAACGTGCGGCGGCTCCGGAGCGGCTTCCGGCGCACGCGATGCCGGCTGATGCGACGGCGAGGGAGATGGCGTCGCACTGCTGACACGAACGGGCACCGGCCGTCCGCCGGACGAGCCGACTTCCAGCCGCACCGTGACCGGGTGACCGATCAGATGTCCCGCGATCGTCTGGATCTTGTCCAGATACTGATCGCGGATGGTGTCCAGCGAATACGGGTTGGGCGCATACAGGTGCAGCCCGGAAGCGTCTTCCCTGGCCTGCAGCGGCATGAGCCAGGTATGGACTTCCTCGGCGGTCAATTCGCCTTCAAGACGCTCGAGACAGCGCCTCCAAAGATCACTCATCGGGTATTCTTGCCACAGAAGGGGCGCTTGCGCGCGGGGTGGACGCCCAAGTCTACCAGCGTTCCGGCCCCCCGCCGGACTCCCCCACGGCGAAGGTCGATCACGGGCTATGGCCCAACCGGTTGACAGTCCTCGGGATTGTCGGACATACTTGCCGGCCATATTCAATCTTCACCCGGATGTCTTCGCCATGAAGCGTACTTTCCAGCCCAGCTTGCTCAAGCGCGCCCGTACCCACGGCTTCCGTGCACGCATGGCGACCGCCGACGGCCGCAAGATCATCAACGCCCGCCGTGCCAAGGGTCGCAAGCGTCTGATCCCGTAATCGGGCGACGGTCGTGCGTGCCGCCGCCATGCCGCGCGATGCGCGGTTACGCCGCGCCGCCGACTTCGCCGCGTTGCGAACAGTCAGCGGTCGCCTCGGCGGCCGCTGTTTTCTTTTGCGCTTCGGAAACAACGACGTCGACACGGCCCGGCTCGGCCTGGCCATTTCCAAGCGCTGTTCCAAGCGCGCGGTCGACCGTAACCGAATCAAGCGCCTCGCGCGTGAGGCTTTTCGCCTCGCTCGCCCCGACCTGCCTCCGGTCGACATCCTGGTCATGGCTAAAGACATCGCAGTCAAAGAGACCGGCGCGGCCCTTCTGGCCGAGCTGGACACCCTGCTGCGTCGCATCCGGCCGTTGAAGCGTGAGAGTGCCGACGGCACAATCGCGCGTTGACCTCTCTTATGCATTCCAATCTGGCCCTGCAATGAATCAAACGCGCACGCTTCTCTTCTTCGCGCTCATGTTCGTGGCGTATCTCCTCTGGACCGAGTGGGAGAAGGACTATGTCCAGCCCCCGACTCCAGCCGCGCCGGCAGCCCAGGTCGATGCCAACGGCAAGCCGGGCGGCGACGCCAGCGTGCCGGGTTCCACCGCTCCCGCCGCCGTGCCGACCGAAAACGGCGCGGCCCCGGAAGGCAAGGCCGAGCTGGTCACCCTCTCGAACGACGTCCTGCGCCTGACCATCGATACCCGTGGCGGCAGCATCGTCCGTTCGGAGCTCCTCTATTACCCGACCAACCCGGTCACGAAGAAGGAACCGGTGTCGCCGCCCGTCCGTCTGCTCGACGATGAGGGCGCGCACTTTTTCGCGGCACAGGATGGCCTGGTCAGCAGCAACGGTGCCGCGCCGGATCACCGCGCCCTCTTCCACGCCGACAAGACCGAGACCACCCTGGCCGATGGCCAGAAGTCCGTCAGCCTCGACCTGACCTGGACCGATCCATCGGGCGTCAAGGTGGTGAAGCGCTATACGCTCAAGCGCATGGACTACGTGGTCGATCTCGACCAGCGCGTCGAAAACGGTTCGACGGCGGTGTGGACGGGTAACGCTTATCACCAGCTGCAGCGCGTCGCGAACGAGAAGGTCAACTGGTTCAAGGCGTATACGGATCCGGCGCAGCACAGCTTCTTCGGCGCCGCCTGGTTCAGCCCGGACACCAAGTTCGAAACGCTGCCGCTGGCCGACTTCGCGAAAAAGCCGCTCAATCGCTCCATCACGGGCGGTTGGGTCAGCATGCTCCAGCATTACTTCTTCGTCGCGTGGATTCCGCCGGCGAATCAGAACGTCACCTATAGTAGTGCGGTCGTCGATCCCAACTCGGCTACGCCGCGCTACCTCGTCCGTGCCTTCGGACCGGCCATGCAGGTCGCGCCGGGACAGGCCGCCGACAGCGTCGCTCGTCTGTACATCGGTCCGAAACTGCAGGGAACGCTCGACGCGATCGCACCGGGCCTCGAGCTGACCAGCAACTATGGCTGGTTCACCATCATCGCGCAGCCGCTGCACTGGCTGCTCTCCCAGCTGCACGCGATCAGCGGCAACTGGGGCGTCGCGATCATTCTGCTCGTGCTGCTGATCAAGGCCGCGCTGTTCAAGCTGACCGACGCGCAGTTCCGTTCGGGCGCTCGTATGCGCAAGCTGCAGCCGCGTATCGCCGCGCTCAAGGAGCGTTACGGCGACGACCGGATGAAGATGCAGCAGGCCACCATGGAGCTGTACAAGAAGGAAAAGATCAATCCGATGGCTGGCTGCCTGCCCATCCTGATCACCTTCCCGATCTTCATCGGCCTCCTTCGCGTGTTGTCCGAATCCATCGAGCTGCGCCATGCGCCGTTCTTCGGCTGGATCCACGATCTGTCGGCACCGGATCCCTTCTACGTGCTGCCGGTGCTCTACTTCCTGGTCACCCTGCTCACCCAGCGCATGATGCCGACCGCAGGCATGGATCCGACCCAGGCAAAGATGATGAAGGTGATGCCGTTGATCTTCGGTGTCTTCTTCGCCTTCTTCCCGTCAGGTCTGGTGCTCTACTGGACGGTCAACGGCGCGACCAGCCTGCTCCAGCAGTGGTGGATCAACCGCAGTGTCGAACAAGCCGACGCCGCGGCGAAGATCACCAAGGCATAACACCTGAAGCGGCGCGTCGAAAGACGCGCCGCTTCGCTATCCACAGGCACGACATGACTCACGGCGACGACACCATCGCAGCCATCGCTACCGGCGCCGGCGCGGCCGGGGTCGGTGCCGTTCGCGTGTCGGGGCCGCTCGCTCCTTTCATTGCCGCCGCGTTCCTTGGCCGGGCACCCACACCGCGATACGCGCACTTCACCGCGTTTCACGACGCAGACGGTGAGCTGATCGATCGCGGCTTGTTGTTGTCCTTTCCGGGACCCGCGTCTTACACCGGCGAGCACGTGGTCGAGCTTCAAGGACATGGCAGCGCCGTGTTGCTCGACGCGCTGCTCCAGCGTTGCCTCGCGCTGGGCGCGCGCCTCGCTCGGCCCGGTGAATTCACTGAACGGGCTTTCCTCAACGGAAAGCTCGATCTGGCACAGGCGGAAGCTGTCGCCGATCTTGTTGCCGCGACGTCGCGTGCGGGAGCACGTGCAGCACTGCGATCGATGGAAGGTGTTTTCTCGGCCCGCGTGGAGGCCCTGCTTGCCGAGCTTATCGAGCTGAGAGTACACATCGAGGCAGCCATCGATTTTCCCGAAGAAGAAATCGATTTTCTTGCCGACCCTGTCATCGGCGACAAGCTAACGACGCTCCGGGCAAATCTCGGCCGTCTGTTGCTTGAAACTCGCCGCGGTGTCCGTCTGAACGATGGCATCGCTGTCGCCATCGTCGGGCGACCCAACGCGGGCAAGTCGAGTCTGTTGAATGCGCTTGCCGGAGAAGAGCGGGCGATTGTGACTGACGTCGCGGGCACCACGCGCGACGTGCTTCGCGAGGCGATACACATCGATGGCGTCGCGCTGGAGCTCGCGGACACGGCCGGTCTTCGCGAATCCGACGACATCGTCGAACGCGAGGGCATCCGTCGTGCGCGTGACCAGCTTGCACGCTGCGATGTCGCGTTGCTGGTCACCGACGATGCGCACGCACATGCCGATCTTTCGTTGTTGGATGGCATGGTCGAATATGCAAAACGTCTGATCGTCATTAACAAGATTGATCTGGACGAGCGCGAAGCACACTGCGAGGGCGATGTCCTTTGGCTTTCAGCGCGTACGGGCGATGGTATGGACGCGCTGCGCGCCCGGTTGCGTGAGCTCGCGACCGCGGGCGCGGGGGATGGCGCATTCAGCGCGCGTCGCCGTCACGTCACGGCGCTGGAGTCCGTACAGCGCCATTTATCTCTGACGGACGACGCACTACGGTCGGCTCACGCGGGCGAACTCGCCGCCGAGGAATTGCGTCAGGCCCAGCACGCGCTGGGCGAAATTACCGGCACCTACTCATCTGACGATTTGCTTGGCGCCATCTTTGGTTCGTTCTGCATCGGAAAATAATACGAATTGCCGGCGCGTAAGCAAAAACGGCAAATCGACTATGCCGGCTAAATCCGATGTGCGACCCAATCGACGGAACACTCGTGAATGCGACGCGCCGTAGGCCGCCAGGGACCGATGTCACTTGCGAATCTTCTCAAACATTCGATACGGTCGGTCCCGCATGACGCAGACCTGCGCATGCGATCGACGTCAAGAGACGCTTCGGCGCCGCCGAAGCATCGGTATTTCTGAGTGAATCACAAGGAGCACTACTGTGGCGCAAGATATCGAAAAGAACGACGTGCTGAACCTCCAGTCCCTTGAAATTGACTGGGAGGATCTGTTCCACGCTTGCCTCTCGATTGCGAGCTCGACCAGCACCGCTAACGACGGCGGCTGTTGATAAAAGATGGGCGGCTTTGGCCGCCCATTCTTTTTTTGCGCGCCGCAAAGGCGCAGCGATAAGCGACTGAGCGTCGCAGCCATGGACAGAGGTGCAGATGGAATCGTCACCGTTCTTTGCCTATTCGTTCCTCAGCCCGATTTATCACGAGAACATCTATTCTTACGAGCCCTCCCACGAGTTCCTCGACGTGGTACGCGCAGCGCTCGGGGAACGGTGGAAAATAAGGGAAAGGGGCTTCTGGGCGAGCTGCTCGCCCGACGATCGCGAAGATCTCGAACACGGGTGGAAGATCCACCTCTCAAGTACACAGGCCAATGCGGTGGAAACACTGACGATCGTCGCGGGGATCATGTCCTCTGCGCGGATCGCCTTTAAATTTTGCGCCGACCGTCGCATGCTCAAGATGTCACTGGGCAAGGGCTGGTCGCGCTTTCAGATTGGAAAGTTCATCGCCATCTATCCCAGAAATGTCGATGAATTTGCGGCAATTCTTGTCGAACTGCACGCTGCAACATCGCACCTGCACGGCCCCTACATCCTCACTGACCGGCCCTATCGGGACAGCAAGGTCGTTTACTACCGTTACGGCGTTCATCGCGGCAAGCCATCGGTGGATGCGACAGGACGCAGTGCCTCCGGCTTCTTCCTGCCGGATGGTTCCTGGTACAACGATGTGCGCGGTCCCACGTTTCGGTTACCGCCCGGCATCGTCGACCCGTTGCTCCAACGCCCACAAGAACTTCCTTCTTCCACGGCCACCGTAAGAAAGCCGGATCAGCCAAAGACCGTCCGCCTCAAGGATCGCTACGTCATACAGGGCGCCATCAAATTCAATGCAACCGGCGGCATCTATCGTGGCATCGATACCGAAACTCAACGCGAGGTAATCGTTCGCGAGGTACGCGGCAAGCTGGGACATCTGGAGCGGGAAAGTGAGGACGACCCGGCGTTCATCCTGAAGCGTGAAGCGCGGGTGCTCAAAAAACTGTCTCACACCGGCCTGGTGCCAGAATATATAGATCTGTTCCAGGCATGGGACCATTGGTTCCTCGTAGTAGAGAAGCTGGACGCCATCTCCCTTTGGGGCCATTCGATGGAGTTCTATTTCTCGAACGAGTATCAAAGCACCGGATTCGGTCTCGACCGCATACTGTCCTCCATTCGCGAAATCGGTGAGGGGTTGCAGGTTATCCACTCGCACGGCGTCGTGCTTCGTGACCTGACCAAGAACAACATTCTCTTCACCAAGAGCGACAAGCGAATCAAGTTTATCGATTTCGAATTCGCGTTCGAGGTGGACGACGCCGGTCCGTGGGTGCAGGGATGGACACCTGGCTACGCTTCCGCTGAGCAGGCGTCGGCACAACGACCATGCGTCGCCGACGATTGCTATGCGTTTGGCGTGCTGATTCTGGACATGCTCACTTTCAGCGCTGCGGGGCTCGAACTCGGACGCGAGAACATCTTTCGGAAACTCGCGCTCGTGCTGTCCGATCTTGGACTTCCTGCGGAGTTGATGACGCTCATCTTGGGACTGATGCACACCGAGCCCGATCGTCGCTGGAGTGTTGCTCAGACGCTCTCGTTTCTCGAAGCCATCGATCTGCCCCTCGTCCAGCGCAGGATGTTTCCCTCGCGCGAACAGCTTCTCGACGTCGCCTCGCCATCCCCAGACCTGGTTAGTCGGATCGACGATGTAATCACGGGCGTGGAGGTGTTCCTGGACTCGACGATGGACCTGGCACGCGAGGATCGGTTGTGGCCTGCCTCCCCGGAGGTCTTCGTCACCAACCCCGTATCGTTGGAGTATGGCGCGACGGGCGTCGCACTGTTTCTGCTCCAGCGGCAAGGCGCTATCAGCGCACCTGTGCTTGACTGGATAGAACGGCGGGCCGCGGCGAAGCTATGTCCTCCCGGTCTGTATTCCGGCTTGTCCGGCGTGGCCCTCGGTCTGCTGCTAGCGGGCCGACGGGACGCCGCAAGGGCCATGATGGCCAGGGTCGCCGACGACGGGCTCGTCTTCGACCGTGCGGGCCTTTACTACGGATGTGCGGGCGTGGGCCTGACCTGGTTGCACTTCTGGTCGACGACGGGCGAAGAAGCCTTTCTTGATGAAGCCATTCGCATCGGGGACTGGCTGCTCGGGCACGCCGTAGATTCGGAGCGCGGCCTGTCATGGCCTACGGGAGACAAGACCTATCTTGGCCTCGCCGAGGGTCAGTGCGGTGTAGCGCTATTCCTGCTTTACCTCGGGTCAGCGACCGGACGCGATGACTTCGTCGCGTCGGCCGGACGCGCGATCGATTTCGATCTCAGCTACGCGACGCGTGTCGCGGGCAGGATCGTCTGGAAGGTCCACACGAATTCGAGAGAGCATGCACCAAACCTCCCCCATCACAGGTACGGCTCTGCTGGTGTCGGTGCTGTGTGCATCCGTTACTTCGCGCTCACTGGCGACCGGCGTTACCACGACATGGCCGTCGACTGTGCACATACGGTCAGGACGCGTATGTCGAACAAAATCTGGCAGGACGAGGGCAGCGCAGGCTACGGTGAGTTCCTGCTCGACATGGCGTTTTTTCTAAACGAGCCCCGGTTCAGGGATATCGCCTTCTACCAAGCTGAAGCCATTCTTGCGCATGCGCTCGATCGGCCCGTCGGCATGGCGTTTGGCGGACTCGATCATTACCGGATCTGCGCTGATTACAGTTACGGAAGTGCGGGTATCGGGATATTCCTGGACCGCTTGTTGAACGGCACGAAGCGTTTGTTGATGCTCGACCACCTCCTGCCAGCGCGTGTGACGACATCGCGGCATGGAGCGCGTCATGCCGACGTCCCGGCGCGATCGGCCCCTCCGGGTCAGCAGGCTTCCGCAGCCACCCGGCGAGCGGTCCGCTTTTCAGCCGCCACCGACGCCGCCCAGATAGCGAGCCCCGCCAGCGCCAACAGACTTCCCACCCAGCCGGGCGACGTCCACCCGTAACCGCCGGCGATGGCCAGGCCGCCCAGGTACGGCCCGAGCGCGTTAGCGGTATTGAAGGCGGAATGATTCAGCGACGCGGCAAGACCCTGCGCATCGCCCGCCACATCCATGAGCCGCGTCTGCAGGACCGTACCGAGTGCCCCACCCACACCAATGAAAAACACGTCGAGGCTCAGCAGCCAGATATTGCTTGCGGTGAACGGGAAGATGGCGAGGATCACGAGGCTCCACAGCAACAGTGCACCTGCCGTGCGCATCAGCGCGCGATCGGCGAAGACGGGCACGACCATGTTGCCGACGGTCATGCCGACGCCGAAGATGGCCATCACCCAGGGCACGCTCGACAGTGGCATCCCGGTCACGCTGATAAGGATGTCGGCGAGGTAGGTATATACAGCGAACATGCCGCCGAAACCGATGGCACCGATCGCCAGCGTGTACCAGACCTGCGAGCGTTTGATCGCGCTGAGCTCGCCAAGCGGACTGGCCTTCGGATCGGCGGGCGTCCTGGGTGCGTAAATCGCGACGGCGAGAATCGTCAGCAGGCCAAGGACGGCGACCAGCGCGAACGACCAGCGCCAGCCCACCAGCTGACCCAGCCAGCTGGCCAGTGGAACGCCGACGATGGTGGCGCACGTGAGGCCGAGGAACATCTGGCCGACCGCGCGCGTGCGCCGGTTGGGGGGAACCAGCGATGAGGCGACCAGTGCGGCGACACCGAAGTACGCGCCATGCGGCAGGCCAGCCAGAAACCGGAACACCAGCATCCAGTGATAGTTCGGCGACAAGCCGGTCAGTCCGTTGAACAGCGTGAACATCGCCATGAGGATCAGCAGCAGGCGACGGCGCGGCACGCGCGCGCCGAGTACGGTCATCACCGGAGCGCCGACGACGACACCCAGCGCATAGGCGCTGATCGCGTGGCCTGCCGTCGGCGCATCGATGCCCAGACCCTGTGCGAACAGGGGCAGCATGCTCATCGAAGCGAACTCGGTCGTACCGATGGCGAAGCCGCCGACGGCCAGCGCGAGGATCACCAGACCGACGTGAGGCGCGCGGACGGGCGCGGTGCCCGGATCTAGGATGGGGGCGGAACCAGACATGAGGGGTGCTCGGGGAGGTATGTGGGCCGCGGCGTCATGGTGCGTCGCAGCAATCGGCCTAGGATACGCGGTCGGACGGCCCGGCGGGAGTTAGCCTTGCTGGCGATTCAGGCGCCCGCGTGCTCGCGGATGTATTCGATGAACGCGCGAAGGGCCGACGTGACTCGCCGCTGGCGCGGGTAATAGAGCATGAACCCCGGATACGGCGGGCACCAGTCCTCCAGCAGACGGACCAGCTTTCCGTCCTCGACCAGTGCCTTGACCTGATCGTCCAGCACCGCGGCGATGCCGATGCCTGCCACGGCGGCATCCAGCGCCAGACGCATGTCGCCGAAGGTCAGCCGCCCGCGCACGTCCAGTTCGAGCTTGGTCGAACCCTGCTCCAGTTCCCACTTATAGACCCGCCCGCTGGGAAACCGAAAGCGGATGCAGTTATGGCGGAACAGGTCGTCGGGGACCAGGGGCCTGCCGTAGCGGGCAAGATAGTCAGGCGAGGCGACGATCGCACCCCGCTGCGCACCGCCGATCGGCACGGCGATCATGTCCTCCGGCACCTGCTCCAGGAACCGGATGCCGGCGTCGAAGCCCGAGGCGACGATGTCGATCAGGCCATCGTTATCCACAGCTTCAAAGTGAATGTCTGGATATGTCGCCAGAAAACGAGGCAGCAGCGTCGGAAGCAGGAGCTGCGCGGTGACGCGTGGCATGTTGATCCGCAACGTACCGGCGGGCGCCGCGCGGAAGTTGTTCATCTCTTCCAGGGCGTCGTTTACGTCAAGCAGCGCCGGCTCCAGCCGCTCGAGCAGCCGCTGACCCGCTTCCGTCAGTGAAACGCTGCGCGTGGTGCGGTGAAAGAGAACCACCCCCAGCCGTTCTTCCAGCCCACGGATGGCATAGCTGATGGCCGACGTGGACAGCGTCAGCTCGGCGCCCGCCTTTCGGAAGCTGGCGTGTCGGGCGACGGCGGCGAACGCCGCCAGATGGGAAAGGTTGTCGGGACGCATGATTATCAAGGATACCTCAACGATACATGCCGGAATTCCCGTTGGCCGGCAGGATTGTTGAGGCTTTATCGTTACCCGCTTTCCTGAACCCACCTATCGAGGATGACTCCCATGATCGAAGTCCGCGGATTTGCCGCCAAGAGCGCCACGACGCCCCTCGTTCCCTTCACCTTCCAGCGCCGCGATCCGGGCGCGCACGATGTGCGCATCGAGATCCTCTACAGCGGCGTCTGCCATTCGGATCTGCACCAGGCCAAGGGCGACTGGGGCAACTCCGTGTTCCCGATGGTCCCGGGCCATGAAATCGTGGGCCGCGTCGTCGCCGTTGGCTCGGCCGTCAGTAAGTTCAAGGTCGGTGACTTCGCCGGCGTCGGCTGCATGGTCGATTCGTGCCGCGAGTGCGATTCATGCAAGCAGAACCTCGAGCAGTACTGCACGACGCACACCAGCTTCACCTACAACGGCACCGAGCAGGACAAGACCACCCCGACCCAGGGCGGTTACTCCACCGAGATCGTCGTGGAAGAGCGCTTCGTGGTGAAGATCTCCGAGAAGCTCGATCTCAAGGCGACCGCTCCCCTGCTCTGCGCCGGTATCACCACGTACTCGCCGCTGCGTCACTGGAAGGTGGGCCCGGGTCAGAAGGTCGGCGTCATCGGTCTGGGTGGTCTCGGCCACATGGGCGTGAAGTTCGCCAAGGCGATGGGCGCGCATGTCACGATGATCACCACGTCGGCCTCCAAGGGTGAAGATGCGAAGCGCCTTGGCGCGGACGCCGTGCTGCTTTCGACCGATGCCGAGGCGATGAAGGCCCAGGTCAGCAGCTTCGACTTCCTGCTCAACACGGTGCCGGTGTCGCACGACATCAACCCGTACACCAGCCTGCTCAAGCTCGACGGCACCATGGTGCTGGTCGGTGCGCTCACTCCGCTCGACGGTGTGATCGGTGGCAGCCTGATGCTCCCGCGTCGCACGATCGCCGGTTCCGCCATCGGTGGCATGGCGGAAACGCAGGAGATGATGGATTTCTGCGCCGAGCACAACATCGTGTCGGACATCGAAGTCGTCGACATGAGCTCGATCAACGACACGTATGTGCGTCTGGCGAAGAACGATGTGCGTTACCGCTTCGTGATCGACATGGCGACGATGCCGGCTTGATCCTTGTTGGCTTGAGGTAACACCCGTCGCCAGCAGGCTGGCTCATGCACGAGCATGCATCCTTGCTCTTGTAGGAGCCAGCCCTGCTGGCGATTCACGGTGACGAACCCCCACCTGTCCCGCTATCTTCAGACCCATCCCCCGAAAAGGATCCGGTTTGAAGCGCTTACTCCGTTATCTCGGCATTTTCCTCGCTCTCGTCGTCCTCTTCGTGGCCTTCGTCGCGATCACCGCATGGCCGAACATCGGCGCATGGCCAAGCAAGACACCGACGGCCGCCGAGGCAAAATCGCCGCAATGGCGTGGCCAGAGCTTCGCCAACCCCGCACCGATGTTCATGGACCTCAAGGGCGGCATCTGGCAGATCCTGCAGTCGAAGCCCGGTGAGGAACCCGACGCGCCGGTTCCGACGATGGACTCGTCGGCGCTGTACGCCACGCCTCCGACGAGCGGTTTGCGCGTCACCTGGTTCGGCCATTCGTCTTCGTTACTGGAGATCGACGGCGTCAACGTCGTGATCGACCCTTTCTGGAGCGAGCGCGCATCGCCCTTTCCCTGGCTCGGCCCGAAGCGCTGGTACGAACCACCCGTCCCGCTCGATAACCTGCCGCGAGTCGATGTCGTCGTCGTATCGCACGATCACTACGACCATCTCGATCGCGCTTCCGTGCAGGCCTTCAACGCACGCGGCGCACGATTCATCGTGCCGCTCGGTATCGCGGCGCACCTGATCGACTGGGGCGTGCCGAAGGAAAAGATCACCGAACTGGACTGGTGGCAGGACGCGCACGTGGGCGCACTTCGTATCGTTTCCACACCGTCCCGTCATGCATCCGGTCGCCTCGAGGCGCATAGCGATGCCACATTGTGGACGGGCTACGCATTCATCGGTCCCGACCATCGCGCGTTCTACTCCGGCGATACCGGCATGAATGACACCTTCGCCGATGTGGGTGCGAAGTTCGGTCCCTTCGATGTCACGCTGATCGAAGACGGTCAGTACGACGAACAGTGGCCGGACTGGCACCTCGGACCCGAGCAGGCGATGCAGGTGCACGAAGAGGTTCGCGGCAAGGTGCTGATCCCCGTGCACTGGGGCCTTATCAAGCTGGCGCATCACGGTTGGACCGAACCCGCCGAGCGCATTCTGGCGGCGGCACGTTGCAGCAAGGCCGAGGTATTGATTCCGGAACCCGGACAGGCCGTGGAACCGACGACGCATCCGGTGGTCCCACGCTGGTGGCCGAAGGAGCCATGGTTCACGGGGGTGCAGCATCCGATCGTCGCGTCACGCGACGGGGACCCTGCCCATAAATTCGATACTCCTATTTGTCCTCCCACAAGCTGACGTCTCAGCTACGCGCTATGACCTCCTACGTCAGGTCATAGCGCGCCAGGTAATTGCGCAGCCGATCTGCGTCGTTGGTCGTTGCACGTTTGCTGCACGGTGCCGCGAACAACTGGCGACCCGTCTCGGACAGGTCGCGGCGGCGGCGACACATGGCGACGCTGGATGGTCGAGGTTGCTTCATAGTTGGTATCACGCAAGGTGTCGCTCGACTTCGCGTCCACCGATATCACCCGCCCGACGGAATGCGGAGGCAATCGTGTCGCACTGCCCTGTTGTTGCGCCTGCTTCTTCGAACACAGCGCGCCACTCGCGTACCGTGCGAATGACGCGATCCGCAATGCGTGACGCATTCGGTACCAGAAGACCGAACCAGCCGGCGCCACTCAACGCATTGTCGAGGGTGGCGCTTCGGCCATAACGCCCTACGCCCAGGTGCAGTGTCCGCTCAAGTGCTACCTGCGGCTTGGGCACCACGTCGTAAAGGGGACTGAGACGCCAGCCCCCACTTTCGTAAAGGAACGCGTGATTTCTCAGGTGATCGTCGTCGTTGGATACAAGTATGTTGAAAACCATGCGAGCAAACAGCTCTTCCCGGTCGCCAGCGATTCGTCCAGACACTCCGTATATCCCGAGGGCATCGGCAATGGCCCCGTAATTGGCATCAGGCGAGTCACGTTCGTGCAGACCAAGCATGGTGAGAGCGCTGACCATGTGCCGACGAGCTATGCCGAACGGCGTTGCCTGCCGATCAAATCTCTGGATCAGCATGATGTTGCGACCATCTGGAAGCGTCTCGAGGCGAATCGGCGGAACATTCAGACCGGCCCGCCGAGCGAGCTTCAGCGTGGCGAATTCGACCAGCGGGATGTCGAAGCGATCGTCCTTCGCGGGGAATTTCGCGATCCACTCATGTCCATCGACCTGGATGACGGCCTTTGGACGCGCTCCGCCTACCGAAGGACCACCTTCGAAAAATGAGGCAAGCCTCGCGGGTACGGGCTCCCCATCCACGATCCGTTCTGCGGCTTCGTGAAGGTAGCGAAGGTCCAGGATGCCGGGAAGCGAACCGTGCGTTACGCCGTCCTCCGGACCGTGTCGGATATCGAGCGCTCCGGCGCGGTATGGACCGGCTTCATCCATGTACCGCCATTCCGGGAGTCCATTTGGAGGAGCGCGTAGCTTGTTCTCGATGACCCGACGCCCCCAGGAGTCCGGGGTTGCGTCACGCAGGGCCCCGAACAAGGCAAGGCCGTTGACGGGAACGAAGTCCGCATCGTCACCCTCGCCCAAGGGCAGGCTGATCGGATCGACTGGTACCGCCTGCGGGCGCTGGACGTAGCGCCTTCCGTAGGCGAAACGCGATGCCCTGACCTCAATGCCGTTCTCCGCCATCGACAGCCTGCCTGCCGGCACGGCGGCGGTCGCCTCCGGAAGATGAATAAAGACTGTTCGCTCAGCCATGTCAGAAATCCAGATCGTCGCGAGGTATCCGTCGTGACGGCCGCTGCATGCGTGTCTGGTCGAGCAGGGCCTCGGAGGAAGGATCCTCGATACGCTCCAGCAAACGCAGTAGGCCTAAAGCATCGAAAACACTCAGCCACGTTCCCAGCGAGGTACTGATCGCCCCCTGCTCCAGGCGAGTCATGGTCGGAGCACTGATGCGGGCGCGCTCTGCTAGTTCCACCTGGGACCAGCCACGTGCGAGCCGCGCCGTACGGACCAGCGCAGCGAAATGCGCACCTACCTCGGTGACTCGGGGGTTCGCAAACCCGCGCTCGTCGCGACGCATATTTCTTACCCTTTGGAGAAGCAGTCCAAAGCTATCATTTAAGAAATTCGACGTGTGAAATTTCTTAAATTTTAGAGAAAGCAATTAATCTATCATTTAAGAAACTAGTGTCGAATCAGTCTGGCATCACCAGACGCATCGGCAACTGGTCGAGGCGACGCCCCGTCACCTCATCGATCACCACCGCACTCACCCGCTCACCCGTCTCGTCGGCGACGAGATGGGACAACGTCGCGCCGCCGCCGTTGTGCCGACGGCCCCATTCGCCCATGGCGGCCATGATCGGCAGGAACTCGCGTCCGGCCTGGGTCAGCACGTACTCGTCGCGCGGCGGCCGCTCGCTGTAGCGGCGCTTTTCCAGGACACCGGCCTCGGTCAGACCCTTCAATCGACGCGACAGAATGTTCGGCGCGATGCCCAGGCTCGTCCGGAACTGGTCGAACTGCGTCATCCCCCGGCTGGCATCGCGAAGGATCAGCACGCTCCAGGTATCGCCCACCAGCGCGAGGCTGCGGGCAATTGAGCAGGTACCTGAAGAAAGTTTGTCGGTGTCCATTGCATAATGATAGCTAGGTCACTATCGTATGGCAACGTAGTCGATATCACTTTGCAACTTACCCATACGGAGTCACCCTCATGAGCGTTGAAAACAAAGGCACGGCACTGGTTACGGGCGCTTCGTCGGGCATCGGCGAGGTCTACGCCGAGCGTCTGGCGGCGCGCGGCTACGATCTGATTCTGGTCGCACGTCGTCTGGATCGCCTGGACGCACTGGCCAGGAAGATCGGCGCCGCCACAGGGCGGAAGATCGAGACGCTGAAGGCGGACCTTACCGAGCGTGCCGACGTGGCCACGGTAGAGAAGCGGGTGGCGGAGGATGCTTCGATCACCCTGTTGGTGAACAATGCCGGTATCTCGCTCAACGGCAGCTTCCTCGACAACGACAGCGACGCGATCGAAAAGCTCATCGCCATCAACATCACCGCACCCACCCTGTTGACCGCTGCGGCGGCCAAGGCCTTCGTCGCTCGCGGCCATGGCGGCATCATCAATATCGCGTCCGTGCTCGCCTTCGCACCGGAGATGTTCGACGGTATCTACAGTGGCTCGAAGGCGCACCTGCTCAACGTGAGCCAGAGCCTGGCGACGCAGCTGAAGGGTACCAGCGTCCGCGTGCAGGCGGTGTTGCCGGGTGCGACCCGCTCGGAAATCTGGGAGAACTCGGGTAAAGACATCGATGCGATGTTGCCGGGGATGGTCATGGAGACCGCCGATCTCGTGGATGCCGCGCTGCTGGGCTACGACCGCGGTGAGGTGGTGACGATTCCGCCGCTGGCCGATGAGCAGCAGTTCCTGACGTATGACGCCGCGCGCGTCGCGATGGGGCCGAATCTCTCGCGCAAGGACGTGGCACCGCGTTATCGCGCCTGATCTGGACATGTAGGAGCGCGCCCCGCGCGCGAAAAGCCAACAGGGCGGTGATGGGGTGCCCCCGCTTCACCGCTCTGTTGGCTTTTCGCGCGCGGGGCGCGCTCCTACACCACGTGGTGGAGTCAGGTTTTTGGCATGATCTTCCGCAGCATCCCGTCACTGCCGCCACGCACGTACCAGATGCTGCCGTTGGACGGGTTCACCTTGATGGCGCGCACGCTGCCGGTATACACGCCGGCGGCGTCACGCCCATAGCGTTCGACACCTGTCACGTTCCCGCTCGCATCGAGCACGACGCGATACAGCGCGACCGACGACGTCGAACCGAGCAGTGCCGAGCCCTGCCACTGTGGGAATTGCTTGCCCTTGTAGAACACCAGCCCCGAAGGAGACATCGAATTCGTGGTGGGGAACCAGCCCCAGTAGGCGGACGGCTGAACGTACTGCGGCGCCGTGTCGTGGCGCGGATACGGCTGACCCGGCATATAGGCGTCGCTGGGATAGTGATTGCCGTTGCTCACCAGCGGCCATCCATAATTCCCGCCCTTCACGATCTGGTTGAACTCGTCACCCGACGACGGGCCCATCTCGGTCTCCCACAGCTTTCCGTCTTCACTGAAGCTTCACTGAAGGCTAGCCCGTAGGGGTTACGAAAACCGCTGGCCCAGATCTGGCCGGCGACGCCGCCCTGGCTTGCATTCGGGTTGTCGGAAGGCGTGCTGCCGTCCAGGTTGAGGCGGATGATCTTGCCCAGTCCGCTGTCCGGCAACTGCGCGGTAAATCCGCGATCCTGATTGACGTCGGGGATGTCGCCGTCGCCGACGGAGAGAAAGACATGCTTGCCGTCGGGCGCGAACGCGATGCGTGCACCCGGTTGGCCGCGAACCGACCACTTCGACGGTTCCTGCCAGACGATCGTCAGATTCTCGATGTGCGCGGTGTTCGACGCCTCGACAACGCGTGCCTTCGCCAGCGTGAGGTGGTTATTGCCGTCGGCGGCCTTCGCCACGTAGCTGAACCATAAGACGTGATCCTTCGCATAGGTCGCGGGCACGGCCACGTCGTGGAAGCCGCTCTGTCCGCCGCCGCCATTCGCGCCGACGGAAACAGGCAAGCCTGTCACGGGCATCTTGGCGCCTCTCGAGTTCACGATGTACATGTGGTCGCTCTTCTCCGTGACCACGATGCGGCCGTCCGGAAGGAAGTCGAGTCCCCACGGATTGTCGAACGGTGCAAGATCGGTAATGACGAACGGTGCGGGCGGTTCGGTCTGAGCGCCGGCGACGCGTGCGTTGTACGACGACGTTTGCGCAAAGGCGCAGGGGGCGGCGATCGCACCCCCAAGCAGGACGACAAGAAGCGGCAGGCGACGCATGACAGGATCCTTGTGCGGGGAGTGGTCGCAAGAAGCTACGTGGTTCGAGGGTGACGTCGCTGCCTCGAAATAGCCCGGATCGTCCAAACCCGCGATTCCATCGCAAATTTCCCTATCGAACGACGCCCTGATGCGGAATTCACGGTGTCATAGCGCGACCCGTGGATGCGTCGGCGTAAATCGGCCTCCTTCACACCTTCCCAGTCTCACCAGCGGCTTACAGCGCATTCGCGCGTGCTTCCGAACGAATGCGCGCTAAACTACGGGGCTCGCTCGGTTCTTCGCGGTTAGGCATGCTTTCTTTCGTGTTCGGTGCCTTCGGGCTGTCCACCCTCTGGCTGCTTCCCCTGCTGTGGCGTGTCATCGCGTCGCTGATCCGTCGGCGCAGGCCGCCCACCGTGGGGCCCGGAGCCATTCGTTTCTGGACGGGCTTTGTCCTCGTCCTGCTCGCCAGCACCACGCTGGAAGGCATCGTCATCTCGCATTACACCGATGACCCGACCACGGGTGGCGTCGTGTGTCGCTGGCTCGGCGATCTCTTCGGCGCCTTCCCGGGCGGCGCACTGGCCGCGGTGATCGCGCTGGCGGTGATCGTCGTCGCGCTGCCCTGGTACCTCGGGATCACGTGGTCGACCGCCGTAGCCCGCGCCAATGGGATCCTCGAGCCGATGGGTGCGTTGGCTATCGAAGGCACACGGCGCCTGTTCACCCGTTCGGCCGTGCGCGCCACGGGTCGTCGCCCTGCCGGCGCCGTGCGCCGCGCGGATCGCGGGCCGGCGCGCCGTCGCACGCCAGCGGCCGCCACCCGCGGCAAGGTCACTCCGGCCGCCGCATCGACACCGCCATCCTCGTCCCTGCATGTCGGCACGGAAACCGTGCGCGGCGAGCCTCTGCGCGCGACGCGTGTTCGTCCGTCGGTGACGACACCGGTACCGCCGCGCCACCACGCGAAGCCGGACACGGTGATCAGCGAACCGTGGCTGGCGCCTCGCGGGCAGACCGTGCCCACCACCTCCTCGCCGGAGGCCACCGCCGCCGCGGCGCACGTCTCCACCACGCCTGGTCTACCGATCGCGCCGCCTGCCTCCGACGTCGCCGACGAGGCACCGATGCTGATCAAGCGTCGGCGCCCCATGGAGAGCCAGGCTTTCCTTGCACCGTCGATGCGATCGAAGCATGGTCCCGAGCGCTCGTCGGTGTCGCCGACGACCCCCTGGGAACCCTTAAGCCACGACGCTTCGGACACGGAGGCCGACGAGGTCGTCCGGAACGACCAGCCTCTTGCGGAAGTCACGCCCCGGGTCACCGAGCTTTCCCGTTCGCAGGCGCCCGTACCCGTGCCCGCCATGCCCTCACCCCCGCCGGTCGCCCCGGTGTCGCGCTTCGCCATCGCCGCCAACGATGAGCAGGCCACGACGACGGAGGCGACTATCGTCCCTCCAGCGCGGATGGTGACGCTCACGCCGACACGTCCCCTGCTCGCGACGAGCACCGCCAGTGCCGTAGGTATACCGCCGCTCACCCTGCTCGCCGCCGCGTCTCAGAACACCCTCGCCGTCTCCGAACAGGAACTCGTCGACACGGGCGAACTGATCGAGCAACGCCTGCGCGAGTTCAAGGTACCGGTGCAGGTGGTCGGTGCGTCGGCGGGTCCGGTGATTACGCGCTATGAAGTCGAGCCGGCCGTCGGCGTGCGCGGCAACCAGATCGTCGCGTTGATGAAAGATCTCGCGCGCGGTCTGGGTCGCACTACGATTCGCGTGGTCGAAACGATTCCCGGCAAGACCTGCATGGGCCTCGAGCTGCCGAACGAACAGCGCCAGATGATCGCGCTGTCCGAGATCCTCGACTCCAGCGAGTATCGTGATTCCGACTCGCTGCTCACCCTGGCGATGGGCAAGGGCATCACCGGCGAACCGGTGGTCGCCGATCTGGCGAAGGCGCCGCACATGCTCGTTGCCGGCACCACCGGCTCGGGTAAATCGGTCGCGGTGAACGCGATGATCCTGTCGATGCTCTACAAGGCCACGCCTGAAGACGTTCGCATGATCATGATCGACCCGAAGATGCTCGAGCTCTCGGTCTACGAGGGTATTCCGCATCTGCTGGCGCCCGTGGTCACGGATATGAAGCTCGCCGCCAACGCGTTGAACTGGTGCGTGGCCGAGATGGAAAACCGCTACAAGGTCATGTCTGACCTGCGCGTGCGCAACCTTGCCGGATACAACCAGAAAGTGCGCGAGGCGCGTGCGGCTGGCAAACCGTTGTTCAATCCGTTTCCCGCGCATCCGGAAATCCCCGAGCACCTCGACACGATGCCGATGATCGTCGTCGTCATCGACGAGCTCGCCGACCTGATGATGGTCGCCGGCAAGAAGATCGAAGAACTGATCGCGCGGCTGGCGCAGAAGGCACGTGCCGCGGGCATCCATCTGATCCTCGCCACGCAGCGTCCGTCGGTCGACGTCATCACCGGTCTGATCAAGGCGAACATCCCCACGCGCGTGGCGTTTCAGGTGTCGTCGAAGATCGATTCGCGCACTATCCTCGACCAGATGGGCGCGGAGAGCCTGCTCGGTGCGGGTGACATGCTGTTCCTGCCCCCGGGCTCGGGCTATCCGCAGCGCATCCACGGCGCGTTCGTCGCCGACGAGGAAGTGCACCGCATCGTCGCCTGGCTGAAGCAGTTCGGCGAGCCGGATTACAAGGACGAGATCCTTGCGGGGCCGCCGAGTGAGGCGGTCGAAGGCGAACCGGGTGAGGATGGCCTCGATGCGGAGCTGGATCCGCTGTACGACGAAGCGGCCGCCTTCGTGCTGCGTTCGCGTCGTGCGTCGATCTCGTTCGTGCAGCGGCAGTTCCGTATCGGTTACAACCGCGCGGCGCGTCTGGTCGAAGCGATGGAGGCAGCCGGACTGGTCTCGGCGATGGGCATCAACGGGCAGCGCGAGGTGATCGCGCCGGTGCCACAGGACTGACCGAACCCCACCGGTGCGGAACCCCCTGTAGGAGCGCGCCCCGCGCGCGAAAGGCCTACAGGGCGATGAAGCCATGCCGCCGCCTCACCGCCCTGCAGGCCTTTCGCGCGCAGGGCGCGCTCCTACCGAAGGAAAAAAGAACGGGCCATCGGCCCGTTCTTACTGGCTTATTCTTTTGTCAGAAGCTTCAGCGGCACCGCGATCGACTTATCGACCGTCTGCTTGTCGATCAGCTTCTTCGCCGTTTCGACGCCGAGCTTGCCGATCTCTTCCGGCTGCTGCGCGACCGTAGCGGCCATGCTGCCGTTCTGCACGGCGGTCTTGCCGTCCGGCGTGCCGTCGAAGCCGACGACCAGCACCTTCTTGTTCTTGCCGGCCAGCGCCTGCACCGCACCGAGGGCCATTTCGTCGTTCTGGGCGAAGATCGCCTGGACGTCGCTGTTGCCCTGCAGGAGGTTCTCGCTGACCGAGAGGCCCTGCGCACGATCGAAGTTGGCCGGCTGCTGCGCGACGACCTTCATGCCCGTGGTGGCGATCTCGTCGTCGAAGCCCTTGCCGCGCTCACGTGCGGCCGAGGTGCCTGCCACGCCCTGCAGCTCGATGATGTTGCCCTTGCCGCCAAGCGCCTTGGCCAGGTAATCGGCCGCCATCTTGCCGCCGGCGATGTTGTCGGACGCGATGTGCGACGCGACTTCGGCGCCGTCGACGCCACGGTCCAGCGTGATCACCGGAATGTTCGCGCGCTGGGCGGACTGCACGGCGCCGGCCAGAGCCGAGGAATCGGTCGGGTTAAGCAAGATGACCGAGACGCGTTTCTGGATCAGGTCTTCCACCGACGAGATCTGGCGGGCCGGATCGTCCTGCGCGTCGACGACGACCAGCTGCACGCCGGCGTCCTTGGCGGCCTTTTCGGCACCGTCCTTGAGTTCGACGAAGAACGGGTTGTTCTGCGTCGACAGCGCCAGACCGACCACCGGGGTGCCGGAGGGTGCGGCGCCGCCGGCCGTGGAAGCCGCCGCCGGAGCGGATTCGCCCGGACCCTGCTGGGAGCAGGCCGCGAGCAGCGTGGCCGCTGCCGCGGCGAAGAATGTGAGCTTACGCATGGTGTGTTCCCTCGTTGGTATTACTGCCGCCTGTCGAGCAGGACGGCGATCAGGATGACGATGCCCTTCACCACCTGCTGGTAGAAAGAGCTTACGCCGAGCAGATTGAGACCGTTGTTCAGGAAGCCGATCAGCAGCGCGCCGACCAGCGTCCCGAACAACCAGCCGCGGCCGCCGGCCAGGCTGGTACCACCGAGAACCACGGCGGCAATGGCGTCCAGTTCATAACCCGCACCGGCCGTGGCCTGCGCGGAATACAGGCGCGAGGTAAGCACCACGCCCGCGAACGCGGAGAGAAGACCGGACAGGCCGTAGATCGCCAGCTTCATCGGCGAGATGCGCACACCCGACAGGCGCGCCGCTTCTTCGTTACCGCCGATGGCCACGACGTGACGACCGAACACCGTGCCGCGCAACAGGAACGCGCAGACCACGAAGGCGACGAACATCCAGATCACCGGCAGCGGGATCAGGTTGGCGACGTAACCGCCGCCGAGCAGTGCGAAGCCCTGGTTGGTGACGGGGATCGGACTGCCCTGCGTATACGAGAGCGTAAGGCCGCGCAGGAGGGTCATCGTGCCGAGCGTGGCGATGAAGGGCGCGACCTTGCCCCACGACACCAGCACACCGTTGATGATGCCCAGCACCAGGCCGAGCCCGAGGCCCGCGCCGACCGCCAGCACCATGCCGTGCCCCGAGGCCATCAGGCCCGCGGTGACGGCGCCGGTAAGCGCGAGGATGGCACCCACGGACAGATCGATGCCGCCGGCGAGGATCACGAACGTCATGCCGAAGGCGATCAACGCGTTGATCGAGACCTGACGCAGTACCGTGAGCAGATTGCCGGTGGAAAGGAAGTCGGGACTCATGATTGAGAGCACGACGAAGAGCAGGAGCAAGCCGATCACCGAGCCCAGACGCTGCATCAGCGTCATCGCACGGCTCCAGTTGAGTTGAAGCGTCATTTCACTTGCCTCCGGTCGCGGCGGTCATTACGGCTTCCTGAGTGGCGCCGTGGGCTTCGAGCAAGGCTGTCGCCTTTCCTTCGTGCATGACGAGGATGCGATCGCTCATGGCGAGCACCTCCGGCAGTTCCGACGAGATCATGAGGATGGCTACGCCCTGTTCCGCGAGTTGATTGATGATGTGATAGATCTCGGCCTTGCCGCCGACGTCGACGCCGCGCGTGGGTTCATCGAGGATGAGCACCCGCGGTTTCAACGCCAGCCACTTGGCCAGCACGACCTTCTGCTGGTTGCCGCCGGAGAGCGCACGGACATCCAGCTCCATGTCGCGCGTACGGATCTTCAGCGCGTCGATCAGACCGCGCGTCTGTTTCTTCTCACCCGGGCGATCGACCAGTCCCGCGTGCGCGGGAACGCGCGGCAGGCTGACGTTCTCGCGCAGGCTCATGTCGAGGACGAGGCCCTGGGCCTTGCGGTCTTCGGTGACGAAACCGAGGCCGGCCTGGATCGCCTCGGTCGGCGTCTTTGGTGTCACGGTGACGCCGTCGAGCGACACCTGGCCCGACCCGGTCTTGTCCAGACCGAACAGCAGGCGCGCAAGCTCGGTGCGTCCCGCACCGAGCAGGCCGGCGACGCCGAGCACTTCGCCCGCGTGCAGGTCGAAGCTCACGTCCTTCACCATACCGCCCGAGAGGTGCTCGACCTTCAGACGTACCTCGCCGATCTTCGGCGTGCGCGCCGGGAAGCGTGCGTCGAGCGTACGCCCGACCATCATCTTCACGACCTCGTCGAAGGCCAGGCCCGGCACGTCGCGCGTGCCGACGAACTGACCGTCACGCAGGATCGAGATGCGGTCGCACAGCGCGAAGATTTCTTCCATGCGATGGGAGACGTAGACGATGCCGGTGCCCTGCTCGCGCAGCTCGCGGATCAGCTTGAACAGCGTATTGGTCTCGCTTTCGGTAAGCGCGGCCGTCGGCTCGTCCATGATCAGCACGCGTGCGTTCTGGCCCAGCGCGCGGGCGATCTCGACCATCTGCTGCTGGCCGACCGACAGTCGCTCGATGCGCGTGTCCGGATCCAGTCGGGTCATGCCGACGCGCGCCAGCCATTCCATCGCGCGCTTCGTCATCGCCTTGCGATCGAGCAGGCCGAAACGCGAAAGCTCGCGTCCGAGGAAAAGATTGTCCGCGATGCTGAGCGCGGGAATCAGGTTCAGTTCCTGGTGGATGATCGCGATGCCGTACTTCTCGGCCTCGGCGGGCGAGGTGATCGACACCGCCTGCCCGTCCACGTCGATGCCGCCCTGGTCGGGCGCGTAGATCCCCGTGAGGATCTTCATCAGCGTGGACTTGCCGGCGCCGTTCTCGCCCATCAGCGCATGGACTTCGCCGCGGACGAGTTCGAAGTCGACGCCTTCGAGCACCTTGACCGGACCGAAGGCCTTGTGGATGTCGTGCATCCTGACCAGTGGCGGGGATGCACTCATCAGAAGGTCACGCCCGCATGCAGGATCACGTTGGCGTACGGCGCCGTTTCCCCCGTGCGCACGACGGCGACCGCGCGCGCGGTCAGGCGCTTGAAGTCCTCGTGGCTCACTTCCGAGCGCGTCACGCCCTGATTCGCCAGGCGCCCGACCAGCGCGACGAGCGCGGGATTCTTCTCGTGGATCTCGCTGGCGACCGTCACGGCCTCCACCGCCAGCTCCGCATAGATCGCATCGAAGACCTGCGCGAACGACGGCGTACCCGGCAGCACGGCCAGGTCGATGCACGGCACGCCGTGCGGCACCGGCAGGCCGACATCACCGATCACCAGCGTGTCGGTATGGCCCATCGCGGCGATGATGCGGTTGAGTTCGGCATGGAGCAGCCCGCTGCGTCTCATCAGTGTGTCTCCAGGAATGCCGTGACCTCGTCGAGGCGCGGCATGCCGCCCTGGGCGCCCAGGCGCGAGACGGCGATCGCGGCGGTGGCGCAGGCTTTGCGCACGGCCACGTCGAGACCCTCGGCGAGGAACACCGCGAGCGCGGCATTGAAGGTGTCACCGGCGCCGGTGCTGTCCACCGCGTCGACCCTGAAACCGCCCTGATGGCGCGGCTCGTCGTCCTTGTCACGGAACCACGCGCCGTCTTCACCACGGGTCAGCACGACCGGGCAGGGAGCGAGACGCATCAGTTCACGGAAATCGGTATCGCCCGGCTGGCCGAGCACCATCGCGAGTTCGTGCTGGTTCGGCGTGAGAAAGCGCACGCGCGACAGCCACTCGACCGGCAGCTTCTGCGCGGGAGCGGGATTGAGAATGATCGCAACGCCTTCCTCGTGCGCGATGCGCAGCGTGGCTTCGACGGCGTCCAGCGGAATCTCCAGCTGTACCAGAACGGCGTCGGCGCCGCGGATGAGCTCGCGGGCGGCTTCGACGTGCGCAGGGGTGACGCGGCCATTGGCGGCGGGCACGACGACGATCTGGTTCTCGCCACCGGCGACCGTGATCGACGCGGTACCGCTGCCGATCCCGTCGATGCGGGTGACGTGGCTGACATCGATGCCCTCGGCGACGAGACCGTCGTAGAGCTGCTCACCGAACGCGTCGTCGCCCACGCAGCCGACCATGCTTACCGATGCGCCGAGGCGCGCGGCGGCCACCGCCTGATTGGCGCCTTTGCCACCGGGGATGGTGAGGAAGCGTTCGCCGGTCAGCGTTTCGCCCGGCGCGGGAAAGCGCGGCGCAAGCGTGACCAGATCCATGTTGATGCTGCCGACGACAACGATTCGCGTCATGCCTCAAGTGCTCCGGATGGTGACTGCGGAACGTCCGTTGTTTCGCCAGGGGATGGGATGGCGCGCAAATATACGCCTTTACGCGCGTGTGTGGCTTTCACGCGCGTGCTTTCCATCCTCCGCTACCGGGAGAGGCCTCTGGAGTCGAGTTCGGCGAGGTATGCAGGCCACGAGGTGTCGTAGGCACGGCCGAGGTCGTACAGCGTGTCCCAGCCGAAAATACCGCTGGCATGGCCGTCGTCGAAGCGAATCAGGACGCCATAGTGACCAGTGGGCTCAAGGGCGCTGATGCCGACGTGACGCTTGCCGTGCACGAGCACTTTCTGTCCGGGACCGTGGCCCTGGACTTCGGCGCTGGGGGAATTGACGCGAAGGTACTCGCAGGGAAGTTCGAACCGCTCGCCGTTGTCGAAGGTGACTTCGAGAAAGCGCGAGGCGGCGTGGAGAACGATATCGACGGGTCGCGGGCGTTGCATGGGCTGGTCGCTAGTGAGCGCGACCAAACCCATCGCCCGTACCCTGCTCCAGCGGCGGCGGATCGCCCGCCACAGCCAGCAGGGACGTCGCGTAAGCGTCTTCCATGCTCACGGTCGACACTTCATCCCACGAGAAGAACGACGGCTCACGCAGCCATTCCGCGTCGGGAGTGATCTCCTGCATGTTGAAGCCTTCGTCGTCGGCGCTGACCAGCCGGCCGATGTAGCAGACCTCGGACTCGTCTTCGCTGTCCACGTGCACGCCGATCACTGGCGCGTGAGCCGAAGCGGCCTTGACCACCTGCGCGATGTCGTCGAGCGGGAAATCCGCCGGCGGCGTGGGCTTGATGCCCTTCAGCGCGAGCGCCTTTTCGAGGAAGCCGGCGTGTTTATCCGGCGCCTCGAATTCGGAGATGTCGCGGTGCCGCATGATGTACATGCCGTCGTAGCTGACACCGTCGCCGATGACCCACAACAGGAAGAACTCGCGGCCGACTCCGCCGACATAGCCGCAGAAGCTGCCGTGCTCGAGTTCGCCGCGCCACAGACGGATCAGCTGCTGCGAGTCCTGCGCTTCACGCAGGCTCGCACGCTGACCGTTGGTTTTGAGTTGAATAACCTTGCCCATATCGGTCAATAGTTTACCAGAGGGGGGCGCCCTCGATGTTTAGAGGATGTAACGGCTCAGATCCTCGTCCTTGACCAGCGACGAGAGGTTTTTATCGACATATTCGGCGTCGATCAGATATTTTTCGCCGGACTTGTCGGCCGCTTCGAAAGAAATTCTCTCGAGCAGGCGCTCCATCACCGTATGCAGGCGGCGGGCGCCGATGTTCTCCGTGCGCTCATTGACCTGAAACGCCACGTCGGCGAGGCGATCAACACCGGTCTCGGTGAACTCCAGCGTGACGCCTTCGGTTTGCAGCAGCGCAACATACTGCTTGGTCAGCGCGTTGTTCGGCTCGCGCAGGATCCGCTTGAAATCCTCCACCGACAGGGCGCTCAACTCGACGCGGATCGGCAGGCGACCCTGCAGTTCCGGGATCAGATCCGACGGCTTGGCCAGCGAGAACGCGCCCGAGGCGATGAAGAGGATGTGGTCGGTCTTGATCGCGCCGTACTTGGTCGAGACGGTCGAGCCTTCCACCAGCGGGAGCAGGTCGCGCTGTACGCCTTCGCGGCTCACGCCCGCGCCGCCCCACTCGGAGCGCTGGGCCACCTTGTCGATCTCGTCGATGAAGACGATACCGTTCTGCTCGGCGATGTCCACGGCGCGGCTGCGCAGTTCTTCGTCGTTGAGCAGCTTGCCGGCTTCTTCCTCGACCAGCAGCGGACGCGCGGCACGGATGGTGAGCTTGCGCTTCTGCGACTTGGCGCCGCCCAGGTTCTGGAACATCTTGCCGAGCTGCTGGCTCATCTCTTCCATGCCCGGTGGGGTCATGATCTCGACGCCGACGTTCATGGCGAAATCCAGTTCGATCTCGCGGTCGTCCAGCGCGCCTTCGCGCAGCTGCTTGCGCAGCTTCTGCCGGGTGTCGCTGTCGATGGCCGTCACGTTGGAGCCGGTGTCGTCCCAGCCGGATGCCGCCTGGCGTCGCGGCAGCAGCGCGTCGAGCAGGCGATCCTCGGCGGCGTCCTCGGCCTGGCTGCGCACACGGCTCTTCGCCTGGTCGCGCACCAGCTTGTACGAGACATCGGCCAGATCGCGGATGATCGACTCCACGTCCTTACCGACATAGCCCACTTCGGTGAATTTGGTGGCTTCGACCTTCACGAATGGCGCATTGGCCAGCGTGGCCAGGCGACGGGCGATTTCGGTCTTGCCCACGCCGGTCGGGCCGATCATCAGGATGTTCTTCGGGGTCACCTCTTCGCGCATGCCCGGTTCCAGCTGCATGCGGCGCCAGCGGTTGCGCAGGGCGATGGCGACGGCGCGCTTGGCGTCGTTCTGGCCGATGATGAACCGGTCCAGCTCGTTGACGATCTCGCGGGGAGTGAGTTCGGACATGGGCCTCAGAGCTCTTCGATCGATGTGTTGTGGTTCGTATAAATGCAGATGTCGCCAGCGATCTTGAGCGCTTTTTCGACGATCGTGCGTGCATCCAGCTCAGTGTTTTCCATCAGGGCCAGCGCGGCGGACTGCGCATAAGGGCCACCGGAGCCAATGGCGATCAGGCCATGCTCGGGCTCGAGGACGTCGCCGTTACCGGAGATCAGCAGCGACGCCTCCTTGTCGGCCACGGCCAGCATGGCTTCGAGCCGGCCGAGGCGACGGTCGGTGCGCCATTCCTTGGCCATCTCGACGGCGGAGCGGGTGAGATTGCCGCCGTGCTTGACCAGCTTCTCCTCGAACAGCTCGAATAGGGTGAAGGCGTCAGCCGTGGCGCCGGCGAACCCGGCCAGGACGTCGCCCTTGCCGAGGCGGCGCACCTTGCGGGCGTTGGCCTTCATCACGGTGTTGCCGAGGGTGACCTGTCCGTCACTGCCGATGACGACCTTGCCGTCGCGGCGGACGCAGACGATGGTCGTGGCGTGCATCGGTTCCATAGTGCGTTCCTTGGGGGAGTCGGCAAGAGGTGGGGCCGCAGGGGGCCCGACCCAAGGCGTGAAGAGCTCGCGCGCATGGCGCGCTCCTACCCTTTGCGTTTCGCCCGTGGATGCGCCGCGTCGTAGACCCTGGCCAAATGCTGGAAATCGAGGTGGGTATAGATCTGTGTGGTGGCGATGTCCGCATGGCCGAGCAGCTCCTGCACCGAGCGCAGGTCGCCGGAGGACTCGAGCATGTGGCTGGCGAAGCTGTGCCGGAGCATGTGCGGGTGCACCCGTTTGGCCTGCCCGCTGGAGAGCCTGGCCAGGCGGAGCTGGACCGCCCTCGCCCCGATCGCGGCACCGCCCCGGCCCTTGAAGACGGGATGCTCCGGGCCCGCCTCACCCAGCGCGGCGAGCGCCTTCAGCGCGGCGACGGCAAAGCGGCCCACCGGCAGGATGCGCGTCTTGTTGCCCTTGCCGAGCACGCGCACCTGCCCGTCTTCGAGATCCAGGTCGCCCCAGCGCAGGCCGCAGAGTTCCGACAGGCGCAGGCCGCTCGAATAGAACAGCTCCATCATCGCGGTGTCGCGCGGGGCCAGCGAGCCGCCGAGGTTGGTTTCGACCAGCTCCTTGGCCTCGTCGGCGTCCAGCACGACGGGAAGCTTGCGCCTGACCTTCGGCCCGCGGACGCCCAGCGCCGGGTCGTGGGCCAGCTGCCCTTCCCGGGTGAGGTAACGAAACAGCGTGCGGAACGCGGAAAGAAGCCGCTGCAGGCTGTTGGGCTCCAGGCCCTTGGCCTGCTTGTTACCTTTCTCGGGCAAGGGCCGGTGCAGCCGTGCGATCAGTGTGCGAAGCCGGTCGGGCGTGAGGGCATCGAACGACGACAGCCCCTCGGCATCCATATAAGCGATCAGCTTGTCGAGGTCGCGCCGGTACGCGGCAAGCGTATGCGCCGATGGCACACGCTCGGCTTCGAAATGCCGAAGGAAGGCTTCGACGGCCTCGCGCGGGGTCACGCCGCCTTCCGGGCCCGTTCGATGGCCGAGCCGACCGTGGTCGAAATCATGTTGAGGAACAAGGTGCCCATGCCCGGATGGAAGCGGTCCGCGTCGGCGCTGCCGATGGCCAGGAGCGCGTCCGGGCCCACGCGCATCAACGCGGCGGAGCGCACGTCGGGTGCCGCGTCGCCGAACAGGCGGTGCAGCTTGTCCGGCGCAAGGCGGCCCGCCACCGGGTCGCCATGTTCCAGAAACGAAGCGAATTCCGGCAGGCCCGCCGTACCGCGCGGTTCGCGCAGCAGCCACGGCTCGTCCGGCAGGCCCGCAAGGTCACCGAAGAAGACGAGGCGAATGCGTTCCGACTGGAAGTCCTCGGTCAACCGGCTGACCACGTTGCGTACGGTTTCCTCGACGTCGCGTGAGCTGAGCAGTGCCAGCATCAGGCCGTGCACGCGACGCATCAGCGCTTCGTTGTCACCGGCGATACCGGTGAGGTCCTTGAGGCGGCGCTCCAGCTCGGCGTTCTTCTCGCGCAGGCCGCGCAGCTGGCGTACGGCCAGCGAGGTGGCCGGCCCGTTGCTGCTCGGCAGCGTCAGCGCGTCGGCGAGATCGGGGTAGTCGGCGAGGAAGTCCGGATGCCGCCGCAGGTAGGACGCGACGGTGGCTGGTTTGATGTCGCCGTCGATCGCGGAGTCGGTCATGGGTACTTCCTCGGTTGTTGCTGGGTAGAGCATCGCGCGCGGGGCGCGCTCCTGCGGGTGCCGGTCGCAGTGTGCCGCTTTAGCGGGCTGGCGTCACACTTCGCCTTCAAACACAAAGGCGGCGGGGCCGGTCATCCAGAGTGTATGGCCGGGGCCCTGCCACTCGATGGTCAGGGAGCCGCCGGGCAGGTCGATGCCGACGACGGTGCCGGCGAGGCCCAGCGCGTGGGCCACCGCGGCGGCCGCGCAGGCACCCGTGCCACAGGCCTGCGTCCAGCCGCTGCCCCGTTCATGCACGCGCAGGCGGATGCGGTCGGGCCCGAGGCGCTGAGCGAAGCCGACGTTGGCACCCTGGGGGAACACCGGATGGGCGGTGAGCAAGGGCCCCAGGCGATCGACGCGCGGATCCGAGACATCGTCGACGAAGACCACCGCATGCGGGTTGCCCATGGAAACCGCGCCGAAGCTGACGTCTTCTCCATCAAGCTCGACGGTGTAGGTCGCATGGGCGGGGCGGTCGAGCGGGATCGACGACGGCACGAAGTCAGGCTCGCCCATGTCCACCACGACGCGACCTTCGTCCAGCACACGGACCGTGACCGGGCCGGAGGGGCTCTCCAATCGGACGTCGGTGTCGCGCCCGATCACACCATCGCGGAACAGCCAGGCGGCCACACAACGGACACCGTTACCGCACTGCCCCGAAGGCGTGCCGTCGGCGTTCCAGATGCCGTAGTAGAAAGCGCAGGACGGATCGCGCGGCGGCTCGATGCTGATCAGCTGATCGAAGCCGATGCCGGTGTGGCGATCGGCCAGCGCGGCGATACGCGCTGCATTCGGCACGCGGCCGGCGTCTTCACGCCAGTCGACGATCACGAAATCGTTGCCGATCCCATGCATCTTGGTGAAGCGCGACGTCATGGCGAATTACTGGTGAATGACGGAGTTGAACGGTGACGACGTCGTCGAGATCGAAGCCGGCGACTCGGCCGTCGTGGTGGCGTGCGCGGGCTGCAAGCCGGCCTGCGGCCTGGCCGTGCCGGCTGGGGCGGGCGGCGGCGGAAAATACAGATTGCCCTTCTGGCCGCAACCGGACAGGCCGGCGACGGAGGCAGCGACGAGGGCAAGCGGGAGGATAAGTCGGCGCATGGGCGATTCCCCGAAAACGGCGGCCAGTATAGCCCCGGCTCCGGTCAAAGCGCCTTTTCGAAGCGAAGCGCGTCCGCGCCATCGGCGTAATACGCCGCGTACTCGCCGATCCGCTGGTAACCGAGACGCTCGTAGAGGCGGATGGCGACCGCGTTGTCCTTGCGGACTTCGAGGCGCAGTGCCCGGCAACCACGCGACCGTGCCGCTTCCTCGCAGGTCTCGACCAGCGCGGAACCCACACCCTTGCCCTGTGCCTGGGGCGTGGTCGCCAGCGAATAGAGGCGGGCGATAGTGGTGGCCTTGCGGAAGAACACTACGGCGGTACCGAGGAACCGGCGATGGTTGGCGCTGGCGACGAGCACCAGGGCGGTTTCGGAATCCAGGTGTTTGCGGTACTGGGCGCGACTCAGACGATCCTGCGCGAAACTCGATTCTTCGAGCGCGACCAGATCGTCGAGATCGCTGACTTCGGCGCGTCGAACGCGCACCGCGGCGGTAACCGGGGGTGGACGCATGCGCTTGGGGACTCCGGCGCTGGAAGGAGGGGGAAACGGCAAGCGCGGCACTGTAGACCTCGGGGTCCGGCGGATCAATGACTTTTTCATGAATTCGTTCAGGCGAACGTCGGAGGACGCCTTGTGCGTCGCGACATCGCGGCACACACTGCGGCACCGACGAAGCGAACGACTCCCGGTGGAGTCGGTACGAGGCATTCGTCGTCTGTCGAGGTCTCATGAGCCGGCTCGTCATCGTCGTGGAGAAAGCCTCGGACTGGGGCTCGTATTACCCGTCCGCGAATGTGGTCAGCGCCATGGACTATCTGCGCGAGCCCGTCGGCGGCGACGACGAACGCACCCACGTCATCAATCTCTGCCGCAGCTATAAGTACCTTGGCACGGGCTATTACGTGTCGCTGCTGGCCGAAGCGCGCGGTCACAAGGTCATTCCCTCGGTGCGCACGGTGAACGATCTTCGCCGTCGTTCGCTGTACGGCCTGGACATCGACGATCTCAACCAGAAGCTGTCCAATTTCCTGCCTGCCGGTGGCCGTGACACGACCGACTTCGGCGTGCTCGTCTATTTCGGCGAGACGGCCTATCCGGATCTGCAGGATCTTGCGAGGCAGCTGTTCGAGACGTTCCCCTGCCCGCTGATGCGTATCGAATTCGAGCGCGAGCGGGTGTGGCAGGTATCGGCGATCAAGGCGGTGGGCCTGCACACGCTGGACGATGCGCAGGAAGACGCTTTCGCGCAGGCGCTGGACAAGTTTTCGAAGAAACTCTGGCGCAAGCCGCGTGCGCGTCGTCGTTTCCGCTACGACATCGCGATGCTGGTCGATCCGAACGAAACGATGCCGCCGTCGAACAAGAAGGCGCTGAAGCACTTCATCGAAGCGGGTAAACACCTCGGGATCGAGGTGGACCCGATCGGCAAGAACGATTACCAGCGTCTGGCCGAATACGACGGCCTTTTCATTCGCGAAACCACGGCGAGCGACAACCATACCTATCGTTTTGCGCATCGTGCGGAGAAGGAAGGCATGGTGGTGATGGACGATCCGACGTCGATCCTGCGCTGCACGAACAAGATCTTCCTCAACGACCTGATGGTGGCGCGCAAGCTGGCGACACCGGCGACCGAGATCATCTACCGCGACGATGCCAGGCGTCTGCACGAGCTACCCGATCGCCTCGGCCTGCCGATCGTGCTCAAGATTCCCGATGGGTCGTTTTCGCGTGGTGTCGTC
This sequence comes from Luteibacter mycovicinus, assembly GCF_000745235.1. Lineage (NCBI taxonomy): Bacteria > Pseudomonadati > Pseudomonadota > Gammaproteobacteria > Lysobacterales > Rhodanobacteraceae > Luteibacter > Luteibacter mycovicinus. Next base: position 2,304,998 of record NZ_JQNL01000001.1, read on the forward strand.
AAGGTCGAGACACGCGAGGCTCTGGAAAAAGCCGCCGGCGAACTGTTCTCGCACAGTGCGCTGCTGATCGCGCAGGAATACCTGTACACCGAATACGACTGGCGCATCGGCGTACTCAACCACGAGCCGCTTTATGCGTGCCAGTACTACATGTCGCGCGGCCACTGGCAGATCTACAACCACGGCGCCAAGGGCACGGCCAAGTCGGGCGGATTTCGGACCGTGCCCGTGCGTGACGCGCCCCCGGAAGTGGTGAAGCTCGCGCTCAAGGCGACGCAGACCATTGGCGACGGTCTCTACGGCGTCGACCTCAAGCAGGTCGGCGACAAGCCGGTGGTCATCGAGGTCAACGACAACCCGTCGATCGACGCGGGAGTCGAGGATGCCTACCTGGGCGAGGACCTGTACCTGCGGATCATGCAGGAGTTTCTGCGCCGGCTGGAGCTGAAGCGGCTGGGCATCCCGACCTGAGGCGGCTCACCGCCGAAACAGGGCCACCAGCAACGACACCGGCAACCCCGGCTTCATCGCCACCAGCACGCTGGCCGGCGCCAGCAGCAACCAGAACACCGGCGTCCAGCCCAGTGTCTCGCTATGCCCCGACAACGGGGTGACCAGCAGCACCAGGGTGCCAAGGGCCAGCCAGGCCATGGCGATCAGTGCACGGATACGGCGGGGCGAGAGCGTGTCGTTCATGGCGGCATTCCGGAAGACGAGGTGTCGAGGTGGAGGCTAGGCGCCCCCCGTCTCAAAACCCGCGACCCGTTGACCCGCCGTTGATCCCGACGGGTGGAAGCTTGCCTCATGAACCGAATCCCGATGGCGTTACTCATGGTGGCCGGCATGGCGACTGCCTCCTGCGCGGCCGACGCGCCCCTCAAGGCCGTCGATCACGTCGACCTGCCCCGTTACATGGGCACCTGGTACGTCATCGGCAACATTCCCAACTTCGCCGAGCGCGGCAAGGTCGCCACCGCCGACGAGTACCGGCTGAAGCCGGACGGGACCATCGACAACCTCTACCACTACCGGAAGGGCTTCGATAAGCCCGAGAAGATCTGGCACGGCAAGGCATGGCTGCCCGATCCGAAGGACACCGCCCGCTGGAAGGTCCAGCTGCTCTGGCCGTTCCGCTCCGACTACACGATCCTGGCCCTCGACCCCGATTACCGGGTGACCATGGTCGGCCTGCCTTCGCGGAAGCTGCTGTGGATCATGTCGAAGGACCGGACCCTGGACGACGCGTCGTATCAGCGTCTGCTCGAGCAAGCGCGGGCGCAGGGTTTCCCGGTGGAGCAGATGCGTAAGGTTCCGCAACGTCCCGAAGACGCGGGCAAGCCCGGATTCCAGTAGCCGTTGCTAGAATCCGCGCACGGATCGTGAGTCCGGATCGAGAGCCAGGAGCCTCCATGAGCGCTGAAGCGCACCGTTACGCCGTCTTCGGTCACCCGATCGCGCATTCGCTGTCCCCGCAGATCCATGCCGCCTTCGCCGGGCAGCTGGGCATCCAGCTCAGCTACGAGGCCATCGATGCCGCGCCCGCCGAATTCGAAGAAGCCGTCCGCCGGTTCTTCGCTGAAGGTGGCCTGGGCGCCAACGTGACGCTTCCCCACAAGGAAGCCGCTTTCGCGCTGGCCACCGAGCGCACCGACGCCGCCGCCCGCGCGGGTGCGGTCAACACCCTCACCGCGCTGGTCGGCGGCAAGATTCAGGCACACAACACCGACGGCAGCGGATTCGTCCGCGACGTCACCGAACGCCACTCGCTCGATCTGCGCGGCCATGACGCCCTGCTACTGGGTGCCGGCGGCGCGGCCAAAGCCGTGGCCTGGGCCCTGATGGACGCCGGCGTGCAGACGCTGACCATCGTCAACCGCACGCCCGAGCGCGCCGACGCCATCGCCGACGCCATCGGCGAGCCTGCCCGCTGCCATACCCGTTACTGGGACGGCCTCGACGGCGAGTGCTTCGATCTGGTCGTCAACGCCACCTCCATCGGCGTCACCGGTGGCACCTTCGACCTGCCGATGTCGATCCTGCAGGACCACAGCACCTGCTATGACCTGTGCTATGGCGCCGCCGCGGCGAGCTTCAAGGGCTGGGCGACGGCCGCCGGCGCGCGCTACTTCCGCGATGGTCTGGGCATGCTGATCGAGCAGGCCGCCGACGCGTTCGAGCGCTGGCATGGCCAGCGGCCGGATACGGATCCGGTGTATCAGCTCCTTCGCCAGCGGTTCTGATCGTGGTGATGGCCTGCCGCACCGGCTGCGGGGCCTGCTGCATCGCTCCGTCCATCAGCTCACCCATCCCCGGTATGCCGAACGGCAAGCCGGCGGGGGTGCGCTGTATCCAGCTGACCGATGACAATCGCTGCGCGATCTTTGGAAAACCGGAGCGTCCGAAGGTGTGCGGCGGGCTTCGACCCGATGCCAGCATGTGCGGCCCCGACAGGAATTACGCCGTCGCATGGCTCGACAGGCTGGAACAAGCGACGAGCCCATGACGACGGCCGGTAGCGGTCCTATCCGCCGTAACACTGCGTATCCGTGAATTTCCGAAGTTCATCGTCCGACCCCACTCCTACAGCCTCCATGGCGAAACGCCCATTCATATCGTCGTTGCAAATCATCACCCGTCTCCTTTCGGACCTGCTCTGCCATACGCAAAAGGCACCAAACGTATGGTTCGAGTCCTTCAAACCGACAGGCAGGTCCACCAGACGGTCGCATCCAACGATGACTCCCGCACTTCGCCGCTTCTTGAGCGACTGATTGAACGAGTCGATCCTGGCCGCGGAATCGCGGTATGTGACCACGCTACGACACGACCTGCCCTCAGGTATGTCGCAAGCGGCGTGGTTGAAGATGACGCGACCATTGCTGGACAGCAGTTCGATTCGCCGCGTATAGGCGGCATGGAGGCAATCGCTCGTCTCGCACACATCGCGGACGTAACGGATCCAATGCCGCTGTTCGACCAGCAGCCGTGGCTTGCTGGCTTCTTCAGCAGCATTGAGCGCGCTTTTGTAGGCATCCGACATGCGTGCGTCGATGGCCGATAGCCCGGGGTCGGAACACACGAGTTGCTCAGCTTGAGACGAGGCCTTGCTACAGTCGAAGCTGGCAGCAAATGCGGGCGCTCCGGAAAACAGAAGCAGCGAAGCTACGGTCCATCGCACAAAAGACACTCGGCGTCCTCCGATGACAGGGTTTCCGCGTGAGTGTTACATACGTCCGCATGAAACGTCAGGGCGCGTCCGCAGTCTTCACTCGAGCCCAGGCAAGCCGTGCGGACGGATGTTTTCAGCGAACCAGTTGGCGAATCCCCAGCGCGACGATGAGCGATCCACAGATCCGGTCGATCCACGCCTTGCCGCGACGGTAGCGGGCGGCCACGCTCGGGGTGGCGAACACCACTGCGACGAAGCCGTACCAGAGCGAGGCGACCACCGCGACAGTGGCGATCATGCCGATGAAAGTCGGCAACGACACATGCTTCGGTGCGGCCGATGCGAACACGGCCGCATAGAACGCCATCGACTTCGGATTCGCGATATTGGTCGCGAAGCCGGTGCGGAAGGATTGCAGATAGCTGCCTCTCTCCTGCTGCATGACCGCGGTGCTCGCGCTACCGGCCTTGATCAGTAAGCGACCACCGAACCAGATGAGGTAAGCGGCACCCGTGACCTTCACCGCCAGGGCGATCCACGGGAAGGTAGCGAACACGATGCCGATGCCGAGAATCGCGCAGCTGGCCCAGAACAGGTTGACCACCACCACGCCGCCGACCATGGCCAGTGCCTCGCGATGACTGGTGGAGGCCGCCTTGTGCGCCACTGCGACGAAGTTCGGTCCCGGGATGACCACGCCCACCGCGTAGACGGAGAAGACAGTGGCGATGGCGGCCCAGTCGATCATGGGGCAGGAACTCCGCGCTGGGGAAGGCGATACCCGAAGGTAGCGGGTTCAGGTCTCCATGTCATCGCCCCGGATGGATGGCACCTTGAAAGGGCACGGACGGCTAAACGTCCGCGCGAAGATCGAAAGATCCTGCGTCGGTCGACACGGTCACATATTCGTCGACCGTCAACCAGCCGTCATCTGCGAGTAAACGACGTTACATGCGCAGCCATGAGTCTCATCGGTTTATTCCTCCAGGGACCCACCGATGACGTTCGCACGTGCTTCGCTTCGTCGTACCGCACTTGCCACAGCGCTTGCACTTTCGCTGCACGCCGGCTTCGTCCACGCTTCTGATGACGACAAGGGCAGCCCCGCCGCCGACACGTCGGCAGCCACGAACAAGGATCCCAAGCAGCTCGAAGCCGTCTCGGTCATCGCACCGGGCGAAACGCGCCAGGTTCAGAGCATCGGCATCGACGAGATCGTGCGTCAGCAGACGCCGGGCACCAGCGCGTTGAAAGCACTGGATAAACTGCCGGGCGTGCAGTTCCAGTCCGCCGATCCCTGGGGCGCCTACGAGTGGTCCACGCAGATCACGCTGCACGGCTTCGACCAGTCGCGACTGGGCTTCACCCTCGACGGCATTCCGCTGGGCACCATGGGTTATGGCGTGACCGACGGTCTGCAGGTCACCCGCGCGATCACCTCGGAGAACCTGGCGACGGTGGAACTGGCGCAGGGCGCGGGTACGCTGGGCACCGCCTCCAACACCAACCTCGGTGGCACCGTGCAGTTCTATTCCGCCGACCCGGATATGAAACCGAGCGTGCGCTTCAATCAGGTCATGGGTTCCGACTCCACCAGGCGCACCTTCGTGCGTGCGGACAGCGGTGACTACCACGGCTTCTCGATGTACGTGTCGTTCGACCACGCCGATACCGACAAGTGGAAGGGCTATGGCGATCAGAAGTCGAACCAGGCGAATCTCAAGGCGTTGTACCAGTAGGGTGACGGCAACCGCGTGAGCCTGTTCGTCGACAGCAGCAAACGCAAGGAATACGACTACATGGATCTGTCCCTGACCAGCCAGAAGGCGCTGGGCTGGAACTGGGACTATCTGCAGCCGGACTGGAATACGGCGGTCGGTATCGCCAATGCGCTGAACGGCAACGGCGCGTATCCCGCCTCGCTCAATGCGCTGCCGGCCGACTACGACAAGGGCGACGCCACGTATTACGCCGGTGGCGGTATCCGTCGTGACACCCTCGCCGGGCTGTCCGGTTCGTTCAATCTGGGCGGCGGCGTCACACTCGATACGACGGGTTACTATCACGCCGATCGTGGCGAAGGTCAGTGGGCCACGCCGTACCAGGCGTCCTCGCCTACCGTGCCGATCTCGATGCGCACCACCGACTACGGCCTCGATCGCTACGGCCTGACCTCGGCACTGAAGTTCTCGCTGGGCAACAACGACATCGAAGTCGGCGTGTGGGGTGAAAACGCCAACACAAACCAGGAGCGCAACTTCTTCACCCTCAGCGGCCAGTACACCTCGCTCTATACCGTGTACAACGACCAGTCGCCTTTCCTGCGCGCGTTCCTGCAGCATTACGAGACCAGGACCCGCATGGGCTATGCGGAGGACACGATCCACCTCCTCGACGACGCCCTGACGATCAACGTCGGTGCGAAGTCGCTGCGCGTGACCACCGATGCCACCTCGCTCGTGCCGACCACCGCGTTCGCGCAAGGACAGATGAAGGCGAGCAAGGGCTTCCTGCCGCAGGCTGGTGTCGACTACAAGCTCGACGCCAATCAGGACATCTATGGTTCGTACGCGAAGAACATCGCCGCGTTCGGCATCACGCCCTTCAGCACGTCGCAGGCGTCGTTCGATGCAGCGAAGAGCCAGCTGAAGCCGGAAGAGTCGCAGACCTGGCAGGTCGGTTACCGCGCACACGGCGAAACTTTCGAGGCATCGCTTGGCCTTTTCTATACGCGTTTCGAAAACCGACTGCTCGTCACCACACCGTGCCCGGCCGTGGTCACCTGCGCCTCCTCGCTCAACAACGTCGGTGACGTGAAGAGCAAGGGCGCCGACCTCGCCTTTCTGTGGAAGCCGGTCAGCGGCCTGAGCTGGCTCAACTCGCTCTCGTACAACAACTCGAAGTACCAGGACGACTACCAGAACGCCGGTACCGTCGCGACGGCGGACAAGTACGTCGTCGGCGTACCGAAGACGATGTTCTCCAGCTCGGTCAACTACGAGTTCTCCGGCTGGCGCGCCAACCTCGAAGCCAAGTACACGGGCCGGCGTTACATCACCTATACGAATGACTCGGCCGTGCCGTCGTACTGGGTGGCCAACGCCGGTATCGCGTACGACTTCGGTGCGGTCTCGGTGTTCAAGGCGCTGAGCATCGGTGCCAACGTCACCAACCTGTTCGACAAGCGCTACTTCGCCTCCACCGGTACCAACGGCTATGTCGCCTCCGACCCGGACGGCTACAACCAGACCTTGATGGCCGGCGCGCCGAGGCAGTACTTCGTGAACCTCAACGCGCAGTTCTGACCGGTCTGGTCTCAGGCGGCGCAGACCACCGCGACCGCCAGCACGATCGCCACGGCGTCCTCGATGAGGGCGGCGGGGCGATCGCTGCGGAAAGCGGCGGCCATTTTCGCGCGTACCGCCGAGCCGCCGAGCGTGCCGATGACGGCACCGGCGACGCCCGCGACGATGCCGCCTGTCAGCATGGCGTGAGCCGCGCCGATACAGCCGCCGGAGAGCCCGCCCAGCACGATCCGGGCGCCGAACTGCGGCGGAACCTTGCGGCTGGGCGTCTTCGGTAGCTGGTCGGTGACCAGTTCGCCGAGCGCCGCGATGCCGAAGATCCAGGGTGTCCAGGCGTAACCCATGAAGGCGAGCGGCGTGCCGGTCAGCGCCAGGCCGCCGAAGCGCGCCGCGAAGGCGACGGCAGCCGGGGCCATCATGGCGCGGAGACCGGCGACAACGCCGATGAGCAGGGCAAGCAGCAGGATCATGGCGGCGTTCCTTTCCTGGAGGTGCGGCCATTCAAGCGCGGCCGGTGGAACGGGGATTGATCAAAACCATCCTTGCATCGGTTTCTCGAGGCCCACCGTAGCGGAATTGCAACAATGCGGCGGGAACATGTCCCGCCCGCCGGGGCCGTCCGACAGGGGGCCGGCCTGGTCGCGGGCGGTTCCCCCCGGATCTCCCCATGTCCAAGCCAAACATCGCCGCGGTTCCCCGCCGCGCGATCATCACCATGGTCATCGCGGCTGCGGCCCTCGCCGGTACAGCCGCGGTCATTTTGCACCAGCGTACGACCGCCACGGCCGAAGCCAGCCTGGCCGATCTCGCAGCGGCCGCTCCCGCGAACGCGGGCAGCGACCCGTCGGGCGTCGACATCCTGCTGGGGCTCGCTCGTGACGCCACGCGCGAAGGAAGGCTGATCGCCCCTCAGGGCAACAATGCCTACGAGTACTACCTCAGTGTGCTGCAACTGGAAGCGAACAATGCCACCGCGCAGGACGCGCTTCGTGAGACGCTGCCGTTTGCCTCCAGGGAAATCGAGCGGCAGATCAACCGTCGTGAACTGGAAGACGCACGTCGCGAGATCGCGTTGCTTCGCGACTACGATCCGACGAACTACACCCTGATCATTCTGGGCGCCAAGCTCGATGCCCAGCAGCAGGTGATCACGGCCGAGGATGAGGCCAGGGCCGAGCAGATCCGCCGCCGCAACGGTTGACCGATCGATGGAGGTGCGACGGGATTCATGAACCGTCGCACCCTCCGGCGGCATAATCCACGCTCCCCCAGGCAAGGAGCCTCGCCCCATGCATCGTCTCGCTGTTCTCTTTTTCACCGCCGTGCTCGGCGCCGCGGCCCTCGTGGCCTGCCAGACCGCTCCGGCCGCTCAGCCGAAACCTGTCGCCGGATTCGTCACCGACATGAAAGCCTTCGACGCGTTCATCGCCACGAAGCCGACGCCCGCGCAGTTCCACGCGGCCTATCCCGATGTCACGCTGGTCACTCCGGACATGATGAGCACCCGGGAAATGCGCCAGAACAACAGCCGTTACTTCCCCAAGCTGGACAGCGAAGGCCGGATCATCGGCGGCTCGTTCATGTAACCGGCCGGGCGGGCCGATGGCGCGAAGGTTTAGAATCGCGCCATGACCCACTCGATCCGGCCCTTCAAGGGCATCCTTCCCCGCCTTGGCGCCCGCGTATACGTCGACCCGGCCGCCACGGTTATCGGCGATGTCGAACTGGCCGACGATGTCTCGGTCTGGCCCGGCGCGGTGGCCCGCGGTGACGTGCACCACATCCGCATCGGTGCGCGCAGCAATCTGCAGGATGGCGCGATCATTCACGTCACGCACGACGGCCCATACAGCCCGGGCGGCTTCCCGACGATCATCGGTGAGGACGTCACCATCGGCCATGGGGCGGTCATCCACGCCTGCACCATCGAGGATGCCTGCCTGATCGGCATGCACGCGACCGTGCTCGACGGCGCGGTCGTGAAGAAATACGGCTTCGTCGGCGCGGGGACGGTCATCCCGCCGGGGAAGATCGTGGGCGAGCGCGAACTCTGGCTGGGCAATCCCGGCAAGCTGGTCCGCGTGCTGAGCGACAAGCAGGTCGAACAGCTCTATTACTCGGCCGCCAACTATGTGCGCCTGAAAGACGACTACCTGGCCTGACCGGCCCTGAACGTTGCGTCCGGCGCGACGCACTGCCGCTTGATTTGCCTCCCTCAGGGCTCCACGCTGGGTGCCTGAGAGGAGATCGACCATGGATACCAGCACCAACCCGCTTCTTGATCCGAACGGCCTGACGACGTTCTCGGCCATCCGTCCGGAACATGTCGAGCCGGCCATCGACAGCCTGATCGCCGCCGAACGTGCCGCTATCGATGCCATCGCGGCGGCCGATGCGCCGCGCGACTTCGAGCACGTGATCCTGGCCCAGGAGCGCCTCGACCAGACCATGTCGCGCGCATGGTCGCCCGTCAGTCACCTGCACTCCGTCGCCGACTCCGAAGCGCTGCGCAAGGCGCATGGCGCCGCGGAAGAAAAGCTCACCGAGCATGGCATGGAAGTCGGCCAGAACCGCGACCTCTACGCCGCCGTGCAGGCCGTGGCCGACCGTGCGGATTTCGCGGAGCTGCCGGTGGCCGAGCGCGCGGCCGTCGAGCACGCGCTGCGCGATTTCCGCCTGTCCGGCGTCGCGCTCGAAGAGCCTGCGCGCACCCGTTTCCGCGAGATCGGCGTCGAGCTGTCGCGGCTGACCACCGAGTTTTCCAACGCCGTGCTCGATGCCTCCGAGGCCTGGCACAAGCACATCACCGACGAACGCGACCTGGCCGGTATCCCGGCGTCGGGCCGTGCGGTGCTGCGCGAATACGCACGGGAAGAAAAACTCGACGGCTACCTCGTCACCCTGAAACAGCCCAGCGTGCAGGCCGTGCTGACCTACGCCGAAAACCGCGATCTGCGTGAGGCCGTCTACTACGCCTACCAGACCCGCGCCTCGGACCAGGGCCCGGACAAGGGCAAGTTCGACAACTCCGGGCGCATCGAGAAGATCGTCGCGCTGCGCCACGAGGCCGCCCAGCTGCTCGGCTTTGCCAACGCCGCCGAAGAATCGCTGGCGACCAAGATGGCCACCTCGCCCGAGGTCGTGCTTCGCTTCCTGCGCGACCTCGCCGCGCGGGCCAGGCCGGTCGCGAAGAAGGAACTGGAAGAGCTCCGCCACTTCGCCTCCGAAACACTGAAGATCGACAACCTCGAGCCGTGGGACGTCGGCTTCGCCGCCGAGCGCCTGCGCCAGCAGCGTTATGCGCTGGACGAGGAACAGATCAAGCCGTACTTCCCGGCCTTCGCAGCCATCGACGGCCTGTTCATGGTGGTGGAGCGTCTGTACGGCGTCCGCTTCGTGCCGCGCGACGACGTGGACACGTGGAACAGGGATGTGAAGTACTACGACGTGGTCAATGCCGACGGCAGCGTATTCGCCGGTGCCTACCTCGACATGTACGCGCGCTCGGGCAAGCGCGGCGGCGCCTGGATGGACGTGGCAGCCTCGCGTTTCCGCGACGGCGAGCAGCTGCAGCTGCCGATCGCCTACCTGACCTGCAACTTCCCGCCGCCGACCGACGGCGCGCCGGCGCTGCTCACCCACGACGACGTGCTCACCCTCTTCCACGAGTTCGGCCACGGTCTGCATCACATGCTGACCGAGGTGGATATTCCGTCCATCAGCGGCATCGAGGGCGTGGAATGGGATGCCGTGGAACTGCCCAGTCAGTTCATGGAAAACTTCGCCTGGGATCGTCAGGCCCTGCGCGAATTCGCCCGCCATTACGAGACGGGCGAGCCGCTTCCGGATGAGCTGTACCAGCGGATGCTCGACGCGCGCCACTTCCACGCCGGCTTGTTCCTGGTCCGGCAGTTGGAGTTCGGCCTGTTCGATTTCCTGCTGCATCTGGAATACGACCCGGCCGTCGGCGCCCGTCCGATGGACGTGCTGGAGAAAGTTCGGCATGAAGTGGCCGTGCTGCATCCGCCGGCCTGGCAGCGTTTTCCGCACGCCTTCACCCACGTCTTCGCCGGCGGCTATTCGGCCGGGTACTACAGCTACCTGTGGGCCGAGGTCCTGTCCGCCGACGCGTTCGAGCCCTTTGAGGAAGCTGGCGTGCTCGACCGGGCGACCGGCGAGCGGTTCCGCAAGGAAGTGCTGGCGGTCGGCTCGACCCGGCCGGCGCTGGCGTCGTTCACGGCGTTCCGCGGCCGGGAACCTCAGCCCGACGCTCTGCTGAAGAGCTACGGCCTGGCCTGAATTCCCGGCGGGAGCTGGCGTCCACCGCCCTAGCCGCGCGCGGCTTTCCTTTACAATGGCGCGATGAAGATCGCGTCGTGGAACGTCAACTCGCTCAAGGTCCGCCTGCCCCATGTCCAGCAATGGCTGGGGGAGGCGCAGCCCGACATCCTGGCGTTGCAGGAAACCAAGCTCACCGACGACAAGTTCCCGGCGGACGAAATCGCCGCGATGGGCTATCGCTCGGTGTTCTCCGGGCAGAAGACCTATAACGGCGTCGCCATCCTCGCCAGAGATGAGCTGACCGACGTCGTCACCGACATCGACGGCCTGGACGATCCGCAGCGCCGGATCCTGGCGGCTACCGTCGGCGACATCCGCGTCGTGAACCTGTATGTGGTCAACGGCAAAGCGCTGGGTGACGAGAAGTACACCTACAAGCTGCACTGGCTGGCGCGGGTGCGTGATTTCCTCGAGGCCGAGCGCGCCAGGCACGAGAAGCTGGTCGTCCTCGGCGATTTCAACATCTGCCGCGACGATCGCGACGTCTACGATCCCGTGGCATGGGGCGAGGACATCTTCTGCTCGCCGCCGGAACGCGCCGCCCTGCAGGCGCTGCTGGACGTCGGTCTTCACGACAGTTTCCGTCTTTTCAACGAAGATGCCGGCCTTTTCAGTTGGTGGGACTACCGCCAGGCGGGATTCCGCCGCAACCTCGGTCTGCGGATCGACCTCATCTTGATCAGTGATGCGCTCAAATCCCTGGCGACCTCGTCGATCATCGACAAGGCACCGCGCACGTGGGAACAGCCGTCCGACCACGCGCCCGTCGCGCTGGAGTTGAAGCTTTGAACACACCCAAGTCCGAATGGCCGAGCTCGCTGGATGACGCCGAGCTCGAAAAACTCGACATCTATCTGCGCGCCCACGGCAACGACGGCGATCTGATGCTCGACGGCGTCCATGGCCTGTTGTCGGCGATCGCGGTCGGTCCGCTCGAGGTCAAGCCCGAGGAATGGCTGCACGAAGTGCTGCACGACGCCTTCGAGGACGAAGACGAAGGCAATGCCGTGCTCGCCCTGCTCGCCAAGCTCAACGATTCGATCAGCGCCGAACTCGACGTCGACGCCTACGAGCCGATTCTCGGTGAAATCGACACCGAGGATGGCCCGATGCTGTCGGCGGCTGGCTGGTGCGAAGGTTTCAGCCGCGGCATCGACATGCGTGCGCAGCTCTGGGAAAACCGCCTGGCCGAAGACGCGAATCTGATGCAGCTGCTGGGACCGATCATGGCCCTGGCGGTCGATGAGGGCGTGCTGCAGGCGGATGCGGAGTTCGAGAAACTGACCGACGACGAATACGACGAATGCCTGGGTCAGCTGCCCGAGGTGCTCAATGCCGTCGGTGAGTACTGGCGGACCAACGGCCCGACCGAAGACGAGCTCAAGGCGATGACCCGCCCGCGCGGCGAGAACGACGACGGTCCGCCGCGGCAGCGTTCCGGACACTGGGTGCACTGAGCGCATCGCCGGCCCTGACTGCGATCCGTGCGGCAGTGCAGCCATTCGCGGAACAGTCCGTTCTTGTCAGACGACTTGGTCTCCCGTGTGAATACCGGCATCTTGTAACGATCGAATCCGGAGCACCGTCATGACCCAACGAACCATCGTCCGCCGCGTGCGCGGCATGGATACCGCCGACGGCGCCGGCGTGAAGCTGAAGCGTGTCATTGGCCAGCCGGCCCTCGACATTCTCGACCCGTTCCTGCTGCTGGATGAATTTCGCTCGGATCAGGAGGGCGACTACATCGAAGGCTTTCCGGACCACCCGCATCGCGGCTTCGAAACTGTGACGTACATGCTCGCCGGTCGCATGCAGCATGGCGACAACAAGGGCAATCGCGGTGACCTCGGTCCCGGCAGCGTCCAGTGGATGACCGCCGGTAGCGGCCTGATTCACTCCGAGATGCCGCAGCAGGAAGCCGGCCTCATGTGGGGCTTCCAGCTGTGGGTGAACCTGCCCGCCTCGGACAAGATGATCGCCCCGCGTTACCAGGACATTCCGCCCGGCGACATTCCGGTCGTGCAACCTGCCGATGGCGTGACGGTTCGCGTGGTCGCCGGTGAACTGGCTGGCGCGACGGGACCCGTATCGGGCATCGCCACCCAGCCGGTCTATCTGGACATCGCCCTCGACGCAGGCGCCCGTTTCGATCTCAGCCTCCCCGAGGGGCACAGTGCGTTCGCCTACGTTTTCGACGGCACCTCGGCGACGGTCGCGGGCGGGCCGCTGGCGCGCAGCGAACTGGCCGTGCTCTCGAAGGGAGATACGGTCAGCTTCGCCGCCGACGAAGCCGCGCGTGTCCTTCTCGTGGCGGGGCGGCCGCTGGACGAGCCGGTTGCCCGCTACGGCCCGTTCGTCATGAATACGCCGGCACAGATTCACGAGGCGATCGCCGATTTTCGCGCCGGTAAGTTCTGATTCGGCGATGATCCGAAACTGAACAAATGCCGTGAGTTCCCTCCGCCGTTTAACCGGCGGACGGGAAGGCCTAGCTACGATCGGCCCCCTACGCATTCGCGAAGGTTTCATTGCCCATGCGCTTTTTGCTCACCATCGTGCCACTCAGTGCGGCATTGATCATCGCCGCCTGTTCGCCGTCTTCACCGGAGGCGGCGTCCGGTGCTCCCGCGGCCGCGACGTCCTCGGCCGCAGCCTCCGCCCCGTCGGACGGCACGCCCGCTCCCGGCAAGACAGCCCCGGCCAACGCGGCTCTGGGCTCGCCCGAATGGTATGCCTGGGTCGACAGGACGCTGGCGGTCAGTGATGACGGGCACGGCCCCCGGCCCGAGACGCCGGCGTGGAATCAGGCGGTGAATACCAAGCTCGGTCAGGAAGCGCCGCAGGCGGCGCCGGGTTCGGCGGAGTGGCAGCAGGCGGTGGATGCGCTGCTGCGGACTCGCGTGGCGACTCACTGAAGCGGCGCGGTCAGGCTCGTCCGGCCCTTCTCCACCTTCACCTCTCCCGAAGGTAATGACAAGACCACCCCGCCCGGCGGGTCGATCGGCTGGGTGATGGTCAGCACGGCTTTCCCATGCGTCGCCTTCAACGTGTACCCGAAGCGCCCATAGGGCGTGCGCAGATCCCGGATCGCGATGCCCTCGCCCGCCAGCCAGTCAGGCTGCACACCGGCGGCGACCACCACCGACCGATCCGCCGCGCGGTCATAGGCGAACAGATCGAGCGCCGAGCGCACATAGTCCGAGGCGATCCACGCGTGCGGCATGTCGCCGACGAAGCGAGGCTCGCGCGGATCTCTCCCGACCACCTCCGCCCACTGATTCCACGCGGCCGGACGACGGCCCGCAAAGAAAAAGGCGATGAGGTCGCCCACCCGGTCGCGCCAGCCGAGCCGGACAAAGCTGGCGATCGTGCGCAACTCGTAAGGGGTATAGTCCTTCCAGGAAGTCTTGCCGTCGCGTCGCGCGACAAAGCTCTGCCAATATGTCTCGAACGTGGCGTCGACCAGTGCCTTCGGCAGGCGTGCCTGCTCGCCACCCGGTGACAAGGCGATGGTCGTCGAGGTCGCATCGAAGTCACCCAGCTCCGCCGAGCCGGGAATGAAGTCGATGCCCTTTTCCTTCACCGCCGCGGCGATCGATGCATGCAGGTCGCCGCGGAACTGATCGCGTGAACGACGGAACGATGCCTGCTCTTCGGCATGTCCGAGTACGCCGGCAAGATCGACCGCGTCGTCGTAACCCTTGAGCGCCCAGAAGTCGTCCCAGTACGAATGCATCGGCTTGGTCGAATAGCCTTCGTGGCTGATCGATGCAGGCATCAGGCCGTACAGCGCACGGTCCGGACCCTGCAGACGTGTGGACTGTCGTTCGCTGGCCCGTAACGTTTCCATGTACGCGACGGCGCGAGTCACGTGCGGCCACAGCGCGTCGAGAGCCTCGCGATCGTGCGTGTAACGCCACAATTCGGCGATGCTGAAGATCAGTTCACCCTGGCTGTCGTTCTCAGGTACGGGGTCGGAGCCCCTCGCATCGACGCAACAGGGCACCTTTCCGTTCGAAAACTGATGCGGTGCGTACCAGCGGACGAACTCGGCCGCGACATCTTCGTGGCCTGTGCGCAGCAGGCCTTCGAGCATCATCGCGCCATCGCGTACCCAGGTGCGCGAATACGAGCGCGTACCCGGTTGCAGCGCCGGACCGTCACGGGATATCAGGATCTGCGCGATCCCGCTCCGCAGGGTGTCGACCACGGGCTGCGCCTGCGCGGGCACGCGTAAATCGACACGGTCGAGCTTGTCGCGCCATAGCGCCGCCACCGCATCCGCACGGGCCGACAACCACTGCCCAGCGCTGGACGGCAGCGTCACGTCATCGGTCTGCTTCACGGGAATCACGACGCCGAGGTCGACATGCCCGTGTGCAGGCACATGGACGTCATACAGCAGCGCGCCCTGTGCGAACCCGTCATCCGCATGGATCGAGCGCACGACCGGGCGTTGGCCCGCATCCAGCCGTTCGGTCAGGGTCGTCGGCTGGCTGGCGCTTGCCACGAACGACGATGTCGGCTGCAGGGGAATGATCTTGCGCACACCGTTGACGGTGAGTGCATGACCGTCCCACGCGAGGTCTCGCACCGGACTCGTTCCGCCCGGCGCATTGAGAAACTGGGTGGGCGGATTGACCTGAAACGGACGCGCCGCCAGAGCCAGCGTGAGCTCGCGCGCCGCGTCGCCGTCATTGGCGAGGCGATAGCTCACCACCAGTTGCGATGCGCCCGGCGCCCCCTGGGCGAAGGCGCTCGTGGTGAGCGACACGTCGCCCTTCTTCCACTGCACCGACGGCATCGGCAGGTAGCGGTCGCGCAGCGCTTGCGTCGTCGTGACGTCGGCCCACGTAAGCAGCTTGCCGTTGTCGATCAGGAACGGCTCGACGGAAAAGCCACCCCGTGCGATTTCGACCGCCCCGTCCTCGGAAATCAGTGCGGAGTCGCGGCTGCCACCATCCACGCCGACGATCGTCCAGTACGATTGTTCACCCGAAAACCCGCGCGGATAGAGACCGCGCCGCACCTGTTTCGCCCTGGCTTCGAACACCGCATTGGCCGTCGGCACCGCGGCGGGCACGGCCTCGGGCCGCCGTGCGCTCAGCGTCAGGTTATCGAAGCACACCGATCCGCGGTTCGGCAGTCCGTCGCGAAGGCTCTCCTTGTAGACGACGAACTCGACTTCCCGCGTGCGCCGCAAGGTGCGGTCCCTGACCGGCCCCCATGCGAACTCCACCTGCCGGCTGCTCGCCTCGATCGTCTGCCACGATGCGGTCGGCACGAAGGACGGCTTCTGGAACCACCACACGTTGTCGCCCGTGTCGTCGATCAGCTTCAGCTGCAACGTGTTCGGCGGCATCTGTCCGCGTACGTCGAAGCGCAGGACGAAGCCTTCCGGGAATTCGATCGGCAGCAGCTTCTTGAGGGAAGCCGCGCCGGATACGCCGTTGAAGTCGTAGTCGAGACAGATCGCCTGCCCCTGGGCGTCAGCCACGGTACGCAGCGATGCCGAGACATCGTCGGTATGCGTGGCGCTCCATCCCATCGCGGTATCGAAAGTGTCCAGCACACGTGCGCTTTCGGCCGCGGCGACGGGCAGGATGAGCAGGCAACCCGCGAAAGCCAGCAAAAACGGTGCGAGACGCGACATCGAGTTATCCCTTGACGCTGCCCATCAGCAGGCCTTCGAGGTAGTAACGCTGCAAGGCGAGAAACAGCACCAGCACCGGCAGGATCGTGACGACGGAACCCGCCATCATCAGCTCGCTGTCCTGCACGTGTTCACGCGAAAGCGATGCCAGCGCGATGGGCAGCGTGTAATGCTCCTGTCCCGTCAGCGCGATCAGCGGCCACATGAAATCGTTCCACGCGGCGAGGAAGGTGAAGATCGCCAGCGTGACCATGATCGGCTTGAGCAGGGGCATGACGATGGTGGCGAAGATGCGGAACTCGCCCGCACCGTCGATACGCGCGGCCTCCATCAGATCGTTCGGAATGCCGCTCGCATACTGGCGAACGAGGAAGATGCCGAAGATGGTCGCCAGCGCCGGCACGATGACCGCGCCATACGTGTTGACCAGTCCCATGTACTTCAGCAACAGGAACAACGGCAGCATCGCCACCTGTGCCGGAATGACCAGCGCGCCGAGCAGCATCTGGAAGATCCGCTGGCGACCCCTGAACTCCAGCTTGGCGAACGCATAGCCGGCCATCAGGTTGAAGGCGAGCGACACGACGGTGATCGCGGTGGAGATCAGCAGACTGTTGAACAGGTACCGACCCATGCCCGCGTTGAGGAAGAGCTGACGATAGTTGCCGAAGGTCCAGTGTGTCGGCAAGACGGGCGGAGGCAATGCACTGGCCTCGCCCGGCGTCATGAACGACACCGAGAGCATGTACAGCAAGGGCGTGATCGCGATGCCGGCCGCACCGATCAGCAGGCCATTGATCAGCGCTTTTGCTATGCGCGGGCTCATGCCGGCTCTCCCTGCTTCGACAGGCGAAGCATCGCGGCGGTGACCGCGAACATGATCACGAAGAGGATGAAGGCGACGGCCGAAGCCGAGCCGAGGTTCCACCACTTGAAGCCTTCTTCGTACATCAGGTACAGCACCGATGTGGTGCTCTGCAACGGGCCACCTTCGGTCATGACATACGGCTCGGCGAACAGCTGGAAGTAACCCGACACCGTGAGGATGCTGACCATCACCATCGTCGGTTTCAGCATCGGCAGCGTGATGTGACGGAACTGCGCCATCGCCGAGGCACCATCGATGCGTGCGGCTTCGTAGAGATCGCCGGGAATCGCCTGCAACCCCGCCATGAAGATGATCATGTTGTAGCCGAAGTTCTTCCATACGGCGAACAGGATGATCGTGGGCATGGCCCAGTGCGGATCGCCGAGCCAGTCCACCGTCGGCAGGCCGATGTTGTCGAGCACGTAGTTGATCAGGCCGTACTTCGTGTTGAACAGGTAGCGCCAGATCACGGCGACGGCCACCACGGTCGTCACCACGGGCGCGAAGAGCGCCGTACGAAAGAACGGCTTGAACCGGGCCAGTGGCGAATTGAGCAACATCGCGGCACCGAGCGACGCCATCAGCGACAGCGGCACGCCCACCACGACGAAGTACACGGTATGGCCCAGCGCCGACCAGAACAACGGACGCTGCAGCAGCGACCAGTAATTCTGCAAGGCGACGAAACGCAGGTTGCGGATATCGGCGAGCGCGTAGAGGTCGTAGTCAGTGACCGAAAGCACCAGCGCGGCAATCACCGGCAACAGGAAGAACAGGCCAAGCACGATCATCGCGGGCGTGATGAACAACCAGGCGGCGCGGGAGGTATTCATGGGCTTGCCTTGTGACCGTGGTCGAGCATCCAGCGACGTTTCTCGAGCAGACGGTCCGCACGACGGTCGATTTCCGCGGCAGCTTCATCCACGGTGATGTCGCCATGCGATGCCTGTGCGGCGACCAGCTGCATCTCGGTGACGATGCGCTCCCACTCCGCGACGGGCGGAGTCGGCTTGGCGCGGTCGAGCTGGTCGCGGAAGGCGGCCGCCTTGTCGTCGTTCTTCAGCGCAGGAGCGTCCCACGACGAACGGCGCGGCGGCATGTCGCCGAGGATCTGGTAGAAGCGCTCCTGGATGGCCGGTCGCGAGAGAAACTCGACCAGTGCCCACGCGTCGTCCTTATGCTTCGACTGGCGGAAGATCACCAGGCTGGAACCACCGGCGTTCGAGGCGCCCGGTCCGTTCGGTCCCGGCAGGGCCACGGTCCCCCAGTCGCCCTGTTGCTCCGGCGGCAGCCGCTTGCGGAACTCGCCGATGTTCCAGGGACCAGAGAGGTAGAACGCGTAGAAGCCCTGGCCGAACGCGGCCCACGGGTTGCCCACGCCGACATTGGTCATCATCGGCGCCTGCTGGTCCTTGAACATCGACACGTAGAAACCCAGTGCCTTTTTGAAACCGGCGCTGCGGAAGTTGCCGTAACGACCGCCATCGCGAAGCAGCGGCTCGTTCTGCTGCAGGGCCAGCGACAACAGCTGTTCGAATTCGTTGGTCGGCAACAGTACGCCATATGTCTGACCCACCGGCCGGGCCAGCTTGACCATCATCGCCTTCCACTCCGCCCAGTCACGCGGGGGGTGGTCGTAGCCGACCTTCGCCAGCAGGTCCTTGCGATAGAACAGAAGGCGCGTATCGACATACCAGGGCACGCCGTACAGCGTGCCGTCGATGACGTTGGTCGACCAGATGGCGGGAAAGTAATCCTTCGGATCGATCACCTTCGACGCGGCGACGCGTGCATCGAGCGGCTCGATCGCGTCCAGCGCGACCATCTCGGGCACCCAGGTGTTGCCGAGCTGGGTGAGATCCGGCGTCGAATCGCCCGCGTACGCGGTCAGCAGCTTCTGGTGCGCGGCCGTCAGCGGCAGTTGCTGCACTTCGACATGCAGACCGGGATGTTCACGCTCGAACTCGGGCAGCAGCCTGGCCACCGCTTCGCCTTCGCGACCGATGGTCCAGAACTGCAGGGTCCGTGAACCGTCTTCCGGCTTCGCGCAGCCAGCCACCGCGGCGCCAGTGAGGACCAGCGCCGCGGTCATACGTAACAGACGGGTGGCGCGCTTCACCATAGGTTGGCGGCCGTTTCCGCATCGAGCCAGCCACCCGTAAAGCCCGCGCGCTGCAGGCCCTTGCGGATGTACGGGTTCTTTTTCATCACGCTCCACACGAAATCGCTGCGGTAGTTCTCGATCATCAGCACGATGGGACCCTGATCGATGCCCAGGTGCACGGTGTCGGCCCAGCCGAAGCCCGGAATGATCCGGCCCGTGCGCACCTCGGTATGCGTATCGAAGGTCAGGTTGAACGCATCGACGAAGCCGTACTTCGTGTAGATGTTCGCGCCGTACTTCTTCTTCATTTCTTCGAGCGCGGGGATCACGATTTCCGGCGCGAACGCGATCGAGCCACCCGCCGCCGTGGGCACGATGGTGCCGTCGTCGGAGATGTAATCGAGTCCCGCACCACGCGCGGTGTAGCCCTGGTAGGTCCGCTCGCGGTCGCCCTGCTTGATGATCAGGCCGCCGGGACCGTTACTGGCCGTGAGGCCCCAGACGTTCTTGCCGTAACCGTTCCAGCCGCCCGGGTTGGCGACGGCATACGCCTGCTGCGAGTAAGTCGCGCGACGGCTGTTCTCGAAATAATCCATATCGTGCGAACGGCCCCAGGCATCGCGGATGCCGCGGAAGTCCACCCACGTGTGACTGTACTGGTGACCGAACATCGGTGCGAAGTTGAGGAAGGTCTGCCCGTGGAATTTACCCCAGGTCTTGTCGTACGTCTTCGTCCAGGCCTGCCACGCATCGTCGCCCACCGGGTGCGTCGGTGAGCCCAGCGCGAGGATATAGACCAGCATGCCTTCGTTGTACCCGGCCCAGTCGTGCGGAATCATCTTGCCGCCCGGCGTCCAGCCCATGCTGATCAGCGCGCCGTGGTTCTGTGCCCACGGCCATTCCACGCGCCGGTAGATCGCATCGGCGAGATCGCGGATTTCCTTCTCCTTCGCGTCGTCGCGATCGAAGTAGCTCTGTGCGAACAGCACGCCGCCGAGCAGCAGCGTCGTGTCCACCGTCGACACTTCGACCCAGCGCGCCTCGCGCTTGCCCGTCTCCATGTTCAGGAAGTGATAGAAGAATCCGTGGAAGCCGGTAGCTTCGTCTTCGCTGTCGTTCTGCGGCGCATCGTTGAAGAAGCGCAGCGTGGCCAGCGTGCGGTCGATCGCCTGGTCCCGCGTGATGTAGCCGCGCTCGACGCCGACACCGTACGCCGTCAGGCCGAAACCGACCGAGGCGATGGAGGCGAACGACTGCGTGGGGTAGTGATCGGGAACCAGCCCGTTAGTCGGATTGCCGCTGTCCCAGAACCACTGAAAGGTGCGCTTCTCGAGGTCGGCGACCATCGGCGGAACGGGGTGCAGATCTTTCAGGCTAGCGACGGAGGGGGTGTGCTTGACCTTCATCGGTGCGTTCTGCGCCATGGCGAACGGGGCTGCCAGGGCGAGCAGTGCGCCCAGTGCGAGGGAAAGACGCTTGAACTTGGTGGCTTGCATGACGTGGATCCTTTCGCGCGTAAACGTTTACGGCCGCGAGGCAAATAAAAGTCCCGAAGGACTGTTTCTCGCCGGAACAAAAGAACGCCCGCGGGGAGACTCGCGGGCGCCAAAGTATGGCGCATCCGGAGGTCCGGATGCGCCAGGTGGATCAGAACTTCAGGCCGACGGTGAAGCGGGCGGTACGCGGAAGGTAAACGATGTTGCCCTTCTTGTTGTACGTGACCGGGTTGCTGTTCATGACGCCGTCGGCACCCCAGTTGACGTTGTAGTCGGCGTAGTTGGCCCAGTTGAAGACGTTCAGCACGTCGAAGCGTGCATAGATCTTCGTGTCACCGCTGATGATGAAATCCTTGGTCAGCTGAAGATCGATATCGCGGTAACCCCAGATGTCGCCACCGACCAGGAACTTCTGGCCGCTTGGCGTCGCGGAGGTGGGGACGCAACCGGAGCCGTTGGCCTCGAGCTGGCCGTAGCAGGCCGAGTCGTTCTTCGGCAACGGCGTGGCGAGCGTCAGCTTCAGCGAACCACTGATGCCCCACGGCAGATCGAGCGCGCCCGTCGCGACGAAGCGGTGCTTGGACACGGCGTTGGACGTGATGTACGGATAGTCGCCGATCGTCGCTTCGTCGAACGAGTAGTGCTCGTTGATGTCACGGTTCTGCTTGGCGTGCGAGAAGGTGTACGCGAAGCTCGTGCTCCAGCCGGATTCCTTCGTGTACGGCTTCTGCGCCGACAGCAGGACCTGCGTGGTACGCGTCTGGATGCCATTGTCGCCCAGGATCAGGCCGCCGACGTTGGGGATCGGATAGTTCCACGGCTGGCTCTTGTCCTGCCAGAACGCACCGTTCGGATAACGGTTACCCAGCGTGAAGGCGAAGCCGTCCTTGCTGAGCACGCGGGTGACAGTGGCATCGGTCAGCCAGTCGCCCACGGTGTTCGACATGCCCAGGCTGTACTGGTCGGAGTACGGTGCCTTCAGCTTGTTGTTCAGCAGGTCGACTTCCTGGCCGGAGTTGCCGCCGACGAGGTAGTTCTGCAGAACATTCTGGCCACCGAGGAAGGCCGGGTTCCACGGTACGCAGGTGGACGACGCCGTATCGCAGGGGTGGCTTGGAATGTTGAAGCGAAGCGTGGTCTGCGGCAGCGACTGCTTGGTGACTTCCGTCTGCAGGTAGTCATAGAGGTTACGGTCATACGCGCGACCGGCACCGCCGTGGATCACGTGCTCTTCGTCACCGAAGAGGTCGTAAGAGAAGCCCAGACGCGGCTGCCACTGACCCTTGAAGGAGTGACGGTTGTTGCCGTTGCTGATGTAGTTATTGAGGTTGACGCCACCCGCGGCTAGCGAGTCCGCATAGGTCTGGCCCGGCAGTGCGCCCGCATACGGGTTCTGCGAGTTCAGTGCGTCGATCACGCGCTGCGAGGTGACGAAGTTGGTGTACGAAGGGTTGACCTCGTAATCCCAGCGAACACCGAGGTTCAGCGTCAGGTGGTCGTTGACCGACCAGTCGTCCTGGGCGAACACGCCGTACTGGCGCGTGTGGGTCTTGGCCACGCCATCCGAACCCGGCAGGTTGGACGCGTAGAACACCTGCCACGGCTCAGCCGACACGCCGGTCGGGTTGACGTCGTAGAAGAATTGCGGGCTCTGCGCGGCTGCGTCGGCGGCCTTCAGTTCGATGGACTTGAACTTGTAACCGAGCTTGACGACATGGTCGCCTTGCCATTCCAGGTCATTGAAGGTGAAGGTATCCGACACCATCGGACCTTCCTGGCTCTTGTTCTGCGTCGAACGCGGGTCAGCCGAACCGGTGGTGATGATGGTCGGGTTGTTGACGTCCGGCTGCCACGAGTACGTATAGCCGTTGCCCGCGAACAGCGGGTTCGCCTGGATGTACGCGTTCTCGTAAGAGAAGATCAGCTCGTTGTACCAGCTGTCGGCGCTATGCGCCCATTTGAAGATCGCACGCGTGTCGTGGTTTTCATTGTTGACGCCGGCCGACGGGGTCGTGCCGGTACCGATGCCCGAGATCTGCGTTTCGCGACGTACCTGGGTGCTCACCTCGATACGATCGCGGTCGGTCAGTTCCCAGTCGATCTTGCCGAAATACAGCTTCTCGTCGAAGTTCAGGTTGGCCGAGCCGAGTTCCGACTGCACGCTGGCCGGCAGCAGGGTCGACACGTCACCCGCGTAGTTAACGCTGTTGGGCACGACCGAGATCGGCGTGTCGAACTTCTTCTGCTCGAAAGCGATGAAGAAGTGCATCTTGTCCTTGATGATCGGTCCGCCGAGCGCGAAGCCGTACTCCTTCGATTCGGAGTCGACCTTGCCCGACGTCTTCTCGATCGGGGTGCGGTTGCGGAATGCGTCGTTCGTATAGGTGCCGAAGACTTCGCCGTGGAACTCGTTGGTGCCCGACTTGGTTTCCGCTGTGATCGCCGCCGACGAGACCTGGTCGTACTCGGCCTTGTAGTTCGAGGTGATGACCTTGTACTCGCCGATCGCCAGCTGCGGGAACGGATTGCCCTGGCTGTTGTTCTGGCCGGAGACGCCGCCTTCCTTCACGTAGCTCTTCTGGCTCACACCGTCGATGTAGACGTTGGTGGAGCTGTTGTTCATCGCACCGCCACGCAGCGAGGTGTTGCCCTTGGCATCGACGCTGAAGACCATGCCCGGCACGGTATCGGCGAACTCGAGGAAGTTACGCGACGCCTGCGGGATGGTGGCGATCTGATGTAGCGAAATCGTGCCGCCGACTTCCGGGGTCTTCACTTCCTGGATGGTGGAAGCGGACACCGAGACACCTTCCATTTTGGTGGCATTGGCGGTGGTCACGGCCGCACCCTGCCCGGCCGGGGCGGCGAGGTTGAGAGTAGCCGTCGAAGCGACTGTCAGGGTGACATTCTGCTCGGTGCCCGGGCCGGCATCGACCTGGTACGAAGCCGGTGGCAGGCCGTTGATGGTGTACGAACCATCGGCGCCGGCCGTCGCGTGACGGGTCAGGCCCGTCTGCGGGTTGAATACGGTGACGTTCGCACCCGGCGTGGCCTTGCCGCGCAGGGTCGCGTTGGCGCTCTGCGCCATGACCATGGTCGGCGCGATGGCCGTGGCGACGGCGGCGGCGATGACGCTGACCAGCAACTTCTTCTTCAAATGCATCGAGGCCTTCATGTTTCCCCTCTCCCAAACGTTTTGTGTGTGTTGTTCCGGCCCGGCAGGGCGCTTTTCACGGGGTCGACGTTGATGTCGTGACGCGGTGGTCGTGCCACTTTTCTTCGTTGAGAGCGTTCTGCCCCCGTGTGGGCGCCCGTTCCGCATGGCGGACCGGTGGATGTGCGCAAGTCCTGTGTGTCGCCGTCCTGGTAAACCAGCCACGGCCCGGCAAGCCGTGTTGCGTCAGGGCCGGTCAGGCCCGTCGTCTTACCGTGTCGTTGCCGCCACACGAGGCGCGCACGACAAGTTCGGTGCCGACGACGCTCGGCTCAGGCGTGGCGTCATCGGGTGATTCGATCATTCCGGCAAGACGGCCGAGCGCGGCTTCGCCGAGTTCGGCGATCCGGATGCGCACGGTGGTCAGCGGCGGCGAGACATAACGCGCCATCGGGATATCGTCGAAGCCGGCCACCGCGATGTCTTCGGGCGTGCGTACCCTGGCTTCGGCCAGGGCGGACAGGCAGCCGATCGCCATCATGTCGTTGGCGGCGAAGATCGCGTCGGGGCGCGGCACCATCGCAAGCGCCTGCTTACCGGCGCGATAGCCGGATTCCTCAGTGAAGTCGCCGGGCAGGATCGACGCACGATCGCCGAGGCCGGCGGCTTCGAGCGCGGTGCGATAACCACGGCAGCGTTCCTGCACGTCGTGGTTCACCTCGGGTCCCGCGATGAACACGATGCGCTTGCGACCCAGCCCGAGCAGGTGCTCGACCATGGCGCGGGCACCACCGAAATCGTCGACGTCGAGGGACGCCTGGCGCTCCGAGCGGACGTGGCTGTTGATCAGCACCGTCGGCACGATCACGGGAAGGTTTTCGTCGAGGAAGGCTTCATCGGCGTGCGGGGACATCACCAGCAGGCCGTCGACCCGGCCCTGCATGGAACGCAGGGCGATGGCGGCTTCGGTGGAGTCGCCGTGGGAACTGGAGACCAGCAGATAAAGGCCACGGGCGCGTGCGGCGAGATCGATGCCGCGGATCAGTTCGGACCAGAACGCACCGTGCAGATCGGGAAGCAGTGCACCGATGGTCTGGGTGCGACGGGTGATCAGGCTGCGGGCGCCGCTGTGCGGCACGTAACGCAGGCGTGCGGCCACATCGCGGATCCGCTTCTGCGTTTCCGCCGTGACGCCGCCGTGTCCGTTGAGGGCGCGAGATACCGAGGCCACCGATACGTTGGCCATTCTCGCGACGTCTTTGATCGTCACACTCACGTGGTTATCGCCCTTTACCCCTGCCCCTCCCGGGGCTGACGGCGCGGAACGTAAACGTTTTCATAGGAGCTTGTAAAGCGTGCGAAATCAACCGCTTGCTGCACTGCGGTACGAAATGATGTGAAGTGCGATACCACTTGGAGAAGACCACCAAAAAAGCGCATACGGTCAGTGGCTTGAGTGGTATGTAAACGTTTGCGGCGGTGCAGCAGCGGTGTGCGAGCTTTGCAGCACGAACGTTAATAACTGTCGTGCTCAGTAACGCGCGTTACGTGGAAATGCCGACGTTTCGAAAGTCCCTGCGACTCTTGCGGCCGCAAGGCGACGCTCAGGCTTCCCGCGCCTTTGTCGCCACGTCCTGGGGATCCCGGCGGCGCGACGACCACACGCTGCAGGGATCGCCTTCGACCGCGCGGCGACGCGTGGCGACGCCAAGCCAGGCGAATCCGGCGCCCATGGCGATGGCCACCAGATCGAGGCCGAGGACCTCATAGCGACCTTCGCCCAGCATGCGCATCAGGCGGTCGTGATGGACCGCGATATCGAGAACGCCCACCGCCACGCTGACCGCCGCCGTTGCGAACAGCAGGTCGACGGCCGCTTTGGCCGGCTTGCGCCAGAACGTCCACAGGATGGCGAGCGCAAACGTCGCGAAGCACACGGGCTGAACCAGCGACGTGGCCTCGATGCCGGAGAGCCCTCCGAGCAGGTTGCCCAGGAAGGTGCACGAGATGGCGAAGCACGAGCCGATGCACACGCCGACGGTCGCGGTGGCCATCGCACGCACCTTCATCGGCTGGTCCGCCTGGCGGCGTTTACGGCGCGTCTCTATGTAGAGAAGGTTGCCAGAATAGAAAAGGAAGGCGCCGGCGAGGCCCAGCAGGAAGTACAGCCAGCGCAGCGACAGGGAACCGAAGGTACCGAAGTGCAGGCCGAAGATCGCCGAGTAAGTGGCGTGGTTCGCGTCCCGGGCGCCGGTCACCTGTAACTTCATCACGTGTCCGTCCACCGCATCGAGCGCGACCATGCCGTACTCGCCCAGGGTCTTTGTCGACGTGCCGCGCACTTCCGCCGCCGCTCCCTGATGACCGTAATGCACGTAGCGCATGTAGTCGGGCTCGAAATCCGCCGCGCCCGCGGCGATCGCGGCCTGCCGTGCCCGCGCGCCCAGCTCGGCCGGGGTCAGCATGACGGCACTGCCGCCCTTGTCCTTCGTCTCCGGCAACGCGCTGGTCATCCGCTCGAACGCGCCCATGAGCTTGCCGTCGAAGGCCACCGTGTTGAAGGCGACCAGCATCACCAGTGTCAGGCAGAGCAACGCGCCGGTGACGGCGAAAATGATGTGGAAAGGCAGACTGAGAATACCGATAACGTTGTGCGCGTCCTGCCACAGCCGCTTTAGGTTGTGGCCCGGGCGCAGCGCGAACATCTCGCGGACGAGATTGGGCAGGTGAATCAGCACGCCGGTCAGCAGGGCCAGCCCGTAAATGATGCTGACCACGCCCATCAGGTAGATACCGATCGCGGGGATGCCGAGGTCGTAATGCAGCTCGTAGATGAAGTCGGCCAGACCGTGCTCGTGGTCTTCCGCATCGCGGGCCGCGGTGTCGTCCAGCGACTGGGTGCGCCAGCTGCCGTCCTTTTCCATCCAGTACGCCGCCACTTCGTGCGACGGATGTTCGGCCGGGTACGTGACGCCGATGCTTTCGCCTGCCGCGGGATGTCTGGCGACGATGTCGGCGAGCATCACGTGTGCGCGGTCCAGCGCGTCGGCCCGGGCCATCTCGGCACGCGGCACGGCCCAGGTGTCGATCTCGTCGTGGAACATGGTCAGCGCGCCCGCGTAGAACGCGATGAACAGCGCGAAGCCGGCCAAGAGGCCGGTCCAGGTATGCACGGTGGTGAAGGTGCGGATCGTGGAGGCTTTCATCGGCTCATAGCCCCGGCAGCGTGTGTTTGGCCACCCACAGCGCCGCGAAGGCACCCAGGTTGGCGACCGCCAGCCAGGCCCAGGCACGGGGACCGCTGCGGAACATATAGGTCGCGCCCATGATCCCGACCCAGAGCGGAAAGAAAGCCATCATCACCGGCAGGGTCACCGCCTCGCTGGAGCCCGGCCAGATCCAGATCACGACGGAAATGAGAGCCAGCGTGAGGGGCAGGCCGAGCAGGATGCCGGCGAAGGTCTTGGCGAGCATCAGCGAGGCTTCCGTTCGGTGGCGGGCCGGAACAACCAGGTGACGTAGGGCCATGCCACGGCGCCGAACATCAGGGCTGTCAGGGCGGCGAAGACGCCTGGCAGCGACGTCTCGGCGGCGATCCATGCCAGCAACGCCATCACGGCGAACACCCACGCTCCGATGCGGCCAGCTCGACCGATCGGACGAGCCAGCAGTCGCTGGTTGCGCGAGCAGAGATAAGCGAGCGCCATGGCGATGAGCGCCGCCAGGCAACCTAGGACATTCATGGGACACGCCGGACAAGTGACTGATTGATAATTATTATCATTTGATGGCGGGAGAGCAACGCGTCGGGCCGTTACGCACTGCGTATGGCGAAAGGCCCGGTCGCGACGGCCAAAAGCTCTTGGAAATTTCTCAATGGATGGGCCGAATCGCCGGGATTGGTGGTCAAACGGTGACCACTGCTCAAGTTTTAACCAAACCGTCCGCTAACTGAATACGGGGGGTTCGTAAAACTAGCGTTAACCCCTCTCGTTAAATTAGAATTAACACCTCACCGATCATCGTCATGGCGTGTCTCGCTATGCGATGCGACAGGAATCGCCGATAACCGATTGATGTAGCAGCCATGTTGACCACCGCCCTCATCGCCACCACCGTCATCGCCTTCGCTCTTGCAGCGGCGTCGGTTCGTCGCATTCCCGAGGGTCAGGTCTACAGCGTTCGCCGTCTCGGCGGCGCCACGTCGCTGCTCACCGCCGGTACGCACGTCGTGCTCCCGGTGATCGATCGCGTTGCCCATAAGATCGACCTCGGTGGCCAGGTGCTGCGTTTCGACGGCGGCACGGTCTACTGGCAGGTCCTCGAGCCGGAAGCGGCCGATGAAGTGATCGACGACGCGCCGGAAATGATCCGCAGCAACGTCGTTGCCGCCCTGCGCGACTCCGCCACGGCTCACCATACCGATCGCCGCGCCTTCGGCACCCAGCTCAAGCACGCCGTCAACGGTTCGCTGCGTGCCCGCGGCATGCTGGTGACCCGCGTCGAGCTCGACGCGGCCTGATTAGATATCGAAGAGCTAGCTAGCGTGCCGATTCGTTGCGGCGACGATGCGGGGCACAAGAATACTTCCGGCATCTCCCATGCGAATCCTGGGCTCGTAATCCAGATCGGGAATGCTATTAAACGGTTGCAGAAGCGACGACGCGAAAGCGCTGGAATCTGCTTCCCACTGCAGCCGGCGAGTGACGCTCTTCAGATCTGGCGCCCCTAGCAGAAACCTTTCTTCGTAGCGCAAATAAAGATTGCTGAAGAACTGTTCGAATCGGAGTGGACTAGTGGCGTGAGGGAAGTCGAGTGAAGGACTTCCTGCCTCGGGCTCATCTGGGCTGACGAGCGCAAGCGATACAGCCTCGTAGCGGCTTACATCTTCTCGAATGCCACGACGGCCGGTGAGCTCGGACAAAGCGGAGTGGAACCGTAGGATTGATTCTACCGGAGCCCCACCCTCCCGAACGGCGATATCGTTCATCTTGAGCTGTTTGACTGGTGCTGCGTGTTCGTCAAAGGCATCGGAAGTTACATCAGCAGTGACTCGATTGGCCCGGATCACAAACATGTATCCGAAAACCAAGGCAGGATACGTTATATGTAGGTTAGTGCACTCACCAATGGTTTCTTCCATGCGATTGGTCAGGTTTCGGAATGCGCCTTGCATACCTTTACACGAGACAGCGACAACGGGACCAATCCCGTCCTTCGTCACAACGACATCGACGTTCTTTGTCTTCAGGCCTCCAAGGATCGTTCGCTCTCCGTTGCCCCCGAGGTCAGGGTCGAATTCGAGAAAATTCTTGCCCCCGACGGTTTTTACTCTAAACGGAGGACGAGGCATTATATCGTCGGGATGAAAGCCACCTTCGACTACAAGCCGGCATGCAACGTACCAATGCAACGGCTTGATATGCATCTGACTCTGCGTTGCGCCGTCGAAGGTGGCGAAGTGATACATCGCTTCCCTCGCATTGATCCACTGCGCGCGGGGGATTGTATCGTCGACAGCCTTGTCACGCCGGTCCATAGTGTCTCCAAGATTTCATAGTGCTGATGGCGTTGCGTACTTCGGCGGTCTCGCGCGGCCCCAGTCTTCCTTGAGAAAGGACGACATTTGACGCTTCGCGAGGCTCTAGCTTTAGCATGCCTCCACCAAGCGGATGGCCCTCGATCTCACAACTCAACCGCGCTAACGAATTTTCCCAAGTCTGCCTGATAAGTTCCGCGCTTACTCCATCTCTCAAGCGCACGCTATGTACAGAGTTAGTACATGTGCAGTCCGCTTCGTTACGAACGAGAGACGCCTCTGCTCCAGACATATACGACAGAAAGAAATCGGGGATCTGTACATCCGGAACAGAAAACCAAGGATCTCTCGTCCTGCACTTATATCCTTCCTTCGCAGCATGCGCAGCTTCAGAGTCTAAATATCGCTCTATGCTGGCAGGGACCTTGCCTGCCCTTGGAAGGCGAAGTAACAGCACCTGCTCATCTAGATCGTGCCACTTTTTCACGACGGCAGGAGTCAATCTCTGACTTGGGAGCGCGCGGCCATTCCTCACAGTCGCGTGCAGGAACTTCGATGGAATCCGCAGCGACTTTGCTTGCGATGGGCGTAGGTGGAAAAAATCATTCGCCCCACTCACATAGCCAATGCCGATTTGCGCGACATCACCAAAACGAAAGCTCGCATCGTCTGCCCGAATTCTCGAATACAGATCGCGAGCCTCGTTGGCTAGCAAAAACGGGCGCAAGCGACCTTTCCAGGTGGCTTTCCAATCGATCACGGGAATTCGAGTGAATTGTTTTGGAAGTGCCGCTCGCCGCGGCAGCGATTCAATAGCAGAGAACCGGATTTCGTCAGTCCGCCCGCCGTAGCCGTCGGCATACAGCAGCCAGCAGTCCTCAGAGATATTTGGGAATAGCTTTTTCTTTACCGCAATGACTTGGACGACAGAAAAACTGTTGACCAAAAACTCTACCAGAGGCACCGCGTATGGAGCGTGCCCAATCTCTGCGGGCACCACAAAGGCCATGCGACCAGTAGGTTTCAGCAAGCTCGCCGTCGCGACAAGAAACGGAGCCCATGATGATGCAAGCCCGCTAAAGTGGGCTCCAACTCGCCTGCACATCTGCAGCGCAGCTTCACGAACATCACCTTTAAAAGTCTGATACCGGATAAACGGGGGGTTCCCCGCCGCGCATTCAAAGCGCTCGGCAGTGTTCGTGGCCCAGGCGAAAAAGTCCCCCTCATGCACAAGAGCAGACGGTGCGGCCTGAATTGCAATGTGCGCGGCCAGAGCATCTTGCTCAATGCCGACGCTATTTCTATGTCCGGAGATGAATCGCCCGTCACCGCAAGACGGATCCAGCAGTCGATCGGCTTCATGACGCACTGCCCACTTAAGCAGGACCTCTGCAACATCGGGAGGGGTGTAATACGCCCCGGATTCTTTTTGGCTCAGCGCCACAGTAACTCCGCCAATAATCGTCGAACGGACCAGTATTGTTCGTACCAGAAGTCTCAGCGAACGAGATTCAATTCGTTACGCATGATACCCCGTCCCACATTGTGGGAGCCCGCGATTCAGTGCGGGTTCCGCCCAACTTCGCACGAAAGCCTATCCCGGGAGTGACCGAAGCCGGGATAGTCAGCATACTTCGGTCTCCCGGACAGCAAGTTTTATCAGTATGACTGCGCGCGAAGCCCTGCAAACCCAGCTCGAACGCGGCATCGCCGCCCTCCGTGTCACCCTCCCGGAGGATGCGGTCTCCCGTCTGCTCGACTACCGCGAGCTGCTGGAGCGCTGGAACTCGGCGTACAACCTCACGGCGGTGCGCAACGCGGACGAGATGGTCACGCGGCACCTGCTCGACTCGCTGGCGATCATTCCCTTCGTGGAAGGCCGCACTCTTGCCGACCTCGGCACCGGCCCAGGCTTGCCCGGTATTCCGTTAGCCATCGCCGAGCCGGCGCGCGAGGTGCTGATGGTCGACTCCAACGGGAAGAAGGTCCGCTTCCTGCGCGAGGCCATCCGTTCGCTGAAGCTGACCAACGGCCGCGCGCTGCAGAGCCGCGTGGAAGAGGTCGAGGGCACGTTCGAGTGCATCACCGCGCGTGCCTTCGCCAGCCTGGCCGACATGCTCGGCTGGGGCGGCCACCTGCTGGCGCCGGGTGGCGTGTGGCTGGCGATGAAGGGCAAGCATCCCGCCGAGGAGCTGGACGGCGTGCCCGATGGGTTCAAGGTCGAGGCGATTCACGCGCTGACCGTGCCGGGTGTGGAAGGTGAGCGGCATCTCGTGGTGATTCGGCGGGACTGAACCGCCTGCAGGCTGTCTAGGGCGAAACCACCCGTCGATGCTACGCTAACGCCCTTTCCGCGCACGGCAGCGAACCACAGCCCATGGCCCGCATCATCGCAGTCGCTAACCAGAAGGGCGGCGTTGGCAAGACCACCACCTCCGTCAACCTTGCCGCGGCCCTGGCCGCCGCGAAGCGTAAGGTGCTGCTCGTCGACCTGGATCCGCAGGGCAACGCGACCATGGCCTCGGGTGTGGACAAGTACGAAACCAAGCCCAATGGCTGCGAAGTGCTGCTCGATGAGGTCGGTATCGCCGACGTTCTCGTCCGTACCGAAGCCGCCTTCGATCTTCTTCCGGGCAATGGCGACCTCACCGCCGCCGAGCTGAAGCTGATGGACGGTCTGGCGCGCGAGCACCGCCTGAAAGAACAGCTGGGCAAGGTGTCGGATAACTACGACACCATCATCATCGACTGCCCGCCGTCCCTGCACCTGCTGACGTTGAACGCGCTGACCGCCGCCGACGGCGTGCTGATTCCCGTGCAGTGCGAGTACTTCGCGCTCGAGGGACTCTCGAGCCTGCTCGACACCATCTCGGCCGTGCGCCAGCGCCTGAATCCGCAGCTCGAGGTCGAAGGCCTGCTGCGCACCATGTACGACGTGCGCAACAACCTCGGTAACGAGGTGTCGGCCCAGCTGACCCAGCATTTCGGCGACCAGGTGCTGCGCTCGATCATCCCGCGCAACGTGCGTCTTGCCGAGGCGCCCAGCCACGGCCAGCCCATTCATCTGTACGACCGCGGTTCGCGCGGCGCCATCGCTTACATCGGTCTTGCCGGCGAGATCATCCGCCGCGAGCGCGCCCGCAACGCGGCGGCCGGCGGCGACGTCGCCGCGGAGCCCGCTGTCGACGAAGCGGCGACCGGCGCCTCCGACGCCGCCCCGACGACTTCCTGAGGAACCCCCATGGCAGCACCTAAGAAACGTGGTCTCGGCCGTGGCCTGGATGCCCTGCTTGGCGGCGGCACCGGTCCGGAGGCGCCTCCCTCGGTGATCGAGCAGGAAGGCGAGCTGCGTACGCTGCCCATCCATCAGATCCAGGCGGGCAAGTATCAGCCGCGCCGTCACTGGAACGACGAAGCCCTCGACGAACTGGCCGCCTCAATCAAGGCTCAGGGCCTGATCCAGCCGGTGGTCGTCCGCGCCATCGGCAAGAACAGCTACGAGCTGATCGCCGGTGAGCGCCGCTGGCGCGCTGCACAGCGTGCCTCGATGAGCGAGATCCCGGCGCTCGTGAAGGACGTGCCAGAGCAGTCCGTGCTGGCCATGGCGCTGATCGAGAACATCCAGCGCCAGGAGCTGACACCGCTCGAGGAAGCCCAGGCACTTCAGCGCCTCATCGACGAGTTCGACCTGACCCACCAGCAGGCGGCCGATGCCGTGGGCCGGTCGCG
Organism: Luteibacter mycovicinus; assembly: GCF_000745235.1. NCBI lineage: Bacteria > Pseudomonadati > Pseudomonadota > Gammaproteobacteria > Lysobacterales > Rhodanobacteraceae > Luteibacter > Luteibacter mycovicinus. The sequence goes on from NZ_JQNL01000001.1 coordinate 2,338,356, forward strand.
CGCGGCGGTCTCCAACCTCCTGCGCCTGATCGACCTGCCCGAGTCGATCAAGCAGCTGCTCGATCAGAGCAAGCTCGAGATGGGCCACGCCCGCGCCCTGCTGACCCTGCCCGCCAGCATTGCCGAGCCGCTGGCGCTCGAGGCGGCACGCCACGGCTGGACCGTGCGCGAACTGGAAGAAGCGGCACGCAAGGCCCAGCTGGCGCCGAAGGGCAAGGCCAAAACCAACGCGGTCGACCCGAACATCGCCAACCTCGAGCGCGAGCTGGCCGAGCGCTTCGCCACCCGTGTCGAGCTGGCGCACGGTCGTGGTGGCAAGGGCAAGCTCGTCATTCATTACCACAGCCTCGACGAGCTGGACGGCATCCTGACGAAGGTCCGCTGAGCGGCCGGCCTGAAAGGAAATCCGTATGCCTCCGGTCCATAAGGACGTGAACCCGAAGCAGCGCCAGTACGAAGCCATGGTGCGCGCCCTGTCGGCCGACCTTTACCGGTTCGCCTTCTGGCTGTCGCGCTCCGAAACCGTCGCCCAGGATCTGGTCCAGGAGACCTTCCTGCGCGCGTGGAAGAACCTCGACGCCCTGCGCGACGCGGAATCGGCCAAGCCGTGGCTGATCACCATCCTGCGCCGGGAGCATGCCCGGCTCTACGAGCGCAAACGTTTCGACACGGTGGAGCTGGACGACAGCGTCCCCGAGGATGCTGCCTTTGCCAGCCCCGAACGGAGTGGCGACGCCGCCCAGGTGCGCGACGCCATGCTGAAATTGCCTGAAAAATATCGGGAGCCGCTGGCCATGCAGGTACTGGGCGGGATGAGCTGCGACGAGATCGCCGAAGCCACCCAGCAACAGCCGGGCGCGGTCATGACTCAGTTGTTTCGCGCCCGTCAGCGCCTCAAGGCGATGCTTGGCGGACGTGCTGCGGCCGAAGGGGGACGGACGTGAACTGCCTCGACTTCCGCCGCCGGATCACCGCCGAACCGCGTTCCCGCGATGCCGACCTGTTGGCTCATCGCGACAGCTGTAAGGAAGGTTGCGCCCCGTTCTGGCAGCGCGCACAGCGTTTTGAGGACGACGTCGAATCGGCGCTGGCGGGCATTCCCGTGCCCGACGGGCTGGCCGATCGCATTCTGCTCGCCCATGCGACCGACGAGCGTCGCGGACAGGTGCGCCGACGCCGCTCGTGGATGGCCATGGCGGCATCCGTCCTGATCGCCTTCGGCGGTGTCGGCCTGGTGTGGCGTCACATGGATGGCACCTCACTGCCCGCGCTCGCCGTGGCGCACATGCCCTGGGAAATGGATTCCCTGAACATGACTCGCCCCATGACCGATGCCCAGGTCGAAGCTGGGTTTGTCGGCCGTTCCGCCCATCTGAAGGGGCCCGCCCCCGCTGGCGTCACCTATGTGCACGACTGCACCGTGGGGCCGTACCCGGCGGTGCATCTGGTGACGCGGATGAACGACGAGCCCGTGGTCGCCCTCTACATGCCCGGCAAGATGAGCGATGCCGACAGCGACTTCCACCGCGACGGCTGGGATGGACGGCAGATCGCCCTGAGCGGCGGTACCCTGGTGGTGATGGCGCAAGGCGCGAGCCGCAACACCATGGACGCCGTGGCCCGCGGCTGGCGCGAGGCCATCGAGGGACCGATCGCCCCCAGCGTCGGCCAGATCTGAACGAACGGCCGCTTTCGCGGCCCCATGGGCCGCCGCTTGGGCGATAATGCCGCCCCGAATCCTCCAGCCCCGGAAAAGCGATGACCGACCTCGCCGTGGTCGTGCCCGTCTTCAACGAGCGCGACAACATCCCGCCCCTCCTCGCCGAGATCGCCTCGGCACTGCGTGGCCGGATCGACTTCGAGATCATCTACGTCGACGATGACAGCACCGACGACAGCGTCGCCGTGCTGACCGCCGCCCGCGCTCAGTACCCGGAACTGCGGATCATTCGCCACGTTACCCGAAGCGGCCAGAGCACGGCCGTCTGGAACGGTGTGCGCAACGCGCGCGCGCCGTGGATCGCCACGCTCGACGGCGACGGCCAGAACGACCCGGCCGATATTCCGAAGCTGCTCGAGGCGCGGGCGGGCGCGGCACCGGATCTGAAGCTGTTCGCCGGATGGCGCGTGACCCGTCGCGACAGCTTCAACAAGCGGATCTCGTCCAGGGTCGCCAACGCCGTGCGCTCGCGCATGCTCAAGGACAGCACCCCGGATACCGGCTGCGGCCTCAAGCTGTTCGAGCGGGAGACCTTCATGCGGCTGCCCTATTTCGACCATATGCACCGGTATCTGCCGGCGCTGGTGAAACGTGCGGGGTTTGCCAGCCAGAGCGTGCCGGTCGGTCATCGTCCGCGTACGGCGGGCACCTCCAAGTACGGCATGCTGGACCGCCTTTGGGTCGGCCTTGCCGACCTGCGTGGCGTGGCGTGGCTCATGCGTCGCGCCAAGGTCACGCGTACCGAAGAACTCTAACGAACCTGCATATGCCGCGGCTGCCAGCTGTCGAGCATCTGCTCGGTACGCACGCGACCCAGTTCGATCAGCTCGCGCGCCCGGTAAAACTCGTACACCGTGGACACGTTGCGCGGGATCTCGATCAGCAGGTCGGGCGGATAGGCCGCCAGACGCAGGCGCGACAGGTTGGCCTGCATCAGGTCCATCGACTGGGTCATCAGGTCGAACGCGCCGGGGTCCTTGAGCTTCGGCTTGCCGTCGCCGGCGGGTAACACCCGTCCGAAGAGCCGCCCCAGCTTCGCCGTGTAGCCATGATCGGCCACGGCGGTGACGTTTTTCTCGGGCGGCTTCTGCATTTCAGCCGCGCCATCGACGCTTACCGCGAACACGTAATCGGCCTCTTCGCGCATCAACGGCAGGACGGGCAACGGGTTGAGCAAGGCGCCGTCGACCAGACGACGACCTTCATGCGTATAGGGCCGGAACAGCGTCGGAATGGCGATCGATGCACGTATGGCGTCGAACAGCGGCCCGCGCGTCAGCCAGACTTCGCGTTCCCGGTCGATGTCGGTCGCCACCGCCGTATAGGCGATCGGCAACTCCTCGATATTGACCTCACCGATCAGCTCGCGCAGCGCGGCCATGATCCGGTCGCCCTTGATGAAGCCACCGCCGGAGAAGCTCCAGTCGACCAGACGCAGCACGTCGAAGCGGGCCAGCGTGGAGACCCAGTCGCGATAGATGTCGAGCTTGCCCATGCCGTAGATGCCGCCGATCAGCGCCCCCATCGACGTGCCGGCAATGGCGACGATCTCGAAGCCGCGCTGTTCGAGGACCTCGATGGCACCGATGTGGGCCAGACCCTTGGCCGCGCCCGCCCCGAGGGCAAGCGCGACGCGGGGTTTACGGGGTTCGGTGCTGAGAGCGGGCAGGGCGCCGGTTTCGGCGATATCGAAGTCACTCATGTAACGGCGGCGCTCAGTGGGAGTGGTTCGAACCGTTCTGGTAACCGGACAAGGCCAGTTGCAGCAGGATCTTCATTTCTTCGCGTAACGGCAGCGGTGCGACGATCTCGGCGTCGGGACCGTACTTCAGCACGTCCATCAGCAATTCGCGGGAGTTGGAATACGGCACCTTGAGCTCGTAACGGCCGTCGCCCAGCCATTCGCCCTTCTGCTGCGAGTGCCAGTGCTCGTCGGCCACCCAGCGTGCGGCATGCGACGAGAAGCGAATGGTCGCCCAGGCCTTCGGCTTGCCGGCAAAGATGCCGTAGCTGGACGCGAGCAGATCGTTGAGCTCGGCATCCTCGACATCCCTGGCTTTCGCGTCGAGCGCCTGCGGATCGGCGATGCGGTCGACGGCGAAGCTGCGCAGCGCTTCGCGGTCGTGGTCCCAGACATCGAGGTACCAGTTGTCACGATAGTGGGTCAGGCGCTGCGGCGAGACCGTACGCTTCGTGTCGGAATTGGTGGTGCGCGCGCGGTAGCGGAAGCTGACCTGACGTCGCTCCAGCGTGGCGCCCGCGACGATGCGGAAGACCTGCTGGTCCATCTTCCGCGCACCCCAGGAAATCACCCGGATGCGATCGACCGGCAGCGCCTTGCCGCTGCCGTGATCGGACAGCAGACGTTCGATGCGCGCCTTGAACGGCGCCAGGGCGCCGGCGAGCACGCCTGGGTCGGAGCGGCCGATCAGTTCGTTCAGCGCCATGAGGGCGGCCAGCTCGTCGCTGGTCAGCCACAAGCCGGGCAATTCAAACGAATCGCCCTCGCCCGCCTCGTAGCGGAACGACGCCTGCTCGCCTGCGACGCTCTGCACGGGCGCGCCGAGCGCATCGCGCAGGAAGGCCACATCGCGGTATAGCGTGGCGCGTGAACACTCCAGCTCGTCCATCAACCGGGACAGGGGTACCGGGTAATGGGCGGACTTCAGGAGTCGGTGCAGGGTGAGAATGCGCTCGTAGCGGTCCATGTGTGTCGCCGGCAGGATGGAGCTTCGGAAAGTGTGTCCGCGCGGGCGTGACGCCCGTATCTACGCGGGCCAAGCATGGCGTCGCCGGGAGCCGTCCGCAAGGGAGTCTCGCGGGCGTCGCGACATGCCCGTTTGCGCCGGGCGCCATAAGGCGCAAAAATGCCGCTTTGCGATTCGCCGAAGGCCCTCCCCGACCATGGCGGAACCCAACGACGCCCCTTCCGTCGCGCTGGATCCCCTGGACCGGCCTGGCGAAGTCACGCCCGTCCAGAGCCTCTTCTCGACGCCCGGTGTCGTCGTCCAGACCGCGATGGCGGCCGGCTATGGCCTGTGGATGGTGCTGGGCACGGCCCTGGCGCTCGGCCTGTATCCGGACGGTCGGGGCGAAGTGCTGGTGCCGCTCTCGATCGGCCTGGTACTGGTAAGCCTCGGCCTCGTGGCGACGTGCCTGCGCCTTCCCTTCGCGCCGGCGTGGCATGGCTGGGACCCCGTCAAGCGCATGATGCCCACGGCCGAGGGCATGGTGGCCATGGCCAATTACCTGCCGATGCTGGCGCTTGCCGGGCTGGCGCGGGGTGGCAACGACTTCTGGGCGACGCGGCTGGCAGGCGCCGCGCTGATGCTCTGCAGCCTCGCCACGCTGGTCTATACGGCGCGAGGTGCCTCACGCCATCTGCCGCTCTCCGTGGCGTCGGTCGCCAATGCCTTGCCCCTCGGCCGCACCGTATCGGCGTTGTTCGCCGGCGGCCTGTGGTTCTGGCTCTGCGTCGCGCTGCAGAGCGAGGTCCCGATCAATCCGCTCAATCCGTGGCGACTCGCGCTTCTCGCGGTGGCGCTCGCGCTGGGCGTCGTCGAGGGCATGCGCTGGCGTGCCTTGCGCCAGCTTGCCGAAGAGAGCGGTGCCACCGGGTACTTCACGACGGGGCGGACGGCGGTCTCGTTGCTGGCCTGGCGCTTCACCGTCGCGGTGCTCTCGGTCGGTTTGCCCTGCGTTTTGCTGGTTTCGCACCCCGCGGGACCGCTGCTGCCGGTGGCCGCCGGTCTGGCCGCGTTAAGCTGCATTATCGGTCAATGTCTCGAGCAGCGGCTTTATGGCCGGGCTTACGCACAGTGGGTTCACGGCTGACGCCACCTTCCATTCCATCTACGGGTAGACGATGAAAAAACTCCTTCTCGCCACGCTCGTCCTTGCCGCGCTGCCGTTCACCGCGTCGGCCCAGGACGCGACCGCCAATCCGGCTGCCACTCCCGACCAGAACGCCGACGCCGCGAAAAACGGCGGGTGGACCGGCAACGGCGAATTCGGCTTCGCGTCCTCGCGGGGCAACTCCCGCTCGGAAAATGCCAACGCCAAGATCGGATTCAATCAGGAAAACGAGCTGTGGAAGAACAACTTCTACCTCAACGGCCTGCGCTCCAAGGGCGAAGTGGATGACGGGGACGGCAACAGTCAGTTCAGCACCACGGCGAACCGTTACGACACCGGTGCGTCGGTGGGCTACAAATTCGATCCGCGCAGCTACGTGGTCACGGCGGCGCGTTACGAGCACGACGACTTCGGCGCCAATCTCTGGCAGGGCATCGTGTCGGTCGGCTACGGTTATATCGCTCTGAAGAACGAGAAAGCCGAGCTGTCCTTCGAAATCGGTCCCGGTTTCAAGCGCTATCAGCCGGCGAAGTCGACCCGCGACCTGGTCAACGCCGACGGCACACCGGTACTGAATGCCGATGGCACCACGGCGACCGAGGAATACAAGCCCGACGCTGAAAGCGAAGTGGTCGGCCGTGGCCTGATCAACGCGAAATACCGCCTGACCGACAACACGGCACTGGAAGACACGCTGCTGGTGGAAGCGGGCTCGAAGAACCAGTACTACCAGAACGACATCGGTCTCTCGGTCAGCATGACGAAGAAGCTGGCGCTGAAGATCGGCTACCAGATCCGCTACAACAGCGACACGCAGCCGGGTACCGTCAGCACGGATAAGCTGACGACGACTAACCTGGTTTACAACTTCTAAGCGAAGCGCGCCTCGTTGCAGCAGCGCCCTTTTTTGTAAGAGCGCGTTTGTAGGAGCGCGCCCTGCGCGCGAAAAGCCAACGGAGCGGTGAAGCGGTAGCCTTGCCGCATCTTCGCTTCGTTGGCTTTTCGCGAGCAAGGCGCGCTCCTACGACAGCAGCGGCCAGCGTCAGCGGCAGCAAGCGTGAGCCGTTGCCAGCGTCGGCCGCCGCTAGCGCTGCGGTTTCAGAAACTCTTCGGCACCCAGGCCGATCAGCATCGCCGCCACTTCGTGGCCCAGTGTCACCGGATCGCCCGAGGCGTTGTCGGCCTGCGCATGCAGCAACTCGCCAGTGAGCGCATTGCCGACCATGCCGTGAAGCGTGAGTCCGTGCTCCGCGACCACGCACCACGCGCCGATCGCCACGGCGCAGCTGCCACCCAGCCGCTCGTTCATGGCGCGCTCCGCGTTGACGGCCAGCAGCGTCTCTTCGTCCGTCAGTGCGGCGAGCAGTTCGTTGACGCGCACGTCGCTGGCGAGGGATTCCACCGCGATGGCACCCTGCCCCGGTGCGGGCAGCCAGTCCGGGCTCGCCAGACGCGTCGTGATGCGGTGGCCGAGGCCGAGCCGCTCGACGCCTGCGCAGGCCAGGATGATGGCGTCGTAATGCCCCTCGTCCAGCTTGGCCAGTCGGGTGTTCACGTTACCGCGCAGGTCCAGCAGCTGCAGGTCGCCGCGGACGGCGCGCAGCTGTGCCTGACGCCGCAATGACGAAGTACCGACCCGGGCGCCGTTCGGCAGGTCGACCAGCGTGGCGTAGTCATTGCTGATGAAGGCGTCGGCGGCATCGGCACGCGGCAGGATCGCCGACAGCGCGAAGCCGGGTTCGAGCTCGGCGGGTACGTCCTTCAGCGAATGCACGGCGATGTCGGCGCGACCGTCCTGCATCGCGACTTCGAGCTCCTTGAGGAACAGGCCCTTGCCGCCGATGGTCGCCAGTGAGCGGTCGAGGATCTCGTCACCCCGCGTGGAAAGCGGAACCAGTTCCACCACCAGGCCGGGATGCGCCTGGCGCAGAAGGCTGGCCACATGTTCGGCCTGCCAGAGGGCCAACGCGCTCTTGCGCGTGGCGATGCGAAGCGGTGCGGTCATGGGATCCTGGCGCTGGCTCGGTCGAAAGCGTGATTGTCCCGCAATCCAACCCGGCGTGCAGCGCGGCGACGTGTCACGCGGCCTCAGCCGGCCTCCGCGCGAAGCAGCTGGCGCACCGCGGGCAGGTTGCGCCGGCTGACTTCGGGTGTGACCTCGGTACCGGCCAGGCGCGCCATCACGCGACCGTCGGTCAACGTTTTCAGACCTACCAGACGTGTACGCGGCACCAGGCAGTTGCGGTGCAGGCGGATCAGGCGCTCGCCATGCGCGGTCTCGAGCTGGCGCAGCGACTCATCGATCAGCCACATCCCGCCGCCATGATGCACGGCGACGTACTTCTCGTCGGCGAGGAGATAGAGCACGTCGTCGAGCGCCACACGAACTTCGTCGTTGCCACTGCGCGCACGGAGCCACGCGTTACGCGACGGCTGAGGGGCGCGTACCGTGCGCGTCGCGGCACGATCCAGCGCCTCGGCCAGACGCTCCGCGCGTATGGGTTTGAGCACGTAGTCGGTGGCACCGAGGTCAAAAGCGCTCAGCGCGTGTTGCTCGTAGGCCGTGCAGAAGATGACCTGCGGACGCTCGATGAGCGTGGCCAGTTGCACGGCGACGGCGGTGCCCGACAAGCCCGGCATTTCCACGTCGAGCAGCACGAGGTCCGGTCGCAACGACGCGCAGGCGGCGATCACCGCATCGCCGTCGGCGGCCTCGCCGACGATTTCCACGTCGCTGCGCGGCGCCAGCAACGCCTTCAGGCGTGCCCGTGCCAGCGGCTCGTCATCGGCGATCAGGACGCGCATGCGCGGACTCCGGCAGAAAAACGGTGACGATGAAATGGCCCTCGCGCTGTTCCGCACGCACGCTGGCGCGCTGGCCGAAATGATAGGCGACGCGTTCGCGCACGTTGCGCAGTCCATGTCCGGTGCCGGGCGTCGGCAGAGCATCGGAGAGCGAGTTCTCGATCACGATCTCCACGCCACCGGGGACACGTCGTCCGGCAAGGCGAATGCTTCCACCGGTGCGGCTGGGCTGCACGCCGTGACGAACCGCGTTCTCGACCAGCGGCTGCAGCAGCAGGTGCGGCAACGGCAGATCGGCGGGTACGTCGATGTCGCGCTCGACGCGCAGCCGGTCGCCCAGGCGCAGGGACTCGATCTCCAGATAACGGTCGACCAGGGTCCACTCGTCACCCAGCGTGCCTACCGCATGATGATCGCTGCCCAGCGCCGCGCGGAACAACTCGCCCAGGTTCTCGACGGTGCGTTCGGCCGCGTCGGGATCGACGCGGATCAGCGCGGCCACCGCATTCATGCTGTTGAAGAGGAAATGCGGGCGGATGCGTGCCTGCAGCGCGGCGACCTGTGCCTGTGCGGCAGCGGCGACCCGTGCCTGCCATTGTGCGACGACGTAGAAGTAGCGGAGCAAGCCGGCACCGAGCAGCCCCGTGGCGATGCTGGCGTCGCGCACGAAGCCGGTGCGCGACGCCGGCGTCATGCCTGTCCTGATGCTGTGGTCGACCCAGCCAAGCAAAGCGGCGCTCGCCGCCACCAGCAGGACGAGTACGAGCCACACCGCGGCATACGGTGCCATGCCGGGGAGACGCTGCATCCATGGCCGCAGTTTGCACAGCGCGACCGTCAGCAGAACCGACAGCCAGCTGGTGAAAAGCACCGCTGTTCCATAGTCGCGCCAGTCGGCGTGGCTGCCGGGTGCCAGGCACATGAGGGTGACCGTGAGCGAGCCGACCACCAGCAACGCGAACAGCAGCGGCAGGCTGCAGAAGTCGGGCAGAGGCGCCGACGGAGGGCGCAAGCCCTGGGTCGAGTCGGTAGGGGCGGCGGACATGCGGCGAGTATGCCGGATGCCCGCACGCGCCGACGCGCGCGGGATCACGCGTTCGCGAAGAGCCCGGAGAACCAGGCGCGGATGTCGACGATCTCCGGCAGGCTCACCTGATGAGCCATCGGATAGCTGTGCCAGTCCACGCGATGGCCGAGCAGCTCGAGCACCTGCCGCGAGTGCTCGCCGAGCGCCATCGGCACGACCGGGTCGGCGCTGCCGTGGCCCCAGAAGATCGGCGTGGCGTGGTTGGCGCCGCTGCGCTCGGCTTCGATGGTGTCGTGCAGGGGCAGGTAGGCCGAAAGAATCAGCAGGCCGGCCAGACCTTCGCGATGACGCAGGCCTGCCGACAACGCCATCGCGCCGCCCTGCGAAAAGCCGGCCAGCACGATCCGCGATGCGGGCACGCCACGCTCGACCTCACGGGCGATCAGCGCCTCGACTTCGTCGATGGAAGCGCGGATGCCTTCGGCGTCCTGCTTGTCCGCGATCGACAAGCCTTTGATGTCGTACCAGGCGCGCATGGGCACGCCGTTGTTCACCGTCACCGGCCTGACCGGCGCATGCGGAAACACGAAGCGGATCGCCGGCCACGACGGATCGGCCAGCTCAGGCACGATCGGCGCGAAGTCATTCCCGTCCGCGCCGAGCCCATGCAGCCAGATCACCGACCAGACGGGCGATGGACGGGTTTCCTGTTCGACGGTAGGCAGCATGAGGTGTTCCGGTATTCGAGGACTCCGAATCCTACCAGCCCCGATATTCCCCCGGAGATCGATCGGCGCCGACGCCAGATACGCGCGGACGCCTGGATCTGACGAGATATGTGTATCTTGCACTTTCTTTGGTGCAGGCTTAGCCTCGCCTCCGATATGTGCATATTGCACACGATTCGGAGGTTCCCCATGCGTGATTCCGTTGACGTCCTGATCTGCGGTGCCGGAGCGGCCGGCCTGACCCTGGCTATCGATCTGGCCCGCCGTGGCATCGCTTTTCGCCTGATCGAAAAGCTCCCCTCGCCCTTCCAGGGCTCCCGTGGCAAGGGTATTCAGCCGCGCAGCCTGGAGGTCTTCGAAGACTTAGGCCTTCTGGACCGGACCATGGCGACGGGCGGCGTCTATCCTCCGGTGCGCAAGTACGCCGCCGACGGCTCGTTCGTCGACGAGGAAATGGTCGGGGCCGATCACCCCCCGACGCCAGCGGAGCCGTACCGGCTGCCGCTGATGCTTCCGCAGTTGCTCACCGAGAAGCTGATGCGCGAGCGTCTTCTCGAGCTCGGATCGGCGGTCGAATTCGGTGTGGAGCTGACCGGCTTCGCGGCGACTGACACGGGCGTTGAAGCCACCGTGCGGAGCGAACGAGGCGACGAGGTCATCCGCGCAAGCTATCTGATCGGATGCGACGGCGGACGAAGCTTCGTCCGCGGTGCGTTGGGCATCGACTTTCCCGGTAAGACACTGGGCGTGAGAGCGATCGTGGCCGACGTGATTCTGGAAGGTCTGTCGCGCGACGTCTGGCATCGGTTCGACGGCGGTGATGGTAAGCATCTCAGCATCTGTCCGCTTGCGGGCAGCGACCTGTTCCAGATTCAGGGCCCCATTCCGCTGGAAGGCGACATCGATCTTTCCGCCGAAGGGCTGACTCGCCGTGTCGTCGAGGCGACGGGTCGTGAGGACATCGTGCTGCGTTCGGTGTCCTGGGCCTCGGCATACACCATGAACGCGCGGCTGGCGGATCGCTATCGCGACGGCCGCGTCTTTCTCGCAGGCGATGCGGCGCATATCCATCCGCCGACCGGCGGCCAGGGCCTCAATACCAGTCTCCAGGATGCCTACAACCTCGGCTGGAAACTGGCGGCCGTGCTTCGCGGCGCACCCGGGTCGCTGCTCGATACGTACGAGGCCGAACGCCGTCCGATCGCCGCCGGGATGCTGGGCCTTTCCACGCGTCTGCTCGACGGATTCAAAAAAGGAGATAACCGCCGGGGCCGCGAGGTACAGCAGCTGGATCTGGATTACGCCGAATCGCCGCTGTCCTTCCTGTCAGGCGCCACGAGTCATCTTGCACCGGGGGGTCGCGCACCGGACGCCAACGTGCGTGGCGCGGGTGGCGGCGCGACGCGGCTCTTTCATCTGTTCAGGGGAACGCACTGGACGTTGCTGGTGAGCGGGTCGGCGCCGTTCACTCCACGCGCCGGTATGCACATCCACCGGATCGGACCGGGACTGGAGTTCGATGACCATCTCGGTCAGTTCGCCGCCTTCTACGGTGTGCCGGATCGTGCGGCCATGCTGGTCCGGCCGGACGGTTATGTGGCCGGCGTCTTCCCTGCCGCGGAGGCCGAGGCATTGCAGGCGTATCTCGACCGGGTGTTGCCCGCCGCTACGTAGCGCCTGCGCCGGCTGGCTCCCATCAGAGCGGCGCGTCCCCGAGCAACCGCCGTCAACGAAACAGATGCGGCACGAAGCAGCTGGTGTTGCGCGTGATCCGGTCGTCATCCTCGCGGATGCCGATGCCGGCCGGCTCATCGCCGATCACCCAGGAACCGACCAACGCGTGCCGACCCTGGAATACCGGCAGCGGTGCGAGCGCCTGATACACGGTAAGCGGCGTCTGCGCACCACGCTCATGGGCATCGAGCACCGCGATGCCCTCGCCTTCGCGACCCCAGTAAGGCTTGGCCACCGCCGCGCCGACGATGTCTTCGCGCCGCCTGCTCGCTGCGAGAAGATTCGGGTGCCCCGGAAAGAACTCCCACAGCAACGGGAGAATCGCCTTGTTCGACAGCAGCATTTTCCACGGCGGCTCGAGCCAGCGCATGCCGCTTGCGGGAATGTGTTGCGCGAACGCTTCGCTCATCAGCCATTCCCACGGATACAGCTTGAACAGCCGGTCGATGGGACGGTCGGCCAGATCGATGAATGTCTTGCCCGACCAGCCGATGTCCTCGATGTCCAGCGCCTGCACGTCGTGCCCGGCCTGCCGGCAGGTGTCCACGAGGTAGTCGGTCGTGGTCGCGTCTTCAGGGTTGTCGTAACACGCCGCGAAGTGCACACGCGGTCCACCTCCGACGGTGCGCCAGCGGTCGATCAGCTTCTCGTGGATCGAATTGAACTGATCCGCGTCGGAGGCGACTTCTTCCAGCCAGTACCACTGCACGACCGAGGCTTCGAACAGCGACGTCGGTGTATCCGCGTTGTACTCGAGCAGCTTCGGCGCCGAGCGACCGTCGTACGACAGGTCCATGCGACCGTAGAGCGCAGGGTCGTGATCGAACCAGCTGCGCTCGATCAGGCGCGCGGCGCGGTCATCGAGGCCGAGCTCGGCGTAGCGGCCGTCGCGCACGATCCGGTCGACGGCTTCGAGACACAGCGCATGCAATTCGGCCGTGGCGGCCTCGAGCACGTCGACCTGCGCTTCGTCGAAGACGTAGCAGGCATCCTCGCGCCAGTACGTTTTGCCGTCGATGGTGTGAAAACCAAAGCCGACGGCTTCGACGTGCGTCTGCCAGTCCTTGCGAGGGACGATGGTCTCGCGACGCATCAGCCGCCCCGCGCCGAGACGCGTCCGCTCGAGCCGAACCCTCCGCGGCTGCCGAAATCGAAGCCGGTCGGGCCGTGGCTGGCGAAGCCGCCGCCACCCGCGGCGGTGCGCCCCGGACCCGGGTCACCCTTGAACGCGTTGCCGCGCCAGTCGCTGCGATACCAGGGGCCGTAGTAGTGATAGCCGGCCGAATGGCCACCGCCGCTTCCCGACACGGGCTGGTCCTGAGTGCACTGCCCGGTGGCGTAGTCGTGCTCGCAGTCCTCGAGCGAGGCGTAGCTGTTGCGTTGGACATCCTTGCCGCCGAAGGCGGCATAGCCGGCCACCGTCGCACCCAGGAGGCCGAGCGCGATCGCAACCGACCGGCGCCGGGTCAACGGCTCCTCCGTGAGGCGTGTCGGAGCGTTATAACCGCGCGGCAGATCGATGGACCAGGAGGCCGGTTTGACAGGATGATCGGACTCAGGACGTTCGGACATGATGAGCCGTCCTCAGTACGTCATCGCCGCGGCGTTGAGCGTGCCGACACAGGCCGCCACGATCGCCACGAACAGTGCCACGGAGCGGACGTCCGCTTCGATCCGGCCACGCAGGTCGCGCACGACGAGGCGCAGGACGAGGTGGGTCAACAACTGGACGACCCAGGCGACCAGACCCCACAGGGCGAGATCGACGAGGCTCACGCTGTGCGCGATCGCACTCGCCAGTGGCTGTACGAAGCCGATGGCCGCACCGCCGAGGCTGATCGCCGCCGAGAGATTGCCCTCGCGGATCAGCGCCATCTCACGCTGCGGGGTGATCCAGATGTAGGTCACCACGAAGGCGACGAAATAAAACACGCCCAGGGCCAGGTAGGCCACGAAAGCGGGCAGGGTGAACAGGTCCGACACGATCACGCAGGCATCCTTGTTTGAGGCGGCCTCCCCTGGCCGCCTCGCAAGGATAGGCTGGCTACCCGGTGGGAGCCAGCCCCGTTGGCGAACGCTTACTCGCCGAGCCCCAGTTCCGTCGCAAAGAACGTCAGCTGCAGCGCCGCATTACCCACCCGCTGGCTGAAAGGCGCACCGATGCCATGCCCCGCATTCATCCGCGTCAGCAACAGCACCGGCTGACCGGAAGTCGAGGCGTCCTGCAACGCGGCGGCGAACTTACGCGACTGCCACGGCGCGACGCGTGGATCGTTGGCGCCCGTGGTGAGCAGCACCGCCGGATACTTCGTCCCCGCCTTGACGTTGTGCAGCGGCGAATACGCCAGCATCGCCTTCGCGATCACCGGATCCGTCGTGCTGCCGTACTCGCTCACGTTGTATGGGCCATTCGCAAAAGCCGTCTCGTGACGCGGCACGTCATAGATGCCGACGGCACCGACCACGGCGCGATACTGCTCCGGATGCTGCGTCAGCGCGGCACCCATCAACAGGCCGCCGTTGCTGCCGCCGAGGATGCCCAGGTGGCCGCGGTCGGTCCAATTCGTGTCGATCAGCGCCTGCGATGCGGCGTAGAAGTCGTCGAACACGTTTTGCTTGCGCTGCTTCTGGCCCTGCTCGTGCCACGCTTCACCGAACTCGTTGCCGCCGCGAATGTTGGCGTAAGCGAGCACGCCGCCACGCTCAAGCCAGGCCAGGTTGGCGCCGACGAAGCCCGGCGTTACCGGAAGGCCGAAACCGCCATAGCTGTAGAGGATGGTCGGCCGCTTGCCGTTCGGGGTGATCCCATCCATCGAAATCACGGTGACGGGAATCTTCGTGCCGTCCTTCGAGACGCCGTCGATACGCGACACCTTCACCTTCGAGTAGTCCGCGGCGGGCTTTACCTCGAACACGGTTTTCAACGTGCCGCTGGCGCCGTCGTACTCCGCCCAGCGGGTCGGGGTGGTCCAGCCGCCGTAGCTCAGCAAGGCCTTGTTCTGTCCGGCTTCGGAAGCGACGCCGCCGATCGTGATGCCGGTCGCCGGCAACGGCACGCGGCGGATCAGGGTGGCCTTCGCGTCGTACTGATCGGCCCACCAGTCGGGGCCGGCGCTGCGCACGACGAGAAACCCGTCGCCCATGGCGGAGACACGCTGAATCGCACCGTCACCCTGGGCGAGCACATCGCTGCGCTTGCCATCGGCGCCGACGGCGACGAGTCTGCCACGCGGCGCATCGTCGAAAGCGACGACGATCAGGCGGTCGCCGACCCACGCGGCGGAGCGCACGTCCGCATCGCGGCCCAGCACACGCTTGAACTCACCCTTGCCCTGCCGCAGGTACACCTCCGCCGGGCCCCCGTCGCCTTCATTGGCGAGCAGCGCGGTGGACGCACCTCCCTTGCCCTCGAGCAGGATGTACTCGGCGACATGCGAGTAGCCCTTGCCGAAAACGGTGCGGTCCTTCGTAGCGGCCTCGCCGATCGTGTGATGCGCGAGCACCGCGTCGAACTCGCGCAGCGCCTGGCCCGCGGCGGGCGTCTCGAAACGCGCGTAGGTCACGCCCTTCTCATCGGCATCCCAGGCGAGTGCCTGCGGTGTGGTGCCGCCGCCGGCCAGGGGCAGCAGGTCGGGCAACGCCTTGCCGGTCGTGGTGTCGAGGATGTGGATGGTGGTCAGTTCGCTGCCGCCTTCCGCCGTGCCATAGGCCAGGTACCTGCCGCTGGGCGACGGCCAGTATTCGGTGATCGCGGTGCTGCCGTCACCCTGGTTCGGGTCGACCAGCGTGCGCGTCGGACCATCGGGCCACGCCTTCGCCACCAGCAGCGGTTGTGCCTGCGGCGGCGTGTTCTCGAAGTAGAACAGGGTGCCGCCGGCGAGCGTCGGCGAACTGCGCGTGGTCGACGTGATCGCCAGTTCGCGCACGCGAGCGCTCAGCGCCTTGCCCAACGGCATCGCGCCGATGGTGGCTTCGGTGTAGGCGTTCTGGGCATCGATCCACTGTTTGACGTCGGCGGCTTCGGGGTTCTCGAGCCAGCGGTAGGGGTCGTTGACCGGCTGGCCGGCCAGGGTTTCGGAGACCATGCGCTTCGGCGTCGCGGGGGCCTGGCTCGTGGCGGCATGGGCACCGCAGGCGACGAACAGGCTCACGGCGAGCAGGCGGGGGACAAAGGCGCGCATGGGATCGACTCCAGGGTGGGAAGGCGTCGAGCGTAGCAAACCGGGCGGGAGGACTCGCCGTGCCGAAAGGGGTGGCTGGCGGGTTATGCTCGTCCGCTTTGCCATTCCCGGGATCCGCCCGATGCGTGTACTTGCCGCCGCCCTGCTCACCGCCTTTGCCGCCGCGCCGTCGCTGGCCGCGCCGCCGCCTCCGCTGGACATGGAGACGATCATGGCGAACCCGGACTGGATCGGGCCGGCGGTGGAAGACGCGTACTGGGGTGTCGATGGCCGCGAGGTGTATTACTCGCTGAAACACGACGGCACGCCGGTGCGCGACCTCTACCGCGTCGGCGCCAACGGCGGAGTGCCGGAGGGCCTCGATCCGAGGGCAGCGGCGAATGCCGACGGCACGAAGCTGGTGTTCGACCGCGACCGTCGCCATGCCGCTTTCATCCGCCACGGTGACGTCTT
Source organism: Luteibacter mycovicinus (assembly GCF_000745235.1). Lineage (NCBI taxonomy): Bacteria > Pseudomonadati > Pseudomonadota > Gammaproteobacteria > Lysobacterales > Rhodanobacteraceae > Luteibacter > Luteibacter mycovicinus. The sequence goes on from NZ_JQNL01000001.1 coordinate 2,354,859, forward strand.
TCTCCGCGACCTTGGCACGGGCGCCACGGTGCAGGTCACGCGTACCGAAGCGACCGAAAGTCAGCCGCGCTTTTCCCTCGATGGCCGCCTGCTGACCTTCCGCGCGGGCAACGACTGGTTCGCCTATGCCGTTGCCGGTGGCCCCGCTGGCAAAGCGGCGGTGCTCGAGGAAAAGGACGACCCCAGGGCAAAGACCTCCGACGACCTCGAAGACGATCAGCAAAAGCTGTTCTCCACCCTGCGCGGTCTGCGCGCCGACGAGGCGGCAATGAAGGCCGAGAAGGACGCCCTCGCCGCCGCCGACCCCGGCCGTGCGCCCGCGCCCTTCTGGCTGGGTAAGAACGTCAGCGTCGCCGATACCTCGATCTCGCCCGACGGCCATTGGCTCCTCGTCGTCACCCAGGCCAAGGATGCGGACGCCGGCAAGATCGCCGACCTCACCCACTACGTGACCGACTCGGGCTACGCCGAGCCTGAAGCGACGCGCGCGTACGTCGGCCGCAGCGACCCCGCGCCGCAGTCGCTGCGTCTGCTCGACCTGAGCACGCACACCAGCTACGACCTCGACACGAAGACGTTGCCCGGCATCGGCGACGACCCGCTGGCCGACCTGCGCGCGAAGACCGTGGCCGCGTTGCGCAAGGACGGCAAGAACGACCGAGCCGACGCGCTGGCCGCTCCGAAGACACGCCCGGTCATCGTCAACGGTGAATACAGCCCCGGCATCGTCTGGAGCGACGATGGCCATAACGTCGCCGTGCAGCTCCGTGCGATCGACAACAAAGACCGCTGGATCGCCACGGTCGACTTCGGCAGGCACACACTGGTCAGCCAGCACCGCCTGACCGACAAGGCATGGATCAACTGGGATGGCAACGACTTCGGCTGGTTGAACGATGGCCGTACGCTCTGGTACCTGAGCGAAGAATCCGGCTTTGCGCAGCTCTATACCCGTCCGCTGGGCGGCAAGGCCACGGCGCTGACCTCCGGCCGCTTCGAGGTCGACCACCCGGTGCTCAGCCCGGATGGCGGTACGTTCTACGTGCGCAGCAACAAGGTCGCGCCGTACAGCTACGACATCTACCGTGTGCCGTCGACGGGTGGCGAACTGCGCCGTGTCACGCAGTACGGCAGTCTCGACGATTTCTCGCTGTCGCCGGACGGACGTTCGCTGGCGGTGCTGCACTCGTCGCCGTACGTGCCTTCGCAGTTGTCGACCGTTAGCGTCGACGGCGGCGCACCGCGCGAACTCACCGACACGCGAAAGCCGGGCTACAAGGCGCGCGAGTGGATCGCGCCGAAAATCGTCGAAGTGCCGTCGAGCCACGGCGCGGGCACCATCTACGCTAAGTTCTATGGGCCGGCCGACGCTGCGGCAGCCGCATCGCGCCCTGCCGTGATCTTCGTGCACGGAGCGGGCTACCTGCAGAACGTGCACCTGTCGTATCCCGCGTACTTCCGCGAGCAGATGTTCCACAACCTGCTCGTGCAGCGCGGCTACGTCGTGCTCGACATGGATTACCGCGCGTCGAAGGGCTACGGTCGCGACTGGCGCACCGCGATCTACCGCCAGATGGGTCACCCCGAACTGGACGACCTGCTCGACGGCAAGGCATGGCTGGTGAAGAACCAGGGCGTGGACAGCAAGCGCGTGGGCATCTACGGCGGTAGCTACGGCGGCTTCATGACGCTGATCGCCCTGCTGCGCTCGCCGGGCGAGTTCGCTGCCGGTGCCGCGCTGCGTCCGGTCTCCGACTGGACCAGCTACAACCACGAGTACACATCCAACATCCTCAACGATCCGCAGATCGATCCCGAGGCGTATGCGACCAGCTCGCCGATCAACTATGCCGACAAGCTGGCCGACCCGCTGCTGATCGAGCACGGCCTGATTGACGACAACGTGCTGGCGAGCGATTCGATCCGTCTGTACCAGCGCTTCATCGAACTGCACAAGAAAAATTTCTGGATGTCGCTGTATCCGATGGAGCGGCATGGGTTCGTACATGCCGACTCCTGGTACGACGAGTATCGGCGGATCGATGAGCTGTTTCGGGAGCGGCTGGAGCGCAGCCCCTGAAGGCTAACTGGGCTCCCAATATCGCATTGCGAAGTTGAGTTTGCCTGCCTGGACTTGGAAGTGGTCGCGTCGTTTGTAGAAGAGTCTGTTGCCTTCCTTGACGTCGACGAAGAGCTCCAAGGCAAACAAACGCTCTGGCGTGCCAGCGCGGAAGATGCTCACGCTGTATCGGGAGATCGCCAGGATGGATGTGTTGTGAAAAGCGGATACGACGTCGTCGATGTCTTGTAGAGGGAAGAGCTCGTTGATCTTGGCCTTAGCTTCGTCGCCGGTGGTGCCAGGCCAGATTGCGTAGAACGTCTCGATCATTTTTTTCGCACTGATCTCCTCGGCAGTATCCCAGTCTGGTGCCTCGCCACCTTTGCTACTGCGCTGGGGCCACGAGAGGTCGGCCGATCGGGGCTGGGTATCCTCCGGCTCAGCGGGCTGATCGGGAACATCCGGGACATCCGGGACATCCGGGACATCCGGGACAGGCGGGACAGGCGGGACATCCGGCACGTCCGGAATTCCAGGAACACCCGGGACACCCGGAACATCGGGCGCCTGCGGCTTGTCGGGCTCATCGGCCGTCTGTGGCGAGCCAGGTGCTTCCGGGCTGCCGGGTTCGCCGGGCGGCTGTGCCGGGGAATTTCCCACGGTATGTTCGACAACCTCGTAACCGTTGCGTGTCCACCGCAGCTTGAGCTGTTCCTTGATGCCGCCAAGATCGTACGGATGCTCATGGGTGACGGTCGGCGACTCTCCCGGGTCGCTGACGACGCAATCCGCGGATTGCAATGCGGTCCGACCTAGTCTGTGCTGCTCGTTCTCACTGCTTATGTCGATGCCCTTGCCGTCCTTCAGGACGTAGAAGGTCTGAAGCAATTTCAGCTTTTCGTCCCGCGTCTCTTTAGCCGAAGCCTTCGATGCCCGCCACGCGATAGCGAGGTTCGCGATGAAACGACGGATACCTGCTTCGCTCCGGGCGTCCGAACCCGGTTCGGCAGGCGCATGGCTTGAAACCACCCTGGTCGTCGGCGGTGCCTTGGTATTTTCCTGCATGAGCTCCTTCACCTGAAAGGTGAAAGCCCCACCGCCCCAGACGGCAGAGTAGTCCAGCCGCAGAACGATATCCTCGATGTCCTCGGCATAAGCCGCCCTCATCGCCTCATCGCCGGGAAGCGTCAGCGTCCATTCGGAAACCGCGCCCGTACCTTCGAAGGGCGTATAGCGGCCATCCATGAATTCATTACGCAGTACGACGGTCGTCATCGGATCGTCGTGCACGCGCGGCTTTGTGGATGAAATCAGGATGTACTGGTTGGCTCGCAGGTTGCGCCGAATCGAGGAAGGGGTCTCGGAACCCGGCGCCCGAAGCCATCTCGCGCCTTCTATGTCGGGGGTGACATGCAGGTTGTTGGCGCGCTGGGTGAGAACCGCGCGGAGGACGCTCGTTTCGGTGAGCGTCTTTGCGTCCGGCTTCAGTTTGAACTCCACCGACACGTGCCGGATCTGCCGCAGGTAGTGGCCGGGGTAATCTTCGTCGAACATCTTCTGTGTTAAACGGATCCACAGGCGGTTCTTCTTCAGTCCTTCGGCGAGCTGTCTGTTGTCGAACGTGCTCACCGAAATCTCCCTGCCCTCGGCATCCTTGCCCGGTGTCGTCCTGGGCCCACCGCCAGCGAGCGTGGCGATGGAGATGTCTTTGTGAATCAGCGGGCGTCGCTCGTGTACACGCAGGTACGAGCTCTGCATCGCCTGCAGGTCGTTCTGTAGCGCCTCGCCGGCGAACATGCCCCGCCAGGCACCCTGCCAAGCATCCAGCCGCACATGGCGCGTGCCGAAGTCGCCGGTCTCGAACATGTAGCTGGCTTCCGCCGAAAGGCACAGGCTCAATACGGACTGGTAGGCGGACGCGTAGAGTTCGCCGAGGCGTCCGAGCATCCAGGTATAGGTGTCCGCGATGGCAAACCCGCTGGTCAGTGTCGCGAACTCGGTGCGCAGGCGACCTTGCTGTGCGACGGCCTGGTCGAGTTCCTTTTTGGCGGTGGCGAGGCGTGACGCCTGCTCCGCCTCCTGAGCGGACAAGATCTCGAGGTCACCTCGCGCCAGTTCGATCTCATGCCTGAATTCGTCATCCCGGCGATTGTAGGCAGCCTCTGTGCGCAGATCCTCGGCAAGCAAGCGGGTCGCTTCGGCAAAGGTCTCCAGCTTTTCTTCGATGGCGTCGGGGGCAGCGTCCCACTTATTACCGCCCGTCGACATTCCAAACACATTCATCAGGGATCTAAGGGGAACCTTTGCCAGAACGGGAGCACTTGTCGCGTAAAGCGTTGCAACAGCGCCGTATCCGGTCGTCGAAGCAAGAATTTCGAGTGGATTGCGACCCACTTGCTCGGTGTAGTGCCTGACTCGCTTTTCCACATTCCGTCGGCTGGCCTTCAAGGTCATACCTTCGCGCTCGACCGTCAGGATAGCCTGCCTGCGCAACGACACATCGAAATCCGCGACCGCCATCAGCGTCGTCTGCTTTTCAACCTCGTACGCGTTATCCGCTTCATGTTCCGCGATGTGGAAAAGGTAGCGCCCCAGATCGGTCAGCCGCTCCACCGCGGCTTGTGCGAAAGCCAGCCCATCGCGGAACCGGTGATGAGGAATCTGGTTCATTCGCAGGAGGTCCTGCATGGCGCCGGTGCCACCCCGGCCACCGCTAAACGTCAGCGATTCATCCACACCGCGGCCGATGTACGGTAGCAACGTCCCATCGATCGCCCGGCCGTGGCGAAGGTTGGACAGGCGACTGAGTATGAGATCCCGTGTCTCCCGAAGACGCAGGTTGACCGGCGCGACAAAGGCGTCACCCAGCGAGCGTAACGTGACTGGCCTCCAGGGCGCGGCGTCACCTGGCTCTTCCAGCGGACCGATAAGCCGCAAGGCACGCTGGTAGCACAACCATGCTTCCTGCAGGCTCTCCGGCGTCAGCTTGCGAAACAGCTCATCGCCCTGCATCAGCCACAGGCCGACCGCGAAGGCATGTAGCGCCTTCTGGAAATGCACGTGGTCCGCGTAACCTGCCAGCTCCGGTGCCTCGCCCGTATCGGAGGCTACCGACATCGGATACACGAGTGGCATGCTGTTCCAGAACGGGCGAGGGGGTGTCGCGCTCGTCGTCTGTCCGCGGTAGGGGTCGAACAGATATTGACTGCACCAGCGCCACGCCGCTGCGTACTCGCGCTTCTCGCGCAGGTTCCACGCGATCAGCCAGGGGACATGGAAGAACAACTCCCAGAAATAAAGTCCGTTGGCTCCACGAAAATCGACGAAACCGCCGCTTTCACCCTTGCGAAGGGCAGGCTCCGGCAGTGTCTGCGTGTCGAACGAGAGAACCGCGTCCATCGAGCGAGCGGCCCGACCGACGAGCGGTTTTCCGAACAAGGTGTTCAGGCGCACTGGCGGCCGACGGGACTCATCCAGGTCCAGATATTGCGCATTCGAAGTGTTGTGCCAGATGTAGACGGTCGGCACGCGATCGTCCGGCGACGATGCTTCCTCGGCCCGGTCGACCAGGGTAAACGTGCGTTTCAGCGTGAGCCACGTGCTCGCTTTGCCATCCGGATCGTTGGCAGGATCGTCTGGAACCTCCAGCGACAGGGTGATCGGATAGGTTCTGGTGTCGGGATCGACGGGGAAATATGCCTCGATCTTCTTTCGGCCCATCTTCTCCATGTACAGCTTTTTCTTGAAGGGCTCGTTGCGCCTCGTGCCTTCACTACCGAAGGCGGCGATCAGACGAGCGTAAAGGTTACCGTAGGACTCGGCATGATTCATGGCGAAGCTGACGATCTCTTCGACCGCTCGCGCGCCCAGTTCAGCCCCTCCGGCGTCCGATACGGTTCGAAAGAGGGATGCGGAGAAGGCTACGCGCAATGCCTCTTTTTGTTCGCGGTTCAGCGACTGAACCGCCCGGAGGAATGGTACTGAACCTTTCAGCGCGACGGCGGCGTTCGTCTCCTGCTCGGCTCCAGGGCGACCCATCGCCTTATCGTAGGAGCGGTTGTCGACACGCCACGTAAAAGGATCGAGTTTCGGCAGCCATGTTCTGGCCGCCTGTTTATCTGCTTCGGCACAAGCGTGGAGTGCATCCAGATGCACATTCTGCAGGTCGCCGAAGAGGCTGGTGTCGTTAGACGTGGCGGTGTTCGTCGTTTCGGACTGAAGCTTTGCGATGATGGGCAGAGGGACGTATGTATTCGTGCGTCCCTGTCCAGGGCGAGGCTTTGAAACGAAAATGGAGGCAAGATATTGGCTGGATGTCTGCGCGAGGTCTTTAACGGTATACCGGACCCAACCCGAACCGGTATACACGTAAACGACCGCGCCGATCCAATGCGATGTGTCGAACGGAATTCGCTTCGTTTCGTAATCTACATCGAGCAGAACTGGGGCGAACTGTATATCTCCGAGATAGGTCCTTCGGTCGTACTCCGGATCAGATCTACCAATAAGAAAAGCAAGGTATAGTGATATCGCATCGATTTTTTCGCTTTGTCCGTCGCCAGTTCTTGAGTATTGAGAAAGACTCCTATGGTCGCCAGTGATAGCGTGGCTCTCTTCGTAAGCGAATGCATAAAATCTTGGCGTGCTTGTCGGGTGCCCTGGAGCGATTCGGTAATTGACAGCAATCCTGGTACCGGGTCGAGCGTTTGCTGTGAAGCGAACATTGATGCTTCGCGATGAAATGGCGCCGCTCGTGGTGAACTCTCCACCGGGGGCAGGATAGCCATGGACACGTTCGGCTAGCGTCTCAGGGAATTCTCCCGGCGCCGACTCAATAGTGACCACCATGCTGTCGTCGACGATGATTTCCGCGACATCCTCAGGACCGTGAATATCCCTGTCTTCAACGATGACGCGTTCGCGGTTGCGCCACACGCTGTCGACGGTCCCCGTGACTTTCATGCGCTCGCCATCTTCGGAGAGCACAGCGGTCAGCGTCGATGGCTGCAAGTCCAGCATGACCACCTTCTTCGCAACGGTTTCCCTCACGTACGCGTCCGAGGTTACCGAATCTTTCCCTGAAGTGAGGCGATAGCGTGTTCCAAGATAGGGATGTTGTACGACGCGAGGGTCGCTGAAGAGCTTTTGCCAGTTTAAAACGAGCTTCCGCTCGAGCTTGTCCGAGGCGTCCGCGTCGAGCCGTCGCTTGTCGACGAGCAGAAGATCACGCACGGCGATGAAATAAGGACTGTATGCTGCCGGCGGGGCTAACTTCAGTTGCGTGCGGCGCTCTCGCTCGACCTTGTTCGACATATCGAGGGAAGCCGCGCCTTCGTCGACGGCGCGGACGAGGAACACATCGGAAGCCGCCATCTTGCTGTCGAGCAGCAGTGCCACCAGCAAAGGCTCATGCCTACGCCGCTTACCCTTGCGGTTCTCCATGACGGCCAACGTCGGCTGGTACTCACGGGTGACGAGGTTGAGACGCTCCTTGCACATGCCGTGAATCTGGTCGTCGCTCGTGGGTTTTCGTCGATTGCCGTCGGCGGACCGCCCATTCAGTTCGAGAAGCTTGTTTGCCGAGCTCCAGTGTCCGTCCGATTCCTGATAGCAGAAGCACACTCTCATGACGTAGTAGGCGCTCGCGCGGTCCTGATCGTCGAAGACGATGGGTGAAACGTCCCGCTCCGCCCAGACGACATAAGGGCGCCCGTCGATGGTCAGCGGACGAATGACCGGCACTTCATCCCGGGGGTCGTTGGCTCTCGCATGCGCGGCCTTCAATGAGAATTCCGCCTGGTGGAAATCCGCGGCTGCCTTATTCGCCTGTTCGATGGCAACAGAGGATGCGGCTTCGTCGGCGGTAGCCTGGTCAATCTCCGCCTTGGTGGGCTGAGGCCTGGCTGCGACGGTTTGCGATGCGACCGCCTTCGCCGTTGCAGTCTCTTCGGCTTTCTGACTTGCGTCTTTGCGTTCGCGCGCCGCTTCCAGGTCGGCAGTCGCTTTATCGAGTTGCGCCTTGTCTGGCCTGGGTGGCAACTTGCACGTGACCAGTTCGCCTACCAGTGGAAGATCGATCGCTCGCCAGTCACTCCATGCAAGCATGGAGAACTGATCACCCGGTGCCTTGACCGACATATCCGCGGTGCGCCAGAAGTATTCCGGCGGTTCGGCGTTGCTCTGCCCGATGATATGCAGCTTGTTGCTGGCGGGATCGATGCCTTCGTGATAACCGGATATGGCCTGAATGTTGCTGACGCGCTCGAACGTCGTCAGATACGAAAGCAGGTTCGTTTCGATGTCGGCAGGACGTGCCTGCCCCTGGGCAAGCTGCGTTTCGAGGTCGCTGAAAGCGCGCGTTTTGTGTTGCCGGCGGCCCGGCTCGATGTAGTTCTCGGGGTAGAGCGCTCGCTCTTCACGAGAGCGCCAGTCCTCGTAACGCGCCTGGTATGTCGTCCAGGCTTCCCGAACCGCCTTCATGTCTTTGGCGGTATCGAGGCGCCTCTCCAGCCCGCTCAGCAACCGATGGATATATAGCTGAAGGCTGCTTACCGCCGCATCCACACGTGTCGTCTGCGGTTCGACACCCACGGAGATATCCGTCAACAGCCAGTCGGCCAGTGCATCCCGGTCGGCAAATGGCCGGTTATCGGCGTCCTTCGCATGAACGTGGAGCCAGGCAAGCATGGCATCGCGACGGGATGCGTCGTGCCGACCGATCATCGTCGTCCGGTCGGCTTCACCGAAGTTGGTCATGAGTTGATTGGCGACCGCCGAAAGCCACGCGGCGTTGCTGCCCGCATGCGAGGCCGACAGGGCGACGATCGCACCCGGCGCGATACCCGATCGATCGGCAAGCGCCAGAACGCGGAGAAGCCACGCCAGGTCGTGCACGTCGGCTGGGACGGCGTTGCCCAGTTTCAATAATTCCTTGGGTACACCGAGGGTGGCCTCCAGTGCGACCGGGTCACCGCGCAGCCATGCGATCAGCCGCGAGGCCGTATCGGATGGTGCGTTGCCTGCCCGGCGTGCCGCTTCGCTCACGACGAGGTTCCACTCCGTCAGCCGGTAGACCGTGCGAAGGTCGATGACGCCCGGGGATCCATCTTCCGTACGCTCATCGAGCCCGAACTTCCGTGGAAGCGCGGCGACGGCATCTACATCGTCCGCGGTGAGGCCGAGCAGGGCGACCAGTTCGCCGGGTTGTCGAAACGCGCCCGCCAGGCGGCCGATCTGTGTGCGTCCAGCGTGTTCCAGGTATAGCGCGAGCAGGTCTTCCTGGCTCACGGAGATCCAGCGCCCGACGCACTCCCGAAGCTTCGCATCCTTGATGCCGGGCACGATGGCCGCGAGCACATCGCTTGCGCGATCCATCTGGTTACGTCGCGCTGCCCAGAGGATGTCGCTCGTTTTCCGGACGGCTTCGTCGAACCGCGACTCGGCGTCTGCCTCTTCAAGCAAGTGTTCCGGAAACAGGCTATCCAGCGTGGCCGCGTATGTTCCCGTCGCCACATCCTCCCGGGTGAGCCGGAAGGGCGCCTCGGCCAGCAGGTCGTGGACCGCCGCGCGCATGCTCTCCATGTCGGTCATCAGAAAGGCGGCTTTTTGAAGCCTGCCGTCCGGTCGAATCAGCGACGCAAGCAGCACGAAGGGGTCGGTGTCCTCGTCGTCCGCGTCAACGGCAAAAGCAAGGCGGTCGAAGATGGGCGCCAGGTCGGTCTTGTGGATCAGGCCCGTGGTTCCGCCGGCCCGATGGTATGTGACGACCTGGTCCGCGGCATCGATGGTCGCGGTCCGGGCGGCGCCCGGTGCGAGCACGGCGAAGAGGCGTGCGGGAGGCAGTTCGTGCTCGCGCAACCAGTCCCGCATGTTCATCAGCGTGACGATCGCATCGACGATGTCAGGAGCGTCGGTCCCTTTTTCGGTGTTCAGCCGCGGCTGGGCCAGCTGCGCAAAGAGTGTGCCTTGCGTGCTCCGGAAGAGTTCCAGCAGGGCGGACGCTTCAGTCTCATCGGCTATGCCCAGCCACCGCGGCAGTAACGCGAGACGATGGCAGGCGGAAATGAAATCCAGCGTGCGGGTGGGTGCGCGCTCGCCTCGCGCATCCCGGATCCAGCCAAGGTAGCGAAGCAAGGTCTCTTCACGAAGACCCAGTCCCAGGCATAGCGCGCGCACGGTCGCATCGGCGACCAGTGGCGCGGCAGCAGAACTTTCGGCGGACGGCGCCTCGATCGCGAAGGGCGCACCATCCATGACCGGCGGCGCATGGGCACGTCCGGGCGCGAATAACCGATCGAAATACGATGTGTCGCGCCCGGTGGCATAGGGCGATATCTCATGTACGACCGCCGCGTAGGCGTCGAGATCCACGGATCGGCTATCGCGCAAGTGCGCGTAGAGACCCAGCACGCGAAGGACGTTGAGGTCGATGCGTCGCCCCTTCTCGACCCGCTGGGCACCGAAGGCCGCCTGGAGTAAGCGGTCGATGTGCGCAAAGGACAGGTCCATGCCTGCCTGAATGCGCAGGATTCGCCAGACCCGGTCGAGATGGGCGGCGGTCAGCCCTTCGATCGTCACCGCCGACCCGCTGTCGCTGCCGGCGCGGACGAGACGCAGCGGCGCTGTGGCGCCGTCGTTGAGGTAGCTTGCACCGAACGCGCTGCTATCCGGCGATGCGCCTGGCTTTCCCGCGTCGCTCACCCGCACGGAGGACACCTGGGCGGTGTCGCCTGCCCCGGCTACACCATTGACCGCAAGGAGCTGCCGAAGCCGCTTGCGGTTCAGGCCGGTCGCCTTCAGGAATGAGGCGCTCGCCGTGAGACTGTCGACGGACACGTCGGCCGGAAGTCCGAGACGCGTCCGCAGTGAGGCGGAAGAGGGCGCGGTGTCCCCGGGAGCGGCATCAAGCGATGTGGACTCCGGAACCACCAGGTTACGTATCTGGGCGGGCGACAGGTGGGTGCACAGCGGCAGCACCTCGCGCATACCGACGGCGGCGGGCGCACCGCAGGCAAAGCCGGGATAGTCGCGATCGACCTGCCTCAAGGTGTCCCAGCGCAGGAGATCCTTGTACCAATGGACCTGCATGATCCTGTCCCAGGCACCGTCGAACGGCAGCGTCGGTGGCCAGCTGGCCTCCGCCAGGATGTCCGCGCACGCTGCGCGGTTCGTTCGATCGGCCTTGGCGGTACCCACGATCAAGGCTTCAAGGATGTCGTTGACCAGCGTGAGCCGGGGGACGCGGCGCTTCAACGCGGGCTCGTCCAGAAGCAACGCAGGGATGTCCGGACGACGCCTTTCGAGCGGGCTTTTCGGTGCGTCGTCGAACCGTTTCTCCAGGGAACTCGCGACGTCGAACAACATTTTCAGATAGGCCAGAGGCCCCAGCTTGCTCTGTAGCGCGTCCGGAAGGCACTGGTCGACGGAAAGGTCTCCGAACAGAGACGGGTAGTCCGCGGCAAACGTATTGGGCCGGGGCGTCGCGGTGGAAGTCGGGGCAGACATCGGCAAGTCCTTTTGCGGTGGGCGTCGTTACGCCCAATCCACCCTACGCTGGCCTTCGGTACCGGGGCACCGGCCATCCGTTGTAGGCGCCGTCTGCACGAATACGGCCGAACCGGACGAAAGCCGCGACTTACCCTAGGTATCTTCGGCGGCGGCAGGATCGGCTCGCGAGACCTCTCTCGATGAAATCCGCAAAAGCTCCTCGAAATGAACATGCGGATTGACCAGCGTCACGCCGTCGACCTTGAAGCCCTCGAGGCACTCGTGGCGCATGGTGGCCTCGAAGGCGGCCAGGGCGGTCTTGACCACTTCGTCGTCGATCATGTGGTCGGAGAGGTACCACTTCCGCCCCCGAAACGCGCGGCGCTCGCCCGTGTTCGCGCAAGGCGTGTCGTATTCCACCTGGAGAAAGACACGGCCGTCTTTGGGCGCCTTGACGTCACGCTCGATGCGAAGCCGGAACACGGTGTCAAAGGCTGACATCGAGATTCGTCCGCACAGCGCTCTCACCGTGTCGATATATGCCGGGTCCATGAGCATCCTGCTCCTCTGTGTGCAAGGGTCCGTTCAGCGCTCGGAGCGCCCATGGATTCTTGAGCTCGTCTCTGGCAACTGTCAACTCACGTGTTTCTTTACGCAAACGTTACGCCCGGGGGGCTGGCCGATACACCGTAAATATCGCGCAAAGCGAACAATGCGCACCGTCCTCTTCGACGGAACGCACCCGTGGAACTCCTGTACGTCCTTCTCGTCATCGTGCTCACGGCCATGACGATCGGCTTCCTCATGATCTGCGACCGGCTCGGCCGGCGCTGAGGAAACCCCTATGTCTCTCGTCTACATCGTAGCCACCGCCATCGCGGTGGCGCTGACCGGTTACCTCTGCGTGGCCCTCCTCAAGCCGGAGTGGTTCGAATGAGTGCCAACGACATCTTTCAGATCGGCCTCTTCCTGGCGGTCCTGCTGGTGCTGGTGAAGCCGGTCGGCCAGTACATGGCGCTGGTCTTCGCCGACGAACCGAACAAGGTCACCCGTTTCGGTGGTCGCATCGAGCGCGTGCTCTATCGCGTCTCGGGCATCCGCGCCGGCGAGGACATGAGCTGGACGCGCTACGCCATCGCCATGCTCGCCTTCAACGTGGCCGGCCTTGCCGTGGTCTACCTGTTGCAGCGTGCGCAGGCATGGTTGCCGCTGAATCCACAGCACTTCGGCGCGGTCTCGCCCGATTCGGCGATGAATACCGCGATCAGCTTTGCCACGAACACCAACTGGCAGGGTTACGCGGGTGAGTCGACGATGAGTTACCTCACCCAGGCCCTCGGCCTGGCCGTGCAGAACTTCCTCTCCGCCGCCACCGGTATCGCCGTGCTGATCGCGGTGATCCGCGGCTTCAGTCGCCGGGGCGCGTCCGCCGTCGGAAACTTCTGGGTCGATATGACCCGCGCCACGCTCTACGTGCTGGTGCCGTTTTCGCTGGTCATCGCGTTGCTCCTCGTATCGCAGGGTGTCGTCCAGAACCTGGCGCCCTACCTCGACGTCGCCACGGTGCAGCAGGGCACACAGACGCTGCCGATGGGCCCGGCCGCTTCGCAGATCGCGATCAAGATGCTCGGCACGAATGGCGGCGGGTTCTTCAACGCCAACTCCGCGCACCCGTTCGAGAACCCGACACCGTTCTCCAACTTCGTCGAGATGCTTTCGATCTTCCTGATTCCGGCGGCACTTTGTTACACCTTCGGCAGCATGGTCGGCGATCGCCGCCAGGGCTGGGCGATCCTCGCCACCATGCTGCTCATTTTCGTGCCGCTGACCGTCGGTCTGGTCGCCGCCGAGCAGGCGGGCAACCCCGCGCTGCACGGTCTGGCCATCGACGCCCAGGCCTCCGGCCTGCAGGCGGGCGGCAACATGGAAGGCAAGGAAACCCGCTTCGGTATCGCCGCCTCGGGCCTGTTCGCCGCGATCACCACGGCCGCGTCCTGCGGCGCCGTAAACACGATGCACGACTCGCTGACACCGCTGGGCGGCCTCGTACCGATGTGGCTCATGCAGCTGGGCGAGGTGATCTTCGGCGGTGTCGGCTCGGGCCTCTACGGCATGCTTGCCTTCGCCGTGGTCGCGGTCTTCATCGCCGGCCTGATGGTGGGACGCACACCGGAATACCTCGGCAAGAAGATCGAGGCGCACGAGATGAAGATGGCCAGCCTGGCGGTGCTTCTGCCTTGCGCGCTGGTCGTCATCGGCACCGCCATCGCGGTGATGTCGAAGGCCGGCGTCGCGGGGGTGTCCAATCCAGGCGCTCATGGCTTCAGCGAGATGCTCTACGCGGTCAGCTCGGCGGCGAACAACAATGGCAGCGCGTTCGGTGGCCTGTCGGCAAACACGCCGTTCTGGAACGTTCTGCTCGGTATCTGCATGTTCCTGTCCCGCTTCCCGCTGGCGATCGCGATGCTGGCCATGGCCGGTTCGCTCGCGGCGAAGAAGCATGTCCCCGAGAGCGCCGGGACACTGCCCACGCACACGCCGCTGTTCATCACGCTGCTTGCCTGCATCGTCATCGTCGTGGGCGCGCTGACCTTCCTCCCGGCACTGGCCCTTGGGCCTATCGCCGAACAACTGATGTCCGCCACGGGCCACTGATACATGACTACCCAAGCCCATAACGCCCCGCGCGGTTTCGACCGCGCGCTGGTGACACGCGCCCTCGGTGACGCGTTCCGCAAGCTCTCACCGCGCCTGCAGTTCCGTAATCCGGTGATGTTCGTCGTCTTCGTCTGCAGCGTCCTGACCAGCCTTCTCTGGATCCAGGCGCTGACAGGACACGGTGAAGCGCCGACGACCTTCATCTTCTGGGTTGCGCTCTGGCTGTGGTTCACCCTGCTGTTCGCGAACTTCGCCGAAGCGCTGGCCGAAGGCCGCGGCAAGGCACAGGCCGATGCGCTGCGAGGTTCGCGCCGCGATGTCGCGGCAAAGAAGCTGGCCTCGGCGGACCGTGATGCCGCTATCGTCTTCACACCGTCGAGTGAACTGCGCACCGGCCACTTCGTGCTGGTCGACGCGGGCGACATCGTCCCGGGCGATGGCGAAGTCGTGGTCGGCGCCGCCAGCGTCGATGAGAGCGCCATCACCGGCGAATCGGCACCGGTCATCCGGGAATCCGGTGGTGACCGCAGCGCGGTGACCGGAGGCACCCGGGTGCTGTCCGACTGGCTGGTGGTGCGCATCACCAGCAACCCCGGTGAAAGCTTTCTGGACCGCATGATCTCGATGGTGGAAGGCGCTTCGCGTCGCAAGACGCCGAACGAGATCGCGCTGACGATTCTGCTGGCCAAGTTCACCCTGATCTTCCTGCTCGCCTGCGCCACGCTGCTGCCGTACTCGATCTACAGCGTGCAGGCCGCGGGTGTCGGCCATCCGATCACCCTCACGGTCCTCATCGCGCTGCTCGTCTGCCTGATTCCGACCACGATCGGCGCCCTGCTGTCGGCGATCGGTATCGCCGGTATGGACCGCATGATCCGCGCCAACGTCATCGCCACGTCGGGTCGCGCCGTCGAGGCGGCCGGTGACGTCGACGTCCTGCTCCTCGACAAGACCGGCACCATCACGCTGGGCAACCGCCAGGCCGTCGCCTTCCACCCGGCACCGGGTATCGAGGAGCGCGAACTGGCTGAAGCCGCCGAGCTCGCCTCGCGGGCGGACGAGACCCCGGAAGGCCGCAGCATCGTGACGCTCGCGGCACGTTTCGTCGCCATGGCCGGGCGTCCGGCCACCGATCGCGGCGCCGTCTTCGTGCCCTTCACCGCGCAGACCCGCATGAGCGGCGTCGACGTCGGTACGCGGCATATCCGCAAGGGTGCGATGGACGCCGTGGAACGCTACCTCGACACCCAGGACAGCCACATGCCACCGCTGGTGCGTCGTATGGCCGAGGATGTCGCACGTCGCGGCGCCACACCGCTGATCGTCGTGGACGGCTCGCTCACGCTCGGCGTCGTCGAACTGAAGGATATCGTCAAGGACGGTATCAAGGAGCGCTTCGCCGAGATGCGCAAGATGGGCATCCGTACGGTGATGGTCACCGGCGACAACCCCCTGACCGCCGCGGCGATCGCCGCCGAAGCGGGCGTGGACGATTTCCTGGCCGAGGCGACGCCGGAAGCGAAGCTCAAGCTGATCCGTGACATGCAGGCCGAGAACCGTCTGGTGGCGATGTGTGGCGACGGCACCAACGATGCGCCCGCCCTTGCACAGGCCGATGTCGCCGTGGCGATGAACAGCGGCACCCAGGCGGCGAAGGAAGCCGGCAACATGGTGGATCTGGATTCCAATCCGACCAAGCTGATCGAAGTGGTCGGTATCGGCAAGCAGATGCTCATCACGCGCGGCGCGCTCACCACGTTCTCGATCTCCAACGATATCGCCAAGTATTTCGCGATCATCCCCGCGGCATTCGCCACGACGTATCCCGCACTCGATGCGCTCAACGTGATGCACCTGGCCACACCGCAGAGCGCGATCCTGTCGGCGGTGATCTTCAACGCACTGATCATCATTTTCCTGATTCCGCTCGCGTTGAAGGGCGTCGCGTATCGCGCCCTGGGTGCCGCCGCCCTGCTGCGCCGGAACCTGCTGGTCTACGGTCTGGGCGGCATCGTCGTGCCGTTCATCGGCATCAAGCTGATCGACATGTTGCTGGTCCTGATCGGACTGGCCTGAAAAAGAGGCGTCATCCCATGCATTCCGTGAAGCTCACCGTGCTCATCGAAGACAGCGCCGACCTCGACATGGAAGTTCGCGTCGTCGCCCCGGACATCCCCGCGACGGTCGCCAGCGTGCCTGCCAGGGTCACCGGACCGCGTGTCGTCGTGACGACCGCGACGCGGGACGAGGACGACTACGCGCTCGGCGGCTACGCCGGTATCTGATTCAAAGCACCACTCTCCTACTCACCGAAAAGGGGTCCCGAAAGGGATCGGTAAACAACGCCATGCGCACCACTCGTTATGCTCTTCTCGCCGCCTGTCTCGCCATCGCCCCCGTCACCCGTGCGATGGCTTCCGGCAGCGGCGACTGCTCTCAGGGCTTTGCTTCGCGCTTCGCCGCCGCCTACCGCGAAGACGCCCAGCCCGCCGACCCCGATGCACCGGCGGCGCCACGCCGTGCCATGGCCTCGCCGCTCCCGTCACCGCCGTTCCCCTCGGCGGAATGGCAGCTCGGCGGTGTCGCCTATCCGATCGGCGTGCCCAACCTCAATTCGAGGTACCCGCTGGAGAAGGCGCTGGCGTGCAACCGCTTCGGCAAATGGATGACCGATAACCGCATCGAGATCTACGGCTGGCTGAACGGGTCGGTCAATGCGAGCAGCTCGTCCCACACCAACTACCCGCTGTCGTACGCGACGCGCCCCAACCGCGCCGAGTTCAACCAGGCCTTGCTGCGCATCGAGCGTATCCCCGACACGGTACAGACCGACCATATCGACTGGGGCTTCCACCTCGACAACCTTTACGGCTACGACTACCACTACACCACCATGAAGGGCGTCTTCAGCAATCAGCTGCTGAATAATCCCCGTGCCGATCAGCCGCAGACAGGCAAGACCTATGGCTACGATCCCATGCTGTTCTATGCGGATCTCTACCTGCCGCATATCGCCGAGGGCATGGTCGTGCGTGTGGGACGCTATCTGTCGCTGCCGGACATCGAGGCGCAGTTTTCGCCCAACAACTACCTGGTCACGCATTCGGTGCTTTACACGGCGGATCCGTATACGCAGATGGGCGTGATGACGACCACGCGGCTCAACGCGCAGTGGACCGTGCAGCTGGGTATCAACGGTGGCAACGACACCGCCGTGTGGAACCATTCGTCGCGTCCGACCTTGCAGGCCTGCGTGCGCTGGGTGTCGAAAGACAACGACGACATGTTGTATCCCTGCGTGAACAGCTTCAACACCGACGACTACAACTACAACAACGTGCAGATGTACGTGACCACCTGGGGTCACCGCTTCAGCGACGACGTCCACATCCTCACCGAGGCTTACTACATGTACGGCCGCAACATCGCGGGCTATGGCCCCGGCGGCGAACCCGGCGTGGTCGGCTCGTCGCCGGTGGCCGGCAAGGCGGGCGAGTACGGCATCGTCAACTACATCAACGTGGCGATCGATCCGCTCAACATGATCTCGTTCCGCAACGAGTGGTACAACGACCAGAAAGGTCAGCGTACCGGTTACGCCACGCGCTACACGACGCACACGCTCGGCATGACCCACTGGGTCAGCCCGGACGTCGAGATCCGCCCAGAAATCCGTTACGAGAAATCCTATGACGTCGACGCTTACGACGGTGGCCGCAAGGGTTACCAGCTCAGCGCGATCGTCGATGCGATCTGGCACTACTGAGGATCATGGCCATGACTACCTTGTTGCGTAACGCCTTCGTGCTGCTGCTGATGATGACCGCGGTCACCGGCGTGGCCTATCCCGTCGTGGTTGGCGGACTGTCCATGGTGCTGTTTCCGAAGCAGGCGGCCGGCAGCCTGATCGAGCGCGACGGTAAGCCGGTCGGTTCGGCACTGATCGGGCAGTCGTTCACCGCACCGCGTTATGTCTGGGGGCGCCCTTCGGCGACCACGCCCGGGCCGAACAATGCGGCGGCATCCACGGGCTCCAATCTCGGTCCGACCAATCCGGCCCTGACGGACGCGGCGAAGCAGCGTATCGCCGCGCTGCGCGCCGCGGACCCGGAGAACCGGGCGCCCGTGCCGGTGGATCTGGTGACGGCCTCGGCCAGCGGCCTCGATCCGGAGATCAGTCCGGCGGCGGCGGAGTTTCAGGCGGGGCGCGTGGCCCGGGAGAGGGGTATCCCCGCGGAGAAGGTGCGGGAGCTGATCGCGGCGAACACCGAGGGGCGTCAGTTCGGTGTGCTGGGGGAGGCCCGGGTCAACGTGTTGCGGCTGAACCTCGCGCTTGATCAGGCACAGAGGTAACAACGCATCGCCGGCAGGGCCGGCTCCCACCGGAGCCGGTGGCACTTCGGCTACCCTTTCCTCAACTCCTGCGGCCCCACGCCATGAACGATGTCCGAGACGCCCGCGCCGACGCGCTGCTCAACGCGGTGAAGGAGGAGGACGGCCAGCGCCTCAAGATCTTCCTCGGCGCCGCCCCCGGCGTGGGCAAGACCTACGCGATGCTGTCCGCCGCGCGCGATCTGAAACGGCAGGGTATCGATGTCGTAGTGGGCCTGGTCGAGACCCACGGTCGGAGCGAGACCGCGGCCCTGCTCGAAGGGATCGAGATACTCCCGACCCGTCCGGTCCGCTATGCCGGCCGCGATTTCAGGGAATTCGATCTCGAGGCGGCGCTTGCGCGCAAGCCGGCGGTCATCCTCGTCGACGAACTCGCGCACACCAATCTCCCTGGCGGTCGGCACACGCGCCGCTGGCAGGACATCGCCGAACTGCTCGATGCCGGCATCGAGGTCTACACGGCGCTCAACGTGCAGCACGTCGAGAGCCTCAACGACCAGGTGAGGAGGATCACCAACGTCGCCGTGCGCGAAACGGTTCCGGATGTCTTCCTCGACCGCGCACGCGATATCGTCCTGGTCGACCTGCCGCCGCGTGAGCTGATCGGTCGGCTCAAGCAAGGCAAGGTCTACGTGCCGGAAACGGCGGCCGTGGCGCTGGACGCGTTCTTCTCACCGACCAATCTCGCCGCGCTTCGCGAGCTTGCCGTGGAAACCGTCGCCGCCCACGTCGACAGCGACCTGCGCGAGCACATGCTCGCCCGCGGCGATGCGATGCCCGTACGGCGACGGGTCATGGCCGCGATCGACGGTCACGATCAGAGCGAATACCTCGTGCGTATCACCCGGCGTATCGCGGAGCGTCGCGGTGCCCCGTGGAGCGTGCTGTTCGTCGATCGCGGCGGTCCCGACAGCGCCCGTCGCGAACGTGTGGACGCCGCGATGCGCCTGGCTCGCCGTCTTGGCGGTGAGGCGGTGATCCTGCGCGGCCATGCGGTTGCCGAGGAGCTGATCGCCTGGGCCGATCGCGAAGGCGCCGGCCAGATCATCGTCGGCCGTACGCGAGAGCGGCCCATCGCCCGCCGGCTCGGCTACTCGCTGACCCAGCAACTGCTGAGGCGCGCCGCTCACCTCGAACTGACCATCGTCGCCACGCCGACGCAGCGGGCCCAGTCGCGCCTGCGGCTGCGTATCGAAGACGGCGGCTCGCGGCGTGACTACGGGTTCGCCACACTCGCCACCGCGATCGCGATGGCGTTGTCCTTCGTCGCCGACCGGTTCCTGTCGGTGGCCAACCTCTCGCTGATTTTTCTGACGGCGGTGCTGGTGGTCGCGGTACGCACCCGCATGGCGGTGGCGGTGTATGCGGCGCTGCTGAGTTTCCTGGGCTACAACTTCTTCTTTGCGCCGCCGCGTTACACGCTGGCGATCGCCAACGCGGATGACGTGCTCGCGGTGACACTGTTTCTCGTGGCCGCGCTGGTCTGCAGCCGCCTGGCCACCCGCCTCGCCGGACAGGTGACGTCGTTGCGTGCGGCCCAGGTTCGCGCCCGCGCGCTCGTCGCGCTCGGACAACAGCTGGCGACGAGCGCGGATGCCGAGAGCGTGAGGGCGGCCGGCGCGCAGGCGCTGGCGAGGGCGCTGGACATCGACGTCGCCATACTTGCGCGGGAAGCCGGTGGCGAACTCGGCGTCGCCAGCACCGCACCCTCGGCCTTTCCGCTCTCCGCCCAGGATCTCGCCGCCGCCGACTGGTCCGATGGACACGCGGAGCCAGCCGGTCGGTACACCGACACCCTCAACGGCGCTTCCTGCTGGATGCTGCCGCTGGGCAGCGAGCATCAGCGCGGCGGCGTGGCAGCCCTGCGCTTTCCGCCGGGCATGCGTGAACCCGATGCCGACCGCCGCGGCCTGGCGCTGGCGATGGTGCAGGACATCGGGCAGGCGCTCGACCGCGCGCGCCTCGCCTCGGAACTGGAAAGCGCGCGCGTGCAGGGGGAGACCGAGCGCCTGCGTAACGCACTGCTCTCCTCGGTCTCGCACGACCTGCGGTCTCCGCTCGCCTCCATGATCGGTTCCGCCGGTACGCTGATCAGCTACGAAAAGCAGCTGCCCGACAGCGAGCGCCAGGAGCTGCTGCAGGCGATCCTCGGTGAAGGCCAGCGCCTGGACCGCTACATCCAGAACCTGCTCGACATGACGCGGCTGGGCCACGGCACGCTGAAACTCAATCGCGACTGGGTCGACGCGGGCGAGATCGTCGCGGCCGCCGTATCACGCATGCGCAAGCTGTTTCCGGAGGTGCGCGTCGACATGCACCTGCCACATGACACCGTCCTCCTGCACGTCCACCCCGCGCTCGTCGAGCAGGCGCTGTTCAACATCCTCGAAAACGGTGCGCGGTTCACGCCGCCCGGCGAGCCCATGCGCGTGACGGTGCGTACCGAAGCGGGTCGGCTGCTGGTGGATGTGGCCGACCGCGGGCCCGGCATTCCCGAGGACGAGCGGGCGCGGATCTTCGACATGTTCTACTCGGTGTCGCGTGGCGACCGGGGCGGACACGGCACCGGACTGGGCCTGGCGATCTGCCGGGGGATGATCGGCGCGCACGGCGGCAGCGTGGAGGCCTTGCCCCACGTCGGCGGAGGCACGACCATTCGCGTCTCGCTGCCCTTGCCGCCGCCTCCTGACGAAGCCCCATGAATGCCTCGGCCCCCCGTGTGCTGGTGATCGACGACGAAGCTCAGATCCGCCGCTTCCTGGACATCGGTCTGCGCGCCGAGGGCTATCACGTGCTGCTGGCCTCGACCGGTCAGGAAGGCCTCGGCCTCGCGGCGACGCAGTCGCCCGATGTGGTCATCCTCGACATCGGCCTGCCCGACCTCGAAGGTCATGACGTGCTTCGCGAGATCCGTCAGTGGAGTCAGGTACCCGTGCTGATGCTCTCGGTGCGCGATACCGAAGCGGAAAAGGTCCGCGCGCTCGACGGTGGCGCCAACGACTACGTGACCAAGCCGTTCGGCATTCAGGAGTTGATGGCGCGCCTGCGCGTGCTGCTTCGGCAAGCCGCCCGTGGCGGCGACGCGGAGGCCGCGGTGCGTTACGACGACGGCCGTCTCGCGATCGACCTTGCCCGCCGGGAAGTGCTGCTGGACGGTGCGCCGGTGGCGCTCACGCGCAAGGAGTTCGCGGTGCTGTCGCTGCTGGTCCGCCATCCGGGTCGCGTGGTCAGCCAGCAGCAGATCCTGCGTGAGGTCTGGGGACCGACGCATACGCAGGACACGCACTACCTGCGCATCGTGATGGGCAAGCTGCGTCAGAAACTGGGCGACGATCCGACCACGCCACGCTGGCTGAGGACGGAACCCGGCGTGGGATACCGGTTTCCGGCAGGCTGACCGGCGCCTCCGTGTGATCCGCGTCGCACCGGCTGGAAGCGGCGTGATCTTTCAGAATTTTCGGATTCTTTTACCCCGCTCGTTTGCGCAGCCTCGGCGTCCCCCACGCCTGAGGCATACACGTGCAGTCTTCGTATCCCCGTTTCTGTAACCGGCGCGTTTCCCACGTCCTCACCCTGGTGGGCGCCCTGCTCGTCTTCGTTCCCGTCTTCGCCGCCGCCGTGGAATGCGGCGAAGAACGTTTCGTTTCCGGCGACCACACCTTGCCCAGCCACGACGAAGCCATGGCGAAGTGCCGGGAGCAGGCAGCCGCGATGACAGATCCGGTGACGGGCACCTACACCGCGACGCACGCGTGTCATGACGAAGGCGACCCGGGGCAGCGCGGGCCCTGGCGTTACGGCCGGGTCGCCGTCGATGTCGTGACCCGGGACGGCGGCGACAGCTATACGTTCGAAGGGCTGTGGATGTGTAAGCCGGTCGAGGAAGAGGCGTTCTGGGCAAACGGCGTCAGGTGAGAGCCGCCTGCCTCGCCAGATAACGCCCCGGCGAATCGCCGAACGCCTTGCGGAACATCGCGACGAACGCGCTGGGCGTCGCGTAGCCCAGCGCGTCGGATACCACCGAGACCGGCTCGCCGGTCGCCAGGCGCTCGAGCGCCCGAGTCAGCCTTGCCTGCTGCCGCCACTGCGCGACGCTGCACTGGGTCTCCTGCCGGAACAGCCGCGTCAGGGTACGCGTCGACATGCCTGCCCAGTTCGCCCAGTCCTCGATGCCGCGCGTGTCCTCCGGGTGCTCGTACATCGCGACGGCCACGCGACGGAGGCGCCGGTCCGTGGGCATCGGCAGATGGAGGGGCTCGACGGGAGCGCCGTGCAACTCATCGAGCAGCACCGCCAGCAAGCGGTCGCGAGCCGGGTCGGGCTCGGCGACGTCCACCGGCCAGCTCGCGGCGCGCCGGATGATCGACCGAATCAGGTCGTTGACCCCGACCACGCAGGGGCGATCGGGCAGACCTCCCGCCGCGCAGGGCGCGATGAAGACACCCCAGGCGTGCATCGGTCCGGTCATGCTGATGGTATGCAGCGTGCCCGGGGGCATCCAGCCGGCGCGATGAGGAGGCAGCAGGTAGGAGCCGTGCTCCGTCTGGTTGGTGACAAAGCCTTCTTCCACATAGAAAAACTGACCTCGCACATGGCTGTGCCAGTCGCTTTCCATTTTTGGGATCTGGCCGCGAACCTCGTAGGCCACCAGCGGCGGACCCTCGGCGCTTTCGAGCAGGGCGTGGACTGCATCATGATCCATCTTGGCCGTTCCTCGACATAACTTGGCCAACTAACGATATCAGGCCTATACCCGTCATGGCTAATATCTGCTTCCCCAAGTATCTGTCCCGTTTCGACGAAGGAGACCCGCATGATCCGTCTCGTCACGAACGATTTCCGCGACGCCACTGAAGGCCGCGAAGCCGGCGATGCCCTGGTGACCTTCGTCGCCTGCGCGCACGCCATGCTCGATCCGGGCACCCCGGAAGAACAGCGCCGGCGGCTGGAGCCAAGGCTCCTGGCACAGCTTCCGACCCTCCGCGCGCTCGGCGTCTTCGACCTTTTCGCGGTCCGCGACCCTGCGCTCGCGGCCCTCCTGGCCGACGAAGGATGAACTGATTCACACACGGCAATATATGCTGAAAGCATATTTGCCTTGACAACTATAATTCGGGCAATAGAATGCTCGTCCATGAACAATCCTTGCCCCGTCTACGACAACCCCGACAGCCTGGGTGCCCTCGTCGGCATGGTGCGTAGTGAGATCGTCCGGGCTATCGAGTCCGATCTTGCCGCGCAGGGCGCGGATCTGAAATTCACCCAGTTTCATGTGCTCAAGCGCCTGGCGACCTGCGGCGCGATGACCGCCACCGAACTGGCCCGCTCGGTCGACCTCGACGGCGGCGCCATGACCCGGCAGCTGGACCAGCTGGAAGCGAAGGGTTACCTCCGCCGCCAGCCGCATGAGCAGGACCGCCGCGCGCTGCGCATCGACCTTACCGAGGCCGGCGTGGCGCTGTGGAAGCACCTGCACGAAAGCAACCTCGCGACCCTCGAGCGCGCCCAGAAGGGGCTGACCGAGGACGAGCGCGAGAAGCTGCACGACTACCTGGGGCGCGTGCTCGACGCGCTTCGCGAAAAAGACTGAACTAAACGTCCGAGGCAATACGCAATGCGTCTGCACACTCTCGTGGCGGCCGTCGGGGCCGCGTTGATCCTTTCCGGCTGTGTCACCAGCCGTGGCCTGGATCCGCAAGGCACCCTGACCGACCCGTCCTCCCTCCACGCCGAGCGCAGCCTGGCGAACGTCCCCGTGTCTCCGGCGGGGTGGCCGGCCGCCGACTGGTGGACCGGACTGGGTGACAGCCAGCTCTCCTCGCTGATCGAAGAGGCGTTGAAAGACAACCCCGACCTCGCCACCGCCGACGCCCGCGTGCGTCAGGCTCAGGCGCAGTCCGGTTCGGCTGACGCAGCGCGCGATCCCACGTTCAACGTAGGTGGCGGTGTCGCCGGTGCGCATCTGCCGGGCTCGTTGCTGCCGGATCCCCCGGGCAACCATTTCTCGTGGACCAAGTACGGCTACGGCAGTTTCAACTGGGACCTCGACCTGTGGGGCGGCAAGCGTGCCGCGTTCGAAGCGGCCGTGGGTTCGCAGCGTGCGGCTGAGGTCGATGCGCGCGCCGCACGCATCGAAATCTCGACCAACGTTGCCCGTGCCTACACGCAGCTTGGCTACGCGTTCACGCAGCTCGACGTCGCCAACGCCGAACTCGACCGGACGCATGCATCACAGAAGCTGACCGTGCAGCGCGTGGCCGCCGGCGTCGACAACCAGATGCAGGTGAAGCAGGCCGACAGCGAAGTGGCCTCGGCCGAACGTGAGATCGCGGTGGCGCAGCGTGCGATCGACAGCTCGCGCACGTCGCTCAGCGTGCTGCTCGGGAAGGGCCCGGATCGTGGCCTCGACATCGCCCGCCCCGCCGCGCTCACGCCGGCCGCCGTCGCCATCCCGGCCAACCTGCCGGCCGATCTGCTCGGTCACCGTGCCGACCTCGTCGCCGCGCGCTGGCGCGTCGAGGCGGCCTCGAAGGACATCGTCTCGGCGAAGAAGGCATTTCTGCCCAACGTGACGCTCGGCGTACTCGCCGCGCAGCTCGCCGGTGGCACGGAAAACCTGTTCGCCTCGCAGGCGCGCTTCTGGCAGGTGTTGCCGGCGTTCTCGCTGCCCATCTTCGACGGCGGTCGCCTTCGCGCGAATCTCGCCGGCAAGGATGCGGATTACGATCTGGCGGTCGCGCAGTACAACAAGACGCTGGTCGGCGCGCTCAACGAAGTGCAGGACGACCTGTCCGGGCTCGACTCGATCGGCACGCAGATTCAGGCGCAGCAGCGCGCGCAGGATGCGGCCCAGCAGGCCTACGACCTGTCGCAGCAGCGCTACAAGGCCGGTGTCGGCAGCTACCTGGAATCGCTCGTGGTTCGCCAGCAGCTGCTCGAAGCCGAGCAGCGCATGGCATCGCTGAAGGCCCAGCAGGTCGACACGTCCGTCCAACTCATTCAGGCGCTTGGTGGCGGCTTCCGCCCCGCGGCCGATGACCCGTCGGTCGTCACCGCAGCGCCGGCAACCCACTAAGCATTCATCTCGAGGCCTCTTCCGATGTCACAAGAAACCACCGCCCCCGCCGGCGCCGTCGTCGCACCGCCGCCGAAGAGCCGCCGCGGCTTCTTCCTTAAGCTGCTGGTACTCGTCATCGTCCTCGCCATCATCGGCTGGGTGATCTGGTACTTCGTCGACGGCCGCTGGTATGAAGATACCGACGACGCCTACGTCAACGGCAACGTCGTGCAGATCACCCCGCAGATCGCCGGTACGGTCACCTCGATCGGCGCCGACGACGGCGACCTCGTTCACCAGGGCGACGTGCTGGTCAAGCTCGATCCCAGCGACGCCGAAGTGAACCTGGAAAGCGCGCGCGCCAACCTCGCCAACACCGTGCGTCGCGTGCGTGGCCTCTACAATAACGTGACCTCGGCGCAGGCCGACGTCGCGGTGCGCCAGACCGCCGTCGACCGCGCCCGCCAGGATTACAACCGCCGTCGCGATCTGGCGAAGTCGGGTGCCATCTCCGCGGAAGAACTGTCGCACGCCGCCGATACGCTGACCTCCGCCGAGAGCAGCCTCGCGTCCGCCAGGCAGTCGTACAGCAGCAACAAGGTGCTGGTCGACGACACCGTGGTGTCCTCGCATCCGGACGTGCGTGCCGCTGCCGCCAAGCTTCGCTCCGCCTACCTAGACTTCGTCCGCTCGACGCTGGTCGCGCCGGTCGACGGCTATGTCGCCAAGCGCAGCGTACAGGTCGGTCAGCGGGTCCAGCCGGGCGCCGCCCTGATGGCCGTCGTGCCGCTGCATGAAGTCTGGATCGATGCCAACTTCAAGGAAACGCAGCTGACCAAAATGCGTATCGGCCAGCCGGTCGACGTCACCGCCGACGTCTACGGTGGCGACACGGTATACAAGGCGAAGATCCGCAGCCTGGGTGTCGGCAGCGGCAGCGCGTTCTCCATCCTGCCGGCGCAGAACGCCACGGGCAACTGGATCAAGATCGTGCAGCGCGTGCCGGTCCGCGTCGTCTTCACCGAGCCGAAGCAGCTGGAAGACAAGCCGCTGCGCCTGGGCCTGTCGACCAAGGTGACCGTGTCGCTGCATGACCAGAGCGGTGCGTTGCTGGCGAAGCAGTCGCCCACGAAGCCCGAGTTCTCGACGCCGATCTACGACAAGCAGCTTGCCGATGCCGACAAGGACATCGCCCGCGTGATCCATGAAAACGCGTCCGCCGGTGAAGGTGCCGAGCAGCAGGCTCCCAGGTAAGGTTTATTCATGAGCACCGAATTTCGACCGCCCAATCTGGCGCTGTCCACGGTCGGGTTATCGCTCGCTACCTTCATGCAGGTGCTCGACACGACGATCGCGAACGTGTCGTTGCCGACCATCGCGGGTAACCTGGGTGTCAGCTCCAACCAGAGCACCTGGGTGATCACCTCGTTCGCGGTGAGCAACGCGATCGCCCTGCCGCTGACCGGCTTCCTCACCCGTCGTTTCGGTGAGACCAAGCTGTTCGTATGGGCGACGCTGTTGTTCTCGCTCGCGTCGTTCCTGTGCGGCATCGCCCAGAGCATGACCATGCTGATCGTGTTCCGCGCCATTCAGGGCGCGGTCGCGGGACCGATGTACCCGATCACGCAGTCGCTCCTGATCTCGATCTACCCACCGGCCAAACGAGGCATGGCGCTGGCGTTGCTGGCGATGGTCACCGTCGTCGCGCCCATCGCGGGTCCGATCCTCGGTGGCTGGATCACCGACAACTACACCTGGCCGTGGATCTTCTTCATCAACGTGCCAATCGGCATCTTCGCCAGCTTCGTCGTGGCGAACCAGATGAAGGGCAGGCCGGAAGTCACCGAGAAGCCCAAGATCGATTACGTGGGCCTCATCACGCTGATCATCGGCGTGGGCGCGCTGCAGGTGGTGCTCGACAAGGGCAACGACGAGGACTGGTTCTCATCCACCTTCATCGTGGTCACCGCGATCATCGCCGCGATCGGTCTGGCCGTGTTCCTGATCTGGGAGCTCACCGACAAGGATCCGATCGTCAATCTGAAGCTCTTCAGACATCGCAATTTCGCGATGGGCACCTTGTGTCTGGTGCTGGCGTACGCGGCGTTCTTCGCCATCGGTCTGCTGGTGCCGCAGTGGTTGCAGCGAAACGTCGGGTACACGTCGACATGGGCGGGTCTCGCGGCGGCGCCGCTCGGCATCATCCCGGTGATCCTGACGCCGTTCGTCGGACGCTATGCGCACAAGTTCGACCTGCGCGTGCTGGCCTCGGGTGCGTTCATCGTCATGGGTGCGACGTGCTTCATGCGCTCGGACTTCTATCTCGACATCAACTTCTACAGTGTCGCGATGGTCCAGCTGATTCAGGGCCTGGGCGTGGCGTTGTTCTTCATGCCGGTGCTGAGCATCTTGCTGTCGGACCTGCAGCCTCGTGAGATCGCGGCGGGCTCCGGTCTGGCGACCTTCCTGCGCACGCTGGGCGGCAGCTTCGCGGCGTCGCTGACCACGTTCCTGTGGGATCACCGTGCCATCGTCCACCACGAGCGGCTGGCGGAGAACTTCACACCGTTCAATCCGACGACGCAGGATGCGCTCACCCAGATCGGCCGTGGCGACCCGCAGTACGCGGTGTCTTCGGTCAACGCGATGATCACCAATCAGGCCTATCAGATCTCGTTCAACGAGGTGTTCTACCTGCTCGGTTTCGTGTTCGTCGCACTGATCTTCGTCGTATGGCTGGCGAAGCCGCCGTTCGCGGCCAAGGCAGGGCCGGCCGCTTCGGGACACTGATCCGGCCATCGGGAAATAAAAAAGAGCCGGCGCTTCGCAGCGCCGGCTCTTTTTTGATACCAACGCACTCAGATATCGAAACCGATACCCACCAGCGCCATCGTCTCGCCACGGTTCGGCTCCTGGAAGCTGCCGTTAGAGATGTGACGGACCTGGAAGCTGACGTTCTTGTACTGCCAGCCGAGCGTGCTGACGAACTCGTAGCCGCTCGACAGCGCCTGCGTGCGACCGCCGGCGGTGCCCGCGACCTGGAAGCTGAAGAAGAAGGGGCGGTACCAGTCGCCTTCGCTGCCGTAATGGAAGCGGGCACCGGCGGCGCCGACCCAGACGTTGCTGGTCACGCCGGGATGGGAGTTCTCATAGCGGCCGATGTCGCGGCCCTTGATGTAGCCGATGGAGACGTCCGGGGACCAGGTGAACCAGCTCTGGCCCATCTGACGGGCGTCGAACACGGACTCCACGAAGAAAGCGTTGGTGCCGTAGTCGTCCATGTAGCTGCGGCCCCCCTGCACTTCCAGGTGGGTTTCGGCCGCTGCGGGGAAGGCCGCGGCGGCGAGGGAGAACGCGGCGAGGGCGCCGAGAGCGAAGCGGGAAGAGCGCATGGCGGGGGGTGGTCCTTGTGCTGGGACGTATTTTTATGAACCGGATGGTTCGGTAAATAGTGTTGAGTCGGCGTGAAAAAAGGGGCGCTCCTGCAATTATTCGCGCCGTATCTTTCCCGGGCTTGTCGGACCGTGCCGCCAGTTTCTTTCACCGTGGCGTTCAAGGCACACCCCGAGTTGCCGTTACAGAGCGACGGGGCCTGGCCGGGGGCGGCGCCCGCACGACATCAGGGGGCTAGGCACGGTGGGAGGCGCGACGGTAAAGGGAGCGACGAGGGTGCGCGCTCGCCGGATTCGTCTGGCGATCTGGGCCGTATCCGCCGTCCTGTCCCTGGGCATCGCCGCGCTGGTCGCCCTTCTGCAATCGCAGGCCTACTCCCGCATGCTGGCCACGCACAAGCGGCAGCTCGCGGCATCCGCGGGAGCCGTGGTGCGCCTGCTCGACCAACAGGTCAATTGGAGCCTTGGTCCGCTGCTCGCCCTTCGCAACGCCGTCGACGGTCCCGACCCGGGCCCGCTGCACATGCGCCTGGGGGAGGTGCAGGTGCGCCACCCGGAATTGCCATCCTTTGTCGCCCTGGATGGCGCAGGTAACGTCGTCGCCTTTACCTCGGCGCCCTGGGCGGCCTGGCGCGACGTGCTCGATGCGCCGCGGCAGCGGGCACTCGGTGCGAGCGTACGGGTGGCCGTCGTCGCCGGCGAGCCCGGTCGGCCTTCCAGCGTCCGTGTCACCGTGGACGCACGCGTCGCGCAGCCGGCCGCGTTCGGTACCGTCATCGACGCGGAGCGCCTGCGTGACGCCATGCGCCGAACCATGCTTGGGAGCAGCGCCGAGATCGCGGTGTTCTCGGTGTCCGGACAGCGGTTCACCAGCAACGTCGACCGGGACGTGCCTGGATGGACGCAAGGCGCGGTGACGCTGGGCGCCGCGGGCTCCGCGGACGATGACCGGCGGCTGGGCGCGTGGGCCGTATCGACCACCTATCCCTTCGTCGCCCGTTCCTCGCTGGACCGCGCACTCCTGCGCGCCGACTGGTGGCGCCAGTCACGGGAGACCTTGCTGGCCGCGCTGGCTCTCATCGTCCTGATCCAGGTCTTCGCGGCCGCCTTCGATCGCGCCTACCGCCGCCAGTCGCGGCTCGTCGATGCGTTGTCGCGCTCGGCCCGTCACCTGGGGGACGTGCAGCGAACGGGGCGCATCGGGCTGTGGGAGAGCGACCTCGATACGGGATCCGTCGTCTGGTCGGGCCAGGTCCACGAGATCACGGGTTCTCCTCACGAGCGCATTTCCTTCGATGGCGCCTACCGGGAACTCGTCCACCCCGACGACCGCCCCGGCATCGATGCGTGGGTTCAGCGTTTCAGATCGGAAGAGGGTCCGTTTGAATTCGAGCACCGTCTTTGCCGCGAGGACGGGCGGGAGGTGCGTGTCCATTTGCGCGCCGAACGAATCACCAACGAAGAAGGCCACGCGATCGTGGCCGGTACGATCACTGAAATTACCGCGCTGCACGAGACCCGTCAGCGCCTGGAAAGCACGGACCGCGATCTGGCCGCCAGCGCGACGGCCTACCGTCAGCTGCTGGCGCGCGTACCGTTGCCGCTCGCCATCGTCCGCGACGGGCGCATCGACTACGCCAACCCGCTGGCGGAAGAGCGGATGGGCAGCGTGGGACACAGCCTGGTCGGCCGTCTGGCGGCCAGCTTCATGGATGAGGAGGCGCTCGAAGCGCTGGGTGCGCGGCCGCCCGAAGGCGCCAACATCATGGCCTGGCTCAACCCGGATCACGGCATGCCCTTCGAGGCGGAACTGGCGCTGTCCAATTACCGCGACACGAAAGGCACCGGCGCCCTGGTGATCATGCGCGACGTGACCGAGCAGCGTCTTTACGAAGAGCGCCTCAATCATCAGGCCATGCACGACGAACTGACGGGGCTGCCCAACCGACGCGCCCTGCGCGAGCGGCTCGACGAGCTGGTGGCTGACTGCATCCGCGACGGATCAGGGCTGATGGTACTGTTCATCGACCTCGACCACTTCAAGGTGATCAACGACGCGCTCGGTCATGCGCTTGGCGATCAGGTGCTGCGCGACGTGACCTTGCGGCTTGGCGACGCGCTGGACGGTGTGGGACAGGTCGGCCGATTCGGTGGCGACGAGTTCGTGGCGATGCTCCCCTTCACCTGCCCGCCCGCCGAAGTACTTGCCGTATTGCCGGTGATCCAGCAAGCGATCGAAGAGCCGCTCACCGTCGGCGGTTCGATGCAGCGTCTGAAGTGCAGCATCGGTGTCGCCTTCGCCACGCGCGATGGCAGCGACGCGGACACGCTCATCCGTAACGCGGATACGGCCATGTACGACGCGAAGCGGTCGGGCCGTCACACCTGGAAACGCTATTCGGCGGATATGCATGCCACGGCGATGGCGCGTCTGACCGTTCTTACCCGCTTGTCCGGTGCGAACCTGGGCCATGAGCTGGCGCTGGCATGGCAGACCCAGCACGCCGGTGACGACGGGCGCGTGATCGGTGTCGAGGCGCTGCTGCGCTGGCCATCGGCGCCGGCGGACCTCGCCGGTAACGACAAGCTCGTGCCGCTCCTGGAAGAGACCGGCGCCATCGTGCAGATCGGTCAATGGGTGCTGCGTGAGGCATGCCGTCAACAGCGTCGGGTCACCGAACGGCTGGGTCCGGATTGCCGGATCGCGGTGAATATCTCGGCGCAACAGCTGGTGCACAGCGATCTGGTGGCCGAGGTCAAACTCGCGCTTGCGGAGACCGGGGCGAGTGCGTCGTCGCTCGAGCTCGAACTGACCGAAAGCGCCTTCATGCAGGAACCCGAGCGGGCCATTCGCACGTTGCACGAGTTGCGCGCGATGGGCGTGAGCATCTCGCTGGACGACTTCGGCACCGGGTATTCCAATCTCACTTACCTGTCGCGGTTGCCCCTGGACAAGATCAAGGTGGACCGTCACTTCACGGTAAGTCTGCTCGACGACGCGGGCAATGCGTCCATCTGTCGTTCGATCGTCTTTCTGGCGCGCAGCCTGAATCTCGAAGTCGTCGCCGAGGGTGTCGAGACCGAGAGCCAGCGTCGCTGGCTGCTCGCGGAGGGCTGCGTGTCCATGCAGGGATACCTGTTCTCCCGGCCGGTGCCGATCGAGGCGCTGGAGCTGGCCGTTTCCGACACCGTGCACATGCCGTTGTAAGCCACACGCCGCCGCGGGATCGCCTGCAGACTGGCGGCCAGCCTGCAGGCGACGTTCACCGGTCAGATCTGCGTCTGCCCGCCATCCACGAACAACTCGACACCGGTGATGTAGCTCGCATCGTCCGAGGCGAGGAACGAGACCGCCGCGGCGACCTCATCCGGCGTGCCCGTGCGACCCAGTGGCGTGATGCTTGCGGTATATGCCGTGAAGTCGGCGATCTGCTGGTCGTTCATGCCGAGCTCCGTCTTGTAGCCCGGCGTCACGACGGTGCCCGGCGCCACCACATTGATGCGGATGTCGCGACCCTTCAGATCGCTCGCCCAGGTCCGCGCCAGTGAGCGCACGGCCGCCTTGGTCGCGGCATATACGCCGAACGCGGCCGGGCCCTTGATCGACACCGCCGAACCGTTGAGCACGATCGCACTACCCGGGCCCATGAGCGACAGCGCCTTCTGCACCGTGAACAGCGTGCCCTTGACGTTGATCCCGAAGTACTTGTCGAACTGCGCTTCGGTCACCTGGTCCAGCGAAGTGAACTCGCCGCCGCCCGCATTGGCGAACAGGATGTCGAGGCGACCGCTCTTCTCGCGGATCGTGGCGAAGATACGATCGAGATCGGCGGCCTTCGCGATGTCGCCCTGGATGGCGATGACACCCAGCTTCGCGGCGGCCTCGTCCAGCTCGGCCTGGCGGCGGCCGGTGATGTACACGGTGGCGCCCTCGCGGACAAAGCGCTCCGCGGTGGCAAGCCCGAGGCCCGAGCTGCCGCCGGTGACCAGGACGATCTTGCCGGCGTGACGGGTGGTGTGGATGTTGCTGGTGGCGAGGGTTTTCATGACTGCGCTCCGATGGCCGCGGTGCGGCCGTTGGAGAGCATTCTGGCTATTTGCGCTGCGTGGATAAATAATCGAATCGCGATTTGATTATTCCCGCACGGAAACAAAGATGGATCACTTCCTCGCTATCAGAGTGTTCGGGCGTCTCGTCGAGACCGGCGGCTTCGGCCGGGCGGCGGACGCCTTGCGCATGCCCAAGTCCACCGTGACCAAGCTGATCCAGGGCCTCGAGGCGGAACTGGGCGTCCGCCTTCTCGAGCGCACGACCCGGCGGGTGACGGTCACCACCGAAGGCGCCGCCTACTACGAACACACGCAGCAGTTACTGGGCGAGCTCGACGCTTTCGAGACCACGCTTGCCGGCGGTCAGGCCAGTCCCGTCGGCAACCTGCGCATCGACACGGGCGGCTCCGTCGCCGCCCGCCTGATCCTTCCGGACCTGCCCGATTTCCGTGCCCGCTATCCCGGTATTCGTGTGCAGGTCGGTGTGACCGATCGCACGGTGGACCTCATCGGCGAAGGCATCGACTGCGCGATCCGCAGCACCGCCGACGATCCGAACCTCGTGACTAAGAAGATCGCGGATGCCTCGATCACCCTCTGCGCAACGCCCGGCTACTTCGCGCGCCGCGGCACGCCCGATACACCTGAGGCGATCGAGCGCGATGGTCACGAGGTCATCGGCTATGCCGCGGTCCGCACGGGGCGTCCTGTCCCGCTGCGCTTCCGGCGCGACAACCGGGACGTCGAGGTGCATGTGCCGGCAGCTATCGAGGTCAACGAGAGCAATGCCCATACGGCTGCGGCGCTCGCTGGTCTGGGTATAGCGCAGGCGCTGGCCTTCACCGTGGCGCCGCACATCGCCCGCGGCGCGCTCGTGTCGGTGCTGGACGACTGGCGACCCACGGCTCTGCCGATCTATCTCGTCTATCCACCCGCCCGCCGACACAACGCGCGTCTTCGGGCATTCGTCGACTGGCTGTCGGAAGCCCTGCCCAGGCGGATCGCCGCAGCAGAATCGGGATCGGTTTTACCCGGAGACTATTGACGACACGTTTGATCCGGGTAAAAATTGATCTTCGCTCTTGTCCCGGCCACCTCCATGTCGACTTACACCGCTTTCATCGCTACCGAGCGCATTGCCCACGGATCGCTGGCGGCGGTCGCGGAACGCTGCAAGGTCCGCCTCGACGCCGACCCGCACGTCACGCCCACCGTCTACGACGATGCGACCGGCCGTGTCGTCGACATCGACTACCGGGGCACCGTCCACGATGTGCTTGCGCGCCTCCCCGTCGCCGAGCCGCCAGCCCGCCGTGGGCCGGGGCGTCCAAAACTTGGCGTGGTCGCCCGGGAGGTCACGCTGCTTCCGCGTCACTGGGAGTGGCTTGCGGCGCAGCCGGGCGGCGCCTCCGTGGCGCTGCGTCGTCTGGTGGAAGCGGCAAGCCGCGAGGGCGCACCGGCCGACCGCGTCCGTGCGGCGCGCGAGGCGGTCGATCGCGTCATGCTGACGCTGGCCGGCGATCTTCCCGGCTACGAGGAAGCCTCCCGCGCCTTCCACCGTCAGGACGCCGCTCGCTTCACCGCGCTGACCGACGCATGGCCGGCCGATGTACGCCACTACGTGCGCCTGCTGGTGTCGCGCGCCGGCGACGAGACATGACGCCGCCGCGTGGCGCGCTGACGGAAGGGCCGATTGCCAGGACCCTGCTGCTCTTTTCCCTGCCTATCCTGGGCGCCAACGTCTTGCAGTCGCTGAACGCATCGGTGAATGCGATCTGGGTGGGGCACTTTCTCGGCGAGTCAGCGTTCGCGGCCACCTCCAATGCCAACCTGATCCTGTTCTTCCTGCTCGGAGTCGTCTTCGGCGTCGGCATGGCGACGACCATCATGGTGGGCCAGACGCTCGGCGCGCACGACGTGCCCGAGGCGCGGCGTGTGGTGGGCACCGGTCTCGGTTTCTTCGTCGTGCTGTCGGTGCTCGTCGCGCTGGGCGGTTTCATCGCGACACCGCTCATGCTGCGCGCCATGGGCACGCCGCACGATGCGCTGCCGTTCGCGACCGACTACCTGCGCATCATCTTCGTCGCTCTGCCGGCGATGTATCTGTACACGTTTCTGATGATGACGCTGCGCGGTGCGGGCGACTCACGCACGCCCTTCGCCTTCATGCTGGTTTCGGTCGTGCTCGACGTCGCGCTGAATCCGCTCTTCATCTTCGGCCTGGGACCGGTCCCCGCGATGGGTATCGCGGGCTCCGCCGTGGCCACCCTGATCGCGCAGGTCGTTTCGTTGCTGGCGCTGATCGCGTGGCTTTATCACCGCAAGCACTTTCTCTGCATTCACCGGCACGAACTGCGCCTGCTGATTCCGGAACCCGTCCTGCTCAGGCAGCTGGTGATGAAGGGCCTGCCGATGGGTGCGCAGATGATCGTCATCTCGTCCTCGGCGATCATCATGATGTCGCTGGTCAACCGCCACGGCTCGCAGACCACGGCGGCTTATGGCGCGGCGGCCCAGTTGTGGACGTACATCCAGATGCCCGCGCTGGCGATCGGTTCGGCGGTGTCGTCGATGGTCGCGCAGAACGTGGGTGCGAAGCGCTGGGATCGCGTCGCGGGCATCGGCCGCGCAGGCGTGCTGACCAACTTCACGCTGACCGGCACGCTCGTGCTCGTCATCTACCTGTTCAACCGCACCGCGCTGGCGCTGTTCCTCGGGGAGGACAGTTCGGCCATCGGCATCGCCCAGCATCTCAACCACATCGTGGTGTGGTCGTTCCTGCTGTTCGGCGTCACCTTCGTCATGTTCGGCGTGGTGCGGGCCACGGGCGCGGTCATGCTGCCACTGATCGTGCTGGTGATATCGATGTGGCTGGTGCGCTATCCGTTTGCCGCCCTGCTGGAACCGAGGTGGGGCGCGGACGCCATCTGGTGGAGCTTTCCGGTCGGGTCGCTGGTGTCGATCGCGATTACGACGGTGTATTACCGGCGCGGAAGCTGGAAGAAGGCGCATATGCTTCCGGCGACGCCAGCTTCGGTAGGAGCCAGCCCTGCTGGCGATGGGAGCTTGCCGTAACTCCTGTCGCCAGCAGGGCTGGCTCCTGCAAAAAGCCGGTATTCATGGAAGGCTATCGGGTCTTGCGCGCCTTGCGGATCTTGATCCAGCGCTTGTACCGACGCTTCAGCATGCGCCGGTGTAGGCGCTTCACCTTGCGCTCCTTGCGGTCGTGATTCCACAGGTAGATCGCGGGCGTACTCAGGAGCGTAAGCAGCTGCGAGACCAGCAAGCCGCCGACGATCGCGATACCGAGCGGCCGCCGCATTTCCGAGCCGACACCGAACCCGATCGCCAGCGGCAGCGCGGCACCCATCGCGACGAGGGTGGTCATGGTGATCGGACGGAAGCGGACCAGGGCCGCCTGACGAATCGCGTCGACCGGCGACATGCCGTGTTCACGCTGGGCCACGAGTGCGAAGTCGACCATCAAGATGGCGTTCTTCTTGACGATACCGATCAACAGCAAGACCGAGATGATCGCCATCAGGGTCAGCTGTGTCTGCGTGACCAGCATCGCCAGGAACGCACCGGCACCCGCCGCCGGCAACGTCGAGATGATCGTCAACGGATGGCCGAGACTCTCGTAGAGAATTCCGAGCACGATGTAGACGGCGAGGATCGCGCCGACCAGCAGCACCATGCCGTTGGACTGCGCGTCCCGCATGCGCTGATTGGTGCCGGTGACGTCCATGCGCACGCCTTCCGGCAAATTGATCCGGCGTACGGCCTCCTCGGCCAGACTGTTGCCCTTATCGGGCGTGATCTTCGGCGCGAGGTTGTAGGTGATGTCGGCCGATTCGAGCTGGTTCTGGTGGGTGACCGCACTCGGCGTCGCCACGGGCTCGATGTGCGCCACCGCCGAGAGCGGAATCATCGTGCCGAGTGAATTCTTCACGTACGTGTTGAGCAGCGCGCCGGGACTGAGCTCCTGCGCGGCCGCCGAGGTCAGCACCACCCAGTACTGGTTGATGTCCGAATAGATGATCGACACCTGGCGCTGGCCGAACGAGTTGTACAGCGCCGAATCGACATCGCCCATGCCGACGTTCAGGCGGCCCGCCGCATCGCGGTCCACCTTCAGCATCTGTTGCTTGCCGACGATGTCGAAGTCGCTGCCGACGTCGCGGAACTCCTTCATGCTGCGCATCTGACGCACCAGCTTCAGCGTCCAGGGCTGCAACGGTTCGCCGCCGGTACTGATCAGCTGGAACGAGTACTGCCCGCGGTTGCTGTTGCCCCCGCTCCCGCCGAGGAACTGCACGGGATTCATGAAGACCTGGACATCGGAGAGCTTGTCGTACTCCTTGCCCTTGCGATCCATGAATTCCTTCATGGATTCATGGCGCAGGTCCGGGCCGCTCCCCTTCTTCTTCAGATCGATGAACATGGTGCCGCTGTTGCCGACGGCCGCGCCATCGTTACCGCTGCCGAGCAGTGTGGTGACATCGGCGACGGCCGGGTCGTTCTGCATCATTTCGCCGACGCGTTTGAGCCGTCGCGACATCTCGTCCGGCGAAATGTTGGCGTCCGCGGTGACATCGGCCTGCAGCATGCCCGTGTCCTCGTCGGGCATGAAATTGCCACCGGCGGTCTTCACCACGGCGAAGCCCAGCGCGAAGGTGGCGAAAAGCAGGATGAGTGGCTGCCAGCGCATGACGCGCCGATGGCGCATCGCCCAGTCCAGTCCGCGCTCATACAGGCGCAGAAACCCGCGATCGAAGCGTTCCAGCGCGCGCTCGACGCGGCCTGGCTGGCGGTCGGGCTCGTCGTGCTTGAGATAGCGGGCACAGAGGGCCGGCGTGAGCGTCAGCGACACGATGGCCGAAATCAGCACGGCCGCCGCCAGGGTCACCGAGAACTCGCGCAGCAACTTGGTGATCATGTTGTTGCCGAACAGCAGCGGCGCGAACACCGCCACCAGCGACAGCGTGATCGACATCACGGTGAAGCCGATCTCGCGCACGCCCTCGAGCGACGCCGGCATCGGTTTGCTGCCGTTCTCCATGTGCCGGACGATGTTCTCGATGACCACGATGGCGTCATCGACGACGAAGCCGATGCACAGCACCAGCGCCATCAGCGACATCGTGTTTAGCGTATAGCCGAGTGTCCACATCACGACGAAGGCGCCGGCCAGGGACAACGGCACGCTCAGCGTTGCGATCAGCGTCGGACCGAGACGGCGCAGGAACACCATCATGACCAGGAAGACCATGACGATGCTGATCAGCAGCGCGACCTTGACCTCGTGCAGCGCGGACTGCGTGGTCTGGGTCAGGTCGAAGATGGGGGTGACCTTCGCGTCCGCCGGCAGCAGCGAACGGAAGCGCGGCAGCGCGGCACGGATCGCGTCGGCGGTGGCGATGGAATTCGCCTCCGGACGCTTGCTCATCTGCATGGTGACCGAGCGCTCGCCCTGGAACCATGCGGCCTGGTACTGGTCCTGCTGGCCGTTGTAGACGCGGGCGATGTCCGAGAGGCGCACCGGCACGTTGTTGCGCATCGCGATGAGGATGTCGCCGAAATCCTTCGCGTCGCGAATGCTGTCGTTCGCGACGACCGTCATCTGTGCCTTGCCGTCGGACAGCAGGCCCTGCGGCGAGGTCACGTTGGCGGCGTGCAGCGCATTGGACACATCGTTGGCGGTGAGTCCCTTGGACGACAACG
This sequence comes from Luteibacter mycovicinus, assembly GCF_000745235.1. NCBI lineage: Bacteria > Pseudomonadati > Pseudomonadota > Gammaproteobacteria > Lysobacterales > Rhodanobacteraceae > Luteibacter > Luteibacter mycovicinus. Next base: position 2,393,677 of record NZ_JQNL01000001.1, read on the forward strand.
CGCGGGTATCCAGCTCAACGCGCACGGCGTGCGGGGTCCCGCCGAAGACCTGTACGCGCGACACGCCATCGATCTGCGCCACGGCGGGCCGGATCAGGGTGTCGACGACGTCGTAGAGCTTGTCCGGCGGCAGCGACTTCGAGGTGAACGACACCAGCAGAACGGGAATCTGGCCGGTGTCGAACTTAAAGTACTGTGGGGGGCTGGGCATGCCGGCCGGCAGGTCGGCGGCGGACGCGTTGATCGCGGCCTGCACGTCACGCGCGGCGGCATCGGTGGAGCGGTCCATGCTGAAACGGAGGCGGACGAAGCCGCTGCCTTCCGAGCTGTTGGAATACATCTGGTCCACACCCGGGATCTGGCCGAGGTGGCGCTCCAGGGGGGCGATGATGGTCGAGGCCATCGTCTGCGCGTTCGCACCGGGCATCTGCGTCTGGATGAAGACGGCGGGCACTTCGATGGACGGCAGGGCCGCCACGCCGAGCAGCATGTAGGCGATGGAGCCGCACAGCACGAGCCCCGCCGCAAGCAGCGAGGTTCCGATCGGCCGGCGAATGAAAGGTGCAAAAACGTTCACGACACTTCCTGTGATCGCGGGAAGCATACCCGCGCCCGGGGACTTTATGACGTCCGCGCCGGTCCGTGGCGTGTGCCTTTAGTGGGGGCCCTGCCGGAAGACAGGGGTGCGGCGTTTGCCCGAGCCCGGTGCCAGGGGTAGGAGCGCGCCTGCGCGCGATGCCGTGAAACATCGCGCGCAGGGCGCGCTCCTACACGGTGCTCCCTCAGCGTACGGGCGAGAACCGCACGGTCACATAGTAGGTCCGCCCCAGCTGGTTGTAATACGCCGCCGTCTCGTACCGCTTGTCCGCCACGTTCGCGACCCGGCCCTGCACGCTCCAGGCATCGTCCATGTGCCAGGTGGCACGCAGATCCGCGGTCGTGTAGCCGCCCAGACGCGTCGTGTTGGCCGCGTCGTCGTAGCTGTAACCCGAGGCGTAGACCGAGCCACCCAGTGTCAACGCGCCCAGGTCCTTGTCCAGATCCACGCGACCGGTGCGACGCGGACGGCGGGCCAGCAGGTTGTCCTTCTCGAGCCCGCTGTCCCGGTCCAGCGGCTGCTGCAGCGTCAGGTAGCCGCGCACGTGCCAGCCATCGACGTCCGCGCCCACCTGGCCTTCGAGGCCGCGCAGGCGGGCCTTGCTGACGTTGACCGGCAGGAAGTTCGCGTCGTAGCCGATCAGGTCGTCGACCTGGCTCTGGTAGGCGTTGACGGCCCAGTTCCAGATGCCCGGACGACCCGACAGGCCGATCTCGGCGGTGCGCGACTTCTCCGGCTTGAGGTTCACCGTGGGCACGCCGTACGGGTAGTACTCGTCGTTGAAGGTCGGCGCGTGGAAGGCGGTGCCATAAGAGGCCGTGACCTTCATGCCGTTGTCGAAACGGAAGCCATAGGCGGCCGAGCCGGTCGTGTGGTTGCCGAACTGGGTGTTGTGGTCGTGGCGGGCCGACAGCTGGATCTCATGCGGGCCGAACACGCCCTGGTAGAGCGCGAACACGCCCGTGTTGTTGCGGGTGTCCTTGAGATAATCCGTGTCGCTGCTCAGCTTTTCCTGCTGGTAGTCGACGCCGGCGCTCAGCGTCTGGCCCGGGGCCAGCGTGAAGTCGTTCTGCCAGGAACCCTGATTGCGCTTAGAGTACAGATATCCCACGCGCAGCTTGTCGGCACCGGTGACGTAGTTGAAGTCCGCGTCGTAATAGCCCTTGTCGGCGCCATTGAGGTAGTTGTCGGCGCGGTCCTGGTTCTGGCCCAGACTGACCGACATGCGCCACGTGGACAGCACGTCGAAAGCCAGCTTCGCGCCGGCGACCTGCTGCGAGCGTCGGGTCAGGTTCTGGTAGTCGCCGTCGTATTCGATATCGCCCTTGCTGCGCAGCCAGCTGCCGGTGAGCTCGGTGCCGTCGTCCCAGCGATAACCGCCCGACAGCGCGCCGTTGTACGTGCGATAGGCGTCATGGTCCGGCTCGTCGGTGAAGCAGCCCTTGAACGCCGTGCCCGCGCCGATGCGGCAGGCGTTGATGCCCGAGGTGTACTGGCCGCCGAGGCTGGCGTTGTACCAGCCGTGGGTCGTGCCGCCCGACACGCCGACCTGACCGGCGGTGTAGCCGTGGCTGCCGCCGGTGACCGAGAGGCTCGGGGTCGGCGCTTCGCCGGCCTGGCCGTGGCGGGTGAAGATCTGGATGACGCCGCCGATCGCGTCGGAGCCGTAAAGGCTCGAGCGCGGACCGCGGACGACCTCGATATGGTCGATCTGCTCGACCGGCAGCTGCTCGTAAGCCGGCAGACCCGCGCCCACGGTACCCACGCGGACACCGTCCACGAGGACCAGCGTGTGCGAGGAGTTGCTGCCACGCATGAACAGCGAGGTCTGCTGGCCGATACCGCCGGTGTTGGCCATGACCACACCGGGCAGCCCGGCGAGCAGGTCCTGGACGTTACGCGGCTGCAGACGCTCGATGTCTTCGTGGGTGATCACGGTCACCGGGGCGAGTACCTCGTCCAGCGGCGTGGCCGTGCGGGTCGCGGTGACGATCACGGGATCGAGGGCGTCCGGGGCGTCGGCCGCGTGGGCAGCGGCGATCGACGACAGCAGGGCTGCCGCGAGCAGGGTCTTCTTCATGGAACGGTCTTCCTCCGCCGCATAGCGCGGCAATGCGTAGCTCAAAGGGCGCGCGAGGAGGACATACGGCGAACGGCACACGGGCGGAACCCGGATGACTGTCCGGATTCGCCCTCCGCGAATCGCCCGAAACGGGACGACGCCCCGGGATGGCTCACGGGGCGCGTCGTCGGGCCGGTCTCCGGACTCACGCCGTCCCCGAGGGGTGTCGGACCGGCGCCTTCCCGCTGTCGCAGTGGCTGAAGCCGTGTCCGAGGGGCCGTGACGACCCCGGGCGCTTACCGTTGCGGGGGCAGTGCCGGCCTTGCCGCAGAGGCGGCGCACCGGCTTCCCGTTTCATCCCCGTGGCGCGACGCCCCGGGGACACCCGAACCCCGCGACTTTAACCGGAGGGTGGGGCGCTGTCACGACCGCCCGATCAGCCCGCGGCGTAAACGCGCTCGCCGCCGATCCAGGTTTCGATCACCGTATGGGTCTCGTCCATCACGACGAAGTCGGCGCGGTAACCGGCGGCGATATGACCGTGGGTGGCGCCGAGGCCGAGGAACGCGGCCGGATACGTTGACGCCATGCGCGCGGCTTCATCGTAGGCTACGCCGACCATGTCGACCGTATTGCGCACCGCCGTGGCCATGTCCAGCGCGGAGCCGGCCAGCGTGCCGTCCGCCGTCTGGCAGACGCCGTCGCGCACGGTGATGGTTTCGCCCTTGAGCACGAAGTTCGGATTGTCCGACCCCACGGGCGGCATCGCGTCGGTGACCAGCATCATCTTCCTTGGCGCCTTCGCCGCGATGGCGACACGCAGCGAGGTCGGGTGCACGTGGTGGCCGTCGACGATCAGACCGCACCAGCTGGCCTGGTCTTCGAGCGCGGCACCGACGACGCCAGGCTCGCGGCTGGTGAAGGGTGTCATCGCGTTGAACAGATGGGTGAAGCCGCGCACGCCCGTCGCCAGTGCATGCCGCGTGGTCTCGTAGTCGGCGGCCGTGTGGCCCGCGGCCACGATGACGCCGTTGGCGACCAGCTCCTGGAGTACTTCCGCGGAAGCGCGCTCGGGAGCCAGCGTCAGCAGGGTCACGCCGCCGTGGCGCCGCGCGACCATCGCGACATCGTCGGCATCGGCGATGCGAAACTTGGCCGGGTCGTGCACGCCCTTGCGCTCAGGGGCGATGAAGGGGCCTTCCAGATGGATGCCGAGCACGCCCGGCACGCCCTGGGCGACCGCGTCGTTCACGGCATCGATGGCTTTCGCCATGACCTCCGCGTCGTCACTGATCAGCGTGGGCAGAAAACCCGTGGTGCCGAATCTCGCGTGTGCCTCGCCGATCGTGCGGATCGCGTCGACCGTTGGTGCATCGTTGAACAGTACGCCGCCCCCGCCGTTGACCTGGCAGTCGATGAAGCCGGGCAGCAAGGTGCGACCACCGAGGTCATGGCGCTCCGCCGCGCGCACGCGCGGATCGGATGGCAGCGCCAGTCCGGTGATCTTTCCATCGTCGACCAGCACGGCAAAGCCGCTCTGGAATCCATTGTCGGTGAGCACACGGCCGTTGACGAGGGCGAGAGTCATGGCGATTCCTTGAGGGTGACGGTCAGACGGTCTCGGTGACTTTATTCAGGTGCGGCGGCACGTCGGGATTGAAGCCGCGCTTCAGCGCGAGCGCCGCCGTGGCGCGGTAGAAGCTCTGCACCGTGATCAGCGGCGCGGCGATCGGTGCGGTGGCGACCAGCGGCAGCACACCCTCACCCGTCGCACCCGGCGCGGCGATCCAGACATTGGCGCCACGCTTGCGGAACTCGGCGGCGACATCGAGCACGCCCGGGAGCGTGTCGTCGTTCTGCGCGAAGAACAGCACCGGGAAGTCCGGGCCGACCAGCGCCATCGGGCCGTGTTTCACTTCGGCCGCGCTGAAGGCTTCGGCATGCAGGCCGCAGGTTTCCTTGAACTTGAGCGCCGCTTCCAGCGCACCGGCGAAGCCGAAGCCACGACCGACCACGAACAGGTTGTGCGCATCGACGAGGCCTTCCGTCAGCGACGACCAGTCGGCATCCCAGCCCTGGCGCAGCTGCGCGGGCAACGCGGCCAGGGCGTCGGCGATCTCGGCCTTGCCACTCCACCGGGCGGCGATATGCAGAATCGCGAACAGCGCGCCGAGATAGCTCTTGGTCGCGGCGACGCTGGTTTCCGGGCCCGCGTGCAGCGGGACGACCACGTCCGCGACGTCCGCCAGCGGCGAGTCGGTCACGTTGACCAGCGCCACGACGTACGCACCGGCCTTCTTCGCGGCTTCAGCGTTGCGGACCAGATCCGGACTCTTGCCCGACTGGGATACGGCGACGTAAAGCGCGCCATCGAGGCGCTGCGCGGCGTGGTAAATCGAGGTGACCGACGGCGAGGCCGAGGCGGTGACGACGCCAAGCTGCGTTTCGAACACGTACTTCGCGTACATCGCCGCGTGATCCGAACTGCCACGGGCGCAGGTGATCACCATGCGCGGCGGGTTCGCGCGCAGGCGCTCGGCAAGGGCGCCGATCACGGCTTCGTTAAGGGCAAGCTGCCGCTCGACGACCTCGGCGGTCTCGTGCGCTTCGCGGTACATCAGGGTGTCTTGCGGCTGGATCGTCATGAAGAAGGGTCCGTCAGTCGCTCTGCAGTTCGGCGACGAAGTCGTAGATGTCCCCGCGATACCAGGAACACGTGAACTCGACGATGCGGCCGTCGTCGAGGAAGCTGCGCCGCTCGATATTCAGCCCGGCACTGCCGGCGCCGAGCCGGAGCAGCCGGGTCTGGGCAGGGCCCAGCACCACCGCGCGCAGGCGTTGCAACGCACGTCGCGGGCGGTTGCCCAGCGTGTCGAGCGCTTCGTACAGGGAGTCCTCGACCAGGCTGGGGTCGGGCAGCAGGTTGAGTGGCACCGCGCTGCGCTCGATCGCCAGCGGCTCGTCGCCCGCGTAGCGCAGGCGGTGCAGGCGGACCACCTGGGTGCCGGGCGAGAGATTCATCGCCATGGCTTCTTCCGGGGTGACCTCGCCGATGGCCCGCTCGAAGAACTCCGAGCGCGGATTGAGCCCGCGCGCGCGAAGATCCTCGGTGAAGCTGGTCATACGCGACAGCGGCTTGACGATGCGCTCGGACACGAAGGTGCCCGCGCCATGACGCTGGGTGAGCAGACCATCCTCGACCAGGCCGCCGATGGCCTTGCGCACGGTAACCCGGGACAGCGTGAGGGCCCTGGCCAGGTCCCGCTCACTGGGCAGTGCATGGCCGACCTGCACCTCGCCGTTTTCGATCACGTTGCGGATGGCGCGACGCAGGCGCATGTACGCCAGCGGCTGCCGCGCGGCCGGGTCGTACTGCAGGCGTTGGTATTCGGCGACGAGAGCGCTTTCCATGGTCGAGAAGATACCAATCAACGACCACTGCGGCAAGACCGTCCAAGCCCGCGAATACCAGTGAGCGATTCAAACGGGCGTTTGCACGATGCAAAGTCGGCCCGTAAACGTTTTTGCGGCGTCATCGCCTCATATCGTGACGGAAAACGCCGCCTTGAGTGGTACGGGGCTGGTATGTCCTGGTATGTCACTGGTACGATCCGTCGGCATACCCATCGATCCCAGCAGGCCACTGTCGTGAGCGCTCATCTCCTCCCGATCGAACCTTTCGATCTGGTCATCTTCGGCGGCACCGGCGACCTCGCCGTCCGCAAGCTTCTTCCCGCGCTGTTCCATCGCTTCGTGGACGGCCAGATCCAGCCCAGCAGCCGCCTCATCGGCGTGGCCCGCGAGGCCCTCGACGATGCGGGCTACCGCGACCTGGTCCGCTCCTCGGTCGAGAAAGGCGTGTCCCACGTGGCTCCGGCCCAGCTGGACGCGTTCATCCAGATGGTTTCCTACCGCTCGCTCGACGCGCGCAAGGAAGAAGGCTGGGATGAATTCGCCGCGCTGATGCAGCAGCAGGCGCAGCACATCCGCGTGTTCTACCTGTCGACCGCGCCGGACATCTTCACCGACATCTGCCAGCGCCTCGGGTCGCTCGGTCTCAACGGCGAGCGCTCGCGCGTGGTGCTGGAGAAGCCGATCGGTCGCGATCTGGAAAGCGCCAACGCGATCAACGACGCGGTGGCCCGGGTCTTCAACGAGTCGCAGACCTACCGGATCGATCATTACCTCGGTAAGGAAACGGTGCAGAACCTGCTGGCGCTGCGCTTCGGCAACGCCCTGTTCGAGCCGCTGTGGAACGCCCAGCATATCGACCACGTGCAGATCACCGTCGCCGAGACGGTCGGCGTCGGTCATCGCGCGGGTTACTACGATCGTGCCGGCGCGCTGCGCGACATGGTCCAGAACCATATCCTGCAGCTGGTCTGCATGCTCGCCATGGAGCCGCCCTCGTCGCTGGCGCCCGATGCCGTGCGTGACGAAAAACTCAAAGTGCTGCGTTCGCTGCGCCCGATCAACGCCAGCAACGCCGGCAACCTCACCGTGCGCGGGCAGTACCGCGCTGGTGCGGCCGAAGGTCAGGGCGTCCCGGGCTATCTCGACGAACTCGGCAGCGACCAGTCCAGGACCGAAACCTTCGTCGCCCTCAAGGCGGAGATCGGTAACTGGCGCTGGGCGGGCGTGCCGTTCTACCTGCGCACCGGCAAGCGCCTCCCTAACCGGATCTCGGAGATCGTGGTCACGTTCCGCGCGTTGCCGCATTCCATCTTCGATCCTACCAACGGTCCGCTGCTGCCCAACCGCCTGACGCTGCGCCTGCAGCCGGACGAGGGCGTCAAGCTGTGGCTGACCATCAAGCATCCGGGTCCGGGTGGCCTGCGCCTGCGCCACGTGCCGCTCGACATGAGTTTCGCGGCGGCGTTCGGCGTGCAGCAGCCCGATGCCTACGAGCGGCTGATCCTCGACGTCGTGCGTGGTAACCCGACCCTGTTCATGCGCCGCGACGAAGTCGAGGCCGCATGGAACTGGGCCGGTCCCATCCTCGAAGCCTGGGAGGGCAGCGGCGATACGCCGAAGCCGTACACCGCGGGTACCTGGGGTCCGAGCGCCGCCGTGGCGCTCATTGAACGCGATGGCCGTACCTGGGCCGAGGACGCAGCATGAACGCCAAGATCCATCAGCACGATTTCGCCGATAAGCTCACTCTCGCCGATGCGCTGGCGCGCGACATCGCCGGCAAGCTCGACGCCGCGATCAAGGCGCGCGGCAAGGCCAGCATCGCCGTTTCCGGCGGCGGCACGCCCAAGGTCATGTTCGCCGTGCTCGCCGAGCAGGAGATCGACTGGTCGAAGGTCACCATCACGCTGGTCGACGAGCGCTGGGTCGACGAAGACAACGAGCGTTCCAATGCGCGCATGGTCAGGAACACCCTGATCGCGCACGAAGCGCATGTCGCCGCCTTCCTGCCGCTGTTCGACAAGGCGCATGCCGACGATGTCGATGCCGCGCTCGAGGGCGTGGGCGAGAAGGTCGACGCGCTCGGCAAGCCGTTCGATGTCGTCGTGCTCGGCATGGGTCCGGACGGCCACACCGCGTCGTTCTTCCCCGGCGGCGATCACCTCGCCGAAGCGCTCGACCTCAACGGTACGCGGAGCGTGCTGTCGATGCGTGCCGGCGGTGCGGGTGAGCCGCGCATCACGCTCAGCCTGCCGCGCGTGCTCGATACGCGCACGCTCTACCTGCACATCGAAGGTGCGGACAAGAAAGACGTGCTCGCCAGGGCTCAGGCCGGCGAAGACTTTCCGATCGCCGCCGTGCTCAAGCAGGACCGCGTGCCCGTGGACGTCTACTGGGCCGCCTGATCCATCGTTCAACCGCCGCGCGTCAGGCGCGCGGCACCGACCGCCCGGTCAAAGCCTCAGGAACACGCCATGACCCTTCATCCCATCGTTGCCGAGGTGACGCAGCGTATCGTCGAGCGCAGTCGCACCTCGCGCGCCGCGTACCTCGCCAGGATCGACGCCGCCCGCGGGACGGGCGCCAAACGCCATCACCTGTCGTGCGGCAATCTCGCGCACGGTTTCGCCGCGTGCGGTGAGAACGACAAGGACGCGCTGCGCAACGGCCACGCGTCCAATATCGCCATCGTCACCTCGTACAACGACATGCTCTCGGCGCATCAGCCGTACGAGCGCTATCCGGAACTGATCCGTCGGATCGCACGAGACTTCGGCGCCACCGCGCAGGTCGCCGGTGGCGTGCCGGCCATGTGCGACGGCGTCACCCAGGGTCGTCCGGGCATGGAGCTGTCGCTGTTCTCGCGCGACCTCATCGCCATGGCGACCGCCGTATCGCTGTCGCACGACATGTACGAAGGCGCGCTGTATCTCGGCATCTGCGACAAGATCGTGCCGGGCATGCTGATCGGCGCGCTGAGCTTCGGCCATCTCGCCAGCGCGTTCGTGCCGTCGGGTCCGATGCCGTCCGGTATTCCGAACGAAGAGAAATCGAAGGTCCGTCAGGCCTTCGCCGCCGGTAAGGCGACACGCGCGGAACTGCTCGACGCGGAAGCGCGTTCCTATCATGGGTCGGGTACCTGCACGTTCTACGGCACCGCGAACTCCAACCAGATGCTGATGGAGATCATGGGCCTGCACCTGCCGGGCGCGAGCTTCGAGGCGCCGGATACGCCGCTGCGTGACGCCCTCACGCGTGCCACGGTGGAGCGCGTGCTGGCGATCGACGCGCTGGGCGATGAATACCTGCCGATCGGCCGTATCGTCGACGAGCGCTCCATCGTGAACGGCGTGATCGGACTGCATGCGACGGGCGGCTCGACCAACCACCTGCTGCATCTCGTCGCCATCGCACGCGCGGCCGGCGTGGAACTGCGCTGGGACGACTTCGATGCGCTGTCCGCGGTCGTGCCGTTGCTCGCACGCGTCTATCCGAACGGCTACGCCGACGTGAACCACTTCCACGAAGCCGGCGGCATGGGTTTCCTGATGGATCAGCTGCTCGATGCCGGCCTGCTGCACGGCGACGTGGACACCATCATGGGCCACGGCCTCGAGGCCTATCGCACCACGCCCGTCCTCGAAGGCGACGCATTGGTCTGGAAACCGGTTTCGAAGGAAAGCGGCAACCGCGGCGTACTGCGCACTATCGCGGAGCCGTTCCGTCATGACGGTGGCTTGCGCATGCTCAAGGGCAATGTCGGTCGCGGCGTGATCAAGATCTCGTCCGTGCCGGAAGATCGCATGATCATCGAGGCACCGGCGATCGTCTTCGACGAGCAGGACGAGGTCAAAGCCGCGTTCGATCGCGGTGAGCTCAATCGCGATTTCATCGCCGTGGTGCGCTTTCAGGGGCCGCGCGCGCGTGGCATGCCGGAGTTGCACAAGCTCACGCCGACGCTGAGCCTGCTGCAGGATCGCGGGCATCGCGTCGCCCTGCTCACCGACGGTCGCATGTCCGGGGCGTCGGGGCGCGTGCCTGCCGCGATCCACGTGACCCCCGAGGCGGAAGCCGGCGGTCCCATCGCCCGCGTGCGCACGGGCGACATGGTTCGTCTCGATGCCGTGGCAGGTACCATTGAAGTTCTGGTCGACGCGGACGAGTGGAACAGCCGCATCCCCGACAACATCGATCTGGCCATGCACCACACCGGCATGGGCCGCGAGCTCTTCGCCATGTTCCGTCAGTCCGCCGTCACGGCCGACCTCGGTGCCGGCGTTTTCTGATCCTTTGGAGCAGTTCCTGATGAGTAACGAAGCGAAGCAACAGAGTGTCGAGTCCACGCTGCGCCTGGCGCCGGTGGTGCCGGTCGTCATCATCGAGGACGCCTCGAAGGCGGTCGGCATGGCGCGCGCGCTGGTCGCCGGTGGCATCCCCGCCATCGAAGTCACCCTGCGTACGCCCGCCGCACTCGACGCCGTCCGCGCGATCGCCGCGGAAGTCGAAGGGGCCTTCGTCGGTGTGGGCACGGTGCTGACCGCTCGCGACCTCGAGAACGCTTACAAGGCCGGCGCGAAGTTCGCCGTGTCGCCGGGCAGCGCGCCGCGTCTGCTCGATGCCGCCGACGATCACGAGCTGCCGCTGCTCCCCGGCGCGGCGACGTCCAGCGAGGCCATGGAACTGCTGGAGCGTGGTTATCGCTTCCAGAAGTTCTTCCCGGCCGTTCCGGCCGGCGGCCCGAAGCTCATCGGTGCCTGGGCCAGCCCGCTGCCGCAGATCCGCTTCTGCCCCACCGGCGGCGTCAGCCTCGCCAACGCACCCGAGTTCCTCGCGCTGCCCAACGTCGTCTGCGTCGGCGGTTCGTGGCTGACCCCCGCCAACCTCCTGGCCACCTCCGACTGGGCCGCCATCGAAGCCCTCGCGCGAGAAGCGGCGCAACTGCGCGCCTGACGCAACTGCGCGCCCGACACAGGAGCGCGCCCCGCGCCTGACTCGCCCCACGCCGTACGTACGTAGGAGCGCGCCCCGCGCGCGAACCCTCACCCGCCTTATCGCGAATGAGGCTTTGCACCGCAACGAGCCAGCTGTCCGATCCCACAAAGCGGCGGCCGGCTCGTAGCCCGCCCCATCCACATGCGATCCTTCGCACCCCCCAGCCTCACCGGCGCTCCCAGCCATGCTCTACATCCTCCTCGCCATCGCCTTCAGCGTGGCCGTGTCCGTGCTGCTCAAACTCGCGCGCCGCGCGAACGTCGACATCGTCCAGGCCGTCGCCACCAACTACATCGTGGCCGCCGCCATGGCGTACGGGCTGCTCGGCGCTACGCCGCAGGCCGCCGTCGCGGAGACCTACGTCCCCCTCCTCCTGCTCGGCGTCTTTCTCCCCGCCATCTTCGTGATGCTGGCGCGATCCGTCCGCAGTGCGGGCATCGTTCGCACCGACGTCGCCCAGCGCCTGTCGCTGTTCTTCTCGCTGATCGCCGCGTTCGCTTTCCTCGGCGACGTCATCACCGAGCGCAAGGGCTTGGGCATCGCCCTCGCCTTCGTCGCCGTCCTGTGCGTGCTCTGGCGCCGGGATCGCGGGCAGACCGATCGGGCCGGCTGGACCGCACCGCTTGCCGTCTTCGTCGGCTTCGGTGTGATCGACATCTGCTTCAAGATGCTCGCCAAGGCCGGTGCACCCTTCCCCAGCGCGATGCTCGCCTCGTTTCTGATCGCCATGGTGCTCTGCTGGATCGTCGTCATCGGACGGGCGATCGCGCGTAAGTCGCCCCTCTCGCCGCGCAGCATCGGCTTCGGCGTGCTGCTGGGTGCCGCCAACTTCGCCAACATTCTTTTCTATATCCGCGGACATATCGCGCTGCCCAACGATCCGTCGCTGGTGTTCGCGTCGATGAACGTGGGGGTGATGGTGCTCGGCGCGCTGGTCGGCGCGATCGCCTTCCGCGAAAAACTGACCTGGCTGAACTGGACGGGCCTGGCCATCGCCATCGCGGCGATCGGGATCATGACCGGGACCTGATCCCGATCGCCAACAGCGTGAGCTCCCACCCGTCCGTCGCGACCGGGTAGGAGCCAGCCCTGCTGGCGACGCTCATCAGCGAGCAATGGGCTCCGCATGACCCCCGGACACCGCCGCCACCGGCAACGTCTCATCCACCGTCAACGGCGCATCTCCGGCCAGCAACTCCTTCGCCTCCGCATGGTCCGCCACCGCCGGCGGCGACCCACGCAACGGCAGCCCCGCCGTCTCGCGTACGAAGAGCATCGTGACGATGCCAATCACCGCCGCGCCCATCAGGTAATACGCCGGCAGCATCGGATCGCCCGTGCGCTCGACGAGCCATGCGGTCACCAGCGGCGTCGTGCCGCCGAACAGCGACACCGAGACGTTGAACGCAATGGACAGCGCGCTGTAACGCACCGGCGTATAGAACAGCGCAGGCAACGTGGCGGGCATCGTGCTGGTGAAGCAGACGAGCGCGATGCCGAGTCCCATGAGGCCCGCGAAGATCAGCCAGTCGTTGCCCGTGCCCACCAGCCACATGCAAGGGACGGCGAGCACGAACATCGCGGTACACGCACCGATGATCATCGGACGACGGCCAAGCCGGTCGCTGAAGAACCCGCCCACCACATTGAGCGGCATCATCACCAGCATCACGATGAGGATCAGCAACAGGCCCTTGGCCTCGCTGTATCCCATCGTCACCGTGAGATAGCTCGGCATGTAGGTCAGCAACATGTAGTCGGTGACGTTGAAGACCAGCACGAGGCCGATGCATTTCAGCAGCTGCGGGCCATGCACGGAGACGAGCTCCTTCAACGATACGCGCGGCATGTCGCCCGCCGCCTCCATCGCATCGGCATGCGCCTTGAATGCGGGCGTCTCTTCGAGCTTCATGCGCATGTAAAGCCCGAGCAGGCCCAGCGGACCCGCCACCAGGAACGGCACGCGCCAACCCCAGTCCAGCATCTGCCCGGTGGTGAGCAGCGTCGTCAGCGCGGTCACCACACCGGCACCCGCGATGTAACCGCCCAACGTTCCGAACTCGAGCCAGCTGCCCATCTGTCCGCGTCGCGCATCGGTCGAGTATTCGGCGATGAAGGTCGCCGCACCGCCATACTCACCACCGGTCGAGAATCCCTGCAGCAGTCGTGCAAGCAACAGCAGCGCCGGTGCCCACAAACCGATCGTGGCGTAGCTGGGAATCAGGCCGATGGCGAACGTCCCCGCCGCCATCATGATCATCGTCGCCGCTAGTACCTTCTGGCGCCCGAAGCGATCGCCGAGTGGCCCGAAGACGAGTCCACCGATCGGCCGCACGAGAAAAGCGACGGTAAACGTCGCGAAGGTCGCGATCACCTGTGCGGTCGGGCTGCTCCCTGGAAAGAAGACATGGCCGAGCGTCACGGCGAGGTAGCCGTAGACACCGAAATCGAACCATTCCATCGCGTTGCCGAGTGCGGCGGCACCCACGGCACGCCTGAGCATGGACTCGTCGACGATGGTCAGATCATCGGGCTTGAGATGTTTGCGGCGGCGGGTAAACCAGCCGAAATGGGCTTCGTGCCCGTGTCGATCCTGCATGGAGATAAATCCTGTCACGCGAGCGGGCACACGCATACGCAGCCGGTGCATACCGCCCATCGAAAGGGAAGCGCCAGGCCAGACGGCGGCGCGCGAACGGTCCGCTAAAGGGACTCGGTGGTTGCCGGCAAGATGCATCGAAGCACGACGCGGCGCGGACAACGCCAGAATTATAGGAAAAAAGGTGTTAAATAGCTGTAGATGGGGGGTGGTGGCGGGGGAGCCGTTGGCTGCTGTTCCTGTCGCTAGGTCCTCCTACGGCCTTCGCCTTCGTGCGGAAGCGCTCCAGGAACAGCAGCCAACGACTCCCCTCCATACGTGGCATCGCATTTCGGCGCGAGCAAAGCGCGGTTCTGAGTCGGGACGCCGCTTTGCGCTTGCCGCCCATAAACCGCACGGCATGGAGGGTGCCGTCGGGTGTCGTTCTCGGAGCGCTTCCGCACGTAGGCGAAGGCCGAAGGAGGACCTAGCGACGAGAATGGCACCCGACGGCGCCTTGCCCTCAGCGCAAATGCCGCCGCGAAGGCGAAGCCGAGCCCGAGCCCGAACCCGAACCGCTCAGAGCCGCCGCGGCGCCGTCGATCCACGCACGACCAGATCCGGACTGAAGCCCTCGTTGGCCAGCACATGCGCCGGATCGTCGTGTTCGAGTTCCGCGATCAACCGCTGCGCCGCATGCCGGCCGATTTCCTCGGTGTTCTGCCGCGCGGTGGTCAGCGCCGGCCAGGATTGCTTCGAAAACGGACTGTCCTCAAAACCGGCGATCGACAGCTCCCACGGCACGTCGACACCGCCCGAACGCGCGGCAGCAAGGACACCGGCTGCGATCTCGTCGTTGGATCCGAAGATCGCGGTAGGCGGCTCCTTCAGCGCAAGCAGCTTGCGCGCGCCACGAAAACCATCGTCGAACGAATAGTCGCCCTCAACCACCAGCTTCTTGTCGACCGGCAGGCCATATTCGCGCAGCGCATCCTCATAACCCTGATAGCGCTCCGGGCTCGACCGGTGCTCCTTGCCACCCCAGAGGAAGCCGATGCGGTGATGGCCCAGCTGGATCAGATGCTCGGTAATGGCATACGCCGCGTCACGGTCGTCGACGAAAACGCACGGCCAGCCGTCCTGGGGATCCTGTCGCGCGGAAATGATCCGCACAAACGGGACCTTCTGCTCGGTCAGCGCGGCGAGCAGCTTCGGCTGCTCGGACATCGGCGGGCAAAGAACGAGGCCGGCCAGCCGGTTGCGCCGGACCAGATCGCACAGCTGATCGGCCAGCTTGGGCAGCGACGAATCGCAGGGATGGATCTGCAGGCCGAAACCGCGCTCGCGGCAGACCGAGAGCACGCCGTTCTGCATGGCGATGACGTAGTGGGCATTGGGATTGTCATACACCAGACCCAGCGCATACGTGCGCTGGCTGCGCAGGCTACGGGCGGCCTGGTCGGGCTGGTAATCCAGCGCATCGATAGCGCGCTGCACCTTTTCCCGGGTGCGGGCGTGGACGGACGGCTCGTGGTTGATGACACGGGAGACGGTCTTCAGTGACACGCCGGCCCGTTCGGCCACGTCCTTGATGGTAGGGCTTCGCAATCTACGACCCTCGATAGCAGGACGGCCATCCTACTGGATGGCCGTCGCGGAGCGAAGATACCGGCTTATCTGCCGCCGTGCTGGCCGACCCGGTGGCCGGCCGCGCCGTAGTAGAGGATGTACAGGTAGCAGGGGACCATGACGCAGAGGAACACGGCCTGGAAGTCATAGACCTGCTTGAGGTGCGCGAAAATCTGCGGAATGAGCGCACCACCGGCGATGCCCATGATCAGGAAGGCCGAGCCGAATTCGGTCAGGCGGCCGAGCCCCTTGATCGCCAGCGGGAAGATCGCCGGCCACATCATCGCGTTGGCGAAACCCAGCGCGGCGACGAAGGCGACCGAGGTGTAACCGGTGGTCACGTACGTGCCGATCGAGAACAGCACACCGAGAATCGCCGAAATCGCAAGATAGCGCTGCTGCGACACGAATTTCGGAATCAGCAGCAGGCCCGCGACGTAGCCGAGCAGCATGGCGAACAAGGTATACGAGGTGAAGTGCTTGGTGTCCTCGGGCGTCATGCCGAAGCCCTGACCGTACGTGCCGATGGCATCGCCGGCCATCACTTCCACACCCACATACACGAACAGGCAGAGCACGCCCAGCCACAGATGCGGGAAGCTGAAAACGCTGCCCTTGTCGTGACCGATGGCCCGCTCGGAATTGTCGTGCGACGCCTTGATTTCAGGCAGCGACGAACGCACCACCCAGACCGCGAGCACGACCAGCAGTGCCGCCATCACCATGTAGGGCATGTGCACCTTGGCCGCGAACGCGGCCAGCAGCGCGTCTTTTTCACCAGGTGTCGCCGCGGCGGCGATCTGCTTGTCGAACGAGCCGATGTTGCTCATGACCACGGCGCCGAACACGAAGGGTGCGAGCGCGCCGGCGATCTTGTTGCAGATGCCCATGAACGCGATGCGTTGGGCCGCGCTGTCGATCGGACCGAGGATCGAGATATACGGATTGGACGCGGTCTGCAGCAGCGAGAGGCCGGCGCCGATCACGAACAGACCGGTCAGTGCGCCCGGATAGATACGCATCGTGACGAACTGGCCGAACATCACGGCGCCGATGGCCATGACGAACAGGCCAAGACCCATGCCCTTCTTCATGCCGGTCTTCTTCAGGATGAAGGACGAGGGCAGGGCGAGGAAAAAGTACGAGAGATAGAACGCCATCGGTACGAGGAAGGCGTTGACGTCGTCCAGGTTGAAGGCCAGCTTGACGAACGTGATCAACGGCCCGTTGAGCCAGGTCACGAAGCCGAAGATGAAGAACAGGACGCCGATGATGATCATCGGTACCAGGCTGGAATGGCGTGTCTCTTCGACAGCACCTGCAGTGGATGACATGGATGTTCCCCTCACGTGGTATGCCCCTAATTTGTCCCTTTATTGACTCGTGTGCGCAACGTTGTCAATCGGAAGAATCGCGCGACGAAAACGACCGGCCCCGTTTCTGACTTTCGATGTCGCGGCGCGTCAAACCGCTTGCGCGCCAACCCTATGCCCGCCGCGAGGCCGTGCGACGCAAGGTCGTGGAGCCCGTCGACGTCATGTGAAACCGTTTCCTGCTGCAGTGCGTGATCGATTGCGCAATGTCCTAGCCATTTGTCCTGTTGACAACGTTGTCATTTCAATCACAGACTGAAAACGAATCAGGGGCATCAAGGGGCAGGGCGTGGGCGAATCGGCCAAACAGCGGGATCTTCTGCGTGCGTCGCGGTCCGGGGCGTTCATCGCCGCCGACGTGGGCGGAACGCATGCCCGTATCGGCCTGGTCCGTCGCTCGTCCGGTTCGAATGCCATCGATGTCCTGCGCTACGAGCGCTATGCCTGCGCCGACTGGCCCAGCCTGACCGCCGTGCTCGGCGATTTCATCGGCCGTCTCGACGGCCATGAAGCGATCGAACACTGCGCCGTGGCCAGCGCCGGTTACGTACTGGGCGACGCCATCGTCAACGAGAACCTGCCCTGGCCGGTCTCCATCGGTGACATCCGTGAAACCCTCGGACTGCACGGCCTGGCCGTGGTCAACGATTTCGAAGCGGTGGCCTACGCCTGCCAGTTCCTGCGCAGCCACGAAACCACCGCCATCATCGAGACCAGCGCCGAGCCGGCCGTCGGTCCGATCCTAGTGATGGGTCCGGGTACGGGCCTGGGATCGGCGGTGCTCCTGCCGGGCTCGCCGCACGCCACCGTGCTGCCGACCGAGGCCGGTCAGATTTCCTTCGCGCCGGGCAACGAGCGCGAGGTCGCCATCCTCGGCGAACTCGCCCGCGGCCGCGATTACGTGTCGTACGAGACCGCCCTCTCGGGCCCGGGCCTCGTCAACCTCTACAAAGCCATTTCGACGCTGCGCGGGACGCCCGCGACCCTGACCGAACCGGCCGCTGTCACCAGCGCCGCACTCAGCGGAGGCGACCCCGCCGCCGTGGAAGCGCTGGATGTGTTCTGCGGCGTGCTCGGCAGTTTCGTCGGCGATCTCGCGATGCTCTACGGCGCACGCGGCGGTGTGTTCCTGGCTGGCGGCATCCTGCCCCAGGTCCGCGATCACCTGCTCGCCAGCAGCTTTGCCAACAGGTTCTTCAACAAGGGCGTCATGCGCGCCTTTCTCCAGCAAGTGCCGGTACGTCTGATGGACCACGGACAGTTGGGAGTGATCGGTGCCGCCGGTCTCTACCTGCACGGTTCGACCGCTCAGTGAAGAGCGGGAAAGGAACGCAGGCTCAGTAAGCCACCGGGTCGCAAGACCCTTCGATAGCAACGAAAGCTTTTCCTCTGAGGGGAGGACACCATGTCGCATCGTAGAAACCTGCTCGCGGCGAGCATCATCGCCGGATTGTGTTGTTTCACGGGTATGGCCGCCGCGCAGGACGCGTCGACAGCACCTGCGAAGACGCAGACCGCCCAGGAAAAAGCTGACGCCGCCAAGGCCGCGCAGCTCGAGGGCGTCACCGTTACCGGCATCCGGGCCAGTCTCGAGAAGTCGCTGGACACCAAGCGCAATGCCGACGCGATCGTCGAGGCCGTAACGGCCGAAGACATCGGCAAGTTCCCCAACACCAACGTCGCCGAAGCGATGACGCAGATCCCGGGCGTCACCATCGACCGTCAGTTCGGCCAGGGCGACCGCGTGTCGATCGACGGCACCGATCCCAGTCTCAACCTGACGTTCCTGAACGGCCAGCCCGTGTCGCAGACGCCGTGGCAGTACGGCGCGCAGCCGAACCGTGGCTTCGATTTCACCATGCTCGCGCCGGAAATCGTCGGTCGCCTGGAAGTCTACAAGTCGCCCGAAGCACGCCTGACCGAAGGCAGCCTTGGCGGTACCGTGCTCCTGCACACACTGCAGCCGCTCGACCTGCCGGCCAACACCGTTCGCGGTTCGTTCGGTCTGAACTACAACGACCAGGGCACGGCGGGCTCGCGCCCGAACGGCTCGGCGCTGTACAGCTGGCATAACGACAGCAAGACCTTCGGCATCATCAGTTCCATCCAGCATTACGAAGAGAAGATCGACCGCCAGGGCTTCGAGATCTTCAGTTACAGCCCGGTATCCAAGTGGGCCGCCAGCCCGGCCGTCGCCGCCGGCATCGCCAACGGCACGCTCGATCCGAATGCCAAGGTGCCCGACGAGATCAACTCGGCGTGGTTCCAGCAGAAGCGCAAGCGCGACACCGCGACGCTCGGTTTCCAGATTCGTCCCACGAACAACTGGGACATCGACATCAACAGCCTGTTCGTCCGCGAGAACTTCGACAACTGGAACCAGTCGCTGTATCCGTTCACGGGCGCCACGCCGGGTAACGTGACCAGCTTCAACCAGGGTCCGAACGGCGTCGTCACGGGCGGCCATGTCTGCGGCAACGACTCGCCGAACTGCCCGGCCATCGCGCAGGACACGTTCGACAGCAATATTCGCAAGTCCGTCGTGCGCACCTCGGCGTTCGACCTGAAATCCGAGTACCGTGGCGACAGCTGGAAGGTGTCCGGCGCCGCCGGTTACAGCAAGGCCGAAAACAACAGCATTTCTCAGGCGGTGATGGAGCCGGTGTACGCCGGCGGTTACACCTGGGACATCAACAAGGGCTTCAATTTCGACAGCCCCGCCGCCGCACGCGATCCGGCCAACTGGCACATGGGTGACGTCGACGGCCTCGGCGGCTGGCCGGGCAACTACGGCAACTATTCCGCATCGTCACGCGATACGTACGGTCAGCTCGATTTCTCGAAGTATTTCGATTCCTTCATCAACGAAGTGGCCGTCGGCTACCGCTGGAATCGTCATGAAGAAGGCATGCAGGCGCATGTCTATGGTGGCAACGCACCGACCAACCTTGCCGCGCTCGGCTTCGGCGGTTTCACCCACACGCTGGACGCTCTCGATGGCCTCGACGGTTCCGCGAGCCACGTGATGCCGGACAAGGCAGCACAGTACGCGTGGGTGCGTAACACCAACGGTGGCAACGAAGACCCGGGTACGTACCTCAACGGCACGTATAACCTGGTCGAAAAGACCAATGCCGCTTACGCCCAGGCGAATTTCGCGGGTGGCGGTTTCCACGGCAACTTCGGTATCCGCTACGTCGACACCAAGACCGACGGCTCGGGCTTCAACTACAGCGGCGCCCCGGTGCTCCCGGCACCGGCCGGTTCGTGGCAGACCTCGTCGCGTACGTCGAAAAACTGGCTGCCCAGCCTCAACGTCGCGTACGACCTGACCGATGAAGTCGTGCTGCGTGCCGCAGCCGCCAAGGTGATCGCACGTCCGCCGTACAACATGCAGGTGAACAACCTGTTCCTCAACGATTCGGTGCTGACCGGCTCGGGTGGCAACCCGGACCTGAAGGACTATAAGTCGAAGAACTACTCGGTCTCCGCCGAATGGTATTTCGCACCGCAGTCCTACCTGGCCGTCACCGGCTTCCTGAAGCAGATCGACAACTACACGGTCGTCGACTCGGCCAACGAGACGCAGTTCAACTCCGGCCTGGTCAACGATCCGACGACGTTCGCACGTCAGGTCGCGCAGGGTCTGTGCACCGCCGACGGCTTCTGCACGTACTCGATCAGCCGTCCGCGCAATACCGGCTCGGGCAAGGTTCGCGGCGGCAGCATCAGCTATCAGCAGGCGTTCTGGGATACCGGCTTCGGCACGACGGCGAGCTATACCTACGCCAAGGGTACGCTCGATTCCGGCGGCGCCCTGCCGTACAACTCGCAGAACGCCTACTCGATCAGCCCGTACTACGAGAACGGTCCCTTCAGTGCCCGCGTCACGTACAACTGGCGCAGCAAGTATCTGGCCGGCGGTTACATCGCCGGTGCGCCGCCGGCCACCACGGCCGACTATGGCGACCTGGGTGCCACGCTCGGCTGGAAACTCAACAAGGCGGTCTCGTTCACGCTCGCAGGCATGAATCTGACCAACGAGAAGTACAAGCAGTACCTGACCGTCACCTCGATGCCGGTCGCCAAGTACACCACCGGTCGCCGCTACATGGCCTCGGTGCACTTCGACCTCTGATACGCGGTACGTCCGGGCGGCCATGGATGGCCGCCAACCCCTCTGAAGCTCCATTCCCCACGGGCCCGATCCTCCTTATCGGGCCCGCTTTTTTTTGCTTCCCACCGTCACGATGGTTCGCCACAATCGTGGCCCGAACGTCAGACCTCCGGAGTCATCGATGCGCCGTACCCTCCTGCTCGCCCTGGCCGTCGGCCTCACCGCTTGTGCCGATCAGCAGCCGAAACGCGAGACGGGTCCCGTCGATAACATGCCGCTTTCCCTCATTCCGCAGCCTGCGCAGCTTCAGCGCACGCCGGGCCGCTTCAAGCTCGACGCCACGGCGACCATCACGGTGACGCCCGGCGATACCGCGGCGAAGCACGTCGCCGCTCAGCTGCAGAGCTGGGTTCGTCAGGCGCGCGGCATCACTCTCGCCATCGTCGAGGGCAAGCCGAAGTCGGGCGGCATCAGCCTGGCCACCAGTGCGGCGATCAAGGGCCGCGAGGCCTATACGCTCGACGTCGACGGCAAGGGCGTGCGCATCGCCGCCAACGATGAAACGGGTCTCTTCTACGGCGCGGTGACCTACTGGCAGCTGCTGACCGATCCGGCGGCCCAGGGCGGTGTGCCCGGCGTGCATATCGTCGATGCCCCCCGCTTCGAATGGCGCGGCCTGATGCTCGACTCCAGCCGGCATTTCCAGTCGGTGAGCGAGATCGAGCACCTGCTCGACCAGATGGCGATGCACAAGCTCAACACATTCCACTGGCACCTCACCGACGACCAGGGCTGGCGCCTGCAGATCGACAAGTACCCGAAGCTCACCGAAACCGGTGCCTGCCGCAAGGCGATCGGGCCGGACGTCGCCCTCACCGGTGGCGAAGACAAGCCGTACTGCGGCTTCTACACGCAGGACGAGGCGAAGCAGATCGTCGCCTATGCCGCCGAGCGCCACATCACCGTCGTGCCGGAAATCGAAATGCCCGGTCATGCGCAGGCGGCGGTCGCGTCCTATCCGAAGCTTGGCAACGGCAAGAAACTGGCGGTCTCCGGCGACTGGGGCGTCAACACGGCCTTGTTCAATACCGACGACGCCACCTTCGTGGTCATGCAGGACGTGCTCGACGAGGTCATGGCGATCTTCCCGTCGACGTATATCCACGTCGGTGGCGATGAGGCGGCCAAGGACGAGTGGGAACATTCGAAGGCGGTGCAGGCGAAGATGAAGTCGCTGGGCATCACGGATGAAGAGAAGATGCAGGGCTGGTTCGTCGCCCGCATCGGCGACTACCTGGACAAGCACGGTCGCCGCCTGATCGGCTGGGACGAGATCCTCGACGGCAAGGTGCCGGCCACCGCCACCGTCATGTCGTGGCGCGGGACCAGGGGCGCGATCAAGGCGGCGAATGCCGGCCACGATGTGGTCATGGCGCCGTCGCCGACGCTGTACCTCGACCAGCTGCAGTCCACGCTGCCGGACGAGCCGCCGGGCCGCCCGTCCGGCCAGACGCTGAAGACCCTCTACGATTTCGAACCGGTGCCGTCGGATATCGCGCCCGACAAGGCCGACCACGTGCTTGGTGAGCAGGTCACGCTCTTCACCGAGTACCAGCCCAACTGGTACCGCATCCAGCACGCCATCTTCCCGCGTATCGCCGCGGTCGCCGAGCGCACCTGGTCGCCGAAGGCCGACTGGAACAGCTTCATCGCAAGGCTGCCGGCGCAGATGTCGCGCTATCGCGCGGCGGGTATCGTCCCGGCGGACAGCGTCTATGCGGTAGCGATCGCCACGGAGGCCGCCGCGGACGACAAGGCGCGCGTCACGCTCTCGACCCAGAGCGGCTACGGCACGATCCGCTACACCACCGACGGTTCGGCACCGACCGCGCAGTCCACCGCGTACAGCGCGCCCTTCGACGTCGCGTTGCCGACGACGGTGCGTGCGAATGCCTTCGCGGGTGGCTTCGGTCTTGCCGGCCCGCGCGATCGCGCGATCGATGCGAAGTCGCTGCTGCACCGCTCCAGCGATGAGCTCGACACCTGCGGCGACAAGCTCGTGCTGCGCCTCGAGGCCGCCAACGCCGTCGATGGCGTCCGCCCGGTCTACAAGGTGGACATCATGAATACGTGCTGGGTGTGGAAGGGGGTCAGGCTCGATGGTCGCTATGGCGTCGATGTCACGGTCGACCGCCTGCCGTACAACTACGCCCTGTGGAAGGACACGGCGGGCATCGTGTCACGCAAGGCGCGCTCGGCGGCTGGTGAGATCGAAGTACATCAGGACACCTGCGACGGCCCGAAGCTGAGCACCATCCCGCTGGCGCCCGCGAAGGACAGCCGCGCCACCTTGCAGGGCATCCTGCCCAAGCGCGAGGGTACGCATGATCTCTGCTTCGTGGTCACGGGCAAGCCCGGCCCGAAGCTCTGGGTGATCGGCGATATCCAGCTGCGCTGATTAAAACGACAACGCGGTCGGGAAGGTCGCGTGGCGCTGCAACGCGCCGCGCGCTTCCCGCTCGTCATCACCCTCGAGCGGCGTGAGCGTGACGAACTTCCCCGCCACCATCGCCGCCAGCGGAATCCCATCACGGATGGCGATGCGGTTGCCGATGACCGAAGGCACTTTCACCGAAGCCACGACGTTGCCGACCAGATTCGCCGGGTCCGTCCCCGCGATGCAGACGATCTCGCCGTCGTGCTCGCGATGACGGATCTGCCGCAACGCCGGCAACGCCTCCGGCAAGGCGAATTGCTCGCCGACCAGGCCGTCGACGAAGCGCCCGCCGCGAATCTCCCCGCGCGCTTCCAGCCGGTGATACACACGACGCAGTTCGCGCCATGACGGCAGCCACGCGGCCTCGCGCTCGAGAATCTTCCAGCTGACCACACCGTAGCGACGCAGCAGCGTGCGTGCGATGTGCTCCAGGCCATCCGCATCGTTGCGTTGTTCGCTGGGCCGGCGCGCGAGCGACCAGCGGCCCGCGTCTTCGATGCCGCTGAGCATGTGGCGCCGGGTGCGGCGCTGACGGCTCCCGTTACGCTTCGCCGCGGGCAGCAGCAACGCACGTAAGCCGGCGAAGCTGTCCGCCGTGACGCGGCCCGCCGCGACCAGTTCGCCCAGTGCATCCTCCAGTTCGGTACGCAGGAGACGAGTCGTCGTCGCGATCTCGTCGAAGAACAACGCGCCTTCATCGCGTAACGCATCGGCTACCGCCTCCGCACGTGAAGACAGCACGGTCTCGACATCGGGCGGTGGTGCGGCGGCGGACCACACCGACAGCTGGCGACGCGGCAGCAGCACGATGGGTGTCGCGCGCACGGGGCCGCCACTGCCCGTGCTCAGACGGAGCCGGCTCCATACGACCCGGCCCGCACGGCAGAGGTCGTCCAGCCAGCCGATACCGTAATCACCGACGCGCGCGGGCAGCAGTTCGGATTCCCACGCGCCAGCGGCCGCCTCGAACCCTTCGAGCTGGCCGATGACGCCCGCCAGCGCGTCCGGACCGGCGACCTGAGTGGCCCGGGTCAGGTGCTGCCAGTCGAGCAGGAAGCGCAGGTAGTCGCGCGGTGCGACCGGTTCGATTTCGCGACGCAGGCGCCCGATGGTGTACCGATGGATACGTGCGAGCAGATGACGCTCGCACCACTCGGTGTCCGTCACGCCGGGCGAGAACGGCCCGCGCATGACGTAGCCCTCGGTTTCCAGCGAGGTCAGCGCGAGATCCACGTCGCTTGTGGAGACCCCGAGCGATGAAGCAAGCACACCCGCCGGGACCGGGCCGAGACCGCCGAGGCGTCCGCGTACCAGATCGATCAGCGCCGATTCGGGCGTCCACAGCGGCGACTCGAACTCGGCCGGCGCGGCAATGGCGGGTGTCAGTCTGGCGTCCGGGTGGATGGCGCGCCACGCGGGCAGGCGTTCCGCCGCGACCCACAGGGTCGTGGTGCCGGTCGACAAGGCCGTCGCGCGCGCATCTTTCGCCAGTGCGGCGAGCAGCTTCGCCCAGCTCGTGTTTTGCGACACTTCCGCCTCGGTCACCGCGCCGAGCTGCACCAGCGCCTCATGCATCTCATCGGCACTGCGCGCCTCCGGCCATGCTTCCTCGCGCACCGACGCGATGGCGTCCGCGTCGAGCCGGCCGAGATCGTCGGCGGTCTCGGCATCGTTCCAGCGCCGCGACTGCACGGCCTGCGTACGACGCTCCTCCAGCGGCGCGTCGTCGAGGAAGGCGTAGGGGGCGGCGCTAAGCACCTCGGCGGCCAGGGGCGACGGTGTGGCGAGGTCGCGCGCCACCATCCTGATCGCTCCCGATTCGAGGCCGCGAAGTATCGTCAGCCATCCTTCGCTGTCCATCGCTTCATGCAGGCAGTCTTCCAGCGTCTGCTTCACCAGCGGATGGTCGGGCACTTCCCGCTCGCCGACCAGATTTTCCGCGCAGGCGACCTGATCGGGGAACACCGTGGCCAGCAGATCTTCGCTTTTCATCCGCTGCAATTGCGGTGCGACTTTCCTGCCGCCGGTGAAGCGTGGCAACGCCAGCGCGGTGGTCGCGTTCCAGCGCCAGCGCACACCGAACAGCGGCGCATCGAGCAAGGCCTGGATCAGCACGTGCTCCGCCGAATTCGAGTGCAGGTAACGCGCGACTTCATCGAGCGGGAAGCTGTGGCTGGTCGACAACGAAAGCACGATGGCGTCTTCGGTGGCGGCCGCCTGCAGTTCGAAATTGAACTTGCGGCAGAAACGTTTGCGCAGGGCGAGGCCCCACGCCCGGTTGATCCGGCTGCCGTAAGGCGTGTGAATGATCAGCTGCGTGCCGCCGGATTCGTCGAAAAAACGCTCCATGACCAGCGTTTCGCGGGTAGGCAACGCACCCAGCGCCGCGCGTGCACGGAACAGGTAGTCCACGATCTGTTCCGCGGCCGCTTTCGACAGGCCGAGGTCGGACATCAGCCAGTCGAGCGCGCCCTCGCGACCGCCTTCGTCGAACTTCGCCGAGATGTCGGTACGCAGGCGCGACACACCGATGGACAGCTCATCGGTACGGCCCGGTGCCTCGCCCAGCCAGAACGGAATGTTCGGCGGCTGCCCTTGCGCATCCTCGACGCGCAGGCGGCCCATCTCCACGCGGATGATCCGGTAGGAACGGTTGCCCAGCTGGAAGACGTCGCCCGCGAGGCTCTCCACGGCGAAGTCTTCGTTGACGGTGCCGACCACGGTCGCTTGCGGTTCCAGCATGACGTTGTAATCGCCCGTCTCGGGGATCGTACCGCCCGAGGTCACGGCGGTCAGCCGGGCACCTCGACGCTCACGCAGGCGTTTGTTGACCGCGTCGCGATGAATGTACGACCCCCGCGGGCCCACGCGCGTGGTGAAGCCTTCGGCCAGCATGCGCACGGTCTCGTCGAAGGTGGTCCGGCTCAGTTCGCGGAAGGGATACGCGCGACGGATGAGATCGTACAAGGCGTCCTCGTCCCATTCCTGGCACGACACTTCGGCGACGATCTGCTGGGCCAGGACGTCGAGTGGCTCGTGCGGCATGATCAGCGCGTCGAGCTCGCCGCGGCGTACGCAATCCAGCAGCGCCGTGCACTCGATCAGGTCGTCACGCGACGTGGGGAACAGCCGGGCTTTCGGGGTGCCACCGACGTTATGGCTGGCCCGGCCCGCGCGTTGCAGAAACGCCGCGATCGAGCGCGGCGACGCGATCTGGCAGACCAGATCGATGTCGCCGATATCGATACCCAGCTCGAGCGACGCGGTCGCCACCAGGGCGCGCAACTCACCTTTCTTCAGGCGTTGCTCGGCGTCGAGACGCTGATCGCGCGACAGGCTGCCATGGTGCGCCGTCACCGCGTCGCGGCCCAGCCGCTCGGAGAGATGGCGCGAGAGACGTTCGGCCATGCGCCGCGTATTGACGAAAATCAGGGTGGTGCGGTGCTGCTCGATCAGGTTGGCCAGCCGGTTGTAGACCAGCTCCCACATGTCGTTGGACATCACCGCTTCGAGTGGTACGGGCGGTACTTCGAGGGCGAGGTCGCGCTTGCGCGCATGCCCGATGTCGATGATGGCGCAGTCGTCGTGCGCGCCCCCGGTCAGAAAGGCGGCGACCTTCTCGATCGGCTTCTGCGTAGCGGACAGGCCGATACGCGTAATGCGACGCTGCGCGAGCGCTTCCAGCCGCTCCAGCGATACCGCCATATGACTGCCGCGCTTGCTCGCGGCCACCGCGTGGATCTCGTCCACGATGACCTCGCGCACGTCGCGCAGCATCGTCCGGCCCGAGTCGGAGCCCAGCAGTACGTAGAGCGATTCCGGCGTGGTCACCAGGATGTGCGGCGGCCGGCGCTTCATGCGCTCGCGGTCCGACGACGGGGTGTCGCCGGTGCGTACCGCGGTGCGGATCTCGAGGTCGGGCAGGCCTTGCTGGCGCAACTGCTCGCGAATGCCCGCCAGGGGCGCCTCGAGGTTGATCCGGATGTCGTTCGACAGGGCCTTGAGCGGCGAGACGTACAGGATGGTGGTGCGGTCGCGCAGACCGCCGTCACGCACGCCTTCGCGCACCAGCGCGTCGATGGCGGAAAGGAAGGCGGTCAGTGTCTTGCCCGAACCCGTGGGCGCGGCGACCAGCGTCGGGCGCCCCGAGCGGATCGCCGGCCACGCGGCGACCTGCGCCTCCGTGGGCGCCGGAAACGTGTTCGCGAACCAGGCCGCGACGGCCGGATGAAAAGCGGCGAGCGGCGTCGACTTTTGTGAATTCATTGAACCACTTAAGTGGGGGCCGACGGCTTGCCGGACAAGCCTTTAGACTAACCCTCACCCGTCTCGCCGGTTGCGATGAAAACGTTACTTGGCGATGGTTGCTCGTTTCCCCCGGATCGAATGGAAAACCATGTCCGATATCGCGCGCCGCTCCGCCCTCGCCTTCGCCGTCGCCGCGGGCCTCTCCGCCTCTGTCAGCGCCGCCACGCCGCCCGGGCGCCCTTGGATGGACCGCTCGCTGTCGCCGGACCGCCGTGCCGAGCTGCTGGTCTCGGCCATGACCGACGATGAGAAATTCCGCATCATCCGTTCGGACTTCGGCCTGGCCAGCGACAAGCATGGCGTGCCCGAGGGTGCGGTCGGCGGTGCCGGCTACGTCCCGGCCCTGCCCCGCCTCGGTCTGCCCGCCATCAACGAAACGGATGCCGGCCTCGGCGTGAACAAGCCCGGCATCGACGGTAAGGGCGCGATCTCGCTGCCGGCCGGCCTTGCCACCGCGGCCAGTTTCGATACGGCCATCGCCCATGCCGGCGGTCGGATGATCGGTGGCGAAGCGCGCGGCAAGGGCTACGGCGTGCTTCTGTCCGGCGGCGTGAACCTCGTGCGCGACCCGCGCAACGGCCGCAACTTCGAATACGCGGGTGAAGACCCGGTGCTCGCCGGCACCATCGTCGGTGCGACCGTGAAGGGTGTGCAGGAGGCGAAGATCGTCGCGACGGTGAAGCACTTCGCCATCAACGACCTCGAGACCGGCCGCAACACGCACAGCGCCGAGATCGACCCGGTCGCCCTGCGCGAGTCCGATCTGCTGGCCTTCCAGATCGCCATCGCCCACGGGGATCCCGCCTCGGTGATGTCTTCGTACAACCGCATCAACGGCACCTTCGCGGGCGAGCACGACTGGCTGCTCAACCAGGTGCTGAAGCAGGAATGGGGCTTCAAGGGCTTCGTCATGTCCGACTGGGGCGGCGTTCACAGCGGCGCCAAGGCCGCGCTGGCCGGTCTGGATCAGGAATCGGCGGGCGAGGTGTTCGACAAGGAAGTGTTCTTCGATCAGCCGCTGCGGAAGGCCGTCGCCTCGGGCGAGGTGCCGAAGGCGCGGCTGGACGACATGGCGAAGCGGATCATGCGCAGCCTGTTCGCCCACGGCGTCATCGACGACCCGATCCCCACCAGGGCGACGAAGCCGGTCCCCTACGTGGCCGACCGTCGCATCGCTCGTGACGGTCTGGAAGCCGGCGCGGTCCTGCTGCGCAACGAGGGTGGCCTGCTGCCGCTGTCGCGCAAGGGCCAGTCGGTCGTGGTGATCGGTGCCCACGCCGACAAGGGCGTGCTCGCGGGCGGTGGTTCGTCGACCGTCACCGATGAAGGCGGCGATCCGGTGCCGGGCCTGGAGCCCACGGGCTGGCCGGGTCCCGTGCGCTATCACGCCTCCGCGCCGCTGACTTTCATGAAGCAGCTGGGCGAGAAGGTCAGCTTCGACGCCGGCACCGATGCCGCGGCCGCCGCGAAGGCCGCCGCGTCCGCCGACGTGGCGGTGGTCTTCGTCAGCAAGTGGGCTGCCGAATCGTATGACGCGCCAGACATGGGGCTTTCCGCCGCCGATAACGCCCTGGTCGCCGCCGTGGCGAAAGCCAATCCGAAGACCGTCGTCGTGCTGGAAACCAATGGCGCGGTGAAGATGCCGTGGCTCGACAGCGTCGGCGGTGTGCTGCAGGCCTGGTACCCGGGCTCGGGCGGCGGCGATGCGATCGCGCGCCTGCTGTACGGCGAGGTCTCGCCCTCGGGTCGTCTGCCGGTCAGCTGGCCGAAGGACGAATCGCAGCTGCCGCGCCCGGTGATTCAGGCGGCTGGCCTGGGTAACAAGGACGCGCCGGCGGACAGCATCGACTACAACATCGAAGGGGCCGATGTCGGCTACCGCTGGTTCGAGAAGACGAAGCGCGAGCCGCTGTTCGCTTTCGGCTACGGCCTGACCTACTCGAGCTTCGCCTACAGCGACTTCGCGGTCGATAAGGACGCGAAGGGCAACCCGGTGGCGCATGTCACGGTGAAGAACACCGGCAAGGTCGCCGCCGCCGATGTGCCGCAGATCTACGTCACCGCGCCCGATGCGGCCACGCGCCGTCTGGCCGGGTGGAGCAAGGTCGCGCTCGGGCCGGGTGCGAGCCGTCGCGTCGACATCCCGCTCGAGCCGCTCGCGCTGGCGCGCTACGACAACGCCGGCAAGCGCTGGCGCGTGGCGCCCGGTGCTTACACCGTGCGGCTCGCCCGCTCGGCGACGGATGTTGCCGGCGAGAAGGTCGTGACGATCGGTGAGAGCTTTCCGGTCGTCAAGGCACCCTGAGGTCGGCGAAGGGGCGAGGCGCTGGTGGGAGCCGGCGCTGCTGGGGAGCCCGGTCGCGACGGCCTGCACGGCGTCGCGACACCCGATCGCCAAAATGCACGCATGAACCTGCGCCCCGTCCTCACCGCCGCTTTACTCCTGTCTCTCGCCGGTCCGGCGTTCGCCGATCCGCCGGACTTCGACCGTCCCGGCGCCGGCTTCGCCACCAGCGTCCTCCCCGCCGGCACGCTGGCGCTCGAACAGGGCCTGCCGACCTACGAACGCCAGCGTCAGGACGGCTATCTCGATCGCACGTACACCGCCGATAGCCTCATCCGCATCGGCCTCGGTGGTCCGGCTGAATTCCAGGTCGGTGGCTCCGCGTGGAACCGTCTGGAAGAACGCGGCATGGGCTCGCGTCGCCATGCCGTCGGCCACGGCGACACCAACGTCGGTGTGAAGATCGCACCGGGTGGCTCGTCCGATAGCGGCAACGGCTTCAGCTGGGCCGCGCTGGCCAACGTCACCTTCGCCAACGGCGACGAGGATTTCGGCAACGGCGCGAAGCAGTACAGCCTGGGCGCGACCGGCCAGTGGCAGCCGGACGACAACCACCAGAATACGCTTTACGCCAATGTCGACCGCCTCAAGGGCAGGAACAGCTGGACGCTGGCACCGACGTTCGGCCGCAAGTTCGGTGAAAACTGGATGGCCTACCTCGAAGCCGACGCCATTCACGACGCCGAGGACGGCAACGAACTGCAGGCCGGTGGCGGTGTGGCCTACACCATCGGCGACCATGCGCAACTGGATGCGTATGCCCTGCATCGCATCGGCGGCCACGGTCCTTCCTTCATCGGCGGCCTGGGAATTTCCGTCTTCTTCGGCAAGAAGGCCTAAGGCGATCGATTGGCTCGCCGCATGGCGCGTATCACCAGCGCCGTGCCGACCAGACCGATCAGCAGCCCGACTCCGCCGCCCCACAGCGAGCCCGGACGGTTGTCGATAAGGTAGCCAAGGCCGAAGCCCAGCAGCGCGAAGAGAGGAATCGGTAGGCAGCCCATGGGGCAAGCCTACAAAAAAACATGGCCCTCGCGCTCACGCGGAGGGCCATGACGACCGTCCCTGGGTCGGGTGGTAAACCACCTGGATGCGGCCCGACGAAGCCGGCGCAGCACCACCGCCGATGAAGGGGGGGATCGATCCTGATTCTAGGGACAGACGGCATCCTGCCGTCGGATCGGTCATCGGCGATTCGTTAGTCCGTCGCGGCACGGGGCCGGTGGGACATGACGCTATCTTCCGTACCTGATCCGACGAGGGATATAGGAGGATTCTTAAAATTAGCACCGGATTGCCCTACACGGGCCGGGTGCTGCCCGCGCGGCGCTCAGGCGGGCGAGCGACGACCGTGCGACGGATTCATCGATCCCGATCCCGACCGGCTGCCGTCCGAGCGCTCCTTGTGCTTGCTCGTCGCCGGCCGTGGTTGCGGCGGCGACAGAGCGACACCGCGGCTGGCCAGACTGCGCAGGCGAGCGGCGTCGGAGGATCCGTAGTCCCGTTGTCCCGGTGTGCGTTGCATCGATCGTCTCCTGCCGTACTTCCCACCCGAGTCGGCAGGTTGACCGCTCAGGAGGAAACTTTCGGTGGCAGGGCGGTGAACGTTCTGTGACAGCGTTTCAGGAGCCGTCGGCCGAAAAAGCCGTTAAGGCGATGTCGACGCCTTCGCCGGCATCCGTTCGATCAGTTCCGTCGCCAGGACGTCGTAATTCTCATCGAAGTGGTGCGAACCGGGCTTCTTGTACACGGTGACGAACGCCGGCAGCCTGGGATCGGTGCAGCCGCTGTCGTCCGCGTCTTCCGTCCCGTAGTAGCACGCCATGGGCGGGTGGCCACCCAGCGCGGCCATGGGGGGGAACGCGTCCGTATGCACGACGGGATGCATCCACTGCATGAGATTGTGAGTGTGCGTCGTCCACCAGCCCTGCTGCATGTAGCCCTCGAGTTCGATCTCGAAGTTGACGTCGCGGCTGGCTGAAAGCAGAACCAGCTGGGTCAGCCTGGCCCGGTTGTCCGGCCTCAGCTTACCGACGATGGTCGGCAGCACGTCCGCCCCGAACGAGTACCCGATCAGCAGCACGCGCTGCTTGTTCCAGAGCTTGGTGTAACGGTCCAGCAGCCCGTCGAGGTCATGGGCGGACTCATCCGGCGAGCGATAACGCCAGAAGTAGGTGAACGTGCTCACTCCCGCCACGGGCAGCCCCCGGCCGGTGAACACGGCACCCAGGCGCTGATCGAGATCCCACCAGCCGCCGTCACCGGAGTAGATGACGACGAGGAGATCCTCCTGGCCCCTGGGCGGCGCCGTCAGGGCGGGAAGTTCGACCGTGGACTTCTCCATGGACGCACGCGTCCACGGGTGCCATGCCAGCACGCCGAGCACGAGGAGGACGCCGATGGCGGACAGCACATAACGCAGGGTTTTTTTCACGATCTTCCTCACCGGCGGACCACGCCGCCGATGCCACCGGAAATGAGGCTGGCGACGTTGGCCAGGGCCAGCGGCAGCGCGATACCGCCGGGCACCGCGATATAGCGCGGTTCCCATTCGGGGTCGAACTTGTCTTTGTAGCGATGCAGGCCACGGAAATTGTAGAAGCGCTCACCGCGGCCGAACACCATGGCGCCGAAACGGCTCCAGAGCGGCGCGGTACGGCGGTTCTGCAAGCCGGACAACGGCGCCATGCCGAGATTGAACCAGCGATAGCCCTGAGCCTTCGACCAGACCATCAGCTCGATGAACAGGAAGTCCATGATGCCGGAGGGACCGTCGGGAAGGTGGCGCATGAGGTCCACGGAGGCTTCTTCCATCGACTCGGTGAGGAACATGTTGGCGAACGCGACCGGCTCGTCGCCCTGCCAGACGACGGCCATCGGTGTGCGACAAAGATAACGCTCGTCGAACAGACCGAGGGAAAAACGCTTCTCGCGGACCTTCTTGTCGTGCATCCAGGCGTCGGAAATCGCCTTGAGGCGCGGCAGCAACGCGGGTACGCCCTCGGCGGGAACGATCTCCATGCGCAGGCCGTCGCGCTGCAACTTGTTCACGGTGCCGCGCAGCGTCTTCTTCGACTTGCCGTCGAGGTTGAACGTTTCCAGCCGTACCCGTGCTTCCTCGCCGATCTTCAGCAGGCTCATGCCCACGTCGAGATACAGGTCCAGATCTTCCGGGCGCACCTGGTAGAACAGGGGCCAGCCGCCGGCGCGCTCGCATTCCTCGCGGAAGCTCCACACCAGTTCACGGCGCGCGTCCTCGTCGGTGCCGACGGGGTCGCCCATGGCGACCCAGCTGCGTCCTTCCACGTCGTACATGATGAAGGCGCGGTCGTCCGGTGCGAACCGCAGCATCTTGTCGCCGACCAGCGCCAGATGGGCCTGGGCGGAGTCGAACGACTTCACCAGCGGCAAGGCGCGCGCGATCTCCGCCTCGCCGGGACGGGTGCGTCGGGTACGCGCCGGGCGGATCAGATTGGCCAGACCGAACAACAGCAGCGCGGCCATGGCGCCGACCAGCGCGCGAAGTGCCCGCGGCGCACCGCCGTGGCGGAAACTGAACTCCCACCACAGGTTGTTGCTGTATTCGACGTGCTTGAAGCTGAAGAAGACCAGCCAGGTCGAGCACGCCAGAACGGCGCCGATCGCCAGCACCCAGCCGGGCGAGAAGCTGGCGCGGAACAGCGACGCACGGCGGTAGAAATGGCGGTGGGCCGGTGCCAGCGCCAGGGCGAGCAACGACAGCAGCGTGGCCTCCTCGTAGTCGATGCCCTTGAGCATCGAGAGGACGGCGCCGAGTACCAGCAGCACCAGCGTCAGGACGTAGGCCGCGTCCAGGCGGCGCTGCAGACCGCGCGCGAGGATCAGCAGCATCATGCCGACGACGCTGGAAAGGAAGTGCGAGACCTCCACCAGTGGCAGCGGGACGAAGCCGCGCAGGATTTCCATGCGCCCGGGGATCGCCAGGGTGGCACCCGAGAACAGGAGGACCGCGCCGGCAACCAGGGTCAGCCCGGCGAAGAACGGCGGCAACAGGCCGCTGAACCACGGCGTGATGAGGGCGGCGTGGCGCAGCGCGCGGATCTCCCTCCAGACCACCAGCACGGTCGCCGCGCACAGCGGCAACAGGTAATAGACGGCGCGGAAGACAGTCAGCGAGCCGAGGATCGGAGCCTCGAGCCCGTGGTTACCCGTCGCGCCGAAGCCGGCCAGCATCACCGCTTCGAACACACCCAGCCCGCCGGGCACATGGCTGATCAGGCCGGCCATCTGGGCCAGCACGAAGATCGCCAGAAAGTGACCGAAACCCGCCGAGATCTCCTGCGGCATCAGCACGTAGAGCACACCGGCCGCCAGGCCCCAGTCGAGCGCGCCGATCAGAATCTGCCGTGCCGCCATGGCCGGCGTCGGCGTGTTGATCGCCCAGCGCCAGATACGGATGGGGCGGCGCACGGTGACCGAGGCGACGAACCAGGCCAGCGGCACCAGCGACAGGACGATGGCCAGAGGGATGCGCAGGCCCGACAGCGGCACGTCCGGCGGAATGGGCACCAGCAGCAGGGTGACGCCCGTCAGCGCGCACAGGCCGAGCCAGAAGCTCAGGGTCGTATAGAGCACCACGCGGGCGATCTCACCCGGCGTCAGGCCCGCCTGCACGTAGAAGCGGTAGCGGATCGAGCCGGAAACGAGCAGCGACATGCCCAGCGCGTTGGAGAAGGCATAGCTGATGAACGAGATCAGCCCCACGCGCTTGGGCGGCAGCCGTTTACCGACGCTGGCCAGACCGAACCAGTCGTAAAGCGTCATCACGGCGAAACCGGCGCCGGTCAGCAGCACGGCGAGGGCGATATCGCTGTTGGGCAGCGCGTGGACATAGCCGCCGATCTGGCGGTAGGTCACTTCGCTGGCCATCGACTTGAGCGCCCAGAGGGCGAGGCAGAGCAGTACGACGGACAGCAACGGGCCGCCGGCACGACGGATCAGCGTCGCGTACAGCGCAGGCTTGGTGGCCAGGGGTTGATCGGTCGTCGGGAGCTCCGCCCTTGTTTCTTCTCCCACGGTGCCGTGGCTCCCAGTCGTATCGATCCTAAGACTGCGTAGGTTGCCACAAGGCGCGTTCTCGCGGCAGATCGGCTTTTCCTGCGAGGCCGGAATCGCATCTTTATCCTGCGAAGCTGGAACTAAGCTCCGGGAAAGCCAGACGTAAGCCCGCGTGCATACGCTCATGGCCGATCCTGGCCGTGCACCGGCCGGCTTTTTCTTGCGAGGCGTCATGACCCCTGTTTCCTCCGCGCCAGGCGCCCTTCGCCAGCGCTTCCGGCCGTTGCTGTGGTTCGGCATCCTGTTCGTCGGCGTCGCCTTCCTCGTCCGCCTGGTCCTCCTGATCAAGACGGGACACGAGGTTCCGGCCAGCCCGGCCAAGTGGCTGTACCTGTTCCTGATCGGCTTCGGCTACGACGTGGTCGAGTTCGTCTATTTCGCCTGGCCCATGCTGCTGGTGCTCTGGCTGTTGCCGCGGCGCGCCTACGTCTCGCGCTGGGGCCAGCGGATCTTCCTCGGCTTCTGTTTCGTGCTCGCCTTCTTCGTGCTTTACCTGGCGGCGGCCGAGCTGGTGTTCTGGGGTGAGTTCAGCGCGCGATTCAACTTCATCGCGGTGGACTATCTGGTCTACACCCACGAGGTCGTCGGCAACATCCGCGAGTCGTACCCGATCGTCACCTGGTCGCTCATGCTGCTGGCCGCCACCATCGCCCTGATCTTCTTCAGCCGCCACGCGCTGGCGGCGCGAGACGATGGTTCGCGCTTCAGCGCCCGCAGTGTGGTGGTCGGCGTCTGGCTGGTACTGACCGTTGTCGTCAGCTTCGCCGTCGACGGCTCCATGAAGGACCGCTCGGACAACAACTACGTCAACGAACTGGCCGGTAACGGGCCTTACCAGTTCTTCGCCGCGTTTCGCGAAAACGAACTCGACTATGCCAAGTACTACCCGACATTGCCGGACAAGGCGATGTTCGCCAACCTCCGCGCGCAGCTGAAGACGCCGGACGCGACGTTCACCAGCGACGATCCGATGGATATCACGCGCACCATCGCCGGTGACGGCCCCGAGCAGAAGCTCAATGTCGTGCTGATCAGCGTCGAAAGCCTCTCCGGCGACTACGTCGAAGGCCTCGATGTCAGCAAGCACAAGCACCTGATGCCCAACCTGGATGCGCTGGCCTCGAAGAGCCTGTTCTTCAGCCAGCTCTATGCCAACGGTACGCGTACGGTGCGCGGGCTCGAAGCGCTGGCGCTGTCCGTGCCGCCGACCCCGGGCGAATCCATCGTCAAGCGGCCGGACAACGAAAACCTCTGGTCGCTCGCGGACGTGTTCAACGCGAAGGGCTATGCCTCCGAGTTCCTCTACGGCGGCTATGGCTACTTCGACAACATGAACCACTTCTTCGCCAGCAATGGCTATACCGCGGTGGATCGCAATGCCATCGACAGCAAGGACATCCACACGGAGAACGTCTGGGGTGTGGCCGACGAGGACCTGTTCACGCTGGTGATCAAGCGTATGGACGACGCGTATGCCAAAGGCAAGCCGTATTTCGGCCACGTCATGACGACGTCCAATCATCGCCCGTTTACTTTCCCCGAGGGGCGCGTCAACCTGCCCCAGGGCCGTCGCACCGCGGCGGTGGCGTACACCGACTGGGCGCTGGGTGACTTCCTCAGGCGCGCCGCGACGAAACCCTGGTTCAGGGACACGATCTTCGTCATCACCGCGGACCATTGCGCCACCAGCGCGGGCAAGACGAGCCTGCCGGTCGATCGTTACCACATCCCGCTGTACATCTACTCGCCGGCACACATCGCACCGGGCCGCGTGGATCGGCTCATGAGCCAGATCGATATCCCGCCGACGATCCTCGGCCTGCTGCATTTCAGTTACGCGTCGCGCTTCTACGGCTATGACCTGTTCAAGCTGGAGCCGGGCCGCGAGCGTGCCTTCATCAGCACCTATCAGGAGCTGGGTTACCTGCACGGTGAGACCCTGACCTCGCTGGTGCCGCGTCAGCCGGTAAAGGAAATGCTGCCGCAGCGGGCGACGGGCGATGCCACGCCGGTGAAGACCTTCGATCAGGCGGACGCGGATGCGGCGATCACGTACTACCAGTCGGCGGCGTATCTGTTTACCAACGGCTTGATGAAGCACGGAGCGCCCCACCAGACGGCCGCGACAACCTCACCCGGCTCCTTGTAGGAGCGACCCTGGTCGCGACACCAGCGTGCCCGCAAGCCCCGTGTCGCGACCGATGGGTCGCGTCAGCGGCCCGATGCGGCGCGCTGGCGTACGTCGGCGAAGCTCCAGTCGCTCAGCAGTTCACCGTTTTCCCAGACGGTGACCATCGCTTCCTCCCAGCCGTGTTCCAGCTGATCGGCGGGTAGCGAGACCGCACCGTCCGGCAGCGCCACGGTGCGGTAGCTGCCGTACTCACGGTGCCGCACCAGCGTCATGCGGCCGCGCTTGGACATCTTGCCCTGATCGGTGACGGGGTCTTTCCAGACATCGCGCCACTCGCCGTCGATGCGTGCGGCGGAACATTTCAGGGCGAACTTCTGCGTGTCGCGGGTGAGCTTCTGCAGCAACGCGCCACCCATGCCGAAGGCCAGGTTGTCCGCCGAATACCCGGCCGCGCTGAGTCGTTCGAGGATCGCCCGGATGCTGCCGGGGTTGACGCCGTCGCCCTGGATCACGCGGACGTGGTTGAGCACGCGGTAACCCTTCGCGTTGACCGTGCTGCCGAAGGCGTCGTTGAGCAGGCTGACGCAGCGATGGACCACCTCGACCGGATCGCCGGAGTCGGGACGTATGACGACGGTGGCACCGGAGGCGATGACGTCGTCGCGCAGTGTCTTGCCCCAGTGCTCGCCGATCGCGTGATAGATGTCGTAACTGTCCGACACGACGGCGACGAGCGACCCGGGTTTCGCGAAGCGCCTTAGCATGTTCCGGTAGGCGTCCACTTCGTGTTCGCGACCCCAGCTGGTGATCGTGCTGTGCTCGGCGGCGGGTATCGAATAACCCGCCATGGGCTCGCCGTAGAACGCACGTGCGGCGAGCACGCCCGACACCGTATCCGTGCCCATGAAGTTGACCAGGTGCGCCATGCCGCCGAGGCCGGCGGATTCCGCGCTGGAGACGCCGCGCGCGCCGAAGTCGTGCAGCTTGAAGGGAATCTGTCCGGCGGGATCGTCCGAGGTTTTCTCCAGGTAGTGCAGGATGGTCCGGCGTGCCTGCCAGCTGATGGTCGAAACCGTCACCGGATACCAGAGGCGCAGCAGCAGGGTCTCGAGGTAAGACGGCAGCCAGTAGGCTTCGGGGTCCGTGGATTCGATCGTGACGAGCGCCTGGTGCGTCGGCACGACATGGCCTTCCGGAACGGCGCGTATACGTACAGGCAGGCGACCGCCGTGGACATCCACGATGCGGCGCCAGCCGTCTTCATTGAAAGGTTCGCCATGCGCGGCGAAGAAGTCGCGCGCCTCGTCGACATGGGCGTGGGTGACGATGCGCCCCAGCTGAGACTTGAGGATGGCCTGCAGGCCGAAAAACACCGTGCTCTCGTACGTGCCGCCGCGCGATTCCACGTAGAAGAACGTGGCGTCCGTCCCGGGCGGGTACTGCAGCCAGTGGCTGGCCTTGTAGCTGTCGGTGTCGAGAACGGGGTTGTCGAGATACGCGGTGCTGTGGGTCGTCATGACCCACAGCATACCTCCGGCGCGACTCAGGCCGCGGTATCCACCAGGACCAGTTCCGCATCGGTCGTCGCGGTGATGCTCAGGCGGGTCTCGTCGCGGATCGCGGCGCCATCGCCCTTGTTCAGCGCCTGGCCGTTGATCTGGACGCTACCGGCCGCCGGCACCATATACGCGTAGCGACCTTCGCCCAGCGCGTATTCCACCGTCTCGCCCGCCTTGACGCTGGCGCCCAGCACGCGGGCGTCGGTGCGGATCGGCAAGGCGTCGCCGTCGCCGGCCATGCCGCTGGCCAGGGTGACGAACTGGCCCGAGCGCTCGCCCTTCGGGAACGGACGGGTACCCCACGACGGCGCCTTGCGCTCGCCGTCCGGGATGATCCAGATCTGGAAGATCCGGGTGGCGTCCGGTTCGGCGTTGTACTCGGCGTGACGGATGCCTGTGCCGGCGCTCATGACCTGCACGTCGCCGGCTTCGGTACGGCCCTTGTTGCCCAGGCTGTCTTCATGGGTGATCGCGCCTTCACGCACATAGGTGATGATCTCCATGTCCGAATGCGGGTGCGCCGGAAAACCGGTGCCTGCGGCGATGGTGTCGTCGTTCCAGACGCGGAGCGCGCCCCAGCCCATACGTTTCTGATCGTGGTACGACGCAAACGAGAAGTGGTGCTTCGCGTCGAGCCAACCGTGGTTGGCGCCGCCGAGGCTGGCGAAGCTGCGGACGTCGATCATGTCGTGCTCCCCCGGGATTACCGGACTGGATGAGTGAATGGGTGTATTTTCCTCTTCCGCACGCGTTGCGGCGCATCGTTCACCGGAACGGATCGTTTCCCGGACGACCTCTTGAGGGTTGCAATCCGGGCCCCCGCGGCCCATCTGGAACGCATGGGCGGTCCGTCCGCCTCCCCACTTTCTGAGGTGTTCGCGGATGATTCCGTTTTCGGTGCTCGACCTGTCCCCCGTTGCCCGTGGCTCCAACCCGGGCGAATCGCTGCGCAACTCGCGCGATCTCGCCCGCCACGCGGAGTCACTGGGTTTCCACCGATACTGGCTGGCCGAGCATCACAACATGACCGGCATCGCCAGCGCGGCCACCTCGGTCGTGATCGGCTATATCGCGGAAGGGACGAGCACGATTCGCGTAGGCTCGGGCGGCGTCATGCTGCCCAACCATGCGCCGCTGGTGATCGCCGAGCAGTTCGGTACGCTGGCCTCGCTATACCCGGGTCGTATCGACCTCGGTCTGGGTCGCGCACCGGGCACCGATCAGGGCACGGCCCGTGCGCTGCGTCGCTCCATGGGGCCCAGCGACGACCGTTTCCCGGACGACGTGCAGGAACTGCAGATGTTCCTGGGCCCGCAGCTGCCTGGTCAGACGGTGCGTGCCGTGCCGGGCATGGATACCAACGTGCCGATCTGGTTGCTGGGTTCCAGCCTGTTCAGCGCGCAGCTCGCCGCGCACCTCGGCCTGCCCTTTGCCTTCGCCTCGCATTTCGCGCCCGACATGATGATGAAGGCGCTCGAGGTCTACCGGCACATGTTCCGTCCGTCCGCCGTGCTCGATAAGCCCTACGCGATGCTCGGCATCAACGTGGTCGCGGCCGACACGGATGAGGAAGCACGCAAGCTGTTCACCTCGCAACAGCAGGCGTTCTGGAATCTGCGTCGTGGCGCACCGGGTCTGTTGCCGCCGCCGGTGAATTCGATGGAGGGCGTGTGGACGCCGATGGAAAAGGCGCAGGTCGACCATGCGCTGTCGTGTGCCGTGGTCGGTTCGCCCGACAGCGTCCGCGACGGGCTCGAGGCGTTCATCGCGCGCACCGGTGCCGACGAGCTGATTATCACCGCCCAGATCTTCGATCACGAAGCACGCAAGCGCTCGTACAGCATCGTGTCCGCGCAGCACGCGGTGCTGGCCGCTCGCGCCGCGGCCTGAGGCTCACGTGCGCGTCGTCCTGGACACCAACGTCTGCCTCGACGCGTTCGTCTTCGGCGATCCGCGTGCCGCGACGCTGCTTGCGGCGATCGAGTCAGGCGACGTCGAGGCGGTGACGCGCGCGGATTGCCGCAACGAATGGCTGGCGGTGCTGGACTATCGGGCGTTGAAGCTGGAACAGGCGCGACGCATGGCGGCCGAGATGTTCTTCGATCGCCTCGTCGCGGTGTTGCCCACGGAAGTGCCCGCTGTGAAACCGCCCCGCTGCCGCGACCCGGACGACCAGAAGTTTCTCGAGCTGGCGATGGCATCCGGCGCCGCGGTGCTGTTCTCCCGCGACGCCGAGGTGTTGAAGCTCGGCAAGCGTACCGCGCGCGAAGGCTGGTTCCAGATCATGAAGCCCGAAGACTGGCAACGCACCCCGTAGGAGCGCGCCCCGCGCGCGAAAGCCCGTCTACCTCAGTCCACCGGCACCAGCGCGATAAAATTCCGCAAACTGTAATAAGCCTCATGCCTCGGCCATTCCACGGACGCGATCGCCTTGTGCCCCGCCGTCCATGGCTCGTTGTCGAGCAACACCTCGACCTGCGACTTACCGTCGCCCACGTTGCCGTAAAACACGCGAATCCAGTGCACGTCGTTCGTCAGCGGCGCGGTGGCGATCGCCGCCTCGAGAGCCGACAACCCGTCCTCCGGAATCTCCACTGGCGCATCCTGCTCACCACGCAGCGTGAAATCGCCGACGTAAACGGTAAACCGATGCGCGCCGGCGGTCAGCTCATGCACGGCCAGCTTACGCTTGTCGACCAGGTGCCAGCACGCGGCCAGCACGACGTAGAAATCGTTACGCGCGAAGCTGTCCAGCGCATCGCGGCAACCCGCTTTGCCCGTGCCGATGCCACCGAAGCTCTCTTCGATCGTGCGCTCTTCGTCCAGGACGATGTCGATGTCCAGGCGGCCCATGCCGCCATCCTTGCCTTCATGCCAGATGCCGCGCAGCGCGGGAAAGTCGTCGCCCTCGGTCAGCAGCCAGTCTTCGTCCGGCTCGAGGCCTACCTCGTGTTCGGCGAAAAGGTCGATCAGGTGGTTCTGGATAAGACGGTCCATGGTTCGTCCGTTCGGGGAATGGGGTAATTATGCGTCGTCGGCGAGCTTGCCGAGCGCGACAGCGGCTGCCGGATTGCGTTCCTTGGCGGCGGAAATGAAGAAGACGAAGGCATCGCGCGGCTGGCCGGACGCCTGCGGCTCGACGACATGCGGCAGGTCAGCCGGGTCGTCGCCTGCCGTCCACGCCGCCGCGTGGGCAGCCCATGCCTTCAGTTCCTTCGCAGGATAGCCGTGCTTCTCCCTGGCCCGGCTGCGCATGAGCCGCGCGTAGACGAAGGGGCCGGTCAGATCCGCGAATGAGGGGTGATCGGGAGAATCGGTGAACACAGTGGCGACGCCACGGTCCCGGGCCAGCGTCAGCCAGCGCTCGTCCATGAAGCTCTCGTGGCGCACCTCGACAGCGTGGCGTAATGCCACGCCCTCATGACGATCCGGCAGCACGTCGAGGAAGCCGGCGATATCGTCGGGATCGAACTTGCGCGTGGGCAGGAACTGCCATAGCACGGCTCCCAGCCGGTCACCCAGGCCGATGGCGCCATCGAGAAACCGCCCGATCCGCTCGCCCGTCGAGGCGAGGGCGCGACTCTGCACGATATGCCGCGGCGCTTTCACCGAAAACACGAAATCGTCCGGCGTTTCCGCAGCCCAGCGTCGATACGTGTCGATATCGGGCGATCGGTAGTAGGTACCGTTGATCTCGATGGCCGACACCTGCCTGCTGGCGTATTCGAGCTCCCGCTTCTGGACCAGCCCCTCCGGATAGAACGGCCCGCGCCAGGGCGCGAACGTCCAACCGCCCATGCCCGTATACAGGCGGCCCGGGGCCTT
The DNA here is from genome assembly GCF_000745235.1 of Luteibacter mycovicinus. Lineage (NCBI taxonomy): Bacteria > Pseudomonadati > Pseudomonadota > Gammaproteobacteria > Lysobacterales > Rhodanobacteraceae > Luteibacter > Luteibacter mycovicinus. The sequence goes on from NZ_JQNL01000001.1 coordinate 2,436,201, forward strand.
TTTCGTCGGTTTGGAACGTTTCGTCGCCATCGGGCGATGCTCGCAAGGCCATGGTGGAGAGCACGTCTTTACATGCGCCGGCGCATACGCTTCGGCGATACTGGGACGATGACACCCATCCGAATCATGACCGTCGACGATCATCCGCTCCTCCGTGAGGGGATCGCGGCCGTGATCGAAGGCCAGCACGGGCTCACCCTGGTGGCCGAGGCGGGTAGTGGTGAAGAAGCCATCGAACGCTACCGGGCGTATCGCCCGGACCTTACCCTCATGGACCTGCAGATGCCCGGTATCGGCGGCATCGCGGCGATCGAGGCGATCCGCGCCGAGTTCCCCGACGCCCGCATCCTGGTACTGACGACCTACCGCGGCGACGTGCAGGCACTGCGTGCGTTTCGCGCGGGTGCGCAGGGTTACCTGCTGAAGAGCGAGCTGCGCAAAGAGATGCTGACCACCATCCATCAGATCATGGACGGCAAGCGACGCGTGCCGGAAGAGATCGCCCAGGAAATGGCCGGTCATGCCGGGGACGATGAGCTCACGCCGCGCGAAACCCAGGTCATTACCCACGTGGCCCGCGGCGAGGCCAACCGCGATGTGGCCGCCTCACTCGGCATCGCCGAGGAAACGGTCAAGGCGCACATGAAGAGCATCCTGGCGAAGCTGCAGGCCAACGACCGCACCCATGCCGTCGCCATCGCGCTTCGGCGCGGCATCATCGAACTCTGAGGCGTCAGCCCGGGGACTATCCTTCGATGAATTTGATCTGAGAATCATTCGCACTTACGATGGCCGCTTTTCCGCACGCCCGGTGGCCCTCTCGTTATGACCGCTCGCCCGCGCCGCTTTCGTGCCTGGCTGAAAACGCTGCACCTCTGGCTCGGGCTCACGCTGGGCCTGTTGCTGGCGCTGGTGACTCTGTCCGGCAGCGTGCTGCTCTTCGAGGAGCCGCTGTTCGTCGGCAGCCATCCCGCGCTCGCCGACCGGCCCCTGCCCGACCTGGCCAGTCAGGGGCATGGGCTTTCGGCCATCCTCGCTTCACCCGCGGGCAAGGGCATGCGCGGCGTCTCGCTGCCCGACGCCGAACTTCCCGTGTGGGAAGCCCAGGAACGCGGCGGTAATCGCGCGTACTACGACGCAGGCACGGGCGAGCTGCTGCTGAAGCGCAAGCTCGCTGGCGATCCCCTGCTGATGCTGCTCGACTGGCACACGCACCTGCTCACGGGCGAGGTCGGTGAAACCGTGCTGGGCGTGGTCGCCTTCACGGGCCTTTTCATGCTTTTCTCCGGAGTGTGGCTGTACTGGCCGGGCCGCCAGCGCGCGATCAGGCATCTGCAGCCGCACACGAATCCGCCCACCCTTCGCTGGGCAAGCTTCCACCGTGCGGTGGGTGTCATCGCCCTGCCCCTGCTCATCGTGATGATCGGTACCGGCACCACGATGGCTTACCGCGGCGCCGTGCGTAACGGTCTCGCCGCCGCCTTCAGCGAGCCGGCGCGCCCGAAACCACCGAAGGTCGCCCCGGCCTCCGTAAGCATCGACTGGGCCCGCGTGCTCGTGGCGGCGCAGGCCGCCGCGCCGGATGCCGTGATCACCCGCCTGATCCTGCCGTCGAAGGAAAGCGGTACCGTGGTGGCCCGTATCCGCCGTCCCGGGGAATGGAATCGCGCCGGCCGCAGCTCGCTGTGGATCGACCCTGCCACGGCGACCGTGCTGGGCGGCGACGATGCGACGAAGCTGGGGCCAGGCGGCCGCCTGGCCAACGCGTTGTTCCCGATCCATTCCGCCGCCGTGGGTGGCTTGCTCTGGCGCGTCGTTGCCTGTTTCACCGGCCTGCTGCCGATGTTTCTGCTGGTGACGGGGTTTCTGTTCTGGCGGGCACGTCAGCGAAGGCCTAAAGCCAGGGACCGGTAAGCCGCGGCACCGCGCATTCCGTGCCATCGCCGCGACAGAATCCCGCCCCTCCACGGTCCCGCGCGGCGCCCTATCCTGCGGATCTCCAGTCCCAGGGAATCACACCATGCGCCGCACCCTGTCCGCCCTCGCCGCCTGTATCGCCCTGCCCGCCTCCGCGGCCATGAACCCGGCGTGGACCGAGCCGGTCGCGCCGCATGTCATCTATGGCAACACGTACTTCGTCGGCACCAGGGGACTGTCCTCGATCCTGATCACCTCACCGCAGGGCCATGTGCTGATCGATGCGACGCTGCCGGAGAACGCGACGCTGGTTGAAGCCAATATCCGCAAGCTCGGCTTCCGCATCGAGGACATCAAGCTGATCCTCAACTCGCACGCGCATGCCGATCACGCGGGCGGTATCGCCAGGCTGGCGCGCGATACCGGCGCACCGGTGCGAGCCACGGCGGCGGCCGCCAGGGAACTTGCTCTTGGCGGCAACGACGTGGACGATCCGCAGCATGGGGAAGCACCCTTGTATCCCGCGGTAGAAGCGAAGGGAGACATCGTGGAAGGCAGCGTCGTCCGCGTTGGCTCACTCACGCTGACGGCGCACCTCACGCCGGGACACACGCCGGGAGGCACGGCGTGGACATGGCAATCGTGCGAGGGCGCGGCCTGCAAGCAGATCGTGTTCGCGGATAGTCTCGGCGCCTTCGCCGCGGACGGCTATCGCTTTGCGGATCATCCCGCGTATGTCACGGCTTACCGGCTATCCATCCAGCGCCTCGGGGCGTTACAACCGTGCGATGTGCTGCTCGCGCCGCACCCGGAACAGGCCGAAGGCAAGACCTGCGCCACCTACGCCGATGCAGGCAGGCGGAAACTGGAAGAGCGCCTGGCGAAAGAGACGGCTCACTGACGCTGCATCTCCGTCGCCACTTGCCGCAGGGCCGTTACACCTGCCGCGTCAGCATCGATGCGATGCGCGCGTCTTTCTCCGCCCAGAGCTCGTTGACCCATGTCTGAAAGCGCTCGCGGAACACGGCATCGCCTTCGTAATCGCCGCGCATGGCGGACGGGATGGGGATGCGACGGATGTGGATACGAATCTCGCGGATGCGTCCCGCGATCATGTCCATCATCGAGGTCGGACCATCGGGGTAAACGATGGTCACATCGAGAATCTGCCGTATCGCATCGCCCATCGCGTCGATGACGAACGCGACGCCACCCGCCTTGGGACGCAGCAGATGCTTGTACGGCGAACCCTGCGCGTCGTGCTTCGCCGGCGTGAATCGCGTGCCTTCGGTGAAGTTCATGATCGCGACCGGCAGGTGACGGAACTTTTCGCACGCGCGACGCGTCGCCTCGCGATCCTTGCCGCGCAGCTCCGGCCTGGCCTCGAGTTCCTGGCGTGAATGACGCTTCATGAAGGGGAAATCGAGCGCCCACCAGGCGGGTCCGAGCAGCGGCACCCAGATCAGCTGGCTCTTCAGGAAGAAGCGCATGAACGGAATGCGGCGGTTGAACACTTTCTGCAGCGCCGGAATATCGACCCAGCTCTGGTGATTGCACACGACCAGATAATTCTCACGTGGACTGAGGTCCTGGTCGCCCTCGACCAGCCAGCGCGTGCGAGTGAATACGCCGAACATCCAGCCATTGAAGCCAAGCCAGCTCTCGGCGATCCACACCAGCATTCTCGAAACGCCCCGGCGCAGGACCTGCAAGGGCAGGATCAGGCGCACCAGCGTCAGCAGGAACAACGGCGTCACATGCAGCACCGTGTTGGCGAGCAGCAGCACGCAGGCGAGGGGTATGCGCAGGAAGGCGGGAAGCGAGGCGAGCATGAAGGGCCGGCTTGGTGGAGATGGCGCAGTTTACAGGGTCGGCGCGCTCATTGACCCGCCAGCTTGCGGGTGACCGAATCCAGGCTCTGTTTCACGCTGTCGATTCCCTCCCAGGGGTCTTTCTTCAGTCGGGCCAGCCGCTTAGGTGTGGACCGGATGTCGAACGCCGCGCCTGAACGCACCTTGCCAAGCTCCTCCCAGCGCAGCGGTACCGCCACGGGGGCGCCGGTCCGCGACCGTAGCGAGTACGACGCCACGGCGGTGGCGCCGCGCCCGTTGCGCAGATAATCGACATAGATCCGGCCTTGCCGGAATCGCTTGGTCGCGGTGGCGACGAACTCCAGCGGATGCAGCGCGGCGAGCGCTTCGGCAAACCCGCGTGCGAAAGCCTTCACTTCCTTCCACGGCACGCCGGGATTCAGCGGAACAACGACGTGAAGGCCCTTGCCTCCTGTGGTGCGAACGAACGACACCAGTCCGAGGTCGGCAAGGAAACCGCGCGTCATCCGTGCCGCGGCCACGACGCGCGACCACGCGACGTCGTCACCCGGGTCAAGGTCGAACACGACGCGATCCGCCACATCGGGACTGTCGACGTGCGAGCCCCAGGGGTGAAACTCCACGGCGCCGAACTGCAGCAGTTCCATGACGCCCGTCTCGTCACGTGGATACAGATAGACCGCCTGCGCACCCGTCTCCTCCTTGAGCTTCGCCTGACCCGTATGTTCGAGGCCGGCCACCATGTGCTTCTGAAAGAAACACGGTGAATCGATGCCGCCGGGACAGCGGATGGTCGAGGTCGGGCGGTCATGGATGCCGGGCAGCAGCCATGGCATGACGTGCTTGTAGTAGTCGACGACGTCCTGCTTGCTGATCTTGTCAGCGGGAAAGACGAGACGGTCCGGATGGGTGATGGTAATCGTCCTGGCGGGAGCGGGTTTCGACGCCGCCTTCTTCCCGGTTCGCTTCGTCGTCTTGTCGGCACTGCGTTTTTCCGACGACGCGCGATCGCTGTCGCCCAGATCCTCGACGGACTTGTCGACGCGCAGGGCCTTGAGGCTAGGCTGACGCAGAAGTGTCTTGTTGCCGATGCCGCGGAAATAGACTTCGGCGACGACAGCGGGCTGGACCCATAACGCGCCACGCAGCATCGGGTCGATGTTCTCGATGCGCACCCCGGGTTTTTTCGTGCCGCCTCTGGCCAGCGTGTCGCCGAGGTCGCGCAGCATCGCATCGGTAAAACCCGTGCCCACGCGCCCTGCGTAGGTCCAGCTTCCTTTTCCGTTCGGTCGCGCGAGAAGCAACGATCCGAACGCAAGTCGCGAGCCCTTGGCCGGCGTGTATCCGACGACGGCGAACTCGTCGCTCTCCAGCCGTTTGATCTTCTGCCAGTCGTCGCCGCGCCCGCCGTGGTAACCCCCGTCGACACGTTTGGCGATGATGCCTTCGAGCTTCTGCTCCATCGCCATGGCGAAGACATCGTCGCCATGGCCCACGGTATGCGAGCTGAAACCAAGGTGGGCGGGTGCATGAGCGAGCAGGCGCTGAAGGAGTGCCTTACGCTCGATCAACGGCACGCGACTCAGGTCGTGTCCCTGAATAAAGGGGAGGTCGAACAGCATGTAGACCAGCGGCGCCTGCGCCTCACCGGACAGCGTGCGCTGCAGCGCGTTGAAGTCACTGCGGCCTTCGCCATCCAGTGCGATGAGTTCGCCATCGAGGCGCGCGCTGTCCAGGCCGAGCGCTTCCAGCGCCTGCACGATCTCGGGCAGGCGCTCGTTCCATGGCAACCCGTTACGCGACCACAGCCTTGCCTTCCCCTTGAGCAGTGTCGCAACGATGCGATAGCCGTCCCACTTGACCTCGTGCAGCCACGCGTCGCCCTGCGGTGGCACCTCGCGCAGACGCGCAAGCTGAGGAGCGAAGAAGTCGCCGGACGCCTTTGCCTTGCGTGAGCCGTCGAGCGCCACCGCCGCCGTCGTCAGCACGGCCGTGGACACCTTGCGGACCTTCGGGACGACCTTGTCGCGAGCCGTGGACCGGGCGGCCGCACTGCGCTTCGCCGGGGTCTTCGCGGCACGACGCGTGCTTTCGCGCATCGTCGCATCGAGCAGGTCGTCGGCTTCGACATCGCCGGCATACGCGTCCTCGGCCTTGATCAGGAACCATGCGGGCTGGCGTTCCTTCCTGCCGCTGCGTACCAGGTGCCACGTTCCCTTGAGCCGTTCGCCGAACAACTCGAACACCAGATGTCCCTTGTGCAGCTGAGCCTCGGCGTCGCCACGGGTTGCCCATACGCCGCGGTCGAAAAGATCGACATGACCCTTGCCATACCCTTCGGCGATATCGCCTTCGAAGTCCGCGTAAGACACCGGGTGATCCTCCACCTCCACGGCGAGGCGCTTCACCTTCGGGTCATAACTCGGGCCCTCGGGCACGGCCCAGCTGCGCAGCGTATCGCCTACCTGCAGACGAAAATCGAAGTGACGACGTGAAGCATGGTGCAGCTGGACGACGAAGATGGCACGTCCGGCGCGAGCGGAGCCTTCGGGAGCCGGCTCGCGCGTACGTCCGAAGTTTCGCTTGCGCTTGTACTCGTGCAGGCTCATCCCGCGATCATTGATGAGGTGCGGTGAATGCGCCGTGGAGCGGGCAGGGCGCCGACATCCCATTTTCAGAATCGCCGTATGGGGTCCGGTCGGTCTGACAGGCAGAGTGGCCGGGCCCATTCCCGAGCGAGTCCCCTCATGTGCTCCTGCCCCTGCCGCGCCTCCTTTCTCGCCGTCGTCATGGCCGTCGCCGCGTCCACCATACCTGGGATGGCATCGGCAGGTTGCATAACGCATCCATCGCAGGGTGTCGGTCAGGCCCTTTCCTTCGGGACGGTATCCGTGCCGGCCGGGACCGCGCGCGGTACGGTGCTCGCGGAGAAGAGCACAGCCGCGTGGAACGCACCCCAGTTCAAATGCATCAAGCCGACGCGTACGGGCAGCCTGGCCTTGTTCGGCTCACCCAGTGCCCTGGGCGACAACATCTATGAAACCAACGTGCCCGGTGTCGGCATCCGGGTCTATTTCTTCAACAGCAGCTACGGTGAGCGTGTCCTTCCGGAGCGCGAATTCATCCCCTGGACCTTCAAGGGTCAGCTGTCGAACGCTCACTTCCGCGTGCAGCTGATCAAGACGGGCGAGGTCACCACGGGCGGTAACCTGTCTACCGGGACGCTGGCACGTGCCGGATACGACGACCAGTCTCAGGTCTGGGTCGATCTTATGGACGCGCGTATCGAGCCGCAACGACCGACCTGCGCCTTTGCCTCCAGGCACCTCGTCTTCGCACTCGGCAATGTCGACGCACGCGATCTCAAGCTGGCGGGCAGCAGTCACTGGGCGACGCAGTCGCTTGTCGTTACAGGATGCACGAACGCCACGCAGATGCTGATGAGTTTTACCGGCACGCCCGACGCCAACGAGGCGTCGCTGTTCAAGCTGAGCGGCTCGGGGGCGGCGACAGGCGTCGCCATCGAGCTACGCAGCGACGACCCCGACGCCCAGGCCCTCCCCAATAACCCGACTCCGCTCGTCCTGCCTGTCCGCACGGAAGGGCAGCAGCTGGGGTTTCGGGCGCGGTACCGGACGACGGGGGCGGACATCGCTCCCGGTGTCGCCAATGCTCACATCACCGTCAATGTGGCTTATCGCTGAGGTCGAAACCGCCAGGAGCCACGTCCAGAGTTGTCGATCAGGTCGTGCCATCGCTAGGCTGCGGTTTCGACCGCCAAAAAGCCCACCGACATGCGCCGTTCCGACGTCCCTTCGATCCTTCTGCCGCGCCGCCGGTTTGTGCAGGGGCTGACTACGGCGGGCGTCGGTCTCGGGTTGGGATTGATCCGGCCAGCCTGGGCCACGGAGCCGATGTCGCCGGCGTCGTTATTGGCCGGCAACGCCATGGACCTGGAGATTCGCGAAGCTTCCGCGGACTTCACGGGCCGGGCGCGCCGTGCGGTAACGGTCAACGGCGGCGTTCCGGGTCCCACCTTGCGCTGGAAGGAAGGCGAGACCGTCAGCCTGCACGTGCAAAACCATCTCGACAGGACGTCATCGATCCACTGGCACGGTTTGATCGTGCCCGCCCATCAGGACGGCGTGCCTGGCATCAGTTTCGACGGCATCCCGGCAGGATCCAGCTTCACCTATCGCTTTCCGGTCCGGCAGTCGGGTACGTACTGGTACCACGCGCACAGTCGATTTCAGGAACAAAGCGGCCTCTATGGCGCGATCGTCATCGAGCCGAAAGAGGGTGAGCGTCACGTCGCCGATCGGGACTATGTTCTCCTGATCAGCGACTGGACCGACGAAGATCCCGAACGCGTCTATGCAAAGCTGCGGACCCGAAGCGACGTCTACAACTACGGACAGCCGACGCTATCCGATTTCCTCCGGGATGCACGCGCCAAAGGCCTGGGCGAGGCCGCGTCGATGCGCAGCATGTGGAATCGCATGCGCATGAATATGAGCGACCTTGCCGACGTATCCGGCGCGACCTACACGTACCTGGTGAATGGAGCGACTCCGGCGGCCAACTGGACAGGTCTGTTCCGGCCCGGCGAGCGCGTGCGCCTACGGCTCATCAACGGTTCGTCCAATTCGATTTTCGACCTGCGTATTCCCGGGCTGCGCCTGCGTGTGATCGCAGCCGATGGTCAGGACGTCGAGCCCGTGCTCGTGGATGAATTGCGACTCTCGGCGGCCGAGACCTATGACGTTATCGTGGAGCCGGGCGACGATCGCGCCTACACGATCTTCGCTCAGTCCATCGATCGCTCAGGCTACGCGCGCGCCACGCTTGCGCCGCGAGAAGGTATGGCGGCCGCCGTACCGCCGCTCGATCCGCGCCCACGGCTGGCCATGCGCGACATGATGGGTTCGATGGGGGATGACGCCGCCGATGACAGCGGCATGGTCATGGCTCACCACGCGCGTTCCGAGTATGGAGCCGGCGTGGACATGCGCGTGGACATGCCGCGCACCAACCTGGACGACCCGGGCGTCGGCCTGCGCGATCGTGCGCATCGCGTCCTGACCTATGCGGACCTGCATACCCTCGGCGGCGCGCTCGATACGCGCGAGCCCTCGCGTACGATCGAACTTCACCTTACCGGCAACATGGGACGCTTCATGTGGTCGTTCGATGGCCTGAAATATTCCGAGGCGAAGCCGGTGCATTTCCGCTCGGGCGAGCGTCTTCGCGTGACGCTGGTCAACGACACCATGATGAATCACCCCATTCATCTGCATGGCATGTGGAGCGAGATCGAATCTCCCGACGGCGCGTTTCAGGTACGCAAACACACCGTCAACATCCAGCCCGCGCAGCAGGTGAGTTATGCGGTGACGGCGGACAACCCCGGACGCTGGGCGTTTCACTGTCACATGCTCTATCACATGGAAGCGGGCATGTTCCGCGAAGTGGTGGTGTCATGACGTGGCGTGCCGCGCTGGTGGCGCTGGCGATGATGCCGGGTATCGTCGCGGCCCAGTCCATGAAAGACATGCAGGGCATGGATCAGTCGACGATGCATGACGATCCGCCGCCGGCCGCGTCCGCACCCGCGGCATCGCCTGCGGACCAGCATGACTCGCCGGACCACGCCGGTCACGACATGAGCGGCATGGCGGGCATGGGCCACACGAGCAATAACGCGGGGATGGAAATGGGCCCCATGCAGGGCGGCAAGGCGCCGGCCGATGCGCGCAGTGGCGACTGGTCCGACGGCGTGGCCCCGATGTCGGCGCACGATATGCGCATGATGGACATGGACGACACGTCATCCACGGGCATGTTGCTGATCGACAACCTCGAGGCTTATGCGGGGCAGGGTGGTCACGGGCAATCGTGGGAGGCGGAGGGCTGGTACGGCAACGATCGCGACAAGCTCTGGGTTCGGAGCGAGGGCGATCGAAGCGACGGCCGTCCGCAGGACGGTGATGTGGAAGTGCTCTGGAGCCACGCCGTCGCGACGTTCTGGGATACGCAGCTTGGCGTGCGGCGTGACATCGGCGCCGGCCCGAAACGGAACTGGGCGGCGTTCGGTGTGCAGGGCCTCGCGCCGTACTGGTTCGAGGTCGAGGCCACCGCGTACGCGGGCCAGGGCGGGCGTACGGCTGCACGGGTTCGCGTGGAGTACGAGCTGCTGCTTACGCAGCGGCTGATCCTCCAGCCGGAAATCGAGCTCAACGCTTACGGCAAGAACGACATCGCCCGTGGCATTCGATCCGGCATCTCCAGCGTCGACGGCGGCCTGCGTCTGCGCTATGAAATCCGCCGGTCCGTCGCCCCGTATGTGGGTGTCGCCTGGGAGCACCTGACCGGCGGCACGGCGGATCTGGCCTCGGGCCGCGGTCAACGCATCACCGACCGCCGCTGGGTGGCCGGCGTTCGTCTCTGGTTCTAGGCACTCAGCCGACCGGCTTCGACAACAGTCCGGCCATGACGACGTCGAGGCTGGTGGTCCCCTTGATCGCGTCGGCGCCGAAATCGATCCAGCCCTCGTTGAACCCGTCGATCATCCGCATCCGCGGCGTTGGGTTGCTCATGCCGTCGGCGGTGAATCGCGCGGCCCACGTGGCGCGTGGCACCAGACGCGCACGCACGTCACGTCCGAGGGCCCTGGAGAATGCCGCGGCGATATCGTTCGGGCTGACACGCCCGGCTCCTTCCAGCTCCACCACGCGATGGCCTTCGCAACGTTCGTCGAGCAGGGACGCTGCCAACTGGCCCACATCCCTGGTAGCAACCATCGCGATCTTCCGGTCCAGAGGTGCCAGGAAACTGTCGATGACGCCGTCATCGCGGGCCGAGGCCACATCCTACCGCGCGTTCTCGAGAAACCACCCCGCCCGCAGGAAGGTGACGGGAACGGGCAGGCCGCCGAGCACCCGTTCCATGCGGGTGAGCCGCGACAGCAGGTTCTCCTGCGTCGCGTCGGCACCGATGGTCGACAGTGCGACCACCTGTTTCGGCCGGGCGGCCAGCAGCGCGTCATGGATGGACGCGATGGCCGGATCCTCGGCCGTCAGAAAATCGGGCGCGGGATCGAAGACCGGCGGGAGCAGGATGAACACGGCTTCGGCACCGCTGAAGGCGCGCGTCAACGCGGCCGTGTCATGAAGCTCGGCGACCGCGACTTCCGCGCCGCGCGCGACGAAGGGCTCCGCCTTGCTCGCATCGCGCACGACGGCGCGGACCGGCCTCCCTGCGGCGAACAAGGCATCGGCCAGCGCGCTGCCGACCTGGCCCGTGATTCCGGTGATGGCGTACATGATCTTTTTCCTGGGGCGTAGGGGACCGGGAGAAGATTAGTGAGTGGCCAGTCGTGACTGAAGCGACCTGTGTGCAGTTCTTTCATGATGTTATGTCATGAGTGAACGTGGCATCCTCCGACCGTGCGTTCACCCGCAAGGTGCCCCCCATGTCCACCGATGGCCGATTTCTCGGCAACCTTTCCGTGCTGGTCTCGGTCGTGGAGACCGGCAATTTCGCCCGCGCCGCCGAGGCGCTCGGGCTGTCGCCTTCGGGCGTCAGCCGCGCCATCGGCCGGCTCGAGACGCGCCTGGGCGTACGCCTCCTGCACCGGACGACACGCTCGGTGAGCCTGACCGACGAAGGCGAGCGTCTCTACGACCGCGTAAGCCCCCTGCTGTCGGGGATCGAGGATGCGGCATGGTCGGCCGCCGGCGATGCACAGGCCGTACGTGGACGCCTTCGGGTCAGTCTCGATCCGATGTTTTCCTGGCAGATCGTGGCACCGCGACTGGAGGCCTTCCTTTCGCGCTTCCCCGGTCTCGAGGTTGAGATCGTGACGCGCGACGACCTTGGCGACCTGATTGGCGAGGGCATCGACGTCTCCGTACGCTTCTGCGAACCACCCTCGTCTTCACTCGTGGCGCGCAAACTGCTCGATACCCGTGTGCTGACCGTTGCCGCGCCGTCCTACCTCAAAAAGCACGGTCGGCCGTCGAACCCGTCCGAGCTCGCGGCACACCGCTGCATCCAGTTCCGAGATCCGGTCACCCGGCGCCCGTTCGAGTGGGAGTTTCATCGGCGCGGCAAGGTGGTGCCCGTGCAGACGACCGGCCCTTTGCTGGTCAACGACTCGGGAACGATGTACGCCGTGTGCCTGGCCGGCGCGGGTGTGGCGCAGGTACTCGCCGCCAGTGTCCAGAGCGCCCTGGCTGACGGCCGGCTCGTCGAACTGTTTCCCGAGTGGAACGGCGAAACCTTCCCTCTCTATGCCTTCTACCCCTCGCGCCGACACGCACCGCCAAAGGTCAGGGCATTCGTGGACTTTTGTGTGTCCCTCGTCACGAATAACGATATTCTACCCGGACGAAACGAGCACTAAGTCGGCATTTCACAACCCGCCCGAGACAAGGCGCCATCGCCTCGTTTAATATGCCGAAAAAGCGCAGGCCACGTACGTCGTCGCCGCGCTGAGTCCTCAGGGGGGCTTCCCGATAGCTGTCTTTTCCACTCGGTTCCGATGCCGGGTGCGCCCCTGCGTTTGCATGCGCTCTAAGGAAGACCGCCCGAATGAACCGTATCTATCGTCTGTGCTGGAACGTCGCCACCTGCCAGTGGGTCGCCGCCAGCGAACTCGCCCGCAACAGCCGCCCCGCCGTCGCAGGCGGCAGCCTTTCGCGCGCACCGCGCCTCGCGGCCATCGCCGTGGCGGTGTCGCTCGCACTGAGCGCCACCGGCGCCGCGCAGGCGGGGCAGACGGGCGGTCAGGTGTCGGCCGGCATCGGCACGATTCATACGGACGGCACGACCACGACGATCAACCAGACCACCCAGCGCCTGTCGCTGAACTGGCAGACCTTCGATATCGGCGCCAACGAAACGGTCAATTTCGTCCAGCCGGGCAGCGACGCCATCGCCGTGAACCGGATCCTCGGTAACAAGGCGTCGGATATCTACGGTCACCTCAACGCAAACGGACAGGTCTGGCTCATCAATCCGAACGGCGTGTTGTTCGGTGAAGGTGCGCAGGTCAACGTGGGTGGCCTGGTGGCGTCTACGCTGGACACCTCCGATGACGCGCTCACGTCCGGCACCCGCACCTTCAGCGGCAACGGTAAGGGCAGCGTCGTCAACAAGGGCAGCCTGCGCGCCGCCAGCGGTGGTTACATCGCGCTGCTCGGCAACAGCGTATCCAACCAGGGCACGGTCTCGGCTCAGCTGGGTACGGTGGCGATGGGCGGCGGCAGCGCCATCACGCTGACCTTCGACGGCAGCCGCCTGATGCATCTGCAGGTGGATCGCAGCACGCTCGACAACCTGGTCGAGAACCGTCAGCTGGTGCAGGCCGACGGCGGTCGCGTCTTCATGACGGCGGGCGCGGCGGACTCGCTGCTGGCCAGCACCGTGAACAACACGGGCGTCGTGCGCGCGCAGACCGTCGAAAACCACAACGGTCAGATCGTTCTGCTGGGTGGCATGAAAGCCGGCCACGTCAACGTGGAAGGCACGCTCGACGCCAGCGCGCCGAACGGTGGCGATGGCGGCACGATCGAGACCTCCGGCGCTTACGCGCACATCGGTGCGGCGGCCATCACCGCCAGTGCGCCGAAGGGCAAGTCGGGCACGTGGCTGGTCGATCCCTATGACCTGACCATCGACGCGACCGCCGCGAATACGATCTCCACCACGCTCAACGGCGGCACCAGCGTTACCGAGCAGACGACGGCCACCGGCGCCAGCGGCCAGGGCGTGACGAACGCCTCCGGCTCGGGCGACATCACCGTCAACGCGCCGATCGCCTGGACCAACGCCAGCGCCACGCTCACCCTCGACGCCTACCGGGCGGTCAACGTCAACAGCGCGATCACCGGCGCGGGTGGCGTCGTGATCAAGGCCAACGGCAACGGTGGCAACGGCAACATCACCCTGGGCACGGCGGGCACGATCGCAGGCGGCACCGGCGTCACGCTGACCGCGGCGAACCAGTTCATCAACAACGCGGGTGCCAGTGCGTTGTCGTCCGCTTCCGGCAAGTGGCTGGTGTATTCGGCCAGCCCGACGAGCGACACGCGCGGCGGTCTCACCCCGCAGTTCATCCAGTACAACGCCGGGGCGGGCGCGACGCCCCAGGGCACCGGCAACGGTTTCCTCTACCAGCTCGCGCCGACGGTCGCGATCACGGCGCTGACCGGTACGGTCGAGAAAGCGTACGACGGCACCACGGCCGCCAGTCTGACCGACGCCAACTTCACGAGGACCGGCCTCGTCGATGGCAATACGATGCGCGCGGTGGCCGGTACGTATGCGAGTAAGGACGCCGCGAGCGGCATCGTCGTCACCGCGCCCTCCGCGACGTCGGCCTATACGTTCGCCGACGCGACCGGCGCGATCCCCGTCTACGGCTATACCGTCACCGGGACGGGCCAGACGGCCAGCATCGGCCTGATCGATCCGAAGCAGCTCGGCATCGCGATCGTCAACAACCCGACCAAGACATACAACGGGACGCAGACGGCGACACTGACGTCGTCCAACTACCTGACCAGTGGCCTGGTGTCGGGTGAGAGCATCACGTTCAGCCAGCCGAACAGCGTGCTATACGATTCGGCCAGTGCGGGTGCGGTCAACATCACCGCCAACTTCGTGGCATCGAACTTCGTCGCCGCCAACGGTACCAACCTGGCCAACTACGCGTTGCCCACGGTCGCCACGGGCATGGGCACCATCAACAAGGCCAAGGTTCAGCTCTCAGGCCTGATCGGTACCGACAAGATCTACGACGGCAGCGCGGTCGACACACTGGATAAGTCGCGCGCCTCCATCTTCGGCGTGATCTCGGGCGACACGGCGGACGCGACGCTCGACACGAGCGCCGGCGCCGGCCTGTTCGCGAACGCCAATGCCGGCAACGGCAAGTCGGTCACCGCGACCGGCTTCCAGCTGGTCGGCAGCAAGGCGTCCAATTACGACCTGGTACTGCAGTCGGACATCACCGCGTCGATCACGCCCAGGGCGTTGACCATCAACGGCGTGTCCGCCGTGAGCAAGGACTACGACGCCACCACGGCGGCGGCTCTGCTGTTGCAGAATCCCCAGCTGGTCGGCGTCGTCGGTTCCGACGCGGCCACGGTCTCGCTGGTGACCACGGGCGGCACGGGTACCTTCGCCAGCAAGAATGTCGGCACGGGCATCGCTGTGTCGGCGAGCGGCTTTTCGCTGGCGGGCAACGGTCTGGGCAACTACACACTGACCCAGCCGACCGGCCTTTCCGCCAATATCGCCCAGCGCCACCTCGACCTGAGCATCATCGGCAACCCGACACGCCTCTACAACGGCACCACGACGGCCAACCTGGTGGAAGGCAACGTGCAGATCGTCGGCCTGCAGGGCGGCGAGACGGCGACGGTGAAGCAGGCGTCGTCGGCTTCCTACGACAGTGCCAACGCGGGTTCGCGTACCGTCACGGCGCACCTGGAAGGTTCCGACTTCACGCTGGGCAACGGCGCGTCACTGTCGAACTACAGCTTCACCAGCGACATCGTGGGTGCGGGCACGATCGCCAAGGCGCCGCTCACCTGGACCATCGTCGGCAACCCGTCGCGTCAGTACGACGGTACGACCGCCGCCACGCTCAACGCCAGCAACTATCAGGTGTACGGTTTCATCGCCGGCGAGGGCGCCACGGTCAATCAGACCGTCGGTACGTATAGCGACAAGGACGTGGGCACGCGCGACGTCACCGCGGCCGTCGGCACGAACAACTTCGTAGCGACCGGGAGCACGCTGCTCTCCAACTACGTGCTGCCTACCAGCATCAGTGGCTACGGCACGATCACCCAGCGCGACCTCGGTGCGCTGTCGGTGGTGATCAGCGGCAACCCGACCCGTGCCTACGACGGCACCCTGCTGGCGACGCTCATCGCGGGCAGCCCGACCAGTGGTGGCGATTACACGATTACCGTCAACGACCCTGCCAGGGCATTCGCGCCGGGCGAGGGCGTCTACATCACCAAGACCACGGGAACGTACGCGAGCAAGAACGTCGGCAGGCAGCCGGTCAGCGTCTCGCTCGCCGACGCCGACTACACGCCCTACGGCGGCACCGACCTGTCCAACTACACGCCGCTGCCCACCGCCGCCTACGGTACGGGCGAGATCACGCCGGCATTGCTGACCGCCGCGATCATCAATACGCCGACGAAGGTGTACAACGGCACCACCTATATCTCGCTCACGGCGGACGACTACGCGATCTCCGGTTTCGCCAACGGTGAGGGCGCGCAGATCGTTCCTTCGAAGTTCGTCGACTTCGACAACCGCAACGTCGGCACCGGCAAGACCATCACGGCCCAGATGGCGACCACGTCGTACCTGGCCAACAGCGGCACCGACCTGTCCAACTACACGCTCGATCTGACCGCCACCGGTCCGGGTTCGATCACGGCGGCGCCGCTGTACATCCTCGGCGTGTCGGCGGTGAACAAGACCTACGACACGACGACCGCCGCCACGCTCAACAGCGCTGGCGCATCGCTTGTCGGCCTGGTCGCCGACGACGCGAGGAACGGTACGGTCACGCTGACCCGCGGAACGACCGGCACGTTCGCCACCGCCGACGCGGGCACCGGCAAGGCCGTGACGCCGCTCGGCTTCTCGATCTCGGGCAGCGACGCCGGTAACTACGCGCTGCAGCCCCTTACGGGCCTGACCGCAACGATCAATCCGTACACCCTGACGCTTACCGGCATCACGGCGATCAACAAGACCTACGACGGCAACACCACGATCGGCCTGAACTCGAGCGGCGCCGTCCTCGGCGGCGTGTTCTCCAGCGATCAGGGCAATGTCGCGCTCGACGCCACCGGCGCCACCGGCACCGTTCGCTCCGCGAACGCGATCTCCGGTCAGGCGGTCACCGTGACGGGCCTCGGCCTGAGCGGCAGTCGTGCGTCGAACTACCGTATCGACCAGTTCAGCGGTCTCACCGCCGATATCGCCAGGCGCGCCGTGACGGCATCCATCACCGGCAATCCGACCAAGCCGTACGATGGCTCGGACTCGGTGACCCTGCTGGCGAGCGATTACACCCTCGACGGCTTCGTCACCGGCCAGGGCGCCACCATCCCGCAGTCGTCCACCGCGAATTACGTCACGGTGAACGCCGGCAGCCATATCGGTCTGAAATCCACGTTGTCGGTTTCTGATTTCGTCGCCGACAGCGGTACCAATCTCTCGAACTACTCGCTGCCGACCGCGGCCACCGGCACGCTCGGCACCATCACGCCGTTCATCATCAACCTGATGAGCACGCGGGTCTACGACGCCACCGTCGGCGCGGACGCTTCCCTGTTCACCTCCGGCGGCACGGTCGCCGGTGTCAACGGCGAGAAGCTGACGCTGACCGGCTCCGGCAACCTGGTGACCAAGAATGTCGGCTCGAAGCGTGCCTTCGCGGACTTCGGCACACTGACCCTGGGTGCCAGCGGCGGCAGCACGGCCAGCAATTACACGCTTGCCGGCGGTATCGACTGGGTGACCATTACGCCCGCGTCGCTTACCGTGATCAACACGACGGCCGCGGATAAGGTCTACGACGGCAACACCGTCGCGCAGTTGAGCGGTGCGACGCTCCAGGGTGTGCTCGGCAGCGATGCCGTGACACTCGATGGGGCGACCACGGCCACCGGTACGTTCGCCAGCAAGAATGTCGGCACGCGTGGCGTCACGACGTCGATGCAGGTGACCGGCAACGACGCGACCAACTACGTCGTGATTCAGCCGACGGATATCTCGGCGACGATCTCGGCGAAGGCCATCACCGCCACGGCCACCGCGCAGAACAAGCAGTACGACGGTACGACGGCAGCGACCACGGCGCTGGCGTCCGCCGGTGTGGTCGTGGGCGACACGGTCACGTTCGCCAGCACCTCGAGCAACTTCGACGGCAAGGATGTCCAGGACGGCCGTACCGTCACGGTCAACGGCATCACCAAGGGCGGCGGAGACGCCGGCAACTACACGCTGAGCAACAACAGCGCGACGGCCACGGCCAACATCACTCCGCGCGTGCTGAACCTGTCCGGTTCGCGGACCTACGACACCACGACGACCGCGTCGGCCGGTACGCTGAGCCTCGGCAACCTCGTCTCCGGCGAATCGCTGGTGTTGGGTGGCGCAGGTACTCTGAGCAGCAAGAACGTGGGCACCTACAAGAACGGCGCCGGCTTCGATGCGAGTGGTCTCACGCTCGGCAACAATGGCGCCTACCTGGCATCGAACTACACGCTGACCGGCGGCACGTATAACTACACCGTCAACAAGGCGACACTGAGGGTTACCGGTACGTTCGCGGACAGCAGGACCTATGACGGCACCCGCGATGCGGCGCTGCACGGCTCCGTCCTGGAAGGCGTACTGGGTGCCGATGTCGTCACGATGACCAACACGGCGCTCGGTACGTTCGATACGAAGAACGTCGGCACCAACAAGGTCGTGACCACGGCCATCGGTATCGACGGCGCCGACAAGAACAACTACACGATCGTCCAGCCCACGGACGTCCGCGCCGACATCACGGCGAAGGCGATCGCGGTGGCCGCCACCGGCGTGAACAAGGTCTATGACGGCACCACGGCGTCGGGCGCCACGCTCGGCAGCGCTGGCCTGGCACCGGGCGACAAGGTGACGTTCAGTGCGTCGACCAACACCTTCGATACCAGGGACGCGGGCGACGGCAAGCTGGTGTCACTCACCGGCATCACCGCAAGTGGCGCCGACGCCGCCAACTACACGCTCAGCAATACGGCGGCCACGACGCATGCGAACATCACGCCTTACATCATCAGCCTGACGGGCACGCGTGCCTACGACCAGACGACGTCGGTGGCGGCGAGTCTTTTCGGTACCAACGGCGTGGTCAACGGGGTGAACGGCGAGAAGCTGGTCCTCACCGGCGCCGGCACGACCAGCTCGAAGAACGTCGGCACCTATAACCGGGCGGCCGATGGCACGGGTAATCTGGGGCTGGGAAGCCTCGCGCTGACGGGCATCGATACGGCGAGCGCGGGCAACTACTCGCTCGCCGGTGGTGTGGATCGCTTCGTCATCACGCCGTATGCGCTGACCGTGACGGCAACGGGCGTCGACAAGGTCTACGATGCCTCGCGCACCGCGTCGGTGTCGCTGGCGGGGGATCACATCTTCAGCGGCGACGATCTGAGCCTCGGTTACACGGGTGCGCTGTTCAGCGACAAGAACGCCGGCGCGAACAAGTCGATCGCCGTGACGGGGATCGGTGCGTCGGGAGCCGATGCAGGCAACTACACCGTGAACACCACGGCATCCGCCATCGCCAGGATCAGCCCGAAGAACATCACGGGCAGCATCGTCGCCGACAGCCGCACCTACGACACCACGACGAACGCGACCACGCACGGTACGCTCACCGGCGTCATTTCCGGCGACAGCCTGTCGTACAGCTCGACCACCGGCAGCTTTGCGGACAAGAACGCTGGCGCTGACAAGACGGTGACCGTATCGGGCGTACTGGCCGGCAACGATCTGAACAACTACGTCGTCACCGCCAACACGACGACGACGGCGTCGATCGCCAGGGCCAGCGTCATCGTGAGTACGGTCGCGAGCGACAAGGTTTACGACGGCAACACGGGCGCCTCGAGCGTACTGTCCGCCAGTGGCGTGCTCGGCAGCGACGTCGTCACCTTTTCCAGCAGCGGGGCCAGCTTCGACGACGCCAACGCGCGTACCGGCAAGACCGTGACCACCAGCGGTATCGCCGCTGGCGGCGCCGACGCGGGCAACTACATCTGGAATACGAGCTCGACGACGCTCGCGGCGGTCACGCCGTATGTCATCGATCTGCACGGCGAGCGTGTCTACGACGGCTCGACCGTCATCGCCGCCAGCGCGTTCGCCGGCGACTTCCAGGTGGACGGCATCAACGGCGACACCCTTACGCTCTCGGGCGCGGGGTCGGTCGCCGACAAGAATGTCGGGACCGGGAAGGGCCTCGTGTCGCTGGGTACGCTCGGCCTGCAGGGCAACGGCAGCGCGCTGTCGACCAACTACACGCTGGTCGGTGGTTCGCACTGGGCGACCATCACGCCGAAGCAGATCACCGTCGACGCGCAGGGCTCCACGAAGGTCTACGACGCGAATACGCTGGCCACCGCCGCGCTGTCGTCCACGGGCGTCATCGGTGGCGATCAGGTGGTCTTCAACGGCACCGGCGCGCTCTATGACACGAAGAACGTCGGCACTGGCAAGACGGTTACCGTCACCGGCATCTCGGCCTCCGGTACCGACGCCGCCAACTACACGTATAACGCGACGGCGCTGACCACCGGCGACATTACGCCCTTGACCGTGCTCGGCACGATCGGCGCTCACGACAAGACCTACGACGGGACCACCACGGCGCAGACGCAGGGAGCGCTGACCGGTGTACTCGCCGGCGACGATCTCGGTATCGCATCCCGCGGCGACTTCGTCGACAAGAACGCGGGCACGGCCAGGACGGTGAACGTCGCCGGTACCCTCACGGGTGTCGATGCGGGCAACTACACGCTGAGCAGCAACGGCACGACCACCGCCGACATCGGCAAGGTCGTGCTCGATCTGACCGGTACCCGCGTCTACGACGCGACGGCCATCGCCGGTGCCGCGATGTTCGGCAACCAGGGCGTGATCGCCGGTATCGCGGGTGAGTCGCTGACGCTCTCCGGCGCCGGCGTGCTGGCCAGCAAAAACGTCGCGACCCAGCGTGCGCTGTCCGGTCTGGGCACGCTCGCGTTGACGGGCAACGGCACCACGCTCGCCGACAACTACACGCTGGTCGGTGGCCGCGATGTGGCGACGGTCACGCCGCTGGGCATCACCGCCGGCATCGCTGCCGACGACAAGGTCTATGACGGCGGCACCGGCGCGGTGACGCATGGGACGCTCACCGGCGTGCTCGCCGGTGACCAGGTCGGCCTCTCGACCTCGGGGAGCTTCGTCGACAAGAACGCGGGCAACGGCAAGACGGTGAACGTGACCAGCGGTATCGCCGGCGGCGACGCATCGAACTACGCGCTGACCTTCAATCCGCAGGCCACGGCCAGCATCACAAAGCGTTCCGTCGTCGTCACCGCGGTCGGTACCGACAAGTACTTCGATGGCAACAGCACCGACCGCGCGTTGCTCGGTGCCAGCGGCATCCTGCCGGGTGACGTGGTGAACTTCGTCGCGGGAAGCGCGCTCTTCGCCGATCCGGCGGTCGGTCTGCGCAAGCCGGTGTCGGTCAGCGATATCGGCGCGACCGGCGTGGATGCGGGCAATTACGCGTTCAACACGACGGCCGACACGGTGGCGAACATCAACCAGAACTCGTCGCAGGGTGCCTCGGCTACCGCGCTGACGCAGATCGATGCGGTGCTCAATCCGGACGCGATCGCTACGCCTTACGGTGTCGCCTCCAACGTCACCGTGGGTCAGTACAGCGGCAACCACAAGAAGACGCGTCAGCCGGTGGAGAAGAACGCGCAGCGCGCGGACTTCGTGCCGGGCCTCTCCCTGCAGGTGGTCGAGGGCGGCGTACGCGCGCCGGCGGATGCGATGCATTGATGCGTCGCTCCGCCGCCTCCGACCTCCCTTTTCCTTTTGTAACGGCTTATCGATGAAGACAGTCTCGTTTCCCCGCGGCACCGCGCACGTTCTCGGTGCGTGCATTCTCCTTGCTCTGGCCGGCGGCGCGCAGGCACAGACGCGCGCGCCTCAGACCGGCGACCTGCTGCGTCAGCTGCCGGCGCCGCCGCAGCCGACGCGCAGCGACGACACCGGCCTGAAAGTCGCCCCGGTCGTCGCCGAAGCCACCAGCGACAGCGCACCGTTCCACGTCACGACGATCGAGGTGACCGGTGCCACGTTGCTTCCGGCGGCCGATGTGCACGCCCTGGTCGCGCCGGGCGAGGGCCGCGATCTCACGCTGTCCCAGCTCAACGAACTGGCGGCGAAGATTACCGCCGCCTATCGCGACAAGGGTTACCCGCTGACGATCGCCTATGTGCCGGCGCAGACGCTGTCGGGCGGCACGGTGCGCATCGCCGTGCAGGAAGCACGGCTGGGCAAGGTCACGCTGGAGAATCACAGCACCACGCACGACGGTCCGTTGCAGGCGACGCTCGATCCGCTGAGCAGCGGTATGCCGATCTCCTCGCACGGTTTCGATCGCAGCCTGCTGTTGTTCGGTGACATTCCGGGTGTGACGGAGAGCTCGGTGCTGCGTCCGGGCGACGAGCCGGGCACCTCCGACCTGGCCGTACGTGCGGATGACCGTCCGCGCTACACGGGTCTGGTCGCACTCGACGACTACGGCAACCGATACACCGGCCGCGCGCGGGCGACCGGTACGTTCAGCGTCAACAGCCTGCTGCACCAGGGCGACGTGCTCGATGCCACGGCGCTCAGCGCCGGCTCCAACATGAACTACGGACGCCTGGGCTACCGCTACCTGCTCAATGGCCAGGGCACCGTGGTCGGCGCGGCGGTCTCCTCGCTCGACTACAAGCTCAAGGGCGATCTGCGCGTGCTCGACGCACACGGCACGGCCCAGGTGGCGAGCGTATTCGTCAGCCAGCCCATCATCCGTTCCACGGAAGGCAACCTGTACGGTCAGCTCGGCTACGACCGCCGCCGCCTCAACGACATGATCGACATCGTCGACGTGCGTACGCGGCGTCACACGAACGGCTGGACGGCCACGCTCGCCGGCGACCAGCGCGACATGCATGGCGTGACCAACTTCAGCCTGGCCGCGACCTACGGCCGGCTGGGCTTCGACGACGCGTTCGCCGAGTTCGTCGACGCGATCAGCGCGCAGACCAAGGGCCACTACCTGAAGTACTCGCTGTCCATCGCCCGGCTGCAGCAGCTGTCGGAGAACAACGCGATCTACGTCGGCTTCCAGGGCCAGTGGGCGAACAAGAACGTCGACACCGCCGAGCAGTTCTATCTCGGTGGCGCCAACAACGTCCGCGGCTACGACACCGGCGCACTGGCCGGCACGCAGGGTCAGATGCTCAACCTGGAATATCGCCGTACGCTGCATCCCGGCATGCCGGGTACGTGGATCGCGATGGCCTTCGTCGACGGCGGTCGCGTATCCATCTATAAGGACACGTTCGCGCCGGGTACCAACAGCGTTCACACGCAGGACGCCGGTCTGGGTCTGCGCTGGCAGGGTGAGAACCAGTGGTCGGTCAGCGCCGACGTCGCCCACCCGATCGGCGCTCGTCCCGCGATCGTCGGCGAGACGCACGACGTCCGCGCCTGGGTACAGATTCAGAAGGGCTTCTGACGCTCGTCCGGCGTGTCGCGGATCGTGATGGCGGCCGCGACCGCCGCCATCACGGCGAGCGCCGCCGACAGCCACATGACGTGGCGAAAGCCGACGACGAAGGCCTCGCCCACCATACGGCGGGCCGCGGCCGAACCGGGCGGCAGCTCGATGCCGGCGAGTTTCGCCTTCTGCGCGAAGATCGTTTCGACGAGCTCGCTGGGCAGGCGCGTATGCATGCGTGCCGACTCCAGCGCCATGTCGAACCCATGCGTCAGCACGACACCGAACAGGGCGATGGCGAGCAGCCCCGCTACGCGCGACACGGCGTTGTTGATGCCGGACGCCGTGCCGGCCAGCGAGGGAGCAAGCGCGTTCATCACGGTGGTGGTCAGTGGCGCGATGGTGATGCTCATGCCGAGGCCGAGCACGACGGCCGCCCGAAAGAAGGTCGTCCAGTACGAGCCGCCCACACCGGGAACCGTGTAAAGCGCGAAGCCGGCGGCAGCCACGGTCGGACCGACGATCAGCGGCAGGCGCGCGCCGACCACGTCCACCAGGCGCCCGCTCCAGCGCGACAGCACGAACATGATGGCGACAAAGGGCAGCAAGGAGGCACCGGCGGCGGTGGCCCCGTAGCCCTGCACCTGAATCAGGTTCAGCGGAACGAAGAACATGCTGCCACCCAGCGCGGCATACAGCAGAAGGGTCAGGATATTGGCACCCGCGAACCGCCGGTCGCGAAAGAGGCCGAGTGGCAGCATGGGCGCGGCGACGCGTCGCTCGACGATGACGAAGGCGATCAGCGCCGCGATGCCGGTGAGTGCCGCCAGCACGACATCGACGGCCGTCCACCCTTCTATCTGTGCTTCGATCAACGCATAAACGATACCCGCGAGACCGACTGTCGCCAGACACGCTCCCGCGATGTCGACCCGGCCCGTCGTCGCGCCACGGCTTTCCGGCACATGGGCGTGACAGATCGCCACCAGCGCGATACCCAGCGGAAGGTTGATCAGAAACGCCCAGTGCCACGACACGTGTTCGACGAGAAAGCCGCCGAGCACGGGACCGATGGCGGCGGTGACGCCACTGAAGGCCGACCATGTGCCGATCGCCGCACCGCGCAGATTTTTCGGGTAGGCCGAGGTGATCAGGGAGAGGCTGCCGGGCACCAGCAATGCCGCGCCCAGGCCTTGCACCGCCCGGGCCCCGACCAGCCAGCCGATGCCCGGCGAGGCCGCGCAGGCCGCGGAGGCGAGGGTGAATACGATGGCGCCGAGCGCGAACACGCGGCGTCGACCGAAGCGATCGCCCAGTACGCCGCCCACCAGCAGGAGTGCCGACAACAGCAGCGCATAGGCTTCCATGACCCACTGCGCATCCGCGGTGTTCGCCTGCATGGCACGCTGAATCGCAGGGAGCGCCACGTTGACGATGGTGCCGTCGACGAAGGCCATGCCCGAACCGACGATAGCGGCGACCAGGGTCCAGCGTCGCGCCGCCGCGGAGCAGGGGACGGCGTCGACCTCGTCTCCGGAGGGATGGTCGGTCGGGATCATGTGCGAAGGGTAGCGCGTCCACCAGGCCGTATCTTGGACACTCTGTTGACGGCGCGAGTGCTCTGCTCGCCAGACCTGATACCCGGAGTGCGGCCATGACGCATCGCGAAACGTACGACGAACCCACCACGGGCTCCGGCGATCCTGGCCACGGTGAGCAAGAATCGCCCGATGAACCCGTCAATACGGGATCGGGCGACCCCCAGCATAAGCCCGTCGATCGTTGACCTACGGACCCTGGAACGTAGGGCAAACCACGCCTGATCAGCCGCGTTGCATCGCTGCCACCGTTTCACGGACGAAGTCGCGATAGCTGCGCGGTGCGCGGCCGAGCACCGAGGTCATGATGCCGTTCGCCGAGGGCTTGGCCAGCATGCCGTCCGCGTGGAACCTCGCGAGCATCAGGCGCAGATCGTACGCCGCCCACGACGGCTGCTGGCGGGCGATGTTGGCTTCGGCGGTATCCAGGTCGTCGCCACCGTAGGCGACGGGACGTCCCAGCGCCTCGCTCCAGATCGCCGCGGCGCCTTCGCCCGTGATCGCGTCGGGACCGACCAGCTCGATGACTTCACGGGGCAGGGCGCCCGATGCGCGGCTACGGCGAAGCAACGACGCGGCGGCGACGTCGGCGATATCGCGGGTATCCACCATCGAAACGCCCACCTTGCCCAGCGCCATCGGGTAAACCCCGTGCTGGGCGATGACGTCCTTGATGTTGGCGTCGTTCTGCATGAAATACGACGGTCGCAGCACGGTCGCGGGCAGGTCGAACTGCTCGATCGCGCGCTCCACGGCGTACTTCACGGTGAAGTGCGGGACGTCGGTGAAGCGGTCGCCGTTGAGCACCGACAGGTAGACGATGCGCTGGATGCCCGCCTCGCGCGCCAGACCGAGGGTAGCGAGGGCCTGGGTGAGTTCATCGGGGACCACGGCGTTCAACAGGAACAGGGTGTCGACGCCCTGCAGCGCGGCGCGCATGGATGGGATGTCGGTCATATCGCCGGCGACGGACTGGACGCCGGCGGGTGCCTTGTACTTCCCGGGTGCACGGGTGAGTGCGCGGACCGGCGCGCCTTCGGCGGCCAGACGTTCGATGACGGCGGAGCCGATGCTGCCGGTGGCGCCAGTGACGAGAATGCTCATGATCGATGCCTTGGTGGTTGGGATGATCACTAATCTCGGTGTTTCGCATATGAGACGAAAGGCGCAACATCGGGACATCCTGTCTCGTCAGCGGAACACCATGGATCTGCACGCCCTCTCGGACTTCAACGCCGTCGCGCTGCATGGTGGCTTCGGTGCGGCCAGCCGGGCCACGGGGCGACCCAAGGCGACCCTGTCGCGACGGGTACGCGAACTGGAGGATGTACTGGGAGCCCGGCTGATCGATCGCGGCGCAAGGCCATTTCGCCTGACCGATGAGGGAGCGACCCTGCATGCCGAGACGCGCGCCATGCTGGACCGGATCGACGACGTGGCGGCGGACCTCGCATCGGCGTCCGGCGCGCCTCGCGGAAAACTCCGGGTCAGCGCGCCGGTCCTGTTCGCCCATCGCGGGCTGGGTCGGCTGGCGGCGCGCTTCGCACAACGGTACCCCGGCGTGCAGCTGGACGTCGTGATCGACGATCGCTTCGTCGACCCGCTGAAGGATGGCTTCGACCTGGTCATTCGGGCCAACCCTGAGCCCAGCACGGATCTGGCCGGACGCTGCTTCCTTCGCGACCGGCCGACGGTCGCCGCGGTGCCGTCGCTGACGCGCCCGGCCGACGGCGGCGAGTTCCCGGCCATCGTCCTGCGCGCGGCCCAGGGTGCCGAGCCCTGGCGCGTGAGGGTGACCGATGGCGTGTCCACGCTGACGCCGCGCGAGGTGCTTCGTCTTTCGTCGATGGCGATGATTTACGACGCCGCGCTCGAGGGAATCGGCGCGGCGATCCTCCCCGCGTCGCTCATCCGGAAGGACCTCGAGGAAGGCAGGCTCGTCGAGTGGGGGCGTCTCGACGGGCGCGGTCTGGAGGTCTGGGCGTTGTACCCGCCGCAGCGGCATGTCTCCCGTAAAGTCTCCGCCTTCATCGGCATGCTGGTCGAGCAGTTCAGGGATGCGTCGCCGTCGCACTTCGACGATATCTGAGACCCCGGTGCGTTGACACGTGGCGCTGTACCGACGAAAGTCGACCGTCATCCAATGTCGGGAGCGCGCCCTTGAATCGTCGTGACTTCGCGAAGGCGCTTGCCTTCGCCGGCACCATCGGGAGCGGCCTCTGGCCGGTTGCCAGGTCGACAGGGGCTCCGCTCATCGGCACGCGAGCGGGCGTCATCGTCGATCCGGTCCACATGCAGCAGTTGCAGCAGTCCTTCCTCGACCTTCGCTTCGGCATGTTCATCCATCTGAATATGGCGACCTTCGAAGAACGCGAATGGGGCGATCCGCTGCTCTCGCCGAAGCTGTTCGATCCGAAGCATCTCGACACCGACCAGTGGGCGCGCGCGGCGACATCCGCGAACATGGGCTACGCGTGCCTGACCACGAAACACCACGACGGCTTCTGCCTGTGGCCTACGAAAACCGGCAGCGCGAACGTCATGCAGTCGTCGTATCCGCACGATGTGGTGCGCCGCTACGTCGATTCGTTCCGAAAGGCCGGGCTCAAGGTCTGCCTGTATTTCTCGATCCTCGACCTGCGTCAGGACATCCGCGCGCGCACCGTCACACCCGAGAAGATCGCGCTGATCAAGGCGCAGCTCACCGAGCTGCTCACGGGCTACGGGCCGCTCACCGCGCTGATTCTCGATGGGTGGAACGCATCGTGGTCGCGCATTTCTTATGCTGAGTTACCGTATCGCGAGATCTACGACCTGGTGAAGTCCCTGCAGCCGGACTGCCTGGTGACGGACCATAACGCGGGAAGCTATCCGGGCACGGCGCTCTACTACACGGATATCAAACAGTACGAGCAGCACGCGGGCCAGAAGATTCCCGCGGACAGTCCGGTGCCGTCGCAGTCAGGTACGACGTTGCAAAGCGACTGGTTCTGGAAGAAGGCCTACCCCACCTCCGAGCTCGCCTCGGCGAAGACCATCGTCGACGAGTGGCTGGTGCCGTTCAACGAAAACCATTGCAACCTGATCCTCAACGTGGCGCCCAATCGCGACGGCCGGTTCGACGACAACGCGGTGGCGCGGCTCGCCGAGATCGGTTCACTGTGGAAGAACACGGGCCCGGCGCCGAAGGTGGGTCGCGCGGTGCTCATCACCACGCCCGACCTGGCCGCCGGCAAGCCCGCCTGGGCCAGCGCCAGTGACGAGGCGGTGGGTCCCGATCTCGCGTTCGACGATGATTACCGCTCGTACTGGCTGGCGGACAAGGGGAAGACCGACGGCTGGATTGAGATTCGATCTGAACAGCCGGTGTCGTTCAATACGATATCGATCGTCGAGCCGATACATGCCGATGGCTATGGCGATACTTCCAGGATCACCCGTTACAAGGTGGAGATGGAGCGTGACGGTGGCTGGGTGGAGATCGCCTCCGGCGGTACCCCGGCCCCTTACCAGTTTCACGAGATCGGGCGGGTCACGGCGAAACGGGTGCGACTGACGGTGTTCGGCAGGCAGCCCGGGGTGACGGAGCTGGGTCTGTACGACGAGCCGCGCTGACTGAGTCCGGCCGCAGGAGCGATACCCTTCACACCTTTAAAACCAGTCACTTGCCACCATCTAAGCGGGCTGAGGGCCAGTCCCGGAGGTGAGTCATGGCAACCGGATGGGCGGGTGACACCGCCGTACAGGACCAGATCGACGCGACCATCGAAGACGCCGTAAAACGGGCGCGCAGCCATATACCCAGCGGCCCGGGTCTCGAGCACTGCGAGGAGTGCGACAAACCGATTCCGGACGCGCGCCGCAAAGCGGTGCCTGGCGTACGCCTGTGCGTGGCCTGCCAGGAAGAGGCCGATCGCGAGGAAGCCAGCTTCAGCGGCTACAACCGCCGCGGCAGCAAGGATAGTCAGCTGCGTTGACCGCGCCCGGTACAATCGCGGGCTCCCCCGCAGTACCGGCAGACATCCGTATGCTCGAACACCTGATCCTCGCCCGTCACGGCGAAACCGAATGGAATGTGGCCGGACGCGCACAAGGCCGCGCGGACAGCCCACTTACCGTGGCGGGCATCGAACAGGCACGGTCGCTGGGACGCGTGCTCGCCGCGCGGGGCGTGGAGCACATCGTGACATCCACGCTGGGGCGGGCCATGCACACGGGTGAAGTCGCCGCGGGCATCGTCGGTTGCACCATCACCGTGGACGCTCGTCTGGTCGAGCGGGCGTTCGGCGTGCTGGAGGGTCGTTCGGTCGCGGACGTGTTCGAGGAAGATCCGGCGATGGTCGCGGTGCTGCGTGGCCACGATCCCGCCGTCGCCGCCGTGGGCGGCGAGTCGCTGCATGAGGTGGCGTCACGTGTGCTTGACGCGCTGGCGGATATCCGTGCGTTGCCGTACCGGCGCGTGGCGGTGGTGACGCACGGGCATTGCATGACGGCGACGCTGGGTGCGCTTCTGAACGGTGGCGAGTACGCGAGTTACCGGCATGGCAATTGCGGATACACGCCGCTGGGGGTGAACTCGGACGGATTCATCGTCGACCGGTGGAACATCAGTCCGGTCGAGGTCGCGACGGCCTGATTATCCCGGATCCTGCATCGTCTCATCCGCATCTCGTCGGATAGTCTTCACTCGCTTCCACCCCTAGCTTGGTAGTCGACCCGTCGCGCATCGCGACGACGCACTCCGAGGTGGGCACCATGAGCAAGACCTGGTTCATTACCGGCACGTCCTCCGGCTTCGGCCGCCTTCTGACCGAAATGCTGCTGGCGCGAGGTGACCGTGTCGTCGGCACGCTGCGCCAACCCGGCGCCCTCGACGATCTCAAGACGCGGTATGGCGACGCGCTCGATGTCGTCATCATGGACCTGACGAACACCGCGTCGATCCGCGAAGGCGTCCAGAAAGCCTTCGACGGAGGTCGCGTCGATATCGTTGTCAACAACGCGGGCTACGGGCTCTTCGGTGCGGCGGAAGAAGTCACCGACGAGCAGATCCAGCGCATCATCGATACCAATCTCATCGGATCCATCCAGGTCATCCGTGCCGCCATCCCCCGGCTGCGTGAGCAGGGTGGTGGCCGTATCGTGCAGGTGTCGTCCGAAGGCGGCCAGATCGCCTATCCCAACTTCAGCCTGTACCACGCATCGAAGTGGGGCATCGAAGGCTTCATTGAAGCGGTGCTGCAGGAGGTCGCATCGTTCGGCATCGATTTCCTCATCGTCGAACCGGGTCCGTCGAAGACCGACTTCGGCAAGGGCCTGGTGACGCCTGAGCCGATGGCCATCTACGATGACACCCCGGTGGGCGAGCTTCGCCGCGGCATCGTGTCAGGCGCCTTCGTCATCCGTGGCAATCCCGAAAAGATGGCGCGCGCGATGATCGAAACCGTGGACCTGGACAACCCACCACGCCGGCTGGTGCTGGGCGGCGACGCCTACGACCACGTCGAGGCCGGACTCAGCGCGCGCCTCGAGGAACTTCGCACGCAGAAACGTGGCGCATACGACGCCGACGACGACGTAACGGCGTGAACGTGGCGACTGCCAGAACGAGCCACCCCCGGGTGCTGTCATGACATCTTCAAGTCATTGAAATAAAACCATAATATTCGGATTTTCGCTAAAGTCCCGGCACGCGGAGCCGATAGGGAGGCACCCCCGCTCTCCCCGAGTGTGTCATGCCCTTTCCTCGCTTCGCCCTGCCGACGCTCACCCTGCGTGCACGTCTTTCGCTTCGTCTCGCCGGCACGATCTTTTTGCTGCTGACGCTCTGGATCGTCGGCGGGGTGCAGCTTCGCACCGCCGACGACCGCCTGCAGTCCGTGGTGACAGACACGCTGGCGCCCGTCGCCGATGTCGGTCACATCCAGAACGATTACAACGACCTGCTCGATGCGCTGGTGCATGCGACGCTGATGCGGTTGCCCTCCGCCGTCGACGACGCGGTCACCGCGATCGGCAGCAACCGCCATGACATCGACAAACAGTGGAAGTCGCTCACGGCCAGCGGCCTGGGCAAGGCGCAGGCCAAGCTGGTCACCCTGGCTGCCGAACACCGCAAGGCGGCCGATAAGGCGGTCGACGACGTCATCGAGCTGCTCAAGACGGAGCAGTTCGATCTGGCGCAGCTACAGCTTTCAAACGACGTCCAGTCGGCCGTCGGCCCCCTGAAGAGCGACTTCTCCAACCTCTTCGCGCTGGCGCTGGACAACGGCAAGGCCGAAGCCGCGGCACAGCGCGCCGACATTGCGAAGGGTGGCGTTTTCTCCGCGGTATTGCTCGGTATCGCTTTGCTGATCGCCAGCGTCATGGATGTCGCGATCATCCGCTCGCTTGGCCGGCGCCTGCGCCAGGCGGCGGACGTGGCAGCCTCCATCGCCGGTGGTACCCTGGGCACACGCGTCGAGATCGGTCGCGACGATGAGATCGGCAAGCTGCTGTCGTCGCTGGCGGCGATGGATGCCCAGCTCGGCAACGTGGTGACCCAGGTGCGCGACCGCGCCGACCACGTCGCTCACGCGGCCACCGGCATCGCCCGGGGTAACGAGGCGTTGAACGAGCGCACGCGCACGCAGTCCGCGCACGTCGACCTCACCACGGCCTCGATGAGCGAGATGGCTGGCGCGGTCTCGGACGGCCTAGTCCATGCGACCGCCGCCAGCCGTGCCGTCATCGACACCCGTGAGATGACGGACGAGGGCCACCGTGTGGCTCAGGATGCGGTCGGCAACATGCGCGAGATCCAGCGCACCAGCGAGCAGATGAGCGAGATGCTGGATCTGGTGGAGCAGATCGCCTTCCAGACCAACCTGCTCGCGCTGAATGCGGCGGTCGAGGCGGCGCGGGCGGGCGAACATGGCCGTGGCTTCGCTGTGGTCGCTTCCGAGGTCCGCGCACTGGCGCAACGCTGCGGCGCAACCGCCAGGGACATTCGTGCCCTGGTCGCGGCCAGCGATGAGGCGGTGCAAGCCGGCGTCGTGTCGGTGGATCGCGCGGGCCAGGTGCTGCACAGCATCGCGGACCGCGTGGTGACCCTCAGCGGTCTCGTCGCCTCGGTGATGGACGCCACCCGTGGACAGAGCGAAGGCATCGCACGCATCGGTGGGGCCATTCGTGGCATCGATGAGACGACACGCGAGAACGCGGCGCTCGTGCAGCAGGCGGCCTCGGCCAGTCACGCGATGCGCGAGAGCGCGGAAATCCTTCGCCGCGAGGTCGCCTACTTCGTGCTGGAAAGCGAGGCGGCGTAACGCTCGCTCACCATCCCGCGGGCATGGACGCCCGACGCGCGGCCGGCTCCTGCCTGCCGGCCGTTGCGAACGCATACTGCACGGCGCTGCGCAACACGACCGGGCTGACGTAGCGCCGGTGCACACCATCGATCAGTCGCAGATACGCACGGCCGAAGGCGTTGCGGCAGCGCACGCGGGTGCCGAGCGTGATGTCGACGCGCCCATCGATGACGCGCAGCGATACGCAGGAGCGGAAGGCGAGATGCTTGTCATCGGCGCCCAGAACCACCTGGGCGAACGTATCGCCTGCGTCGACGCGCTGGTCGAGTACCGGAAAGCGCCCGGCGAAGACATGCTTGTCCGCTGGCGCGAGCAGCGACGAGACCGGACATGCCAGCGGCGAGCGGCGCAGTCCCAGCGGCCGGACCAGCAGGTTGCGGAGCGCCATCAGCCGCGAGACGCCCGCCGGTGGATGTTGCACGAAGGCTTCGAGCAGATCGGCGAGTAGCACCGACGCCCTGGCGTGGAGGGGCTGCACGTCCGCCAGCGCAAGGCGAAAGCTGTCCTGGTGATCCATACGTCCGGCGAACTGGTCGCGCAGCAGCGAGTCCGCCTCCGGCTCGGCGAGTTCGATGACGGTATGCCAACCGTCGGTCCTGGCGAGAAAGCCGCCCGGGCGAGTCCAGCGGGCGAGCGCGGCGCGCGCCGCACCCACGACGCGGCGGGCGAATCCACACAGGGTGACCTGTAGCGAGCCGGGCGGCGCCTCGAGTGACAGCGATGCCTCGGGAACGTGCATGCTCGCCGCCGGCGTCCGCTCGAGCAGGGCCAGCACGGCATCCGGAAGCAGTTCGGTCAGTGAGGGGATGGTCGCGTCATCGGCCAGCACCCGGCGACGCGCCTCCTCGGTGAGGTCGCCACCGAGCTCGTTGGTATGGCACGACAGCGCGAAGAAGGCCGGGTGACCGGAACCCGCCCGCAGCGGCAGAAACTGATGCCAGGTACCACCGCCGAAGCGCACGGTGAACATCGAGTCCGGCGGGATCTCCACATGACGCAGAGCACGCAGAAAGTGCGCCGGGTCGGCCTCGAGCTGGGCGGGCGTCGCCGTGCAGAAGCGCAGCAGTGCACCGCTGCTTCCCGATATCGCCGTGAAAACGCGGTGGCCCGCGTGCCGGTGGAAGGGGTGGCCGTCCGCGCCCACGGCGAAGGTATAAAGGGAAGTCGGGTCGCCGTGTTCGAAATGCGTGCCGCCCAGCCTGGCCGAGGGTTCGTCGAGTTCGTCGACGAACGCGGCATGCGCCCGTTGACGCGCGGAGGACGCGGCTACCAGCTGGCTCCCCGCACCGTGTCCCAGCTGTGCGATCAATGAGATCTCGACCGGTACGCCACCCGCCGGCGAGGGCAGGGTGACGCTGGGAAACGATGCGACGGCGTGCGAACGATGCGACATGGAAACTCCCCTGTATCCCGTGACGGTGGCGATCAGCCCGCGGTTTTCTTCGTGGACAACTTGCGCGATTCCCGCTTGAGCGGCTTGCCCACCGGGCAGATCTCGAAGGCGAAGCCGGTCAGCGTGTTGACCAGGCTGTCCCGGTTGAGCTGATAAACGACGAACTGGCCGCGCTTCTCGCTGGTCACCAGACCGGCGCCTTCCAGCACCGACAAGTGGCGCGAAATGGAGGGCGCGCTCATGTCGAAACGGCTGGCGATCTCGCCCGCGCTCAGCTCCGCGGCGGACAGGTACGCCAGGATCTCGCGGCGAGGCCGGGAAGCGAGCGCTTCGAAGACTTTGTCGATGGCCATGTATTTCGCTAATTAGCAAAGTTGCTAAGTATCTAAGCGCATCCTGGTCCCGACGTCAACCGGTGGTCCGTCAGACGGTCTCGCGGACCGCTTTCAGGGTCTTGTACAACGTCGCGCGCGACAGCCCTAGCAGGGGCGCAACATAGGAAGCGGCGTTACGCACGTCGAACAGGCCGCGGCTCTCGAGCAGTCGCACGAGGGCCTCGCGCTGCTCGATCGCCATCACCGCCAGCGTCGTGCCGTGATCCGTGAGGAACTGCCCGACGAGATCGTTGACCTCCTCGCGCCAGTCGTTGCGAAAGAGCGCGGAGGGCTTTGCCTCGGTTTCACCGAACCGCAGGAAGTCCTTCGCCATGGCCTGCATCGACTCGAACATGCTGACGTCGACGTTGATGCACAGCAGTCCCACGGCGCGTCGGCGCCCGTCGCGAAGCACGGCGGTGATCGACTTCAGTCGGCGTCCGTCCCAGTTCGTCTTGGAATACGGGCCGATCACCGCTTCGTCCAGCGATTCGATATCGTCCAGTTCCGTCAGCGAGTCATCGCCCGGATGACGCGGCGACAGACGGTTGGCGATGTGACGAATGGTTCCCGTACCGAGATCGTGGATCACGACCTCGGCATGTGGACGCAGCACGGTGGCGATCGCATCGGCAACGGGGACGAAGGCGGCAAGAAAATCGGACATGCGCGGATCATCGCCCGCGGCAATACATCGAGTCCAGTGTGGACATTTCGTCGTGTATCCTCACGTCATCGGAAGGAAGGGACGCATGAAGATCGGCATCGTGGGCTACGGAACGGCCGGACAGGCCAGCGCCATCCTCTTGTCGGAGCGCGGGCACCACGTGACCGTCTTCGAAAAGAGTCCGTTACTGGGTCCCGTGGGCGCGGGATTTCTGTTGCAGCCGACGGGCCTCGCCATACTGGAACGGATGGGCCTGCTTCCACGCGCGCTCGCGCTGGGTCAGCGTATCGACGAACTCCACGGCGCCACGCCACGCGGGCGGGCGGTCATGGCCATGCGCTATGCCGATCGTCGTGCGGAATGCTTCGGCCTGGGTATGACGCGCGGCGCCCTCTTCGAGTTGCTGCGCGAGGCGCATGTCGGCGCAGCTCAGGTACGTACGGGATATCGTATCGTCGCGTACGACACGACGGCGGGGACGATTCGCGACGAGGCCGGCACGGTACACGGCCCCTATGACCTGGTGATCGCAGCGGATGGCGCGCATTCCGCCTTGCGAACACACTGCGAAGGCAACGTTCGCCGCGAACGCATGTATCCATGGGGCGCTGTGTGGTGCCTCCTGCGTATCGACGACTGGCATTCGCCCACACACCTGCTGCAGCGCTACGCTGGCACGAAATGCATGATCGGCATGCTCCCCGTGGGTGAACGGCCAGGGCACGAGGGGCGCTGGGTCACGTTCTACTACAGCCTTCCCGGAGACGCGGTCGAACGGTTCGACGATGGTGCCATCGATGGGCTGAAGGCGCAGGTCGCCACGCTGTGGCCCGAGCTCACACCGCACATCGCGCATCTGGACCGGGCGGAACAACTCAATCGTGCCCGCTATCGCGACGTGGTGCTGCGTCAGCCTCATCGCGGCCGCCTCGTCGTCATCGGCGATGCGGCGCATGCCATGAGTCCGCAACTCGGGCAGGGCGTCAACATGGCGCTGCTGGACGCGGCGGCCCTCGCCGAGTGCCTGGATGAGCAAGCCGATGTCGGGCAAGCGCTCGAGGCGTACCGCCGCCAGCGCCACGCGCATGTCCGCATATATCAGCGCATGAGCCGCTGGCTGACCCCGCTGTTCCAGTCCGATTACACGGTGCTCGCGTGGTGGCGCGACCTCTGCTTCGGTCCGCTGGGCAAGGCCCCCGGCGCTCGCCGGCCCATGCTCAGCATCCTCACCGGCGAAGCGGGGCATCGGCGGCGGTCACCCGCTACAAGCGGGACCAAACCGTCGCCATTACATTCGGGCTAGATATATATTCCGCCACTGGGGCGCGGGAAACCGGAAATTCGCATGAAACGTGTGCTGCTGACCACGGCGTTGTCCTTGTCGCTCGCTTCGACGGCCACGGCGGCCGTGCCGGTGTGGGGTGCGAAGCAATCCAGCGCGGCCGATGTGCCGCCGTCGCAGCTGAAACCGGGCGAATGGATATGGGGTGGGCGAGGTGCCTCACCCGGGCCCATGGCCGTGATCGTGAGCCTGACAGAGCAGCGCGCGTACGCGTATCGCAACGGCATCCTCATCGGTGTCAGTACCGTGAGCACTGGAAAAAAAGGCTACGAGACGCCCACCGGCGTGTTCACGATCCTGCAGAAGGACAAGGACCACCACTCCAAGAAGTACGACAACGCACCGATGCCGTACCAGGAGCGCCTTACCTGGGACGGCGTCGCCTTGCACGCGGGCGGATTGCCGGGTTATCCCGAATCGCACGGCTGCGTGCATCTGCCGACGGAGTTCGCGCGGTTGCTGTTCGAGTCGACCAACATGGGCATGACCGTGGTGGTCGCGAAGGAAGGCACCGCGCCCGTGACCGTCGTCCACCCGAGCGCGGTGATCCCGATCGATCCGCGCAACGGCGCGGACCTCGATCTGCCACCGCTGGCCGAGGGCGAGCCATACCGCTGGAATCCCGATGCCTCGCCCACGGGGCCCATCTCGATGGTGCTCAGCGTGCCGGACGGCCGCGTCGTGGTCTTCCGCAACGGCATCGAGATCGGTCGCAGCCGCGTGGAAGTCAATGACCCGTTGACCGGTACGCACGCCTTCATCGTCGGGCAGGGCTATATGGCCGATACGCCGAACCGCGCGGGCCTGCGGATGCCCAACTGGATCACCATCGGCATCCCCGGGCACGGCGACGAAGCGGGCAAGGTCGTGGATGACGCCCTCGCCGACCGCGTCGCGGTGCCGCGCGAATTCATGGAAAAACTGCTGCCGCTGTTGACGCCCGGCTCCGTGTTGCTTGCGACCGACGAAAGCGTGTCGCCGGCGAGCACCGGCGGGAAGGTCGAGGTGATCGACTCGAACCCGCCGGGCGTCTGACGCGAAGCGCTTCAGTTGGGCAGAGGCAACGAGATCGCCTTGCTCTTCACCGTGGCGCTCAGCGTCGGGAACGGATCGATACCGGTTTCGTCGATGATCGTGTCGACCGACACGACCGCGCAGACCGGTGTGTCGACGTTGGAGCAGCGCCATACGGCGGCGCCGCCCTCGGCCGGAATGTAAACCGCCTTCCAGGTGTAGTTGGGCACGATCACGGCATCCGCGCCGATCGTATCGGGCGTGGGCCCATCGAAGGCGGGACCCGTGACGACCCAGGCCTCACCGTCTTCCGTCACCAGCGTGCGCAGGCTGGTTTCGATGCGCTCCCACTTGCCCGTGTTGAGCGTGTGGTTCTGCGGCACCATGTTCGCGAGCGAGAAGCTTTGCTTCTGCGCCGCGGCGTTGGGCTCATCGCCTGATGGTGTCATGTGGCCCCGGTCGTAGCCACTGCCCTTGTAGTCGGCCAGTTCGGAGCGATCCTCCTCGGGAATGGCGGTTTCCGCGTGGAACGCGTCCTTTCGCGGCGTGTTCTGCGCATCGGCGATCTGAGCGGCGGTGAGGTGTTCGGCGGACCAGAGCGGCCCCTTGGTGACGCCCGATGCGATCAATGCATAGGCATCGTTGCAGACGACGGTGGTGCGTTCGGCGAGCGACGTGTCGATGAGGTCGGGCGCCTGTTCCCCCTGAAAAAACTGTGGGCAAGCGGTGTCGGAAGCGTGGACCACACCGGCGACGGTGAAGACGACGACGGCGCAGAGTACGCGTGCGAAGCGATCGAGCATGTTGATTCCCCAGGCGATTGGAGATTTCCCCTGTTCGCGAGCGGTGTCATTCTTGCCACGTCAGATGACGTGCGTGGGACACCCGTATGCTGAAAGTGGGATGCGCGTCCCACTTCGGGTAGTCATTCTTAGAATCCGTTCTCGCCGATTGCTTCGCTGAGATAGGTCACGAAAGACGCGATGCGTGCCGAAATCGCGGTATTCCGGTAATACACGGCGTTGATCGGCTGGCGAAACTCGGTACGGTGTTGCGGCAGTACTTCGACCAGCCGGCCCGCGGCGCGATCCGCGTGCGTCATGAAGTCGGAGAGGCAGACGATGCCGTTGCCTTCGATCGCCAGCTGACGAAGGGTCTCACCACTCGCGGCACGGATAGTCGGTTTGATGCGTACGGGTAAGTGCTTCTCGTCGAGCAGCGGCCACTCGTTGAGCGACTCGGGCTCGGTGAAGCCGAGCAATGAGTGCTTCGGTAGATCCGCGGGCGTGCCTGGCTCGCCATGGCGAGCGAGATAGGCCGGACTGGCGAGACAACGTATCTGACTCGTTCCGATCGGTCGCGCGTGCAGGGTGGAGTCCTTCAGGCGACCGATGCGCAAGGCCACGTCGGTGCGTCGCTCGAGCAGGTCGATAAAGCCTTCGCTGCTGAGCAGTTCGAGCTCGACGTCGGGAAACCGCTCGCGATAGCCCGCGATCAGCGGTACCACCACGTGCAACATGAACGGCGTGGCGGCATCGACGCGCAGCCGGCCCGCCGGTCGGCTCTGTCGCGTCGCCATCTGCTCTTCCGCGTTTTCCACGGCGGCGACGATCTCGCGGGCACGTTCGAGAAACGCCTCGCCCTCATCGGTGAGTTCCAGCCGCCGTGTGGTCCGGCGCAACAGCGTGGTCTTCAGCTTCTGCTCCAGCCGTGCGAGCGTGCGGCTCGCCGCGGACACGGTCTGGTCCAGTTGCTGCGCGGCGCTGGTGATCGACCCGGTATCGACGACTGCGATGAAGTTCTGGATTTCGTCGAGGGTGATGTTCATGGCTCTGCTTATACCCGAGTCAGGGGATGGCGTAGCGCGTGCTGCGGCCACCGCCCGGGAGACGGACGAGACAGCCTTTATCGAGCAGCTCGGCGAGATGACGCGTGGCGGTGGCTTTGGAAACCCCGGCGACCGCGCCGTACTGCGACGCGCTGATGCCGTGCGCGAATCCGCGCTCACCGCCATCGAGCAGGCGGTTGAGCACCTTGATCTGCTCCGCTGAGAGATGGTCGGCCCGATGCCGGTTCCAGAAACGGGCCTTCGCCAGCACGCGGTCGATCTGTGCGAGGGCACGCTCCAGGCTGTCCTTCAGCGTGGTCAGAAACCAGAGCAGCCATGGGGTGATGTCCAGCCCGCCCTTCTGGCTCGCTTCGAGGATGTCGTAATAGCCCTGCCTGTCGGCCAGGATGCTCACCGACATGGCATGAAAACGAATCGCCTCATGGCCGGCTTGTGCGAGTGCCAGATCGGTGAGCGCGCGGGTCAGGCGGCCGTTGCCATCGTCAAAAGGATGCAGGGTGACGAACCAGAAATGCGCGAGGCCGGCACGCAGCAGCGGATCCAGCGTGCGGTCCTCGCGGCTGGCATCGAACCAGGCGAGAAAGGCGGTGAGCTGCTCTTCGAGGCCATCGCGGGGCGGCGCCTCGAAGTGAACGATGGGGCGATCGATCCGGCCCGAGACCACCTGCATCGGCTCCTTGCCGCGCAGCTCACCCACATGAATACGCGACGGAAGCATCGAATCGCCCGTCGGAAAGAGCCAGACATGCCAGCGAAGCAAGCGAGCCATATCGAGTGGGGAGTCGTACCCGTGCGTTGCGTCCACCATCAACGAGGCGAGGCCCTCACTACGTGGCGTCGCGCCCCTGGTATCGGTGACCACGCCGAGCCGTCGCGCGAGTGATGAGCGGACCGACGCCGCGTTGAGAGTCTCACCCTCGATGGCGGACGAGGTGATGACGTTGCGGAGCAGGCTGTCGAGTTCTTGAGAGGCTTCGACATCGTCAGCCACCGTGCCTGCAAGTCCGAGCAGTTTGCCCTGCAGCAGATGGCATTCGCGCAGCGGTGTGGACAGCGCCTGTTCGTCCCAGTGGAAGGTGGGCCATCCGGGTTGCTGCCAGATCCAGCAGGGCGAGTACGCTGTCATGAGCCGATTATACGGCCTATTCGGCTCACGAAATGAGCCGAATAGGCCGACTATTCGGCTCATGAGCCTATTATGTCCGGGTAGAACGACGGCGGCGAGGCTCAACTATCGCGATGCCGTCGTGCCCGTCGTGCCCGCCAAGAAGACCGCCATCGCGGCAGGATGCCGGCAGTGCCGTGCAGGTACGCGAACCGTGCAGGCACGGCGAGGCGTATCTCGGTGCCGCGAAGCGGCGCCGTGCGCAGGGTGAATCGGGCACCGATGTGCGCCGCGCGTTCGCGCATCCCGATGACACCGAAGCGCTTGTCCTCGTGCGGTACGACAACGCTTTCCAGAAAGCCCACGCCATCGTCGTGCACCGCGACGCGCAGGACCCGTCGCGAAAACTGCAGCGACACCGCGATGATCCGCGCGTGGCTGTGCTGAATCGCATTACCCAGTGCTTCCCGCACGATGCTGTAGATCTCGTCCTGCACCAGGCCGTTGACGTTGCGGGGCTTGCCTGAGACGTGCACGACGATGGTCTCGTCCATGTCGCGGGCGAGCATGGCCAGACGGTCCGCGAGCTCGCCACCCGACGTGCGTCCCGAACGCAGACCCTGTACGCGATCGCGACCCTCGACCAGCAGATGCTCGGCGCGGTCGATGGCCCGCTCCAGCGCAGCACGCGATGCGTCGTCGTCGGACAGGCGGTCGACCAGCGCCTGGAAGCGAAGGACCAGCCCTTGCGCGCCTTGCAGCAGCGTGTCGTGCAGCTCGCGGGCGATGCGCTCCCGTTCGTTGTGGCGTTCGTTGAGGCGCAGCCGCAGCTGGCTGGTCAGCGCGCCGACACGCCAGCGATGCACCGACCAGATGAAAGCGCCGAGCACGAGCACGCACAGCAGCTTGAACCACACGGATTCGATGAAACGCGGCAGCACTTCGATGTCGACCGTCTCCGCGCGATTCCAGCGCACGCGGTCGTACGAGGCCTCGACGATGAACGTATAGCGTCCCGGTCGTAATTGCCCGTAGGACGCCTCGCGACGCGATCCGGCGTCGTGCCAGCCCGCGTCTTCGCCGTCCAGCCGGTAGCGGAACGTCACGCCATTGGGATAGCCCGGGGCGATGGCGGTATAGGACACATCCAGGTCGCGGTTCCGTTTCATGACGACGACGGCATCGGGATCGAAGCTCTTGCCGCCGGACACGATGCGACGGATGACCGTGGGCGGCGGCGGCCTTGGCGCTGGCTGCCGCGTGGGATCGAGCCAGGCCAGGCCTTGCGCGCCGGCGAACCAGAGGCGGCCGTCACGCGACGCAAGGGCGGTGGGCAGCGGACGCACGAGTTGCGCGGGGCCGCCCAGACCATCTTCCATCGTCAGCGGGTCGACATGCGCGGGACGCTCCGGATGAGCAAGCACCGCCCGCCACTCGCTGCGCGTAAAGTGTGTGACACCGGCCGTACCGTAGATCCAGATGCCGCCGTCCTTGCTCTCGACGATGCCGGTGGCGGAATCCAGCGCGCCCGCCCGGTCGGGCACGACGCGCACGAACCGGTCGCCGTCCAGGAAGGTAAGCGCGTGCTCGGCCGCGACCACCAGATGGCCGTCCACACTGGCGATCGCCGTCACCGGACCCAGTCCAAGGCCCTGGTCGGCGCCGTACCGCGTCAGCTTCGTGCCGTCCAGCAGGGCGACCGACCCGTCCAGGTAACCGAACCACGGTCGCCCCTGGCGGTCCACGTGGATGAGTGCGGGGGCCAGTTCGGGGAACGCGGCGATCTGCGCCGCCGGCACCCAGCCGTCGTCGTCCAGCGCGAAGACACCCATCAGGCGCATGGAGATCCACAGGCGACCGGCGCCGTCCCGCGCGATCGCCTGTACGATGGCATCGCGCGCCGCGGCACCGCGTGGCAGGTCGACGGCCACGGGTCGCCCGTCGCGCATGCGCCACAGCTTGCCGGTGCCACCGAGCCAGACCGTGCCGTCGGTATCGCGAAACGCACTGACCACCGCGCCACCGAAGCCGGACAGCGCCACCGGATCGGGCGTCAGTGCCCAGAGGCGGTCCATGTGCACGCTACGCGCCGATGTCCCCGTAAACACGTGGCCGTCGCCATCCTCGACCAGCGCGAAGTAAGACTCCGTGCTGGGGAACCGCACACGCGCGAGCCAGCTGTCGCGGAAGCGGTCGACGCCCATCTTCGTGCTGACCCAGACGTCCCCGTCGCGATCTTCCATCAGTGTCATCGTCGCCTCGGAGCTGAGGCCCGCCGATTCGCCGAACGTCTGCGGCACCGAGGCGTCGAATCCGTGAATGCCCTCGCGCTGCACGTCCTGCCAGCTGCCACGGCAGAGGTCGGCGGCGCACGCCACGGTCCAGAGGTTGCCGTCGCGGTCGAACGTCACCGTATCGCTGTTCGCGCGCCGCTCCTGGTCGACGGCATGGGGCTTGCCCCAGTCGCCTTCCGCGAGACGTACCTGACCGCCGCCATGGTCGATGACCACGATCCGGCCCTGCGGTCCGCGCAACAACATGCCGCCGCCGTGAGGCGAAAGCTCGATACGTTCGAAGTGCCGTGCATGCGGTGCCAACCGGTAGAAGCCCGCCGGCGCGCCGATCCACAGCCCGCCGCGACCGTCGTCGAACAGCTGCTTAGGCCTGTCGGGCACACCCCAGCTGGCATCGACGTGCTTCCAGCGCACGCCGTCGAAGCGGAACAAGCCGACTTCGGTCACACCCCATATCGCGCCGTCACTCGCCGAACGCATACCGAGCACGACGACGCCGTGCGGCAATCCATCCGCCTGGTCGTATAGCGTGACGGCGCCGTGCCGGAGGCGCGCGACGCCGCCATTGGCGAGTCCGACCCAGAGGTCGCCGCCGGGCGCGGCGAACAGGCTCCACGTCGCGTTGGTCTCGTTGGACATCGGTGGCAGCAACGGCACTTTCTCGAACGAGAAGCCGTCGTAGCGATACAGCCCCGCCGGCGTGCTGAGCCACAGCCAGCCATCCTCGGTCTGCGCCATGGCAGTCGCGCCGGCGGGCGCGCCGTCTTCGCCGCGCAACGCGGTGTGCTGCAGCTGGGCGAGCGTGCGCGTGGCGTCGGTCGCCCTTGCGCTATATGACGCGCTACATAGCGTCAGGCACGCGAGAAGCGCCACCGCTTTCATGAAACCCATACATCGCGTCATTCGAAATTTGTTATCAATCACAGGACATTTTACGCCTTAACATCAGGCGAGTAAGGCAGGCCATCCCGGTCGATCGCATCGACACTGACAGAGGCCCACCCAAGTGGACACAGTGAACGCACCAAAGCTTTCCCGCCGCACCTTCCTCAAGTTGGGTGCGGCCACCGCCAGCGCAACCGCCGTACCTCCCCTCGTCGCCAGGGCCGCGACGCCGGCACCGCCCCGGCAGCCGGTCACGGCAACACTGTCGATGCACGTCAACGGCAAGCCGCAATCGCTGACGCTGGATACGCGCACCACTCTGCTCGACGCCTTGCGCGAGCATCTGCACCTCACCGGTACCAAGAAGGGCTGCGACCATGGTCAGTGCGGCGCATGCACGGTCATCGTGGACGGACGCCGCATCAACAGCTGCCTGACCCTGGCGGTGATGCACGAGGGCGCAAAGGTCACGACCATCGAAGGCCTCGGCACGCCGCAAAAGCTTCACCCGATGCAGGCCGCCTTCGTGAAACACGACGGCTACCAGTGCGGCTACTGCACGCCCGGACAGATCTGCAGCGCCG
Organism: Luteibacter mycovicinus; assembly: GCF_000745235.1. NCBI lineage: Bacteria > Pseudomonadati > Pseudomonadota > Gammaproteobacteria > Lysobacterales > Rhodanobacteraceae > Luteibacter > Luteibacter mycovicinus. The sequence continues at coordinate 2,479,764 of NZ_JQNL01000001.1, forward strand.
TCGCCGTACTCGACGAAATTCACGATGACATTCCCAGTCACGTGAGCGGCAGCCTCACCACACGGGCCACGGTCAGTGCGACCGAAATTCGCGAACGCATGAGCGGCAATATCTGCCGTTGCGGCGCGTACTCGAACATCGTGGAAGCGATCACCGAAGTCGCGGGGAGCAAGGCATGAAGCCCTTCACGTACGAGCGTGCCACCAGTCCCGCCTCCGCCGCTGCCGCCGCGGCTCGCCAGCGGAATACGAAATTCATCGCCGGCGGCACCAACCTGCTCGACCTGATGAAGCTCGAGATCGAGCAGCCCGAGCATCTCATCGACGTCAACGGTCTCGATCTGGATACGATCGCGGCGACCGAAGAAGGTGGACTGCGCATCGGTGCACTGGTACGCAATACGGATCTTGCCGCCGATACACGCGTGCGGCGTGACTATGGTCTGCTGACGCGCGCACTCGTCGCGGGTGCGTCGGGCCAGCTGCGTAACAAGGCTACGACGGCCGGCAATCTGCTGCAGCGGACGCGTTGCCCGTATTTCTACGACACCAATCAGGCATGCAACAAGCGCCTGCCGGGCAGCGGTTGTGCCGCCATCGGTGGCTTCAGCCGGTCGCATGGCATCGTCGGTGTCAGCACCTCCTGCATAGCGACCCATCCGAGCGACATGGCGGTCGCCATGCGGGCGCTCGATGCCACCGTCGAAACCGTTCAGCCGGACGGCAAGACACGACGTATCCCCATCGCGGACTTTCATACGCTGCCCGGTGCGACACCGCACATCGAGAACGTGCTGGCGCCCGGCGAGCTGATCACCGCGGTGACACTGCCAAAGCCGCCAGGCGGCACGCATATCTATCACAAGGTACGCGATCGCGCGTCGTACGCATTCGCGCTGATTTCCGTCGCCGCCGTGGTGCAGAAGGATGGCAGCGGCCGTGTGGCGCTGGGCGGTGTGGCGCACAAGCCATGGCGCGTGGAGGCGGCCGAGGCGGCGATGCCGCAGGGCGCGAAGGCGGTCACTGCAACGCTGCTTGCCGGCGCGCAACCGACCGGGGAGAACGCGTTCAAGATTCCGCTGGTGGAGCGCACACTAAGCGCGGTACTGGCCGAGGCGAGGGGCTGAGCCATGAAATTCGATAAACCCGCCACGACCAATCCGATCGATCGCATGAAGGTCGTCGGCCAGCCGCATGACCGGATCGACGGACCGTTGAAAACGACCGGCACGGCACCCTACGCCTACGAGCAGCATGCCGCCACGCCGGACCACGCCTACGGTTACATCGTGCCCGCCGCGATCGCCCACGGCCGCATCGTCAACATCGACACCAGCGTCGCGCGACGGGCGCCAGGCGTGCTCGCCATCGTCACCGCGGCCGACGCGGGAAAACTTGGCAAGGGCAAATACAACACGGCCACCTTGCTGGGTGGCCCGGAGATCCAGCACTACCACCAGGCGATCGCCGTCGTGGTCGCGGAGACCTTCGAACAGGCGCGCGCCGCCGCGTCGCTAGTGCATGTCGATTACGCGCGCACGCCGGGACAGTTCGATCTGGCCGCGATGAAAGACGGTGCCATCAAACCGGACGATCCCGACGCCGACACCTCGCGGGGCGATTTCGACGGGGCGTTCGCCGCGTCGCCGGTCAAGCTCGATGCGACCTATCGCACGCCCGACCATGCGCACGCGATGATGGAGCCCCATGCCTCCATCGCGAAGTGGGAGGGCGATAAGCTCACCCTGTGGACATCGAACCAGATGATCAACTGGGGTAAGGGCGATGTCGCGCTTACGCTCGGCATCCCCAAGGAAAACGTGCGTCTGATCTCTCCGTACATTGGCGGTGGCTTCGGCGGCAAGCTGTTCGTCCGTTCCGACGCCCTGCTCGCCGCGCTGGGCGCGCGAGCGGCCCGGCGTGCCGTCGCGGTCACCCTGCCGCGTCCGGTCATGTTCAACAACACCACGCATCGCCCCGCCACGATCCAGCGTATTCGCATCGGCACGGACACGGCGGGGAAGATCCAGGCCATCGCCCATGAAGGCTGGTCGGGCGATCTGCCCGGTGGTGGCCCCGAAACGGCCGTCCAGCAGACGCGCCTGCTCTACGCGGGTGCCAACCGCATGACGGCGACACGTCTCGCCGTGCTCGACCTCCCCGAGGGTAACGCCATGCGCGCGCCGGGCGAGGCGTCCGGCCTGATGGCGCTCGAGATCGCCATGGACGAGATGGCCGAGAAGCTGAAGATGGATCCGGTCGAATTCCGCATCCTCAACGATACCCAGGTCGACCCCGAGCATCCGGAGCGCCCGTTCTCCCAGCGGCAGCTGGTCAAGTGCCTGCGCGACGGTGCCCAACGGTTCGGCTGGAGCAAACGGAGCCAGACCCCGGGCAGCGTACGTGACGGCCGCTGGATCGTGGGCATGGGCGTCGCCGCCGCCATCCGCAACAATCTGGTGATGAAGTCCGGCGCACGCGTTCGTCTGGGGAAGGACGGCCGGGCCACCGTCGAAACCGACATGACTGACATCGGCACGGGCTCGTACACGATCATCGCGGCGACCGCGGCCGAGATGCTCGGGCTGCCTCTGGACGCCGTGAACGTCACGCTTGGTGACTCGTCCTTGCCCGTATCGTCCGGTTCCGGCGGACAGTGGGGCGCGAACAGCTCGACGGCCGGCGTCTATGCGGCCTGCGTCAAGCTGCGCGAAGCCATCGCGGCAAAGCTGGGTCTCGATCCCGCCACCGCTGTGTTCGAGAACGGCCACGTCGCCGCCGGCGGCCGCACGCTGCCGCTGGCACAGGCCACGCGCGACGGCGAACTGGTCGCGGAAGACACCATGGAATACGGCGACCTCGCCAAGAAGTACCAGCAGTCGACCTTCGGCTCGCACTTCGTCGAGGTGGGTGTCGACGCCGCGACGGGTGAGATCCGTGTGCGGCGCATGCTCGCCGTCTGCGCGGCGGGGCGCATCCTTAACCCCAAATCCGCGCGCAGCCAGGTGATCGGTGCGATGACCATGGGCGTGGGCGCGGCGTTGATGGAAGAGCTGGTCGTCGACAAGCGCCTGGGTTTCTTCGTCAACCACGATCTGGCGGGCTACGAGGTTCCGGTGCATGCCGATATCCCGCACCAGGAAGTCGTCTTCCTCGACGAGGCCGATCCGATCTCGTCACCGATGAAGGCCAAGGGCGTGGGCGAGCTGGGTCTGTGCGGTGTCGCAGCGGCGATCGCCAACGCCGTTCACAACGCCACCGGCGTACGCACTCGCGAATACCCCGTCACGCTGGATAAACTCCTCGACAGTCTCCCTGCGATGTCCTGATCGAGCGATGGTCCGGTTCGACTGCACGATGTGTGGCCGCTGCTGCCACGGCCTCCGCCTGCCACTGAGCCTGGCGGAGGCCGTCGGCTGGCTGCGCGACGGTCACGAGGTGCAGCTCTTCTGCGAAGCCATTCCCTGGCCGTCGGAACCGTCCGACGACAACCTTCCGGCCATGCACAAACGGCGACGTTCGTTCGAGGCGATTAGCGGCTCCCTGCCGATCCGGGTCATCGTGACGCTGATGGCGTCGTTCGACGGGCCGTGCCCCAACTTGCTGCCGGACAAGCGCTGCGGTATCTACGACCGCCGGCCGGCGACGTGCCGTATCTATCCCGCCGAGGTGAATCCGTTCATCGCGCTGGATCCTCGAGCCAAGCTCTGCCCACCGGAGGCCTGGGAAGGCGAGACGCCGATCATCGCGGACGACGGGCGCTGGGCCAATGCGGACCTTGCGTCGACGATCGTGTGTTCGCGCGATGCGGATGCCTACGATGCGGCACTCAAGCCGCAGCTGTGCGCGATGCTCGGCTGCGCGACGGCAGCCTTGTCCAATGAGGGCATGGTGATTCATTCGCCGTCGCGCGAGGCGCTGCTCGCTGCGCTCAACGCGACGCTCGGTGCCGATGGCGATCGCTTTCCGGGCGACGACACGTCATGGCAGCTGGTGACGAACCGGCTGCCCACCCATGATGCGCTGGCCGAGATCGGCGCATCGCACGCGTCGCCCGCCGGCATGGCGGTCGCCGGACTCGACTATCTCGGATACTTCGCCACGGACCTCGTCTGATGGCGCCGCACGTTCAGGGCGACCCGTCGTCTGGCTCGGGATCGCCGTCGACGACGACACGGTTTCTGCCCTCGCCCTTGGCACGATAGAGCGCGGTGTCCGCCGCGCGGCAGAGGCGCTGCACGTCGTAACCGATGGTATCGGTGCAGGCGACGCCGATGCTCGCGGCCAGCGTGACCGAACCTTCCGCGGTTGGCATAGGGTTGCCATGGATGGAGGATCGCATGCGCTCGGCCACGGCTCGGCCCTGTTCGCGTGACGTGGCCGGAAGCACCATACCGAACTCCTCACCGCCCAGTCGCCCGAACAGGTCGACCGGCCGAAGCTGCGCCTTGCACACCTCGACGGAGTGCTTCAGGGCCGCGTCGCCCACGGTGTGGCCGTAGGTATCGTTGACGACCTTGAAGTGATCGAGGTCGAGCGTGACGTAACAGGCGGTCGCCTGTCGCCGCTTCAGCTTACCGAGCATGCGCTCCATCTCGCCGATGAAGTGCTGCTGGATGAAAATTCCTGTCAGGCCATCATGGGCGGAGAGACGTTTGAACCGAAGCTGCGACCGTCTCAGCCTGACCATCCAGAGCCCGAGCGCCAACAGCGCAATGACCATCAGGGCGATATGCAGCCGGCTCATCTCCAGCGCCTTTTCGTCCAGCTCGCCCTGCAGCCGCAGGATGTCGTTTTCCTCGATCAGTTGCGCCGCCTGCATGCGCTGTGCGAGCACGCGCTGGCGTGCCGCCTGATAGGCCATCGCCCGTGCGTTGACATCGTGGCGAAAGCTCTGTTCCTGCCTGACGTATTGCTCGTGGTACCGGAGTGCCGCAGCGGCATTTCCGGACGCCTTCTCCACTTCGTAGAGCACCTGGTACGCATCCCTGAGCCACTCGTTGAAGTCGCCAGGGTGACTCATGGTGACGGCTTGCAGTGCCCAGCTTCGCGCTTCCGCGAGGTTACCCATCTGCTGGTACGCCTGACCACGATGCTTGGTCATCGCCACGAGCGCGGGAAAGTAACCGCTCGCCCGAATGGACGGTTCGATCCGGTCGAGCACCGCCATTGCCTTCGTCGGCGCGCGCTCGGCGATGTACATGTCGACAAGGATGAGGGATGCCGCGTTTCCGATCACAGGCTCGCCATTCGCCGTACAGCTGGCGATGGCTTCCGCGAGTTCGGGACTCGTCGACGTCAGTCGTTTGAGGCCCTCCAGCGCGGCGGTCTTCATGTACAGGGCCGGGCAGGGCGATTCGCCGGGCGGTGTCGCCGGTACCATCATCTCGGCGTATTTAAGCGCGAGGTCCTGCTGTCCGGCGAAATTGAGCGTCTGCGAAAGGTGCGACAGCAGGGTGAAGCGTGCCTGCGGATCCGTGACGCGAGGGAGCATGTCGGTCGCACGATTCGCCTCGACATAGGCATCGGCATAACGCGCCTGAAGCGCGAGATTGTCCATCAGCAACGCCGTCGACTTGGCGACAAGCGCGGCATCACCCGAGTGCGCGATGATCTCGCGGAAATCGGCTTCGGAGGCCGGATAGTGCCCCTCGAACATGCTTTCCCAGGCATCGTTGTAGCGCAGTCGCCACGTCTGCTTCGGGTCCATCTGCGGAAGATCGTGGTGGAGCTTCTCCAGCAGCGTCACGAAGCGGGCGTGATCCTTCAGCCGAAGCTTCTCCGCCTGCGTCATGCGCGTGTCGATGTCACCTGGTGAGGCGGCGGCCACAGCCATGCCGGAACAGGCCAACAGAACTATCAGCGCAAAGCACAAACGACCGGTCATGCGGTGCCGCGGCGAGCAGGCAGTCCGAAGGGAAGAGGAAGCGGAAGGGTAGCCGTGTCGCCCGTATCGCCGTTGATTACGACGCGATTGCGGCCGGCGCGCTTCGCCTCGTAAAGCGCCGCGTCGGCGGCACGGCACAGCGGGGACAACTCATAGCCGAGTGTCTCGGTGCTGGCCAGACCCATGCTGGCGGAAAACGGAACGACGAGGTCATCCACGATCAGCGGCGACGCCTCGAACGCTGCGCGCAGCTGCTCTGCGATCACCATGCCCTGCAGGCAGGGCGCATCCACCAGCAGGATGCCGAACTCTTCGCCACCGAGACGACCGAATATGTCGGCGCGACGGAGATGTGCCTTCGTGATCGCTACAGCGTGTTTGAGCACCGCATCGCCCACGGCATGGCCGTGCGTGTCGTTTACTTGCTTGAAATGATCGAGGTCGAAGGAGACCAAGCATCCGTGACCACGGCGCCTTTCCAGGATGCGAAGCGAACGTTCGGCCTCGGTCATGAAGTGCTGGTGGTGGAAGATGCCGGTAAGGCCATCGCAGGCGGACAGCCATTTGAAACGCAGCTGAGAGCGTTTGATGCGGACCATCCAGAAGACGATCGACAGCAAGGCCAGCACCAGCATCACGATGTAGAGGCGGCTGGTTTCTACGGCTTTGCCGTCCAGGGCTTGCTGCAGGCGGAGAATGCGGTTTTCCTTGCTGAGGCCCTCGGTTTCGAGCTTCTCGGCCAGGAAGTGCTGGCGCGCAGCTTCATAGGCTACATTTCTGACATTGGCGTCACGAAGGTAGCCTTGGTCCTGGATGACGTAGTGTTCGTAGTAGTTCAGCGCTGCCGCATACCGGCCCTGACGCTTCTCTGTTGTGTAGAGCACTCGATACGCGAAGCGAAGAGCCTCGTTGATATCACCTGGATGACTCATTGCGACGGCGTCGAGTGCCGCCTTCTTTGCCTCGTTGGTCTTGCCAAGCTGTTCGAAGATCTGCGCCCGTTGACTTGCCAGGCTGAGAATGTGCTGGTAATAGCGTGTCGTCTGAATGACAGGGGTAATACGTTCTATCGTTGCCATTGCATCTTCGAGTTTGTGCTCGTCGAGCAACCGGTCCACGAGTATCAGTGCCATGGTGTCGGCAAACACCGGCTCATGGTCTGTCGTGCACACGTCGATGGTCTTCAACAGCTGCGGGCTGCGGGAGGTGAGGGAGCGCGCCCCTTCCAGCGCCGTTACTTGCTGGACCATGGCTTGACAAGGCGACTGACCGGCTGGCGTGGCAGCCAACATCATATCGGCATATTTCAGACCTAGCTCGGGTTGTCCAGCGAAAGTCAGCATCTGTGCCAGATTGGCCAGCAGGATGAATCGAGCCAACGGGTCGGTGACGGTGGGCAAAGTGTCGGCGGCGCGAGTCGCGACAGCATAGGCCTCAGCGTATTTGCCTTGCTCGCTGAGGTTGTTCATCAGCATGGCGGTAGCGCGCGTCACCAGGGCATCGTCGTCGGCATGCGCAATCACATCCCGGATATTAGACTCCGCCTCCGGGTATATGCCCTCGAAGTTTAGCTCCCAGCCGTCGAGATAACGGAGATACCATTTCTCGCGGGCCGATAGATTGGCCGACGTTTGATGTACCTCAGCAAGTGCTTCTACGAAGCGAGGATGATCCGAAAGGCGGATGGCATCGATTTGTGCGAGGCGGCTTTTACCTGCTTCGTCTGAGGGTGCGCTGCCCGCGTGAGCGGGGTTGACCGACGCACACAGCATGAGTCCTGCCAACACCGGCCAGAACCGCATGATGCGCGGGCAGCGAAATTCCATACTGCCGTACTCTCAGGTTGGAGACGTGTCGTCGGAATCGTCGGTAGACTTGTCGTCCTTGTCGTCCTTGTCGTCCTTGTCGTCCTTGTCGTCCTTGTCGTCCTGATCCGGATGGTGACGGCGATCGTCGTCGTCGCCCTCGTGACCGCTGGTCTGGCTTTGGTGTTCGACGTGCATTTGCACGATGCCCAGCTCTTCGGTGAGCGCTTTGCTATCACCACTGGCGACGAGGTCACGTAGGCCGGCAGAGGCATTCGCCTCTTCGAGTGCCTTGGCCAGTTCTTCTGGCGATGCGTGCCTGAGGCGTGCGTCCCGGCCAATCGCCTCCAATAGTTCAACAGTGTCGCGCATGTTTTCCCCCTGATAGTTGGTCACACTTTTCCTCGACCAGTTGTACCGGTGAGGTGATCCTCGCCGTCCGTACGCATTAGCGGCAGGACCGGCGATTTCTTGACGCGCTTACGCAGGAACCGACACCTCCGCCCCGGTGCCGTGGATCGCGTCGAGCGCGTCAAGCCTGGCCCGCATGACGACATTCGGTTTGAGGGCCTCCGCCGGGGGCAACACAAGTGTCTCCTGACCTGTGAACTGGGCATTGACGAAGTCTTTCAACGGCATTCGTTGAATATGCGCGCTCTCAATGGGAAGCGTGGGCGCACGATAGACGATCACCTCATGGTCTTCGGCGTAATCGTCCCGCAGGCGTTCTACAAGGAGCTCTCTGTACGCGTCCGGTGTACGGAAGCGACCCAGCGATCGGTCACCGACGACACCGAGCTGCCAAAGAATCACATGGCTCGTCGTGTCGAGGTTGCGTTCAAAGAACAGAAGCTGGCTTGCTTCAAGATGTTGGCAGCCCACTCGACCTGGATCGATCCCCAGATCGGCATACAGACAATCTTCCGCGGAAATGCCTGCCTCCATGTGCGCCTTATATCCTTCGGCTCGCGCGAGTTCGACCACCTTATGAGTCGACCACGCGAAGATGCCGGGATGGCCATAGAAGACGGCACAGACGCTCTTGCCCGCGCGGACTTCCGCGATCATCAGCTGCACCCATTCCCGGTAAGTCCGCATGCGCGACTTGCCCGGCTTGTAGTAGGGCTGAAGGCTCCTGACGTCCGGGTTCAGGCGCTTTAACCAGAGCTCGACCACATGGTCGGACAACGCTGCAAACACCACATCCGCCTGCTCGATATGACTCCGCGACAGCGGCGTCAGATGCGAGCCCAGCGTGATACCCATGCCGACGCAGGCGATGCTGCCGCGGCGTTTCTCGTTCTGTGTCGTTAGGGATGTGTTCATCCCGTGATAGTAGGCGAAATTTCGGCAGGAGACGTGACACGAAATTGCGCGATTTGGGACGTTCCGCTGCCGACCGTTCCTTCGATTTGCTGAATCTGGTTCCGAGTCGATCCTGGTTGTGTCCTAGGAATCTCACCGGTCTGAAACGAAGTCCATTTTGAATCATTCACTTAGTTGAGTGCGACTTGCGATGGCCACCAACCTACGACGCCAGATCGCCCTCCTGGGATGGAGCCCAGCGGTCGCCCACAAACCGCGCAACCTCCCCAGCCAGCTCCCGGTCCTCCGGCGCCCCCATGAATCCCCCATGGGGCATAGCCTCGAACACATGCAACTCCACAGGCACGTTGGCACGGCGCAACAGTCGATGCATACGCACCGCGTTCGACAGGAACAGATCGCGCGTCCCGCTCTGCAGAAATACCGGAGGGAATCCCTGGCCGAAATCACCGAACAGTGGCGACAGGTAAGGATGAGTCAGGTCGGCGCCGCCGGCATACAGCAGGTTGTTCGGCATCAGCGACCCGGTCAGCATCACGTCGACAAGGCGATTGACCTCGAAGCTGTCACCCGACTCGGTGAGATCCAGCTCGGGCGACAGGAGTACGACGCCAGCCGGCAGCGGCAATCCTTCGTCTCGCGCCCGGAGCACGGTGGCGGCGGCGAGGTTGCCGCCCGTCGAGCGTCCGCCGATAACGATGTTGTGGGGCGCGTATTGCTCCAGTACATGGCGATAGATCGCCATGCAGTCGTCCAGCGCGGCAGGACAGGGATGCTCCGGAGGCATGCGGTAGTCCACTCCGTAGCAGCGCACACGGTGCAAGACGGCCTGCATCTGCGCGCCGACGCGGCACGCCTCTCCGCCACCGAATACCAGGGCGCCGCCGTGCAGGTCGATATAGGCACGCTCGGCGGAAGCCATGTCTTCCGGTGTGGCCACATGTACGGTGGCATCGCCGACGGTACGGGTCTCTACGCTGGCCTTGAGCGTGCCGGCGAGACCTTTCATGCCCGCCGCATATTGCCGGTCGGCGGCCGCCTTGACCTGCATCCAGGCGTCGCGATCCTCAGGCGCTGGCATCACGTGCAGCGAATTCACCGGCACGCCCTGTGCGTCGACCAGCCGCCGCAGCGCGGCCTGGGCCTCTTCGCTGATGGACCGGGGGAAAGGCACCACCCGCTCGGGGATTTTTACGCCGTCGGTCATGCACCGACTCCGTTTCCGAAACCGCAAATGCTACCGCTACACTATTCCGGTGACCACGCCCCTCCAGAACGGCTACATCCTCACCCGCAACTGGCGTGACACCAAGGACGGCAGCGAGGTCGAACTGTGGGTCGCCACCGAGGCCGGTGCGCGTCGCATCGTCATCACCGGGCAGCGAAGCGTCGCCTTCGCGGCAGCTTCGGCGCGCGATGCTATCGAGGCGGTCGTGCGCAACGATGCATCGGTGGAACTGACGCCCTTCCCGCTGAAAACCTTCGGCCAGGATCCCGTACTCGGCGTCTACGTCCGAGGCTACCGGACGATGCTCGCGCTGGAAAAGCAGCTCGCCGAGCGCGGTATCGCGCTGCACGAAGCGGATATCCGTCCGGACGATCGCTACCTGATGGAGCGCTTCATCACCGCGGCGGTGACGATCGAGGCGGAAGACGGCGAGGCGGCGACGCTCGTCAATCCGCGTCTTCGCCCCGGCGACACATACCGTCCCACGTTGAAATGGGTGTCGCTGGATATCGAGACCAGCGCCGAAGGCGAGGTCTACTCCATCGCGCTGGAAGGCTGCGGCCAGCGGCAGGTCTACATGCTCGGCCGTCCGCAGGACGGCGATGCCGCGCCCGATGATTTCGACCTGGTGTATGTCGATGACCGGTCGCAGCTCATCACCGCACTGAACAACTGGTTCCGACACTACGACCCCGACGTCATCATCGGATGGAACCTGATCCAGTTCGACCTGCGCCTGCTGCAGACATGTGCGGACCGCTCCGGACTCGTACTGACGCTCGGCAGGGGTGGCACCCCGATCGACTGGCGTGACCATCGCAGGCGCGACAACTACGTCTTCGCATCCATTCCCGGACGTGTTCCCATCGATGGCATCGAAGCCTTGCGGTCGGGTTCGTGGAGCTTTGCCTCATTCAGCCTGGAAGCCGTGTCGCAGGAACTGCTCGGCGAGGGCAAGGACATCGACGATCCGTACAGTCGCATGGCGGAGATCGAGCGCCGGTTCCATGAGGACAAGGTGGCACTGGCCCGCTACAACCTGCACGACTGCGAACTCGTCACGCGCATTTTTGAAAAGACCCGCCTGATGGACTTCCTTCTCGAGCGCGCCAACGTCACCGGCCTGCAGGTGGATCGTTCGGGTGGCTCGATCGCCGCCTTCACCTATCTGTACCTGCCGCGCATGCACCGCGAGGGTTATGTCGCGCCGCGGATGGGCAGGCCCACCGGTGAGTCCTATCCGGGTGGCTTCGTGATGGACAGCCGTCCCGGCATCTACGACTCGATCCTGGTGCTGGACTATAAAAGTCTCTACCCGTCGATCATCCGGACGTTTCTGGTCGATCCCATCGGCCTCGTCGAGGGCATGTTGACGACCGACCCGACGGCCTCGATTCCCGGTCCGCTCGACACCCGCTTCTCGCGGACGACGCATTGTCTGCCGGGCCTGATCGCCCAGTTATGGACGGGTCGGGACAAGGCGAAGCGGGATGGCAACACGCCGTTGTCGCAGGCATTCAAACTGCTGATGAATGCGTTCACCGGCGTGCTGGGTTCGCCGGACGCACGCTTCTTCGATCCCCGGTTGATATCGGCGATCACGCTGCGTGGTCACGAAATCATGCGGCAGACGCGCGCATGGGTTGAAGCCGAAGGTTACGAGGCGATCTATGGTGACACCGATTCCATCTTCATCTGGCTGGGGCGCCGATACGGTGAAGCAGACGCACAAGCCATCGCCGATGGGCTGGTGTCACGCATCAATGCCGCGTGGGCCGCGAAGCTGAAAGCGGAGTTCGACATCGACTCGTTCCTCGAGATCGAGTTCGACACGCACTACCAGCGGTTTTTCATGCCGACCATCCGCAATAGCGAGATGGGGAGCAAGAAACGGTACGCCGGGCTGGTCGTCGATGATGACGGCAAGGAGGAGCTCGTCTTCCGCGGTCTCGAAACCGTACGCAGCGACTGGACCCCGCTGGCGAAGCGTTTTCAGCAGGATCTGTTCCGCAGGATCTTCCGCGGCGAGCCGTACGACGATTTCATCAAGTCCTACGTTCGCGACATGCGGGAAGGACGTCTGGACGGTCAGCTCGTCTACCGCAAGCGTCTTCGCGGAAAACTCGATTCGTACGACCGCACCACGCCCCCGCAGGTTCGTGCGGCGCGCATGGCCGACGAGCACAATGCGCGGACAGGTCGGCAGCAGCAGTACCAGAACGGTGGCTGGATCCGTTACGTCATGACGCTCAACGGTCCCGAGCCGGTAGAATTGAGGCGCTCTTCCATCGACTACGAGCACTACCTCGAGCATCAGCTGAGGCCGATCGCCGACGCGATCCTTCCGCAGGTAGGTGGCCGGTTCGACGTGCTGGTGTCGCAGCAGAGCGAGTTGTTTTAGCCGCCGGCCGCGCCGCTCGCCGGAAGGCGCGCTGAAAGGTTTCGTAACATTATGTACTTAGTACATATTTTGTGATATCCATATCCTATGTCTACGTCCAATGATTCCGCGACCATGGACCTCCGCGCTCGCCGACGGCTCGTCATCCGGAACACCATTTCCCGCGTTGCCAACCGCCTTTTTCTCGAGCGGGGCTTCGACCACGTGACGGTGGAAGAGATCGCCGCCGGTGCCGAAGTCGGCCGCATGACGGTGTTCAATCACTTCCCGCGCAAGGAGGACATGTTTTTCGATCACGACGAACAGGCCCGTGAACTCCTTCGCACCATTCTCCGCGAGCGCGCTCCTGGCGTCAGCCCGGGCGAGGCGTTGCGGAGGCTCGCTCATCACCTGGTCGCCGAAGGCAGTCCGTATATCCGTTTTACGCCCGGCGGCCAGCGTTCGGTGGAGACGATCGAAGCCAGCGAGACCCTGAAGGCACGCGTGCGCGCCCTGCGCGACGAGGTCGCCCAGCTCATCGCGGTGGTCATGGCCGAGGGGGCCGGACGGGAGGCGGACGACGCCGACGCGCACCTGGCGGCGGATATGCTGCTGGCGACGTGGTCCGTCGCACTCGTCCAGTCACACCGCCGGTATCGTCGCGATCAGGATGCGGCGAGGGCGGCAGCCACCTTTCTCGCGCTGATCGATCAGGGCACGCTCGGTGTCAAGGCGGCCATGGCGGGAACGCCGTTCGGGTAGAGCTATCGCCCCGCCTCGGGCAACAGCAGCTTTCTGAGACCGTTGTCGACGATATCCGCGAACACCTTCGGCTCGCCGTACGCGCGGGCCGTGAGCATCGCTCCGTATACGAGCGACATGAACGACTCGGCCTCCAGGCGAGCCGATCCCTGGAGCGTGAAGCGTCCCATCTGCGCGCCGCGGGTCAACAGCGTCTCGAGCCAGTTCGACAGGTCGCGGAAGTGCGCGCGTACGGCGTCGGCGAGATCGCCCGGCAGCGTCGGCAGCTCGGTGGCGAGCATGCCCGCCACGCAGAAGGGCGCCGATGCATCGGCGATGCACTTCTCCCAGTAACCGGTGTACATCGCCAGTTGTTCTTCCGGATCGAACGCCCCGGCGGCGAGCGACCGGGTCTGCTCGGCGATGATGCCGCGCGACCGCTCGACCACGGCTTTCGCCAGATCGGACTTGGACGGGAAATGGTGGTGGATGCTGGCCTTCTTCACCTGCACCTGTTCGGCCACGTCCGCGTAGCTGAAGCCGTTGTAGCCCCGCATCTGGATCAGCTGGCGCGCGGAATCGACGAGTTTCTGCTGCGTAGTCATCGGCTAAGTCTACCAGCTGGTAGGTAGCGCGCGCTGGTTTAGGCATGGCACATTGACGGTCAGCCATCCTACTAGTAGGGTGGCGACTCTCCCGCCATGGACTTCCCCGTGAATACGCTTCGCAATTTTTACTATCTCCGCGCCATCGTGGCTTTTGCCTGGGTCGCCATCGTTTTTGCCGCCGCCAAGGCGCCCCCCCTGGTCGCCGGCACTCTGCTGGTCATCTACCCGGCGTGGGACGCGATCGCGAATGTCATCGACGCGCGGCGCAGCGGCGGTCTCGCAGCCAATCCGGGCCAGCGGTTCAACGCGCTGACCAGCATCATCACGGCGGTCGCCATGGCCGTCGCCTTTACGTTGCGCGGCAACGAGGGTGGCGTGCTGGTCTTCGGTATGTGGGCACTGCTCGCCGGCCTGTTCCAGCTGGCCGTGGGCATCCGTCGCCGCAAGCTGGGCGGCCAGGCCTTCATGATGATCAGCGGCGCCCAGTCGGCACTCGCGGGCGTGCACTTCGTGTTCAAGGCCTTCGACAACGCGCCGTCCGTGGCGCAGATCGCTCCGTACGCCGCCTTCGGCGGTTTTTACTTCCTGCTGTCGGCGCTGTGGCTGACCTTCAGGAAATCGCCACGGTCGGTCACCGTCGCATAAGGTGCAGGCGCGCGCTCGTCAGCGCGCGTCCCTCTGCTGGGATCGCCGTGAATCCTTTTCCTGCGCACCGTCGACAGCGAGACCTACCGCATGCGCCAGATCGGAACGCGTGAACGGTTTGGCGAGAATACCCGCGTCCCTGACCGTGTCTTCGTTCGCGGCGAGGTTTCGCGGGTAGCCCGACATGAAGAGCACCTTCAGTCCGCTCTTGATGCGCCGGGCCCGCTGCGCCAGTTCCCATCCCGACATGCCGGGCATCACCACGTCGGAGAGCAGCAGGTCCACGGTGACGTCGGGGCGTTCGAGAAGCCTGATGGCCGACTCGCCATCGTGAGCTTCCAGCACGCGATACCCGAGATCCCGCAGTACCTCGACGACATAGGCACGGACATCGTCGTTGTCCTCGGACACCAGGATGGTCGCCTCCCGCTTCTCGTTTTCACCGCTGCCGATGCCGCCATCGTGCGCCACCGGCAGCGCGCTCATGGAGCGCGGGAAAATCAGGGTGACGACGGTGCCGACACCGACTGTCGACTCGAGGAGCACCTGCCCGCCCGACTGCTGGACGAAGCCGTACACCATCGACAAGCCCAGCCCCGTCCCCTTGCCGACTTCCTTGGTCGTGAAGAACGGCTCGAACACGCGGGCCATGGTCTCGGCGGACATGCCTTCGCCCGTGTCCTTGACGCGCAACATGACGTATTGACCCGGATCGAGACCGGGAAGACGGGCCGTATCGCCTTCGCCCAGGTGCGCGTTGCCAAGCTCGATGGTGAGCGCGCCGCCCGACGGCATCGCATCCCTCGCGTTGACCGCGAGATTCAGCAGTGACGCCTCGAACTGGGCCGGGTCGAGTTCCACGGACCACACCTCCGGCGCAACGATCTTCAGCTGGACGAGTTCGCCGAGCGCACGCCGCAGCATGTCGCCCATGCCGAGTACCTGGGCCCGGCAGTCGACGGGCTGAGCGATCAGCGGTTGCCTGCGAGCGAAGGCCAGCAGCCTCTGTGTGAGGCTTGCCGCGTTGGATACCCCCTTCAGCGCATTATCGAGCGCCCGCCCGGACTTCTCCGCCGAGTCCGGACGGTCGAGAAGCATCTTCACGACTTCGATGTTGCCCGTGATGATCGTCAGGATGTTGTTGAAGTCGTGAGCAATGCCACCGGTGAGCTGGCCGATGGCCTCGATCTTCTGAGCCTGCTGCAGTGCGCGCTCGGCCTCGCGGCGCGCGGTGGTTTCCACAGCCTCGGCCACCATGGCGGTAATCGCGCCCGCGGGGTCGCGTAGTGGACGGAAGGAGAACTCGAAACTGCGCAAGCCGGTCGCCAGTTGCAGCTCGAACTCCTGACGCGACGATCTACCGTCCGCGGCGCCGGCAATGGCCGTCTCCACGACGCTCGCCGATCCGGGTGTCGACGCGAACCAGGCGGACTCGCTCAGCCGCTGGCCGCGCACTTCGCGCTTTTCCAGCAGTACCGCGGCGAGCGAGGCGACATTCGCATCGATGATCGTGCCGTCGGGCGCAAGCAGGATCTGCAGCTGAAAGCTGGACTCGAAGATGGCCTCCAGCCGGCTCTCACTGCCCTGCAAGGCCACGGAGTGATCGATCACCTGGCGCTCGAGCGAGCCGTTGGTTTCCTTGAGCGCGAGCTCGGCACGCTTGAGCTCACTGATATCGCGCGCGAGCATGTAATAGCCGGCAATCGTGCCGTCGGATGCGATTTCGGCCACGCAGTCGATCTGTGCGTGCCGGGCGGCTTCACCAGCATGTCCGGGCAGCTCGATCTCGAAGGTGGTGCGTTCGCCTGCGATAGCGCGTACGAGGAACGGCTCGGCGCCGGCGAACCAGTCTCTTCCGAAGACGTCGCCGGCATGCATGCCGACCAGCCGGTCAGGCGCGAGGCCTACCCAGTGCCTGTGCGCGTCATTGGCGAACAGATAGCGATGTCCGGCATCGAGGTGTCCGATCAGGGCGGGCAGCGCATCCGCGATCGACTGCAGGCGTTCCTGGCTCAGTCGCAGATTTTCCTCTGCGAGGCGAAGCTTGTTCAGCTCTTCGTTTTCGCGAAGACCGCGCAGGATGGCATCGGGCAATCGCTGGAGCCGTTGCTTCACCACGTAGTCGCGGGCGCCGCGTTTCAGTGCCTGGACCGCGAGTTCCTCGGTCAGGGTGCCGGACACAAAGATGAAGGGCAGCTCGGGCGCGTGTTCGCGCGCCAGCACGAGCGCGCTGTCTCCATCGAAGCCGGGCAACAGGTGATCCGAGAGGATGACATCGAAACGACGTTCGAACAGCGCCGCAAGGAACGTGTCGCGCGTCCACACCCTGTGGATGGCGACGCTGAGCCTGGCAAGGTGCAGCTGGGCCGTGATCAGTTCCGCATCGAGCGCGCTGTCTTCCAGCAGCAGGATACGTATCGGCGTGCCGGGTACCGCTTCGATCATGCGTCGCGGCTCGAGGGGAGAATGGGACGGATGGGCGGCGGCGGCTGGTTGGTGATGCCCCAGAACATGCCGAGTCCCTGAATGGCCTCGAAGAATTCCTTGAAGTCCACCGGCTTTACGACGAAAGCGTTTACGCCCAGCTTGTAGCTGGCCACCAGGTCCTGTTCCTCGCGGGACGAGGTAAGCATCACGATCGGCGTGCTGCTCAGCTTGGGATCGCGACGCACCTCCTCAAGGACTTCCAGGCCGGTGAGCTTGGGCAGCTTCAGATCGAGAAGAACGACGACGGGACCGCCGTGGGTGGCGTCCACATACTTGCCTTCGCTGCGGAGGTATTCGAGCGCTTCGACACCGTCGCGCACATGAGTGACTTCGTTGAGCAGCTGGCAGCGGGACAAGGCGGCCAGGGTGAGCTCCGCGTCCTTGGGGCTGTCTTCAACGAGAAGAATGGGTCTGAGATCCCTCACGAATGGCCTCTTACTGAATCGGGAATGGAAAAATAAATGGTCGCTCCCTGGCCGAGTACGCTCTCCGCCCAGGTCCTGCCTCCATGACGGCTGACGATCCGACGCACATGCGCCAGACCGATGCCTGTTCCTTCGTATTCTTCTACGTGATGCAGGCGCTGAAAGACGCCGAAAAGTTTGTCGACGTAGCGCATGTCGAAGCCGCAACCATTGTCGCGCACGAAAAAGATCGACTCCTCGTCGCCACGCTCGTGGCCCACTTCGATGGCTGGCTCGGGACTGTCCCGAGTGAACTTCAGGGCATTGGAGATGAGGTTCTGCCATACCAGTCGCAGCATGGCCGGGTCGGCCTTGACCGATGGCAACGGCGCGATGGTCCATCGGATGTTGCGGCCGAGCGCCTCCATCTCAAGACGTTCCCTGACGTCCTCGACCAGAGTGCCCATGTTGATCGTCATGGTGCCCATGGTCGAACGGCCCAGCTGCGAGAAGCTCAGCAGATCGTCAACCAGCCGGCCCGCCGATTTGGCCGAATCCACGATGGTGTCGAGGAAGCGTCGCTCCGTGTCGTCCAGCCGGTCGTTCGCGGCCGAGGCCAGCAACTCCGAGTAGCCGACGATATGACGGAAGGGTGCCCGCAGATCGTGGCTCACCGAATACGAGAAGGCTTCCAGCTCTTTGTTGCTGCGTGTGAGCTTCTCGTTGAGGAGCGCCATTTCCTCGGCTTTGCGCAGCACGATGTCGACGATGGCGACGCGCAGATCCATGGCCGCGTCGCGATCGACATCGGTCCACGGCAGCGAACGAAGTCGCACCGTCTCTTTCCATGCTTCAAACGACAGTCGCGGCGAAATCTTCTCGCCAGAAATGACTTTGCGTGGCTCGCCGCCCCAGCGTACCGTCCGGATGACCTCCGGCCGGAACCAGATCAGATAACTGTCGTGCAACTGCGAGATGGTAATCGCCAGCACGCCGCTGGCGCGCTCGGCATACGCTTCGGCCGCCGGCCATTCGGTCGGCAGACGGTCCGTGCTGAAGACATCGTCGTTGCCCCGGCGTTCGGTGAGCCAGGGAATCAGCGCGCGCACTTCGTCGTCGGTGGGGCATTCGCCGATGAGGATGCATTCATCGTTCTGCACGATGGCGGCGCCGGACGCGCCGGTCACGGCGAGGAAGCTCTTCTGGTCGCGCTTGAGCGCAAGAATGAAGTCCTGTTCACCCGACATGCGACCCAGCAGGTGCATCTGTGAGGCGCGGCGCATGGCGCGCTCCTCGACGTTGCCGACGCGTTCCTTCTCCGCGATCTGCAGCGAGAGGATCTGCCCGATCAGCTCGCATGCGGTACGGACATGGTACGGAACACGCTTCGTCGCCTCGTTGTGGCAGGAGATCAGACCCCACAGGTGGCTGTCATGCAGCAGGGATATCGACATGGAAGCGCCCGTGCCCATGTTGCGCATGTATTCCAGGTGCATGGGAGACACGCTGCGAAGCACGCACGGGCTGAGGTCCGTGGGCGGCGCGGCCCGGTACTGTGGCGCGCGAACGAGCGGGGTGCTCCGGTAGTTATTGTCCGCGATCAGGCGGACGCGGTTGCGCCGGTAAAGCTCCCGGGCCTGTGCCGGAATATCCGATTCCGGGAAGCGCAGGTCCATATAGGACGGCAGTACGTCGTTGCGGTCCTCGGCGATAACCGATCCGTTCCATTCCTCGTCGAAGCGGTAAACGAGCGTGCGATCGAAATGCGTCAGCTGGCGCACGTATTGCGCACCCAGTTCGCAAAGCTTACCGACGCTGGAGGCCTGCTCGATCTCACTCATGAAACGGCGGATAACGGGATACAGCGCCTCGAGCGAGCCGGACTCACCCGGCAGTGACTGCTCGAGTTCGACGATCAGCAGATTGGCATCGGTGCGATGCGCGAGAGCGTGATGCTGGCCATGGCTGCCCAGGGCCACCATGCCCAGATAGCTCGACGTACCGACGTCCAGTGCGGTGATCGACTCCGACCACCCGGACAGGTGGCCGCCCAGCACGCTGTCCAGCGCCGCGCCCAGCGGATCGCCGAACGCCTCCACGATGCGGGCGTCAGCGACGGCACACTCACTGACCGTGAGCGTTTCGGGGTCGATGACCAGCACGACACCGTACGGCTGCACGGCGCCCGGGGTGCGAATCGGTTCGTCAGCACAGTTGGACAAGTCCAGCGCCGGTGCGGTCGCGATTTGCGATTGCATAAAAACTCCAGCCACCGATCGTCTTCACGCCCCGCGCGTGGAGAACACCGACCACGCGGCACCCGCCGCGATGGCCTTAATCAGCTGATGCAGCGTCAACGGCTAAGCGCTTTATGTTGCCCGAAAGAGTCCGGCATTCCCACATCAAACGCGCCACTTTGACATGGGTGAAAACTATGTGAAGGCGTCGCCCCATCGGCCAAGGCTCCGCATCCTCATCGTCAGTCCAGATCGCTGGCCTGGTGCCGCTCGGGCACCTGGCCGGCGGGATCGCCCGTCACGCGGTTCACTTTCCGGCCGCGGATCACCGCGCGGCGCGACGCCACCTCCCTGGCCCAGCGCTGGAGATGGGTGTACTTGCCGACATCGAGGAACTCCGCGGCGCCATACAACTGCCCCAGCACGAGGCCGCCGTACCACGGCCAGATGGCGATATCCGCTATCGAGTAGTCGTCGCCCGCCACGTAGCGATGCGTCGCCAGCTGGCGATCGAGCACGTCGAGCTGGCGCTTGGTCTCCATCGCATAACGGTTGATCGGGTATTCCAGCTTTTCCGGCGCATACGCATAGAAGTGACCGAAACCGCCGCCGACGAACGGTGCCGACCCCATCTGCCAGAACAACCAGCTCATGGTTTCGGCACGGGCCGACGGTTCGGTCGGCAGCAACGCGCCGAACTTCTCGGCCAGATACACCAGGATCGCGCCGGATTCGAACACGCGCGTCGGCGTGGGCGTACTGCGGTCGACCAGTGCCGGGATCTTGGAGTTGGGATTGACCTCGACGAAGCCGGAACCGAACTGGTTGCCCTCGTTGATGCGGATCAGCCACGCATCGTATTCGGCCCCGGCATGACCCAGGGCCAGCAGCTCCTCGAGCATGATGCCGACCTTCTGCCCGTTGGGCGTAGCCAGAGAGTAGAGCTGCAACGGATGCTCACCGACCGGCAGAGGCGCTTCATGCGTGGCGCCGGCCACCGGCCGGTTGATGTTGGCGAACGCGCCGCCGCCGGTGTCCGGCACGGTCCAGACCTTGGGCGGTACGTACGGTGTAGTGTCACTCATGGATATGGTGCTCCGCTGGATTGGGGGCCACGACTGGCTACGTGGCATCAGCGTTCTATGGGTACCCATGCGGTGAAAACCCAGTGGGGCGAGCTCGCCGCCAGCGTGGAGGCGCCTGTCGCGGCCCAGGGCCGTTGCCTAACGAAGCCGTCCGGTCGGTTTGAAAAACGCACTAGGCGACAACCCGAAGTGCCTGCGGAACATGGCTGAAAACGCGCTCGGGCTGTCATAGCCCAGGCCCAGCGCCACGTCGATCACCGGCAGGCCCTGCGCCAGACGCTCCAGTCCGGCGAGCAGGCGGGATCGCTGCCGCCATTGCCCGAAGGTCATACCGAGCTCGCGGGTAAAAAGGCGCTGAATCGTTTTTACATGCAGGGCCGTATGCGTGGCCCACTGCTCGAGTGTCGCGGTGTCATCCGGGTGCGCCGAGATGTGCGCGCAGATCGCTGCGAGGCGCTCGTCCGTAGGGTGGGGCAGGTGCAGCGGAAGTACGGCCAGCGTCTGCAGTTCGTCCACGATCAGCCGCATGACACGGCCGTCCCGGGAGTCCTCGTCATAAGGGTAGGTGACCGTCTCCGCCGCCTGCATCAGCTGCCGGAGCAGCGGTCCCACTTCGACGGCGCAGGGCGTGGAGGGCAGCTCGAATCCGGCCTCGAGCTCGACCGACACGTTACGTTGCTGGACGTCGCCCACACAGCGCGAGGAGTGCGTGGTGCCCGCAGGCATCCAGATGGCGCGGGTAGGTGGAACGACCCAGCGGCCCACGGGCGAATGCACCACCAGCAGGCCGTCCTTTGCGTATAGCAACTGGTGGTAGTCGTGGCGATGCTCCGGAATCACCGTTCCCGCAGGGTAGTGCTGCCGCTGGCACTGGACCATGTCCTTTTTGCGATAGGTAGTGCCCATTTGCCGCGCGAAGGCTGGAAAAGGGCACCCTAACATCACGCCTCACGATGCGTCGATAGCACGCCATTGAGTCGATCCGATGATCCGAGACCTTCCTCCGCAGGCTGCCCGCCAAGGGCTGATCGCCTTCCTGATCGCCTTCTGTTGTTCGGGCGTGGCCATCGAGATGGCCGCGACCGCGGTGGCCTGGCAGCTTTACGCCACCACCGGCCGTGCGTCCGACCTGGGGCTGATCGGCCTTGCGCGGTTTCTTCCGTCGCTGATTTTCGTGTTGCCCGCCGGGCATATGGCCGACCGTTACGACCGGCGTCTGCTGGTGGGGACGGCACAGGCGATCGCCTGCCTTGCGTTGGCCGGGTTGTGGGCATGCTCGGCGACGGGTGCGGTCAGCCGCCTCGACGTTCTCGCGCTGGTCAATATCAGTGGCATCGCCGCCGCGATCCGCGGCCCGGCGTTTCAGAGCATGGTGCCTGGCCTGGTGCCCGCAAGCGGACTGGCCCGTGCCAGTGCGGCAAGCGCGGCGGTGGATGAGTTCGCGTCGATCGCGGGGCCCGTCTTCGGCGGGCTGCTGTACCTCGCGGGGCCGGCGACCGTCTACGCGATCGCCGCGCTGTTGACGATCGTGTCGGGGGTGCTGGTCACACGGCTTCCCTACCAGCAGGCGCTGGCGCCACGCATACCGGTCACGCGCAAGGACCTTTTCGCCGGCGTGCACTTCATCCGCGCTCGTCCCGACATCATCGGTGTCATTTCGCTGGATCTGTTCGCGGTGCTGCTCGGTGGCGCGACGGCCCTGCTGCCGGTGTTCGCGAAGGACGTCCTGCATACCGGTCCGTTAGGTCTGGGCATGTTGCGCATGGCGCCATCCATCGGAGCGGTAGCGGTGGGTCTGTGGCTGGCGCGTTATCCGCTCGACAAGCGCATCGGTCACCTCATGTTCGGCTGCGTCGCAGGGTTCGGTCTGTCCACCATCGGGTTTGCCTTGTCCACGCAACTGTGGACGTCCTTACTGGCGCTGGTGCTGCTCGGCGGCTTCGACATGGTCAGCATGGTGATTCGCAGTGCACTGGTTCAGATCGAAACCCCCGACGCGATGCGCGGCCGTGTAGGCGCGATCAATTCGATCTTCGTCAATACATCGAACCAGTTGGGCGCATTCGAGTCGGGCATGCTCGCTGCGTGGGTGGGTGCCGTGCCCGCGGTGATCGTCGGCGGCGTGGGTACCCTGCTGGTTACGGCGCTGTGGATGCACTGGTTCCCTGGGCTGCGTCGGCGGCAGACCCTGATGTCCGACACCGATGCCTCCCTGTTGGCGTAGCCGTCCGGGCAGGTTGCGATTTCGCCCAGTCCGTCACGTACCGGTTGGCAAGTTTTTGCTAACTTTGCCGAAAATGCGCAAAGTCCCCGCCGCTGTTGTCCGGCGTGAAGGTGGCTGGCGTCAGGGGCAGGGGACAGGGGCGACATGTACATCAGCAGTCGGATCGAGTGGAACCGCGAAACGCGGCGCATGGAAGTCATTACCGAATACGTACCGGGGGAGCCACCCGAGGAGCCCGAGGCGCCACGCCGCCCCGTCAATCTCGGCGCGTGCCTGGTCGTCACGGCGGCGGTCGCCACGACCGTGCCGACCAGCGCCTGGAGCGCGACGACGACGTCGATTTACCAGCAGGCTTCGGATGCCGGGCGCTCGCATATCGATGGCAGCGGCGTGCGCGTGTTTCATTACGACGGCGGTATCAACCCGCTGTCGTTCAATGGGCCGGGTGTCGTCGATTCGCAGGGCGACTACCCGGACATGTCCGCCTATAAGAACAATGTCTACAAGGTCGACGGAAATTACGTCGGGCTTTACGACAGCGCCAGCGATCCCGGCGGTATTGGCTACGGCGCGCTCGCCAGGAAGAACAATCACGGCCCGTGGATGAACTACACCCTGCTCCAGCAGGCGCCGGGTGTGACATTGCTGACAGGCTGGACCAGCAACTGGGCGCAGACCTTCGCCGTCGCCAGCGATCCCAACGGGTATCACGCAAGGGTGATGAGCGCGTCGGAACTCGTCTGGTATGGCTCGCTCCAGCCTTCGGAAATCGCCGCGCTCGACAAGGTCGTGGCCAACGACGGCCTGCTGCTGCTTGCCGCCGGCAACGACCCATCGTGGGCGAGCACGGTTCCTGTCGGCATGTCGCCGAGCTATGACATCAAATACTTCGGGCACGTCATCCCGGTCACCGGGACCAATCAGTACACGGGTGATTTCTCGACCAACCTCACCTCGTGCCACGGCGCGAAGTACTACTGCGTGGCGGCCCCTCAGGGCACCTTGCAACGCGACGCGGACGGTAACCCCATCCGCTCCGCCAACGGACGGTACCTCTACAGCAACGGTGCCGGCACGTCCTGGTCCGCCCCCAACGCGAACGGCGTCACCGCCGAAGTCGTGCAGCGCTATCCGTGGATGACGGCGCGCAACCTCACGGAAGTGATCCTCGGGACGGCCGATCCCCGGGGTACCGACAATATCGACGAGAACACCGGCTGGGGCGAGGTCAATCGTGACGCCGCCATCGGCGGCTACAAACAGTTCGCCTGGGGCCAGAGCAAGCTGGTCATTCCCGCGGGACAGGTGGCGTACTTCGACAACGATATCGGCGACGAACGCGCCGACGCGGTCACCACCGGCATCTACAACAACGATGCCGCCACGCTGGGTAACGTCAGCACGACGCTCGCGGGCGGCTTCGACAAGTCCGGCGACGGCACGCTCGTGCTCAACGGCGACAACACCTATCACGGCAGGGGCAACGTGCTGGGCGGCATGGTCGTCGTCAATGGGCGCAACGACAACGCGGCGTTCGCGGTGAGCAAGAGCGCCATCCTCCAGTCCGGCGACAACACCGCCGGCATGTCGGTCGGGTCGCTGGACAATGCGGGCACCCTCGCGCTGCGGCACGTGGGCACGACATTCGACGTCATGGGCGATTACACCGGCCACGATCTGAGCCTGCTGCTGATCAACACCTATCTGGGCGACGACACGACGACCCGGACGCCGGTGCTGCACGTCCACGGCAACACCACGGGCACGTCCATCGTCGCCATCGCGAACGCGGGCGGTCCGGGCGGACTGATCGCGGGTACGCCTTCGAGCCAGGACGGCCACCTTCTGGCGCAGGTCGACGGTACGTCCGGCGGCGAGTTCGTGCAGGAAGGCCGCGTCGTCGCGGGCGCATACGATTACTTCGTGCGGCGCGGTACCACCCATGGTGTGGCCGCCAGCAAGAACTGGTACCTGAGCAGCACGCTGACGCCGGTGCCCACGACGCCGGTCACGCCGCCTGCGACGCCCGATCCCGGCGCCGGTTCGACACCGGATGTACCGGCAGTGCCCACGCCGCCCGGCGACACGGCGACGCCGCCCCCGGTTGTCGTCACACCGGCTACGCCCCCCGTATCGCCGACGGATGCCCCGCAGCCTCCGGAGATCAACGCGATCCGCCCCGAAGGCAACGTTTACCTGGCCCAGTCCGTCGCCGCGCGATCAATGTTTCAGGAGGGTCGCTGGCTGGGCAACCGTCTGGTCGGTGCCATGCCGGAAGACTGGGATATGCGTGGCTCCGTATGGATGACAAACCAGCATAGCGACCGTCGTTACGAGGCCAGTGCCGACGGCGGCACGATCGCGGCACAGGACAATGTCGTCCAGGCGGGCGCGGGTGCGATGGTCGGTGACCATCTGGCGATCGGCGCTCGCGTCGGTTTCGGCGATACCCATACGTCGACGCGCTCGCCGCTGACCGGCTTCCACGCCACAGGTCGAACCAGGGGGACGCAGCTGGGCGTCTACGCGGATTACCGACAGAAGCCGCAGGGCCTGTCCGGCTTCTCGGCGACGGCGGAACTTTCGGGCGCACGCTACCGCAACGAAGTGCACGGACAAGGTCTGCCGTCCGAGAGCTACCGGCTCACCTCCACCGATCTCACGGTCGAGGGTGGCTATGACAGTCGCTGGCCGATGGGCGGCGACAAGGCGATCGTGTTCCGTCCGCATCTGGCCGCCGTGCAAAGTCGGCTGCAGCGCGAGCAGCACGTCGAGGCGGGCGCTACGCGCGTCCGGTTCGACAGCCGTCCGAACACGCAGTTGCTTGCGGGCCTGCAGGTGGCGGGCGACCTGCGACAGATCGGCGATACGCACTGGATGCCGTATGCGGGTTACGACCGTATCCACAACAACCACTCGCCGCGGATCGCCATGGACGATACGAGTCTGTCGACGCGCGCGATGCGCAACGTCAGCCGCTATACCGTGGGCGCGGAGGCCCGGTTCCTCAACGGATTGCATCTTCGGCTCGACGTGCGCCACGAACACTCGGGTAAGGGGCTGAACGACAACGTGGCGCAGGCGTCGCTGGCGCTCGCGTTCTGAGGCGGTCAGTGTGCGCTGAACAGCTCGACGACGCTGTGTGGTGCGTCGTCACCGAAGAAGCGCCGATGGTTGTGTGCCGTCAGCGCGGCGAAGTGCGCACTGCGAGGGAAGAGCGCTGCTTCATAGGCGGTGAGCGCGGCCTCGATGTCACCCCGATGCTCGCGTAGCGCCAGAGCCAGCTCGGCGCCGTCGAGGATGGCGAGGTTCGCGCCTTCGCCCGCGAAGGGCGACATCAGGTGGGCGGCATCGCCCAGCAAGGTCACGCCTTCGAGGCGCGCCCAGCGGTGATCGATCGGCAATGCGTGGATCGCGCGCACCACGGGAAGCGTGTCGCTATCGGTGACCAGAGCTCTCAGCGACGGCGCCCAACCTTCGAAGGCTTCCGCCACACGGCGGAGCGCTTCCTTTGGCTCGGTGAAGTCGAGAGCGTCGATCCATGTTTCCGGCCGGTTCAACGCGACATAGGTATGCAGCGTTCCGTCGGCATATCGGTGCGCGAGGATGCCCTTGCCTGGTTGAACCGCCATCAGCGTACCGTTGCCGATGGCCTTGGCGCTGACTCTGTGTGTCGTATCCCCATCGAAGAGGCGTAACTCGACGAAGGTGGTACCGACGTACGCGGGCCTGGCGGAAGACAGCAGTGGCCGGACCTTCGACCAGGCGCCATCGGCACCGACCAACAGGTCGGTGGTCATGGTCGAACCGTCCGCGAAGACGAGCTCGTGCTGGCCATCGCCAAGGCGGCTCGCCCGCGTCAGCTTGCGGCCCCACTGGATGGTGTCGTCCGGCAAGGAATCGATCAGCAGCTGGCGCAGCGCGCCACGATCGACCTCGGGCCGCGCCGTGTCGGGCGATCCCGGTTTATCGAGCAGAACCTCGCCGTTCCTGTCGACGATGCGCTTCGCATCCTCTCCCGGGAGGGCGAGCGCGAGAAACGCCTCGTAGAGACCTGCCGCCTTCAGGCCGATCTGACCGTTGTACGCGTGGATGTCGAGCAAGCCGCCCTGAGCTCTCGCCGTCGCCGAGGTTTCGGCTTCGACGATGGTCGAAGCGATGCCGTTGATGTGCAGCACGCGCGCGAGGGTGAGACCGCCGAGGCCGGCGCCGACAATGGCGATGCGTGAGGTGTGCTGGATAGTCATGGCGCGCTCCTGAGGCCGACGGATATCGGTGGGAACGCTGGCCGACCACGCGAAAGCGGGGTGACGTGTATTCGGCTGCCCCGATCGGGACGTGGCAGCCGTTTTTCGCGGTCTTCGTGGGCGAAGGATCGCACGCGCTTTCGCTAATGGCCAGCCAGTGCTCCCTGCACGAACGAAGCGAACTGCCTGGCTTTCGCGCTGGCCAGCCGGCCCGACGGATAGACGGCCCACAGATCGATGGATGGCAGTGTCCAGTCGGTCAGCACGCGTTTGACCACGCCGCTGGCGATCTCGTCGGCAAACATCCAGTCCGAGGCGATGGTCAGCCCCATGCCCGCGAGCACGGCAGCGCGGATACCTTCGGCGGCGCTGAAGCGCGCGCGACCGCTGACTTGCACCGAAACTTCGGTACCGTCACGCGTGAATGCCCATGCCCCGACGAACTGGCTGCCAGCGATGACCTGATGGTCCGCCAGGTCGGCCGGTCGCTTCGGCTCGCCCGCACGTTTGAGGTAAGCCGGTGTCGCGAGGAGCGAGCGTCCACCCGTCGCCAGCTTCTGTGCGACGGCGCCGGAGTCGTTCAGCGTACCCATGCGCAGCGACAGATCCACGCCCTCCGCCACGAGGTCAATGACGCGGTCGTCGAGAATCATGTCGACCTGCAGTTCCGGATGGTCCGCGAGGAAACGGGGCAGGTGAGGCACGACATGCAGACGGGCGAACGTCGTCGCCGCCGAAACGCGCAACCGGCCCGACAGCCCGAGGCTCGCGTCGCGCGCCGCCAGTTCCGCCTCGTCAGCCTCCTGCAGCGAGGCGGTAGCCCGTTCGTAAAAGCGAAGGCCCGCCTCGGTCGGGCTGAGGCCGTGGGTCGAGCGGTTCAACAAGCGGACGCCGAGCCGGTCTTCCAGCTGCGCCACCGTCTTGGACACAGTGGGCTGGCCGACGTGCAGCAGGCGCGCCGCGGCGGAAAACGAGCCGGTGTCGACTACCCGGACGAACGCGGTCATGGCCTGAAAGCGATCCATGGGTATTCCTCAAAGGAATGAGCATTATCGCTTCGCGCCATCTGCCGTGTCGATGGGCGCAGGGCCACCATGTGCTCATCCGGCGGCAACCGATGCCGCTCAGGACCCTCCGAGGAGCCCATCGCATGTTTCACGTCCACGCCTTCGCCACCCCCAACAGCATCAAGGTGCCTGTCGCCCTTGAGGAACTCGGGCTCGACTACGAACTGCATGGCGTCAACGTCAAACAGGGCGAGCAGCGCGCTCCCGCCTTCCTCGCCCTCAATCCGAACGGCAAGGTGCCGGTGCTGATCGACGCCAGGGCCGGAGAGACGCTGGTGCTGACCGAGTCTGCCGCCATCCTGGTTTACCTCGCCGAACGTGAGGGCAAGCTTCTCCCGGCGACGGGCGAAGCGCGAGCCCGCGTCTTCGAGCAGCTGTTCTTCCACGCATCCGGTCTCGGCCCGGCCTTCGGTCAGAGTGGTTTCTTCCAGCGCCAGGCGGCCGAGCCGCAGCCCCTCGCTATCGAGCGCTTCAGCAAAGAAGCGCAGCGCACGCTGGGCATGCTCGACAGCGTGCTCGCGCTGCGCCCCTTCGTCGCCGGTGACGACTACTCCATTGCCGACATCGCGCACTTCGGCTGGCTCTGGCGCCGCGAATTCGCCGGTGTCTCATTCGACACCACGCCACACGTAGCCCGCTGGTACGACGCCGTTGCAAGCCGACCCGCTACTCAGCGCGCCATCGCGAAGATCAACGCCCTCGTGCCTTCCGCCTGAACTCTCCCGACTCACACACCACAGGAAACGCTGACATGTCCCGCTTCGATTCGTACCGCAACCGCTACGCCAATGCTCGCCTGACCCGGTCCGACACCGGCGTCCTCGAAGTCGCATTGCACACCGATGGCGACAAACTGGTGTTCAACGGTCACACCCATGAGCAGTTCGTCGATCTCTTCCACGACATCGGTTCCGATCCGGAGAACCGCGTGGTCATTCTTACCGGCAGTGGCGATGCCTTCATGGACGCGATCAGCCCGGAGGGTTTCGACTTCTTCACCCCGCTCGGGTACGACAAGATTTTCCGTGAGGGGAAAAAGGTCCTGATGAACATCCTCGACATCGAGGTGCCGCTGATCGCCGCACTCAATGGTCCGGTGCTGTTGCACTCCGAATACGCGCTGCTCGCCGACATCGTACTGGCAACGCCCGAGACCGTTTTCCAGGACAAACCGCATTTCGATTTCGGCATCGTCCCGGGGGACGGCGTGAACCTGCTCTGGCCCGAAGTGATCGGCAGCGTGCGCGGCCGCTACTTCGTGCTCACCCGCCAGGTGCTCGACGCGAAGACCGCGAAGGAATGGGGTGCGGTGAACGAGGTGGTCCCCGCCGCCGACCTTCTGCCGCGTGCACGTGAAATCGCCGAGTCGCTGGCCGCGCTGCCGCCACTGACCGCGCGTTATACCCGCATCGCGCTGACCCAGAAACTGCGCCGCATCGTCGATGAAGGTGCGGGCTACGGTCTGGCACTGGAAGGTATCAGCGCGGCGGAAGTCGCCCGTTCGATGGCTCAGGCTTAAGGAGAACAACGCCATGTCCCTGCAAGAACGACTCGACGCCTTCAAGGCCGACTTCGAAGCCGGCAAGCCGCCGTATAGCGTCCCCTATACGGTCATTGAAACCATGCATCGCGCCACCGCCGAGCTGATCGCATCCGGCGCAGCCACCCGCGCCCTGAAGGCGGGCGACAAAGCGCCGGCCTTCACTCTTCCCGATCCCGATGGCAGGCCGGTGTCCTCGGACGACCTCCTTCGTACCGGGCCGCTGGTGATCAGCTTTTACCGGGGCGTGTGGTGCCCGTACTGCAATATGGAATTGCAGGCGCTGCAGGCCGCGCTGCCGGAGTTCGCGGCGTTGGGCGCGAAACTGGTCGCCATCTCGCCGCAGCTTCCTGCCAGCAGCCGGAAATCGTCGCGGCAGAACGAGCTGAGTTTTCCGATTCTGTCGGACGGCCATAACGATGTGGCGGATGCGTTCGGCCTGCGTTTCCAGATGCCGGACTATCTGATCGAGTTGTACCGGGGTCTCAAGAATGACCTCCCCGCGTTCAACGGCGATCCGAGCTGGACGCTGCCCATGCCGGCACGTTACGTCATCGACCGCGACGGAACGATCCTGTATGCCGAGGTCAATCCGGATTACACGCGTCGTCCGGACCCGCAGGACATGCTGCCGGCGCTGCGACAGGCGAATGCTGCGCAGCCAACATCCTCGCTCGATGTATGAGCAACTGTGCTTGAATGGGTAACGGTTAGCGGGTCGGGGGTGTCCGGCACCTCTGACTCGCGACTCCGACTAGACAGCAGGAGAAAGGCTAGCCGCCAGCTCCTCACATCGATCACGCAGAAAATCCCTCAACTGCGTGATCGCCGGGGTCAGTCGTGATCGGTGCGCACATACGAGATTGAGCGGTGACGGCTCGCAGTGGGCATGCGGGAATATCTCGCGCAGACGACCGGATGCAATGTCATTGATCAAGTCCAGTCGCGACTTATAGAGCAGGCCTTCACCCGCCACGGCCCAGCGTCTTACGGCATCCGCGTCATCGCTGACGCGGTTGCCCGTTACGGTCACCGTCTTATCGCCGCCAGGCAGGGTGAACCGCCAGCGTTCGTGGACCTGCTCGCTCCATACGAAACGCAGGCAGTTGTGCCTGCGCAGGTCGTCCACGCCCGAGGGTATGCCGTGACGTTCCAGGTAAGCGGGCGAGGCGCAGAGCGCGCGCCGATTGTTCTCGATCAGTGGCATGGCCACCAGCGACGAGTCCGATAACGGGCCGTAGCGCACGGCGGCGTCGACGGGATGCTTCACGAGGTCGGCGAGTCGGTCGCTCAGGCGCACGTGCAACGACAGGCCGGGGTGCCTGTGCTGGAAGATGTCCAGCCAGCCCAGCAGCAGATTGCGGCCCAGGTCGGATGAGACGGACAGACGCAGCGTTCCCGACAGCGCCTCCTGCGCATGCGCCAGGGCCTGCTTGCCCTGAAGCTGCGCTTCGAGCATCGCCCGGGCATGCGGGAGATAGCGTTCGCCGTCTTCAGAGAGCTGCATGCTGCGGGTCGAGCGGGTGAAGAGCCGGGCCTCGATGGCCTTTTCCAGTCGCTGCACCGCCACGCTCGCCAGACCCGGCGCGATATTGAGCTGCCGGGCGGCCTCGGAGAAGCTGCCCGCGTCCACAGTCTGAACGAATATCTGCACATCATCGAGCCGGATCATTATCGTGATTTCGCAGAAAGTGTTAACGATGTTTAGGGATTTTTCCTGAATCCACGTAAAGACACAATGTGCCCCTCGCTAACAGAAGGGTGCACCCATGAAAGCCATCGGCTTCTACAGCAATCAGGCCATCGACCATCCGCAAGCGCTCCAGGACATCGAGGTCCTCGAGCCGACGCTGCGTGACCACGACATCCTCGTCGAGGTGCGGGCCGTGTCGGTCAATCCGGTCGATACCAAGGTCCGCAAGCATGGCGACATCCCCGCGGACGGTGCGCGCATCATCGGCTGGGACGCGGCAGGCGTCGTTCGTGCGACCGGACCGTTGGCCACACGCTTCAAGCCGGGCGACCGGGTCTGGTACGCGGGTGATATCACGCGTCCGGGGAGCAATAGCGAGTTGCAGGCCGTCGACGAGCGGGTCGTCGGCCCGATGCCGACGTCATTGGACTTCGCCGAGGCGGCGTCGCTTCCGCTGACCGCGATCACCGCATGGGAATTGCTGTTCGACCGCCTGCGTATCCACGAGACCGACCCCACCGAGAATCAGGTGCTGCTGGTGACCGGAGCCGCCGGTGGTGTCGGTTCGATCCTGACCCAGCTCGCGCGTCGGCTGACCGGTGTGACGGTGATCGGTACGGCATCCCGCGCTGAAACACGCGATTGGGTTCTGCAGCATGGCGCGCATCACGTCATCGATCACAGCCAGCCGTGGGAAGACCAGCTCAAAGCGCTGGGTATCGAGAGCGTCGACTACGTCGCCGGTCTGAATGCCAGCGCCGCCTACGTCCCGCAGATTGCCGCCGTCATGCGTCCGGAAGGCAAGTTTGCGCTGATCGACGATCCCAAGGCCCTGGATATCGGACCGTTCAAGAACAAGTCCATCTCGATCCACTGGGAGCTGATGTACACCCGGCCGATCTTCACCACCCGAACCATCGCGCGACAGCATGCGTTGCTTCGCCGTGTCGCCGAGCTCGTCGATCGCGGTGATCTGGTGCACACGCTCACGCAGCGCATCGACGGTTTCGATGCCGCGGGTCTGATCAAGGCGCATGCCCTCGTCGAAGCCGGAAGCATGATCGGCAAGGTTGTCGTGGTGCGTGAACCCCTCCCATCCTTCTTATTGACGGACACAGCCATGACAGTAAAGGCACTCGCCACCAGTCGCCTGGGCCTTGAAACCGGGCTTCCATTTATCTGAAGTGTTCATCCGATACTTTCGAATTTTACCGATGAGCAATTGGGGTCATCATTGACGGTGCCCATTCACGACGCTGGTGAACCCCATGCTTTCCACGCTAGTCCTTGCCGCGGCGATGATCGCGTCGCCCCATGCGGTAAGCGAAGAAAGCACGCGCATTACCTATCATCGAGCGGTGGTCGGCGGCGTCGGCATCTTCTATCGTGAAGCCGGCTCGCCATCGAACCCGACGATTGTCCTGCTGCACGGCTTTCCTTCGTCTTCGCGGCAGTTCAGTGCGTTGATGCCGTTATTGGCCCCCCGTTATCACCTGATCGCCCCCGACTATCCGTCATTCGGGCAAAGCGATACGCCAGACCCCGCGAACTACGCATACACCTTCGATCATCTCGCGGAGACCATGGACGGTCTGCTGGAGCAGCTGGGCCTGTCTCGCTATTCGCTTTACCTCCATGACTACGGCGGGCCCGTGGGCTTCCGACTGATGACAGCCCATCCCGACCGTGTCGAGGCACTCATCGTCTCGAATGCGAATGCCTACACCGAGGGCCTCGGCAAGAAATGGGAGCGCATTGCTCAGTTCTGGGAACGTCCGGACGCGAACGAGGACGTGGTCGACGCATTCCTCTCGGAAAAGGCCACGCGGGAGCGTCACACATTGGGAACGCGTCATCCGGAGCGATACGATCCCGACGCATGGACCGACGAGTACACTCATCTCTCCTTGCCTGGTCAGCACGCGATTCAGGCGAGCCTTTTATTCGATTACCGCACCAACGTCGCGGGCTATCCTGCATGGCAGGCGTGGCTTCGGCAATACCAGCCGCCGACACTCGTGGTGTGGGGGAAAAACGATCCGTCTTTCGTCGCAGCGGGCGCGCAGGCCTTCGCACGCGACGTGCCCAAGGCCGAGATTCACCTTCTGGATGCGGGCCACTGGCCGTGGGAGGAGGCGAATGCCGAGATCGCCGGGTATGTTCTCGGATTCATGGATCGCGCGGTACCGCGGCGCCTTGCGGAAGCACCAGTCGCAGCGCCTCATCGACCGCCATCTCGGTGAGCCCTTCCGCCGCATCTTGCAGCTGCCCGTCGGCGACGTGAAGAAAGAGAGGAAGCGTCCGGGCGTGAGGCAGGTCGGCAGGTGTGGGGTCGATGACGCTGAGATGCGCAGGTACGCTCATCGTGGCGCGCAACGTGATCCCAAGGCCGGCTTCCACGGACGCCCAGACGCCCGCAAGGCTCGGCGTCGCGACGGCGATGCGCCAGGGGATGCCCGCGTCGTCGAGAAGGGACGTCGCGGTCGCGCGGATCGCGCATGGTCCATCGGCGACCACCAGCAGCACCGGCTCCGAGTGGCCGCCCCGCGCGGGCGTGCCGCTCGTCGGACCCACCCATGACAGATCCACGTCCGCGATCTGTCGCGCGTGCTTCGAGGTCGGGTGGCTGCTCCATGCGAGCGCCACGTCGAGCGTTCCATGGCTTATCCGCTCTATCAGCGATGCACTCTGTTCGATGTGCACTTCGACTTTGACGCGTGGATACGTCTTTCCGAAACGGTGGAGCACCGAAGGCAACCATCGCTCCGCGAAGTCCGCGGGTAAGCCAAGCCGGACCGAGCCCTCTAGGTCCGGCGCGCGCACCGCACGCACCGCATCATCGTTCAGCTCGACGAGCCGTTTTGCGTAGCTCAGCAAGGCATGGCCCGGCTCCGTCAGGACCAGTCCCCGGCCGGATCGCTGTACCAGCGGGAGGCCGATCTGGTCCTCCAGCTTGCGCAGCTGGGCGCTGATCGCCGATGGCGACCGGCCCAGTCGGGTTGCAGCCCGCGCGAAGCTTCCCAGCTCCATGCCGGTGACGAACGTCCGTAGCACATCGATGTCGAGATTTACCCGCGTTCGCATGATTCGCCTGATTTGCGCGATAGCCGCGCTCAACGCACCGCCAGATCAAGGTCGGAAGTATGCCGTTTTGTCGCCGATACCGCCGGGTTGTCCTGGTCGTGACCTGCCTGCTCTCTTCGCTGGCCAGCGCCGCTCCCCCAAGGGACGCCTTGAACGGCTGAATGGGCGCCGCGCCACCGCCGCGGGGTGAATTGGCGCTAAGTACAGGAAAATGTGAGAATTAGGGGTTAATGGCAGTCTCCGCCATGCCACCGACCCGTAAATAAATTGAAGATCCCCCAAGGCCTGCAGCCGTTGATCGACGACGGCATCATCGATGACGTGCTCCGGCCCCTCAAAAGTGGCAAGGAGGCGGCGGTGTACGTCGTCCGTAGTGGCGACGACGTGCGCTGCGCCAAGGTCTATAAGGACATGGCGCACCGCAGCTTTCAGCAGCGTGTCCAGTATCAGGAAGGCCGCAAGGTAAGCAGCAGCCGCGAGGCGCGCGCTATCGGCAAAGGCAGCAAGTACGGCCGCAAGCAGCAGGAAGTCGCCTGGAAGAACGCCGAGGTCGACGCGCTCTACCAGTTGCGCGAAGCAGGCGTTCGCGTCCCCGAACCGTTTGGGTATTTCCACGGCGTGCTGGTGATGGAACTGGTTACGGATGCCGATGGCCTGTCAGCGCCCCGCCTGGGCGAGGTCGATCTCAGCACCGCGGATGCCCTGGAATATCACCGGATTCTGGTCCGGCAGGTCGTGTTGATGCTGTGCTCCGGACTGATCCACGGCGATCTCTCCGCGTACAACGTTCTCATCGGGCCGGATGGCCCGGTCGTTATCGATTTTCCGCAGGTCGTCAGTGCGGCGGGCAACAATGCGGCGCGCACGATGCTCCTGCGTGACGTCAACAATCTCACGGCCTACCTTGGGCGTTCGGCGCCGGAGTTGCTGGAAACATGGTACGGCGAGGAGATGTGGGCTTTGTTCCAGGCTGGCGAGCTCCGGCCCGATACCGAGCTGACGGGCCATTTCGAGCCGGACGAAAGCGAAGTCGATCTCGACAGTATCCGGCAGTCGATCAATGACGCCCGGGAAGAGGCGCTGATCCGCCAGCAGGGACGTGAGGCGGCGGAAGAAGACTAGGTTGCTTGTTCAGCCGTGGCCGTGACGGGCGGAGAAGTGCATGCTGCCCGGGGCGCGAGGAGGCAACGCGGGCGCGGCTCAGAGCATCGGCCCATGTGAACAGCGCGTGCCCCTGATGAAAGCGTGCGACCACATTGATCGCGATGCGCTCACGACGAGCCGCCCGCCATTTCACGGGCACAGCCTGACCATGAGAACCTTACAGAAGCGGGCGCACTCATGTCGGTCTCATCAGTAACTTCAGTATTCGCAGCGCACCTTTCCAGCCAGCAGTTCCCGTGTCTTGCCGCAAAAACGGCACATGCCCGCGATCAGGTCACTCACTTCGAGGCGACCGACCTGCGCTGCGGCAAAGACGATGCGGCCATCGCCGCAGCGATCGAGGACTTTGCCACGCGTCGCAAGCCCGAGCACGTGTTTCATAGCCTGGTGGTGCATTTCCCCCGGACGCCGTCGCTCGACGAAGAAGCCTTCGAGACGCACTTGTTCGCGCGCCTTCAGGGTATTCATGAGGTCGACAGCAAGCGCTTCGCGTGGGACGAGACGGTCAGTGCCGACCCCACCTCCGAGAAGTTTTCCATGAGCGTTGGCGGCAAGAGTTTCTACGTGATCGGTCTTCACCCGGGCGCCAGTCGTGCGGCGCGACGCCTGGCGCATCCGGCCATGGTGTTCAATCTGCACGCTCAATTTGAATTCCTGCGCCAGCAGGGACGCTACGACAGGCTACGCGAAGCCATCATCGAGCGAGACGTGGAACTGAATGGCTCCGCAAACCCCATGCTCGCTGTCCATGGCGAGAGCTCCGAGGCCCTGCAATACAGCGGCCGCCACATCGAGGGGCCATGGGAGTGCCCGTTCAAGCCAGTGGGGAGCAAGCAATGACGACGGTGATCGAACCTCAGAGCGGTGTCGCCTTCGTGTTGAGGGCCGGGCAGACGCTGACCGTCATCGATCCCGAGGGTGAGCAGGTGGCGGATCTGATCGCCTTTGCCCTGGCGGATAAAGCCGAGGTCCTGTCATCGGGTCGGACGCTCGATTATGCGAGCAAGATCTACCTGTCCACCGGCGATCTTCTCTATTCCAACCGCAGCTCGGTGATGCTGGAAATCACCGAGGACGACGTGGGGCGTCACGATTTCTTGCTTGCGCCATGCTCGGCGGAGATGTTCCGGAAGCTTTACGGACACACCGAGCCTCATCGTGGCTGCTTCGGCAATCTGCGCGCGGCACTTGAGCCACACGGCATCGTCGGAGATCAGATTCCGACGGCCTTCAACGTCTTCATGAATGTTCCCGTCAACGGCGAGACAGGTACGCTTACTGTCGAGCCGCCGTTGAGTAAACCAGGTGATAAGACGCGCTTCAGAGCGCACATGGATCTCATCATCGGACTGACCGCATGTTCGGCGGGCATGTCGAACAACTTCCGGTTCAAGCCCATCCACTACGTCATCGAGTGACGGCTCACCGGCCGATATCGGACAGCTCCTCATGTAAAAAAGGTGCCCGCGATATCGCGGGCACCTTTTTTCGCGCTGTCGCTTAAAGCAAACGTGAGGAACGCGCGCTTACTTTTTCGGTTCCTGCTGAAGGACGCCCAGATCGGCACCCGTCACTGGATCCCGCGACGGATCCGACGCCCCGCGGGTGGCGAAGAGCCCGACCACTGATTCCTCGTCACTCGACAGGTCAACCGACGCCTTCCCATTGCCACCATCGACGGGAATGTTCGTGTCATCCGGCGTCATCACTTCCCACTGCTCACCGCGGTTCCAGGGACCCGCCGCGTCGCCTTCGCCCGTAGACGTGTTGACGTACAGGCTGGTAAAGCGCGGATCGCCCGGCAACTTACCCGGCGGGAAGCTCTTGTCCATGGAGTAGAGCGCCTTTTCGAACGATTTCTGATGCGCGATTTCGCGGGTCATGAGAAAAGTCAGCGCATCCTTGACGCCGACGTCTTCGGTCACGTTGATAAGGCGCTCATAGACGATCTTGGCCCTCGCTTCCGCAGCGATGTTCGATCGCAGGTCGGCGGTTGGCTCACCGATGGAGTCGACATAAGCACCCGAGAACGGCACACCGGCGGAGTTGATCAGCGCGGGACCGCCGCCGAACAACACCTGGGTGACATGGCTGTCATTGCCAGCGCCTTGCAGGGAGCGGAAAAGCTCGGCTTCCGATTCGACCGCTTCTGCCAGCCTGCCTTTCGCGCCCCGGTTGAGCATGGCGACGAGCGAACCAATCACCTCGAGATGGCTCAGTTCCTCGGTGGCGATATCGAGCAACATGTCTTTTCGGCCCATATCTTCTTCAGCCAGAGCCTGCGTGAAGTACCGCATAGCGGCGGCTAACTCACCCTGCGGTCCGCCAAACTGCTCGAGAAGCAGATTTGCAAGGGCAGGATTGGATTCCGAAACGCGAACGGTGTACTGGAGTCGCTTGTTGTGACTGAACATTGGCTTGCA
The DNA here is from genome assembly GCF_000745235.1 of Luteibacter mycovicinus. Lineage (NCBI taxonomy): Bacteria > Pseudomonadati > Pseudomonadota > Gammaproteobacteria > Lysobacterales > Rhodanobacteraceae > Luteibacter > Luteibacter mycovicinus. The sequence continues at coordinate 2,518,038 of NZ_JQNL01000001.1, forward strand.
CCTGTGTGCTGGCTGACTGAGCACCGAGTGTCCGCCATGCCGTGTGTTCAACCGGGACGACGCGCGTGACGGCGCCATGGACATGGATGAAATACGGTAGGTAAAGGTACGGTTGCGCCGGCTCACTTTGTGTGAGTGGATATTCGCCGAGCGTCCGCGTCACAGGCCACGACCGTTCGTGCACGGGTGCTTCATGCCATAGGTGCCAAACCGTATGCACCTTCCGACGGAGTTTCATCATGAGCCAGTCCCGTTCGCGCGTCCTCATTCTTGCTGCCGCTGTTTCAATCTCATTCGGCGCGGCCGCGTTCGCCCAACCCCCTGCCGACACGGCAGCGTCGACAGCGCCGGATGCGGCCTTCGTGAAGAAGGCCAGCGCGGCAGGGCTTGCTGAAGTCACCCTCGGAAAGCTCGGGGCGGAAAAGGGCGCGTCCAGCGACGTCAAGACGTTCGGCCAGACGATGGTGGACGACCATACAAAGGCGGGCGACGAACTCAAGACCATCGCCGCGGCCAAGTCCATTCCTGTATCGACCGCGCCGATGCCCGCGGACGCAACGGCGGCCGCATCGATCGGTAAGAAGGACGGCGCGGCTTTCGACACGGCGTTCAAAACGAAAATGGTCGCGGACCACGAAAAGGTCATCAAGCTGTTCACGACGGAGTCCAGCACCGGCAAAGACCCCGAACTGAAGGCCTTCGCGACGAAGACCCTCCCGACGCTCCAGCATCACCTCGAGATGGCAAAGCAGCTGCCGTCGAAGTAAAGCTTAGTCACTCCCTGGCGGCTTCGTCCCTGTGCTTTCGTTTGAGGTAAATGATCTGACCGGTGATGCCGGCGATCAGCAAGGCAGCGTTACTCGCGATGAACACAGGGTTCTTCACGAGAACGCTGTAGACGAGATAAAGCAGCGAAGCCGCCATCTGCCCGATGAAAAGCCATTTCGAAACGCCCTCGACGGTGGGCGCGTGCGCCTGTCGCCAGATTTGTCGCCCGATCGTCCCGAGCAGTATCAGGGAGGCGAGCCAGCCAAGCGGCTCCGGGCTCATAAGGTGGGCGGCGATGTCCATGATGTCTCCGAATCGGGAGAGACAGCAGTAGCAGCGGCGATGTGCGCGATCCATCACGGCGATGCAGCCGCTATGCAGACAAACGGTCGAGCCGCTGGCTGCCTCCGGCATGGCGGCCAGGTTCCTGTGATCTGCCCGGAAGATGGCAGGACGGTCGAGATGGGTGACGGGTCCTTGCCACTTGCTACCGTCGGCACAGGCTAGAGTCGACGTTCCGCCGTTTTCCCCGAAGCAAAAGCTTAGGGGCGATTCACCATTACAGCGCTAGCCGGGCAGGCTCAGGTGCAGCAAGGGGAAGGGGCGGCCCTCGCCGTCCAACGGAGAACGACCTGTTTGAATAAACCCGTAGTGTAAATAGAACCCTACCGCTTCGGGGTTCTGTTCATTCACATCAACACTCATCTGACTGTGCGACTTGCGGACATGATCCAGCAGCGCACGTCCAATCCCTTTGCCTCGCAGATCTGGTTCGATGAAGAGCATTTCTACGTGGTTTTCATTGAGCCCGATGAACCCTAGCGGGCAGTCCTCGGCATCTACCGCGACCCATAGTTCAACAGCGAGTAGGTAAATATCACGGAGCTGAGGAAGCAATACCTCAATATCGGATTCTTGCAGGAAGTGATGCGTGGCGCGAACGGAGAGCAGCCAAATGTTGAGCAGTTGCGGATGGTCGGCGTTAGTAGCCTGTCGAATGATCATAAAATCATCCATAACACCTGATATCGGAAATGAGGCGCGCTAGTAGATAGCGACCGTCTTAGTGTTGCCTACGCGCTCAGGCAGGCCGTCGACGTGGGTACCGCCACGTCAGGCCGTTCCTCCACGGTCCGGACGAAGCACCGTTAGTTTGTGCGGACCCGAGACTTCGGCGGCGTGTGCGACTGCTGCGTTAGCATCGTCGAGCGCGAACTCCGTCACGTCGATATGTGCCAGATCGACAAGCCCTGCGCGCACCATCCGGATCATCGCGGGGATCGCCTCACGCGAGTACATCCAAACGCCACGCAAAGTCGTTTCGTTGTGCATCAGCCAATTATAGTTGATACCCAGATCGCCTTCCTTTCCGCGCAGCCCGCCCATTAAAATAACGCGACCGCCGAGCCGCACCGACAGCGCAGCCGCGCGCACCAGCGTTGCCGAGGCTTCGCGCGGCAGGATATCAAACACCATGTCAATCGGCGCGCCCGCGGCTACGACTATCGCGCGACGATCGATTTCTTCGACGCCTGTCATTGCCACTGTCCTGACCCTGTGGCCGAAGCGACTAACCAGTTCGGCTAGCGTTTGCTCATTGCGACCGGTTGCCACCACTGTCGCCGCGCCCATGCCAAGCGCCACCGCGACAGCCGCGCTGCCGAAACCACCGGTAGCACCATTCACAACCAGGGTTTCGCCCGCCGAGAGCGCGCCGGCACGCAGTCCACCATAGGGCACCAGGAACTGGCCCAGTGCAGTCCACTTTCCCGCGTCGGCCGCGTCGATGTCACCGATGCGGGTCACGTTCTCTGTCGGGACCAGTACCTGCTCGGCGAAGGTACCGTGATGATAAAAACGATGGAGCGGTAGCGCGGCTGCGGTACGGTAGGTCCAGCCAAGAAGAATCTGCTCAGGCTCCGCGATTTCGTCGCGCGAGCGAATCGTAGCATCAATATAGACCCAGTCCCCGGCCTTTAGCTTGGTTGAGTCTGGCCCGGTCTGGCGCACGCGACCGATGCCGCCGGCTCCCGGCGCCACGGGGGTTTCCAAGAGATAGTTGCGAGAGCCATTGAAGACGCGCGAGGCGTAGCTCGTCACGGCGGCAGCGGCGACATCCACGATAACCTCGCCCGTCCCGAGTTTAGGATCGGGTAAATCGCGGATCTCAAGTGGCGCGCCGAAATCGGCAAGGACTGCAGCTTTCAATATGTGACCTTCCGGGGCTAGGACGTGGGCTGATTTTACAGCCTTCCAGATCCAAGGTTCAGCTGGGAAGCAAAGCTGGATTATGTTTAAAACCGTACGCTCGTGGCCCGTGCGGTTTCAGCTGCAGCCACTGTCACGATTGCGTCCTAGCTGGCGAAGTGTGAGTGGATCACGCGCTGGCTGTATTCGATGTCGTGGGCCAGCCATCGGATAGTTACAGCCGGCTAGCCTTCGCTCGGCGATCTCGCGATCCGTCGTGGCGATGCGTCACTTCGCGGGCGTTGATGGTCGTCATCCGCATGCGATCTGAACCGCGCTCGCGTGCCTATTGCCTTGCGCCCGCAACCATCGTCTGAACGAGAACGCCCTTCTGCTTCGGTCGATCAACGGCCCGAGGTTCAGGATATTGGACGCGGCCGTCCAACGGATCAAGCCCGACCATGCCTGGCGGCGCTATCTCGCCTGTGCCAACCCCAGATAGCCGTAGACAGCGCGCGCAACGCGCAGACGCAGACGCACTTCGTCGGTTTCGCCGCGTTCGCCCGCGGCATCGACGATACCCCGTGTCATTGCGAAGATGTCCCCTGCCATCACTCTCGGCGCCTCTTCCGTGTCGACCGGCAAGCGCGTCAATATTTCCGTGATTGTGCCCGTCAGCCGCGCAGCCAGTCCCTCCTGCTGGTCGCGGAGGGGAAGACGTTGTTCCTCGAAGTCGAGAATACGTGCCAGTTCGGGGCGACGAAGCTGGTGCTTCACGCAAGCTCCGATCAGGTGATCGAGAGCCGCACGACTATCGGCCACCGGGTCCGGATATTCCATGCTGGCGAGGAAGATTCCGGTCTCACGATCCAACAATGAGGCGGTCAGAGCATCCTTCCCCGGGAAGTACTGGTAGAGCGAACCGACGCTCACCCCTGCCAGCTCGGCCACCGCGTTGGTGGTGTAGCCGTCGAGTCCACGAGTCTCCAAAATGCGAGCCGCGGCCTCTAGGATGACCCTCACGGTTTCGGCGGATCGCGCCTGCGCAGGTGTTTTACGGGGTTTGACGCGCGGCGTGGTCATCGCTGCTCCCTTTTCGAACGCGAGTTGCTGAAGCGAGCTTATATTCGCATCCTTCTCGCATCAGCAGCAAAAAGAAAGCGAGATCGTCATGACCCCCGTATGCACCCCCACCAAGTTCAACCACATGAGCTTTCCCACGCAGGACGTCCTTGCGACTTCGACCTTTTTTGAGCGCTATCTCGGCTTTTCCGCATCGATGACGACGCCGAACTTCGCGATCCTGAAACGCCCTGGTTTCGACATCGTGATCGAGCGCGCGGCATCGGATGCGCCTACCGTGAAGGCTCTTGGCGCCTCGCGGAGCAACGCGTTCGCCGATTGCGTTGGTGAAAGTCCGACGGAAGCAACATGGCCGATGGCCTTTCATATAGGCCTCGAGCTCCCGACCCTGGACGATGTCCGCGCGTTACGCGACCAGCTCGCCGCGGATGGTTTCGATGCCGAAACCGAGATCTTCAATAACGATCGCGGATCGCGCTTCTTCCTGCGCGCGCCGGGCGGGGTGATGGTCGAATTCACCACCCGCGCGGATGCCGCCGAGGAATTCCGCGGCACCTTCAACTGAGCGGGCCGGGGCGATCCGATCCTTCGCGACGACGACCCTCCCGACGCTCCAGCATCACCTGGAGATGGCAAAGCGCCTGCCGTCGAGGTAAGGCGTCGGAGACAAAGCGGTGGCAGCGGCGACGGCACGGGCTTGCGTCGCTGCCACCGGTGTAACGCTAGTCCGACAGCTGGTCGCGCCAACGCAGAAGCAAATCGACGATTTCCGCATCGTGCTTTCGGTTGGCGCCTACGCCCATCTGTTCGGTATTCAACCAGTGCAGGTAGTCGGCAACATCGCTGCCATCGGTGGTGGCTTTGAGTAGCTGGAAGGTCCGGGGGACGTAGCTTTCGTATTCGTCTCTGGCCTCGGGAGTATCAGAGACGCCGAGTGGGTCCCAGTGGTAGTGCAGAACTTCGTCGATGCGTCGCAGGAGTTGTTCGTCGTTGAGCGACATGTTCATTGGGATTGGCCTTGCGGGTTCCGTCTGGACAAAACAGCATAGTTCGATCGACATGGACACCAAAGTCGGGCTTGGGCGATAGCCGCTAAAGATCAACGGCTCGCGACGACCAGTTGCTCGGGGTCCAGGATGCGCCTTATAACGCCATTTCTTAGCTCGACGGCTAAGACAGGAAAGCGCTTGCGCCTGCCCTGCAGAGTCATGGGCAGCTTGATGGCCTCGGCCAACGCACAGCGCGCGTCGCTCAGGAGCGGAAAACGCAAGCCTAACCTTTCGGCCGAAGTCATCTGAATGCCTGTTGTCTGCACGCTGATGCCGTACACATCGATCCCGAGCCGCTTAAGCAGTGGCAGCGCCTGATTGAAAAACAAAAGCATGTCCGTTCCACTCCGGATCGCAAATGCACTGTCCAATTCGTCGCTGATCGAAATGTCCTTCGGAAGCGCAATCGCGTAGAAAAGTAGATAAGCCCGGCCACGCAGATCTCCGAGATCGACAAGAAGGCCGCCTGTAGATCGGAGTACGCACGCGGGAAAAATAGCTCCAATATCTAGCCCCCCAACGAAGGCGGTAGGAAGACACAGGGTTCGCGGTGGTGTTATCACGGCGACGAGGCTCCCGCAGGGGCTTGTGGAGACACGGTACCCCGAGCCGGATACGGCCAATGCTGCTCCGCGAAATACAGGGCTACCTGCTTATCGATGGCGGCGCTCGTCTCGGCAACCTCGGTATCCAGCCCGTCTCGGCTCAAGCTCCGCAGCGCCGGGCCGATCAATCCGCCGCTGGGCATCCCGCCCGACGTGCTGGTCGATTGAAAGGACAGCAAGCTGACTGGAACAGCATGGTTCGGGTCCATAAGCGCGGTGTTTACGCGTAATTCCGCCTTTCCAGCACCATAGCCCACCCAAAGGCGCAGGGCTCTGCTGCCAGTGCGGATGTCGACAATGCGGTTTCTCAGGATCAAATCAGGATGCGCGTCGGGCGGAACGACCCTCAACGCGTGGGCACCAAAAAGCCCGGTAAGCTTTTCATCTAGCGCTGCGGCCGTCACGTGCGCGGACGCACGCTGAGCTTCAGGGGTTTCGTGGCGTGGAGGGGTACTAAGCTCAACCTCGGTGACCACCGCAATGGTTCGAGGCGAGGCAAGGATGGAGTCGCCGGAGGAGTCGATGTCGTGCACTTTGGTGCCCGCACATCCGGCGAGAAAAGCAACGCTTATGGCGACGCTCGACATATGGAGAAGTCGGGAAGGGAGGGGGCGCATGTAGGTCCATCGTGGTGACGGGAAGCTCAGTGTCTTCGTTAGCCGAACGGCCCGCGACGTGAAAACGACGCGTAATGTACAATTTCGGGCCATATGCCAGCGCAACCGTCACCTTCCCCCCTTCCATCGCTGGATTCGCTCAGCGACGGCGCCTTGCACATAGCGCGCAGCTCAGACCAAACGCTGATGAACCTCGCGCACTCTCATCCCCACGGCGAGTTGTTTCTGCTCCGATCGGGGCATTTGACGTCCCAAAGCGAGACTGGGCACTGGTTAATTCCCGCTGGCCAGGTCTGCTGGATTCCTCCACACGCGCCGCACGGCGCAGACAGCGTCAACGTTGTCTGGACCCGGATTCACCTTGCGAACAATCTTTGCCTGTCGCTGCCAGCGCACCCGTGCGTTTGGACCTCGACCCCGCTCATGCGCGCCGTTATCGATAAGCTTGCGGAACGACCAGGCCTCGTAAGCTCGCTGTCTCCAGCGGATGAACGGTTGCTGATGGTGCTTTTCGACGAGCTGGCTGTCGCTCGAAGTGCGGCCATTGTGCTTCCCATGCCTAAATCACCCACTCTCCGCGCCATCGCCGCCGGATGGCAAAGGGCGCCAGGTGATATGTCTGGGCTGGATGACCTTGCTGAGGAGTCCAACATGTCCCGCCGGACCTTCACCCGCTCCTTCAAGCAAGAGACCGGGATGTCGGCCGGTCGCTGGAGACAGCTTGCGCGGCTCATGCGCGGACTGGACCTCCTGCTTGCTGGGGTGTCAGTTACCGACGCCGCAATGTCCGTGGGATACGACAGCGTGAGCAGCTTCGTTGCTTTGTGTCACAGACACACGGGTATGAGCCCGAAGGCGCTGGCCGAGGCTGTTCCACAAATCCCGAACTAAGATCGATTGCGGGGTACCGCGACATTCGCGACCCAGTTGGGCCAGCACCTGTTGGAAGTTGACCCGGGCGCAGCGGTCGGCAACGGCACACGGCCTTTGGGCGTGCGAGGTACCTGCGCCGGTCATGGCGTCCTGGGCTCGTGCGTCGCGGCCGACGCGCCCTACTGGACATCGGGCGCGCAAGGGGCTCCGGCCGGGCATGCGGCGCGGTCGCGCCCATGCTCACAGCGAGGGGCGTTCCGACGCACATGCCGCGCGCGAAAGACCTCGACGTAGCGGGCAGTGAAGTCGCTCATGGCCCCCGATGGGACAACAGCGCCGCGGCGGAATTATCACTTCAATCGTGGGACCGGCAGCGGCGCCTGAGTGCATTCATAAGTCTGAGAAGCCACTGCTCGTTGAAGCATTCATCGCGTAGCCAAAGCAAACAATGCGGTTTCGGCAGCGAAGGTTTGCGCGCCCGCGCCCATTTTTTCAGAAGGGCTGACGAAGCGGCGCGATTTCTATGAATCTGACACCAAGGTTGGTCCCACTCATTCAACCTTTGCTGTCTTGTCCAGTCATCCCCCGGAATTTATCCCATTGCGCCAACCCCCGCCTCTCCCTACATTGGTGCAATGCATGCACCCGATCAGGCAGACCTCTTAACCCTCCTGGGCACCGGCCTGGCGGTCGTTTCCATCGACGGCCGCGTGGCATGGATCAACCCCGCGCTCGGCGAATTCCTCGAAGTCGGCCCACGGACCGCCATCGGCCAGCATCTGACCGCACTGATGCGCGAGCCCGCGCTGGCCGGCCAGATCGACCGAGCCGCCCTGGAACGGCGCGCCTACAACCTCCGCGCCGTCACCTTTGGCGTGGCCCGGGGCCGCGAAGTCACCGCCGATCTGATCCTCCAGCCCCTCGACGACGGTCGCGTCCTGATCGAAGTGCACCCGCTGGCGCCCGACCTGTCGACTAATACCGGCACGCCGCTCTCGGCCACCCTGCGCGGTTTCGCCCACGAGGTGAAGAACCCGCTGGCCGGATTGCGTGGCGCCGCCCAGCTGCTCGAACGCCGCGTCGTCGACCACGACCTCCGTCAGCTGGCGCAGATGGTGATCTCCGAGGCCGATCGTCTCGCCGCACTGGCCGACGGCCTGCTCCGGCACGGTGGTGCCGCGCGCCTCGGCCCGGTCAACGTCCACGAACTGCTCGAACGGCTGGAAGGCCTCGTCGTGGCGGAGGTCGATGCCCCGCGCGTCCGCCACGACTTCGATCCCAGCCTGCCGGACAGCGTCGGCGACCCGGATCGTCTGCTCCAGGTCCTGCTCAACCTCACCCGCAACGCCAGCGAAGCGGGTGCGTCGACGGTCGTCCTGCGCACGCGTGTCGAACACGGCGCGCGTCTGGGCGAGCGCACGGTGCGTGCGGCGCTGCGGGTGGACGTGATGGACGATGGTCCGGGCGTGGCCGACGACTTACGCGACTCCCTGTTCCAGCCGCTGGTCTCCGGGCGCGCCGACGGCACGGGTCTCGGCCTGGCGCTGTCGCGCGAAATCGCGCTCGAACACGGCGGCGACCTGCGCTACACGAGCCGACCCGGCGAGACCGTGTTCTCCCTGTACCTTCCGATGGAGCGGCACCATGACTGAGATCTGGATCGCCGACGACGATCGCGGCGTGCGTTTCGTCCTGGCGGAAGCCCTGCGCGACGCGGGTCATACGGTGCGCGAGTTCAGCGCGGGCGAGGCGGTACGTGCGGCGCTGCACGAGAGTCGTCCCGCCTTGCTGGTGACCGATGTGCGCATGCCGGGCGAGAACGGCTTGCGCCTGCTCGAAGACCTCACGCGCCGGAACATCGGTCCCGTGATCGTCATGAGTGCGTATACCGACGTGGCGACGACGGCGGCGGCGTATCGCGCCGGAGCGGTCGACTATCTGGCCAAGCCGTTCGATCTCGATCAGGCGGTGGAAGCGGTCGAGCGCACACTCGCCGCCGCGCATGAAGAAGTCGTCCCACCGCCGCCGCGCACCGACGAGCACGCCCTGCTTGGCGAGAGCATGGCGATGCGCGAGGTGTTTCGCCTGATCGGTCGTGTCGCGGCCAGCGACCTCAATGTGTTGATCACCGGCGAGACCGGCACGGGCAAGGAACTGGTAGCCCGTGCGCTGCATGAAGAGAGTGCGCGAAACGGCAAGCCCTATGTCGCGCTGAACACTGCGGCCATTCCTTCGGAACTGCTGGAAAGCGAGATGTTCGGCCACGAAGCGGGTGCCTTTACCGGTGCCACGCGCCGCCACGCCGGACGCTTCGAGCAGGCGGAAGGCGGCACGCTCTTCCTCGACGAAATCGGCGACATGCCGATCGGTCTGCAGACGCGGTTGCTGCGCGTACTCGCGGGCGGCGAGTTCTACCGCGTGGGCGGGCGTGAATCCATTCGCAGCAATGTGCGCATCGTCGCGGCGACGCATCAGGATCTGGATGCGCGGGTGACGCAGGGCCTGTTCCGCGCGGATCTGAAACATCGCCTCGACGTGGTTCGTATCGAACTGCCTTCCTTGCGTCAGCGTCGCGGCGATATACCGCTGCTCGCGCGCCATTTCCTCGCCAGGGCGGCGGCCGAACTCGGCGTGCCGCCGAAGCGCTTCTCGCGCGGGGCCATGAAACTCGTCGAGCAACGCGACTATCCCGGTAACGTCCGCGAACTGGAAAATCTGTGCCGCCGACTGGCGGTCGTGGCACCCGGGCTGGAAATCCTCGCGGGCGATCTCGGCAACCTGCCGGCACGCGAAACGCGTAGCGCGGAATGGACGGACGCGCTGCGCCTCTGGGCGCAGGACGCGCTCGCGCAAGGCGAGGTGGACGTCCATGCGCGTGCCCGCGATGCTTTGGACAAAACGCTGTTGCAGGTGGCGCTGGTCGCCAACGACGGACACCGGCAGCATGCCGCGGCGGCGCTCGGTGTCGGCCGCAATACCCTCACACGCAAACTCGGTGCGTCGCGCAAGCGACGGCCCTCCAACGGATAAGACACATGAGCCTGGACATTCGCCGCGCGGGTCCCGAAGACGCCGACGCGATCGCCGGCTGGAATATCGCCATGGCGTGGGAGACGGAGGAAAAGCGGCTCGATCCGGAGGTGATCGGACGAGGCGTGCGCGCGGTGTTCGATGAGCCGCGGCGGGGCTTCTATCTTGTTGCCGAACTGAACGGCGTGGCCGTGGGCTGCCTGCTCGTCACGTACGAGTGGAGCGACTGGCGCTGCGGCGATTTCTGGTGGGTGCAGAGCGTTTACGTGATCGCCGAGGCTCGCCGGAACGGGGTGTTTGCCGGGTTATACCGGCACGTGAAGGCGATGGCCGAAGGCGCGGGTGCGGTGGGTCTCAGGCTTTACGTGGAGCTGGAGAACGAGCGCGCGCAGCGGACCTACGCGGGACTGGGGATGGAGCGGTGTCATTACTTCATGTATGAGGCGGCGTTGGGGCGGTGACGGGCTGATATCGCCAGCAGGCTGGCTCGTGCAAAAGCCGCTTCAGGTGCCGGTGACCCGCAAATCCCCGGTATCCACCGCCGCGATCCGCGCCTCGAATTCTTTCGCGGATACCCCCTTCCCGAAGAGGAAGCCCTGCATCAACGGGCAGCCGGCATGGCTGAGGAAGCGCGCCTGCTCGTTGCTCTCCACGCCCTCCGCAAGCACCTGCTTGTTCATCCCCCTGCCCATCGCGATGATGGCGCTGACGATGGCGGCACTGTCGTTGTCGACGGCGACATCGCGGACAAAGGCACGATCGATCTTCAGCGTGTCGATGGGGAAGTGCTTGAGGTACGACAGGCTGCAATAGCCCGTACCGAAATCGTCCAGGCTCAGCAATACGCCCAGCGACTTGATCCGATGCAGCAGCGCCGCGATGTGGTCGCCGCCTTCCATGACGGTGCGCTCGGTGAGTTCCAGCTCGAGCAGCGTCGGATGGATGCCGCTGTCGGCAATGATTCCGCTGAGCGATTCGAAGAAGCGAGTGTGCTGAAACTGCAACGCCGAGACATTGACGGACACCGACAGCGGCCGATAGCGGCGCGTCCAGATCTCCGCCTGGCGGCAGGCTTCGCGCAACGCCCATTCGCCGATCGGAACGATGAGCCCGCAATCCTCGGCCACCGGGATGAACTGCTCTGGCGTATACACATCCTCGCCGTTGACCTGCCAGCGCAGCAGCGCTTCGGCACCGACGATGCTACCCAGGTCCACGTCGACCTTGGGCTGGTAATGCAGGCTCAGCTCACCGCGGGCGAGCGCCTTGCGCAGTTCCACCTCGATGCGCACACGTGCGGTGTTCCGCTCGTTCATGCTGGGGTTGAAGAACCGGTATCCGTTGCGGCCCTGCATCTTCGCTTCGTACATCGCCGTGTCGGCATTGCGCAGCAGGGACTCGGCATCCGGTGCGTCGTCCGGATACACGCTGATGCCGATGCTGAAGCTGATCGTCAGCGCGGAGGCGTCGACGCTCACCGCCTGGCTGCAGGCGGCGAGCACTTTCTCCGCCACGAGGCTCGCATCCGACGGTCCGTCGATCAGCGGGAGCAGCACGACGAACTCGTCACCGCCGAGGCGGCTGACCGTGTCATCGGAGCGCACTGCCGCACGGATGCGCCGCGCCACTTCCTGCAGCAGCGCGTCGCCGGCGGCGTGGCCCATGGTGTCGTTGATCTGCTTGAAGTGATCGATGTCGACGAAGAGCAGCGCGGCGCGCTGGTTGCGACGTGACGCCACCGTCGCCGCGAACTCCATGCGCGACTGCAGCAGCGCACGGTTGGGCAGACCCGTCAGCGTGTCGTGATGCGCCAGGTGCGCCATCTTCAGCGCCAGCGCGCGCGTCTCGCTCACGTCGTGAAACACGACGACACCGCCGACGACGTTACCGGTGTGGTCATGGATCGGCGCCGCGGAATCCTCGATCGGGCTTTCGAAGCCGTTGCGATGAATGAGGGTCGCATCGGTGGTCAGGCCGACGATGGCGTTCTTCTGCACGGCGGCGATCAGCGGATTCGGAATGGGCAGGCCCGACAGCGTCTCGCGTAACTGGAAGATCTCGTCCATCGGGCGCCCCACCGCTTCGTGACTCGTCCATCCCGTCATCGCTTCGGCGATGGGGTTGAGCGAGGTCACGATCATGTCGGGATTGGTCGTGATGACCGCATCGCCGATGGACTTCAGCGTGACCTCGGCCAGCTCGCGCTCGCGGAACAGCGCGTCCTCGAAGGCCTTGCGCTCGCTGATGTCCTGCACCTGCGAGATGAAGTAGAGCGGCTCGCCGTGTTCGTCGCGCACCAGCGACACGCTGAGCATGCCGTGCACGGTGTGACCGTCACGATGTACGTAGCGTTTTTCCATCGTGTAGGACGGGCGTTCGCCGGCCAATACCATCCTGACCAGGGCCAGGTCGGCTGCAAGGTCGTCGGGGTGGGTGACGGCCTGGAACGCGGAAGCCAGCAGTTCGTCTTCGCTGTAACCGAGCATGGTGCACAGCGCCTCGTTGACCTGCAGCCAGCGACCGTCGGGGAGGACGAGCGCGACACCGATCGACGCGTATCGGAACGCCAGCGCGAACCGCCGTTCGCTCTCACGCAACCGTGTCTCGAGCGCGCGACGTCCGGAGATATCGGCGAGCACGATGGACACGCCGAGCAGTTGCCCGGCCTCGTCTCGATCGGGTGAGAACGTCGCCTGTGCGTAGCGGCCCGGGGTCGTGTGAGCAATGCCCAGGTCGCCGACCAGCGGCTCGCCGGTCAACACCGCACGGATGCCGCCCGCGATCGCCTCGTTCATGGGGGCCGGCAGGCGATCTTCCGCGCGCTGCCCTGTGATCCCATCGGACGTCACGTTCATCCACGCAAGGAACGCGGGGCTCGCATAACGAAAGCAGCCATCCGTACCGACGTAAGCGATCATCGCCGGTGCACGGTCGAGGAGGTACGCGGGCCAGTCGGTGGTATGGGTGTTCACGTTCGCCCACTCTAATGGGTCGAACTGCCCGCGTATATTCGGACTCGGCTTAAATGTGAAGCCTTGCCGCCGCCTTCAATGCAGCGCCGGAGCCGGTGCCGTAAGTGCGCCGTCGGCGTCCAGCATGATCCGGCCCAGCGTGTGCACTTCACTGTCGGTACCGTACCGATCGGCCAGCGTCTGCAGCAGCGGAGTCAGCGCGTCCGGCGCCAGCGGGAAGCCGTGCGCCAGAACGCGGGCCTTGCCGGGAACCGGCTGGGCGATCGTGATCGCCGCCATGCCGAGACCGGCCGCCTCGTGTGCATAGATACGGGGCGCGGCGGCGGACGGGTCCGCGTCGGCCATCGTTTCGATCAGGAAACCCTCGGTCGCCGGCATGTCCTGCATCACCAGGTGCACGTGATGGGCGGCGAGCAGCGCGGCGTACTGGCGCAGTTCGAACAGCGTGCCCGCCAGCTCGTGAGCGGCGTTGCTACCCTTGTTCGCGTCGCGCGCGAACCAAGCGGCCAGACCCGGGATCTCGACACGTCCTTCGGTGTAGCGCAGCGGCAGGCCGCGGGAGCCGAGGGCCGTCTCGTCCTTGTAAGGCGTCAGCAGCGCGGCTTCGAGCATCGTCCAGAGCGGCGCCAGATTGACGTGCTCGTACTGCACGCAGGTCAGCGCCAGCAGGTCGTCGCGGGTGAGGTAGCGGGCGTGCTCGAGGCGCATGCCCAGCGTGCGCATCAGGAAATCCGACGTCGCGGTACCGGCCTCGCCCTTGGCGGCCAGTTCGCGCTCCATGGCCTGGGACAGGTCTTCCACCTGGTCGGCGGGCACGAGCAGCATCCACGGAATCAGCCGCATCGGGCCGCCGGCGAAGTGCGGGTCCGGCACCAGCGGCTGGGCCGGCATATGGCCTTCGTGCGTGCCGAAGGCGATCACGCCACCGGCGGTGACGACGCGCGGCACCCGACGGGCCAGTTCTTCCAGCGTGGCCAGCACCGGGAAGCCGGGGCGAAGCAGCTCGACGCCGTCGAACAGGGCGCCGGCCAGCGCGAAGCGCGAGGCCTCGACGCCGGGCAGCAGGGCGCGCAGGTCGTCGGCCACCAGCGCGGCGAGGGTCTGCGCTTCGTCGCGCGTTAGCTCGAGGCGATCGGGCATCTCGCCCCCGGCCAGTTCGAGGGCCAGGACAGCGGGGCAGGCGATCAGCGACTCGTTCACGGCGGCGTTTTCCGAACGGCAAAGGAACGCGATTCTATCATTGCGACCCGGCGGGCTTTCGCCGGGACGGGATGCGGGTTAGCCTTGCCGATACGCGTTCGTCGGCGATCGTCGGCGTCCGCGATCCCTTCGCCTTCGATCCGGCCCGCCGGTCGGGCTCCCACTTCGATCTGGACAGTCCCTCAAAAGCATGGAAAAGACGCAAAAGCGTGTGGGTGTGGTCGGCGGCGTCCGCATTCCTTTCTGTCGTAACAACACCGCCTACGCGGATGTCGGCAATTTCGGGATGTCGGTGAAGGTGCTCGGCGCGCTGGTCGAGAAGTTCGGCCTGCACGGTGTGGAGCTGGGTGAGGTCGCGATGGGTGCGGTCATCCGGCACTCCTCGGACTGGAATCTGGCGCGTGAAGCGCTGCTCTCGTCCGGCCTGGCGCCGACCACTCCGGGTATTACCTCGGCCCGTGCCTGCGGTACCTCGCTGGACAACGCCATCCTGATCGCCAACAAGATCGCCACGGGCCAGATCGAAGCGGGCATCGCCGGGGGCTCGGACACCACGAGCGACGTGCCCATCGTCTACGGGCAGAAGCTGCGCAAGCGTCTGCTGGCGCTCAACCGCGCCAGGACCCTGAAAGAAAAGCTGCAGGTCGCCACGCGCGGCTTCAAGCTCAGGGAGCTCAAGCCGTCCTTCCCCGGCGTGGCCGAGCTGCGCACCGGCAAGTCCATGGGCGACCACTGCGAGCTGATGGCGAAGGAATGGAAGGTCGGCCGCCTCGAGCAGGATCAGCTGGCCCTGGCCAGCCACCAGAAGCTGGGCGCCGCTTACGACGCCGGCCTGTTCGACGATCTGGTCGTGCCCTTCCGCGGTCTGAAGCGCGACGGCTTTCTGCGTCCGGACTCCACGCTGGAAAAGCTCGGCTCGCTGAAGCCCGCCTTCGACCGGACGTCGGGTCAGGGCACGCTGACCGCCGGCAACTCCACCGGCCTGTCCGACGGCGCCGCCGCCGTGCTGCTGGCCAGCGACGAGTGGGCCGCCGCGCGTGGCCTCAGCATCCAGGCGTATTTCACCCATTCCGAGGTCTCGGCCGTGGATTTCGTCCACGGCGAAGGCCTGCTGATGGCGCCGACGGTGGCCGTGCCGCGCATGCTCAGGCGTGCGGGCCTGACCTTGCAGGATTTCGACTTCTACGAAATCCACGAGGCGTTCGCCGCCCAGGTGTTGTGCACATTGCGTGCATGGGAAAACGACGACTATTGCCGTAACCGGCTGGGCCTCGAGGGTCCGCTGGGATCGATCGACCCCGCAAAACTCAACGTCAACGGTTCCAGTCTCGCGTCCGGTCACCCGTTCGCGGCCACGGGTGCGCGCATCGTCGCCACGCTGGCGAAAATGCTGGAGCAGAAGGGCTCGGGCCGTGGCCTGATCTCGATCTGCACCGCGGGCGGCATGGGTGTGACGGCGATCCTCGAACGCCCCTGATCCTGCTCCAGAGTCCGCATGTTCGCACTTCGCACCAGTACTTCCCTCAGTGCCCTTGGGCTCGTGCTCGGCATCGCCGGTACGAGCTGGCTCACCGCGCTCACGTACGAGCGCGCGCCCGCCACACGACCGTTCGCCGAAGTGGTGATGCCCGAAGCCATGCCCTTGTCGTCCAGGCCGGTCGCCAGGCCCCGCGCGCGGCCGGAGTCCGTCGCGGCGGTGAGCCGCCCGGCGCCGATGCCGCCACGCGTCGCCGCCACGCCACGCCATGTGCCCGAAGCGCTGGTGCCGGTCTATACGCCGTCGCCGCGTTATCCGATGTCGGCGCTGCGCGCCAATCGCGAAGGCCAGGTCATCCTCAGTGTGACCGTCACGCCCGAGGGCGATGTCGCCGAGGTGTCCGTGGGGCGTTCCAGCGGCGACATGGATCTGGACCATGCGGCCGAAGAAGCCGTGCGCAACTGGCGCTTCGCCAGTGCGGAGAACCGTGCCCCGCGCTACACCGCCGACCTCCCGGTCCGTTTCGAGCTCACCCGCCCTTACTGAGCGTCAGAGAATGCCCGAGGCGGATGAGCCGAAGGCGGTGATCATGCGCGTGTAGATCAGCTTGAGCGACACGTCCACTTCCGGGAAGTCGCCGACCGGCTCGTAGCATTCGAAGAACTTCGGGTCGGTCCAGCGCATCGGAATGCAGCCGGGCTTGAGCTCATAGCTCGTGGCATAGCGGAACGGCCACAGGTCGAAGAACGGCAGCCGTTCCGAGACGTCGCCGATGAACTCGTTGACCGACGACAGTACGGGGATCTTCTTCTCCCTCGGTCCGATGACCCAGGCATTTTCCGGGCGGGTGTCCTGCATGATCGAGTCACGCAGGCGATCCGAAAAGCGCTTGTCGTACACGATGACGCCGGACTCGGTGTTGTAGTGGTCGGAGCGTGGATCGAAGTTGTGCGTGCCGACCATGGCGAACGTGTCGTCCACCACGATCGACTTGGCATGCAGGCCGAAGCGCACGCCCTGCGTGAGCAGGGGTGCCGGACGAGTGCGCGGTCCCTGACGTACGCGGCGGCCGCCAAGGGCCATGAATCCCGTGGATTCCGACGGTGGGCCCGCCGGCACCAGCCGGTTGCCGGCACGACGTCCGGTCTTGCTGGCGCCGCTGCCGCTCCCCGAGCCGGTGAGCAGCGGCGGCGTGACCACGTCATTGCTCTGACCTTCGAGGGCGTCGGGATCCCCGTTTGCCGGGCGCGGCTTCATCTCGTAGATCTCGAAGCCGTAGTCGGTGAGATAGCGTTTGCGGTGCTTATAGGACATCGCATACACCGCGAAGGCGTCCGTCGAGGCCAGCGAGTTGGTCGACACGACGACGCGCGGCGGGACCGGCTTCCGATGCAGCCCGCTGAAGATCTTCTTCGCCGGCTTGCTCATCACCAGATAGGGCGTCTGCAGGATCACTTCGCTCCTGGCGTTACGCACCAGGCCCATGATGTGCCGGGTGAGCGCGCGGGCTTCACGGCGTTTGGGCTCGTCGGTCTTGCCTGGCAGGTCCGACAGGTACTCCACCCGGTTCATGCGCAGGGTTTCGCGCTGGATCCGGTCGGCGATCCAGTCCGGACTCTCGGCGTCCGCCACCATGGTGGCGACACGTTCCGGGTTTTCGTACTGCGGCGTCGTCCAGTGGCGCGGGTCGTCGGTGTCGCGAACCAGCTCCTTGTTCACGTCGCGCAGGTGGGTCAGGCGCACGGCGCGCTTGTGGTTCCAGAACTGCTCGAAGCTGGCGCCCATGGCCTTCGCGGCCGGGCCACCGATCATCACGTCGCGGTCGACGTAGTCGAAGGTGCCGTCCCAGTCGAAGTAACGGTCTTCGTAGTTGCGCCCGCCCGTGATGCCGATCAGATCGTCGACCACGATCAGCTTGTTGTGCATCCGCTGGTTGAACTTGAAGAAGCAGCAGATGATGCCCGCCGCGAACTCCAGCGGCGGCGTACGCGCGCTGTGGAAGGTCGGATTGTAGAGGCGGATCTCCATGTGATCGCTGGCGCGCGCCAGCCCCGCCAGCAGGCCGGCGTCGCGAAAGGAGAACAACTGGTCGGCGAGGATCCGCACGCGCACACCGCGGCGCGCGGCCTGAACCAGTTCGTCCAGGACCAGCTTGCCCGCGTCGTCCTGCTCCCAGATATAGGTCTGCACGTCGATGGTCCGCTTCGCGGCGCGAATCAGATTGATCCTCGCCGCCATGGCGGTTTCGCCGTCTTCCAGCAGCGTGGCCACGTGCACCGGGCGCGCGTCGGTCGAGGCGGCGTCGGCTTCCACGGCGGCATCGAGCAGCGCCGAGGGCTGGGCGCAGTGGTCCGCCCGCGTGCAATTGCTCTGCCGGTCCACGGTCAGCGTGACCACGGCATCGGCCTTCCGGATGCGCTGCGTGGACAGCGAACAGCCGGTGGCAGCCAGGATGGCGGCAAGGAGTAAGAACAATCGGAGGTGGCGCATGGCGGGGATCATAGGCGACCCACGCCAACGTCACGTGAGTTTTCGTCAGGGATGGTCGAGGACGATGGCCATGCCGAGGTTCACGCGGTCCGAAAGGGCCCCACGGCGGCCCCGCATCTCGAAATCCGTACGGTCGATCGTGCCCTGCAGCTGAAGCACGCAACCGGCCAGCGCGTCGGCCGGGCAGCGGGTGGCCTGCAGGTGAAAGGTTTCGTCCCGGGTGACCCCGCGCATGGTCAGCTTGCCTTTGATCTCGCCGCCGCGGCTGATGAGTTCGAGGGGCAGCGGGTCGGACGTGAACAGGATCTGCGGGTAGTGCACCGAGTCGAAGAATTCCGGCGCCAGCACCCAGCGGCGCAGGCGGGCCGATTCCATGCGGATGCTTTCGGTGTCGAGCACGGCGCGCACGACGGCCGTGCGCGCTTCGCGGTCGATGGACAGGTCGCCGCGGATGCCCTCGAAGCTACCGGAGACGGTACTCACCCACAGCAGGCGAACGGCGAACTCGGCCCGCGAACGGGTCGGGTCGATCCGCAGGTCGGCGGCCGAAGCCGAAGCCGCCGACAGGAGCAAGGCGATCGCCCACAACAGGTGACGCATCAACGGGGGACTCAGTTGGGAGGTGACCAGAATGTCTCGAGTTTGGCCTTGCCCGGCCCCAGCTCGCCCGTGAAGACGAGTCGTGCCATGCCACCCGGCGGCATGCCGCGGTAATCCTCGGACCGTCCTTCGACAAGGAAAGCGACCAGTTGTTCAATGCCGGGGTTGTGTCCCACCAGCACGATGCGTTCCGCGTCCGACTGCGTGTCGAGCACGTCGAACAGATCGCCGGGCGTGGCGTCGTAGATTTCCGGTACGTAAGTGGGCTCGACCTGGCCTAGGGCCAGCGCGGCGGTCTCTTTGGTGCGCTCCGCGGGGGAACACAGGATGCGGTCGTATTTCACGCCATGGCTGGAGAGCCATTCGCCGGCCGCGCGGGCTTCGTTGCGGCCGTGTTCGGTGAGTTTTCGCTCGCGGTCGTCTTTGCCGTCATGGCCGGGCTCTGCCTCGGCATGGCGCAACAGGATGAGTTCGTGCATGGGTACCGTCCTCCGCTAGGCCACGTATCGTGGCGGGTCATGACGCGTCCCACGTCGGCTCAGGTGCTTCGTTTGATCCAGCGAAGCAGTTTTCCCCAGTCGTCCTGGTGTCCGCGTACGTTTTCCGAGTGGTAATCGAAGATGCCCTTACCGAGCGCCGTGAGCAAGACGTACGCTTGTGAGTCGCGAAGTTCCGCGACGACGGGAAAGGGCGCGCGCTCGCCAAGTTCGGCGATGGCGGCCTGGCTGGCGTTGGTCCACGGCTTGAGCCGGTTGCCGACCAGGCCGACCGGCAGCTTGCCGCGCTTCACGCGCGGGATGCCGCGCAGCACGGTAAGAAAATCGAGTGTGGCGTCGAGATCGAAGTGCGAGGGAAGTACCGGCACGAGGATGACGTCCACCTTCTCCAGATAGGGCTCGAGGTCTTTTTCGTCGACGCCGGCGGGCGTGTCGACGATCACCCGCTGCACGTCGCCCGGCAGGCGGTCGAAGGCCTTGCGACTGCCCTCGATGGCGGTGACGGCGGGAACGTTCTCGGGACGACGGCCTGCCCAGCGCAGGCTGGAATGCTGGCGATCCGCATCGATGATCGCCGTCTGCTTGCCGGACTGGACCCAGTGGGTCGCGAGCTGGGTGACCAGCGTCGTCTTTCCGCAACCACCCTTGCTGCTTGCCACGAGCGTCGTAAGCATCCGCGAGCACCTGCCATAGGAGTGGTTCTAGCCTATCAGAACAGTTTGGTACGAACCTTCGGCATGACCACGAGAATGAGGGTGGCGACAGGGCCGAGAAACAGCGAGAGGAACCACCAGAGCAGGCCGCCGCGATTCTTGCCCTGGGCCAGCCCTGCGTTGATCAGCGACAGCGTACCCCAGCCTACGAAGAAGCCGGCGCGCGCGTCGTTAAAAAGTGCGAATTGATCCATCGTAAACTCCTGTTCTGTCGCAGGATTGTGTCGCTGCCATGCTCGATGTCGAGTCGGCGATCCCCACATTGGATGTCGATGGTAACAATGTCCGCCGTCGATGACCCCGGGACGGCGCAGGCTGCGTTCATGGTTGAACCGTATTCTTGTCGTTTTATTTCATGGAGATGGCTGATGCGCGGATATCGCGTGCTGACCCTGGCCCTTGCGGGTCTGCTCTCGATGCCGGCCTTTGCCGCCACGCCCTGGGCCGGTGCCCAGGGTCCGGCGAAGGGGCCGCTCAAGGCGCCGGTGGCGCAGAAGGACCAGACCAAGGCCCTGCTGCAGTTCCAGAAAGATCTGGCCAGCGTCCTGGCGCTGCGCACCGAAGCCGAGCCGCTGCTGGGCGCCGCGCTGCTGGCGCGCCCGCTGGCCAATCCGCCCGAGGTGCTGAGCTACCACGCCCTTCTCGAGCGTGCGTCGCGCAATGCCGACGCGGGCCCGGCGGTCACCTGGGCCTCGCTGGCCGACTGTGACGCCAAGGCGGGCGCCTGCCCGAACGCGGAGGCCCTGGCCACGCTGCAGAAGCAGGCGCCGGACAACGCGGCCGTCTGGTTGCTCAAGCTGGGCGTCGACGACCATAACGGTGCCGGCAAGGACACGCGCAGCGATCTCGCCCGCGCCGCCAACGCCCGGCTTTACGACGACTACCTCGGTTCCAGCCTCAAGGCGCTGGCCAACTCGGTCAGCCAGCTGCCGCCACCGCCGGACACCTTCAATCCGCTGCAGGGCGCGGGGGCGGCAGGCGTGCAGATGGTCATCGTCTTCGGTCTGGCCAGCGCGCAGCCGATGCCTGGGTTCCAGGTCACCGCGAAGTACTGCGAAGACAACAAGAGCGATGCCGGCGTGGTGGGCGACTGCCTGAAGCTCGCGAAGGTTCTGGAGTGGGGCAGCAGTCCGCTCGGTCGTTCGCTGGGCCTGCATCTGCGTGAAACCCTGTCCACCGACACCGCCGAGCAGCAGTCCGCGAAGACCGCTCGCATGAACCTGGTCTGGCAGATGCAGCGCTTCGCGCAGCTCAACGTCCAGGCCCAGGGTGACAAGGTGACGGCGCAGAAGCTGCTGTCGCTGGCGCGCAGCGGCGGCACCGAGATGAGCGTGGTGCTGGCTTCGCTGCGTGCTTACGGTATGCCGGCGGAAGCCCCGGCAGGATGGGAGCCGGCTAAGGTCGAGCAATAGGCCTGTCTGAATTGAGCCAAAAAAAACGGGCGCCCATGGGCGCCCGTTTTTTTATTGAACCGCCTGTAGGAGCGCGCCCTGCGCGCGAATCCCTTACATCGCGCGCAGGGCGCGCTCTTACAGATGCGGTCAGTCGCCCAGTTCGGTCCGCATGAACTCGGGCTGCGCCAGCGCACCCTTGTGGATTTCAGCGTTGTAGTACTTCGTCGGGAAGCCCTTGCTGATGGCGCCGCGCTCGCGGAAACCGGACAGGTCGCCATCCTTGCGCGCCATGGTGCAGCTCCACCAGCCGGTGGGGTAGCACGGCTGCGGGAAGGGCAGGGTACGCACGGCCTTGAAGCCCGAGGTGCGCATGGCCGAACGCATGGCCTTGATCAGCTCGATGTGGGCCAGCGGGGATTCCGACTGCTGCACGAGGATGCCGCCGTGGCGCAGGGCCTTGTAGCAGCTGGCGTAGAAGGCGGCGTTGAACAGACCTTCGGCCGGACCCACCGGGTCGGTCGAGTCGACGATGATCAGGTCGATGGACTCCGGATCCGCCTCGGCCATGTACTTGATGCCGTCGATGAAGAGCAGTTCGGCGCGCGGGTCGTTGTTGGCGTCGCACAGTTCCGGGAAGTACTGCTCGGCAAGGCGGGTGACGCGCTCGTCGATCTCCACCTGGGTGGCCTTCTCGACTTCCTCGTGCTTGAGCACTTCGCGCAGGGTGCCGCAGTCGCCGCCACCGATGATGACGACACGCTTGGCACGGGCGTGGGTGAACAGCGCCGGATGGGTCATCATTTCGTGGTACAGGAAGTTGTCGCGGCTGGTCAGCATGACGCAGCCGTCGATCACCATGAGATTGCCCCAGTCGGTGGTCTGGTAGATCTCGATGGTCTGGAATTCGGTCTTCTCGGCGTGCAGCAGGCGCTCGACACGGAAACCGATGGATGAGCCGGAGGCCTGGTGGGCTTCGGTAAACCAGCTGAGCTGCTGTTGCGACATGACTCGGATCCTGAAAAGAGGTAAGGGACCAAACACGGGATTGTACCGGCTCCGGGTCCGGAATCGGCCAAGTCCTTGCCCTGGCACAAATGTGGGTCGTCCCTGACGGCAATGTTGCCCCGGGCGGGGCGATACACGGATGTCATCCGTCGCCGCTACAATACGCGGTCTGCCCCGTCTCCCCGGACGGCGCAGACCCTGTCTGGTCGGCCCCGCGGCGTGCGAGGCTCCCGGTCGCCAGACTCGCTTCAGGTCAAAGTTCGCCGCTGCGACTGTTCCGCGCCCCCCACGGGGACACGACACAATCACGAGGGAGATCGTCGCCACCATGACGAACTGGACCACCGAACGCGCGAAGCTGACTTACGCGATCCCACACTGGAGCAATGGCTACGTGGATGTGGCCGGCAATGGTCACCTGCAGATGCGCCCTCGCGGCGACGAGGGCCCGGCCCTCGACCTGCCGGCCATTGTCGATCAGGCCACGGCCCAGGGCCTGCGCCTGCCGTTGCTCGTCCGCTTCCCGGATATCCTCGCCGACCGTCTGGCGCGCCTGCAGCAGGCGTTCGCCAAAGCGATCGATGACGCCAGATACGCCGGTTCCTACACGGCCATCTACCCGATCAAGGTTAACCAGCAGCGCGGCGTCGTCAGCGAACTGGTCGCCGCGGGCGAAGAGGGTTTCGGCCTCGAGGCCGGTTCCAAGCCGGAGCTGATGGCCGTGCTCGCCTATGCCCGCCCCGGCAGCATGGTGGTGTGCAACGGCTACAAGGACCGCGAGTACGTGCGTCTCGCGCTGATCGGGCGCAAGCTCGGTCTGCGCGTCCACATCGTCATCGAGAAGCTCTCCGAACTCGACCACGTGTTCGCCGAGGCGAAGGCGCTGGATGTCGAGCCGCTGCTCGGCGTGCGCGTGCGCCTGGCCTCGATCGGCGCCGGCAAGTGGCAGAACACCGGTGGCGACAAAGGCAAGTTCGGTCTCAGCCCCGGTCAGGTGCTGGAGCTGATCGAACGCCTCGACGCCGCGGGCCTCAAGCACACGCTGAGGCTGCAGCACTTCCACATGGGCTCGCAGATCTCCAACGTGCGCGATATCGCCGCCGGCATGCGCGAAGCCGTGCGCTACTTCGTCGAACTGCACCGGCTGGGCGTGCCCATCGACGTCGTCGACGTGGGCGGCGGTCTGGGCGTGGATTACGAAGGCACCCGCTCGCGCAGCTATAACTCGATCAACTACAGCCTGGGTCAGTACGCCGCCAGCATCGTGCAGCCGCTGGCCGAGGCCGTCGCCGAGCACGGCATGAAGGCGCCGGTCATCTTTACCGAGTCCGGTCGCGCGATGACCGCGCACCACGCGGTGATGGTGGTCAACGTCACCGAGGTGGAAGAGGTACCCGAGGGTTCGGTGCCCGCACCGCGCGCGGACGAGCCGACGGTGCTGCGTCATCTTCGCGAGACGCACGCCGAGCTCGACAGCCGGCCGCCGCTGGAGCTGTTCCACGAAGCGCAGCATCACTTCGCCGAGGGCCAGGCGCTCTACGCGCTGGGTCAGCTCGACCTGCGCGACCGCGCGAAGCTCGACGACCTGTTCTACGCCATCGCCAACGCGGTGCGTCCGCGCCTGCTGCCGGCGGAGCGCGCGCATCGTCAGGCGCTGGACGACCTGGACGAGAAGCTGGTCGACAAGTACTTCGTGAACTTCTCCGTGTTCGAGTCGGTGCCGGATATCTGGGCGATCGATCAGATCTTTCCGATCGTGCCGATCTCACGTCTGGACGAGGAACCCACGCGCCGGGGCGTGATCGCCGACCTCACCTGCGACTCGGACGGCCGTATCGATCATTACGTGGATGCCGAAGGCGTGGACGTCAGCCTGCCGCTGCACGCCCTGCGTGACGACCAGTCGTACCGCCTCGGTATCTTCATGGTCGGCGCGTACCAGGAAACCCTGGGCGACATCCACAACCTGTTCGGCGACACCGACGCGGTGAATGTCCGCGCGACGGCCGACGGTTACGAGTTCGCGCACGTGCGTCATGGCGACACGACGGACCTGATGCTCGACTACGTGGGTTACGACCTCAGGCAGCTGCGCCAGTCCTACACCGACCGGCTTGCCGCGGCAGGCATTACCGGCGCCGAGGCGGAGATGTTGTCCGCCTCGCTGGACAAGGGCCTCACCGGCTACACGTACCTCGCGGAAACCGCAGGGCGTTGATTCCAACCGCGGCGCCTCAGGGCGCCGCGTCTCTTTTCAGACATCGGACAAAGGTTTTCGGGATGACCCTCAAGGCAGCATTCATCGGACTCGGCGCGATGGGCGCCCCCATGGCGGGACATCTTCATGCGAAGGGCCTGCTGGCCGCGGTCGGCAATCGCTCACAGGCGAAGGCCGATGCGCTGGCGAAGGAGCTTGGCGTTGACTCGCCCGATCTCGCGGGCATTGCCTCGTCATGTGACGTGATCGCCCTGTGCGTCAGTGCGGATGCGGACGTCATCGGCGTGGTGGAAGCGCTGGCTCCGTCATTGAAGAAGGGGGCGATCGTCATCGATCACTCGACCGTGGCTCCCGCCACGGCGAAGAAGGCCGCCAGCCTGCTCGCCGATGTGGGCGCGCTGTTCCTGGATGCGCCGGTGTCCGGCGGCGTCGAAGGCGCGAAGAACGGCAAGCTGTCCGTGATGGTCGGCGGCGACGCGGAGGTGCTCGAGCGGGCACGTCCGGTGCTGGAAGCCTACGGTGCGCGTATCACGCACATGGGCGCGGTCGGCAGTGGCCAGGCGACCAAGGCGGTCAATCAGGTGCTGGTCGCGGGCATTGCCCACGCGGTGACGGAAGGGCTGGCGCTGGGTGAAGCGCTCGGTCTCCAGGCGGATCGCCTCATTCCGACGCTGGCGGCGGGCGCGGCGGGTAACTGGTTTCTCGACAAGCGCGGCGCGACGATGCTGCGCAACGAGTTTTCGGTGGGCTTCAAGCTGGCGCTGCTGCACAAGGACCTCGGCATCGTGCGCGGTATCGCGAAGGACGCGGGTACCAACCACACCATCATCGAGCAGTCGCTGGCCGACTTCGCCGAACTGATGTCGCAGGGCTACGGTGATGACGACATTTCGGCACTCATTCGCCTGAAACGCGCTGACTGACAGGCGGGTACATCGCTTCAAAAAAATCCCGCCTTTCGGCGGGATTTTTTTCGCGGCGGCGGGGGGTGACCTCAGCCGCCTTCCTTCAGGGCAATGGCGCTTATGCCCGCCGACTGCAGGCGCTGCTTGGTGCCTTCCAGATCGGTCGCGGACTTGAACGGGCCGAGGCGCACGCGGTTGTAGGTCTGCGAGCCGACCTTCACCGACTGGACGTTGGCAACGAAGCCCTGCAACGCGAGCTTGGCCTTCAATGCCTCCGCATCGGCGGCGCTCGGGAACGCGCCAACCTGCAACAGGTAACCCGGGCTGCCCGTCGCGGCAGCGGGGGCGGCGGGCTGTGACGGAGCGGCGGTGACCGTCTGCGTCGCGGCCTTCGGCAGATTCGCCGCGGCTTGCTGCACCTGAGCCTGCTGCTGGGCGGCGGCAGCCTGCTGAGCCTGCGCCTGCTGGGTCTGTTGCGCGGCCAGTTGCTGCTGTTTCTGCTGCTGGGCTTCGGCACTGGCCTGGGCGCGGATCTCGGCGTCCGGAATGCGGACTTCCTTCTCCGAAAGCACCGAATAGAAATCGTACGACGGCTTCTTCGGTTTCTCGGGTGCGGTCTGCTCGACGACGCCCGGGTCGCTGCCCTTCTGCGCGGTGGCTTCCGGGTTCGGCGCCGGACCCTGCTGCTTCTGCATCATGGGAATCAGCGTGCCGCGCATGGCGTAGGCCATGAGCAGGGCGCCGGCGAGGATGCCGATCAGTGCCCAGCCCCAGCCGGGCATGCCGCCGCTCGAACCGTTGCGGACGGCCTGACGGCCTTTCGTCGCCTTCTTGCGTGTTGCCATTTACATGCTCTCCGGGGCCGAAATGCCCAGCAGATCCAGACCGTTGCGAAGCACCTGCTGCGTGGCCGCCACAAGCGCGAGGCGGGCGTCACGCAGATCGGCGTCGTCCACGATCCACTTATGCTCGTGATAGTAACTGTGGAGCGCGCCCGCGAGTTCGCGCAGATACTGCGCGATCAGGTGCGGTTCCAGATTGGCGGCTGCCGACTCGACCATTTCGGGGTAACGCGACAGCTCGACCATCAGCGCCGACTCGTGCTCGGTGGCGAGCAGGTCGAGCTTCGCGAGACCGTTGCCCCGATCCGTGGACAGGCCGCGGTCGGCCAGTTCGCGGAAGACGCGGCTGGCGCGTGCGTGCGCGTACTGGATGTAATAGACCGGGTTGTCGTTACTCTGCGAGCGGGCCAGGTCGATGTCGAAGACCAGCTGCGAATCCGCCTTGCGGGCGATCAGGAAGTAACGCGTGGCGTCACGGCCCGCTTCGTCGATGAGGTCGCGCAGGGTGACGTAGGAACCGGCGCGCTTGGAGATCTTCACCTCTTCGCCGCCGCGCATCACCGTCACCATCTGGTGCAGCACGTATTCCGGCCAGTTCTTCGGAATGCCGGTGTCGAGCGCCTGCAGGCCGGCTTTCACGCGGGCCAGGGAGCCGTGGTGATCCGAACCCAGCTCGGTGATGGCGCGCTCGTAGCCGCGCTGCCACTTGGTGCGGTGGTAGGCCACGTCCGGGAGGAAATAGGTGAACGTGCCATCGGACTTGCGCATGACGCGGTCCTTGTCGTCACCGAAATCCGTCGAGCGGAGCCACAGCGCGCCGCCTTCCTCATAGGTATGTCCGTGGGCCACGAGCTCCTTCACGGTCTCGTCGACCCGGCCCTCGCTGTAGAGCGACGACTCGAGGTAATACACGTCGAAACCGACACCGAACGCCTTGAGGTCCAGATCCTGCTCGTTGCGCAGGTAGGCCACGGCGAAGCGACGGATATCGTCCAGGTTGTCGGCGTCACCGGTACCGACGACGGTCTCGCCGTCGGCTTCGACCGATTCCTTCGCCAGAAAGGCGCGGGCCACTTCGGCGATGTAGTCGCCGCGGTAGCCGGATTCCGGCCAGCCCGCTTCGTCCGGGGCGATGCCCCTGGCGCGCGCCTGGGTGGACAGGGCCAGGTTTGCGATCTGCACGCCCGCGTCGTTGTAATAGAACTCGCGGAACACTTTCCAGCCGCTGGCGGCCAGCAGGCGACTCAGGCTGTCGCCGATCGCCGCCGCGCGGCCATGGCCGACATGCAGCGGGCCGGTCGGGTTGGCCGAGACGAACTCGACGCCCGCCGTACGGCCACCGCCGTCGCGGTTGTGCCCGTAGCGGTCGCCTTCGGCCAGCGCGCGATCGATCTCGGCGTGGAAGGCGGCCGGAGCCAGGAAGAAGTTGATGAAGCCCGGGCCGGCGATGTCGACCTTGCCCACCAGGGAGGAGGCGGGAAGCGCTTCGACCAGGTCCGTGGCGAGATCGCGCGGCTTACGGCCGGCGGCCTTGGCCATCATCATGGCCACGTTGGTGGCGAAGTCGCCGTGCTCGCGGTTGCGCGTGCGCTCGATCACGAACGTGGGCGCGACGAAATCGGACGGCAGTTTGCCGGACTCACGCATAGCCCCGATGGCCTGCAGGACGAGTTGTTTCAGCTGTGCTTTCACGGGATGGGCGACGCGGATATGGAACCGGCAATCCTATCAGAAGGGCCACATGGGCCGATCGTCCAGGGTAGCTCCCGGTTTTCCACAGCCTGTGGATAACTCTGTGGGCAATAACGACGCGCTGCGACCCCGCGCCACATGGCGCCTCATTGACATCATGGCGTAACAACTAAAATATCGTATAAACAATGACTTGCAAGACTGACTTGCGCCGAGACACCAGCTGTGACGTCCAAGTGGCAAATCGGTGGAATGTGCATAAGTCGAATCCCGCAAGTGCCGCGGCGGCGTCTTCCGACGCTTTCACTGCACGCGTCACACGTCATGCGCCGCCACGTCACGGGGCTGTCATCGCCCATCGTCACAATTCTTGGTGTGCCCGGTGTCTCCCCGGCCCAACGGCACAAAGGGCTCACCACGCCCCTCCCTCGAAATGGTGACCCCAACGGCGCGAGCGGCACTCGCGCCGTTTTTTTTGCCTGGAATCCGGACTCAGATCAGTCCCCGGTCCGCCATGGACACCGGCTCGCCCTGCCCGATCACCAGGTGATCGAGAACCCGGATATCCATGAGTTTGAGGGCGTCGACCAGCACGCGGGTGATCTCGCGGTCCGCCCGGCTCGGTTCGGCCACGCCGGACGGGTGATTGTGGGCGAGGATCACCGCCCCCGCGTGATGACGCAGGCAGGCCCGGACGACCTCGCGCGGGTACACGCTGGCGCCGTCGAGTGTGCCGCGGAACAGTTCTTCATACCCGAGCACCCGGTGCCGGGTATCCAGGAACAGGCAGGCGAACACCTCATAAGGAAGGTGCCGCAGCCGCGCCTTGAGATAAGCGGCACTGTCTTCCGAGGAACCGATGGCCGGCAGGTCGGTGAGTTCCTCTTTCAATGACCGGCGGGCCAGTTCGATGGTGGCGACCAGCCGTGCCCGCTTGGCCGGCCCGACGCCGCTGAGTCTGGGCAGCTGGTCGGGATCCGAGAGCAGGCGGCCCAGGCTGCCCGCCTGGGCGAGCAGTGCCCGGCCGGTGGCGACGGCATCCCGTCCGGCGACACCGTTACCGAGGACGACGGCGAGCAGCTCCGCGTCCGACAGCGCGCTCGCGCCGTGAGCCAGCAGGCGTTCGCGAGGGCGGTCGCCGACCGGCCACTCCCGGATGGTCAGACCGCGTACGACGGGCGCGCCGGCGGTCGTCGCGTTGAATGCCGGTGCGTTGTCGCGCACGGCCGAACGATGGAGGTGCCCCCGCTTCATGAGTCGTCCTTCCTGGTGACCAGCCCGCGGCCGGTGTGACCTCCAACTTAGGAGCGTCGCGGACGAATGGCGATAGAACGATTCTGAAAATGCGGGGCAATATGGGTGCGAGGCATGAGCCGGTCCGTTAAGCTTGATGACCCCTCGCCACCGCGCCGTTTCGCCATGAGCCTTCGCCAGCGTCGCATCCTCATTGGCGTTACCGGTGGTATCGCCGCCTACAAGATCTGCGAACTCGTCCGCCGCCTGCGCGACCTCGAGGCCGAGGTGCGCGTGGTAATGACCGAAGGCGCCACGCATTTCGTCACACCGACCACCTTCCAGGCGCTTTCGGGGCAGCCGGTGCGTGTCAGCCTGTGGGACGAGCAGGGCGAGGCCGCGATGGGCCACATCGAACTGGCCCGCTGGGCGGAACGCGTCCTGATCGCCCCGGCGAGTGCCGACACCCTCGCGCGGCTCGCGCACGGCCATGCCGACGACCTGCTGACCACCGTGGTGCTCGCCACCGCCGCGCCTGTTTACGTCGCTCCGGCGATGAACCAGCAGATGTGGGCCAACCTCGCCGTACAGGCGAATGTCGGCACGCTGCGGGTCAGAGGTGTCGGCGTCCTCGGCCCCGCCGACGGCGATCAGGCCTGCGGCGACATCGGCTCGGGCCGCATGCTCGAGCCGCATGAACTCCGCGACATCCTCGTCGCCTCGTTCGGCGATCAGTCGCTGCGCGGCCGTCGTGTCGTGGTCAGCGCCGGCCCTACGTACGAGGACATCGATCCCGTACGCTTTATCGGCAACCGCAGCTCGGGCCGCATGGGCTTCGCGGTGGCCGCCGCCGCACGTGATGCCGGCGCGGACGTCACCCTCGTTGCCGGCCCGGTATCGCTGCCGACACCCCACGGCGTACGACGCGTGGATGTGCGCAGCGCCCGTCAGATGCACGACGCCGTGCTGGCGGCATCCGACGGCGCGGATATCTACATCGGCGCCGCCGCAGTCGGCGACTACCGTCCCGCCGATGTCGCCGGTCACAAACTAAAGAAGGCCGACGGCGCGCCGTTACGCCTCGAACTGGCCGAGAACCCCGACATCATCGGGGCGCTCGCCGCGCGACCGGTGCATCCGTACCTCGTCGGCTTCGCCGCCGAAACGCGGGAGGTGTCCGGTTACGCCCAGGACAAGCTGCGTCGCAAGGGCCTGGACATGATCGCCGCCAACGAAGTGGGGGCGGGCAAGGGCTTCGAGGTGGCGGATAACGCACTGCATCTCTACTGGCCCGATGGCGACATCGCGCTACCCGAGATGCCGAAGACCGAACTGGCGCGCCAGCTGATCCAGCATGTCGCCCATCATTTCCTGGCTGCACACGGACACACCTCTTGATCGACATCGAACTGAAGATCCTCGACCCGCGGCTCGGCGACACCATTCCCTTGCCTGAGCCGGCCACCGGCGGCAGTGCCGGCATGGATCTGCGGGCGGCGGTGGATGCCCCCGTGACGCTGGCCCCCGGTGAGAGCCTCCTGGTACCGACGGGTCTGGCCATTCACATCGGCGACCCGGCCTGGTGTGCTCTGATCGTGCCGCGCTCGGGCCTGGGGCATAAACAGGGTCTGGTCATGGGCAACCTGGTGGGCGTCATCGATGCCGACTACCAGGGGCCGCTGATGATTTCGTGCTGGAATCGTGGAAACGCACATGTGACCATCGCGCCGGGTGACCGGGTTGCGCAATTATTGCTGGTTCCGGTGGGACGGGCGCGGTTGCGCGTAGTGGAAGGATTCGCACCTTCGCAGCGGGGCGAAGGCGGGTTCGGTTCGACCGGTATTGGCTGATTCGCCGAGGGATACAAGGGGCACCATGGCTGGGAAAGAGGGTGGGGAAGGGCGGGGGTCCCGGACCGATCTGCGACGTTTGCTGCCGCTGGCCGGCGCGACGCTGCTTATCGTGGCGGGTGCGTTCTGTGCGTGGCAGGCCTGGCTGATCGCGGACGAAAGCGCCGCGGCCGAGCGCACGCGTGCGGCGCAGCGGCAGACCGTGAGCGAGCTTGCCAGCCTTTACGGCGCGAAACGTCAGCAGTTCCTGCGCGCGGCCGCCGACCCATCCGTGGAAGCGGTGATCGACGATCACGCCGCGGCGGCCGCGCGGTTACATGCCCTGTTGCCGGCGGCGAAGGTCGTCGAGGTGTACAGCGCCGGGCTGGACGAAGTGGTCCGGGCCAACTTCCGCGAATTCGGCTATGCCAAGGCGGCGCAGCTGATGGCGGCCCTCGGCTCGTCCGAGCCGCCGGTCGCGGCGACGACCCTGCATGGCAGCGAGCGCAATCTCTCGGTCGCTGAACCGATTTCGGTCGGCGGTACGGTGCGCGCCTGGGCATGGCTCGAATATCCGTTCGACGACCTGGCGGCGCGGTTCGAGGCTTCCTCGCCGGGCGGCGGTCGTCTGGCCCTGAGGCAAGGCGAAGGAGACACCGGCACGACGCTGCTTGCGAAAGGCGCGCGATCCGTCGGGCTGGAGGGGCAGGAAACCGTCATCGCCGGCACCTCCTTGTACGTAAGGGCGGCGATGCCTGAAGCCTTCATCGTCATTCCGCATTCCGAACTCCTGGCCGTGTTGCTCACCGTGATCGGGCTGGGCGGCGGTGGCTTCCTGCTCTGGTCCAGCCGTCGTCAACCGACGGTCGTCGAAGCCGAGCCCGAGCCCGAGATCCTCGTCGCCGAGGTGCCGCGGAAACCGCGCCTCCCGCCGACGCCATCGGCGGGCGGCGACATGGTCCGCGAGACGGTGCGTGCGCCGGCCGCCGCTTCGGCGGCGATCGATCCGTCGATCTTCCGCGCCTACGACATCCGCGGCGTGGTCGGCACGTCGCTCACAGCCGACGTGGCACGCCGTATCGGTCAGGCCATCGGCGGTCTGATGACCGAACGCGGTCTGCACGAGATCGTGGTCGGCCGGGACGGCCGTCTGTCGGGTGAAGCGCTGACCGCGGGATTGTCGGACGGCCTGCGTGCCGCCGGCATCGACGTGATCGATATCGGCCTGGTTCCCACGCCGTTGGTGTATTTCGCCGCCTACCATCTGGGTACCGGCTGCGGTGTGGCCGTCACTGGCAGTCATAACGCGGCGGACCACAACGGTTTCAAGATCGTGGTCGGCGCCGAGACGCTGGCCGATGCCGCCATCACCGATCTGTACCGCCGGATCGTAGACGGCCGGCTGCGGGAAGACGGCGTCGGCACCTGGCGTGAGCAGTCGATCATCGAGCCGTATGTGGCCCGCATCGTCGGTGACGTCTCCGCGGAGCGCCGCCTGAAAGTGGTGGTCGATGCGGGCAATGGCGCAGCCGGTGTCGTCGCGCCCCGTGTCCTCGAGGACATCGGCTGCGAAGTCATTCCGCTGTACTGCGAGGTCGACGGTCGTTTCCCGAACCATCACCCCGATCCGTCCGACCCGCGTAACCTGGGCGACCTGATCGCGGCGGTGCATACCATCGGTGCCGATCTGGGCATCGCGTTCGACGGCGATGGCGACCGGCTCGGCGTGGTCACGGCCAGCGGGGAGATCATCTTCGCCGACCGGCTGCTGATGCTGTTCGCTCAGGACGTGCTGTCCCGCAATCCGGGTGCGACCGTCATCTACGACGTCAAGTGCACGGGCCATCTTCGCAAGGTCATCCAGGATGCCGCCGGCGTGCCGCTGATGTGGCGTACCGGACATTCGCTGATCAAGAGCAAGATGCGCGACACCGGGGCCGCGCTGGCCGGTGAGATGAGCGGCCACTTCTTCTTCGCGGACAACAATCGCTGGTATGGCTTCGACGACGGCATCTATGCCGCCGCCCGCCTGCTCGAGATCGTTGCCGGCGATCTCGAGGAACGCAGCGTGGCGGAACTGTTCGATGCGCTGCCCAGGAGCGTGTCCACCCCGGAGCTGAAAATGCCGGTCGCGGAGGAAGGCGCGGCGTTCCGGTTCATGGAAAGCTTCAGCGCCGCATCCAGCTTCGAAGATGCCCGGGTCACGACGATCGACGGTATCCGTGTCGACTGGCCGGACGGATGGGGGCTGGTGCGTGCATCCAATACGTCGCCGGCCCTGATCTTCCGTTTCGATGCCGACAACGCGAAGTCGCTCGAGCGTATCAAGCAGGCCTTCCGCCAGCGTCTGCTGGCGGTCGACCGGAACCTGCCCCTGCCGTTCTGAGCGCCGGGCCGTCGGCCTCAGCGGCCGGCGGCGGCCTTCAGTTCGCGGTAGTGCTTCAGCTGTGCGTCCATGTTCACCTGGGCCGCATCCTTCGCGGTCATCTGGCGCTGCAACGTGGCGCGCAGGGCGGCCACCGTGTTGCGCTGATCGGTGATGCGGGAACTGAGATACGGCGGCACGGGCTGCTTGCCGCGTTCGAGGTCGCCCGCGCGGTTGAGCAGGTCGGCCAGTGCCTTCTCCTGTCCCTGCAGATTCAACCGCGTGGTGTGCGCCGCCTGTTCGACGTTGTCCAGTTCCGCTTGCTTCGCCGTGGCGAAGGCGGCTTCATTGGGATACGCGTTGAGCAGCTGCGCGTCGTCGCGC
Source organism: Luteibacter mycovicinus (assembly GCF_000745235.1). NCBI lineage: Bacteria > Pseudomonadati > Pseudomonadota > Gammaproteobacteria > Lysobacterales > Rhodanobacteraceae > Luteibacter > Luteibacter mycovicinus. The sequence goes on from NZ_JQNL01000001.1 coordinate 2,552,066, forward strand.
TTTTGCTGATCGGCGGCTGCCTGGGCGGCTGCCTGCTGATCGGCCAGCTTCTTTGCGGCGGCGCGTTCGTCCGTGGTCAGCTGACGGTCGACGTGTTTGATCACGACGCCCTGCGAGTTGACGACGTCGTAGCCGGCTTTCATCGCATCGGACGTCAGGCTGTCGCTGAAAAACGACTGGCCGCTCGCATCCTTCCACTTGTAACGGAACGCGCTGTTGTTTCTCGTATTGTCCTGACCCGCGGCGAACGCGGTCGTGCCAACGCACAGTGCCGCTCCCGCGAGGATGTAACGAACTGCCTGCATGATGTCCCCCTCCTGTTGGCTGAGTATAGCCAGCGCGCGGGGAGAGACCAGCTTGCCGGATGCAAGCGGCCTTTTACGCGTGACGCAGTCGCCGTTTTCGGTCAGGCGCTGACACCGTATCGTTCGCGATAAGCCAGCAGGCGACCGTGTTCGCTGGCCAGTTCAGGGCGCTCCCCCGCGTAGGTGAGCACATCGGCGAGGGTCGCGATGGCGATGACCGGGATACCGAACTGTGCCGCCACTTCCTGTGCCGCCGACAGCTCGCCCTGACCGCGTTCCTGGCGGTCGAGTGCGATAAGCACGCCGGCGGGCTCGGCGCCCTGCGACCTGATCAGTTCGAGCGATTCGCGCACGGCGGTGCCGGCGGTCATCACGTCATCCACGATCAGTACGCGGCCCTTGAGCGGTGCGCCGACGAGCGTGCCGCCTTCGCCGTGCTCCTTGGCCTCCTTGCGGTTGTAGGCCCAGGGCACGTCCCGGTCCTGGGTGTCGGCCAGAGCGATCGCGGTCGCGGCGGCCAGGGCGATCCCCTTGTAAGCCGGGCCGAACAGCATGTCGAAAGGGACGCCGGAGCGCGTCGCGGCGGCGGCGTACGAACGGCCGAGCCGGGCGAGGGCGGCACCGGAGTCGATCCGGCCCATGTTGAAAAAGTACGGGCTGCTGCGACCCGACTTCAACGTGAACTCGCCGAAGCGCAGCACATCACGGGCAAGGGTCAGTTCAATGAATTCGCGCTGGTAGTCGTGCACGTCGGTCTCTCTCAGGGGTTCCAGGGATGCAACAGGCGCCACATCACGTACTGCGGGCCGATCGGGCCGCCATGGTACAGCTCGTCGTGTTCGAGGTACCCGGCGCTGCGGTAGACGTGGACCGCCGCTTCGTTGCGTACGTTCACCATCAGCAGGATGCGCTCCTTGTCCGGGTGCCGGCCTTCGACATAGGCCTGGATGCCATCCAGGGCGCGACGGCCCAGGCCTTTCCCCTGCCAGCGGGCATCGATCATGAAGCTGCGCAGCGCGACCGCGCCGTCCACCAGGGGATGGTCGCCCAGGGCCACCGCGCGACGGTCGATGCGCACGTAACCGACGACATCATCCTCGACCAGCAGGGCCAGGGCCTCGCTGCCCGGGCAGACGGCGGCATCGGCCATCGAATCGACCGCGCGTCCGACAAAGGGCAACTGGGCCGGGTGCACCGCGACGTCGAGGACGGCGTGGCGGAGTTCGGCGGTGACGGGCGTGACGCGGACGGGCTGGCTCATGCGCTCATTGTAGGCGCAGGTATGATGGCGGGATCGTCGAATACCCGATCAAGGTCCCATGCGCATCATTTCTCTGAACGCCAACGGTATCCGCTCCGCCGCCACGAAGGGTGTCTTCGACTGGCTTCGCGCACAGGATGCGGACATCGTCTGCCTGCAGGAAACCAAGGCCCAGGAGTCGCAGCTCACCGATCCGATGTTCCGTCCGGACGGCCATCACTGCTTCTATCACGACGCGCGCAGCAAGAAGGGCTACAGCGGCGTGGCGATCTATTCGAAGCGCGAGCCGGACGAAGTACGCGTGTCGCTGGGTCGCGAGGACTTCGATTGCGAAGGGCGTTATATCGAGGCGCGCTACGGCAACCTCAGCGTGGTCTCGTTCTACATCCCGTCGGGCTCATCCGGTGACGAGCGTCAGCAGTACAAGTTCCGGATCATGGAATGGCTGACCCCGATTTTTCGTGAGTGGGCGGCCAGCGGACGCGAGTACGTGCTCTGTGGCGACTGGAACATCGTCCACACGAAAAACGACATCAAGAACTGGACGTCGAACCAGAAGAACTCGGGCTGTCTGCCTGAAGAACGTGCGTGGCTCGACCTGCTCTTCAAGGAGATCGGCTGGGTGGACAGCTTCCGCGCGCTGAAGCCCGACGCCGTCGAGTACACCTGGTGGTCCAACCGCGGTCAGGCCCGCGCCAACAACGTGGGTTGGCGTATCGACTACCAGATCGTGACGCCGGGTCTGCGCGACCGCCTGCGCGACTGCTCGATCTACCGTGACGAGCGTTTCTCGGACCACGCCCCCTTCATCGTGGATTACGCCGAGTGAGCCAGGCGCCAGGCGCGTCCCGCTACAAGGGCCTGCGTGGCGTCAGCGCCGCGTTCGCCCAGCCGGGCGCGGTCATCATGCTGTTCTTCGGCCTGGCGTCCGGCCTGCCATTCCTGCTGGTCGGCAATACGCTGTCCGCGTGGCTGAAGGAGTCGGGCGTCGACTACGGCGCCATCGGCGTCGCCAGTTACGTCACGTTTGCCTACAACTTCAAGTTTCTCTGGGCGCCCCTGGTCGACAAGTGGCGCCTGCCTTTATTCGGACGACTGGGACTGCGTCGCGGCTGGTTGCTGTTCGCCCTGATCCTGCTCGGCATCGGCCTGCTCGGCATGGCCAGCTTCCCGCCGACCCTTTCGCTGGCGCGCTTCATGGGCGTGACGCTGGTGGCCGCCTTCGCCGGCGCGACCATCGACATCGTGGTGGATGCGTACCGCGTCGAGATCGCTCCGCCGGAAGCACAGGGGGCCCTCGCGGCCACGTACACGCTCGGCTACCGCCTCGGCCTCATTGCGGGCGGGGCGGGCATCCTGATCGTGGCCGATGCGCTCGGCTGGCAGCGCGGCTACGTCGCGATATGCGCGCTGCTCGTCATTCCCATCGTGGCGGTGCTGGTGGCGCGCGAGCCGGAGCACCGCGTGCGCGAGCGCGTGCCGCTGAGCGTCGCCATTCAGGAGGGCTTCGTCGGTCCGTTCCGCGATTTCCTGTCCCGTTACGGCCTCGGCCTGGCACTGGCGCTGCTGCTTTTCGTGGCCTTGTTCCGCCTACCGGATCAGATGCTCGGCGTCATGGCGTATCCGTTCTATCTGGATGCGGGCTTCAGCAAGACGCAGATCGCCGAGGTCTCCAAGGTGTATGGCGTCATCATCGGCATCGCCGGCGCCTTGCTGGGCGGCTGGGCCGTGACCCGCTTCGAGATGCGGCGCCTGCTCGCCGTCGCCGCTGTCGGTGTCGCGTTGTCGAACCTGCTGTATCTGCTGATGGCGATGAATCCGGGGCAGACGTGGGCTTTCGTGGCGACGCTGTCGGGGGACAACTTCGCGCAAGGTTTCGCGGGCCCCGTGCTGGTGGCCTTCATGTCGGGGCTGGTCAACCGTCAGTTCACCGCCACGCAGTACGCCTTGCTCAGTGCGCTGGCGAACCTGCCCGGCAAGCTGATGGGCGGTCTTTCCGGCTTTCTGGTCAAGGATTCCGGTTACGCGGCGCTCTTCATCGTAAGTACGGTTTCCATCGTGCCGACGCTCGTTCTGCTGGGTCTGCTGTGGCGTAAGATGCCGCGTCCCGAGGCCGTCAACACGGATTAGGCCGAACGGCCTGTCTTTGCAACGTGCCAAAACTGTGTAAGATTTCCGGCACAGGGGGCATGCGCGAGGAGGTAACGCACGTGCCAGATATTGTTGTAAGACATATCGACGAGCAAATGGCTGAGCGGATCAAAGCGCTCGCCCGGGAACGCCGCTGGTCGATCAATGAAGTCATTCTCCACGCGTTGCGTTACGGGCTGGGTCTGAGTCCGGGCGACGTGTTCAGCGAGCTGTTGCTCGAACCCGGTGACATCGCCCACCTCACCGGTGCGTGGGATGCCGAAGAGCAGGCGGCGTTCCAGGAGGCACTCGCGGCGCTGGCGCAAGCCTCGCCGTCGTCGCTCGCCGACGCCGCGACCCGGCAGGCGTCACAGCCGTCCGAGACGTTCTAGCCGTCGCTCGATGGATTCAGCTCAGCGGTGCCGCGTAGAGGGCACCCAGCAGCCGGGGGCCAGTCGCCCCTGTCACCGCCGCCAGGTTTCCCGGCTCGCCGCGCAGTCGGCGATAGGCAAGCCACGCGAACGCCATCGCCTCCATCATGTCGGGATCGATCCCGAACTGCGTGCTCCACAATAGTGGGCGCCCTTCGAGGCGGGCGGCGATCGCGCCCATCAGCGCGACGTTATGCACGCCACCACCGCAGGCGATGACGTCGACGGCATCCGCCGCATGCCGCCCGATCGCTTCGGCGACACTCACCGCGCTCAGGGCGAGCAGTGTCGCCTGCACGTCTTCAGGAGGCAGTTCGCCCACGCGCGGATGCATGTCCAGCCACGCGAGGTGGAAATGTTCGCGACCGGTGCTCTTGGGCGGTGGGAGGGCGAAGTAGGCGTCGTCCAGCAACCCGGCAAGCAGGCGTTCGTCGATCTGGCCCGATGCCGCGAAGCGGCCGTCCCTGTCGAACGCTTCGCCGCGATGACGAAGACACCACGCGTCCATCAATCCGTTCGCGGGACCGGTATCGAAGCCGGTGACGCCACCGTCCGCGCCCAGCCTTGTCACGTTGGCGATGCCGCCCAGATTGAGTACGACGCGCGAACCGGCCGAGGGACGCAGTACCGTCGCGTGGAACGCCGGCACCAGCGGCGCGCCCTGGCCGCCGGCGGCCACGTCGGCGCGGCGGAAGTCGGCCACGGTATCGATGCGCGTACGCTCCGCGATCACGGAGGCGTCGCCGATCTGCAGGGTGAACGGGTGGTCTCCGCTAGGGCGATGACGAATCGTCTGCCCATGCGAACCGATGGCGACGACCTCATCGGCGCGTACGCCCGCCATACCTAGGACGGCGTGCGTCGCCTCCGCGAAGGCCAGGCCTACGGCGACGTCGAGCCGCCCATAGCGGTCGAGGTCGAGCCGCTCCTCGTCCTGCGCCACGGCGAGGATCAGCCGGCGCAGGTCATCGTTCCAGGGATGCGTCAGTCCGGCGACAAGCGCCGGCGACTCGTTCTCGAAGCGGACCAGCGCGGCGTCGATGCCGTCGGCGCTGGTCCCGGAAATGAGGCCGATGTAGAGGCCGTCAGCGTTGGCCACGAATCAGTCGGTGCTTTTCGTGCCGTTGTCGGCGCGTGCAAGCTTGGTGCTGTTGTCGACCTGCTTCAGGCGGGCGAGCTGCGGACCGACCACTTCCTTCTTGAACCTGGCCAGCTGCGCGGCCGGAAGCGGCTCGGGCTTGGGCAGGGTGACCGTCTGCGGATCGCGCTGCACGTTGTTAACGCGGAATTCGTAGTGCAGATGCGGGCCGGTGGCGAGGCCGGTCATACCGACAAAACCGATGGTGCTGCCCTGGCTGACACGCTGGCCGACGCGCAGGTTGGCGAACTTCGACATATGGCCGTAGGCGGTGCTGATCGTGGCGTTGTGCTGGATGACCACGAAGTTGCCATAGCCGTTCATCCAGCCACGGAACTTGACGACGCCATCGCCCGCGGAGTGGATCGGCGTGCCGGTGGGTGCGGCGTAGTCGACGCCCTTGTGAGCGCGCATCTTGCCGAGGATCGGATGCATGCGGCCAGCGCTGAACTGCGAGGAGATGCGGGTGAAATCGACCGGGATGCGCAGGAAGGAGCCGGTGAGCGGACGACCCTCCTCGCTGAAGTAGCTGTATTTGCCGTCGCCGTTCTTGTACCGGTAGGCGGTGTAACGCTTGCCCTGATTGACGAACTCGGCGGCGACGATGTCGCCTTCCCGCAGGAACGCGCCATCGCTGTACACGTCGTCGTAGACGACGGTGAAGTTGTCGCCGACGCGCAGGTCCTGCACGAAGTCGATATCGAACTTGAACACCTCCGCAAGCTTCAGCACCATCGCGTTGCTCATGCCGGCCTGCGAGGCCGCGCCGAACAGCGAGCTGTCGATGACGCCGTGCGCGATGTGCTCGCGACGCTGCACGTCACGCGTCTGGGTGGTGAGCTGCGGCTTGTCGCCGTCGATACGCAGGGTGGCGATGTTGGCCTCGTCCTGATCGAAACGCACACCCTTGAGCGTGTGGTCGGCGCCGACCAGGAACTGGAACTCCTGGCCCGGCTTGATCTGGTGGAACACCTTCGCACCGCCCGCGCCGTCGATGACGTGCTGCAGGTCGGTCATCGACAGGCCCTGGGCAAGGAAGATGTCGGCGAGGGTCTGGCCGGCCTTGACCTGCACCGTCTGCCATTCTTCGATCGGGGCGATCGGCTTGATCGACGCGGGATCGATCTTGGGCAGGGCAAGCGGGACGACGGCATGCGCAAGTGAATTGGCGGTCGGCGTTCCAGGTGCCGCGGCGGGCACGGTGACGGCGGTGGCGACGATCGCCGTCTCCTTCTTCATCGCGCCGGCCCAGGCAGGAATCACGAGAGCGGACAGAATGACCAGCAGGAAAGCGGTACCGGCGAGGATCCAGCGCTCGCGGCTCCAGCTGAGCGGCTCGGCCGAGGCGTTGCGGCTGAACGACCAATGGGCACGCGTATCGTAGAAGTGCGCGTGGCGGCGCTGTGCCTTGCGCCGGATTGCCTGCTTGCGAGCGCTGTGCGCTCCGCGGTTCAAATCAGCCATTGTCTTTCTTATATCCGCTCGCCCCGAGTTGTCGCGTACCATAACGGCCTCGTGTAAAGGCCGTCAACGCCTTTTCCATCAAGGCTTTGCAACGCATCGTGGGGTTAACGCACAATTAACCGCCACGGCGTCTTCACACACAAATGTGAAGGTCGCACACCTACATACCTATAGAGAGTGAGCATGAACGAGCTGGAGCAGGCCCTGGCGCTGATCGCGCGAGGCGCGGACGAGATCATCAAGAAGGAAGACCTCGAGGCACGCCTCAAGACGGGGCGTCCACTGCGCATCAAGGCCGGCTTCGACCCGACCGCGCCCGATCTTCATATCGGCCACACCGTGCTGCTCAACAAGATGCGCCAGTTCCAGGATCTGGGACATCAGGTAATTTTCCTGATCGGCGACTTCACCGGGATGATCGGCGACCCCACGGGCAAGAACGTGACCCGCAAGGCCCTCACCCGTGAGGACGTCCTGGCCAACGCCGAAACGTACGCCGAGCAGGTCTATAAGGTGCTGGACCGGGAGAAGACCGAGCTGCGCTTCAACTCCGAGTGGTTCGGCAAGATGGGCGCGGCGGACATGATCCGGCTGGCCGCCACCCATACGGTCGCACGCATGCTCGAGCGCGATGACTTCCAGAAGCGCTACAAGTCCGAGCAGCCCATCGCCATCCACGAGTTCCTGTATCCCCTGACCCAGGGCTACGACTCGGTGGCCCTGGAGGCCGATGTCGAACTTGGCGGAACCGACCAGAAGTTCAACCTGCTGATGGGCCGTGCCCTGCAGGAGCACCACGGCCAGGCGCCGCAGATCGTTCTGACCATGCCGTTGCTGGAAGGCCTGGACGGCGTCAACAAGATGTCCAAGTCCCTGGGCAACTACATCGGTATCAATGAGCCGGCCATCGACATCGTCACCAAGACGATGAAGATCGGCGACGACCTCATGTGGCGCTGGTTCGAGCTGCTGAGTTTCGAGGTGTCGCTGGACGAGCTGACCGTCATGAAGGCGGATGTCGCCTCGGGCGCGCTCAATCCGCGCGAGGCCAAGCTTCGCCTCGCTCGGGAACTGGCGACACGTTTCCACGATGCGGCGGCGGCCGAGCAGGCGATCGCCGGCTGGAACGCGGTGGTGACCGGGCAGGGCGATACCAGTCTGCTTCCGTTGTCGGACATCGAAGCTCCGGCCGAAGGCTTCCGGCTG